>OZ242033.1:0-3874298 GCA_965205155.1 Candidatus Aldehydirespirator sp. | reverse complement strand
GTGAGGTGCGCGGCGTCTACCGCAAGCGCCACCTCCCCAACTACGACGTGTTCGACGAGTTGCGGCACTTCCGTCCCGGCACCGACGAGCCGCCGCGGTTCGAGATCGGCGGGGCGGTCGTGGGGGTGACCATCTGTGAGGACGCCTGGGTTCCGGACGGGCCGGTGAGCGATCTGGCCCGGGCCGGCGCGCAGCTGGTGCTGAACGTCAACGGATCGCCGTTCCGCGCCGGCAAGCAGGCCGCCCGGGAGCGGGTCATCGGCCAGCGAGTGGCCGAGGCGGGCGTGCCGGTGGTCTGCGTGAACCTGGTCGGCGGCCAGGACGAGCTCGTCTTCGACGGCGGATCGTTCGTTATCGCCGCCGACGGGTCGGTGGCGGCCCGGTGCGTGTCCTTCGCCGAGTCGGTCGACGTCTTCGATGTGGACCTGCCGCCCCGCTCGCGGAGCCTGTCCGAACAGCACTTGCGCCCGATCGTGGCGGTGACGCCGGGGGGTGCGCCGGAACCGGGCCGTGAACGCATGGCCGGGCCGCTCGCGCCGCCCATGGACCCCAACGCCCAGCGCTGGGCCGCGTTGGCGCTGGCCACCCGCGACTACGTGCACAAGAGCGGGTTCAGCGATGTCTGCGTGGGCCTCTCCGGCGGGGTGGACTCATCGCTGACCGCGGCCATCGCGGTCGACGCGCTGGGCGCCGACCATGTGCACGGTGTGCTGATGCCGTCTCGCAATTCCAGCGAGCACTCGGTGACCGACGCCGAGAAGCTGGCCGCCAACCTCGGCATCGACGCTCGCATGGTCGGCATAGAGCCGGCTCACGCCGCACTGGCCGGCATGCTCGAACCCGGTCTCGGCGACGTACTCGACCCCGGCGGGATCACCGACCAGAACCTCCAGGCGCGCATCCGCGGCATCACGCTGATGGCGCTGGCCAACGAGCACGGCTGGCTGGTGCTCACCACCGGCAACAAGAGCGAGCTGGCGGTGGGCTACTCCACCCTCTACGGCGACACCGCCGGAGCGTTCGCGGTGGTCTCGGACCTGTGGAAGCTCGACGTGTACGAATTGTGCCGCTGGCGCAACCAGCAGGCCGGCAGCGAGCTCATCCCGGCCACCGTGCTGGCCAAGGCGCCCTCGGCGGAGCTGGCACCAGGCCAGCGCGACGACCAGTCGCTGCCGCCCTACGAGGTGCTCGATCCCATCCTTCGCCTGCACGTCGAGGAGCTTCGCAGCGTCGCCGAGATCCAGCAGGCGCAGATCGCGCCGGACGAGGTCGTGGAGCGGGTCTGTCGCATGGTGGACATCGCCGAGTTCAAGCGCCGCCAGACGCCGATCGGTCCCCGGATCACCGGCCGGGCCTTCGGCCGGGACCGGCGCATGCCGATCATCAACCGTTACCGGTCGGCCAGCGCGCCGTGAGCCGCGGCTACTCCGTGGCCCAGACGGCCCGGCTGGTGTGCGCCCTGCGCTGGTCGTGCGGCCGGCTGGCAGAGGTGCTCGAGGCCTGGGCGGCGCAAGCGGCGGGCGCTCCCGAGCACGCCGAGGCCGCGGCACCGATGTGGGAGCTGAGCCGGCGGCTCGCCTCACACCGCGAGATCCTCGACGGGCTGCAGCCCGACTCCGAGTTGATGGCTCCCTGGAGGCAGGCCGCCCCCGCGGATGTGGCGCTGGTCGCCGCGCTCGACGAGATCGCGGCCTCGGAGGGAACCCTGGAGCGCCTCGACATCGCCCGGAAGGTGCTCGTGCCACAACTGCTGCGCGTCTACGCGGCGATCTGCGAGCACGCCGCGCCCCACTGCGACGGAACTCTGATCTCAGCAGCCGGCTCGATCGGGTTCGACCTGGACCGCGAGCATCGTTCCGGCGGTGCGCCCCCCGAGGGAGCTACGGGGCGGGGAGCCGTGAACGAAGCCGAACGGGCTCTGGCGGCCGTGGGCGGCATCGTCGGCCCGTCGGTGCTGCGGCCCGACGGCTGGCCCTAGGCGCACCAATCGCAGCGACTGCAAGCTCCGCCGATGGTCGTGCGAGGGTCCTGGACAAGTGTGGTTGGCGATGGGGAAAACGTCGTTATCGTTCATCGCAGCAATGGCGCGTGGGGCGGCGGTCGCTGGGCCGGCTCTTCTTAGACCTGGAGCGGGGGTACGTGGTAAAGGTCAAGGAGCGAGTTGAGAGAGACGAGGAGGATCTGGTCCGCCTCTATCTCACCGACATCGGCCAGTACCCGCTGCTGACCAAGGACGACGAAGTCCGGCTGGCCCAGGAGATCGAAGCCGGGCTGGCAGCCCGCAAGGAACTCAAGGAGGCCGCCCCCGGCTCCCTCACCGACCACCGCCGCCGGGACCTGCGCCGCAAGGACCGGCGGGGGCTGGAGTCCGAGCGGACCTTCGTGCAGTCGAACCTGCGGCTGGTGGTCTCCATCGCCAAGAAGTACCAGGCCTCGGGCCTGCCCCTGCTCGACCTGATCCAGGAGGGCAACCTCGGTCTGATGCACGCGGTCGAGAAGTTCGACTGGCGCAAGGGCTTCAAGTTCTCGACCTACGCCACCTGGTGGATCCGCCAGGCCATAACCCGGGGCATCGCCAACACCGGCCGCACCATCCGGCTGCCGGTCCACGCCGGCGACACGCTGGCCCGCCTCCAGAAGGCCCGCTCCCGCCTGGAGTTGAAGTTCGGCCGGCCGCCCACCCTCTCGGAGCTGGCCGCCGAGGTGGAGATGCCCGAGGACAAGGTCACCGAGGCGCTGCGCTTCCAGTCCGAGCCGCTGTCGCTGTCGGAGCCGCTGCGCCAGGACGGTGACGCCGAGCTGGGCGACGTGGTGGAGGACCGGTCGATCGACTCGCCCTTCGACACCGCGGCCACCACCATGCTGCCCAACGAGATCATGCGACTGCTGTCGCCGCTGGACGAGCGCGAGCGCGACATCCTCAAGCTGCGCTTCGGCCTCGACCGGGGCGAACCCCGCACCCTGGAGGAGGTCGGCGAGCACTTCAACCTCACCCGGGAGAGGATCCGCCAGATCGAGGCGAGGGCCATGTCGAAGCTGCGCCATCCCTCCAGCGACACCGGCGCCCGCGACCTGCTCAACGTCTGACAGGGCTCCTGGCGTTGTCGCCGAGCTTGACTCGCAGGTCCTTGACGAGTGTGCGCGCCCGCTGGACACCGCGGCTGGAGTCCTGCTCCCAGATTCTTGGTTCATCTCCTTCCGATGAATCAGCGAACATATATGTCGATACGCCCGACACGTCCCTGAACGGCGCCTAGCGTGCCGGGACCAGCCCTCGGGTGGCGGCGGCCCAGCCCGCTGCGACCGCGGCACCGGCCACCAGGTAGGGACCCAGCGGCCGGCTGGCACCCCTGCCGTGTCGAGCGAGCACGATCAGCGCCTCGGGCAGGGCCAGCGCGAACCCCGCGGCCAGGCCCACCAGCGCGATCTGCCAGCCCCACCAACCGCATAGCAGGCCGTTCAGCACGCTGAGGCGGACGTCGCCGAAGCCCATGGCGGGCGGATGGACGAGGTGGACCGCGGCCAGCGGCGCCCCGCACACCGCGGCCCCCACCGCCGCCCCGACGAGGCCGGCCGGCTCGGCCTCCGCCAGCGACGCGGCCGCATAGAGCGTCCAGACGACTGCCGCGGTCGGCCAGATCACCCGTGTCGGCAGCAGGCCGGTTCGAAGGTCGGTCACGGCCAGCCGCACGCCGGCGACCAGCCACACCGCGACCGCCGCGCCCACGAGCACTGCTGGCACGGCCACGGTAGAACGCTACGCCGCCCAGATCGCCTGACCGACTCCTTGGCCTCCTTGGCCGACCGACTCGAATCTCCGGCCGTCGGCCAACGAACATGGAAGTTGACAACATTTGAGACTTGTGTGCATGCAATCCCACTCAATCGGACCTGCTCATGCGTAGTCAGCGAGCTGAGGACAGACAGATGGCAGACCGATCGTTCAGCCGGTACACGTTGGCGTAACGAAATCGGGCATAATCGAACCCGAGCGACAAGGAGCAACCATGGCCGAGGCCTACATCATCGACGCAGTGCGCACACCCACCGGCAAGCGGGGCGGCGGCCTCTCACAGGTCCATCCCGCCGACCTCGGTGCGGCCGCCATCCGGGCGCTCCTCGACCGCACCAGTGTCGATCCCATGGCGATCGAAGACGTGATCTTCGGCAACCTCGACAACGTCGGCCCCAACGCGGGCGACATCGCTCGCACCAGCTGGCTGGCGGCCGGGCTGCCCGAGGCCATTCCGGGTGTGACGATCGACCGGCAGTGCGGATCGGGCCAGCAGGCCGTGAGCTTCGCGGCAATGGCCACCATGGCCGGCGTGAACGACCTGGTCGTGGCCGGGGGTGTGCAGAACATGTCGATGGTGCCCATCGGGACGGCCATGGACGCCGGTCAGGCGCTCGGTCATGACGACCCCTTCACCGGCTCCGAGGGTTGGGTCCAGCGTTACGGCACCCAGGAGGTGTCGCAATTCCGCGGGGCCGAGCTCATCGCCGAGAAGTGGGACATCTCGCGGGCCGAGATGGAGGCCTTCTCGTTCGAGAGCCACCAGCGAGCCATTCGGGCCATCGACGAGGGTCGCTTCGATCCCGAGATCGTGCCGTTCGGATCCGTGACGATGGACGAGGGCCCACGCCGCGACACCTCCCTGGAGAAGATGCAGGCTCTCAAGCCTCTCACCGAGGGCGGCCGTATCACCGCCGCGGTGTCCAGCCAGATCAGCGACGGGGCCGCGGCCCTGCTGGTGGCCTCGGAGCGGGCCGTCGACCACCACGGGCTGGAGCCCCGGGCCCGCATCCACCACATCTCTGTACGAGCCGACGATCCGATCTTCATGCTCACGGGGCCCATCGCGGCCACTGCGCACGCCCTCGAGAAGACGGGCATGGGCATCGACGACTTCGATCTGTTCGAGTGCAACGAGGCCTTCGCCTCGGTTCCTCTGGCCTGGATGCGAGAGCACGACGTGCCCCACGAGAAGGTGAACGTCAACGGCGGCGCCATCGCCCTCGGTCACCCGCTCGGCTGCAGCGGGGCCAAGCTGATGACCACGTTGCTGCACGAGCTCGAGCGCACCGGGGGCCGGTGGGGCCTGCAGACGATGTGCGAGGGCGGAGGCCAGGCCAACGTCACAATCCTCGAACGCCTCTGAACCAGCCCCGCCCCACGGCAGTCTCAGAGCTGTTGTGGCTCCAGGTGGCACCACTGGTCGGTCTGCAGTCTCCAGCCGTTGTCCTCGACGGCGACCGTGTTGGTGATGGTCGGCCCCCAGAGTGCTCCTGTCGTCATGATCTCCCAGCGCACCATGGACTGTGTGGATTCGGCGAGGGTGATGGCGAGGCTCACTGTCGGCAGTGGGCTGAGGTGCTCGGCAAGTACCGCTCCGGGCGTGGGGAGCTGCTGTGGGAGTGCTTCGGGGGCCTGGTGGTGGTCTGTGACCATCGGACAGTCGGAGAAGTCGGCGGGCGGCTGCAAGTGTCGTTGCATGGATGCCACGCCGTTGCGGACGGTGTCGCTGTGGCCGGCGTCGGTCAGGCACCACTGAGCCTGTTCGATGTGCCATCGGCCCTCGGTGCTGCGTCGGGCCCGCACGGTGCCGAGGCGCACCTCGCCACTGGAGTCCTCGATCGCGATCCGCCACCGTTCGTACCCGTGGCCGCGCTCGGCTACCTCGATGTCATAGAGAGGCTCCGACAGGTCCCCGAGGTGGGCCATCAGAGCCCGGTTGGCGGTGTCGAAAGTGTCGGGACCCTCGGTGCCCTGCGCCTCGGCGAACGCCGACCCCGAGCGGCACGGATAGGAGTCGCGGTACTCCGAGGACGTCAGCGGATCGGCGACGGCGACCAGGGGCTTGGGCGGGAAGAAGAGCCCGTCATAGATCCAACGCTCACCCAGCGGCTCCGACAGCTCGACAGTCACAGCGGTCCAGGGGTTGCCCGGGCAGGTGGCCGACCCGGCGATGGGCACCACCGCGAAGGCGACCACCACCGCGTCGTCGGTCTCGATCACCTGGGGGCCCCGCAGGGCGTCGCCCATCTCGCGGCCGCTGGCGCATCCCAGCTCGGACACCAGCACATCGACCGTGGTGTTACCGGGGTCGGGCATCGAGTCGGGATCGAGGAGCACCTCCACCGGGGCGAGCCCCGCCGGCAACGGGATGGTGGGTTCGCACCGAGGCCCGGACGCCTGTCCGGTGAAGATCCACCGGTCGCCTCGCCGCTCCACTCCTGCGACACCGAAGCCGTGTTCGGAGAGTGCTGCGAACGTGGCGCTGTCGTCGTCGATGCTGATCACGACCCACCGGCCCCGAGGCAGCGGCTCGCCCCCCGGAGTGTCCAGTTCGGCCCGCAGCACGTCCACCGCCGGATGGTCGATGTCGTCGATCGAGGGCGGGGCGATCATCTGCGAGTAGCGCACCGGCGGGGTCCCCGGACACGACACCACAGGATCCTCCACATCCAGATCCGGGATCACCGCCAGCGGCCCCTCGGGCGGCTGCGGCGTGCGGGTGACCTCCACGCATATCGCCGAAGGGTCCGGCACTCGCTCTGCGATCTCTTCCAAGGCCCCCTCGGGCGGATTCACCAGGTACAGGGTCATCCGCTGGCGCGTGATGTCGTATCCCGTGCCGTCGAGACCGAACTTCCTCGAGGGGATTGACCCTGACGTCTCATCCAGCAGGGCTTCCATCTCGGGCAGGCTGAACCGGACCCGAACCACGTCGATGACCACGTCGTCGCGCTCGCCGAGGGGCCGGTCGTCGGTGATCGGCGGGGGCGGGTCCACCGCGGGGTAGTCGTCGGGGGTGGGGCGCCGGGCCAGGATCGCGGCCCGGTGCGGCTCGGGATCGTCGGTGAACCCCATCATCAGCACCCCGCCGCTGTCACGATCGATCCAGCGGCCCGCGAACGTGTCGGGATGCTCCATCCCGTAGGTCAACAGCACACCGTCGATGATCGGATCGGGGTTCTGGCGACCGCCGAGCCTGCCCTCGAGCTGCGACCTGAGCTCAGGCAGGTCCTCACAGTTAGCCAACCCACCCTCGCCGGCGGGCACATCCTGTGGCTCCACCCCGGACGCCTCCACGCCGGACGGCTCCACGCCGGACGGCTCCACCCCGGACGGCACCAGCTCTGAGCCGCCGACCACAACGTCGCCGGAATCCTCGCCGCATCCAACGGCCAGCACCGCCACCGCCAACAGAGTCGATAATGCCCTCATACCCCTTAGACGACTCAACGCCGCCGCGAGTTCCCACGCCACGGGCACTGACACGGCCGCCGGGTCCTGGTCGCCGACCCGCAGCACCAGACCGTGGATCGAGTGGTGCCTGACCGCCCACCTGAGGCAGGCCCAAAGGACTCGATGGCGTCTCGACTGGACGGAGGCCCTCTGGTCGTCCTGTGAGGACCTGGCTCGCAAGCACGGGCTTCCGGACCGGACCGTCGGGCCGATGATGGATGCCGCGTACGGGCGTACTCTCGGTCGGTCCACCTACATCTTCATCGTGCAACAGAGCCAGGGCGACCCACTGAGCGATCTTTCAGCCTCCCGCGACCTGAGAGCGCTGGTAGACGCTGACCTGCTCAAACCCACCGGAGCAGGAAGAGGCCGCAAGTATGAGGCGTCCGAGCAACTCAAAGCCCTACACCAGGAGATGCGGCAGGCCTTTTCCCGACCCCCCGATCCGAACCCCTACGAGAATGTCGACCCGCTCGCAGGAGGGAGACACTCCGGCCAGCCGTAGAGGCTCCGACGACCCATTCGTCCGCGGTGACGGCTCGCTGGGCACAAAGGAAAGGGACCCCGTGCGTTCCGGGGTCCCGACACCTGGGGTATACGGTCAATTCAGCCGTGGCCTACTAACCGTGACCTTCAGGCACCTGAAACGCTACAGCCTGCAGAGAAGAGTTGGTGAACATCGTGGCCGGCCCGCTGCTGCCGTCGAGCGCCTCGGAGGCCGACGTTAGGCTCGATGCTGTGGCGGATGCAGCGCCGAGTTCGGGCAGTGTCGGGGGTCGGGTGGACCAGGCTGGCAGCGAGGCGCTAGCGGCGGCGCGTCCGGCGCTGTGTGCGTCGGATCTGCCGACGCACCTCGCAGTCGGTGATGGCCGCAACGGGTTGGTGGACCTGCGCGAGTTTGTCAAGCGTTGGGCCTGCTTCCCGCAGCAGCGCCCGATGATGATCGCCCAAGCGCCTCGCCGTCACCGCTGGCATGACCGGTTCACGTCGCGCCGGCATGATCTGGCGCGTATCTCGGCTGTGGTGCATGCGCTTTGTGACCGTGACGGTGTCGCGGTTCCCGGCTGGGTCTACAAGCACCGCAGCCGTCGCCCCATCGGATTGGCCGCGTCGCTGGACCCGACCACCGAGTGGGCCCGTATCGCTCTGGCCGACGCTCCCTCGGCGTGCGCATTTCACGATGTGTGGTTCGATCAGGCCATGATCGAGAACATCACCGTGCACGGCTTCCGGGACTGACGGCCGGCGGTCTTGGGCTTCGAGGGGTTCGAGCCACGACAGCTTCGACGGTGAGAGGCTGATGGAGTTGCTCACCGGGTTGGACGCCGAACTCGGTGCAGCGCTGGGCCCGGCTCGTATCGGATCGCGATCGATCTGTGCACCAATGCAGTTGTCGCCGCAGGAGGTTGAGGAAGCCGAGGTCGGAGGTGCTAGAGGTATGCGGTATGGCGGTGGACTACGACAGAGCATTTGTCG
This sequence comes from Candidatus Aldehydirespirator sp., assembly GCA_965205155.1. GTDB lineage: Bacteria > Actinomycetota > Acidimicrobiia > Acidimicrobiales > Aldehydirespiratoraceae > Aldehydirespirator. Next base: position 3,865,573 of record OZ242033.1, on the reverse strand, counting down.
AGGTCATCGTGTCCCGTTGGAGCGAGACTCCGGGTGAGCAGCGGAACGCAGCCGAGTTCCCACGCCGCCAAGGACAACTGGCACCGAATGCGCCTGACGCCTATGCGCTGTATGACTCCTTCCGCTACCAACGGGGTCATGCCGATGTCTTCCGCGAGGTGTACAAGAAGGCGCGCCACCATCCACCGAAGAAGGGCGAGCGCCTGCTGGTTGTTGACATCGGCGCCGGGGCGGCGACGGTGGCAGTTGGGCTAGGCGAGGCTCTCAAGCGGAGCAAGCGCCAACGGGTCGACTACCGGGCCTTCGACCCCAATCCAATGATGCGAGAGCTCGGCAGACAGATCCTCGGGCATCTCGGCGCGGACTTCAGATCAGCCGACTACATCGGCTCGCTTGAAGATGTTGACTTCGCCGACATTGATCGGCTGTTCTTCGCGTTCAGCTATGTGGCCCACCAAGATGCTGTCACGCCGGCTCACGTAGGCTCGTGGGCGTCCGTCATCAAGCGAGCCGTCGGCGAGGCGGACCGGGCTATCGAGTTGATCTATACCACCGCGGACCTCAGCGGAGGTGCGCTTCTCGGCCTCGAGCGGATGCTCAAGGAGGCCAACGTCCTTAAGAAGCAACACGCCATCGATGTTCGAGTGCGGCGGCGTTTCCCAGGTTCCACCGGTGGTGACGGCCCGATACGCTGGGACGAGCAATCTAAACTGTGGGTTGTACGAGCAGAGCACTGGATCCTGCGCACATGAGCCTGCAACTACCGCTGCTAGACGCAGACACAGCTACTGCGCCGACGGGGCTTGAGTACCACCCCGACTTCTTGGATGCCTCCCAAGAGGATGGGCTGCTCGCGCATATCGACGACTCTGAGTGGCTCACGGACCTCTCCCGGCGTGTGATGCACTTCGGCTACAAGTACGACTACACCAGTCGCAGACTCGACGAGACGGCCCGCATTGGGCCATTGCCCGAGTGGCTGGCACAACTGTCGAACATGGTGCGTGAAGCTGCATCTGGGGAAGCGAAGCAGTTGCTCGACCCCCACCGGCCGTTCCAACAGGCGATCATCAACGAGTACTTGCCTGGACAGGGGATCGCCCCCCACATCGACAGAGACTGCTTCGGCGCCGTTGTCGCGACCGTGAGCTTGGGCTCGGCGGTCAACATGGACTTCTGTTGCGACTCGACCGGAGACAAGTATCAGCAGCGGTTGGCGCAGCGCAGCCTCGTCGTTCTCTACGGCGATGCCCGCTTCAAGTGGCGCCACGGCATTGCGAAACGGCACTCCGACACTTGGAACGGCCAGAAGACCAAGCGCCAACGACGCGTCTCGATCACGTTTCGCACCATTGCAAACACCGAGCTAGCGCAGACCTGAACAAGCAGTGGCGTCGCGTCACGACCTGAGCCCGGGTTGGATCAACGGCGCTGCCAAGCTCAAGACGTTCTCAGTCGACGCGGACCTGGAACCGGTGTGGGTGCCAGTCTCGTCGTGGAGTCCGTTGGCGCCAAGTACAGGCCCTGGATGTCACACAGGCGTGCTTGGATTGAGGTCGGAGTGGGGCGAGGCCGCCAAGGAATCAGGGCGGCAAAGAGCTGAGTGCACGTGAGCGACGACCGATCGGACAAGACAGGCGAGAGAACCGGCAGCGCCGAAGGCTCAACTGGCGAGACGCTGAGCCTGTTCAGTTTGGCGCTGTGGGGGCCCGACGGGCCACCTGAAGATGTCCCTGGCAGAAGCGATTTCGTGTCCTTGTGCATCGAGGACCACGACCACGACGACGACTGCTGGGGATATCTATCACCCATCAAGGAGCCGGTCGCGATCCCGCCGCCGAACATGCTGATCTCGCGAGAAGACATGCAGGCGACCGCCATGGGCTACTCGCCCATGGGCATGGACGACAGGTGGCTCGCGTTCATGGAGGACGACCGCTTGTTCCTGCATCGCAGCTGGACCGGTCACGGCATCTACGAAGTGACGTTCGCGGCCAAAGAGACAGGCTTCATGGTCACCTCGGCGAGGATCGAGAGCCATCCCGACCGCCAGAGGGGAGACTTCGACCCGGAGAACTTCGACCCGGTCAGGGAGCGCGACGAGTTGCGAGACCTGATCGTGCTCGTGTCCGGCGAGCCGATGCCTTTGGTGCTGCCGACGGTCGTCTCACGGATCCCCGCCCTTGAAGCCGTACTGGGAGACATCACGGTCCAAGACGTCGACGCCATCGTCAACACGGCCAACAGGCATCTGGCGGTCGGGGACGGCATCAACGGCGCAATCCACCACGCCGCCGGCCCCGAACTCCTGAGGCACTGTCGAGCGCTCGGCGGCTGTGACGTTGGGCGGGCGGTGGTCACCCGGGGCTTCCGACTCACGGCTCGGTGGGTCATTCACACCGTGGCGCCGAAGTGGACCGGTGGCACTCGCGGCGAGCCGGTGCTGCTGGAGTCGTGCTACCGCGAGTCCCTGGCGTGCGCAGACGAGGTGGGTGCCGAAAGCGTGGCCTTCCCGGCAATCGCAACGGGCGCCCGCGGCTATCCGTTGGAGGCAGCCGCCACGACCGCAGTAGATGCCGTGCGCTCGGCATCTACCAAGGTGCGCACGATTCGCTTCGTCTGCTTCGATTCGCAGACGTTGCACGCGTTCCAGTCAGCGATTGAAGACAGCGCCTAGCGGCGCCGGGACTCTGGCCCGCCTGGTCGACATCAGCGCGAAGGAAGCGCGGCGCTGGTGTCAGGACGAGCCGGTGGCCTGCGTGAGCACAGTATCGCCGCGGCCGCTCGTTGATCAGAGTCGTCTGGGTACATTCCGAGGGCAACTCCGACTGACGAGTTCATCGAGTTGCAGGGCCGAGTCATGCGGCGGTGCGTGTACACCAAGGCTCCTTGGCGTTACGCGACGGTCGAGTATCCGGGACGCCCCCGCCATGCCTTCTAGGAGTCTCTGCCTGACGGGACTTGTAGTTATCCCCAGAAGACCCTGGTTGCGTGCATGGAGGTCCGTGCGTTGCTGCCAGTCGGCGCGGAGACGCCAATTCAGGCGTGGAGTGCCGGGAGCAGACCCTCCGCACAGGTCGATTCGGTCTCTGAGGGCCTGCCAATGCCAGTTGCCGCCCTCGAATAGGCGCAGGGCTGCTTCGGCTGTTCGCGCCAACGCGGAGGGTTCGCAGATCAGATACGGCGTGCTGAACAGACCGGCCACACCCCCAATCTGGAAGGTGAGCAGAGTCTCACGGTCGGCGCTGCCGGGTACGACCCTGACCTGTCCGGCGGGCCAGTCGGGGGTGCCGCCGATGATCACCCGGGGCGTCAGCGGCATCATGAACCGAGCCGTACCAGACGGGCGGTCGCCCCAGTCGTAGGCGTCGAACACGGGGATCGCTCCCTTCGGTGCGGTGTTCGACACGACCACCAACGAGTGGAGAGAGCTTGCGAACGCGCCAGCAGAGGGCCGCAAGGACATCTCGGCCTACGGCGGCTTCTCGGGCAGCGGCCTTGTTGCCGCAAGCACCCACGGACCGTTCCTTGATGCCGCCACCGACGAGTGGTTCGACCTCCCGCCGCTGGACCCCGAGACCGACCCGAGTTCAAGCCGCGCCGACAATCAGACGTTTGTGACGCGCCGGGCCGCGTCGGTCGGTGACGCCATCGTGGTTGTCGGCGGCGCTAGGTTCGGACCCGGCGGCGGCGCTCTGCTCGCCGACGCGCACAGCTGGACACCCTGACCCACACCAACCCCACAACCAGCTGGCTCCTTTGCTGCCAGCATCTGCGGGGATGATCTTGTGGCTCCGTTCACGTCTTGTTGAGGCGGTTGCATCCGTTGTTGGCCTTCGCTCCGTATTAGGGGGTGAGGTTCGCGACATCTGGAGATGATCATGTCCAAGAATTCTCGACTAGTCCTGTCGGTGGTGCTGGTGCTGTCGCTGGTGGCGGCAGCCTGCGGTGACGACGCCGACGACGCTGGGGCTGGAACCCAGACCCCGGCGGTGACCGAAGCACCCGAACCGGACCCCCCGGCCGAGGCGGAGTCTGAGGCACCGGGGACAGTCGTTGAGGTGGCCGTTGGTTCTGGGGCGTTCCCGACTCTGGTGGCCGCGGTTCAAGCGGCTGGCCTGGTTGATGTGCTCAGCGGTGAGGGACCCTTCACGGTGTTCGCGCCCACCGAGGAAGCCTTCGCCGCCGCGCTGGCCGCGCTAGGGATATCGGCTGAGAACCTGCTGGCCGACACCGATCTGCTCACTGCGGTGTTGACCTATCACGTGTTGCCGGTGGCCGCACCCGCGGAAGTGGTGGTCACCCTCGACGGCCAAAGCGTCACAACCGTAAACGGCGCCGATGTGGCCATCAGCGTCGACGATGGCACGGTGATGGTCAACGACGCGACGGTGGTGACCGCCGACATTGAGGCCTCCAACGGCGTGATCCACGTCATAGACACCGTCCTGCTCCCACCCGCGCCCGAATCCGACCCCGAGGATGCAGACGCCATGGACGAGTCCCGGGAACCGGAGGCGCCGGAGGCTGAGGAACTGAGCGAGCCTGAGCCCGAGGCCGCGGACGAGTCCGAGGCTGTGGGGACGATTGTGGAAGTGGCTGTTGGTTCTGGGGCGTTCCCGACTCTGGTGGCCGCGGTTCAGGCGGCTGGTCTGGTTGATGTGCTCAGCGGTGAGGGGCCCTTCACGGTGTTCGCGCCGACCGAGGAAGCCTTCGCGGCGGCGCTGGACGCGCTGGGGCTCACCGCGGAGGATCTGTTGGCCGACACCGAACTGCTCACCGCGGTGCTCACCTACCACGTCCTGCCATTGGCCGCCCCGGCTGAGACCGTGCTCACCCTTGATGGCCAAAGCGTCACCACCGTCGGAGGCGCCGATGTCGTCATCAGCGTCAGCGGCAACACCGTGATGGTCAACAACGCCACCGTCGTAGCCGCTGACATCGAAGCCTCCAACGGCGTCATCCACGTCATCGACACCGTCCTGCTCCCACCCGCGCCCGAATCCGACCCCGAGGATGCAGACGCCATAGACGAGTCTGAGGCGCCGGGCACGATTGTGGAGGTGGCTGTTGGTTCTGGGGCGTTCCCGACCTTGGTGGCGGCCGCTCAGGCGGCTGGTCTGGTTGATGTGCTCAGCGGTGAGGGACCCTTCACGGTGTTCGCGCCCACCGAGGAGGCCTTCGCCGCCGCGCTGGCCGCGCTAGGGATATCGGCTTCGGACCTGCTGGCCGACACCGATCTGCTGACGGCGGTGTTGACCTATCACGTGTTGCCGTTGGCCGCACCCGCGGAGGTGGTGGTCACCCTTGATGGGCAGAGCGTCACAACCGTAAACGGCGCCGATGTGGCCATCAGCGTCGACGGTGGCACGGTGATGGTGAACGACGCGACGGTGGTGACCGCCGACATTGAGGCCTCCAACGGCGTCATCCACGTCATCGACGCCGTCCTGCTCCCACCTTCCGGGGAATAGACCCCCAAGGGAATTCGGCGGGCAGGCGGAGCCCTCCAGGCCCCCCAACTCCAGCCGCCTGTCCGCCGAAGGTCCCCCAGTGATCCCGGCACTCGGTGGCGGCAGCACCCTGGCAGTCCGTGTGCCCTCGGTATAGTCCCGGCGTGGCGAGCCCCAGGAGCGAGCCGATCGAGAGCATCGAGAAGGCGTTCGCTCGCGGCGACGACGACGCCCTGAAGGCTGTCTACCAGCACCACGGAAGCCTCGTCTACACCTTCTGTCGCCGGACCCTTGACGAGGGCCGCGCCAAGGATGTGACCCAGGAGGTGTTCATCAGCGCTTGGAGGAGCCGCACGCGGTACGAACCCGCGAAGGGCTCCCTTGCCGGATGGCTGATCGCCATCGCCAGGAACCGGATAATCGACAACGTCAGGGCCGAGCAGCGACACTCCGAGCGCCGCGCCAGCGGCGCCCCCGACGAAGTACCCGTCGACGCCCAGGTCGATCGGATCGCGGACAGGCTGCTGATCGCGGAGGCTCTCCGCTGCCTCACAGACAGAGCCCGCCAGGTCGTCGCGATGCACTACTTCGACGATCTCACCCTCCGCCAGATCGCCGAGTCCACCCAACAGCCTCTCGGCACGGTCAAGAGCGACCTGCGCCGCGGCCTCGCGCGCATTCGCCACCAACTGGAGTCGGCCCATGAATGACGATCGCGACCGACGCACCGACGCCGAACTTGAGGCCATGCTGCGCGACCTCGATGCCGCAGACCTCGAACTGCTGGAGCCCCCCGACGATGTCTGGGCAGGAATCGAATCAGCGGTGCGAGCCGGTGAGGATGCACACGGCACCGTCGTCGCGCTGGAGCCGCGGCGGCGGACGCGGCGCCGGCTGGCGATCAGTGTTGCGGCCGTGCTGGTCGTCGTCGTGGCCGGCCTAGCCGCCCTGCTGTTGGCGCGAGGCGACCCCAGCGAGGTAGTGGCCACCGCGTCGCTCGCATACGACCCCGAGAACTTCGATGCGCTCGGCGCCCAGGCCCAAGCCGGCGCCGAACTGGTCGTCAACGACGGGAGGCACAGCATCGTGCTCGTCGACGCGGAGCTTCCGTCCCCTGAGGCCGGCGCCGACCTCGAGGTGTGGCTCATCCGTCCCGACGCCGCCGGCAACGTCGCCAGCCTCGTGTCGCTCGGCGTGATCGACCCGACCGATCCCGGCAGCCTCGCGATACCGGCCGGCTACGACCCCGATGACTACTTCGTCGTGGACATCAGCGTCGAGCCCCGCGACGGAGACGCCGCCCACTCCGGTCGAACGATCCTGCGCGGACCCCTCAACGAAGCCTGACCACACCTACAACACAACAAGCAGCGAGCCAACCCGGCGGCTGCAGTTGTGGAGCAGCCTCTTGTTGCCTGCCACCGGTTGTCATGGCGGAGTGAGTCGTCCTTCGTCACACCGTACGGCTATAGCGTTGCTTTGTGGCTCGGGACAACCACACCGAGCTCCACCAACATGACGACCCCCTCCCACTCCGTGACGACCAGGTCGCCACCATCGAAGAGGGCTCAGCACCACCAGACGTGGACCATCGAGGTGTAACACAGCTACCGGAGCCAGTGTCGCCCAGCTACCGGAACCGCGTCCCCGAAGTGTCACACACCTACCGGAGCCAACGCGTCAAGCATCACCCGGGACAACACAGGTCGACATCAATACTTGAAGTGATAACCAGCACTACCTTACTTCGAAAGATTAAGGTAAAGTGGCTAAAATAGCTGGATCATGGCGGAGGTGGACGGGAATCGAACCCGCCGGACGGGGATCGCCCGTCCCACCCGCTTTGAAGGCGGGGGAGCCCACCAGGCGCTCAGACACCTCCGCACGGCAGGGTAACCGGCCCGCCCCGCTTGCCTCCGTCGCGGGCTGATCTGCACCGTCGCGGTCGCGCGCCAACCCATTACGCTTCCGGCCGTGAAGAAGATCAAACGGCTCATCATCCTGGGCGTGCTCGTGGCAGTGATCGTCGTGCTCGCCCGCAAGATCCGGGAGACCTGACCCACCGGCGGTAACGTGCGCGCCACCAACCTGGCCGGCACCGCCGAAGCCCTCGGGCTGGGACGCCGGTCGCTGGTGGCCCTGGTCGGCGGCGGCGGCAAGACGACCCTGCTGTTCGCGCTGGGCCGGAACCTGCCGGCCCGCACCCTGCTCACCACCACCACCCGCATGGGGCGCGACCGCACCGGCGGGTTCCCGTGCCTGATCGGACCCACCGACAGCGATCTGGCCTCCGCCTTCGACCGCGACGACGCGGTGCTGGCGTGGCGCACGACCGACGAGCGCAAGGCGCTCGGGTTCGCGCCCGGCGACGTCGACCGCTGGTTTGCCACTGGAGCCGCCGATCACATAGTTGTTGAGGCCGATGGAGCCCGCCGCCGCCCCTTCACCGCTCCCGCGCCGTGGGAGCCGCCCATTCCGGAGTCGTCCACCCACGTCGTGGCCTGTATCGGCGCCGATGCGCTCGGCTACGTGATCGCCGACCGGGTCCATCGGCCACTACGAGTGGCCGCGGCCGCGGGCTGCTCGCCCTATGAGCGGCTCACCCCCGAACGGGCCGCCGCCGCCCTCACCAGCGAGGTCGGCATGATGAAGAACGTGCCCCGCTCGGCCCGATTCACGGTGGCCGTGGCCGGAGCCGATCCCGAAGACCCGCAGGTGCAGGCGCTGGTGGCCGAACTCGACCGGCGCGGGACCGAGTCCCTGGTGGTGGTCCGCACCGACACCGGCGGCGCGCAACCGTGACACCCCCCGGTGCCGCGGGCGACCTCCCGCCCGGCGGAGATCCGCGGTGAGTCCCCCCGGGCCCGCAGGTGACGTGGCGGATGCCCTCACGCCCGGCGGAGGTCCGCGGTGAGCCCCGCCGGCTCCGCGGGAGATGTGGACGTCGTGGTGGTGGGCGGCGGTCACAACGGTCTCATCTGTGCCGCCTACCTGGCCCGGGCCGGGGTGGACACCCTGCTGGTGGAGGCCCGCGACACCGTCGGCGGCTGCGCCTCCACGGTGAGCGACCTGGATGCCAGGTTCAACATCTGCAGTTGCGACCACACGCTGGTGCGGGCAATGCCCTTCATCGAAGATCTGGACCTGGCGACCCACGGGCTGCGGTACCTGGAGGCCGATCCCAGCACCGTCTACCTGGACCACGACGGCAACCCGCCGTGGCTGTTCTTCAACGACAGCGAGCGCACCATCGAGTCGATCGGTCGCCACCGCCCGGCGCAGGCCAAGGCCTACCGCCGCTATCTCGCCGACGCCCGGCCGGTAGCCGAGCTGACACTGGAGATGGGCACCGGGCCGGCCTCCACGCCGCGCATGCTGGCCCGCGTGCTGGCCCGCCGGGGGCGGGGCGGCGTCCGGCTCCTGCAGTGGAGCCGGGCCAGCGCGCTGGACGTGCTGAGGTCCTACTTCGATGACGAGGCCCTGGTCATGCCGGCGGTAAGCAACGGACCCTCCGTATGGGGCGTGGCGCCCGACCGGCCCGGAACCGGTCTGGCCGGCGCCCAGTACGCGATGCGTCACATGGTCAAGACGGGCCGTCCCGTGGGTGGCAGCGGCGCGCTGACCGACGCCCTCGCCGCGTCGTTCACGGCGGCAGGCGGCCGCTTGCGGTGCGGCACGGCCGTGACCGGGCTGCTCCAGAACGGCGCCGGGGTGGGGGGAGTCCTCCTCGCCGACGGCACCGAGGTCTCCGCGGCCGCGGTGGTGACCGCCTGCGATCCGGTCTCGGTGGCGTCGCAGTGGCTTCCGGCGCCCGGCGGCCGGGCCGCCCGGCGCTTCGTCGGCCGGGCCCGGTCGCAGGCGCCCGGTGATGGATACCAGTCCAAGATCGATGCGGTCATCACCGACGTCCCCCGCTATCCGGTGCTGGAGGACTCGGACCTGCTCGACCTCTTCGAGGACCGGGACCCCGGCCAGTCCAACTACGTCATCTCACCGACCGCGGCTGAAGTGACCGAAGCCCACCGGCTACGGAGCCTCGGGCGGGTGGCGGAACGTCCCACGATGATGGCCAGCGCGCCGTCGGTGCTGGACCCGTCCATGCGGAGCCGCGACGGCCATCACGTGCTGAGCCTCGAGGCGCTGTTCACGCCCTACGACGTCGAGGGGGGCTGGGAGGGATCTCCGGAGCCGGCCCGGTGGCTGGAGGTGTGGTCGGGCGTGCTCCAGCCGGGCTTCCTGCAGTCGATCGACCGCTACCGGACCATGACCCCGGACCGCTACGAGCGCGAGCTGTACCTGGGCCGCGGCTACACCCCGTCATACGCGGCCTCGCCCCTGTCGTCGCTGTTCGGGCGACGCCGGGAGCTGAGCCGGTACCGGGCGCCGGTTCCCGGACTGTTCCTGTCGGGCGCCGGCACGTTCCCGGGCTCGGGGATCTGGGGGGCACCAGGCCGCAACACCGCCAACGCCGTACTCCGCAGCCTGTAGTGGTGCAATAGTCCCAGGAGTGCAATAGATACGCCGGACATCCGGCTGGTTACCGTGACCCGTGAGGCCGGGGGGTGACACGGGGGCAAGCAATGGCGGCGCCAGCCGCCAGGGCGCGCCCGTGACAGGACCCGCCGGCCGGGGGGACAAGGTGGGCGGGCGCCTACTCCCCCCAGCGGGGGATGTCGCCGACCTCGACAGCCAGATGCTCCAAGGCCCGCACCACCGTGTGGTCCACCAGATCCTCGATGGACGACGGCCGGGTGTAGAACGCCGGCACCGGCGGGTACACCACCGCACCGATCTCCGCGGCCTGGACCATCAGGCGCAGGTGGCCCAGGTGCAGCGGCGCCTCCCGCACCATCATCACCAGCGGCCGCCGCTCCTTGAGCGTCACGTCGGCGGCCCGAGACACGAGGTCGGCGCAGTAGGAGTTGGCCACCGCCGAGAGCATCTTGATCGAGCAGGGAGCGATGATCATCCCCGCGGTGGCGTAGGAGCCCGACGAGATCGGAGCGGCGATGTCACGCGAGCCGTGGACCACATCGGCCAAGGCCTCCACATCGGCCGGAGCCAGGTCGGTCTCGTAGGCGAGCGTCTGGCGACCGGGGCCGGTCATCACCAGGTGGGTCTCCACGTCGTCGACCTCGCGCAGCAGCTCCAGCGCCCGTACCCCGTACACCACGCCGGTGGCCCCGCTGATGGCCACCACCACCCGCCGCGGCCCCGTCATGACCGGTGCGTCCCGGTCGGAGCGCCGAGGATCCCGCACACGGCAGTCATGACCGGTGCGACCCGGTCGGAGCGCCGAGGATCCCGCGCACCGCAGTCATGACAGGTACTGCCCCAGATCTACCGGTGCGTACGCCACCCGCTCGCCGTACTCGCGGCGCTCCCGCTTGTAGGTGGCGTCGATGCCCACCTTGGTGCCCACGCCCCGGTTGTCGGCGGTGGGATCCATCTCGTGGCCCTGGGCCTGGCCGGCACAGAACACGTCGTCGAGCCAGTGGACCCGGTTGGTGAGGGCCCAGTGCAGCTCGGAGGGCTGGCTCACGTCGATGTCGCGGTCCACCACGATCACGTTGCGGATGTTGATGTGGGCCGCCATGGCCGCCATGGCCAGGTTCTTGGGCGTGCCCGGGTTGTCGCGGTCGATCTGGATGACGGCCAGGAACCCGTTGCCGTAGGGCGGGATGTGCACGTCGGCGGCGGGGTCGAGGTGGCGCACGAAGCGGCGCAGCAGCGGCTCGCGGGGCAGCACGTTGCCGATGAACACGTGCTCGTACCAGCCCGGGATGATCGTCTGGTAGATGGGGCTGTGGCGCCAGGAGATGGCCGTCACCTCCACGGTGGGGCTGGGCCACATCTCGCCGTGGTAGCCGTGGAACTCGGCCAGCGGGCCCTCGTCGGCCCGCTGATCGGGACGGATCCGGCCCTCGACCACCACCTCGGCGTGTGCAGGCACGTCCACGTCCACGGTGCGCCCCCGGCACACCTCCACCGGCCGCTCGCGCAGGGCACCCGCAATGAGCAGCTCGTCGACGGGCGTGCGCACCCCCGCCGCGATCATCACCGCCGGGTCGAGTCCGATGGCCAGAGCCACGTCGAAGGGCGCGCCGGGGTCGGGCCGGCTGCGCATGAACGTGCCCACGTCGCGCCATTCGTTGACGTTGAAGCCCAGAACGTTGCGGTCCAGCATCAGCATCCGGTTGTACGACAGGTTCCCCCGACCGCTGATCGGATCCTTGGTCACGCTCACCGCACCGGTGATGAAGGCCCCGCCGTCGCCCCGCGAGTGCGTGGGTATGGGTATGGCGGCCAGGTCCACGTCGTCGCCGGTCATGCCGTCGTCGTGCCAGGCCGCCGAGTCGACCCGGGCGGTCGCCACCCCGTTGGCCGGTTCCAGCGCGTGGCCCATGCGGTCCACCACCTCGTCGGGTTCGCAGCCCAGGGCCAGCGCCGCGGTCCGCCGGCTGCTGACCGCGCCCGAGAAGATGGGCCAGGGCGAGTCCTTGGGCGCCTCGAACAGCGCAGGCCCCGCGTCGGAACGCTCCAGAGCGGCGGCCACGTCGGCCAGCTCGTGCTCCAGGCTCACCGGGCGCGATATGCGGTTGAGCATCCCCGCGGCGTCGGCGACGGCCATGTAGCTGCGCAGGTCGCAGACTGCTCCGGTCACCCTCTCACCCTACGCCGCGGCTCGCCCTACTCTGAAGTCGATGGTTATCGAGTTCCTGACCTTCGACGTGGACCCCGACGAGCGCGACCAGTGGCTGGCCGCCGAGGAGCTTCACTGGAGCCGCTACCTGGAGAGCCGCCCCGGTTTCGTGGGCAAGGAGATGTGGGTCGCCGACGACGACCCCGGCAGGGTGCACGCGGTGATCCGCTGGGAGTCGATGGAGGCGTGGGACGCCGTGCCTCGATCAGAGGTCGCGGTGGTCGACAAGGCCATGGGGGAGTGGTTCCGGGAGGCCTCGATGCGGGCCTTTCGAGTCGTTCGCGACTGCTAGAGGCTCAACGGGCTGGCTGTCCGCAGGCGTCGAGCGCGTCGAGGAGCATCGGAGCCACCTCCGGGGCGCTACGAAGCACGTCCCTCCACGACGGATTGAGCTCGTCCTCGCGGGGATTGGCCTGGCATGCCTCGACTGCGTCGGCGACGCTGCGGGCGAACACCTCCGCCGTGGCCATCTCGGCGGCTGCGTCCACGACGTAGCCGTTGATTTCGGCGTCGTTGACGTAATGGCGGATCAGGTCGCGGGCTGCCGAGAGGTAGGCGTCGCATAGGCTCGGGGAGCCGTCGAGAGACTCGACGCCCAGGCGCCGGATGATCGTGGCGGCGACATCGACGCTCATGCGCCGCAGTCCGGTGGTGGCATCGTCGGCTGACAGGCTCTGATGCTTGTGGTCGTATGCGTCGGCCACGGACACCTGGCAGATTCCCGAAGGCTCGCGATGGGCGTAGACGTCGGACAGGATGCCGATGTCCATGCCCCAGTGCCCGGGTATGCGCAGGCTGACCGCCACGTCGGCCTCCATGGCCGTCTCCCCGGCGAGCGGGTAGCGGAAGGCTTGGAGGTAGCGCAGGTAGCTGTTCTCGCCGGCCTCCTCCTGCAGCGCCCGCACCAGCGGGGCGACCAGCAGCCGGGTGACCCGTCCCCCGAACCGGCCCTCGGTGACTCGGTGGTAGTAGCCCTTGGCGAAGCAGTAGCCGAAATTGGGATGGGCCACCGGATACACCAGCCGGGCCAGCAGGTCGCGGCGGTATCCCACGATGTCGGCATCGTGCAGAGCGATCACCTGCTCCGTCCCATTGGCCAGCACCGCTCCGAGGCAGTACCAAACGTTGCGGCCCTTGCCGCGGCTGCGAGGCGCCAGTCCCAGCTCTTCCATGAACCCCTCGACGCGGGCCACGGCCGGGCTGTCGTTCCATAGCACCTCGCATCGCTGGGGCAGGGCGCCGAGCAGGCGCCGGGCGCTGCGGCAGTGGGTCTCATCCGCCTGGTCGAGACCCACGACGATGCGGGCCAGCCAGTCGGCCGACGCCAGCTCGGCGAACACCGCGTCGAGCGCCTCCGAGCCGATCTCGGAGGCGAGGCAGGGGATGATCAGCGCCACCGGACGCTGGGCAGTCCACAGCCGCAGGTCGCACTCGAGGTCGGCGACGCTGCGGTGACGCAGGTCGTGCAGCGTAGGCACGACGCCCAACTGGCTGAAATCCGCCACAACAGGCAGTGTCGCACGCTCCCGACGCCTTTCCCACGCGCCGTGCTCCGCATAGAGTACGGCTCATGCGGACCGGGGTATTCCTATTCGGCGGGGTCGAGTTTCCCGACGCGGGCGCGGGGCCGCCCGCTCCCACCGACCGGCGCTTCGGTCACAAAGAGATCTGGCGGGCCACCGAGCGCATCATCGACGCTGGCGTGGTCTGCGACCGGCTCGGGTTCGATTCGTACTGGCTGACCGAGCACCATTTCCAATACGAGGGCTACGAGGTGATTCCCAACGGGATCCTGGTAGGGACGATCCTGGCCGAACGCACCGAGCAGATCCGTATCGGGATGGCGTTCAACATCGTGCCGCAGTGGCATCCGCTGCGGTTGGCTGAGGATTTCGCCACGCTGCACAACGTCTCCGGCGGCCGGGGGATCTTGGGTGTGGGTCGGGGCACGGTGCCGCGCGAAGCTGAGCCGCTGGGCACCAGGATCGGCAGCTTTGACAACCCCGACAAGGCGGCCGCCGACGACTTCAACCGCCAGCAGTTCGACGAGGCCATGCAGGTGATCCGGCTGGCGCTGGAGAATGAGACGTTCAGCTTCCACGGCGAGGTGTACGACTTCCCGCCGGCGGGCATCCCCGACCGGGGCGGGTTCGTCACCGAGCTCTCGCTCGTGCCCCGCCCGCTGTACCCCTACGAGATCTGGCAGGCCATCACCTCGCCGCCCACCCTCGAGCAGGTGCCCCGCTGGGGCTGGGGCGGCGTGTGGTGGAACAACCACCACTCTTTCGTCAAGATGCGCTGGGAGCAGTTCGCCGAGAGGTACGCGGCCGCCCACGGCCGCGAGCTCAACCGGGGCGAGCACCGCCTGCTGGTGCTGAACGTGCGGGTGGACGACACCTACGAGGACGCGGTGGCGTCGGTGCGCGACGGCCACGACGAGTTCTGGAAGTTCCTGGGGCCCTACGGCTGGAGCAAGGGCTACATGGGCCCCGACGGCCGGCCGGCCAAGCCCGGGCTGATCCCCACCCTGGAAGAGTCACTCGACCAGAAGACCACTTTCGTGGGCACCGGCGAGCAGGTGGCCGAGGCCATCAACACTTACGACGAGCAGATCGGGCTGGAGAACCTGCTGCTCTTCCCGGCCATGCCCGGCGACCCCTACGACAAGGTGGAGGAACAGCTGCACCGCATCGCCGAGGAAGTCCTGCCCCTGCTGCCCAGTTCCTGAGCTGGGCCTTCCGGCCGGCGGGTCCTACCAGCGTCGGAGGGCGCGACGGATCCTGGTGATGCCTTCGTCGTCGGCGGGCGAGGGCACTGACACGAACGTCGTGCGGCAGCGCTTGTGGGCACTGAGCCGCAGCGTGCGGGCCGTGGTGCGCTTGCCCGCGTCCCGGCCCCGCATCCGGGTCAGACGGCTGTGCGGGCTGGTGGTGACCGCCCCGATCCGGCGGATGTTCTCCATGCCCGGCCTGACCCGGTGCTGGTCGTCGAACACGAAGGCCACGCCGGGGACCAGCACCCGCTCCAGCCAGCCCTTCATCGTGGCCGGCACGTTGAACGCCACCGTCGGATAGCAGAACAGCAGGGCCTCCGCGGCCTTCAGCCGCTCGGCCGAGTCGCGAACATCCTCGGAGATCACCGGCTGCTCGCCGTGGTAGGCGACTCGCTCGGCCGCGGACATCACCGCGTTGAACTCGTGCACCGCCAGCAGGTCCACCTCGTGGCGGCCCGCGCTCAACTCCTCCATCGCCTCATCCACCACACGGTGGTCGGGTTCCGAGGGGTCGTAGCCGTCGAGCAGGAGGACTCTCATTATTGGCCTGCCGGTTTGGTCAATGGCTGGTCGCGGTACTGTATGGTCACCTCTGAAATCAGCAACCCTTCAGCATCGTCGGCCGCAAAAGGGGGAGACAGGTCTGGTGACGAACGCGACCACGAACGGCGCCTTGTCCTTCGACGGGATAGGCATGATCTTCCCCGACGGAACCGAGGCGCTGCGCGACATCACACTCTCGATCGACAAGGGAGAGTTCGTGACCATCGTCGGCCCTTCCGGGTGTGGCAAGTCGACCCTGCTGCGAATCGCCTCGGGCCTGCTGGAGCCCACCGCCGGCAGCGTCGACGTCGACCGCGACCGGCTCGGCTACGTGTTCCAGGACGCAACCCTGCTGCCCTGGCGCACCGTGCGCCAGAACATCGAACTGCTGGCCGAGTTGCACGGATTCGACTCAAACGAGCGCAAGAGGCTGTCAACCGCAGCGATCGAGCTGGTCGGACTCACCGGCTTCGAGAACCACTATCCGAAGTCGTTGTCCGGCGGCATGAAGATGAGGACCTCGCTGGCCCGCACGTTGACCCTCAAGCCGCCCGTGTTCCTCTTCGACGAGCCCTTCGGAGCCGTCGATGAGATCACCCGCGAGCACCTGAACGAGGAGACCCAGATCCTGTTCCAGTCGGAGGGGTTCGCCGGGCTGTTCATCACCCACTCCATCAGCGAGGCCGTGTTCATGAGCTCGAAGGTTTACGTGATGTCGGCTCGGCCAGGACGCTTGGTAGCCGAGTTCGAGGTCCCGTTCGACTACCCGCGCCAGCCTGAGCTGCGCTTCGATCCCGAGTTCGCTCGCATCAGCGGCGAGGTCTCCCTGGCACTGAGAGGATCCCACGCATGACGACTGTCCCCGACACCGCCGTGGCCACCGAGGGCCCGCAGGATCAACGCGACGAGTCCGATCCGCATGTCGCGCCCGGACCGCTGGCCGATGACCCGCCCCGGACGGTCTCCCGCACGCAGTCGCCGGCGGTGGTGTTGGCCCGAGTCGTGCTGCCGCCCGTGCTTCTGGGCGGGCTGCTCGTTTCTCTGTGGTACTACCTCTCGTACGGTGTGCTCGACCCGAGACGCCGGTTCCTGCTGCCCAGCCCCCATGAGGTTCTCAACGTCGGCTTCCTGGAATGGGACCGGTTCCAGGTCATCCTCAGGGCGCTGTGGTCAAGTATGCAGGTGGCTATGATCGGCCTGGCCCTGGCCATCGCCATCGGGGTGTTCCTGGCCACGATGATGAGCCAGACGAAGCTGGTGGAGCGGGCCGTCTTCCCCTTCATGGTCACGGTGCAGGCCATCCCCATCCTGGCCATCGTCCCGCTGATCGGCTTCTGGTGGGGTTACGGACAGCCGTCGCGGCTGATCGTGTGCATCATCATCTCGTTCTTCCCGATCGGACTGAACACGCTCTTCGGCCTTCAATCGGCGGAGCGCGAGATGCATGACCTGTTCACGCTCCACCACGCCAGCCGTCTCACCCGGCTCCGCAAACTGATGTTCCCGGCCGCGCTTCCCGCCATCTTCGCCGGACTTCGCATCTCGGCCGGACTGTCGGTCATCGGGGCCATCGTCGGAGACTTCTTCTTCGTCCGGGGGGAGGCCGGCATCGGTCAGCGGTTGCAGACCTACGCCTACGATCTCCGGAGCGAGGAGTTGCTTGCCGCGGTGATGATGTCATCCGCACTGGGCGTGGCCGTGTTCTGGGTGTTCGGCTACATCCGGAAGCTGGCCGTAGGCAAGTGGCATGAGGCGGCCGAGATAGGCAGCTGACGGCACTGGCGCTCACGCCCTCCGCGCGCACGCCCTCCGCGATCAAGCCCTCCGCGCTCACGCCCGCTTTGTGTACCGAATTGTCGCTCCGGTAGTTTCTCCCGGGCTGGTGCCGTTCGCGCGCCATCGGCTGACATTCTTGAGGAGGAATGCCGACGTGAATAAGAGAACCTGGATACGTATCGCCGCCGTCCTGCTCGCCTTCGTCCTCGTGGCCGCGGCCTGCGGCGACGACGATGAGGGCGCCACGGACGCCGACACCGCCGCGGCTCAATCCGAGGCTGAGGCCGCCGCCGCCGCTGCAGAGGCCGAGGCCGCCGCGGCTGAAGCTGAGGCCGCCGCGGCCCAGGCTGAGGCCGACGCGGCTGCGGCTCGGGCCGAGGAGGCTGCGGCTGCCGCCGCTGAGGCCCAGGCGGCCCTCGACGAGGCCATGGCCGCCGCCGAGGGGACCGTAGACCCCGAGGTTGTCGCCGAGCTTGAGGCGGCCCTGGAAGCGGCTGAGGCTGAGGCCGCCGCGGCTGAGGCTGAGGCCGACGCGGCTGCGGCTCGGGCCGAGGAGGCTGCGGCTGCCGCCGCTGAGGCCGCGGCCGCGGCTGAGCCCACCACGACCGAGCCGGAATCGGTTGCTGTGGATTTGTCGGGTGTGTGTCCGTCGCCGTTGGTGGTTCAGACGGATTGGTTCCCGGAGTCTGAGCATGGTGCGATGTATGAGTTGGTTGGTGAGGGCTATTCGGTTGATAAGGACAATGGCATTGTTCGGGGTCCGATGGTGCTCGGTGGCGCTGATTTGGGTATCGAGTGGGAGGTCCGCGCGGGTGGGCCGTTCCTGGGTGGTTCTTCGGTTTCGGAGATCATGGCTTTGGATGATTCGATTCATCTGGGTTACGCCTCGACTGATCAGCAGGTCAACCATTGGGATGTGACGCAGTTGGTGTCGGTGGTGGCGCCGCTGGAGCGCAACCCGCAGATGGTGATGTGGGATCCGGAGGTGTATCCGGACCTGTCTGGCATCCATGAGATCGGTGAGCGCGGCATTGTCGTGCAGGTCTTCTCGGGCGGCACGTTCCCGGATGTGTTCATCGCTCAGGGGATCTGGTCTGAGGATCAGGTCGACAAGGGCTACACGGGCTCGCCGGCTCGGTTCATCGCTGACGGTGACATCGCTCAGCAGGGGTTCGCTTCGGCTGAGCCGTACCAGTACGAGTTCGTGCACACCGACTATGGCCGGCCGGTGGCGTTCGAGTTGCTGCATGATGCCGGGTTCCAGATCTATTCTCAGACGATCGGGGTCCGCAACGGCGAGATCGAGGGTCTGCGTCCGTGTCTGGAGAGGCTGGTGCCGATCATCCAGCAGGCGTCGGTGGACTTCAACAGCAGTCCGGATCGGGCCAACGCGGTCATCGTTGATGCGGTGGTGACCTTTGACACGTGGTGGAGCTACTCGCCTGAGCTGGCTGCGTTCTCGGTGCAGGCCCAGCGGGACTTCGGTCTGGTCGGTGACGGTCCTGACAGCATCGCAGGCAACATGGAGGCTTCTCGTTACGAGAAGACGTTCAACGACATGGTGGCTGCGGGCATGCAGGGCATCGATCCCGACTTGACCGCGGACCAGTTGTTCACCAACGAGTTCATCGACCCCAACATCAGCTACGGCTTCGGCGATGACACTGCGGTTGCTGTGGATTTGTCGGGTGTGTGTCCGTCGCCGTTGGTGGTTCAGACGGATTGGTTCCCGGAGTCTGAGCATGGTGCGATGTATGAGTTGGTTGGTGAGGGCTATTCGGTTGATAAGGACAATGGCATTGTTCGGGGTCCGATGGTGCTCGGTGGCGCTGATTTGGGTATCGAGTGGGAGGTCCGCGCGGGTGGGCCGTTCCTGGGTGGTTCTTCGGTTTCGGAGATCATGGCTTTGGATGATTCGATTCATCTGGGTTACGCCTCGACTGATCAGCAGGTCAACCATTGGGATGTGACGCAGTTGGTGTCGGTGGTGGCGCCGCTGGAGCGCAACCCGCAGATGGTGATGTGGGATCCGGAGGTGTATCCGGACCTGTCTGGCATCCATGAGATCGGTGAGCGCGGCATTGTCGTGCAGGTCTTCTCGGGCGGCACGTTCCCGGATGTGTTCATCGCTCAGGGGATCTGGTCTGAGGATCAGGTCGACAAGGGCTACACGGGCTCGCCGGCTCGGTTCATCGCTGACGGTGACATCGCTCAGCAGGGGTTCGCTTCGGCTGAGCCGTACCAGTACGAGTTCGTGCACACCGACTATGGCCGGCCGGTGGCGTTCGAGTTGCTGCATGATGCCGGGTTCCAGATCTATTCTCAGACGATCGGGGTCCGCAACGGCGAGATCGAGGGTCTGCGTCCGTGTCTGGAGAGGCTGGTGCCGATCATCCAGCAGGCGTCGGTGGACTTCAACAGCAGTCCGGATCGGGCCAACGCGGTCATCGTTGATGCGGTGGTGACCTTTGACACGTGGTGGAGCTACTCGCCTGAGCTGGCTGCGTTCTCGGTGCAGGCCCAGCGGGACTTCGGTCTGGTCGGTGACGGTCCTGACAGCATCGCAGGCAACATGGAGGCTTCTCGTTACGAGAAGACGTTCAACGACATGGTGGCTGCGGGCATGCAGGGCATCGATCCCGACTTGACCGCGGACCAGTTGTTCACCAACGAGTTCATCGACCCCAACATCAGCTACGGCTTCTAACCCGAAGCCTCATCAGCTGACATACCGCTGAACAGGGGGCCGGCGCCAAGCGCCGGCCCCCTCAGCGCGCCCAGCCAACAGCCCCGAGGATGCCCGGCTGGGCGCTGAGCACGCCCCTCCGGTCGCGGCGTTCGGCAAGCACAGTCAGGCGGTCCCGGTGGTAGTGTCTCGGATCGGGACGCGGGCGGTTCAGAAGCGATCCGACAAGGCCGTCGCTCCGGGACTATCTCCGTGGCTCCGAGTGCAGATCAGGCATCCGGCCGAGGTCGGATCATCCCTGGGAGGGAATATGAGACACAGGAAGCACCTGCTCCGCTTTGCCGCGGTGCTGCTCGCCTTCGGCCTCGTGGCCGCCGCATGCGGCGACGACGCCGACGATGTCACGGACGCCGACACCGCCGCGGCCCAATCCGAGGCTGAGGCTGCCGCCGCCGCGGCTGAGGCCGAGGCCGCCGCGGCTGAGGCCGAGGCGGAAGCGGCCCAGGCTGAGGCCGATGCGGCCGCCGCTCGGGCTGAGGAGGCTGCGGCTGCCGCGGCTGAGGCCCAGGCGGCCCTCGATGAGGCCATGGCCGCAGCCGAGGGAACGATAGATCCCGAGGTCGTCGCCGAGCTCGAGGCGGCCCTGGAAGCGGCTGAGGCCGAGGCGGAAGCGGCTCAGGCTGAGGCCGATGCGGCCGCCGCGGCCGCTGCTGAGGCTGCCGCCGCTGCTGAGGCGGCCGCTGCTGAGGCTGCCGCCGCGGCCGCCGCAGAAACCATGGATCACCTCGGAGACGGCTCCCTGGGCGTGGTGACGGTCGATGCGGGCGACGCCATCCAGATCCGCTCGCTGGAGGCCATCACCGGCGACGTGGCCTTCTTCGGCCTGCCAATCGATCGGGCCACGCAGATCGCGGTCGACGACTACGGCCCGATCCACGGCTTCGACGTGGACACCGGCACGAGCCTCGACGACCTGTGCTCCAACGATGGGGGCCAGGCCGCAGCCCAGCAGATCGTGGCCGACGAGGACGTGGTCGGCGTGATCGGCACGTCATGCTCCGGCGCGGCGGTGGCGGCAGCTCCGCTCATCACCGACGCCGGAATGGTGCTGATCTCCGGCGGCAACACGTCGCCCGCGCTTACGTCCGACCTGGCCGGCACCGCCGGACCCAACTACAGCGTGGGCTACTACCGCACCGCCCACAACGACCTGTACCAGGGCGCGGCCATGGCCAAGTTCGTCTTCGGCGAACTGGGAATCAGCACGGCCGCGGCCATCCATGACGGCGACCCCTACACGCAGGGCCTGGCCCAGGCCTTCGCGGACGCGTTCGAGGCCGAGGGCGGCACAGTCACCGGCTTCTCGGCGGTCAACAAGGACGACACCGACATGGTTCCGGTGCTGACCGAGATCGCCGCGGCCGGCCCGGGTGCGCTGTTCTTCCCGATCTTCCAGCCTGCCGGCGACTTCGTGGCCGACCAGGCGCCGGGAGTGTCGGGCCTGGAGGACACGGTCCTGCTGGCGGCCGACGGCTTGTTGAACACCAACTACCTGGCACTGCCCCAGACCACAGGAATGTACTTCTCGGGTCCGGACCAGCGCTTCGGCGAGAACGTCAACCAGAGCACCGGCAAGAGCGCGGTCGACTTCCTGGAGACCTATGAGGCGGCCTACGGCGAGGCTCCCGCAGCGCCGTTCTGGGCGCACGGCTACGACGCCACTACGCTGCTGCTCGACGCCATCGCGGCGGCCTCGTGGATCGAGGGCGGCAACCTGATGATCGACCGCCAGGGCATCCGCGACCACCTCAACAGCGTTCAGGGCTACCAGGGCCTGATCGGCACCATCAACTGCGACGCGTTCGGTGACTGCGGCGCGGCCCGCATCACCGTGGTGCAGAACATCGGCGGTGAGGAGAACGCTGAGGCCAGCCTCAACAACGTGGTGTTCTCCTATGCGCCCGGCACGACCGCGGTTGCTGTGGATTTGTCGGGTGTGTGTCCGTCGCCGTTGGTGGTTCAGACGGATTGGTTCCCGGAGTCTGAGCATGGTGCGATGTATGAGTTGGTTGGTGAGGGCTATTCGGTTGATAAGGACAATGGCATTGTTCGGGGTCCGATGGTGCTCGGTGGCGCTGATTTGGGTATCGAGTGGGAGGTCCGCGCGGGTGGGCCGTTCCTGGGTGGTTCTTCGGTTTCGGAGATCATGGCTTTGGATGATTCGATTCATCTGGGTTACGCCTCGACTGATCAGCAGGTCAACCATTGGGATGTGACGCAGTTGGTGTCGGTGGTGGCGCCGCTGGAGCGCAACCCGCAGATGGTGATGTGGGATCCGGAGGTGTATCCGGACCTGTCTGGCATCCATGAGATCGGTGAGCGCGGCATTGTCGTGCAGGTCTTCTCGGGCGGCACGTTCCCGGATGTGTTCATCGCTCAGGGGATCTGGTCTGAGGATCAGGTCGACAAGGGCTACACGGGCTCGCCGGCTCGGTTCATCGCTGACGGTGACATCGCTCAGCAGGGGTTCGCTTCGGCTGAGCCGTACCAGTACGAGTTCGTGCACACCGACTATGGCCGGCCGGTGGCGTTCGAGTTGCTGCATGATGCCGGGTTCCAGATCTATTCTCAGACGATCGGGGTCCGCAACGGCGAGATCGAGGGTCTGCGTCCGTGTCTGGAGAGGCTGGTGCCGATCATCCAGCAGGCGTCGGTGGACTTCAACAGCAGTCCGGATCGGGCCAACGCGGTCATCGTTGATGCGGTGGTGACCTTTGACACGTGGTGGAGCTACTCGCCTGAGCTGGCTGCGTTCTCGGTGCAGGCCCAGCGGGACTTCGGTCTGGTCGGTGACGGTCCTGACAGCATCGCAGGCAACATGGAGGCTTCTCGTTACGAGAAGACGTTCAACGACATGGTGGCTGCGGGCATGCAGGGCATCGATCCCGACTTGACCGCGGACCAGTTGTTCACCAACGAGTTCATCGACCCCAACATCAGCTACGGCTTCTAACCCGAAGCCTCATCAGCTGACATACCGCTGAACAGGGGGCCGGCGCCAAGCGCCGGCCCCCTCAGCGCGCCCGGGCGAGGCCCCGGTCAGACGTAGGGCTCGGTGGGGCTGTCGATGCGCGACACCAGGAACTCGCCCGCGGTCACCGGCTCGTAGCGCTCGGGACGCTCGGGTGTGATGCAGCTGCTGATGGTGGAGACCACGGTGTGGGGGTCCGGGTTCACGAAGAACGGGATCGAGAAACGGTCGGCGCCCGCCGAGCCCACCACCCGGTGCGGGGTCGACCGGTAACGGTCGTTGGTCCAGCGGGCCAGCATGTCCCCGAGCTGCACGATCACGCTCCCCGGCTGCGCCGACACCGGCACCCACCCGGAGTCCAGGAGCACCTCCAGGCCCGGCACGCCGTCGGTGGCGAGAAGGGTGATAGCCCCGTAGTCGGTGTGGGGTGTGCTGAACACCGGCGCGGACCCGTCGTCGAGGTGCCCGGTCGGCGGGTAGTGCAGGAAGCGCAGCCGGCACTGGGGCGCCGACATGCGGGCCGCGAAGAAGCCGCGTACGCCCAGCGTGGTCGCCAGAGCCTCCAGCACGGCATGGGCCGCGCCGAGGGCGGCGGCCTGGTACGCGCGCACGGTGGCCTCGAACCTGTCGCACCCCAGCGCCTCGACGGCCGCGAGGTCGACCTCGTCGGTAAGGCCCATGTCGAGGTACTCCGCGGCCAGGCTCGACCGCCCCATGTAGGCCGCGCTCGACGGGTCGCGAGCCTCCATCCGGTCCGGGACGTATCCGTACCGGTTGACACGCGGCACCTGATCCTTCACGCCGGGAGACAGCGAGAAGAAGTCCCGCGCCGCCGAGAAGGCTGCGGCGAGCTGCTCGTCGATGCCGTGGCCGGCCGCCACGAAGAGCCCCGAGCCCGTGCATGCCGACTCGATCTCCGCGGTCGTCTCCGACCGGCGGGCCGCGCCGGTGCCGCCGGCTCTCAGGGTCGAGATGTCGATCACCTGCGGCGTGAAGGTGGTAGCGCCCGTAGGGATCCCGGCGCAGTCGGCACGGGCCGGCGAGTTCTCGGGTTGATGGGGCGGTGGGCTGTGGGATGCCTTGGCTATCCGGTCGAGTTCCGTGTTGACCGCGCTCTCGGGTTGATG
The DNA here is from genome assembly GCA_965205155.1 of Candidatus Aldehydirespirator sp. Classification (GTDB taxonomy): domain Bacteria; phylum Actinomycetota; class Acidimicrobiia; order Acidimicrobiales; family Aldehydirespiratoraceae; genus Aldehydirespirator. The sequence continues at coordinate 3,841,481 of OZ242033.1, read as the reverse complement.
GGGCGGCGTCGGGCTGTGGGATACTCCGGCCATGGCTGAGGCTCAAGCTACGGGGGCGCCATCGGCGGGGCCAACAAGTGCCGGGCACACCGCCGACGGCCGGGCCTACGGCCGCCGCCAGGGCGAGTGGAATCCCGATCTGGTGGAGACGTCGGCCGGCACGCCCGCGGGGGAGTTGCTGCGGCGCTACTGGCATCCGGTCGCCCGCAGCTCCGAGACCACCTCCCTTCCCCGGGAGGTGCGGATCCTCGGCGAGGACCTGATCCTGTTCCGCGACGGCAGCGGCCGTCCCGGCCTTGTCGAACCCCGCTGCTGCCACCGGGGCACCACCCTCTACTACGGCCGGGTCGAGGTCGACGGGATCCGTTGCCCCTACCACGGCTGGCTCTTCGCGGTGGACGGCACCTGCCTCGATCAACCCTGCGAACCCGACCGGGGACGCAACCGGGCCTCCTACCGCCAGCCCTGGTACCCGGTGCAGGAGTACAACGGGCTGGTCTTCGCCTACCTGGGGCCGGCCGACCGCCAGCCGGTCCTTCCCCGCTACGACATCTTCGAGGACCTGCGCGACGACGAGGAGATCGTGATCATCGACCACTTCGCCTTCGGCGGTCCCACCGTGGCGCCCTGCAACTGGTTCCAGACCCACGAGAACGCCATGGACCCGTACCACGTCTTCATCCTCCACAACGCCATCAGCGGCCACCAGTTCGATCCGAGGTTGGAGATCTGGCCCCGCATCGACTGGCAGGGTCACGCCTGGGGGGTGACCGCCAGCCAGGACCGCGACCTGCCCGACGGCAACGTGCTGCACCGGGTGACCGAGATCCGCGTCCCCACCATCAGGGTGATCCCGACGCCGACCCTGACCGTGGTGGGAAAGACCAACAACATGTCGTGGGCCGTTCCCATCGACGACACCCACACCTGGGTGGTGTCGATGCTGCGCAAGCCGAGGGACCGTCCGGCCCAGGGGCTGCCCACCTACGGCGACGGCGAGACCTGGTTCGACCTCGACGACGAGGGCCACCAGCGCTATCCCGGCGACTACGAGACCCAGGTCGGCCAGGGTCCGATCACCCTGCACTCAACCGAGCATCTCGCCTCCAGCGACCGGGGGGTGTCGATGGTGCGGCGCCAGTTCCTCAATCAGGTCCGGGTGGTGGCCGAGGGCGGCGACCCGGTGGGCGTCAGCTTCGATCCCGACGAGCCGCCGGTGGCGCTGCGAGCCGGGAACTACGTGGTGGGACCGGACGACGACACTCTTCCCACCGAATACTCGTACGTAAGCCAGTAGGGCAGGAGTTCAACTCGGCCGGAGCACCCGGGTCTGCTGGTCGGCCGAGGCCACCAGCCGACCCCTGCGGTACACCCGGCGCGACATCGGTGCGTCGGCCACCGCGCCCCGCACCGAGGGCGCGTCTATGGCCACCATGTCGGCGGGATCGCCCGGCTCGAAATTGACCGGAGCCAGGCCCATCACCCGCCGGGCGGTGTTGGAGACCATGTCGTAGGCGTCGTCGGGCAGGCGATGTCCGGCCATCACCATCAGCGCGGCCGTCTCCAGCGGATCGCTGCGCCCCACCAGGTTGAACGGATCCTGTACGTTGTCGGCCCCGGCGGCCACCACCGCGCCCGCGTCCAGGAGGGCGTTGACGGCGGTGAGGCCCCGGGGCGTGCCCACCGGGTCGTCGCGGCCCTGCAGGAACAGGTTGGTCTGGGGCAGGGTGATCACCGAGACGCCCGCCGCCGCGACCTCGGCGGCCACCGCGGCCTGCACGTCGGGGGGCTGCATGCCCAGGCTGACGCAGTGGCTCGCGGCCACCGTGCCGTCGAAGCCCTTGTCGCTCACCTGGCGGGCCAGCTCGCGCAGCGTCAGGACGGACGGGTCGAGCGTCTCGTCGGTGTGCAGGTCGATGTCGAGGCCGGCGGAAGCAGCCAGCGCGAGCACGTCGGAGATGTGGGCCGGCGGGTCGTCCTGGAGGTTCGGGCAGCCCCCGACGAGATCGACCCCAGCCTCCACGGCCTCCTCCAGCGCCCGAACATTGGCCGCGCTGTCCGGGCCGGTCATCGGCCATCCGGTCAAGGCCACCATCTGGAAGTCGATGAGGCCCTCCATGGCCCGGGCCGCCTCCTGCACGGCCAGCACGCTGACTATGCCGATGTCGGCAGTGACGTTGATGTGGGTGCGGACCGCGGTCACGCCGTGCACGAGCAGCAGCTCGAAGGCCTTCGTGGCCCGCTCGACGGTCCGCTCATAGGACAGCCGTCCCTTCTCCGCGGCCTCGAACCAGGCACCGATGGCTCCCATGAGGTCGCCCTTGGGGTTGGGCACCTCGTCGGCGGTCAGGGCTTTGTCGAGGTGGGCATGAGGCTCGGCCATGGCCGGCAGCAGCAGCCAGCCGCCCAGATCCTCGACGTCTGCCTCGCCGTCGAGCGCAGTCGAGCCTGAGGCGGCGACGCTGGAGATCGTGCCGTCGGTGGTGTCGATCCGCACATCGACGTTCCGTCCATCGGCGAGCCGAGCATTGCGCAGCACTCTCACGAAACAGCCTCCTGCTTCTTCTTGGCGGTCTGCGGCGATTGTCTCATGAGAGTCGTCAGAACACTGCGCCGGACCCCCGGAGGTTCTCGATCTCGCCGGCGTCGAGGCCCAGCTCGGCCAGGATCTCGTCGGCGTGCTCGTTGAGGCGGGGGACAGAGGGGCGGAACTCGGGCTGGGTGGCCGAGAACCGGGGGGCCAGCCGGGCCTGGCGGATCCGGCCCGCGGTCGGATGGTCCCACTCGACCAGGGTCTCGTTGTGGCGGATCTGGGGATCGTCGTGCAGGTCCTCCACCGCGGCGACCTCTCCGCACGGCACGGAGTTCTCGTGCATCCGGGGCACCAGGTCGGCAACCTTCCATTTGCCGAACTCCTCCTCCAGCAGGGCTCCGAGCTCCTCGGACCGGCCGCGGCGGCCCTCGTGGGTGCCCCACTGGGGGTGGTCGATCCAGTCAGCGCAGCCCAGGGCCCGGTAGAGGCCGTGGAACTGCTTGTCGCTGACCACGAAGTACACGATGTGGCCGTCGGCGCACGGCGTGAGCCGGTAGATGGTGGCGAGGTGCCGGCCACCACCGGCGTCCTCGTCGAGCAGCGTGTCGGCCATGCCGCCGTCGGGCCACAGGAACTGCACCGCGGTGTCGAACATGGACAGGTCGATGTGCTGGCCCCCGCCGCCCAGGGCCCGGGCGAACAGGGCCGAGGTGATGGCCAGCGCCGCCATCCAGCCCGAGGCCTTGTCGACCACCCCGTTGCGCACCAGGTCGGGTACGGGCACCTCCGGGTTGACCTGAAGGGCCACATAGCCGGTCACGGCCTGGATGATCGGGTCGTACGCGGCCCGGCCGGCGTAGGGGCCGCTCGACCCGTAACCCGACATCGAGCAGTAGATGATCCCGGGGTTGACGGCCGCGGCGTGCTCGTATCCCATTCCCAGGCCGTCCATGACTCCGGGCCGCATGTTCTGGACGGCCACGTCGCAGCCGGCCAGCAGCTTGAGGCCCAGCCCGCGGCCGGCTTCGGTGGAAAGGTCGATCTGGATCGACCGCTTGCCCCGGTTGGCGTTGGCGACGGTGCTGTTGATGCCGCCCTTGGCGAAACGGGCCAGGCGGGACAGGTCGCCGGTGCCGGGCGGCTCGACCTTGATCACGTCCGCGCCGAGGTCGGCCAGCAGCATGGTCGCGGTCGGTCCGGCCAGCACCTGGGTCAGGTCGATCACTCGTATGCCCGAGAGTGGCCCCGTCGCCATCGTTCGCCTCCCTGTTGATCGATCCGATCTGATAGGAGCCCTACATCTTCACACATATCTTCACACACTGGATGCCGGCGGTGGCAGGCTCACCGCGACCCGGATCCCACATCGCGGGGTTGCGGCGATCGCGCTAGCGTCGCGCGCCCGAGTCGCTGGAGGTGCCGAGTGAAGACCAGAGCAGCTGTCCTGCGAGAGACGAACGCCGACTGGAGCGTCGAGGAGATCGAGCTCGACGCTCCCGGACCGCGAGAAGTGCTGGTGAAGACGACCGCAGCCGGCATGTGCCACTCCGACGAGCACGTCCGCAACGGCTCCATGCCGTTGCCCATGCCAATCGTGGGGGGACACGAGGGGGCCGGCGTGGTTGTCGAGGTAGGCGAGGGCGTGGCCGAACTGGCCGTCGGCGACCACATCTCGGCCTCGTTCGTGCCGTCGTGCGGCCGCTGCCGCTGGTGCGCCGACGGCCAGCAGCACCTCTGCGACCTCGGCATTCACCTGCTCGATCCCGGCATGATGCCGCCCGCGGGAGGTTTCCGCCATCACGACGCCGGCGGCAGCGACCTGACTCCCATGCTCAAGCTGGGCACGTTCTCCGAGCACATGGTGGTCAGCGTCGACTCCGCGGTGAAGGTCGACCCCGACGTGCCCGCACCCATCGCCGCACTGGTGAGCTGCGGCGTGACCACCGGCTTCGGGTCGGTGGCCAACCGGGCCGACGTAAGGCCCGGCGACACCGTGGTGGTCGTCGGCTGCGGCGGGCTCGGCAGCGCGGCGCTACAGGCGGCCAAGATCGCCGGGGCCTCCAACATCGTGGCCGTCGACCCGGCCGAGTCCAAGCGCGAGGCCGCCGGCAAGTTCGGCGCCACCCACACCGCCGAGTCCATGGAGGCGGCCATGGAGACGGTCGGGCTCGTGACCGGCGGCGTGATGGCCGACAGCCTGATCCTCACCCCGGGGGTGATGCGCGGCGAGATGCTGGCTCCCGCCCAGTTCCTGGTCCGCAAGGGCGGGACGGTGGTGGTGGCCGCGGTGGCTCCGCTGGAGCAGATGGAAGTGCAGTTCAACCTGTTCGACTTCGCCATGATGAACAAGCAGCTCCGGGGCTCGACGTTCGGCTCGGCCAGCCCCCGCTCGGAGATCCCGCACCTGCTGTCGCTCTACACCCAGGGCCAACTCGACCTCGACAGCTTCGTGAGCGCCACCTACTCGCTGGACGAGGTGAACGAGGGCTACCGGGACCTGCGCGAGGGCCGCAACATCCGGGGTGTCATCGCCTTTGACTGAAGAGGCCGGGCGGGCCGACGCTTCCGGTTTCCACGACGCCCGTGGCAGCCTGGTCGACACCGTTGCGTCTGCCATGGTGGGGCGCCACCGGGAGGTCGAGCTGGTGGTCGCCGCGGTCGGCGCAGGACGTCACCTGCTGCTCGAGGGTCCGCCCGGCACCGGCAAGACCACCCTGCTGCGGGCCCTGGCCGCGGCGATGGATGTTCCGCTGGTCACCGTCGAGGGCAATGCCGAGCTGACCCCGGCCCGGCTCGCCGGGCAGTTCGACCCGGCCCGGGTGCTGTCGGAGGGCTACACCGGCGACGCCTTCATGCCCGGCCCGCTCATCGAGGCCATGCAGGACGGGGCGCTGCTCTACGTCGAGGAGCTCAACCGGGTGCCCGAGGAGACCGTCAACCTGCTCATCGGGGTGATGTCGGAGGGCGAGCTCCATCTGCCCAGGGTGGGGAGGATCGCCGCTGCGGAGCAGTTCCGGATGGTGGCCGCCATGAATCCCTACGACACGGTGGGCACGTCACGCCTGTCCAGCGCGGTCTACGACCGCATCTGCCACCTGTCCATGGGCTACCAGGACGAGCGCGACGAGCGCCGCATAGTCGAGTTGCGGGCCCAGGGCTTCCCGACCGGCGGTGCGACGGCCGAGCGCACCATGGCCCGGGCCGTGGCGGTGACCCGAGCCACCCGCACCCACCGCGACGTGCGGATGGGGGCATCGGTGCGGGGGGCGATGGACCTGTGCGATGTGGCCGCGCGCCTCTGCCAGCTCCGTGACCTGGCACTCGACGACCCCGGGGTGGGCCTAGACGCCGCGCTGATGGCTCTCACCGGCCGGATCCGGCTCCACGAGGGAGGGGACCGCACACCCGAGGCCATCGTGCGGGAGCTGTGGGAGGAGGTGCTCGCGGCCGAGCAGCGCAGTGACGGCCCGCCACCCGAGTCCCTGGTGCCTGCGATGGAAAAAGTGCCGGCCCCCGGAGGGGCGACCGGCACAGGGGCCTAGTCCTCGAAGGGTTCAGGGCCCGCGAGGCGCTCGACGCCGAGCGGGTTCGCGCCACCCCCCGCGGCCACTACGAGGGCCAGCCCGGCTTCAGGCTGCTGAGCCCCACCACCGGAACCCTCGACACCGCCGAGGTGGCCGAGCAGGCCTCCGTCGACCCCGACCAGACCCTCGCCCTGCTGGCCGACATGGCCGCCGCCGCCGACCGCAGGATGGCGGCGCTGGCGGCGCGGCTGGCGGGACGGCTCGCGCTCGACCTGGCCCGGGCCGGGGCGTCGTCGGCGGGCGGGGTGGGCCGCCTCGAGCCGGGACGGGCCGATCTCTGCAGCGGCGACATCGACATCGACCGCAGCCTCGACGGTCTGCTCGACGCCAGAGCGGCGGGCCGCCCGGCGGCGTTGGACGAGTTGTGGGTGCAGCGCTGGCAGCGTCCCGCCACCGCGATCACTCTCGTTGTGGACCGGTCGGGGTCGATGGGCGGCCCGCGGCTGGCCGCGGCCGCGGTGGCCGCCGCGGCCTGCGCCCTGCGAGCGCCCCAGCAGTGGTCGGCGCTGGCTTTCGGCGACCAGGTCGTGGCCATCAAGTCGGCCGACCGGGACCGCCCGGCGCCGGCCGTGGTGGATGACGTGTTGCGGCTGCGCGGCTACGGGACCACCGACCTCGCGGCCGCGCTCGACGCGGCCCGGGCCCAACTGGAGCGGTGCACGGCCCGGCGCCGTGTGGCGGTGCTGCTCTCGGACTGCCGGGCCACCGCCGGGGGCGATCCGTTGGCCGCGGCCCGCCGCCTCGACGAGCTGTGCGTGATCGCGCCCGCGGGCGACGCGGCTGACGCCGAGGCCTTCGCGGCGGCCGCCGGCGCCCGGTTCGCGGCCATCGCGGGTCCGCGCTCCATCCCCGACGCAGTCGCAACCGTCCTGCAGGGCTAGCCCGCTCAGTAATTGGCAGCGTTTCGCACGGTATGCGTGCATTCTGCTGCCAATTCGGTCGGCGCTGAGCCCAGGATCAGGAATTGGCAGCGTTTCGCACGGTATGCGTGCATTCTGCTGCCAATTCGGGTTCAGCGGGCTCCGAGGAACGCCCGCCGCACGTCCGGATCGGCCAGCAGATCGGCTGAGCTGCCCTGGTGGGTGATCAGCCCGTGCTCGATCACGTAGCCGCGGTGGCTGGTCTCGAGGCCCTGTCGGGCGTTCTGCTCGATCATCAGGGTGGTCAAGGAGATCTCGCGGTTGAGCCGCCGGACCGTCTCGAACACCTCGGCGGTCACGATGGGGGACAACCCGGCCGACGGCTCGTCCATCAGCACCAGGCGCGGCTCCCACATGAGGGCGCGGCCGATCTCCAGCATCCGCTGCTCGCCTCCCGACATCGTCCCGGCCGCCTGGCGGGCCCGGGCGCCCAGCCTCGGGAACAGGTCGCACACGAAGCCGATGCGTTCCCGCACCCGCGCCTTGTCAGTGCAGCGGTACATGCCGAGTTCGAGGTTCTCGTAGACGGTCATCTGAGCGAACGAGCTGCGGAGCTGGGGCACGATGGCGATCCCGGCCGTAGCCAGGGCGTCGGACGGGTTGATGTTGGTGATGTCGGCACCGTCGCAGAGCACCCGACCGGCCCGCACCGGCACCAGCCCGTAGACGGCCTTGAACACCGTCGACTTGCCTGCGCCGTTGGGACCGATCACGCACACGATCTCGCCGGCATGCACGCTGAGATCGATGCCGCGGATGATGTCGTGGCCCGGCACGTAACCGGCAGCCACCGCCTGCAGCTCCAGGAGTGGATCAGAAGCCGGGACGCCGTTCATGGCCGGCTCCCCGCTCCGGCTCCGGGCTCGGGCCGGCTGCCGGTGCCGCCGGTTCCGGTTCCGGCTGCGGGGTCGTTGCCGGTGCCGGTGGTGTCTCCAGCCTCGGTCCCAGCGCCGAAGTAGGCCTCGATCACGGCCGGGTCGTCCATCACCTGGGAAGGAGTGCCCTCCGCGAGCTTGCTACCGGCGTCGAGCACCACCACCCGCTCGCAGAGGTCGGCGACGAACTGGACGTTGTGCTCGACCAGCAGGAAGGCGACCCCCCGCTCGGAGTTCACCGCTCTCAGCCGGTCCTTGATGTCCTCGACGAGGGTCGGGTTCACGCCGGCGGTGGCCTCGTCGAGCAAGACCAGCCTCGGATCGCTCATGAGCGCCATGCCGATCTCCAGCAGCCGGCGCTGGCCGCCCGACAGGGTGCCCGCCCGGTCGTCCCGCAGCGGTGCCAGCAGCAGGAACTCCATGAGCTGGTCGGCCTTGCGACGGGTGGCGGCGTCGGTGCGCCCGAACAGGCCCCGCACTCCGATCCGCCCCCACTGGACGCTCAGCTCCATGTTCTCGCGAACCGTTAGGTCGCGGTAGACCCGGATGATCTGGAACGTGCGCGACACTCCCAGGCGGGCCACCCGATGGGGCGGCAGCCCGGAGATGTCGGCGCCGTCGAGGCGGATGGCGCCCCCATCGATGCGCAGCACCCGGCTCAGGCAGTCGAACAGCGTGGTCTTGCCGCTGCCGTTGGGGCCGATCAGCCCGACCATCTCGCCCTGCGAGACCCTGATATCGACTCCGTTGACGGCGGTGAGTCCGCCGAAACGCTTGGTGATCCCGCGGCCCTCCAGCACCCCGATCGGCTGGTCGGTGCGCTTCGGGATCCGTCCGGCCCCGGGGTCGGGATCCTCGGCGCCACTGCCGGCCATGCCCCGGACGGGAGAGCCCCGGTCGGCTGTGTCGGGGTCGGGGGTGTGCTCGTCGGTGGCAGCTTGTGCGCTTGCGGGAGCGCGACGCCAGAGTCTCAGCAGCGACGTGCCCCGGCGGTCGAATGTGCCGACGATGCCGCGGGGCATCAGCAGCACGATCAGGATGAGCAGCACACCCTGCGCGACCAGGTGGTAGTCGAGCAGGTTGGCCCACAGCACCTCGCGCAGCCAGTAGAGCCCCACCGAGCCCACTACCGGCCCGGCCACCGTTCCCAGGCCCCCGAGCAGCGTTCCCATGATGGCGTCGATGGTCCGCACCTCGGTGAAGGCGATGTCGGGGTCGACGAACGTGTTCTGGTACGCCCAGAGCCCCCCGAACAGACCTGTGGAGGCGCCCGCGAAGCTGAAGACGGCCACCTTGAGGCGGGTGGTCGAGATTCCCCGCATCCCCGCTCCCAGCTCGTCCTCGCGAATGGCCACCAGCGCGGCGCCGAAGCGGGTGCGCCGCAGCCACCAGGTCAGCGCGATCAACCCCACCACCAGCGCGAGCTCCAAGTAATAGAACAGCTGCCGGTTCAGGTAGGGGGGCAGGGTCAGGCCGACGCCCCCGCCGGTCAGGCCGCCCCACGTGCGCACGATCTCGCGGACGGCCACGAACGTGCCCAGCATGGCGATGGAGAAGTACGGGCCCCGCAGTCGCATCGTGGCCCGGCCGATCAGACCGGCGAGCACTCCGGCCACGACCGCCCCGACGACGATGGCGGGGACCGGCTGCCAACCGATGCCCAGGCTGTTGGCCTGCAGCGACATCAGGATCGCGGTCACGTAGGCGCCGAGGCCGAACCACACTGCGTGGCCGAAGTCGACGTAGCCGGTGAAGCCCCCGGTCAGGTTCCAGTTAATGGCCACCGCCACGCTGGTGAACATCAGCGTCATGGTGAACATCGTCGAATCGGTGGCGCCCACGAGGGGCAGCACGATCAGCCAGGCCAGCACGACCGCCGCCACCACCCGGGCCGCAGCCAGCCCCCGGCCACTGGCAAGCCACTTCCTGAGGGCGCTCATGCCGCCGTCGCGCCCGTCGGGTGGGGAAGGGCTCATGTCGCCGTCGCGTCCACGGGTCGCAGGCCGCCGAAGAGGCCCTGGGGTCGCAGTACCAGAGCGGCCACCAGGATGACGAACGACGCCACCACGGCCAGATTGGTGCCCACGCCCTCGACGTAGACGGCCAGCCCCGCCTCGACGAGGCCCAGCACCATCGCCCCGCCCAGCGCTCCCCGTATCGACCCGAGGCCGGCCATGGCCGTGATGGCGAAGGCCTTCAACGTCAGCGGGGGTCCTTGGAAGGGCTGGACGGCCAGCACCGGGCTGACCAGCGCACCCGCCGCGCCCGTGATGCCGATGCAGAGCGCGAAGACGATCACGTACACCTTGGAGACGTCGATGCCCACGATGCGGGCCGCCTCCCGGTTCTGGGCCGCGGCCCGTATTCCCTTCCCCAGCCGGGTGCGGGACAGCAGGACGCTCAGGCTGCCGAGCACGCCCAGCGCGACTATCAGGATCCAGAACTTGGTGACGGGCACGGTCAGCGAGTCGGTGACCCGCCAGCTCCCGTCGAGCGCGGTGTCGGCCCGGCGGAAGTCGGCCGAGAAGATCAGCTTCATGGCGTTCTGAAGGATGATGGCCAGACCGAACATCACTAGGAGCGACACCAGATGGGGGCGGTCGATGACGCGGTCCACCAGCAGCCGCTGGACGCCGTACCCGAATGCCATCATCACCAGGAACACCGCGGGCACCGACAGGAACGGATCGACGCCCCAGAGGTCGTTGGCCAGCCACGCCAGGTAGGCGCCCACCATCACGAACTCGCCGTGGGCGAAGTTGATGACGCCCATCACGCCCCAGATCACTGAGAAGCCCAGGACCAGTACTGCGTACATGCCGCCCAGGGCGATGCCGTTGACGAGGGCCTGGGGGAGCTGGCCCAAGCCCGACGATCCAGAACCACCCCGCTCCGCCCCGCCGTCGCCCAGGGGGTACTCGAGCTGGGCCACGGCCGCGTCGTCGGGGGCCACCACCGCGATGTCACCGTCGAGCACCTGGATCATGCCCATCGGCTTGCTGGTGTTGACGCCGCGCTCGTCGAAGCTGATGGGGCCGTAGAAGGTGTCCGCCGACAACTCCCGCAGCGCGGCCCGCACCGCGTCGGTGTCGGTCGATCCGGCGGCCTCGATGGCCAGGTGCAGAGCGAGCGCGGCGGCGGTGGCGCTGGCCGCCTGGTACACGGGCGGCTCGCCCCAGAGGCTCTCGTAGTAGCCGGCGTAGTCGGCGGCGCTGCCGAAGTAGAGACCCCGGTAGGCCATCGACGGCTCCCACTGGGTGGGTCCGAGCACGCCGTCGACGTCGCGGCCCAACTCCTCCACGAGCTTGGGGTTGGAGGGACCGACTGTGATCAGCATGCCGCCGGGCTCGAAGCCGAGTTCCTTGGCAGAGTTCACGAACAGGACCGCGTCGTTGTAGTGGCCTCCCCCGACAAAGAGATCGGGATCCAGGTCGCGGAACTTCGTCATGATGGCCGACACGTCCTGGATGTCCTTGGGGTAGGTCTCGACCGCCAGGACCTCGATGCCGTTGGCTTCCAGGTGGCGGGCTGCGCCGCCGGCCACCGCGGTGGCGAACGAGGTGTCCTCGTGGGCGATCACCGCGGTTCGGGCGCCGCGGGCGGCGAGGGCCTCGATGCCGGAGCGGGTGTAGTCGCTGGCGATGGTGGCCACCAGGAACAGGTTCTGGAATCCCCTCTCGAACATGGTGTCGGAGGTGCCGTTGCCCTCCACCATCAGCACGTTGTTGGCTTCGGCGATGGCGCTGGTGCCGGTGGTGAGGCCGCTCGAGTACGGGCCCAGCAGGAAGTCGACCCGGTCGTCGTCGATGAGCCTCTGGGTGAGGTTGCCGGCGGTGTCGGCGTCGGACTCGTCGTCGTAGTACACGATCTCGGCCCGGTAGCGCTCATCGCCGACCCGGATGCCGCCGTACTCGGTGTTCACCCACGTCAGCCAGGTGTCGTAGCCCTGCCGGGAGTCCTTGCCCTCGACGGAGTACTTGCCGGTCTCGCTCAGCGCCGCCCCCAGCCGGATCGTCCCGGCGAACTCGCCCGAGACCGCCGGTGCCGAGCGCGGGTCAGCCGATTCACTGGTTCCGCTACTGCAAGCCGCCACCACTGGCAGTAGGGCGATCAGGGCGATCCCCAATATCAACGCTGCTCGTCGCATCACCGAGACTCAGTCTGCTTGCTCGTGCCGTCGGCGACTATCTCACGTCCGGGGTGCGCGGTGCCCGCTGATCCTGCCATCATGGCGCGATGAAGGTTCCGCTTACAGTCCGTGATCACGTCGACCGGGCCCTGGCCGTGTATCCCGACCGGGTCGCCTTCGTCGACGAGCCCGACCAGCCCGCGCCCTCCATGGGCGAGGTCACCTTCTCGCGCATGGGCGAGCTGGTCGACGCCATCGGAGCAGGTCTCGACGCTCTCGGGGTTCCGATGGGAGGCCGGGTGGCCATGGTGTCCCACAACGCCGGGCGCCTGCTCACCTGCTTCTGGGGCGTCAGCGGCAACGGACGCATCTTCGTGCCCATCAACTTCCGGCTCAGCCTCGACGAGGTGACCTACATAGTGGAACACTGCGGCGCCGACGTGCTGCTCGTCGATCCCGAGCTGGCCGACATCCTCGGCCCGGTGAAGTGTCGCCACAAGTTCGTGCTCGGTGACGAATCGGACGGGGCCCTGTTCCGGTTCGGCGAGACCCCGCAGCCGTGGGCGCCGAATGAGGACGAGACCGCGGTCATCAACTACACGTCGGGCACCACCGCCCGGCCCAAGGGGGTGGAGCAGACCCACCGGAGCCTGTGGATCAACTCGGCCGTGTTCGGCCTGCACACCTCCGTCACCGACCGCGACAACTACCTGCACACCCTGCCCATGTTCCACTGCAACGGCTGGGGGATGCCCTACGTGCTGGTCGGCATGGGCGCCAAGCAGGTGGTGCTGCGCAAGGTGGACGGGGCCGAGATCCTGCGCCGCGTGGACGCCCACGGCATCACGCTGCTGTGCGGCGCGCCGGCGGTGGTGGCCGCCATCCTCGACGCGGCCGCCACCTGGGACGGCCCCATCCCCGGTGCGGGCCGCACCCGCATGGTGGTGGCCGGCGCGCCCCCGCCCACCCGCACTATCGAGCGGGTCGAGACCGATCTGGGCTGGGAGTTCATCCAGCTCTACGGCCTCACCGAGACCGCCCCTGTGCTGACCATCAACCGCAGCCGGTCCGAGTGGGACGACCTCTCGCCGGGGGAGCGGGCCCGGAAGCTGTCGCGCCAAGGCGTGCCCGCGCTGGGCGTGAGCATGCGAGTGAGCGACTCCGGCGAGTTCCTGGCCCGCTGCAACCATGTGCTGGAGGGGTACTGGGAGCAGCCCGACGCCACCGCCGACGCCATTCGCGACGGCTGGTTCCATACCGGCGACGGCGGGTACCTCGACGACGACGGCCACTACATGATCACCGACCGCAAGAAGGACGTGATCATCTCCGGGGGCGAGAACGTGTCGTCCATCGAGGTGGAGGACGCCCTGTTCTCGCACCCGGCCGTGGCCGAGGTGGCGGTGATCGGGGTGCCCCACGAGAAGTGGGGCGAGACCGTCAAGGCCCTGGTGGTGCTGGCCCCGGGCGCGGAGGCCACCGGTGAGGAATTGATCGCCCACTGCCGGGAGCGGATCGCCCACTACAAGTGCCCCACCTCGGTGGAGATGCGCGACGAGTTGGCCCGCACCGCCACCGGCAAGCTCCAGAAGTTCAAGCTGCGCGCCCCCTACTGGGAGGGCATGACCAAGGCCGTCAACTAGCGCTCGGCCAGGCTGCCGCGCTCGTAGCATCGAGCGATGCCCGAACTCGACAACTCTGCGGTCGGCGCGCTCGTTGAGCGGGCGCGGCGCGATGTGGACTCCGGCCTGCTGCCCGCGGCGCAGCTCGCTCTGGGCCTCGAGGGCGAGATCGTGGTGTCGGAGGCTCTGGGTGACTGCACCCCGGGCACTCGATTCCATACGTACTCGGCGGTCAAGCCGTCGGTGGCCCTCACCGCGATGCAACTGGCTGCCGAGGGACTCTTCGACATCGCCGCGCCGGTGAGCGACGTGCTGGAGTCGTTCATGGCCAACGGCAAGGACGCCATCACCGTGTCGCAGGTGATGCTCCACGTGGGCGGCTTCCCGTACGCGCCGGTGCACCGCGCCGAGGTCACCGATCGCGCCGCCCGCCTGGCTGCCTACGCCACGTGGCACACCGACTGGGCGCCCGGCACCCGGTACGAGTACCACCCGCTCTCCGCGCACTGGGTATTGGCCGACATCATCACTGAGGTGACCCGTCGCCCATACGCCGACGTGATCACCGAGCGAGTGATGGAGCCGGCCGGTTGCTCCAGGTGGCTGGGCATAGGCGTCGAGGACCAGGCCGGCGTCGCGGACGTGGAGGGCGTGGGCACCGTGCCCACCGCCGAGGAGCTGGCCGCGCTGGGCTTGGACGAGATGCCCGACTTCGGGGTGGGCGAGGAGATGTTGGTGGTGTTCAACCAGCCCTGGATACGGGCCGCGGGAGTGCCCGGAGGGGGAGGCATCGCCCGGGCCGCCGACATGGCTATGTGGTACCAGGCGGTGCTGCACAACGCGGGAGGCTTCCTGCGCCCCGAGGTTCGCGACGACGCCATGGTGGTGCGCCAGAACCACCGGGACTGGACTGGGACGCCCGCCAGCCGCTCCCACGCTTTCGTGCTAGCCGGCGACGACGGCAAGGCCGCCATGCGCGGCCACCCCCACGGAGCGTCGCCCGGAGCGTTCGGCCACTCCGGCGCGGGCGGGCAGGCTGCCTGGGCCGACCCCCGCACGGGGCTCTCCTTCGCCTATCTCACCAGCGGCCTGGACCGCAACGATCTCGCCTCGGCCCGTCGCCGAGTGGCCCTCTCCAACAAGGCTCTGGCCTGTGTACGACCATAGAACATAGTGTAAATGCACAATATGATCCGTATAGTGCGGGCGGGATGGCCCCCGTGAACTTCAACCGGACTCGGCCAACGGGGGCCACCCCACTCCTCGATCACATGATAGCGTCTGTATATCACGGTGCAACATGAAGCTCAATGGAATGGGCCGGCGATTCTCCGCAGGCCGACTCCAGCGGTTGGGATAGACCCGCCGGTGTGGCATCATGGCGGACCGGCGCCCGGCGCCGGAACTGCTCCCTTAGCTCAGCCGGCAGAGCGTCTCCATGGTAAGGAGAAGGTCGTCAGTTCGATTCTGACAGGGAGCTCGGCGCAGGCACCCGTCCTGCCCTTCACGGCGACGTAGCTCAGTTGGTAAGAGCGCTCGACTCATAATCGAGAGGTCGACAGTTCGAGTCTGTCCGTCGCTACATGGAATATCCGGACCCGGAACAGCTGTGACCGCATCGCCCCGGCGCCGTCTGCGGGCCGTCGAGGATCCAGCGCGTAACGTCAGCGCTGATCACGAGTCTCAATCTTCAGCGGACATGGTTGCGCTCGTAGAGCTGGCCAAGTCCGGCGACCGGGAGGCGTTCGACCGGCTCGTGCGGGTCACCCACTCCGACGCGTACGCGTTGGCCCTGCGCCTGACGGGCAGTACGGAGGATGCTCGAGACGTGGTACAAGAGGCGTATCTGAGGGCCTACAAGGGCGTCGGCCGCTTCCGCGGCGACGCGCAGTTCAGCACGTGGCTCTATCGCATTGTGGCCAACTGCGCGACCACCCATCTCAGCCGGCGCCAGCGCCATCGCCACGACCATCTGGGCGTTCACGACGACCTGATCGACACCCGGCCCGACCACGACCCGGCCCTTCAAGGAGACCGGGCCGAGCTGCGGGAGAGACTCGATGTCGCCATCCGCGACCTTCCGGCGCGACTGCGCTCGGTGGTGGTGCTGCGGGACATGTACGACCTCCCCCACGAAGCGATCGCCGCTGAGTTGGGCATCTCGGTGACCGCGGCCAAGGTGCGCCTGCACCGGGCCCGCCGGCGCCTGCGCGAGCAGGTCCTGCCCATGCCCGGAGAGGAACTCCACGGTGACGAGTGAGCCTTCCGCCCCGGCGACCGGCGCCAAGACGGGCCCGCGCCGCGACTGCGAGTCGGTCAGCGCGGTGCTGGCCGCCGTCGCGGGCGGCGACCGCGCCTACGGACCGGCGGAGTTGGACCACCTGGCGACCTGCCTGCGGTGCCGGGTGGAGGAGTCCCGGTACCGGCGCCTGATGGACGCCATGCGCTGGCTGCGCGGGGCCCCTGCGCCGGCGGACTCCCGGCTGGAGTCTCAGATCCTGGTACACCTCGACCGGTACGGCCACCGCTGGGCCTGGGACACGAGGCCCCGCGTCGCCGCGACCGTCGCGGCGGGGGCCGCAGCGGCCGCGGGCCTCATAGCGTTCACGGCCCGGCACCGCCGCGCCGCCCGGCTGGCTTCCTGACACCGGACTGCCGCCGCGGCTGCCGGCCCGTAGCCGTTCGCGGGCCTGCACTGGTAGCCTTCGGCCGACTGCTGAGGGGCGTGGCTCAATTGGCAGAGCACCGGTCTCCAAAACCGGCGGTTGGGGGTTCGAGTCCCTCCGCCCCTGCGAATCGATGACGGCCACGACCAGCTGCGTCGCAAACCCCACACGAGGTGAGTTCCACAAATGGCGATGAACCGTCAGCAGAAGCGCATGCTCCAGAAGCAGGGCGAGATAGATGCTGAGGGCGCACCGGTCCGCAGCCGCAGCCGGCAAGCCTCGACGCCGCCCACCGAGCGCACCTCGCCCGGCCAGTTCCTGCGCGAGGTCCGGGGCGAGCTCCGCAAGGTGGCCTGGCCCAGCCGGGCCGAGACGGTCAACTACTCGATCGTGGTGCTCGTCACCGTCATCGTGCTCACAGCCATGATCTACGGGCTCGACTGGGTCTTCTCCACGTTCGTACTCGAGCTCTTCGAATCCTGAGGTAACCCATGTCCGATACAACCGTCTCGCAAGAGCAAGCCGTCCTCACCGAGGACGACCTGTTCGAAGAAGCCGACTCCACCGCCGAGTCCCCCGAATCCGTCAGCCCCTACGACAAGCCGGGCAAGTGGTTCGTCGTGCACACCCAGTCCGGTTACGAGAAGAAGGTCAAGCAGAACCTCGAGGCCCGCACCGCGTCGATGAACATGGAGGGCCGCATCCACGAGGTGGTCATCCCGCTGCGCGACGTGCCCGAGTTCAAGAACGGCAAGAAGGTGATCTCCTCCAAGCGGCTGTTCCCGGGCTACGTGTTCGTGCGGTGCGAACTCGACGACGAGGTGTGGCCGGTCATACGCGACACCCCCAACGTCACGGGCTTCGTGAACCAGGGCGGGGCCCCCTCGCCCCTGCGGCGCCGCGACGTCGAGGCCTTCCTCGGCGTTGAGGCCGACCGCTCCCGGGAGGCGTCCAAGCGGGCCAAGCCGATGTTCGAGTACGGCATGGGGGAGACCGTCCGGGTCAAGGACGGCCCCTTCGCCGACTTCTCCGGCGAGATCATCGAGATCAACGAGGATCAGCTCAAGGTGAAGGTGCTCGTCAACATCTTCGGCCGTGAGACGCCGGTCGAACTCGAGTTCGCGCAGGTAGCCCGCCTGTAGGCGGCCCCAGGAGCGGGGGTGGGTTGCTGCCCGTCCCCGATGCCGCCACACTGCCACGTTCGGAGTGCCGCGGCCGGCCCGGCCGCCCCAGACACAAGAACCTCACCCACCACACCAAGAGAGTCCAGATGGCACGCAAGCAGGTTGCAGCCCTAGTGAAGATCCAGATCCCTGCGGGACAGGCGACGCCTGCTCCTCCGGTGGGCACCGCGCTGGGCCCCCACGGTGTGGCCATCATGGACTTCTGCAAGGACTACAACGCCCGCACCGAGGACAAGCGGGGCCAGATCATTCCGGCCGAGATAACGATCTACGAGGACCGGTCGTTCACGTTCATCACCAAGACCCCGCCGACATCGTTCCTGATCCGCTCGGCAGCCGGCTTGGAGAAGGCCGCGGAGACTCCCGGGCGCGAGACGGTGGGCACGATCACCGACGCCCAGCTGGCCGAGATCGCCGAGATCAAGATGCCCGACCTGAACGCCAACGACCTCGAAGCGGCCAAGGCGCAGGTCGAGGGCACAGCCCGCTCGATGGGCATCACCGTCGAGTAGGGGCGGGCGGACCACCAGCGGCAGGGAGCGACCATGGCCAAGGGCAAGAAGCACATCGAAGCCACCAAGAGCTTCGACCGCCTGCGCCTCCACAGCGACGCCGACGCGGTGAGCCTGGTGAAGGGCCTGGCCACCCGGCGGTTCGACGAGAGCGTCGACGTCGTCGTGCGGCTCGGAGTGGACCCCCGCAAGGCCGACCAGATGCTGCGGGGCACGGTGTCGCTGCCGTCGGGCACCGGCAAGGAGGTGCGGGTCGCAGTGTTCGCGCAGGGCGAGGCCGCCACCACGGCCCGCGAGGCCGGCGCCGACTTCGTGGGAGCCGACGACCTGGCCGAGCAGGTGACCGGGGGCATGACCGACTTCGACGTGGCTATCGCCACCCCCGACATGATGCCGGTGGTCGGCAAGCTCGGCCGGATCCTCGGACCGCGCGGCCTGATGCCCAATCCCAAGACCGGCACCGTCACCACCGACGTCGTCCGCACCATCGAGGAGTTCAAGGGGGGCAAGGTCGAGTACCGGACCGACCGTTTCGCCAACGTCCATGTGCCCATCGGGCGGGCGTCGTTCGCGGAGGAGGACCTGCTCAAGAACCTCCGGGCCGTGGTGGCCGAGCTCCAGCGGGCCAAGCCGGCCGCAGCCAAGGGCAAGTACATGAAGAAGATGGTGCTCAGCTCTTCGATGGGTCCCGGCGTCCGGATCGACCCGGCCGACGTCGCCGCGGCCGACTAAACCCGTATACTCCCGCATCCAGACCGCGCTCACCTGAGACATCCGGTGCGCTCCGCGGGGAGCACCAATGGGCCGGCAGGCCCGCCGGACGAGGAAGGCACCCATGACAGTCCCAAGGCCCGAGAAGGCGGCCGTCGTCGCCGAAGTGCGCGATCGGCTGTCGGCCAGCGACGCGGCTCTGCTGACCGAGTACCGCGGCCTCAACGTCGGCGAGATGGCCGAGTTGCGCAGGTCGCTGCGGGCCGCAGGCGGCGAGTACACGATCTACAAGAACACGATGGTCCGTCTGGCCACCGCCGAGTTGGGCCTCGACCTCGCCCACCTGCTCACCGGACCGACCGCGATCGCGTTCGTCGGTGCTCGCTCCGACGGCAGCGCCGGCGACGCGGCCGCGGTGGCCAAGGCCCTGCGGGACTTCTCGCGCGCCAACCGGGCCCTCGTCCTGAAGGGAGGGGTGCTGGGCGACAAGGTGCTCAGCCCCGACGACCTGGCATCGCTGGCCGACCTCCCGTCACGAGACATCCTGCTGGCGCAGCTGGCCGGCGGTTTCCAGGCGCCGCTGGTCAAGCTGGCCGGGCTGTTGCAGGCCCTTCCCCGCAACTTCGCCTACGGCCTGCAGGCACTGATCGATACCCGGAGCCCCGAAGACGCCGACAACCCACAATCCGAAACACAGGAGGCCTGATCATGGCAACCAAGGAAGAGATCCTCGACTCGATCTCACACATGACCGTGCTCGAACTGAGCGAACTGCTCAAGGAGTTCGAGGAGCGCTTCGATGTGACCGCAGCCGCACCGGCCGCGGTCGCGGTGGCGGCCCCCGCCGCCGGTGACGTCGCCGCCGAGGAGGACGTCAAGGACTCCTTCAACGTCGTGCTGGCCGGGGTCGGCGACAAGAAGATCCAGGTGATCAAGGAGGTGCGCAGCCTCACCTCGCTCGGTCTCAAGGAGGCCAAGGAGCTCGTCGACAACGCCCCCAAGCCCGTGCTGGAAGGCCTCAACAAGGAGGATGCCGAAAAGGCCAAGGCCACGCTGGAGGCAGTCGGAGCCGAGGTAGAGCTGGTCTAGCGCCCCTGCCGGCCGGGCGCTCCGGTCGCGTCGGCTTCAGTCTTCGGCCATGCAGCGACGGGTGGACCTCGACGGTCCCAGCAACTATCGCGACCTCGGCGGCCTGCCCGTCACCGGCGGTGGCGCCACCCGGTTCGGCCGGGTGTACCGGGCCGACCGGCTCTGCACGCTCAGCGACGCCGACCTGCGACGCCTCGAGGCCGCCGGAATCCGTCACGTCTTCGACCTGCGTTCCGAGACCGAGGCGTCCGACTTCCCCGACCGGCTGCCCGCGGGCGCGTCCTACACCCGGCTCGGTATGACCAGCGACGAGACTTTCCAGGCCCGGACGATCTACGAGCGCATAGTCGAGGGAGAGATCAAGGCCTACGGCGAGGCCGAGATGGTGGCGGGGTATGTGCGCATCCTGCAGAACTTCGGCCCGTCGTTCGCCCGCATCGTCCAGCAGGTGGCCCAGGGCGAGCCGGTCGTGATCCACTGCACCGCGGGCAAGGACCGCACCGGTCTGGCCGCCATGCTGCTGCTGGACCTGGCCGGGGTGGCCGCGGAGCATGTGGTGGCCGACTATGCGCTGTCGTCGGAGCGGCGGCCCAGCCGGTGGCACGACCACACCGAGGCCAGGTCGTTGAGCCCCCTGCTCGAGGACCAGGGCCTCGACCCGGCCCGGTTCGCCGCCCTCTGGGAGGTTCGCCCCCCGGTGATGGAGGCCACGCTGGACCATCTGCACGACCGCTGGGGTGGAGCGGCCGGCTACCTGGCCGCCGCAGGGATGAACGACTCGGAACTGGAGGCCGCCCGAGCCAGCCTGCGGGCCTGACCGGCAGATATAGACGCGGCTGCGTCCATCTACTATCGTCTGTCCCTGACCGAATCACCGGGGTGGTTGCGGCCGGCTTTGTCGCGGGCTAGCATTCCTGCCACCGTGGTCTGCTGTGCGCGCTGGGAGGCGGCTCCCGTGGCTAATTCCTCTCCCGTCACGCGCGCGCACACGACCGCGTGAAATCAGATCAGCCGGCCCTCGGGAGTATCACGTGACCGCACGCGCCGCTTCACGCGAACGCTACTCGTTCGGAAATCTCGAGGAGATCCTCGAACTTCCCGATCTCATCGCGATCCAGCGGGAGAGCTTCTCCTGGCTGATGAACGAAGGCCTGGCCCGCACCTTCAGGGACATCTCGCCCATCTCCGACTACAGCGAGACGCTGCGTCTCGAGCTCGAGTTCGACCCCGACGACGAGGAGCTCCATCCGCCGCCCAAATTCACGGTGGACGACTGCAAGGAGAAGGACATGACCTACTCCGCGCCGATCTTCGTGCGGGCCCGCTTCCTCAACGCGAGCACGGGCGAGATCAAGGAGCAGATCGTCTTCATGGGCGACTTCCCCATGATGACCGACAAGGGCACCTTCATCATCAACGGCACCGAGCGGGTGGTCGTGTCCCAGCTCGTCCGCTCGCCCGGCGTGATCTTCCAGCCCGGCGAGCGCTACCGCCTGCGCAACCTGGCCAAGTACCAGCTCGTGACGGGCACGATCCACCCCTACCGCGGCGAGTGGATCGAGTTCGACGTGGAGCAGAAGCCCCGCAAGGAGATCACCGCGGGCGTGAGGGTGGCCCGCAAGCGCCGCCTCCCGCTGTTCACCCTGCTCCGGGCCCTCGGCTACGACGAGGAGAACCACCCCGGGTTCCTCGAGCGCTTCGTCGAGCACTTCGACTTCCTGGCCGAGCAGTGGGAGAAGCAGGGCCACCTGGCCCCCACCCGCGACGAGTCGCTGATCGAGATCTACAAGCGGGTGCGCCCCGGCGATCCGGCCACCGCGGAGACGGCCCGGTCCTACTTCGAGAACTCCTTCTTCAGCGGCCGCCGCTACGACCTGTCCCGGGTGGGCCGGCACAAGCTCAACCGCAAGCTCGGCCCCGAGTTCGACTTCCTCGAGAACACGTTCGGACTGGACTTCGAGCGGCCTGACCCCGACCAGTCCCTGCTGTCGCCCTGCGAGATGCTGGCGGCGGCCACCTACCTGCTCAACCTGGCCAAGGGCGAGCCCGGCTACCGGCTCGACGACCAGGACCACTTCGCCAACCGCCGCATCCGCAGCGTCGGCGAGCTGATCCAGAACCAGGTCCGCATCGGCCTCTCCCGTATGGAGCGGCAGGTGCGGGAACGGATGACCACCCAGGACGTCGAGGCGATCACGCCCCAGACGCTGATCAACATCCGCCCGGTGGTGGCGGCCATCAAGGAGTTCTTCGGCACGTCGCAGCTCTCGCAGTTCATGGACCAGGTGAACTCGCTGTCGGGCCTCACCCACCGGCGGCGGCTCTCGGCCCTCGGCCCCGGCGGCCTCAGCCGGGAGCGGGCCGGCTTCGAGGTGCGCGACGTCCACTTCTCCCACTACGGGCGCATGTGCCCGATCGAGACCCCTGAAGGCCCCAACATCGGGCTGATCGGCGGCCTGGCCTCCTTCGCCCGGGTCAACGAGTTCGGCTTCATCGAGTCGCCCTACCGGGTGGTCACCGACGGCCGTGTCACCGACGAGATCGTCTACCTCGCCGCCGACGAGGAGGAGGAGTACGTCGTGGCGCAGGCCAACGCGCCCATCGACTCCGAGGGCCGGTTCATCAACCCGCGCGTGCTGGTACGGCGCTCCCCCCAGGCGGCCTCGCTTCAGGACCTGCGCCTCCAGCTCGAGCAGGAGGTCTTCTTCGGCGCCACCACCGAGATCTCCTTCGTGCCGCCCGACGAGGTGCAGATGATGGACATCTCGCCCAAGCAGATCGTCTCCGTGGCCACTGCCCTCATCCCCTTCCTGGAGCACGACGACGCCAACCGGGCCCTGATGGGCGCCAACATGCAGCGCCAGGCCGTTCCTCTGGTCCGCAGCGAGGCTCCCTACATAGGCACCGGTGTGGAGGGTCGGGCGGCCCGCGACGCGGCCGACATGGTGATCGCCTCCGCCGACGGCACCGTCGTCGAGGTGGACGGCGACGAGATACTGGTGGACTACTCCGGCTCCGGCCCGACCGGCATCCCGTTGCGCAAGTTCGAGCGGTCCAACCAGGACACGTGCATCAGCCAGAAGCCGCTCGTGCGCCGGGGCGACAAGATCAACGCCGGTGATGTGCTGGCCGACGGCCCGTCCACTGATCACGGCGAGCTGGCGCTGGGCAAGAACCTGCTGGTGGCCTTCATGTCCTGGGAGGGCTACAACTTCGAGGACGCCATCATCCTGTCGGAGCGTCTGGTGCGCGACGACGTGCTCACGTCGATCCACATTCACGAGCACGAGATCGACGCCCGGGACACCAAGCTGGGCTCCGAGGAGATCACCCGGGACATCCCCAACCTCTCCGACGACATCCTCGCCGACCTCGACCACCGCGGCATCATCCGCGTCGGCGCGGAGGTCGGGCCGGGCGACGTGCTGGTGGGCAAGGTCACACCCAAGGGCGAGACCGAGCTGACGCCGGAGGAGCGGCTGCTGCGGGCCATCTTCGGCGAGAAGGCCAGGGAAGTGCGCGACACCTCGCTCAAGGTTCCCCACGGCGAGTCCGGGAAGGTGATCGACGTCAAGGTGTTCGACAGCGACGACCCCAACGCCGGCGAACTCCCGCCCGGCGTGAACCGGCTGGTGCGGGTGTACGTGGCCCAGAACCGCAAGATCAGCGTGGGCGACAAGCTGGCCGGCCGTCACGGCAACAAGGGCGTCATCTCGAGGATCCTCCCCATCGAGGACATGCCGTTCACCGCGGACGGCACGCCGGTCGACATCATCCTGAATCCGTTGGGCGTGCCCTCGCGCATGAACGTCGGCCAGGTGCTGGAGGCCCATCTCGGCTACTGCGCCCGGTACGGCTGGCAGATCAACGGCGAGCGCATCGGCGGCGAGCCGGCCCGGGGAACGGAGCGCAAGACCCGCCCGGTCACGCCCCCCTCGATCCATGTGGCCACCCCCGTCTTCGACGGCGCCACCTGGGACGAGCGGGACCTGGCCCAGGGCAAGCCGACCATCGTCGACATCCTCGACAACCTGAACCCCGAGACCCCCGAGGGCAACCGGCTGATCAACATCGACGGCAAGCAGATGCTCTACAACGGGCGCACCGGCGAGCCCTACGACAACCCGGTGACCACCGGCTACGTCTACATGATGAAGCTGGCCCACCTCGTGGACGACAAGATCCACGCCCGCTCCACCGGGCCGTACTCGATGATCACCCAGCAGCCTCTGGGCGGCAAGGCCCAGTTCGGCGGCCAGCGCTTCGGCGAGATGGAGGTGTGGGCGCTGGAGGCCTACGGAGCGGCGTTCTGCCTCCAGGAGCTGCTCACCGTGAAGTCGGACGACGTGCTCGGCCGGGCCAAGGCCTACGAGGCCATCGTCAAGGGCGAGAACGTCCCCGACCCCGGCATCCCGGAGAGCTTCAAGGTGCTCATCAAGGAGATGCAGTCGCTGTGCATCAACGTCGAGGTGCTGTCGGCCGCGGGCGAGCACATCGAGATGCGCGAGCTGGACGAGGAGAGCCTGCGAACGGTGGAGGCTCTCGGGATCGACCTGCAGCGCCCCGAGCGCGGCAGCGACGAGGACGACCTGGCTCGCGCCGCCCGCCACTGAGCCGGGCAAGCAAACGCACAGAACAGAACGCAACTAGCCAACGCTACGAGAACGCACGACTGGAGACGGCATGCTCGACGTCAACGATTTCAGCGATCTGAAGATCGGCCTGGCCAGCGCCGACTCGATCCGCACCTGGTCGAACGGAGAGGTGAAGAAGCCCGAGACGATCAACTACCGCACGCTCAAGCCCGAGAAGGACGGCCTGTTCTGCGAGAAGATCTTCGGCCCCACCCGCGACTGGGAGTGCTCCTGCGGCAAGTACAAGCGGGTGCGCTTCAAGGGCATCATCTGCGAGCGCTGCAACGTGGAGGTGACCCGCTCGAAGGTGCGGCGCGAGCGCATGGGCCATATCGAGCTGGCCGCCCCGGCCGTGCACATCTGGTACCTGCGGGGCACCCGGTCCTGGCTGGCCTACCTGCTGATGGGCACCCAGCCCAAGGAGGAGCTCAAGGCCAAGCAGCTCGAGAAGGTGATCTACTTCGGGGCCAACCTCGTGGTCAGCGTCGACGAGGACCGGCGCCACGCCGACATGGCCGAGCTCGAGTTGGAGATCCGCCGCGAGCTGGAGGCCATAGAGGCCGACGGGCGCCTCGCGCTCACCCAGCGCTCCGAGCGGTTGGAGACCGAGCTGGCCGAGGCCGAGGCGGCGGAGGCCAAGGAGTCGGAGCGGCGGGCCCTTCAGCGCCAGGCCGACAAGGACTTCGAGGAGACGGCCGAGAGATTCGAGGCCGAGCGGGAGCGGGTCGAGCGGGCCTGGGAGGTGTTCTCGGACCTGTTCGGCCGCCAGATCATCGAGGATGAGGAACTCTGGCGGGAGTTGATCGACCGGTGGGGCGACTACTTCGAGGGCGGCCAGGGCGCCGACGCCATCGCCCGCCTGATCGCGGCGCTCGACTTCGACGCGGAGGAGGAGACGCTGCGGGCCCAGATCAATCCCCCCGAGGGTCAGCGCCCGCTCTCAGCCCAGCGCAAGCAGAAGGCCATCAAGCGGCTGCGGATCCTGGCCGCGTTCAACCGCCGCGACAACTACGGCCGGCGCATCAACGACCCGAGGGCGATGATCCTCGACGTCGTGCCGGTCATACCGCCGGAGCTGCGTCCTATGGTGCAGCTCGACGGCGGCCGGTTCGCCACCTCGGATCTCAACGACCTGTACCGGCGCGTGATCAACCGCAACAACCGTCTCAAGCGCCTCCTGGACCTGGCCGCGCCCGACATCATCGTCAACAACGAGAAGCGGATGCTGCAGGAAGCGGTGGACGCCCTGTTCGACAACGGGCGGCGGGGCCGCCCGGTGACCGGTCCGGGCAATCGGGCCCTGAAGTCGCTGTCGGACATGCTCAAGGGCAAGCAGGGGCGGTTCCGCCAGAACCTGCTCGGCAAGCGGGTGGACTACTCGGGCCGCTCGGTGATCGTGGCCGGGCCGACGCTGCGGTTCCATCAGTGCGGTCTGCCGAAGATCATGGCCCTGGAGCTGTTCAAGCCCTTCGTGATGAAGAAGCTGGTGGACGTGGAGCTGGCCCCCAACATCAAGTCGGCCAAGCGCATGGTGGAGCGTCGCCGGCCCCAGGTCTGGGATGTGCTCGAGGACGTGATCCGGGAGCATCCGGTGCTGCTGAACCGGGCACCCACGCTGCACCGGCTGGGCATCCAGGCCTTCGAGCCGGTGCTGGTGGAGGGCAAGGCGATCCAGATCCACCCGCTGGTGTGCGCGGCGTTCAACGCCGACTTCGACGGCGACCAGATGGCAGTGCACCTGCCGCTGTCGGCCGAGGCCCAGGCCGAGGCCCGGGTGCTGATGCTGTCGGCCAACAACGTGTTGAGTCCCGCCCACGGCCGGCCCCTGGTCACGCCCACCCAGGACATGATCATCGGCGCGCACTACCTCACCGAGATGGTCGAGGACGCGGCCGGCACCGGCCGGGCCTTCCGCAACATCGACGAGGTCCGCTTCGCCTACGAGAACGGGGACCTTTCCCTGCACGCGCCGATCACCTACCGCGGCGCGCCGGACCTGCTGGAGGCTCCGGCCAACGGCGACGCGGCCCGCTACGAGTCCACGACGGCCGGGCGGGTGTTCTTCAACGACGCTCTGCCCGACGGTTTCGGCTATGTCAACTTCACCGTCGGCCAGCGCCAGATGGGCGAGATCGTCGACCGGCTGGCCCGCGGCTTCCACGTCGCGGAGGTGGCCAAGAGCCTCGACGAGGTCAAGGACATCTGCTTCGAGTACGCCTCCCGCTCGGGCCTGACCATCTCGATCGACGATGTGCGCACGCCGAAGCAGAAGACCGAGATCCTCGACCGCTACGAGAAGCAGGCCGACAAGATCGAGCGCCAGTTCCGTCGGGGGATCATCACCGACGGGGAGCGCCGGCAGCTCGAGGTGGAGGTCTGGTCCGAGGCCACTGAGGAGGTCACGGGCCGGATGAAGGACGAGCTCGAGTCCGACGCGTTCAACCCGGTCAACATGATGGTCGGGTCCGGGGCCCGGGGCAACATGATGCAGATCCGCCAGATCGCCGGCATGCGGGGTCTGGTGGCCAACCCCCGCGGCGACATGATCCCCCGGCCGATCAAGAGCAACTTCCGCGAGGGGCTGAGGGTTCTCGAGTACTTCATCGCCACGCCCGGTGCCCGCAAGGGCCTCGTCGACACCGCGCTGCGGACCGCCGACTCCGGCTACCTGACCCGGCGCCTGGTGGACGTGGCCCAGGAGGTCATCATCAACAGCGAGGATCCCTTCGCCTCGGGCACCCATGTGAAGGGCATCTGGCTGGACGACGTCCAGCCCGACTCGCCCCACAAGCGCACCTATCTCGACACCAGACTGTTCGGGCGGGTGCTGGCCGACGACGTGGCCCTCGGCGACGGCTCGGTGATCCTGGCCGGCACCATGGTCGGCGACGGCGAACTGCAGGCGCTGCGCAACGATCCTGCGGTGACGAGGGTCCGGGTGCTCTCGCCGCTGAGTGACGACTCGGCGTCCGGCATCACCGCGGCCTCCTACGGCATGTCGCTGGCCACGGGCAAGCTCATCGAGCAGGGCGAGGCGGTGGGAGTGATCGCCGCCCAGTCCATCGGCGAGCCCGGCACGCAGCTCACCATGCGGACGTTCCACACCGGCGGCGTCGCAGGCGCCCAGGACATCGCGGGCGGCCTGCCGAGGGTGGTCGAGCTGTTCGAGGCGCGGACCCCCAAGGGGAAGGCGATCCTGGCCCGCCAGGCCGGCGTGGTCCGCATCCGCGACGCCGGAGGCGTCGACCGCACCGTCGTGATCGTGGAGAACGACGGCACCGAGCACGACTGCCGGATCGGGAGCGAGTACCGCCTCGAGGTCCGGGACGGCGACGAGGTGGAGCCGGGCGACGCCCTAGTGGAGGGACCGCGCGATCCCAAGGAGCTCCTGGAGATCCGCGGCATCGACGCCACCCAGCGCTATCTGGTGGCCGAGGTGCAGAAGGTCTACCGCGACCAGGGCGTGTCCATCCACGACAAGCACATCGAGCTGATCGTGCGGCAGATGACCAAGAGGGTCGCCATCGGCGAGCCCGGCGACACGCACTTCCTGCCCGACGAGCGCGTCGACAAGGCCGTCTTCGAGCAGACCAACCGGGAGATCGTGAAGACCGGCGGCAGGCCGGCGTCGGGACGGCGCGAGGTGATGGGGATCACCAAGGCCTCCCTGGCCACCGAGTCGTGGCTGTCGGCGGCCTCCTTCCAGGAGACGACCCGGGTCCTCACCGAGGCCGCCATCGAGTCCAAGCGGGACACGCTGGTCGGCCTCAAGGAGAACATCATCATCGGCAAGCTCATCCCGGCCGGCACGGGCATGGCCCGCTATCGCGAGAGCTACCGGACCCACGCTCCCGACCACACGCCGATGGACTTCTACAGCTCCGAGGACGATCTCGCCGACCTGCTCGCTCAGCGCAGCCACGAGATGGCGGGAGCCGAGGTTCTCGACTATCCGCGGGGCGAGCCCGCCGGCCCGGTCACCGAGGCAGGGTGAAGGAACCGGGCCTAGGCGACCCTAGACTGCGCCGTCCCCCAGAGACCAAGGAATTAGCCCACTAATGCCCACGATCCAGCAGCTGGTCCGCAAGGGCCGCCAGTCGAAGCGCCGCAAGGAGTCGACGCCCGCCCTGCACGGCGCGCCGCAGCGGCGGGGCGTGTGCACCCGGGTCTATACGGCCACCCCCAAGAAGCCGAACTCCGCCCTCCGCAAGGTGGCCCGGGTTCGCCTCACCACCGGCGTCGAGATCACCGCCTACATACCGGGCGAGGGCCACAATCTCCAGGAGCACTCCATCGTGCTGGTGCGGGGCGGCCGGGTGAGGGACCTGCCCGGCGTGCGCTACAAGGTCGTGCGGGGGACTCTCGACACTGCCGGAGTGCGCGAGCGCCGCAAGGCCCGCAGCCGCTACGGCGTCAAGAAGGAATCCTGACGTGCCGCGCAAGTATTCGGGCGGGTGCAGCGTGAGTAGGAGCGCTTGAGATGCCGCGCAAGGGACCGGCGACCCGCCGCGAGCTCCAGCCCGACCCCATCTACCGGTCGCTGCTGGTGACGCAGGTGATCAACAAGGTGCTGCAACGGGGCAAGCGCACCCTGGCCGAGCGCATCGTCTACGACGCGCTGTCCATCGTGGAGGACAAGACGGGCGCGGAGCCCGTCTCCACCCTCAAGCGGGCCGTCGACAATGTCCGGCCCCAGCTGGAGGTGCGCAGCCGGCGGGTGGGCGGAGCCACCTACCAGGTGCCGGTCGAGGTCAGGCCCCGCCGGGCCACCACGCTCGCGGTTCGCTGGATCGTGTCGTACGCCCGCGGCCGCCGGGAGCGCACTATGGCCCAGCGGCTGGCCAACGAACTGCTGGACGCCGGCAACGGAGTCGGCGCGTCGGTGAAGCGGCGCGAGGACCTGCAGAAGATGGCCGAGTCGAACAAGGCCTTCGCGCACTACCGCTGGTAAGCGCGCCGTTCAGTTCTAGTCATGGCTGACGAGCGATATCCCCTGTCCAGGACCCGGAACATCGGGATCATGGCCCACATCGACGCGGGCAAGACCACGACCACCGAGCGGATCCTCTACTACACGGGCCGCAACTACAAGATCGGCGAGGTCCACGACGGCGCGGCCACCATGGACTGGATGGCCCAGGAGCAGGAGCGGGGCATCACCATCACTTCGGCGGCCACCCACTGCATCTGGCGCGACCACCGGATCAACATCATCGACACACCGGGCCACGTCGACTTCACCGTCGAGGTGGAGCGATCGCTGCGGGTGCTCGACGGTGCGGTGGCCGTGTTCGACGGCGTGGCCGGCGTGGAACCCCAGACCGAGACGGTGTGGCGCCAGGCCGACCGCTACGGCGTTCCCCGGCTCTGCTTCGTCAACAAGATGGACCGCACCGGGGCCGACTTCCATTTCGTGCTCGACTCGATCAGGGAGCGCCTGACCGAGCAGGTGGCGGTGGTGCAACTCCCCATCGGCGCCGAGTCCGACTACCGGGGCATCATCGACCTGGTGCGCATGAGGGCCCGCATCTGGTCCGGCGAGGACCTCGGAGTGACGTGGACCGAGACCGAGGTTCCCGACGACATGGCCGAGGAGGCCGAGCTCTACCGCCACGACCTGCTGGAGACGCTCTCGGACTACGACGAGACCCTGCTCGAGAAGTTCCTCGAGGACTCCGAGATCAGCTCCGAGGAGATCGCCGCCGCCATCCGGGCCGGAACCATCAGCGGCGGCCTGGTGCCGGTCCTCAACGGCTCGGCCTTCAAGAACAAGGGCGTGCAGGCCCTGCTCGACGCGGTCATCGACTACCTGCCGTCGCCCGCCGACGTGCCCGCGGTGACCGGCACCGAGCCCCGGTCGGGCGCGGAGGCCGCCCGCTCCGCCGACGATTCCGAGCCTCTGGCCGCGCTGGCCTTCAAGATCGCCACCGACCCCCATGTGGGCAAGCTCACCTACTTCCGCGTCTACAGCGGCACGCTGGCCAAGGGCTCCCAGGTGCTCAACACCCGCACCGGCCGCACCGAGCGGATCGGCCGCATTCTCGAGATGCACGCCAACGACCGCGTCGACCTGGACTCGGTGGCCGCGGGCGACATCGCCGCGGCCATCGGGCTCAAGGACTGCCGCACCGGCGACACGCTGTGCGATCCGGGGAACGCCATCGCCCTGGAGGACCTCAACTTCCCCGACCCGGTGATCGACGTGGCCGTGGAGCCGAGGTCGAAGGCCGATCAGGACAAGATGTCCAAGGCGCTGGTGGCGCTGTCCGAGGAGGACCCCACATTCAGGGTGCGCACCGACGCCGACACTGCGCAGACCATCATCGCCGGCATGGGCGAGCTCCACCTGGAGGTGTTGGTGGACCGCATGCTGCGGGAGTTCAATGTGCAGGCCAACGTGGGCAAGCCCCAGGTCGCCTACCGCGAGACTCTGGCCGCGGCGGTGGCCGACCACACTTTCGTGCACAAGAAGCAGACCGGGGGTTCGGGCCAGTTCGCAGTGGTCACGGCCACCATCGAGCCCAATCCGGGCGGCCAGTACGTCTTCGAGAGCACCATCCGCGCCGGGGCCGTTCCCCGCGAGTTCGTCAAGCCGGTCGACGACGGCATCCAGGAGGCGATGAGCAACGGCGTGCTGGCCGGCTTCCCGACGGTGGACGTGAAGGTCACCCTCACCGACGGCCGCACCCACGACGTGGACTCCTCGGAGATGGCCTTCAAGATCGCGGGCGGCGGCTGGTTCCGCGAGGTGGCCGCCAGGGCGAGGCCGGTCCTGCTCGAGCCGGTGATGTCGGTGGAGATCGTCACTCTCGACCACTACCTCGGCGATGTCGTCGGCGACCTCAACTCGCGCCGCGGCCAGGTGCGTGGCACCGAGCGGCGGGGAAGCAACCAAGTGATAAGCGCGCTGGTGCCGCTTGCGGAGATGTTCGGATACAGTACCGACCTTCGGTCACGCACGCAGGGGCGAGCGACGTACACGATGCAGTTCGACTCGTACCAGCCCACCCCCGCGAGCGTGCAGTCCGAGATCGTCGCCCGCGTACGCGGCGAGTGATCCGAAGTCCTCAACCAACCGACCACAAGAGGAATCACCCATGGCCAAGGAGCAGTTCGAGCGGACCAAGCCCCACGTCAACGTGGGGACGATGGGTCATATCGATCATGGCAAGACCACGCTGACAGCCGCCATCACGAAGGTGCTGTCCGACCGCGTCGAGGGGACCCAGTTCACCGAGTTCGACAAGATCGACAACGCCCCCGAGGAGCGCGAGCGCGGCATCACGATCAATGTCGCCCACGTCGAGTACGAGACCGGCAACCGGCACTACGCCCACGTCGACATGCCGGGTCACGCCGACTACATCAAGAACATGATCACCGGGGCGGCCCAGGTGGACGGCGCCATCCTGGTGGTCTCGGCCGCCGACGGCCCCATGCCCCAGACCCGTGAGCATGTGCTGCTGGCCCGCCAGGTGGGCGTGCCCAAGATCGTGGTGGCTCTCAACAAGGTTGACATGGTCGACGACGAGGAGATCCTCGAGCTGGTCGAACTCGAGGTGCGGGAGCTGCTCGACGAGTACGAGTTCCCCGGCGACGACACGCCCGTGATCGGGGTGTCGGCCCTCAAGGCGCTCGACGGCGACGAGGAGGCCGCTCAGCAGGTGATCGAGCTCATGGAAGCGGTGGACGACTACGTGCCCACCCCCGAGCGCGATGTCGACAAGCCGTTCCTGATGCCGATCGAGGACGTGTTCTCCATCACCGGCCGTGGCACGGTGGTGACCGGCCGGGTCGAGCAGGGCGTGGTCGAGACGGGCCACAAGGTCGAGATCGTCGGCCTGCGAGAGACCCAGGAGACCACCTGCACTGGGGTGGAGATGTTCCGCAAGATCCTCGACCGGGGAGAGGCCGGCGACAACATCGGCGCCCTGCTGCGCGGCATCGACAAGAAGGAGGTGCAGCGGGGTCAGGTGCTGGCCGCGCCGAGGAGCATCACTCCCCACACCGAGTTCGAGGCCCAGGTGTATGTGCTGAGCAAGGAGGAGGGCGGCCGGCACAAGCCGTTCTTCTCCAACTACCGGCCCCAGTTCTACTTCCGCACCACCGACGTGACCGGCACCATCACCCTGCCCGAGGGCATCGAGATGTGCATGCCGGGCGACAACACGGTGATGCACGTCGATCTGATCAGCCCCATCGCCATGGACGAGGGCCTGCGCTTCGCCATCCGCGAGGGCGGCCGGACCGTGGGTGCGGGCTCGGTCATCAAGATCATCAAGTAGCGGCGGGGGTCTCGCGGTGGCGGCCAAGCACAGGGTTCGGATAAGGCTCAAGGCCTACGACCACGAGATCCTCGACCAGTCCACCAAGAAGATCGTCGAGACGGTCAAGCGGACCCAGGCGAACTTCAGCGGGCCCGTGCCGCTGCCCACCGAGAAGCATCGCTACACGGTGGTGCGGTCCCCCTTCAAGGACAAGGACTCCCGCGAGCACTTCGAGATGCACATCCACAAGCGCCTGCTCGACATCCTGGAGCCGTCCAAGAAGACGGTGGACACGCTCCAGCGCCTCGAGGTTCCCGCCGGCGTAGACATAGAGCTGAAGGTCCAGCAGGCCTGATCAGGCCTCGGCCGGTCCGCCGGCTGCGGGCTCGTTGCCGGTGGGCTCGTCATCCGCGGGCTCGCCGGGTCCGGTGCGCTGGTCGAGCCAGCTGGAGATGAAGGCCTGGGCGGTGGCCGCCACCGGCAGGGCCAGGAACGCGCCCACGATCCCCAGCAGAGCAGTGCCCGCGATCACCGAGCCGAAGGCCAGAGCGACATGGATCTCCATCGTGTGGGCCGTGATCCGGGGTGACAGGAAGTAGTTCTCCAGCTGCTGGTAGGCGACGATCACGATCAGCACGAACAGCCCGGTGCGGGGCTCGTGGAGAAGCGAGACCAGCACCGGCAGCACCCCCGCGATGTACGCGCCGATCGCTGGTATGAACTGCGACACCACCCCCACCCAGATGGCCAGGGCGACCGGCGATGGCACGTCGAGGAGCGCGAACGCACCCCAGTGGACCAACGCGGAGATCACGGCCAGGATCGTGCGGGAGTACATGTAGCCGCCCGTCTTGTGCATGGCCAGATCCCAGATCTCGGTCACGATCGCGGCCCGGCGCTCGCTCAACCGCGACGACACCATCCTGCGGAGCTTGGGCCCCTCGGCCACCAGGTAGAACGTGAACAGGGCCACCGTGAACAGGTGAAACAGCAGGCTCACCACGGTCGCTCCGGCATTGACCACGTCGTCGGCGAACCGGCCGGCCAGATCCTGGGCCCCGCCACCCGCGAGGAATTCGTCCTTCAGCGACTCGAACTCCACGTCGAAGCCGACGGTGTCGTTGAGCCAGCCCTCGATGTCGTCGATGTAGGCGGGTGCCTTGTCGATCAGATAGGTGGTCTCGGTAGCGAGCGCGCTGCCGACCAGCGCCGAGAAGCCGGAGGCGGCCACCGCGATGACCAGGAACGTAATGGCGGTGCCTATGCCCCGGCGGATGCCCCGGCGGGCCATGGCATTCACAGCTGGCTCCAGGGCGAACGCGACGAACAGCGAAACGACCAGCACCACCAGCAGCGTTCCCAAGGCCCGGATCACGCCCACGGCGTAGTAAGTGACGAGGCCACCGACCCAGAACCCGACGATGGCCCGCTTCGCCCAGGCCGGCATGGTCCTGCCGTCGTCCATCACCGCGACCCTAGCTATCGGTGCCTGCGGTTAGGGGGACCTCCAGTGCTTGCGGAGGGTTGGGGCGGGGGGCGGGCGCGGTTACACTCCGCGGTTCGCCTCGGGCCGTCCGGGGCGAGTACGAATCGAAGTCCGCACAGGCCCTTGTGGGATCCCAAGTGGGGTATCGCGGGGGAACCGTGCGGCACAACCGAGTCGCCGCTCCGCCGGGCAAGCCCGAGCGGAGCGTTCGCGTGAGCGGCGCTCGCGCCCAGATGTCAGGACGAGGCCAATGGCCACAAAGGCGATCGTCGGCACCAAGGTCGGCATGACCCAGGTGTGGGACGACAACAACCAAGTCGTGGGCGTCACCGTCCTGCGCGTCTCGCCCTGCCGTGTGGTGCAGGTGAAGACCAGCGATCACGACGGCTACAGCGCGATACAGGTCACTTACGGAATGGTCGATCCGGCCCGGCTCACCCAGCCGGAGGCCGGGCACTTCCAGCGGGCCGGTGTGGACCCCGGGCAGGCCCTTCTGGAGCTCCGTCTCGACGATGTGAGCGACTACGCCGTCGGCCAGGAGATCGGCGTCGACGTGCTCGACTCCGGCGAGAAGGTCGACGTGACCGCGGTGTCCAAGGGAAAGGGATTCACCGGCGTCATGAAGCGCCACGGCTTCAAGGGCCAGCCCGCCGGCCATGGCGCCCACAAGGTGCACCGCAAGCCCGGAGCGGTCGGCCAGTGCGCCACCCCCTCAAGGGTGTTCAGGGGCAAGAAGCTGCCCGGCCGGGCCGGAGCCACCCGGGTCACGACGCTCAACCTCGAGGTGGTCAAGGCCGACGCCGATGCCGAGGTGCTGCTGGTCAAAGGGGCCGTACCGGGTCCCAAGGGCGGGACTGTCGTGGTGCGCAACGCTGTGAAGGACGGCTGAGCGAATGGGGCCGGTGAAGGTGGTATCGCCCAAGGGCCGCAACGTCGGCGAGGTCGTTCTCGACGACTCGATCTTCGGCGTGGAGCCCAACATCGGCGTGATGCACCAGGTGGTGACCGCACAGCTGGCGGCCCGCCGAGCCGGCACCCACAGCACCAAGGGCCGGGCAGAGGTCGCCGGCGGCGGCGCCAAGCCCTGGCGCCAGAAGGGCACCGGTCGGGCCCGTCACGGCTCCATCAGGTCACCCCAATGGCGAGGTGGCGGCGCAGCCCACGGTCCCAAGCCCCGCGACTACCGCCAGCGCACGCCCAAGAAGATGAAGCGTCTGGCCCTCGCCTCCGCGCTGTCGGACCGGGCCCGCGCCGGCAGCGTGATCGTCGTGGACCGCTGGCGCTTCGACGGGCCCCGCACCCGCGACGCGGCGGCCGCTCTCGACGCCATCGGAGCCACGGGGAAGGTCCTGGTGGTGCTGGGCGACGACGACTCCGACGCACAGAAGAGCTTCCGCAACCTCCCGCCGGTGCACTGCCTGCACTACCGCGAGCTGAACACCTACGACGTGCTCAACAGCGACGTGGTGGTGTTCACCTCGGACACGCTGCCCACGGGCCGAGCCGGCGGCGAAGCCGCAGACGGCACGGACACTGGCGGTGATGGCGATGCGTGACCACCGCGACGTCATCCTGCGGCCCGTCGTTTCGGAGAAGAGCTACATGCTGCTCGCCGACAACGTCTACACCTTCGTCGTCGCCCCGGAGGCCACGAAGCCTGAGATCCGGGCCGCGGTGGAGGCGATCTTCGACGTGGAGGTGGTGAAGGTCAACACTCTGCGCCGCAAGGGGAAGCGGCGGCACAACCGCCGCAACAACACCTGGGGCAGGCGGGCCGACACCAAACGCGCCCTGGTCACTCTGGCCGTGGGCGACTCGATCGATCTCTTCGAGGCCTGATCATGGCGATCCGCAAACGCAAGCCGTCCAGTCCCGGTCGCCGCTTCCAGACCGCGTCGGACTTCTCGGAGATCACCCGCACGCGGCCCGAGCGCAGCCTGCTGGTGAAGCAGTCGGGCACCGGCGGCCGCAACAACCACGGGCGCAAGACGTCCCGGCACCGCGGCGGCGGCCACAAGCAGCGCTACCGCAAGATCGACTTCACCCGGACCAAGGACAACGTGCCGGCCACGGTGGCTGCCATCGAGTACGACCCGAACCGCACCTGCCGCATCGCCCTGCTCCACTACCACGACGGCGAGAAGCGCTACATCCTGGCCCCCAAGGGCCTTGAGGTGGGCGACCGGCTGATGTCGGGCGCCCGGTCGGAGGTCCGCCCCGGCAACGCCATGGCGCTGCGCTACATCCCGGTGGGCACGGTCGTGCACAACGTCGAGTTGAAGCCCGGCGGGGGCGGTCGCATGGGCCGCAGCGCCGGAGCCAGCGTGCAGCTCGTGGCCAAGGAAGGTCGATTCGCCACCGTGCGCCTTCCCAGCACGGAGATGAGGCGGGTGCCGATCGACTGCCGGGCCACGATCGGTGAAGTCGGCAACTCCGAGCACGAGCTCACCAAGATCGGGAAGGCGGGCCGCAACCGCTGGAAGGGCGTCCGTCCCCAGACGCGTGGCGTGGCCATGAACCCGGTGGACCATCCCCTCGGCGGCGGGGAGGGCAAGTCTTCCGGCGGACGCCACCCGGTGTCGCCCTGGGGCAAGCCCGAGGGGCGGACGCGGGCCCGCCGCAAGGACTCCGACAAGCTGATCGTTCGCCGCCGCCGCCGGCGCGGCACCCGGAGGTAGAACCATGCCCCGCAGCCTCAAGAAGGGTCCCTTCGTGGACGACCACCTGCTGCGCAAGATCGACGAGCTCAACGAGCGCAACGAGAAGCGAGTGGTCAAGACGTGGTCGCGCCGGTCCACCATCATCCCCGACATGGTGGGTCACACCCTGGCCGTGCACGACGGCCGCAAGCACGTGCCGGTGTACATCACCGAGTCGATGGTGGGGCACAAGCTCGGCGAGTTCGCACCCACCCGTACATTCCGGTTCCACGCCGGCCAGGAGCGGGGAGCGCGCCGCTGATGGTCTCCACCAAGACCAATGAGCGTCCCGGAACCCGGGCCCGAGCCTCCTACGTGCGCAGCTCGGCGTACAAGGCCCGCGAGGTTCTCGACCTCATCCGGGGCAAGAGCTGCGCCGATGCGCAGGACATTCTCGCATTCTCCGAGCGAGACGTGGCCCAGCCCATCAACAAGGTCCTGGGCTCCGCGCTGGCCAATGCCGAGCACAACGACGGCCTCGACATCGACGAGCTGTACGTGTCGGCCTGCTACGCCGATGAGGGGCCCACTCTCAAGCGCTGGCGGCCCCGAGCCCGGGGAAGGGCCACTCGCATTCGCAAGCGCACCTGCCACATCACCGTGATCGTCAGCCGCTACGACCCCGAGACGCTTGAGAAGGTACGGGCCAGGCAGTCGCAGCGCGGTGTCGCGGCGGCAGAGGCCCGGCGCCGACGGGTGGCCCGGTCCCGTGCCGCCGCGCAACAGGATGAGGCGGCCGTCGAAGAGCAAGCCGAGGAAGTCGACGTGGAGGCGGAGGCCGACGTGGACGCCCAGGCCGCAGCCGTGGTCGAGGCCACCGAGGCCGCCATGGCCGGCGACACAGACGGCGCTGACACAGACGGCGCTGAAGAGTCCGACGCTGAAGAGTCCGACAAGGCTGACGGGTCCGACAAGGCTGACGGGAGCGGCTGATGGGTCAGAAGGTCAACCCCTACGGGTTCCGCCTGGGAGTTACCACCGAGTGGAAGAGCCGCTGGTTCGCCGACCGCAAGGAGTACGCGGACAACGTCATCGAGGACTGGAAGATCCGGGACTTCCTGATGACCGAGCTGCCTCACGCGGCCATCAGCCGTGTGGAGGTGGAGCGCACCCGCGACCGCCTGCGCGTCGACGTGCACACCGCCCGGCCCGGCATCGTGATCGGCCGGCGGGGCGCCGAGGCCGACCGGCTGCGGGCCGGCCTCACCGACATCAGCGGCAACCCCCGGGTGCAGCTCAACATCCAGGAGATCAAGCAACCCGAACTCGACGCCGCCCTCATCGCCCAAGGCGTCGCCGACCAGCTCACCGGCCGCGTCGCCTTCCGCCGAGCGATGAAGCGGGCCGTGCAGAACGCCCAGCGGGCCGGCGCGCTAGGAATCCGGGTGCAATGCTCGGGGCGGCTGGGCGGCTCGGAGATGGCCCGCACCGAGTGGTACCGCGAGGGGCGGGTGCCGCTCCACACCCTGCGGGCCGACGTGGACTACGGCTTCCGTGAGGCCCGAACCACCTACGGCCGGATCGGTGTGAAGGTTTGGCTCTACAAGGGCGACATCCTGCCCTACAAGACGCTCTCGGAGGACAAGGCCTCGAAGGAGGCCGCCATGGCCGCGGGCGAGACATCCGGACCCGGGGCCCGGCCTCGCAAGATCGTCTCGTCCTCGGCGGCCCGGCGCCGCGAGTTCAGCGACGACATAGTCGACGAGGAGCCGGCGCCCCTGATCGGCGAGGCCGACCCCGAGTTCGAGAAGCTGCTCGACGAGGAGGCCGCCATCGAGGCCTCCACCCGCGAGCACCACGAGACGCCGCACTTCCGCCCGGGCGACGACTGAGAGACCTGTCATGTTGATGCCGCGCAAAGTTCGCCATCGCAAGCACCACCGGGGACGCACCAAGGGTGTGGCCAAGGGACGCACCGAAGTCGCCCACGGCGATTTCGGCATCCAGGCCCTCGAGCCCGGATGGCTCACGTCCCGCCAGATCGAGGCCGCCCGTGTGGCTATGACGCGCCACATCAAGCGGGGCGGCAAAGTGTGGATCAACGTCTTCCCCGACAAGCCGGTGACCCAGAAGCCGGCCGAGACACGTATGGGGTCGGGCAAGGGGAACCCCGAGCACTGGGTGGCGGTCGTGCGGCCCGGCCGCGTCCTGTTCGAGCTGTCCTACCACGACGAGACCATCGCCCGGGGCGCCATTGACCGGGCCATCCAGAAGCTTCCGATGAAGGCCCGTTTCGTGTCCCGGGAGGAGGGGTTCTAGATGGCCCGCGCCAAGGCCCTTACCGATCTCGGCGACACCGACCTGATCGAACGCGTCTCGGAGGCGAAGGAGGAGCTGTTCAATCTGCGCTTCCAGTTCGCAACCGGCCAGCTGGACAACCCGGCCCGCCTCAAGCAGGTGCGCCGCGACATCGCCCGCCTGCTCACCGAGTTGCGGGCCCGCGAGATAACGGCCGCCGAGGCGGAGATGGCCGCAGCCCAAGGAGTTGACGATGGCTGAGAACCCAGAGCCGCGGAGCAACCGTCGCAAGGTGCGCGAGGGTGTCGTGGTCTCCGACCGCATGGACAAGACCGCGATCGTCGAGGCCACCGAGCGGGTGCGTCACCCGCGCTACGACAAGACGGTCCAGCGCACGACCCGCCTCACCGTCCACGACGCCGAGAACGAACTGGGCGTGGGCGACCTGGTGCGGGTGGCCGAGACCCGACCGCTGTCGAAGACCAAGCGCTGGCGCCTCGTGGAGATCCTGGAGCGGGCCAAGTGATCCAGCAGGAATCCCGCTTGCGGGTCGCCGACAACTCCGGCGCCAAGGAGGTGCTGTGCATCAAGGTGCTCGGCGGCTCCAGGCGCCGCTATGCCTCCGTGGGTGACGTGTTCGTGGCCACCGTCAAGGACGCCATCCCCGGCGCGCAGGTCCGCAAGGGCGACCTCGTCCGCTGTGTAGTGGTGCGTACCCGCAAGGAGAAGCGGCGGGGCGACGGCAGCTACATCCGTTTCGACGAGAACGCCGCGGTCCTGATCAACGAGCAGGACCAGCCCCGCGGCACCCGCATCTTCGGGCCGGTCGGCCGCGAGCTCCGCGACAAGCAGTTCATGCGCATCGTCTCATTGGCGCCGGAGGTGCTGTAGATGGCCAGAAGCATGCGCATCGTCTCGCTGGCGCCGGAGGTGCTGTAGATGGCCGGACGCTCAAAGGGCTCCCGCCCGCCACGGCGCTCCATGAAGATCGTCAAGGGCGACCGGGTCGTGGTGCTGTCCGGCAAGGACGCCGGCGTGGAGGGCACAGTCGAGCGGGTCATACCCGCCGCAGGCAAGGTGATCGTCGAAGGCGTCAACGTCGCCAAGCGGCACCAGGCGCCCACCCGCAACATCCAGCAGGGAGGCATCATCGACAAGGCGATGCCCATCGACGCCTCCAACGTCGCCCTGGTGAGCCCGACCGACGGCAAGCCGACCCGGGCGGGCTACCGGTTCACGCCCGAGGGCGCCAAGGTCCGCATCTGCCGCCGCACGGGGGCCGACCTGTGAGCACTGCGACCGACTACCGGCCCCGGCTGCGCACCGCGTTCGACACCGAGATCAAGCCCGCGCTGGTCGAGCAGTTGGGTCTGTCCAACGTGATGATGGTCCCCAAGCTCACCAAGATCGTGGTCAACATGGGCGTCGGCGGAGCCATCACCCAGGCGAAGCTGCTGGAGGGCGCGCTGGCCGACCTCGCCGTGATCTCGGGCCAGAAGCCGGTCATCACCCGGGCCAAGCGGTCCCTGGCCAGCTTCAAGCTGCGGGCCGGCATGGCCATCGGATGCAAGGTCACCCTGCGCGGCGACCGCATGTACGAGTTCTTCGACCGGCTCATCACGCTGGCCATCCCTCGCATCCGCGACTTCCGCGGACTGTCGCTGCGGTCCTTCGACGGCAGCGGCAACTACACGTTCGGGATCACCGAACAGCTCATCTTCCCGGAGATCGACTACGACACGGTCGACGCCACCCGGGGGATGGACATCACGATCGTCACCACGGCCAAGTCGGACACCGAGGGCCGGGCGCTCCTTGAGGCGTTCGGGTTTCCGTTCCGGCGAGAGGGGCAATGAGCGATGGCCAAGAAGGCTCTGAGAGAGAAGCAGCAGCGCACCCCCAAGTTCAAGGTGCGGGCTTACACGCGGTGCCGTGTCTGCGGCCGGCCCCGCTCCGTGTACAGGAAGTTCAGCCTGTGTCGCATCTGCCTGCGCGACCTGGCCCACGCTGGGGAGTTGCCCGGCGTGAAGAAGGCGAGCTGGTGAGGTGACTTGCCGATGACGATGACCGATCCGATCGCAGACATGCTGACCCGCATCCGCAACGCCAATGTGGCCATGCACGACGAGGTCTCGATGCCGTCGTCGAAGCGCAAGCTGGCCCTGGCCGAGGTGCTGAGGCGGGAGGGCTACATCGCGTCCTACGCCGAGAGGGACAACACGCCCCGACCGGGCAAGACCCTCACCATCGAGATGAAGTACTCGCCCGAGCGCGACCGCGTCATCCGGGGGCTGCGGCGCATCTCCAAGCCGGGGCTGCGCATCTACCGGAAGCGGGACGAGATTCCCCGGGTCCAGGGCGGGCTCGGGGTGGCGGTGGTGTCCACCAACAGGGGTCTGATGAGCGATCGAGAGGCGAGGAGGAACCGCATGGGCGGCGAGATCCTCTGCTACGTGTGGTGACATGAGTCGCGTAGGGAACTCCCCGATCACGGTCCCCAGCGGTGTGGACGTGGCCGTCGAGGGCCGCACCGTCGTCGTGACGGGCGCCAAGGGCACGCTGCGCCGGGATCTTCCCGGTGAGATCAGCGTGCGGGCCGACGACGGCATCCTGCACGTCGAGCGTCCCGACGACACCGCGCAGAGCAGGTCGTTGCACGGGCTCACCCGGAGCCTGGTGCAGAACATGGTCACCGGTGTGAGCGAGGGCTTCAGCAAGGAGCTGCGCATCCAGGGCGTGGGCTACAGGGTGGCCGAGTCCACTACGACCTCGCTGGAGCTGGCGCTGGGCTTCAGCCACACCGTGAAGATCGCCGCGCCCGACGGCGTGGAGTTCGAGGTCCCGCAGCGCACCCAGATCCTCGTCAAGGGCATCGACAAGCAGCTCGTCGGCCAGGTGGCAGCCGACATCAGGAAGTGGCGCCCGCCCGAGCCCTACAAGGGCAAGGGAATCCGCTATGCGGACGAGCGGGTCAAGCGCAAGGCCGGCAAGGCGGCGAAGTAGTCATGAGGCGGCAGCACGCAGTCATGAGGCGAAGTAGTCATGGTTGGCAGCGATGGCTGAAAGCGACGGTTGGTAGTCATGGTTGATCAAGCCCGGAGGCGCCGGGAGGGACGCATCCGCCGTCACCGGCGCGTCCGCAAGAAGGTGCAGGGAACGGCGCAACGGCCCCGGCTGTCGGTGTTCCGCTCGAGCCGCCACATCTCCGTCCAGCTCATCGACGACCTCACCGGCGTCACCGTGGCGTCGGCGTCCACCCTGGAAGCTGCCCTTCGTTCGGCGCCGGGAGGCAATGTGGCCGCGGCTCGCGCCGTGGGCACGCTGATCGCGCAGCGGGCCCTGGACGCGGGAATCACCGCGGTGGTGTTCGACCGGGGCGGCTACAAGTACCACGGCAGGGTGGCCGAGCTCGCCAACGCGGCTCGGGCGGCTGGATTGGAGTTCTGACCGGATGAGTGAAGAGCAACTGCCCCTTCCAGGATTGGTGTCACTATGAGTGAGGAGCGCACGGGTGGTCCGCCGCTGCGGGAGTCGCGCGTGATCAATATCAACCGGGTCGCCAAGGTGGTCAAGGGCGGGCGCCGGTTCTCGTTCACTGCCCTGGTGGTGATCGGCGACGGCGCGGGCCGGGTCGGCCTCGGCTACGGCAAGGCGAAGGAGGTGCCTCTGGCGATTCAGAAGGGCACTGAGGAGGCCAGGCGCAACGTCTTCGAGGTGCCGATGGCGGGCAACACGATCATGCATCCGGTGATCGGCACGACCGGCGCGGGCCGGGTGCTGCTCAAGCCGGCCGCTCCCGGTACCGGTGTGATCGCCGGCGGCGCGGCTCGGGCCATTCTGGAGGAGGCGGGCATCGGCGACGTGCTGTGCAAGTCGCTCGGCTCGCCCAACCACATCAACGTTGCCCGGGCCACGATCAGCGGGCTGCAGTCGCTGCGCCGACCCGACGAGGTGGCTCGCCTGCGGGGCCTGGACCCGGAGGACTTCCTGCCCAAGGGCCTGTGGGACGCATACCAGGCGACCCGCATGGACCGGGCCGCGGCAGCCCAGCGCGTCGATGAGGCGGAGGACGAGTGATGGCTCTCCGGGTGACTCAGGTTCGCTCCGCCATCGGGTCGAAGCCCAAGCAGCGGGGTACGCTTCGAGCCCTCGGCCTGGGACGGATCGGCCGGAGCAACACATTGCCCGACCGTCCCGAGATTCGCGGCATGATCCTACGGGTTCCGCACCTGGTGTCCGTGGAGGAGGTGGACGGATGACAGAGCAGACGAAGCTGCACGATCTGCGGTCCGCCCCAGGGTCACGCAAG
This sequence comes from Candidatus Aldehydirespirator sp., assembly GCA_965205155.1. GTDB lineage: Bacteria > Actinomycetota > Acidimicrobiia > Acidimicrobiales > Aldehydirespiratoraceae > Aldehydirespirator. The sequence continues at coordinate 3,798,023 of OZ242033.1, read as the reverse complement.
AGGCCCAGGCGGGTGGCGCGGGGCATCGCCGGCCGCGGCGGCAAGACCGCGGGCCGCGGCATGAAGGGTCAGAAGGCCCGCAGCAAGGTGCCCGTCGGCTTCGAGGGCGGTCAGATGCCGCTGCTCCGCCGGGTCCCCAAGTGGCGGGGGTTCACCAACCCGTTCCGGGTCGAGTACCAGCCCGTCAACCTCGACACCATCGAAGCCACCGGCCTGGACGAGATCTCGCCGGAGACCCTGCGCGAGCGGGGCCTGGTCGGCAAGAAGGCGCTGGTGAAAGTGCTGGGTCGGGGCGAGCTCAACCGTGCGGTGCGAGTGAAGGCTCACGCCGTGTCGGCCTCCGCGGCCGAGGCCATCGCCGCATCCGGCGGCAGCGTCGAGATCCTCCCCAAGCCGTGGGGCGACCGCCGGCCACCTCACGGCAGCTACAACCAGCACACCAACCGCTGACGGCTGTGGCATGAGGACTGCTGCGCACCCGACGAACTCCGGGAGGCGACCGTGCTGAACCGCGTCATGAACATGTTCCGCATCCCGGACCTGCGCAACAAGATCCTCTTCACGCTGTTCATCCTCGGCATCTACCGCCTCGGAGCATTCATTCCCGCGCCCTACGTGGACACCGACGCAGTCCAGTTGATGCGGGACCAGGCCAACACCTCGGGCGGGATCCTCGGATTCGTTCAGCTGTTCTCGGGTGGCGCGCTCACCCAGTTCGCCATATTCGCGCTGGGGATCATGCCCTACATCACGGCATCGATCATCATGCAGATCCTGGGCGTGGTGATCCCCCGCATCGAGCAGTGGCAGCAGCAGGGCGCGGTGGGCCAGCGCAAGATCACCCAGTGGACTCGCTATCTCACCGTCGGCATAGCCCTGCTCCAGTCGACCAGCTTCGCGTTCCTGTTCCACAGCGGCGCCCTGGTGGGAGGGATCGACCTGCTGCCCAACTTCACCGTGTGGGCCGTGTTCGTGGTGGTCCTGACCCTCACCACGGGCACCGCCCTGTTGATGTGGATGGGGGAGTTGATCACCCAGCGCGGCATCGGCAACGGCATGTCGCTGCTGATCTTCACCAGCGTCGTGTCGACGCTGCCGGCCCAGCTCACCGCGGTCAACGCCAACAACGGCGTCGATGCCCTGATCGGCTTCATTGCGGTGGCGGTGATCCTGCTGGTGTGCATCGTCTTCGTGGAGCAGGGTCAGCGCCGCATACCCGTGCAGTTCGCCAAGCGCGTGGTGGGGCGGCGCATGTACGGAGGCCAGAGCACCTACATCCCGCTCAAGGTCAACCAGTCGGGCGTGATCCCCATCATCTTCGCCAGCTCCGTGCTGTACCTGCCCACGCTCATCGGTGCGGCCATGCCCGAAGGCGGCATCGGCGGGTCGATCCAGAGCTTCGTGAACGACCACCTCACCTACCCGACCAGCCCCGTCTACCTGTTCTTCTTCGGCCTGATGATCATCGGGTTCGCGTACTTCTACACGGCCATCACCTTCGACCCGGTGAAGCAGGCCGACACCATCCGCAAGCAGGGCGGGTTCATCCCGGGGATCCGCCCCGGCGCCCAGACCGAGCGCTACCTGGCCAAGATCCTGTCGCGCATCACCCTTCCCGGATCGCTGTTCATCGCCGCGGTGGCTCTGGTCCCCTCCATCCTCTACGCGGTGTTTCTCGACAGCGACCTGGGCCCGGGCGCGGGAGGCGGTGCCAGCGGGCTGCTGTACGGGGGCATATCGCTGCTGATCGCCACCGGCGTGGCCCTCGAGACCATGAAGCAGATCGACAGCCAGCTCATGATGAGAAACTACGAGGGCTTCCTCAAATAGCGGCTCGATGGCTCCTCTGCGAATGGTGATCCTGGGCCGGCAGGGCTCGGGCAAGGGCACCCAGTCGGAGCGCCTCACCGAGAGGTTCGGGTGCGTGCATCTGTCGACCGGCGACGCCCTGCGGGCCGCGGTGGCGGCCGGTACCGAACTGGGCCGCCAGGCCAAGACGATCATGGACTCCGGCGGGCTGGTAGGCGACGACATCATGAACGGGATCGTGCGGGACCGCCTCGCCCGCGACGACATGGAGCAGGCAGGCGTGCTGCTCGACGGCTACCCGCGCACCGCCGATCAGGCCGACGCGCTGGAGGCCATCCTGGACGACCTGGGCCATCGTCTCGACGTGGCCGTGAACATCGACGTGCCCATATCCGAGGTCACGGCCCGGATGCTGGATCGGGGCCGTTCCGACGACACCCTCGAGGCGATCCAGCGCCGCCTGGAGCTCTACGAGGAGCAGACCGCGCCGTTGCGCGACTGGTTCGAGGCACGCGGGCTGCTGGCCACCGTCGACGGTGTCGGCCCGCCCGACGAGGTCTTCGAGCGGGTGGTGGCCGCCATCGAGCGCACCCGTGCCTGATTCGCCCCGGCGCGCAGGTTTGGAGGGTTGGATGGCCGGTCGGGCGCAGATAGCGTTGCACTTCGGCCTTGGGCCGGGGCCGACGCGCGCCGACCGGGGCTCATCCCGCAGGAGGACAGACACTGCCGAAACCGAAAGAGGACGCGATCGTATTGGAGGGAACCGTCACGGAGTCCCTTCCCAACGCGATGTTCCGCGTAGAGCTCGAGAACGGCCACTTCGTGCTGGCCCACATCTCGGGCAAGATGCGGATGCACTACATCCGGATACTCCCCGGGGATCGTGTCCAGGTCGAGGTGACGCCGTACGACCTCCAGAGGGGCCGAATCACCTACCGCTACAAGTGAGCATCAACCACCGATGAAGGTCCGACCCAGCGTCAAGAAGATCTGCGACCGCTGCAAGGTCATCCGCCGGCGCGGGCGCGTCATGGTGATCTGCGACAACGCTAGACACAAGCAGAGGCAGGGCTGAGATGATCCGCGTTCCCGCATTCGAGAGGCTCCGCTGAGATGATCCGCGTTCCCGCATTCGAGAGGCTCCGCTGAGATGGCCCGCATCTCCGGCGTCGACATCCCCCGCGAGAAGCGGGTGGAAGTCTCACTCACGTACATCTTCGGGATCGGCCGGAGCACCGCCCAGCAGATCTGCGAGATCGCCGAGATCAACCCCGACACCAGGGTGCGCAACCTCACCGACGACGAGGTGGCGAGGCTCCGGGGCTTCATCGACAGCAACGTGCGGGTTGAGGGCGACCTGCGGCGCGAGGTGTCCCAGGACATCAAGCGGAAGATGGAGATCGGTTGCTATCAGGGCCTGCGCCACCGCCGCGGCCTTCCCGTGCGGGGTCAGCGGACCCATACCAATGCCCGCACCCGAAAGGGCCCGAAGCGGACCGTGGCCGGCAAGAAGAAGGTCAAGAAGTAGGCAACCGGCGCTATGGCGAAACCATCCTCGGACAAAAGGCGGACGCGCAAGCGCGAACGCAAGAACGTGACCCACGGCGTGGCTCACATAAAGAGCTCGTTCAACAATACGATCATCACCATCACCGACCTCCAGGGCAACGTGATCTCGTGGGCGTCGGCGGGCAACGTCGGCTTCAAGGGTTCGCGCAAGTCCACGCCGTTCGCGGCGCAGATGGCGGCCGAGCAGGCCGCTCGCAAAGCGATGGAGCACGGCCTGCGCAAGGTCGACGTGCAGGTCAAGGGCCCCGGGTCGGGCCGCGAGACCGCCATCCGGTCCATCCAGAACATCGGCATCGACGTGACCGGCATCACCGACGTCACGCCCGTCCCCCACAACGGTTGCCGCCAGCCCAAGCGCAGAAGGGTCTGAAGTGTCGCGATATACCGGACCCAAGGCGCGGGTGTCGCGCCGGCTCAACACCAACATCTGGGGCACCAAGGGAGAGGCGATCGCCCTCGACCGGCGGCCCTACCCGCCGGGTGACCGGGGCCGCTCGCGGCGGCGCAGCACCGCGTCGGAGTTCCTGGTGCAGATGCAGGAGAAGCAGAAGGCCCGCCACACCTACGGGCTGACGGAGCGCCAGTTCCGCAACCTGTTCGCCGAGGCCAGCCGCCGCCAGGGGGTCACCGGCGAGAACATGCTGCGGTTCCTGGAGCTGCGCCTCGACAACTTCATCTACCGCATGGGCTGGGGGGCCACCCGTCCCCAGGCCCGCCAGCTGGTCAACCACGGCCATGTCAACGTGAACGGATCCCGAGTGACCATTCCCAGCTACCGGCTGCGCAAGGGCGATGTCGTCGACTTGCGGGACAAGATCCGCAACTCGGCCACCGTCCAGTGGAACGTTGACGTGCTCGACCGCACCCCGCCCGCATGGATCGACCGCGGCGAGGACAACTTCACCGCCACGGTGCGCGAGCTGCCCATACGGGAGCAGATCGACGTGCCGATCCGTGAGCAGCTCATCGTCGAGCTGTACTCCAAGTAACCCATTTCTTGTCAACCGAGTTCTACTCCAAGTCACCGAACCCTGATTGACGCAGGAGAGTCGAGGAGTCCCCATGCTTGTAATGCAGCGCCCGACCGTCGAAGTGCTCGAGTCGACCGACGGCAACCGGCAGCAGTTCGCGATCGGCCCCCTCGAGCCCGGCTTCGGCCATACGCTCGGCAACTCGCTGCGGCGCACGCTGCTGTCATCCATCCCGGGAGCGGCCGTCACCCAGGTCCGTTTCGACAGCGCGTTGCACGAGTTCGCCACCATCTCGGGTGTGGCCGAGGATGTCACCGACATCATCCTGAACCTCAAGGACCTGGTGCTGGTGGTGCTGTGTGAGGAGCCGGTCACGCTGCGGCTCGACATGCGCGGCCCGGCCGACGTCACCGCGAGCGATATCCAGCGCCATCCCGACGTGGAGATCCTCAACCCGGAGGCTCCGATCGCGACGCTGAACCACGCCGGCCGGCTGGCGGTCGACATCACCGTGGCCCGGGGCCGCGGCTATGTGTCCGCTGAGGAGAACAAGGAGCTGACAGCAGCCATCGGCGTGATTCCTGTCGATTCGATCTACTCCCCGGTACGGCGGGTCGCCTTCAACGTGGAGGCCACCCGGGTCGAACAGTCCACCGACTACGACCGGCTGGTGCTCGAAGTGGAGACCGACGGGTCGATCTCCCCGACCGACGCGGTGGCCTCCGCCGGTGCCACGCTGCGCAGCCTCATCCAGCTGATCGAGGAGATGAGCGATGAACCGCGGGGCTTGGAGCTGGGCGAGATCGTGTCCCCTACGCAGCCCGACATCGAGGCCGAGCTCATGGTGGACGACCTCGAGTTGACCGAACGTCCCCGCAACTGCCTCAAGCGGGCCCAGATCAACACGCTGAACGAGTTGCTGGAGCGGACCCCCGACGATCTGCTGGCCATCACGAACTTCGGCGAGAAGAGCCTCGACGAGGTCATCGCCAAGCTCGACGAGCGCGGCCTGTCGCTGCGAGGGAGCGGAGGCTGAAGTGCCGGGCCGTCCCCGCAAAGGCCGCCGCTTCGGGGGCAGCAGCCGTCATCAGAAGCTGATGATGGCGAACCTCGTGGCGTCGCTGATCGCGGCGGAGGGCATCACCACCACCGAGGCCAAGGCCAAGGCGGTGCGCCCCATTGCCGAGAAGATGATCACCAAGGCTCGCCACGGCGGCGTGCACAACCACCGGCAGGTGGTGAAGTTCCTGGGCGACCGGGAGATGGCGTCCAAGCTCTTCGACGAGATCGGCCCCCGTTACGTTGATCGTCCCGGCGGCTACACGCGCATCGTCAAGCTCGGGCCCCGCCACGGCGACAACGCCCCCATGGCCCGCATCGAACTCGTCTGAGAGAGGCCGAGCGGATAGGTAGTACCCGTGAGGATCTTCGCTAGGCGCCTAGCGAGGCCGTGGCCCGAGCGGCCCGTGAGCGCAGCGAACAAGAGCGGGGAATGCGCGGCTTCGCCACGAGGCGCTGACATGGCTGCACGGAGCCTCTGATTGTCCGGTAGCAAGAAGCCGGTCGGGGTCGTCCGGATGCGGATGACCGTGGCGTACGACGGCTCGCACTATCACGGGTTCGCCCGCAACGAGGGGGTGCCCACGGTTGCCGGGGCCCTCGGTGACGCCCTCAGCCGCGTGCTGGGCCATCCCGTCGACCTCGTCTGTGCGGGGCGCACCGATCGCGGCGTGCACGCCCGGGCCCAGGTGATCTCCTTCGACGCCGATGTGGAGCGGGCCGATCCGGTCCGGCTGGTGCGAGCCGTCAACCGCATGTGCGGTCCATACATCGCGGCGTCGCGGGCCAGTGTCGCTCCCCCCGACTTCGACGCCCGGCACTCCTGCACCGGCCGCGTGTACCGGTACCGGATACTCAACTCTCCCATTCCCAATCCGCTGGCGGGGGGCCTGTGCTGGCATGTCGAGCATCCGCTGGATCTGCGGGCCATGCGCACGGCGGCCGACCGGCTGCTGGGCGACCACGACTTCAGCTCCTTCTGCCGCCGCAATCCCTCGCATCCCGACCAGTCGATGGTGCGCACCGTGCGGCGGGTCGTGTGGTGGATCGAGGGCGACGTCGCGGTATTCGAGATCGAGGCCAGTTCCTTCTGCCACCAGATGGTGCGCTCGCTGGTGGCCCTGCTGGTGTCGGTGGGCCTCGGCCGGCACAAGCCCTCCGACGTGGGCGCGATCATCGCGGCCCGCGACCGCACCGCGGCGCCCTCTCCCGCTCCCCCTGGTGGCCTGATGCTCTGGGCCGCCCTCTACGATCGGAACACGGAGGGGTTGGAGTCCCTCTAGCAGGGGCAGGGGATTGTCGTTTGCCGGGCTCGGTCCTAGCCTGAGATGCCGGTCTGTGCGACGGCCCGTACTGACGGCGCGGGCCCTAGCCGAGCGAAGGAACCGACGGGAGCGAACGTGGCGACCTACAGCCCCAAAGCCGCTGAGATCGAGCGCAGCTGGCACCTCGTCGACGCCGAGGGCATGGTCCTCGGACGGCTCGCCACGGAGGTCGCGACCCTGCTGCGGGGCAAGCACAAGCCCACTTTCGCTCCTCACATCGACACGGGCGACCATGTGGTGATCGTCAACGCCGACAAGATTGTGCTGACTGCGGGCAAGGCCGACTCCAAGCTGGTCTACCGCCACTCCGGCTATCCCGGGGGTCTGCGCACCGAGACCTACGGCTCCAAGTTGGCCCGCCGTCCCGATGAGGCCGTGCGGGACACGATCCGGGGCATGCTGCCCAAGACGAGGCTGGGGCGGGCCCAGATCCGCAAGCTGAAGGTCTACGCCGGCCCCACCCACCCCCACTCCGCCCAGAAGCCCCAGCCCTACGTGATCGAGCACGCCCGGGCTCGATGAGACGCCTTCCGACGATCGAGGTGATGTCACGATGACTGCTCCGCTCGTGCAAGCAACCGGACGCCGCAAGCGATCCGTGGCCCGGGTCCGGCTGCGGACGGGGGCCGGGACCATCACGATCAACGGCCGTACCGCGGAGGACTACTTCCCGTCGCGCGCCCACCAGATGCACATAATCGAGCCCATGACGGCCACCGCCACCGAGGGTCGCTACGACGTGGAGGCCACTATCCACGGCGGCGGATCCAGCGGGCAGGCCGGTGCGCTCCGCCTGGGCATCTCCCGAGGGCTTGTCGAGGTGGAGCCCGAGTTGCGCGACACGCTCAAGAAGGGCGGGTACCTCACTCGCGACCCCCGCAAGAAGGAAGCGAAGAAGTACGGCCTCAAGAAGGCACGCAAGGCGCCGCAGTACAGCAAGCGCTGACCGCGGAACGCCGATCGGAGCTTCTGCGAGCGCGCCCCGCGCCGCCGTGATGCCGGTCCCGGGCGGAGCGGCGATGGCCCTGACCTTCGGCACCGACGGGGTGCGCGGCGACGCTCGCCGCGAGCTGACCCCAGAGTTCGTCGAGGCGCTGGGCCGGGCCGCGGCCGAGGTCCTGGGGGCCGAGAGGTTCGCGGTGGGTCGCGACACCCGGGCTTCGGGCCCGGACCTCGTCGAAGCCCTGCGCCGGGGCGTGCAGCGGGCCGGAGGGTCGGCCGTCGACCTGGGCGTGGTGCCCACCCCGGCGGTGGCCCGCTGGTGCGACGAGGAGCAAGTCCCGGGAGCGGTGGTCTCGGCGTCGCACAATCCGTGGCACGACAATGGCGTGAAACTGTTCGCGCCCGGCGGTCGCAAACTCAGTGACGAGGCCCAACACGAGATAGAGCGGTGCCTCGGTGAGCTGCTCGTCGGCCTGCCTGGCCCGAGCACGGTGGGTTCTGGAGAGGACCTCGACACGGCCGGACCGCGAGACGCTCTGCCCGGCGGCGCGCCGTCCGGCGCGCCGGGGGACGCCGGGAGGGATCTGGCCCTCCGCCGCTACATCCGGGCCGTGGCCGCGAGCCTCGACGGACGCGACCTGGCGGGCCTGCGCATCGTGGTCGACGCGGCCAATGGAGCCGCGTACCGCTGCGCTCCCGAGTGCCTGCGCGGCCTGGGCGCCGATGTGGAGACGATCCACGCTGATCCCGACGGCCACAACATCAATGATGGCTGTGGATCGCTGCACCCCGAGAGCCTGCAAGCCGCGGTTGTGACGTCCGGCGCCGACGCCGGCCTTGCCTTCGACGGCGACGCCGACCGCGTGCTGGCTGTCGACCATTGCGGAGACCTCATCGATGGGGATCAGATCCTGGCGGTGTGCGCTCTCGATCGAGCCGGGCGCGGACGGCTGGTCGGAGGAGCCGTGGTGACAACGGTGATGGCCAACCTGGGACTGCGCCGGTCCATGGCCGCGCACGGCATCGGCGTGGTCGAGACGCCGGTCGGCGATCGCCATGTGTTGAGTGCGTTGGAGGATGGGGGCCTGGTGCTCGGTGGAGAGCAGTCCGGACACCTGATCTTCCGCGACCTGGCCACCACCGGTGACGGCCTGCTCACCGCGGTGCAGTTGCTGGACGTAGTCAAGCGATCCGGGCGCAGCCTGCGCGACCTGGCCGCCGCGGCTGTGACCCGTATGCCGCAGGTGCTGCTGGGGGTGCCGCTGCCGGCGGCGGCCCGGTCCGCCGACCTCGACGCCGCTCTGGGTCCGATAGCGGCCGACGCCGCGTCGCGCCTCGGAGACTCCGGCCGGGTGCTGGTGCGCCCCTCGGGCACCGAGCCACTGGTGCGGGTGATGGTGGAGGCGGCCGACCTGCAGACGGCCAGGGCCGAGGCCGAGCTAGTCGCTGCGAGCGTCGCGGAGGCTCTGGCCTGACATGTGCGGGATAGTCGCCATCATGCGCCGCCCGTCGACGCGGCCGGCTCCCGACGCCGCCCATGTCATAGGCATGGTCGAGGCGGCCTCCGTCGCTCTCGCCGATGCCGACTCAGCCGCCGGCAAGCATCCGGAAGCCCAGGAGCTGGAGTCCGCGGCCGAGCGGCTGCATGCAGCCAACGAACTCCTGGGCGGAGTGGCCGGATTGCAGCTCCTGCTCCAGTCGCCGGAGGTGGCCGACACTCTCCGGGCCCTCATCGACGCGGCAACGACTTCGGTGGCTGCCCTGGAGGCTCAACTCGATGCCGACATGTCGCTTGATCCGGCCGAGCTGGAGCACCTCAACGAGCAGTTGGTGCGAGTCCGTGACGGCCTGTGGGCTCTCGGGCGGGACCGGCTGGGAGCCTCGCTCGCCGTCTCGAAGCTCCTGGCCGGAGTGCAGCTGACCGCCGGTTCGGCGCCGGCCGCGGTCGAGGCATACCTGTCCATCCATCAGGCGATGACTGCCCTGGACCGGCTCGAGGTGCGCGGGCGCGACTCGGCCGGGCTGCATCTCCTGGTCAGCGGCCACGGACTCGATCGCGACGATCCCGTGGTGACCGAGGCCTTGGAGAGCCGCGGCCACGACTCGTCGTTCGGCTCGGGTTCGGTTCGCCTCGTTGACGGCGTGCTCAGCATCGTCCACAAGACGGCGGCCGAGATCGGCGAGTTGGGCGACAACACCGCCGCCCTGCGGGCCGCGGTGGCCTCCGACCGGCTGCTGGCCGCCGCTCTGGCCTCAATGGACGCGCGCGTGCTCGTGCTGGCCCACACCCGCTGGGCCTCTATCGGCATCATCTCCGAGGCGAACGCTCATCCGCTCAACAGCGAGGTGCTCGGGGAGAACACGCCCTACGTGATCGGAGCCATCAACGGGGATGTGGACAACTACGCCGAGCTGTTCGCCGCGGCTGGAGTCCGGGTACCGCCCGCCATCACCACCGACTCCAAGACCGTGCCTGCTCTGATGGGCCGCCGCCTGTCCGAGGGCCTGGCGTCGGGTGAGGCGTTCCGGCGCACCGTGGCCGAGTGCGAGGGCTCGGTGGCGGTGGCCGTCTGCACCGCGGGCTCGCCCGATCGTCTGCAACTCGCGCTGCGAGGCAGCGGCCAGGCCCTCTACGTCGGGCTCGCCGACGACGCGTTCATCGTGGCCAGCGAGCCCTACGGGGTGGTGGAGGAGACGTCCGAGTACCTTCGAATGGACGGCGAGGCCGTCGCCGGCGGGGCCAATCCCAGCACCGGCCGGGGCCAGATCGTCGAGTTGGACGGCAGCCGGGCCGGCTTGATCGACGGCGTGTCCCGGCATTCCTACGACGGCACGGGGCTTCCGGTGGAGCCCGGCGAGATCTCGACTGCGTCCATCACCACCAGGGACATCGACCGCGGTGATCACCGCCACTACCTGCTGAAGGAGATCGGTGAGGCGCCGGCGTCGTTCCGCAAGACGCTGAGGGGCAGGATCATCGACACTGCGGACGGTCCGGGCCTCTCGATCGGCCCGGAGACGCTGCCCGAGGCGGTCCGGTCCGGGTTGCGGAACGGGTCTGTGTCCAAGGTCCTGGCCATCGGCCAGGGGACCGCAGCCGTAGCGGGGGAGAGCTTCGCCCGATGCCTCCGGACCCTGCTGGCCGATGCCGGCCGCGCCGCGGCCCTTGACGTGACGGCGTTGCCCGCCACCGAGCTGTCGGCCTTCCATCTGCAGGATGACATGTCGGACACGCTGGTGGTCGCGATCTCGCAGTCGGGCACCACCACCGACACCAACCGCACCGTCGATCTGGTGCGGGCCAGAGGGGGAGCGGTGGTGGCCGTCGTCAACCGCCGCAACAGCGATCTCACCGACCGGGCCGACGGCGTCCTCTACACCTCCGACGGACGCGACGTGGAGATGAGCGTCGCCTCCACCAAGGCGTTCTATTCGCAGGTGGCCGCGGGCTGCCTGCTGGCCGTGACCATCGCGGGCGAGGTCGCCGGTGAGCGGGGCGCAACAGCCCGGCGCAGTCTCCTCGAGACGCTTCGGGCCATGCCCTCAGTGCTGGAGGAGGTCCTGGAGCGGCAGGATGCCATAGGCGAGGCGGCCCGCCGTCTCGCCCCGGGCCGGCGCCACTGGGCGGTCGTGGGCAACGGGCCCAACCAGGTGGCCGCCCGCGAGGTGCGCATCAAGCTGTCGGAGTTGTGCTACATGTCGATCTCGGCCGACGCGACCGAGGACAAGAAGCACATCGACCTGTCGGCCGAGCCCCTCGTGCTGGTGTGCGCGGCGGGGCTGTCGGGCTCGGTGGCCGACGACGTGGCCAAGGAGGTGGCCATCTTCGGCGCCCATCGGGCCGCCCCGATCGTGGTGGCCGACGACGGCGACACCCGCTTCGAGGGTGCGTCGGCGGTGCTTCCGGTGCCGAAGGTGGATCCCCGGTTGGCCTTCCTGCCCGCCACCATGGTGGGCCACCTCTTCGGCTACGAGGCCGCCCTGTCCATCGACGCCGGGGCCCGGCCCCTGCGGGAGGCGCGAGCGGCAATCGAGGCCGCCGCGGCCCGTCCCGACAGCACCGCCGAGGACGTTCTGAGCCTGGCCCTCCCCACGTTGCAGCGGAGCAGCTCCGCGTTCTCGGCCGGTCTGCAGCGCGGCGACTACAACGGGCATCTGGAGGCGTCCACGGCTGTGCGCATCGTCACGCTGATGCGCTACGCCATCGGGCTGGCCCCGCTGGACGGGTACGAACTCGAGTTGGGCCGGGCCGGCACTCCGTCCGCGGTGATCGACGACCTCGAGGCCGCGCTGAGCGTCGGGATCGACGAGTTGACCCGCCCGGTCGACGCCATCCGCCATCAGGCCAAGACCGTTACCGTCGGCATCTCCCGCTCGGACCAGACACTGCTGGAAGCGCCGCTCATCCGGGCCGTGTTGGCCACAGGCGCACCCAGGGACAATCTCTCCTACTCCACCATCCGGGCCCTGGCCGATCTCAGCCCGGCGGTAGCGGAGGTGCTGGGCCACACCCGCTACCGGCTGGACGGGCCGGAGAAGATCACCGTCGTCGACCAGGGCGGCATCGCGACTCAGATCACCTCGCGTACGGCTTCCGTCCCTTCACTGACCGGCAGCAAGCGCCGGGTGGCGGGAGAGCGCCGGGTGCTGGCCGCTCGGGGCCGCCACGACGGGCGCACGGTCGTATTCGTCCCGGAGGTGGCTGCGGGCGCCACTGTGGGCATCACCCTGCTGCACGTCCGCTTCGAGGATTCCCTACCGGCCCCGGTGGCCCGAAGCGTGCTGCAGGGGTACCGCAATCGCTACTCGGAGCTGCGGGACGCCGTCACCGAGACCGAGCCCGTCTTCGACGAGGACCGGCTGGCCGAGATTGCGGTGGTCGATCTGCTGACGGCCCCCATCGGAGACCTAGCCGACCACTGGCGCTCCTAGCCCCCCGGCTGTATATCGCGCTTTCTTGTCCATATGACAGGTTTTCGCGACGAGAGCCAGTCATGAGCCCGACGGCGATGGGTTCTGGGTGCCTAGGTATCGTTATGGGGTGACCGAGGGCGTCAGGGGCTTGTGCGATGCCGGGGTGGTAGGGATCGGAACCGATCTGGTCGACATCGACCGGTTCCGTACCGTGCTCCGGCGGCGCCCCTCGGTGGCCGACCGGCTGTTCACCGCCGGTGAGCGGACCTACGCCGAGCGGGCGGCCGATCCGGCTGCCCGGCTGGCGACGCGGTTCGCGGCCAAGGAGGCAGCCCTAAAGGCGCTCGGCTACGGCCTCGGCGGGATGCGCATGGCCGACATCGAGGTGGTCCGGGCCACCGACGGCCGGCCCGAGCTAGTGCTGCACGGCGACGCCCGGTCCACCGCCGCGGACCACGGTGTCGGCCGCTGGCTCGTCTCCCTGTCCCACACCGACCGTCTCGCCCAGGCCACCGTCGTCGCGCTGGCAGTGAACGAGAATCGATGAAGGCCCTCGCGTCGAAATGGGGTATCTCCCGCTCTTGTTCGCTTCGCTCACGGGCCGCTCGGGCCACGGCCTCGCTCCGCGTCGCACGAAGAGCATGATCAGTCGCTGTCCATCCGCTCGGCCTCTGGCAGAATGATTCCGGTCGTAACGCCGGCTCGGATGGCTGAGATCGACGCGGCCGCGCCCGAGCCGACCGAAGTGCTGGTCGAGCGGGCCGGAGCGGCTGTGGCTCGGGCCGCGGTCGAGATGATGGGCGGGCGGTACGGGCGCCGCGTAGCGGTGCTGGCCGGTCCTGGCAATAATGGCGCCGACGGGCGGGCCGCGGCCCACCGGCTCCGGCGGCGAGGGGTGCGGGTTCAGGTGTTCTCCGCCGCCGATGCACCAGCGACGCTGCCGCCGGCCGACTTGTACATCGACGCGGCCTTCGGCACGGGCCTGTCCCGCCCCTACGCACCGCCTGAGCGGGGACGGCCCGGCGCTCCGGTGCTGGCCGTCGACGTACCGAGTGGGCTCGACGGCCTCACCGGCGGGGTCTTGGGCGGACCGGTGTGGACGGCACGGCGAACGGTCACATTCGCGGCGCTCAAACCGGGCCTGCTATTCGGCGAGGGCCCAGTCGCCTGCGGGGAGACGACCGTCGCCGACATCGGCCTAGCCGTCGGCGATCACGATGGCGACGCCTGCGCACTGTTCACCGACGGCGACGTCGAGGCCTTGCCGGCGGGCGACGGCGCCACCCACAAGTGGCATGCCGCCGCGCTGGTGGTGGCCGGCTCGCCCGGCATGGGCGGCGCCGCGTCCCTGGCGTGCGAGGCCGCGCTGCGCAGCGGGGCCCGTATGGTCCATCTCAGTGCACCCGCCGAAGCGGGGGTGGCTTCGCCCATCGAGATGGTGCGTTCCGAGCCTCCCCTGGCGGTGGACGCTGATCGCTTCAGGGTGTGCGCGGCCGGGCCGGGGTTGGGCACCGATCAGGAGGCTGCGGCCCGCCTCGCCGACGCGCTCGCTCTGGGGTTGCCGACGGTGGCGGACGCCGACGGCCTGCGCCTGCTGGGGGACCCTGCGGTTGCCGCCGTGATGGACCGGCGCCGCGGCGGTCCGTCACCGGTGGTCCTGACACCGCACGACGGCGAGTTCGAAGCGCTGATGTCGGCCCGGCCCGGTCCGGACCGCATTGGGGAGGCCAGGGCAGCCGCGGCCCGACTGGATGCCGTGGTGCTGCTCAAGGGCGGCCCCACCGTGGTGGCCGACGCCGGTGGACGGGTCAGGATCGTTGCCAGCGGGGATGCCCGTTTGGCCACCGCGGGCACCGGCGACGTTCTCGCGGGAGTGATCACGGGACGCATGGCCGCCTTCGGTCCTGAGCGTCTGGTTGACCGTGTCGCCGAGGCCGCGCACCTTCACGGGCGGGCCGCATCAGCGATCCGCGGCGCCCGCTTGGTGGCCAGCGACCTTCTGAACGCCCTGAGGACCGTCACCCCATGAGTTCGGCGCTGTCTCGGGAATTGGCAGCTGTGGAGGCAGGTTTGGGCGCTGAGGGCTGCCAATTCGGCGGCCGGTCCGTTCGTACGCAGCCTGTCGTGAGCGTGGTCGCGGCGTGAGCGCCTCCGGCCTTACGGCGCGCCTGGTGAGGGTTAGGAGCGCCGCCATAGTGGCGAACGTCCGGCGCCTGGCCGAGCGAGCCGGCCGCGCGGGTCTGTGCGCGGTCGTCAAGGCCGATGGCTACGGGCACGGTGCCGTTACCGCGGCCCGGGCTGCCCTCGCGGGGGGTGCGTCGTGGTTGGGCGTGGCCACGATCCCCGAGGCGCTGGAGGTGGCCGAAGCCGCCGAGATGGCCGGCAGTGACGCACCCGTTCTCCTACTGTCCGAGGTCGCACCGGAGCTCGCGGCCGGTGCGCCCGTCAGCTGCCCGGAACGGGTCCGGTTCACAGTGGCGTCGGCCGCGGGGATCGAGGCGCTGGCAACTGCACCGGGACCCACCCGCGCCGTCCACCTCAAGGTGGACACCGGCATGCACCGGATGGGCGCGCTGCCCACCGAACTCGAAGCGGTGTCCGGAGCACTGCGAGCGGCCGGACAGCGGCTCCACCTCGAAGGCGTGTGGACACACCTCGCCATCGCGGACGTCCCCAACGATCCGTTCACAGCAGAGCAGGTGGCCCGTTTCGACAGGGCCCTGGCCGCGTTGCGGCGAGACAGCCTGCCCACCGGCATCGTGCACGCCGCCAACTCGGCGGGGCTGCTGGCCCATCCCGACGCCCGCCGCGACATGGTCCGGACCGGCATCGCCATCTACGGCGTCCCGCCCTCGCTGGAGCTTGAGGGCGCCATCGAACTAGAGCCCGCGCTCGAATTGGTGTCGCGGGTGACCGCGGTGCGGACCGTGGCTGCCGGTGAGACCGTGTCGTACGGACGTCATTGGCGGGCCGACCAGCCAACGCGGGTTGCCACCGTCGCCCTCGGATACGCCGACGGCGTACGCCGTGACAGCGGCCCGGCCGGGGTTGAAGTGCTGGTACGCGGCCACCGGTGCCCGATCGTGGGCGCGGTGACGATGGACCAGCTGATGGTCGACCTCGATCCGGCCATCGCGGGCGAGGCCACAGTCGGTGATGAGGTCGTTCTCATCGGCCGCCAGGGCTCAGAGGAGATCACCGCCACAGAGGTTGCGCAACGGCTCGGCACCATCGCCTACGAGGTCCTGACCTCCATCTCCGCCCGGGTTCCCCGGGTAGCCGTGTAGGTTCGAACGTGCCGGTCGACCTGCTAGTCCCCGGGGTCGAGATCGGTCATTGGACCGATCCGGTGGCCCGCACCGGCTGCACCGTGATCGTTCTCCCGCCCGGCACCACCGCCTCGGGCGAGGTGCGCGGCGGTGCCCCGGCCACC
Organism: Candidatus Aldehydirespirator sp.; assembly: GCA_965205155.1. Classification (GTDB taxonomy): domain Bacteria; phylum Actinomycetota; class Acidimicrobiia; order Acidimicrobiales; family Aldehydirespiratoraceae; genus Aldehydirespirator. The sequence goes on along the minus strand of OZ242033.1, from coordinate 3,782,001 downwards.
CGCGACTTCGCGTTGCTGGCACCCGAGCGGCTGGTCGACTGCGTGGATGCAGTAGTGCTCACCGGCGGCTCCGCCTTCGGGTTGGCCTCAGCCGACGGGGTCATGGAGGTTCTCGAGGCCGAGGGGCGGGGGTTCGACACCCGCCACGGTCCGGTGCCCATCGTGGTGGCCATGGCCCTCTACGACCTCGGCGTCGGGGACTCGGCCGTCCGTCCTGGTGCCGCTGCCGGCCGGCACGCGGCTACGAATCGAACCGCCGCATCTGAGACGGGCTCGGTCGGAGCCGGCACCGGCGCCACCGTGTCCAAGTGGCTCGGCGCGGAGAACGCAGAACCCGGCGGGCTGGGCATCGCCACCGTGCGCCGGGACGGGTTGGTCGTCAGCGCGGTCGTGGCCCTCAACGCGGCGGGCAGCCCGCCGCCCGAGTCGCAGCAGATACTCGAACAGGTCGCGGCCGGAACATTCGAGCAGTGGGAGGGCGGGGCGAACCCGTTTGCCAACACGACCCTCGGCGTCGTCGTCACCAACGCGGCGCTGACCAAGCTCGAGTGCTTCTGGGTGGCCCAGGGAGGACACGACGGCTTGGCCCGGGCCCTGGTACCGGCCCACTCCCGGTCCGACGGCGATGCGGTGGTGACCGCGGCCACCGGCGAGGTGCCCGCGGCTACCGACGATGTTCGGCTCCTGGCGGTGGCCGCAGTGGCCAAGGCTGTGGGTAGCGCCGTCGGTACGATTGAGGGGTGAGACCACCCGCTTGTCAGCGCGTCCTCCAAGGCCCGGATGATCGCGTGTAGCACGGCCACCGTCGACGAGACGAGAGTTCTCGGCGGGGCCGTTGCGGCAGTGGCGGACGCCGGCGACGTGGTGGTGCTCGTCGGGGACCTCGGCGCGGGCAAGACGGCCTTCGTGCAGGGTTTCGCGGCCACCCTGGGGGTGACCGCACCGGTCACCAGCCCCACCTTCACTCTGGCCAACCGCTATGAGGGCCGCCTGGTGGTCAACCACCTCGACGTATATCGCTTCGACGATCCTGAAGAGGTGAGCGATCTGGCCCTGCCCGAGCTTCTCGACGAGGGTGTGACCCTGGTCGAGTGGGGCGACACCATCGCGTCCGCCCTGCCCGCCGAGCACCTGTCGGTGACGATCCGCTTCGGCTCCGGCGACAACGACCGCAGCTTCGAGCTGCGCAGCCACGGTGAGTCTTGGCAGCACCGCACCGACCGGTTGAAGGCCGCTCTCGAGCCTTGGACTCGGCCGTGCTGATACTCGGGATCGAGTCCGCGACCGGCCGCGTCGGCTGCGCCATCGGAGGCCACGAGGGCGTGCGAGCATCGGTCCAGGCCACCCGCGAGCGCCGACACGCCGAGCTGCTCGCCCCCCAGATTCAGGCGGCGTGCGTCCACGCCGACGTCTCGCTGCGAGACCTGGGCGCGGTCGCGGTCGATGTCGGTCCGGGGCTCTACACCGGGCTTCGGGTGGGTGTGACCACCGCGATCACGATGGCGCACGCCCTGCGGGTGCCGATGGTCGCGGTCACCAGCCTCGATCTGGTCGCCTACCCGCTGCGCCACACGGGCCGCACCATCGCGGTGATGATCGACGCCCGCCGCGGCGAGGTGTTCCACGCCCGGTACGGCTGCCTCCCCGGGGGCGTGCGGCGCCTGACCGAGCCCGAGGTCGGCGTGCCCGACCACGTCGTGTCGCAGATGCTGGCCCGCGGCGATGAGACGGTGGTCGTGGGAGACGGCGCGGCGCGCTACGCGTCGATGTTCGACGGGTTGCGGGGCGTGGAACTGGCCGACCCTGGCTTCGCCCACCCCTCGGCTGAGTCCCTGGTGCTGCTGGCCCACGCCCGGGCCATGCGAGAGGAGTTCGTGCGTCCCGACGAGATCGAGCCGCTGTACCTCCGCCGCCCCGACGCGAAAGCCAGATGGACGGGGGACGGATCGTGACCGCAGCCGGTGCCATCGGGGGACCGACGGGTCCGACCCTCGCGCCGGACGCCGCCATTCTCGGCATCGAGACCTCGTGTGACGAGACGGCCGTAGCGGTGGTAGCCGGCGGGCAGCAGGTTCTCTCGTCGGTGGTGTCCAGCCAGGTCGATCTGCATGCCCGCTACGGGGGAGTTGTCCCCGAGGTGGCCGGGCGGGCCCACGTGGAGCGGTTCGTGCCGGTGATGTCGCAGGCGCTGGTGGAGTCGGCTCTGGACGACTCGGACATCGCCGCGGTGGCGGCGACCGCCGGTCCGGGTCTAGTGGGGGCGCTGCTGGTCGGCGTGTCGGCGGCCAAGGCGCTGGCGCTGGTTTGGGACGTGCCCTTCGTGGCCGTCAACCACCTGGAGGCCCATCTTCACGCGGCCTTCCTCGATGAGCCGAGCCTGGAGTTGCCCGTGGTGGTGATACTCGTGTCGGGCGGCCACACCATGCTCGTGCTGATGGAGGATCGTCTGCGCTACCGGGTGCTGGGAGCAACCCTCGATGACGCTGCCGGCGAGGCCTTCGACAAGGTGGCTCGCTACATGGGGCTCGGCTATCCGGGCGGTCCCGTGATCGACCGGATGAGCGGGCAGGGTGACCCCGGCGCGATCGCCTTCCCCCGGGCGATGCTGCACGACGGCTGGAACTTCTCCTTCAGCGGCCTGAAGACCTCGGTTATCAACCACCTCCGGCGCCATCCCGATTCCACGACCGAGGATGTGGCCGCGTCATTCCAGGAGGCTGTGGCGGACGTGCTGGTGGCCAAGGCTCGCAGGGCCGCGGCCGTCCACGACGCCCGGGGCCTGTGCCTGGCGGGCGGGGTCGCGGCCAACAGCCGGCTGCGGGAGATGACGCTCGATGCGTGTGCGGCCGACGGGCTGGCCGCCTACCTGCCGAGCCGGGCCATGTGCACCGACAACGCAGCCATGGTGGCCGCGGCCGCTTGGTGGCGTTTGCAGGCCGATGGGCCCTCCCCGCTCACGGTCGGCGCCGACCCCTCATTGGGCCTGCCGGAGGACTGAATCGCCGTCTTCGCGCGTTGCGGGTCCGTATGTCGGGCCGTATCGTTGGCACTCGCCACGGGAGAGTGCCAACGCCCGTGTTAGTCCAAGAACACCAAGAACAAGGAGTCCGGGAGGACACATGAATCTGCAGCCACTCGATGATCGCATCGTTGTGCGGCCCGGCGACGCCGAGGAGACCACGGCCAGTGGTCTCGTCATCCCCGACACCGCCAAAGAGAAGCCCCAGCAGGGCGAGGTACTGGCGGTCGGCCCCGGTCGCCGGTCCGATGACAGCGGTGAACTCATCCCCATGGATGTCGGCGTGGGCGACACCGTCGTCTATTCCAAGTATGGCGGCACCGAGATCACCGTCGACGGCGAAGACCTGCTCATCCTCAATGCCCGCGACGTGCTGGCCAAGGTCGTCTGAGGTCGCCGATGCCCAAGATCCTCAAGTTCGACGAAGAGGCTCGCCGGGGCCTCGAAACGGGTGTGAACAAGCTCGCCGACGCGGTGAAGGTCACCCTCGGACCCAAGGGCCGGAACGTGGTCCTGGACAAGAAGTTCGGCGCGCCGACCATCACCAACGACGGCGTGTCGATCGCCCGCGAGGTGGAGCTCGACGACCAGTTCGAGAACATGGGCGCCCAGCTCGTGAAGGAAGTCGCCACCAAGACCAACGACATCGCCGGTGACGGCACCACCACCGCCACCGTGCTGGCTCAGGCCCTGATTCGCGAGGGGCTGCGCAACGTCGCGGCCGGCGCCAGTCCGATGGGCCTCAAGCGGGGCATGGAGGCGGCCGTGGCCGCCGCGGTGGACTCGCTGGCCGACCAGGCGGTGCCGGTGTCGACCGACAAGGAGAAGGTGCAGTCGGTTGCGTCGATCTCCGCGGCCGACAGCGCGGTGGGCGAGACGCTGGCCGAGGCCTTCGACAAGGTCGGCAAGGACGGTGTGATCACCGTCGAGGAGAGCAACACGTTCGGCATGGACCTCGACTTCGTTGAGGGCATGCAGTTCGACAAGGGCTACCTGTCGCCGTACTTCGTGACCGACCCCGAGCGCCAGGAAGCGGTGCTCGAGGAGCCCTACGTGCTGCTCAATCAGGGCAAGATCAGCGCAGTTTCGGACCTGTTGCCGGTGCTCGAGAAGGTCATGCAGACGGGCAAGCCGCTGCTGATCATCGCCGAGGACGTCGAGGGCGAGGCGCTGGCCACGCTGGTGGTCAACAAGATCCGCGGCACGTTCAACTCGGCGGCCGTGAAGGCTCCCGGGTTCGGCGAGCGCCGCAAGGCGATGCTGCAGGACATGGCCATCCTCACCGGCGGCCAGGTCGTGGCCGAGGAGGTCGGCCTGAAGCTCGACTCGGTGGACCTCTCGCTGCTGGGCTCGGCCCGCAAGGTGGTCATCACCAAGGACGACACCACCATCGTGGAGGGCGCCGGCGACTCCGCCGACGTGGAAGGCCGGGTCAACCAGATCAAGGCCGAGATCGAGAACACCGACTCGGACTGGGACCGCGAGAAGCTGCAGGAGCGGCTGGCCAAGCTGGCCGGCGGCGTGGCCGTGGTCCAGGTCGGCGCGGCCACCGAGGTGGAGCTCAAGGAGACCAAGCACCGTATTGAGGACGCCATCTCGGCGACCCGGGCCGCCATCGACGAGGGCATCGTCGCCGGCGGCGGCACTGCGCTGCTGCGCAGCCGGGCTGCGGTCGCCGCAGTTGCGGCCGAACTCGACGGTGACGAGGCCACCGGGGCCCGCATCATCGGCGAGGCCCTGTCGGCTCCGACCCGGCTGATCGCGGAGAACGCCGGCCATGAGGGCGCCATCGTGGTGCGCGAGGTCGAGGCGGCCTCCGGTGCGGACGGCTTCGACGCGGTCGTCGGCGAGGTCGTCGACCTGATCGGGGCCGGCGTGATCGACCCGGTGAAGGTGACCCGGGCTGCTCTGCAGAACGCGGCCTCGATCGCCGGGTTGATGCTCACCACCGAGGTGCTCGTGGCCGACAAGCCCGAGGAGAAGCCCCCGCCCGGTCCTCCCGGCGGCGGCATGGACCACATGGGAGGCATGGGCGGCATGATGTAGCCGTTCGCTTCCCGCGAACCCCCCAAAGGAGCCCGAGCGATGAGCTCGGGCTCCTGCGCGTCCTCGCTCCGCACGGTTCGGTTGGTCCCGGCCTGGGCCGCTTCGCGGGGGTCGGCCCCTTCGCAACTCTCGACTCGGAGAGGCGCCGGTAGCCTCACTCAGATGGATCGGCCGCCCCCGGACCCGCGCAAGCTGCTGGACCACTGGGAGGAGTGGGAGCGGGGCGAGACCCCGCCGGGCCGGGTGATGAGCGACCTCAAGACCGGTGGCCTAAGGGAGCTTCTCCGGGATCTGGCCGCCACCGCGGCCGGCGACGGGCCGGAATCCTGACCGACTCGACCGCACCGACCGCGGCGTTGTTCGATCCGCCGCCGGCCCCTGCCGGCAGGGGCGGATCCCAGCACATACCCCGTCCCGCCAATGCCCGGATGGGCGGAGCGCCGCCATGGGCCGAGCTTCCGGAGCACCGACGCCGCCTGAGCCTGGAACGGGTGCTGCAGGCGGTGATGGACACCCCGCCCGGGTTCGTTCCCTCGCCCGCGACGGTGCCACCGGGGTCGGCGCCCTCCGCGGTGCTGGTGCTGCTCTACGAGCACTGCGGCGAGCCGTGGGTGGTGCTCACCCGACGCTCCTGGCATCTACGGCACCACGCGGGAGAAGTCTCGTTTCCCGGCGGCAGGCGCGAGCCGGGCGACGCCGACTTGTGGACCACCGCACTGCGGGAAGCGACCGAGGAGATCGCTCTGGATTCGGCCGCCGTTTCCCGGATCGGCCGGCTCGACAGCTTCGTCACCGTCGGGTCCCGGTCTCTGGTGTGCCCGTTCGTGGCCACCGTGGACCGGCGCCCCGAACTGGTGCCCGACCCGGTCGAGGTGGAACAGGTGCTACACGTCCCGCTGGCTGAGCTGACCGACCCCGAAGCATGGCGGGAGGAGATCTGGTCGCTGGGAGAAGCCTTCGGCGGTGACCGCACGATGACCTTCTTCGAGCTCCACGGCGACACCGTGTGGGGGGCGACCGCGGCGGTGCTGCGCCGGCTCCTCACGATGGCAATCCTGGGGCCGGCCGCGAGATAGGCTCGCCAGAGGCCGAGCCAGTAGGCCACACGCTCTCCTTGCTCGAACGGCTTGGAATGGCGAGGCCGTGGCCCGAGCGGCCCGTGAGCGCAGCGAACAAAGAGCGGGAGACACACCATTTCGAAGCGAGGGACTGCCCCCTGTTTGCGCTTGCTCCTAGTGCCTGGCTTCCACTACCGGAGGCACTGCGGTGGCTGAAATCGAGATAGGGCTGGGCAAGTCCGGCCGCCGCGCCTACCGGCTCGACGAGATCGCCATCATCCCCAGCAGGCGTACCCGTGACCTCGAGGACGTGGACATCTCCTGGCAGATCGACGCCTACCGCTTCGAAATCCCGGTGCTGGCCGCCGCAACCGACAGCGTGACCAGCCCGGCCACCGCAGTGCGGATGGGAGAGCTCGGGGGAGTGGGTGTGCTCGACCTGGAGGGCATCTGGACCCGTTGCACCGACCCCGAGGCCGACCTCGCCGAGCTGGCCGCCGCACCGCTGGATGCGGCCACAGCCCGCCTGCGGGAACTGTACGCCCGGCCTGTCCAGCCCGAGCTGGTGGCCGCCCGCATCTCGCAGATCGCAGCCGCCGGGGTGCGAACCGCCGGCCGGGTGAGGCCCCAGCGGGCCGAGGAACTCGCTCCCCACGCCATCGCCGCCGACATCAATCTGCTGGTGATTGCGGGCACGATCGTCTCCGCCGAGCACGTCTCCTCGGCGGGCGACCCGCTAAACCTCAAGACGTTCATACGGCGCATGCAGACGCCGGTCGTCGTCGGGGGCTGCGTGAGCTACCAGGCCGCCCTGCACCTGATGCGCACCGGCGCCGCCGGTGTGCTGGTGGGAGCAGGGTCGGGACATGTGGGCACCACCCGCCACGTGCTCGGCCTCGACGCTCCCCAGGCCACGGCCATCGCCGACGCCCGCGCCGCCCGCATGCGCCACCTCGACGAGACCGGCGTCTACTGCCATGTCATCGCCGACGGGACGATGCGCACCGCGGGCGACATCGCCAAGGCGATCGTGTGCGGCGCGGACGCGGCCATGGTCGGCCTGCCGCTGGCCTCCGCCTCCGACGCTCCCTGCCCGGGCCGGCACTGGGACCTCTCGGCGGGCCATCCGACGCTGCCGCGGGGACGCATCATGGATGTGGAGCCTCGGGGCACGCTCGCAGAGATCCTTCATGGAGCCGCCCTCAGTCCCGACGGCACCACCAACATGATGGGCGGGCTGCGGACTTCCATGGCCAAGTGCGGCTACACCGATGTGAAGGACTTCCAGAGGGCCGCCGCCGTCGTAGTCTCGCCGTGACCCAAACTGCCCCAGCCAGCTGCGGCCCGGCTGTATATCGCGCTTTCTTGTCACTATGACAGGAAAGCGCGATATACAGCTCGGAATTGTGGACGGTGGCGCCTTCGACACCGTTCTGGTGGTCGACTTCGGAGCGCAGTACGCACAGCTGATCGCCCGACGGGTACGCGAGTGCGAGGTGTTCAGCGAGATCGTGCCCGCGGCGATCACCGCGACCGAGATCGCGGCCCGCCGGCCTGCCGGGGTGATCCTCAGCGGCGGCCCGGCCTCGGTGCATGTCGAGGGCGCGCCCAGCCTCGACCCCGAGGTCTACGGCCTCGGCGTGCCGATACTCGGCATCTGCTACGGGGCCCAGCTCATCGCCGAGCAGTTGGGCGGCTCGGTCGGCCCGAACGAGCGGGGCGAGTACGGCCGGGCCGAGATGACGGTGAGCGGCGATGGCGGCGTCCTGCTCGCGGGCCTGCCGTCGCCCCAGCCGGTGTGGATGAGCCACTTCGATGCCATAGCTCAGCCGCCGCCGGGGGCCACCGTCACCGCGGCCACCGAGGCGTCGCCGGTGGCCGCCTTCGAGGACGCCGATCGGGGCCTGTACGGGGTTCAGTTCCATCCGGAGGTGGAACACACCCCGAATGGCCGCACCGTGCTGGAACGCTTCCTGCGCGAAGGGTGTCGCGCCGGGCCGAGTTGGTCGATGCGCTCGATCATCGAGGCCGCGGTGGCCTCGATCCGCGACCAGATCGGCGACGGTCGGGCCATCTGTGGACTCTCAGGCGGTGTGGACTCCGCGGTGGCCGCCGCCCTGGTGCACCGGGCCATAGGCGACCGGCTCACCTGCGTGCTGGTGGACACCGGTCTGCTGCGCCAGAGCGAGGCCGACCAGGTGGAGGACGCCTTCGGCCGGCACTTCGGGATCGAGTTGGTGCGGGTCGACGCGGCGGCAGAGTTTTTCGGCGCGCTCGAAGAAGTGACGGAGCCCGAGGCCAAGCGCAGGGTGGTGGGCGAGCAGTTCATCCGGGCCTTCGAGCGAGCCCGCAGCCGCGCCCCCGACGCCGGGTTCCTGGTGCAGGGGACGCTGTACCCCGACGTGATCGAGTCGGGCGCCACCACCCATTCGGCCACCATCAAGAGCCATCACAACGTGGGCGGACTGCCCGAGGACCTGGACTTCGAGCTGGTCGAGCCGCTGCGGTCGCTGTTCAAGGACGAGGTGCGGTCGGTGGGGGCCGAGTTGGGGCTGCCGGATGACATCGTGCATCGCCAGCCCTTCCCCGGCCCGGGCCTGGCGGTACGCATCATCGGGGAGGTGACCCCGGAGGCGGCCGACACCCTTCGTCACGCCGACGCCATCGTCCGGGAGGAGTTGCGCCGCGCCGGCCTGGAACGGGAGATCTGGCAGTCGTTCGCGGTGCTGCCCGACATCCGCACGGTGGGCGTCATGGGCGACGAGCGCACCTACGGGCGCCCGGTTGTGATCCGGGCCGTCACCAGCTCCGACGCCATGACGGCCGACTGGGCCCGGCTGCCCCACGATGTGCTGGAGGCCATGAGCAGCCGGGTCATCGCCGAGGTCGGCGGCGTGAACCGGGTCGTCTACGACATAACGTCGAAGCCCCCCGCCACCATCGAATGGGAGTGACCGCAACCTGGGTTGCGCGCAGCGCGCGAGGTTTGGTAGCGTCCTGTCATTGCTCCCCGTCTTCCCGGCCCGTGCCGGGAATGACGGGGCTTTATTTTGGTTAGCTTGACCTCGTGACGCGCGTGGCAGTGTTCATCGACTATCAGAACGTCTACCACTGTGCCCGACAGGCATTCGGCGATCCCTCGCGGGATCCTCCTACCTTCGGCCATGTTCGGCCCCACCGGCTCGCACTGCTACTCAAGCAGCTAGGTGAGGCGATCGATCCGGATCGCGAACTGTGCGCAGTGACCGTCTATCGGGGTCAGCCTGGGCCCAAGAGCCATCCACACCTTCAGTCTGCCTTTGCTCGCCAAGTGGACGCATGGAGATTGCTACCCCTGACGACTGTCAAGGTTCGTCCCCTTCGCTATTGGCCAACCGAGTGGTCCTTCGGCAAACCCGTCAGATGGCGAGGGGAGGAGAAGGGCATCGATGTGCTGATTGCTCTCGACATAGCTCTAGGTGCGCGAGACAACCACTTCGACGTGGCCGTGGTCGTCTCGGCGGACACGGATCTGATTCCTGCCATTGAGGTGGCACTACAAGCCGGTAAACGAGTCGAGACGGCGACGTGGGCTAGTCGCACCCTGCGGGTCAAGCCACTGATCGTTGAGGGTAGGCAGATCTGGAATCACTGGTTGGATCGTCAGCGCTTCGAGTACGTCCGCGACGATACCGATTACTTGGCTCGACGTGAGCCCCACTCGTCGGGGATCTAGCAGGCGAGCGAGAGGATGCCCTCGGCGGATTCGTTATTCCAGTAATGCGCTACTTGCTGGAGTAGGGGCAAGCGCTAGCGGCCGCCTATTCCAGTGGCCTGGAATAACGGTCGGGAAGGCGCTCGTTCAATGTCGTGATTGCCACAGTCGCGAATGTACGGATCCACCTAGCTGGGTGCCGTGGTCGCAGACCGCGCTCTTCTGGAGAGTGGCTTCTTCTATCTCGGCGGGAGCAACGAGCGTCGTCAGTGGGTGGCAGTAGGGTGGCCTTGATGGCGGATTCGGCGATTCTGGAGGGCCTCAACCCGGCCCAGTTCGAGGCGGTCACCCACACCGGCGGGCCGCTTCTGGTGGTGGCCGGAGCAGGCTCGGGCAAGACCAGGGTGATCGCACATCGCATCGCGTACCTGATTGATCACCACGGCGTGTCGCCGTTCGAGATCCTGGCTATCACCTTCACGAACAAGGCCGCGGGCGAAATGCGCGAGCGGGTCGGCGCGCTCGTCGGGCCAGTGGTCGAGAGCATGTGGGTGTCGACGTTTCATAAGGCGTGCGTTCAGTTCCTGCGCCGCGACGCCGAGTACGTCGGCTACCCGAAGCGGTTCACCATCTATGACCAGAGCGACGCGGTGCGGCTATGTGGGTATGTGATGCGCGACCTGAACATCGACACCAAGCGTTACCCGCCTCGGTCGGTGCACGCCGTCATCTCCAACGCCAAGAACAACAACATCACTGCGGCTGAGTTCGCCGGGTGCGCGACCAGACCGCACGAGGAGCGGGTCGGAAGGGTGTTCGAGCTCTACCAGCAGCGTCTGGTGACAGCGGCTGCGATGGATTTCGACGACCTGCTGCAGCGCACCGTCGAACTCTTCAGATCTCATGCAGAGGTGCTTGACCGTTGGCGGAACCGGTTCAGGCACCTGTTCGTCGACGAGTACCAGGACACCAACCCGGTGCAGAACGAGTTGTGCCTTAGGTTGGCACGAGCTGGCGGCGATGCTGGAGCCGTCGAGGACGGCAGTGCCACATCTGCGCCGAGCGACGACGGTTGGCGCACCGTCACCGTGGTCGGTGATCCCAACCAGTCGATCTACGCCTTCCGTGGCGCCGACATCCGCAACATCCTTGAATTCGAGAGCACCTTCAGCGATGTGCGCATCGTCTTGTTGGAGCAGAACTATCGCAGTCCCCGTGATTTCATCCTGAAGGCCGCCAACGATGTGATCAGCTATAACGCCAGCCGGTATCCGCTCGAGCTCGAATCGGAAGAAGGTCACAGTTGCAAGGTTGTGAAGTACCTTGCGGACGACGAGGTGGACGAGGCCCGCTATGTCGCCAGCGAGGTCGTCAGACGCCATGACGATGATCAGATGCGCTGGGACGAGATGGCGGTGTTCTACCGCACCAACGTCCAGTCCCGCGCCATTGAGGAGCAGTTGGTAGCTGCCAACGTTCCCTACGTGCTGGTAGGCGGCACCCGCTTCTATGACCGTCGCGAGGTGCGTGACGCCATGGCGTATCTCAAGGTGGTTGCCAACCCTGCCGACGAGTTGAGCGCGAAGCGTGCGCTTACCGTTCCCAAGCGTGGGGTGGGTGACAGGTCTATCGAGAAGATCGACGCGCTTACTTCGGAGTTGGGCGTCAGCTTCTTCGATGCGCTCAGTTTGTGCGATGAGGCGGGTGTGTCGGGGCGTGCGTCATCCGGAGTGCGTGGCTTCGTTCAACTGATCGAGGATGTGGGCGCCATGGAGGCGTCGCCTGCCGCGGCCCTGCAAGAGTTGCTGGAGCGTTCCGGCTATCTCGACGAGCTACGAGGCGAGGAGACGGTGGAGGCCGCCGGACGCCTAGAGAATCTCGCAGAACTGGTCGGCTCGGCAGGTGAGCACGAGACTCTTGACGAGTTCTTGGAGGCTGTCGCGCTTGTTGCGGACACAGACGACATCGACGAAACAGCTCCGGCCGTGACGCTGATGACCGTTCACTCGGCCAAGGGCTTGGAATACCGCGACGTGTACATCGTCGGCCTTGAGGACGGGGTGTTTCCTCACTTCAGAGCGTTGAGCGAACCTGCGGAAATGGAGGAGGAGCGCCGTCTCGCCTACGTGGGGATCACTCGGGCAATGACACGTCTCACGTTGACCCACGCCCGGAGCCGGTGGCTGCACGGAACCCGCCAGTACAACCCGCCGAGCAGGTTCCTCAAGGAGATTCGCAAAGAGAACCTTGAGATGGTCGCCAGCCCGCGGTTGCGGCGAGGCAGCTACCGCGCGGGCTTCGCCTCGGGCTACGGCTCGTCGCAAACGCGCGACGGACAAGTAGCGGGCGTCGGCAGCCGGACTCCTTCCATGCACCCGGCGGACAGCGGCGAGCGCGCCATTGATCGGCGGGCGGTCAACCGCGATGAGATGGTGGAGCGGGCCATGGAGGCGGGCAGGCAGGCGGCCGCTGAGTCGGGAGCCGAACGCCTTGGGCTTCGGGTGGGAGACGACGTACGCCACTCCCTATGGGGCGAGGGCGTGATCATCAACATCAAGGGGACCGGAGACGACGTCGAGGCCTCGGTGAGCTTCGCCACAGTCGGCGAGAAGCAACTGCTGCTGTCGTGGGCGCCGCTGGAGAAGATCTGAGCCCTCCCATCACGCCAGATCAGGCGTCGTGGACCGCGATTCGCAGGCGCTTGTTGGCCTTGCCCTTCGACTCGGTCTTGACCACTTCGAAGCGGCCCACCCCGCCGGTGGAGGGCAGGTGGGTGCCCCCGTCGGCCTGCTTGTCGAGCCCGACGATGTCGACCACCCGGATCTCCCGCACCGACTCGGGTATCAGGTTGACCTTGGTTCGGATGAGGTCGTCGTCGGCCAGGGCCTCGGCCCGGGGCAGGAACGAGATCTCGATGGGGCGGTCGGCGGCGATCTCGGCGTTGACCAGCTCGGTGACCTGGGCTGCGAAGCCCTCCGGCAACGGGTCGAACTCGAAGTCCATGCGGGCCGACAGGGGGGCCATGTTGCCGCCGGTCACCGACACGCCCCAGGTGTTGTAGATCACCCCGCACAGGATGTGCAGAGCGGTGTGGGTGCGCATCAGGGCGTGGCGGCGCTCCCAGTCGAGCTCCCCGCGCACCGGCGTGCCCACCGGCGGAGCCGGGCCGTCGAGGGTGTGCCGCACCACGTCATGGCCTCGCACGTCGGTCACCGTCGCCCTGCCGCCATCCCAGCCGAGCGTGCCGGTGTCGTGGGGCTGGCCTCCGCTGGTCGCGTAGAACGCGGTGGCGTCGAGGGCCACCTTCCCGTCGTCGTCGACTGAGACGACGGTTGCGTCGAAGGCCCGGCACTGGGCGTCGCGCAGGAATATCCGGTCGGTGGGGTTCACATCAGCCATGGGGTCCTCCCGGTGTGGCAAGTCAGCGGTGTCATGCCCGCTCTTGTTCGCTTCGCTCACGGGCCGCTCGGGCCACGGCCTCGCTCGCTGGATCTCCGAGAGTCTTACGGATCACGGTCTATCCGCTCGGCCTCTGGGTTGATGTCGATCCGGACGTCGCCGTCCACGACGGCCACGCCGAAGTGGCGCAGTCCTGTTCCGGCCGCGTCCACGACGTCGGCGCGGTCGCAGGTGTTGACGAATTCAGCTTGCTCGGCCTGCCACTCGAAGAAGCAGTCCCGGCTCTGGCCGGGTCGGCGGGCCTCGAAGGCCAACCACCCCGACTCCGGGTCGTCTCCGAGGTGCTGCAGGATGATGTCGAGTTCGCCGTCGGCCACGTCACCGAACAGGATCGGCCCTCGATCGGCGATCTCGGCGCTGATCCGGCCGGTCTCCATGTCGCGGAAGTCGCGGTCGCCGAGGCGGATCTCCACGTCGGTGCCGCCCCGGGTCAGCAGCAGCACCCCGAGGACCAGCCCCAGCGCGACCGCCACTCCGGCCAGGCCCACCACGATGACGGAACGCAGGTTCGGCCGAGGACCGCTGGAAACGGGCATCGCGGCCTAGTATCGCCGCTCGTGGATCTGTTCGAGCATCAGGGCAAGGAACTGTTCGCCCGGTACGGGCTGCCGGTGCCCACGGGGGAAGTGGCGTTCTCGCCCGACGACGCGGCAGCCGCGGCCGAGCGGCTCGGACTGCCCGTGGTGGTGAAGTCCCAAGTCCACACCGGAGGGCGGGGCAAGGCCGGAGGCGTGAAGCTGGCCGCCGACCTCGACGCCGTGCGCAGCCATGCCGCCGGCATCCTGGGCCTCGACATCTCGGGTCACATCGTGCGCCGTCTCTGGATCGAGCAGGCGTCCGACATCGCCGAGGAGTACTACGCCAGCTTCACTCTCGACCGGTCCGCCCGCAAGCACCTGGGGATGCTGTCGGCCGAGGGCGGCGTGGACATCGAGACCGTGGCCGCCCGCGACCCCGACGCCATCGCCCGCATCCACATCGATCCGGTGGACGGGCTGACACCGCAGGAGTGCCGCCAGTGGGTTGACGCGGCCCGCATCCCTGGAGCCGTTGCCGACGCCGTGGCCGATGTGCTGGTGACCCTGTACGGCGCCTACGTGGACGCCGACGCCGACCTGGTCGAGGTCAACCCGCTCATCGTGACCTCCGGGGGCGACGTGGTGCTGCTCGACTCCAAGGTCACCCTGGACGCCAACAGCACGTTCCGCCACGACGACTACGCCCAATACGACGCCACCCAGACGCGCGACGAGCGGGAGCAGGCCGCCCACGCCAAGCGGCTGCAGTACGTCGGCCTGGACGGCTCGGTCGGGGTGATTGCCAACGGCGCGGGCCTGGCCATGAGCACCGTGGACGTCGTCAACCAGGTGGGGGGCCAGCCGGCCAACTTCCTCGACATCGGCGGAGGCGCCAACGCAGAGGTCATGGCCGGCGCGTTGGAGGTGATCAACAACGATCCCGCGGTGCGGGCCATCCTGATCAACATCTTCGGGGGAATCACCCGGGGTGAGGAGATCGCCAACGGCATCATCGAGGCCACTGGGCGGGTCGACATCGACTCGCCCATCGTGATCCGCCTCGACGGCACCAACGCGGCCGAGGGCCGGGAACTGCTGGAGCCTTACCTGGGCGGTGCCCTGATGATGGAGCCGACGATGCTGGACGCCGCCCGCCGGGCGGTGGAGCTTGCCGGCGCCGCCGGCGGGCAGGACCAGCCATGAGCATCTTTGTCGATGAGGCCACCCGGGTCGTTTACCAGGGGCTCACCGGCTCGCAGGGCCGCTACTACGGCTTGCTCAACCGGGACTACGGCACCCAGGTCGTGGCCGGCACCAACCCCCGCAAGGCCGGGACCGATGTGGACGGCGTGCCCGTCTTCGCCACCGTCGCCGACGCCGCGGCGGCCACCGGCGCCACCGTGAGCTGTGTGTTCATCCCCGCTCCGGGAGTGCCCGGCGCGGTGCTCGAGGCGGCCGAAGCCGGCATGGAGCTGGTGGTGGTGATCACCGAGGGGGTGCCCGCCCACGACGAGGCGTTCGTGTTCAACAAGCTGCGGCGCGATCATCCGGGTGTGCGGCTGCTCGGCCCCAACTGTCCAGGCATCATCAGCCCCGGCAAGTGCAATATCGGCATCACGGCCGGGCACATCGCTGAGGTAGGGGGCCCGGTGGGGATCGTCAGCCGCTCGGGCACGCTGACCTATCAGGCGCTGTACGAGCTCAAGCAGCAGGGGATCGGTGTGACCACCTGCGTGGGCATCGGCGGCGACCCGGTGCCCGGAACGACCTTCGTCGACTGCCTGGCCGCCTTCGAGGCCGATCCCGAGACCCGAGCGGTGATGATGATCGGCGAGATCGGCGGATCGGCCGAGGAGGAGGCGGCCGACTTCATCGCCGAGCACATGACCAAGCCGGTGGCCGCCTACGTCGCCGGGGTCACCGCGCCGCCCGGCAAGAAGATGGGCCACGCCGGCGCCATCGTGTCGGGCGGCAAGGGCACGGCCGCAGCCAAGATGGAGGCGCTGACCTCGGCCGGGGCCCGGGTGGGCCAGAATCCCACCGAGGCCGGCGAATTGATGGTGGAGATCGTCGCCGCCCTGTGAATCACCGGCTCGGCCAGAGCCACCAGTGTCATGCTAACTGCATGCAAGTATGCTGATCACATGACTTCGCTGCAGATCCGGAACGTTCCCGACGAGTTGCACCGCCGCCTGAAGGCTCGAGCTGCGATCGAGGGCCAGTCCTTGTCCGAGTATGCGCTCGGCGAGTTGCGCCGCGCCATGCAGCAGCCGACCCGGCGCGAGCTTGTGGAGCGGGTGGCCGCCTTCGAGCGCATCGCGGCAGCGGAGTCGGCTGTCGATGCCGTCAGGGCCGAGCGCGACGCGAGGTGATCGTCCTCGATTCCTCGGCGGCCGTGGAGTGGCTCCTCGGCCTCCCTCAAGCGGACGAGGTGGCCGATCGGATTCTGTCGGCCGACTCTCTGCACGCGCCGGCGCTGCTCGACGTCGAAGTGGCCCATGTCGTGCGCCGCTACGCCGCTTCGGGTCAGATCACGGCCCGGACCGGTGAGCGGGCCTTGGTCGCCCTTGCCGACCTGGACGCAGTCCGCTACACGCACGAGTTGCTCCTGCCGCTGATCTGGAGGCTTAGGCACATTCTCACCGCCTACGACGCGGCTTTCGTCGCCCTGGCAGCCGTTCTCGACGCGCCGCTCGTGACCCTCGACGCCCGTATCGCCCGAGCCCCGTGGCCGCAACTGCCCGGCCAGGGGATCGTCGTCGATCTGGTCGGCGACAGGTGAGATCGCCGCGATATCGCGGCCCTGGCTGAGCCCGGCCAGGGGATCGTGGTCGATCTTGGTCTCTCACGGGCCGCTCGGGCCACGGCCTCGCCCGTATGAACCGGATTCGCGCCCCTATCCGCTCGGCGTCTTGGAGCGAGCGCAAGTGGGTGAGAGCTGGCCGCGTCGCAGCGGTGTCATTCCCGCTCTTGTTCGCTGCGCTCACGGGCCGCTCGGGCCACGGCCTCGCCCGTATGAACCGGATTCGCGCCCCTATCCGCTCGGCCTCTTAGGCTCGGGCCGTGGATGAGACCCGTCGGGCGCTGATGGCGGTCTACGACAAGACCGGCGTGGTCGACCTGGCCGCGGGCCTGGTCGAGTTGGGCTGGGAGCTGATCGCCAGCGCGGGCACGGCCCGGGTGATCGCGGCTGCGGGACTGCCGGTGGTGGACGTGGCCGACTACACCGGCTCGCCGGTCATGCTGGGGCACCGGGTGGTGACCCTCCATCCCCGCATCCACGGCGGGATCCTGGCCGACCGGGACGACCCCGCCCATCAGGCAGAACTGGAGGCCAACGGCATCGATCCGATCGATCTGGTGGTGTCGAACCTGTATCCGTTCAAGGCGTCGCCCGGCATCGAGACGATCGACATCGGCGGCCCTACCATGGTGAGGGCCGCGGCCAAGAACCATGCCCATGTGGCAGTGGTGGTCGATCCGGCCGACTACGGGCCGGTTCTGGACGAGGTCCGCTCAGAGGGCCGCCTGCCAGCCAACACCCGCCTCCTGCTGGCCCGCAAGGCCTTCGCCCAGATTGCGGCGTACGACCGCGCGATAGCCGACTGGTTCGATGCCACGTCGAGCCAGCCGGCTTCGCTGGACGAGGCTGAGGCCGTGGCGGGCCGCCTGGCCGCCATGCAGACCCGGAAGCCGGAGCAGACCGAGACCGGCACGGCCCTGCCGGAGGTGATCCGGCTGGACCTGGAGCGGGCCGGGACGCTGCGCTACGGCGAGAACCCCCACCAGCAGGGGGCCCGCTACCGCGCCCGGGGGGCATCCGGGTTCTTCGACGGCGTGGCCCAGCACGGGGGACCGGTGCCCAGCTACCTGAACCTGATGGACGCGGCGGCGGCCTGGCGCCTGGCCCACGATCTGGGTGACCGGCCGGCCGCGGTGATCGTCAAGCACGCCAACCCGTGTGGGGCAGCCGTAGCCGAGGATCTGGCCACCGCCTATGAGCGGGCCTTCGACTGCGACCGGCGCAGCGCCTTCGGTGGAGTGGTGGCCACCAACGCCGTGATCGACGACCCCACCGCGGTCGCCATGGTCGCCGCAGCCCAAGCCGACGTGGTGATCGCGCCCGGCTTCGCGGAGGGCGTGATCGAGCGGCTGGCCGCCCGCCGGGCCAACACCCGCCTGCTGGAGGCGCCCGCGGTCGCGCCCCGCGAAGCAGACTGGGAGCTGCGATCCCTCGGCGGCTCGGGGGACTTCCTGGTGCAGTCTCCCCGCCGGCTGGACACCGACCCGGCCGGCTGGCAGGTGGTCACCGCCCGGCAGCCCACCGAAGCAGAGCGGGCCGACGCTCTGTTCGCCTGGCGGGTGTGCGCCCACACCAGCTCCAACGCAGTAGTGCTGGCCCACGACGGCACCGCCTGGGGCATCGGCGCGGGCCAGCAGAACCGGGTCGAAGCCGGTCAACTGGCCGCGGCCAAGGCTGCGGGCCGGGCCGCGGGGGGAGCCTGCGCCAGCGACGGCTTCTACCCGTTCGCCGACGGCATCCACGCCGCAGCCGACGCGGGCGCTGCCGTCGTGGTTCAGCCCGGCGGCTCAGTCAACGACGCTGCGGTCATTGCCGCCGCCGACGAGCGCAACCTGGCCATGCTCCTAACCGGAGAACGCCAGTTCCGCCACTGAGCCCGCGTTGGCTCAACCACTCCGGCGGCGGGTTCGGCGGCGGGCTAGGCGGTCCTCGGTTCCCGGCGTCGTTGACGGGGGCGCGAGCTCGATGTCGGGCGGGGGCTCGTCGCCCCGCAGGACGGCCGCGATCTTGGCGGTGTGGGCCGGGGTGCTGCCGCAGCAGCTGCCGATCACGGCCACCCCGGCGGTCCGGGCCCGATGGGCGTGAGCGGCCAGCACCTCGGGAGTTCCGTCGTAGACCAGCGCGTCGCCGCTCCACACCGGCACGCCCGCGTTGGGCTTGGAGATCACCGGGGTTGTGGTCGACGCCGTCGCCATGACGATCACGGCCGCTTCGGTATCACCAATGTTGTTGCCGCAGTTGGCGCCCATGGCCGCCAGGCCCAGCCCGCCCAGCCGCTCGGCCAGCTCGGAGCCGGTGACGCCCATCATGGTGCGGCCGGCGGTGTCGAAGCTCATGGTCGCGGCCACCGGGAGATCACAGACGGAGCGAGCTCCCCGCACCGCGGCCTCCGCTTCGTCGAGATCGCTCATGGTCTCGATCCACAGCAGATCCGCGCCGCCCGCAGCCAGGCCGGCGGCCTGCTCCGCGAAGGCGGCCTCGCACGCCTCGGCCGACATGTTGCCCATCGGCAACAGGAGCTCGCCGGTCGGGCCCATCGAGCCGGCCACCAGCACGGCTCGGCCTGTCCGCTCTGCCTCGGCGTCGGCCTCGATGCGGGCTATGCGAGCCGCGGCCTCGTTGAACTCCACTGTCCGGTCCTGGAGGTTGTGCAGGGCCAGGCGGAACCGGGTGCCGCCGAAGCTGTTGGTGACCACCAGGTCGGCGCCAGCCTGGAGGTAGGCCCGGTGGATGCTCCGCACTTCCTCGGCGTGGTCCACGTTCCAGGCCTCGGGAGGATCGCCGGCGCAGAGGCCCGCGGCGAAGAGCTGGGTGCCCATGGCTCCGTCGGCCACGACGTACCCCTTGGCTCCAAGGAGTTCTCCGATGGTGACGGTCATGGACTCCGGTCCGACATGTGACAGATCCCCTCGTCGTGCTGCGGCCCGCGGTCAGCCCTGCCCGCCACGGTAGCGCCCCCTCCCGTCGGCTCGGGCGCAGCACCGGCGGTACCCTGACCGCCATGACCCTCGCTCCTGCCCGGTCGGATGGCCTCCCGGCCGACTTGGAACTCGATGTCTCGCCGGTGGCGGGGGCTCTGGGCGCTGAAGTGCGAGGCCTCGACCCTGACCGCCTCGACGAGCGGGCCGCCGCCGCGCTGCGCGATGCCCTCGACGCGCACCTCGTGCTCTTCCTGCCGGGCCTGGCTCCCTCGGTCGAGCAACTGCGCGACATCGGCGCGCTGTTCGGCGAGCTCGAGGTGCACCCGTACATCGACAAGGTCGACGAGAACACCCCCGAGGTGTGCGTGCTCGACACGTCGGCCACTCCCAAGGCCGACATCTGGCACACCGACGTCACCTACAGCGAGCACCCGCCGATCGCGGCGCTGCTGCACATGGTGCAGTGCCCGCCCGCAGGCGGCGACACCATGTGGATCAACTGCTACGAGGTGCACGACTCGCTGTCGGCGCCCATGCAGGCCTTCCTGGCCGGCCTCACCTGCATCCACGACGACGGCAAGCAGGGGTCGCTGCGGGCCGAGCACCCGGTGGTGAGGACCCATCCCGGCACCGCGCGGCGCAGCCTGTACGTCAACAAGCAGCACGGCCGCCGCGTCCCGCAGCTGTCCCGGCCCGAGAGCCAGGCCCTGCTGGGCTTCCTGTACCGCTGGCAGGAGCAGGTCAAGTTCAGCTGCCGCTGGCGCTGGTCGCCCGGCGATGTGGCCCTGTGGGACGAGCGAGTCACGCTGCACTCCATCGTCGACGACATCGAAGACGCCGACGGCACCCGTGTGCTGCACCGGGTGACGGTGCTGGGCGACGATCCGCAACCGCCCGCGGACGCCCCGCGGTGGGACCGCCACCGCAGCGACAAGACCGCGGCCAGCGGCTACTTCGGCATGGCCGGCTTCGAGTTCTGAATCGCGATTCATGGCCCCGCAAGGCCGCCGGGTAGGTTGACCGGCCGTGCGATTCGGCGTCTTCTACGAGTTGCAGATGCCCCGGCCCTGGACCCCCGACTCCGAGGAGCGGCTGCTGGCCGAGGCGATCGAGCAGGTCGAGGTGGCCGACGAGGTCGGCATCGATGTGGCCTGGGCGGTCGAGCACCACTTCCTGGAGGAGTACTCGCACTGCTCGGCCCCCGAGGTGTTCCTGTCGGCCTGCGCGGCCCGCACCAAGAGCATCCGCCTCGGCCACGGCATCCGCCAGGCGCCGCCCCCCTACAACCACCCGGCCCGCACCGCCGAGTGCATCGCCACTCTCGACCTGATCTCGGGGGGCAGGGTCGAGTACGGCATCGGTGAGGGCGCCACCCGGCTGGAACTGGGCGGGTTCGGCATCCCGGCCAAGCAGAAGCGGGCCATGAGCCTCGAGGCGGGCGAGCAGATCGCCAACATGATGGTCATGTCGCCCTATCCCGGCTTCGAGGGTGAGTTCTTCTCCATGCCGTGCCGCGACGTGATCCCCAAGCCTGCCCAGAAGCCCCACCCGCCGATGTGGATCGCCTGCACCAACCGCACCACCATAGAGCTGGCCGCCCGCCGCGGTCTGGGCGCCCTGGCCTTCGCCTTCGTGGACCCGGCCGAGGCCCGCCACTGGGCCGACGTGTACTACGACATCATCCGCAGCGACGAGTGCGTGCCGCTCGGCCACAGCGTCAACGCCAACATCGCGGTGGTCACCGGCTTCTCGTTGCACTCCGAGCGGGCCGAAGCCATCCGGCGGGGCTTCGACGGGTTCCACTTCTTCGCCTACGCGCTGCGCCAGCTCGTGGTGCACCACACCATCCCCGGCCACAGCGACATCTGGGACCGCTACGAGGCTCAGCGGGGCTCGGCCCTCGACGACGCAGTGGCCGCCGCGCTCGACGCCGGCGACGACTACGCCGACACCATCGGCACCCCCGCCGACGCGATCCGCTGGCTCAAGGAGGCCGAGGACGCCGGCATCGACCACGTGATCTTCCTGCAGCAGGGCGGCAAGAACCGCCACTCCGACATCTGCGCAAGCCTGCGCCTGTTCGGGTCGGATGTGCTGGGCGAGTTCGCCGATGGCCGGCCCGAGCGCGAGGCGGCCAAGGCCGAGGAGCTGGCGCCCTACATCGAGAAGGCCCTGGCCCGCAAGGAGAGGATGCGCCCTCTGGAGCGCCACGAGATCCCGGTGGTGGAGGCGTCCGCGGTGCACGCCGAGGTCCCGGCCAGCCCTATCAGCTGACGGCGAGCACCGGGGCCGTTTGCAAGAGGCTCCGGCCTAAGATATCTTCCAAGGAAGGTAACTTCCTAGGAAGCTAGACGGGCCTGCCGGACGTCCGAATGTACGGCCGGCGCAAGGTCCGGAGACGCCGAGAGCGAGGTGGGAACATGACGATCACAGAGGGGCGAGTGACGGCCTGTCCCGTGGACCACGGCGCCGGACGTGGCCCAGCCGACGATGTCGACCTGTGGGACTTCGACATGTTCCAGCGCCAGGAGCACCACGAGGTCCTGGCCCGGCTGCGCGAGACCGACCCCGGCATCCACTGGGTGGACGAGGGTGACAAGGGCATGGGCTACTGGGCCGTCACCCGCCAGGCGCACCTCAAGGAGGTCAACCGCCGGGCCGACGTGTTCTCGTCCAACCACAGCGGCACGCAGATGCGCGATCCCGACCAGCGCAGCCAGAAGTCGAGATTCGCGCTCGACCAGATGCTGATCGACATGGACCCGCCCCGCCACACCCGCTACCGCAAGCTCGTCAACCGGGGCTTCACCCCCCGCATGATCGCCCTGCTCGAGGACTACCTCCAGAACCGCACCGACATCATCCTGGACAACGTCGTGGAGGAGGGCCACTGCGACTTCGTGCGCAACATCTCGGCCGAGCTGCCCCTTCAGGCCATCGCCGAGATGATGGGCATCCCCATCGAGGACCGGGCCAGAGTGTTCGACTGGACCAACGCCATGATCGGCAGCGAGGATCCGGAGTTCGTCAGGAGCCGCGAGGACATCGACCGGGCCGCGGCCGAGCTGTTCGGCTACTCCCACCAGCTCCAGACGGAGCGCCGCGACAATCCTTCTGATGACATCGTCACCACGCTGCTGTCGGCCGACATCGACGGCGAAGCCCTCAGCGAGCTCGAGTTCGACATGTTCTTCCTGATCCTGTGCGTGGCCGGCAACGAGACCACCCGCAACTCGATCACCCGGGGGATGATGGCCTTCTTCGACTTCCCCGACCAGTGGGAGAAGTTCGTGGCCGACCCCGACCGCCACATGGAGACCGCGGTGGAGGAGATCGTGCGCTGGGCGTCGCCGGTGCTGTGCTTCCGCCGCCAGGCCCTGTCCGACTACGACATCGGCGGGGTCAGGATCGCCGCCGGCGACAAGGTGGTCATGTTCCACGTGTCCGCCAACCGCGACCCGCGCGCCTTCGAGGACCCGTGGCGCTTCGACATCGAGCGCACGCCGAACGACCACGTCGGCTTCGGCGGGGGAGGTCCCCACTACTGCCTGGGCGCCAGCCTGGCCCGCATGGAGATCCGCCTCACCTTCCGGGAGATCGCCAGGCGCATGCCCGACATCCACCTCGACGGCGAGCCCGACTACCTTCGCTCCAACTTCATTGCCGGCGTCAAGCGGCTGCCGGTGGCCTACACCCCGTCGCCGTCGTACAACACTGCGGCTCTGCACCGCCTCGGCTCTGCGGCCGGCGTGTCAGGCACGGTCGGCTACGGCGGCCACATGGAGCGCGCCGCCTCCTGACGGAGGTCGCCGCGGGCCCGGTCAGGCCGAGGACGCCTTCACCAGCCAGTCGAACACGGGGTCGCGGTCCCGGGAGTCCATCAACTCGGGATGCCACTGGACGCCCAGCCACGGCTTGTGACGGGCCTCGATGACCTCGACGGCGCCGTCATCGCTGCGACCGGTCACCTCATAGCCGTCGGCGAGTTCGTCGATGGTCTGGTGGTGCAGTGAGTTGACCTCGATCGACGGGCCGTACAGCGACGCGGCCAGCGAGCCCTCGGTGAGGTCCACCCGGTGGATGATCGAGTCGGGAGGCTGGTCGTGGCAGGCGTGGGGGGCGACGTGCTGGTGCAGCGTGCCCCCGCCGTGGACGTTCAGCACCTGGATTCCCCGGCAGATGCCGAGCACCGGCTTGTGGGTGTCGAGTGCTCCGTCGAGAAGGCTCAACTCGAAGGCGTCGCGTTCCGGCTCGCGGGTGTAGAGCTCGGGGCTGGGGGCCTGGCCGTAGCGCTCCGGCTCGATGTCGGTTCCGCCGGTCAGCAGCAGCCCGTCGAGGCGGTCGGCGTAGTCGGCGGGGTCCGCGCTGCCGGGCAGGAAGACCGGCAGGCCTCCCGCGGCGATCACCCCGCGGGCGTAGTCGCAGTAGTACACGTCCAGGTGCAGGTCCCGGAACGTGTCGGGCTTCATGTTGAGTTCGCCCGCGGTCTTGGTCCGACCCGTGATGCCGATGAGCGGTTCGTTCGCCACGGGCGAGAGTGTATGTTCCGACCGTGCCCAACCCGTCCGCCTGTCACGCCGACGCAGGCGCCGCGGACGTGGATGCGCCGCTGGCCTGGCGCGAGACGGGTGACGGGGAGCCGGTTGTGTTCCTGCACGGCCTGGGCGGCTCCCGCACCTCGTGGGAGCCCCAGTTGGCTGGCCTGAGGACCGAATTCCGCTGCATCGCCTGGGACATGCCCGGCTACGGCGTCTCGGTCCCCGTCGCGCCTCTGACCTTCGCCGCCATCGCCGACTCGGTGGCCCGGCTGCTGGACAACGCTGGTGTCGAGCGGGCCCATCTCGTGGGCGAGTCCTTCGGCGGGATGCATGCCCTGCATACCGCGCTGCGCCACCCGCAACGGGTCGCACGCCTCGTGCTGGCCAACACCAGCCCGGCCTTCGGACTCGACGGCACCGACCCCGCCGCCTGGCGCGCCGCCCGACTCGCCCCGCTCGACGCCGGGCTGAGCCCAGCCGATATAGCTGCAGATGTCCTAACCTCGATTGCGGGACCCATTCTCAGCGAGGATGCCCTCGCCATGCGGGTCGCGGGCTTCGCCCGGATTCCGGCGACCGGTTTGCGAGCGGCCGTCGAGTGCCTGCCCACCCACGATGTGCGCGCGAGGCTGGGCTCGATCGCCTCGCCCGCGCTCGTGGTGGCTGGGGGACTCGACACCGAGACGCCGGCTGCCTACTCGCGTGTCCTTGCCGAGGGACTGCCGAACGCCGAGTTGGTCGTGCTGGACGGAGTGGGACATCTAGCCGTCTCGGAGGTTCCGCAGACCTTCAACCGCCTGGCGCGAGCCTTCCTGAGCCGCGGTCGTGGGTTGGGACCCTCCGGCCCCAGGTGGGCGATATAGGCCGATTTCGCGCTGCATCATGACGCAATCGAGGCGTGTAGCGACTTGAATGGTTCGCTCGTGGGAGTAGAGACAGACATCCTTACGCCGGAGCGGGCCGCGCTCGTGGAGCGCATGGCCGCTCTCGGCCCGAGCTTCGCCGAGCGGTCCGGGGCCCATGACCGCGACGCCACCTTCCCCACCCAGAACTGGGCCGACTTGCGCGACGCGGGCCTGCTGGGCCTGTGCATCCCGGTTGCCGACGGCGGCCTCGGCGGCGACTTCGTCGCGTACGCCCTAGTGGCCGAGGAGCTCGGACGGCACTGCGCCACCACCGCGCTGACATTCAACATGCACACCGCCACCACCATCCTCGTCGGTCAGATCGCCGATGACCTGGACCTCACCGGAGCCGAGCGGTCGCTGCTGGCGGAGCGACGGTCCGAACTGCGTCGCGGGATAGTCGCCGACGGCACAATCCACAGCCAGCCCTTCTCGGAGGGCGCAGCCGCGGGCGCCACCGCGGGCTACTCCACCCGGGCGGTCCCCGTCCCCGGCGGCTACCGGGTTACGGGTCGCAAGATCTTCGCCTCCCTGTCGGGCGCGGCCAGCATCCACAACGTGGTTTGCCTGGCGCCCGGCGACGACAGGATCCGCTTCATGGGCGTGCCCGCCGACGCGCCGGGCGCCACCATCGAGGGTGAATGGGATCCCTTGGGGATGCGGGGCACCGACTCTCGCACTCTGGTGCTCGATGAAGCGGTAGTGCCCGAGGGCAACGAATGGCTGCCGCCGGGAGCCTTCGATCAGGCCGCGACGCGCTGGCCCTACTTCTACATGACGCTGTCGTTCGCTTATCTCGGGCTCATGCGGGGCGTCCTCGACGCCACCGCCGCCTACCTGCGAGGCGACGGCGGCTCCGGTCTGGGCCGCCGGGACCATCCCATCAAGCAACAGGGCTGGGCCCAGATGAACCTCCTGTACGACCGGGCCCAGTCGCTCACCTACCGGGTGCTGGCCGAGTGCGGCATTGACCCGGGCCCCGATCAGGTGCGGCGAGCGTGGTCGTCGGTGGTGACCGTGATGGAGGGCGCCCCCGCGGTGGCGTCGCTGGCCCTGCAGGTGTGCGGCGGCCGCAGCATGCTGCGCCCGTCCTACCTGGAGCAGGCCTACCGCGACGCCCGCTGCGGGGCGGCCATGCTGCCCTGGAGCGTCGAGGTCTGCCTGGAGCGCCTCGGCCGCACTGGGCTCTACCCGGAGCGGGACGAAGTACCGGCCTGATCAATCGACGCCTGATCGACCGACGGGCGTGACCCCCGCTGCAGTGCGAGGTACCTTTCGGGGCCGAACGTTCACCGTCCCGCTACGGGGGAGTTGCCATGACTGACTGGGACCGCGTCAGGGTTCTGTGGCCCGACCACTTCGGGCTGGCCCGGGGAAAGTACGTGCCGACCCGTCTCGCCCATCAGGGCGCCAACCACTGCGTGTGCGTGTTCGCGCTGGGCTATGACCGCAGCATGGCCCCCGCGCCCGGTGCATTCCTGCTCGAAGGACTGCCCGACACCCACGTCAGCTTCGACGCGGCCGATATCCGCCAGGGCTGGGACGACGACGCCACCGGTGTCGTCATCGGCGACCTGACCATGCACGGCGGGCCGCTGCCGGTGTCGCCCCGCGAGGCGCTGCGCCGGGCGGTGGCCGGCTGGGAGGCCCTCGGCTACAGCCCCAAGGTGGGCATCGAGTTCGAGGCCTACGTGTTCAGCGGCGGGATGGAGGCCCCCCGGCCCTACGACACGCCGCGGTCGATGGTCTACGGCACCGGTCCCGGCTCGGATCCCGCCGGGGTGATCACGGCGCTGGTGCGCCGGGCCGAGGCGGTGGGCATGGCGGTGGAGTCGGTCAACGCCGAATACGACGAGGGCCAATTCGAGCTGACGCTCGAGTACGGCGACGCCCTCGCAGCTGTCGACGACGCCTTCCTGTTCCGGCTGCTGGCCCGCGAGACCGTCCTCACCGCCACCGACTCGGCGGGCCGCCCCCTCGGCCTCGACCTGACGTTCCTGGGCAAGCCCTTCCCCGGCGTCTCCGGCAGCGGAATCCACGTGAACCTCTCGCTGGCCGACGCCCGGGGCGACAACGCCTTCTCGGACGCCGGCGGTGCCCACGGCATGTCGGACCTCGCCCGCAACTGCATTGCGGGCCTTCTCCACCATCACGTGGGCATGACGGCGCTGGCCGCTCCCACCGTCAACGCCTACCGTCGCCTGCGCCCCGGCGAGATAAACGGCTACTGGGCCAACTGGGGGGTTGAGCACCGCTGCGCCGGGAACCGGGTGCCCGGCGGTGCTGGCCCGGGCATGCGCATCGAGAGCCGCATCGGCGACGGTGCCGCCAATCCGTACCTTCTGGTGGCCGCGGTGCTGCAAGCGGCCCGTCTCGGCGTCGTCGGCGGGCTGGAGTGCCCCGAGCCCATGACCACCGACGGCTTCGACGACGTAGACACCGATGTCCACTGCGCCCACAGCCTGGGCGCAGCCCTCGACGACATGGAGGCCGACAAGGCGCTGTGCGAGGCGGTCGGCTCGGAGGTGTGCGCCAACTTCGTGTTCAACAAGCGGGAGGAGTGGGGCCGCTATATCGCCGAAACGGGCGACGACGCCGTCGCCGACTGGGACGCCATCACCGGCACCGAGCCGCTCTCGCAGTGGGAGCTGAAGCAGTACCTGCCCTACCACTGACCGCAGCCGCGTGCCTGCTGCAACCAGGAGGGAGACTCAACTGGACGTGCGTCCCTTCGCACCCACTTCGGTACGCTCGTCAACGCCGTGACCGACGTCATCCACAGCGTCGACGGCTCGATCTGGCAGGTCAAGATCGACCGGCCGGAGCGGGCCAACGCCCTCCGGCGCCGAACGATCCGCCAGATCGGAGCGGCGCTGGACTCGGCCGAGACGGCCGGGTCCGAAGCTGCCCGCGAGGCGCGCCCCAGCGCGGTCGGGGTGTTGCTCACCGGCGGTCTCAAGGCCTTCAGCGCCGGAGCGGACCTGTCCGAGCTGAACGGCACGATTGATGATCTGGCCTTTGACGACGAGCTGGCGCGGCTCTGCCGGCGCCTCACGCTCAGCCCGCTGCCGGTGGTCGCCGCGGTCGAGGGCGCCTGCTACGGCGCCGCGGTGGACTTGGCATGGGCCTGCGATGCCGTCGTGGTCTCCGAGGAGGCCCGTCTCGGCTTGCCCTCGACCAGCCTCGGGATCCTCTACAACCCTTCATCGACGGCTCGGCTGCACGCCCGGCTCGGTTCGCCCACCGTCCGCCGCCTCATGGTGCTCCAGCAGCAGCTGTCGGGCCGGGACCTGCCGGCCGGCACCGCGACCGTGGTGCCGTCGGGGACCACCGTCGAGACGGCCCGGAGCATGCTGAGGACCGTCCGCTACGACTCTGAAGCCACCGCCGCGACCAAGACGCTGCTGGCGTCGCTCGACCGCGGCGAGGGGTTCGATCCTGCGGCATGGCAGCCAGAGCGAGAGGCTCGACTGGCCTCACCGGCACGCCGCCGGGCCCTGGAAGCCCGCCGGGCCGCGATCAGCAGGAACCAGAACTGATGCACCTGCTTCCCACCTACGGCTGACCGGGGTGGCGCCTCGACGTCCGGGCACCCGGCTAGCGGGAACGCAGGCTCAGAGGAAGGCGAGGCAGGTCGCGGCGGCAGCCTCCTACGAGTAGGCCGAGTAGGCCACGTCGTCGAGGAACCAGTCGACCAGGGCGAAGCACTGGCGGGTGTTGCGGTCCTCGTGGCGGCGTATGCCGTCGAGGAGGTAGTCCCGGTTGAGCCCGTGCTCGGCCAGGTACTCGTCGTCCGACCCCGTCAGGAAGCTCTCGACATGGGCGTGGGTCACCTCGGGATGGAACTGCGTGCCGACGCAGCGGCCCAGCCGGAACAGCTGCACCGCGTTGTCGTTGACGGCCAGCACGTCGGCGTCCGGTGGCGGCGTGAAGCGGTCGTGGTGCCATTGGAACCACGGCCCCGGTCCGGCCGGATTGGCGGTGCCGTCTACCGCGGACACCTCGTACCAGCCGATCTCGGGCACCGGCGCCGGCTCCACCTCGCCGCCGAGGGCCGCGGCTAGCAGCTGACCCCCGAAGCAGACGCCGAGCATCGGTGTGCCCCGCGCGTAGGCCTTCCGCACCATGTCGATCTCTTCGAAGATCCACTGGTCGATCTCGTCGGTGTTGGTGAGCGACCGGATCGAGCCCATGGGCACCAGCACGTCGTACTCGGCGAAGTCGGGAAACGGGCCCGCGTCGTTGGGCCGGTCCAGGTCGTCGGTCACCACGTGCTCGTGCACGTCGAATCCCCGCTGCGCCAGCCGCTCGCCGATCAGCGCGCTCGTGCCCTGCGGCTCGTGGGCCAGGACCAGTGCTCGCCGCGGCTCGCTCACAGGTCAAACCATACTTGGGCTCGTCCCGTGCCCGGCCCCCGACTCGTTGATGCCGGCCAGCAAGCCGGGTCGCTCGAGCCAGGAGTCTCCCGGGAGCACGTAGTCGGCCAACTGGGCGGAGCCGTCGGCCGTACAATCGTGGCGGACGGGACTCCCATGCCTCACATCGTCATCGAATACTCGGCCAATCTGGCTGACCTCATCGACACCGACGCGCTGCTGGCCGCGGTGCACACCGCCGCCCTCGACGACGGTCTATCCGCCCTGGCCGGGTTGCGCACCCGAGCCGCGCCCCGCGACCACTACCGGATCGCGGACGGCGACCCTTCCTACGGATTCGTGTGCCTGACAGCTCGCATCGGACCCGGCCGGGAACCTGAGATAGTCCAGCGTTTCCTGACACGGCTCATCGATACCGTTGACGACATGCTGGCTCCGCTTCAGCCCGACCATCCGGTCGCCATCAGCGCTGAGGTCCAGCTGATCGACGCGTCGCTGCGCATCAACCGCAACCACGTCCGTACCCATCTCGCCCAGTCCGAACAGCTCGCATCGGACCCGGCCGGGAACTTGAGATAGTCCAGCGCGCTCGTACCGGGCGGCTCGTGGGCCAGGACCAGTGCTCGCCGCGGCATGCTTACAGTTCAAACCATACGTGGGCCTGACCCGTGCCCGACACCGACTCGTACTGGCCGAACTGGGTGCCGCGGGCCGTGCAGGACGGGCCGCCCAGCGCCCCGACCATTATCAGGTAGTGGCCGAAGTAGCCCTCGGGCGCGTGGCGGGAGTACTCGGGCAGGAAGTCGATGATGGCGGCGTGATTGCCTTCAACCATCCAGGCCAGCACCTTGCGATCGGCCGCGGCCGCCTCCGGAGTGCGGACGTGGAGGTCAGGATCGGCGCCCTCGTGGTCGCGGAACTGGCTGAGCGGCCAGAACCGGTGGCTGAGCCCACCGCTGGCCAGGATCACCACCCGGCGGTCGAGCCCGGCCACCGCGCCGGCTAGGAGCTGGCCGGCCAGCAGGAAGTCCGCGGGTTCGGCGGTCTGGCACACGCCCATCGACATCCAGCGCTCATCGCCCTGCAGGAAGCTGAGCAGGTTGATGGTGGGGTAGTGCACCGGCAGGTGGGGGTCGTCGATGGCCGTCACCCAGGTGTCGTCCCGCCCGGCGGCCTCGGCCGCGAAGGCGCGGGCCAGCTCCGGGTCGCCGAGCATGTCGTAGGGCATGGCGCACATGCCCCGGGGCAGCTCGTCGGAGGTGTACAGGCCCTTGCGCCGCTCGTGGGCCGAGACCACGTGCTCGACGGTGGTGAACCAGTGGGTGTCGATCACCACCACGGTGTCGACCGCGGCCGGGGCCAGGCGTTCGGCTCGCAGCGCGTGCAGGCCCGCGAACAGCGTGGTGTCCTCACCGCCGTTGAGCGCCCGCCGCTCGTGCTCGGGCATCACCAGCGGCGGCACGTGCGACACGACCGCCGCCCCGACTATCGATCCCATCGGTAGGCCTCCCGACAGCCAGGCGGCATCATGCCACTACCCGCACAGGCAAGTGCTTGATGCCGGCAATGAAGTTGGAGCGCAGGTACTGGGGCTCGCCGTCGGGTTCGAGCCGGTCGATCCGCTTCATGAGCTCCTCGTACACCAGCCGGGCCTCCATGCGGGCCAGCCACGCGCCCAGGCACAGGTGCGGTCCGTTGCGACCGAAGGCCATGTGGTCGTTGGGGTCCCGGGCCAGGTCGAATCTCCATGGACGGGGGAACCCGCCGTCGTCGTGGTTGGCGGAGCAGAACCACATCACCACCTTGTCGCCCGCGGCGATGTTCTTCCCGCCGAGGGTGACGGATCGGGTGGCGGTGCGGCGGAAGTGCATGGTCACCGCACTGGTCCGCAGGATCTCCTCGACCGCGCTCGGAGTGAGCGACGGATCGGCCCGCCAGGCCCGCCACAGCTCGGGATGGTGCATCATCGTGCGCAGCCCGTGGGTCATCGTGTAGCGGGTGGTGTCGTTGCCGGCCGCGATGAGCAGGGTGAAGAAGTTCTTGAACTCCAGGTCGCTCAACGGCTCGCCGTCGCGGGTGGGGGCCAGCAGCTGGGTGATCACGTCGTGGCGGGGGCAGGCCCGGCGCTCCGCGGCCTGGCGCTCGGCGTACTCGAACACCTCGATCGCGGCCGGGCTGCGGAACGGCATCAGCCGGAACTCCTCGGTGTCGGCCGTGTCGATGACGTGGGTGGTGAACTCCGGGTCGCTGTTGCCCAGGAAGGCGTCGCCCCACTCGACCAGCTGGTGGCCGTCGGCGTCGCTGGTGCCCAGCAGGCGGCCCAGCATCCGCATGGGCAGTTTGGCCGCCACCTCGGTGACGAAGTCGAAGGCGTCGGCGGTGAGGGCCTCTTCGAGAACCTCGGCGGCCAGGGCCCGGATGGAGTCCTCGTAGGACTCCACCGTGCGGCGGGTGAAGCCCCGGTTCACCAGGCGCCGCAGCCGGGTGTGCTCGGGCGGGTCGAGCTCCATCATCGTGCGGCGGGCTTGGAGCTCGTCGTCGTCCATCTCCTCGAGGCGGATGCCTTGGGAGGAGGTGAACGTCTCGACATCGCGGCTGGCGGCCAGCGCGTCGTGGTAGCGGGTGATCGACCAGAAGCCGGAGCCGCCGGCCTCGGGGGTCCAGTGCACCGGGTCGTCCCGGCGCAGCCTGGCGAAGGTGGCGTGGGGCACACCGGAGGTGAACGAGTCGTGGGACGACAGGTCGGCGTCATCGTCGCCGTGGTCGGCCAGGTAGTCGTCGACGTAGGTGGCGGTGGCCGTGGTCATGCACCCGCCCTGGGGTTGGGGGCGGCCCACAGGGTCGTGCCGCCGGCCATGGACATGCCGACCTGGCGGTAGTAGCCGCCGATCATCTCGACCGGCGCCAGGCGATGGAGCTCCTCGGTGGGGCACTCGGGCAGCACCAGCTCGGCGTCCCCGGCGTACACCGGCCCAAGGTCGGCGTCGTAGCCCCGCATGGTGACCAGCTCGTCGAGCGAGTCGGTGCCGTCGGCCTCCATGGCCGGCATCTGCCGGCTGTGCAGCATCGGGTGGCCGTTGACGAAGCCGGGGGCGTCGGCCGTGCCGGTGATGGTGAACCGGGCCTCGGCGATGCGCCGTCCCCAAGTGCTGAGAGTCGCTCCGAAGCGGCCGCCCGCCTGCAGGCGCGGCCCGGCCCGTCCCACCGTGACCGGGCGGGTCATGGCGATCTCGCTCATCTTCTTGGGGTAGCCCTGGAAATGGCCCCTGGCCATGGCGAAGTCCTTGTCCACCCAGATGTAGGCCGCCCGGCTGTAGGTGGATCCCCGGAACTGGCAGCGGACGACGGCGAAGACCTCCCGGTATTGGGCCCGCACCGGGTCGAGCAGCTCCTCGAAGGTGTCGCCGCAGCTCTGCCACTCGGCCCAGATCATGGCCACCGCGCCGGGGTCCTCGTCGGCGGGCTCCAGAGGTTCGGGCAGCAGTTCGACCACCCGGTCGGGATCGGTGCGGTACTCCACCGTCAGCATGTCCCCGGAGTAATGCCAGGGCGGCGGGGGCACGATGCCCGCGGCCCCGGTCGGCGTCCTCGGGTACATGAACCCCTGCAACTCGGCCACCCTTGGAGCATAAATCGTTTGGCACCGAACGATCAACCGGAGAGCAATGCTGATTAACGTGTCGCCGTGGCTGATGCTCTGTTCGACCTGACCGGCAGGCGGGCCGTTGTCACGGGTGCACTACCTGGTGGCCCCGGCCGGTCGCTTCGCCAACGGCGCGTCCTTCAGACTCGACGGCGGAGCACTAGCCCTCGGCCCTTTCGACGTGGTCGAGCACTGAGATCAGGGCACAGGCGGCCACAGTCACTGCTGGCCGGCCTCGACGATCACCCGGCGCAGCAGCCCGGCCAGTTCCTGCTTCTCGGCCGTCGAGAGCTCGCGCACCACCTCGCCCTCGTAGCGGTTGAAGCGGGGGAAGAGCCGCTCGATCGTGTCCAGGCCGGCGCCGGTGAGCGCGACCGTCACCCGGCGGCGGTCCGTCTCGACCCGCCGACGCTCCACGAATCCCCGCTTCTCCAGGGTCTTGACCACTCCGGTGAGCGTCGCCTTGGACAGATCACATTCCTCGGCCAGGTCCGCGGTGCGCATCTCGCCCCACACCCACAGCACCCAAAGGGTGGTGAAGCCGCCCCAGGACAGGCCGAACTGCGACAGCACGCCACGCTCGGCGCGGCGGCGCACCGCGGTTGCGGCCCGGTAGATGTTGGACACCGCGAGCATGGAGTCGAAGTCCAGTTGCCGGTCGCCGAGGCGCGCCTGGATGCGGCGCTCTGCGTCGAGTAGGCGCGGGCTCGCTCGGTCTTCCACGTCGGCATCCCCGGTTTTGTTTGCTACCAAACGGAATCAGCGCAAGACTAGGCGGCTGATCGCTCCCAGTCATCCTGCAGGCAAGCTGGCCCAACTTCGGGGGTGAGGGGCCTGGATAGGGTTTCGTAGTGCTTGAGGTGTCGGGGCTGACCACTCGCTACGGCGCGATCTCGGCGCTGCGCCAGGTGAGCCTCTCTGTCGCGGCCAATGAGATCGTCGGCCTCATAGGACCCAACGGTGCGGGCAAGACCACCCTGCTGAGCACGGTCGCCGGGCTGCTGCGGCCCTCGACCGGCGAAGTCCGCCTCGATGACCGGTCGGTGACCGGCCACAGCCCCGACCGGATGCTCCGGTCCGGTCTGGCGCTGGTCCCCGAGCACCGGCGGCTCTTCGCCCAGATGACCGTCTCGGAGAACCTCAAGGTCGGCGGGAAGATCGTCTCGGCCGAGGAGCGCACCGGGCGGCTCGACGAGGTGGCGGAGCTGTTCCCTGTGCTCAAGGACAGATGGACGACCGCGGCCGGGTACCTGTCCGGCGGCGAGGCCCAGCAGCTGGCCATCGCCCGAGCGTTGATGAGCAACCCGCGGGTCCTGCTGATGGACGAGCCGTCCCTGGGCCTCGCGCCCGTGCTGGTCGATTTCGTGTTCGACCTCATTGGGCGTCTCCGGTCCGAGGGGCGGACGCTGCTGGTCGTGGAGCAGAACGCCACCCGGCTGCTGGAGGTGGCCGACCGGGCCTATGTGCTCCGCACCGGCGAGGTCGCAGCGGAGGGAGCGGCCGCCGACCTGCTGGAGCGCGACGACCTGTTCGACACCTTCGTCGGCGGGGCGAAGTCGTAGCGGGAACGACTGTGACCGAGTACCGGCGCATACTGCTGGACGGCTATCCGGTGCTCACCCGTCGCGACCGCGACGACCTGGTGGCCCGCGACGGGCGGCGGGTGGCCGAGGCCGGCGCGGTGCACCTTCCGCCGTGCGAGCCGACCAAGATCATCTGCGTTCACCTGAACTACGCCAGCCGGGTGGCCGAGTTCATGACCAGGCTGCCGCCCGCCCCCACCTACTTCCACAAGCCGATCACCGCCTTGAGCACCCATGGTGCCGACGTCGTCCGCCCCGAGCCGTGCCGGTGGCTGAACTATGAGGGCGAGATCGGCATCGTCATCGGCCGAACCTGCCGCAACGTTCCGCCGGCCGATGCGGGCGACTTCATCGCGGGCTACACGGTGGCCAACGACTACGGGCTGCACGACTTCCGCGACACCGACTCCGGCTCGATGCTGCGGGTCAAGGGCAGCGACACGCTGTGCCCGGTCGGGCCGGCGCTGGTGACCGGCTGGGACTTCCACCGCAAGCAGATCCGCACCCTGGTGAACGGCGAGGTCCGCCAGGACGGCAGTACCGACGAGATGGAGTGGGACATGCACTACCTGGTGGCCGACCTGGCCCGCACCATCACGCTGGTGCCGGGCGACCTGGTGCTGTCGGGCACGCCGGCCGGATCCCGCCCGGTCGTGCCCGGCGATGTCGTGACGGTGGAGGTGGAGGGCCTGGGCGCCCTGACCAACACCGTCGTCGCCGGACCCGAGCCGGTTCGCTCCGATGTCGGCGCCCAGCCGTCGGACAGCGAGGAGGTGGTGTCCACCGCCATGGGCGGCGACTGGGAGCACCGGGGCAAGCGGGCCCCGCGAGGCCCCGGCGCCCGCCACTACCGGTCGACGCTGGACGACGACGACCGATGACGATGTCGCCGCGGGTGGCCGTCGGCGGGGTGGAGGTCAGCGTCGACCATCTGATCGGCGGTGAGAGGCTTGCCTCGGCGGAGACCTTCGAGTGTCGCTCGCCCCTCGACTGGGACCACAAGCTGGCCGATGTGGCTCGGGGCGACGCCGCTGCTGCGGACCGGGCGACGGCGGCCGCGGTCGATGGCTTCGAGGAGTGGAGCGCTCTGCCCTGCGGGGAGCGGGCTGCCGCCCTGCGCCGGCTGGCGGATCTCATCGAGGCCCGCAACGACGACATCGCCCTGGTCGAGACGCTCGACATGGGCTTCCTGCACCGCTCGATGCGCGAGCGGCTGGTGGCCAGGGGCGCGCTGAACTTCCGCCTCTACGCGGACATGGCCGAGGCCCATGACGAGCCCCGGTGGCCGGCCCGGGGCACGGCCCACACCGTGCAGCGCATGCCGGCCGGTCCCGCGGTGGTGATCACCCCGTGGAACGCTCCGTTCATGCTGGCCACCTGGAAGGTCGCCCCCGCGCTGGCCGCGGGCAACAGCGTGGTGCTCAAGCCGGCCGAGTGGTCGCCGCTGTCGGCGTCGTTGCTGGCTGACCTGACGGTGGAGGCCGGACTGCCGCCCGGTGCCTTCAATCTGGTGCAGGGAATCGGCGCCGAGGTCGGCGCGGCTCTGACCGCGGACAGGAGGGTGCGTCGCATCAGCTTCACCGGCTCGCCCGAGACGGCCCGGCGCATCGGCGCGGCCGCGGCGGCCAACATCGTGCCCTTCACGGCCGAGCTGGGCGGCAAGGGTCCGCTCATCGTGTTCGCCGACTGCGACCTCGAGGCGGCCGCCGAGCAGGCCGCGGCCCAGTACGAGGACTCGGGCCAGGTGTGCCTGGCCGGGACCCGCCTGCTGGTGGAGGCATCGGTCCGCGACCAGTTCATGGAGGCCCTGCGGGTCCGCACCGAGGCTCACGTTCTGGGCGACAGCCGCGACGACTCGACCACCATCGCGCCGATGGTCCATCCCGACCATCTGGCCAGGGTCGAGGGTTTCGTGGAGCGGGCCCGGGCCGCGGGCGACACCGTGGTGTGGGGCGGCCGCCGCCGTGCCGGCTCCCTCCACTACGAGCCCACGCTGATCGAGCCCGCCTCCAACGACTCCGGGATCGTCCAGCGCGAGGTCTTCGGCCCGGTGCTCACCATCCAGACGTTCACTACCGAATCCGAGGCCGTGGAACTGGCCAATTCCACCCGCTACGGACTGTCGGCCATCGTCTACACCGGCTCAGCCGACCGGGCCGAGCGGGTCGGCCGAGCAGTCCGGGCCGGGATCGTGTGGACCAACACCTTCCTGGTACGCGATCTGGCCGCCCCCTTCGGCGGCTGCGGCCTGTCCGGCATAGGTCGCGAGGGCGGCGACCATGCCCTCGACTTCCACAGCGACCTGAAGACCCTGATCCTCGCCGACAATACGGCGATCTGAGGACCGCAATGGCGTCGGTGCAAGAGCATCGCGCGATCCAACCGCTGGCGAGATTATCCTCCGGCCCGTGACCCCGAGCCCTCCGATTCCTTCTGACCGGCTGCACAGCCTTCGTAAGGCAGCGTTCGACTCCTCATACATTTCTCTTGGCGGAAGGCGGACAGAATCCGTCCACGAGTTCTATCGTTATCCTGCGCGATTCTCACCGTCAATTGCTCGTGCGGTGATCGAAGCCTTTTCTGATCCCGATGATGTAGTAATTGATCCCTTTTGCGGTGGTGGTACGACAGCGGTAGAGGCTCAACGGCTGAAGCGGTATTCGGTCGCGGCCGATATCAATCCGCTAGCGACCTTCATCACTACAGCCAAGACAACTGTCTATTCGCAAGAAGCGCTGGATGAACTGCTTGAGTTTAGTAGTGCCATGACCAGAATCAAGTTGGGCGTTTCCAGTCGTTCACATGAACGGTGGGGCGATCTAGGGTATTGGCGCAACATCTCCGACCCAGGCACTTGGAGAATTCGAAACCTTCTTCAGTCCATTCTTGATGCGCTAAGCGGGTTCCATAATTTTCATGCTGAACAACTAGCAAGATGCGCATTGCTGAGGACTGGACAATGGGCATTGGACATGCGAGATACCGTTCCCAGTGTCGAAGAATTCAGACAGCAGTTGAATCAGGACATAAGGTCGATGATTGCGGTAGCAGAAGCTCACCGGCAGCAGGTCGAAGATGCATGGGGACAGATATATGAGCCGGTCGTAATAGAAAGAGGACTACCAGAATCCGTTCGGCACCCTTTGATGAACGTATACGGTGCGCCAAGACTCATACTAACTTCACCGCCCTATCCCGGCGTCTACGTGAACTACCATCGCTGGAAGGTTCGAGGGAGACGAGAGACGCCAGCGCCATATTGGATCGCCAACCGACTTGATGGACACGGAATCAATAGATACACCATGTCGGCGAGAAATAGGGACGAATCAAGACTCTACTATACGAAGCTGTGCGCTGCTTTCGAAGCTCTAATCACCCTGCTAGATAGTGGTGGTACTGTTGTACAAGTGGTTGGCTTCAATGGAGGCCATGAACAGCTTGACCGGTATCTCTTGCTGATGCGTGACGTCGGTCTTGTTGAAGTTACTCTAGAGGTGCTTGCTACGGCTTCCGATGGACGGCTATGGCGCGACATTCCCGGTCGGCGGTGGTGGGTTGCTGCTGGCCAGCGGTCAGAGACAGCGCCCAACACGTCTCGCGAGGTCGTTCTGATACACCGTAAGCCCTAAATAGCTGTAAGCCTTAAGGACTTGTTATGTCTGATCGTCTAGTGCTCCTATCGCATCCAGAGTTGGAAGAACGAATGGAGCGAGACGGCGCGTGATCACCGCGATTGTAGACTCCATCCGATCTTCATCAGCGAGGGGAGGCACCTCTACATCAGACTTCGCCGACTCTTCGATCAGAAGTGCCATTGAGAACAGCACAAGTGAGTAGACGAATTGTGCATCGAGTGCTTCTGGATCACGTCTAGGATTCTTCTGGGCTGTGAGTAGATGCTTATTGTCACAGTTGACATAGAAGTCGTATGCAGCAAGCCCATCTGATCCAAGTCCTTGACCGACCATCTGCAAGGCTGACAGCTCATCGAAGTTGTGCTTGTGCCAGTCATCCTTATGAACGCGGATTATGCTGGGTATTGCAACGCCTCCTGTACTGTCACCTTGTCCTGATCCGTTATTCCGATTCTCGTCAGAACCGCCGGAGCCGCTTGAGGGTGACGATGGTCCAAGCACCTGCAACAGCGCCTCGAGTTCGAAGGGATCAGTTCTCGAAGGATCAGTGACGGTCAGCCGCAATCCAATCTGATCTCCTACAGTGGCTGTCTCGGGAAGATCGAACGAGAGTCTTGCTATGCCTGACGTGGGACCAGTTAGAGAGTGGTCCGAGAGTTCCTGCCAAGTCTGTGAAACAAAGATTCGTGCTGTGTAGCTGCCGCGTTCGACCTCCCGGTGAAAGTAGTCATTCTGCGCATCCGTCTCAAATCGAAGCCGTGTCGTCGATCCAATGTTCACCGAACGACGGAGTACGTCTCCGTCGCGCATGTTGCGGAACCTAAAGTACGTCGGGAATCGCCTACCGACGAACGCGTTACTGCTGGCTCCATCCGTAGGGCCACCCTTAGGAAAGGGTGATGGGATGGCGTGTCCACCTCGCAATAGTTGTGATAAGCTCGGAGTGTGCTTAACCAGATCGCTTAGTGCCTGTGCGAGTGGCTTAGCGTCGTTGAGACGGTCAGCAATCTCTTGCTCTCGTCTGCGGTTCTTGAGGGCACGAAGATCCGGATTCTCGCGGAGAAATCGTTCAATGGATTCTTCAAGTCGTGCACTAACCGGTGTCGAGCGGAGCCTATCTCGACTATTCATGAACAGGTCCTCACGTGACTGTCCTCTGATGTTTGTGCAATCCACGATGACGATAAGAGAGTCAGACAATTGACTCATACCCACTGACCGCCGAGTAAAGAAGTCGAGCGTCTTAGTCGCGTGAGTCTGACCATTGACAGTAAAGGCGACGGCATTGCGCCCTGATCGATATTCTGCAGCGCTCTCCCTCAGAGCATATGCCAAGATGCGCACCTCCAGGTTATCGATACGCTCAATATGCCCGACCGGGAATCCATCTTCAAGTTTGTCATGGCGGTCGCGGTCCAGACGTCCTACGATTCCGAGTACGTTCGTGGAGAAGCTACCAGAATGCCCCCGATAGTCTTGACGACACTCATAGAGTCTGATTGGGAGTGCTAGCTCTGGCATGCCAAAGTCAACTCGTTGGAGCAGACCACCTCCGGATCTGACGATGTTGGACTTCGTCCCATCAAGACTGTACTCGTAGAGTTTCACGAGCGTTCCATGGGATGACATGCGGCAGTATGCATCCCGAGTATCTCTGTCTACCTCTGGGAAAATGGGCCACTCGTCTGCCGCGAAGGACAGCACGCTTCCGTCTCGGCCGTTGTTGATTCCTTGAGGAGCCAGATAGGTGAAGACCGAGCTTCTGCTTCCGTCTTGAGGAGGTTCTCTCCGAACGACCGTAAAGCCCCATTCGAGATCTCTCCCTGTAGGATGCTCAAGAAACTCGGGGTTTCGCCGTGAAACGATCAATTGAAGTCTGTACTGAGGGCTGCAGAACTGCAGTGCTCCGGTAGCTCCCATGTTGAACTTTCCCTGAACGAATTGAACGCGCAACTTGTTGCTTCGGTTCAACGACAAGAATGTTGAGGGGAAGTCATCCGGAGTCTGACCCTCTCCTGCATCCGCGATGCTGAGGCATGGCAAGCCAGACCCAGTCCTAGGCATGAACCCGGTAGCAGCGAGCGTCAGTAGGTCTGCCTCCTTGGTGGCCTTGCTATCTGGCCAATTTGCGATCGATCCTGCGTCATCGGGCCATTGTCCCTCGTGGCTCTCGAAGAAGGTCGCGACTGCTTCTTTCATGCCTTGTGGAGCCGACGACGAATCTGGGTCAATACCATGTTGTCTGCAAGCACCCATCAGCCGAGCATCTACGCTGTTCACGAGTTTCTCGATCAGAGCCGCTACAGATTCGCTCTGTTGATTGCCGATCGGCCCAAAGTTGTTCTCCGTGTCACCCAAGTGTCGCCACAGCCTCTGGTCGGACCAGTAACCGGCCTGCTGCAGGAGGGCCACAACTTCTTCCTCGGAGTCTGCTCTGATCAGAGAGCGGCATAGTGCATCAGCGGTCATTGGAACTCCTTCCGACCTCTTTGGCGCGGGCCTGTCCTGCATCTGTGATCTCCCAAATGCCCCTAGGGGAGTCCTTAGCGATCAGCCCCTCCTTGATCAGCCCGAGTCTCACAAACTGAACTCGGTTTTTCCACCGGACTTCGCCGGAGTCAAGAACCTCACGATCAGCTGGCGTCAGCTTGTCATCTAGATGGGCTCCGGTGCGTTCAACCACCTCGGACGTTGGTGCTCGTCCACCTAGCTCAATGAGTGACATCAACAATGGACCCTCGTATTCTTGCTGTGGCAGCAGGGACCCCCTCGGGGCGCGTCTGCTCTTGGTTGCGGATTTTCGTGGCGCGCTAGGCCTCGGCCGCTTGGTCCCCTTGGCGGCGCTTGGGGATTTCACCTTCGGACCCGTAGAGGTCGGGGAAGTCTCACCCGGTTGTGGTGTTGCCCGCGGCCCCCCAGCGCCATCGGAATCAGGGGAGGTCAGCCCCAGGATCCTGCGCAGAACGGAGTTGAGGTCGTCGACGAGCGGTTCGGCACGTCGCTGCAGTTCCGCAAATACGTCCTCATCGATGTGGTGCAGGCGGTCGCTCATGATTGGATGCTCCTTTCAAGGTAGTTTGCAATGTAAGTTAGCAGACTCGCCGGGCTCTTTGCAACCTAGATTGTAAAGAGTTGCTCGGCAAGTTGGGGGGTGCGAGCGTTCGTCAGTGCGTCAGCTGTGATTCGGAAGTGCGGGCTTAGCTGACCGGGCCGAGCGGGTGGGCAGCGCGGTGCGGGCGGGGATCGTGTGGGCCAACACCTTCCCGGTGCGCGATCTGGCCGCCCCTTGGGCGGCTGCGGCCTGTCCGGCGCAGGACGCGAGAGCGGCGTCCACGCCTTTGATCCTTGCTGGACATCACAACCCCCGGCTGCTAGAAGCGATCGATGTGATGGGCTGGTTGTGCGAGCACATCTGGAACGCGGCTGTGGTGCCTCACCCAATCCGCTACCTTCGGCGACAGCATCCCAAGAACCCACAGGATTGCATCGTGCTGGGACTGAAGGTTGCGTCTCAGAATCGGCTCATGGTGCGCAATCCGGTTTCGAAGCATGAGGAGCCTGTTGAGTTCTCGGTGCAATTGGCGACGCTGTGGCGCGGGATTGAACCTGCTGTACAGAGCGGTTCGCCACAGGATCTCGTACCGCTTGGCGAATAGGGCAACCCAGAAACCGAAGCTCAGTTCAGCCACAATGCGGCCCGGGTCGTGAGGCCCTATCCCGCTACCGAGCTTGCCCTTGGCCTTGGTCACGGCGTCCTGTTGAGGTTGATCAAGCTGTGAGCTGTCGAACCACCGCATTCCACTCGTGGACGTCATAACGTCATGTACCGCATTGCGCAGTGTGATCTCCAGCGCCTGGAGCGGTCCGTGGAATGCGCTACCAAGTGCAGCGTTGTGCGCGTAGAGCTGTAAGGCTCGCCTTCTGTCGCCCTTCGCGATTCCCAGGTAGGTGGCGAACCGCTCCTTAGAGATCGCCGTACTGAGAGCCCGAATCGTTTCCCCGTCGTACCGAAAGAGGCTGGCAGTGCTTGAGGCCTGCTCAGGCTGTATCGTCATATGCGTACGCTCCTCGATGGCCTCTCACGGAAGCTGCTTGGGGCAAACTTCCCGGGAAAGCCGGGGAACCTAAGGGGGTGGCGCCTAACGCGCCACCCCCTGGCTTCCAATCAGAACGGCTCGTCGTCTGCCGCTCTTCTCGGCTTGCTCTTGTTTCCCTCAAGCTTCTCGCTGCGTGATGTCGATGATCGCAGCCCTTGGTCCTCACGATTCTCCGCCGCTCGCCCATAGAACCTGTTCAGTGCGAGCTTCAGCATCTCGAGCCATTCAGATCGCTCTGGATTTGGGAAGTCGCCTTCAACTGGCAAGCCCGACCAGATGGCCTGCAAGATGGGATCGTTGGGGCCAGGTGTCGGGCGGGGAGCCGGTGGATCCTCTTGAAGAGGCTGCGGCGCTTCATCATGCAATGGTGGTTCGTCATCTCGCGAGATGGGTGGCCGTACTAGCCGATCCTTCCCGCTGCGGAAGAACCCTGCAGGGGGCGTCCCATCTCTCCTATGTGTCAAGCAGCTAGGAGTTGGGAGTCCTGGGCGTGGGCGGCGTCGGCGTTGAGGGCTCGGTAGACGACGTCGGAGAGTCGGCGTTTGAGGGCTCTCATGGCTTCTTTGTTGGTGTTGCCGTTGGTGGTTCGCCGGTCCAGGAAGCGGCGTGCTGGGGGGTGGTTGCTGGCCTGGGTGAGCGCTATTCGGTGGATGGCGGCGTTGAGTTGGCGGTTGCCGGCTCGGCTGAGACGGTGCCGGTGGGTGTTGGCGGACCACACCGGCAGCGGGGCGGTGCCGTTGTGGCGGGCGTATGCGTGCCGGGAGTGGAACCGGCCGATGCCGGCGGTCTCGCCGATGATCTTGGCTGCTGTGAGCGGGCCCACGCCGTGCACTGAGCGCAGGCTCGGCGCGGCGTGGGCGGTTCGGGCGTCGAGTTCGTCGCCGAGTTCCGTGATGGTGGCGTTGAGGCTGCGGATTCGCTCGATGAGCTCTGCGGCGATGCGAGCCACGACCGTGTCGAGCCCCTGGACGCGATTGGTGGCGGCGTCGAGGTGCTTGCGGGTCGTCAACGCGCCCGCTGGAGGGTCGAATGCGGGGTCGATGTCATGGAGGTGCCAGCGCAGCCGGTTAATGCAGCGTGTGCGCTCGGCGACGAGGTCATCTCGGTGATCGACCAGCAGCCGGATCTCCCGGGAATCAGTGTCGAGGTGCGCGGTGGGCAGATCGGGCTCGCGCTGTGCGGCGCGGGCCACCGCAAGCGCGTCAATGGGGTCTGACTTGCCGTAGGTGCGGGCTGCGTCGCGGGCATGGGCCATCAGCTTGGGCGGGACCCGCACGATGCGCTCGCCCGCGGCGAGCATGTCGGCCTCGAGGCGGCGCGACAGTTGCCGGCAGTCCTCGACTGCCCAGGTGCGGTCCGCTCCGAATCCCTCGGCCCAGCTGATCAGCGCCAGATGATGAGCGGTGGTGGTGCCACCGGTCGTGCGGCACCCGAGCTGGCGGCCCAGCTCGTCGACCGCGACGACGGTGTGGGTGCGCTTGTGCGCGTCGATTCCCAATGTGATCATGACGGAGTTGCCTTTCGCAGGTGAACGGTGCAAGGACCGGTCGGCGGGCACAACTCAGTGGGGGCGATGCCACGCTCCTATCAAGCCACACCGGCCGGTCCGCATCGTGTCGCCGGCCGCAAGACGGGACCTGGCCACAAGGGCATGAAGTGGTAGAGCGAGCCGGCAACACCCGCCAATCATGCACTGAGTGAA
Organism: Candidatus Aldehydirespirator sp.; assembly: GCA_965205155.1. Lineage (GTDB taxonomy): Bacteria > Actinomycetota > Acidimicrobiia > Acidimicrobiales > Aldehydirespiratoraceae > Aldehydirespirator. The sequence goes on along the minus strand of OZ242033.1, from coordinate 3,738,001 downwards.
GTGGTGGACTTTGGGGTTGAGCCTCGGTGATTAGTCGCCGGCTGTGAGCTCGGCTGTGGCGAGACTATCGCGCTCGGGGTAGAGCAGGCTCATGGAGTCCTCTGAGAGGTAGCGGCGGTCGGTTGCCTGCCATTCGTCGTGGAGGTCGGAGAGGATGGCTCCGACGAGTCGGATGGCGGAGGCCTCGTTGGGGAAGATGCCCACGACGCGTGATCGGCGTTTGATCTCTTTGTTGATGCGTTCGAGGGGGTTGGTGGACCAGATCTTCTGCCAGTGCGCTCGGGGGAACGCGGCGAAGGCGAGGACCTCGGTTCTGGCGCCGGCCATGAGAGGGCCCACCTTCGCGAAGCTGGCGGCGAGCTGGTCGGTGACCTGGTCCCAGGCTTCGGTCACCGCGGTGGCGTCGGGCTGCGCGAAGATGGTTCTGAACACCGCGGCGGCCATGTGCTGGTGCGTCTTGGGCACCACCGCCAGCAGGTTCCGGATGAAGTGCACCCGACATCGCTGGCGGGCCGCGCCCTGGAAGTGTCGCCCGGCGGCGGCCGCGAGCCCGCGGTGAGCATCAGAGATCACCAGCTGCACACCGGTGAGGCCCCGGTCGCGCAACGAGCCCAGGAACTGCTGCCAGAACCCCTCGCTCTCGCTGTCGCCGACATCGCATCCCAGCACCTCGCGGTTGCCGTCTGAGGCGACTCCGGTGGCCACGACGGTGGCCATCGACGCGGGCTGAGACACGCTGTTGCGCACATTGAGATAGGTGGCGTCCAAGTAGACGTAGGGGAACTCGATGTGGTCCAAGCGCCGGGTGCGGAACGCCTCCACGCCCTCGTCGAGACCCGCGCAGATGCGCGACACCTCAGAGCGCGAGATGCCGGACTCCGCGCCCAGCGCGGCCACCAGGTCATCGACTGACCGCGTCGACACCCCGGCCACATAGGCCTCCATCACCACCGCCCACAACGCCCGGTCGATGCGCCGGCGCGGCTCGAGCATCGACGGGAAGAAGCTGCCCTTGCGCAGCTTGGGGATCTTCAGCTCCACATCCCCGGCCTGGGTGGCCAACAGACGGCTGCGGTGCCCGTTGCGCTCAGTCACACGCATGTCGCTGCGCTCATAGCGGCTGGCGCCGATCGCTTCGGTGGCCTCGGCCTCGATCAGCTCCTGGAGCACCAGCTCCACCGCGTCGCGGATCAAGCCCGCGCCGCCTGAAGCGCGGAAGGTCTCCCACAGCTGCGCCGTGGCAGAATCAGACAGGGTCATCGGTGTGTCCTCCTCGATGAGTGGGTCAGATTTCTCACCGAGAATCACGCCGATGGCCCCCCTACAGGTGGACCCCTCCGACTACCTCAAACCCCACCACTCGGCGGGACGCTGCCACCCTGCAGCCTCGGCAGATCGCTGAAGAGTTTGCCTTGCCTTGGCTGCTGACTTTGTCGTAACGCCGAATGCTTGCAGTTCAGCCTCCAGTCCCGGCCCGGGCGGCAGCAGTCGGCCAGTGAACTTGTCATGTATCGCCTTGTGGGAAATGCTGCGACGCTCGTCGTCGTGGCGTTTAGTTGATGTCCGAGGTGGCCTAGAAGTTCTGCGCCTCCGACTCAGGAGCAGGGCTAGAAGATACGGCCCTCTATGCGGCTGGCGGCCAGCCACACCTCGATGTCGTGGATGGCCTGGGCCATGGCCTGGCCTATCAGGTCCAGCTTGCGGACCTGCTCGATGCGGTCGCGCACCCCTTCGAGCTCCCGCTTCGGCAGGAGGTGGCGCAGTATTCCGCAGGCGTCCGCGAGGCAGATGATCACGATGTCCCGCGGGTCGGGGATCTCATCGCTCAGGAGAACGCCCAGGATGCGCAGCTTCACCTCGCGCTCCTCGCGGCCGTCGATCACCGGGTAGCGCCGGGAGCGGAAGACCCACAGGAACCGCTCCTCGTGCTGCTCGAGGATGCCCCGCTCGATCAGACGGGCCAGAGCCTCGTCGCGGATGGCGTCGCCCCCCCGGGCTGTCTGCTCCACCCAGTAGCGGGCGTCGTGCTGCTCACCGGCTGCGATCATCTCCAGCGTCGGGTCGAGCAGGCTGTCGCCCACCGGCGTGGAGTCGACCAGGACGAGGTTCTCGGGATCGGTGTCGATCCGGTTCTCCAGAGCCAGGTCCATGAGCACCGCCCCCGCCAGCGCATGCTGCATGGATACAGTCGGCACCGGCACGAACTTGCCGTCGTCGTCCCGCAGCGACAGCAGGACGATCTCCTCTGCGAATCTCAACATGGCGCCTTGTGTATCACATGATCCGCAATTGCGGACACATAAGCCTCAACCAGGCGAGCCCGGTCTTAGAAGTCCTCGTCGAAGGAGACCTCGCCCTCCACACCCACCTGGTAGGCGGACACGGTGCGCTCGAAGAAGTTGGACAGCTCCTGCACGTCCTGCAGCTCCATGAACGAGAACGGATTGCGGCTACCGAAGCGCCTCGGCAGGCCGAGCTGCATCAGCCTCTGGTCGGCCACGAACTCGAGGTACGACCGGGTGTCGGCCACCGACATGCCCGGCACGCCCTCGCCCAGGAGGTCCGCGGCGAACTGGTGCTCGGCGTCCACCGCCTCGGCCATCATGTCGCTGATGTCGCGGCTCAGTTCCTCGTCGAACAGTTCGGGCTCCTCGCTGCGCACCGTGTGGATCACTGCGAAGGCGAAGTTCATGTGCATCGACTCGTCGCGGAACACCCAGTTGGTGCCCGCGGCCAGCCCGTTGAGCAGACCCTTGGATCGCAGGAAGTACACGTAGGCGAAGGCGGCGAAGAAGAACAGGCCCTCGATGCAGGCCGCGAAGCAGATCAGGTTCAGCAGGAACCGGCGGCGGCCGGCCGCGGTGCGGAGCGGTCCGTCGCCCACGGAGTCCATCCACTTGAAGCAGAACTCCGCCTTGGCCCTGATCGACGGGATGTTCTCGATGGCGGCGAACGCCTCGGCCCGCTCGTCGTGGTCGGGGATGTAGTTGTCGAGGAGGTTCAGGTAGAACTGCACGTGCAGCGCCTCTTCGAACAGTTGACGCGACAGGTACATCCGGGCCTCGGGCGCGTTGATGTGCTCGTAGAGGTTGAGGACGAGGTTGTTGGCCACGATCGAGTCGCCGGTGGCGAAGAAGGCCACGAGCCGGCGTATCAGATGCTTCTCGGCCGGCATGAGCTTGCGGTCGAGGTCGACTAGGTCGTCGGAGAAGTCGATCTCGTCGACTGTCCAGGTGTTCTTGATCGCATCGCGGTACATCTCGAAGAACTGCGGGTAGCGCATGGGTCGCAGCGTCAGGTCGAAGCCCGGATCCAAGATGTTGGACCGGAGCGAGGGTTGCCCGGGCCGGGGCTCGGCCTCCGTTTCAGGCTGGAAGCCTGCGGGAGGGGCGGGAACGGCAGAGTCCCGGCCCGGGAGATCGATCCGATCAACAGAGATGTCGGTGATGGCCATCAGTCGCACGCCTCGCAGGTCTCAGGGTTCTCAAGGGAGCAGGCCACCGCGGCCTCGGCGCCGGGCTCGGAGCCGCCCGAGCCGTTGGTGGTGGTCTGGTTGATGCGCGTCGCCGGCCTCGATCGCAGGTAGTAGGTGGTCTTGAGGCCCTGCTTCCACGCGTACATGTACATCGACGACAGCTTCCCGATGGTGGGAGCCTCCATGAACAGGTTGAGCGACTGGCTCTGGTCGATGAAGGCGCCCCGGCCGGCGGCCATCTCGATGAGGGAGCGCTGCGGGATCTCCCAAGCGGTGCGGTAGACGGCCCGGATGTCGGCCGGGATGCGCTCGATCTGCTGGATCGAGCCCTCGGCCTTCTTGACGTCCCCGATCATCCTGTCGTCCCACAGTCCCCGTGCCTTCAGCTCGGCCACGAGGTACCGGTTCACCTGCATGAACTCGCCCGAGAGGGTCTCGCGCTTGAACAGGTTCGACACCTGCGGCTCGATGCACTCGTAGCAGCCCGCGATGGCCGCGATGGTGGCCGTCGGGGCGATGGCGATCAGCAGCGAGTTGCGCAGACCGTGCTTTGCGATCCGTTCGCGCAGCGGACCCCAGCGATCGGGGTCGGACGGCTCGGTGTTCCAGAGGTCGAACTGCAGATCGCCGGCCGCGGCCCGGGTCTCGGCGAAGCCGGGATGGGCCCCGTCGGCCTCGGCCAGCTCGGTGGAGGCCCACAGGGCGTTGAAGTAGATCTCCTCGGAGATGCGGCCGCTGAGGTTGCGGGCCTCGGCGGAGTCGAAGGCCAGGCCCAGCTTGAAGAACACGTCCTGCAGGCCCATGAGGCCCAGACCCACCGGGCGCCAGCGGCGGTTGGAGGACGCCGACTCACCGGTCGGGTAGTAGTTGATGTCGATGACGCGGTCGAGGAAGCCGACCACCAGGCGCACCACCTCGCCGAGCCGCTCGAAGTCGAAGCCCGCCGGGGCGCTGCCGTTGGAGGCGGCCGTGGCGCGCGGCACGAACGCGCCGAGGTTGACCGAGCCGAGGTTGCAGACCGCGGTCTCCTCCGCACTGGTCACCTCGATGATCTCGGTGCACAGATTGGACAGGTGCACGACCCGGTCGCGGGAGTTGGCGTCGCCGCCGGATCCTGGGCCGGTCTGGTTGCACTTGGCGTTGGAGGCGTCCTTGAACGTCATCCAGCCGTTGCCGGTCTCGGCCAGGGTCCGCATCATCCGGGTGTAGAGCTGGCGGGCCTGTACTTGCGTCTCGTAGCGCCCGTCGGCCTCGGCCTTTTCGTAGATGGCCCGGAACTCGTCGCCGTAGGTGTCGGTCAGCTCGGGCACCTTCTTGGGATCGAACAGGCTCCACTGCCAGTCCTTCTCCACCCGCTCCATGAAGAGGTCGGGCACCCAGTTGGCGAGGTTGATGTTGTGGGTGCGCCGGGCGTGGTCGCCGGTGTTGTCCCGCAGCTCCAGGAACTGCTCGACGTCGGCGTGCCAGGTCTCCAGGTAGACGCAGGCCGCTCCCTTGCGGCGGCCCCCCTGGTTGACGGCGGCCACCGACGAGTCGAGGGTCTTGAGCCAGGGGACGATGCCGTTGGACAGGCCGTTGGTTCCCCGGATCAGCGATCCCTTGGAGCGGACCCGGTGCCAGCCGACGCCGATGCCCCCCGCGTACTTCGAGAGCCTGGCGATGTCGGTGTAGCGCTGGTAGATGCCCTCCAGAGAGTCCTCGGGGGAGTCGAGCAGGTAGCAGCTCGACATCTGCGGGTGCATCGTCCCCGAGTTGAACAGGGTGGGGCTCGACGGCAGGTAGGCCAGCGAGGAGATCAGGTCGTAGAAGCGGATGGCCTCGTCGGGGTCGGTGCTCAGACCGCAGGCGACCCGCAGCATGAAGTACTGCGGGGTCTCGATCACCAGACGGGTGTCGGGGTGGCGCAGGAGGTACCGGTCGTAGACGGTGCGCAAGCCGAAGAACTCGAAATTGCGGTCCCGGCCGGAGTCGATGGCTGCGTTGAGGCCGGGGGAGTGGGCCCGCACGAACTCCGCGGTCTCGTCGCCGATCAACCCGAGCCTGTGACCGGTCTCTATGGCCTCGGAGAACCACGGGATGTTCTGGTTGCGGACTTCCTTGTCGATGTAGGTGGCCAGCATGCGGGCCGCCAGCTTCGAGTAGTTGGGCTCCTCCACGATGAGGCCGGCCGCGGTGCGGATGCTCAGTTCGTCGAGTTCGCGGGTGGTGGCCCCGTCGGCGAGCGCGGCGATGGTGCGGGTGCTCACGGTCAGGGGATCGACGCCGAGCAGGCCCTCGGCAGCCCGGGCCACCGCGTTGACGATCTTGTTCACGTCGACTGGCTCGAGGCTGCCGTTGCGCTTGCGAACGCGCATAGTGGTGGGCACGGCCGCCGCCGGGGCGACGTTGGCGGGGTGGACGACGGTCGTGAGCCGCTCCTGCATGACGGTCACATGCGCCTCCTTTCTTGTGCGTTGTCGCCAGCCGACGTAGCCGGTCGGTCGTGGCATCCGCCCGCCTCAACCCTGCAACAAACTACGGACCCGAAATTACAGCACTGAAACTACACCTGTGTCAAGTCCGCCCGGTTCCGACCCTCCGACCTGCGTCTTTGCGCCCCTCCGGGCGCTCTGCCCCGCGTCGCGCCGTCCAGCCCCGGTGCACGCGCGGACTCGTCTTCGGCGTCACACTCGTCCATGGCGCAGCCTCCTCAGTCCTAGCCAGGCTGGTGTCGAGTGACTGGTCGTGATGTTGCGACGACACGCCGGCAACGCCTGTCGACAGATGGCTGGAGCGCGGCCCGTACGGGCGGTTGCTCAGCGAGCCCGGTGTCCGGCCGGAGGCACCACTTCTGCTAGTTTTCGGCCAGTGGAGGGCGTCGAGCTGCTGGATTCCGAGGTCGCGCAGATCCACTTGGCCTGTGGACGGATCGTCGGGGTGGCCTGCGCCATCGCAGAGGCCCATGAATTCGGCGTCGCCGAGGGCACGGTCGGCGACCCGTGGACAGCGGAGTTCCACCGCGAGGCCGTGAAAATCTATGACATGTCTCTGCCGCGGTCCTACTTGCTGGACATCGCAGCGCTGTTCCGTCGCTGCACCGACATGATGGACGAATGCTACATCCCCTCGGACCTGGCCGGGGACTGGGTGCTGGTCAGGACTCACCTGACCGAGGCCAGCGACAGCATTTTCAAGTGGCACGCCTCGGAACGGTCTGGGCCGGCAGGATCGGCGCCGGCACGGTTGCCGCCGGTCAGCACCGCCGTTCCGGCCGTGGTCCGCTACGACCTATTGGCCGGACTGACCACCCGCCGGGGCCTCGACCGCCTCGTGAAGGCCGCTGGTGCTGTGCAGCGCCACATGGACACCCTGAGACACCACATGGACACAGACCTCCGCGAGGACGAGCGGCGGCTGCTGGCAAGGCTGGCGTCCGGCCTGCCGGTCGTCGAGGTGGCAGCAGATCTGGGCTACTCCGAGAGGTCGATCTATCGGAGGCTCGCCGAACTGTGGCACAAGCTCGGTGTGACGGGTCGGGTCGAGGGAGTGCGCAAAGCCATCTCCGAGGGACTTCTCGACTGAGTGCACCCGAGATCACAAGTCGATGCGCAGTCGATCGGTTCACCCCGAGAACATGCCACAGGCGCCGGTTAGCTTGGGCCCATGGGCATCCTCGACGTCGACCTGATCGCGTTCGAGCGGGGCGGGCGTCCCGAGCGGGCCGCGGTGGTCGACGGCGTCATGCGCAGCCTGACCACCGGTTTCGTCTACGTGGCCCACGACTTGGGCCCGGGGCTGATCGATGAGGCGTACGGGCAGCTCAGGGCGTTCTTCGACCTGCCCCAGGAGCGCAAGGACCGCTACATCGTGGCCGGATCCCACGGTCAGACCGGCTACACGCCGATGATGACCGAGACGGCCGCCATCTCCGACATCCCCGACCTCAAGGAGATGCTCAACTGGGGCGAGCCGGCGCCGCCGGGCCACCCGCTCCGCCAGCGCTATCCCCACCGCTACGGGCCACCCACGCTGCCCGAGGACGACCAGCCCGGCGTCACCGAGCTGCTGCTCGGCTTCCACGCCTCCGTACTCGACATCCAGCGCCGGGTGCTGCGGGTGATCGCGGTCGGGCTGGGAATCCACGAGGAGTTCTTCGACGTGATGCTCGAGTACGGCGCCACCCTGACCCGGGCCATCCACTACCCGCCCATGGAGACCGCGCCCTCAGACGGCTTCATGTGGGCCGCCGAGCACGGCGACATCAACCTCATCACCATGCTGCCCCGGGCTACCGCGCCGGGCCTGCAGGTGCGCACCAGCGATGGCTGGGTCGACGCCGTCCCGCCCACCGACAGCGCCATCATCAACACCGGCATGATGCTCGAGCACCTCACCAACGGCGTTATCGGTGCGGGAATCCACCGGGTGATCGCGGCCGAGGGCCAGACCGGCGACCGCTACTCGGTGGTGCAGTTCGCCCATCCCACGCCATGGACGATCCTGTCGCCGCTGCCCACCTGCGTCACCGACGAGCACCCTCTGAGGTTCCCCACGATCACCTCGGCCGACGCCCTCGACAAGGTGATCTGGGAGATCAACCTGGTAGAGGACGGCCGCCGCCTCGAAGGCGGCTAGCTGCTAGGTTGGCGGCCCCGCCGGGGGCCATGATCAACAAGGATCCACGATGACCCGCAGAACTCTCAAGCGCGTCCTCAGCTTCGCGAAAGCTGCTGGCGATTTCGTGATGCACATAGTGCACGCGCCGACGGGGGGATCGACGCCTGATCCCGCCAAGGCAGCCGCCAAGGCAGCCGCCAAGCAGATGAAGGACGCCATGCACGTCCGAGGGGCAGGGACCGGGGGCCCAGCTGGCGGCTTCTCCGGCAGCAGCGCGGCCGACGGGTTGTACGGCAAGGTGCTTGCCGACGGCCACAAGAAGGCTCGCAAGAAGGCGTAGCTGCGACTGGAGGCGTAGACATGGGTGGCAGAGGTCCCTGGAGCATCCGCAAGAGCCTCACTGCGATCAGCGATCTAGTTGCGGCGCTGCCCAGCGCGCCGAAGCACGGTTCCAGTCCCGACTCGGCCAAAGCAGCCGCCAGGCGAGTGGCGGGAGCCGTCGACACAGGCTGGATGGTCGGCGTATCGATCGACAGAGTGCTCGGCAAGGAGCTTGCCGACGGCTACAAGTCAGCGCGAAATGAGTAGGGCCGCCATGGTACGCAGAGTTCTCAAGAGCATCGCCGATGTGTTCCAGCAGATCTGGGGCTTCCTGTTCCTGCTGGTCCGGATGCCGATCGAGCGGCAGGGGCCGGATCCGGCCAAGGAGGCGGCGAGGCAGGTGCGGAGGGCGTCGCATGTCTTCAGTGGCAGCACCTACTTCACGGGAACCAGCGCCACCGACAAGCTGCTCGGCAAGGAGTTGGCGGACGGCCATAAGACGACCGTCCACGGGGATCCGATGTCGGAGCGCCCGGTGGTGTCCTACGGCGGCCGCACACCGAAGCACCGCCGCAGACTCTCACTCGTCGTCACGTGCCTGCTGGTGCTGCTGTTCCTGCTGATCACCGGAGTGCTGCCATTTCTTGACTTCTCCCGCTTGTGGTCGTGGATCTAGCGGATCCAGTCGACCCGGCGAGACTCGGCCGTGGCCCGTAGGGCGAAGTCAGCGGGGACGGGTGCTTTCGCCGGGGCGGCGCGGGCTGGTTGAACTGGGCGCCAGGTTACAGCGGGCCGGCTGGCCGTCGATGGTCACGTCGTGGCTGACGAAGTCGGCCAGCCGGCGGTCCGTCGCAGTTGACTCGCCTGCTCCGGCGGCGTCGCCTTCGCCGAACTCGGTGATTTGCAGGTCGGTAGCCAGGATCTGTTCGGCCACGTAGTCGCGCCACTGCTCCACCGCGGCGGCCTGCTCGGCCGAGGACAGTGCGAGTGACACCTGGATGCGGTCGGTCACCACGTAGCCGTCGATGCGCCGGCAGTCCTGGATCACCCGCACCGCGTCGCGGGCCCAGCCCTCGGCCTCCAGCTCCGGCGTGACCGCGGTGTCGAGCACGACCACCGCGTCGCCGGACTGCAGGCCGGCGGCCGCGCCGCCCTCCGACGCCTCCACAGCCTGCTCGAAGTCGCCCACTTCCAGCACGTGGCCGGCCGCCGTCACCGTGCCGTCCTCGTTGCGGGCCCAGTCGCCGGAGCGGGCCGCCTTGAACACCTCCTGCACGGACCCGCCGAGACGAGGTCCCAGCACCGCGCCGTTGGGTCTCAGCACCAGAGACGCGTGGGCCTCCAAGTCGTCGGTCAGCACCATCGACTTGACGTTGATCTCGTCGGCGAGCAGTTCTGCCAGCGGCGCCAGATCCTCGGCGCCCTCGCCGGCCACGGTGGCCTGCGCCAGCGGCAGGCGCACCCGAAGCCCGGCCTCCTCGCGGACCCGCAGTGCGGCCGAGGCCGCGTCCCGCAAGCGCTCCATGCGGGCCACCAGCGCGTCGTCGGCGGGCAGACCCTCGGCGTCGGGGTCGGGCCAGTCGGCCAGGTGTACCGAGGCGCCGCCGGTGAGCCCGCCGTGGATCTCCTCGGCGATCATGGGCAGGAACGGCGCGGCCACCCTGGTCAGGGTGGTCAGCACCACGTAGAGGGTGTCGAAGGCGGCCCGGTCGGTGTCCGCGCCACCCGCGTTCCAGAAGCGGTCCCGGGAACGGCGGATGTACCAGTTGTTCAACGCGTCGATGAAGGCCGCGATCTCGGCTGCGCCCCCAGGCAGGTCGTAGGCGTCCATCCGCTCGGTGACCCGCTCCACCAGCGTGCGGGTGCGGGCCAGCACGTACCGGTCGAGCACGTCGTCGCTGTCGGTGCGCCGCTGGGCGGTGTAGCCCTCGGCGTTGGCGTACATGGTGAAGAACGAATAGGCGTTCCAGATGGGCAGCAGGATCTGGCGGGTGACCTCGTCGATGCCGTCGTCGTTGATCCGCAGGTCGCCGCCCCGCACGATGTTGGCCGCCATCAGGTACCAGCGCAGGGCGTCGGCGCCTTGGCGCTCGAAGATGTCGGTGGGCTCGGTGTAGTTGCGCAGCTTCTTGGAAAGCTTGGCGCCGTCGGCGGCCAGCAGGATGCCGTGGCAGATCACGTTGGAGAAGGCGGGCCGGTCGAACAGCGCCCCGGCCAGCACGTGCAGCGTGTAGAACCAGCCCCGGGTCTGGTTGATGTACTCGACGATGAAGTCGGCCGGGAAGTGGCTCTCGAACCACTCGGTGTTCTCGAACGGGTAGTGCACCTGCGCGAAGGGCATCGATCCCGACTCGAACCAGCAGTCGAGCACCTCGGGCACTCGCCGCATCGTCGACCGTCCCGTGGGGTCATCGGGGTTGGGGCGGGTGAGGGCGTCGATGAAGGGCCGGTGCAGGTCGTCGGGGCGCACGCCGAAGTCGCGTTCGAGTTCGTCCAGCGACCCGTACACGTCGATGCGCGGGTATGCGGGATCGTCGCTGCGCCACACCGGTATGGGCGATCCCCAGAAGCGGTTGCGGCTGATCGACCAGTCGCGGGCGCCTTCGAGCCACATGCCGAACCGGCCGTCGCGCACATGGTCCGGCACCCAGTTGATCTGCTGGTTCAGCTCCACCAGCCGGTCCCGGATGGCGGTGACCTGCACGTACCAGCTGTTGATGGCCCGGTAGATGATGGGCGTGTCGGTGCGCCAGCAGTACGGGTAGTTGTGCTCGTAGCTGTCATGGCGGACGATGCGGCCCTCGGCCTTGAGATGGCGGATGATCCCGGCGTTGGCTTCGAACACGTTGGTCCCGGCCCACATGGACACCGGCTCGGTGAACCGCCCGCGGTCGTCGACCGGCACCGCGTCGCCGATGGCGATGCCGTTGGCCTCGCACACTTCCTGGTCCTCAGCGCCGAAGCCGGGGGCTGCATGGACGATGCCGGTGCCCTCGGCGGTGTCGACGAAGTCGCCGGCCAGCACCCGGAAGGCCTCGGTGCGGTGGGCGAAGAAGTCGAACAGCGGGACGTAGCTGCGGCCCACCAGCTCGGCTCCGAGGACCGTTCCGACGAGGCGGGCCTGCGACAGCTGGGCGTCGTAGGCGGCCACCCTGTCTTCGGCCAGCACGTAGTGGATGCCGCCCTCCTCCATCACTGCGTAGGAGATGTCGGGGCCCACCGCCAGCACCAGGTTCGACGGCAGCGTCCACGGGGTGGTGGTCCAGGCCAGCATGCGCATCGGCCCGGGGTCGCCGGGCGCCGGCACCAGGTCGAAGGCCACGGTGATGGCCGGGTCCTGGCGGGGCCTAGTGGCGTCGTCGAGGCGGATCTCGAAGTTCGACAGGGGCGTCTCGGCCCCCCATGAGTACGGCATGACCCGGTACGCCTCATACACCAGTCCTTGGCGATGCAGTTGGGCGAAGGCCCACATGACCGACTCCATGTAGGACAGGTCCATGGTCTTGTAGTCGTTGCCGAAGTCGACCCAGCGGGCCTGGCGGGTGACCGTGTCCTCCCACTCCTGCGTGTAGCGGACAACCGACTGGCGGCAGTGCTGGTTGAACTCGGCTATGCCGAAGGACTGGACCGCGGCCCGGCCGGCCACCCCCAGCTCGCGCTCGGTCTCCATCTCGGCCGGCAACCCGTGGCAGTCCCACCCGAAGCGCCGGTCCACCCGGTTGCCCCGCATGGTCTGGTACCGGGGCACGACATCCTTGACGTAGCCGGTCAGGAGGTGGCCGTGGTGCGGGAGCCCGTTGGCGAACGGCGGGCCGTCGTAGAAGACCCAGTCCCGTTCGGGGGGCCGCGCCTTCACCGACTGCTCGAAGGTCCCCTCGGCCTTCCAGCGAGCCAGGACCCGGCGCTCGATGGCCGGGAAATCGGGGCTGCCGACCTCGGGATACGGCTTGCCGCCGCCTTCAGTCATGGCCGGTCAGGCTATCTGTCAGCCCTGCCTGTTTCGGCATGTCAGTCCCGGCCGGCGGGTCCTGTCGTCGAGTCCGTTCGACCGACGGGGCTGCGCCCCATTGTCGGTCGCTCGGACTCGCCGCCACCCCCCGGCCTAGCCGGCGCGCTGTGCCACCATGCCTGTCTACGCTGCCCGGCGTGGATCCTGAGAGCTATAGCGGTCTGTTCGACCTGACTGGCCGTACTGCCATCGTTACCGGCGGCACCCGGGGGATCGGGCGGTCAATCGCCGAGGGGATGGCCTGCGCCGGCGCCCGGGTGGTGGTTGCCTCCCGCTCCGCCGAGGCCTGCGCGGCCACCGAGGCGCGCCTTGTCGATGCGGGCTTCGAAGCGCTGGGGGTGCCCACCCACATGGGCGACCTCGACGCGGTCGAGGCTCTGGCGGCCGCCGCGGTGGACCGCTTCGGCGGGATCGACGTGGTGATCAACAATGCGGCCAACGCTCTGGCCCAGCCGATAGGCGCCCAGACCGCAGCCGCCTGGCAGAAGTCCTTCGACGTGAACCTGCGGGGTCCGGCGTTGCTGACTCAGGCCTGCCTTCCTCAGTTGGAGGCGAGTCCGCACGCCTCAGTGGTCAACGTGATCAGCGTCGGCGCCTTCATGTTCTCGAGGGGCTTCTCGATCTATGGCGCCATGAAGGCCGCCCTGCTGTCCTACACCAGGGCCGCGGCCGGCGAGCTCGCCCCGAGGGGCATCAGGGTGAACGCCCTGGCGCCCGGACCCGTGGACACCGACATGGTGCGCAACCAGGGACCCGAGGCGGCCCGGTCGATGGGCGCGGGGACGCTGCTGGGCCGCCTGGCCCATCCCGATGAGATGGTGGGTCCAGCGCTGCTGCTAGCCAGCGACGCCGGCCGGTTCATCACCGGCCAGGTCCTCGTCGCCGACGGAGGCCTCCACCCCCACTGACGTTTCGTCGGCGGTGTCGCTGGCGGTGCCTTCGGTGTCGCTGGCGGTGTCGTCGGCTTGCTCGCCGGCATCGTCGTCGGTGTTCTCGCCGGCCGTGTCCTCGGTGTCGCCGGCGGTGTCTTCGGCTTGCTCGCCGGCGGTGTCTTCGGTGTTCTCGGTGTTCTCGCCGGCGTCGTCGGCGGTGTCGCTGGCGGTGTCTTCGGGGGGAGTGTCTTCGCTGGCGGTGTCCTTGTCATCGTCGGCATCTTCAGCGCCGCTCTTTGCCGCGTCGTCCTCGGTTCCGTCCTCGGTGTTGTCGTCTTCGGCGTCCGGGGCCGCGGTGTCACCGCCGCGCAGACGCTGGAGCGCCTCGGCCGCCTCGCGGTACCTGGCCTCGGCCTCGGACGTCTCGGCGGCAGGGGCCTTGCGGTCGTTCAGCTTGCGCACGGCTGCGGCCGCGTCGTCCTTCGCCTTCTCCGCCTTCTTCAGGGCCCGCTCGTGGGCCTGCTGTTCACGGTCGGCGATGAGGTAGGTGTTGTAGAGCGTCAGGGCCGCAGTGGTCTCATCGTCGAGCACGGGAGCGAGCGTTCCAGCTGTTGTGTCCTGATGCCTGGGCTTGCGGGCCGGGGACTTGCCCTTGGTCTTGCGCTTGGTGGCGGACTGGGTGCCTTCTACAACGTCGGACATGGAGCGACTAGGGTAGCCAGCCGGTACTGGGCGGCAAACGGAAGAGTTGCAATGGGCGACACGATCATCGAGTTCAAGGACGTCTACAAGATCTTCGGTCCGCAGCCCAGGGGGCGACCCTTCGAGATGGCGCGCGCCGGAGTGCCCAAGAACGAGGTGCAGCGCCTGACGGGGCACGTCGTCGGCATCACCGACGTGAACTTCTCCGTGGAGAGGGGCGAGATCTTCGTGGTGATGGGCCTTTCGGGTTCGGGGAAGTCGACCGCCATCCGCATGGTCAACAAGCTTCACGAGGTCACCCACGGAGAGGTGATGGTGGACGACGTGGACGTTCAGAGGCTGGATGGGACCCAGCTCCAGGCCTTCCGCCGGGAGAAGATGGGGATGGTCTTCCAGCACTTCGCGCTGTTCCCCCACCGCAATGTGATCGACAACGTCGGCTATGGCCTCAGGGTGCAGAAGGTGGGGCGCGACGAGCGCAACCGGGCGAGCCTTCAGGCGCTGTCGCTGGTTGGTCTGGCGCCGTTCGCCGACCACCGGCCGGCACAACTCTCCGGTGGCATGCAGCAGAGGGTCGGCCTCGCCAGGGCCCTGGCCTCCGATCCCGACATCCTGCTGATGGACGAGGCGTTCTCTGCTCTCGACCCCCTGATCCGCCGCCAGATGCAGGACGAGCTGATGGAGATCCAATCCCGGGTCCACAAGACGATCCTGTTCATCACCCACGACCTCAACGAGGCGCTTCGCATCGGTGACCGGGTCTGCATCATGAAGGACGGGGCGGTCGTGCAGATAGGCACGCCTGAAGAGATCCTCACCGAGCCGGCCACCGGCTATGTGGCCGAGTTCGTGCAGGACGTCGACCAGGGCCGGGTGATCAAGGTCCACGAGGTGATGACCGAGCCGAAGCCAGTTCCGCAGGGCATCTCGCTGTCGCAGGCGATGGCATTGTGTGACGACGTCGCCGGACGCTTCTGCTGCGATGATCAGGGTAAACCCGTCGCCCTGCTGACCTCGGCCGACGGTCTGAGGGTCAAGTCCATGGGATCCGACGACCTGAACTCAGCTCTGCGCAAGGACTTCGACCGCTGCGGCCCCGACGACACGCTCAACGAGCTGTATGCGGCCGCGGGCCGCGGCCTGCCGGTCGCAGTGGTGGACGACGACGGCAAGCTGATCGGCAACCTCGATCCGCGCATGATCATGGAGGAGATGGGGCGGGTCGAGCAGCTGATAGACGGCTTCGAGCGGGAGGTGTTCATGTGAGCTCCGGCACGGCAGTCGGCGCGGGCCTCCTGGCCCAGGCCAACGGTGAGGAGTATCAAGGCCACTTCATCGACCGGTTCATCGACACCGTCACCGCCCCGGAGGCCGGCGACGTGCTCGTCGACTGGGTCCAGCTCGGCGTGGAGTGGCTGCTCGCAATCGCGCTGTTCGCCATCCCGGCGCTGATGATCCTGGGAGGCGCACGGGCTCGCCGTTACGGGATCGCGGCCGGCGGCCTGGTCGGCTTGATCGCCGTCTGGTGGTACCGCTCCCGACCGAAGGAGATCATCTCCACCGGCGAGACCACCTTCACCGACGAGAACGGCGAGACCTTCGAATGCCTCAACGCCATCGTCGACGATGAGGGCGAGCTGCTGGAGTGCAGCTCCGGGCTGGTCTCGCAGATCCGGCAGAACACCGTCCTGGACCAGTGGCGGATTCCGGTCGGGAACTGGGTCGAGCAGACGGTGTTCTGGGTCGACCAGAACCTGAAGGCCACGCTCGAGGTGATCGAGTGGCCCTTCGCCAAGCTGCTGGAGCTGATCGTCGACGAGTGGCTGCTGGGCATGTCCTGGGTGACGGTCAGCATCATCGTGTTCGCCCTGGGCTGGGCGGTGCGCAACTTCCAGGTCGGCGTGCTCTCGTTCGTCGGCCTGCTGATCTGCGGCCTGCTGGGCGAGGCCTACTGGAAGGAGACGGCTCTCACCATCGGCTTCATAACTGTGGCCGTGTTGTTGTGTGTGGTCGTCGGCATCCCCATAGGCGTGTTGTGCGGACGGGTCGACGGCGCCTGGAAGGTCGTCAGACCGGTCATGGACGCCATGCAGGTGGTGCACTCCTTCGTCTACATGCTCCCGTTCATCTTCTTCTTCGGCATCGGCTTCGTCTCAGCCACGATGGTCACTATGACCTTCGCCCTTCCGCCGCTGATACGGCTGACCAACCTCGGGATCCGGCAAGTGCCCGAGGACGTGGTGGAGGCGGCTCGGGCCTACGGTGCGCCGGAGCGGCGCGTGCTGTTCGATGTTCAGCTTCCCCTGGCCCGTCCGGCCATCATGACCGGGCTCAACCAGACGCTGCTGCTCGCCATATCGATGCTGGGCATCGCCGCGATCATGGGCGCAGGCGGCCTGGGGCGGCTGCTCTACCAGGGCATCCAGAACCAGGACATTGCCCTGGGCGGGTCCGGCGGCCTGGCGTTCTTCCTGGTGGCCGTCGTCTTGGACAGGATCAGCCAGACGGACGCCGACTCTTCCAATCTGTTCTCCCGCATCGGCAAGGCGTGGGCCAATCGCCGCACTCCCGAGAAGCTGCTGGAGGAAGCCCAGGCCGCGGCGGACGAGAAGATCGCCAAGCTGGCCGAGGAGCCGGAAGCCCCCGAGGAGGAGTTCCTGCCGGCAGTCGGAGCCGAGCGCACCGCCGTGATCGCCACCGGCGTCGGCGGGGTGCTCATGCTCGTCTCGCTGCTGCTGCCGTGGAGCGTGGACTCGGGACTCATCTCGTCCTACGCCCGCAGCGCCGATCTCGACTTGGCCGGCGGAAGCTTCAACGGGGTGTCGGCATCGGGTGGATCCTGGTTCGGCATCTTCATGGCCATGGCCGCCGCGGTCGTGGCCTGGGCCGCCGTCAACACGCTGTGGCGGCCCGGCGAGGGCTCGAGATGGTTCTCGGCCGACGGTGCGGTGGTCTTCTCGCTCGCCGCTCTCGGGTCCTCGGTGGCGTACCTGCTGGCCAACCCGCCCGACGACGTGGTCGCCCACTCGACCGGTGTCGGAGTGTGGGTAGCGGTGATCGGCGGTCTGATCGCTCTCGTGGGCGGTGTCATGTGGCTCTGGCGGGCACCCATGACGGCCCGCCGCCCGCTGACCGCTCACATCGGCTGGGGCCGGATGATCGGCTGCGTGTTCGCCCTGCTCCTTCTCATCATGGGCGGTTACGCCGGATGGAGTTTCGACAACCGGGCCGAGTCGCTGTTCACCCCCGAGGTGGAGGCCGCGCTCGACGAGATCAAGGTCGAGGCCGACGCCAAGGCGGCGCTGGCCCGGGATCTCGACAGGGCTGCGGACGAGGCGGAGGACGCCGGCGACCTCGCGCGGGCTGAGGATTTGCGCTCTCAAGCCACTCGGGCCAAGGCGGAGGAGGGAGTGCTGGCCGCGGACTGGGCCCAGGAGCGGGCCAGGGTCGAGCGCAGCGACATTGTCATCGACGGTTTCGGCTCGTCCGGCACCGGCCTGGCCATCTGGACCCTGATCGCCGGAGTCGTGGTGCTGGGCCTCTCGCTCCCGGCCATCGGCGTGTTCGGCATCGATGAGGTGCTCCGGTACCGCTGGAGCGCTCTCGTGGGCGGCCTCGGGCTGGCCATCGCCATGGTTCCGCTCTGCTGGATCATCACCGTCTCGCGGGTCGCACATGTCAAGTTCGTCTCCGGTGTGGGAGCCGCTTTCGTGCTTGCCGCCGGCGGAACGATCTTTGCCTCGACCCGGGGAACCCTGTCCGAGTTCGAGCGCAACAAGAGCTACGAGGACATTCCAGGAGCGGTCAGCAACTAAAGCCGGCCCCGCGTCGCTGGAGGCCTTCTGCGCCGTCGCGTCTGTCCGGCGGGGTGAGTCGGAGGTGCTTTCATCTGGCGAAAGGCCGAACGCAACCAAGAAAAGGGCTATCGCATTCCGCGAGTACGGGCTATCGTATTGGCGCGCTCGGGCGAGTAGTCCGGTTTACAGCGCGCAAGCAACCCCAGGAGGGAAACCCTTATGAGGAAGAAGCACGCGAGCATCTGGCTCGCTTTGCTCGCGGCCTTCGCTCTGATTGCTGCGTCGTGCGGCGACGACGACGATGCGACGGTCGAGCCGGCGGCTCCAGCGGAAGAGGCGCCAGCGCCTGCTGAAGAGGAGCCGATGGCTGAAGAGGAGCCGATGGCTGAGGAAGAGCCGATGGCTGAAGAGGAGCCGATGGCTGAGGAAGAGCCGATGGCTGAAGAGGAGCCGATGGCTGAGGAAGAGCCGATGGAAATGGCGCTTCCCGGCGAGGGCGTCGACGTCATCGCGGGCCGGGCCAACTGGTCCTCGGGTTACTTCCAGGCAGAGCTGTACAAGCTGCTGCTGGAGGAGTTGGGCTACAACGTGTCCGATCCGGCCGAGATCGAGCTCGGGCCCAACAACGGCTACATCGCCATGGCCCAGGGGGAGATGGACTACTGGCCCAACAGTTGGTACCCGGGCCACCTGGCCTGGCTCGCCGGCGAGCTGCCCGACGGCTCGCTGGTCGGCGACCACGTCACCATCATCGGCGAGGAGATGATCGCGGGCGGCCTGCAGGGCTTCCTGGTCACCAAGTCCTTCGCCGACGAGTACGGCGTGTACACCATGGACGAGTTGAACAGCAACGCCGACGCGCTGGCCGCGTTCGATGCGACCGACTCGGTACCCGGCAACGGCGTGGCCGACATCTTCGGCTGTCCCGAGGACTGGACCTGCGACAACATCATCGAGAACCAGATCGCGTTCAGCGGCTGGGACAACATCGTCCAGACCAAGGCCGGCTACGACGCCATGTTCGCTCAGGCGGTCGACAACGTCAACGAGGGCGTCCCGATGGTGCTGTACACCTGGACCCCCACGGCGTACATCACCCAGCTCCGGCCCGGCGACAACGTCTACTGGATGGGCGTCGACGAGATCCTTGACGACTCCAACCCGGCCAACCAGGAAGGCGGCGAGGAGCACAGCCAGCTCGGCACGGACGGTTCCGGCGGCTTCGCGGCCATCGGCCCCGACCAGTGCCCGTCGGCTGCCGACCAGCCGAGCGGCGACTGCAAGATCGGTTGGGTTGCTGCTGACATCCTGGTGACCGCCAACGACGACTTCCTGGCAGCCAACCCGGCTGCGGGTGGACTCTTCGAGGCGGTCAGGCTGTCCGTGATCGACGTGTCGCTGGCCAACGTGGCCATGGGCGAGGGCGAGAGCCCGAGCGACCTGGCAGCGCAGTGGATCGCCGACAATCGCGACCTGGTCGACGAGTGGATCGCCGCAGCACTAGCCGCGGCCTAACCACTCTCGAGGCCTGAGGCCTCACTAGAGACCAACAGTTGAAGGGGCGGGGCTTCGGCCCCGCCCCTTCGCCGTTCAGGGTTCGCCGTCGCCGATCTCGCGCCGGCGGCGCTCGACGTAGTCGTCGAGTTGCTCCCACCGGGCGCTGTCGAGCGGCGGTTCGGCGTACTCGGACAGCGCGGCCTGCCAGATGGCGGTGGCCCGCTGCGTGGCGTTGAGCCCGCCCGAGTCGGCCCAGGCGCCGTGGTTCTGCCAGTCCGAGATCAGCGGCGGGTAGAAGGCGGTCTCGTAGCGTTCGAGGGTGTGCTCGTCACCGAAGAAGTGGCCGCCGGTGGGCACCCGCGCCATGGCCTCGAAGGCCAGATCCGAGCCTGAGCAGGGGACCGGTGTCAAGAACTCCATCGTCTGCTGGAGCATCTCCACGTCGAGGATCAGCTTCTCGTAGCTGGCCTGCAGCCCACCCTCCATCCACCCGGCTGCGTGGTACACGAGGTTGGCCCCACCCAGGATGCAGCCCCACAGCGACATCTGCGTCTCGTAGGCGGCCTGGGCGTCCACGATGTTCGAAGCGCTCGAGTTCGACGCCCGGTACGGGAGCCCGTACCGGCGGGCCAGCTGCCCCGACGCCACGTTGGCCTTGACCTGCTCCGGCGTGCCGAACGCGGGCGAGCCCGAGCGCATGTCGACATTGGAGGTGAACGCGCCGTAGAGCACCGGCGAGCCGGGGCGGACGAGCTGTGTGAGGGTGATCCCGAACAGCGCCTCGGCGTTCTGCTGCACCAGCGCGGCTGCGAGCGTCACCGGGGCCATGGCCCCCATCAGCGTGAAGGGGGTGACCGACACCGGCTGGCCGTGCCCGGCCATGGTCATCAGGCCGTTGGCCATCTCGAGGTCGAAGCGGCGCGGCGAGTTCACGTTGATGATGGTGGTCACCCCGGGCGAGGCCGCCATCGCGTCGAGGCTGTCTCCCCGGCTGATGGCCATCATCCGGATGCCGTCGAGCGCCCGGCCCCGGCCGATCGAGGTGCAGTGGTATGACAGGTCCGACAGCACGAGGTTGGCCCGGTAGGCGTCGAGGTGGCGGGTGTTGGCGGGCAACTCCATCGGCGCGACGACCTGGTTGCCGATGATGTGGATGGCGTTGAAGTAGTGGGCCAGCCTGATGAAGTTCTCGTAGTCGGCCATGTTGGAGCTGCGACGGCCATTGATCTCGTCGTGAACCGCAGCCGGGCCGGCCACCAGACCGAAGGCCATGCTGCGGCCGCCGATGCGGAGTTGCTTGGCCGGGTTGCGGGAGGTGAGCGTGAAGCTGGCCGGTGCGGTGGCCAGCGCGGCCTCCACGATGTCGCGGCCGACCCGCACGACCTCGTCCTCGACGACGGCGCCGGCATCGGCGAACAGCTTGCGGGCCTCTGGGGACCAGAGTTCGATGCCGAGTTCCTCGAGCACCCTCATGGACGCGGCGTGGATGGTGGCGAGCCCCTCGTCGTCGAGGACCTCCAGGGTTCCGTGGGGGTTCTCCACGGACCGCCACGGCAACTGGGTGATCGCAGATGACCGGGTTGCGACGCGGGCTCGACCTCGCCTGACCACTGCTCGCGACCTTAGACGATGCGCGGGTGGGCGATACCGCCTCGCGGTGCAGCGTCGTGTCTCCCGCTCCTGTTCGCTGCGCTCACGGGCCGCTCGGGCCACGGCCTCGCCCGTATGGGCCGGACTGGCGCGCCGATCCGCTCGACCTCTTGCCCCAGTCACCACAAGGCATCGGCGGTAGGGCAGAATCTCGCCGTGACTGGACCGAGGCACCGACCCAGGATCGGGGCTGCTCGTGCGGAGCCGCCGGAGTGGCTGCTCGACCACGGGGATCGCAATATGCACTCGCTGGGGCCCGGAGCCGACTTGGAGGCGGAGTGGGTCGCGGCGGGTTTGCGGCTGCCCGACCGCACAGAGATCCGGCGCTACCGGCTCGAGCGGGTGCGCTCGCAACTGCAGGCCGCGGGCTGCGACGCCGCGCTGCTGTACGACCCCCTGAACATCCGTTACGCCACCGACACCACCAACATGTCGATCTGGACGATGCACAACGCGGTGCGCTACGCGTTCGTGGCCACCGACGGGCCCGTGGTGCTGTTCGAGTTCTCGAAGGGAGAGTTCCTCGACACACACTCGGAGGTGGTGGACGAGATCAGGCCGGGGTTGTCGTACATCTACTTCTATGCGGGGAACCGGGCTCCCGAGGTCGCCGATCGGTGGGCTCAGGAGATTGCGGGTCTGCTGGCCGAACACGGGCGCGGCGATCGCCGACTGGCGGTCGACCAACTCGACCTGATCGGGATGCGGGCGCTGGAGGCTCACGGAGTGTGTCTCGTAGACGCTTGGGCGCTCATGGAGGAGGCCCGCGTGGTCAAGTCGTCAGAGGAGATCGCAGCCATGCGCTGCGCAGTGCACGCCTGCGAGGCCGCCATCGGAGACATGCGGGCGATGTTCGAGCCCGGCGTCACCGAGATGGAGCTCTGGGCGACTCTGCAGGCCGGCAACCTCGCCCGCTACGGGGAGTGGATCGAGACCCGCCTGCTCGCCTCGGGCCCCCGCACCAACCCGTGGTACCAGGAGGTCAGCAGCCGCCGGGTCCAGGCCGGAGAGCTGATGGGCTTCGACACCGACATGGTGTGCGCCTACGGCGCTTGCGTGGACATCTCCCGCACGTGGCTGTGCGGCGGGGGCGCGCCGTCTGCCGCCCAGCACGATGTGTGGTCGCTGGCCCGGGAGCAGATCGAGCGCAACATCGAGCTGCACCAACCGGGCGCCTCGGTGCGCGAGCTGGCGCAGCAGTCGTGGTACCCGTCGCTGGACGACTACAACTGCTACACGGTGCTGTCGCACGGCGCAGGCCTGTGCGACGAGTACCCGTCGGTGTTCACCCGCGAGCGGTGGGGGCGAGAGGGGTACGACGCCGTGCTGGAGCCGGGCACCGTGATGTGCGTCGAGGCCTTCGTGGGCCCGAAGTGCGGCGGCGAGGGAGTCAAGCTCGAGGAGCAGATCCTTATCACCGAGACCGGCCACGAACGCCTCTCCACCTATCCCCTCGACCTCGTCTAGGTTGCTGAAACGTGAGGGGGCCGCAGTCAAGTCGCGGGTCGAGTCAGGCTGTGTCGCGGGTCGGTTTCCTGGGGCTCGGCACCATGGGCGGGCCGATGTGCCGGCGGCTGGTGGCGGCGGGCTACTCGGTGACGGCCTATGACCTCGACGCGGCTGCGCTGGCCGCGGCCGTGGACGCCGGGGCCGAGGCCGCGGAGTCGGCGCGAGATTGCGCGCTGGATGCCGACCTGTTCATGACGTCGTTGCCGGGGCCGCCGCAGGTCGAGGCGGCGATGGCCGGGACCGGCGGCGCGCTGGGCGCGATGAGGCCCGGGTCGGTGTGGGTGGATCTCACCACCAACAGCCGGGAGCTGGTGCTGATGCTGGCCTCGGCTGCGCCTGATGGAGTGGCGGTGGTCGACTCGCCGGTGACCGGCGCGGTCGACGGTGCCCGGAGGGGCGAGCTCACGCTGTTCGCGGGCGGCGAGCCGGAGCCCGTGGCGGTGGTTCGGCCGGTGCTGGAGCACCTCGGAACAGTCATCGAGTGCGGTCCCCTCGGTGCCGGCAATGTGGTCAAGCTGGTCACCAACCAGCTGTGGTTCGCGGCCGCGGCCGCGCTGGGGGAGGGCTTCGCCGTCGGCCTGGCCAACGGAGTGGAGTTGAGGACCCTGTGGGAGGCCGTCTGCAACAGCGTCGGCGACAGCTTCGTCGCCCGCCACGATGCTCCCAGCATCTTCGCCGGTCACTACGACCCGTCGTTCCCGCTCGCTCTGTGCGTCAAGGACCTGGGCCTGCTCGCTGATCTCGAGGCGAGCGTGGACGCCGACCTGCCGGTGACCGCGGCGGCCCGGAGTGCCTTCGAGCGGGCTGCGGCCCGCTACGGCCTGGACGCCGGAGAGATGAGCGTCGCCCGGCGCATCGCCGACGATGCCAGAATGTCGATGCAACTGGAAGGCGACTGGACCCCCCACTGGGAGAGGTGAAACGGAAGGGGAAGCAATGCAGCAGGCCGTGCCCGAGAGCCTGTCGGAGCTTGTCGATCTGCAAGCCTTCCCGATCCACGCCCCGGACTCCGCGGGCTATGTGGCCGCGGTGGACGACGCCCGGGTTGGGCTGCGGTCGGAGGGCTGCGCCGTGCTGGGGGGCTTCGTGCGGCCCGAGGCGGTGGCGAGGCTCAATGGCGAGATCGGTGAGCGCAAGCACGCCACCCACTACTCGACCCAGGTCATGAACCCCTACTTCCACACGGCCGTCAACCCGGACTACCCGGCCGACCATCCGGTGAACACCTTCATCGAGCGCTCCAGCGGCTTCATTCCCGGCGATGCCTGGGATCCCGGTTGCGCCACCGACGTGCTGTTTCGGGCGCCGGAAGTGGCGCGGTTCATCGCCGACTGTCTGGAGATCGGTGCGCTGTACTGCTACGACGATCCGCTGGCCGGGCTCACCTCGAACATCTGCGATCCGGGACAGCAGTTCACCTGGCATTTCGACACCAACGACTTCGCGGTCACTGTGCTGGTGCAGCCGGCGGACGAGGGCGGGCTGTTCGAGTACGTGCCCCAGATCCGGTCGGCCGAGCGCGAGGGCTTCAACGCCATCGCCGGCGTGCTCGCCGGTGGCCGGGAGGGTGTGCGCACATTGGAGTTGCGGCCGGGCGACTTGCAAATCTTCAGGGGCCGCCACTCGCTGCACCGGGTCACCAGGGTGGGCGCCGGGTCCCGGCCCCGCCATGCCGCAATCTTCGCCTACACCCTGGAGCCGGGCGTGATCGGCCGGGTCGAGCGCACCCGCCAACTGTTCGGCCGGGTACTGGCCGAACACGAGGAGGCTGAGCGTCAGAGGGTCCGCTCCGACGCCCTGCTCGATTGACTCGGGTGATCGGCCGGACTCAGACCAGCGTGAAGCGCTCGACGTTCGTGTAGGAGCCGGAAGGCTCGGTCCTCACGAGCGCGACCTCGGTGACCGCAAACGACGCCTCCAGCGCCGGACGGTAGCCGGGCGGGGACTTGCGCTTGAACCGGGCCACGGTGAGGTGGCCGGTGAAGGGATGGTCGGGCGGCGGCAGGCCCGCCGGCGAGATGGCTGCCTCGACTGCTGCGGCCAGGTCGTCGAGACCCTGGACCGGGACCATCAGCACGCCACGCCCCAGCCGCTTGACACCCGGCCCCAGCGTCACCTGAGCCGCTGGCAGGGGGGCGGCGGCCAGCGCGGCCTGGGCTTCGGCTTCATCGCACTGGCCTAGGAACCGGAGGGTGACGTGCAAGCGCTCCGGCGCGGTCCAGCGCAGCCCGTCCACCGCTGGTCTCGGCATGGCGACCAGTTCCCGCAGCACATCGTCGGGCGGCCAGACAGCGACGAACAGCCGCGGCATGCTCCGAGGGTACGCGCCGAGCTAGGCCGGGCGGCCGGTGTCGTGGCTGCGCCCACGTCTGTACTCGTTAGTCGCTCCCCTTCCGCTCGGCCTCTTGCGACCTCGGCAAGTCGGCGATCAGTCGGCCAGACTCACGCTGGTGATGTCGTCATGACGGTGCTGTTGGGATTGCTGGCCGCGCTGTCAGTCGGGACATCGGACTTTCTGGGCGGTCTGGCCAGCCGGCGAGCCGACCCGGTCGTTGTGACTGCTGCCTCCAGTCTGGTGGGCTTCGTGTTGGCGTTCGTGGCCTCGTTGGTAGTGGCGGGCGAGGCGGGCATGGCCGATTTGGCGTGGGGGGCACTGGGCGGCGTCGTCTTGGCGGGCGGTCTGGTTGCGTTGTACGCGGGATACGCCCGCGCTCGGGTCAGCATCGCGGCGCCGGTGGCCGGCGTGGGCGCGGCCGCGCTGCCGGTGATCGTCGCATCCGTCTTCGGTGATGACGCCTTGTCGTCGACCGCAACCGCAGGGGTCCTGCTTGGGTTGCTGGCCATCGGGCTGGTCAGCATGGCCCGTTCCGAGCAGCGAGGCTCGGTCGGCTCCAGCGTGCTCTTCGGGCTGGGCGGCGCCGTCGGGGTCGGGATGCTGCTGGTTTGCCTCGCCAATACGTCCGAGGACAGCGGTCTCTGGCCGATCGTGGCGGCGCGTGCGTCTGGGTTCGTGGTGCTCTCGGTGGTCATGGCCGCCAGGAGGTTCGCGCTGTCGACGTCGCGCCGCGTCTGGCTTCACGTGATCGGCATCGCGGCACTGGTGACGGCCGGGAATGCGCTGTTCCTGACTGCGGCCCGGCTGGGGTCTACATCGGTGGCGGCTGTCCTCGCGTCGCTCTTTCCCGCCGCAACGGTGTTCTGGGCGTGGCTGGTGTTCCGGGAGAGACTGCGAGGGGTCCAGATGCTGGGACTCGGGATTGCGCTGGTGGCCGTGGCGCTCATCGCTGGCGGCTGAGGGTCGGAGCCTTCCGGACCGAGATCTCTGCCGGCTTCAGCGGGCAGAATGACCGGCATGGACGGATCCGGACGGTTCGCTGCGGAGGAGACTGGTCGCTCGGGGCCAAGGCTGGAGGCCGCGCTGGGTGACATCACCCTCGAGAGGGTGGACGCGATCGTCAACGCAGCCAACTCATCGCTGCTGGGCGGTGGGGGAGTCGACGGGGCCATTCACAGGGCCGCCGGTCCCGAGCTGCTCGAGTTCTGCCGGAGCTTGGGCGGCTGCCCTACCGGCGATGCCAAGATCACCCCCGGCTTCAGGCTCGCGGCCCGGTGGGTGATCCACACCGTTGGCCCCGTCTGGCATGGCGGCAACCAGGGCGAGCCCGAGCTACTGGCGTCGTGCTACCGGTCGTCGCTGGCCCGGGCCGGCGAGGTCGGGGCCGGGTCGGTGGCGTTCCCCGCCATCTCCACCGGCGTCTACGGCTACCCCACCGAGTTGGCCGCTTCCATCGCAGTCAGCACGGTCCGGTCGATCCCGACGAACGTGCGGGTGGTTCGCTTCGTCTGCTTCAACGCCGAGGCGCTCGACGCCTACCAGGCCCTAT
The DNA here is from genome assembly GCA_965205155.1 of Candidatus Aldehydirespirator sp. Classification (GTDB taxonomy): domain Bacteria; phylum Actinomycetota; class Acidimicrobiia; order Acidimicrobiales; family Aldehydirespiratoraceae; genus Aldehydirespirator. Next base: position 3,711,689 of record OZ242033.1, on the reverse strand, counting down.
TGGGCTCCGGCCAGCCCTAGCCCGCAGTGCAAGCGCCGTTCGTCGATCCTCGCCCCCTGTACGAGACGGAAACGCCGCTCAGTACCAGGGTCGGGGTCTTCGGTCGGTATCTCGTCATCGACGCTGCATCGCAGCTCTTGTTCGACGGGGTGACACGGCGAATCGCCGGTTGCTCACCGATCGTCGACATCGGGTGCGGTGTCGGTGCGCCGCTGTTGCCGGTCGGACCGACCGTCTTGGATCGGCAGGACGTGATCGCGGGCGACCTCTCGCTCCGGCAGTTGCAGTCGATCTCCGGGGCCACATGCGGGCCGCCGCCCAACCTGCTCCAGTTCGACGCCGCCCGCCTGCCGTTCAGGAGCGCAGCCTTCGGCTCAGCAGTGGCCCGACACATGCTGTACCACGTGCCCGATCCTCGACTGGCTGCGGCAGAAGCCGCTCGGGTGATTCGCGACGACGGACTCTTCGTGGCCACCACCAATAGCTCCAGCAGCCGGCCGGAGTTGCAGGATGCGCATTCCGAGGCGGTGGCGGATCTCGGCGGCCGGCTTGTTGAGCGGATGTCGATCAACTTCGATGCCGAGTCGGGCGGCCGGAAGCTCGCCGGCTCGTTCCTGGCGGTGCAGGCGGAGCCATGGGCAGGGGTTCTCGCCTTCCCGACTGTCGACGCCGTGCTCGACTACTACCGGAGCGCCGCCTACTTCAAGATGGCCTTCGATGGCGAGGCAGACCGAGCTCGGCTCGCGGGGCGGGTCTCCGAGATCCTGAGATCACGATTCGGTGACGGGCCTGCCCCGCTGACCGTCGGCGGGGCCATCTTCATCTGCACGGACCCGATCCGCAGGAAAGGTCCGTGACAGGCTGGCTCAAGCGTCGGGCGAGGGCACGTCCACAACGGTAAGGCCGATCGCTAGGACCTTCTCGATGTGACTGGCCAGCGAGAAGAGCTGCAGCTCTCCGTGGGGCCGTCCGATCAGCTGGATTCCGACCGGGAGACCGGTCTCGGTCCGGCCGCAGGGGACCGTGATCACCGGCAGGGTGGTGACGCTCACGGCGGCGGCGATCGACAGCCAGCGGTAGTACTCGCTCGGGGGGAGCCCGGCGCGGTAGCCGACATAGCGCTCCTCCACCTCGAACGGCAACACGCTGGCAGCCGGGCAGATCAGCAGGTCATAGTCGCTCATGAAGTCGGCGGCGAGCTGGAAGATGCGCCCTTGCGCCGCGGTCGCCTCGCGAACGGCGTCGCCGTCTAGAGCCAGACCCCGCTCGATGTTCCATACGAGCTCGGGTTTGAGGACGTCACGGGCCTGGGCGAGTTCTGCGCCCAGAAGGGTGGCGAAGAAGAGGGCCCGCGGGACATCGAAAGCCACTTCGGCCTCGGACAGGTCCGGGTGGTCGGTCACAACGGCAATGCCGTCGCGTTCGAGTGCCTCAATCGCTCGGCGGCATACCTCGGCGACCTCCGGCGCGGTCTCGGTGACGCCTAGATCGACGCTGTAGGCCACCCGAGACGGCGCCATCGGCGCGGCTGCGGCGCTGCGGAACGACCGTTGCGGCGGCGGCTTTCCGAGCCCGGCGCGGGGGCTCTCGCCCACCATGGCGTCGGCCAGAAGAGCGAGGTCGCCGATGTCGCGCGCCATCGGCCCCTGTTGAGAATGCACCTGGAACGGCACGACGCCCGGTCCGTTGGCGATGCGTCCCGGCGAGGGGCGCAGGCTGGTGACGCCGCAGAAGCTGGCGGGGGTGCGCAGCGAGCCGGCCAGGTCCGAACCGTGGGCCAGCCAGGCCATGCCGGTGGCCAGGGCCGCGGCCGCGCCGCCCGAAGACCCGCCGGGGGTGAGGCGCAGGTCGTGCGGGTTGCGGGTAGTCCCGAAGACGTCGTTGAAGGTGTTCCCGCCCGCCCCGAACTCGGGGGTGTTCGATTTTGCGTAGACCACGGCGCCGTGAGCTTCGAGCGTCTCGACGATGACGTCGGATCGCTCCGGAACGAAGTTCTCCCTCAGCCGTGACCCGTAGGTCGTTCGGACGCCGGCGACGGCTGTGAGATCCTTGATGGGAACGGGCAGTCCGGCCAGCACACCGCGTTCGCCAGGCGGGACTGCCATTAGACGGTCGGCGTGACCTCGGGCCCGGTCGAAGCAGCGGGTCGGCAGCGCGTTGACGAGGTGGTCGACAGATTCAACCCGGTCCTGGACTGCGTCGAGGGCATCGTGGGGGCTGAGATCACCCGTTGCCATGCGGGCGACCACCTCACGTGCGCTCTGCCTGATCAGATCGTCGGTCATTGGGGGCTCGCCCCGTCAGCCGTGGACTGACATCGAGGAGTTGGGGTTGATCTCCCGGTTGCGGCTGAAGGTGCCCATGTCGATGGGCAGGCCGGTGTAGCGGCCCTCGACCACGAGCGGGTCGGCGTCGTGGTCGTGGCCGGACTCGACCGCCTCGATGAGTTCGGCCATGCAGTGCCCGGCCACTCCGGCGTTCTTGAACTGGTTGCCGCTGGTGCCGATGGCCACGTAGAAGCCGTCGAGGTCGGTGCGGTCGTAGATCGGGATCCAGTCGTCGCTCACGTCGTAGAGGTCCACCACGCCCTTGCGTTCGTGAGGCACGCCCACCGCCGGCAGGCGCCGGTTCAGCCGCAGGACCTGTGCCTCCCACTGCTCGCCACTGAGCCGTTGGTCGTAATCGTCGGGGTCCACCCAGTCCTGGGGGTCGCAGCGGGGGTCGGTGCTGCCCACCAGGATGTGGTTGCCGGTCTCGGGCCGGAAGTAGATGCCGTTGTCGTCGTCGGCGATGTTGAAGCCGTCGCGCTCGTAGTCGTAGCCGGACGGCCCCGGCGCGTGGTGCACCTCGTGACGAAGCGCCCTGGTCTTGATGTTCATCGAGTCGTAGACGCCGGCCATCCGGTTGATCAGGTACGAGTGAGGCCCGGCCACGTTCACCACCACCGGCGCGGCCACGGTCGTGCCGTCGTCGAGGGTCACGCCCGTCACCGTCCCGTTGTTCCGGCCGACGGCGGTCACGGCCGTGGCGAAGCGGAACTCGGCGCCGGCCGACTCCGCGGCTCGCTGCAGGTTGTGGGTGGTCAACTGAGGATCACTCACATAACCCGCCTCGGGCGTGAAGATCGCGCCGGGCAGGTTCCCGGTGGCGTCGGCCCAGAAGTCGGGGTCGTCGGGCCGCTTCGGCGGTCCGAAGATGCCGGGGTCGAGGATGGGCATGCGTCGCAGCAGTTCGGCTGTCGACCAGTCCTCGTAGGCAACCCCGATCGCGTCGAAGTGGGGGAGCACCTTCAGGTAATGGCCGCCGGGATCCTTCAGCGCCGCCATCCCGCACTGCTTGTAGGCGATGAGGCCGAGCTCGTCTCCGGCTTCGAGGTAGTCGGGCCACTCCAGCCAGTACTGCAGGCCCTCGTACGACATGGCCACGCCGGTGAAGGTGGAGTACGTGAAGCGCACGATCGCGCACGAGTTGACGGTGGAGCCGAATCCCGCGGCAGGCAGCTTGTCCACGCACAGGGCGCGGCGTCCCCGCCGACCGAGCTCGAAGGCGATGGCTGCGCCGATCACACCCGCGCCGACCACCACCGCGTCGAAGCCTTTGGCGGCCGGGTCTGATGCCCGTCTTGTGGGTGACCGGCCGCCCGCATGCCCAGGACTGTCCCCGGGCGCTGTCGTCGCCTCGGGGTTGCCGCCGGCGTCGGCGCGATCAGATGCCACGGTGGCGCTCGCCGCGCATGTCGAAGGCGATCTTGACTGCGCCGCGCCGGCCCGCCTCGGCGGCGTGGCCCAGCGCGTCGACGTAGCGGTCGAGCGGGTACAGCGCCGACACGAGCCGGTCGAAGGCGACCTTGCCGGCCAGTTCCACGGCCAGGTCGAAGCTCGTGGCGAGCCGGCCGTCGGCTCGGACCTCGGTGCCGTAGGCGTAGCAGCCGGCCAGCTCGATCTCGCGGTGCCACAGGCCGGTCAGCTCTGCGGTCACGGTTGCGGGCATCCCCAGCATCAGCACCCGGCCCCGCGGCCGGCACAGCGACAGGGCCTCAGCCAGCGAGGCCGACGAGCCCACCGCGTCGATGACCACGTCGGCACCTCCCGAGAGGTGGTCGCCGACCATGAACGAGCCGGTGGCCCGTCGCACGGCCCGCTTCAACTCGCCGGGCTCGACGGCTGAGTCCGCGCCGAGTTCGAGCGCGAGCGCCCGCTGGGTGGAGTACCGGGCGCCGACCAGGATCGAGGCTGGTTCGGTCAGGCCCCGCAGGGCGGCCACCGCCAGCAGGCCCATAGTCCCGGCCCCGACCACGGCCACGGTGTCGCCGGGCTGCGCGCCGGATCGAAGCGCGGCGTGCACGCCTCCCGCCAACGGCTCGATCATCACGGCCAGCTCGTCGCTCATCCAGTCCGGGACGTCGTGCAACTGCGAGTCGTGGGCTACCAACTCGGTGGACCACCCGCCGCCGGTGGAGCGGCAGAAACCGGTCTGGAGTCCAGGCTTGAGATGGCCGCACATGAGATGCCGGTAGTCGTCGCCGTCACCGGGCGCCGCCCCCGGATAGGGCAGGTCGAAGCCCCGTGCGGCGTGGCCCAGCACCGGCTCGACGATCACCCGGCGCCCCTCCGCGGTGTCGGCCACGATCTCGTGGCCGGGAACGAACGGGAACGAGACATAGTCCTCGAAGTAACGAGACGACCGGCCGTCGATCGTGGCCAGATCCGATCCGCAGATGCCGGTGAGCCGCGGGTAGATGCGCTGCCAGCCCTCGCCGGGCAGGTCGGGCGGGTCGTCGTCGATGAGTTTGAGCGGCCCCCAGGTCGCTCCCGCCCCGGGTCGCAGCCGCGACGCGATGGCAGCGGCCGCGTAGCGGGCCTCCTTGCGTGAGAAGCGCAGCGCCTTCACGAGCACGGATCGTAGCGAGACCAGAGGCCGAGCGAATGGGGCCCGCGAATTACCCGCGTCATGCCTCTCGCTGAGCGAGGCCGTGGCCCGAGCGGCCCGTGAGCGCAGTGAACGAGAGCGGGAGTGACACCGCGGCGACGCGGCGGGCTGGCAGCTGTTTGCGGACGCTCTTAGGGTTGGCCAGGATGAGGAGCCGTCGCGGCGCATGGTGAAGCTGGGCCTCGGTCTCGATCTCTACCGGGGGTCGACGCTCGAGGTGCCGGTGGCCGCGGTTCAACTCGCGGAGCGGCTCGGCTACCACAGCGTCTGGACGGCTGAGGCGTACGGCGCCGACGCGCTGTCCCCGCTGGCGTTCCTGGCCGCGCACACCAGCCGCATCAAGCTGGCCACCGGCGTGGTGCAGATCGACGCCCGCACTCCCGCGGCCACCGCCATGCACGCCATGACCATCGACGCTCTGGCCGGCGGGGGGCGCATCATCATCGGACTGGGGGTGTCGGGGCCGCAGGTGGTGGAGGGCTGGCACGGCGCCGCCTGGGGCTCACCGGTGGCCAAGCTGCGCGACTACGTCGCCATCATGCGAAAGGTGCTGGCCCGCGCCGGTCCCGTGACCCACGACGGGGCGGCCATCCGGCTGCCCTACGATGGTCCGGGCGCGTTGGGTCAGGGCAAGCCGCTGAAGTCGATCCTGCACCCTGCGCCCGGCATCGAGATCTGGATCGCGGCCGGAGGCCCGAGCAACGTGGCGCTGGCGGCGGAGGTGGCCGACGGCTGGCTGCCCATGGGCTACGGGGCCCGGGGGACCGCAACCTACGCCGAACCGCTGGCCCGGGGCCGGGACCGCCGCGCCACAGACGCTCCTGGGAACTTCGAGGTGTTCGGATCGCTGTCCGTGCAGATCACCGATGACCTGCGTGGCGCGGTGGAGGCTCGCAAGCCGCTGGTCGCCATGTATGTGGGCGGCATGGGCAGCGACACCCACAACTTCCACGCCGAGGCGATGGCCCGCCGGGGATGGCCCGAGGCCTCGGCCCGGATCGTGGAGTTGTGGCGGGCCGGGCGCCGGGATGAGGCCATCGCGGCCGTTCCCGACGACTACATCGAGTCGCAGTCCCTGCTCGGCTCGCCCAGCCGCATCCGGTCCCGCTGGTCCGAGGCGGTTCCCGCGGGCCTGACCGGTGTGATAGTCCGTTGCGACCGCGACGAGGAGCTGGTGCTGGCGGCCGAGCTGGCCGGCACACGAGACATCGAAGAGACGGGCACACAAGAGGCAGGCACATGACCGACGAGCAGTTGATCCTCATCGACGAGCCGGCCGAGCACGTGCGCCGGATAACGCTCAACCGGCCCCACAAGCGAAACGCCATCTCCACGCCCCTGCGGACCGCGCTGTTCGATGCTCTGCACCGCTTCGACGACGATCCCGACGCCCGGGTCACCATCGTGCGGGGCGCGGGCCCGTGCTTCTCGTCGGGCTACGACCTGTCGGGCGGGCTCATGGACGACCCGCCCTACCCGTCGGCCCCCGGCGACGGCCAGTGGACCCGCCAGGCCAGCGACGGATGGTTCTCCATCTGGGATCTGGCCAAGCCGGTTATCGCACAGGTGCACGGGTACGCCTACGCCGGCGGCACGGAGCTCGCCGCGGCCTGCGACCTCGTGTACGTGGCCGCCGACGCCCGCATCGGCTATCCCGTCGTGAGAGTGGCGTCTCCCCCGGACTGGCAGTACCACACGCCGTTGATGGGACTGCGTCACGCCATGGAGGCGATGCTCACCGGCGACTCGGTGAGCGGCGCCGAGGCGGCCCGGATGGGATGGGCCAACCGGGCCTACCCGCCCGAGGAGTTGGAGGAAGCGGTAGTGGCCGTGGCGGTTCGCATCGCCGGTGTTGCGCCCGACCTTGCCCAGATCAACAAGCGCATGGTCCACCGGGCCTTCGACGTGCTCGGGGGTAGGGCCGCCATCCGCTCGGGCCAGGAGTTCCAGGCTCTCGCCGCCCACCAGGAGTCGGTGAAGGCCGCAGTTGCCGATCTGCTGGGCTCGGTCAAGAAGGCCATCGGCGACAACCCGCCAGCTTGAGTCCCAACCCGGACTCCCGGGTGAGCGCCTCATCACGGGCTGCTAGATCGACGTCGCCAGACCGTCCTTAACTAGATTGTCAAGAAGTTTCAAGTATTTCTCCTTCTCTTGAGTTGTTATTGTCATATCACACTGCCATGATGGTGTGACAATCACATGAAACAGCATGAGACAGCTCGTGCTGTCAACTAAGGGAGGGTGTCAAAATGGCTGGCGACATGCTGGTGATGTCCAAGTCGCAGATGGAACAGCTCGCGGTGATCTTCGCCCGGCAGAAGGAGACGGCCGAGGGGGTGATCAGCGCCATAGGAGCCGGCATCGAAGGCACCACATGGCAGGGGGCGAGAGCCGACCACTTCCGGCAGCTCTGGGAGACGGAGTTCCGCCCCAACCTTCGGGCACTATGCGACGCGCTGGGCGAGCACTCGACGTTCATAACCGCAGAGCTCCAGGCCGGAGTCAGCGCGCTCGACACCATCTAGCCGCGGGATCGGCGGCGAGACCGCCCCGCAAAGCGACACACAGAAACGGGACGCTGGTGCGGATCCGGCATCGACTCAACGGTGCTGAGCGAACCGTGGAGATCGACTCCCGCCTCGACGGCTTCACGGTGGCGGATCTCGCCGCGGCGCTCAGGGGCGCAATGGAGGAATCCGGAGACCGCAGCTGGCACGGCCTGTGCATTGACGGATGCTGGCACAGTCCGGAGACGCTGCTGACGTCGGTCCCGATCTGGGAGGGGGCGCTGCTCGAAATCGCTCCCGGATGCGAGCAGCCCTCCTCCCAGTCACCATCCGAACAGAACAGCCGGCCAGGTCGCCGGGCCACACCGGTCGTGACCGCCGGGCTGCAAGCCGGCACCCGTCTCGTCCTGCCCGTGTCCGACGACTGGGTGATCGGGCGTTCGCAGGACTGCGATCTCGTGCTTCACGATCCCACCGTTTCCCGGCGACACGCCCGTGTGACGGCGAGCGGGACCAGCAGGCGACCAATGATCGGCGATCTCGGATCCCGCAACGGCACGGTCTTGGCCGGTCGTGCCGTGATCGCGCCGACCCGGGTTCCGGTCCGGGCCACCGTACGCCTCGGTGCCACCTGCCTGCAGTGGCGGACCCCGGTGGACGATGCCCCGGCGGCGGTACGAGCCGGACTCGGCGCGACGGCGGGACGGGTTCCGTTCAACCGCCCTCCCCGCCGCCGGCCGCCGACAACTCCCGTCCCGCTGCGCGTGCCCGCGGCGCCTCCGGCCCGACCTGAGTCCGAGCCCCTGTCGTGGGCCGGCATCGTCCTGCCCGCCGTGGCCGGGCTGGCGCTGGCCGTGGTCTGGAGCCCGTTCATGGCCGTGTTCGCGGCCCTCGGCCCGTTGATCACCGTGGGCACGTGGCTCGAGCGGCGACGCCGGGTCGCCCGCTCCCATCAGCGGGCCTGCGCAGACGTAGCCCAGAGGGTGGAGAGCTTCGTCAGAATGTTGCCGGCGGGGCGCGCCGCCGAGCGGCGCAGGCGCATCGCCCTCGTCCCGGACCTGGCCGAACTGGTCCGCCGGGCCGAGACGCCGTCACAGCGGTGCTGGGAGCGCCGTCGCGGCGATCCCGACGCCATGCGACTCGGTGTCGGCACCGCGGCGGTGCCCTACACGCCACCGCTGGAGGTGGACGGCGGCGAACTGGCCGCGCCGGACGCACTCGAGGCCCTGCACGAGATCGAGCCCCTGGCCGATGTGCCCATGGCGGTGTCCTTGCTGCCCGGCGAGGTCGTGGGTGTGTTCGGCCCGCCACCGGTAGCCCGGGCCGTGGCCAGGGGCCTCATCCTTCAGGCCGCGGTGCTTCACGGCCCGGCCGATCTGGCCATAGCGGGACTGGTGCCCGGTCTCGCGGGGGAATGGTCGTGGATGGGCTGGCTTCCCCACACCATCGACACCGGGGGCGAACCCGGAGCGCTGGTGGCCACTGAGTCCGGTACTGCCGCGGCCGCCGCGGAGGCGGCAACCGCGACCACCTCGCACCGGCCATTGCTGGCCGTCATCGACGGCGTAGAGACGCTCACGGGCCGCTCGGCTCCGGGCCGGATGCTGCTCGGCCTCCCGCAGTGCGCCGGGATCGTGATCACGAGCGACGTCTGCGACCTGCCCTCCAGCTGCACCACCATCGTGGACATCGACCACGACGCCGGCCGGCTGAGGCTGGTCGATCCTCGATCCTCAGCGGTGATGGGTCCGCTTCTGGCCTGGGGCGTCACCGTCGCGACCGCCACCGGTGCCGCGGCCCGCCTGGCCCGGCTGGACGACCCCGAGTTACGGGCGGCGACAGCCAACCTCCCCGACTCGATGTCCCTGCTGGACCTCCTCGGCGGCGAGCCGACCCCACAGACGGTGGAGAGTCGATGGGCCGCGACCCGGGGCACGGACGACCTGCAGGTGCCCATCGGAGCGACCGCCGACGGACCCCTGGTGCTCGACCTGGTGGCCGACGGTCCTCACCTGCTCATCGGGGGCACTACCGGTTCGGGCAAGTCTGAGTTGCTGCGGTCCCTGGTGGCCGGTCTGGCCCTTTCCGCAGACCCCGATCATCTGGCCTTCGTCCTCATCGACTACAAGGGCGGAGCCGCCTTCGACCGCTGCGCGGAGATGCCCCACGTGGCCGGCATGGTCACCGACCTCGATGACCGTCTGGCTGAGCGAGCCCTGCTGTGCCTGGAGGCCGAACTGCGCCATCGCGAGGAACGCTTGCGGGCTGCGGGGGCCGAGGACCTGGCCGCGTTCCGGGCTCGGGCCGGTCTCGGGGGCGGCGATCCCTTGCCCCGGTTGGTGGTCGTGGTGGACGAGTTCGCCACGCTGGCCGCCGAGTTGCCCGAGTTCCTCCGCTCGCTGGTCGGGATCGCGCAGCGGGGCCGCAGCCTCGGTGTCCACATGGTGCTGGCCACCCAGCGGCCGGCCGGGGTGGTGACCGATGACATCAGAGCCAACACCTCGTGTCGCATTGCCCTGCGGGTGACCGACCGCCACGACTCCAACGATGTGATCGACTCGCCCGACGCGGCCCGCATCCCCCGCCAACGGCCCGGCCGGGCGATGGCCCGCTTCGGGCCGGGAGAGCTCGTCGCCTTCCAGTCGGCGCTGGTGACCGGCAGCACGCCCCGAGGCTCAACCGGCTTGAGGGTCGGCCCGGTCGGCCCGGTCGGCCCGGTCCGCCCCGTCGGCCCGGTCGGCTCGCGTGCCGTCCAGACCTCCGGTCACCAGCACAGCGACCTCGACTCGGTGGTGGAAGCCGTTCGAGCAGCCCATCAGAACCTCGGAGCGGCCGAGCCTCGCTCACCCTGGCCCGCGCCCCTCCCCGCCAAGGTCGCCGCGACGTGCCTCGCCGAGACGGCCGGCCCGGACCGGCCCGCGGCCTGGCTGGTAGACGACCCGGTCCACCAGCGGCAGTTCCCCTGCGGGTGGCATCCGGCCGACGGCCATCTGGCGGTAATCGGAGGCCCCGGGTCGGGCACGACCACGACCCTGGCCGCGGTCACGCTCGACCTCTGCCGCACCAACACACCAGACCAACTGCACGTCTACGGGATCGACCTCGATTCGGGCACGCTGTCGGCACTCGGGAACCTCCCCCATGTCGGCGCGGTCGTCGCCCCGACAGAAGGGGATCGGCGAGCCCGCCTGCTGCGCCTTCTCGACGACGAGGTCGCGACCCGCCGGGCCGGCGGCCGGTCCGAGAATCCTGCCGAGGTGGTGCTGCTGGTGGACGATCTCGCCGGGCTGGTCCGCGCCCACGACCCCGTACGCGAGCCGGAGCCCCACGATCGGTTCGCTCGCATCTGGGGCGACGGCCCGGCGGTGGGGGTGCGGGTGGCGGTGAGCATCGGCCGGGCTGCCGACCTCCCTCCCGACCTCGCAGCCTCCGCCGGCGTGGTTCTCGTCCACGCCACCTCGGACGCCAGCGACGGCCTGCGCTTCGGGCTCAAGCAGCCGACCGCCCATCTCGTCCCCGGCCGGGCCGTCAGGGTCGGCGACGGCCTGGAGGTTCATGTCGCCCGCCCCGCCGATGGCGACCTGGCCCTAGCCGCGACGGCGCTGGCGGCCGAGTCCCCGCCGACCATGCGTGAACCCGTTCGGGTCGGGTCCCTGCCCCTGCAGATCTGCCTGGAGGACCTGCCCGCCGGCGCGCACCTCGAGGATCGGAGCGTTCACGTTCGCTTCGCCATCAGCGACCTCGACCTCGAACCGGCCGGCATCGCCCTCCACGACGGCGAGCACGCCCTGGTGCTGGGACCTCCCCGCACCGGACGCACCAGCGCACTGGCTGCGATAGGCGCAGCCGCCCTCACCGCCGGAGCGCACGTGGTGGTGGTGGCCGACCGGCCCGGAGAGTTGTCCAGCCTGCTGGGCCTGGAGGCCGTGCCGGCCGATTCGCTCGACGAAGCCGCCGACTCCGACGTCCGCCGCCTGCTGCTGGTGGATGACGCCGACCGGATGGGCGACCCCGCCGGACGCCTGGCCGCGATAGCCGCCTCCACTACCGGCCGCAGCCATCTGGTGGCTTCGACGACGGCGGACCGGCTCCGCTCGTCCTATGGCAGCTGGCTCCATGAGATGCGGTCATGCCGCACCGGAGTGCTGTTCAGGCCCGGACCGCTCGATGCCAACCTGCTCGGCGCGGCGGTGCCCGCCCGCCTGGCGCTGGCACCGGTGCCGGGACGATGCCTCGTCATCGCCGACGGGGTCGCAGAGGTAATGCAGGTAGCACTTGCGGCCCCGGGTACATAGCGTCGTGGCACCGCCCGCCGAGCACCCCGGGAGCACCGTTGCCGCATCCGAACATCCACATCGAGTCCGCCGGCGCCATCACGACCGTCACCGTCGACCGGCCCCGGCGCAAGAACGCCTGCACGCCGGCCATGTGGGCCGGGCTGCGGCACGGGTTCCGCGACATCGCGGAGTCGTCGACCCGGGCGGTGGTGCTCACCGGAGCGGGCGGCGACTTCTGCGCCGGCGCCGACGTGGGACCCGCAGACGACGAGGAAGCGGCCGCAGACCAGCCGCCCCGGCACCGGACCGACCACATGCGCGACATCGCCGACACGGTGATGGCCATCCACGACTGCCCCCGCCCGGTGATCGCCAAGGTGGACGGGGTGGCCGTCGGCGCGGGCTTCGGCATGGCTCTGGCCGCCGACATGGTGTGGTGCTCGGAGCGGGCGCGGTTCTCGCTCATCTTCGCCAAGCGGGGCCTGAGCCTGGACTTCGGTACCTCGTGGCTGCTGCCCAAGCGGATCGGGCTTCATGAGGCCAAGCGCCTGGCCTTCACCGGCGACATCATCGACGCCCGGCGGGCCGCGGAACTCGGCATCGTCAACGAAGTCGTCCCCGCCGAAGAGCTCGACGCCGCCGTGGACCAGATGGTGGCCACCATCTCGGCCGGACCGCCAATCGCGCTGGCCAACTCGAAGCGCTTCCTCAACAACGCCTCCAACATCTCGCTGTTCCAAGCGCTGGAGGCCGAGGCCCTCGGTCAGGGCGTCAACTTCGCCACCGGAGACACCAAGGAGGCCATGCGGGCCTTCGTGGAGAAGCGCGACCCCGTCTTCGAAGGCTGGTGAGGCCCGCTGCCGCGGCCACCCGGCTGCGGATCACGGGCCCCGAGAGAAGTCGGCGTCCCGGCGGAGCGCATTAGCCGCCGGGACGCCGCGCCCTGGGGTCGCGACTATTGAAGAGAGCCGATGTCGCTCGCAGCGATGCCCAGGGCGTCCCACGCGGGCTCGAGTGCGGCGCGCACCTCAACGCCGTACCCGTTGGCGCCCGGGGGATTGTTCAGATTGAAGATCGCGTCCATGGCCCCGGCGTCGGCGCCCGCGGGGACCATGTACGCCTCGATGACCCGCCAGAAGGCCAGGCCCTCGGCCTGGTGCTCCTTGGCCTTGGCGTCGTTGCCGTCGGCCAGGTCGCCCTCGATGAGGCTGGCGTAGCGGATGGCGGCCTGCGAGTAGGTGATCGCCAGGCCGCGCACCACCTCTTGGGTTGCGGCTTCCGCGCCGGCCGCGTCGGAGGCCAGCAGGGCGTCGCGGCCGGCGATCATCGCGGCGAGGATCGCCTCGTTGGCCTGCGCCGTCTCGCCGTCCGCGCCGACGGTGCCGAAGTTTCCGGCTCGCTTGTTGCCGGTGGCGTAGGGAGCGCAGCCCGGCTCGGTGCCGTGGAAGAAGGCCCAGCCCTCATCCCAGTTGTGCACCGCGCCGCTGGCTACATCGAAGTTGCCGTCGGCGGCCTTGGCCAGGGCGGCGTAGAGCTCGTGCACCGCATAGGCGACCATCACCTGGTTCTGGATGCCCTTCTCCGCTCCCTGGGACCGCACACCGTCGCTCTGGCCCTCGAACATTCCCGTTCCCTGCAGGGCGGCCGTCACGAAGTCGTCGAGAGGGGTGGGGGTGCCGTAGTAGGCGTCGAGCCCGTGCTGCTTGCCCTCGCCGGCCGCGAAACCGCCGATGGTGCGGATGGAGCCGTCGCTCTTCACCGAGTTCTTGCCGTTGCGGTAGATGTCCTCGACCGCGGCGAAGTCTCCGGCATCGAGCAGATCCCCGATGCCGCAGATGTCGGCCACCAGCAGCCGGTGCGAGTCGACATTCGACGCGTACTCGTAACCGCCGTCACCCGTGCTTGCAGCGTCCCCCGATGCCGGCGCCGATGCGCTGCCTGTCCCGGTTCCGGTCGCGGTGGCCGACGCCGAGCCCGTGCCGGTTGCGCTGCCTGTCCCCGTGCCGGTTGCGCTGCCTGTCCCGGTTCCGGTCGCGGTGGCCGACGCCGAGCCCGTGCCGCTGGCCGATGCGCTGCCGCTTGCCGATCCGGTACCGGATGCCGAGGCCGAGACCGACTCCGAGGCGTCGTTGATCTCGCGGACGGTGGCGCCGTCGTCGGTGCCGCTGCATGAGGCGGCGACGACGGCCAGGGCGAGCGCGGCGACCGCGATGAGGCGGGACGAGAAGCGATGCATGGCCGGTCCTTTCATTTGCCTAAGCAACTATAATAGGTAAGCCTAACATATCGCGCCAACTCCCACTAATCAAGTCGCCGCTGCCTAGTTCAGCTCCCGGTAGACGGCGGGCACGACGTTTCGCAGATAGCGGCCCAGCCTCACGAAGCTCTGGCCCGTCGTGCGGAACCGGTAGCTGATCGGCACCTCCGCGTACCGGTAGCCCTTGGCCAGCAGGTCGAGGGTCAGCACCTGGGCGTAGTTGTAGTCGTGAATGATCTCCGCGTCGGCGGCCGCGCCCGCCGAGAAGGCGCGGTAGCCGGTCTGCCCGTCGGTGATCCGGCGGCGGGCGACGATCGACAGCGCCCGGGTGAGGACCATGTTCCCGAGCCGGCGGTGGGGCCTCATGTGGTGGATCCGGCCCAGGAAGCGGCTGCCGGCCACATAGTCGGCCTCGCCGGCGAGTATCGGGGCGACCAGCGCCTCTAACTCCTCGGGCGGATACTCGCCGTCGGCGTCGCAGAACGCCACCGCCGCCGCCCCGCGGTCCACCGCGGCGCCCAGGCCCACCCGTACCGCCGCGCCCAGCCCCCGGTTGCCCGGCAGGCTGATCACTTCCGCACCCGCTGCGCTGGCCCTCTCCGCGGTTGCGTCGGTGGAGCCGTCGTCCACCACCAGCACCTGTACGGGGCGGCCCAGCACCGAAGCGGGTGCCCGGCGCACGCAGGCCTCGACGGACTCCTCCTCGTTATGGGCCGGCATGAACAGCACGATCGGCTTGTCCTGGCCTGCGGCGGGCCCGCGGGGCGGCGGCGCCACCGGGCGGAGCAGCCGGAGCCTGCCGGCCAGGCTGGGACTGGGGACGAACACGGCAACAGCCCCCGCGGCCAGCGAGTAAGCGGTCTTGAGAGCATGGGCGGCCAGCGCGGCCACCAGCGCGTCGCCCGCGTCGTGTCCCAGAGCGACGTAGGCGCCGACCGCGGCAGCCTCGTAGGTCCCGAAGCCCCCGGGAGCGATGGCCGCCACCTGGGCGGCAACCGACACGGCCGTCACACTGAGAGCCTGCACGTAGCTGATCTCCAGACCGGCCCAGTGGGCGGCCTGCCACACCAGCACCGCCTCCGCCAGCCAGGCCACCACCGACAGCCCGAGCGCACCCGGGCCGGGCAGGTGCACGTCGTCGCGGCGGCCCGCCAGGCGGTGCAGCCATAGCCAGGCCGCGGCGGCCGCGGCCACCACTGCTGCGAAGACCAGCCATCCTCCCCACCCGGCCAGGTCCGCCAGCGCGGCCGGTCCAGCCGCCAGCCCCAGCCCGACCACCGCCATGAGATCGGCGGAGCGCAATGCCACCGTGGAGGCCGTCGCGGCCTCGAAGCCCACCCCGGCTCGACGGACCACGCTCACGACCCGCATCGGCTCGCCGAGACGGAGCGGGAGCAGGTGGTTGCCGCCCAGCGCCAGATGGATCCCTCCGAGGGCGTGTCCGAAGCTGAGTCCCGGCAGGACCCGCCGCCAGGCCGCAGCCCGCAACACGAATGCGAAGCCGAACGCCCCCACCGCGGCCAGAACCCGGAGGGGCTCGCTCTGAGCCGTCCGGGCAGCCCGGCCCAGCGCATCGGCGTCCACGGTGGAGACGACTGCGGCTGCGGCCAAGCCGGTGACCGCCACGACGAGCATCACCACGGCACTGCCTGGCAGGCGCGCCCGGAGTGTGGACAGGAGGTTCATGATATTAGTTAGGCTGACTTTACGATTATCGCAAACCCTGGCTATAGTTCTGCGCCATGATAGGACGAATCCTCAGCGTGGCCGCGGCCTTGGCCCTCATTGCGGGGGCGTGCGCACAGGACGAGGTCCGCTACCTGGACGGCACCGCGGCCGACATCTACGGAGGCCAGTGCGCTTCCTCCAACGGCCGGGAGGTCACGGTCTACTCGGGCCGGACGGAGAACCTGATCGGTCCCACCCTCGAGGCCTTCGCCTGCGAGACCGGTACCGACGTATCGGTCCGCTGGGGCAGCTCCACCGACCTGGCCCTGCTGCTGGCCGAGGAGGGCGACCGCACTGCGGCCGACGTCTTCCTGTCGCGCTCACCCGGTCCTGTCGGATTCCTCGAGAGCGCGGACCTCCTCGGCGCCATCGACGACGACGTGCTCGGCCTCGTCGGCGCGGAGAGCCACTCGAGATCGGGCACATGGGTCGGCTTCTCGGGCCGCAAGCGCGTCCTGGTCCACAACCTCGACGCAGTGCCGCCGCACGAGCTCCCCGAGTCCGTGTTCGACCTCACCGACGACCGCTACCGGGGACGGGTCGCCATACCGGCCACTAACGGCTCGTTCATCGACTGGTTCACCGTGTTCCGCGACCAGTACGGCAACGACGTGGCCGCGCAATGGCTCGACGACATGGTGGCCAACGACGCCCGCTACTACCCCAACAACCGGTCCATCGTCGAGGCCGCCGGCCGGGGCGAGATCGACATGGGCCTCGTCAACCACTACTACCAGTACCAGGAGGCCGCGGCGGCCGGCAACCGCCACCGGGCCGCCAACCACGATCTGGCCGACGACGACATCGGCTCGCTGCTCATCATCACCGCCGCCACCATCACCGCGGGCAGCGGGAACCGGCAGGCCGCCAACGAATTGATCGCCTACCTGCTGTCGGAGCCGGTGCAGCGCTACTTCAGTCAGCGGACCTTCGAATACCCGCTTGCGGCCGGGGTCGAGCCGGCCGACATCCTCCCGCCGCTGAAGGCGCTGGAGATCGGCAGCGTCGACTTCGACGCCCTCGGGGGCGGCTTCGAGCAGACCATCGCCATCGTCGAGTCGAGCGGCATCCTCAACCAGTAGCCGGGCGCGGTGGCTGGCGGTTGAGGCTGCGGCATGCTCAACCAGTGACTACCGGCACGACGACGCGCCCCCGGCGCCTCTCGGGGGCTCCCCCGTTGCTGCGAGTGGCCGGTCTGGCTCTGGCAGGGGCCTTCGCCTTCCCCGGGATCTATCTCGTCTACCGGAACTTCGCGGCCGGGGCCGACCCGGCCGGCCTGCTCATCAGCGACCGCACCATCGGGCCGCTGTGGCGCTCGCTGCAGCTCGCGGTGTCGGTGTCGGCCGCGGCTCTCGTCCTGGGCACCGGCCTGGCCTGGCTCACCACCCGCACCGACCTTCCGCTCATCCGGCTGTGGCGGGTACTGCTACCGCTGCCGCTGGTGTTTCCCACCTTCGTCGGTGCGGCCGCGTTCATCCACACCCTCAACCCGGGCGGGCTGGCCAACGACCTGCTCGCCGGTATCGGGGTGGACCGGACTCCAGAGCTTCGGGGCTTCCGCGGAGCGTGGCTGGTCCTCACGCTCATGACCTACCCGTACGTGTACCTCCCGGTAGCCGCTCGGCTGCGGCAGCTGCCGAGCACCCTCGAGGAGAGCGCCAGAGTGCTGGGAGATACGGCACTGAAGGTGTTCGGGCGCATCTGCGTGCCCCAGACGGCCACGGCCATGGGCGCCGGGACGCTGCTGGTGTTCCTCTATACCCTCAGCGACTTCGGCGCAGTGCAGCTCATGCGCTACGACACGCTCACCAGAGCCATCGCCACCAACCAGCTCGCCAACCCGCCGGTGGCGCTGGCCCTGAGCCTGATCCTGCTGGTGCTGGCTGCGCTGGTGGTGGTCGGTGAACGCCGATTCTCGCACCGGCTGCCCGACGCGGTCGGCGGCCGATCCAACCGCCCGATGATGTATGGCCTCGGTCGCTGGCGGATTCCCGCGGCGGGCTTCGTCGCCCTCGCAGCCGCGGGCGCGGTGGGCGCGCCGCTGGTGGCGCTGCTGGACTGGGCCGCGTGGGGCCTGGTGAGGTCCGCGACCGGTGGACGGCCCCTAACCATCGACTCCTCCAAGGTGCTGGACGCCACCGTGAACACTCTGGGCGTCAGCGTGGTCGCGGCCGTCGTGTCCACCGCCGCGGTGCTGCCCATAGCCCTGCTCGTCGGCCGGTACCGGTCCCGGGCCGGCTCCTTCGCCCACGCGCTGGTCATCAGCACGTTCGCCCTGCCCGGCATCCTCATCGCGCTGTCGATGCGGTTCTGGACACTGCGGTCGGATCTGGCGTTCGACCTGTTCAACGACACCATGGCCCTGCTGATCTTCGCCTACATGGTCCGTTTCGGATCGCTGGCCATGGGGGTGACGCTGGTGGCGGTCCGGAGCGTTCCCGACCGGCTCCATGACTCGGCCCGGATCCTCGGAGCCGGGCGGCTGCGCCGGTTCGTCGCGGTGGACCTGCCGATGATGGGACCGGGACTGCTGGCCGGGACGGGCCTCGTGCTGCTGTCGGTCATGAAGGAGCTTCCCATCAGCCTGTTCGTGTCGCCGCTGGGATTCTCGACCCTGGCGACCAGGATCTTCAGCTCCTTCGAGGACGCCTTCATCGCCGAGGCCGGGATCATGGCTGTGGTCCTCGTTGCCCTGTCGTTCGTCTTGACGTGGTTCCTGGTGATCCGCCGCGACCACCTGCTGTGAGGCTCCCGCCTCTCGGGGCGTCATTCCCGCTCCTGTTCGCTGCGCTCACGGGCCGCTCGGGCCACGGCCTCGCTCAGCGCATCGCGAGATCCTTGTGAATCGCTCCCTCTCCGCTCGGCCTCTGAGGCGGGCACAGCCTTCGAAGCTTGCGCTGGCCATGGCCGGGGTGGCCGTTTGGACCTTCGCCATCGCGTTGCCGGCCATCGGAGCCCGGGCGACCTACGGCGCCAGGGTCACGTCGGACGAGCCCCAGTACCTGACCACTGCCATCAGCATCGGTCAGGACTTCGACCTCGACATCAGCGACGAACTCGCCGAGCGGCGCTTCGAGCCCTACCACGAGATCGACCTGAACCCCCAGACGATCGAGCTCGACGACTCGGGCCGGCGCGTCAGTCCCCACGATCCGCTGCTGCCCGCACTGCTGGCACTGCCCATGAGGCTGGGTGGTTGGATCGCGGCCAAGGCCGCGCTGGCCGTGTTGGCGGCCGCGGCGGCCGCGGCCACGCTGTGGTTGGCGGTCCGCCGGTTCGGTGTCGGGGTGGGTGTGGGCGGCCTGGTGGTGGGCGCCTTCTTCGCGGCGCCGCCGCTGGTGGGCTACGCCACGCAGGTCTATCCCGAGATGCCGGCGGCGCTCTGCGTGGCGCTCGGGCTGGCCGCGGTCACCGGACCACTGGGGCGCACCGGGCGGGCCCTGGCCTTGGCCAGCGTCGTCGCCCTGCCGTGGCTGTCGGTGAAGTTCGTGCCCGTGGCCACGGTGATCGCGGTCGTGCTGGTGGCCAGGTCGTGGCCCGACCGCAGGCGGCAGCTCGTCCTGGACCTCGCCGTCCTTGCCCTCGCCGGTGCCGTCTACCTTGCCTTCCACCGCAGCGTCTACGGCGGCTGGACCGCCTACGCGAGCGGCGACCACTTCATCGACGGCGAGCTGCTGGTGCTGGGCCGTGATCCCGACTACCTGGGACGGAGCCGGCGCCTGATCGGCCTGCTGGTGGACCGGGGGTTCGGGCTGGCCGCGTGGACCCCCGCGTACCTGATGGCCGTGCCGGCCCTCGCCGCGCTCGCCCGCCGGCGCCCGCCGGGTTGGGCCATCCTGCTCGCCGTGCTCGCGGCCGGGTATGCGGTGGCGACCTGGGTCGCGCTGACCATGCACGGCTGGTGGTGGCCCGGCCGGCAGGTGGTGGTGGTGCTTCCCGTGGCTGTGGTGGCGGTGGCGATGCTTGCGGACCGGCTGGGCGGGTTGCGGTGGCTGGCGCTGGGCGGCTGCCTGGTCGGGATCTTCAACTGGGTGTGGCTGGTCGTCGAGGCGTCCACCGGTCGGCGCACCCTCATCGTGGACTTCGAAGAAACCGCCAATCCCGTCTACCAGGCCTGGTCGGCACTGCTGCCCGACCATCGCCACTTCGAAGGGGGAGCGGTGGCGCTGACCGCTGCCTGGACGGCCGCGGTGATCGCGACGGGTGTGTGGGGATGGCTCAGATCGCGGCCGACACCGGCCGCGGCCGGCCGGGCTGCAGGATCGGCGGCTGCGGTGCCCGGTCGGAGCCGGAAGCCCACCGCCGCCGATGCCACGCCGCCTGCTCGGCCAGACCCCGGCGCAGCGGGGTGACGGGCCCCCAGCCCAGCAACTGACGTGCCGGACCGGTGTCGGCGGCCGTCGCCTGGGGATCGCCGGCCGGCCGCGGCACGGTCCGAACCCGCACGGCGGTGCCGGCCACCGCTCCCACTGCGGCGATCGCGTCGTTGAGCGAGGGGCGGACGCCGCCGCCGATGTCGAAGGTCATTCCGGCGGCCGAGGGCACGGTTGCCGCCGCCGCGGTCGCCTCGGCCACATCGCGTACGAAAGTGAACTCACGTGTCTGCTTTCCGGAGCCCCGGCGGGAGAAGACGGGGCCCTCCGGCCGGGTCGCCTCGAACATGCGGTGCATGGCCATGTCGGGGCGTTGCCGGGGACCGAAGACGGTGAAGTACCGCAGGGTGACGACTTGGAGGCCCCGGTGGCAGTAGACGCCGGCCAGGTGCTCGCACGCGGCCTTGGAGGCGCCGTAGGGGCTGATCGGGTTCACTATCCGCGGTCCGCCGGGCGCCGCGGTCTCTCCGTAGACGGATGAGCTCGATGCCAGGACCACCCTTCCGGCCCCCGCCGCCAGCGCGGCCTCGAGAACCGCCTGCGTCCCGGCCACGTTGACTTCCCAGGTGTCGGTGACGCCCTGTCGCCACGAGTCCTGAACGCCGGCCCGGGCCGCGAGGTGGTACACCGTGGCGGCCCCTTCGAACAGGCCGGCGAGGTCGGTGCGCCGGAGGTCGTCGACCACCAGCCGGAACGCGGGGTGCTGCTCGGCCGCCGCGAGGTTGGCCCGCTTCTGGTCCGGGCTGTAGGCAGGGTCGAGGGAGTCCAACCCGATCACCGTGTGCCCCCGATCGAGGAGCAGGTCGACGAGATGGGAGCCGATGAAGCCGGCCGCTCCCGTCACCACCGCGATCCGTCCCGGTTCGGGCTGTCCCCGCTGGCCGTTGCTGGTATATTCGTCGAGCGGTATAGCAAGCATTAGGTATACCTTACAAGCACTGTGGCCCGATGAGAAACTCGAACTGCCCGCATGGCTGAGATCGTCGTAGTCGGCGCGGGCCCGGCCGGGCTGATGGCGGCTCTGCGCAGCGCACAATCGGGCCATCGGTGCACCCTCCTGGAGGCAGCGGAGACTGTCGGGGGAATGGCCGGCAGCTTCGAGGTCGCGGGCCAGCGAGTCGACTACGGCTCCCACCGGCTGCATCCCGCCACGCCTGAGCGGTTCCTGGAGTTGTTCCGGTCGCGGCTCGGGCCGGACCTGCAGATCCGGCCTCGCCACGGCCGGATCCGTCTGCACGGCCGCTGGATCGCCTTCCCGCTTCGGGCGGGGGACATGGTGCGCCACCTGCCCCCGTCGTTCGGCGCCCGTGTGGCGCTCGACGCGATCTGGGCTCCGGTGCGCCGC
The DNA here is from genome assembly GCA_965205155.1 of Candidatus Aldehydirespirator sp. Lineage (GTDB taxonomy): Bacteria > Actinomycetota > Acidimicrobiia > Acidimicrobiales > Aldehydirespiratoraceae > Aldehydirespirator. The sequence goes on along the minus strand of OZ242033.1, from coordinate 3,690,273 downwards.
CGCCGGGGTGGGGAGCCGGCCTTCTTCAGGGATGAGGTCGCACACCGGCTAGGGCCATCGGTGGCCTTCGAGTTCTACGCACCCTATGTCCGCAAGCTCTACGGCGTCGACGCTGAGCACCTCCACGTTGAGTTGGCCCGGCGGCGGGTGTCGGCCTCCGGGGCGGGAGACATCCTGAAGAGGATCGCCAGAGCGGCGCGACCGCAGGGACGAAGCTTCCTGTACCCCCGGCGCGGCTACGGGCAGCTCAGCGAGGCCCTGGCCGGCGCCGCCACTGACGCAGGGGTCGATCTGCGGCTGGGCGTTCGGGTCAGTGGGATCGAAACGGCTGGCGATGCCATGTCGGTGCGTGTCGACGGCGGAGCGCTCCGCGCCGACGCGGTCCTTACGACCATGCCGGTTCCGGCACTGGCGGCGGCGGTCGATCCACCCCCGCCGCCAGCGGTCCTGGAGGCCCTGCACCAATGCCGGACCAGAGCCGTCGTGCTCGCGTACCTGGTGGTCGGCCGCGACCGGTTCACCCCCTTCGATGCTCACTACTTCCCGGGACCCGAGACCGTCGTGTCGCGGCTGTCGGAGCCGAAGAACTACCGGGACGGCGACGATCCGCCGGGCCGCACCGTGCTGTGCGCGGAGATCCCCTGCTGGCCGGGCGACGAGTTGTGGCAGTGCTCCGGGGATCGCATCGGCGAACTGGTCGCCGCGGAGTTGGCGCGCGCCGGCCTGAGGATCCCGGAGCTGGAGGAGGTCGAGGTCCGGCGGCTGCCGGCCGTCTATCCCGTCTACGAGACCGCCACCATGGGTGCCCGGGCCGCCGTCGACTCATGGGTGCGCTCGCTCGTGTCGGCCCGCATCGTGTCGCTGGGACGCCACGGGCTCGGTGTGTTGGACAACCTGCACCACGTGCTGGCCATGGGCGAGGCCGCTGCCCAGGCCCTGGGACCCGACGGCGCGGTGGATCCGGTCGCCTGGGACCAGTCGCTGGACGGCTTCGCATCGCACGTCGTGGAGGACTGAACACCGGACTCCGAACCCTTGATTCTGGCAACCCGGCAGTGCCGGGTTCCGGTTAGGGTGGGAGCCATGCAAGGCTCACCGGAGATCATCGACTTCCTCAACGAGGCGCTGGCCGCCGAGGTCACCGCCATCAACCAGTACTTCGTCAACTCCAAGGTGTGCGAGGACTGGGGATGGACCCGCTTGGCCGCCAAGATGCGCGAGGAGTCGATCGAGGAGATGCACGACGCCGAGAAGCTGATGGACCGCATCCTGTACCTCGACGGCATGCCCAGGCTGGAGAGCCTCGCCAGCGTGCGGGCCGGCAAGACGGTCGAGGAGCAGATGGAGAACGACCGGCTGCTGGAGGTGGCCGCCATCGACCGCTACCGCCGGGGAGTGGCCCTGTCCGAGGAGCAGGGCGACGTCGGCACCCGCGAGCTGCTGGAGCACCTGCTGGTCGGCGAGGAGGAGCACCTCGACTGGATCGAGACCCAGCAGAGCGCCATCGCCGACATCGGCATCCAGAACTACCTCCAGGCCCAGATGGGCGACTGAGGGACGCAACAGCGGCGCATCCGGCGCTGAACCAGCCGGTTCGCATGGACGCCACCGCCTCTTTTCCACGTCGCCAGGCCCTCACCCGGCGTTTCACGCTGGGCGAGCCCCGGAACATCCGGGTGTCCGCCGACGGCACGCGGGTGGCCTTCCTGCGCTCGACCGGTCCGGTCGACGCGGCCAATTCCCTGTGGGTTCTCGACGTGGCCTCCGGTGTGGAGCGCCTGGTGGCCGACCCCCGCCGACTCGGTTCCAACGGCGACGGCCGGGACTTGCCGCCGGCGGAGCGGGCCCGGCGCGAGCGGGTGCGCGAGACCGGTTCGGGCATCGTCTCCTACGACACCGACGAAGCGCTCGACACCGCGGTGTTCGCGCTGGGCGGCGAGCTGTGGCGGGTGTCGCTGGCGACCGGCGGACCGGCGCCTGAGGCCCTGCCCGCGCCTCCGGGGGCGTTCGACCCGCGACTGTCGCCGGACGGCGCCCGGGTGGCCTACGTGGCCGGGTCCTCGCTGCGGGTGACCGGTGACGGCGCCGGCGACCGGTTGGTGGCCCACGAGCCGGGCGACACGGTCAGCTGGGGCGGAGCCGAGTTCGTGGCGGCCGAGGAGATGGGCCGCACCCGGGGGCACTGGTGGTCCCCCGATGGCCGAAGGCTGCTGGCCGCCCGCGTGGACACTGCGCCGGTGTCCCGCTGGTGGATCTCCGATCCCGCCTCGCCCGGCGGCGAGCCCGTCGAGATCCGCTATCCGGCCGCGGGCGAGGCCAATGCCGAGGTCGCCCTGGCGATGTTGGATATCGACGGCGGCGCCGAACCGGTCACCGTCGCTTGGGACGAGGACGGCTGGGAGTACCTGGCCGCGGTTCGTTGGACCCGCGACGGCCTGCTGCTGACGGTGCAGTCCCGTGATCAGCGCACCCTCGGGGTGCTGGCGGCCGACCCCGACACCGGGGAGTGCCGGCTGCTGAGGACCGTCACCGACGACGCCTGGATGGAGCTGGTGCCAGGAGTTCCCCGTGTGGCGGCCGGCCGGCTGGTCACCGTGGAGGACCGCGGCCCGGCTCGCCGCATGTGTGCAGACGGCGAGCCGCTCACCGCGGACCGCGTCCAGGTCCGCGCCGTCCACCACGCCGACGGCGACGGTGTGACGGTCACCGCGTCGGTCGACCCGGCCGAGGTCCATGTGGCCCGAGTCGGCTGGGACGGAGCCCTCGAATGGCTCACTGCCGGACGGGGCGTCAACGGGGTCGCCGCCGGCGGGGACACGGTCGTTGTCGCCCGACGCTCGCTCGAGCACCCTGGCCGGCGCTGCACGGTGCGGTCTCGGCTGCACTCTGAGCCGGACCTCCTCATCGCCTCCCACGCGGCCGATCCGGGCCTGGAGCTGAACGTCGAGATCGTCGAGCTCGGACCCCGCCGGCTCGTCTCGGCCATCGTGCTGCCCTCCGACGGCGCCGGAAGAGATGGCAGCCCGCTGCCGGTGCTGCTCGACCCCTACGGCGGTCCCCACGTCCAGCGGGTGCAGCGGGCCGAGGCGCTGTTCCACACCTCGCAGTGGTTCGCCGACCAGGGCTTCGCCGTGCTGGTCGTGGACGGGCGGGGCACACCCGGTCGGGGTCCGGCCTTCGAGCGGGCCGTGCGGGGCGATCTGGCCGGCCCGGTCCTGGAAGACCAGATCGAGGCGTTGGGCGATGCCGCCGACCGCTATCCGATGCTCGACCTGACGAGGGTCGCCGTCAGGGGCTGGTCCTTCGGCGGCTACCTGGCCGCGCTGGCCGTGCTGCGCCGGCCCGACGTGTTCGCCGCGGCCGTCGCCGGCGCCCCGGTCACCGACTGGCGCCTCTACGACACCCACTACACCGAGCGCTACCTGGGGCACCCGGCGACCGAGCCGGGCAGCTACGAGCGAACCGACCTGACCCCGCTCGCCCCCGGCCTGCAGCGGCCGCTGATGCTGATCCACGGCCTTGCCGACGACAACGTGGTGGCCGCCCACACCCTGCGGCTGTCGCAGGCGCTGACCGAGGCCGGGCGCCCTCACACCGTGCTCCCGCTCAGCGGGATCACCCACATGACCCCCCAGGAGGAGGTGGCCGAGAACTTGCTGCTGCTCCAGCTCCGCTTCCTGCAGGACGCCCTGGGAATGCAACCATTGGCGCCCGTGGAGCAGCAGCGGTCACGCGACGAGGGAGCAAGCCGTGAGTGACACGCAGCCCGAGGCGACCGCGGGCGCCGGCTCCGAGGTCGTGGCCGCCCTCCGGTGGGAGCGGCTGATGGACGGCCAGGCCTGGGAGGACTTCTGCGACACGCTCAAGGCTGCGGGCCGCATCGTGGTGCGCGAGACCCCCGACGGCGACCCCAAGGACCGGGTGGAGGGCTTCCGCTACCTCACCCGCATGATCATGATGGCCTCGGCCCGGGCCATCGAGCGCCGTGCGCCCGGCAGCCGCCCCCGGCCGATCCGGCTCATCCCGCCGCCGCTCCGGGGCGGGCAGGGGGTGCAGTCCCCCAACCAGGACCACATCGTCCAGCCGGTGGACTCCCGCTACCGGTACCGGGTCACCGGCAACCTCGGCAGCGCCTACACCCACCTGTCGGCGTGGAGCCCGCCCATCCCCGACGATGTCGGCGCGTTCGGTGTCGGTCTGGGAGCGGAGGACCACCTGCCCGGCTTCAACCCGAACATGGCGCTGACGCCGCACAGCTTCGTGCTGGCCGACCTGGCCGCGGCCGACGGCTCCGTGAATTTCGTGATGTCGGTCGACGACCCCGGCACCGACGAGGTGTGGTTCCCGATGACGCGCCAGACCCGCGAGCTGATGGGCCGGGTCGTCTACGCGGACCGCGGCTCCGAGTCGCCGCCCCGGCTGGAGATCAGCTGCATCGACGAGCATCCGCGCCCGGCCACGCCTGAGCCCGACGACATGGCTGCTCGCCTGGCGGTGGCCGCCCAGTTGATTCTCGGGCTGCTCAGCGACTACGGGGGCTGGACCCGCGACCTGTTGACCCGCGAGAACCAGCTCGAGTACACCAGGGAGTGGTACGAGCGCATCGGAGGGTCGCCCGACGACCGTCACTTCGAGTTCGGCTACTGGCGGCTGCAGCCCGGCACCGCGCTGGTGGTGGAGTTCGCCGAGCCTCGCTGCCAGCAGTGGAACTTCCAGCTGTGCAACCACTGGATGGAGAACCTGGCCGACTACTTCCGGGGCCGGGGCTATGTGGACAGCGAGAACGCGACACGCGGGCCGGACGGCCGGGTGCGGATCGTGGTGGCCGCCGCCGATCCGGGCGTCCCCAACTGGATCGATCCCGGCGACCGGGACCACGGCGTGATGGGCCTGCGCTTCGTCCAGCCCGCGACCGTGCCCGAGATCACGTGCCGTCTGGCGCCGCTGGAGGAGCTGTCCGAGTCCTGAATGCCGGTGCTGCGAAGCGTTCGGGTTGTCGGTTCGCCCAGAGTGCGCGAGTATGGGTAGGGGTTTCCTTCCTTGACCGGAGCCGCGTGGGCATCCGGTCACCTAGCGGGGCGGTGGTGCGCACTACCGGGGGGAGGAGGTGCGCATCACCGCCACCGCCCACCCTGCCCGTGCCTGCGTCAGTGCCCGCCGAGCAAGGTGACAGCGCAGGGCCCGCCCGCGATTGATGCCGATCAGGCGGAGCGGTGCTGATAGGCGGCGATCATCATCATCAGGCTGGCGAGCACCAAGTGGAACACCGTCGGTATCCAGGTGCTGAACCACCCGGAGTGAGACAGCACGCTCAGCCCGAGCACCAGCCGGACGGCCATCACCGCGAAGTAGACGCCCCCTGCGACGATCACGGGCAGGATCAGTCGCCGGCTGATCAGGCTCTTGCCGCGGTGCATGCGGGCGACCACCACGACCAGGAGCACGAGTATGGCGATCTGCGCCGCGAGCAGCACGGGGTACGGCAGGCCGCTGCCCTGGAAGTCGTCGAAGGGCGGGAGAAACGGCACCGGAGCCCAGTTCTGAACGGCCTGGCTGGCCACCCGGGCCAGGAACAGGAGGCTCAGCCCGGCGGTGGACCACACCAAGTAACGGTGCGTCACGGTTGGCCGTCCACGGGCTCGAGGCCGGGAGTGGTCCGCTCGTCGACGGCCAGTCCGAATCCGCCGCGGTCAGTGTCGACCGCTTCGCTGGTCGCGAGCACTCCGGCAGGGCCGAACATGATGGTGGGTGTCGCCAGATCGCGATCCAGCAGGTTGGTGCCGAATGCGCCCTCGGCCGCAAGCAGGCCCGGCCTGGCTGCCTGCATCACCGGCAAAGCGGCCCGTGCGAGGATGCTGGTCTCACCCACCTGGCATCCGACGATCACACCGATTCCGAGTTCGGCCGCCCTCCCGACGACGTCCAGCGCGCGAATGATGCCGCCCATCTTCGACACCCGGACATTGGCAATCCATCGGTCCGGATCGCCGGCGATTGCGTCGAGCTGGCCGGCCCGCAGCAGGCTCTCGTCGAGGATTATCCGGGTTCCGCACCCGTCGGACACCCGCCGGAACCCGTCGAGGTCGTCGGCCTGAAGCGGTTCCTCGACCGCGAACAGGTCTAAACCCAGACCGCCGATGTGATCGACGCACACATCGGCGGACTGCCAGAGGTTGTTGGCGTCGACCCGCACCCGCAGGCCGTCGCTTGCAGTCGAGTCCCGGGGGGCGAGAGTTCTCATCTTCCGCCTATCGCGGCGCAGGCTGCCCGACGCCTTGACCTTGAAGTCGCGGAACCCGTCGGCGAGATAGCGGCGGCACTGCTGGCGGTAGACGAGCCAGGGCGAGTCGCCCAGCACGGCCGAGTACCGGAAATCGCCGGTTGGCCGGGCGATGTCCAGCAGGTCCTCGGTCGCCCGTCCCTCGACCTTGCCCGCCAGGTCCAGGACGGCGAGCTCCACTGCGCAGAACGCGGCCGGGTTGCGGTCGATCGACTCCCGGTGGGCGCCCATCCAGGCCTGCAGGCTCGACACATCGGCGATGTCGGCCGCCATGGCCTCCCGGTGTTCGAGGATGAACGCGGCCGCGCCGTCGACGGTCTCACCGGTCACGTAGGGGCGGGGGCAGCTCTCGCCCCAGCCGGTGATCCCGTCCGGCCCGCGGGCGGCCACGATCAGGTTGCGCGCTCTCCGACGACTCGCGGAGGCGTGGCGGAACACCGTGCGGAAGGGCACGCTGAAGGTGAGCACGTCGAGCCGCTCGATTCGCATACCAGGTCCTCAGTCCGCGCGATCCGGTTCGACGAAGGCGTCGAAGTCGAAGGCGCAGTCGTGTCGGTACTGCACGTGCAGGTACTTGAACTGGGCGTCCCTCTGGCCGGCGGCCACCTGCGCACGCCGGTACTCCGCGCCCGTGCCGGGTCGCAGACCCCGCAGGACCAGGGGTCCGAGCCGGCCGCTGGACCTCTTGGCGCTGTACTCGATGTTCATCGCCCCCAGCCGGGAGTCGGCCTCGGCTGCGACCGCGCGGTGACTGTCCGCCTCCCGGGCGGGCGAACGCGCCTGCCCGTCCGGTCGGTTGCTCGGCGCCGGCGTGACCTCGGCGTAGAGCGTGTAGCAGGCTGCGTCCACGTCGGCCAGCACGATGAAGAAGTCGGCCGTGAGGCCGTGCTCGCGCAGCGCTTCCGGAACGGCGTCGAGCACCTGGGCCTCGTGCAGCTTCTCGCCGGTGATGCTGGTGATCCCGCTGCCCTTCTGCACGAACACCAGCGACGGCGTTGAGCCCACCCACCCGGTGACCCTCACGATGTCGCTCATGTCGTAGCGGTAGAGCCCGTCGGGCGTGGTCACCACCACGTAGTAGTCGCGTCCCGCCTCCAGTTCGCTCATGGACAGAAGCTCCGCCGCGCCGGCCTCCCATGCGTCCCGTTCGGCGAACTCGAAGAACGTGTCGTCCAGCGCCGGCAGGCAGGTGTTGGACGGTGGGTCGATGTTGATCGTGCCCTGCATCTCGCTGGCCACGTAGCCGGCCTCCATCACCAGGCACGACTCCGGCAGCGAGGATCGGACGTTGGCGACGGCCACGCCGCAGCTGCCTCCCGTCCACGTCACTACGCCTTGGAGCCGGGGCCAGATGTCGCGGTAGGTGAGCCGGCCGTGGGCGTCCAGCTGCTTCTGAAGCTGCGCGGCGCGGCCGCGGCGGGGCTCGAGGCCGGGATCCTCGGCGGGGTCGAGCAGAGCGGTCAGATGGTCGGGCAGCCGGCCGTCGGCCACCGCGGGCAGGATCGTGTCGGCGTGTTCGTGCATCACGGTCAGCAGCCGCATGAGTGTGGAGGGGTTGGCGGTCCCGATCGAGGTCACCTCGGGGTCGGCCAGCCCCAGGACGGCCATGATGATGTAGCGGGACTCGTAGTCCTCGACCGTGTTGACAGATGACGGCAGCGTGTAGCGCCGCCTCAGCAGGCGGGGCTGGTTCTCCCGCAGCAGCCCGGTGGCCGATCCGTACGGCGTGCCCCCAGCCATGTGGCCCTCGACCCCGGCCCCACCCACCATGAACACCTTGCCCGACAGGATCGGCGCGCTCTTGGACCACACATGGGTGGCCAGCCGCTGGTGGGTCTTGAGCCGCTTGAGGCCGGCCGCGGTGAGCGGGATGTTCTTGGGGTCGCCGAGGGTGCCGCTGGTGCGGTTGTAGTACACGGGTTGCTCGTCGGTGAGGAGCTTCTCTCCGGTGAGCTCCTGGCGCTCAACATGGTGGCGGAGATCCTCATAGGTCTGCACCGGCACGGCCCGGCGGTAGTCGGCGACGGTGCGTATCGTCCCGAAGGAGTGGTCCGCGCCGAAAGAGGTGCGAGCATTGGCGGCCAGGATTCGTTCCAGCAGTGCCCATTGGGGGTTCTCCGGGGCCTGTGCCGAGGCCAGGAAACGCCGCAGGCGGGGCTCCTGGCCGATAATCAGCGCGGCTCTGAGGGCGACATAGCCGGCATCCACCGTCATCAGCGCTGGACCTTGTCCAACTTGGGAACGAAGGGTGTCCGCATCTGCGTCCAGAACCCGGTCGGATAGTGGCGGTTGATGAGTCCCAGATCGCCTACCTCCCGTCCAGAGGGCAGGAACCGCGTCCCGAACAGCACATCCCACACGATGAGGTTGTTCCCGTAGTTGCTGTTGGACTCCGCGATCACCTCCGAGTGGTGCCAGCGGTGCAGTTCGGGGCCGCTGATGACGTAGTTGAGCGGGCCCAGCCGCACGTCGCAGTTCGAGTGCTGGAAGAAGCCGTTCACTGCATAGAACACGAAGTATGCGGCCAGCACCTCCCTCCTCACCCCCATCACGGCGAAGGGCAGGGTGTCGAGCGCTAGCTGCGCCGCCTTCTCGAAGGGGTGGAAGCGGCCGACGTTGAGCCAGTACAGGCGATGCGGCGAATGATGGACGGCGTGGTAGCTCCACATGAACTGGTAGCGGTGGAAGGCCCGGTGCAGCCAGTACCGGCCGAAATCGGCTGCCAGCAGCATCATCACCGCCTGCAGCACGACCGGGAGGCGGTGCGGCCAGATCGTGTCGACGGTCAGCCCGGCGGACCGGAGCCAGTCGGCGAGCCAGATGGTGACCGTGATCGACACCAGGTACGGCAGCGCCATCTGCACCGCCACCATGAACGCCAGGTCGGCGCCGACCTCGTTTCGATGGGGCTTCCACCACTGCCGGTAGGGGAGTGCCAACTCGTGCCAGGTCACGAGGGCTGCGGCGACGACAGCCGCCGAGTAGGCGGCGGGCGTAACGTGCACGCCTGCCGCGGTGAGCAGGCCGAACACGCCGAGGGTGATCAGCACGACCGCCGGATATGAGATCGCGACGACTAGTTTCGCTGCTCTAGTCCTTTCGGACACAGTTGCATTCTGGCACGGTCGTCTCCGCCCCGACATAGTCCGTCGATAGATGGTCCTGGCTCAACAAACGGAAGGTCAGCACCATGGCTGGACGCGACGGCCATCCCTACGGCGTCTTCAACTGGGCCGGCGGGCTGGGCCGGATCGGCGTGATTAGAGGTCGACCGGCGGAACGATCACGTCGCAGAGAGGGCCACTGGTTCGGCTGAGCCGGCGGTCGAGGGTGAACAGCGGCCAGTCGAGCACCTCGGCCAGGGCCACATACCAGGCATCGTAGGCGGTGAGGTTGAACCGGAGTTCCCACACGCGTCCGGCGAAGGGCGCGAACGGGTAGCGCTCGACGGCGAGCCGTAGCAGATCGCGGTGGGCGGCCGTGGCTTCCAGGCGCGAGATCGATCTGGACAGCTCGAGTCGGCGCAGAATGTTGGTGGCTTCCGCCAACGCCAATTCGGGTATCGCGATTTCGGGCTGCTCCAGGGCCCGCTTGCACCATCGCCCCTCTCGGCCGTAGTCGGCCAGGGCACCCACCAGCACCGACGCGTCAACGACGGCGTTCACCTGCGGTCGGCGTCGCGCGCTTCGAGGATCTGCTCGGCTGTGACGACTGTGCCCGAAGCTTCGACGCGGCGCCGTGCCTCCTCGAGCACGGTTTCTATCGAAGGCAAGCCTGCGAGTCGTTCCAGTGCCTCTCGCAGGTACTCCTGCATGGACTGACGTTTGAGCGCGGCTCGGGCGGCAAGCTCGTCGCGCACCTCCTCGGGAACATTCCTGATGGTGATCTGCACACTCATGACTGCATTATGACAGCAATAACAGCACTCTGCAAGCAGAGATGCCCATCACCGCTGCCGCTCAACCTGTGCGAGCGGTCCTCGAACACTGCTGCGGCGACCCGCCCGTGCTTCGCGCCCGGACACGAAGACGTCAGATGGGTGCTACAGGCGCCGCCAGCACTCGTCGAAGGCATTGATCGTGGCCATCCTGTCGTCCCCCATGGGCAAGATGTTGATGGAGTCCACGCCCACTTGCCGCAGTGCCGCGAGTTGAGCCGTCACCCGATCTCGATTGCCGGCTACTGCCATTCTCTGAACGAAGCTCGCCGGCAGCAATGAAGCGGCTTCCGCGGCCTCTTGGAACTCGCCCCCGTGGTAGCTCTCCCGGACCGCCTTCGTGATCTCAGGATCGAGCCCGACGAGATCGCAGTAGGTCGGAGCGGTCTGCGGAAACCAGGCCGCAATCGAGCGCGCCCCGGCGATGGCGGCATCTTCGTCCTCGTCGATCATGCCGTAGACGAAGATCGCGATGTGCGGACGAGGTCTCCCTGCCCTGCTGGCGCCCTCGTCGACGCGTTCGAGCGCCCACTGGACCACGGCGGGGTCGAGGCCGCACAACAGGATCACCCCGTCGGCCACCGCGCCGGCAAGTTCGAGGGTGCGGGGCCCGCTGGCTGAGACGAACACGGGCAGATCGGCTCTGGCGTCAAACCGCAGATGAGCATCGACCAGGCGAAACCCGGGCCCGTCGGAGGTCACGGGTTCGCCGGCCAACAGCCCGCGGATCGCGGCAATGGCCGCCTCCAGTTCCGCGAGCCGGGCAGGCTTCGACCCCAAAGCCATCAAGGGCCGATCCCCCGCTCCGATGCCCAGGATGGCGCGGTCGCCTGCTATCTCGGCGAGCGTTGCCGCCGCCACCGCGGTCAGCGCGGGATGGCGGGTCACCGGGTTGGTGACCGCGGTCCCCAGCCTCAACTGCGTGGTGGCCCTCGCAGCCAGGGCGAGGAGCTGGTACGGGTCGCGCGCGTGCAGCGACGACTCGGTCAGCCACAGGTGGTCGAATCCGGTCGCTTCGATGTGGCTCGCCATGGCGAGGAACTCATCGACCGCGTCGACACCCTGTAGGACCACTCCTCGCCGGATGCTCGTCATCGGTGCGTGATCCGATCCGCGAGGTCGGGCGGCACGCCGAACTCTTCGAGGACCTCGCCGGTGCGCGCGCCGAGCTCGGGAGGTCCGTCGAGGCGCGGTCGCTCCCCGTCGATGCGGAACGGCGGGTCCATCGCAGGGACGGCGCTGTCGCCGCCATCGCTCGGTCTCCGCAGGATGTCGAGCGCCTCGACCTGGGGGGACCCGAGGGTACGGAGAAGTGTGCGGACCTGACCGGCCGGGATCCCGGCTGCATCGAAGCGGTCGAGCCAGGCGGCGGCGTCGTCGGAGGCGAGGACGGCGTTGATTTCGGCGGTCAGCTCATCCCGGTGCGAGATGCGAGCCGCATTGTCGACGAACCGGGGATCAGAGGGCAGATCGGGCAGGCCGAGGACGTCGCACAATGTCTCCCAGAGTTGTTCGTTGCCGGCTCCGGCGAGGACGATGTCTCCGTCGCGGGCGGTGAATCCTCCGTAGGGTGCGAACGAGGGGGAGTGGCTGCCGAGCAGCGAGGGGCTGCTGCCGGCATTCACGGCATCGCTGGCGATCGTCGTGAACGACGCCATGGCGAATTCCAGTAGAGAAGTGCAGACCTGGCTGCCGACCCCGGTCTCCTGCCGCGCCAGATGAGCCGCGAGGAGGGCGGTGACCATCACGAGCCCGGCGCCGATGTCCAGCATCGGCGCCCCGACCTTCACGCTGCCCGAGTCGGTGGAACCGGTGACCGACATGAGGCCGCTCTCGGCTTGGACGATGAGGTCGAATCCACCCCGGGTCGCGTCGGGCCCGAGGTCGCCGAACGCTGAGATCGAAGCGTGGATCAGCCATGGGTGCCGCTGATGCACCGAGTCGTAGTCGAGGCCGTAGCGAGCCATGGATCCCGGCCGGGCGTTGTGGACCAGGAAGTCGGAACCCGCGAGCAAGTGCTCCAGGGCCTGGGCACCGTCGGGCAGGCGGAAGTCCAGCAGGATGCTCTCCTTGCCGCGGTTGAGTGATGCGAACAGGCTGGATCCGTCACCGGTGTCGTCCAGCCCCTGGCCTCGGTAGGGGTCGCCGCCGGGGGGCGGCTCGATCTTGAGGACTCGGGCGCCCAGGCCGGCGAGGATCATCGTCGTGTAGGACCCCGCCACGTACCGGGTCAGGTCCACAACCTTGGTGCCCGCAAGCGGTCCAGCTACCACAGCGACGCCTCGCGATCAGTCGTGTGCTGCCAGGGCCAACGCCGCAAAGACTGCGTACACCCGTGTCGCCTCCTCGATGTCGGCCACCGCGAGGTTCTCATCGGCACAGTACACGGGCTCGCCGCCAGGGCCGAAGATGACGGTGGGGGTGTGCCCGCCGAAGCTCGCGGTATCGCCGAGCCAGCCGGCCGCCATCAGCTCGGGTTCCCGGCCACGAACCTGGCGGACGGCTTCGACCATGGTCTGCACAACAACCGAGTCCGGATCGGCCACATACGGTGATTTCACGTCCACCAGCTCGACCTCGGCGCTGAAACGTCCGTCGCGGCGCCTGGCGTTGTCGAGACAGCGATCGATCTCGGCCCGGACGGTCTCGATCGAGACGCCGGGCTGGGGCCGGCAGTCGACTCGGATCACGCACTCGTCGGGAATCATCGACGGGCCCCCCGGAGGCAGTCCACCGTAGACCCGGCCGGGAGCCATCATGGTCTCGGTGCCGAAGCGCGCTGCGACATCGGGGCTCAGTGCGGGCTCGAGCCTCGAGGCGTCCAGCTCGAGAATGGCCAGTGCCGCCAAGGTGTTGGCGTTGATGGCGAGGTGCTTGTGGCACGTATGCGCAGACCGGCCCTGGGTGGTGATGTCGAAGTAGTAGCGGCCGCGGTGGCCGAGGAAGATCTCGTTGTCGGACAGTTCGCCCAGAACGCACAGATCGGCACGATGGCGTTCGAAGTACCGGATGCTCCCCGTCTGGTCCCCCATGTGGTCGCTGACCGCTGCCATCGCAAGGGTGCCCCCGAGCGGCAGGCCGCACTCGCGGACGGCCTCGATGGCGGTGATCTGGCATGCGAGGGCGGCCTTCATGTCCATGATGCCGTGGCCGTAGATGCGGCCGTCGATGAGATCACCGGAGAAGGGTTCCGCCGCCGACCAACCGATCGAGACCGGCTTGGTGTCCAAGTGGCCGGTCATGACGACGCGGGGACCGTCACCGAAGGAGACCTCGCCGATGGCATTGGGGCGGTCGGGCAGCACCGGCTGCAACTCGACGCTGGAGAAGCCGCGGTCGCTCATCGACGCGGCCAGGAAGTGGGCAAGGTCCCCTTCAGCACCGAGGATGCTGGGTATGCGACAGACCTGCCGCGTCAGGTCGACTGCTCGTTGGGTGTCGACGGCCGCCAGAACACGGGCCGCAACCTCTGATGGCTTCATCCTCTGAGAATCGCTCCCTATCCGCTCGGCCTCTCGACTTCACCTGGACTGGTGGGCGGACACATGATGCGTTTGGCCGGAACCGGCACGGAGTCGAGCGTGAGCGTCGCGTCGCGCATGACGCAGTCGAGATGCGCTCGCGCCGCGACGGTTCCTCCGTAGGCGATCGAGTTGCCGAGAGCGATGTGGGCCGTCCCCAGCGAGGATTCAGTCTCCATCGCGACCGCGCATACATGACCGGCGGGGTTGAGTCCGAGGGAAACCTCGGCGAAGTTGGTCATCAACTCGTCCCCGCAGCGCTCGAGCATGCCGGTGAGGCGATGGCTCTCGGGTCCCTCAGCGCCGACGAGGCGCCCTTCGTCGAAGGTGAGGACCACCGGTTCGGCCAGCGGGCCCATCCCCATGAACAGCAGATCAGCATCGATGACCGCGACGCCGTGGGTGGTGCCCTCCACCGGAGCGGTGCCCGCCTCGATGTCGGGGGGCGCCATGTAGGACCCAGCCGTCCTGCAGATTCCGTGAAGCACCCGGCCGGGCCGTCCAGATACGGAGCCGCGGAGGTCGGTGCCGGCGGCCGTGGTGAGTCGAAACTCTGACGCCTGAGTCCAGAGTTCGCCGATCTGTTCGGCGCGGGCCCGGAGTCCGTCGAAGTCGACCGACAGGGGACCGTCCGTCCGCAGGGTGTCCAACGTGATCCCCGGCATGGCCATGTAGCGGACGCCCGCCGCGTTGGCGTCGCGGCGGGCCTCGTTCGAGCCGATGAAGATGGACGTCAGCTCGATCACGGCGTCGCTCTGTGCCATCGTTCGGGCGACATCGGGGGCTACTTCCGCTCCCGGAATGTCCAACGGGGCCATCTCCAGTGTCGAGACGACTGCCGACCGCGCCTCGATCCCGGAGCGCAACAGGTCCGTGACCCGGCGGTCGCTGTCGGTGTCGGTCAGCAGCACCACGCGCTCGCCCGCTCGGACGCCCAGGCACCGGTCGAGCACATTGGCCACCGCGGCGGACACGTCGGTGCGCGGCTTCCCCGGTGGCGGTGCAGCCGCGCTGCCGCCGGACGGCGGGCGCGATGCCGCTGCCGCCGTCTGTGCCATCGCAGCCCCCTCTCTCCGTCAACCGGTGCCCAGCAGGGCGCGGCCTGGCGCATCCGACTCGCGGACGCCTCGACCCGGATGGTAGTCCGCCGGCTGCTGACGCTTCGGCGACACGCTCGCCCTCGACGCCCGGCTCACTGCTGGCGGTCAGGTGACGACGGTGAGCTCGGTGGCCTTGAGCGAGGCCCAGACTGTGAGGCCGGGTCGCAGGCCCAGTTCGTCGGCGGAGCGGCGGGTCACGTCGGCCCGCACCTCCAGCGGGCCCCCCATGTGCACACGGGCCCGCTCCCCGTCGATGTCGACCCGCTGCAGCTCGGCCTGCCAGGCGTTGCGGGCGCTGCCCGCGGGCCGGTCGCGGTGCAGGGTGACCGCATGGGCGGGGAAGGTGACGTAGACGGGCCCGGCCGCCTCCTCGGCCACGGTCAGCACCAGCCCGCCCTCGGTCGTGACGGATGTGCCCTGAGCCCGGCCTGGGACCACGTTGGCGCCCAGGAAGGTGGCCGCCCACTCGCAGCCCGGCGAGGCGGTCACCGCGACCGCCGAGCCCCGGCTGACAACGGCGCCGGCGTCGAGGACCACCACCCGGTGGGCCAGCGTGGCCACATCCACCGGGTCGTGGGTGATGAGAATCACATGGCGGGCCGGCGACTCGCCCAGCAGGGAGCGCAGTTGGGCCCGACCCGAGGAGTCCACCGAGGCCAGGGGCTCGTCGACGATCAGCACGTCGGGTTCGGGCGCCAGGGCCCGGGCGACGGCCACTCGCTGGCGCTGCCCGCCCGACAGTGCGGCCGGTCGCCTCTGCCACGCCGAGGAGTTCACGCCGACCCGTTCGAGCAGGGCGGCGGCCTGCCGGCGGGCGCCGGCGCGGTCCGCTCCCGCCCGGCGCAGCCCGAACGCCACGTTGTCGATCACCCTGAGGTGCCCGAAGAGCCGGTGGTCCTGGAACACCATGCCCACCGGGCGCAGGTGAGACGGCACGAACACGCCTGCCGCCGGGTCGTCGGCGACGGAGCCGGCGATAGTCAGGCGGCCCTGTTCCAGGCGGTCGAGCCCGGCCACGGCCCGGCCCAGCGTCGTCTTGCCCGTGCCGTTGGCCCCGATCACGGCGGTGACGCCCTCGTCGATGTCGAGGCCGTCCACTTGCAGCACCCAGCCCGGGCGGGCCACCCGGCCGTCGAGCTCGACCGTCATCGGCGGATCACCGCCGCGAATTGGCAGCAGAATGCACGCATGGCGAGCAATACGCTGCCAGTTCGGGCAGGCACGGACGCCAGGGCGACCGTCATCGCGGCATCCACCGGTCTCGCAGGGTGACCAGCACGGCCAACGCCACCGCCATCAGGATCAGGCTGATGGCGACTGCGGCCTCCGGGTTGCGCTCGAGGGCGAGGTAGGTCTCCAGCGGCAGGGTTCGGGTGCGGCCGGGGAAGTTGCCCGCGAAGGTGAGGGTGGCCCCGAACTCACCCAGAGCCCTGGCCCAGGCCAGGGCGGTGCCGGCGGCCAGTGCGGGGCGGATCGTGGGCAGCGTGACGTGCACAAGGGTGGCCCAGGCGCCGGCACCGAGAGTCGCCGCGGCCTCGTCGAGGTCGTCGCCGGCTTGGCGCAGGGCGGCCTCGACGGTCACCACGAAGAAGGGGAGGGCCACGAACGCGGCCGCCACCACGGCCCCGGCCGTGGTGAACGGCAGGCTCACACCGAACCAGGAGTCAAGCCACTGACCCACCAGGCCCCGGCGTCCCAGCGCGAACAGCAGGGCGGTGCCGGCCACCACCGGCGGCAGCACCATGGGGAGCATCACCACGGCCCGGACGATCCGGGGGAACCGCAAGCGCCGGCGGGCCAGCACGAAGGCCAGGGGCAGGCCCAGCACCACGCACGCCGCGGTGGCGGCCAGGCTGACGATCAGCGAGACGCGCAGCGCCTCGAGGACCTCGGACTCGCCCAGGATCGAGGGCAGTGACGACCACGGCGCCCGCTGCAGCAGCCCCACGATGGGCAGCACCAGCAAG
Organism: Candidatus Aldehydirespirator sp.; assembly: GCA_965205155.1. Lineage (GTDB taxonomy): Bacteria > Actinomycetota > Acidimicrobiia > Acidimicrobiales > Aldehydirespiratoraceae > Aldehydirespirator. The sequence continues at coordinate 3,673,468 of OZ242033.1, read as the reverse complement.
CCGAGAGCCACGAACCCCACCCAGGTCACCGCCGCGGGCAGCCTGCGGACGGGCCGCGCCGGGCCGGGCGCCGTGGCGGTCCCGGAGGGACTTGTGGCCGTCGGCGCCCGCGTGTGCGGAGAGACTCGGTGCCGCCGGTTGCTCATGATGGCGCCGGCCAGACCGGCCGGCGGTTGGATCCTAGGAAGCCGTATGCGTAGAGGGCCTTGGCGCCGACGCTGCCGAGCTTCGTGAAGTCGTCGATCACCGCCTGTGCCTCCGGCCGGGGTTGAGCCGACACCGAGGCTATGTAGTAGCCGTTGAGGTGGTCCTCCAACTCTGGAGCGTGGACCGTGGACAGTTCCGCGGCTCTCGCGTCCGTGGCGTACACGAGTCCGGCATCGAGTTCACCCAGCGACAGCTTGGACGCCAGGGCGCGCACGTTGGGCTCCAGGGTGTCCGCAGAGGGAGAGATGCCTGCTTCGTCGAGGGCCCGCCGGGCCAGTTGGCCGCAGGGAATCTCCGCCGCGCACAGGCCGATCAGAAGGTCTCTGCGAGCCAGGTCGGCGAGGCCGGTGACACTGCCCGGATTGCCGGCAGGAGTTGCGAGCACAAGGGAGTTGACCGCGATCAGCACGGGCTCCCCCCGGACCATCCCTTCCGAGGTGGCCCGGTCCATGGTGGCCCCATTGGCGGTGATCAGAACATCGGCCTCCGCACCGGCGGCGAGCTGGGCCACCAGCGTCGAGCTGCCCGCGATCACGGGAGTCACGCTCTCATGGTCCTCGAGGACGATCTCGATCACGTCAGTGAGCGATGAGGCGGCCATCACTACCACTTCGCCATCGTCTCGGGCCGTGGCGCCGCAACCGGCGGCGACCACCGACAGCCACGCCACCGCGGCCGCCATCGCCCGCCGCGCGCGCCGCGATCGGTGCCGGTGGCCGGTGATGATGCCCGCCGCCATAGACGGTCGAATCTACCGAGGCCGCCCGCGCCCGCTCGGCCTCTAGGGTGTGGCGATGCTCATCTTCGCTCAAGCATCCACCGATCAGGGACTGGCCGACGCCTGCGGCGAGTCGAACCGCGGCTTCGTCTGCGAGCAGGTCTACAACTGGACCGAGAACGACGGGTTGGCCACCGCGGCCGACTGGCTGCTCGACCGACCCATCCGCATCGCCCTCATCCTGGTGGTGGCCTGGTTCGTCGCCCGCATCGCCAAGCGGGCCATCGTGCGCTTCACCAAGCGGATCGCGGCCACCCCGACCAGCTCGCGGCTGCAGAAGCTGCGGGAGAAGGGGCCCGGCCGGGCCCTGATCGACGAGGCGGAGCGCTCCAGGGCCGAGGCCCGGGCCGAGACCTTGGGCCATGTGCTGCGCAGCGTGGTCGTGGCTCTGGTCTGGGGCTTCACCGCGCTGATCATCCTGGGCGAGATCGGCGTGAACCTGGGGCCGCTGATCGCGGGCGCGGGCATCGGTGGCGTGGCCTTGGGCTTCGGCGCCCAGTCGATCGTGAAGGACTTCCTGTCGGGCCTGTTCATGCTGATCGAGGACCACTACGGGGTGGGCGACTTCGTCGACCTCGGCTACGCCTCGGGCACGGTCGAGGAGGTGTCGCTGCGGTCCACCACCATCCGGGACCTCAGGGGCACGGTGTGGCACGTCCCCAACGGCGAGATCGCCCGGGTGGGCAACTACTCGCAGCTCTGGTCCAAGGCCGTGGTCGACATCGAGGTGGCCTACGACACCGACGTCCGTGTCGCCATGGGGATCATGCAGCAGGTGGCCAACGAGCTCTGGGACGACCCGGAGTGGGGCGGCGACGAGCTCTCAGAGGCGCCGACGGTCTTCGGCATCCAGAGCCTGGGCGCGTCGGGCGTCGGCCTCAGGCTGGCGGTCAAGACCGAGCCGTCGATGCAGTGGTCGGTGGAGCGCGAGATCCGCCTGCGCCTCAAGGAGGCCTTCGATGCGGCCGGCATCGAGATCCCGTTCCCGCAGCAGACCACCTGGCTGCGCGACGACAGCGACCATGCAGCCACCGTCCTGTCCGAGGCCGAGCAGGCCGCCTTCCGGGCGCTCCACGAGGAGCAGCACGCTCCGAGACCGGAAGAAGAGTTCGAAGAGGACCGCTAGAGGCCGAGCGGATTAGCGAGCGAATCCGCTCCATACGGGCGAGGCCGTGGCCCGAGCGGCCCGTGAGCGAAGCGAACAAGAGCGGGAGTGCTCTGGCCGAGCGAATCCGGTCGGAACTTCTGGAAAGCCGCTTGACACCCGAAGTTAGTAAGGTAATGTTACTAACAATATGGGAGAGGGATCTGGCTCGGGCGTCCTGAGGCTGCTCAACGGGCAGCGGATAGTCGACGCGCTGTTCTCGGCTCACCCGACCCGGATGTCGCGGGCCGGCATCGCCCGTGCCACCGGCCTGTCCAAGCCCACCGTGTCGGCGCTCATCGCCGACATGGAATCGGCGGGCCTGGTCCGGATCTCCGACGAGAGCCCCAGTTCGGGGTCGATCGGCCGCCCGGCTGCCCTGTACGAGCTGGTTCCCACGGTCCGCCACTCGGTAGTGGCCGACATCGGCGCGACCAAGATCCTCGTGGGCGTTGCCGACCTGTTCGGCAACCTGGTCGCCGAACAGGAACTCACCACCGGCCCCGATGCCCGCGCCGCACTGGAGAGTGTGACCACGGCCGCGTCGGAGATGCTGCGCGGCATCGACGGCGGATGCCACGCGATGTGCGTCGGTGTTCCCGGGATCTACCGGCCCGGCCGTGATCGCGTCGAACAAGCCCTCAACCTCCCCGGCTTCGACAATCTGGCTCTGGGCGCCTATCTCTCCGAGAGGTTCGACGCCCGCGTCCACGTAGAGAACGACGTCAACCTGGCCGCCCTCGGCGAGTTGACCCGGATGGGCGAGGAGCAGGCCGACGGGGACTTCGCGGCCATCTCCGTAGGCACGGGCATCGGCCTGGGAATGGTGGTCGGCGGTGACCTCTACCGGGGCGGCACCGGATCTGCGGGCGAGCTGGGATCCCTGTTGCTATCGCCGCCCGAGCCGGGCGAGGCGCCTGTGACCCTCGAGGATGTGGCCTCCGCGCCGTCCATCCGGAAGCGGTTCGGTCGGGCCATCGAGGACGGCCACGGCTCGGGACTCGACGCGAGCGCCGACGTTCCCGACATATTCGCGGCCGCGGCCACCGGTGACGCCGCCGCGTCGGCAGTTCTGGACGAGGTGGCGGCGGCCATGGCTCTGGCCGTGTCGCACCTGTGCCTGATCGCCGACCCGACCCGGGTCGTGTTCGGCGGTGGAGTCGGAGCCAACCCCGTGTTCGTGGACGCCGTCCGGGGTCATCTCTCCCAACTGGTCGCCTCGCCGCCGGAGCTCGCGGCGTCGACATTGGGGCGGCAGGCGGCCCTGGTGGGCGCGGTGTCCATGTCGTTGCGCTTCATCCACGAGTCCCTGGTGCCCGAGATCCTGGGGGACCAGCAGTGACGAGCGCGGCCACACGGGTCGCGTCGGCGGTCGACGGCGAGGCGGTCACCGAGCTTGTCCGCGAGGCCACCCGCATCCCGAGCGTCACCCCGAACGAGGAGCAGTTCGCGCGCTGGGCCTGCCGCCAGATGGCCGAGTCGGACGCCTTCGACTCGGCCGAGCTCTTCGAGTGCGAGCCGGGCCGGCCCAATGTCTGCGGAACGGCCGGGGACGGCGCAGGAAGGTCGCTGCTGCTGGCCGGGCACCTCGACACGGTGGCCGTCGAAGACTGGTCCCAGCACTGGGCGGGAACCGACCGGGAGGACCCCTTCGGCGCCCATGTGATCGACGGCGAGCTATGGGGTCGGGGCGTCGCCGACCAGAAGGCCGGCATCTGCGCCATCATCGAGGCGGTCCGGGCCTTCGGCCGCGCCGGGCTCCGACCCGCCGGAAGGGTGTCGACCCTGTTCGTGTGCGACGAGGAGTCGGGCCAGCCCGGCAGCGGCGTCTCGGCCGGGATCCGGGCGTCGGTAGAGGGCCGGGCCGGGCCGCGGCCCGACGCGGACTTCGCGATCTACACCGAGCCGACCACCTCCGCCATCTACACCGCCCAGATGGGCTTCCTCATCGCCGACATCTCCTATACCGGGGTCTCCGCCTACTTCGGCCGGCCCGAACTAGGCGTCGACGCCCTGCGAGCCGGGCACCGCCTGCTCGACCGCCTGTGGGAGCACTCCGACCGTCTGCGGGAGTCGGTGCCCGCCCACGAACTGCTGGGCGAGGCCTTCCTGCTGGTCACGTCGGTCGAGTCGGGAGGCAACATCGCGGTGCCGGGCCGCTTCGAGCTGTCGCTGATCCGCAAGATCCTGCCGGGCGAGAGCCTCGACACCGCGGCCACCAGCATCCAGTCCATCGCCGCTGACGTTGCCGGCGAGCACGGCGTCGAGTGCAGCGTCGAGTTCAGCGCGCCCCGCGACCACCGGTTCGGGGGCACACCCGACGAGGTCGCCGCCGACCAGCCGGGGGTGGCCGCGCTGGCGCGCTCGATCGAGGCGGTGACCGGCGAACCGGCCCGCATCGAGGGAGCGCCGTACTGGTCGGAGAAACCGTTCCTGCGGGACTTGGAGATCCCCGGCGTGTACTTCGCACCGGGCGACATCTCCAACTGCCACACCCCGTTCGAGCGCCTCGCCATCGACGAACTGGTGACGGCTACCCGCACGCTCGCTCATTTCATCGCCCAGTGGTGCGGCGCTCACGATCCATAAACCGGACCCAAAGGGAGGGGCCATGACAACCAACAGGAAGAGGCCAAGAGGCCGAGCGGGTAGGCGCACGATTCCAGTCCATACGGGCGAGGCCGTGGCCCGAGCGGCCCGTGAGCGCAGCGAACAGGAGCGGGAGACGCACCGCCGCGGCGTGACGGGCCTGCACCTGCCAACGCGCGGTCCCAAGTGGCTGCTGATCGTGTCGCTGCTTGCAGTGTTCGCGGTGGTGGCCGCGGCATGTGCCGACGATGAGGACGACGCGGCACCGCCGGCCACGACCGCGGCGCCCGAGGCAGCGCCGGAACCTGACGACGAGACACCGGCGGAGCCTGTGGCTGAGGCGCCTAGGACTCAGGGGCCTGGTGGTGAGGAGGCGGTTGCTTCCAGCGAGGTCACGCTGAGCGGTGATGAGGTCGCTGAGGTGCAGGCGGGCGGCTACACGGCCGCGTTGTTGTGGCACACGGCGGGGGCGTTCACCGATGCGGTGAGCCAGGGTGCGCGTGACGCCTTCGCGGAGCTCGGGATCGAGGTGATCGCGGAGACCAACGCCCAGTTCGACGCGGCTCAGCAGGCCAACGACGTGGAGACGGTCATGGCGCAGAGCCCCGACATCATCATCAGCTTGGCCATCGGCCCCGACGCGGGGGCCGAGGCGTTCCGCCCGGCGGTGGATGCGGGTGTGCAGCTGGTGTTCTTGTCCAACGTGCCCCAGGGCTACGTGCACGGCCAGGACTATGTGGGCATCGTCACCGACGACCTGGCCGCCATGGGGATCACCGCCGCGGATCTGCTGGCCGACGCGCTCGGAGGCGAGGGCGAGATCGGCTACATCTTCCACGACGCCGCCTACTACGTGACCAACCAGCGCGACCAGGCGTTCAAGGCCTGGATCGAGATCAACTATCCCGGCATCACCATCGTCGCCGAGCAGGGTCTGGCCGACCCGGCCGCCGCGGAGGAGATCGCCACGGCCATGCTGACCCGCAACCCCGACCTCGACGGCATCTACGCCCCGTGGTCGGCGGGCCCCGCCGACGGGGTGCTGGCCGCTCTTCGGGCTGCGGGCGCCTCCGATGTGGCTTTGGTGACCATGGATCTCGACACCAACGTGTCCCTCGACATGGTCGAGGGCGGCAACGTCGTGGGCATAGCCGCCGACGAGGCCTACAACCTCGGCCGCACCATGGCCATCGAGGGCGCCTACGGGCTGCTCGGCAAGCCGGCCCCGGCGTTCGCGGTGGTGCCGGCCATCGGCGTCACCGCCGACAACATCGTCGAGGGCTACCGCCAGTCACTGGCCGCCGACCCACCCCAAGAAGTCCTCGACGCTCTGGGGATGGCGGAGCCTGTGGCTGAGGCGCCTAGGACTCAGGGGCCTGGTGGTGAGGAGGCGGTTGCTTCCAGCGAGGTCACGCTGAGCGGTGATGAGGTCGCTGAGGTGCAGGCGGGCGGCTACACGGCCGCGTTGTTGTGGCACACGGCGGGGGCGTTCACCGATGCGGTGAGCCAGGGTGCGCGTGACGCCTTCGCGGAGCTCGGGATCGAGGTGATCGCGGAGACCAACGCCCAGTTCGACGCGGCTCAGCAGGCCAACGACGTGGAGACGGTCATGGCGCAGAGCCCCGACATCATCATCAGCTTGGCCATCGGCCCCGACGCGGGGGCCGAGGCGTTCCGCCCGGCGGTGGATGCGGGTGTGCAGCTGGTGTTCTTGTCCAACGTGCCCCAGGGCTACGTGCACGGCCAGGACTATGTGGGCATCGTCACCGACGACCTGGCCGCCATGGGGATCACCGCCGCGGATCTGCTGGCCGACGCGCTCGGAGGCGAGGGCGAGATCGGCTACATCTTCCACGACGCCGCCTACTACGTGACCAACCAGCGCGACCAGGCGTTCAAGGCCTGGATCGAGATCAACTATCCCGGCATCACCATCGTCGCCGAGCAGGGTCTGGCCGACCCGGCCGCCGCGGAGGAGATCGCCACGGCCATGCTGACCCGCAACCCCGACCTCGACGGCATCTACGCCCCGTGGTCGGCGGGCCCCGCCGACGGGGTGCTGGCCGCTCTTCGGGCTGCGGGCGCCTCCGATGTGGCTTTGGTGACCATGGATCTCGACACCAACGTGTCCCTCGACATGGTCGAGGGCGGCAACGTCGTGGGCATAGCCGCCGACGAGGCCTACAACCTCGGCCGCACCATGGCCATCGAGGGCGCCTACGGGCTGCTCGGCAAGCCGGCCCCAGCGTTCGCGGTGGTGCCGGCCATCGGCGTCACCGCCGACAACATCGTCGAGGGCTACCGCCAGTCACTGGCCGCCGACCCACCCCAAGAAGTCCTCGACGCGATCGGCTGAGGCAGACTTGCCCCCCAAGCCCCGGCGGCAACCAGCATTGAGTTGTCGCCGGGGCTCCGGGCAGGCTCAGTGAGGAACACATGACAGACGACTCCGCCGCGGCCGGGCATCTGCAACTCGGTGTCCACCGGTGGCTGGCGCGGCGGCGCCAGGATCCGGGACTGCGCCAGTACGTGGTGTACATGGCCGCAGTGCTGATCTTCGGGCTGTTCGCCGTGATCCTGCGCGACGACGGGTTCCTCACCGCCTCCAACCTGCTCAACATCGGCCGCCAGGCTGCTCCGATCGCGGTGATGGCGGTGGGTATGGCCTTCGCTCTGGCTGCGGCGGAGATCGACCTGTCGGTCGGAGCGATCTGTGCCCTGTCGTCGCTGGTTGCCGCCGAGGCGGTGGGGAGCTACGGGTTCGTGGCCGGCGCCGCCGTGGCGCTGTCCGTCGGCGCCGGAATCGGGCTCGTCAACGGCGCCATCGCCGTCAAGGTGCGCATCCCGTCGTTCCTGGTGACGCTGGGGATGCTGGGGATCGTCAGCGGCATAGCCCGCAACATGAACAACTTGCAGTCACTGCCGATCCGCAACGACCTCTTCCTCAGCGTCTTCGGGGCCGGGTCGGTGGGGCCCATCTCGTCGCTGCTGATCTGGACCGTCGTGGTCGGCGTGATCGGGCATCTCGTGCTGCACCAACTGCGCTGGGGCCGCCATGTGCTGTCGGTGGGAGCCGATCGCTCGGCTGCCGCCGCACTCGGCATCAACACCGACCGCATCCGCATCACCGCGTTGATGACCAGCGCGGCCGCGGCCTCGTTCGCCGGTGTGCTGCTGGCCGGCCGGTTGGCCATCGGGCGCCACGACCTGGGCGAGAACCTGCTGCTGACCGTGATCGCGGCGGTTGTCATCGGCGGCACCAACCTGTTCGGCGGCCGGGCCTCGGTGGCCGGCGCCATCGCCGGATCGGTGGTGATGGCCATGCTGAACAACGGCCTGATCCTCATGGGCTTGCGGGTAGCGGACCAGTTGATCGCCCGGGGCGTGATCATCATCCTGGCGGTCGCTCTGAGCATGCGAGAGCAGAAGGAGACTTGACGTGTTCCTGCAACCGCTGCTGAGGCGCAACCCGCAGTTCTTGGAAGCCGCAGTCGAGCTCCATCAAGCGGGACGGATACCGGCCAACAGCTGCGTTCTCGATCTCGACGCGATCGAGACGAACACGGCCGGACTGTGCCGGCAGGCTCACCGGCTGGGACTCACCGTCTACGCCATGACCAAGCAGATCGGCCGGGCCCCGGGGGCGCTGGCCGCCATGACCGCAGGCGGTGTCGACGGCTACGTCGCCGTGGACATGGCCTGCGCCCGACCGATCGCCCGTCACGGCCACAACCTCGGCCATCTCGGCCATCTGGTTCAGGTGCCCCGAGCCGAGGCGGGCGAGGCCGCCGGGCTGGATCCCGACTACTGGACAGTCTTCTCCGACAACAAGGCCACCGAGGCCGCGGCTGCCGCCCATCGAACCGGGCGGTCCCAGCGGCTGCTGGTGCGGGTGTTCGCCGAGGGCGACACCTTCTACCCGGGCCACGAGGGCGGCGTGGCGCTGGACGACCTGCCCGCCATGATCGATCGCATCGCCGGGCTGGGTGGAGCCGAGTTCGCCGGGCTGACCACGTTCCCGGCCCTGCTGTTCGACTCCGCTTCGGGCGGGGCCCGCCTCACCCCCAACGCGGAGACGCTGGCCCGGGCCGCAGAGATCGCCCGCGGTCACCCCGCCTGCCCGCAGACGCTGGAGATCAACGCGCCGGGGACCACCTCCACCGAGGTGCTCGGCATGCTGGCCGAGGCCGGCGCCACCCAGGTCGAGCCCGGCCACGGACTCACCGGCACGACTCCCCTTCATGGCGTGCAGGACCTCCCCGAGCAGCCCGCGGTGCTCTACCTCAGCGAGGTGGCCCACGTCCACCAGGGCGTGCCGCTCTGCTTCGGCGGGGGGCTGTACGTCGACCCGGTGTTCGGCAACTACGAGGTGCGGGCTGTCGTCGCCCACGACCCGTCGGAGCTGTCGACGGAACCAGTGCCGGTGGACATGCCCGACCCGGCGGCCATCGACTACTACGCCAGACTCCATCCCGGCGTGAACCGGACTGTGGCCGAGGGCGCCACCGTCGTCTTCGGTTTCCGGGTCCAGGCCTTCGTCACCAGGACGTTGATCGTGGGCCTCACCGGAGTCTCTTCCGGCCGGGCGCAAGTGGCGGGTGTCTGGAACGGCTTCGGGGACGAGGTCTCCGTCGGGGACTCGAAGTGACGAACGCGGCCGGCACCCCCGCACTCGAGGTCGAGGGCCTGTGCAAGTCGTTCCGGGCGGTGCGGGCGCTCGATCATGTGGCGCTGAGCCTCCACTACGGCCGGGTCACGGCCCTGCTGGGCGACAACGGCGCAGGCAAGTCGACGCTGGTCAAGTGCATCTCCGGCGTGTACGCGCCCGATGCGGGCGTCGTCAGGGTTGACGGGACCGTCCAAGCGGTCGCCTCGCCCGAGGCCGCCCGGTCGCTGGGCATCGAGACCGTCCACCAGACGCTGGCCGTGATCGACCCCCTCGACGTGGTCGAGAACCTCTTCCTCAACCGGGAGCACACGCGCGGCGGGCGGCTCGGCGCCTGGCTCGGGGTGCTCGACAAGAAGCGTATGCGGGCCGAGTCCGGCGAGATCCTGGGGAGACTCGACATTCGCATCCCGTCGTTGCGCCGGTCGATGAGCGCCCTGTCGGGCGGCCAGCGCCAAGCGGTGGCCATCGGCCGGGCGGCCGCCTGGGGACAGCAGATCGTCCTTCTCGATGAGCCCGCGGCCGCGCTGGGTGTGGAGCAGGCGGCCCGTGTGCTCGACCTCATCCGCAGCCTGCGCGACGCCGGCGTGGCGGTTCTGTTGATCACTCACAACATGGACCGCGTCACCGAGGTCTGCGACCGCGCCGTGGTGCTGCGCCAGGGCCGCAAGACCGCGGAGGTGGACGTGGGCGAGGTGACCAAGGACGACCTGGTCGCCTATATCACCGGCGCCAGAACGGGCGGTCCCGATCCATGAGCGCAGGATCCGACATGCAGCTCGGCATAGATGTCGGTGGCACGAGTATCAAGGGCGCGGTGGTCGATCTGGGCACCGGCGAACTGGCCGGGGCCATCCGCTCCGAGCCGACGCCTGAGACGGCGACGCCCGGCGACGTCGCATCCGCCATCGGTCGCATCGCGTCGGCGGTGGGCTGGTCCGGCCCAGTCGGTGTGGCCCTGCCGGGCGTCATCGACGGCTCGTTGCTGCGCCATGCCCCCAATCTCTCCGGCGCGTTCGAGGAGGATGGTGCGCTGGCCTGCCTGCGGTCGGAGGAGGGCGCCAACGCGGTGCTCATCAACGACGCCGATGCCGCGGGGCTGGCCGAGCTGACCTACGGCGACGCCGGACTCGACCGGGACGGCCTGACCATCGTGCTGACCTTCGGAACGGGCATAGGCAGCGCGCTGCTTCACAACGGCGATCTCATCGCCAACTCGGAGTTGGGCGGCATAGTCGGCACGAACGGGCGCTTCGAGGAGATCGCCTCCGGCAGGGCGATCTCCACCGAGGAGCTCTCTCCGGTCGAATGGGCTCGGCGGGCCCAGCCCTTCTTCGACGAGCTGGAGGCCATGCTCAACCCGTCCCGCTGGGTGGTGGGCGGAGGGCTGAGCGAGAACTTCGACCGCTTCGTGTCGAGGCTCAAGCTGTCAAAGCCCATCTCGGCCGCCCACCTCGGCGTGCACGCCGGCATCGTAGGCGCAGCCGTGGCTTCCCGCCGCGCTCGTCGCGCCTCGACTGGAGGGACTGCGCGGTGAGGGTCGTAGTCGCGGAATCCGCAGATGCGGCCGCGCGTGTGGTCGCAGATCTCGTCGAACGGTTCATCACTACCGCACCACGGCCTGCCCTCGGCCTGGCCACTGGCGAGACGATGGAGGCGGTCTTCGCCGAGCTCGCGCGGCGCCACCGCGAGCAGGGGCTGAGCTTCGCCGGCGTGAGCGCCTACCTGCTCGACGAGTACTTGGACCTCGACCGGGAGGACCCCTGCGCCTATCGAAACGTTGTGCGCCGCCTGCTGGTGATCCGAACCGATATGGGACAGGGCGCAATCCACGGTCCGGATCCCTACGCGCCCGACCTAGCCACCGAGTGCGCCCGATATGAGCGGCAGGTGCGGGAGGCGTCGATCGGTATGCAACTGCTGGGCATCGGGTCCAATGGTCACATCGCCTTCAACGAGCCGGGATCCATGCTCGACGGCACCACCCGGGTGGTCGAGCTGAGCGAGCAGACCCGGGCCGACAACGCCCGCTTCTTCGGTGCCGGCCGGCCCGTGCCGGCCAGGGCCATCACCCAGGGCATCGCCACCATCGGTGCTGCCGCCCGACTCGTGCTGATCGCCTGCGGAGAGCACAAGGCCAATGCCGTGGCTCGAGCCGTCGAGGGTCCTGTGACCTCGCGAGTCCCCGCCTCAGCCATCCAGCGCCATCGCAGCGTCACCGTGGTGCTCGACGTTCCCGCAGCGTCCCGCTTGCGGCGATGCAGCAAACGGACTGTCCCGGTCGGGTCGAGGGTTCCCCTCGCCTGAGTGGGGGTCGAGGCCCGGCTGGGCTCAGAGGCCGTGCAGCGGCGAGCGGTGCAGCCGGTGCCAGGGGACTAGCAGGCCGTCGCTGCGTTCTTGCGGGTCGTCGCCTCCGTAGACGCAGACGACGCCGGCATCGGAATGCAGTTCCGCGAGATGGCCTCGTACCCTGCGGGCGCCGGCCAGCAGGCTCGAGGAGGGCGTGGCAGAGGACTTGGCCTCTACCAGCGACAGCCCGTCCGGGTGTTCGATGACGAGGTCCACCTCGGCGCCGTTGCGATCCCGGTAGAACGACATACCGCCCGTCAGGCCTCGGTTGGCCCGGTGCTTGGCGACCTCGGAGACGACCCATGTCTCGAAGATCGCGCCGCGCAGCGGATGGGTCGCGAGTTGCTCCGGTTCGCGGATGCCCAGCAACCAGCACACCAGGCCGGTGTCGTAGAAGTGCAGTCTCGGCATCTTCACGATCCGCTTGCGCAGCCTGGCGTGGAAGGCGGGAAGGCGGAAGGCGACGAAGCCCGCTTCCAGGATGCTCAGCCACGCCTTGGCCGTGGGCTGGGAGACTCCGCAGTCGTCGGCCAGCGACGAGTAGTTGACGAGTTGCGCGGTCCGGCCCGCGCACAACTGCACGAACCTCTGGAACGCAGCGAGGTCGCCCACGTTGGTCACCGTGCGCACGTCGCGCTCGATGTACGTGGCCACATACGCGCTCAGCCACTCGACAGGATCGAGGCCCCGGTCGAAGATGGCGGGATACCCCCCCGTGAACAGGGCCTCGTCGAGGCTGGCAGGGTGCTCAGCGAAGCGCAGAACCTCGCTGCGGGCGAGCGGTAGGAGGTGCAGGACCGCAGTGCGCCCAGCGAGCGACTGGCTGACCGACTCGACGAGGGCGAGGTTCTGCGATCCTGTGAGGATCCATTGCCCGGGCGTGGGGTCTGCGTCGATTGCAGCCTGGAGATACGACAGCAGGTCGGGCACTCGCTGCACTTCGTCGATGACGGCGCCGTCCGCGTGCTGGCCGAGGAAGGCCCTCGGGTCCTCCGACGCGAACGCACGCACGTCGGGCGACTCCAGACTGGCATAGGCATGTTGCGGGAAGAGCCTCCGGCATAGCGTCGTCTTGCCGCTCTGGCGCGGGCCGGTCAGTGTGATCGCAGGCCAACTGGCGGCAGCCCGTTCCAGCCGCGCCGTCAGATCACGTTCGATGATCACAGCTTGAGCCTAGCCAGAGCTAGGCCATTTCAAAGTAGCGTTTTGAAATAGCCCATGGCTCTGTGTCTCCAATGGAGAATACGCTCAGGTTGGACGTCGGGCGATGAATGAGAGGCCGTCGCCTACGGGCAGCAGTGACACGAGCACCCGATCATCGGCGAGGACGTGGGCGTTGAAGGCCCGGATCTCCTCGGTGGTGGAGTCGGCCTGGTCCGGGTCGGCGACATTGCCGTGCCAGAGCACGTTGTCCACCAGGATCACTCCTCGCTCCGACAGACGGGGAACCAACTCGGTGTAGTAGTCGACGTAGCCCCCTTTGTCGGCGTCGATGAAGGCGAGGTCGACCTGCGGCTCGGTTGGCAGGGCCCGCAGGGTGTCGAGGGCCGGAGCGATGCGAAGGTCGATGCGGTCGGCTACTCCGGCGCGCTTCCAGTGCTCGCGGGCGATTGCGGTCCACTCCTCGGAGATGTCGCAGCACAGCAGCCGGCCGCCCGGCGGCAGCGCCTTGGCCACCGCAAGGGCCGAGTAGCCGGTGAATGTGCCGATCTCCACCGCGAACCGCGGTCGCAGCAGGCCGGTGAGAATCGTCATCAGGGTGCCCTGGGCCGGGCTGATCTGCATGACGCTGGCGTCGCCGAGTTCGGCCGTGGCTGCTATCAGATCCCGCTGGACATCGTCGGGGCCATCGGAGTAGTTCTCCACGTATTCGGCGAGAGCCTCGGCCAGAAGGACGTGTTCAGAACTCATGACTCGTCGATGCTAACGACCGGCGCAGCGGGACCGAATCGCCGGCCTAGTTCCCGCCTGCGCTGTGGGGTTCCAAGAACACATCTGATATATTGAAATCAGACCAGTATCGCGACCCAGTCGTCCGGGCGCCAGATGTCTGCTCACGCAGGAGGAGCAACCATGGCGCCGTTCTTGACGGTCGCGGAGTACGCGTTCTTCGGATTGGCGATGTTCAACCTGGGGCTGATCGTCCCCTTCGCGAGGAACCGGTGGTACCGCTGGCGGATGCAGCGCGAGCGCGCCGGCCGCGGCGATGGCAGGACTATTACCAAGGACGACATCCGCGAGGAGCTGTGCCGTGATCCGGTCGCCGTCGACATGTTCATGAGCGACGACACGCCCAGCGATGTGCAGCGGTACCTGTACCTGGAGGCCGAGCGCCGGGCCATCATGCGCAAGCGGAAGCAGCTCGCCGACCACGAGAACGACTTCTTCGCCCCGCCGAGGCGTCCGGGCCCGGACCCGGGCTTCAGCGGCTGCCGCAGCTAGCTGCCGGTCCGACTGCTGTCCATGGTGGGCCGGCGCGCCGTAGCATCGGGCCGCGATGGCCTCGATCACACCGCCGGGCGGCTGGACCTACGGCGTCGCGCTGCCGGTCCACACGCTCACCGCCACCCTGGCCGACCCCTGGGAGCACTCCGCCACCGTCGACGACCTGGTGCGCGTCGCCCGCAAGGCCGAGGGCACCGGCCACCAGTTCGTGGGCGTGACCGACCACGTCGCCATCCCCGACAACGACTACGCGGCCCACATGAGCACCACTTGGTACGACACGGTGGCCACGCTGTCGTACCTGGCTGCCTGCACGGAGACGGTCAACCTGGCCTCGGTGGTGTGGATCGCCGCCTACCGCCACCCCCTGCAGACGGCCAAGTCCTTCGCCACGCTCGATCACCTGTCGGGCGGCCGGGCCATCCTCGGCGTCGGGGCCGGCCACGTGGAGGCCGAGTTCGAGGCTCTGGGCGTGGACTTCGAGGCCAGGGGCCGGCTGCTCGACGAGATCCTGGAGGCGGTGCGGGGAGCCTTCGCCGGCACCTACGTGAGCCACTCGGGCGAGGCCTTCAGCTACTCCGACATGGGAGTCGGACCCGCGCCGGCGCGGGAGCTGCCCATCTGGGTGGGGGGCAGCGGACGGGCCGCGTGGCGGCGCGCCGGCCGTCTGGGCGACGGCTACGTGCCGATGGGCAACCCGGTCTCCCAGTACGGCGAGATCATCGACACCATGAACACCGCCGCGGCCGCGGCCGGCCGGGACGGCGCCCGTTTCGACGTGGGCTTCATGCCGCCGTGGTGCTACCTGCTGGCCGACACCGCACCCGAGGGCCTCCCCCCGGTGATGTCGTGCGGCGTCGAGCGGTTGGCCGCCAGCATCCGTGCTGGACGGGCCGCGGGGGCCAACACCTTCCATCTCAAGTTCCGGGCCCGCACCCTCGACGAGTACCTGGAGCAGTTCGACGCCTTCGCGGAGTCGGTGGTCCCCCTGGTCGACGAAGCCTGACCGCTGGCCGGCTCGCGGTCAGGACACGGTGACCGTCGTGAGGTCGATGAACCAAGACTGCGGGTTGATGAAGCCCTGGACATTGCTGGCCAGCGCCCTCGGGTGGAGGTCGTTGACTACCAGCAGCCACGGGTGGCTCTCGGATGTCTGACGGTTGACCTGCATGAACAAGTCGACGCGCTGCGCGGGATCGGTTGCCGCGTCCAACTGTCCGAGTAGGTCGTCGAGGGCCGGGTCGGCGTAGCGGCCGACGTTCGCCGGTGACTGGCTGTGGAACCATGCCGCCCAGAGACCGGGCAGCACGAAGGTCGAAGCCCACATGGTCATGTCGGCGTCCAGCGGCATCTGACCGCTGTTGTACTGGCCGAATATGGCTCCCCACTCGCCGGTCACGACCTCGAGGTCGATGCCGATCTGGGCTAGGTCGGCCTTCACCCGCTCGGCGATCGGCACCGGCAGCATGTTCCCTGAGCCCGCGGTGGGCACGGACGCTGACGTCGAGAAACCGTCGGGATGTCCAGCTTCGGCGAGAAGCTCTCGGGCCCGGTCGAGATCTTGCTGGTAGCCCGAGAAGCCCGGGTCGTATCCGGGATCCGAGCGGGGCGCCATCTGGAAGGCCGGCTCCGCCGTGCCGCTCAGAAGGAACTCTGCGATGGCGGGCCGGTCGATGGCGAGATTGGCCGCCTCGCGGACCCGGGGATCGTCCCACGGCGCCTTGGTAGTGTCGAACACCCCTCGCCACACCTGCGAGTAGGTGTTGGCGATTATCTGGAACCCGTCATCGCGCAGGCCGGGTACATCGTCAGGCGACGCGTACTCGATCCAGTTGACCTCGCCGGCGCGAAGAGCAGCCACGCGGGCGGTCGCATCGGGGATCGGCCTCACAATGAGCCGGGCAACCTGCGGCGCCCCTCCCCAGTAGTTGGGGTTGGCCGCCATCACAAGCCGCTCTCCCGGCTCGAGGGACTCGAACATGAACGGACCCGAACCGACGGGAGCAGCCGCGAAGCCATCGTTGCCGAGGTCCCTCACTGCCGACGGGCTGGCCATGGGCAGTAGGGCCAGGTCCTCGAGCAGATGAGACCAGGGCCGGTTGGTGGTGATGTTCAGCACAAACTCATCTGCTGCCTCGTAGGACGCGATCGATTGGGTGAACAGCCCCGCGAGGCCAGCCAGATCAGGTGTGAAGAACTCGCTCTCGGGGTTCGTGAACCTGTCGAGATTGAAGACGGCCGCATCCGCGTTCCAGGGTGTGCCGTCATGGAACGTGACGCCCTCTCGCAGGTTGAACGTCCAGTTCACTGCGTCGTCCGTGCTCCACGACTCGGCGAGACCCCCGACCAGTCCTGCCGGCGCGGCCTCCTGCGAGAGGTCGAACCGCGTCAGCCCGTCATAGAGCTGCAGGCCTACCCAGCGCAGACCCTCTCCACCCTGGGTGAAGGCCCAGACGGTGTCGATACCGGGCAAGTCCGTCGACGTCATCGCGGCGACGAGATCACCGCCTACGGCCGGCTCCGGGTCCGGCTCTGGAGCCGGCTCCTCCGCTTGTTCCTCGGGCTCTTCAGGCATCTCCTCGGCCGGAGTCTCGGCACTCGGGGCCTCGACCTCCGGGGTCTCCTCCGCGGCGGGCTCAACGGCCGGAGCCTCAACCGCATCGTCGGCATCGTCATCCCCGCAACCCGCAGCGACGAGAGCGAGCAATGCAAGCACGGCCAGCGCCGCCCGAAATCGTCCCATGATCAGTCCCCCTTACTTTTTTTGCAGCTGAACAACATATCATCCTAGGACTAGGAGAATGCGCTCGCAGCATCGGCCTTATAGCACTTTGCCTGGTGGCCGCTCGGAGCCGTGAACCATCCGGGTTGTGAGTCAAGGCACCCGTCATCAGCCAGCGGACACCGGGGGGCGAAGACGCAGCCATTCTCGGTCCCTTGAACTGCTCCGACTTGCCGGCCTGCAGATCGCTTCGGGCGGCGCGACCCAGGGATGGAATCGATGAGTAACTGGGTGTAGGGATGGGCCGGAGACCGGACTATGGAACTGGTGGTGCCCTGCTCGACCACATGACCCCGGTACATCACCGCGATCTCATCGGAGATGTGCTCGACCGCTCCCAGATCGTGGCTGATGAACAGAAACGACACACCCAGTTCGGCTTGGAGGCGGACGAGGAGATTCAGAATCTGGGCCTGAACACTCTTGTCCAGCGCCGACACCGCTTCGTCGCACACGACAAGTCGAGGCTCAGTGGCCAGCGCTCTGGCTATCGCCACCCTCTGGATCTGCCCTCCTGACAACTCGCCCGGGTAGCGGCTGCGGAACGCCGATGGGAGTCCCACCGACTCCAGCGTCTCAACCACCCGCGACCGTCGATCCGTTCTCGCCCAGCCGTGGGCCCGCAGGTTGAACTCGATCGCAGCTCCTACGGTCAGCTGTGGATTCAGCGACGACCGGGGTTGCTGGGGAATGAACTGGAGGCGGGCTCTCACGGCCCGTCGTTCCGCCCCGCCGGCCGCGAGCAGATCGGTGCCGTCGAAGTGGATGCTGCCGCCGTCGGGACGCACCAGACCCAGAATCATGCGGGCCGTCGTCGTCTTGCCGGAGCCGGACTCCCCGACCAGGCCGACGGTCTGACCGGACCGGACAGTGATGTCGACGTCAGCTACCGCCGGCCTTCCCGGCGTGAACCACTTCGAGAGCCCCTCGGCCTCCAACAGCGCCATCATTTCTCCCGGCGGTCCGGCTCGGCGACCGGGGGCGGTGCTGGTGCGACAAGATGGCAGGCCACGTCACGGCCCGAAGCGGCGGGAGCAAGAACGGGAGCCTCTTGGCACCGGTCATGGACGTGCTCGCAGCGAGGGCTGAAGCTGCAGCCGGCGGGGAGGGCGTCGAATTCGGGCGGCCGGCCCGGCAGGGCTCGCAACTCGCCTCGCGGGGTCGCCATGTCGGGCTCGGCTGCGAGCAGAGCTTGCAGATACGGATGCCGGGGATCGTCGAGGACCTCTTGGGCGGGCCCGCTTTCGACGAGCTCACCCGCGTACATGACGCTCACCTGATCGCCTGCCTCGCGCGCTACTCCGATGTCGTGGGTCACCAGCAGCACCGCCATACCGATCTCCCGGCGCAAGACAGCCAGCAGATCCAGGATCTGTGCCTGGAGGGTCACGTCCAGCGCGGTCGTCGGCTCATCGGCGATCACAACCTTGGGCCGGCACGCGATGGACACCGCGATCGCAGCCCGCTGGCGCATCCCACCCGACAATTCGTGGGGGAACGAGCGAGCGATCAGCCGCGGCTCGTCGAATCCGACCATGCCCAGCAATTCTCGGACTCTGCTCCGGGCCGCTTGCCTTGAGACCGGCTGCTCATGAGCCCTGATCACCTCTCTGATCTGGGGTCCTAGGCGGCGCAGCGGGTCGAGAGCAGCCGACGGATCCTGTGGGATCCAGCCGATGTCCCGGCCCCGGATCTGGCGCAACCCGGCCGGTGGCAGCTCGAGCAGGGCGACGCCGTCGAATTGGACGGCACCTTGCAGGCGGGCACCGGGCGGAGCCAATCCCAGCATCGCCCGCGCCGTCATCGACTTCCCGCTGCCGCTCTCACCGACCAACACGTGGGTCTCCCCGGCACGGAGTGCGAGTGCGACGCCCCGGACAATGTCGAGCCAACCGTCCCGCACGGGCACCGCGACCGTCAGATCGTCGACCGAGAGAACGGTCTGTCCTGTGCGGTCAGCCATCGGGACGACCGGCAGCCAGTCGATCGCGCAGGCCGTCGCCTAGCACGTTGAACGCCACGGACACCGCGAGGATCACCAGAGCGGGGATCACGGCCAGCCACGGGTGGCTGAACGTGAAGGAGCGGAGTTCGTTCACCATCGTGCCCCACTCCGGGTCCGGCGGAGCCAGTCCCAGGCCGATGAACCCGAGTCCGGCCGCGTACACCAGCGACAGTCCGACCAGCGCAGTGCAGTAGACGATCAGGGCAGGCCCAACGCACGGAACGACCTGGCGGATCGCGATCATCCACGCCGGTGCGCCGCTCGCTCTGGCGGCTTCCATGAAATCCATGTTCCTGATGGCGCGAACTTCGGTCTCCGCGATGCGGGCGACAGGCGCTACCACGATCACGGCGATGGCGATCACCATGGTGGTCAACCCGGCGCCTCTGGTGGTGGCGATGGCGATGGCTAGCAACACAGCGGGAAAGGCGTAGAAAATGTCGAGGAATCGCATGATTGCCGCGCCGACGATCCGGCCTACGAGTCCCGCGATGAGACCGAGGGACGCACCGATGCTTCCGCCGATCAGGACCGGGAGCATCGCGGCCAGGAGCGACGGCCGAGCCCCCCAGACGAGCCGGCTCAGCACGTCCCGCCCCTGGCCGTCGGTTCCCAGCGGATGGCTGAAGCTGGGCCCGCTCAGCCGTTCCGACAGCTCTCCCTGCACTGGGTCGCCTAGGGGCAGGACCGGAGCCAGCACCGCAACCGCTCCCACCCCGATGATCGCCAGCGCAGCTACCCGAGCGGCCTGAGGCATCCGTGGTCGAACCCGGGGAGCGGCGCCCGGATCGACGTCTTCGGTGGCTGTCATTGGGCGACCCGCGGATCAATCACTGCGTGAAGGACGTCCACCGCGAGGTTCATCACCACGAACGCAAGCGCCGAGATCATCACACCCGCCTGGATCACGGGCAGGTCCCGCTGCGAGATGGCCTCGAACACGCGGAGTCCGAGGCCGGGCCAGGAGAAGATGATCTCGACGAACACGACGCCGCTCAGCAGGTACCCGAACTGGAGTCCGGCGACGGTCAGGAGCGACGGCAGCGTGTTGTGCAGGGCATGCACCAGGACGCGGCCTTCGCCGAACCCGCGAGCCCGCAGTGACTCCATCAAGCCCGCGACTCCGATGTCGAGAAGGGCGGACCGTTGAGTGCGCGCGATGATTCCCAGGGGCACGACGGCCGCGGTCAGAGCGGGCAGTGCCAGATGACGCAGGCTGTCGGCCATCCCTCCTTCGCCGGTTGCCGAGTTCATCCCGCCGGACGGCAGCACGCCGAGCTTCACAGCCAGTACTGCCACCAGCACAACCCCGAAGGAGTACTGAGGGATCGACGCCGCGAGAACCGACACGGCTGCCGCCGACCCTCGCGAGGCAGCCCTGCGCGAGAGGGCCCAGATCGTTCCGAGAGCCACACCGCCCGCGAGCGCGGTGGCGCCGCCTACGGCGGCAAGCACCAACGAGTTGCGGAACGCCTCCCATACCAGCCGTGCTGCCGGTGTCTGCTTGGCGATCGAATCGCCGAAGTCACCCTGACCAACCGCGACGAGCCATTTGGCGTACTGCACCGGAGCGGGCTGATCGAAGCCGAGCCGGGACTCGAGCTGCTCGCGTTGCTCCTGGGTCGACAGCGGTCCCAACAGCCCGTCGACAGGCCCGCCCGGAACCATCTTCAACAGGATGAACACCAGCAGTGATACGCCCAGCAGGATCGGGACAGCCACCGCCACCCGTCTCAGCACATAGACACTGAGGCCAGTAAGCGATCTCACGCCGCGCACTGGCCCACCGCCGACTGCTCAGAACACGAAGGTGACGTTGGCCTGAGCCGCGTCCGAGTCGATCAGCATCACCCTCTTCGCGTCGATTCTCCACTCGCCGGAAATGAGTCGCAGGCGGTGCTCGTATGCGCCGACGAACTGCCGCGTGCGGTCGAGCCGATGCTCGAACAGCACGAAGTTGCTGTGAGCCCGCCGCTGACCGGGAGCAACCGACCAGCCCTCGACATTCGTGAGCAGCCGCCGTGTGCGGCTCGGGGGTCGCTGGCCGTGGACGTCGCCGGTGCCGAGCCAGCGAATGCGATCCTCGATGCGTCGGCGATCATCCAGCGACAAGCTCCACTCGGTACGGGGATCGCCACCGTCCGGATTGATGGGAATCCAGTAGGTGAACGACTCGGTGAGCAGGCCGAGCCACTCGTCGTAGCGCTTCTCGTCAAGCAGCCGGGCCTCGAAGTGCAACAGCGAGGCGATCTCCATGGTGAGCCCGCTGTCACCGGGCGGGAACTCGTTTGACCAGGCGGCGTAGCCGGTGAGATCGGAGTAGAAGCGGTCTCCGGTGGAGGCGGCGTCCACGTCAGCCTTGGTCCAGCCAGCTCGGCTCGAGCCCCATCAGCCGTTGCCACTCCCTGTGGTACGAGCGCATGGGAGCCTCGCTGGTGATCGGCACTGTGGACGCCCCCCTGCCGTCGGACTCCGGGTCCAGGCCCAAGCCCCGCCCGGTGTGGAGCCACTGTACTTCTGGTACGTCGCGCAGGCCGCGCTGCGCCCGTTCCCATTGCTCCACGTCGTCGGTGTCGCCAAAGTTCGGGAAGTCCTCCCCGATTCGCATCCGCAAGGACACGGCAGCCGGATCGAGATCGGCCAGCGACGTGATGTGCCAATGGACCTCGGTGCGGTCGACGGCGCGAGGTTGGACCACCCCGATCGAATTGTCGACCAGGGACAGGTTCGGGAACACGAAGACGTTCATGCCCGCCACCGTTGCCTGCTCCAGGACTTCGTCAACCCTCTCGCCGTAGCGGGCTGCCAAGTCCTCGACGGCTGCTTCTGTTCCCGGCATTGCCCTCGTGGCCTCCCATTTCGAAGGGAGAAGGCTTGGACGTTGATCGAGGAACTGGTGCCCGTGGGGAAGGCTCTCCGAGTACATGTCGGATTCCTCGAGTCCGGAGGCGAACTCCGAGAGGAACATCCCCTCGCCGTCTCGCTCGGCTCCCATCTTGAGGTAGGAGCGGTGGACGAAGTAGGGGTGGATGCCGTCTGCTGCACCGTCCACATAGAGCTTCCAATTGGCGTCGGCAGCGACCTTGCGGACGCGGTGACGGACCACGAGCTCTCCTGCCGGCGAGCGATCGACCCACTCGTCGATCCGCTCTGCCACCGATCCCAGATAGTCACGGAGGCTGGGAGCATCCGGCGAGAGGACGCCGAACACGAAGCCGCGGTGGGTGCCGATGCGTTCGATGCGACCGAGGCCGAGGTCGGCCCGCTCGAACTCGGGACCGAGGCTGGATGCGAACGGGACACCCACCAGTCGGCCGTCGCTTGAGTAGGTCCACCCGTGGTAGCTGCACACGAACCGGCGAGTGTTGCCCGACGGTTCGGGGCAGACCGTTACCCCCCGGTGGCTGCACCGGTTGAACAGGCCGTGGACTGCGCCGTCGCCGTCCCGGGTCAGGATCACGGGTCGGAGTCCGAGGTTCGTGAGCTTGAAGTCGTACGGTTCTGGAATCTCGCTCTCGTGGCCCAGGTATGTCCACGTGCCACCGAACACTCGGATCATCTCGTCGGCGAACACATCGGGATCCGTATAGGCGCTGCGATGAATCCGGCCCTTCCGGACTAGGTCCGGATAATCGCGCTCTTGATCGCACGTCATGGTTGAGCCTCGACTGGATCAGGTGCGCCCTACGGTAACGACTGGCGCCCCATGTTGTGAAGTCGATGGACGGGTCGGCGTGGAAGGCTGCCGCTAGTTGATGCGGCGGTCTCGGCCGGCCCAGAGTTGGTCGCGCAGGGCGAACTTCTGGATCTTGCCGGTGGCCGTCTTGGGCAGGTCGCCGAAGGTCACCGACTTCGGGGCCTTGAACCGGGCGATGCGGGACTTGACGTGCTCGACGAGGTCGGCCTCGGTGGTGGCCGAGCCCGTACGGAGCACCACGAACGCGGCCGGCACCTCGCCCCAGGTGTCGTCGGGGGCGGCCACCACCGCGCACTCCACGACGTCGGGGTGCGACGCCAGGGCCTGCTCGACCTCGATGGAGGCGATGTTCTCGCCGCCGGAGATGATCACGTCCTTGGCCCTGTCCCGCACCTCCACGTAGCCGTGGTCGTGCATCACGGCCACGTCCCCGGTCCGGAACCACGTCCCGCCGGGCCCGTGCACCGACGCCGCCGCGGTGGCCTCGGGATCCTTGTAGTAGCCCAGCATCACGTTGTTGCCCCGGATGGCGATCTCCCCCTGGGTGGCGCCGTCGGCGGGCACGTCCGCGCCGTCGGCGTCGACCACCCGCACCGAGGAGGTGACCAGCGTGCCCACCCCCTGGCGGGCCTTGATCCGGGCCTGCTCGGCGGCGGGCAGGCCGTCCCATTCGCTGCGCCAGTCGCAGATCAGCGACGGGCCGTAGGTCTCGGTGAGGCCGTAGAGGTGGGTTACATGAATGTTGAGCTCGGCCATCTGGGCCAGCAGGGTGGGTGACGGGGGAGCGCCACCCGTGCACACCTTCACGGTCCGGGGCGCCGGCGCCGCGTCGGGGTGGTTGACCAGTCCGATCAGCACGGTGGGGGCCGCGTTGAAGTGGGTCACACCGGCGTCGCGGATGTGGCGCCACACCGTGCCGGGGTCCAGGGTCCGCAGCATCAGGTGCGCACCGCCCACCGCGGTGACCGCCCACGGGAAGCACCAGCCGTTGCAATGGAAGATGGGCAGCGTCCACAGGAACACCGCGTCGCTGTCGAGGCCGCATTGGGCGGCCATGGCCAGCGCGTTGATGTTGGCGCCCCGGTGCGAGTACATGACGCCCTTGGGGTTGCCGGTCGTGCCCGACGTGTAGTTGAGGCTCAGCACCGCGTGCTCGTCGGCCAACTCGACCCGGTGGGGATCGGCCGCGGCCAGCAGAGCCTCGTACTCGCAGTCCGGGGCGCCGGAGACGCCGGCGTCGCTCGACACGATGAGCCGCAACCCCGGTACCTGCTGCTGGATGGACTGGGCCACATCGGCCAGGCCATGGTCGGCGAACAGCACCTTGGACTCGGCGTGGCCCACGATCCAGGCCAGCTCCGGTGCCGACAGCCTGGAGTTCAGAGCGTTGAACACCACCCCGGCCATGGGGAATCCGAACGTCGCCTCCAGGGCCATCGACACGTTGGGGGCCAGCACCGACACCGCGTCGCCCGGCTCGAGGCCCAGGTCGAGCGTGGCTCCGGCCAGCCGCTCGCAGCGGTCGGCAAAGTCCTCGTAGCTGCGCCGCAGAGGCCCGTCCACCACCGCGGGCCGGTCGCCGTGCACCAGCCGGGCCCGGTCGAGAAATGACACCGGCGTGAGCGGCACCGGCACGAACGGCGAGGTCATGGACGGCAACGCTATGTGACCGAATTCACGAATGCGACGGCGGCCGCCGGCCATTCAATAGACACCGAGAAAGGGAGAAGAAAGTCATGACATATGCAATCGCCATCGTGGTGTTCCTGGTGCTTCCGGCACTCGCCGTTGTCGCACGGATAGCCGCCCATCACCACTACGGCCCCCATGGCCGCTCCGATGTCGAGTGGGGCCGGACCAGGGACGTCAGGCCGGCCGAGGGCCTCGCCCATGACCGGCATGCGCGGCTGCACGTTCGAGGCGAGGCCTCGGACTCGCAGGCCGGCACCAAGGACCGTCGGGCCACTCTGCGGCCCGTCTTCAATCTCGGTGCGACACCAGCTCCCGAAGGGGTCAGCCCCTGGGCCTCCGACGAGGACATCCGCAGGGAGTTCGGCCTGGACACGCCCGACCACCGGGGCCAAGCGGCGTAACGGCTACCAGGCGTCGACCGCGAGCAGTGCTCGCAGGTCGTGCTTGCGCACCTTGCCCGAAGCGGTCAGCGGCAACTCGTGAGTGAAGGTCACGCCGCGGGGAGCCTTGTAGTTGGCCATCCGCTCCCGGCTCCAGGCAATCAGCTCTGCCTCGGCGGCCCCGTCGCTGGACGCTCCCGGCGCAGGGACCACGAAGGCGTGGCCCACCTCGCCCAGACGGTCGTCGGGCCGGCCGACCACCGCCACCTGTCCCACCGCAGGGTGGGCCAGCATCGCCGCCTCGATCTCAGCCGGGTAGGCGTTGAAACCGCCGCAGATGAACATGTCCTTGAGCCGGTCGGTGATGGCCACGTAACCGGCCGCGTCCATGGTGCCGATGTCGCCGGTGTGCAGCCATCCGTCACCGTCGACGGCGGCCGCGGTGGCCTCCGGGTCGTCGAGGTACCCGTCCATCACGTTGTAGCCCCGCACCACGATCTCGCCCGGCTCGCCGCGGGGCCGCTCGATCCCGTCGGGGCCCACCACCCGGACCTCCACGTCGTCGATGGCCCGGCCCGACGTGGCTGAGATCGTCTCGGGGGGGTCATCGTGGCGGCACATGGTGGCGATGCCCGAGGCCTCGGTGAGCCCGTAGCCGGTCACCACCACCTCGAAGCCCAGCCGGTCCCGCATGGCCTCGATCATCGGAACCGGCACGGGAGCGGCGCCGGTCACGGCCAGGCGCAGGGTGGACATGTCGAACGTCTCGAGGTCGGGATGGTTGAGGATGGTCTGGTAGATGGCGGGCGGGCCGGGCAGCACCGACACCCGCTCTGCACCGATGCGGGCCATGACCGACGGCACGTCGAACACCGGGTGGGGGATCATCGTCGCCCCGGTCATCAGGCAGGCCAGGATCCCGGCGTTGAGGCCGAAGGAGTGAAAGAACGGGTTGACGATCAGGTACCGGTCGCCGTGGCGCAGACCGATCACCTCCGCCCAGCTCCGGTAGGC
The DNA here is from genome assembly GCA_965205155.1 of Candidatus Aldehydirespirator sp. GTDB lineage: Bacteria > Actinomycetota > Acidimicrobiia > Acidimicrobiales > Aldehydirespiratoraceae > Aldehydirespirator. The sequence continues at coordinate 3,647,720 of OZ242033.1, read as the reverse complement.
GCGGCAGACCGCTCCGTGGTTGAGCACAACCCCCTTGGGTCGCCCGGTGGTGCCGGAGGTGAACATGACATGGCAGGGGTCGCGGTCCGACACCTCGCCGGCCGGGGGGTCGGCGGATACACCCGCCGGCGCTTGAGCAATGAAGTCCGAGAACCCGACGGTGTCGGGGGGCGCCGGTCCTCGCAGCGCCACGACCTGCTCGACGCACGCCGGCACGCCGCCGCCGGCGGACCGCAGCAGGTCCAGGTGGTCGGTGCCGAGGAAGCCGGTCGAGCAGAACAGCAGGCGTGCCCCGGAACGGTCGAGCACGAAGGCGGTCTCGTCGCCCTTGAAGCGGGTGTTGACCGGCACGACGACTCCGCCCGCGGCGTGCACGCCCAGGGCCGCGACCGCCCACTCCCACCAGTTGGGCCCCCAGACGCCCACCCGGTCGCCGGATGCCAGGCCCCATGCGTTCAACGCGGCAGCCATCCGGCCGACCCGGTCCCGCAGCTCGGCGAACGACATTCGCATCCCGCCGTCCACGAGAGCCTCGCTCGCGCCGAAGCGGGCCGCAGCGTCCTCCACGAGGGCTGGGATGGTGGTCACGTGTCCCAGGCCACCAGTAGCTTTCTGGGGCCGCGGAAGGTGATGTTGGCGAAGCGTTCCAGGCTCTGGCCCTCGACCAGCCGCAGCGACGGTATGCGCTCGGCCAGCACTTCCAGGGCGACCGTCGCCTCGAGGCGGGCCAGCCGGGCGCCCAGGCAGAAGTGGATGCCCTTGCCGAAGGAGATGTGGTTGCGGGCATTCGGCCGGTGGATGTCGAAGTCGCCGGGGTCGTCGAAGCACCCGGGCTCGTGGTTGGCCGCGGCCAGGCTCATGAAGATGTTGGTCCCGGCCGGCACCTTCACCCCGGCCACCTCGGCGTCGACGTTGGCTACCCGCCGCCAGCTGGTCTGGGGCGACTCGAAGCGCAGCACCTCCTCCAACGCGGCCGGAATCAGGGAGGGGTCCGCGCAGAGCTGGTCCCACTGGTCGGGGCGCGACAGCAGGCAGATCAGCGAGTTCGACAGGAAGTGGCTGACGATCTCGTGACCGGCGAAGGACAGGCCGTAGACGATCGACTCCACTTCCCGGTAGGTGAGCTCGTCTGGGTCGGCCTTGTGGACCGCCAGGAGCTCGGAGGCGAAGTCGTCGCCGGGATCGTCGACCTTGGCGGCCACGACGCTTCGGCAGTACCGCCAGTAGGCCAGCATCTTGTGGGCGATCTCTGCCTGCTCGGCCTCAGTCGGCTTGCCCCAGCTGAAGGCGAGACGGTCCGAGCACCACCCCTTGAGCTTCTCGTCGTCGCTCTCCGGAAATCCGATGAAGCGGAAGATCGTCTCGCCCGGCAGCGGGTGCGCGAACAGCGGCACGAAGTCCGCGGGTGAGGCGGCGGCCAGCAGGGCATCGGCGAGAGCGTGGCTGCGGCCGCGGATGTAGGGCTCCAGGACCCGCATCCGCCGGTTGGAGAAGCCCTGCTTGGTGTGGTTGCGGATCCGGCCGTGGTCGGGGGGCTGGCGGTTGGACATCACCGCCACCGGATTGAAGTCCGGCGCGGCCAGCACGGCGTGGGCGGCCGCGCTCAGGGGGAACACCGGATCCTGCACGTTCTGGGATCCGAACGTCACGGGGTCCAGGAAGATCTCGCTCACGTCCTCCATGCGGGTGACCACCAGGTAGCCGAGCTCGCTGGAGTAGAACACCGGTGTGTCCCGCAGCCCGTCGAGCACCGCATACGGATCGGCGAGATAGTCCGGCGCGAACGGCGTGAAGTCGTTGACGGGGCAGCCCGACGGCGGAGGCGGCACCGCGTCGGGCACCCGGTGATAGGACGACGCCTCGGTCTGTGTCACTGATCGAGTATCCGAACTTCCGTCGATTGTTGATCACATACGACCATAATCCCCTGACGCGGCTCCCGGAGTTCGATCCGATCCGGGCTACCGGGCCTCCCGCGCGCCGCGTTATGGTCTGAGCCGTGGCCAGGACGCTCGCTGCTGCCACCCGCCGGGTGCTGGGGTCGCGCCGTCGAGGCGACCGCGCCGCCTCCGTCCTGTCCGCCGATTCCACCGACGCCGCCCTCGTCGACGACCTGGTCGAGGCCATCGGCGCCGACCGGGTGCGGGCCGACACCGCGGCCCGCTACTTGGCCTCCCGCGACGCCTCCATCTACCGGGAGGGCAACGCCGGACCGGTGTGCTATCCGGGCTCCACCGATGACGTGGTGGCGTGCGTGCAGGTCGCAGCCCGCCACGGCCGGGCCGTGTCCCCCAGGGGTGCGGGCACAGGCCTGGCCGGCGGCGCCGCGCCGCTGGGCCAGCCGGTGGTGCTGTCGATGACCCGAATGGACAGGCTGCTGGAGGTCGACCTCGACAACGGCGTGGCTTGGGTGCAGCCCGGCATGGTGAACCTCGACCTCAGCCGGGCGCTGGCCCCCCACGGCGTCCACTACGCGCCCGACCCGTCCAGCCAGGCGGCCTGCACCATCGGCGGCAACGTGGCCAACAACTCCGGCGGCCCGCACTGCCTGGCCTACGGCGTGACCAGCGCCCATGTGGTGGCGGTGGAGGTCGTGCTGTCCGACGCATCGGTCGTCACGCTGGGCGGCCTCACCGCCGAGCCGGCCGGCTACGACCTGAGAGGAGCGTTCGTCGGCTCCGAGGGCATGTGCGGCATCGCCACCGCGGTAGCCGTGCGCCTCACCCCCAACCCGCCCGCGGTGCGCACCATGCTGCTGTGCTTCGACGACGTGTCGGACGGGGCGGCCACCGTCAGCGCCATCATCGCGGCCGGGATCGTGCCGGCGGCCATCGAGATGATGGACCAGCGCTGCGTCACCGCCGTCGAGGACTTCGCCCAGGCCGGCTACCCCAAGGACGCGGCCGCGGTACTGCTGGTCGAGGTGGACGGCCCCGCGGGCGGGGTGGCCATCGCCAGCGAGAAGGTGGCCGGCATCGCCCGGCGCAACCAGGCCATCAGCGTCCGCACCGCCGCCGACGAGGACGAGCGGGCCCGGCTGTGGAAGGGGCGCAAGAGCGCCTTCGGGGCCGTGGCCAACGTGATGCCCGACTACTACTTGCACGACACGGTCGTGCCCCGTACCCGGCTGGTGGAGGTGCTGGAGCGGATCTACGAGATCGTCGACCGCTACGACCTGATCGTGCTCAACGTCTTCCACGCCGGCGACGGCAACCTCCACCCCATTCTGGCCTACGACTCGCGGGTGCCGGGCACCGACGAGCGGGTGCATGCCGCGGGCCGTGAGATCATCGAGATGTCGCTGGACATGGGAGGGGCCCTCACCGGCGAGCACGGGATAGGGGTGGAGAAGCGCGAGTACATGAACCGCATGTTCAGCGAGGTGGATCTCGATCAGCAGAGCCGGCTGCGGGCGTCGTTCGACCCGCACTGCCGCATGAACCCGGGCAAGGTGCTCCCCAGCGCCCACAGCTGCTCGGACATCGGCGCTCTGAGGGCCTCCGACGCCGCCGGCGTCTGGGGCTGACCAGAGGCCGGGCGGGTGAGCGACTTCGACGAGGCTCTCACCGCGTTCGCGGCTGAGGTCGGCATAGACGGGCCGGTGTGCGTGCGGGGCGGCGGGACCCGCTGGAGCCTGGGCGGGGCGGCGGCGCCGGGCACCCGCGAGGTGCAGGCCCCGGAGGGCATTGTGGCCTTCGAGCCGGCCGAGATGACGGTGCGGGTGCGGGCCGGCACGCCGGTGGCTGAACTCCATGAGGAGCTGGCGGCCGGCGGCCAGCGCACCGCCCTGCCCGAGCGGGCCGGCGGCACGGTGGGCGGGGCGCTGATGGCGGGCGAGTCGAGCATCGCCCGCCTGGGGCTGGGACCGGTGCGCGAGGCACTGCTGCAAGCCCGCTACGTGTGTGCCGACGGCCGGATAACCAGCGCGGGCGCGGCGACGGTCAAGAATGTGAGCGGCTTCGACCTGTGCCGGTTGCTGGTCGGGTCGCTGGGCACGCTCGGCCTGGTGGGCGAGGTGCTGCTGCGCACCGTCCCGGTGGGGGAGACCGAGCGCTGGGTGCGGCTGGCCGGCACCGATCCGGGCGCGGTGCGGTCGTGCCACACCGCCGCGTCGGTGCTGTGGGACGGCACCGACGTGTGGACCCTGCTGAGCGGCTACGGAGTCGACGTGGACGAGGACCTGGGCCGGCTGGCCACCCTGGGCGCCTGCGAGGACGTCGACGGCCCGCCCGAGCTGCCGCCCCACCGGTGGACGTGCACGCCCGCGGAGGCGGCTGCCTTCGATGCCCGCAACGGTGCGGCGGGCCGGTTCGTTGCCGAGATCGGCGTCGGGGTCGTGCATGCCTCCGAGCCCCAGCCGTCCCGCCCCGTCGAGCCGGGCGTGGCCGAGCTGAACCGCCGCTTCAAGGAGCGCTTCGACCCCACCGGCCGCCTCAACCCCGGCCGCGACCCCCTGCGGAAGCCCTGATGCACCTCGGGTTGGACGACGACGAGCTGGTCGCCTGCGTTTCGTGCGGGCTGTGCCTTCCGCATTGCCCCACCTTCGTGATCACCGGACGCGACACCGAGTCGCCCCGCGGACGGATCGCGTTGATGCGAGCGGTGCAGAACGAGGGCGCGCCGGTGACCGACGACCTGATCCGGTCGATGGAGACGTGCGTGCAGTGCCGGGGCTGCGAGACCGCCTGCCCGAGCGCGGTGCCGTTCGGGCATCTGATGGAGGGCACCCGGGCCGTCCTGGCCGCTGAGGGACGGATCACGCCCCGCTGGCAGCGGCTGGCCCTGCGGATGCTGCGGCACCGCCGCCTGCTGCTGGCCGGCTCGACCCTGCTGGCGCTGGCCATCCGGCTGCGGCTGCTGCCGACCAGGCGTCTCGGGCTGCCGGCGAGGATGCCGCTGCGGCGACCGCCACTGCGCACCTCCGGAGACGATGTGTGGCTGTTCACCGGCTGTGTGATGGACGCCTGGCAGCGCGACGTGCACCTGGCTGTGCAGCGGGTGCTGGAGGCGGCCGGCGTGGGGGTGGAGCCCACCGGCGGAGCGGCGCCGTGCTGCGGGGCCCTGCACATACACGCCGGACTGGAGTCCGAGACGAAGGCCATGGCCCGCGAGGTGATGGCCGGCCTGTCGGGCGACGACCGTCCCATCCTGGTGGACGCGGCCGGATGCGGCGCCTCGCTCAAGGACTACGGGCACCTGCTGGGAACCGACGAGGCCCGCGCCTTCTCGGCCCGGGTGTTCGACGTCCATGAGTGGCTGGCCGGGCGACTCGACCAGCTGGAGTCGCGGCGGCCGGCCGTTCCGCTGGATGTGACCGTGGCCGTGCAGGATCCCTGCCATCTGCGTCACGTGCAGCGGGCCCATCAGGCGGTCCCGGCCGTGCTGCGCCCCTTCGTGGCCGAGGTGGTCGCCCTCGACGACGACGGCCTGTGCTGCGGGGCCGGCGGCGCCTACTCGGTGATGGAGGCCGAGCTGTCCAGGGCCATCCGCGAGCGCAAGACCGCGGCGGTGGCCCGCTCGGGCGCGTCGGTGGTGGCCAGCGCCAACCCGGGATGCTCGCTGCATCTCGCCGCGGCCGGCCTGGATGTCCGCCACCCCCTGGAACTGGTCGACCAGGCCCTCTCCGCCTCCCGTTCCTAACCCGGCCCCGGTCTGACCGGCGGCGGGACTTCGTGATCCCTCCGGGAACCAGACCGGCGCGCCCGTCGTCGTAGGAACCGATCGGACGCAAAGGGCGTCCACCACCTGGAGGAGGGTGACCATGGAGACCGGGGGATCCGAGAGGTTCCGGACCAGAACGAATCGGAGCATCGGATGGCTGGGAGCAGTGCTGGCGCTGAGCCTGCTGGCCGTGTCGTGCAGCGGACCCGGCGACGACGATGCCGACATGGCCGCGGAGGGAACGGCCGCGCCAACTGCGGCTTCGCCGGCGGATGCCGACATGGCCGCGGAGGGAACGGCCGCGCCAACTGCGGCCTCGCCGACGGATGCCAGCGAGGCAGTCGACGGGGACCGCGCCAGCTCGGGCAGCGTCGATCGGGGTCCGGCGGCCACCACGACCGCACCCAGCCGTACGTATGAGGTGCAGGCTGAGCTCGAGTCGGCGCCGATGCCTGAGGAGGAGCCGATGGCCGAGGAGGCCGCCGACTACGACGCCTCCTACGCGGCCGCGGAGACAGCGGCAGCGTCGGCGGCGCCGGAGTCATCGGCCGACGCGGCCACCAGCGGCGTGTCCCGGAGGGAGGCGGCCCGGTCCGACCGGGAGCGTCCCGCCGAGGAGCGCCGGCGGTGCCCGGAGTGCCGGGCCAACACCTTCGAGGACTACGGCGTCAACCCGTTCGTGGACCCGTACGACGACGCCCTGTCGACGTTCGCTCTCGACGTGGACACCGCGTCCTACGTCGTGACCCGCAACTTCCTGGAGGGCGGCCAACTCCCGCCCATCGAGGCCGTGCGGGTCGAGGAGTTCGTCAACTACTTCGACGGCGGGTACCAGACCGTCATCGACGAGTTCAACGTCAGCCTGGAGGCGACCCCCTCCCCGTTCAGCGATCCCGACCGGGTGATGCTGCGGGTGGGCGTGCAGGCCCCTGAGGTCATGTCGGACCTGGTGATCCCCGACAGCGTGGTGCTGGTGCTGGACCGCTCCGGGTCGATGGGCCAGTCCGCCGGGCCGGCCGACCGGCCCATGGAGAGGATGAGCCTGGTCCACGAGGCCGTCGATCTGCTGCTGTGGGGCCTGCCGGGGAGCACCCGTGTCGGCGTCGTGGCCTACAACGACCGGGCCGAGACGATCCTCGACCCGACCAGGGTGTCGGGCAACGCCGGCTGGATCATGGACGAGATCCGGGCCCGGGTCTTCCCGTCGGGATCCACCAACGCCGAGGGCGGGCTGACGCGGGGCTACGACATGGCCCTGCGAGAGGCCGACCGGGGCCGGGCCGTGCTGGTGCTGCTGCTGTCGGACGGGGTCGCCAATGTGGGCGCCACCCGCACCGACGACATCCTCGAGGAGATCGGCGAGCGGGGCGACATCGGGCTGTCCACCATCGGCGTGGGCCTGGGCCCGTTCAACGACGAGCTCATGGAGCAGCTGGCCAACAAGGCCGACGGCACCTACCACTACATCGACACCCCTGCCGAGGCCAGGCGCATCTTCGTGGAGAACCTCACCGGCCTGCTGGCCTCGGTGGCCCGAGACGCCAAGATCCAGGTCGAGTTCGACCGGGACAAGGTGCTGTCGTACCGGCTGCTCGGGTTCGAGAACCGGGCCATCGCCGACGAGGACTTCCGTGACGACAGCCGCGACGCCGGCGAGGTCGGCGCGGGCCAGAGCTCGACCGCCCTGTACGAGGTGACCCTGGACCGGGGCTGGGACCGCAGCCGCGGCCCGATCGCCACCGCCACCCTGCGCTACCGCAGGCCGGCCAGCGAGCGGATCGTCGAGACCTGGGCCAGCCTGAGTCCCGACGACGTGGAGCGTTCGTTCCGGGACGCCGACCCCCACTTCCGGCTGGCCGTGGTGGCGGCCGAGTTCGCCGAGGTCCTGCGGGACAGCCCCTTCGTGGAGGACCGCAGCATGGAGGAGTTGAGCTACCAGGCCGACCGGGTGGCCGACGACCTGCGCCGCGACGACGACGCCGAGGAGCTGGCCGACCTGATCGACACCGCTCGACGCATCCGCCGCCGCTAGCGGCGGCCAGGGCTCCTCCACCCCTGCGACTCACCCTGGAGGGGCCCGGCAAGGGGCCGAGCCTCCCTCGCGCCCGCAACTTCAAGCAGTCAGCCACCCCAGATGCGGTCCGACCGCCGGTCGCCTCCGGCGTACGCGACGCCGGCCAGCAGCCACCGCGCGATCGGCAGGTGCAGCGCCACCAGGACCTCGGTGTCCGAGCCCTCTTCGAACTGCTAGGTATTGTCGATGTCCGCTCGCCTGCACGTGCGGGTTGAATGGGGCCATGGATCAGTTCATGCAGGCCGCGGTCGAGGAAGCGATGGAGGGTCGGGCCACCGGCGGCATCCCCATCGGGGCCGTGCTGGTGCATGATGGCGAGATCATCGGCCGGGGCCACAACCGGCGGGTGCAGATGGGCTCGGCCATCCGCCACGGCGAGACCGACGCCTTGGAGAACGCCGGGCGGCTTCCGGCGCGTGTCTACCGCGATTCGGTGATGTACACGACGCTGTCGCCGTGCGCGATGTGCACCGGGGCGATCCTGCTCTACGGCATCGGTGAGGTCGTGGTGGGCGAGAACCGGACGTTCATGGGCGAGGAGGCCCTGCTGGCCGAGCGGGGCGTGAGGGTCACCGTGCTCGACGACGAGACGTGCGTGGCCATGATGGAGGAGTTCATCGCCGCGGAGCCCGACCTCTGGAACGAGGACATCGGCGAGGACTAGGCCCTCGCCGCGCCGCGTCTACAGGCAGGTCCGTACGGCGTCGACGATCCGTCGGCCGCGGATGTCGCCCATGAGGTCGGCGTCCATGCGGTTCATCACGTAGGCGATGCTCATGCGGGCGTTGAGGTCGACGGCGGAAAGCGAGCCGCCCCAGCCGCCCCAGAACATCTGTCCCGGTTCGGTGGTGAACGCCTCCCCGAGCTGCAGCCCGAAGCCGAGCCCGTGGCGCAGGCGGACCATCAGCACCTGGTCGATGCCGTCGACCTGCTCCTCGAGGGCCCGCCGGGCGGTCGCCTCCGACATGAGGCGCACCCCGTTGACTGCGCCTCCGCAGGCCAGCGCGGCATGGATGCGGGCGATTCCCCGGGCGTTGCCGAACCCGCCGGCGGCGGGGATCTCCGCGGCCCGCCACTCCCGTGTGGCCGGCTCGGCGGCGGTCATGGGGACGCTCAGGATGGCCTTGACCGCGATCGAGTCGGCCGACACCTCCTGCCCGTTGATGGTGAGCTTGTCGCCGCTGAACACCGGAGGCACCAGCGCGGCGACCCGATGGTCCTCGGACGCGGGCAGGCTGATCCAGAAGTCGGCTCCGAGGGGCTCGGCCACCTCGGTGCGGAACCAGTCGGCCATGCGCCGCCCGGTGATGCGGTAGAGGATCTCGCTCTGCAGGTTGCCCTGGGTGATGGCGTGGTAGCCCGAGGCGGTGCCCGGCTCCCACCACGGGGCCTGGGCCGCGAGGTTGGCGGCCACGGCTTCGAGGTCGTAGAGCTGCTCGGTGGTGATGGGCGGGTCGAAGCCGGGCACGCCGGCGGTGTGGGCCATCACGTGGCTCACCAGCACGCCCTCCTTGCCGTTCTGGGCGAACTCGGGCCAGTACCGGGCCACGGGGGCGTCGAAGTCGAGCTCGCCCCGGTCGGCCAGCATCAGCATGCAGGTGGCCGCCATGGTCTTGGTGGTGGAGTAGACGTTGACGATGGTGTCGCGCTGCCAGGGTGTGCCCTCGGTGTCGGCGTCGCCGCCCCAGACGTCGACGACGAACTCGCCGTCCAAGGTCACCGCCGCAGCCGCGCCGACCTCCAGCCCCTCGTCGAAGTTGGCCGCGAACGCGTCCTGGACCGCCTCGAAGCCGGGCTTGCATGTCCCATAGATCTCCATGCCCCCATCATGGCGCGGCAAGAGCCGGTTTGTTGATCCAGAACCGTGAAGTTGATCGATAGATGATTTTCTGATAGAACAGTAATTGAACTTCGTCATGATGCACTCATGACCTGTCTTATAACTGACTCCAACAGCCTCATGTAACACCGAGAGTGTCGGCGAAGCCTGACCAATCAAGACCGTGCATTGACGTCCGGGCTCCGGTCCCGGGTCTTGAGCATGGCCCAACTCCGAGGAGGCTCTCGCGACGATGACTACCGCTCAGACCCCCATGACCGGCTCCGGACCGCCGGAGCGTGATCCCACCATCGGCATCGACTCCGAGACTGCCGACGCCCCTGCGACTCGCGCCGAGCCGTCCGGGTGGGACGCCGCGTACCCCGCATTGCTGGTGCTGCTCATAGGCACAGCCGTGGTCGCCTTCGTGCTGCTCCTTGTCGTCCTGCCTATCCGCGACGGCAAGAAGGATGGGGACAGTGCGGCCCGCACCCAGCCCGCCGCGGGAGCGTGACCACCGTGTGGCGCTCGGATCGCAGGAGATCAGACCAGACGACGAAGAAGGAGCGGAAGGCAATGGACGCGCAGGAACAGCAAGCAGTGGCCGGCGCTCGGGACGCGCTGGCCCGGGTGATCTCGGGCGGCAGCCAGGCCGACCGTTCTCATGCCATCAAGGCCATTCAATCGATCGACCGGGGTTGGCGCGACGACGTCGGCGAGTGGACGGTGACACACAGGCTCTCGATGGTCTACGACGCTCGGTTCGAGCTGCTGGGGAGCTTCTCGGAGAACACCGACACCCTGGACTCTTCGGCATCGATCCAGATGCGGGCGGCGCTGTACGCCATCGACCATCTCGCCGCGGTGCTGACCGCTCGCCTGGCTGCGGCGGGAGCCGGCATCTACCCGACGATGGACGCTCCTGCCGGAGAGATGAAGGAACTGCCGGCCGCGCAGGAGGATCCACTGCTGAGCGCCATCGAGCAGCCCGGTGACTGACTTTGCTGCCTGTGAGTCCGGTCGGACTGGCGCCGTCGATGTGACAGACGAAGACCTGGCCGCCATTGTCGACGAGTTCGAGACTCGAGAGTTCAGCTCGGGCGAACTCACCGCCATCAGGAGGACTCGGCGCTGGTCGCCGCGTCTGGGCGAGGCGAAGGCCGAGGTGCGGACATTTCGCGCTCCTCCGAGCCTCATGGACCGCATCCGGCAGCGGGCCGCGTCCGACCGCACCACTGAAAGCCAGGTGATCCGGGACGCGCTTGACGCCTACCTATCGTGAGCTTGCAACGGGAAGGTGACTAGGGGCGGGAGAGCGACAGAGGCTGTGAACCTGGGCGGTTTGCTTGCGACCTGGGATCGCAAGCCCCGGGTGAACTGGCGACTGGTGGATGGTCGCCTGCTTGTGGGGCCGCTATGTTGGCGCCACGACTGGAGGTTGGGCTATGGCCGGGAGCTGTGTCGGGGTATCGGCGGTTGAGCGCCGGAGTTGGTGGTCCAGGCCCCCGGAGTGGCCCGACGGGCGACTCCTCAACGCCAACGAGGACCTGACGACGCGGGTGTGGTTGTGGGTCGCGTTCTTGCTGTTGGCGGCACATGTGTGGGTGCTCGGTCGATCTGACACCTTCGATGTAGCGGTCGGCGACTCGTTGTGGATCATCATCGGCGGTTTGGTGGCAGCGTCGGTTCTGTGCGTCGTGGGCGCCCGCAGACGAATCTGGGCACGAGCGCACAGCGCGGGCGCGGCGACGCCGAACGCGGCGAGACCAACGGCTGACGGGATTCTGCGTGAGTGGATGAGCGCGCCGCGCTGGGGCGACGGCCGGCGTTTCGCGGTGAGGGACCCGGTGGTCACCGCGGCCGCGCTGGGGTCGGTGTTCACGGCGTGCGCAACGCTGTGGCTGTTGGGCGAGGCCGGGGTTCCCCGCATCGACATCTCCACCTACCAGGATCCTCTTCTTTCTGTGTTGCAGGTTGCGGCGCCGACCGCGATCTGGGTGATGGCTATCCGGGTGTGGGTCGTTCAGGCAGTAGTGGAAGGCTGGGCCGACGACGACAGCGAACTGGGCTTCATCCAGGGCCGCATTGCCGCGGTGGCCGCCGACGCGAAGCGCGCCAGAGCCCAGTTCACGTCGGCGAGTGGCTGACAGCGGCGTCGAGTGGAGGCTCCCGCAATTCGCGACAACCCACGCGAGGCGGCCTCCCACCCCATCGTCAAACGGCTGCCAGTGTGGTGCCATCCGATTGGTCGGCGCCATCCTGGCCGACCTGCACGACGAATGGCAGGCAACCGACCGCCGCTACCTCCCAGAGGACTCCATGAGCCTGCTCCACCCACAGCGCCATAGTCTCGCCACAGCCGAGCTCACAGCCGGCAACTAACCACAGAGGCTCAACCCCAACGTCCACCACTTCTCGGGACGCCCCCGCAAGATCGCTTGAGATATCATATTCCTGTGAATAAGACATCTCTGGAAATCGATCATGATATCGCTGCTGAGGCGGCGAGAATCCTGGGCACCAAGACGCTGCGCGACACCGTTGACGCGTCGTTGCGCGAGATTGTCAACGCCAGGCGCCGTCTTGAGTTGGTCGCCCTGCTTTCGGAGCCGGGGCGCTACGACTTCGATGCGCTCGACGATGCGTGGGGTGGAGAGGACTGACGTGGCTCGTGCCGTCTACTTGGCTGACACGAGTGCTTTCGCTCGCCTCTGCAAGCCCCACGTAGCCGCGGCCGTTGCTCCACTCGTGGCGGAGGGCAGCATCGCGCTGTGCGCGCCGGTCGCTTTCGAGCTGGGCTTCAGCGCTCGCAGCGCCGCCGACCACGATGCCGTCATGAGCCACATCGACGCGTTCGAGTCGGTGCCGACGACCGAGGGCGACCACCGGCGAGCGCTCGAGCTGCAGGGGCTGCTGGCGGGTCGGGGCCAGCACAGGGCTCTGTCCCTTGTCGATGCTCTTGTTGCCGCCATCGCCGAGAGCCGGGGCCTCACGGTGCTGCACTACGACTCCGACTTCGATGTGGTGTCGGAGCTCACCGGCCAGCCGACGCAGTGGATCGTCGAGCGCGGTTCAGCAGACTGACGTACTAGGGCAGCGGTCCGCAGCCGCCGAAGGGTCCGGCGACGGCTCCTGCGATCCCCCATCCGATGAGCCCGGTCCATCCGCTCAACCGGTCAATCGCTCCCATAGCTCTATGATCCCGCAGGAGTGTGACAGGGCTCGCGAGATTGGGGGAGTGACGATGGGGTATCCGCGGAGCGAGATGGAGGAGATGTGGAGCCGGTGGACGGCGGCCAATGAGGCAGCGGAGGCGGCTGGCGACTGGGCGGGGCTCGGGGCGTTCTACACCGAGGACGCGTACTACTCGTGGACGGTGGGCCATCACGGACAGTTCGCCGCTCGGGGCCGCCAGGACATCATCGACCACGTCCTGGTCTTCGAGATGATCGGCTTCGAGGGTTGGACCTACCCGTATGAGAGGGTCGTGATCGACGACTCCCGCGGCGAGATCGTCGGTTACTGGAGCCAGGTCACCCCGTTCGAGGACGAGGCGGGCCGGCGGATCCGGACCAACGGCCTGGGTTGCTCCTGGTTCCGGTATGCCGGTGATTTCGAGTGGTCCGAGCAGCTGGACCTGTTCGACATCGACGACGTGCAGGGGGTGTTGAAGAAGCTCAACCGGCTTGGTCTCCTCAGCGAGGAGTTCAAGGCCCGACAGCAACGCTACATCGATGGCACCGCGCCAGGGTCGCGCTTCGTCTAGGGGTAGGGGAGCGGCCGGTGGACTCTCTGCGGGGCGCGGCCGTGGTGGTGACCGGGGCCAGTTCGGGGATCGGGCTAGCGGTAGCGGAGCGCTTCGTGGCCGCGGGGTCCCGGGTGCTGACCGGCAGCCGGAGCGAGCCGCCCGACGGTGGGGGCCGCTGGGTCCGCACCGACGTGGCTGATCCGACGCAGGCCGACGCCCTGATCGCTGCGGCTGCGGAGGCCTTCGGCCGGGTCGATGTGGTGGTGAACAACGCTGGCGTGCAGGTCGAGAAGACGGTGGCCGACACCACCGACGAGGACTTCGACTACGTGATGGGGGTGAACGTTCGCGGTGTGTTCAACGTCTGCCGGGCCGCCGTGCGCCAGATGCGGGACCAGCCCGATGGCGGGGTGATCATCAACGTCGGCTCGATCTCAGGTCGTGTCTCCGACCACGGCATGGCGGTGTACAACACGTCGAAGGCGGCGGTGCACGCCCTGACCCGCTCGGTCGCCATCGACCACGGCGGCGACGGCATCCGCTGTAACGCGGTGCTGCCCGGCTGGATAGAAACCGCCATGGCCGACTCGTCGTTCGCCCACGCAGCCGACCCGACCGCGGCCCGCGCCGTAGCGGTCGAGCGCCACCCCGTCGGCCGCCTGGGCCGCCCCGAGGACATAGCTGGCCTAGTGCTCTGGCTGGCCAGCGCCGAGGCGTCGTTCGTGTCGGGAAGCCTCTTCACTATCGACGGCGGCCTTACCGCGCAGTCCCCAATAGCCCCTGATTTCAATAATCTGGTCCTAGATCATTTGAGATAGCAGATTGAGCATGTATTATCAACGTCTTGCCGCCTGTTGGGCTGTCAGGCCTGACGGGCAGCCTCGGAGCAGCCCTCGTGGTGCCCCCAGCCGATCAACCTTGAGCGGACGGAGGTCCCGTGATGGTCGCAACCCAATCACAGCGCGCCGCGCTGTACACGCGCCTGGTGGACTCGATGGGCGACGAAGCCGCAGAAACCCTCATGGACCAGCTCCCGCCCAGCGGGTGGGACCAGATGGCCACCAAGGACGACCTCGCCGGGGTCGAACTGCGCCTGCAATCTGCGCTCACAGTCGCTACAGCCGGAACCGATGTCAAGCTCGCCGAGATCAACGCCAGGTTCGCCGAGACCAATGCACAGTTCGCCGAGGGCCATGCCGCCTTGCTGGTCGCCATGCATGAGGGCTTCGCTGAGGCCGCCAAGGAGCGGGCCGAGATCATCAAGGCTCAGGCTGAGATGATCAAGGTCCAGGCCAAGCAGCTCTACGTCATCGTCTCGGCCATCGCCGCGGCCACGATCTCGATCTGTATAGCCCTGTTCACAATCGGCGTCGGCGCGTAGCCAGCAGGCCGTGTCGAGTCAGAGGGCGACACCGTTGGGGTTCAAATGCGCCTCGAATGCAACATTATGCGACATTCGTAAAGCAGAATCCTAAAGCGCAAAGGACGAACGCATACCAGTCGCTTGATGGAGTCAGCCCCAGGCCGCGGCCCGCCGCGTGAGGCTCTGACCAGGCATCATGGAGAAGTGCCCGCCCGCTCCGTGCGATGGGCGTTTGTGCTATAGAAGTGCCCGTCTGTGCAGTGCGATGGGTAGTGTGAGCGCGATGGGGAGGTACCTGGATCGGACCTACGACGGTGTGCTGGGCCCAGAGCCCTACAGGGCCTATGTCCCCTGCGGCATCGCCGGCTGGGACCCCGGACTCAGCGAGCAGGCAGCCCAGCGAGCGAGGGCTGCCGATAACCGGATCGCGGGACTGGCCGCCGAGTTGCCGCAGCATCGCTCGATGCTTTGGTGCCTGAACCGCTCCGAGGGGATCGCGTCGAGCGATGTGGAGGGGGTCTCGACGACATTGCGGTCTCTGAGCCTGCTCGAGTCGCTGCGAGCGGGGCGCGACCCCAAGCGCCAGGAACGAGACAGGCAGGCGCTCGGGGCGGTCCGCTTGACCGCTCACGCCGTCAGCGTCGGCCGCCGCAGGGACGCGCCGGTGGGGGTCGCCGACCTGTGTGAGATGCACCGCCGGCTCTTTGAGGACTCGAACGTTGGGTTCGAGCCGGGCTGTGTGCGCAGCGACGACATCTGGGTGGGGCCGGCGGGGGCGACGCCGCCAGAAGCGTTGTATGTCGCGCCGCCGGCGGCGCACGTGGGGCCGCTGTGTGAGGATCTGATGCAGTACGTGTCGGCCCATGATCTGCGGCATCCGCTGGTCAAAGCCGCCGTGGCCCATCTGCAGTTCGAGACTATCCATCCGTTCCCCGACGGCAACGGACGCGTCGGTCGGGCGCTGATCCACTGCGTGCTGCAGCGTTGCCGGCCCTCGTCGGTGACGGTGCCGTTGTCGGCGGCGATCGCCGAGCACAAGCAGGCCTACTTCGGGTCGCTGCGCCCCTACCAGACCTACACCGGCGACCGCGACAGCACCATACGCGACGCATGCGGCGAGGCCGCGGTCTCCTTCGTCGCCGACGCGGCCTCCGTCGCCTGCGACTACACCGAAGCAGTCGCGCAGGTCATCACCGACATGGACGCCGAATGGCGCGACCTCGGCCTGCGGCCCCACTCGGCGGCGGCGGCCGCACTGGAGGCGATGTCCACAATGCCCGCAGCCACCATCGACTATCTCTGCGACGCGACGGACCGCCCCGCCAACTCCGTGAGGCGAGGACTGCGCAGACTCGTCTCAGCCGGCGTCGTCACAGAAACACGCGACGAAGACACCGGACGCAGAGTGTTCGAACTGCCCGAGTTGCTGCAGGTCGTGGACCACCGCCAGAAGCTGCTGCAACAATGCTGGCAGACGCACCAAGCAGGCCTCGGACGATCACCAGCCGAACTCGTATCCGAATGGCGCCGCAGCATCTCCACCGACGAAGCATTGCAACAACAGCCGACGCGGGGACTCTGATACAGCCACATCCGCACTGAGGCCACCCGGCGGGCGGCGCGCAACCAGCCCGATCCGCTGCCTGCGATGCTGCTGGGCCGCCTGGCCGTGGACCGTGGCCACCAGGGCAGGGGGCTGGCCGCGGCGATGCTCAAGCACTTCCTGCACAAAGCACGCGAGGTGGCCGCTCTCACGGGTGTGCGCCTGTGTTGGTCCACGCCAAAGCCCACAGGCAGCCGGCTTCTACCGCCGCTTCGGGTTCGAACCCTCTCCGCTCGACGATCTGACCCTCATGCTCCTCACAAAGGACATTGGACCCTGACCAGAACCGCATCCACCGGAGCGGCGCAGCCCTCGAACGCAACCGCGCCCACGGCGCGTCGGCCGAGGTCGCACTCGTGTTTTGGGGGTGTCAGCTGACCCTTCATTGAACGGCAGCCGCTCAGCCTTCCCTGAGGACGCTTGCCCATGGAGGGGTCCGTGTCGAGGGAGGCGATGATCTCCAGCGCCCTTGCGCGGTCGGCAGCCGTTAGCCGGTCCAGGCCCTTCTGCGCCGGTCTAGAGAGGAGGGGCATAGCGATCGAGAGGAAGCAAGTCGTCGTTCGCTATGTTGTTGTCGGCTTCTTCGAGGTCGGCCATCGCTTCCGGGTCGTTGAGCAGGGCCAGGGTTTCGAGGGTGCCCTCGGGATCGTTCCAGTCCAGTTCAGGATGCTGTGATCGCAGTCGGCGCGCGGAAGCAGCGTCCAGATCCTCCTCGCACAGCGCCGCCGGACGGTCCGCGAGGGTCGTCTCGGGCCCAGTGTCGCCGACGGGTCCCGAGTGTGCCGGTTGGTCCACGTCCCGATCGTATCTCAGGACCGCGGCGGCGCCCGCCGCTCCGCCATCGCAGAGACGGCCGCGGCGTTCTCCAACGCCGAACGTTGGACTGATCCTCGTAGGTGTGTCCGGTGCCCCGGTGTCTTCAGGCAGGCTGCAGCTCTGCGCCGCGCTGGTGGCCAGGCTCACGTAGCTCGTCGGGGGTGCGGAAGAGACAGTGAGCCGTGCCGGCGTCGCCGATTGCGTCGCGTGTCCGCTGGGAGTACTCGTCGAGCACCTTCAGCGGCCACCCGTCGCCGTTGGGCGGCGGGATCTCCCACGTTACGAACACGATCCACTCGCCGTCGAAGTCGTAGTCGGGCTCAACCGAGACATATCGAGCGCGGGCAGTGTCGCCCTCCGAGCGGAGAGCCGTGTTGAGTTCCTGGAGACTCCGCAAGGTCTCCTCGTAGAAGTCCATGTAATGAATATACATGAAATTTGCTGCCAAGCGCGCTCACGTCAGCTGTAACGCGGTGCTGCCGGGCTGGACTGCCCCCGTCATGGCCGACTGGTTCTTCTGTCACGCAGCCGATCCGGCCGCGGCCCGCGCCGCAGCGGAGGAGCTTCCCCTGTCGCGCTGCTACCAACCTGTACGCCCAGAACACCTGGTGCTCTGGCTGGCCAGTGCCGAGGCGTCGTTCGTGTCCGGGAGCCTCTTCACCATCGACGGCGGCCTACCCGCGCAGTCTCCAATCGCCCCTAAAGCCAAGATGTCGCTAGCCGTTCGTTGCGGCGGTCGCGCCACTGAGTTGCCGTCGCTATGATTCCGGGCCATTGTCTACGGCGAACAGAACAGATAAGGCGCATGAACAGGGATGAGATCGAGGCGATCAGCGAGGCCGACTATTGGGTCGAGAAGGTTCGATCGATTAGGCGGTTCACGCTACGCGACAGGGACGTGCGGGCTCCATACAAACCACTTCTCTTGCTATGGCTAATCGGCCGCTTAGCCGAGGGGCGATCTGCTGAGGTGTCATTCAAGGAGGCGGAACTAGACCTCAAGCTGCTGATGCACAGATACCGGCTGGGCCGCAGCGTGCGTGTCGCATATCCATTCGTGTACCTCGGTCAGAATCAGGAGCTATGGAGCGTGAAGGACTCCAACGGTGACGATGTCACCAGCATGCCGCAATCCATCAAGGAGAGTCCGGTGTTCCTGCGCAGCGAAGCTGTCGGCGCCCTCTCCCCGGAGTTCGAGTTGGCGTTACACGACCCGCACGTGCGATCGACGGTCGTGGACGCTCTGCTGCATATGGGGTTTCCCGAGACGATGCATGAGGAGATTCTGGACGATGTCGGCCTCGGGCATTCGCACTCCGAGTCTTGAGATCATGAAAATGATTTACAATGACTAAGATTTCCGAAATACTCTTTGCAGTTGATACAAATCAACTAATGGTGCCGAGATTCCAACGCGGATGGGTATGGAAGAAGAAGCAAGTACGACAGCTATTCTGGTCGCTTTACCACAAGCACCCCGTTGGATCGCTAATCACTTGGCCGACGCGCCTTGAGGGTGGTCAAGTCGAGAACGTAATTGACGGCCAGCAGAGGCTAACAGCGCTGTACGGGATCATCCGAGGAGACCGGCCGCCATGGCTCACGGACGAAGTCGGTGGCGAACTTGAGAATCTCATGTTCAATATTGATACCCAGGGCTTTTCTTACGCAACCCGGCAGATGCATGATGACCCAATGTGGACAGATGTCACGTCCTTGTTCCGAGACGGGCTCAGCTCATGGGCTAACGAATACCGTGAATCTACGGGCACTGATGCACAGCCTATTCATTATGAGCGGATAGCACAGCTAATTGGAATCCGTGATCACGACATCAATGTTGACAAGTTACCGGCAGATATTGAAGTCGAAGCAGCGGCAGAAGTGTTCAAGATAGTCAACCGTTCTGGAACGAGGGTGAGTGATGGAGATTTGGTTCTTGGTCAAATCAGCCTCAAATGGAGCGACGCAAGGATGGTCCTCAGTGAGACGCTTGAGGGCTGGAGAGAACGAGGATACGGTATATCGCTGGAATGGCTACTGCATACAATGTCCGCAAGTTTGAACGGACGTATTGACTTTGAGGCTGTACTGGAGGCGGACCGAGATGAACTGCTAAGAGCTTTCGAGCTAGTAAGAGAAAAGACCTCTGAGGTCCTCAACCACTTGCAGGACACTCTGGGAATCGACAGGACGACCTCTACATCTATCAATAATGGACTAATTGTAGTTGTTGGTGACTCGATGGTGAAGGAGAAAGGAACGCTGAAGGGGTCTATCGACAGTCGTAGACTTATCGGCTGGTGGTTCCTGAGCACTCTGCATGATCGTTGGACGAAAGATGTGCGTACCCGGACAAACAAAGATCTCGGGATCATATCGTCCGGTGGGGGAGTATCTGGACTAATGCAAGAATTGCGCACGAGCATGAATTCTCCTCTGAAGGTTGGCCCACTAGGCTTCACGCGCAATCGTAGTTCGAAGTCAATGTATCGCCTGTTACAGAGTCTCACCCGACGTCGTGGCGCTCGTGATCTTGGTTCAGGAGTGAGTTTGTCCTTTGACCATTTTGGTGCGAACGCGCAACTGGAGGCACACCACATCTTTCCGCGCAATTATCTGAACAAGGCAAACCTAGCGCGGGATCAGATAGATCAGTTGGCAAACCTCGCACTCATCACAAAAGGGTCAAACCTCAAGATCGGAAGCAAGTCTCCGGCAGAGTATCTGCCGGATCTCGAACTGAAGAACCCGGGAGTCTTGGTAAGCCAGTGGGTTCCCCAAGATCTGGAACTGTGGACACTCTCGAAGTATAATAGGTTCATCGTAAAGCGATGTAAGCTTCTGGCTGACGCAGCAAACGATTTCATGGAAGACCTAATCGGACAACCATTGTGAGGAATCAGAAGTCCGCCGGACCTGCGGTTGGCTGGCTGCTGTCATACCCCTGTGCCACAATGCCAGGTTCTCAAGCAGGGGACCGCTACATTGTAGCTTTGGCGAAAGGGGAGTTCCGTGAGTGTCATTGAGGATGAGGCGAGAGTAACGAATTCTCAGCCGCCAGGGCTCGGACCACTCCGGTATCGCGCTTCGGATCACCGGGAGCTTCCGCACATCGTGAGCTTCTCCGGGGGACGGTCGTCTGCGGCCTTGGCCCTTTTGGCGGCTGAGGAGGGGCTATTGCGACCGGAGCGTGGTGACTTGGCCTTGTTCGCCAATACCTCGGCGGAACATCCTGGAACCTACGAGTTCGCCGCTCGTTGCAAGGAGCGGCTCGAGCTTGAGTTCGGGTTGCCGTGCCTGTGGCTGGAGTACTGCACCGTCGAGGACGCGTGGCGTGGCGAGTACCGGCGTAAGGCGTCATACCGTCTGGTGAAGCCGGTGCCGGTAGAGCAAGATCCTGACGGGTACCGGTCGTCTGGAGAGCTCTTCGAGGAACTTGTGTGCTTGCAGGGGATGCTTCCTAACCCACACTCGCGCACCTGCACTGCGAAGCTGAAGCTCTACCCGTCCCACGAGTTGCTCGCCGAGTGGCTCGGCCGTACAGATGGGCCGTCTCACGTCGGCCATCACTGGCCCACGCGGCCTGGGAAGGGCCTAGTCGATCCAGACCGGGTCGCGCAGGCGTACGTCCGTAATGGAGGGACCGCCTCAGTGGAGTCCGTCTTGCGCCGTGCCGAGCACTTGGCCAACCTGCCGGCGGCTCGATCTGCTCAACGGTGGAGTGACTTTACGTCCGCGCCAGTGCCCGAGGGTGGTGGGCCGGGAGCCACGGCAGTCGCCATGAGGGGTCCCAGAGGAGCCCTACATGTTCGGCTACTTGGTCTGAGAGCTGACGAACCCGGTCGTGTCGACCGAGTGCTGTCTCGTACTCTCTTCGCTGAAGGCGCCAGCACAGCGGCTTGCACGGTCAAGACCCAGCCGCCCGGAGAGCGGCCCTACTTTCCGCTGTTCGACGCTGGAATTGATGCGAGTGATGTCACCACCTATTGGCAGAACCAAGACTTCGATCTCGACATTCCCAACGGGGCGGGTAACTGCGTGTTTTGCTTCATGAAGGGCACACGCCAATTGATCAGTCTGGGATCGCTCACGGATAGACGGAGACGCTCAACAACGCCTACGGATATGGGCTGGTGGGCGGATTTCGAGCAACGACACTTACGAAGCGCGCCTCGGCGCAACGGCTCTGGCCACTCACAGTTTGGCTTCTTCGGTGTGAACTCTGTAACGTTCGCAGACATCCTTAATGGCTCTGACCACAATGGCAGGTACATGAACGGGACTCCTGCCTGCGACTGCACCGACTGATCACGGATACACCATGAGTTCTGACACAGCCGAACTGTACTTTGGCCAAACACACAGACCGGAGGGTTTCACCAGCGCTGCCGTCGCCCAGTTCGATGGATCTGCAGAGCCGGTAGTGCGGGAGTTGCTCCAGAACAGTCTTGACGCGGCCGATCAGGCTGACGTGCCGGTAGCGGAAGTTCGTTTCGTAGTGGGCGAGGTCCACCGGGAAGCGTTGCCTGGCTGGTCTAGGTACATGAGCGTGTTCAAAGCAGCCCGTAAGCAACGTCGTAGCGGGCCCGCTTCTAAGCCGTCACAAGACGAGAGGATGGTCATCGAGCGCATCAGAGAATCTAGTCGGCCAGCGTTGATTCCACTATTGCTGTGCATCGATAACGGCCACGGGCTTAACGGTACGCGAATGGATGCCCTCCTGACTCCAGGGAACACCAGTAAGGGCGAGCGAGGCGCTGGATCATTTGGTCTTGGCCACCATGCAGCATTTGGTGCTTCAGATCTACGCTATGTCCTTTATGGTGCCAAGTATTTTAACGACAGTGGGTTAGTGTCTCAGATCGCATCAGGTCATGCGATACTCGCTAGCCATCGTGACAATGAGAGGATTCTCAGAGCGGCCGATGGCTATTGGTTTAAGTCGGGCCAGGGAAGTCTCGCATTTGACGGAACAGATGGCTGCTATCCTAATAGCTTGCCACCACTTCTCTGGGAGTTCCTGGCTGGAGTGGAGACCGGTACAGTAGTGTGTATTGCTGGGTTTAACGATTTTCGTCGTGAGGATGATGACCCCACAGTAATTGAATCAATTTGTCGTGTTGCAGCATCGAATTTCTCTGATGCGATCCAGAGAGGATCGCTCATTATCCATGTTGAAGATGACTATGAGGGTGAAGCTGTTGTCATCAATTCCGAGAAGCTTCAGCAGATATTGGAACGTTACTCACATAACAGACGCGCTGCGAAACAAGGTCAAATAAATGGTAATCTGGCGTACAATGCATGGTCGACTATAGAAAATGGAGAGCGGTTGTTGTGCAGCGGTGGTGGAACGATACGATGGAGGCTGCTGAATGCTTCAGTAGGTGAAAAGACTCGTATCCACGTTTTTCGTAAGGGAATGTGGATTACCTCACACGCCCCCTACCTTAGTAGTGCCGAGTTTTCGACTACTTGGCCATTTGATGCTGTGCTCTCCCTTGACTCCGGGCCATTGGAAGACCTTGTACGTAGCGCAGAAGGTCCAGAGCATCGAGGCATTGACAGGAAGCGTTTGGATAATAGCCAAAAGAAGGAATATAGAGAACTGATGGCGACGATTGCTGCCGAGTTGCGTTCCGTCGTTGGTGAACGCCAAGACCTGCGGGACTTCGTGCCTCAGGGCTTTGCGACGCTAACGGGCCACGACGTTAGAACTGCTGAACGGCTTCGACGTCCTCGATTGCCGGCAGGAGGTGGCGAGACGGAAGGGGATGTCTCCAGCGGCCGCAAACGGACCGGTGCAGAGACCAAGAGAACTCGCTACGGTGGCACGCCTCGACCGGGTTCACGGCCGCGATACCGCACATCTCTTCGGATTCTCGAACCTTCCACACTTGAGGCTCACATAGAGTACGAAGAAGAGGTTGGGTCACAGACAGAGCTGGGTGTGAGGATGCGGGCGGCATCGGGAGCTGACGCAACCTGCGACCAACCGTTGGCAGACGACTTCCTGCGCATCGCCAGCATCAGCGATGATGCAGGTGCCAGAACGAAGGCGAGTGGATCGTCCGGCGATCTAGAGCTCGCGTTGCCAGCTGTAGAGGGCCGTCGTCGACTTACCATTGAGCTGGCGTCGCCGATAGTCAATCCACAGTTGCTTGAGTTGGATCTAGTCAAGCGCAAGGCTGCTTCTTCGAACGTGGACAACAGCACGGACCCCCAGGCTCCATGAGTCTGACACGCCTGCCCGTGCTGTTGGAGGACGCCTCGAGGCTCGACTGGACTCAGGCGCACTACAACGTGACGGTCGATGTGCGACAAGCGAAGGCCACCATTAGGCACGGTCTTGACAGTGCACCAGAACTAGAGGCTGTGTTGAACGGAGGCGATGCTGAGTGGATTACCGAGTTGCGATGTCCTAGGACCTTGCTGAGCCGCCAACTGCGGTCACGAGGGTCGGAGCAGGTGATTGATCTCGCTGCGGATGACATCATCGGTGATGCCTTCCTGATACCGGGGCTTGTCGCTGTTGGTGACCTTGAGCTCCCAACGTCGGGGCTGGACCCACTCGTCTGGCATCCCGATGAGATGATCCATGTACCTGCTGGGTGGTGGCTGGCTCGGGGCGATGCTCAGACAACGACGCCTCTCACCGCATCTCTCGTGCGGTTTCGACGCGATCCCGACGGTGTGCTTACTCCGGGCCAGATGTCGGTGGAGGAGGACTCTGACGGAGGCAGGCCCTTCTTTCGGGTAACTCTTGCTGAAGATCTCTATGACAACCGGCGCACTGATCGAGACGTCCAGATTGCTGGTTTGATTGGTGCTTGTAGCCGATTGCCCCGCAGTTCCTTGTGTGCGGATGGTGACAAGGCGAGCGACCCCATCGCCCAGCAGCTTCGAGCCAGGTTTGAAGAAGCTGGGATCCCAGACTGGAACTCTGAGCACTTCGACCCCGCCCTTGCTGCGACGGTGCTTGAAGCGTTTCATGAGTCAGTGGACGAGGCAGACGAGTGAGTACAGCACTGACCGGTCTAGTCGACATCGAGCGGCACGATGCCTGGCAGGCGTCGCTGATCTTTGAGGCTGGGAGGTACCGTGACCAGAACAGTGATGAGGCTGCAGAGAGGCGGCAGAGCGTCGCCGCGGCACAAACCCGCTTGGCCGATGCTGTGGGCGATGGCTTTCTGGCGACTGCACAGTATCTCCTGACAGCCCTAGGCGTTGAGAATGGAGTGCAGGCACTCCGAGTGGTGCCGCACCTACCGAACCCGCTTACGGCCGGAGAGATGAGTCACCTACCAGCCTACGCAGAGCAGAAGTTGGCTGAAGCGCTACACGAGTCACTCACGCCTGCCCAGGCAGCAAACCCGGCAGTCTGGACGATGTGTCATGCAGCCTGGATTGGTCGCGGAGACTTCGGTTCAAACCTAGGAACTGTGTTCTTCGAAGGGCCACGAGCAGACACGATGGAGGCGAGAACTAGGAACTTCTTGCGCAGAACCGGTGGATTGCGGAGAGTGCGGGGCAATACGTCACCACTCGTCGACTGCCCAATATCGGCCGCGTGGTGGCGGTACAGGTTGGCGCTCGAAGTCGCCAGCATCACCGAGAGGGAGAGGTGGCCCCTTGGAGTCAGTCAGGCGCACGAGACTCTCAGGCCACGCAGCGTCTGGGAGAATCTTGTCGTCATGTCACTTCGCCAAGTGACCGCAGTCTCTGCGTCGCCTGCGCGAGCGGCGGCTGTGGCCGCATTCGAGCAGCATCAGCGCGAAGTTGGTGTGTTAGCTCGTGCGCAGGTGCAAGGAGCGATCCGAGAACTGGCACGGTTGAGTCATGGACACAGCTTGTCGCATGTCTCCTGGAGCGTGTTGGTTCAAGCCGCGACACGTGGCATCGATAACGCGGACGCGGATGAGTCAGACGAAGAGGACTCAACATCTGCCAACTAGCTGGGTAATGCCAACTGGATTACCACCTCTGGCTCGATGAAGGCTCGGCATTCGATCCGTGCCCCAGTGGTGGCGTTATCGCAGGCTCGCCTTGTTCGGGGGCGTCACTCTCGAACTGGTAAGCTATGAAGCTGAGCCTCGGTGGTCAGTTACCGGCTGGGGCAATCGTATCGCGCTCGGGTAGAGCAGGCTCATGGAGTCCTCTGAGAGGTAGCGGGCGGTCGGTGGCCTGCCATACGTTGTGGTGGTCGGCCAAGATGACGCCAACCAAGCGTATGATCGAGGTCTCGTTGGTGAAGATCCCCATGATGAGTGATCTGGTCCCGTCACGGCTGTGCAAACCTAGTACGACTGGGCGAAGTCGTCACAGATGAGTTGCGCGGCGGCTTGAACGAAGTCGAGCCGCACGGTCGAGTTTGACTGAACATTGGCGATAAGCCGCAGCGCGGGCCGCAGGTCTACGCCGTTGATCTCTCGCAGTCGGCGCTGGACAAGATACTCAACTCCCCGACGGCAGCTCGCTTCAGTTGTGCCGAAGTGACGCTCGTCCAACACCCAGTAGAGGACCGTCAGATCTACCAGGTCGGTCAACCGATCAGGCTCCACATCGTTTAGACGTTGGACGAAGGTGTCGCCTCCCGGTGCTACGCCAACGTGCGCACACCAACGAGCGAGAATCCCGTGCCGTGAAATAGTCTCGCCGACGTAACAGACGGTGAGCGCCTTGCTGAAGCCGACATATATAAGAGGTTGAGCAACGTAACGAAGGGGCGCGCCGAGCAGGAGCCTACCGCCCGGAACCACTGACATCGTCTCGCTCTAACACGCTGGGAAGGCTCTTGGCGGCGGCCTGATACAGGATCTCAGAAGTCATCCGGCGATACTCGAGGAAGACATCCTCAAGGTCTTCCTCGCTCAGGTGGTGGTTGCGCACAGTCCTGAACTCACCATTTGCGAGCCCAAAGAACAACGAATGGAGCGCGAGCGTAGCCGCTTCATCGTTGGCGAAGTAACCGTAGAGGTCGCGTATGAAACGGTGGCTGCGACTGAGCCGGGCAATCGTTGCGCCTGAGCCGGGGTCGTAGGCTCGCTGCCAAGCGACCGAGTCGTCAAGATGGTCGACAAAGATCACTCGACGCTGGTCCCGTTCGACCTGCTGCTCTTCCTCGGCTGTTGTCCTTCTCTCTTCCGTCTCCCTCTCCCTGCGCCTCTGTCTTCGTTCCTCGGCCTCTTGTCCGTCCGGCTCACTGGGAAGCAGGTCCGGCACGTCGAGTTCGGCGAGCCTCTCGTTTGCTGAAGAGTCGGCGTCAGTTCCCTGAGCAGCCTTCCATTTCCCGTATGCGCCGGCCCATGCCTCGCGCGATGTCCGGCGATGTTCCGAGATCTCATCGTCGAGGACCTTGCGTGCCTCATCACTGAGATGAACATGGCTCTTGGTGACATCGATATTGAGTGCATCGTCGGCATCTGAATTGATCAGCAGACGACCGCGATACGCATACAGCTCCTGCTGCTGCGGCACGATTCCACCAAACCCCTCCGCCCAGGAGATAAGTCGTCGATTCCGATAAACATAGACGCCGTAGTTGCCAGCTCCGATCATGTATTTTTCACGAATCTCCGCCGCAGATGTCCCGAAGACCCGCGGATGGGGAAGCTGGGTCGCCTCGATTTGAGCCCGGATCGTCGGGTCGGCGTTGATCGTTATGCTAGCTGGGTGCCGTATCCAGCGGACGTCCTTGCCGTCCCATTGAGTCTCATCCAGATCACCATTCACGTTGGCCTCTTCGACAAAGAGCGGATCGAATGGAGCGATGGGCACTCCGTTGATCGAGACCTTCAGATCACAATCGGTTAGGAAGTAATAGTAGATCAACCCGACTCGCCGTTGAAGCTCCGTTGTCGTGGACTTCACAGATGGGTGGTTGTTCTGATGGATCCGCTCGATCTGAACGATCGTTCCCGATGGCCGGTTGCCGAGGTGCTGCTCCCACAGCTCAAGATCTGCCCCCGCAGCCTCCTCGACTATGCACTCGTACTGGCGCGTCTCTTCGATCCGGCTCATGTCTAGCGTGATCTTTAGCGGCTCGGCCCCGGACGTGGCGGAGAGCAGTGATACGAGATCTCCTTGCGAAAGCGATGCGGACTTCAATCCAAGGCCAAACTTCGCCAGCGTATTGGGCTCATAGCCATCATCAGATGAGCCCAAGCTCATGGCGTTCTCAAGCCCTTCCGCGTCCATGCCGTCTCCATCGTCGATGACGAGGTATCGACTCGCACTGTTCCGCCGACTCTCCGACACCCCCTCACGTGTCTCGAGGACCACATTCACCGTCGTTGCATGAGCAGCCACGGCGTTGTCGATGAGATCGCAGAGTGCCGAATCAGGTGTATACCCGATCCGGGCAATCGCCTTCAAAAGGCGAAACGGGTCAATGTCAGGCTGGACCAGCCTCGGTGTCGTCGTCATTGGAGCGGCTCCTAACCTGGGTCCGGACGCCCGGGGGCGCCTCGCGAAGTAGTGGGCTTTGAGTTAAGTCTCGGTGTCGGCAGTCAGCTGTGAACTCGGCGGTGGGAGGCTACCGCGCTGGGGGTGGAGCAGGCTCATGGAGTCCTCTGGGAGGTCGCGGCGATCAGTGGCCTGCAACTCGTCATGCAGGTCGGCCGTCCTCGGCTGTTAGGTGGGGTGGGCGCGTGCCGTCACCGTCGTACGATGCGGTTATCGCGGTCGGTTCGGGAGATGTATCCGGCCGGGCGGCTCCATCGGCGAAACAGGAGGTGTTGACCAGTGCTCACCCAGGGACTCGATCATGTGGCCGTCATTACCAACGACTCCGACCGGCTCCAGGCGTTCTACATCGAGATATTCGGGGCCACCGTGGAGTTCGACGGCGAGGAGTTCCCCGGCGGGCCGCGCATGACCGTCATCAACATCGGCCCAGCCACCGAGTTGAACGTCTTCGAGATCGACGGCAACAGCCAGGCCGACTACCAGACGCCGATGTTCGGCCGCGGCCGGCTCGACCACATAGGCCTGTACGCGGCCGGCCTTGAAGACTTCAACGAGATTCGCTCCAGGCTCACGGCTGCTGGGGCCACCGACGGCACCGTCACCGACTTCGGCCGTAAGCTCAGGCTGTTCTTCAGGGATCCCGACCGCATGGAGTGCGAGGTGCTTGTGGCCAACCCCAGCCGGGTCAGGTCCCCATAGGCAGCGCCTCCCACCTTTACCCGTAGCCCGGCCGCTTAACTGCGGCAGACAGGCTGGCATGGGCATGGAAACCACTTGAAAATCATCTATACTGAGCTATATTCACGTCTGCGGTCTTCAGTTCACCGTGACAGCGGGCTCGGTTGATCATGTGGGGGTATTGCCATGGGCACATTCGAGTGGCCTCTGAGGATTGCTGGCTTGAGCGGCGGGCGAAGCGTGGAGATCGAGGCCACGGTGGACACCGGTGCCTTCGACAGCGTGATGCCGGCACGCCTGCTGCGCGAGATCGGCGTCGAGCGGTTGGACAGGCGCCGGATGCGGCTGGCCGACGGCAGAGTCGTCGATGCCGATATGGGGGAGGCGCAGGTGACCGTCGACGGCAAGAGCGTGACGACCCAGGTGATCTTCGGCGAGGATGATGCCCCGTCCCTGCTAGGGGCCTACACCCTTGAGGGCCTCGCCCTTGCGGTTGACCCCGTCGACCAACGCCTGATTCCCCGCGGCCTCCTCCCCTGGTGAGCGGCGGTGGCTCACGTCAGTGGGTTACGAAGCCTCCGTCTACGCATAGGACTTGGCCGGTCATGAAGTCGCTGTCGGGCGAGCACAGGAACATCACCGTTCCCACGATGTCGGTGGGCCAGGCCTGGCGGCGCAGGGCCTGGCTCTGGGCGAGGGTCTCCATCCGGTCGGGGTCGATGTGCTCGCCCACGGTCTCGGTGTTGGTCACCCCGGGGGCCACCGCGTTGACCGTGACGCCGTGCGGCCCGGCCTCGCCGGCCAGCGCCCGGGTCAGGCCGATCACGCCCGCCTTGGAGGTCGTGTAGGCCGCCATCTGGGCCGGCCACATCAGATCGGTGCCCAGAGCCATGTTCGACGAGACGTTCACGATCTTGCCGCCGCCCTGGCGCTTCATGGGCCCGAACACCGCCTTGGCGCACAGCCACGATCCGGTCACGTTCACCCGCTGCACCAGCTCGAACTCCTCCAGCGGCAGCTCCCAGAACGCGGTGCGGGGCTCGCCGAGGAACCGGAACATCACCGCCGCGTTGTTGATCAGGATGTCAATCCGTCCGAAGCGATCGATCGTGCGCTCGACCATGGCGTCGACCGAGGCCTCGTCGGTCACGTCCACCTCCAGCGCCACCGCCTCGCCGCCGGCTGCGACGATGCCCTCGGCGGTGGCCTCGACCTGCGGCCGCCGAATGTCGGCCACCACCACACTCGCCCCGCCGGCGGCCAGGGCGTCCGCGTAGGCCGCCCCGAGCCCGCCGATCCCGGCTCCGGTGATGATCGCGGTGCGGCCCGCGAACCGCTCAGTCAGCTCCATGGCGCCATTCTCATCGAATCCTCATCGGTTGCCCCACATGGGCTGGCCCTCACTCGCTGCCGGGCCTTTCGGCCTTCTCGGCTTCTTCGGTCTCCTCGGGATCGTCAGGCTCTTCGGTCTGTTCGGACTCCTCGGGCTCTTCGGGTTCTTTGGGCTCTTCGGTCTCTTTGGGCTCGTCGGGTTCCTCGGGCTCTTTGGGCTCGTCGGGCTCTTTGGGCTCTTTGGGCTCTTTGGGTTCGTCGGGTTCCTCGGGCTCTTCGGACTCGGTCGGTGCGGCCGGGGGAACCGGGGCCAGGTAGCCGACTATCAGCAGCAGCACCCCGACCACGATGAACGACACCACCCGGCCCAGCGCGGTCAGGCTGCTCAAGTCGACCAGGAACAGTTTGACCACCACCACCGCCATCCACGACGCTCCCGCCGCCCACACCGCTCGGCGGGACATGCGCACCCCGGCCACCATGCCCGACAGACCGATCACCGCCCAGAGGATCGACAGCGACGTCTGCAACTCGGTGGTGTCCCAGAGCGCCTCAAACTCCCACGGCACATCCAGCCAATGGCTCACCGTTCGGGCCGTCTCGACCGTGGCGAGAACCAACCCCACAACGGCCAGCGCCGGCGTCCAGCGAGCAGTCACCAGGTCCTGGAACGGATGGTCCCCCTGCGCTCGGGCGAGCCCCCTCCACCCGAGCAGCGCGGCCAGCTGCAATCCGATGAGGACACCCAACGGGTTCACCACGGGCAGGAACAGCAGCGGCTGGGGGTCTCCGTCGTGGGACAACGCCGCGCCGAGCACCACCACTGCGAGCACTGCCAGCAGCGGGCCGGCGCAGGCCAGAAGGTACGTCCGCCAGTGGGCCGCGACCGGCCACGCCGGCCGGCGGCGTCCGGCCATGGTCGCGCTCGCCAGCGCCAGCAGCGCAGCCACCGTCGCGGCCAGCGGCCAGACGCCCTCAGTGGCCCGGTCGACCTGCCAGTAGACCTCGGCGGCCGCCAGGGCCGCCAGGGTCCAATAGCCGCCCGTGTGGATCGGACTCGCCAGCCGCGGCAACGAACCCTCCCGCCGGCGCAGGAACAGGTAGTGCACCGCGAGCGCCGGAGGCCAGGCGGCCCATCCCCACTCGTCCAGGGGATGGGACTGGGCCAGCAGCGACAGCACCAGCATCAAGACCAGGGTCGGCAGGATCAGCAGTCCCACCGACTCGAGCTGTTGCCATCGCAGCCGGCGGGCGCCCAACGATCCGGCCACGAACGATCCGACCGGGAACCCCAGAAGCGCCGACAGCTGACCGCTGTCGGGCAATTGCTGGACGATCTCCATCACCCCGCCCGTCAGCCACCACACAACTCCCCAGGCGAGCGCAGTCCAAGCGAGCGCCTGGTCGCCGTCACCTTGCTGCGGTCTGCGGCTGAGCAGCCAGCCCGACACCAAGCCGGTCGCGGCCAGCAGCAACGCCCCGAGGAAGTACTCGTTCACCAGCGCCGGAGCGTCCTCCGGGTACGGAAGCGACTCGCTCAGATGCTGGACGAGGGACACCGCGGCCAGCACCTGCAGAACCGCGCCGCCGATCAGCGCAAGCAGCCGGTCCCGCCGGCAGCCCAGCCACAGCAGGACCAGGCCCTGCGCCGCCCACACCGTCGACGTGAAATAGGTGTCCAGGGCCAGCGGGACCGCGATGGCGCTGAACGCCACTCCCAGCCCGGTGTAGGCCTCTGCCAGCTGGCGACGATCAACGCCCAGCCGGCGCGAGCCCAGCGCCAGCATCCCCTGGACCAGGGCAAGCGCGGCGGCGCTGATGGCCAGGCCGTACTCGGTGTGCCCGATCGCCAGCTGCTGCAGGCCCAGCCCGATGAACGGCGTGCCGAACACCAGGGGCGTGGTCCAGACCTCGCGCACGAAGGGCATGCCCGAGGGCCGCGACCCGCCGAACACGCCCTTGAGGTCGGGAGCCTCACGGGCGGCGAACAGGGCCGGCATCCCCATGTACATCAGAACGAACAGCGCGATGAAGGGCTGCGTGGCCGCCCACTCGTCCTGCTCGTAGCGATTCGAGAGCCAGAAGAAGGTGAGACCGAACGTGAACCCGAACCCGAGCAGGTTGAACTCCGGCCAGGTCTTGAACCAGGCGACACCGAGGATCGCCGCGTTCAGTACCAGGAAGAAGCTGAAGACGTAGACGTGGTCCTCAGGGCTCGAGTACGTCAGCACAGGGGCCAGGAACCCGCCGATGATTCCCAGCACGGCCAGCGGTCGGGCATCCTGCAGTACCGAGAGCGCTCCCGCGCCGGCGGTGACGACCACCACCGCCACCGCGGCGGGTACAGGCGGCAGGACGTCGTACACGACGAAGGCGGCGTACGTCGTGACGTACAGCACGGCGATGCCTCCGCCCTGGAGGCTGACGCTGTAGATGGGGCGCCTCCGGCGCTGGCGCCAACCGACGGCCAGCAGCACCAGGCCGAAGAGGGCGGCAGCTACCAGCCGCACCTCGATCGTCAGCTCGACGATGCCCCGCCGGTGGGCCTCCCGCAGCAGCAGGCCCACCCCGACGAGCGAGACCAGCACCCCCACCTTGACGGGTGCGTTGCCGGTCGTCACCCATTGCTTGATCCAGTTGACGAGCCACGAGACGGGATCGGGGGATTGCTCCCGTGCAGTTCCGGGCGCAGCTACGGGAGAGCTGGCTGCTGCCGGTTCACGGGGCTGCGGCGCCCGGGTCGAGGCATCCGGGGGTGCGGGAGTCGCCGGTCCGGGGACGGGCGCGCGTACTTGGGTGCTCGGTTCGGAGGCGACCGGCCTGACAACCGGAGCGACTCCGGCGGCGGGCTCGGGCTCGGGCTCCGTGTCGGGCTCGGGCTCCACGTCGGGCTCGGGCTCCGTGTCGGGCTCGGGCTCCGTGTCGGGCTCGGGCTCCGTGTCGGGCTCGGGCTCCACGTCTGGCGGCGCGGCTGCGTCGGGCTGCGCCTCGGCCGGTGGGGCGGAGGGTCCGAGTCTCGTGAGCCAGGCGTGGGTCTGCTGGGCCCAGGCCTTCATCTCGGTGGCCCAGGACTGGAGCTCGTCGAAACGGTTCTGGGTCTCCTCGACCTTGTTGAGCTGCTTGCGCAGATCCAGCTGTTGGCCCAGCAGGAAGCCGATGGCCGCTCCTGCCAGCAGACCGGGCAGCCCTCCGACCAGAACGCCCACCAGGACGCCTGCCAGTGCCAGAAGTACGGTCATGCCGTTCATCCCGGCGCGGGCTCGGCCAGGGTCTTGATCTCCAGGAACTCCTCGAATCCGGCCACCCCCATCTCCCGGCCGATGCCGGACTGCTTGTAGCCGCCGAAGGGGGCGTCGGGTCCGTAGTACACGCCGCCGTTCACGCTCACCGTCCCGGTCCGGATGCGCCGGGCCACGGCCCGGGCCCGCTCGGAATCGGCGCCGGCCACCGCGCCCGACAGGCCGAACTCGGAGTTGTTGGCGATCCGCACCGCCTCGTCGTCACCCCCGTCGTAGGCGATAACCGACAGCACCGGCCCGAACACCTCCTGCTGGGCGATGGTGGCGTCCTCGCCCACCCCGACCAGCACGGTCGGTTCGTAGTAGAAGCCCCGGGGCAGGTGCTCGGGCCTACGTCCGCCCCGCACCACCGTCGCTCCCTCGGACTGCGCCGTAGCCACCAGGCCCTCCACCCTGGCCCGCTGCCGCTCGCTGATCAGCGGCCCCATCAGGTGCGACTCGTCGTTCGGGTCGCCGTAGGGCATCCCGTCGAGGGTGGCCCCCACCGCGTCCACCACCGCGTCGTGCATGGCGGACGGCACCACCAGACGGGTGGTGATGGCGCAGCCCTGGCCGGCGTGGGTGCACACCATGGCCGCGGCCATCAACCCCACGGTGGCCATGTCGGCGTCGTCGAGCACCACGTAGGCGCTCTTGCCGCCCAGTTCCAGGAACACCTTCTTGACGGTGGCCGACGCTGCGGCCATCACCCGCCGTCCCACCGCGGTCGAGCCGGTGAAGCTGACCATGTCCACGCCCGGATGCGTGGTCAGGGCCTCGCCTACCGCGGCACTCGACGACGACAGGACGTTCACCACCCCGGCCGGGATGTCGGTGTGCTCGGCGATCAGCCGGCCCAGGGCCAGCGCCGACCAGGGCGTGTCGGGCGCCCCCTTGAGCACCACCGTGCAGCCGGCGGCCAGCGCCGGGGCCAGCTTGGCCAGGTTGATCTGGGTGGGGAAGTTGTAGGGGGTGATGGCCCCCACCACCCCGGCCGCCTCCCGTTCGATCCAGCGCCGGTGCGAGCCGTACACCGACTCGGCCACGCCGAGGTCCTCGGTCCAGGAGTAGGAGTCGAGCAGGTCGGCATGCCAGCGCAGCATCTCCACCGGGGCCTCCAGCTGCGGCCCGCCCCGGGTGAGCATGATCGGCGCGCCCGCCTCGGCCACGGTGATGGACCGCATCTCCTCCATGTGGCCGGCCAGCGCCTCATGGAGCTGGCCCAGGCAATGGGCCCGGAAGCCGTGGTCGCGGGACCAGTCGGTGGAGTCGAAGGCCCGCCGGGCCGCGGCCACCGCAGCCTCGGCCTCCTCCGGCCCGGCGTCGGCCGCGGTGCCCAGCACCTCCTCGGTGGCCGGGTTGACGGTTGGGAACGTCGCCCCGCCGGCCGCCTCCACCAGCTCGCCGTCGATCAGCAGCCGCCGCTCGTGCCACATGGACCTAGACCCTAGAGGCCGGTTCAACCCTGTCGGCGGGCGGCTAGTCGCGGGCGGGCTCCTCCAGGGGATCGAGGTCGAGGGGCGCGGGCAGCGAGTCGATGTCGACGAAGAGGCCTGAGGTCGGGCTGTCGCCGGCCAGGGCGTCGGCGGCCAGCAGCATCGCGGCCGCCGAGTAGGTGGTGCACTCCCGGCCGGGATAGCTCACATTGGCGGGGAAGGCCCGCCCGGTCAGGTAGCTGCCGTCGGGCTCGCGCAGGCGCTGGGCCCACTCGAACAGGGTCAGGGCCGCAGCCCGGTCGCCGGCAGCCAGGTAGGCCATCGCGCATTCGCAGGTCTCGGCGGTGGTCACCCAGTCCTGGTTGCTCACGCAGAGCACTCCCTCGCCCTCATGGACGAAGACCCTGCGCCTCAACGCCAGCCGGGCCCGGGCCTCGGACCCGGTCAGCACCCCGGTGAGCACCGGGTAGTACCAGTCCATGGCGAAGCGGTCCTTGGGAGCGAACGCCTCATGGCCGGAGTGGCGGATGGTGTGGACCAGCCGGGCCAGGGCCAGCTCCCAGCTGGGACGCTCCTGGCCCACCGCGTGGGCGATGGCCAGACCGCACCGCAAGGCATGGCTGATCGACGACGACCCGGTGAGCAGGGCGAAGGGCCAGGGCGTGCCGTCGGCGTGGCGGGCCCACAGGATCTCGCCCCGGGGCGTCTGCAGGCCCAGGACGAAGTCGAGGGCCCGCTGCGCAACCGGCCACATCTCGTCCAGGAACCCGGAGTCGCCGAAGCACAGCCAGTGATGCCACACGCCGGTGGCGACGTAGGCGACCGTGTTGGCGTCGAGCTTGTCCTGGTCGACGCCGTCGGCGGTGTAGTACTGGTGCCAGGATCCGTCGGGACGCTGGATGCGAGCCAGCCACTGGTAGGCGGCCTCGGCTTCCTGGCGGCGTCCGGTCACCGCCAGGGCCATGGCCGCCTCGACATGGTTCCAGGGATCGGCGACGCCGCCGTCGAAACGCGGGATCATGCCGCTGGGCAGCTGGCGGGCCGCGATCGTCTCCGCGGTCTGGTCCGCGTCCGCCCGGGACAGGATTCCGGCCACCGTCGGAGTCCGGTGCGGGCGGCGGTTCGGGTCAGGCGGCACGGGTCGACTCCAATGGTGCGCTCGCCGGTGCCGAGGCCGGCACCCTTTCCGGCTTGTCGGCGTACACGACGAGGCTCTTGCCCAGAAGCGGGTTGAGCAGTCGCTCCGTAGCCGCGGTAACGAGC
The DNA here is from genome assembly GCA_965205155.1 of Candidatus Aldehydirespirator sp. Taxonomy (GTDB): domain Bacteria; phylum Actinomycetota; class Acidimicrobiia; order Acidimicrobiales; family Aldehydirespiratoraceae; genus Aldehydirespirator. Next base: position 3,612,179 of record OZ242033.1, on the reverse strand, counting down.
GGCCGCTTCACAATGTCCCATTCGAGCACCCGGTGGTAGGTGCCGACCAGCCGACTCTCCGCGACCTCGCGGTTGGGTCCCACCGCGCACCGCAGCCACCAGTAAGGCGTGTGGAGGGCGTGGGCCCGGTGCCAGCGGCCCGGCTGCAGCCCCGCAGAGGCCAGCTTGTGTCGCACGTCCCGCAGCCGGTAGATGCGCACATGGCCGCCCGGGACCGCGGGAGCGTGGTAGTCGCTCGACAGCTTCCAGCACACGGTCTCCGGCAGCCACGCCGGGATGGTCACGGCCAGGCGGCCGCCCGGGCGCAGCACCCGGGCCAGCTCGGCGAAGGCCGACTCGTCGTCGCCGACGTGCTCGAGCACCTCCGACGCGATGACCCGGTCGAACGAGTCGTCGTCGAAGGGCAGTTCCACTGCGTCGCCCTGCACCGGCGCGGCCATCACCGACTCGCCGACCTCGCCCTCGGCCACCAGCAGCCGGGCCAGGTCGCGGACCTGCTCCACCTCGGGGCGGGCCAGGTCGCAGGCCACCACCTCGGCGCCGCGCTTGAGAGCCTCGTAGGAGTGGCGACCGAAGCCGCAGCCCAAGTCGAGCAGGCGCTCACCGGCCCGCAGGTCGAGACGGCCGTAGTCGACGGTGAGCATCAGCGGGCCGACTCCTCCAGCACGGCCCGGTACTGCTCGACGGTCCGTTGCGCGGTATGGCGCCAGGACCACTGTTTGACCACGCGCTGGCGGCCGGCCCGCCCCACCCGGGCCCGAGCCTCGGGACTGTCGAGCGCGTCCTGGATCACGGCGGCCAGGGCCTGGGCGTCGCCGGGCTCGGTCAGGAAGCAGGTCTCGCCGTGCGTGCCGGCCACCTCGGGCAGCGCGCCGCCGGTGGTGGCCACCAGCGGCACCCCGCACGACATGGCCTCGATGGCCGGCAGCGAGAAGCCCTCGTACAGGGAGGGCACCACGGCCAGCTCGGCCTCGGCGTACAACTCCACGATGCGGCGGTCCGACACTCCCGACACGAACGTGATCGCGTCGGCCAGCCCCAGTTCCGAGATAGTCCGGCTGGCCGCGGAGTCGCTCTTCGCCTTGCCGATGATGGTCAGCTCCACGTGGCGCTCGGTGCGCAGCTTGGCCACCGCCTCCAGCAGGAAGCTGAGCCCCTTCATGGTGACGTCGGCGCTGGCGGTGGTGATCAGCCGGCCCGGCACCCGGGCGATCTCCGGCAGGGGCGAGAACATCTCCGGGTCCACCCCGACCGGCACCACGTGGATGCGCTCCGGCTTCACCCCGTGGTCGGCGACGATGTCGCGCTTGGACGACTCCGACACCGTCAGCACCCTGGGCAGCCGCTTGGCCACCCGGGTCTGCATCTTCGTGAACGCGTACCAGCGGCGCTTGCCGATCTGGTCGCGCAGCGTGAGGGCGTGGGCCAGCTCCAGGCGCCGGTCCACCGTGATCGGGTGGTGGATCGTCTCCAGCAGCGGCCATCCCTGACGCTGCATGGCCAGGATCCCCCAGCCGAGGGTCTGGTTGTCGTGCACCACGTCGAAGTGGGCCCTCCTGGTGCGCAGGTGCCGCCAGGCCCGCAGGCTGAAGGCCATGGGCTCGCTGAAGTTGCCGGTGACGAAGGAGACGTGCTCGGCGATGTCGATCCAGTCCTTCAACTCCCAGGCTCGGGGCTTGCGCATGGGGTGCGGCGGGGCCCAGATGTCGAGACCGCCGAGCCTCACCAGCGGGACCCGGTCGTCGAGCTCCGGGTACGGGGGGCCGCCGAGCACCACGACGCGGTGGCCGAGGTCGGTGAGTGCGGCCGACAGCCGGCTCACATACACGCCCTGCCCGCCCACGTGGGGCTTGCCCCGGTACGACAGCATGGCCACCCGCAGGGGTGCGCCCGGGTCCGGAGGTGCATCCACCCGCAGGGGTGCGTCCGGGTCCGGAGGTGCATCCACCCGCAGGGGTGCGTCCGGGCCCAGGGCATCGGCTGGGCGCGGCGTCGCATTGTGGTCCGCTGGGGCGGGCATGGAGCTAGAGCTTTCTCCCTGGCCTGAATCTCGTCAACACACGCCCGAGGCCGAGCGCCAGCGAGAGCGTCAGCACTGCGGCGACGGCCACAGGCCATGCCCCCAACCGGACCGCGAGCGTATCGCCCTGGCGCAGCTCAACCGTCGTCTGGACCACTCTGCTCTCGGAGATCCCGGTTCGCTCGATCACGTCGCCCTCGGGCGTGATCACCGCGGTGAATCCGGTGGGCGCGGCCTGGACCACCCATCGGTCGGTCTCGATGGCCCTCAGGCGGCTGGACGCGATCTGCTGGGTCTGGACCACCGTCAGCCAGTAGCTGGAGCCGTTGGTGGGGTTGAGAAGCACCCGGCCGCCGTCGTCGCCGACCGCGCTGCGGGCCCGGTGGTCGAAGAAGATCTCCCAGGAAATGGCCACGCCCAGCGGTCCCAGCGGCGTGTCGAGGACGGCGGGCTCGTCGGAGGGTCCCGGCCTGACGTCCCGCGCCGGCAGCTCGTCGCTGAAGCGCTCGGCGCTGGAGCGCAGCGGCACGTACTCGCCGAAGGGCACGAGCTGGACCTTGTCGTAGGTGTCGACCGGCACTCCTTGCGAGTTGTAGGCGGCCGTGTAGTTGCGATTGGCCTCACGGTCGGCGGTGCGCTCGAAGAAGCCCACGACGAGCACCGTGTCGAGGTCGCGGGCCAGATCCGACAGCGCGGTCCGGGCCTCGCTGTCGGTCAGCAGCGGCTGGTCGCAGCGCGCCGGCGTCACGGCTGTGTCCGGGCTGGGATGGACCACGTCCTCGGGCCAGACCACCAGATCCACCGGCGTGGACACCTGCTGGAGGGTCGTGTTGAGGTGGCGCTCGAAGACGGCGCGCTGCTCGCACACGTCGGCTCTGGTGTTCTGGGGCCCACCGCCCTGCACCGCGGCGACGGTGATTCCGGCGTCGTCGTCGGGGGTGCCGTCGACGTCGACCGGTTCTGAGCCGGGAGCCGCGAAGGCCGCCAGCCAGGCCGCCACCAGCAGGGCCGCGCCCACCGCCGCCGGCCGGAGGCGGGCGGCCAGGACGGCGGCCAGCGTGACCCCGCCCACCGCGGTCAGCGCGGTCAGCAACAGCGGGCCGCCGATCCGGGCCGCCGGTCCGAGCGGGCTGGACACCTGCGCCATGGCCATCGTCGCCAGCGGCACGCCGCCGAAGGGCCAGGTCCATCGCAGCAGTTCAGCCAGCGCGAACGCAGCCGGGAAGGCGGCCCGGCGCCGGTGGTCGGGCGGCACGAGCGCGCCGGCCACGGCGTGCATCGCCGCGAACCCGATCACTGCCAGCGGCCAGCCGACCAGCGTCAGGTCCGCCATCCAGACCGTCGCCGGACCCAGCCAGCTGACACTCACCAGCGCCGACAGTCCCGCCCGGCGCCAGGGGCCGGCCCCGGTCAGCAGCTCGACCCACAGAGCCATGCCGACGACGGCCAGGGGCCAGAAGCCCCAGGGCGGCAGCGAAGCGGCCAGCAGCAGCCCGGCCGCGACGCCGCGGATCCAGGGCTTTCCCAGGCTCAGCACCGATGGGCTCCCGCGGTCCGGGGTGCGGCCCCGGCCCTGCTTCGCCTGTGCCGCCACCGGGCTCAACCTCTCGCCAGTGGTGTCACTTGACCAGCGGCCACTCAGCCGTCACTCGGGCTCGTGCCACCGGACCCGAACTCGTCGAGCTCCTGGCTGAGTTCGTTGAGGTCGTGGTCGAGTTCGTCGCTGAGCTGGTTGAGTTCGTCGTTGAGCTGGCTGAGTTCGTCGTCGAGCCTGTCCACGTCCTTGCCGCGCTCATCGGCGAGCCCGAGGGGCAGGAGCCGGTGCACGCCCGCCACCGGTCCAACCCCGCGGATCTGCACCGTGACATCGCCGATGCAGGCCACCCAGTCGGGCAGCTCGAGATCGTCGGTGACGCTGTACATCTCACCGGGCGGGGCGGCCGCGCACAGCTTGGCGGCCAGGTTCACGGGCTCGCCCACGTAGTCGTCGCCCTCGAAGAGCAGGGCCTGTCCAGTGGCCGCGCCCACCCGGATCTGCACACCCCGGCTGGCGAAGTAGTGGATGAGGTGGGCGCCGAGGGACAGCGCGGCTGCGGCGCTCGTGGACACGAGCATGGCGCCGTCGCCCAGCCATTTCGCCACCCGCACCCCTCGCTTGGCGGCCACACTCCGGGTGACCCGGCGGAACTCGCCGAGCATCGCCACCGCCTCATGGGGCCCGTGGGAGCGGGTGTAGCCGGTGAAGCCGCAGAGGTCGGCGAAGCAGAACGTGCGGGTCACGCTGAGGTGGCTGTCGCCTTCGGGCAGGTCGTCGGGATGGACGGTGACGAGGGGCGGGCTGGCCTCGGCCCACTCCCGGGCCGGGCCGGTGTCGGGGGCCACGAGCGGTGCCATCACGGGCTCTGTTTGACCGGGGTCGCCGGGGGTGTTCGGATCCACGGACGGTTCGTCTATCACAGCACGGCCCTCGCTACAGCCGTTACCGCCTCTAGCGCCCCCCGGATGCAGGCCGGCAGGCCCACGCCCCGGAAGGCCGCACCGGTGGCGGCGAGCCCCGGCGTCTCGGTGGCCAGGGCGGCGTCTACCGAGGCGATCCGCTGCAGATGTCCGGGCCGGTACTGCGGCAGGGAGCGGGGCCAGGGCGTGACCCGGGCCTCGAAACGGCCCTGAGCTGCGTCGGAGGGTGAGACCATCCCGGTCTCGGCGAGCTCGCCGGCGAGGGCGCCGACCAACTCGTCCTCGCTGAGGTCCAGCCAGCGCCGGTCGTCGGTCCGCCCGGCCGACACCCGCAGCACGGCCAGACCCTCATGGTCGTAGTGCCGCCACTTCGCGGACGCCCAGGAGCATGCGGTGGTGAGCAGCCCCTGGCCGCGGGGAACCAGGAAGCCGCTGCCGTCGAGGGGGCGGGCCAGACGGTCGTCCTGCAGAACGAACACGACCAGCACGACGTCGGAGTACTCGATCTCGCCGAGGATCCCGGCCGCGTCGGGCACGAGCGGATCCAGCAGGCGAGCCGACTCCCAGGCGGGGCAGGTCAGGATCACCCCGTCGGCGTCCAGGGGACCGTTCGATGTCGCCACCCTCCAGCGACCGTCGCCGCGGGACGGTGCCGGGTCCACCGACTGCACCGGCGTGGACAGCCTCACCGCGTCGCCCAGTCCGGCCGCGAGGGCGTCGACCATTCGGGTCACGCCGCCGCGCACGCTCTGGAACACCGGTGCCGGCGCTTCTGGATCGTGATCCCGGCCCTGGCGGGCGGCAATCTCCTGCAGGGCCGGACCGAGCGGCCCTCCCCGGCGGGCGGCCTCGTACAGGGGCGGTGCGCAGGCCTCGATGCTCATCTGGTCGGCCGATCCGGCGTTGATGCCGCCCAGCAGGGGGTCGATGAGGTGCTCGAACACCTCGTCGCCGACCCGTGGACGCAGTGCCTCGCCCACCGAGGCGTCGCCGGGCAGCGGGTCGGCGTCGTGGGCCAGGCCGCGGGCGAGCGCGTCCACGCCATCGTCTGAGACGATGCCGGCACCCCTCAACCCGTCGGTCGTCCACGGGAGTCCGAGCACGGAGCGGGCCGGAAGCGGCCGCAGGCACCCGTCCACCCATACGAAGGCTCCGCTCGAGGCGGGCTCGACCAGATCCCGGCCGAGGTCGACCCGGCGGCACAGATCGGCGGCGACGGGGTCGCGGGCCACGAATCCGTCTGGTCCCACGTCGACCGTCAGGCAGCCGACCGGTGCACTGTCGATCTTCCCTCCGGGCCGGTCGCCGGCCTCCAGCACTACCGCCCCGATTCCGGCGCGCTGGAGTGCGTACGCCGCGGCCAGCCCGGTGATGCCCGCGCCGACGACGGCCACCCGGCCGGTCACCGGCGCGCCACCCGGCCAGTCACGGGCGCGCCACCCGGCCGGTCACCGGCACGCCACCCGGCCAGTCACGGGCGCGCCACCCGGCCGGTCACCGGCACGCCACCCGGCCAGTCACGGGCGCGCCACCCGGCCGGTCACTCGCATCGCACCTGGCCCTCGTCGTGCACCACCTGCACGACGCGGGCCAGCACATCGGGATCGCTGCCGGGCAGGACTCCGTGGCCCAGGTTGAAGATGAAGCCGGGATGCCCGCCGTTGGAGGCCAGCACGGCGCGGGCAGCGTCACAGGCCGCCGACTCGCCGGCCAGCACTACCGCGGGGTCCAGGTTTCCCTGCAGTGCACGGCCCGGGCCGACCCGTTGCCGGGCCGCGTCGATGGGCACGCGGAAGTCAACACCGACCACCTCGGGGCCGCAGCCGGCCATCTGGTCGAGAATCTCGCCCGTGCCGACCCCGAAATGGACCCGCGGGACTCCGGTGGCCCCCACTGCATCCAGTACCCGGGCGGAGTGCGGGGCGACTCCCCGCCGGTACTGATCGGGCGACAGTGCCCCCGCCCAGCTGTCGAAGAGCTGCACCGCGGCCGCTCCCGCCTCCACCTGAGCCAGCAGCGAGGCGATGGCGAGGTCGGCGAGGCGGTCCATGAGCTCATGCCACAGCGCCTCGTTGCCGACCATGAGGGACTTGGTCCGCTCATGGTGGCGGGACGGGCCTCCCTCAACGAGGTACGAAGCCACGGTGAACGGGGCCCCTGCGAACCCGATGAGCGGCACGTCCAGCATCTCGACGGCGCGGCGGACGGTCTCGATCACATACGGCGTGTCCGAGCCGGGATCGAGGGGGCGCAGGCGCTCCAGGTCGCCGCGGGCCGCGAAGGGACGCTCGATGACCGGCCCCGTGCCCGGCACGACATCGACACCGAAGCCGACGGCATGGGCCGGCACGACGATGTCGCTGAACAGGATGGCCGCGTCCACCCCGTAGCGGCGCACCGGCTGAAGGGTGATCTCCGCGGCCCGGTCGGGGTCGGCGATGGCGTCGAGTATCGAACCGGGGCCGCGCACGGCCCGGTACTCGGGAAGGGACCGGCCGGCCTGGCGCATGAACCACACCGGGACCCGCTCATGGGGCCGGCAGCGGCAGGCCCGCACGAAGTCGCTGCCGTCGAAGCGATCCTGTATATCGCGTTTTCCTGTCATATCGACAATAATTCGCGATATACAGGCAATTTCAGCTTGCGGCCCGGCGCAGCAGGCCGGCGAGGCGCCGGTTGTCGCGGTCCGCCAGCAGGCTGCGCACGGTCCGATCCGCGGCAGCGGCCATCCCGGCTCGCCAGACCCACATGGGATCGTCGTGGTCGGCCTTCTCGGAGCCGTGGCCGGTGCGATCGACGTCCTCGCCGCTTCCCGTGTCCACCAGTTCCACCCCGTCGGCGTCGGGCTCCACCACGAGCACGGCAGTGCCCCTGCGGCGCAGCCCGTCCACCTCCTCGCGGAGCTTGTCGTCGACCCACTGCCGCCGCGCCGCCCGCATGGCCCTGCCGTCGTCCCACGCCAGTTCCAGCGCCTCCGACCACCAGGCCTGACCGGCGGCCTGGGGACTGGGCGGTTTGGGCTCGGCCAGCCCGACGCCGGATCGGGCGCTCGTCCAAGCGTCCGACAGGGAGCCGCGGACCGTCGACCATCCCGCGGTGCCGCTCATCGGTGAAGACACGACGACCAGGTCGAAGGCGGGCGGCCCCATCAGGTCGGCGTTGGTGTAGGAGTGCAGGCCGCCGTCGATGTAGCGCCGCCCGTCAACGGTGACCGGCTCGAACAGGGCCGGCACCGCGCAACTGGCCCGCACCGCCTCCGCCGCCGTGGCCTGCAGATCGTCGCGCCCGAACACCACTCGCTCGCCGTCGGAGAGTCGAACGGCCGGGACCCAGAACCGCTCCGCGGGCCACTGCTCAGGATGCAGCTCCGCCATCCGCTGCTGGAGGGCCCCGGTGGTGCGGGTGCCCCGCGGCAGCAGCCCTACTGCGGCATGCAGCGGACGGGCTTGCCACGGGGGCCACAGAGACCTCGCCACCAGCGTCGGCGACTGGGGTCCTTGCTCGCTCCAGTCGCGCTCGCTGCGACCCTCGCGGTATGGAGTGACGACCCGATCGATGATGGCTTGCCCTTCATCGCTGACGGGCTTGCCGCACCGGTGGGCGTATAGATCGGCGGGTGGGATGCCGGCCCGGAGACAGAGCCCGGTAATGGCCCCGGCCGAGGTACCCAGAATGAGCTCAGCCCTGCGGGCGTCCCATCCCGTGACCTGGTGAAGGGCCCCGACCACGCCCGCGTGCCACGCCTCGGCAGCCGCGCCACCCGCACTGAAGACCAACCCCACCGAGACCTGGTCGCCCGAGGTGTTCTCAGCGGGACCGCGTGCGTCACCTTCTGCGGTTGCTTCGGCGTCGGTGACTCCGCCCGCCTGCGCCGGATCGCTCGAGTCCATGCAGCCCACGATAAGAGGGAGCGCAAGCAGGTGCGAGTCTGCTGTTGTCGCGGCGGAGTCATTCCCGCTCTTGTTCGCTTCGCTCACGGGCCGCTCGGGCCACGGCCTCGCCCGTATGGGCCGGATTCGCTTGCCCACCCGCTCGGCCTCCAAGGGGATAACATCAACAGTTCCCCCGAATGCCGGATCCGTCTCGGAGCGGCCCGCCGTTCTCTGGCAGACCCGGCAACCAAGCCCCGGGTTCAGCCTTGACCAGCCGCCATCCCGACCTAGAAGCCGAGCAGGCCTACTTCGATCTGGCCCATGCCTGCCTGGACACGGCCCGGGAGCGGGCCACCATGGCCACGTCGGTGTTCCGCACCGGCCGGGGCGGCACCACCCAGGCCCGCTTCGAGCGCGAGGCCATGCTGGAGGCCACCCTCGCCCGGCTGACCAAGCTCAACATCGGGGACCGGTCGCTCGTGTTCGGTCGCATCGACCCGGCGGGAACCGGTGAGCGGTTCTACATCGGACGGGTAGGCCTGTGGGACTCCGATCACGACCCGATCCTGGTGGACTGGCGGGCGCCGGTGGCCGAGCCCTTCTACCGCGCCACCGGCCGCGAGCCCCTCGGCCTGGAGCGTCGCCGGCACTTTGCCTCCCGGGGCAGCACCCTGCTGGGAATCGAGGATGAGTTCTTCGGCGACAAGGCCGCCATCGGCCTCGATCTCGCCGACCGGGACTTCGACGGCGTCGCCGGACCGCAGGGTGACGGCCGTCTCGACGGACGGTCGGGCTCGGGCGCCCTGATCGCCTCGCTGGAGGCGGCCCGCACCGGTCGCCTCAGCGACATCGTGGCCACCATCCAGGGTGAGCAGGACCGGGTGATCCGGGCCGACATGCCGGGCGTCCTGGTGGTGCAGGGAGGCCCCGGCACCGGCAAGACGGTGGTGGCCCTGCACCGCGCCGCCTACCTGCTGTACACCCATCGGTTCCCCCTGGAGAGCCAGGGAGTGCTGGTGGTCGGACCGAACCGGCTCTTCCTCGCCTACATCGAGCAGGTGCTGCCGTCGCTGGGGGAGGCCGGCGTCGAGCAGGCCGTGCTGGCGGACCTGCTCAGCCCCGCGGTGCGGGTCGCGGGCCTCGACAACGAGGCCGTCGGCCGCATCAAGGGCGATCCCCGCATGGCCGGGGTGGTGCGCCGGGCCGTGCGCGACCGCCGGCGCCGGTTGCGGCACGACCTGACCGTCGGCTACGAGCTGCAACGGCTGAGACTCACCGTGGAGCAGTCGGCCGAGATCGTGGCCGGCGCGTCCCGGAGGACCCGCAAGCACAACGCCGGGCGCCGGGTGGTGGAGGAGGCGTTCTTCGCGGCCCTGGCCGCCAGCGGGCGCCAGCGCGTCGACCCGGCCGAGGTTCGCGACAGCATCTCGAATCGGATCGAGGTGCGTGAGGCTCTGGAGTGGATGTGGCCGGTGCTCACGCCGGCCCATCTGGTGAACGATCTGTACGGGTCGAAGGCGCTGCTGCGCTCCGCGGCCGGCGGCCGGCTCAGCGACGACGAGATAGAACTGCTGCACCGGCCCCGGGCCGGGCACGCCTCCGAGGTGACGTGGTCGTTCCAGGACGCGCCGGTGCTGGACGAGGCCCGGGCGCTGCTGGGATACCGGCCCGGGCACCGGGAGGAGGACGCCGTCCTGACCTACGGCCACATAGTGCTGGACGAGGCTCAGGACCTGTCGCCGATGGAGCTCCGGATGATCGCCCGGCGCAGCCTCAACGGCTCGATGACGGTGGTGGGCGACATCGCGCAGGCCACCGGGTCCTGGGCCCACGACGGCTGGGAGTCGGTCCTGGAGGGCCTGCCCGACCGCCGCCCGGCCCGGCAGGTGGAGCTCACGCTCGGCTACCGGATCCCCGCTCCCGCCATGGCGCTGGCCAACCGGGTGCTTCCCTACGCTGCGCCCGGAGCGGTGCCTCCCTCCACGGTGAGGACCACCGGAGACGCCCCCCGGATAGTGGCCTGCGGCGCCGCGGCCGCGGGGAGCGGGCCGGCGCTGGGCCGTCCCTCCGGACGTGAAGTGGCTGCGCTGGGCGAGACTCTGGCCGGGGTGATCGCCGAGGAGCAGGGCGAGGTCGGTGAGGGCAATGTGGCCGTGATCGTGCCCGACTCGCTCCATGAGCCCCTCCGGATCGAGTTGAAGGACCGGTCCGTCGCATTCGGTGGGCCCGGCCGGTCCGGCCTCGAGCAGCCGGTGACGCTGGTGCCGGTTCGCCTGGTCAAGGGCCTGGAGGTCGACGCCGCGGTAGTGGTCGAGCCGGCCCGCATAGTGGCCGAGGAGTGCCAGGGGGTCCGCTCGCTCTACGTCGCCCTCACCCGCGCCACCCGGCGGGTGACGGTGGTGCATGCCGAGCCGCTGCCCGACGTGCTGGTCCAGCCGTACGCGGCGGCCTGAGAGCGTCGCGCTCGCTGAGTCAAGCATCCTGAGCCCCCGGCCGTCAGGACATCTAGGGTTGACGCGGTGAGGGATACCGGCATTAGGGTATAAGGCATGCTTGATAGCGCTGCGGCGCCGGTCACGCCGGAGGCTCGATCCTCGGAGGCTGCGACCGCGGAGGTGCCGCAACGACGAGGCCGTTGGATCGTCGCCAACGATGTCAGCGTCACCCTCGGGGGGGCACCGGTCCTCCGCAGCGCCACCATCACGACTGAAGCCGGCCGCACGCTGGCCCTGCTCGGTCCGAGTGGATGCGGCAAGACGACCCTGCTGAGGGTGCTGGCCGGGCTTCAGCGGCTCGAGTCCGGGCATGTCTTCATAGGCGGCAAGCTGATGTCGGGGCCCGCCGAGCCGAAGAACGGCACGGCCGGCAACGGAATCTCACGCAGCGGAAGCTCACCTCACATGGTGCATGTGGCCGCCGACAAGCGGGGCGTCGGGATGGTGTTCCAGGACTGGTCGCTGTTCCCGCATCTCACCGTGGCCGCCAACGTGGCCTTCGGGCTGCCCCGCTCGGAGCGGCCCCGCAGCCGGGTCCTGCCCCGGCCGGCGTCGCGCCGGGTGCGCGACCTCCTGGACTTGGTCGGCATTCCCGAACTGGCCGACCGGCTGCCCGGCTCGCTGTCGGGCGGTCAGCAGCAGCGGGTGGCGCTGGCCCGGGCGCTGGCCCCGCAGCCGTCGGTGCTGCTGCTCGACGAGCCCTTCTCGAGCCTCGACACCACCCTGAGGGTGGAGGTCCGCGCCGAGGTGGCCGCCCTGCTGCGGGAGCTGGAGGTCACCTGCGTGTTCGTCACCCACGACCAGGACGAGGCCTTCGTGCTCGGCGACGAGGTGGCCGTGATGCGTGACGGCGCCGTCATCCAGCAGGCTGCCCCCTCGGTGCTCTACGAGCAGCCTGCGGACCGCTGGCTGGCCGGCTTCGTGGGCGAGGCCGACACCGTTGCCGGCCGGGCCGAGGGCGATATCGCCTACACCGCCATGGGGCCCATGAAGCTCCAGTCGCCGATCCATGGCGAGGTGGACGTGCTGCTGCGGCCCGAGGAGCTCGCGCTGACCGAGGGCAGCTCGGGCACCGTCGACCACATCGAGTTCTTCGGCCACGACACCCTGTACTACGTCCGCGATGCCGGCGGCGGAGTGTTGCGCTGCCGGGCCACCGGGGCCCCCCGGTTCGGTATCGGCTCAGGTGTCGAAGTCTGCCACAGCGGCGAGCGCACCGTGGCCTTCCCCCGCGCCTAGCCGGCTCCCGAAACACCGCCGGCAAGCCGGCCGGTGCCGTGTCGCAGACCGGCCGGCCACCTTGGGTGAGGCTCCGCCTTGGGTGAGGTTGAGGTACTGGCAGCCCCGCCGTATTGCCGCGGCCTTGTTGTAGTGCTGTGTAGTAGCATGTAGCTTGAAGCGGTCGCTGCCGGAGTCCGAAAGTGGTGAGCCATGCCCCGTCCTACCTCGTTCCGTCTCGACGACGAGTTGCTGGAACGCATCGAAGCCGAGAGCCGGGCGGCCTCGACGTCGGTCACCTCGCTGGTGTCGTCGCTGCTCGATGAGGGGCTCAAGGCGCGCCAGTTCCCGGGCGTCGTCTACCGGTCCGGCCCCAGCGGCCGCCGTGCCGGGCTTGTCGGCGGCCCCGACGTATGGGAGGTGATCCGCGACCTGCGGCACTGGCCGGGCCGGGGCATGGAGCGCGTCGAGCGCCTCGCGGAGGATCTCGGTCTGGCGGTCGGCCTCGTCAGGCTGGCGGCGGACTTCTACAGCGCCTTCCCCGAGGAGGTCGACGCCCGCATCGACGAGGACGAGAGAGCGGCCGAGCAGGTCCGGCGCCGGGCGCAGCGACGTGAGGCTCTGCTGTCCTCGTGAAATGGCTCATCGATGAGATGCTGCCGCCGGCCGTCGCCGGAGAGTTGAACGCGTCGGGCCACGACGCCCTCAGCGTCGCCGACGCGGGTCTGTCGGGCGAGCCCGATGAGAGCGTCTACGCCGAGGCTCTCGCCCAGGACAGGGTCGTGGTGACCGAGAACGCCTCCGATTTCGCGGCGATCGTCGCGCAGCGCCTCGCCAATGAGCAGCCGTGCGTGCCCGTGGTCATGGTGCGCAAGGCCGACCATCCCCACGGAGGCGCGCTGGGCCACCACCTCGCCCGGCGCCTGCACCAATGGGCGCAACGCAACCCCGACCCCTACCCAGGCCCCCACTGGCCCTGAGGGTGCCCCAGTTCCTTTCCGGGCGGTGGGGGCCTGCTGGGATTGGCGAATAATATATGAAATTTTATTTGAGAAAAGGTTGATTTCTATGTCTGTCCTACGAAATAGCGGGTAATGTCACCCGGTAGACATCCGGGAGGTCGGACGAGGTCGAACTGCCCGGTACCCATCCAGAAGGGACATTCGCATGCGCGTACCGGCTTTCCTGACGAACCCCCGCACCGGCGGCGGCAGGGTACGCCGCCTGTTGAGGGCGGCCATACCCGCCATCTCCCCCTTTACCTTGTTGAGTGGCCTTGGCGTGGCAGTGTCGGGGCTGGTTGCTCGCCGAGTCGCCGGGGCTGCCGGTCATCACGCTGCTGGGCTCGCTTGTGGTGGACGTGCCGCTCAACTCGGCCTGGACCGATCCCGGCTACACGGCGACCGACGCCGACGGCAACGACCTAACCGGCAGCGTCACGGTCACCGGGACGGTGGACACCACCCGGGAGGGGGCCTACATCATCTACTACCAGGTGGCCGATGCCCGCGGCGTCCCGGCCACCCCCCAGGCCAGGACTGTCAACGTTGTGGCGCCCGAGCCGCAGTATCTCGAGCCCGAGCCCGGACCGGAGCCGCAGCCCCAGCCCCAACAGGGGTCCGAGCCCGAACCCCTGCCGGAGCCCCAACCCCAGCCGGAGCCGGAGCCCACGCAGGAGCCGGAGTCGGAGCCTGAGCAGGAGTCTGAGGAAGAGGAAGACAGCGGCCCTGTCAGCCTCAACGACATCGCCAAAGCACAACAAGAAGTCCAGAACGGCCAACGCAGCCGAGAGGATCTCGAGGCCATGAAGAACCGCTGGCGCTGCGAGTACGGCATCACGAAATACTGCGACTGACAACGCACCAATGGCGTGCTAGCCGGCCTCACGCAGTTGCGGCTGCACACGTCGCCGCCGCGGCGAACGGCGAAGCGCTGGATTCCGGCCGGCTGAGCATCACCCCAAGGCCGGTTTCCGGCCGGGGGCTATGGGGCGGCCGCTTCGGCCACCAGGTCGGCCAGCATCCGGCGCATCTCCAGGGTGATGCGGTCGGCCTTGGAGTGGTACTCGAGCGCCGGCACCAGCGGGACCGCCTTGGTGCCGATGCGCTGCAGCAGCACCTTGTCCTCCGCGGCCACCGCCTGCTGGAAGGCCACCGCCTCGGCGATCGCGCCGGGCTCGTCGGGAATGTCGTTGCGGTAGTCGGTGCAGTAGAGCCGGGTGGTGGCCGCGTCGACCGGCTGGTGGCAGAAGCTGATGGTCAGCACCATGTCGGGATAGCCGATGCGCAGGTACACGTGGTGGGGGGCGGTGAAGACGAACAGCAGGTCCCGCTCCACCACTTTGTAGTCCCCGTCGGCACCCATCGAGTCGTCCAACGCCTTGGTGAAGTGGCGGTGGCCGGCGGTGAAGCGCCAGCCGTCGCGCTCCATCCTGTAGTCCCGCACCAGCTTGTCGTCCTCGTCGCCGAAGGTGTCCAGGTGCACGAACGGCAGATGGCCCAGATCGAGGAAGTTGTCGGCCATCTGGGCCGCCCCCGCGTTCCAGTCCGACGGCTCCAGCGGGCAGTTCACGAAGCTGGGGTCGTGGTGCTCGGGAACCTCAGGCAGCGGGGCGATGGGGTCCTCCGGCGCGAGCCACACCAGGTCCAGTGCCTCGGCCACCCCGGCCGCCGCGGTGGCGCAGGCCCGGGCCGGGATGGGCAGTCCGGGATCGACGGCCGGTATCTCCACGCAGGTCCCGTCGGCGGCGAACCGGAGGCCGTGGTAGGCGCACCGCAGGGTGTCGTCCACGATGGTCCCCGCGCTGAGCGGCGAGTACCGGTGGGGGCAGGGATCCCGCAGGGCGGCCAGCTCGCCGCCCAGGCGCACCAGGCACCAGCGCTCGCCCAGCAGGTCCACCGCCACCGGCTGGTCGTCGCCGACGTCCGCGCTGCGGGCCACCGGATGCCAGCACCGTCGCAGCGCCGGGTGCTCGTTGTCGATCCAGGTCGTGTCCCAGGCTGGGTCGGCGGAAGCGTTCATGGTCGTGTCCCCCTCGTCGCGCCCGGTCTAGTCGGCGGCCCCGAAGGCCGGAGTGATCCGGGCCAGGCGTTCCACGGGGGCCGGCTGGGCCATCTCGTAGTCGTGGATCTCGGTGAGCACCCCGACGTAGCGGTCGTAGAAGGCCTGGCGCTCCGGCAGGTGCTCGTGGAGGCGCCGCTGCAGGTCGCGGGACCTGGCGGCCATGGCATCGGTGTCCACGCGGGTTGCTCGGCCGTCGGACACCACCACCTCGCCGTCGACGATCACGGTGTGCACCGACTCTCCGTGCTCGGCCAGAACCAGACTCGTTACCAGGCCCTCGGCGTGCACCGGCACATGGCGCTCGGTGTCCAGCAGCACGATGTCGGCTGCGCTTCCCGGTTGCAGCGAGCCCAACGGCCGGCCCAGCGCGGCGGCCCCGCCCTGGAGGCACATCCTCCAGATCGCGGGGGCTCGCGGCCAGCGCAGGTGGGATCCGTGCAGGGTCTGCAGGAGCGTGGCGAACTTCATGGCCTCGAACATGTTCTGGTTGTCGTTGGAGGCCGCGCCGTCCGCGCCCAGCGCCAAGCTGACTCCACCCTCGAGCAGGTCGGCCACCGGCAGGATCCCGGACCCGCACCGCAGATTCGACACCGGGTTGTGCACGATCGTCGCGCCGCAGCGGCGAACGGTGGAGTACTCGTCAGGGTCCATCCACACGCAGTGGGCCAGGCTCGCCCCCGCCCGCAGCACCCCCAGGTCCTCCAGGTACGACACGCTGGACCGCCCGTAGCGCTCGAGGTTGGCGGCGATCTGGGTCTTGGTCTCCAGCACATGGGTGTGGAACCCCGCGCCGCGCTCGCGGGCCAGGCGGGCCAGGCCGTCCATCAGCTCGTGGCTGCAGCGCTGGGGGGCCGAGGGCCCCACCATGGGTGTGAGCCGGGAGTGGGCGCCCTGCCAGCGGTCGAAGAACCCGGTCATGGACTCGACCAGCCCCTGCGGGTCGAACGGGTCGCCGAGGGGCTCCGGCTTCGGCTGGGAGGCGCCTGCGAACGACATCGTGTCGAAGATGTCGAGATCGCCGATCATGGGGGCCAGCCCGGCCCGCATCCCGGCGTCGTCATAGGCGCTCATGATGGCCTCCGAGTAGTCCTCGAAGTCCCACGGCGGGACCCATCCGTGGTCGAGCACCGCGGTGCAGCCCGATTCGAGCATCTCCAGCGCACCGGCCATGGCCAGCGTGTAGCGGTCGTCCGCGGTGATGGGGCACTTGCCGAGCACCGCCCACATCAGCCACAGGTCGAGCGGCAGGTTGGGGGTGGTTCCCCGGTCGAGGTTCTGGGTCGAGTGGGTGTGGGCGTTGATCATGCCCGGCATGGCCACCATGCCGCCGGCATCCACCACCTGTGCCGATCCCGGGCGCAGCCCGGTGCCGACCTCGGTGATCGTGCCTTCGATGGCGCGGATGTCGGCCACCCGCAGGGGACCGTCGGCGTCGAGGATCGTCGCCCCCCGGACCAGCAGCTCCGCCGCGCTCATGGTCGGCTCATCACCCTGAGCGTCTCACAGGTAGTTGACGTTGGTGCCGAGCTGCACGTAGCGGCGGGGCGCCATCTCAGCGATCATGCGGGAGCCCAACGCCTCGGCCTCGTCGATGAGCTCCTCCTCGTCGATGGTGAGCAGCCGGCCCTCGTGCATCACCAGCTCACCGGCCACGACAGTGGACTCCGCGTCGGTGCCCACCCCGTAGCGCACCAGAGTGGCCACCGGGTCCGTCGACGGGGTGAGCCGGACGTTGTTGGCGTCGATGACGCAGATGTCGGCCGCCTTGCCCGCCTCCAGCGACCCGATCTCGTCGTCCCACAGCAGCAGCCGGGCCGCGTCGATGGTGCCCATCTCGAAGGCGTCGTTGCAGGAGAACCCGTAGGGGTCGAACAGCGGCATGGCCGCCTGGTTGTGCATGATGTGGGCGATCCGCATCAGCTTCAGCACGTCGTTGATGATGGTGTCGCAGCCCAGCCCGACGATGATGCCCCGGGCCCGCATCAGCGGCACCCGGGTGACCGCCGACATGATGTCGGTGCACACCACCGGGGCGTGGGCCAGCTTGGCCCCGGCCTCGGCCATCAGGTCGATCTCGCGGTCGCTGGTGAGCATGGCGTGGATGGCCACCAGCCGCTCGGTCAGCGCTCCGATGGAGGCCAGGTGCTCCAGCGGGCGGTGACCGAACAGCGACACGCTCAGCTCGATCTCCTCGCGGTCGCGGTTGATGTGGGTCATGATGCCGGTGCCCCACTCCCGGACCAGCTCGTCGGTGGCCAGGTAGCGCTCGTCGGAGCATGACGGAACGCCCAGGTTGTGGACCCAGGGGCGCAGCCGTCCCTCGCCCCGCTCGAACCACTTGGCGAAGAAGTCCTTGGTGTAGGCCAGGTCTTCGGCCAGTGCGGCCGGGTCGTCGCGGTACCACGACTTCTCGGTGATCTGCTCGTAGTTGCCGGCCAGCCGGGACTCCCGGTCCCACATGCCCCGGGCCAGCGCGCAGCGGATGCCGGTCTCCATCACGGTCTCGGCGATGGGCTCCTCGTGGGCCACGGTGCAGGTGGTCTCGGTCATGGTGGTGACCCCGGCCCGCAGCAGCTGGGCGAAGGCAACCCGGGCGCTCACCCGCACATCGTCGGTGCTCTGGATGGCCTCGGCCGGGATGTAGATGCGGTAGATGTTGGGGAAGTCCTCCACCGTGCTCTCCCGGCAGAGGGCCTGGGCGATGTGGTTGTGGCAGTCGATCAACCCGGGGATCACATAGCGCCTGGCCCCGCCGATGCGTCGGGCGTCGGGGTGGCGGGCCCGCAGATCGGCCGCGCCCCCCACCTCGGCGATGCGGTCGCCGGCGACGGCCACCGCGCCGTCGGCGATGACCCGCCGGTCGGCGTCCATGGTCACCACCGTGCCCTCGACCAGCATCGAGACCGGCCCGGGACTCACGGCGCCGGCTTGGCTATCTCCGTCCATGGCACTCCTCCGATCGATGTCGTGCCGCCATCGTTGCGGCCATCTTGGCCGGTGTCGAGCGCCTCGATGAACCTGGCCAGTTCAGCCCCGCCGATCTGCAGCTTGTGCTCGGCGGCCGGGTAGGCGCCGCCCTCGACGTCGGCCCGGTACTCGCCGTAGGCCGCCACCCGCTCGGCATGGAGGCGCTGGTACTCGGCCCGGAAGTCGCGGTACTTCTTGGAGTGCCGCGGGTAGTGCCCGGTGTTGGTGCCCAGGATGTCCATGCTGAACAGGTACTGGGCGTCGCACCCGGCCCCCGACCCCATCGAGATCAACAGCAGCGACGAGCGCTGGGAGATGGCGGCCGCCACCGGCTCGGGCACGAGCTCGATCTCCGCCGCGAACGCTCCGGCGTCCTCCAGGGCCCGGGCCTGGTGCCACACCCGCAGGGCGCTCTCGGCCGTCTTGGCGGTGGCCTTGTACCCGCCGTACCAGGTCCGGTGGGTGGGGATGAACCCGATGTGGCCCACGACCGCCAGCCCCTCGGCCGCGAGCCGGGCCACGGTGTCGAGGGAGGCCGCGCAGTACACCGCGTCGGCGCCGAGGCGGTACATCTCGAAGCCCATGCGCAGGTAGTCCTCGGTGGTGGCGTGGACCCCGTAGGCCAGCGCGGCGATGATGAACGTGGTGGGGGCGGCCTCCCGGACCTCGCGGCTCATGGTCTCGTCGGGCAGGCACATCATGTCGAGACCGGCCTCCTCGACCGCCCGGACCTCCTCCAGGGACAGCACGAAGATGTCGGTGAGCTGGCGCTTCCCCTTGCCGGCGAGGAGGTCGGCCACGGTGGGCTTGACCCGTGTCACGCCCTGAAGACAATCACAAGACTTTGATAGGATCAAACACGTCTCAGAGGCCGAGCGGACAGGGAGCGACTTGTGGGCGATTTGGCGAGGAGCCGAGCGAGGCCGTGGCCCGAGCGGCCCGTGAGCGCAGCGAACAAGAGCGGGAATGACACCGCCGCGACGCGAGGCGGCATCGTCTGCTCGCGCTCCCTGTAGTGCGAGATCCCCTGGACGAAGCAGCGCTTCCACGGACCGGGCTCCGGGTCCGGCGCCTGGCGCTGGGGACAGCACCGCTGGCCTCGATCTTCTGGGGAAACGACCCCGACACCGCGGTGCGGACCGCGGCCCGGGCTCTTGAACTCGGCATCCGGTTCTTCGACACCGCACCCTTCTACGGGTTGGGGGAGGCTGAGCGCCGGCTGGGGCGGGCGCTGGCCGGAGCGGGCGGGGAGCGACCGGCCATCGCCACCAAGGCCGGCCGGCTCCTGACCGTCGAGCCCGACGGGTCGGTCGATGTTCATTTCGACTTCGGCTACGACGCGGCCCGGCGGTCGCTGGAGTCGAGCCTGGAGCGCCTCGGGGTGGACCGGGTCGACATCGTTCACATCCACGACCCCGACGACCACATCCCCGAGGCGCTGGAGGGCACCTACCCGGCCCTGGTCGCGCTGAGGGACGAAGGGGTGATCGGCGCGGTGTCGCTGGGCACCAACTCGGTCGGGACCGCGGCCGCATTCCTGGAGCGAGCCGACCTCGACTGCGTGCTGGTCGCGGGCCGCTACACGCTGCTCGACCGGTCTGCAGCGGACCTGATCGACGCCTGCGCCGACAGGGGGGTCGCCTACCTGGCCGCCGGGGTGTTTAACAGCGGAGTGCTCGCCCGCCCCCGAGCCGGCTCCTGGTTCGACTACGGCCCCGCCCCGGACGCGACGCTCGCTCGGGCAGCCGAGATCGACTCGGTCTGCCGGCGCCACGGCGTGACCCTGCGGGCTGCGGCGGTGAACTTCCCGCTCACCAACCCGTCGGTCACCTCTGTGGTCGTGGGGATGGCCGCGCCGGCCGAGGTGGACGAGAATCTGGCCGACCTGCGCATGGCGGTCCCCGACGACCTGTGGCTGGAGCTGCAAGGAATGGAGTCGCAAGCATGAGAATCGAGAGCGCCAGGCATGAGAGGGCGTAGCACATGAGAATCGAGAGCGTGCGGGCCGTGCTGGCCGGCTACCGCAAGATCGACCCCGACATGGAGCGCAGCTTCGCGCTGGTGCGCGTCGAGACCGACGACGGCACCGTCGGCTGGGGCGAGGCGTCCACCAACTGGGGGCACTCGTACCCCACCGTGTTCCGGGCCGCGGTGGACGACGTGTGCGCCCGCCACCTGGAGGGACGCGACCCGCTGGCCATCCGCGACCGGGTGGCCGACCTGCGGGTGGCCCTCGACGGCTACCTCGGCTGGGAGGGCCTGACCAGCCAGACCATCGGGGCGGTGGAGATCGCCCTGTGGGACATCCTCGGCAAGACCCTGGACGCCCCCGTGCACCGGCTGCTGGGCGGAAGCGCCTATGAGATCCCGCTGTACGGCACCGGCACGACCATGTTCGAGGAGAGCGCCCAGTGGCACGCCCACTACTTCGACCAGTGCATGGACCTGGGATTCGCCGGCGTCAAGGTGCGGCTGGGCCGGACCATCGACGGCGACACCGAGGCGGTGGCCACCGTCCGCGAGCACATCGGCACCGGCAAGCTCATGGGCGTCGACTCGTACTGGTTCCACGATCCCGACTCGGCCATCGAGCTGTGCCGCCGCATCGCCGGATACGGCATCCACTTCTTCGAGGAGCCGGTTCCCCAGTACCAGATCGAGGGCCTGGAGCGGCTCCAGCACAACTCGTCCATACGGGTGGCGGTGGGCGAGCGGGTGTACTCGCCCCGCATGTACGCGGAGCTGGCCCGGCGCGACGCGGCCCGGGTGTTCGAGCCCGACGCCACCCTGACCGGCGGGATCCTGAGCTGCCTGGAGATCGTCGACCTCGCGTCCCGGTCCTCCATCGAGGTCATCCCCCATGTGGGCGGACCGACGGTGGTGGGGCTGGCCGCCAACCTCCACTGGGCCACCGCGGCCAGGGTGCGGCTGTGCGAGTACGACATCGACCCCCACCAGCCGATGATCACCGACATCGGCCACAATCCGGGCCTCGCGCTGACCGATCTCGGCGGGGGGCACATCACCGCCCCCACCGGGCCCGGCCTCGGCGTGGACGTCGACGAGGAGAAGCTGGCCGCCCACCCCTATAGCGAGGGCGACACCTACGCCGAGTTGTTCCCCGAGCACGAGTCGGGCCGCACCGCGGCCGGCAGCGGCCCGGCCGACGACTCCGGCGCCTGACCGGTCGGGCCGCAAGTACCCGCCCGCCGATGGCCGCCAGCGCACAGCCCCAGCCCCACCGGGACCACGACACCCGGGCGCTGGAGGAACTGGGCCAGGCGGTGCGCAGCCGCCGCAACCAACTCGGCCTGACTCTGAGTCAGGTGGCCGGCCGGGCCGGGCTGTCGGTGCCGTTCCTGAGCCAGGTGGAGACCAGCTTCGCGGCTCCCAGCCTGACCTCGCTGTTCGCCATAGCCCGGGTATTGGAGACCACCCCCGAGCGGCTGCTGGCCGGCCCGGTGTCGGCCGACGTGGTGGTGACCGGTTCGGATGAGGGCCCGCGCTACGACATCACCGACGCCCCCCAGACCGCGTTCCGCCGCCAGCTCAGCGGCCTGGAGGAGCCCTTCAGCGCAGCCGAGTACGTGGTGGAGCCCGGCTCGCAGCTGGGCGGGTTCTTCGCCTCGGAGGGCCGCGAGATGATCCACGTCACCTCCGGGATGCTGGCCGTGGACCTCGACGACGGCGACGGCGGCATCGTCACCCACCGCCTGGCCGCGGGCGACACGATGATCTACTCCACCGCCACCCGCCACCGCTGGCACCACCTCGGCGCCGAGACCACCCGCTTCGTCCACGTCTCCGCCCCCGGCTAGCCCCGGAAGCGGACGGGGACATGGAAGCCTCCAGGTGGTCTCGCGGTGTGCGGTCGGCGCGGCCGTGATGGAAACGACAGCAGGCGCACCGCGAAGACCCGGTGGCAAAGCTATATTATCATAATACAGTTTCATCCATCAGAATGTCATTGAGCAGCAAACGCGACCGCTCAAGCATGTCCTTTAGATCGTCATGATGATCTAAAGGACAACCCTGGTTGGATCCGGCCTAGCCGGCGGCCGGCACGATCGTGCCGCTCACGGCGCCCAGGTACATGTCTGCAGTGCGGGTGGCTGCAGTCGCGGTGATCTCCACGCTGTCACCGTCCTCGAGGAAGGTTCGGCTCGTCCCGTCCGAGAGTTGCAGCGGGTCGGCCCCGTTGCCGGTGAGCTCGATCAGCGAACCGCATTGGTCCCGCTCAGGACCCGAGACCGTTCCGGAGGCGTAGATGTCGCCCGGCCGGAGTCGCGCCCCGTTGATGGTCATGTGCGCCAGCTGCTGATCGGGCGTCCAGTACATCTCAGCGAACGGGGGGCGGGCGACCACCTGTCCGTTGAGCGCGACCTCGACGGTGATGTCGAGGCCCCATCTCTCGCTTGACCGCAGGTACGGCAGCGGTTCGGGCGTCTGGTCGGGCGATTCGACCCGGGCACCGTCAAGCGCTGCGAGGGGGACCACCCAGGGCGAGACCGACGTGGCGAAGGACTTGCCGAGGAACGGACCGAGCGGCTGGTACTCCCAGGCCTGGATATCCCGGGCGCTCCAGTCGTTCACTACGAAGAGCCCGAACACATGGCTCGCGAAGTCCGCGGTGGTCACCGGCGTTCCGGGCTCGGTCGGAGCGCCGACGAGGAAGCCGATCTCGGCCTCAATGTCGAGCCGGACGCTCGGCCCGAACTCGACAGCATCGCTGGCGCCGCGGCGCTGGCCGCTCGGGCGGGTGATCGGTGTGCCTGAGATGCAAACCGTCCCAGCCCTGCCGTGGTAGCCGACGGGCAGGTGCCGCCAGTTGGGGAGCAGGGGCTCGGAATCGGGTCGGAACAACCGGCCGAGATTCTGCGCATGGTGGATGGAGGAATAGAAGTCCACGTAGTCGCCGATGGTGTACGGCACGGAAAAGCGGCACGAACGGGCCGGGTGCAGGAAAGGCGCCAGATCCCCGTTCCGAGAGGCAAGCGCATCGAGCGCCGCAGCGCGCACCGAGTGCCAGGTGTCCGGTCCGGCCGCCAGCAGCCGGTCGAGGTTGTGGTGGCTGGTCTCGGGACGCCGGAGGCAGGAGAGGTCCAGCACCTGGTCCTCGACGGCTACGCACAGGAAGGCTCGGCCGTCGCGCTGGGCCGCGCCGTAGGGCAGCGTCCATCGGTCGAACGTCCTTTCAAGCGCTGTCATGGGGTCGCCATGAGCAGGTCGACGATGTCGTCGGTGGGGGTGGCGGTGTCGCAAGATCCGAAGCTGAGGAACCGCCGGCGAATGCTTGAGGCCTCGGTGATGTCTATCTCTCGGAGCCTGGCCGCCACGCAGGCGGGCTGTCGCTCGACTAGTGCCTCGCTGATGGCGTCCATCGGCGCTCCTCTCAAGGCGAGGTGGGTGGCCAGCAGGACGTTGGCGAACCCGTGGTGGGTGAGGCCCGAGGCTGTGTCGTGGTGTCGGACGGCGTGGTGGAGGCCGGCGGTGCATTTGAAGGCGACGCCGTGCTCCACGCACGCGGCGACGAACCGTGCCACCACGGCCACGGTCGGAAACGCCTCCGGCGCGGCGCCGCCGGTGCGGAGCTTCATGCTCTGACCGGCCTTCGAGGCCGCCGTGACAGCGGCGACCATGCGATGGTCGTTGAGCCAGGTGCGAGGCACTTCGCATAGCACTCGCGGCTTGGTGGCGCACTGGCTCGTCTCGGCCCCTGAAGCAGCCTCGGCCAGCGCCCTCTCGGGCTCCATGTTCGGATCAAGGCGCGTCTCGAACAGAGCGAGCTCAACCTGATCGGACCGCTGAAGCAGTTCGATCGCCTCGGCGGTAGCCGCCGTGTCGTCGGAGGCGATCACACCCACCGGGAGAGGTGCGGGCGGCGACTCGGCGCCGAGAGCATCCAGAAGGCCGGCCGCACAGCCCGCCGGAACGAGGAACGAGCCCACGAACCGGTCAGCGGGAGAGTCCCGGCGGGTGAGTCGCTCCGACAGAGCTGTGTCGAGGTCGGCCATGCTCGGTGGGAACATGGCGGCGTCGTCGATGAGCTCCCCGTAGAGGGCATCTGAGACACAGCGCAGGGCGCCGGAACTCATGGAAGGGCGTCGGAGCTGCGGTCGGCCAGGATCTGGGTGAGCGCGGCAGCCGCCTGAACCAGAGGATCCGTCGTGGCGGTCGACATGACAGAGTCATCGAGTCCGATCACCGCGATGCTGGCACCCGTAGGGGTGCCGTAGACGGGTGCGGCCACACCGTAGGCGCCCGACTGCAGTTCGCCGCTGGATGCCGCGAACCCGACTCTGCGGATGCGGGCCGACTCGGCGTCGGGGGGGCCACCGGGAAGTGAGGCTCTGACGGCCCGGCCGGAAGCTCCGCGGTCATGGGGATGGCGAAGACCGGGGCAGTAGGCCACATGGATCAGGCTGCTCGGCGGCTCCACCGACTCGACGCACTCGACCTCGTCCCCAATACCGACACTGAGGGCCGCGGTGGCATTGGCGACCGAGGCGAGATGCTCCAAATGCGGTCTCGCCGCGGCAATGAGGGCGGCTCGGGCGTGTACCGCCAACCGGGCAGCCTCGTAGCCGACCACGGCGACGCCGTTGCGCCGGACTACGTAGCCCTCGGCCTCGAGGGCCGCGAGGATGCGGCCGACGGCGGAACGGTTGATCCCGGTCGTCTGGGCGATCTCGGTGATCCGCAGGCCGTCCGGGTTGGCGCCGATGAGCGACAACACCACGAGGCCCCGCCTCAACGTCTGAGCACCTGCTGTGGTCTCGGTCACGGTGAAGGTTCTGACTGTCGGACGGCGTCAACGATAATGGCGGCGACGCGGTCGGGCATTGAGAGCGCCGGAGAGTGGCTCGACGGGAGTTCCACCCGGTACGTCGCCTGCTCGGCCCATTGACGCTGGACGTTCACGGGCACGGAACGGTCCTCAGTGCACACGACGTAGGTGGAGGGGGCCTGCCTCCATCCCACCCGCTCAGTGCTCGGTGGAGGCTGATCGAACAGCCCGGGCGCCTGCGGGAGAAGGCGCTGGGCTGCGGCTGCGGCGGCCACTGGATCGCAGTCGTGGTAATAGAGGTCGCCGGTCTTGGCCGGGTCGACACTCACCTCGCCACCCTCGTGGACCCTCAGCGCGGCGACGAGGTCGTCGGTGAGGGCGGGCGCAATGCCGCCGCCGGTCATGAAGGCGGCCAGATACACGATGTGGGCAACCTTGGGATTGTCGGCGCACGCCATGGTGGCGGCGATCCCGGCAGCCGAATGGCACACGACCACGGATCGCACGAACGGGGCGAGGTCGATGTGTTGGCGGATCAGCGACTCGTTGGCGGCTTCGTCGCTGATAACGAAGCGGGGCGCTGCCGACGTCCAGCGGTCGAAGGCGTGCCAGGCGACTCCGGCCTCCTCCAGCAGCGGCGTGACCCGCTCCCATGACCAGGCTCCGTGCATGGCCCCGTGCACGAGGAGCGCCCCGACTGTTCCCTTGTGATTTGTCCCCACTTGCGACTCCTGTGGTCAGTATATGAATAGCTCTTGCATTATGTGAGCATCGTAGCTACGGTGCCAACCATCATGCGCTGATTCATCCATCGGATCCAGGTGCCGAGTCGCCACTGCGGCTCGGACGGAAGGGGCAAGAATGACAAGCAACGACCGTCCATCGGAACAGCAGAAGGGGCTCTGGCTCCCGAGGCCCCAGAGTCGTCGACAGTTCATGTCGGCGCTGGGAGCGACGGGAGCCGGATTG
The DNA here is from genome assembly GCA_965205155.1 of Candidatus Aldehydirespirator sp. Taxonomy (GTDB): domain Bacteria; phylum Actinomycetota; class Acidimicrobiia; order Acidimicrobiales; family Aldehydirespiratoraceae; genus Aldehydirespirator. The sequence goes on along the minus strand of OZ242033.1, from coordinate 3,586,331 downwards.
CTGCTAGGTGCCTGCGGCCGCGATTCTGCGACCGACTCGGCAGCAGCGACAACGACCACGGGCGCCGCCACCACCACAGAGGCGGCCGCACCGGCGACTACCGCCGCGCCCACCACGACGGCCGCTACGGCGACTGCGGGCCGCACGGTCAAGGTCGGCTTCGTGTCGCCCAAGACGGGCCCGCTGGCCGGGTTCGCCGAGGCAGACGAGTTCGTGCTGTCGGGGATCCGAGCCCGGCTCGCGGACGGACTCACCATCGGTGGCGTGGTGCATCCCGTCGAGATCATCGAATCTGACAGCGCGTCGGACCCCAACGCCGCCGCCGACGCGGCCGCGGAACTGATCCTGGGCGACAAGGTCGACCTCGTCGCGGTGGGCTCCACACCCGAGACCACCAACCCGGTGTCGGACCAGTGCGAGGCCAACGGCATGCCCTGCATCACCACGATGGTGCCATGGGAGGCCTGGTTCTTCGGGCGTGGCGGCGATCCCGCGGTCGGCTTCGACTGGACCTACCACTTCTTCTGGGGCATCGGGCGGATCAACGATGTCTTTCTCGGGATGTGGGATCTCGACGAGACCAACCGCGTGGTAGCCGGCCTCTGGCCCAACGACGGAGACGGCAATGCCTGGGGTGATCCGGCTACCGGGATCCCGGCGGCCATAGCCGCCGCTGGGTACGACCTGGTTGATCCAGGGCGCTATCCGAGCCTCTCCGACGACTTCAGCTCACAGATCGGCGCGTACCGCGACGCCGGGTGCGAGATCCTGGTGGGCAATCCCATCCCGCCGGACTTCGCCACCTTCTGGGCCCAGGCCGCCCAGCAGGGCTTTGAGCCCAAGGTGGCCACAATCGCCAAGGCCTGTTTGTTCCCCTCGGCTGTCGAGGCCCTCGGCGACCGGGGCGAGGGCATCGCGGTGGAGGTGTGGTGGAGCCCGTCCCACCCGTTCTCGTCGAGCCTCACCGGTGAGTCGTCGAAGGAGCTGGCCGAGGGATACATCGCGTCCACCGGGAAGCAGTGGACCCAGCCCATCGGCTTCGTCCACTCGGTGTTCGAGGTGGCCATCGACGTGCTCTCCCGCACTGCCGACATCGACGACAACAACTCGATAGTTGACGCCATCAAGGCGACGGGACTCGACACCATCACGGGGCCCGTCAGCTGGGGCGCGGGACCCATCCCCAACGTCACTGACACCCCCTTGGTCGGCGGTCAGTGGCTCCGGGGAGAAGACTTCCCCTACGAGCTCGAGATCGTCACCAACGAAGGCGCCCCCGAGATCCCGACCACCGCGGCGTACCAGTCGTTGACCTGACCGAGCGGCCGGCCTAGGCGCCGCGATCCGCAGTCCCGGCCACCGCAACGACTAGTGCGAGCCGGCTGACATGACGATGGATGGGACGATGTTGTTGACCGTGCGCGGTCTGTCGATGAAGTTCGGGGCAGCGTTGGCGCTAGACGGAGTGTCGCTTGAGGTGCCGGCGGGGTCGCGGCTCGGGATCGTCGGCCCCAACGGAGCCGGCAAGAGCACGCTGCTGTCGATCATCGCAGGCCAGCTCACACCCACCGCGGGATCGGTCGCCATAGACGGACACGACATGGGCGGCGTCGATGAGGCGGGCCGGGCCAAGCGGGGCGTCGCTCGCACGTTTCAGATCCCGCGGCCGTTCGCGGCCATGACCGTGCTCGACAACGTCCTCGTCGGGGCCAGACACGTGGGCTCGCCCACCAGCGCGGCCGTCGAAGCTCTGGAAATGGTCGGCCTGACTCACCGAGCGAACGACTTGGCGGGGTCGCTGGGATTCCTCGACCGGCGCCGTCTCGAAATGGCCCGGGCGGTGGCCATCCGTCCTCGGATCCTGCTGCTGGACGAGGTGGCCGGCGGGCTGACCGACTCCGAGATCCCCGCGGTGACCACCATGGTCGCCGGACTGGCCGAAGCGGGCGTGACGATCGTGTGGATCGAGCATGTCCTCAGAGCACTGCTGTCGGTGTCGACTCGGCTGGTACTGCTCGTCGAGGGCAGGGTCGCGATCGACGGCGAACCATCCGAGGTCATGGCCAGCGACATGATCCGCCGCTCCTATCTCGGAGTCGCGTAGTGGCCGGCAGTGCAGAGACCACGCGGCCAGCGGTGTTTGGAGGCCAGTGGTGGCGGCATTGAGCGTTGGCGAACTCGAAGTTGCCTATCAGGGACTGCGCGCCCTCAAGGGTGTCTCCATCCACGTCGACGCAGGTGAGACAGTGGCCTTGATCGGTGCCAATGGCGCTGGGAAGTCGTCGATGCTCAACGCGATCGCGGGCTCGGTTGCGCCCAGGGCGGGGTCCATCGAGCATCGGGGAAGCCCACTCGACAAGGTGACCGCCTATGGCCGAGCCCGGCGGGGCGTCGTCCTGGTCCCGGAGGGAAGGCGGCTTTTCGGGTCGCTGTCGGTCGAGGACAACATCAGTGTCGCGGCCGAGCGGGCCCGACCCGGCCCCTGGAATCTTGAGCGCTGCCTGGAGCTGTTCCCGCTGCTGGGTCCCCTGCGCTCACGACGAGCCAGCGTCCTGTCGGGCGGCGAGCAGCACGCCGTCGCCATCTGCCGGGGGCTGGTGATGAACCCCGACGTCTTGATGCTCGACGAAGTCTCCCTCGGCCTCGCGCCGGCCGTGGTCTCCGACATCTATCGGGTCATCCCGGAGATCTCCGCGAGCGGCACTTCGCTGTTGCTCGTGGAGCAGGACACCAGCCTCGCGGTGCGCACTGCCAGCCGGTTCTACTGCCTGCTCGAGGGCGAGATCAGCCTTGAGGGCACCGGCGACACCGATCGCTCCGACATCGAGAGGGCCTACTTCGGGAGCAGCCAGTGGACCGGGTGAGCCTGCCCCTGGGCGGAGGCATCCCATGGACTGGGTGAACGTCGCCGTACAGGGCGTGTTGACCGGAGGGCTCTTCGCCCTGCTGGGTGCGGGGCTGTCGGTGGTGTTCGGCGTCATGAGAGTGGCCAACCTGGCCCACGGCGACTTCAGCATCCTGGCCGCCTTCATCGCGGTCACGGCGGCCGACCTCTTGGGCCTCAACCCGGCCGTCTCGCTGCTGATCGCGACGCCGATTCTGTTCGTCATCGGCTATGGGCTTCAGATCGGCGTGCTCAACGGGGTTCTGGAGCGGGCTGGTGACGCTGTACCGGTGATCCTGATCACCTTCGGGTTGAGCATCATCGTGCAGAACGCTCTGCTCGACGGTTACACCGCCGACATCCGCGGCCTCGATCTGGGCTCGTTCGAGACGGAGTCCATTCCCATATTCGACCAGGTCTCGGTCGGATGGTTCCCGCTGACCACGTTCGTAGCCAGTGTCGCGGTGTTTACCGGCCTGAGCCTGCTCTTCAATCGCACCCGGTTCGGCCGGGCGTTGCGGGCCACCACCGACGACGCCGTCGCCGCACAGCACGCCGGCGTCAACACCCGCCGCACCTACGCCTCAGCCTTCGGGATCGGCTTGGCCGTGGCCGGGATCGCCGGGATCTTCCTCGGGATCCGTACGTCGTTCGGCCCCTTCACCGGTCCGGTCCGGCTGACGTTCGCGTTCGAGGCCGTCGCCATCGGCGGCCTCGGCTCGTTGTGGGGCACCTTCTGGGGCGGGATCCTGCTGGGCGTCGCGCAGGCTGCCGGCGCGCAGTTCGATCCCGGGTGGGGCGTGCTGGCCGGCCATCTGCTGTTCCTCGCCGTCATCGCGGTGCGGCCCCAGGGAATCAGAACGGGAATGGCGCCGTCGTGATCACCAAGCGAGTGCCGCCCGCCACGATCATCGGTGCCGGGGCGGTGACTGCCCTGGTCGCGGTCGCACCTTTGAGCCTCGACGCCGACGCCACTCGCGTGTTGACCGATCTGCTCGCGGTCTACGCCCTGGCACAGTGCTGGAACCTCCTGGCCGGCTTCGCGGGCATCCTGTCGGTCGGCCAGCAGGCGTTCGTCGGGATCGGGGCCTACACCGTGGTGGTGCTGGTGGACGACTCGTCGATGAACCCGATGCTGTCCATCGCGCTGGCGGGACTGGTGGCCGTGGTGCTGGCTGTGCCGCTGGGATGGCTCATGTTCCGCCTGCGCGGCGTCTACCTCGCGGTGGGATCGTGGGTGATCGCGGAGGCTCTGAGGCTGGTGGTGGTCAACACCGATCGGCTCGGCGGTGGGGCGGGGCGCTCCATCCGCGGGTTCAACGTCTACGAGCCGGCTACCCGGTTGGACCTCCTGTACTGGGCTGCGGGCACTACCGCGGTCGTCTCGACCATCACGATCTACGTGATCCTGCGATCGACCCGCGGCCTGGCGCTCCAGGCCATTCGCGACGACGAGACCGCGGCCCGCTCCCTCGGCGTGTCCACCCATCGGGTCAAGTTCAGCGCGTTCCTGGTAGCGGCCTTCTTCACCGGGATCGCAGGTGCCGTGCTGTTCGCGGCCGATCTCCGGGTCCAGCCCGAGTCGGCCTTCAACATTCAATGGGCGGCGGTGATGGTGTTCGTGGCTGTCATCGGAGGGCTAGGCCACCTTGAGGGTCCCGTGGTCGGCATCGTCGTCTTCTATGTGATCACCGAGCGGATCACTGATCAGGCTGGAACTCAGCTGCTCATCCTCGGCGCGGCTGCGGTCGTGCTGATGGTGGCGATGCCAGGCGGGCTCTGGCACCCGCTGAGCGGGCGGGGGCGGGTCGTACCGTTCCCGGTCCACAACCGCCTGACGCCGATCAGTCCCCACGCCGATGGCCGAGCCGGTCCCGGCGCCGACCACTGAGCGGATCACCGAAAGGAGCATCCATGCCCCACTACATGAAGCTTGGAGAGATCCCCCCCAAGCGACACGTCGGGTGGTACTCCGGCGACGGGTCTCGCTACTACGAGGAGCTCCTCGGGCAGGGCGGATTCACCTCGGTGTCCTCACTGCTGTACCACCGTCACTCGCCGTCGTCGCTGGAGGCCGTCGAAGCGATCGACAGCGACGAGCCCGAGGTGTCGGCCGACCATCCGCTGGTGCCGAGGCACCTGAGGCTCGACGACATCGGATCGGACGACTCCTCCGACATCGTCGGCTCGCGCCGGTTGCTGTTCGCCAACGGCGACGTGCGCATCGGCTGGTCCCGGGCCACCCAAGAGAGTCCCCTCTATCGCAACGCCGACGGCGACGAGTTGGTCTACGTCCACCAGGGAGAAGCCACGCTTGAGAGCAGCTTCGGCCGGCTGGACGTCGGGTCGGGCGACTATGTGGTCATCCCCCGTTCGGCCATCCATCGCTGGCAGCCGTCTGTGCCGCTATCTGTTCTCATCATCGAGTCGCGGGGCCATGTCGGCCCCCCACCGCAGTACCTGTCCCCGACCGGCCAGTTCCTGGAGCGGTCGCCGTACTGCGAGCGGGACATACGCGCACCGTCGGAACTGGTCGAGGAGCACGACTCAAGCGTCGAGGTGATCGTCCGCAGCCGGGACCGGCTGTCACGCCATGTCCACCAGCACCACCCCTTCGACGTCGTGGGCTGGGACGGCTGCGTCTACCCATGGGCCTTCAACATTGCCGACTTCGAACCGATTGTGGGCAGCATCCATCAGCCTCCGCCGGTGCATCAGACGTTCGAGGGCCCCGGGTTCGTGGTGTGCTCGTTCGTGCCGCGGCCGCTCGACTTCCATCCCGGGTCGGTCAAGGCGCCCTATCACCATGCCAACACCGACAGCGACGAGTTGCTGTTCTACGCCGCCGGTGACTTCATGAGCCGGAAGGGCAGCGGAGTGGGTGCGGGGTCCCTCACCTACCATCCGGCCGGGTTCGTGCACGGCCCCCAGCCGGGCAGCGTTGAGGCCCTGGCCGACGAGACTCGCACCGATGAGACAGCGGTCATGATCGACACGTTCGCGCCATTGGCGCTGTCGGCTGCCGCTCGGGCTGTCGCCGATCCGGACTACGTCACGACCTGGCGCACCTAGAGGCCGAGCGGGTAGGTGAGAGAATCCGATCCATACGGGCGAGGCCGTGGCCCTAGCGGCCCGTGAGCGCAGCGAACAAGAGCGGGAGACACCCGCCGCGCCCATGCGACTCGACCGTCAGGGCTTGATGAGGGGGAAGACCTCTCCGGCCACCGGATCGCCGGTGCTCAGGCCGTGGGGGAGCATCTTCCAGAACACTGCGGCCTGCTCGCCGAGATCCAGGTACCGGGTGTCGGGGTGGGCGTAGCGGGTCGACAGGCGCCTGAAGGGCCGGTCGGCCACCTCGCGGATGCCGGTGGAGTGCAGCATCCGGGAGTCGATGGCCACCGCGTCGCCGGCCTTCAGGTCCCAGGTGGTGACCGGGAACCGGTCGGGGTCGGCGTCCACGTCGGGCACCGGCTCCAGCTCGGAGTCACCGCCGATGGTGTCGATTGATGAGGAGAACTCGATCGGCGCGTAGGTGATGCCGGTGGCGTGGGAGCCCTCCACCACCCGCAATGCGGCGTCGGCGGTCACGTCGTCGAGGGTCACCCAGATGGTGACGAAGGGCCGGTCGAGGTTGTAGTAGGGGTGGTCCTGGTGCCAGGGGCTGCGCGAGATCGCGCCGGGCTCCGAGCAGAACCACTGGTCCTCGATCAGCACCGCGGCGTCGGCCCCGCACAGCTCCGCGCCCAGCGCGGGCAGGTTCGAGGAATGGGTCGCCTCGGCGATGTCGGGGTCGTCGAACCAACGGAACAGGTCGCTGTCCACCTTGAGCTCGCCCGGCGGCGACAGCACGCCGTAGAACTGGCTGGGGCTGGCCTGGCAGCGCTCGATGGCGGCCTGCAGCCGCTCGCACCACGCTCGGTCCAGCAGCCCCGGGATCACCACTGCGCCCCGGGTCTCGAAGGCGGTCCGGCGCTCGCCGTCCGGCTCAGCGGGCACGGGTGGCCGCCGGATCGGTCATCATCTCGGCGTAGTGGGCGAGGTAGCGCCGCTGGGGAGCCTCCGAGGTGATCGGGCCGCAGATCGTGGCGTCGGTGCCGGGCTCGCCGTCGCCGGCGTCGTCGGGCAGTCCCCGGCTCATGTCGATCCACTCCATCTCGGGAATGGACAGGCCCCGCTGGACCCGCTCGAACATGTCGAGGTCGTCGGGGGTGCCGAAGTTGACGAAGTCCTCGTCGACCCGCAGGCGCAGCAGGTCGATCTCGGGGGGCGCACCCGGCGCCGAGGTGAGCCACAGCTGCAGCCTGGTCCGGTCCACCGCAACCGGCTCGACCACCAGCAGCTGGTTGCCGACGAAGATCAGGTTGGGGAACAGGGAGAGGTTGAGCATGCTGCCCGTGGCCAGGTCGAGCAGTTCGCCGGCGCCGGCATCGGCGAGCCTCGACTCCAGCGGCTCCCGGAACGGCACGTCGCGCATCGTGGCCCACGGCCCCTGGGGGATGCCCGGACGCTGGTCCACCACCATGTGGCCGTTGCGCAGCGCCATCGACACCATCGGGGTGGACCCCGGGTCGCGGGCCAGCACCGTCTCGGTGTCCACCATCTCGCCCAGCGTGTTGTAGGAGTGGTGGGCGAAGGTGGCGTGCAGGCCGTCGGCCGCGTTGTCCCACGACAGCTTCCAGTTGCCCGCGAACTCCAGGAGCTGCGGCGATCCCATCACCGCTATCTCGCCGCCGGGGTGGCGGTCGATGATGGTGTCGAACGCCTCGCGGGCCTCGCCCAGCCAGCACTCCAGCGGCTCGGGATCGGCATTGAGGGTGGCGAACACGAACCCCCGGTAGCTGGCCGCCTCGAGCCGGCCGAGCGAGAGCGTCGAGTAGTCCTCCGCCGGGTGGTCGCCGGGGAAGGGAATGGCCACCAGCCGGCCGTCGGGCGAGTAGGTCCAGCCGTGGTAGGGGCACACGAACCGCTTGGCGCAGCCGCCGGCCTCGCCGACCACCACCGTCCCCCGGTGCGCGCACCGGTTCAACAGCACGTTCACCGCGCCGTCCCGCCCCCGGGTCATCAGCACCGGCCGCAGACCCAGCGTGGTGGTGCGGTAGTCGCCCGGTGCGGGAATCTCGCTCTCGTGGCCCACGTAGCACCACGACGCCGCGAACACCCGGGTCATCTCCAGGTCGAAGATCTGCGGGTCGGTGTAGAGGCGGCGGTGGACGCGGTGGGGTTGGACCAACTGTGTGAAGTCGATGGCGGTCACGGTTGCACCCCTACACTCCCGCTCTTGTTCGCTGCGCTCACGGGCCGCTCGGGCAAAGATCCCCGCTCTTGGTCGCTGCGCTCACGGGCCGCTCGGGCCCGGGGCCTCGCTCGGTGTCTCGTAAGGATCTCCATAGTTGCTGCCTTCCGCTCGGCCTCTACAACAAGAAGCTCGGATTGCGGACGCCGGTGCCGAGCGCGGCCACGACGAGGATCTTGGTGCGGCGCCGGAGGTCGTCGCCGACGAGTTCGTGGATCTGGTATCCGGCCAACTGCTGGTGCCGGCCGTGGCGGTGCTCGTCCACCAGCAGGCTGGAGCGGGTGATCAGCCCGCCTCCGGATGCGGGCCAGGCCTCGACGCCGCCGACGATGCGGATGGTGCGCGACGGCGGCTGCTGGCCCCATGCGGCCGGATCCCGGCGCCACTCGACGCGCTCGGCCAGCCGTCGCCGGTCGTCCAGCAGCAGCGACTGGTCGGTGCCGGGGTGAGCCGGCGCCGACAGCGGCACCCACAGCACCGCATCGTCGGTCCATCCGCAGAGCCAGTCCTCGAACCGGCCGGCGTCCAGCAGCCGGGTCTCGTGCATCAGCGCAGGCGCCGCCGCGGCCGACAGGTCCGGGTCGCATCGCGGGCGGTCGTCCATCCCGGAGAGCAGCGCGGCCAGCTCTTCGTAGCGGGCCAGAACGGCGGCCTGAGCGTCCGACGCCTCTGGGCTGGGCCCCTCGGGCGGGACGGCCGCGGCGACGGTCATCGTGAGATCCCCGGAGCCATGCGCTCGAGGGTGCGGAGCTCGAACGCGGCCACCAGCCAGTAGCCGATCACGGCCACGATCGTCAGCACCGCCACCGACACCCACAGGATCTTGAAGTCGTTGCGGGTGAAGGCGGTGACCATCACCGCCCCGATCCCGTCGCCGGTGGCCAGCCACTCGGCCACGGTGGCGCCCAGCAGCGAGGTGGGCACCGCGATGCGGGCCGAGGCCAGCAGGGCCGGCACCGACGTCGGCAGGTAGGCGTTGCGCACGTTGGCAACGGAGGCGGCGTCGTAGGACTTGAGCACGTCGAGGATCCCCTCCGGTGTGCGGGTCATGGCCGTGTAGCAGTTGACCAGCGTCGGGAAGAACGACATCACGGCCACGATGGCGGTGGTGGTCAAGAGGCCCCGCCCGACGAACAGGATGATCACCGGCGTGGTGACGATGATCGGGATCGACCGCAGCGCCACCGCGATCGGCATCAGGGCCCGCTCCAGCCACGGGACCAGGATGAACACGAGCGCAGTCGCCAGCGCGCCCACAAGACCGACCACGTAGCCCAGCGAGGTCGTCCACAGCGTGGTGCCCAGCGCCCCGAAGATGATCGAGCGGGTCTCGGCCGCCTCGGCGACCGAGAACAGCTCGGCCCACACGTCGAAGGGCGTCTTTGCGAAGAACGGCTCGATCCCGAACACCCACAAGAACGCGTACCAGAACACGAACACCACCGCGATGGGGGCCAGCAGCCCGGCCAGCCGGTTGAGCAGGCCGGGCTCGGTGCGGGCCACCGGCACCGCGCCCACATCCAATGCGGGCGACCAGGGGCACAGGAACCGGCCCAACGCTCCGATGGCCAGGTACCCGCCGGTGGCCACGATCGTGGACATCACCGCTATCACCCAGATCCGGTCGGTCTGGAGCGCGCCCAGGGCCCTGACCGTGAGGATGCCCAGGCCCCGGTGCGCGCCGGTGAACTCGCCCACCACCGCGCCGAGGAAGGCGGCCGGCGCGGCGATCTGCAACCCGGCGAACAGCGCCGGGACCGAGGCCCGCAGCCGCACCGTGCCGAAGGCGACGAGCCGGCCCCGGCCGTAGGAGCGGACCACGTCGAGGGCGCTGCCCGGCGCCAGGTCGAAGCCCAACAGCGCGGCCACGTAGGTGGTGAACACCACGGCCAGCGCCGACAGCGCGATCGGGGTGGCGTTGCCCGGTCCGGTGATCAGCCGCAGGATCGGGGCTATCGCGATGAACGGCAGGCAGAAGACGGTCAGCACCACTGCGCCGATGCTGCGCCGCAGCCACGGCACCAGCGTCGCCGTCACCGCCAGCGCGGTGGCGGCCAGGTTCCCCCACAGGAACCCCCAGGCCGCCGTCTTGGTCGAGTGCCACAGGTTGCGCAGGTAGAGGCCGCTGAACTCGAAGAACTCCACCACCACCGCGGTGGGCGGCGACAGCCGGTACGAGCCCGCGTAGACCGTGCGGGCCAGCAGTTCCCACAGCAGCAGCACTGCGATCCCGACCGCCGAACTCAGCACCCGCGGCGGCACCCGGTCGAGCCGGCTGCCGCCGGCCGGCCGTGTCGGCGCGGTGGCCGCGGTATCGGCGGTGGCGCTCAACCGGGGTCCGTGTCGAGTTGCACGACCTGCCCCTCGGAGCGGTGCAGGCTGGCCGAGACCGCCTCCACCTCGGCGTGGAACCGGTCGGTGAGCAGCAGCTCCCGGGTGCGGGGCCGCTCGAAGCCGATGGTGTGGCGGGCCACGATCCGACCCGGGCGGGGCGACATGACCAGCACCTCGTCGGCCACGTACACCGCCTCGGGGATGGAGTGGGTGACCAGGATGGTGGTGGTGCCGCGGGCCGTCCAGATCCGCTGGAGCTCGTCGTTGAGCTGCTGGCGGGTCAACGCGTCGAGGGCACCGAACGGCTCGTCGAGCAGCAGCAGGTCCGGGTTGGTGACCAGCGACCGGGCGATGGCCACCCGCTGGCGCATGCCTCCCGACAGCTGCGAGGGCCGGGCCTTCTCGAAGTCCTGCAAGCCGACCAGTTCGACCAGTTCGTCGACCGCCTTGGTGTCGTGGCGCCGGCCGACGAGCTCCAGCGCCAGCCGGATATTGGTCGAGACCGTCCGCCACGGCAGCAGCGACGGATCCTGGAAGGCCACCCCGATGCGCTGGCCCCGCCGCATCTCGTCGGGCGACGAGCCGCCGGAGTCGATGGTCCCCTCGTCGGGGGTGTCCAGACCGGCCACGAGGCGCAGCGCGGTGGACTTGCCGCAGCCCGACGGCCCGATCAGCGCAGTGAAGCCGCCCGCGGGCACGTGCAGGTCGAACCCGCGCAGCGCGACGACCTCGCCGTCGCCCAGGGCGAAGGTACGTCCGACCCCGACGACGTCTACCGGCGCTCCCCGCCGGGCCATCACCCGCGGTGTCTAGAGACTGCTATGGCGCCCCGTCGCTAGAGCACCGGACCGTCGGCGTATATCTCCTCCAGCAGCGACCGGTCCCAGAAGTCCTCGGTCACGTTCACGCCCAGCGCCTTGAGGACCCGGATGTTGTCGGCCACCGACTGGTCGGTCCACCACAGGAAGCCGCTGGCGTCGGTCACGTCGCTGAACATGAGCTTGACGAACTCGTGGGCCTTGACCGTCTCGGTCTCCAGGTCCATGCCGGCGTCGGGGAACCGGTCGACGGTCACCTGCGCGGACGTGTCCGGGTCAGCCTTGTGGTCCTGCCAGCCCAGGATCTCGCCCCTCAGCAGCGCGAGCACGTCGTCCCGGCGGTTTGCCAGCGTGTCCTCGGTGACTATGTAGGTCTGGCTGTGCACCGCGTAGCCGAAGTCGGCGAACAGCATGGTCGTGTTGTCGATGCCGGCCACGGTCATGGCCACCGGCAGGTCGACGAGCCAGCACAGCAGGGAGTCCACCTCGCCGTTGACCAGCGGGGCCGGGTCGTAGTCGGCCTGGATGACCTCGATGGCGTTGACATCGACGCCGTTCAGCGAGGACAGCAACTCCAGGTCGAGCTGGTTGTTGAAGGCCATGCCGAGCCTGCGGCCCTCCAGGTCCTTGGGCTCGTTGATCGGGTTGCTGGTCAGCGAGGCGATCACGAACGGGTTGCGCTGCATGGCCACGCCCACGACCTTGATGGGCGCGCCGTCGGCCTTCGCCTGGCCGGCGAAGTTGGCGGCCGATATGCCCATGATGGACTGGCCTGCGATGACCGAGGTGTCGGGAGACACGCCCGGTCCACCCGGCACCAGCGTCACGTCGAGGCCCTGGCTCGCGTAGTGGCCGTTCACGTCTGCGAGGTAGGAGCCGCCGAACTGCACCGAGTCGAACCAGCTCAAGTGGAAGTTCACCGGCGTGAGCGGCGCCGCGGGCGGGGGCTCGGTGGAGCCCGAGCATGCGGTGATGAGGGTGCTGCCGCCCAGCAGCAGCCCGGCACCGGCGGCGGTGCCTCCCAGGAATGTGCGTCTTGAGAATTGGTTGGCGGTCATTGGTCCCCCTGTTCAGACAGCCTCCGCCGGATGCCGACGACGGCTGGACTCACTTTGATCACATCAAAGTAGCACGCGCCCAATGCACGCTCAAGCGAGGCGCGGCCACCGTCGCGGTGCGAGTTTGAAGGCCGCGGCTAGTCGGCTGCCGTGACGAGGATGCGCGACGTGGCGTAGCCGCTGAGGCCAACAGCACCACCCTCGACGTCGAGTGTGAACGTGCCGTCGGGGGAGCGGGCCATGACCTTGCCCGCCGACCCCGGTGTCACCTTGGCCTCTTCCAGGAATTCAAGCATCCCGGGCTGGAACTCCAGCTCCTCGGGGATGCGCTGCACCGTGAACCCCCGTCCCACCGCAAGGGTGTCGAGGGTGACCATCTCGGGGGCCTGGTATCCCGAGCCGGGGATGGGGTTGCCGTGAGGGCAGGTTGTGGGCTGTTCGAGCACCCGGGTCATGGCCTTCTCCACCGCGGGGGAGATGATGTGCTCCCACTTGCCCGCTTCCTGGTGGGCCTCGGCCCAGGAGAGCCCCAGGATGTCGGTGAGGAAGCACTCGGCCAGGCGGTGGCGGCGCACGACCGTCTCGGCCAGGGAGTGCCCCCGGGGGGTGAGCGTGATCGTGCCCCTGCCCTCCTCGACGAGGCCCTCGGCCTGCATCCGGCGGATCATCTCCGACACCGCGGGGCGGGAGATCTCCAGGCGGTCGGCGATGCGGGCCTGGATCACGTCCAGGTCGTCCTCGGCCAACTCGAAGATCGTCTCGCAGTACTCCTCGAAGGCGGGATGCCATTCCGGCGACTCGTAGGGCGCCGCCTCGGTCGGGGTCGACGTCATGGCACAACCATACGCGGGCAGGGAGCCGCTCGCAGCCTTCTGGCGAAATCCCGGTAGTTGAGGCGAATAGTCGCCCTCAACCGCCGGAAGTTCGGTGACGGAGGCGCGCTACTCCCCGTCGAGTTCCGAGATCACCGGGGCGAAGGCCTCGATGTCGCTGTTCTCGGCCCCCAGAATCATGTAGCTGAAGCCCCAGCGCTCCCGCCGCTGGCGGAGAGTGTCGGCGATCTCGCCCGGCGAGCCGATCAGCAGCAGCGGGATCTCGGCCACCGTCTGGGCGGGCTGACCGAACATGGCCGCGGTGGCTTCGATGGCGTCGGTGGTGGCCCGGCCGCCCTCCGTGACCTGCCACGACGCAATCAGCACGTTGAGCACCAGCCGGTCGAAGCGGTCGCCGGCCGCTTCCCGCACCCATTCGAGCTTGGTGTCGAAGCGGTCGGCGCCGAGCACGTCGTTCATGGCGTCGAGGCCTATCTCGCCGGAGCGCAGGTTGGCGTTCACGCCCACGATGTCGGCGTGGCGGCCGGCCAGGGTCAGTATCCGGCGCCCGCCCCCGCCTATGGCCACCGGCACCGGAGACTGCACCGGCTTGGGCAGGCCCTCGAGGTCGCGGATCGTGTAGTGCTCGCCCTCGAAGGTGAGAGGCCCGTCCTCGAAGAGGCCGCGGATGATCTGCAGGGACTCGACCATGCGCTCGATGCGCACGCCGGGCGGGTCGTAGTCCATCCCGGCCTCGTCGTAGTCGACGCGCTTCCAGCCCGCCCCGAGCCCCAGGTCCATCCGGCCGCCGGACAGGACGTCGAGGGTGGCGACCTCCTTGGCCACCATCACCGGATGGCGGTAGTCGTTGCCGTACACGAAGGCGCTGAAGCGCAGGTTGGTGGTGGCCGCGGCCGCGGCGGCCAGTCCCGGGCCCACCGCCAGCTGCTCGTCGAAGTGGTCGGGCATCACCAGGTTGGAGAATCCGAGCTCCTCCACCCTCTTGGCCGTCTGCGGCCACGTCAGCCCGGGCACCGGCCCCTTCAATTCGACGCCGAAACGGAATGGATGAGTCATAGGTGCTCACTGTAGAGGCGCACGGCCGTCGACGGGCACGGCGGATTCAGGTGGTCTCGGCCGTTCTTGATGTAGTTGTGCCGCCCTGATGAGGTCAACTGCGTCGAGAACCCTCGCGATCGCGATTCCGGGGCTGCGGGCGGGTGTCGCAGGGGGTGGGTACGGTGACGGCGTGGTGGCTGACCCGTCTGCCGAGCCGTCTGCCGGCCCGCTCGCTGGCTTCTCGGAGCCGACCCGGGCCTGGTTCGGGTCGGCGTTCGCGGCGCCGACCCCGCCCCAGACCGAGGGCTGGCCTCCCATCGCGGCCGGCGACCACACGCTGGTGTGCGCGCCCACCGGCACGGGCAAGACCCTGGCCGCCTTCCTATGGGCCATCGACCGGCTCATGGCGCAGGGCGATGCAGCACCCGCGGAGGGCACGCGGGTGCTGTATGTGTCGCCGCTGCGGGCGCTGGCTGTGGACGTCGAGAAGAACCTCCGGGCTCCGCTGCACGGCATCCGCCTAGCCGCGGATCGGCTCGGCACCACGGTGCATGTGCCGACGGTGGGGGTGCGCACCGGCGACACCTCGGCCGACGAGCGCCGGAAGCTCGTACGGCACCCTCCGCACATCCTGATCACCACTCCGGAGTCGCTGTTCCTGATGCTGACCAGCCGGGCCCGGGAGACCCTCGCCGGGGTGGAGCATGTGATCGTCGACGAGATCCACGCGGTGGCGGCCAGCAAGCGGGGCGCCCACCTGATGGTTTCGCTGGAGCGGCTGGAGGAGCTGTGCGAGCGCTCGCCGCAGCGCATCGCGCTCTCCGCCACCCAGAGGCCCCTCGAAGAGATCGCCCGCTTCCTCGGAGGCCTCGACGCCGATCCCGGAGGGTCGCCGGTCCCCCGACCGGTCACCGTGGTGGACTCCGGGGCCCGCAAGGAGCTCGATGTCGAGGTGGTGGTCCCGGTGGCCGACATGGCCTCGCTGGGCGAGACGGTCGAGCCGCCGGCCTCGGCGGGCGCGGCGGCCGGACCGCTGCGGCGCAGCATCTGGCCCGCCATCCATCCCCGCCTGCTGGACCTGGTGCAGTCCCACCGGTCCACGCTGATCTTCGCCAACGCCCGCCGGCTGGCCGAGCGGCTCGCGGCCCGACTCAACGAACTGCACCTGGAGGCCGAGGACGAGGCCCAGAACGAGGAGGCGCAGGATCTTGGGGCGGATTCTGTGGACCTGCCACACAAGACCAACCCGAGATCTGTGGGCTCGGATACGGTGCGGGATCTTGGGGCGGGTTCTGTGGACCTGCCCCACAAGACCGACCCGAGATCCGTGGGGGTGGGCGGCGATGGCCCGGTGCGTGTGGGCGAGTCGATCGAGGCGGTCGAGGCTGTGCTCCGAGCGCCGCCGGCGGTTGCGCTGGGTGACGAGCAGGCCGGTGTCGGGCCGGCCGAGGGAGTGGAGCTGGTCAAAGCCCACCATGGCTCGCTGTCGCGGCCGCGTCGCCTGCTGATCGAGGACGAGCTCAAGCGGGGCGAGTTGAAGGGCCTGGTGGCCACGTCGACGCTCGAACTCGGCATCGACATGGGTGCGGTGGACCTGGTCGTGCAGGTGGCCTCGCCCGGATCGGTGTCCTCCGGGCTGCAGCGGATCGGGCGGGCCGGGCACCGGGTGGGCGAGCCGAGCCGGGGCCGGATCTTCCCCAAGCACCGGGCCGACCTGCTGGAGGCGGCCGCGGTGGTGGAGCGCATGCACGCCGGCGAGGTCGAGCACACCCGCTACCTGCGCAACCCCCTCGACGTGGCCGCCCAGCAGATCGTGGCCATGTGCGCCATGGACGACTGGCCGGTCGAGCAACTGGCGGCCGTGCTGCGGCGCTCGGCGGGCTTCGCCGAGCTGTCCGACGAGGTTCTGCACAGCGTGCTGGAGCTGCTGTCGGGCACCTACCCGGCCGAAGAGTTCTCGGAGTTGAGACCCCGGGTGGTGTGGGACCGGGCCGGCGGCGTGCTGCGGGGCCGGGCCGGATCCCAGCGCCTGGCGGTCACCAACTCGGGAACCATCCCCGACCGGGGCCTGTTCGGCGTGTTCCTGCCCGACGGCACCAGGGTGGGCGAGCTCGATGAGGAGATGGTCTACGAGAGCCGGGTGGGCGAGACGTTCCTGCTGGGGGCGACCACGTGGCGCATCATGGACATCACCTTCGAGCGGGTGGTGGTGACCCCCGCGCCCGGCGAGTTGGGCAAGATGCCGTTCTGGCACGGCGACGGGCCGGGCCGGCCCATCGAGCTGGGCCGGGCCGTCGGAAGCCTGGTGCGGGAGCTGCGCTCGGGCGACGCCGACACGGCTGCGGCCCGGCTGCGCCAGCGCTGCGGCCTCGACGAAACGGCCGCTGACAACCTTCTCAATTACCTTGAGGACCAGGCCGAGGCCACCGGCGCGGTCCCCGACGACCGCACCGTGGTGGTGGAGCGGTTCCGCGACGAGATCGGCGACTGGCGGGTCTGCGTGCTCACCCCGTTCGGCGCGCAGGTGCACGCTCCTTGGGGGGTGGCGCTGCAGGCCCGCCTGCGCGAGGTCTGGGGCGTCGACGTCGACCTGATGTGGGGCGACGACGGCATCGTGATGCGCCTGCCCGAGGCCGCCGACGAGCTCCCGGTGGACGACCTCCTGTTCGATCCCGACGAGGTCCGGGACCTGGTGGTGGGGCGCCTGCCCGAGACGTCGATGTTCGCGTCCCGGTTCAGGGAATGCGCGGCCCGGGCATTGCTGCTTCCCCGGCGCCGGCCCGACCAGCGCACGCCGCTGTGGCAGCAGCGCCAGCGGGCTGCGGACCTGCTGTCGGTGGCGGCCAAGTACCCGTCGTTCCCGATCCTGCTGGAGACCACCCGCGAGTGCCTCAACGACGTGTTCGACCTGCCTGCGCTGGTGGAGCTCATGACCGACCTGCGCAATCGCCGGGTCCGGGTGGTGGCGGTGGACACCACCCAGGCGTCGCCCTTCGCCCAGTCGCTGCTGTTCTCGTGGATCGCGGTCTACATGTACGAGGGGGACGCGCCCCTGGCCGAGCGGCGGGCCGCGGCCCTGGCCCTTGACCGCGACCTGCTGCGCGACCTGCTCGGTGCCGAGGAGCTGCGGGAACTGCTCGATGCCGGGGTGATCGCCGATGTCGAGTTGGAGCTGCAGCGGCTGGTCGCCGGAGGTCAGGCCCGGGACGCGGACGAGGCCCACGACCTGCTGCGGGTGCTGGGGCCGCTGACGCTCGAGGAGGTGGTGGCCCGGACCGCTCCCTCGGCGGGGTCCAACACCGAGCGGGTCTCGGGATGGCTGCGCGCCCTGGTGGAGCAGCGCCGGGCCATCGAAGTGCGTCTGGCCGAGCGCGACGTGGTGGCCGACGCAGCCGACGCGGCCCGGCTGCGCGATGCGGTCGGCGCCGCCCTTCCGGTGGGCCTGCCTGCGTCCGCCACCGAGCCCGTGGACGACCCGCTCGGCGACCTGTGCGTCCGCTACGCCCGCACCCACGGCCCGTTCCTGGCCCGCGATGTCGCCCGCTGGCTGGGTGTCGGCGAGGCGTTGGTGGCGGCCCGGCTGGCATCGCTGGTGGCCGAGGGCCGCCTGTTGCGGGGCGAGTTCCGGCCGGGCGGGGCCGACCGGGAGTTCTGCGACGCCGAGGTGCTGCGGCGCATCCGTCGCCGCTGCCTGGCCGCGCTGCGCCAGGAGGTGGAGCCGGTGCCGCCCGAGGCGCTGGCCCGGTTCCTGCCCCAGTGGCAGGGGGTCGGCGGCCGTCGCCGGGGGGTGGACGCCCTCGCCGATGTGGTGGCCCAACTCCAGGGCGCGCCCGTGGCCGCGTCGGTGCTGGAGGCTGACGTGCTGGCCTGCCGGATGGCCGGCTACAAGCCGGCGGACCTCGACCAGCTGTGCACCTCCGGTGAGATCGTGTGGGTGGGCGCGGGCGCGCTGGGCGCTGTCGACGGCCGGGTGCGCCTGGCGTTCCGTGATCAGGCCGCCCTGCTCGTCCCCGCCGCCGAGCCTTGCGACGGGGCGGTCCACGATGCGCTGCGGGACCGGCTGGGGGATCGGGGGGCGTCGTTCTGGCCGGACCTGGTGGCTGCCGCCCAGTCGGCGTCGTTGCCCTACGACGCCGAGACGGTGCTGGCCGCGCTGTGGGATCTGGTGTGGGCGGGCGAGGTGACCAACGACTCCCTCGCACCGCTGCGGGCCCGTATCGCCGGTCACCGGCCCGGCGGGCCGCGCCGCCAGCCGTCCCGGGCCGGGCGCACCTCGTCACGAGCCGGCCGGTCCCGGCGGGGCCGTCTGCGGCTCGGCGGGCTCAGCGCCACCGGACCGCCGCCGGCCGCGGGGCGCTGGTCGCTGGTGGAACCGCTGCTCAGCCCCCAGCCCGCACCCACTGAATCGGCTCTGGCCCGAGCCCATCAGCTTCTCGACCGATACGGCGTGGTCACCCGCGAGACCGCGCTGGGCGAGGGACAGGAGGGCGGCTTCGCGGGGGTCTACCCGGTGCTCAAGGCGCTGGAGGAGCGGGGCGAGGCCCGCCGGGGCTACTTCGTCGCCGGGCTGGGCGCGGCCCAGTTCGCCCTGCCCGGCGCGGTCGACCGGCTGCGAGGAACCCGCACGCCGGAGCTCGATGCGCCGCCGGTGGTGCTGGCCGCCACCGACCCGGCCCAGCCCTACGGCGCCGCCCTGGCCTGGCCCGACTCCGCCGGCCGTCCGGCCCGCACCGCGGGCGCCCACGTCGTCCTGCTCGACGGCACACCGGTGGTCGTGCTCGAGCGAGGCGGCCGGTCCCTGACGACCTTCGCCGGTGCGGAGTCGACCGACGGCTGGATCGAGCCCCTCATCGGCCTGGTCAAGGACGGCCGTCTCCGCAAACTGGAGATCGCCAAGGTCGACGGCCGGCCCGTCCGGGAGACCCCATGGGCCGCCCGCCTGGAGTCAGCCGGCTTCACCTCGGCCTACAAGGGAATGCTCTACCGCACCTGAGTAGCTCGGCGCGGCCTTTAGCCTGACCAGCGCCCGGTGAGTATCGAATTTCTGGGAGGAGCCGCACTATGGAACTGCCGCCTGCGGGAGCGGTACATGACGAGCGGGAGATCGAGGCGGTCGCCGCGGTGATGCGGGACAACCCGAAGCTGGAGATTGGCGAGGCGACCCTGGCGCTGGAGGAGCGGGTCGCGGCCAAGCTCTCGAAGCGGTTCGGGCTGATGGTCAACTCGGGGTCCTCGGCCCTGCGGATAGCCATCGACCTGCTGGGGCTGGAGCCAGGCGACGAGATCATCACGTCGCCGCTGACGTTCTCCACCGACATCGCTCCCATGGCCCAGTCCGGTCTCGTGCCGGCCTTCGTGGACATCACGCCGGACACGTACCAGATCGATGCCGAAGCGGTGGAGGACATGATCGGTCCCCGCACCAGGGCGATCCTGGTGCCCAACCTGTGCGGCAACTGCCCCGACTGGGACCGGCTGCGGGGCGTGGCCGACGCTCACGGCGTGTCGGTGGTGGAGGACTCCTGCGACGTGCTCGACAGCTACCAGGGGGGACGGCGCACCGGGGAGCGCAGCCACATCGGCGTCACCAGCTTCGCCCGCTCCCACGCCATGACCGCGGGCGGCACCGGCGGGCTGGTCGGCATCGACGACCCCGACGACTACGACCTGGCCCTGTCGCTCCGCCGGTGGGGACGGCGCAGCGAGTCGTACCTGTACGGGTCGCGGCGGGGCCGGCAGGACCGCTTCTCGGCGCTGGCCGACGGCACGCCCTACGACCTGGTATTCGTGTTCGACTCCATCGGCTACAACTTCGAGCCCAACGAGCTCAGCGCGGCCTACGGGCTGGTGCAGCTCGACAAGCTGGAGGGGTTCAACGCCCGCCGGCGGGCCAACTGGCGCCGCCTCGACGACTTCATGGCCGGCCGCCCGGGCGTCGTGCCCGGGCGCACCACCGCCGACACCGACACCACCTGGATGCGGTTCTGCTTCGAGATCACCCCCGATGCACCGTTCGGCCGCACCGAGGCCCAGGAGTTCCTGGCCTCCAGGGGGGTGGCCACCCGCATGGTGTGGACCGGCAACATCCTGCGCCAGCCCGGCTTCGCCGGCATCGAGCACCGGGCCCCGGCCGGCGGACTGCCCAACTGCGACCGGGTGATGGACCAGTCGCTGTCGCTGCCCATCCACCACGGCCTCGAACCCGAGCACATGGACTACATCTGCGAGCAACTAGAAGCCCTCTTCGACCGCTACTCCTGAAGCGAGCCCGTCAACAAACTGAACTTGACGTAGTTGTGCCCGTATATCGAGCACAACTACGTCAAGAATGCCGTTCGGGCTGGGCTTGGCCCTACTCGTGGGCTATGGCTTCGAGGATGTTCATGCGCCCGGCCCGCACCGCGGGAAGGATGGCGGCCAGCAGCCCCGCCACCGCCGAGATCACCACGAACACCACCAGATCCAGCCACGGCACGGCCACCGCCTGCACGAACGACTCGGGCAGCGCCAGCGCGGTGGCCACGCCGAAGACCGTGCCCACCGCCACCCCGAGCAGGCCGCCGAACACGGCCACGATGAGGGCCTCCCAGTAGATCGAGCGCCGCAGCTGGCGGCGGGTCATGCCCACCGAGCGCAGCAGGCCGATCTCATGTATGCGCTCGAACACCGACAGGCTCAACGTGTTGATGATGCCGATCAGCGCGATGACGAACGACAGGCCTATGAGCACCTGGATCACCCTGATCAACGCAGTGAGCTGGGACTCCTGGGCCTGGCGGAACTCGGCCTGGTTCTCGACCTTCACGGTGGGATAGCGGTCGAGCACGCCCTCGACGGCCGCCCGGCTGCGCTCCTGCAAGGCCGCCTGCTCGGCCTCGCTCACGGCGCCGGCGAGACCGGCGATGCGGGCGCTGGCGAAGGCCAAGTCGTTGCGGTTGAAGTGGCGGTCCCACAGGGCGCCGTCGATCAGCCAGTTGCCGTAGATGGCGGCGTCCTCGAAGACGGCCACCACGGTGAGGGTCTCGGTCTGGTTGTCGGGAAAGGTGGCTTCGAGGGTGTCGCCCACGCCGACACCCAAGCTCGCGGCCGAGTCGCTGTGCAGGGCCAGAGAAGTGAGCGGATCGCCGGCGGCCATGTCGCCCGAGCTCACCTGGCCGTCGAAGTGGTCGTCGGCCAGGGCCATGTCGGCGGCCACGATGTCTCGGGGTTCCCCGTCGACGCTCAGCCCGCCGAAGGCGAACTGGATCCGCATCACGCTCTCGATCTCATTCAGCGCCTCGATCTCGTCGGCCAACCGGGCCGGGAAGCCGGGTGGGGGGCCGAAGCCGGTCTCGGCCGACCGGATGAAGTAGTCGGCCTCCACCGCGTTCTCGATGATGTTGACGAAGGTCTTCTTGACGGACTCACCGACCACCGCGGCCAACCCCATCAGAGCGAGGCCGATAAGGAGCGCACCGGCGGTGGAGGCAGTCCGGCGGGGGTTCCGGGCGGCGTTGTCGCGGCCCAAGCGGCCCGGCATGCCGAACAGCGACTTCACCGGGCGACCCAGCGCTGATGCCGCCGGCCGGGCGAAGGCCGGACTCACGGTGTTGATGCCGACGAAGGCGAGCACGGCCCCGATCCCCAGCAGAACGAACGTCGGAGTGGTGTCCAGCCCGGCCGTCATGCCTGCTGCCAGCGCGACCACGCCGGCCGCGAACACCACCCCGCCCGTGATCAAGCGGCGGCGCAGGCCGGTGGCGCCCAGCTGGAAGTCGTGGCTCAACGCGGCCACCGGGGAGATCCGGCGGGCCTTCATCGCGGGCGCGATCGACGAGACCATCGTCACACCCAGGCCCACGAGCAGCGCCAGCCCGACGGTGCGGGGCTGAAGGGTCAGCGGACCCGGTGGGAGCGGGAAGCCGATCAGTTCGAGGATGGCCCGCAACACCAGGGCGAGCACCAGGCCGAGCCCGATCCCGATGACCGTGCTGACGACGCCCACGATGGCCGACTCGGTGATCACCGACCGGCTCACCTGCCTCGGGGTGGCGCCGATGGCCCGCCACAGCCCGATCTCGCGTACCCGCTGACCGAGGATGATCTGGAAGGTGTTGTTGATGATGAACGCCGACACGAACACCGCGATGAACGCGAACACCAGCAGGATCGTGTTGAAGATGTCGACAACCTGGTTGAAGTCCTCCTCCTGCTCGGCCGCGTCGACCTCCTGGGTGATCACCCGGTAGTCGTCGCCCAGTTCGGCCTCCAGGCGGTCCTGCACGGCGGACACGTCGGCGCCGGCCGACACGAGCACGCTGACCGCCTGGTAGCCGTCCTCCATGCCGAAGAAGCGCTGGGCCTCCTCCAGCTCGAAGGCGGCCATCGTCTGGCCCAGGCCGGTGTGGGAGTCGGGGGAGCCGAAGTTGAACACGCCGACCAGCTCGAAGGGCTCGGCGTCGAGCGGGCCGTTGATCTGGTAGGTCTCGCCGACGCGCAGACCGTTGTCGGCCGCGGTCACGGTGTCGGCCGCGAACTCGCCGGGCCCAGCGGGCTCCCTGCCCTCGGAGATGAAGAAGGTGCCCGGGTTGAAGCTGAAGCCAAGAGCCGGCGGACCCGGCGGCCTGATCGGCTCGCCGTCGCCGTCGACGATGAACACGTTCAGCGCCGCCAGCTCGGCCTGTACCCGGTCCACGCCCTCCACGCCGGCCACCTGCTCGGCCACCGCCTCCGGCACGGTCGCCCGCTCGAAGTCGCCGCCGAAGGACTGGTCCACCCGCACCGTCAGGTCGGCGCCCTGGGCGATGTCCCGGGCCAGCCCCGCGAACGTGGACCGCAGGCTGTCGGTGAGCGTGAACGAGCCCACCACGAACATCACGCCGATGACCACCACCAGAGTGGTGAGCGCGAAGCGCAGCTTCTTGTCGATCAGGCTGCGGAGGGCGAGCTTGAACACCGGCCGACCCTATCGATCAGGCGGCGCGGCGCGAGCCTGGGTGCCGCCCGGCCCGTCGCCTGGACTAGTGGCCTGTCGCGGTGTTGGTTAGGGCGGCTGTGACGGAGTTGAAGCTGTTGTTGGCGAGGGCTTTGCGGCCCCGCCCCGGGCCACCACACTTGCACACCGGCCGGCCCCGACTCCAAGAACCGGTCCCGCCAGCACCGCACCGTGTCCTGGTGCGAACCCAGCCCCCGCGCCGCCGGCCGCACCGACGCGCCGTCGGCCAAAGCCAACAGCGCCCCGCCTACGACTTCGAGACGCCGGACGGCACGATGCGTCTACGGTCCGTTCACCCCGGCGCGACCCTCGACGTCGTGCTGGCGGCCACGCCCTTCAAGCTCGCCGTGCCCGACGATGTTCCGGCCAGCCGGCTCCCCACCGCCGAGGAACTCCACTTCATCCGTGAGGTGATCGACCCCAAAGGCATCCGCAAGCACGAGTTCCGTTAGCGCCGCCGACCCGTACCTGCGCCTGCGGGTGGGAGCCGGGTTCTGGTCGCAAGAGAGTGCGCGGGTAGGCGCAACCGGGTCGCGTAGGGCCGGGGCGTCTCCCGCTCTTGTTTGCTGCGCTCACGGGCCGCTCGGGCCACAGCCTCGCCCGTATGGGCCGGATTCGCTCACCTACCCGCTCGGCTTCTGAGGCTCGGCCGTCATGGCGGCAGCGGGGAAGTGACGGTCAACGGTTCCCTCAGGGGGAGGCGTCGCTGAGGAAGCCGGGTCCGAGGAGGGCCTCGATGCCGGGTGCCATTAAGAAATCGGGGTCGTGGCCCCCGGGTATCGAGACCACCCTGGCGCCATGGTCGGCCAGGAAGGCGAGTTCGTCCCCGGTCAGCGGACCGACTGCGCCGTCAGTCTCGCCGTACGCGTAGACGACGTTGCCGAGGTCGGTTCCGGCGAGGAGCTCGGTGTACCGCTTGTGGCCCAGTCCGGCCGCGATGCGGGCCATGTTCCGGACCGGAGGAATGTCGGGGATGTCTAACTCTTCGTCGGTCGGCACCGTCTCGTCGCTGTCTATGTACGGGATAAATCGCCCCTGCGAGAACAGCTTCCACATGTGCTCGGGAATGTCGAGGCGCCCGACCATGATCAGATAGCCGTCTGCAACGTTGCCCTGAGTGGCGAGCAGGTTCTGGACCACGAAGGCGCCGAAGGAGATCCCGACGACATAGACGCTTCGGTCCTGTTCGAGGTACTGCCGGACTGTCTCGGCCAGAATCGCCGTGGAGCGGCTGCCGGCCGCGACGGCTTCGTCGAACGTGATGTCGTCCTCGACGAAGTCGCTGGGGGTGAGCGTTTGCGCCTGGTGGACGTTGATCAGCAGGACCTGGTCGAGGTCCAGTGGCGCGAACATCCATTCGAGCTCGTCCACGGTCTCCAGTTGGGGCGTCGGCCCTCCTTGGGAGTAGAGGACCACCGTGGCCGCGTCCGGGCTGCCCCTCACCACATGCCCGGCGGCAGGCCCGGCGCCGGCCTGCTCAGTCGAGGTCGTCGTGGTGGTTGTGGTGTCTACTGGTGCGGTGGTCGTGGTGGTTGTGGTGGTTGTGGTGTCTGCTGGTGCGGAGGTCGTGGTGGTTGTGGTGTCTGCTGGTGTGGTGGTTGTGGTGTCTGCTGGTGTGGAGGTTGTGGTGTCTGCTGGCGCGGGGCCCGGTTCAGAGGAGACGGCAGCGCCAGCCGGATCGTCCGTCTGACCCCCTGAGCCGCCGGCCCCGCCGCAGCCAGCCGCGAGGAGCGCCAGCGCCGCCAAGAGCCCCACGGCCCTTCTCCGCTCGTTCCCGCAGCCGCGGGCAAGCCCCCCACGCTGCCGCACAACAGACACCGTTGCCATCCGAATGAACTGCACAATAAACGCTCCTAGCTTGAGGCGATGGCTTCGAGGACGTTCATGCGGCCCGCCCGGTACGACGGGAACACCGCCGCCAGCAGGCCGAACACCAGGGCCACGAGGACGAGCCCGACCATCTGCACGACCGGCACCGACACCCCGTCGATGATGTCGTCGGGAATCGCCGCCGACAGGGCCAACCCGAAGGCCAGCCCCAGCGCCACCCCGACGATGGCGCCGTAGAGGGCGATGGTGGCCGCCTCCCAGCGGATCACCCGCCGCAGCTGCCGGCGGGTCATGCCCACTGCCCGCAGCAGGCCTATCTCATGGGTGCGCTCGAACACCGACAGCGTGAGGGTGTTGACGATCCCCACCAGGGCGACCACCAGTGCGAACAGCAGGAACACGTTCACCAGGGCCAGCACCGTGTTCAGGTCCGACTCGGCGTTGGCCTGGAACTGCTGGCGGTCCTCGAGGCTCGCCTGGGGGTATGCGCTGAGCACCTGCTCGATCAGGGCCCGGGACGACTCGGGCTCGGCGCCGGTCGCCTTGACGGCCACCCAGTGGTCGAAGCCGTCCGCCGCGGCCGTCTGCTGGTGCAGCGACTCGTCGATGAGCCATTCGCCCCAGAACGGCTGCTGCGTCTCGGTGAAGACCGCGCCGACTGTGACCGTCAGCGTCTCGCCGCTGATCAGCATGAGTTCGACGCCGTCTCCGACGGACAGTCCCCAGTCGTCGGCCGCCTCGTGGTGGACGAGCAGCTCGGAGGCCGGGTCGATGCGGTCGAGAGAGCCGTCGCGGATGCCGAGGTTGGCCACCTCGCCGATGTCGGCCAGGTCGGCCACGGTGATGTAGGTCTCTTCGATCCGGTCCGGGGCGACCTCGCTGAAGATCTGCACCAGGTCGGTGTCGAGCCCGACCACCGTGCCCGCACCTGAGTCCCTCAGGTCGCCGGCCAGCGTCTTGGGCAGCCCGGAGATCGTCTCGGTGCTGATCACGTAGTCGGCCCTGACTGCGCTGCTGAGGCTGTCGGAGAAGGTGTCCTTGAGGGACTGCCCGACCACCAGCACCATGGCGACCAGCGCCAACCCGATGGTCAGGGCCACCGCGGTGGCCGCGGTGCGGCGGGGGCTGCGGGCCGCGTTGTCGCGGGCCAGCCGGCCCGGTGTGCGGAGGATGAGCGGCAGCGGCCGGGCCAGCGCAGCCACGACCGGTCCGGCGATCAGCGGGCTGAGCACGGCCACCGCCACGAACACCACCGCGGCCCCTATGCCGAGCGACAGGAGTTGGGCGGTGGTCGAGTCGAAGTCGGCGAACAGCCCCCTGCCGGTCAGGACGAGCCCGGCGACGGCCAGAGCGGCGCCCGCGATCGGCCGCCAGAGGCGGAGATGCCCGCCGTCGTCTCCGGTGGTCTCACGCAGTCCGGCCACCGGCGACACCCTCGACGCCTTGACTGCGGGCACCAGCGACGCGACCACGGTGAAGCCGACCCCCACCGCGAACGCCCAGGCAACGGTGCGCGGCCGCAGCGGTATCGGACCGTCGGGCAGGGAGGCGCCGAAGGCGTCGAACAGCGCTCCGAGCCCGAGGGCGCCGAGCATGCCCAGCCCGATGCCGGCGGCAGAGGCGGCCACGCCGATCGCCACAGACTCGATCAGCACCGAGCGGCGCACCTGGCGGGGGGTGGCGCCCAGCGCGCGCAGCAGCGACAGCTCCCGCACCCGCTGGCCCAGCACGATGTTGAAGGTATTGGAGATGATGAACGTGCTCACGAACAGCACCACGAAGGCGAACGTCAGCAGGATCGTCTGGAACGGCCCGATGAAGGTCTCGAAGGCGTTGCCGAACTCCTCGGCGGCCTCCTCGGAGGTGATCGCCTCGGCGCCGGCCGGGAGCAGCGAGGCGATCCGGTCGCCGACGGCGGCGAGGTCGGCACCCGGGTCGGCCCGCACCGCGATCTGGTTGAACTGCCCGGCCAGGCCGAGCACCTCCTGCGCGGTGTCGGTGTCGAACACCACGAACACCGCGCCGAGGCCGGCGTTGTCGGGGAAGCCGAACTGCATGGTGCCGGTGAGGGTGAAGGTGCGGGGCCCGGTGGGGGTGACCACCTGGTAGTCGCGGCCCAGACTGAACTCGTAGTCGGCGAAGGTCGCCACGTCGAGGGCGAACTCCGACCGGCCCACGGGCCATCGGCCGTCGATCAGGAAGTACTGCGACAGGGTCTCGTCGGCGGTCCAGTTGGTGCCTGCGATCGGCCCTCCCAGCGTGCTCGGGGCGTTGCCGGCGCCGTCCACGGGAATCACGCCGTCGACGAAGAACGAGCCCTCGGCGGCCTGCACTCCCTCGACGGCACGGATGTCGTGGAGGAGGTCCGCGGCGACGGGGGGCGGGTTCGCCTCGGTTATCCCGCCGAACGGCAGCTCTCCGCGCACCGTGAAGTCGGTGCCCGTGTTGATGTCGGCGGCCAAGTCGTCGAAGGTGGCGCGCAACGAGTCGGCCGTCACGAACGCGGCCACCACGAAGGCGACGCCGAGCACGATGGCCGAGGCGGTGAAGGCGAAGCGCAGCTTGTGCGCGAGCAGCGATTTCAGGGCTAGGCGCAGCATGTCGGCTCTTTGGCGGGACGGTCCGCGGGTGGAAGGCCGCCGTCAGGCGCCGAGCCGGGTCATGTGGTCCCGGATGCCCTGGGGCGTGGGGTCGGCCAGTTCGTCCACGATCTTGCCGTCCACCAGGAAGACCACCCGGTCGGCGTAGGAGGCGGCCACCGGGTCGTGGGTGACCATCACGATGGTCTGGCCCATCTCGTCGACCGCGCCCCGCATGAAGCCGAGGATCTCGCCCGCGGTGTTGGAGTCGACGTTGCCGGTGGGCTCGTCGGCGAAAATGATCTGGGGCCTGCTGGCCAGCGCCCGGGCCACCGCGACGCGCTGCTGCTGGCCGCCGGACAGCTCGTTGGGGCGGTGCTTGACCCGGTCCGACAGCCCGGTGGCATCCACAACCTCGTCGACCCAGACCTCGTCGCCCTTCTCGCCGGCGAGGTCCATGGGCAGCGTGATGTTCTCGATGGCGGTGAGGGTGGGCACCAGGTTGTAGGCCTGGAACACGAACCCGACGTTGTCGCGACGCAGCAGGGTCAGGTCCTTCTCCGACAGGGTGGTGAGGTCGGTGTCGCCGATGATCACCTGGCCGGAGGTGACGGTGTCGAGTCCGGCCATGCAGTGCATCAGGGTGGACTTGCCCGAGCCCGACGGGCCCATGATGGCGGTGAAGCGGCCCTGCTCGAAGTCCACGTCGATGGCGTCGAGCGCTCGCACCTCGGTGTCGCCGGAGCCGTAGATCTTGCTGGCGGCCACGGCCTGGGCCGCGACGGCTAGTGCTTGGGTGGGGGAGGAAGTCACAGGTTCTCCTAGGAGCGGTCGTGAAGGCTCACGCGGGGACTCTACGAGCGCCCCGAACCTCCCCAACCGGGGACATCCCTTACTTTCCCCTGAACCCCGAGGAGCTTTCAGGGTACGCACTCAGTGGTGTGCCGGGGCTAGGAGCCTGCCCTCAATAGCCGCGTCGCCCCTGCTCGGCCTCGTTCAATGCCGCGACACAGTTAACGTGGTAAATCTGCGGTTGTCAGACGGATTTTCAAGGATAACATCGGATCATGGCTGATGCTCCGGGCGTCGACGCCGCGATGGGCGCGAGCGGGCAAGCCGCCGCAGGCAGACCGTTCGTCGAACGCCCGGACGATGCGGCGGCCCTGCGGGCGGCGATGAAGCGCTCGCCGGTGACGCTGCTGACAGGCCCACGACAGGCCGGCAAGTCGACGCTGGTGCGGCGGGTTGTCGATCCGTCTCCGTCGTCGGTGTTCGATCTGGAGGACTACCGCGATCTCGCGCGGCTGGCCGAGCCGATGCTCGCGCTGCGCGACACGGGTGAGACCATCGTCATCGACGAGGCCCAGCGGATGCCTGAGTTGTTTGAGTCGCTGCGGGTGCTGGTGGACGAGAGCCGCCGCCCGGGGCGCTTCGTGGTGCTCGGCAGCGCCTCGCCGGACCTGACCGGTCTCGGCTCGGAGTCGCTGGCAGGGCGGGTGACGCTGGTGGAACTAACCGGATTCCGGCTCAGCGATGTCGGCGCTTCCCGGCTCGACGACCTGTGGGTGCGCGGCGGGCTGCCGGAGTCGTTCCTGGCCGCTGACGACGAGGCTTCGAGCGTGTGGCGAGACGACTACATAGCGACCTTCCTGGAGCGCGACCTGGCCGGTTTCGGGTTCCGCTTCCCGGCCACGACGATGCGCCGCTTCTGGACGATGCTCGCCCACTATCACGGCCAGACCTGGAACGGCGCGGCAATCGCCCGGTCGATCGACGTTTCCGAGGCGACGGTGCGCCGCCTCGTCGATGCCCTGACCGACGCCCTCGTCGTGCGCCAGTTGCCCGCCTGGTTCGCGAACATCTCGAAGCGGCAGGTGAAGGCGCCCCGGGTCTATGTACGCGACAGCGGCCTGCTGCACCGGCTGCTCGGCATCGGCACTCGCCTCGACCTCGAGCGTCACCCCAAGCTCGGCTCTAGCTGGGAGGGGATGGTGCTCGAGCAGCTCCTGGCACGCTTCGGTGGCGCCGCGGCCGCGTTCTGGTCAACCCACAGTGGCGCCGAGCTCGACTTGCGGCTCGAGATCGGCGGCCGGGTGATCGGGTTCGAGATCAAGCGCACCGACCGGCCCTCAACCACCAAGTCGATGCACAACGCCATAGCCGACCTGGAACTCGACCGCCTCGTCATCGCGCACGCAGGCACCCACCGCTTCGACCTCACGGACCGCATCACCGCCGTGGGCGCCACCGACCTGCTCACCGAGGCCGATCCCCTCGCAGGGCTGTAACGGCCACCACACCCGAGGCCAGGAGCAATGGCCGCAGACACCATGTCGCCTGCGCTCGGGCTCCCTGGCCTACGGGTCGTCCGCGACGACCAATCGCTCGAGCGGCTGGCCCGTAATGTCGGCAATGAGCCCGAAGTCCTTGTCGAAGTGCAGGACGGTCAGCCGGGAGGCCTCGGCGGCTGCGGCGACCAGAAGGTCGGGGACGGAGGGCGCCCGATGATGGCCCGCCAGGGCCAGGGCATGCTGCACTGCCACGGCCCGGTCCTCGATGGCGGGCGTGAGGTACTCGACGGGCATGGCGCTTAGCGGCGCTTCGGCGAAGTTGCGGCGTAGGTCTTCGGCCGAGCGGGCCGAGAACCCGATCTCCAGCCGGGTTACCGTCGAGATGCGGACCAACCCGCGTTGAATCCTCGATGCCCACTCGGGCGCGTCGGGACTCGAGTCGAGACGTACCAGGGCCGACTTGTCGATCAGCCAGGTGGTCATGACCAGGCCGACCGCATCACCTCGGGGTCGGCCAGGTCTGCGAAGGTCTCTTTGAAGCGCCGGAGAGACTCCACGGTTACCTCACCAGCAGGGCCGGTGCGTTCCCGCTCAAGCGTCCTCCGCAGGTACTCGGCCCTCGACAGACCGGCTCTCTTGGCATTGGTCTCGATGGCCGCGACAACGTCGTCAGGCACGTCGCGAATGAGGATGTCGGTCACGGCTGCCTCCCGTTGCTAGAAGATATCGTATGATATCGTCCCTGTCAAGGGTCGCATTCTCGGCGGGGATGCCGACGTGGGGATCGTGGTCAGATATCCAGATACAACCACAGGGCGTCGTCGACACGTTCTATGAGACCCAACGGATCTGCTCGGCGTGTGCCTAGCGAGCAAGGAGCCAAGATACTCCTGACTTAGGAGATCTTCTCGTTTATGTATGCCTTCAAGTCTAGGGCAGAAGCAACCTTGTCCAGAAATTCGAGCGTCGTTAGAAACCACTCGCTACCGCCCTCGTTCCAATCGTGACAGGCTGTTAGAAGCCAATCATGAAAGTTTTTCTCGACTTTTCTTAGCCGCTTCTCCACATCTGAATCGAGTGTGCTAGCTGTGCTGACTGGTACGTATACTCGCAAGATGATTGGATCTTCAGGCATGGCGGTCTTGGCTTGACCATAGACTCGGCTACGCACGTCGGTACTTCGTCCTACCTTGTACAACACTTGATTCGTCAGTTCTCTTTTTGGATGGGCCATATAGGTTCCAAAGGAGTAGACATAGATTCCCGCGAGCTGTTGACTCTCAAGCAACTCTTCTAGAGGGCGTGAGCCTTCCTTGGCTCGAATTGACTCCTGTGCTAGTGCTGAGTCATCTCGAGAGTTAGCCTCCAGGAGCTTGAGATTATGTTCAAGTGTTGTTCGAGCATCATCCGAGAGTTGTACTCGTTTGAGAATCGTGCGAATCTTGCCTGCATTTTGTCGCGCAACGGTAGGCCCAGATGCAATCTCACCTTCAAGTAACGCCCGCCTCATGCTCAAGTACGTATAGACGAAACCCTGTGTGGGAATTCCCAATTCTTCGCTGATTTCCTCCGGAGATTTACCTTCATTCGAAAGTCTGTGGACTTCGCCAAGTCGAGACTCATCTTCCTGTAACAGTCCCTTGAGTTCCGCGACTACGCTCTCGCTAGGAGTAATCGCGCCTGACGGTTCGACGTCGGACACCTTCGACCTCCAAATCACTGACTGGCCGACAGAATAGTCGAGCAACGCCGGAATCTCAACGCCAGATCAGACCAGCAGGGGGTCGGTGAGGATCTCCACCAGGGCCGGCCCCTGATGATCGAGGGCTGCCTCCACGGCATCGTCGAGTTCGTCGGGAGCGGTGACCCGGAAGCCCCTGGCCCCGCAGAGGTCGGCGAAGGCTGCGAAGTCGGGGTTGTGGAGCGAGGTCTGCCATACGTCCAGCTCCGCGGCCCGCTGCTCCTTGGAAATCTTGCCCAGCTCGTTGTTGTTCAACAGCACATGGGTGATGTCCATACCGTGCTTGGCTGCGGTGGTGAGCTCCATGGCGCACTGGCCGAAGCCGCCGTCGCCCGACACCGACACCACGGCCCGGCCGGCATGCTCGGGCCGGCTCTGGGTGGCGGCCCAGCAGCCCATAGCCGCAGGCAGCGAGAAGCCGATAGAGCCGAGATAGCCCGACATGAGCACGGTCTGGCCCCGGGTCTCGAAGTAGCGGCCGAAGGAGTAGGCGTGGTTGCCCACGTCCACCGCCATGACGGCGTCAGCGGGCACCAGCCGGCTGAGGGCGTCGAACACTGAGGCCGCGTTGAGGCCCTCGCCCCGGTCGTCGGCCCGGCGGCGGGCCTTCTCATCGCGCCAGATGGCCCAGCGCTCGGCCACCTCGGGCCGCAGGTCCTGACACTGCCGCTCATCGGGCATCACCTGGGCGAAGGCTCGGGCGGCGACCCCTACCTCGGCCAGCACCGGCACGTCCACCGGATGGAAGCGGCCCAGCGCCATCGGATCGAAGTCCACCTGCACGATGGGCTTGTACTCGGCGATGCCGGTGTGGTTGGCGAACGACACCCCGAACGCCAGCAGCAGGTCGGCCTCGTTCATGAACCAGCTGGCGATGGGCGTACCCGAGCGGCCCAGCACGCCGCAGGCCAGCGGATGGCGGTCGCCGATCAGTCCCTTGCCCTTGAACGTGGTGGCCACCGGCGCGCCGATCTGCTCGGCGAGGGCGGTGATGTCGGTCATGGCCGAGCGGGCTCCGTGGCCCACGATGATCAGCGGCCGGCTCGCGCCGGCCACCGAGGAGACCGCGGCGGCCAGGGCCTCGGCGGGGGGTTCGACGGCCCGCGAGCCGGTGCGCCCCTGGGGCGAGCCCGGAGACCCGGCCCCGTCGGCGGGAGCGGGCAGGACCTGCACCTCGTCGGGAAGCACCAGATGGCCGACGTCCCGTTCGACGATCGCGGTCTTGCAGGCCAGGGTCATCAACTCCGCGTAGTTGGAGCCGGACTGCACCGTTGCGGAGTAGCGGGCCACGTCGGCGAAGGCGGCCGACAGGTCGGTGTCCTGGAAGGCGCCCCGGCCCCGCACCTTCGAGGGCACCTGGCCCGAGAGGGCCAGCACCGGCGCCCGGTCCATCTTGGCGTCGTACAGGCCGGTGAGCAGGTTGGTGGAGCCCGGGCCGGCGATGGCGAAGCACGCCGCGAGGCCGCCGGTCAACTTCCCGTAGGCGCAGGCCGCGAACGAGGCGGCACCCTCATGTCGGATGCCGATGAAGGTCAGGTCGCCCCGGGCCTCGGCGGCCCGCACCGCGTCGGCGAATCCCAGATTCGAGTGGCCGACCATCCCGAAGACGTGGGTCACGCCCCAGGCCACCATGGTCTCCACCAGCACGTCGGAGACGGTGCGGTCCCGGGGCCGCTCGGCCGGCAGGGCGGCGTACACGCCGTCGTCGCGCACCTGGGTTCGGTAGGCGGCCGGAGCGTCGTCGAAGGGCGGCGGGGGCTTGCCGTCCTTGGGCGAGTAGTCGTAGCCGTGCCACGGGCAGCGCAGCCATCCGCCCTCGATCGACCCCTCTCCCAGCGGGCCTCCCTGGTGCGGGCAGGCATTGTCCAGACATCCATAGCCGCCCTCGGCGGTGCGGGTCACGCAAAGACTCTCGTGGCCGACGGTCACGGTCATGACCCGGCCCTCGCCAAGGGCGTCGAGGTCGACCAGCTTGTGCCAGGCGAACTCGCCCTCGGGCAATGACGGCTCCGCGACGCTCGGACTCGGGTCTGCAGGGGCCACGCAGTCACTCCTAAGTCGTCTTCATATAGTCAGCAGACGCTATCTGGTGGCGTTCCGGGTATCTCGGACGGCGCACATCCAGCGACTTTCGGATCACCCGACAGTGGCAAGTAGCGAGTGCTCTGAGGTACCTGACTGTCGGGGGAAGATCAGGGACATCCCCGATTGGGCCGCGGCACTCCGGCGGGCACGGTGGACTCGTGGAGACCGCCTCAGGTCCACAGCCTCTGGAGAGCAACGGAACGGGGCACCCGTATGCTGCCGCGGTGTCCATTGTCGAGACGCAGGGGCTGACGCAGCGTTTCGGCTCCACCCTCGCTCTCGACAACCTGGATCTTGAGATGCAGCCCGGCGTGACCGGGCTCGTCGGCGCCAACGGTGCGGGCAAGACGACTCTTCTCAACGCGATGCTCGGGCTGCGGATCCCGACAGCCGGATCGCTGACCGTGCTGGGCGTCGATCCCCAGCGGGCCGGCCACCGGCTCAGGGCCATGGTCGGTTTCGCGCCCGAGCGCAACGTGCTGCCCGACGAGATGCGGGCCGTCGACTTCGTCCGGCACCTGTCCGAGGTGCAGGGCCTGCCCCGCAGCGAGGCCCGCAACCGTGCCTCCGACACCCTGTGGCTGGTGGGACTCGGGGAGGAGCGCCTCCGGACCCTGGGCACTATGTCCACCGGCCAGCGCCAGCGGGTGAAGCTGGCCCAGGCCATCGCCTCGGACCCCAAGCTCGTGCTGCTCGACGAGCCCACCGACGGCCTCGACCCGGTCCAGCGCAGCGAGATGCTGACCCTGATCGGCCAGATCAGCCGCGACTTCTCGATCAACGTCGTGCTGTCGTCGCACCAGCTCGAGGAGGTCGAGCGGGTCTGCGACAACGTGGTCGCCCTCGATGCCGGCCGTCTCGTGGCCTGCGGGCCGATCAGCGACCTGGTCGGCGCGGGCGACGGGATCACCCTCGAACTGGTGGAGGTGGCCGAACCGGCCGGGTCGGTCGACGCGGTGGAGGCCGCACTGCGCGCCGGCGGCCTCGACGTACGGCGGCACGAGGCCACGTTCGCCCTGCGGGGCGCGGCGGTCGAGGAGTTGTGCGACCGGGCCCGTGACGCGGTGGCCGCGGCCGGGGCCCGGATCCGCCGCCTCGACACCCGGCGCCGCACGCTCGAGGATCTCTTCGAGGACGCGCCCCGATGAGCGACACACCCGCCCCGACTGCGCCCGCGGCCGGCGGCGAGGCGGCCCAGATCATCGACCGGGGCTACCGGTCCTACGACGGTCCGCTCACCGGCCTGCCGGGCGCGGTCCGCTCGGTGGTCCGCTACTCGGTGCGCCACACCCTCGGGCTGGGCCGAACCGCCCGCCACAAGATCCTGCCGTGGCTCGCAGTGGTGATCGCGCTGGTCCCGGCCGTGGTCTTCGTGGGGCTGGCCATAGTGCTCGACATCGACATCATCGAAGACGAGATCCTGCCCGACTACCACGAGTACTACGGCTTCATCACCACCGCCCTGTTCTTCTACTGCGCCATCGTGGTGCCCGACATCCTGGTGGCCGACCGCCGCAGCGGGATGCTCCAGCTGTACCTGTCGACTCCCCTCCAGCGGTGGAGTTATCTCCTCTCGAAGGCGTTGGCCGTGGCCCTCACGCTGGCCGTCCTGACGATCGGTCCCGTGCTGTTCCTGCTGGTGGCCCGCACCATTGAGGGCTCCGGGCCCGACGGCCTGGTCGAATGGATCAAGATCTTCGTGCGCATCATGGCGGCCGGCGCGGCCATCTCGGCCGCGTTCACCGCGGCGAGCCTGGCCGCGGCCAGCCTCACCGACCGGAGGATCTTCGCGACGATCGGTGTGGTCGTGCTCCTTTGGGGCAGCGGTGGCCTCACCCTCGCCCTCGTGGAGGGCGCGGAGATGAGCGAGCAGGTCTACGCGTTCGATCTCGGCGGGATATCCGACGAACTCAAGAACAGGATCTATGGCGTCGAGGGGTTGGATCCCTTTGGAGCGCGGGAGTCCCAGGACGAGGATGTGTTCGAGCCCGGGGCCGGACGGGAACAGCTATCCACCCTGTTCGTGGCAGCCGCCAACCTCGCCTGGGTGGTCCTGGGCGCGGGCATCGTGTGGTGGCGCTACCGGCGGTTGGCGCTGAGCCGATGAGCGGTCCGGTCTCGGGCGGAGGCCCCTCGGAGCCCTCGGTGCTGCCCCCGCCGGCGGGACCGCCCACGAGCGGCGGGGCGCCGCCGCCCCCGCCCGCTGGCGGCTCTGCCATGATCGACGTGAGCGGAGTGTCGAAGGTGTTCGGTGACGTGGTGGCGGTATCCGACGTGACCTTCTCGGTGCGGGCCGGCGTCACCGCCCTGCTCGGCCCCAACGGCGCAGGGAAGTCCACCCTGTTCAGGGTCATGTGCGGATTGACACGGCCCACTAAGGGCACGGTCCGGGTGTTGGGCGCCGACGCCCGCCGCGACCGCGACGTGCGGGGCCGCATCGGGCTGGCCCCCCAGCAGGACGGCCTGTTCGACCGCCTCGACGCCATGCAGTTTGTCTCGCTGGCCGCGGCCACCGAGGGAGTGCCCGATCCGGACCGCGCCGCCCGTACCGCCCTCGGGATCGTCGAGCTCGACCCCGACGACTCCCGGCCGGTGTCGGGCTTCTCCAAGGGAATGCGTCAGCGGGTGAAGCTGGCCGCCGCGCTGGTGCATGATCCCGAGGTGCTGATCCTCGACGAGCCCCTCACCGGACTCGACCCGGTGCAGCGGCGGCGCATGATCGAACTGTTCCACGGCCTCGGCGACGAGGGCCGCTGCGTGCTGGTGTCGAGCCACGTGCTCGAAGAAGTTGCGCGGCTCGGCTCCCGGATCCTGGTGATCGCCCAGGGACGCCTGATCGCCACCGGCGACTACCGCGAGCTTCGCGAGTTGATGGACGACCGCCCGCACCGCGTCCGCATCGGCGTGGACCAGCCCCGCCGGTTCGCGGCGGCCCTGGTGGAGTCGGGCACGGCGGTGGGCGTGAGTGTGGGGTCGGATTCCATCATCGTGGACACCCGGGACGTCGACCGCCTCGGCCGCGTGGTGGCTCCGCTGTCACAGCGTCTCGAAGCCCGCTTGTCTCGGGTCGCCCCCCTCGACGAGGACCTCGAGTCGGTGTTCCGCTACCTGGTTGAGAAGCGATGACCGCGCCGCTTGCCCGCCCGTCCCGCCACGTGTCCGCGGTCCGTGCCTCCGCGTTGACCTACCGGGCGCTGGTCCGCCAGGTGGTCACGCCGGGGAAGCTCTTCGCCCTGGGCGCGCTGGGCGCGCTGATGATCGTGGTCGGCTGGCTGGTCGGCCTGGCCGGCGCCGACCAGGATCTCTCGGGAGCACGGCTGCTCCGGGACGGTGCCGCCTACGCCGACGGCTTCGGGCTGATCATCATCGTGCCCATCGTGTCGCTGGTGTTCGGCTCCTCCGTGCTGGGCGAAGCCCGGGAGGACGGCACCCTGGTGTACCTGTGGCTGCGCCCCATGAACCGGGCACCGGTGGCGGTGGGCGCGGCGGCTGCGGCCGTCACCGCGGCCCTGCCTCTCACGGTGATCCCGACGGTGGTGGGCGGGTGGCTGGCGGCCGACCGGGTCGCAGGGTCGGTGGACCTGCTGTGGGGTGCGGCGGCCGCGGCCGCGCTGGGCACGGCCGCCTACTCGTCGCTGTTCGGGCTGCTGGGCCTGCTGGTCCGCAAGCCGATCATCTGGGGCCTCGGCTACGTGCTGCTGTGGGAGGGCTTGGCCGTCGGGCTCGGCGACTTCGCGGCCCGCCTGTCGCTGAGGGGCTACACCCGCTCGGTGTTGAGCCATCTCAGCGGGATCGACTACGGCTTCGATTCCTACACGACCACCACCGCGCTGGTGGTGCTGGCCGCGGTGTCGGTCTCCGGCCTGATCCTGGCCGCGGTGAGACTCAATCGCCTCGACGTCGCCTGAGCGCTTCGGTGTTGCGCTAGCGGCGTTGGGCGACCCCGGGATCCCCGCCACTAGCATTGGACCGATGATCGGCTCGGAGAGATGACGCGGTTGAGCGCTAGTCGCGACTTCGACGTTGTCGTCATCGGTGCGGGTGCGGCCGGGCTGTACGCGCTGCATCGGCTCCGTGGGCTCGGCTCTTCGGTGAGAGTGTTCGAGCAGGGCGCAGGCGTCGGGGGGACCTGGTACTGGAACCGATATCCGGGGGCCCGCTGCGATGTGGAGAGCTGGGACTACTGCTACTCGTTCTCCGAGGAGCTCGAGCGGGAGTGGGACTGGAGTGAGCGCTACCCCGCGCAGGTCGAGTTGGAGCGGTACTTCAACCACGTGGCCGACCGTTTCGAACTGCGCGGCGACATCGAGTTGTGCACCCGCGTGGAGCAGGCCCGCTTCGACGAGGGCCGCAACCGGTGGGACATCCGCACCTCTGGGGGCGTGGCCGCCAGCGCCCAGTACTTGGTGTCCGCGGCAGGCTGTCTCTCCGAGGTCAACATTCCGAGAATCGCAGGCGCCGACAAGTTCGGAGGCGTGCAGTACCACACTGCCCGCTGGCCCGCGGAGGGGGTCGATGTCGTCGCCAAGCGTGTCGGCGTGATCGGCACTGGCTCCAGCGGTGTGCAGGTGATCCCCCAGCTGGCCATGCGGGCCGAGCATGTCTTCGTGTTCCAGCGAACGGCGCAATACGCCATACCGGCATGGAACCGGCCGCTCGACGACGAGAGTCGCAACGAATTGAAGGGCAGCTTCCACCAGCGACAGGCGTTCAAACGCACCACCCGCATGGGGATGTCCAATCCCCCGCCCGAGGTCTCCTCCGCGCTCGATGTGGACGAGGCCACCCGCACGGACATTCTTGAGGCGTCGTGGCAGCGGGGCGGATTGGCCTTCCCGGGGACCTTCGACGACATCTCTACCAGCGCCGAGTCGAACCGGTATGTCGCAGAGTTCGTGCGCGACAAGATCCGGGCCAGGATCGAGAGGCCGGAAGTGGCCGACGTCCTGCTTGATATCGACCACGCGTTCGGTGCCCGCCGGCCGATCGTCGACATCGACTACTTCGAGACCTACAACCGCGGCAATGTCACGCTGGTGGACGTGGGGGCCGCCCCGATCACCGAGATCACGGCCCGGGGGCTGCGCACAGCCGAGGGCCACTACGAGCTCGACGTCCTCGTCTACGCCACCGGTTTCGACGGGATGACCGGAGCGCTGCTGTCGATGGACATTCGCGGGATCGACGGGCTGGCGCTGAGGGACAAGTGGTCCGGCGGGGCGGGTGCCTACCTGGGCCTGGTCGCGTCCGGGTTCCCGAACCTGTTCATGATCACCGGCCCGGGCAGCCCGGCGGTGTTCAGCAACGTGATGCTGTCGATAGAGCAGCACGTGGAGTGGATCGCGGACTGCCTCGAACACATGGTCGAGCACGGTCTGGACCGCATCGACGCCGACGCGGAGGCAGAGGCCCGATGGGCCCGGCGGATCGAGAAACTGGCCGCCCTGAGCGTTGTCGGCAAGACGAACTCGTGGTGGACGGGGGCGAACATCGAGGGCAAGCCGCGAGGCATCACCATGTATCTGGGGGGAGCCCAGAACTACCGGGCTGCGTGCGATGAGATCGCAGCCGACGGCTACCGGGGCTTCGTCCTCACCTGATCAGCCCGCGGCACCAGCGGTTCCTGACCTCTGTTCGATCAGTCCTGCGGGATCCCGGGCCTCGCCCAGTCCTGGTCGACGTAGAGTTCACGTCGCTGCATGGCCTCGTGGCGGTGATCAAGTGCTTCGAAGGTCAGCTCAGGGTGTGGCAGCAGCCAGAAGTGTCCGGCCTTGATGCCGCCCACCGCGATGCGGCCCACCTCGTCGGGGTGCAGGCCGTCGGCCAGGAAGGCAGCCACCTCGGCGGACCTCACGGTGTTGTCGACGGGCTCCGCTCCGGTGTCCACGAGGCGCTGCGACGAAGTGGCTACCAGGTCGGTGGCCACCGCGCCCGGGCACAGCACCGAACACGTGATGCCCGGATGGTCGCGCCGCATCTCGATCGCGAGCGCCTCCATGATCCCTACCACCGCGAACTTGGTTCCGCTGTAGATCACGAGGTCGAGGTTGCCCTTCAGGCCCGCCAACGACGCGGTGGAGCAGATGTGGCCCGAGCTCTGCTCGATCATCTGGGGCAGGAAGGCCTGGACGCCGTTGGCCGCTCCCCGTACGTTCACATCGAAGTGCAGGTTCCACTCGGTGCTTCCGCATTCCGCCACTGGTCGCGCCACCGCGACGCCCGCGTTGTTGCAGAGCACGTCGATGCGACCGAACTGTCGGAGAGCCGCGTCCCGCAGTTCCTCGACCTGGCTCAGCTCACGCACATCGCAGGCGTGGGCCACCACGCTCGCACCGGTCGCGAGCAGCTCATTGGCGGCCTCCGTCAGGCGAGTTCCGTCCACGTCGGACATGGTCACGCGCATGCCCTCGGACAGGCATGCGCGCACCAGGCCCAAACCGATCCCGCCGGCTGCTCCGGTGATGACGGCCACCTTGTCGGTCAAATCCATGCCATTGGCTCCTGTAGGTCGTTCGTGGCGGGCACGGCCGGTCCCGAGCCTCGGGATCCGTGCACCTGCCTCGCGCGTGTTGCGCACTCGACACGCATCGTCTATTCAGGGTTGGGATGTCGATACTGATACGCGGTGGCCTTGTCCTGCCACTCGATTCTCCTCAATCCGTTGCACGCCGCGCGGACCTTCTCATAGAGGCGGACACCATCGCCAAGGTGGGAGAGGACCTTGGCGACGCCAGCGCGGACACGGTCATAGAAGGCCGAGACATGCTGGTCATGCCCGGGCTCGTGAACGCGCACGCCCACAGCTTCGATGCCATGCTCAAGGGCCGATACGACAATCTGCCCCTCGAGGCTTGGATCCCGCGCGTCGCTCCTGTTTCCGATCCCCCTTCGGTGTCTCCCAGGCTGGTCTATCTCCGCACGATGCTGATGGGCATGGAGGCCCTGCGCGGCGGGGCCACGTGCATCCACGACGACGCCGCTGACGGGTCGGGGCTGGACGGGTCGCTGCTGGAGGCGATGTTCAGTGCCTACGACGATTTGGGCATCCGGGCGAGCTGCTCGGTGGGCGCCATCAACCGGCCCCTGCTTGATGCGCTGCCCTTCGCGGACGAGGCTCCCGTGAGCCTGAAGCCGGTCCTCGAAGACGGCCCGCGCCTGGATGCTGCGGAGTATCTCGATGTGTGCGACGAGGCGGTGCGGCGCTTCCACGGTCGATCGGGCCGCCTGAGGGTCGTGATCGCGCCATCCGCGCCGCAATGGTGCACCGACGATTTCCTCATAGGGGCGGCAGACTTTGCTCAGAGGCACGATCTGGGTTTCCATCTGCACACCTTGGAGACCAAGGTGCAGGCCGTGGCGGCCCGGTCGGGTCCGAGCGGATCGGTCGTGGTCCACATGCGGGAGTTGGGCGTGCTGAGCGAGCGCACGACTCTGGCCCACGCGGTGTGGGTATCCGCTTCCGAGATTGACATCCTCGGTGAGTCCGGCTGCACAGTGGTGCACAATCCGGCTTCCAACCTCAAGCTCGCATCGGGTCTGGCGCCGGTCTCGCAGCTTGCCGCAGCGGGAGCGAATCTCGCAGTCGGGACCGACAATCCGTCGGCCGGCGACGCTGCCGGCATGCTTCCGACGGCCCGCCTGGCGGCGCTGCTGAGCGAGGCTTGGGCGCTGCCCCCGGAGTCGTGGCTGACGGCGGGTGCCGTACTCGGGGCCGCGACGATGGGAGGGGCTCGAAGCCTTCGCATCGCCCACGAGATCGGCTCGATCGAGCCCGGCAAGAAGGCCGACCTGCTGCTGTTGAACCTGAGGTCGCTGGCGTTCACACCACTCAACGATGTGCTGAACCAGGTCGTCTACTGCGACAGCGCCGACTCCATCGAGTATGTCATAGTGGCCGGTCGGGTGGTGGTGAAGCACGGGCGCATCCAGACGGTCGACGAAGAAGCCCTGCTGGAGGAAGTCGCAACACTGGCGCCGGAGTTTCAGGCGTCGCAGGCCCGAGCAGAGGTCGCCGACGAAGCCTTGATCGAGTTCCTCGAAGACATCGTCCGCCGAGCCAACCGGGTGGATCTGGGGTTCGAGCGGCGTCTGATGCCTTCGCTGCCCGGTTCGCACGGCTGAGGCTCAGCCGGGATCAGCCCGGACGATCACGCTGATCGGGTTGCCTCCCGGCGGGCCGGAGTGCGAGTCGACCTCGCCGCCGGACACGTACACCATGGTGTCGCCCACGACCGACGCAATGAGCGCGTTGACGATCGCGGGCCCCGGGGTGTTGCCGATGTCGGCATCGTTGAGCATGGTGAACCGGCGGCCCCGGCACTCCCCGGAGCTCGGAATGACTGCCTTGGCGAAGACGTTCACAACCCTCTGCTGCTGGTCGGGCGTCAGATCGCGGTCGAACTCCATGCCGGCGCTGCGCAGAGCCCGGCGCACGCCGTCGACGTCTATCAGGTCGTGCATCACGTCGTGGCCGATCCGGAACGGGCTCAGCGAGCTGGAGCTGTTGCCCAGCACGACGACGTCGGCGCTGTCCTTCTCTATGCCGGCTGACGTAGACGACACGCTGGAGTACAGCGAGAAGTCCCTGCGCACCACGTCGTCGGTGAGTTGGGACTCATCGACCTCACCGGTGGCCAGCGCTACCCCCAGGGCGGAGGCGTCATTCGAGAACATCATCGAGTCGATGGTCGACTCGGTGACGACCGAGCGGCCCTGCTGCCGGGCGAACTCGATTCGCTCCGCGGTCAGGCACGGTCCCTTGACCTGAACGAAGTGGACGTCGGCCGGGCTCGAGATGCCGCCGTCGCGCATTCCGGCGCGGACGGCCCTAGCTACGGCCCGGATCTGGCCCAGCCGGCCGATATCGGATGGTTCGATGGACCCGCTATTGCCGACACCTACGGCGAGCCGGCTCTCGCTCGGCCGGTCCGCCGTGTCAGCCCCGGGCACCGCGGCCCGGGCGAACACCGTGACGTGGGGGCTCATCAGTCCGTAGCAGCCGCCCGACATCACCAGGGCGATGCGGTCCGGAACGGCTTCGGTGTCGATGTCCAGCGCGGAGGCGAACAACAGCTTGAAAGACAGCTCGGCCAGGGGTCGGCTGTAGTCGTCCACCAGTCCGTTGCCCTCCGTCTTGGCGATGAGCGCGACGACATCATCGGGCCTGAGCCCTCCAGTCGCGATCAACTCGTCGACCCCGCTCACGTCATCGGGTGCCGACATTGGGACCTTGAACACTTGGACCGTCTGGATGTGTCCTCCTTGTGGGGTCTTCTACTGGGCAGTGCCCGTACGGGTGTCAGGATCGGTCATTGTGAGCGGCAGGCGGTTGCGGATCTCCTTGCTGCCCGCTCCTGAGATGGCTGAGGTAGGGCCGCCAGCCGCCGAATGCGGAGATATCGCTTCCCTTCTCAGCCACCAGGTC
Source organism: Candidatus Aldehydirespirator sp. (assembly GCA_965205155.1). GTDB lineage: Bacteria > Actinomycetota > Acidimicrobiia > Acidimicrobiales > Aldehydirespiratoraceae > Aldehydirespirator. The sequence goes on along the minus strand of OZ242033.1, from coordinate 3,543,149 downwards.
CTCCGAGCCCACGATGCCGTAGACCATCCGGCCGTCCGAGAGCTCGATGAGGTCACGGTGGAGACCCGGCGGCTCGCCCTCGAGGATCCCGGGCCAAACCGATGCGGGCACACGGTACAACTCTCCCTCGACGGCGACCCCGCCGTGGTTTCGGGGAACCATGGCGGGGTACTTGTCGCCGATGGAGAACAGCCGGTATCCGGCTGCGGTGGTGGCCTCGGTTACGAAATGCGCGCCCGACAGGTTGGCGTGGTCGGGCTCGCCGCGCATCACGGTGCCGTTGAAGAAGATGAGATCGGCCGGCTCGTCGGCCATCGGCTCGCCCTCCCGCCATTCGGCGGCGAGCCTAGACCCGGCCGCGGGAGTTGAGTCGGGCTGGTGCTCGGCTTCGGACCGTTGCTCGTCCTCGGGCCAGATCTCGTCCACGCGGATGCACGTGCTCTCACGCCCTGCACCGACCTCGAGCAGGGACACGTCCGCGCCCTTGCAACGCTCGACGGCGTGCTCGCAGCGGGGATGGAACGGGCATCCCGGGACGGGTACGCCCACCACCGGGTGCTGTCCTCGGATCACCTCCAGGCGGGGCCGGGCGCGGGCGATGTCGGGAAGCGCGCCGACCAGCGCCTTGGTGTAGGGATGGCGCGGCCGCGCCAGCAGGTCTCGAGTCGGCCCGATTTCGCAGATCCGCCCCGCGTACAGGACCAGCACACGGCTGCAAATCTGCGCGACCACGGCGAAGTCGTGCGACACCAGCAGTACACCCAGGCCCTGACTGCTGAGGTCGCTGATGAGGTCAAGGATCTGGGCCTGGGTGCGCACGTCGAGCGCACTGGTCGGTTCGTCGGCGAGCAGCAAGGTCATGCCGCCGGCCAGCGCAATGGCAATGACAAGGCGCTGCTGCTGGCCACCCGAGAACTCGTGCGGATAGGCACCGAAGCGCTCCTCGGCGTCGGGTATGCCCATCCGCTCGAGAAGAGTCAGAGCCTCGGCGACGGCGGCGCGCTTGTCGGGCACGCCGCGAGCAAGGATCGCCTCCACGATCTGATCGCCGATCCGCATCACAGGGTTGAGGGCGCCGGCAGGGTCCTGGAAGACCATGCCGAGTCCCTCGCGGCCCAGCAAGTGCACCCCATGGGCGCCGAGGGACAGAAGGTCCCGTCCGGCCAGCGTCACCTCACCCGAAGCGATCGCCATGGAATCCGGAAGGATCCTGGCCAGCGCCCGGCAGAGGGTGCTCTTGCCGCTGCCCGACTCCCCGACGATTCCCAGCACCTCGCCGCGCGCCAGCGACAGGTCGATTCGGTCCAGCACCGTGGCGCTTCCAGATCCTGTCAGCGCCTCAACCTTGAGGTTGCTCACGTTGAGGAGCGTGTCGGTTCCGCTCACGTTCGGCCCCTTCGAGTGATGTCGGCCAGCCCGTCTCCTATGAGGGCGAAGGAGACCGCGGTTACCACTACCGCCAAGCCCGGGAAGAAGGCGATCCACCACTGCGAGGACATGAACGTCTTGCCCTGCAGCACCATCTGCCCCCACTCGGGCGTAGGGGGCTGCACCCCGAGGCCCAGGAACGAGACCGAGGCGCCTAGCAGCAGCGCGTACACGAGGTCGGAGGACGCGAACACGAGCGGCTGGATGGAGACGTTGGGGAGCAGGTGGCGCACGATGATCCGTATGTCCGAGAAGCCCGAGGCCCGCGAGGCCAGCACATATCCCTGGCGCTTGGCCACGAGAACCTCACCGCGTACCAAGCGCGCGTAGAAGACCCACGCCACCAGCGACACCGCCACGAAGAGGCTGAGCAGCCCCGGGCCCCGCATGCCCACAATGCTGATCACCAGCACTAGGAACGGGAAGGCCAGCGCCACATCGATCACCCTCATGATCACGGTGTCCACCCAGCCTCCGAACCATCCGGCGACGAGTCCGAGGGCAGTGCCGGCAACGAAGGCGATCCCGACGATCACGAAGGCGATGATGAGGTTCATCCTGGCCGCGTAGACGGTGCGGCTGAACACGTCACGACCGAACTGGTCGGTCCCGAACAGGTGGTCCGTGCTGATGGGCTCGAGAGCCTCCGAGGAGTTGTGCTGCAGGGGGTCGTGGGTGGCGACCATCGGCGCCAGCACCGCTACTGCGATGATGACGGCCAACAGGGCCAGACCGAGTGCCAAGGATCGCTCGGAAGGCCGGATGATTCCCGCAATGGTGAGACGCCGGCGGGAGGCGAGGGCCTGAGGAGTGTGCGATACGGGCCGGGATCGGGTTTCCGCCATGGGTCACGCCTCCCTGGGGTCGAGGGCCAGCCGGACCAGGTCGACGAGCAGCGTGATGACGATGACCAGGATCCCGAAGGTCAGAGCGATGCCCTGCACGACCAGGAAGTCGCGGGCCAGGATGGCTGAGACCAGCGTGTTTCCGATCCCGTTTATGGCGAACACCGATTCCACGATCACCGACGTGCCCAGCAGGTAGCTCAGGTTCAACCCGAGGATGGTGAGCGCCGGATTGAGGGCGTTGCGCAGGAGGTGGTGGGTGATCAGGCGGGGCCTCGAGATGCCCTTGAGGCGGGCCAGAGCGACGTAGTCAGACTCGAGCACCTCGAACAGCGAGGCCCGGAGGCTGCGCACCACCACCGCCAGGAAGCTGACGGCCAGGGTCAGCGCGGGCAGGAACAGGTGCCAGAGGTGTCCGAAGAGCCCCTCTCCGTAGCCCCCTGAGGGGAACCAGCCCGTCCTCAGGGCAACGAAGGTCACCAGCAGGATGCCCAGCCAGAAGCTCGGGATGCCGAGGGCGACGACCAGCGAGCCCCGGATCAGTTGATCCGACAGCCGTCCCCGGCGCAGCGCGGCCACCAGCGCGAGCGGGATCGCCAGCACCATGGCGAGCGCGCCGGCGTAGGCGACCAGGAACAGCGTTGCCGGTAGGCGGGCGATGATCAGTTCGCGCACGTCGACCCGCAACACGAACGACTGGCCCAGATCGCCCTGCAGGATGTGGCCGAAGTAGGAGGCGAGCTGCGTCGGCAGGGGTCGGTCCACGCCGAGCCGCTCCCGGATATCGGCCACCAGCTCGGGGCTGGCCCGGATCCCGACGATGCTGCGGGCGGGATCGCCCGGCAAGAGATGAACGAGGAAGAAGGTCACGATCATTATGCCGATGAGCGCGGGGAGCGCCTGCAGCGCCCTGGTGCGGATCAGGCGCAGATATTTCATCGGGGCCCTACCTCAGTCCGTCTCGAGGTATCTGACTCGCCTGCGTCGGAATCTTGAGGGTGCAGGCTGGGGACCGCCGCGAGCAGGTCGCGGGTGTAGGGGTGCCGGGGGCGGGTGAGCAGCTCTTCGGCGCTCCCGCTCTCCACCATGCGGCCCTCGTGCATCACCACAATCCGATCGCAGACCTGACGAACCACGGCCAAGTCGTGGGAGATGAACAACAACGTCAGGCCGAGGTTGGCCCGCAAGTCCGCCAGCAGATTGAGTATCTGGGCCTGGACGGAAGCGTCGAGGGCCGAGACGATCTCGTCGGCCACTACCAGATCGGGATCGAGGGCGAGGGCCCGCGCAATGGCGATCCGCTGTCGCTGGCCACCGGACAGCCTGCTGGGCCGGCGAGCCGCAAGCTGGGCAGGGAGGCCCACTAGCTCGAGGAGCTCAGCCACCCGCTGCGACACGTCGCCTCTCTGGCGCAGCCGGTGGACTCTGAGGATCTCTTCCAGCACTGACCCGACCGTCCGGCGCGGATTGAGCGTAGACGAGGGATCCTGGAACACGATCTGCACGCCGCGCAGGCGAGGAACTGACGGACGGCGGCCCGGGGCGTTGACAACCTCGCCTCGGAAGCTCACCTCACCGGAAGTGGGGATGAGCAGGCCCGCCGTGCATAGGCCCAGCGTCGTCTTGCCCGAGCCGCTCTCGCCGACCAAACCCACCGACTCGCCCGCGTAGACCTCCAGGCTCGCGTCGCTCACCGCGGCGGTCCCACGCTTCCGGCGACGCGCACCGAAGCGCACCGAGAGTCCCTCGACGCGTAGGACCGGATCGGTCAGGGGGCCGCCTGAGCTAGCCCCCTGACCGGTCGGCCGCGTCGTTGGATTGTCGGCGTCGCCGATCGTGGCGCCGCCGGCGGCGTCAGCCGCTGAGGCCGATCTGTTCGAACGGGTAGGTCCCGTAGGCATTGGCGAAGAAGCCTGTCACCTCGTCGGTCGACATGTACGTCAGGTCCGCAACGAACAACGGCAGGACATGGGCCGCGTCGGCGACCACTCGCTGCAACTCGTCGAACAAGGGCTGCGCCTCGGCCGCGTCGAACGCGTTGATCGCCTCATGCAGCAGCGCGGTGGCGTCCGGGTCGTTGAAGCCCGTGAAGTACGCGTCGCAGCAGTAGGCGGGGTCCACCCAGAACTGCGGCTCGATCGTGGGATCGGGTATCAAGTTCCCCCAGAAGGTGGTGGCCATCTGGTAGGTGCCGCCGATGATGTCGTTGTCGACGGAGGCGGCGTCCTTGCGGATGAGCTCCACGTTGATGTCGAGATCGGCCAGATTGGACTGGACGACCCCGCCGATCGCCTCCTGCACCGTGCCCTCTGAGATCTCGAGCTGCACGGTCATCGGCAGGGAGACCCCCGACTCGGCCAGCAGTCTCCTGGCCTGGCCCGGGTCATAGGGATACAGGTTGAGGTTCGGGTTGGCGAAGGTCTGTCCCGGTGGGGGGACGATGAACGTGGTGGCCGCTTGGCCGAAGCCGAACAGCCCGGCGTTCACGATCGCCTGCCGGTCTATGCCCAGCGAGATCGCCTTGCGGAACGTGGCGTCGTCGAAAGGCGCCTCACGCACGTTGATCGCGATCACGTCGATGCGGGTCGATGGGAACCAGTAGACCTTCAAGTCGTCGCGTCCCTCGAACTCGCGCAGCTGGTTTCGGGGAGGCGCCTCGGCCACATCGGCCTGGCCTCCCTGCACCGCGGTGGCCCGAGCGGTGTCGTCGGCGAAGACCTGGAACGTGACCGAGGCCATCAGCGGCTTGCCCTCCTCCCAGTAGTCGGGGTTGGCCACTGCGGTGATCGAGCTACCGGGGTCGGCCGAGTCCCACACGAACGGGCCGGTGCCCACCGGCGCCTGGAGGAACGCCTCCAGGCCGACCTCGTTGAAGTGGTCCTTGGGCCAGATCGGCGCGCTGTGCCCGGACACGTCGTGCAGAAGGTAGGGCCACGGCTCGTTCATCTGGACCACGACGGTCAGGTCGTCGGTCGGGGTGATCGACTCGACCTTGCCGGCCAGGAAGCCGATCTGGCTCCCCGGGGTGGTGATCGCCCGGTCCAGGGAGAAGATCACGTCCTCGGACGTCATGGCCGCTCCGTTGTGGAAGGTCACGCCGTCGCGGAGATTGAACGTGTAGGTCATCCCGTCGTCGGACACGTCCCAGCTCTCCGCGAGCCTGGGCACGAAGCCGGTCTGGTCCGGCGTGGGCCTTACCAGATACTCCCACCAGGCGCCCCACACGGCGATCGACGTGTTGTCGTAGCTGGTGGGCGAGTCAAAGTTCTGCGGGTAGTTGACGATCGCGAAGATCATGTCCCCTTCTGGTCCCATCGGCTCCTCGGCGACGGGTTCCGGCTCCTCTGCGGCCGCCTCGGCCGCGGCGGCGGCTGCTTCGGCGGCAGCGGCTGCCGCTTCGGCCTCTGCCTTGGCCGCGTCGGCCTCCGCCTGAGCCGCTTCCAGTTGCGCTTGCAACTCGGCGACGACCTCTGGGTCTACGCCCGCGTCGGCCTCGGCCATCTCGGCTATGGCAGCCTCGAGGGCCGCTTCGGCCTCCGCAGCCGCAGTCGCGGCCGCTTCGGCCTGAGAGGCGGCCGCTTCGGCTTCGGCTTGAGCGGCGGCCGCCTCGGCTTGAGCGGCGGCAGCCTCTATCGCGCCGGTGTCCGGTGCTGCCTCGTCGTCGCCGCAGGCTGCGGCGATCAGAGCCAGCACCATGGTCAGGATGATCGCTGTAGCGAATCTCGTCTTTCTCATCGTGTTCCTCCTGGAGTTGGTTGTTCTGCGATTCCTCTCTTCAAGGTGTTCCCTCCTGTGTTTTGTGTTGTCGGTTGATGGCGACCTGGACATGCCCCGGAGATGGGTGTCACCAGTTCCTCACCAAGAGGTCGAGGACCCGGGCGGCGCGTTCGATGTCGTCGATCGGGACGAATTCGTCCGCGGTGTGGGCGACGTCGGATGATCCGGGCCCGAACACCGTGCACGACGAGCTGCCGGTCAGAGCGGCCACCATCGAGGCGTCCGTATAGGCCTCGTGCCCGTCGGCGCCGCCGGTCTGGATCTCGGTTCCCAGCGCCTCCCGATAGGCCCGGCGCAGCCCGGTGACTATGGGGGCATCGTCGGCCGCCCTCACTGGTGGTCGGGCCACTCCGAGTGGCTCGATCTCGTAACTCGCGCCCCGAAACCCCGCCACTGTGCGGTCCGCGACCGCCTCCACCAGAGTCACCATCGCCTCCGGCGTCATCGGTGGGACCAGGCGCAGATCGAACTCGGCCCGGCATGACGGTGGGACCACATTGGGGGCGACGCCGCCCCTCACCCGGCCGGCTGTGAAGCGGGGACGGCCAAGCAGCGGATCGTCGTGGGGGAGCGCTTCGACCTCGGACTTGAGCCCGTCGATGAGGCGCGCCATCACGTGGTTGGCGTCGACGCCCAAGTGGGCTCGCCCGGCGTGTGCCATCTTGCCGTGCACGGTCACTTCGAGCCATCGGAGGCCCATCTGGGCGATCCGCAGACGCAGACCGGTGGGTTCCAGCGCCAGGACCTGGTCGTTGCCCCCCACCACGCCCGCCTCGACCAGCCGGTGGATGCCCCGCATGTGGGGTCCTTCCTCGTCGCAGGTGAGGCACAGCACTAGGTCCCCGCGGGGAGCTGGGCCGGTGATTGCCTGCCGGGCGGTCGCCTCGAAGACGTTGAGCGCGATGGCCAACCCCGCCTTCATGTCGCAGGCGCCTCGGCCGTAGATGCGGCCGTCGGCGACATCGCCCGCTAGCGCAGGGCGGGTCCACCCCTCGCCGATGGGCACCGTGTCGAGGTGCGCCAAGAGAACTAGGCGAGGGCTCTGACCGCTGCCCTTGAGGTGTGCCACGACGTTGTCCCGGCCCATTTGCACCGACTGACGCTGAACCTCGTGGCCTCCCCGGACCAGGCGGTCCTCCACCCAGGCGGCACAATCGCTCTCACCCGGGTCGGGGTTCTGGCTGTCGATGCGGATCAGGTCGACCGTGTCCCGGATGAGGTCGTCCAGCACGGCGGTGGCGGGCGTGGTCATCGGCCTGTCTCCGTTCTCATGCCGTTGTTTGCTCGGTCATTGGCTCAGAGTCGCCGCATCGACGACGATCGAGGCGCCCATGACCGCCGACGCGGCCGGCGAGGCCAGCCAGACGCATACCGACGCGACCTCCTCGGCCCTGACGAACCGGCCCGCGGCGGAGGCCGCCTTGAAGCGTCGCTCCACCTCATCGACAGGAATCGCCTCGCGCTTGGCCACGGCTGCCGCGAGCCATCCGATCATTGGTCCATCCACATTGCCCGGGCATACAGCATTCACCCGGATTCCGTTGGGCGCGACCTCGTCGGCGAAGGACTCGACCAAGCCGATCAGACCGAACTTCGTCGCGCAGTAGACGGAGGCTCCGGCCTCGCCGCGTTTCCCGGCGGTCGATGCCACGAACGTGAAGCTGCCCCCGCGGGCCGCGGCCAGTTGCCGGGAGCCGAACGACTTGGCCGTGTGGAAGGCACCGTCGAGGTTCACGGCCATGAGTTGCCGGTACTCGTCCCAGTCGGTGTCCACGATGTGGTCCGTGTAGTTCACGCCCGGCGCATAGATGACCGCGTCTACACCTCCGGTGTCCCAAACGTAGGCGGCCAGATCCTCGACGCTCTTCCGAGACCGCACATCCACCGCCCGGAACTCGCGGCTCGGGCTCAAGCCGGGCAATTCGGCCACGTTCTCGTCGTAAGCGTCGGCGAGTAGCCCTAGTGGGGGACTGGCGCGCGCTCGGACCGGCAGATCGGCGACAATCACCTCGGCACCTGCGTCGGCGAGAGCGCAGCTCACCGCGCCGCCGATGGTTCCCAGGCCCCCCAGGACCACGGCCCGAAGGCCGTCCAGCCCTGCCGGGTCACTCACCGCAACGCTCCACGGGCGGCCTCGGCGATCGAGTCAGCGCTCGGGACCACAGCATGCTCCAGGGTGATCGCCGCAGGGATGGGAACGTCCGGCACGGCATGACGGGCCAAGCGGTCGACCGCGGTCGGTCCCAGCGTCTCGATGACTCGCACAGCCAACTCCGCGGTGAGCCCGAAGCTCAGATAGTCCTCGTCGACCACCAGCAGCCGGTTGGTCTTCTGCACCGACGCAGCCACGGTCTCGAAATCGAGAGGGACGACAGAGCGCAGGTCGACGACTTCGACATCGATTCCCTCACCGGCGAGCGAATCGGCGGCGTCCAGGGCCGACAGCACCGTCGCGCTCAGGGTGGCGAGGGTGAGGTCCGACCCCGGCCTGACCACTGCGGCGCGTCCGATCGGGACCTCGTAGGCCTCAGACGGCACCTGCCCGCCGATGCTGAAGTCCCCGGCGCGTCGCAGCATCAGCGCCTTGTGCTCGACGAAGACGACCGGGTCGTCGGATCGGAGGGCGGCCACCATGAGGCCCTTGGCGTCGTAGGGATTCGACGGGGCTACGACAAGCATTCCGGGCAGGTGGGCGAACGTCGCCCACAGGCACTGGGAGTGTTGCGCCGCAGACCCGATGCATCCTCCGGCCGTCTTGACCACGATCGGCATGCGCACTCGTCCACCCGACATGTAGTGGTTCTTGGCGATGGCGTTGTAGATCTGCTCGAGGCACACGCCGACGAAGTCGACGAACATGACCTCGACCAGTGGGCGCCAGCCGGCCATGGCCATCCCCACAGCCATGCCGGTGAAGCCCATCTCCGAGATCGGAGTGTCCACCACCCGCCGGGGGCCGAAGCGCCGCTGGAGGTTACGAGTCGCGCCGAACACACCCCCCATGTGGCCGACGTCCTCGCCGATCACGACAACTCGGTCGTCGTTCTCCATCTCGAGACCGATGGCTTCGGCGACGCACTGGGAGACGTTGAGGTTGCGCAGGTTGTCCTTCGAGGTGCTCGGGGATGCTGGTGAATCGGGGCTCACGGGCCCATCTCCTCGACGAAGACGAACCGGGAGGCTTCGGAGGGCTGCGGCAGCGGATCGGCTCGAACACGCTCCAGCAACGTCTGCATCTCACGGGTCGCGTCGGCCTCGATTCGATCGAGTTCTTCAGTGGTCGCCTCGCCCCGCTCGATCAAGCGTGAGCGGGCCAGCAACAGCGGGTCGTGAGCCTGCATTGCCTCCTTCTGAGCTTTCGTCCGGTAGTGGTCCGTGTCGCCTTCGAAGTGGCCCCTGAAGCGATGGCAGGTCGCCTCCAGCAGGGCCGGGCCGCGGTGGGAGCGGGCGTGGTCTACGGCCTCCGCGAAAGCGACGGCCATCGCCTCGAAGTCCGTGCCGTCCACGCGGCGCCCCCAAGCACCGTAGGCCGACGCCCGCTCCGCGATCGTCTCGGTGGCTGACACCGCCTCGATGGGGACCGAGATGGCGTACTGGTTGTTCTCCACCAGCACCACCAGCGGCAGGCGCCAGGCGCCAGCCATATTCATCGACTCATGAAAGGCGCCGATGTTGGCGCCGCCGTCCCCGGTGACGCCAACAGCCACCGCGCTGGACTGCCCGTGCTCGTTCGACGGCTCGATGGCGAATGCGTAGGCGTAGCCGAGGGCGACCGCCACCGACGAGCCAACGATTCCCGTGGTCGAGAAGTTGTTCTCGGCGTCGAAGAGGTGCATGTGGCCGCCCCGGCCGCGGCACAGGCCCGACTCCCGTTCGAAGACCTCGGCGAGCATCGGATAGAGGGGGACACCCTTGGCGATGCCGTGGAGATGGCAGCGGTGAGTGCTCACCACTGCGTCCCGGCGCTGCAAAGCGCCGGCCATGCCCGCCGCAATGGCCTCCTGCCCAACGCCGACATGCAACTCGCCGTGGATCTCCCTCGTGGGGACTCCCTCCAGGCACACTGCCTCGAACTGTCGCATGCGGGCCATCAGGACGAATCCCGCCAACAGGCTGATGGGACCGGCAGCAGCGCCTGCTAGGTCGGCCATGATGAAGCCTCCAGGGGCGCCTCCAGCGGTGGGTCTCGCTGACGGCCGTCCGTGGCCGCAGGGTGCCTGTCATGGTCTGCGACCGTGTCGACCGCGGCCACGGACCGGATCGGGGACTGCTGAGAGGTCATCTTGGCCAGGGCCCGCATGGCTCGGTCCTCGACGAGCCCGGCGCTGTCCCGTATGTGCTCGGTCAATCGGTTGGTGGCCGCGTCTGCATCCCCGTCGAGGAGTGCGTCGATGATCGTGAGGTGCTCCATGATGGTCTCAGCGACCCGTCCGGGGATGTAGAAGTCGTGAACGCGGATCACCCGGATGCGATCGTTGATGTCCTCGAGGATGGTCACGAGCGCCTCGTTGCCGCCCGCTCGTGCCAGTCCAACGTGGAAGGACTCGTCCATGTAGACGAAGTCGGGATGCTCCGACTCGTCGGTGCCGTACTGCTTCTCCAGGCGGCGCCATTCCTGCTGTATCGCGCGCAGCTCGGTACGGCTGCCGTTGACCGATGCCAACTGGATCGAGAAACGTTCCAGGTTGAGGCGAACCTCGTAGTAGTCGTGCAGTCGGGCTAGATCAGGGGGCCTGGGGCGATAGACGCCATCCGGGCTGGCCACGACGATCTCCTCGCGCTCCAGCCGTCTCAGGGCCTCCTTGACCGGAGTGCGGCTGACTCCGAGTTCCTGCGCCAGACGACGCTCTACGAGACGGGACCACACCGGGTACTCCCCGGCGAGCAGGCGCCTGCGCAGGACGGCCTCGACGCGCTCCGAGAGGCTCTCGAACTGTTCCACGGACTCGCGGCGTGTAACGGCCATGCCCCATCCCCCCGGTGGTTGGCCTTCCGACTGGCATTCTTCTTGGAATACCAGCAGCCGTCAAGCGGATCGATTCAGGGGGTCTCGAGTTCGGCGGCAGAGCCCTCCTCGAGTTCGATGACCGTTCCCGAGGGTTCCACGAAGTACACCGAGCGGCCCTCCGCAAAGGATGTGACGGAGCCGAGCTGTCGAGCTCCGAGGGTCTGGACGGCCGCGATCGCGCGTTCGAGATCTTCAACCACAAACGACACATGCCCCCTTCCGGGCGCAGTGGGAGCGTTCGACTGGTTGTCAGACTCCGGGTTCTCGGGTGCCGAGAACTGGATCAGCTCGAGCCGGTGGGGCGACAGCGGCGAGGCCAAGTGCGCGAGATCGAACCTCATCCCCGGGACTCCGGTGATCGAGGCGGCCTGGCTGGTTAGCCCGCGTGCTTCGAACACCACTCTGAAGCCGAATGCTGACTCATAGAAGCGGATGGCAGCGTCCAGATCGGCCACGGAGAGGCTCGTGTGATCCCAGGATCTCGCCCGAGCCTCGTTAGTCATCGTGCCGTCATCCCGGCTGCTCGCTTGGCCGGTTGCGCTAGCGGCCGGTGAAGGTTGCCTTGCCGGGGCCCTTCTCCAGGAAGCTGGCCACGCCGATGGCGGTGTCGTCGGTGGTGAAGCAGTCGCCGAAGTGCTCGCTCTCCCGGGCCACTGCGTCGGCCAGCGACAGCGGGAGGCCGTCCATCACCGCCTGTTTGGCCATGCGCAGCGCCGCGGGACCGGCCGCGTAGCCCGCGGCCATCTCCACGGCCGCGTCGTAGGTCTCCTCCGACGGATGGATCGCCGACACCAGGCCGATGGAGAGCGCCTCGTCGGGATATACGTTGCGGCCGGTGTAGATGATCTCCTTGGCCCTGGTGATGCCGACCAGTCGGGGAAGGCGCTGGGTGCCGCCGCCACCGGGGATGACCCCGAGGAGGATCTCGGGCTGGCCGAACACCGCGTCCTCGGCGGCCACCCTGAAGTCGGTGGCCATGGCCAGTTCCATGCCCCCGCCGAGGGCGTAGCCGTTCACGGCCGACACCGTGATCTGGGGCATGTTCTCAACCGCCAGGAAGGCGTCGTTGAACTGGCGTGAGAGCGCACGGGCCCCGGCCGGGTCGAGGCCGGTGAAGCCTCCGATGTCGGCGCCGGCCGCGAAGATCCTCGGGCCGCCCCATACCACGGCCGCCCTCACGTCGCCGTCGGCCCCGATGGTGTTGGCCGCCTCGGTCAGCTCGGCGAGCATCTGGGGGTTGAGGGCGTTCATCTTGGGCCGGTCGATGCGGATGGTGGCCACCCCTCCGCCGGTCTCGACTCGAACGAACTCGCTCACGGCTCTCTCCTCGGTGTCTCGCGGGTTCGCGACCCTACCGGCCGCGGTACCGCAGTATCGTCAGCCACCATCGATAGGAGATCCGTGAACCCTTCCCCCGACAGCATCCTGCTCACCGACCGGGTCGCGGTGGTGACCGGCGCGGCCCGCGGCATCGGCGCGGCCACCGCGGTGGCCATGGCCCGCTTCGGCGCCGACGTGGCCATCTTCGACATGGATCCCACCCTGCTGCCCGACGTGGTCCAGGAGGTGGAGGCGGGGGGCCGCCGTTGCCTGTCCGGTGTGCTCGACGCCCGCGACGACGACGCGGTGGCGGCCTTCATGCAGCGCACCCACGACGAGCTCGGACCCATCGACGTGATCGTCAACAACGCGGGCGGGACCTTCCGGGCCCGCTTCGACGACACCTCGCCCAAGGGTGAGCACACCCTGATCCGCGAGAACTTCTCCACGGTAACCAACTGCGTTCGGCACGGGATCCCGCTGATGTCCGACGGCGGCGCCATCATCAACGTCACCTCGGTGGAGGCCTACCACGCCGCCCCGATGTTCGGGGTGTACGCGGCCATGAAGGCGGCGGTGGAGCAGTTCACCAAGACCCTGGCCCTCGAGTACGGCCATCGCGGCATCCGGGTGAATTGCGTGGCGCCCGACATGATGCCCACTCCCGGCGACACGGTGCTGGCCGAGCAGGCCAGCTCCCTCATGGAGGGCCTGCACCCCACTCCGCTTCGCCGCAAGGGCCACGCGGAGGAGTGCGCGTCGGTGATCGTGTTCCTGGCCTCGGACATGGCCAGCTTCGTCACCGGGGAATCCATCCTGGTGGACGGGGGCACGGTGGCTGCGGGCAGCTGGAAGTCCCGCCTCGACGGCTCCTTCGGCTTGTAGTTCCCGGGCTTGTAGTTCCCGCAGGTCCGTCAGGTGACGACGTTGGGCCGGGGCAGGCCCTGGGCCTCGCACATGGCGTAGTAGGCGGCCAGAACGCCGGGCCCGTCGGTTATCGACTCCACGTTGCCGTCGGCGTCGAGGTTCAGGTTCACGCCGTGTATCTGGAACCACACGTCGGTCGGCTCGGTGTTGTCGGCGGGCGTGGTGAGGGTGTGGACGCTGCCGGCCGGCTCGAACAGGAACGACCCGGCCCGGTTGACCTCCGGATACTCGACGTACTTCCAGGCGCCGCTGAGAGTGTGGGCGTACACCGGGCCGGTGTGGCGGTGGGTCTGCACCCGCGCTCCGGGAGCGAACCGGTTGCGCACGATCCACAGCGCATCGTCGTCGCGCACCATCATCACCTTCAGCTCGATGCCGTACCCGGCATCGGCCCAGGGGAGCTCCTCATCGCCCCGATGGATGGTCCGAGCTGCTTCGACGATCGTGGCAGTCATGTTGGTCCCAATCGATCTAGGGGTGCGTCGAGTCGAGACTACAGCGGTTGTGCCTCCCGCGCAGCCGGTCGGTTTGCGGCGTCGCGGCGGCCCACTGCTTCGCCCGGCCCGGCCCAGTCCGTCATCGCCGTCGATCGGCCAGTCTTGCAAACTCGACAGCCTCATCACGACCCGACGGTTGAGCCACGGTCGTCACCGAGCCCGACTTGTATGTCGTGGTGTCAGCCCGAGCGCGTGTCGCGTGCCGGGGCTGGTGGCGCGGGCGAGGCCTGCCGGTCGCGCTGGGTGGCGAGATGCCTGCTCAACTCGAATGCTCCTCTGCGGTTCAAACCGCTGCAATCTCAGGCGTTTCGACTGATGCGCATCACTTGTCCGCGTGGCCCCTCAGCCGCCTCTCGCGTCTCGTCGAGTGGCGCAACGGCAGTTGCCGGCAGCGCCGGACGGCACTCCTCTGGCGCGGGCTCACCCCGACTTGTCCTGCTGGCGCAGGAACCGCTCGAACTCGGCGCCGAGATCATCCGGGCTGGGCACGCTGCGCTTGGCCCGGGCGTCGGCGCGGGCCTCGAGACGCTTCACGTAGGCCACCACATCGTCGTCGGAGTTCATGGCGTCGTTGACCCGCTGCTCCCACTCCGCCGCGGCCTCGTCGAGCTCGGCCCAGCCGGTGGGCAGCCCGGTCACCCGCTCGAAGCGCTCCAGCAGCGCCCTGGCCCCCTTGGGGTTCGGAGCGCCCGAGACGTAGTGGGGCACGGCCACCCGCAGCGACACCGCCGGCACCCCGAGCTTGTCGAAGCGCTCGTGGAGCACGCCCACGATCCCGGTCGGGCCCTCGTAGGAGGGCTGGTCCAGTCCCCAGGCCGTGGCCAGGCCGGCGTCAGTGGTGGAGCCGGTCACCCCGAATGGGCGGGTGTGGGGAATGTCGGCGATGTGGGCCCCCACGGTCACCAGCGTGGCCGCCTCGCTTCGGCTGGCCAGCTCGACCACCACCTCGGCGTAGGTCCGCCACCTCAGCTGCGGCTCCGCGCCCACCACCAGCACGAGGTCGTGCCGGGCGTCGGGCGGGCGCAGCACGTGCACGTCGTTGGACGGCCAGACGATGTCGCGCCGGTCGTCGCGCAGGCGGACGGTCGGACGCTGCTCGGCGAAGTTGAAGAACTCCTCGGGGTCGATGTGGGCCACCCTGATCGAGTCGCTGCGCTCGCTCAGCCATTCGAGCGCGCCGGTGGCCGCCCCGCCCACGTCGAACCAGCCCTGGTAGGCGGTCACCAGGATCGGTGACCGGAGATCGGGCAGCGTCGCCTCCCAGACCAGATGGCTCACCCCTCAAGCATGGCGCGGTTTGCCCCCCGAACGCACGCCCAGCAGCCGAGTTGTTGGCCGCGATCGGCCGGTGTGTTGGACAGAAGCGCTGCGGGGGCTAGCGTTGGTGGCCGTGACCACCTTCGCCGACCTCCTGCTTCTCGTGTAGGCGAGCGCCACATATCGGTGCTCGCCGAATCCCCTCGTGCCGCCGGCCGGGGGGATTTGTGCTTCCTGGGGCTGCTTCGGCCCCGCCGCCCGCCGACCATCCGCCGACCATCCGCCGACCAAGGACAAGACGATGCCCACGCCCAAGGCCATGCCGTTCACCAAGTACCGGCCCTACCCCTCGGTCGAGCTTGCCGACCGCACCTGGCCGGACCGGCGGATCACCAAGGCGCCCCTGTGGTGCTCGGTCGATCTGCGCGACGGCAACCAGGCCCTCGTCGACCCGATGGACATCCCCCGCAAGCAGCGCATGTACGACCACCTCGTCGACATGGGCTTCAAGGAGATCGAGGTGGGCTTCCCGGCCGCCTCCCAGCCCGACTTCGACTTCTGCCGCAAGCTCATCGAAGAGGACCTGATCCCCGACGACGTCACCATCCAGGTTCTCACCCAGGCCCGGGACGAGCTCATCGAACGCACCTTCGACGCCGTCGCCGGGGCCCCCCGGGCCATCGTGCACCTCTACAACTCAACGTCGGTGACCCAGCGGCGGGTGGTGTTCCGCACCGACCGGGCCGGCATCGTCGAGATCGCGGTCAACGGCGCCGAGCAGTGCATGCGCGGCCTCGACCGGGCCCGGAGAGCCGGCGACGCCGACGGCATCCGCTTCGAGTACTCCCCGGAGAGCTACACCGGCACCGAGCCCGACTTCACGGTGGAGGTGTGCGAGGCGGTCATGGACGTGATCGGCCCCGCCCCCGACTGGCCCCTGATCCTCAACCTGCCTGCCACCGTGGAGATGTCCTCGGCCAACATCTACGGCGACATGATCGAGCGGTTCCACCGCGACATCCGCAACCGGGACTCGATCGTGCTGTCGCTGCATCCCCACAACGACCGGGGCACCGCGGTGGCCGCGGCCGAGTTCGGGATCATGGCCGGCGCCGACCGGGTGGAGGGCACCCTGTTCGGCAACGGCGAGCGCACCGGCAACGTGGACGTGGTGACCATCGCGCTCAACCTGTTCACCCAGGGCGTCGACCCCGAACTCGACATCAGCGACATCGAGGAGGCCCGCCGGGTGTTCGAGTACGCCAACCGGATGGACGTGCCCGAGCGCCACCCGTACGTGGGCGACCTCGTGTACACCGCCTTCTCGGGCAGCCATCAGGACGCCATCAAGAAGGGCATGGCCGCCATCTACGACGTGGCCCCGGGCGAATCCCTGGTGGGGGATTACGACGTGTGGGACGTCCCCTACCTGCCGGTCGACCCCGGCCATCTGGGCCGCAGCTACGAGGCGGTGGTGCGGGTCAACAGCCAGTCCGGTAAGGGAGGCGTGGCCTATGTGCTGTTGCACGAGTACGGCCTGGACCTGCCCCGGGGCCTGCAGGTTGACTTCTCCAAGCAGATCCAGACCGTCACCGAGGACACCGGCACCGAGATCACGTCCTACGAGATCCACCGCCGGTTCATGTCCTCCTACGTGGAGCCGGACAGGCCGTGGATCGAGCTGGTCGGCCACCGGGCCACCACCGACACCATCGGGGCGTCGAGGACCGACCTCGAGGCCCGGCTGCGCATCGACGGGGAGGAGCGCACCATCGCGGGGACGGGCAACGGGCCGATCGACGCCTTCGTGACCGCGCTTCAGGCCAACGGACTGTTCGCGGGCAAGATCCACGACTACTACGAGCACGCCATCGGCACCGGCAGCGACGCCACCGCGGCCGCCTACGTGGAGGTCGACACCGGCGACCGCTACACCACCTGGGGCGTGGGCCTGCACGAGTCGATCGTGTCGGCCTCGCTGCGGGCCGTGGTCAGCACCGTGAACCGCATGCACGCCAGCGGGGTGCTCGGCCGACCCGCGCGCTAGCTCCCTCCTGCGGGCAGACTGGGGCATGGCTTTCTCGCTGATCCGTTTCAACCTCGTGTCGCCGGACCCCGCCGACGCTCAGGCCATGAGCGACCGGTACCGGGCCGCGCTGGAGATCGCCCGCTACGGCGACAGCCACGGCTTCAACGCCGTCTCGCTGGAGGAGCACCACAGCAGCCCCATGGCGTGGTGCCCGACGCCGCTGCTCAACGCGGCCATGATCCTGTCGAGCACCGACAACCTCATGGTCACGATCTCCGCGCTGCTGCTGCCGTTGCACGATCCGATCAGGGCGGCCGAGGACATCGCGGTCATCGATCTGGTCAGCAAGGGCCGGCTGGTGATCGTCACCGGCCTCGGCTACCGGCCGGTGGAGTACGCCGCGATGGGCAAGGAATGGAAGCGCCGGGGCAAGGTCCTCGACGAGGCGCTGGAGGTGATGCTCACCGCCTGGAAGGGCGAGCCCTTCGAGCACAACGGCGAGACCGTGCAGGTCCTGCCCATGCCCTTCACCCGGCCCCACCCCATGGTGCTGGTGGGCGGCTCGTCGCCCGCGGCCGCCCGGCGCGCCGCCCGGCTCGGTCTGCCCATGCAGCTTCCCGGCCAGTTCCCCGAGATCGAGGCCCTCTACTACGCCGAGTGCGAGCGCCACGGCACCCAGGGGTTCTGTATCGCTCCCGACAACGTGGTGATGTTGAACGTGGCCACCGATCCCGACCGGGTTTGGGCCGAGCACGGGGAGTGCTTCATGCTGGAGGCCATGACCTACAAGGGCTGGCAGCCGCCGGGGCAGACTTCGGCGGTGTGCTCCAAGGCGACCACCGTCGAGGAGCTTCGGGCCGAGGGCATCTACCGGGTGCTCACCCCGGCCGAGGCCGTCGACCTGGCCCGCAGCACCGGCGCGCTGGCCCTGCACCCGCTGGTGGGAGGCATGCCCATCGACGAGGCCTGGTCGAGTGTCCAACTCGCGGCTGAGCAAGTGCTGCCCGCTCTGGCAGACTCTTAGCGCCGTTCACAAGACAGGAAGGTTCCCCATGGACTATCGCAACTTGCTGTACGAGCGTGACGACCGCTATGTGACGATCACGCTCAACCGGCCCGAGCGGCGCAACTGCCTGTCGTCGGAGATGCTGGGCGAGCTCGAGCACGCGTTGCGGACCACCGGCGCCGACAGCGAGGTGGCCGGGGTGGTGCTGGCGGCCAACGGCCCGGTGTTCTCGTCCGGGCACGACCTGGCCGAGCTGGCGGAGATGGGTGAGCCCGAGCTTCAGGAGCTGTTCACCCTGTGCACCTCCGCCATGATCGCCATGTCCGAGATCCCCCAGGTGGTGGTGGCCAAGGTGCATGCCCTGGCCACCGCGGCCGGAGCCCAGCTGGCGGCCAGCGCTGATCTGGTCGTGGCCAGCACCGAGGCGGGGTTCGCGACGCCCGGCGGCAAGGGCGGGCTGTTCTGCCACACCCCGATGGTGGCTGTGGCCCGGCCTCTGGGCCGCAAGCGGGCCGTGGAGCTGGCCCTGACCGGCGACACCATTGACGCGGCCACCGCTCTCGAATGGGGGCTCGTGAACCGGGTGGTGCCGCCCGAGCAGCTGGACGAGGCCACCATGGATCTGCTGGGTCGGGCCAGCCGCGGCAGCCGCTACGCCAAGGGCATCGGCAAGCAGACGCTCTACGCCCAGATGGACCTGCCTGTCGACGAGGCCTACAAGCTGGCCATCGACGTGATGGCGTCCAGGGCGGCCCGGGGCGACGGGGCCGAGTGGCCCAAGGCGTTCATCGAGAAGCGCCGTCCCGTCTGGACCCACACGGAGTAGCTGCGTCGCGGCTGCTGCAGCTGCCGCGGCCGGGACGGCTCAGCGGCCGTCCACCGACCAGTGCCAGGGCTCGCTGGGGAGGTTCTTGAGCCCGAAGCTCGGGGCCAGGCGCTGGAGTGCCTGGAACACCGCGCTGTTGCGGCTGGTGATGAGCCGGCCGTTGTTGGTCAAGTCGATGGCCAGGCCCCTCTCGTGGTTGCTCCGGCCCGGACGAGCCGTTGGGGGCCGGCAGGTGCTTGACGGCTTGCTCCATATCTGCCACTCCGAGGCGCCGCAGTTGGATCGGCGCAGGTTGATCTGCTCCTGGGCCGTCCGGTATCCCCAACCGCCCAGGTTGAAGCCCTCGGCCTCCATGGCCGCGACCAAGCCCTCGACCGCGTCCGCGATCTGGGTGTGCACCTCGAAGCCAGCCACCCACACGAGCGGCAGGTCCGTATCGGATGGATCGACCGACTCGGCCAGCTGCCGCCCGGCCGCCTCGGCGGCTTCCGCCTCGGCTTGGCGTCTGGCTTCCGCCTCGGCTTGGCGCTTGGCTTCCTCCGCGGCCCGGCGCCTGGCCTCCTCCGCGGCCCGCTGGCGTTCCAGGGCCGCGGCGATCTCGCGCTCGGCCGCCTCGATCTCCGCGGCGTACTGGGCGTCGATCAGCTTGAGCGTCTGGACCTCGTACAGCCGTCTCTCGACCCGCTCCTCGGCCGCCACCGACAGCTCTGCCTCGCGGTTCTCAGCTCTTTGAAGGTCGTCGAGGATTAGCTCCACCGCCCGTCGGTGGGCCTCCGCTTCGTCGGCCGCCTTTTCGGCCTGGAGCCGCCAGCGCTCCAGCTCCTCGCCCAGCCGGCGCAACTCGTCGATGTCGTCGATCCGGCTGCCGGTGGCGAATCCGGTCAGAGCCTCCTCGCGGGCGTTCTGCCACGGATCGGAGCCGAGCACGCTGAACGTTCCGGTCGGCGCCTGGAACGAGACGTAGGACTCGATCACCGCCTCGCGCAGACCCTCCTGGGTGGCGACCAGCTCGGCCTCCAGTTCGGCGATCCTGACTTCGGCCTCCCGCACGACGGCCTCCGCGTCGGCCACCGCCCGCTCGGCCTGGTCGAGAGCCGATTGCTGCTCGTCCACCGCCTTCTGGACCTTGTCGAGGGCGTCGATCAGGTCCTCGGCCTCGGCGGTCGCCGCGTCGAGATTCTCGGTGGCTAGGGCCGCAGCCTCGCTCGCCGCCTCGCGCCGGGCCTCCCTGTCCCTGACGACCTGCCGGCTCTGCTCGATGATGTCCTCGTCGCTCTGCGCGGCCGCGGGCGCGGCCGCGGCCACGGCGAACAGCAGCACGACGACGGCCGGCCAGCGTCGACGGCGGGCCGGAGAAGAGCAGCGGCAGGGGGGTCTGGTGGTCATGGGGTTGTCGCCCGCCCGCCAAGAACCCTGCACAAGCTACCAGGACCGGCCCCGGCGAACGGCGTCGGCGGGGCCGGTGCATCGGCTGCGCGGTTACCGTGCCAGGCGTGCAACTCGGTCTGACGCTGGGCTACTGGGGCCGGGCCATGCCCGACGGGCTGGTGGAGCTGGCCGTCGCAGCCGAGCGGGCCGGGTTCGACGCGGTGTGGACCGGCGAGTCCTGGGGGTCCGACGCCTTCTCGCCGCTGGTAATGATCGCCGCGGCCACCGAGCGGATCCGTCTGGGCACCGGGGTCGTGCAGCTCGCGGCCCGGACTCCAACGGCCACGGCCATGCACGCCGTCACCCTCGACCACGTCTCCGGTGGGCGGGCGATCCTCGGCCTGGGCGTCTCCGGGCCCCAGGTGGTGGAGGGCTGGTACGGGCGCCCCTCGCAGCGGCCCCTGGCCCGCACCCGCGAGTACGTGGAGATCCTGCGGCGGGTCTTCGAGCGCCGCGGCCCCCTCGTCTTCGACGGTGAGCACTTCCAGCATCCCTACGCCGGCCCGGGCGCGGAGGGTCTGGGGAAGCCGCTGAAGATCATGACCCATCCTCTGCGGCCCATCCCGATCTGGATCGGCGCGGAGGGTCCGCGCAACGTGGCTCAGACCGTCGAGATCGCCGACGGCTGGCTCCCGCTGTACTACTCCCCGGCGCGCCCCGAGGTCTACGGGTCGCAGCTGGCCGGCGCCCCGGAGGGCTTCGAGATCGCGGTGCACACCACACTGAAGGTCTGCGACCTCGACGGAATCATCGATGCCCTCTGGCCGGTACGGGCCAGCCTGGGCTTCTACATCGGCGGTATGGGGGCCGAGGGCCAGAACTACCACACCAAGCTCATGGCCCGGATGGGATACGAGGAGGCGGCCTACGAGGTCCAGCGACTGTTCCTCGAAGGGCGCCGGGACGAGGCCATCGCGGCCGTGCCCGTCGAGTTCGCCGACGAGATCTCCCTGGTCGGCCCGGTCGAGCGCATCCGGGAGCGGCTGCAGGCCTGGGACGAGTCGCCGGTCACGATGCTGAATGTGGCCGCCCGTTCCGAGCAGGAGTGCCGGCAGGCCGTGGAGCTCGTGAAGGGCTGAGACGCCCCGCCAGCCTGGTTCCCGGGCGTGTATCTCAGTGCCGGTAGGGGATCGGCATCGACGCGCTGGGAGGCGGAGTCGTCTCGATGTCCGGCGGCGGCGCGTTCCACTCCGGGTACTTGCGCACCGCGTCGGCCCGGTACTTCTCGGTGGAGTGCACCCGGTCGGGGTCGAACTCGGGGATCACCTGGTCGCCGAAGACCTCGATCATCTCGAGGATCTCCTCGTACTCGAAGCCCTCGTTGGGCAGGCCGAACACCAGCTGGTCGGTGCCCACGGCCACGTAGGACTTCTCCAGCTGCTCGCACACCTCCTCGGGCGTGCCGCACAGCATGTAGCCGGCGTCGATGGCGAAGTCGAGGGTGGTCTCGTCGGGCAGGCCGAGGGGCGGCTCGGGCCAGGTGGGGGCGCCCTCCCGCTTGGGGATGGTGTCGTGGTACAGGCACACCATCGAGTACAGGTAGCCCCGGCCGTGCATCAACGCGATCTCCCGGGCCCGGTCGCGGTCCTCCAGGCAGATGACGGCGTTGGTCATCATCACGTTGTCGTTCATGTAGGAGCCGTGGGGCTCGGAGCACTCCGCGACAGCCTCCTTGTAGCTGTCGATGCGCCCCTTGAGGGCGGGCGCGGGCTCGAAGTTGAAGGCGATCGCGCCGATGCCCATGCTGCCGGCGGTGGCGAACGTGGCCGGGTTGCCGCAGGCCACCCACAGCGGCGGGTGGGTGCCGTCCAGCGGCTTGGGGAGGACGTTGTGGTTGGGCGGCACATGGAAGTGCTCGCCCTCGTAGGAGTAGTCCCGCTGGGCCCACATGCGGGGGATCTCGGCCATCACCTCGTTCCACATGGCCTTGGTCTCCGAGGTGAGGGTGCTGTTGAAGGTGGCCACCTCGTGGCTGCCGGCGCCCCGGCCCGTGCCGAACTCGAAGCGGCCCTCGCAGAAGTGGTCGAGCATGGCGGCCCGCTCCGCGATGCGAACCGGATGCTCCTTGGTGGTGGGCAGGCTGGTGATGGCCGTGCCCAGGTGGATGTAGTCGGTCTGGGCCGCGATCCAGCCGATCATCACCTCCGGTGCCGACATGTGGCTGTACTCGGTGAGGCAGTGGTGCTCCCCGAACCAGGCGAACTTCCAGTTGTGCTTGTCGGCCAGGATCGGGTACGACGCCTCGCGCATCAGCATCAGGTGCTCGTGCTCGGGGACGTGTGCCGAGGGACCCGGTATGTAGCCGTTCTGGAATATCCCGAATTCCATGAACCCTCCCTGGGACTCTGGCAGGCGGTTGCGGCTGTCGGGTCCGAGGCTAACTGACAGGAGCGCTGCCCGGTCCCGGTTAGGGTCGGCCCGATGAGTCGTTGGTGGGAGATCGGCGGATCGGCCCAGGGTGACGTCTACGACGACCGCTGGCGGCGCATGGAGGAACGGGGGGAGTGGGTCCACGGCGAGGCCGACCTGGTCTGCTGGTTCGAGCCGGGCTCGGTGATGGACGCCGGATGCGGGACGGGACGGGTCGCCATCGAGCTCGACCGCCGGGGCATCGACGTCGTGGGCGTGGACCTGGACACTCGCATGCTGGACGAGGCCCGCAGCAAGGCCCCGCACGTGCCGTGGATCCTGGGCGACCTCACCGATGTGGAGATCACGGCGCCCGGCGCGGCCCAAGGGAGGCGAGAGTTCGACCTGATCGTGCTGGCCGGCAACGTGATGGTGTTCGTGGAGGTCGGCACCGAGGCGGCCATCGTGGCCAACATGGCCCGCCACCTGGCCCCGGGAGGCCGGCTCGTGTCCGGCTTCCGGCTCGGGTGGAGCCCGCTGACCTTCGACGACTACGACCGGTTCGCCGCCGACGCCGGCCTGATCCTGGAGCACCGCTGGACCACCTGGGACCGCGAGCCCTTCGACGGCGGCGGCTACGCGGTCACGGTGCATCGCCGGCCACAATCCGCGTGACAGCCGCGGGCGACGATCACGCCCTGGCGGCGCGCCTCGCCCACGAGTGCGGCCAGCGGCTGCTCGCCCTGCTGAACGATCCGTCCGGGCCGCGGGGCTGGGGGTTGGAGGAGGCGGGCGACCGGCAGGCCCACGAGTTCCTTACGCAGGAGCTGGCCCGCCTGCGGCCGGGCGACGCGGTGCTGTCGGAGGAGGGCCACGACGACCGGCGGCGGCTCAACGCGGAGCGGGTCTGGATCATCGATCCGATCGACGGTTCCTACGACTTCGGCGTGACCGGGGCGTGGTCGGTGCACGTGGCGCTGTGCGAGCAGGGCATGGCGACCGCGGCCGCGGTGGCGGTGCCCGCCTGGGGTACCACCTTCGCCACCGATCCGCCGCCGGAGCCCACCATGTGCCGGGTCGGGCGCCGCAGGGTGGTGGTGGCCAGGTCGCGGGGCTACAGCGACGGCCGCATGTTGGCCGACCGCCTCGACGCCGACGTGGTGGCTATGGGATCGGCGGGGGTCAAGGCGATGGCGGTGGTGCGGGGCGAGATGGACGGCTACGTGCACGCCGGCGGGCTCTACGAGTGGGACACGTGCGCGCCGGCCGCAGTGGCCCTGGCCGCCGGTCTGCACGCCTCGTGCGCCGACGGCTCGTCCCTGCGGTTCAACAACCCGCGCCCGCACACGCCCGGCCTGGTCATCTGCCGCCCCGACTTCGCCGACGACCTGCTGGGAGCCCTCGCCTAGGCGTCGGCGGCGAACTGGACCGCGCCGGGAACGGCCTCGGCCGTGATCGGCGTCTGCCCGATCGACTCGCCGTCGCCGACGAGGTCGATGGCCTCGCCCTCGATGGTGACGGTGCGCCCCCTCAGCATGTTCACGTGCCGGTTGCCCACGTGGCCGCCCTCGAACACCTTAGGCAGCAGGCGCAGCATGGTGGACCGGCTGGCCGTCCCGACGACGCACACGTCGAGCAGGCCGTCGCCGGGGTCGGCGTCGGGGCAGATGGCCATGCCGCCCCCGAACGTCGGCGTGTTGGCCACCGCGAACAGGGCACTGCAGTACTCCGAGCGCTCACCGTCCACCGTCACCGCCAGCTCGCGGTAGCGCAGCCCCGGCATGGTCAGCAGGGTCGCCACCGTGTAGCGGCTCGGCCCCCGGGGGAAGCGCATCCGGTCAGCCCGCTCGTTGACGTCCACCGTGAATCCGCCGGTCACGTTGAAAGCGCACCAGCGCTCTCGGTCGGTGCGGATGACGTCGACGGGCCGGGCCGGGCCCAGTGCTCTCGCTGCGGCCTCCTCGACGCTGAGCCCGAACAACCCGAACGCTCGGGCATAGTCGTTGCCGGTTCCCGCGGGCACCAGTCCCAGAACCGCATGGCTGCCGGCCGCCCCCTGAAGGGCGAGGTGCAGGGTGCCGTCCCCGCCCACCGCGACCAGCCGCTCCGCGCCGGAGGCCACCGCGGCCCGGGCCGCTTCGGCCGACTCCTCGGCGGAGGCCCCGCTGATGTCCACCGGCGTGTGACCGGCCTTCTCGATCACCCGTCGGACGACGGGCGCGGCGGCCGCGGCCCGTCCCCGGCCGCCCCGGGGGCTCACCAGCAGATGGACCTCGCCCACGCCGCCCGGTCTAGCAGCGCTTCCGGTGTTGCCGCCGGGCAAACGCGCTCTGCGGATGGAACTACGATGAACTTCATTGTCAATAAGGTTGCTTCATGGGGGCACGACGACTATGGTCGGCGCATGGACGTGATCGGCTTGTCGCAGTTGGGCCCGATCATCGCGGCCATCTTGGGCCCGATGCTCGCGTTCGTCGTGGCGTCGATGAGGTTCCAGCACTTGGAGGCGGTCAAGACCCGGGAGCTGATCTCGAGTTCCGAGAGGGAGACCCGAGATCTGATCTCGAACTCCGAGCGGGGAATCCGGGGCGAGTTGGCCGATGTCCGGGAGCGTCTGGCCCGCATCGAGGGACGGTTCGGCATCAGTTCGCCGCCACCGCAGGACGAGGTGGACGGATCAAGCGACAGCGGCGCTGATCCCCTTTGACGTCGGGCCACTCGCCGGAGTCCGGCTTGAGCCAAATAAGGCTCGCCGTCGCTTCTTACAAGCCTAGGAAGCCTCCACCGTCGGCGACGATGGTCTGGCCGGTGATGTAGCGGGCGCCGCTGGAGGCCAGGAACACCGCGACCGGGCCGATGTCGGCGGCCGCGTCGCCCAGGCGGCCCAGCGGGGTGCGGGCGACGAGGCGGGTCTCAAGATCAGGATTGGCGGCCACGGCCGCTTCCATGGCCGGGGTGAGGGCCACCGGGGCGATGGCGTTGACCCGCACGCCGTCCGGGCCCCACTCCCGGGCGAGGCTCTTGACGATGCCGCGCTGGGTGGCCTTCACCGTCGCGTAGACCGGCAGGTTGGCCGACCCCTCCACACCCGCGGGCGACGTGAGCAGGATCAACGTGCCCGGTCGCCGGCGCAGATGGGTCAGCGACGCCCGGGCGCACAGGAAGCTCGCGGTGGAGGCGGTGGCGATCTGGGGCCGGATCATGTCGCTGCGGGTGAACTGCACCCCTCCGGGCCGTCCGGCGTGGGCCACCGCGTTGTGGACCATGATGTCGAGCCCGCCGAAGCGCTCGACGGCTCCGGCCACCGTGGCCTCGATATCGGCAGCATCGGTCACATCGCAGCGGATGAACACGGCTTCGTGGCCGGCTGCCCGGATCGACTCCGCGGCGGGCTCGCCGTTGGTGACCCTCCGGGCGGCAATCACCACTGCCGCCCCCGCGGCAGCCAGCGCGCTGGCGATCCCGGCGCCGACGCCCTGCCCGGCCCCGGTGACGATCGCCACCTGGCCTTCGAGCACCCGACCACCCGTGCGCGTCTCGGCCATGCCTCCCTCGGCTATGCCTCCCTCGGCCATGTCTCCCTCGGCCATGCCTCCCTCGGCCATGTCTCCCTCGGCCATGCCTCCCTCAGCCATGCCGTCGGTGGTCATCCGGCCATCCAGGTGCCGCCGTCCATCACCAGCGACGCGCCGGTCAGGCCACCGGTCGTCCGGCCGTCGGCCAGGGCGTCGATCACCGCCGCGACCTCGGCCGCCGACGGCAGGCGACCAAGCGCCGGGTCGTGCAGGGCGGTGGCGTCGATGGCTGTAGCCGCGTGCTCCGGCGACATGAACATCGACGGGTGCAGGGTCACGGCATGGGACCGGATCCCGTCGGGTCCCCAGCTGCGGGCCAGAGACCGGGCCAGGATCCGCAACCCCTCGGCCAGCGCCGACAACGCCACCAGGCTCGCCGCGCCGGCCGCGCCGACCAGCGGCACGCAGACCACGATCGTCCCGCGGCGGGCGGCCAGATGCCGGTGCGCGCCCCGGGCCACCCGGATGGCCGCCTCCAGCGGGTCGTCGCAGGCCGCGGCCCAGCCGTCGGCGCTCATCTCGTCGATGCGGGCCGGGGCGCGGCTCTGCTCCGGATAGAGGGCGTGTACCACCAGATCGAGACCGTCGACCGGGGTGCCGTCGCCGCGGGCCAGGCCGTCCACGAAGCCGTCGTCGACATCGACCGGTTCCGGAGCGGCCACCAGCACGTCCCCCGACAACTCGGCGGCCAGGGCAGCCGCAGGATCGCCTCCGCCCACGACCAGAACGTCGCGGCTCATGTCGGCGCCACGCGCCTGTGAGTGCGTGCTGGATTTGAGTGCGTGCTGGATTTAGTGCGTGCTGGATCGTCGCGGCTCATGCCGGCGCCTCTCGCCCGGCGTCGATGCGTTCTCGCAGCTCGACTGCGCCCCACGCCCCGGCCCCGCCGACGACCACCGCGCCCAGCACACACAGCCAGCCGCCCAGCGTCGGTGCATCCAGCTCGAAGAACTCGCGCAGGAACGGCAGTGCCATGGCCGCGCCGTAGGAGGCGGCCATGGCGGCGGCCAGGCCCACCTTCCAGGGTCTCAGCGGCCGGCTGATGAGCAGCAGGATCACTAGGCCGATGCCCAGCAGCGTCATGGTGGCCGACGTGCGGGCCTCGTCCAGGCTCACGCCGTCCAAGCGCCGCACGACCTCGTACAGCACGAAGGTCACCACGCCGGCCACCGCCCCAGCCGGCAGCGAGAAGCGCAGCACCCGGCGCAGGAAACCGGGCTTGACCAGGCGGTGGTTGGGCGCGAGGGCCAGGAAGAAGCCGGGCACGCCCACCGAGAAGGTGCCGATCAGGGTCAGATGGCGGGGCAGGAACGGGAACGGCGAGCCGGACAGGCCGATCAGCAGGGTCAGCAGCACCGCGTAGGCCGCCTTGGTGATGAACAGGTTGGCCACCCGCTCGATGTTGTTGATCACCCGGCGGCCCTCGGCCAGCACCCGGGGCAAGGTGGCGAAACGGTTGTCGAGCAGCACGAGCTGGGCCACGGCCCGGGCCGCCGAGGATCCGGTGCCCATGGCGATGCCCATGTCGGCGTCCTTGAGGGCGAGGACGTCGTTCACGCCGTCGCCGGTCATGGCCACCGTGCGTCCCCGGGACTGGAGGGCGTGGACCATGGCCCGCTTCTGGTGGGGGTCGACCCGACCGAACACCGTGGCCGAATCCAGGGTGTCGGCCAGTTCGTCGGGTTGGTCCGGGAGTTGGCGGGCGTCGAAGGCGGGCACATGCAGCCGGCCCGGGCCGAGGTCGGAGCCATCATCGTCGCCCTCCGGGTCGTCGGTGATGCCGGCCCGGTGAGCGACCGCGGCCACGGTGGCCGGGTGGTCGCCGGAGATCACCTTCAGGTCGACGCCCTGATCCCGGAAGTAGGCGAAGATCTCCGGCGCGTCCGAGCGGATCGTGTCGCCGAGGTGCACCAGGCAGACGGGCTCCCGGTCCTCGGGCAGGCTGTCGCCGTCCGGCTCCGCCGCGCCGGATCGGGTCACCACCAGCACCCGGTCGCCGTCGGCGGAGGCGGCCGCCGCCCGGGCCCGGGCGTCATCGCTGGCGTCGCCCGCTCCCAGCAGCACGTCGGGCGCGCCCAGGTGGAAGGTGCCCCGGCCCTCGAAGCCGGCCGCGGCCCACTTGCGGGCCGACGAGAACGGCACGCTGCCGGTCAGCCTCCATCCGGGCGGCGGGCTGCCGACTGCGTCGACGATGGCGGCCAGGGTGGCGTTCGGTGCGGGGTCGGCCGACGCCAGCGAGGCCAGCGCGCCGGTCGCCTCGGCCTCGGTAAACGATCCCAGAGGCTCCACCCGCTCGAAGGAGATGTCCCCGGTGGTGATCGTCCCCGTCTTGTCGAGGCACAGGGTGTCGACCCGGGCCAGCAGCTCGACCGACGCCAGCTCCCGGGCCAGAGCCTTCCGGCGGGCCAGGGCGACCACGCCGGTGATGAACGACAAGCTGGTGAGCAGCACCAGACCGTCGGGCACCATGGCCACCGCGGCGGCGACCGTGCCCCGCAACGCCTCCTGCCAGCGGTCCTCGGTGGCCAGCAGCCTCCCCAGCAGCAGCACCGTGGTCAGTGGGATGATCCACGTCAGACGGCGCAGAATCACGTTGACGCCGCCCTTGAGCTCGCTGCCGGCCAGCTTGAACCGGCGGGCCTCCTCCGACAGGCGCGCCGCGTAGGAGTCGGCGCCGATGGCGGTGGCCCGGTACCAGCCCGCGCCGGCGTTCACGAACGACCCCGACATCACGCCGTCGCCGGGGGCCTTGTCGACCGGGTCGCTCTCGCCGGTCAGCAGCGACTCGTCGACCTCGAGGCCCCGGGCGGCCACCACCTCGCCGTCCACCACCACCTGGTCGCCGGGCTGGAGTTCCAGGATCTCGTCGGCCACCACCTCGCTCGTGCCGACTTCCTGCGTCCGCCCGTCGCGCACGACCCGGGCCCGGGGGGCCGACAGCACGGCCAGCTTGTGCAGCGTGCGGCGAGCCTTGAGCTCCTGGGCGATGCCGATGACGCTGTTCGACACCACCACCCCGGCGAACAGGGCGTCGGCCGGGAAGCCGGCCACCATGATGAGCACGAACATCGAGCCGATGATGGCGTTGACCGGGGTGAGCACGTTGTTGCGCACGATCTGGCCCACGGTGCGGACCGGGGCGTCGGGCACGTCGTTGGTGCGGCCCTCCTGCCTGCGCTGCTCCACCTCGGCGGCACTGAGGCCGCCGGGCGCGGTGGCCGGCTCGGGTATGCCGTCCTCAGGGGTGGGCGCAGGGCTGTCGGCGGGCACCTGAACCGGTCACACCCGCTCGACGCGCTTGAACGCCTCGCCGTACAGGATTCCTGCCCTGTGCCCGGCGGACCGGCACTTCTCGACGACCCGGGCCCGGAACGCGGCCATCTCGGCTCCGTCGTCCTGCGCGCTGATGCGGTGGGTGCTCTCGAACTGGCTCTCGTGGGCCAGCAGGGCGCTCACCTTGGCTTCGATCTGGGCCTGGCTCACCCGCTCGAAGTGGTCGGGGGCCTCGCACTCGAACAGCAGCAACTCCGCGGGCCGGTGGTGACCGGTTCCGTGCTCGGGGAAGAAGTGCGGGTCGCGGGCGGCCACGACCGCGTCCATGCACAGGAAGCCGGCCGCCCGGTGGTCGGGGTGCAGGCGCCACCGCTTGAAGGGGTCGTGGCCCAGCACGACATCGGGGCGCAACTCCCGGATGATCTTGGCCATCCGGCTGCGCAGCGCCATGCTCACCTCCAGCTCCCCGTCCACCTCGCCGAGGAAGCGCACGTCACCGGTGGCGCCCAGCCGGCGGGCAGCCTCGGACTGCTCCCGCTGGCGGCGGGCGATCAGTGCCGCGATGTCGGCGTTGACGTCCCAGGTCCCCTTGGAGCCGTCGGTGCACACCAGCAGGCTCACCTCGCAACCGGCCTCCCCCCACTTGGTCAGCGTCGCACCGCAGCCGAACTCGATGTCGTCCGGGTGGGCGCCCACTGCCAGCGCCCGTGCGGGCACGGCCAGGTCGACTGTGGTCACGGGACCGGTGCCAGCGGGTCGAGGCCCAAGGCGAGGCGCTCGGATGGGGGCAGGGCCAGCAGGTCCTCGGGATAGTCCATGTCCGAGGCCAGGGCGTCGTCTTCCACGACGGTCACGGCCAGGCCCAGCCGTTCGGCCTCGGCTAAGTGGCGACGGAAGGAGCCCGGCCCGTAAGCGAACCGGAAGCCGCAGTCGGTGGGCACGCACAGTACGTTCGACCCGTCGCGCCGCCGATCGGGCACGATCACCAGCCCTGCGCCCACCGCGGGACGCAGCGAGCGGGCCAGCGCCAGGTCGGCGTGGGCCACCACGGCTCGCTCGATACCAGCCGCGGCGAGCCGGTCCACGGTCACGGAGACTGCGGTGGACAGGCCGGGCCGGCCCACCGGCGCGACCTCGGCTCCCAAATCCGATGCCCAGGCCGCGACCTCGACATCGTCGGTGGCCACATGAACCGGCAACCCGTCGGCTGCGGCTACGACACGGCTCGCCATCAGGCGCATCAGGTCGTGGCACCGGCGCTCGCCCAGCATTCCCGCGAGCCGCGACAGCGCGCCCTCGAACGAGCGGATCGGCACTATCACCGCCGTGACGGGATTCTGGGGAACTTGCAGCAATTCCACTGGGTGCCTCCGGGCATTCGGGGTGGGGGTGGGGGCGAGTCTAGGGTTGCGGCTGTGAAGGTCCGGGTTGCGGTGATCGGTGGCGGGTCGTGGGGCACGACGGTCGCCCATCTGTGCGCTCACAATGCGCCTACGGTGCTGTTTGCACGCGATTCTGCCGTGGCCGACGTCGTGAACTCCACCGGCGAGAACGCTCGCTACCTTCCCGGTCGCCGGCTGCATCCGGACTTGCGGGCCACTGCCGACATCGCCGCGGCGGCCGGCGGCGCCGACGCGGTGGTGATGGGCGTGCCGTCCCACGGCTTCCGGGACACCCTGCGCCTGCTGGGGCCGCACGTGGGCGAGCGCACTCCGATCGTGTCGCTCACCAAGGGTCTCGAGGCCAGCACCCAGCGGCGAATGACCGAGGTGGTGGTGGACGAGTTGCCCGGTCGTCCGGTCGGGGTCCTGACCGGGCCGAACCTGGCCAAGGAGATCCTGGCCGGACAGGCGGCCGCGGCCGTGCTGGCCATGGCGCCTGCCGACATGCCGCTGGCGGCGCGGCTCCAGGACATCTTCTGCGCCGGCGACTTCCGGGTATACACCAACACCGACGTCGTCGGGGCCGAGATCGCGGGTGCCACCAAGAACGTGATCGCGCTGGCGGCCGGGATAGCGGACGGGCTCGAGGCCGGCGACAACACCCGGGCCGCGCTCATCACCCGGGGGCTGGCCGAGGTGACCCGCCTGGGGGTGGCCCTCGGTGGCGATCCGCGCACCTTCGCGGGCCTGGCCGGGATCGGCGACATCGTGGCCACCTGTGTGAGCACTCAGAGCCGCAACCGCCATGTCGGAGAGCGTCTCGGCCGGGGCGAGGCGATCGGTGAGATCGTGGCCTCGATGGATCAGGTGGCCGAAGGGGTGAAGTCCACGCCGGTGGTGGCCGCGCTGGCCCGCTCGCTGGGGGTGGACATGCCGATAACCGAGGAGGTGCGGGCGGTGATCGAGGACGGCCGTCCCGCCGTCGCGGCGTACCGGGCGCTGCTCGACAGGCCCCCCACCAGCGAAACCCACCGGTGAGGCGGCGCGTGCCTGCCGCTCCGCAAGCGGCTTCCCTGACGGACAGAGACATCGCGCCTGAGAGAGACGGCGGAGAGCTGATCGGCGACCTCGACGGACCGCTGGCGGTGGTGAGCTCCGACGGAACGGTCGCGCGCCTCCCGCTCGCCATCGTGCGTAATTCGTTCCAACCGGTGTCAGCGGTCGGCCCCGACGGCTGCGTCGCTGCGCTGAGCCTGCTGCAACCGCAAGCGTTCGTAGATCCCGACGATGCAGCCGCACCGCTCGACCGCGGCTGGCGGATTGCGTGGGCTGTCGGCACCGAGGACCGCTGGCACATCGCGGGCCGGGAGGCCGCGGTTCGATCCCGCCTCGTCGACGATGTGCCGTTGACGGAGACGGCGATGAGGATTCCCGGCGGTGATGTCGTCCAGCGGGTGTGCGCGGCACGCGACGGATCCAACCGGGGCGTACTGCTGGAGTTCGAGAACAAGTCGCCGGAGCCGGTGAGCCTGGCACTGGCCGTGATCGAGAACGACACTTGGCGTGGCGGCGCGGATGTCAGGAACTCACGGCAACGGCGCGACCCGGCCGTGGTTGAAGTGCGGGAATCAAGGCTGATGGTGGACGGCCAGATGGCGCTTGACTTGGGACGTACACCCGGGGGTGCGGTCGCAGTGGCCGATGGCGGCGTGTGGACTGCGGTCGGTGCAGGGCCGGCCTCGGGGGATTGCCTGTCTCAGAGCCGGTCCGGACGCGCCGCGGCTGCGGCGGTGGTCCCCCTGGTGCCCGGAGCGCCGCTGCGGGCAATGGTGCCGATCTACGGCGCGCTGGACCATGGAGCAGCCCGCAGCGTGGGAGCGTCGGGCTGGCAGGCGGTTGTGGCCCGAGCGGCGACCGTCTCGCTGCCTGATGAGACGGCCATGCGAGCCTGGAGACGCGGTATCGCCGTGTCGATCGTGGCCGCAGGGTGTAGCGGCGTACTCTCCCGCTCGGGTTGCTTGAGTCCGCGTGCCCGGAGGCCGAACAGCCACAACGGGATGATCGTGCCCGCCGTGCGAATGGCTCGGACGGCCGTCGTGCTCGACCGCGTGGGCCTGCCTGATGAGGCAGAACGCGCCCGAGGGACCCTGGTGGAGGCGGCCGGTGTGTCACTGCTTTCAGGTGAGGAAGCCAATATGGCACTGCTGGCGCTGTCGTCACGCAGGCTCCGGTCCGGGCGTGCGTCGGCGCTGGCGGATCTGGCGGGTCCGCTTGCGTTTGAGGCGGACGACTTTCTCCAACGGCACGTGTTGGAGCAGGTCGCAGCCGCACTGGACGCAGAGGCTCCTGCCGCGGCTCGCGACGCCCGGCGGATGCTGTCCGACCTCGAGGTGCGGTCGCTTCGGGAGTCCCGACGCAGCGCCGGTGCCTCCGTTGTTGAATGGGCGCTGCACGAAGATGCAAGATCTGCCTTCACCGGGTCTGCCAACCGCAGCGCGCCATTCAACCTGGCTGACATCCTTCGCCGAGGCGTGGCCTTCGGCGGTGACGGTCTTGATGGTTTGGAGGCGCTTCTCGACTGTCTGGTCGCTGAGGCCGCGGACCATCTGGTGATCGCGCCCTCCATGCCCGAAGAGTGGATCGGCGCGCCCGTCGACGCCCACGGACTCCTGACTCGCCACGGCACGCTGTCGTTCTCGGTGCGCTGGCACGGCTCCCGGCCTGCGGTGCTGTGGGATCTTCAGCCCCGTCGAGACGAGGATCCCGTGGTGACGCTGCGGTGCGGCCTCGATGAATCCTGGGCGTCGACAGCCCTGGCCGGCGAGGCCCTGCTAAGCAGCGGAATCCGTTAGCAGCGCAGGCCGCACGGCTGGAGGCCAGCCTCGGACTGATCGGGCTTCGCGGGCTTCGCGGTTCCGGCTCAGGGCTGATCGGGCTTCTGGGGCTTCCCTGGCGGTCGCACAACACGGACGCGACGGCGGCGTCGCAGGACAGCCTGTCGAGCACGCTCCGGGGGAGCCTGGTGCGGTCGGGCAACTCCCCGACGAGCCTTGCAGTCTCGTCGTCCACGTGGACCATCACGCAGATGTCCGCTGAGGGCCTCCCGCCCACGGCCGAACCGCCGCCGAGGCCGCCACTGGCGCCCATGGCCGTGACCGGGTCGGTGAGGCTGTCGAGCGCGTCGGCCATGCACTGGTCGAAACGCCGCCGTTTGGCGCCGGGCGTCTTCTTGTCGGCGTCGAGCAGGCACCGGGCCTGATGGCGCAGCCGGTTGGCGATGCGGGTGCCTGTGACCTTGTCGAACTCGCCGTGCAGATGCACCATCCCGTCCTCGCCGTCCCGCACGCGCACCCGCCGCCGGGCGCGCTGGCGCTGATGCTGGCTTGCTTTGCGACGCCAGGATCCGGTATTGGTGCCTTTGGCCGGTGTGTGCGACACTGCTGCCATGGAGTCTCATGCCTTGCCCGCAGCCGCACCGGCCCTTCCCGACCTTGATGTGCCGGTGTGGGCCTGGGCGCTCGTCGCGCTGGCCTCGGCGGTCTCGTACTTCGTCATGCTGGAGAACGGCGTGGTGCTCAGCCATGTCGCCGAGACCCTCCACGAGTTCTTCCACGACGGCCGCCACTTCGTGGGCGTCCCCTGCCACTGAGAGTTCCCGCTCTTGTTCGCTTCGCTCACGGGCCGCTCGGGCCACGGCCTCGCTCGGCGCCTCGCGGAGATCCTCGTGAATCGCTCCCTATCCGCTCGGCCTCTGTACGCCCCCGCTACTGAATGAAGCGGATTCTGGGGGTCGGCTGCTTGGCCGGTCTGGCCGCCGGCGTCGCGGCGGCCCTGTTCGCGGCGACCGCCGGCCGGGGGCCGATACGCGACGCCATCGCCCTGGAGGACAGCATCAGCCACGCCACCGGCGGCGCCCATCACGAGGACCTCTTCAGCCGGGGAGTGCAGGAGATCGGCGGCGCGGTAGGGCTGGTGGTGTTCGGGCTGGCCCTGGGCGTCATCTTCGCCGTCGTGCTCGCCGCGGTGGGGCCCCGGCTGGCCGCGTCCACGCCCCTGGCCGCCTCGATCCGGCTCGGGTTCTTCGGCTTCGTGGCCATCGTCCTGGTGCCCTTCCTGAAGTATCCGGCCAACCCTCCGGCGGTCGGCGACCCCGATACCGTCAACGAGCGCACCGTCCTGTACTTCGCCGTGTTGGGCCTCTCGATCCTGTTGACCTGGGCGGTGTGGCGGTTCCATCAAGGGGTGAAGCTGGCACCGGTGGCAAAGGTCTGGGCGACGGCCGCGCTGTACGGCGCAGGGCTCGTCGTGATCTTCCTGGCCGTGCCCGGGAACCCTGATGCCATCGAAGCGCCCGCCGACCTTGTGTGGCGGTTCCGCCTGGCCTCGCTGGGCGGCCTAGCTGCAGCCTGGGCGACGCTGTCCCTGGTCACCGGAACCCTGCTGTCACGGCCGGCCTCAACGGCCTAGCTGCACAGCTCAGGTCTCGACGTAGAGCTCCATGTGGCGCCGGGCGGTGCTGGTCCACGAGTAGCGGTCGGCGGTGGCCGCTCCTCCGGCTCGCAGCCGCTGCACCAACTCAGGGTCGTCTCGCACCCGGGCCATGCCGGCCGCCAGCGACGAGGGGTTGGCTGCCTCGGTCAACACTGCGTCGATGTCGTGGGTCAGGAACTGACCGAAGACCTCTATGTCGGAGGCGACCACCGGCAGCCCGGCGGCCTGAGCCTCGAGGACGACCAGGCCCCAGCCCTCGCTGATCGACGGGAACACGAAGCTGTCGGCGGCACCGAACCAGCCCGGCAGTTCCGCGTCGGGCACCGTGCCGACCAGCACCACGTCGTCGCCGAGGCGCAAGCCGTGGGAGCCCAGCGACCCGAGCACTTCGTCCCGGTAGGCCTGGTAGTCCTGGAAGGAGTGGCCGCCCACCACGGCCAGCATCGGGAGCGGGCCCGGTATGGCCTTCAACATGCCCAGAGCCTCGACCAGGTAGCGCGAGCCCTTGCGGGGCTCGATGCCTCCCACCGTCAGGTACACGTGGCGCTCCCCGGCGTTGATCCTGGACCTCAGGGCGTCGCGCCCCTCCGGCGACCGCGCTGCGTTCGCGAACCGCTCGACGCGCACGCCGTTGGTGACCACGGCGGCCTTCACGCCGTAGTCGTCGAGTAGGCGCCGCCTCCACGGCTCGCTCACCACCAGCACCCGGTCCGGTTCGGTGACGGCCGCGTCCTGGCACTCGATCAGCGCCGGGGTGGTGAAGTCGTCGATGTGGTGGACGGTGCGGAACAGCACGAACCCGGCTCCCCGGTCGCGAACCCGGGCCGCGGCCCGGGCCGAGATGCAGTCCTGGGTGTGCACGATGTCGAAACGGCTGGCGAGTTCGGTGCCGAGGCCCGCTTCGAGAGCATCGATATGGGAGAACACCCGCTCGGTCAGGGTGCCCGTCCGGGGTGGCGCCTCGACGATGTGCACCGGCACTGAAGTGGGCCGGAAGAACCCCTCGGCCGGATCGCCCAAGGCGACCAGCGTCACGTCGACACCCTCCGCAGCCAGAGCCTCGGCCAGCTCCACGCTGTGCACAGCCCCACCCCGGGGCCTCACCGAGTAGGTGGCGATGGCGACACGCGCCGTCAGGTTCACGCCGTCAGGCTCGTGGACAGGTCGTGATGGACGAGCGCGGGGTCGCGGTTGACGAGCGCGGCGGCGGCCAGAGCGGCCCGGGCGTTGGTCTCGGCCACGATGCAACCCGCTTCGCGCATGGTCGATCGTTGCTGCTCGAAGTCCTGGGGGTCGCGGCCGGTGCCCAGCACGTAGGCCACCACGGCCGCGCCCGACTCCACTATCTCCGCCGCGGCCGGAGCGAGCATGGCCGCGGGGTCCGGATGGGCGCCGTCGCCGACGACCACATCCAGCAACACGGCGGCCACCGTCGGATCCGAGACCTGGTCACGCAGCAGCTCGAGCCTGGCTTCGGGATCGATCATGGGGTGGGGGCGCCCCACGGTGTACTCCTCCTCGCCCATGTCCAGACACATATGGCCGTCAGGGGGCGCGGGGAGCGCCCACGCGGCCTCCAGCGGTGTGTTGGAGAACACCGGGCCGATATGGCGGCTGGCGATGGTCATTGCCTCGTAGGCCAGGGTGCCCCCGCTGAACAGCCCCACCATGCGCCTTCTGGGCATGTCGAGAGCGGTGGAGAGTCGGGCCACCTCGGCGTCGATGGAACCGATCGGGTCGCCACCGGAGTGACCGAGGCGGGCCAGGGCCTCCACCACGCCCTGCTCGAGCGTGTTGCACACCGTCACTCCGGGCGCCACCTCCACCGGCCGCTCCAGCCCGATCAGCGCGGCCACGATGGGCTTGTGCCTCGGCTTGCCCAGCAGCCGCTCGGCCACGGCCGGAGCGGGCGGTTTCGACACCAGCAGCGTCAACTCGGTGCCGGCGTGGTGGTCGAGAGCATCCAGGGCGGCCTCGCACATGAGCCCCCCGACCCGTTCGGAGAGGTCGCGGCCTCCCACTCCGATCACGTGGGTCACACCCGACCCCCAGCGGTGGAGCAGGGCCATGGTCTCCTGGGCACCCGTGCCGGCCGCGGCCACCACTCCCACCGGCCCCGGGGCCACCCGGTTGGAGAACCCCAGCCCGACACCGCCCAGTGCGGCCGTGCCCGCGCCCGGACCCATGACCAGCCGGCCCAGCGAGCAGGCCCGCTGCTTGAGGTCGATCTCGTCGGCCAAAGGCACGTTGTCGCTGAAGAGCAGCACGTCGAGGCCGCGGGTCAGAGCCTTGTGGGCCTCCAGGGCCGCGTACGGGCCGGGGACGGAGACGATGGCGACGTTGGCATCGGGCGCCGCGGCCAGCGCTCCGTCCAGATCGGCGGGGCGTACGTCTGCCGCCGGTGCGCCGACGCCCGTTGACCCGGCCTCCTCGAACAGCACCGCCCAGGCCCTCAACAGGGCTGCCGGCAGGTGCTCCTCGGTGCCCTTGATCGCCAGGACGAGGTCGTTGGCCGCGGCGCCGTCGAGCCCTTCGGTCACGCCCTCGTCGAACAGGACCTCCAGGTTGGCCGGCGTGGCCATGAGCGCCCAGGCCCAGTCCACGCCGGGAGCCTCCCGCATGGCTCGGGTGGCCTCGAGCAGTCGCACGCTGTCGACGTAACAGTCCGCGATGACTTTGGTTTGAGCGGTCACGGCGTGTGGCGGTCAGCTGAGCAGCGCGGGCACCGGGTCGGGCACGATCCGGGTGCCCCGGGGACCCTCGATCACGCCGGCGGGCTCGTCGAGGGTTGCGTACACGAGCTCGGGCGTGGTGATGGCCGAGATCCGCCCCGGCCCCTCCACGAACTCGCTCGTAGCCTCGACCTTGGACTCCACGAACTCGATGGCGGCCTCGACCTTGGGTCCCATGCTCCCGGGAGGGAACTGCCCGTCGTCCAGATGGCGCCGGGCAACCGATGCGGTCATCTCGGTGACCACCTCCTCCTGGGGAGTGCCGAAGTTGAGGCGCACTGAAGCCACGCCGGTCACCATAACCAGCGCCTGGGCGCCCACGGAGTCCGCGATCCGCTCCGCGGCGAAGTCCTTGTCGATGACCGCGTCGACGCCCCGGTACGCGCCGTCGGCCGAGCGGGCCACCGGGATCCCGCCCCCTCCGCCGGCCACGACGATGTAGCCGAGGTCGACCAGCGTCGATATGGCTGCGGCCTCGATGGGCGCCATCGGCCTCGGCGACGGGACCACCCGGCGGTAGCCCCGCCCGGAGTCCTCGACCATGGCCCAGCCCCGCCCGGACTCCAGGGCGGCCGCCTCGGCCCGGTCGAAGAACGGACCGATGGGTTTGGTGGGCTCCGAGAGGGCGGGGTCGCCGGCGTCGACCTCGACGTGAGTGATGACGGACACCGCTCCCGCGATCTCGCGCTTGCAGACCTCGTTGAGCGCCAGGCAGATGAGGCTTCCCAGCTGTCCCTGGGTCATGGCGCCCAGGGTGAACAGGGGCAGGGCGGGAACGAGGTCGGTCGAGCCTTCGTGCTGGATGGCGAGGTTGCCGACCTGGGGACCGTTGCCGTGCACGATCACCACGTTCCATCCCTTCCGGATCAGCGATCGCACCGAGTGGGCCATGGCCAGGGCGTTGGTGTACTGCTCCTCGAGGGTGCCGCGCTGGTCCTCGCGAATGAGTGCATTGCCTCCGAGAGCGAGAATTGCGGTCTCGGCCAAGGCTCACTCCTCTCGCCAGACCCCGCCGGGTCCGTCGGATCCGAAACGGAGCCCTCAAGTCTGCCGATAGCAGAACCGACTTTCTTATAGTAGATGAAAGGCGGCGGGCTGTGCCAAGCTTCGGGACCGCCGGGGCGGCGCCGCAGGCGACAAGGAGCCGGTGACATGCCCAACGGTTCAAGCAACGCAGACCCCACTGCGGTGCTGGCCGCCCATTGGAACGAGAGCGAGCGCCGCCTCTATCCGACCGCCACTACTAACCCTGACGCCTACCAGTCGGCGGTGAAGCTGGTCCGCGCCGTAGCCGACGCGCTGGCCGCGGTCTCCGATCTCGAGGATCTGGCCGAACGTTGGGAACACCGGGCCGACATCCTGGACGAGGCGGCGGGGGCTGCCGGAGAGGTGGCCGCCTACGGCCTGAGCGAGGAGACCGTCGGCGCCGGGTTCCTCCTGCGTCGCCGCGAGCTGCTGGCCGAGCAGGCTGAGCACCGTCGCCGGGAGCGCATCGCAGCTGCGCAACAGTCCGGCCAGGCGTGGGTGGTGATCCACGAGCAGGGTGACCTGGGTTCAGGACTCGTCAGTCCCTACCAGTGCATCGAGCTGCACCTGCCCACCGGGCTGGCCGTCGTGAGCATGGTCGAGCCCGACCCGTCCACCATGACCCCCGTCTACGTGGTGACGGTGACGGAGATGGGGGAGCCCGGCGGCGGCACGCCCGGCATCGAAGCGGGCTCCCTCGAGGATCTGGAGACGGCCGATCCGGAGCTGTTCGACGACAACCGGTGGGCCATGAGAAGCCAGGTCGAGAATCGGCAGCGGTGAGGGCCGAAAGTGGGCGCTGAGCGCTGCCAATTTCCGTGCGGCACGCGCCGACGCACTTGCAGCTTGACTGCGGCGGTGTATGCAGGCTCAGGGCCAGAGTCCGGTGATGGGCTCGCTCCTGAGGTCGAACACCTCGCGGCTCGCGTGCCGGTCTCGCACCGTGAGCACGCCGCTGCCGGTGATGGTGCCGGTGACCGCGGCGGTGAGCCCGGCCGAGCGGAACAGGTCCACGCACTGGTCGGGCCGGTCGGTGGTAAGCCAGAACGCATAGGTCGGGAAGCAGACGATCCAGCGGTCCAGGCTCACCCCGGCCGGTGCCGGCAACTCGTCCAGATCGACCTCGGCCCCGAGCTCCCCGGGCTCGAGAAGCATGGCCAGCGAGCCGATGGAGCCGGCCATGCTGACGTCCTTGGCTGCCGACGCCAGTTCCTCGCGGGCCGCGCGGGCCAGCAGGCGCATGTCGTCGGCCAGACGGGGTCCGCGGGAGCCGATGGTGGTGAAGAAGGGGAAATCGGTGCGCATGCGTCCGTCGAGACAGCAAGCGAACACGAGGTGCTGGCCGGGCCGGGCCCGGCTCACCGACAGGACCCGGTCGGCGTCCCCGACGGCGAAGGCCGACAGCGCCGGTTCGCCGTCGTGCTCGGTGATGTGCCCGCCCACGACGGGCACGTCGTAGAGGCCGGCCGCCTCGGCCATGCCGCCCAGCGCCTCGGCCGCTATCTCCGCCGGCGCCACCACCGTGTTCACGATGCCTCTGGGGACTGCCCCCATGGCGGCCAGGTCGTTGACGTTGGCGAGCACGGCCGCCATACCCGCACCCCGGGGATCGGCGGCCACGAACGCCGGATGCATGGCCTCGCCGCAGACGATGACCGAGCCGCCGGCGGGCATCTCCACAACGGCGCCGTCGTCGCCGGGCCCGGTCACCGGATCAGAGGCTCCGACGATCCGGCGCACGGCCCCGATGGCTTGCTTGGCCCGCAGACCGGCATGGTCCCTCACCGCGGCGACCAGCTGGTCCAGCGATGACGACTCCGGCGATGACGCCTCGGGCGATGGCTGGTCCAGCGATGACGACTCCGGCGATGACGCCTCGGGCGATGGCTGGTCCAGCGATGACGACTCCGGCGATGGCCGTTCCGACGTTGGCACGGCCGCACGGTACAGCCGCGGCAGGCCAGGTCTCCACGGCGGTCTCCGCGGTCTCGGTCGGCCAGGCCGTGCTGGAGGCGGCATCGGATGACTTCACCGGTCGGGTGGAGGGCGTCTTCGGTGGCGGGTTCTACGTCTCGGGACCCTCCGGGACGGTGTTCGCCGTGCTGGGTCCCCAGTCCTGGCCCGGACCCCTGCATCTCGTGACCGGCACCGTGGCCGTGCTGCCCGCCGTGCACGACCGGGTGAGAGTCTCCGGCGGCGAGCTGGCGGCAGGGCCGCTTCGTGTCCGCCTGGCCGG
This sequence comes from Candidatus Aldehydirespirator sp., assembly GCA_965205155.1. Classification (GTDB taxonomy): domain Bacteria; phylum Actinomycetota; class Acidimicrobiia; order Acidimicrobiales; family Aldehydirespiratoraceae; genus Aldehydirespirator. The sequence continues at coordinate 3,501,737 of OZ242033.1, read as the reverse complement.
ATCCCGCCGCTGGGCACCGCGCCTGCCTGAGCGTCTCAATGCCGACCCGGGGACCTGGCACGGCATCGCGCCGGGTGTGGACTCCAACCTGGCCCCCGTGTGGGAGGCGGCTACCGGCGACGTTCGCCGCGGCGACCTCGCCGCGTGTTTCGACCGGCTCCAGGGCCGCGGCGAGGGCTTGACTCCCAGCGGCGACGATGTGCTGGCCGGGATCCTGCTGGTGTCGGCCATCGACCCGGACAACCGGGACGCCCTCGCGGACCTGGCTCTGGCGGCGCGCACCACCCGGTTGAGCCGCGCCTTCCTCCGGTGGGCCGCCGCCGGCCAGAGCATCCAGCCCGCCCACGCCCTGCTGGACGCAGCGGCGTCGGCCGATCCCGCCGGGATGGGCCGGGCGGCGGCGTCACTGGCCGGGGTGGGTGCCACGTCGGGCCGGGCGCTGGTGGCCGGCGTCGCTCTGGCCGCCACGGAACTCGCCCATACCAACTCTCATAGAATGGCGCCGCGGCCCACGGATGTGTGACGCCGGTCAGGAGATCGCCTGGATGCCCATCTCTGAGTCTCCCCGGTTCCTCCAGACGGCTGCCCGGACAATAAAGCCGCGCCGGAGCGGGATCACTCATGTCATAGACACGGGCACACCGCGGGCCGGCATCGATGAGCGGCTGCAGGCCCACGGTGCGTTCGTGGATGTCTGGAAGTTCGGTTTCGGCACCGCCTATCTCGACCACGACATCGCGTCGAAGGTCGAGTTGCTCCAGTCGCACGATGTCAAGGCCTGCCCGGGCGGGACGCTGCTCGAGGCGGCCTGGTGGCAGGGCCGCAGCGAGGAGTTCTTCGGCTGGGCCCGGGACCTGGGCTTCGACTGCGTGGAAGTGTCCCGCGGCGCCACCGACCTGCCTGCTTCATCCAAGCTCGATCTGATCGCCCGAGCCCGCCGCCACGGCTTCGAAGTCTTCGCCGAGGTGGGGGGCAAGGATCCCGGCGAGCCGGCCCGCCCGGAACAGTGGCTCACCGAAGCCCGGCGCGACATCGACAGCGGGGCGTGCTGGCTGGTGGCCGAGGGTCGCGAGAGCGGGACGGTGGGCCTCTACACCGCCGACGGGCTGGTGAGGGACGACCTCGTGGACGCCCTCGAGACGGCCGGAACAGATGCCCCCGTGGTGTACGAGGCACCCCGGCAGGAACAGCAGGCGTGGCTCGTGAACCACCTGGGGACGAACGTCAACCTGGCGAACATCTCGCTCGACGAGATACTCGCGGTGGAGGCCCTCCGGCGCGGGCTGCGATCCGACACCCTCCGAACCCGCCTGGCGGCCGCATGTTCGACCTAGACCCCGGCTCGCCCAACATCATGCCGTCGCGGTACCGGCAGGTGTCGGTAGCCGCCGTTCCGAGCCTGGCGACGGAGGACCTGGTGGCCCGGTTCACCGGACGGGAGGCCTACTTCAGGACCAGATTCGTGGTGGCCCGGCTTGAGAGCGAACCCGACCGCTGTGCGCTGGTGGAGTTGGCCCGCGACGGCAGCGACGACCTGTTCTCCCCGGCGGTGGCGGCCCGGGTGCTGGCCTCGGCCGACGAGTGCGCGTACCTGCAGGACGACGAAGCCGACCTTGGAATCGCCTCCCACCTGGCCCGGGTCGCTCTCCAATGCCCCGACCGGCGCTGCATCGTGGTGGAGGGCCGCTACCGCCATGTCAGTTTCCTCCTGAACGCCGAGCCGGTCCGGATCACGGTGGTGGACGTGGTGCCGCCCGAGCCGTCCAAGCTGGCCGACCAGGTGGCCCGGGTCTTGGACTCGGCCGAGGACCTGCCCCCCATCGCGGTGCACGAGCGCATCGTCGACAGCCGGGCCCTGGTGACCGAGCCGGTGCCCGAGGGGCTGATCGTTCCCTGCCGGGGCGGCGGGGTCGAGATCGACGGCGTGGCCGTCTCGCACCTGGACGAGCGGCCGTCCTTCGCGGGCTCCGCCCTGCTCGGCTGCGAGCTCTCCCAGCAGATCCACCGCTGGTTCTACGGCACCGAGCCGGCCCGGACCATCGACTGGTGCCCCCGCCGGCTGATCAGCGCCGATGAGCCTGTCGACGGGCTCATTCTGAGCCGCTGCTGCGTGCTGGACGAAGGTCTGGAAAGGAAGGGGGACACGGTGATGGTGCCCTGGGGCGCCACCCTCGCCGAGGTGCACGAGGCCCTCCGCTCGCTGGCCGGTCCCGGGGACGCTACGTGGACGCGCACCTGATCGACTCGGCCGTCTACGGGCACGGGTGGTCCACCGCGGAGTCGGTGGCGACCTTCTCCGAACGGGCCCGCCTGTCCCGCTGGGTGGACGTCCTCAAGGCTCTGGCCGCGGCCCAGGCCGACCTGGAGATCATTCCCGAGGCGTCGGCGCGGGCCATCGACGGTCTCGACGCTGCGAGCCTGGATCCGGCTGCACTGGGCGCCGAGACCCGGCGGACCTCGCACTCCACCATCGGGCTGGTGAGAGAACTGCAGGACCGCCTGCCCGAGCAGGCCCGTGAGCACGTCTACTACGGCGCCACCGTGCAGGATGTCTCCGACACGGCCGCCGCGCTGGAGATGCGAGACGTCGGCGGGATCGTGTGGCGCGACCTGCGGGCTGTGGAGGGCTCGCTGATCGAGCTGGCCGTGCGCCATCGCGACACGCCCATGCTGGGCCGCACCCACGGCCAGCCCGGGGCTCCGATGACCTTCGGGTTCAAGGTTGCATCGTGGGCCGACGAGACGGCCCGGCACTTGGAGAGGTGGCGCCAGAGCCGTCCCCGCCTGGTGGTCGGACAGCTGGCTGGCGCGGTGGGGGTGCTGGGCTTCTACGGCGAGCTGGGTCCCGCGTTGCGCAGCCGCTTCTGCCAGCGCCTGGGACTGGGCGAGCCGACCATCTCGTGGCTCACGGCGAGAGATCGCGTAGCCGAGTTCGCCGGCAACGCGGCACTGGTGGCGGCCACGATGGCCCGTATGGCCAACGAGGTGTACAACCTCCAGCGGCGCGAGATCGCCGAGGTGGCCGAGGCCTCTTCGGAGGACACGGTGGGCAGCATCACCATGCCCCACAAGCGCAACCCCGAGGGCAGCGAGCAGGTGGTCACCCTGGCCCGGCTGGTGCGCTCGGCTGCGGGAGTGCTGACCGAGACCATGGTCGGCGACCACGAGCGCGACGGCAGGACCTGGAAGACCGAGTGGGTGCTGCTCCCGGAGCTGTGCCACTACCTGCTGGCCCAGTTGAGCCTGGCCCGGGGCCTCGTCGGCGGCATCGAAGTGAACGCCGGCGCGATGGAGGCCAACCTGGAGGCCATGGGCGACTTCGGGTCCCAGGAACTGCTCAGGCGCCTGTCGGAGAGGCTGGGCAAGCACCGGGCCAACGACGAGCTGCAGCTCGCCTACCGGCGGGCCCGTGAGCAGGGCCGAACCTTGGCGGAGACCCTTGAGGGCATCGCCACGCCCGGGGAACTTGAAGGGCTGGACCGGCCCGAGACCGGCTCGGCCCCGGCCATGGTCGACGGAGTTGTCGCGGCGGCCATGAAGCGGCGCCGGAGCGAGCCCCAAGAATGGTCATAGAGCCAGAGTCAACGGGGGAACCGGGCCGCCCGGCAGCATTGGCGTCCATCGATGGGGACTGGCAGACTCAGGCTTGGGTCGGGTACGCAGAGCGGTCAGGCCCTATCTAGTCATGCCGGGGGAGGCGAGACGATGAGACACAACAGTTCGTTCCGGAGACTGCGCGCCATGTTGCTGGCGCTGCTCGTCCTGGCGCTGGTGGCTGCTGCGTGCGGCGACGACGAAGACGCGGCTCCGGCCGCGCCCGAGCCCGCGGCTGAGCCTGAGCCGGCGGCTGAGCCTGAACCCGAACCTGAGCCGGCGCCCGAGCCCGAGCCGGCCCCCGAGCCCGAGCCGGCGCCCGAGCCCGAGCCTGAGCCTGAGCCAGCACCCGAGCCTGAGCCCGAAGAACCCGAACCGGCGCCTGAGCCCGAGCCGGACGCGGCTGCGGAGCGCTGCCAGGCCAACCGCGACGCCGGCACGATGACCTTCGTCACCGGGTTCGACTTCGCGGCCGCGGCCGGGATCATCGACGCCATCGTCGCCGATGCTCAGGGGTACTTCGAGGAACTCTGCATCGACTTCGAGGTTCAGCCCGGGTTCGCTCCCTCCAACGGGGCGCTGGTGATCGAGGGCCAGGCTCAGTTCGGAGCGTCCGGATCGTTCGCCGAGCTGGTGGCCAACAACGTCGCCGGAGAGGGCGATCTCGTGGCCCTGATCCACTGGGGCCGGACCGCGATCGAGGCGATCGTGCTGCCCGAGGGAAGCGCCATAGAGGACTTCGCCGGGCTGTGCGGGAGCCTCATAGGCATCAAGGGCGACCTGCCGTACTCGCTGCAGGCCTCGGTGGCGTTGTCGGGAATCGAGAGGAGCTGCTTCGAGGAGATCCTGCTGGACGGCTTCGACCCGATCGCCCACCTCGAGCTGGGCATCGACGCCCTGCCGGTGTACAAGTCGAACGAGCCCAACACCTTGACCAGCAACGGCGTGGCCTTCACCATGCTCGATCCGCTCGACTTCGACGTGCCGTCCAGCTTCGGCGTCACGTTCACGACCCAGTCGATGATCGACAACAACCCCGGCCTGGTGGCCGACGTGGTGCGGGCCCTGATCCGCGGCCAGGCCTTCGCGGCCGCCAACCCGGACATCGCGGTGGAGAACGCATTCGAGCTGATCGACGCGGCCGGCAACCCGCTGTGGTTCGCCATGGAGGCGGAGCGCTACCGCTGGGGCATCGAGTCCGGCCTCATCGCCGACCTCGCTCCGGCCGGTGTGGGCGTGGGCATCCCCGACCTCGACCTGTTCGGCGCCGAGATCGACGCTCTGGTGCAGGCCGGCGTGTTCGAGTCGATGCCCGACTGGCAGTCCATGGTGAATCCCGACATCGCCGCGGGCGTCTACGACGGGACCACGCTGATCTGGCCAGGGCCCTAGGCCGTCCAGACCGGGCAAGCAAGAGAACGGCCGCACCGACGCTGAGGGGCGACTGGCATGTTCACGGGCATCGTTCAGGGGATGGGCCGGGTGGTCGACATCGAGACGGTCGAAGGCATCTGCCGTCTGACCGTCGACCTCGGCCCCCATGCCGAAGAGCTCCAGGCCGGCGCGAGCGTGGCCAACAACGGGACATGCCTGACCGTGTCGGACGTCGACGGCTCGACGGCGCGATTCGATGTGATCGCCGAGACCATGCAGATGACCAACCTCGGGGACCTCGCCGTCGGCCACCCCGTCAACATCGAGCGTTCGCTGCGCTTCGGGGACGAGCTCGGAGGGCACGTCCTGTCCGGTCATGTGTCCGGCACGGCCACGGTGGACGAGATCCTCGTCGAGGACGGCAACCGCACCATGTGGTTCGACGTCGACGAGTCGCTCATGCCCTACCTGCTCTGGAAGGGGTGGGTCGCCATCGACGGTGCCAGCCTCACCATCTCGGGGGTCGACCGCGGCGCCCACCGGATCGCGGTGAGCCTGATCCCCGAGACGCTGGAGCGGACGACCTTGGGCCGGGTGACCGTCGGTGACCGTGTCAACCTTGAGATCGATGCCCACACCCAGGCCATCGTCCACACCGTCCGGGAGTTGCTCAGCGACCCCGGCTTCCGAGCCCAGATCCTCGACTCCGGCCCGGTCCCCCAGAGGCCGAGCGGGTAGGGAGCGACCTGTGAACGGTTTGCGAGGAGCGGAGCGAGGCCGTGGCCCGAGCGGCCCGTGAGCGAAGCGAACAAGAGCGGGAAGGGCACCGCTGCGACGCGACGGGCCTCGCACCCATCCACGCTCGCTCTTGACCGTCGAGGGCGCCGCGAACCGCATGGCTGACGGGCTTCGAGGCCGCCGCTGTCTCGTCACCGGCGCGGCGAGAGGGATCGGCCGCCGGATCGCGGAGCGGCTGGTCACCGACGGGATGCGGGCCACCCTGCTCGACGTCGACCCTGCCGTCGCCGATGTGGCCCGCGTTTTGGGGGCCTCCAGCCTCGTGGTCGATCTGGCCGACACCGCCGGGACCCGGGCGGCCCTGGCCGCCGGTGACGGTGACGAGCCCTACTGGCTGGTGGTCAACAACGCGGGAGTGTTCTCCAAGACGCCGCTGCTGGAGATGACGCTGGACGAGTGGGACCGCGTCCACCGGGTCAACGCCCGTTCCATGGTGGTGGTGATGCAGGCGCTGGTGCCGGCCATGATCGCGGCCGGCGCCGGCGGCCGGGTCGTGAACGTGGCGTCGATGGCGTCCAAGCTGGGCACGCCGGGCGAGGCGGCCTACGCGGCGTCCAAGGCGGCGGTGGTGGCCCTCACCCGCATCGCGGCCATGGAGTTCGGTCCGCACGGGGTGACCGTGAACGCGGTCTGCCCCGGCTATGTCCTCACCGAGATGGGCGCCGGCACCCGCACCGCCGAGCAGGTGGCCGCCTGGACGGCCAAGAGCCCGCTCGGTCGGCTGGGCGAACCCGACGATGTAGCCTCCGCGGTCGCCTTCCTGGCCTCCGACGACGGGAGCTACATGACCGGCCAAGCGATCAACGTCACCGGCGGGATGTGCATGTGGTGACCGCGCCGGCCGTCAGCTTCGACGCGGTCTCGAAGTGGTTCAGGCGTGAGGGCCGGCTCGTCCATGCCCTCTCGAAGGTCAGCCTGGACGTGCGGCAGTCGGAGTTCGTCAGCCTCATCGGACCGTCGGGCTGCGGCAAGTCCACCATGCTGCGCCTGGCGGGGGGACTGCTCGAACCCGACCGGGGAACGGTGGTCGTCAATCGCCAGTCGCCGGCCGAGGCCCGCCGGCAGAAGCGCTACGGCTTCGTGCCGCAGCACCCGGCCCTGCTGCCGTGGCGGACGGTGCGCCGCAACGTGTCGCTGCTACAGGACGTCAACCGCCGGACCGGCAACGGGGGCATGTCCGATGACGACCAACTCAGCATGCTCGACGACATCGGGCTGACGCCGTTCCTGGACTCGCTGCCGCGGGAGCTGAGCGGCGGCCTGCAGCAGCGGGTGAGCATCGCCCGGGCCTTCGCTCTGGGGGCGCCGGTGCTGATGATGGACGAGCCGTTCTCGGCCCTCGACGAGATCACCCGAGCCGACATGCGGTACCTGCTGCTCGACCTGTGGGAGCGGATCGGCAGCACCGTGCTGTTCGTGACCCACTCGATCCCCGAGGCGGTGGTGCTCTCGGACCGGGTGGCGGTCCTCAGCGGCCGGCCCGGGCGCATCACCAGGGTTGTCGACGTGCCGCTGCCCAGACCGCGGCACGCCGACGTGGAGGACAGCGACGACTATCACCACGTCCTGGCCGAGGTCCGGGCCGCGCTGAGGCACGGTTGGTCGAACTGATGGCTCGCCGCGCTGAGGCCTTGGACGTGGCCGGGGATGCGTTCGCCGAGGAGGGAATCGCCGAGCAGCCGCCCGACGTGCCTCGCCGGCCGGTGCGCCGGGCCCTCCTGCTGGTCGCACCCTTCGCCGGCCTGACCACTTTCTTCGTGGGCTGGGAGATATACGTCCATGTCCGCAACCTGCGGCCCCTCACATTGCCGCTGCCCTCCGATGTGATCCGCCATGTGGCCGAGAATCCCGGCTTCTACGCCCAGAACGGCTGGGTCACGGTGCAGGAGGCGTTCTGGGGGTTCGTCATCGCCTTCCTCGCCGCCCTCTTCGTCGCCACCTGGATGGCGCACTCCCAGTTCGTGGAACGGGCGACCACGCCGGTGATCGTGCTCATGCAGTCGACGCCGGTGGCCGTGCTGGTGCCGATCTTCCTGCTGTGGTTCGGGTTCTCGCCCTGGCCGAAGATCCTGACTGCCATGCTGTTCGCATGGGTTCCGTTCGTCGCCAACGCGCTCATCGGGCTTCGCTCGATCGACGAGGAGACCCACGAGCTGCTGAGGTCGGTGAATGCCAGCCGCTGGGAGATCTACTGGCGGCTGCGATTCCCGCACTCGCTGCCCTACCTGTTCGCGGCCGGCCGGATCTGCGTCGGCCTGGCCCTGGTCGGCGCGGTGGTCGGCGAGTTCTTCAACTCCAGGGACGGGTTGGGGAACGCGGCCCGGGTAGCCCAGTCCCGGCTGCTCGTCGACCAGCTCTGGGGCAGCGTCTTCGTGCTGGCCTTCATCGGCGTCGCCTTCGTCCTGCTGCTCATCGCGGTGGAGAAGCGGGTGCTGCGCTGGCACGCCTCCCAGGCCGCCGATCATCGCGGGATGTGACGGCCCGTGAGTGAGCACCGCACGGACCACGGGCGCGGCCCCCGGCTCGCCGGGCCGTCGTCGGAGGCGCCGGCGCAGGAGCTGATCGATGCCGGGTTCGCCTGGGAGATCGCCGACGCGCCGCTGCTGCACCACGGCCTGAATCTCGCCGACCTCGGTCATGTGCTGGACCTGCAGTCCCGGGGGCTCATTCCCCGACCCGCGGCCGCCGCCCTGCTGAGGGTGTTGCTCGACGCCTACCACACCGATGCCGCCGACTTCCCCTACGAGGCCGCCTCCGGCGAGGTCTACAACTCGCGGGAGCGGCACTTCGTGGAACGGATCGGAGACTCGGCCGGATGGCTACACGCCGGCCGTCCCCGCCGCGAGGCGGCCCGGGTGGCGTTGCGCCTGCTGCTGCGATCCCAGACCGCTCGCCTGATCGAGGTGGGAGCCGACTTCGCAACTGCGGCCTCCGCGGTCGCGGCCGACCACGCCGAGACGTTCATGGGCGACCAGACCTACCTCCAGCAGGCCCAGCCGTCCACCTTCGGGCACTACCTGCTGGCGTTCGTGCCGCCCGCGCTGCGCGACGGCGAGCGGTTCTCGGCCGCCCTCGACCAGGTGAACACCAGCCCCGGGGGCGCGGGCTGCGTCAACGGCAGCCGGCTGCTCGACGACAGGGACACCATCGCCGGAGTGCTCGGGTTCGACGGCGTCATTGCCCACACCCGCGACGCCATGTGGCAGACCGACGTGTTCATAGACCTGCTGGCCACATCGGCCAGCATGATCGCCAATCAGGCCAAGCTGGCCGAGGACCTCGAGATCTGGTCGAGCCAGGAGTTCGACTACGTCGATCTGGCCGGACCGTTCACCCGCGCCTCGGTGCTGATGCCCCAGAAGCGCAACCCGTACTCCCTGTCCATCATCCGCGGCGCCAGCGGCGTGCTGATCGGCAGGATGAGCGGGTTCCTGGCCGTGGTGAAGAGCCCGTCGGCCCGCAGCGACAACCTGATCTTCGCCTACGGGGAGATCCCGAGGGCCCTCGACTTCACCATCCGGGTGAGCGCCCTGACCACGGGCGTGGTGAGGACACTGGATGTGAACGCGGCCCGGATGTGGTCCGAGCTCGAACGGGGCTTCGCACAGGCCACCGACCTCGCGGAGTACGTGATGGTGGCCGCCGGCGTCGACTACCGCACCGCGTACCACGTCGTGGGTCGAGCCGTGCGGGAGGCCAGCCGCCGGGATCTGAGCGGGCTCGACATCACCTCCGAGATGCTCGACGGCGCGGCGGAGGAGGTCTGCGGGAGGCGGCTCGGGCTCGACCCGGAGGCGCTGGCCGAGGCCCTGGACCCCCGCCGCATCGTGGCCACCCGCAGGGCGACCGGCGGCGCGTCCCCCGGCGAGGTGAGATCGATGGCCGGGGAGTTCTCCGACCACGCCGCAGGGCTGCGAGCCCGAGCCGCCGAAGCGCAGAAACGCTACACCCTGGTCGAGGAGAGGCTCCTGTCCCGAGCCATCGAGCTGGCCGGCGACTCCTGAGCGTCCCGACCCGGTAGCTGCATTTCTCTTGCGACTCGTCGCTGTCTTATAGTGGACTCACTGGCCACTGGCTGAACAGTCCGCCGACGGGGAGGCTCCTATGGACGGCATTCATGACATGGGGGGAATGCACGGTTGGGGCACCGTCTCGATCGACCCCGACGAGCCGGTGTTCCGCGAGCCCTGGCACGGCCGGGCCTTCGCCATGGGGGCCATGTCGATGGGCCTGTCGGGAACCAACCTCGACGCCTTCCGCCACGGCCTGGAGCGCCTGCACCCCTACGAGTACCTCGCCGACGGCTACTACGGGCGCTGGCTGGCCTGCGCCGAGACGCTGCTGGTCGACAGCGGCGTGATCCCGCCCGGCGCGGTGGAGGCCAGAGCCCGGAACCTGACGGGAGAGTCGGTCACCGAGCCGGACGACGTGGAGGAGAACAAGCCCTCCTACGAGCGGGGCGGACCCGGCTCGCTGCGCGATATCGACGACGAGCCCGCCTTCTCGCCCGGTGACCGGGTGCGGGCCAGGGACATGAGTACCGGCGGCCACACCCGCTTGCCGGGATACATCCGCGGCCGGGCCGGCACCGTCCACGCCCTCCGCCCCGCCGCGCTGCTGCCCGACACCAACGCCCACTTCGAGGGCGAGAACCCCCAGCACGTGTACACGGTGGAGTTCGACTCCGCCGAGCTGTGGGGCCCCGGCGCGGAGGCGGCCACGCTGCGCATCGACCTGTTCGAGAGCTACCTGGAGGCGACCTAGATGGCTGACTACTCCAAGACCACCGACCGGCCACCGCCCGCGGTGCGGGCCGAGGCGCTGGAATCGCTGCTTACCGAGCGCGGCCTGGTCAAGTCCGAGGTGCTCGACGGCTTCATCAACCGCTTCGTGAACGACGTGGGGCCCATGAACGGCGCCAAGGTGGTGGCCAGGGCGTGGACAGACCCCGACTACCGCCAGCACCTGCTAGCCGACGGCACCGGCGCCATCAAGGAGATGGGCTTCGCCGGCCCCCAGGGCGAGCACATCGTCGTGGTCGAGAACTCCGACGACGTGCACAACGTGGTGGTGTGCACCCTGTGCTCGTGCTACCCGTGGCCGGTGTTGGGCCTGCCGCCGGAGTGGTACAAGGACCCGGCCTACCGCAGCCGCATGGTGCGAGAGCCCCGCACCCTGCTGGGCGAGATGGGCCTGGACCTCGACGACGATGTGGAGGTCCGGGTCTGGGACTCCAGCGCCGAGAACCGCTACCTGGTCCTTCCCCAGCGGCCCGAGGGCACCGAGGACCTCTCCGAGGAGGATCTGGCCGCGCTCGTCACCCGCGACGCCATGGTGGGAGTGGCCACGGTCAGCGCAGGCTGACAAGGCGGGCGCCGGTGGCTCTGACGCTGGACATCGAGGGCCCGGCCGCGCCGCCCCGGCTCAACGGCGAGCTGGTCTTCGAGGAGCCGTGGGAGGGTCGCAGCTTCGCCATGGTCGCGGCCCTGGCCGAGGACGGCCTCTTCACCTGGGACGAGTTCCGGGACCACCTGATCGCGGCCATCGCCCGCTGGGAGTCGAACCCGGTGGGCGAGTACCGGTACTACGAGCGCTGGCAGGAAGCCCTCGAGTCCATCGTGGCAGAGTTCGAGATCGTGGCCCCGCCCGAGGTGGATGAGCTTGCGGCGGCCTACGCGGCCCGCCCGCCGGGCCACGACCACGACCACCATCACCACGACCACAGCAACTGAAAGCGCTGATTTGACCGACCCTGGCTGAGGGTTTAGCTTCTTAGATAAGTATGTCTTATCCGAAATGTCGGAAAAGACTGAGGAAAGGCTTGTCATGCCTCCCATAACCATCGTCTTCATTGCCACCGGCTTGATCGTGTGGCTCAATGCCCTCTTCTTCCTCGGCGTGGGCGCCGATCAGAAGGAAGGGGGTTCGAACCCGCTCGTCAGCATCGGCAATGCGACCCTGGTCGTGGGCCTGCTGAACCTGGTGCAGGCCGTCTACATCATGTGGGCCCGGCCCTTGGACGACGCGTCGATCGTGCTCGCCGGGCTCGTCACCTTCTACGGTCTCTTCTTCGTGGTCCTCGGCAAGTCCGAGGTCAACGGATGGGACCTGCGGGTAGTGGGGAACCTGGCCGTGCCGACCGCCATCCTCCCGCTGTTCTGGTGGGACTTCTTCTCGGGAAGCTGGATGTTCCAGTCGATCCTGATCGTCTGGCTGGTCGCCTTCGGATCGGTGGCCCTCACCACCTACGGCAAGCTCGAGGCCAAGCTCCTCGGCCTGATCCTGGCCGCAACCGCGATCTACACCTTCTGGGTCCCGGCCCTCATCCTGGCCACCGGCAACACCATCCCCTAGCCGCGCCGGTTGAGCCGAGTCGCTCCGGGCCCGACCCGGCGGCGGCTCGGTGACCCGCGGCCGGCCAGCCGCCTTCATGGACCGACCCCCGCCGTGATAGGAATGGCGCGGTGTCGCTGGCCGAGCTCATAATCGACCTCCAGTTCAAGGGTCTGCGGATCAACGCCCCATTCGAGCGCCGGCCGGGCGGGGCCGGCCCCTCCGACGCGGGGATGGTCTGGATCGAGGGAACCGCGGTGACGGTTCCGGTGGACGCGTCCTTCGTGGCCGACTCGCCCTACTCGTTGGAGCCCGAGGACGTCGGGTTCGGCATATACGCCGAGGGGACCCGCCTCGCCGGCGCGGCTCCGGCCGACCGGCCCCGCTTCTACGGGCTCACCACCGACGACGGCGTCCCGTACTGGCATCTGGCCCTCATGCACCTCGACTCGCTGGCCAGCACCGTCCTGCAGACCTGCGCCTACTGGGGCAACGAGGACCAGTGCCGCTTCTGCGGGATCGGCGTGTCCCTGGCCTCGGGCAGCACCGTGCTGGTGAAGCGGCCCGCGCAGCTGGCCGAGGTGGCGGTGGCGGCCAAGGATTTGGACGGCGCGGTGGACATCACCTTGACCACCGGCTCGACCTACGGCCGCGACAAGGGGGCCCTGTACGTGGCCAAGTGCGGGGAGGCCATGAAGGAGTCCTCGGGCCTGCCGGTAGAGGTGCAGTTCGAGCCGCCCGACGACCTGAGCGTGATCGATGCGGTCGCCGACCGGGGCATCGACTCGGTGGGCATCCACATCGAGACCTTCGACCCGGCCGTGCTGGAGTGGGTCGCGCCTCCCAAGTACCGCACCGGCGTCGAGCGGTACTTCGAGACCTGGGAGTACGCGGTCGAGCGCTTCGGCGAGGGCCAGGTGTCCACCTATGTGATCCTGGGTATGGGAGAGGACCCCGACCTGATCGTCGAGGGCTGCCGGCGGGCCGCCGACATCGGCGTGTACCCCTTCATCGTGCCGCTGCGGCCCGTGCCCGGCTCCCTCATGGGCGACTGGCTGCCCCCGTCCTCCGGCTACGTCGAGAACGTGGCCCGCAAGGTCGCCCCGTACCTGGTGGAGCGGGGACTCACCGCGGACCTGGTCGCCGCGGGCTGCGCGCGCTGCCAGGCGTGCTCGCCGGTGGGGGCGATGGAGAGGGAGTTGCAGGCACCCGAGGGCCGGAACCTGATTCCGGTACGAGCAGCGGGCTGATCGCGGTGGGCGTGAACGCTCCGATCGGGAAGGCTGATCGCCGGTGAGGCTGTCGGAGCGGCTCGTGTGCTGGCGGGCTGTCACTCCGTCCGCCAAGAGCTGGCACATGCGCATCCGTCACCGCATCTTCGTCGAGGAGCAGCGGGTCATCCCCTTCACCGACGTCGACGACTGGGATCGCGACCCCGGCACCGTCCACGTTCTGGCGGGACGGGGGTCGGCGGCGATCGGCACCGTGCGGCTCTACCGCACCGACACCGCCGGCCGCTGGAAGGGCGACCGGCTGGCCGTACTGTCCGGGCACCGGGCCGGCATCGTGGGCATGCGGCTCGTGCGGTTCGCAGTGTCCACCGCGGCTGCCGCCGGCGGCGACGTGATGGACGCCTTCGTCCAGCTTCAGAACGTCAACTTCTTCGAGAGGCTCGGCTGGGAGCACAACGGACCGCCCGTCTCCTACTACGGCCTGCCCCACCAGCCCATGACGTTCGAACTCTGCACGGCCCGCAACCTGGCCGAGAGCGAGATTCCCGACGACGCCTGCCTGCGCCTCCCCGCGGCCCGGGACGCGCCGAGCGCCCTGCTGGTCACAATGTCGTAGAGGCCGAGCGGGTAGGGAGCGATCCATGGAGGATCTTCGCGAGCCATGCAGCGAGGCCGTGGCCCGAGCGGCCCGTGAGCGCAGCGAACAAGAGCGGGAAACCTAGGCTTGCACGGATCGATGGGTGCAATAGAGCTGCCCGAACAGGTTGCGGTCGTCAACATCGGGCTCGAGAGGTTCGAGACTGCTGTTCGCGACCAGGGCGCGCCCGCGGTCGGGGTTGACTGGCGCATCCCCGCCGGTGGTGACACCGAGGCGGTGGCCGCACTGGCCCGACTGCTGGGCCCGGCCTCAGACCGGGTCGACGCGGCCAACGCCGAAGTGATCGACCGCCTCGACCGGGGTGTGCCGATGCTCCTCGGCGTCGAGACGGCGAGCGCGGTCATCTCCGGTCTCGAGCCGGGCACGATCCTTCACTGCGGTCCGCCCATCGGCTGGTCCGAGATGTGCGACCCGCTCCAGCGTTCGATCAGGGCGACGGTCGTGGCTGAGGGGTGGGCCCCGGACCGCGACGCAGCCGATCGCATGCTGAACGTCGGCGAGATCCGGCTCGAGGCGGCCAACGAGCACGCCACGGTGGTGCCCATGGCCAGCGCCATCGGACCCAGCGCCCCCGTGTACGTGGTGTCGGTCGACGCCGGCGACACCACGGCCTTCGCCAGCCTCAACCAGGGCTCGGGGGCAGTCCCGTGGTTCGGGGTGGACTCCGACGCGGCCGTCGAGCGCCTCAGGTTCCTGAGCGACGCACTGGCCCCCGTCCTGGCCCGGGCCCTCGACGGGGCCGGCCCCATCGACGTCTTCTCGCTGGCCGCCCAAGGCGTGGCCATGGGAGACGACGTCCACATGCGGGTCCAGGCCACCACCAATCTCCTGCTGCGCGACCTGCTCCCGCATCTGGTCCGGGCCGGAACGGGCCGGATCGGCGAGGCAGCCGACTTCCTGAGCACCAACCACCTGATGTTCCTCAACATCGCCATGGCGGGCGCCCGCGCCCTCACCGGTTGGGCCGGCCAGGTGCCGGACTCCAGCATCGTCACCACCATGGCCCGCAACGGCACCACCTACGGCGTCCGTCTGGCCGGCTGCTCCGAGTGGCACATCGCGGCGTCACCCCCGGTGCAGGACGCCCTGTACTACCCCGGCCAGGGACCGGACACCAGCGCCCCCGACATCGGCGACAGCGCCGTGCTGGAGTTGGTGGGGCTCGGCGGGGCGGCCGCGGCCAACTCGCCGGCGGTGGCCGGCTTCCTCGGAGGCAGGATGGCCGACGCCGCCGCGGTCACCGCGGCCATGAGCCGCATCTGTGCCGGCACCAGCACCCGGCTCCGCCTGCCGGTGCTCGACAACGCCGGCACGCCGCTGGGGGTCGATGTCCGGCGGGTGGTCGAGAGCTCGATAACACCGGCGGTGAACACCGGTATCGTCCACGTCTCCGACGGCTCGGGCCAGGTGGGCGCCGGCGTCGCCCACGCCCCGATCGAGTGCTTCCGGCAGGCCCTCCTCAACCTCGACCGCCGGCTGTCGTAAGTCCCGGGCCCAGCTCGCTCAGGTGGGTCTGAGGGCGGTCCATACTGCCT
Source organism: Candidatus Aldehydirespirator sp. (assembly GCA_965205155.1). Lineage (GTDB taxonomy): Bacteria > Actinomycetota > Acidimicrobiia > Acidimicrobiales > Aldehydirespiratoraceae > Aldehydirespirator. The sequence goes on along the minus strand of OZ242033.1, from coordinate 3,486,213 downwards.
TTGCGGGATGCCGGTAGGGGTTGCGCCAGCGGTGCTCGTGGTCGGTGCGGAAATGGATCGAGTCGCCCCTGCGCAGCTGGAAGGTCTGACCGGAGACGTCCACGTCGAGCCGGCCGGACAGCATGTGGATCAGCTCCTCGCCCGCGTGGCGCAGCGGGGAGTCGCCGCTGTCAGCGCCGGGCTCTACCTCCGCGATGGCGGTGGCCACGAAGTACTGGCCGTAGGGACCGGAGATCCCCTCCAGCGTGAGGCCCTCATGGGGGGTGTAGATCGATCGGCGCTCGGCGGCGGGGGTGAAGACCACGTAGGGCGGCGACTCCAGCTCCTCGTCCACGAAGTACGCCACCGGCTGCTCCAGGGCCGCGGCCAGCTTCAGGAGGGTTGTGATGGTGGGCACCATGGTGCCCTGTTCCACCTTGTGGATGGCCGCGGTCGACACGTCGGAGCGGTCGGCGAGCTGCTGCAGCGACAGGCTCCACTGCTTGCGCAGGTGGCGGATCTTGGGTCCGATGGAGTTGACGACCGCGCTCAGCGTCTCGCCGCTCACATGGTTGGGACGCCCGTCTGCGCCCCCGCTGTCGGCCGCCGCCTGGCGAGTCATGTCTCCGTCACCGGGCGTGCATCCTAGACCGCGTCCTTTTCGCTTGTGATCTAGCGGTGTCGTATAGTTGACGGGCCGCGCCACAGCTTGAAGGACGACCCGCCGTGAGCTCCCCGACCCTTACCGTCTCGGCCCGGTGGCTGGGTGCCTACCGCTGCGACGTGTCCTCGGGCGACTTCACGATCCCGGTGGACGAGCCCGAGAAGTATGGAGGGACCAACCAGGGTCCCCAGCCGACCGAGCTCCTGCTGGCCGCGCTGTCGTCGTGCTTCACCCTCGCGGTGGCTCACGCGGCCGGCAAGCGGGGCATCGAGCTGTCCCATCTGGAGGTGGAGGTGACCGGCACCTACGACGGCCCCAGCTTCTCGGCGCTCGAGATCCGGGTCCACGTCGACTGCGACGACTCCGTCAAGGACCGGCTGCTGGAGGCGGCGGCTCGCGTCTGCTACGTGTCCAACACCATTCGCAACACGCCGGAGATGTCGGTGCGGGCGGTCTGAGGGGCGCGCGACGGGCGGACGCGGCTTGACACTGGCCGGGGGTCGGCTTTAGGTTCCGATACGCAGTTATCTCATCCGATACGTCGGGTGGAGCCTTGGCAGAGGCCGAGCGGGTAGGCAATGAACTCATCAGGTGGTTGCAGGACGCAGAGCGAGGCCGTGGCCCGAGCGGCCCGTGAGCGCAGCGAACAAGAGCGGGGAGCACGCGAGCCGGGAGGTCCGGTGACGAAAGGGTCACGATGCGGATAGCGGTAATCGGCGGGGGCGCCGCAGGCATCGGCGCGGCGGGCGCGGCCAAGGGGGTCGATCCGGACGCCGACGTGGTGGTCTACACCGCGGACACCGATGTGGCCTACAGCCCGTGCGGCATCCCATACGTCCACGGCAAGGAGATCGACTCGTTCGACCGGCTCTTCCTGGCCACCAAGGAGCAGTACGTCGCCACCGGCATCGACGTCCACTACGAGACCACCGTGGAGTCGATCGACCCGAAGGCGCGCACTCTGAGGGTTGCCGGCGAGGGTGAGGTGTCCTACGACCGGCTGGTGGTCGCCACCGGGTGGAACTACGCCAAGGTGGACGTCCCCGGAGCCGACCTCGGCGACATCTACGAGGTCAAGTACATCCGGGAGGCCATGGAGTGGGACAAGCGGCTCGACTCCTGCCAGTCCGCGGTCGTCGTCGACGCCGGTCTGGTGGCCATGGAGATGGTCGCGGCCCTGTGCCACCGGGGGATCAAGTGCACCGTCGTGGACCCCGCGCCCTGGCCCATGGCCGACGTGCTCGACCCCGACATCGCCGAGCCGGTGCGCCAGGCCTGGGAGGACGCCGGCGTCGACATGCAGTGGGGCAACCGGGTCACCGCCTTCCGGGGCGACGGGACGGTGAGCAGCGTCGAGACGGAGCAGGGTCGCATAGAGGCCGACCTCGTCATCGTCGGTACCCACAAGGTGCCCAACAACCCGCTGGCCGCCGCGGCCGGCCTCGAACTGGGCTCGACCGGCGGCCTGATCGTCGACTCGAGGATGCATACCTCGGACCCCGACATCTACGCCGCGGGGGACTGCACCGAGATCCCCCACGGGGTCTCCGACATCCCGATCCAGGGGCTGACCGGCTCCCACGCCTACTCCCAGGGCAAGACGGCCGGCACCAACGCCGCCGGCGGGACCCGCCACTACCGGCCGGTGTTCGTGCCGTGGGGGCTGCTGGCCGGCGAGTGGATGATCGGCGGGGTGTCCTTCGGCGAGACACTGGCCACTGCGCTGGGCATCCAGCATGTGGTGGGCAGGGCCCAGGGCATCACCCGGGCCCGCTACTACCCGGGCGTCAAGCCCATCACCGTGAAGCTGTTGGCCGATCCGGGGTCGCTGCGGCTCATCGGGGCCCAGATGATCGGAGGCGAGGGGATCAAGGAGCGGGCCGACTTCCTGGCCATGGCGGTCCGGGTCGGCCTCACCGTCGAGGAGCTGGCCACCATGGAGAACGTTTACTCGCCCGCCATCGGCGCGCTCAACGAGCCGATCTCCGTGGCCGCCCAGAACCTGCTGGCCGGGCTGTAGGGCCGAGCGGCGCCGTCATGGGATTCGCTCAGTGGCTCCGCTCCAACTCGGAGCACTACCTGGCCATCGACGCCCAGCAGCGGGTCGGCGCCCGCTACGGCGCGAGGATGCCGGAGAACGCCCGCGGCCTCCGTGAGATCTTCTGGAGGCACGTGTTCACCCCGGCCTACCGCCTGCTGCCCTGGGGCCTCCGGCGGCGTGTCATCGGGGCCCTGCCGGGCTCGCACCGCAAGGAGTGGCCCGTCCGCTCCGGCCGGCCCCAGGGACCGGCCATCTGAGATCCGACCAACATCGATCCACTACAGCAACCAACACAGCAACCACCCACGACAACTTCGACCCACAACAAGGAGGCAAACCATGCCCAAGACAGTGACCATCCCGCCGCCCCAGGAAGGCGACGTGATGCACAACATCGAGGAGAAGGTCTTCCCCGACTACAAGGCCGAGGAGGGCGACCAGGCGTACGTGTTCATGCACACGGTGCCCTTCGAGGGCTCGGTCGGCCTGGTGAACATGCTCACCGCCACCCGCCTGCAGCGCAAGGGCTTCAAGCTGACGTTCGTGCTGTACGGCCCGGCCGTGCTCATGGCCAACGCCGCCCGGGGCTACCCGGCGGTGGGCCAGGAGGGCTTCCCCGGCAACCTCGGGTACAACCGCCAGCTCCAGACCCTCATAAACGAGGGCGCCACCGTCTACTGCTGCCGTTTCGCCATGGGCGCGCTGTACGGCATGCGCGAGGACGACGTCATGGAGGGCGTGACCCCGTTCAACCCGCTCGACGTCCTGGACGCCAACATCCAGGCCTGGCGCGACAGGGCGCTGGTCCTCTCCACCTGGACGCTCTAAGCCAGAGGCCGAGCTTGCGAGGCCGTGGCCTGAGCGGCCCGTGAGCGAAGCGAACAGGAGCGGGAGACACTAGCTCGGCGCGGCTACGGTCGCGCCGATGGCCTCCACCGCTCCGACCGCGGCACCTCTCCGGCGCGCCCTGCGGGGACGGGCGCCCGGACTGCGGGCGGAGCGGGCCCTGTGGGACTCCGGCGCCAGGGTGGTGGCTGGCGTCGACGAGGTGGGTCGAGGATCCTGGGCCGGGCCGCTGACGGTGGCGGCCGTGGTCGCCGATCCCGACCGGCGCATCTACAAGGTGCGCGACTCCAAGATGCTCACCGCGGCCGAGCGCGAGACGCTGCACGGCCGCATCAGGGCCTGGGCCCGGGCGGTCTCGGTCGGCCATGCCACCGTCGACGAGTGCACCGATCTGGGCATGGCCGACGCTCAGCGCCTGGCCGCCCGGCGGGCCGTCGACGGGCTGGGAATCGAGGTCGACCATGTGCTGGTGGACGGGAAGTGGGACTTCCTGGCCCCCAAGGCCGACTCCGCCGCCGGCGCGGCCGACGACGACGGTGCCCGTGACGGCGACAGGGCTCGCGACGGCAGTGACGATGGCGGCGGCAGGCCCGGCGTCACTACCATCGTGCGGGGCGACGCGTCGAGCCTGTCGATCGCGGCCGCCTCGGTGGTGGCCAAGGTGACCCGCGACCGCCTCATGGTCGCGGCCGCGGAGCGCTACCCGGCCTACTGGTTCGCGTCCAACAAGGGCTACCCCTGCCCCCGCCACATCGCCGCGCTGGCCGCGTGGGGTCCGTGCGTCATCCACCGCCGCCGCTGGGTGTTCATGGACGACCTGCGCTGGAGCGGCGTCCCCCGTGTCCTCCCGCCCCCCGAGGACGCCCACCCGCAGTTGTTCGACACCCCGCCGGTACACGCCGCCGTGACGGGCGGTCGGCTGTAGCCTTCAGTCGCCATGGGCCAGCCCGTCACCTTCCTGCGCACCTCGTCGCCGAGACCCGGCCTCGTGCGGTTCGAGCTGAACCGGACCGTCACCGGCATGGGCCACGAGCGCTACCGGGCCGGGGAGGAGATCATCGGCGACCGTCCCTGCGACGAGCTGGCCCGCCGGATGCTGGCCACCGGCCGGCTGTCGTCGGTGCACATGCACGGCTCGGTGATCACCGCCGAGCTGGCCGCCGGAGACGACTCCGGCCTGGGCGAGGTGATCGCCAGCCTCTACACCTACTACGTGCCCGGCGTCGAGATCCCCAGCGACGAGGAACTCATAGCCATGGTGGAGGGCTGACCCCACTCCACTCCTGGGTGATCTCGCCCAAACGTGCTGGAGCCCGGCGTGAGCGAGCCGGTCGTGGGGCGGCGATAATGCGGTACGCGTCGATGATCCCCCCCAGAAAGGACGCCACCCCCATGGTCAACCCGATTCCTGACGACTATCCGAGAGTCTCGACCTACCTGTGCGTCGACGGCGCGGCCGACGCCATCGACTTCTACACGAGTGTTCTCGGCTTCACCGAGGTTCGCCGCATGGACTTCGGCGGCCGGATCGGCCACTGCGAGCTGCGTCTCGGCGACTCGCTGATCATGCTGTCCGACGAGTGGCCCGAGGCGGACGTGCTGGGGCCCAGGACGCTGGGCGGGACGCCCGTGTCCATGACCGTGAACGTCGAGGACTGCGACGCCACCTACGCGGCCGCGCTGGCGGCCGGGGCCACCGAGCTGCGGCCCCCCGAGGACCAGTTCTACGGTGACCGCGCCGGCCAGTTCATGGACCCGTGGGGCCACAAGTGGAGCGTGCACACCCACATCGAGGACGTGGACGATGAGGAGCTCGACCGGCGCGCCGCCGCCATGATGGGCGAAGGCTGAACCCAGATGCCCTCCCCTCCGCAGTCGCTGGCCGTCCTCGACGTGGAGGGTGTGCTCACGCCCGAGGTCTGGATCGCGGTGGCCGAGCGCACCGGCATCGACTTCCTTCGCCGGACCACACGCGACGAGCCCGACTACGACGTGCTGATGAAGGGCAGGATCGAGGCGCTCGACGCGGCCGGCATCACCATGACCACGATCATGGAGGTGGTCGAGGGTCTGGTCCCCCTCGACGGCGCCCTCGACTTCCTGCGGGAGCTCCAGTCACGCCTGCCCGTGGTGTTGCTGTCGGACACCTTCGAGCAGTTCGGCCGCCCCCTGATGGCCCAGCTGGGCTGGCCCGTGCTGCTGTGCCACACGCTGGTGGTGGAGGGCGATCGGCTGGCCGACTACCGGCTGCGGATGCCCGACCAGAAGGCGAGGGCCGTCGAGGCCTTCCGCTCGCTCAACTACCGGGTGGTGGCGGTGGGGGACTCCTACAACGACGTGACCATGCTGGCCGCGGCCGACGCCGGCGTGCTGTTCAGGGCTCCGTCCAACGTGCGGGCCGAGCACCCCCATTACCCCACCTGCACCTCCTACGACGACCTCTTGGCCCTCCTGACTGCTGCATATTAAATTTTTCATAAAAAATTTGCACTCCCCTGAAGAGTGCGCTACCGTCCGCGCCGAACGCTCTCAGGCCCTACGACCTGAATTCGTTCGCTACCGAACGGTTGGTGTGCTACGGTCCGTCGCCACCGCTCTCAGGAGGAGGTAATACCATGAAATTCAAGTCAGTGATCGCGCTTGTAGCGGTCATGGCCCTGTTCGCCGCCAGCTGCGGCGAGGACGAGGAACCCGTAGCCCCCACTACGACGGCGGCTCCCACTACGACGGCGGCTCCCACAACGACGGCCGCTCCAGAGCCCGAGCCGATGGGCCAGGCCGTCGATATCGAGGCCACCCTCAACGCCGACCTGGATGACTGCGCTCCGGCGCCGACGGGCGACCCGATCAGGGTCGGGATGGCCATGGACTTCAGCGACGTGGTCGGCTTCGTCGACATCCCCGGCTCGAAGCTGGTGCCCCACTTCGCCAATCTGATCAACTGCAACGGCGGCGTCAACGACTCTCCGGTCGAGGTGAGAGTGGAGGATGTCGGCGGCGACGCCACCACCGCCGGTGTCGCAGCTCAGGACCTGCTCGACTGGGGAGCGCACTTCCTCATCGGTCCGCCCTTCGCCGACTTCACCCTGCCCATCCTGCAGGCCACCGGCGGCCAGGTGCCCGTGTTCGTGGCCGCATCGACCGAACCCACGCTGTCCGACATCGAGAACAACTCGTTCCTGGTGAGCTTCGACGACCGGGGCCAGTCCTCTGCCGCGGCCGAGTGGGCCCTCGACCAGGGCATCACCAGGGCCTTCGTGTTCACCCAGCCGGGCCCCTACACCGGCTACAACCCCGACGTCTTCAAGGAGGTCTTCGAGGCCGGCGGCGGCGAGATCGTCGGCGAGCACACTTACGAATGGTTCGTGGACACCGACTTCTCCGCCCAGGTGGCCGAGCTGTCGGAGGTCCTCGAGAACAACGAGGCCTTCTTCTCGGCCGCGCTCGGCTACCAGGTCACCGCGCTGCGGGGCCAGCTCGAGGGCGCCGGGTTCGACAACATCACCTACATCGGGACCGACGCGCTGGACGCTACCGGTATCGCCTTCGAGGCCAACAACGAGGGAATCGTTCACACGCCCCACATCAACATCGAGCCGGGCGACATCAATGACCGCCTGCTGACCGGCTACTCCGCCGCCCACGACGGCGAGGTGCTCGAGAGCCAGGGCTTCATGGGCCTGTATGTCGACTCGCTCCTGCTGGGCATCCAGGGCATCGTCAACTGCGGCTGCACCGATCCTGCCCAGATCGGCGATGCGATCGCCGAGATCGAGGGCTTCGAGGGCTTCAGTGGCGTGATCACCTACGAGGGCACCACAGGCACCCCACCCAAGGCCGTTCCGATCAAGCGGATCGTAGACGGCCAGGACGTCCTCATCGAGATGAGGTGACGGCAGACCGGACAACGATTCCGACCGGAAGCGGCCGTCGATAGAGACCAGACCCATGCTGCTCGAAGTGTCCGGGCTGATCACCCGGTACGGGTCGCTCTCGGCGCTGCGAGACGTGAGCCTGTCCGTTGGGGACGGTGAGGTGGTCGGCCTCATCGGCCCCGACGGGGGAGGCAAGACGACGCTGCTGAACAGCATCGCCGACCTGTTCGATACCTTCGTACGGGGGAGTGCGGTATGACCGAGCTGATCCAGAACCTGATCGACGGGCTGGGGCGGGGCAGCATCTACGCGCTGCTGGCGCTGGGCGTGGCCGTGGTCTTCGGCGTGATGCACCTGCTGAACTTCGCCCACGGCGAACTGATCACCGTGAGCGGCTACGCGGCCTACGCCGCGTTCAGCAACGGATGGTCGTGGTACCTGGTGGCTCCCCTGATCGTGGTGGTGTCGGTGGCCACGAACCTGCTCATCGAGCGGATCGCGTTCAGCCGGGTGCGGGGCTCGTCGGAGTTCACCCAACTGCTCACCTCCTTCGGCATCCATTTCCTGGTGGCGGCCATCTTCTTGATGTACATCGGCGCGCGGGTCCAGACTTTCGCCGAGCCGGGCTGGATCGCCGACACCTTCTCAATCGGGCCCATACGGGTGGAAGTGTTCGACACCGTCGTCATCATCGTGGCGATCGTGACCCTGGTCCTCACCGCGGCCATCCTCCAACGCACCATGTTCGGGCTGTCGATCAGGGCCGCGGCGGCCGACTTCGACGCGGCCCGCCTGATGGGCGTCAACTCCGACCGTGTCATCCGGGGTGCCTTCGCCCTGTCCGGCGCCCTGGCCGGGATCGCCGGGATCTTCTGGCTGATGCGGGCGGGCCACACCTCGCCCACGTCGGGCATCAACCCGATGCTCAGCGGCGTGCTCGCCGCGCTCATCGGCGGGCTCGGAAGTCTCAAGGGCGCGGTGATCGGCGGTCTCGCCCTGGGGCTCGCCGAAGTGATGCTGCGAACCTGGCTGCCCGGAACAGCCGCCGCCCTCACCCAGGGGGTGGTGTTCACCCTGATCGCGCTGCTGTTCATCTTCCGGCCCGGGGGTCTCGTCAACGTGGCCCACGCGGAGCGGGTGTGATGGCGGTGGCCGCCCTTCGCCGGGGCCAGGCGTGATGGCGGCGACCACCCTCAGCCGGGGACGGGTCTGATGGCGGCGGGTACCTCGTTCTTGACTGCATGGGCGGGGAGCCGCCGGCGAGAAGCCGGCCTGCTGTTCCCCGACCTGCGACGTGATGTCGCCTTCCCGCTGGCCGGCGCGGTTGTGCTGTTCGCGGCCTTCGTGGGGGCGGGACTGCTCTACACGCTCATGGTCGAGGGCGCGTCGGCGGAGAAGCTGATCACCGCCATGTTCATCGACGCCATCATGGTGATCGGCATCCAGATCTACGTGGGCAACACCGGCGTGTTCTCCTTCGGCCACATCGGCTTCGGCGCGGTGGCCGGATACGCCTTCGCCCTCTTCGCCATCGCGCCCGACGACAAGTACACCCGCATACCGAATGCCCCCTGGGGACTGGCCGATGTGGAGATGGGACCCCTGCCCGCCACCGGCGTGGCTCTCGGGATCACGCTCATCGTGGCAGTGGTGGTGGGGATCGGTCTGGGACGGTCCGGGGCCCGGTCGGGCTCGGTGGCGGCCACGGTCATCACCCTGGCTCTGCTCTTCTTCACCCACGAGGTCGCCGCGAGCTGGAACGAGTTGACCGGCGGAGAGCGAGCCGGGCTGACCTTCGGGATCGGCGACACGCTCCAGACCCGCACGCCCATCTACCTAGCGCTGTTCGCAGCCATCGTGCTGGCCCTGTTGTTCGCTCGAAGCAGCATCGGACGGCTCAACCACGCGGCCCGCGAGGACAATCTGGCGGCTCGGGCCATGGGCATCAATCCCGTCGTCCAGCAGACGATCGCGCTGCTGCTGTCGGTGGCGGTGGTCTCGGTGGCCGCGTCGCTGCGGGTCTACGAGATCGGGAGCCTCCTACCCGAGTTCTTCTTCTTCCAGTACACGCTGCTCACTCTGGTCATGCTCGTCGTGGGCGGTCGCAACGGCGTGACCGGTGCGCTCCTGGGCGTGGGGGTGATCACCGCAGTGCGCGAGGGCGCCCGACGCATGGGTTCCGACGGCTATGAGATCTTCGGTCTCGGACTCGACGGGAACCTCGACTGGGTGTTCCGCGAGGGGCTGCCGACCGTGCTGCTCGGCCTGGCCATGGTCGTCTTCATGATCTGGCGCCCCAACGGCGTGCTCGACGACTGGGAGGTCGACGCCTGGCTGTGGCGCCGCTCCATCCGCCAGAAGCCCCCGGGCGACGCGATCGAGGCCCCGGAGCCCGATGCCCTGGATCTCTCCGCCAGCGAGGTGACCGTGGAGTTCGGCGGCTTCCGGGCCCTCGACGGCGCCTCGATCGAAGTGTCCAACCGCGAGATCGTGGGGCTGATCGGCCCCAACGGGGCGGGCAAGACGACGCTGGTGAACGTGATGACCGGCATAGTGGATCTCACGACCGGGGTCGTGCACCTCGGCGAGTTGGGGCTGACGTCGGAGCCCTCCCATACCATCGCCCGTGCCGGCCTGGTCCGGACCTTCCAGAACCTCAGGCTGTTCTCGTCGCTGACGGTGCGGGAGAACGTGGAGGTGGCCGCGCTCATGGCATCGGTCCATCGCAACGGCGGCACCCGGGCCGACGTCGACGCCATCGTGGCCGGTGCGGGCCTGTGGGATCAGCGCAACCGCCGCGCCGGCCAGCTCGACTACGGGAACTCCCGTCGGCTGGAACTGGCCCGCGCCGCGGCGGCCGCGCCCGCCTTCCTGCTGCTCGACGAGCCGACCAGCGGGATGAGCGACACCGAGTCGCTGGCCATGGTCGAGAGCGTCAGGCGCATGGCTGCGGCCGTGGGCGCCGGAGTGTTGGTGATCGACCACGACCTCAATTTCATCACCGGGATCTGCGACCGGGTCTATTGCCTGGACCAGGGCCGGGTGATCGCGGCCGGCACCCCTGCCGAGGTGCAGGCCCATCCCGCGGTGCAGGCCGCCTACCTGGGCGAGGCCGCCCAGCAGGGCGAGGCCGCGCAGCAGAACGAGGCCGCCCAGCAGGGCGAGGCCGCGCAGCAGAACGAGGACTCGTCATGAACGTCGATCGGCTGTGACCGAGGACCCGTCATGAACGTCGAGTACCCGCCCGTCGACCCGGGGCGCCGCCGGCGGGGCAGCCTTGCCGACGAGGTCGTGACCTACGTCCGCGACCTGATCCTGGCCGGGGCGCTCAAGCCGGGCACCAAGATCGACCAGGACGCCATCGGCGAGGCGCTCGGTGTGAGCCGCAGCCCGGTGCGCGAGGCTCTCGTGATCCTGGGCCGCGAGGGCCTGGTGGAGATCACCCCCCGCCGGGGTGCGTCGGTGGCCGATCTCACTCCCGAGGACATCATCGACCACTACGAGCTGTTCGGGGTGGTGGCGGGACGGGCCGCCGCCATGGCCGCGGTGTCGCTCAAGGACGACGAGATCGCCGAACTCACCGCCATCCACGAACGTTTCGAGCACGACAGCGGCGAGGACCTCTCGGACCTGAACAACGCCTTCCACCGGGTCATCAACTCCGTCGCGCCCCGCCGGACCCGGTGGCTGCTGCAACACCTGGTGCGCTCGGTGCCGTCCCGCTACTACGAGTTCATCGAGGGTTGGGACGCGCAGGCGGTCCAGCACCATGCCGTCATCCTCGAAGCGATCATCGCCCGCGACGCCGACGGTGCCCGCCGGGCGATGGAGGAGCACCTGCACCAGAGCGGCATCGCGGCCGCGGAGCTGCTGCAGCGCCACGGCTACTGGGACCAGGAGCCCGAGCAGTGACCCCCTCCGCCTCCACGGCTGCGGTTCCCGCGCCCCACGCGGTCGCCGCCGCCGAGGACTTCGAGCTGATCCGCAGCGAGGTCCGGCGCCTGTGCGACAAGTACGGCAACGCCTACTGGCGCGGCCTCGAACCCGACCGCTACCCCGAGGAGTTCGTGGCCGATCTCACCGCGCACGGCTGGCTCGGGGCGCTGATCCCCGAGGAGTACGGCGGCGGGGGGCTCAGCCTGGCCGGTGCGTCCGTCATCCTGGAGGAGATCTCGGCCAGCGGCGGCAACCCCGCCGCCTGCCACGCCCAGATGTACGTGATGGGAACCCTGCTGCGGCACGGGTCGGCGGCCCAGAAGGAGCGCTACCTGCCCCAGATTGCCGACGGCCGGCTGCGCCTCCAGGCGTTCGGCGTGACCGAGCCCGGCGCCGGGTCGGAGACCACCGCCATCCGCACCCGGGCCGAGCGCGACGGCGACACCTGGCGCCTCAACGGCCAGAAGATCTGGACATCGCGTGCCCTGCACTCGGACCTGATGCTGCTGCTGGCCCGGACCGCGCCGGCCGGCCAGTCCGCCGACCGCACGTCGGGGCTGTCGGTGTTCATCTTCGCATTGAGGGGCGACGGCGGCGAGCTGCGGCCCGGTCTGACCATCAACCCGATCCCCACCATGATGAACCACAACACCACCGAGGTGTTCCTCGACGACGTCGTCATCGACGCGGACTGCCTGGTCGGCACCGAGGGGATGGGCTTCTCCCAGATCCTCGACGGGATGAACGCCGAGCGGATCCTGATCGCGGCCGAATGCATCGGCGACGGCCGGTTCTTCCTCGACCGGGCCACCGACTACGCCCGCCAGCGGGAGGTCTTCGGCCGCCCCATCGGCCAGAACCAGGGGGTGCAGTTCCCGCTGGCCAAGGCCTACGCCAACCTTCAGGCCGCCGATCTCATGCGCTGGAAGGCGGCCGACCTGTTCGACCGGGGCGAGCCCTGCGGCGCGGAGGCCAACATGGCGAAGATGCTGGCCTCCGACGCGTCGTGGGAGGCCGGCAACGCCGCGTTGAACACCCACGGCGGGTTCGGCTTCGCGGTCGAGTACGACATCGAGCGCAAGCTGCGCGAGACCCGCCTGTACCAGGTGGCGCCGATCAACAACAACCTCGTGCTCGCCTTCATCGCCCAGAAGTGCCTGGGCCTGCCCAAGAGCTACTAGGCCGGGACTGCGCGATGAGGGCCGTCGTTCTCGAGGCGTTCAACACCGATCTGCGCTTCGTCGGCGACCACCCCGAGCCCGACGCGGCCGCCGAGGTCATCGAGGTCACCGCGTGCGGCGTCTGCCACTCCGACCTGCATGTGGTGGAGGGAGTCATTCCCAGCCCGCTGCCGCTCGTCCTCGGCCACGAGGTGACCGGTGTGCACCCGCGCCTGGGCCCGGTCATGGTCTACGCGCCGTGGGGATGCCGATCCTGCGAACTCTGCGACGAGGGCGTGGAGATGATCTGCGTCGACGCCCGGGAGGCCGGCATCTTCTCCGACGGCGGGTACGCGGAGAGGATGCTGGTTCCCGACTCCGCCTACCTGGCGCCCATCGGCGACCTCGATCCTGTCGAGAGCGCCCCGCTGGCCTGCGGGGGTCTCACCGCCTACCGGGCCGTCACCCAGGGCCTGGAGACCCTGCGCCGCCCGGGCCGGCCGCGGCGGGCGCTGGTGATCGGAGCCGGCGGGCTGGGCCAGTACGCCATCCGCTACCTGCGGCTGCTCAGCGACGCCGAGGTCGGCGCGCTCGACCTCGCCGCGGCCAAGCGGGCCACCGCCGTCGAGCGCGGCGCCCACCACGCCTACGGGCCCGGCGACGAGCTGCCCCCGTTCGACTTCGTGATCGACTTCATCGGCAGCGAGGCCACGCTGGCGGCCGCCGCCGGCGCGGTGGCCCGGCTCGGTCTGGTGGCCGTCGTCGGGCTTTATGGCGGCCGGATCCCGTTCGGCTTCGGCGCGGTGCCCCACGAGGCCCGCTTCATGACCAGCGTGTGGGGCAGCCGGGCCCAGCTCGACGAGCTGCTCGACCTGGCCGGGCGGGAGCCGTCGGTGCTCAACCCGGTGGAGACGCTGCCCCTGGAGGACGCGCAGACGGCCCACGACCGGCTCCGGGCCGGTGACGTCAAGGGACGGGTGGTGCTGACCGTTGCCTGATCCTCGAGCTTGTCCAAAGTGGCCCCGCGGTTGGGCGCAAGTGAATTGCGTCGCAGCGGTGTCATTCCCGCTCTTGTTCGCTGCGCTCACGGGCCGCTCGGGCCACGGCCTCGCCCGTATGCGCCGAACACTCCCGCCTATTCGCTTGGCCTCCGAGTCAACCAACCCCAAGGAGCATCGATGACCGATATCGCAGCAGCCCGCAGTTTCCAGGAGCAATGCGCCGCCGCCGGTGTGCACACCGTCGAGGTCGCCACCCCCGACACCCAGGGGCATCTCCGCGGCAAGCGGGTGCCTGTCGAGCGCTTCTTCAGCACGGTGGCCACCGCGGGCCTGGCCATCGCGGATGCCATCTTCATCATGGACGCGCAGGACGACCTGACCGACAACCCGTTCATCAACATGGACACCGGCTATCTCGACTGCAAGCTGATGCCCGACCTGTCCACCGGGCGGGTCTTCACCCACCAGCCCGGCTACGCCATCGTCTTCACCGACGTGCTCGACGAGCACGACAGACCGCACCCGCTGGCGCCGCGCCGGGTCCTGGCCGAGCAGATCGAGCGCTGCCGGGGCCTCGGATTCGAGCCGATCGCGGCCACCGAGCTCGAGTTCTACCTGTGCCAGGAGGACTGGAGCCCGGTCCAGGACCACATCAAGTACTCGTCGCTCACCGACGCGGTGGCACTGGAGGACTGCATCGCCGACATGCGGGCCGGACTGCTCGGCGCCGGGCTGGACGTGGAGTCCTCCAACGCCGAGTACGGGCCGGGGCTGATCGAGGTCAACATCTCCTACGCCGACGCCATGACCGCCGCCGACGCCACAGCCGTCTTCAAGAGCATCGTCAAGCAGGTGGCGGTGCGCCACGACCTGAGGGCCACCTTCATGCCCAAGCCGTGGGCCGACCAGTCGGGCTCGGGCATGCACGTCCACACCAGCCTCAACGTCGACGGGGCCAACGCCTTCGCCGACTCCGACGGAGCCCCCAACCAGCTCATGTCGAAGTGGCTGGGGGGCCTCCTGGAGCACGCCCGGAGCATGAGCCTGCTCGGAGCGCCCACCGACAACGGGGCCAAGCGGGTCAGGCCCTACACGTTCGCCCCCACCCATGTGCACTGGGGCGGGGACAATCGCACCGTGATGGCCCGCTGCATCACCGAGGCCGGCTCGCCGGGCAACCGGGTGGAGTTCCGGTCCGCGGGCGCCGACGCCACCGCCCACCTGATGATCGCCGGGGTGCTGGCCGCCGGCTGCGACGGGCTGGAGCGGGGCCTGCCGATCCCGCCGATGAGCGAGGGCGACATGTACACCAATCCCGGCGACTGCGCCCCGCTGCCGGCCACGCTGGCCGACGCCATCGCGGCCTACCGCGGCTCCCCGCTGGCGGAGATGCTCGGCACGGACTTCTCGACGAACTACCTGTGCACCGCCGAGCACGAGCTCGCCCTGGCCGTCGAGAACTCGCCCGACCCGGAGTCTGTCAACGACTGGGAGCGGGCCCGGTTCCTGGCCCACTGCTAGCAGAGCCCGACCCGTGAGCCCGACCGCCGTCCCCGCCCCGATCCTGGCCCCCGAGATCGCCGACCCGCGGCTCTACCTCGGCGGCATCCCCCACGAGCGGTTCGCCCGGATCCGGGCCATGCCGGGGCTGGCCTGGCATCCCTACGGCGACAACGGGTTCTGGGCGGTGACCCGCCACGCCGACGTCAGGGCGGTGTCCCGCAACCCGGCGGTGTTCTCATCGGCCATCGGCCACACCAACCTGTGGGACCTGGAGGCCGACGCCCTGGAGGCCCGGCGCTCGCTGATCGACACCGACGCCCCCGACCACACCCGCCTGAGGCGCATGGTGGCGGGGGCGTTCACCCCCAAGAACATCCGCCGGTGGGAGGAGGCGGTGCGGGAGATCACCGTCGAGCTGCTCGACGAGTTCGTGGCCCAGGGGGGCGGCGACTGGGTCGAGATGGTGGCCGCGCCGCTGCCCATCCGGGTGATCCTGGCCATGCTGGGAGTGCCCGTCGCCGACGCCGGCTACCTGGTCGAGCTCTCGAACTACCTGGTGGAGGGCACCAGCGACGCCCAGTCGCTGCCGCCCGACGCGTTCGGCAACACCACCGAGCTGCGCCTGCTGCCCTTCAACAGCCCGGCCAGCCACGCTCTGTTCGAGTACGGCGAGGAGATGCGGGCCAAGCGCAGGGCCGAGCCCCGCAACGATCTCGTCACCCACCTGGTCGAGGCCGAGGCCGAGGGCGGTCGCATCTCCCGGCACGAGTACCGCCACCTGTTCCACCTGCTGGTCTTCGCCGGCAACGAGACCACCCGGACGGCCATCAGCCACGGCGCCCTAGCCCTGGCCGGCAATCCCGACCAGTGGCAGCGGGTCGTGGACGACCCCGGCCTGGTCGGGCCGGCCACCGAGGAGATCATCCGCTGGGCCACGCCGGTACTGCACATGCGCCGCACCGCGGCCGCCGACTGCGAGCTGGCCGGCACATCGATCGCGGCGGGCGACAAGGTGGTCATGTGGTACGGCTCGGCCAACCGCGACGAGGCCGTGTTCACCGATCCGTTCCGCTTCGACGTCGGCCGTCCTGAGAGCGAGCACTTCGCCTTCGGCGGGGGTGGTCCGCACCTGTGCCTGGGCGCGTTCCTGGCCCGCCTGGAGGTATCGGTCCTGCTGGAGGAGATGGCCGCCCGCCGGCTGTTCCTCAAGCAGCTCGGCGAGCCGGTCCGGGTGGCATCGAACTTCGTCCACGGCGTGCTGTCCGTGGACATGGCTCCCGAGGCCGAGCGGGTAGGCGGCAACCCGTGAGGACTCTGGCGAGGCGCCGAGCGAGGCCGTGGCCCGAGCGGCCCGTGAGCGCAGCGAACAAGAGCGGGAAACGCGACGCCGCACCGCGAGGCGGCTTCGCCTGCCGACACGTGACCTCAGGAGGTGCGCCATGAACTCTTTGCCCAACACCGACCGGCTGGCGGCTGAGCGGTCCCGCTGGGTGGCGGCCGGGACCGCGGGCCGGCCGTTCTTCGTGGCCAGTGCCTCGGGGGCCCGCATCACCGACGTGGACGGCCGCGAGTTCATCGACTTCGTGTCGGGCATCGGCACCGTCAACCACGGCCACCGCAACCCCGAGATCGTGGCCGCCATCTCCGAGCAGCTGGACGCCTACCTGCACCAGTGCTTCTCGCTGTCGGCCTACGAGCCCTACGTCGAGGTGTGCCGGCTGCTGTGCGAGTGCCATCCTGGCGACTTCGCCAAGAAGGCTCTGCTGTTGAACTCCGGCGCCGAGGCAGTGGAGAACGCGGTGAAGATCGCCCGCTACTACACCGGCCGTCCGGGCATCGTGAGCCTGGACAACGGCTTCCACGGCCGCACCCTGCTGGCCATGTCGCTGACGTCGAAGGTGCGGCCCTACAAGCTGGGTTTCGGCCCGTTCGCCCCCGAGGTGTACCGGGCGCCCGGCCCCTACCCGTACCGGGGGGTGAGCTCCGACGACGCCGTCGCCGGGCTGGAGCGGCTGCTGAAGAACCAGACCGACCCGTCGAACGTGGCCGCCATCATCTTCGAGCCGGTGCAGGGCGAGGGCGGGTTCATCCCGATGCCCGAGGACTACCCGGCCAGGGTGGCGGAGATCGCGGCCGGGCACGGGATCCTGCTGATCGCCGACGAGGTCCAGTCGGGCATGGGCCGCACCGGGGTCCCCGCCGCCATCTCCCACTACGGCGTCGAGCCGGACCTGTGCACGTGGGGCAAGTCGATGGGAGGCGGGCTCCCCATCTCGGGCGTGACCGGGCGGGCCGAGATCATGGACTCGGTCCATGGCGGCGGAATCGGCGGCACCTACGGCGGCAACCCGCTGTCGTGTGCGGCTGCGTCGGTGGCCATCGCCCGGGTGTTCGACCCGGACTTCCAGCAGGCGGCCGAGTCTCTGGGCCGCCGCCTGCGATGCGGGCTCGACGAACTGGCCGGATCGGTGCCGGCCATCGGGGAGGTGCGGGGCCTGGGCGCCATGCTGGCTCTCGAGTTCGTGAGGGACCCGGCCACCCGCGAGCCGGCCCCGGAGACGGCCGCCGCCGTCATGGACGCCGCCTTCGACCGTGGGCTCCTGTTGATGGGGGCCGGGGTCTACTCCAACTGCATCCGGGTGCTGGTGCCGCTGGTGGCCACCGACGCCGACGTCGACGAGGGCCTGGGCATCCTGGCCGAGTCGCTGGCCGAGGCGGCATCGTGAGCACCGAACTGGTCCGGGTGGCCGTTGATGAGGAGCGCTGCATCGGAGGGGGCCAGTGCGAGATGCTGGAACCCGAGGTCTTCCTGGTCGACGACGACGAGGCGATCTCGTCGGTCATCGGGCCGGGGGCGCTGCCCCGCGACCGAGCCGAAGTGGTCGTGCACCGGTGCCCGGGTGCGGCCATCTCGATCGTGGATCCCGAAACCTGACACGACTGCTAGCGGAGGAATCCTGTATGCAGACTTACGACAACTGGATCGACGGGAGCTACGCGGCACCCGCCGGAGGACGCCGCATGACCACGGCCAATCCCTTCACCGGGGAGGTCTGGGCGACTGTGGCCGACGCCCCGGACGCCGTCGACACCGCGGTGGCTGCGGCCCGGCGGGCCTTCACCGACGGGCCGTGGGCGGAGACGCCGGCGGCCGAGCGGGCCCGGCTCATGCGGCGGCTGGGCGAGATCCTCACCCGGGACGCCGACGAGCTGGCCGCCATCGAGACGCGCGACAACGGCAAGATCATCCGCGAGACCTCCGTCCAGGCCAAGAGCCTCCAGAGCTACTTCGACTTCTTCGCCGGCCTGGCCGACAAGATCGTCGGCGAGCAGATCCCCGGCCCCTCTCCCAACTTCCTCGTCTACACCGAGAAGGTGCCCGTGGGGGTGGTCGGCGCGATCATCCCCTGGAACTCGCCGCTGTTCCTGCTCACCTGGAAGCTGGCGCCACTGCTGGCCGCGGGCTGCACGGCGGTGGTCAAGCCGTCCGAGCTCACCCCGGTCACGGCGCTGATGCTGGCCGAGCGGACGGCCGAGGCGGGATTCCCGCCGGGGGTGATCAACGTGGTCACCGGGGGCCCGGCGGTGGGGGCCGCGCTGACCGCCCATCCCGGCATCGACAAGATCACCTTCACCGGCGGCGGCGACACCGCCCGCCATGTGGCCCGGGCCGCGGCCGCCAACCTGGTGCCTACCGTGCTGGAGCTGGGCGGCAAGTCGCCCCAGATCATCTTCGACGACGCCGACGTCGAGGCCGCGGCCAACGGCCTGCTGTCCGGGATCTTCGCGGCCAGCGGCCAGACCTGCGTGGCCGGGTCGCGGGCCTACGTCCAGCGGGGCATCGCCTCCAGCGTCGTGTCCAGGGTGACGGCCCGGGCCGGGGAGCTGGTGCTCGGCGATCCCTCCGACCCGGCGACGGAGATGGGCCCGGCCGCGTCGGACGCGCAGCGCGACCGCATACTGGCCATGATCGAGCAGGCCCGGGCCGAGGGCGCCACCATCGCGGCCGGAGGGGTGGTCGACCCGGTCCTGGGAGGCCGCTTCGTGCGCCCGACCGTGATCACCGGCGCCACCAACGACACCACCATCGTGCGCACCGAGGTGTTCGGCCCGGTGCTGGCCATGATGACCTTCGACGGCGAGGACGAGGCGGTCGAGCTGGCCAACGACTCCGACTACGGCCTGGCCGCCGGGGTGTGGACCCTGGACGTGCGCCGGGCCCTGCGGATGTCGCGTGCGCTGCACGCCGGCACGGTGTGGGTCAACACCTACCGCACCGTCAGCTACACCGCGCCCTTCGGCGGTTTCAAGCAGTCCGGCTACGGCAAGGACAACGGCCGTGAGGCGCTGGACGGCTACCTGCAGACCAAGACGGTGTGGGTGGAGCTGACCGGCGCCACCCGAGACCCGTTCGTGCTCGGATAGATGGCCCTCGCCCAGGAGTTGCTGGCGCCCGCGGACCTCTCGGATCCGGCCACCTTCTCGGAGGGCATCCCTCACGCCGCCTTCGCCGAGATGCGGGCCCGCCGGAAGCTGAGTTGGACCCCGCCCAGCGGCGGCGACCGCACCGGGTTCTGGTCGGTCACCCGTCACGAGCCGCTGTCGGAGGTGTCCCGGGACACCGGCCTCTACTCCTCCGCGGTCGGCCACATCCAGATATACGACATCGACGAGGACGCCCTGTCGGCCCGGGCGTCGATGATCGACCTCGACCCGCCGGTGCACACCCGGCTGCGACGGCTGGTCAGCTCCGCCTTCACGCCCCGCCATGTGCAGTCCTACGAGACGGCGGTGCGGGCCCGGATCGCCGCTCGCCTCGATGCCCTGGTGGCGGCCGGCGGCGGCGACTGGGTGGACGCGGTGGCCGCGCCGATCCCGATCGGGGTGATCTGCGACATCATGGGCGTGCCCGAGTCGGACCACGACTACATGATCGAGCTGACCGACCATCTGGTGGCGGGCACGTCCAGCAAGCCGCTGGAGCCCACCGCCTACGGCAACACCACCGAACTGCGGCTGCTGCCGTTCAACAGCCCGGCCGCCCACGGCATCAACGAGTACGCCCGGGCCCTGGGCGAGAGGCGCCGGGCCCAGCCCGCCGACGACCTGGTCACCAAGCTCATCGAGGCCGAGGTCGACGGCGAGCGGCTCAGCGACGCCGAGTTCACCAACTTCTTCCGGCTGATGGTCTTCGCGGGCAACGAGACCACCCGGGCCTCCATGGCCCATCTGGCCCTGCACCTCGTGGAGTTCGCCGACCAGTTCGAGCTGGTCCGCTCCGATCCGTCGCTGCTGGCCCAGGCCGCGGAGGAGGTGATCCGGTACTCGTCGCCGATCCTGTACTTCCGGCGCACGGTCACCCGCGACACCGCGTTGCAGGACACCCCGCTGCACACCGGTGACAAGGTGGTGATGTGGTATGCGGCCGCCAACTTCGACGAGGAGGTGTTCGACGAGCCGATGCGTTTCGATGTCACCAGGCCCCTCCGCCCGCCCAACGTGGCCTTCGGCGGCGGCGGCGCCCACTTCTGCCTGGGAGCGCCGCTGGCCCGCCTGGAGGTGGGGATCCTCATCGAGTCGATCCTGGACCGCGGCCTTGACATCAGGCTGGCCGGCGATCCCGTGTACGTGGACTCGAACTTCGTGAACGGCATAGAGCATCTGGAGGTCGGGGTCGCGTGAGCGTGGCGGGCCTGCCCGACCCCGGGCCGGTGCAGGGCGATGCGGCCAGCAGGCGGGCGTGGGAGCGGGCCTGGGAGCAGTACCTGCACTACCGGGGCGACCCGGTGGCGGTGGCGTCGGAGGCGGGCGAGAGCGACGAGTCGTTCGTGATGGGTCCGCTGTTCGCCGCGGTCTATCGAGTCCTGGCCGGAACCCCGTCCGGCTCACCGGCCCTGGCCGCGGACGCAGCCCGGGCCCGGTCCCGCGCCGGCGGGTCCGGTGACCGTGAACGGGCCCATGTGCGGGCGCTGGAGCTGCTGCTGGCGGGTGAGTTCACCGCGGCGGCCCGTACCTGGGACGGCATCGCCCGCCGCGAGCGGGACTTCGCGGCGGTCCGTTTCGCGCACGACCTCTACCTGCACGTCGGCGACGACCGTGGCCGGCTGGGGTCCAGCTCCCACGCCGTGGAGGCGTGGCGGGGCGAGCCGGGATGGGGGTTCGTGGCCGGCCAGCACGCCTTCGCCCTGGAAGAGGTCGGGCGCTACGGCGAGGCCGAGGAGCTGGGCCAGGTGGCTCTGGGCCTCGATCCAGACGATCTGTGGGCCCGGCACGCGCTCGCCCACGTCTACGAGTCGACCGACGACACCTCGGCCGCCGTCGAACTGCTGGAGGGTT
Source organism: Candidatus Aldehydirespirator sp. (assembly GCA_965205155.1). Lineage (GTDB taxonomy): Bacteria > Actinomycetota > Acidimicrobiia > Acidimicrobiales > Aldehydirespiratoraceae > Aldehydirespirator. Next base: position 3,464,872 of record OZ242033.1, on the reverse strand, counting down.
CGGTCGAGCGATGGAGCGCCCAGGACCTCTTCGCCACCCACATCTGGTGGCACCTGGCCCTGCGCCTGCTGGCCTCCGGCGATTCCTCCCGTGCGCTGGCGGTCTTCGACGAGCGCCAGCCCCATGCCACCACCGCCTTCCAACTCTGCGACCAGACGTCGCTGCTGTGGCGCCTGGAGCTGGCCGGCTGTGACGCCGACAACCGTTGGGACACGCTGGCGGACTGCTGGGACAACGTGGCCGAGCGTCACACCTGCGCCTTCCTCGACGTGCATGCCGCCCTGGCCTTCGTGCGCCGGCCCGACCATCCCGGGGCACGGCGCTGGTTCCGGGGCCTTGAGGAGCGCGGGGCCGGCACCAGCGAGAACGACCGAACGTTCATGGATGTGGTGGCGCCCCTGGCCCACGCGTTCCGCGCCCACGCCGCGGGCGCCACGGAGCGCTTCGTCGGCGTCGTGGACGGTCTCGGTCGGTCGGCGCGCTGGATTGGTGGCAGCATTGCCCAGCGGGACCTGATCACCCTGACCGCCCAGGCCACCGGAGCGCGGGTGTGACCTGGGATCTCACCCCGGAGCAGCGGGCCCTCCAGGCTGAGGCCCGGACCCTGGCCCGCGACGTCATCGCACCCCGGGCGGCCGAGGTGGATCGCAGCGAGCAGTACCCGTTCCAGAACGCGGCCGCCCTGCAGCGGGCCGGGTTCACCGGCATGACCGTGCCCGCCGCCCTCGGCGGGCCCGGCCGGTCGCTGCTCGACGCCGTGCTGGTGGTGGAGGAGATGGCCAAGGTGTGCGGGGTCACCGGTCGCATCGCGGTGGAGTGCAACATGGGAGCGCTGTCGGCGGTGCTTGCCTACGGCACCGACGCCCAGCGGGCCAGGGTTGCGGAGCTGGTGCTGGCCGGGGACAAGCCCGCCATCTGCATCACCGAGCCCGGCGCCGGGAGCGCGGCGTCGGAGATGACCACCAGAGCCGACCGCCGCGGCGATGGCTACGTGCTGAACGGCGCCAAGCACTGGATCACCGGCGGCGGCGTGTCGGTCACCCATCTGGTGTTCGCCCGGGTCTTCGACGAGGACGGCAACGAGGAGGGCATCGGCGCCTTCCTGGCCTTCCGGGACGAGACGCCCGGGCTCGAGATCGGAGCCCGAGAGCCGACCATGGGACTGCGGGGCCTTCCCGAGACGGTGGTCGGCTTCAACAACATGGAGGTCTCAGCGGCCATGGCGGTGCGGCCGCCGTCGGGGCTGAGGCGGGGCTTCGCCGACCTGATGAACGCCTACAACACCCAGCGGGTGGGGGCGGGCACGGTGGCGCTGGGCCTGGCTGCGGGCGCCTACGAGCTGGCGCTGGAGTTCGTGAAGAAGCGGGAGCAGTTCGGGCGCCCGATCGCCGAGTTCCAGGGCCTGCAATGGATGCTGGCCGACATGTCGGTGAAGCTGGAGGCGGCCCGCAGCCTCATCTACCGGGCCGCAGCCTCGCACGGCCCCGGCGGCAGCCCGTTCCCCGATCCGGCCCTGGCCGCCCAGGCCAAGATTTTTACTTCCGAGGCGGCCATCGCCGTGGTGAGCGACGCGCTCCAGGCCCACGGCGCGGCCGGCTACAGCCGCAACAACCCGCTGGAGCGGATGTACCGCGACGTGCGCATGTTCACCATCGGCGGAGGCACGGCCCAGATCCTGCGCACGGTGGTGGCGTCTCGGATTCTGGGAATGAAGCTGCCCCAGACCCGCGACGGCTACCTCCCGAGGGACCCGGAGCCGTGACCGCATGACCGCGCCCCTGGACGGCGTGAGGGTGCAAGCGCCGTGAGCGCGCCCCTGGACGGCGTGATCGTGGTCGCGCTGGAGGCCGCGGTGGCCGCCCCGTTCGCCACCCGCCAGCTCGCCGATCTGGGTGCCCGGGTCCTGAAGGTGGAGCGTCCCGGCGAGGGCGACTTCGCCCGCCACTACGACTCGGCAGTGGACGGCACGTCGGCCTTCTTCGTGTGGGCCAACCGGGGCAAGCAGAGCATCGAGCTCGACCTGAAGGACTCCGACGACCGTGCTGCCTTCGACCGGCTGGTGGCCGGTGCCGACGTGTTCGTGCAGAACCTGTCGCCGGCCGCGGCCCGCCGGGCCGGGCTCCTCGCGGACCAGCTCCGGGAGGGGCTCCCCGGTCTGATCGCCTGCGACATCTCCGGCTACGGCCTGGGCGGTCCCCGCACCGACGACAAGGCCTACGACCTGGCCGTTCAGGCCGAGGGAGGGGCGGTGGCCCTGACCGGCACCGCGGAGCAGGCCTGCAAGGTCGGCTTCTCGATCGCGGACATCTCCGCGGCCATGTACGCCCTCTCGTCGATCCTGGCCGCGCTGTACCGCCGGCAGGCGACCGGCGAGGGTGCATCCATCGAGGTGTCGATGCTGGAGTGCGTCTCGGAGTGGACCGCGGCGCCGACCTATGCGGCCGTGGGCAAGGGCTCCGTCCCGGCGAGGTCCGGGCACCGCCACACCATCATCGCTCCCTACGGCATGTACCCGATGAGCGACGGCGAGCTGGTCATGGTCGCCGTGCAGAGCAACCGCGACTGGGTCGACTTCGCTACCCACGTGCTGAAGGACCCGGCGCTGATCACCGATCCCCGGTTCGCCGACAACTCCAATCGCATCGCCAACATCGACGATCTGGAGGCCTTGATCACGTCAGTGTTCACGTCGGTCAGCCCTCAGGAGCTGATGCAGCGCCTGCGGGCCGGGCGGGTGGCCCACAGCTTCGTGCGGGACCCGATGGCGCTGTGGCAGCACGATCAGCTCAGGGCCCGCGAACGGTTCATGCAGGTGACCGTCCCGACCGGGTCGGCCGAGGTCTACAAGCCCCCCTTCAACCTCAGCAACGCCGCTGCCCCCGACGCCACCGTCCCCGCCCTAGGCGACCACGACGAGGACCTGATCACCGAACTAGAAGCCCGAGCCGCGGACCGTCAGGCGTCGGGGTTGTAGTCGGGGTTCTCCCAGACGATCAGCGACGCCCAGCTGTCCACTGCCGGGTCGGTGATGTAGTCGGCGATCACGCCCCGGGCCTCGAAGCCGTTGGCGATCTGCATGGTGAGGGTGGCGTCGTACAGCTCGCCGGCCGAGACCTTGGCCACGTAGTCGGCCGCCGGCATCTCGTCCTTGTGGTCGGCGTAGCCGGGGATGACCCCGCCGGCGACGATGCCGGCCAGGTTGAGGTCGCGGCAGATCTGCTTGCGCATGTCGTAGAGCCGCTTGCCGATGCCCCGGCGGCGGTAGCCGGGCAGCACCGCGATGCTGGTGCCGTAGTACCAGGCGCCGTCGGGAGCGTGGCCGGTGCCGCCGTCGACCCCCACCAGGTCGCGGATGGAGTGCTGGGTGTGGCTGAAGTCGAAGTGGACGCGGATGCCCAGCCCCATTGCCACCGGGGTGTCGCCGTCGAGCACCACCACGCAGCCCTCGGGGAACTCGAGGGCCAGGGTCCGCAGTTCGTCGGCCCAATAGAGGTCCTCGCGGTCCGCGGTCGGGAACGAGGTGTGCTCGATGTGCTGCAGCTCCTCGGCCCACTCGGCCCGGATGCTCGTGTACGTCAGCTCACCCATTGGCTGCGGGCTGGGATCAGGAGCGGTGGGGTGCGGCGGGCACCAGCGAGAAGTGCTCGTAGTCGTTGTCGGCAGGCTGGCCCCAGCAGGCCCAGAAGTCGCCGGTCCGGGGCCGCATGATGACTGCGCCGCTCGACTCGACCCGGTAGGTGGTGTCCGGCCACCGGCAGATTGTGGTGGGCTCGCGGGTGACCTCCATGAGACGCTCGGCGTCGACCGGCCCGCCAGTGCCGGCCAGCATGGCCTCGGCCAGGTCCTGGCGCAGGCGCGAGTTGGCCATCAGCTCGTGGAACCTCTCGCCCTCGTACGGCAGGGCTGCGGGGTCGATCACATGGTTGGTGTGCACCAGCGGGTCGGCTTCCAGGGTCTGCACCGGACGGGCCGAGGGCATGGCCTCTACGTTGTAGCCCCGCCCCTCGGCGTCGAGGATCAGGTAGTTGTGAGCGCCGGCGAGGTCGGCTCCCAGCAGCACGGCCAGCGCCTCGGCCGCGGTCTCCTGAGTGAGCATCTCGCGGATGACGGTGGGCCAGGTCACCCCGAAGCGGCCGTCGTTGCCGGTGAGGTTGTTGATTCCCACGCTCACGCCGGCTTCGTTCATGCCGATCTGGCCCAGGCATCCGACGGTGGTGAACACCAGGGCGTCGGGGGTGTCGTCGGGGCGCAGGCGGATCAGTACCACGTAGTCGGTGGCGGTGTCGTGCATGTCCCAGGTCTGGCCAAGCAGCCCCGCGCCCGCGGCCCGCCCGTCGGGCACCACGAACGCGGTGCAGTCGTCCTCCATCACCGTGTCGGGATGCGGGCCCTCGGTGGCGGCCCGCACCGTGTCCACGAAGTCGGTGAACCCACCGACCACGACGGCTTCGGCCGGGGTGATGCCCGCCGCGGATGCCATGGCCAGCATCTCGGTGTGCAGCCGGGGCGAGAACGCCTCGTGGGCGGGCAGGCAGGCCTCGGCCAGCTCCAGCACCGCCCCCCGCTCCAGCGGCCCGCCGCTCCATAGCCCCTCGGAGACCAGCTCCACCCGGTCGTGGGCGTACTGGCGGATCCCGGCCGCGTGGGCCCGCCCGTGGGCGTCGCCCATGGCCTCGGGCGACCCGGCCAGGTCGAGTTGCCTGATCGGCGGCCGTCGCATACCCGCAGAGTATCCCGCCCGCCGACCGCTGGTCCCCCAAAGGGAATTGGTCCGGGCGCGGGGGCGTACAGTACCGGGATGCCCCCCGGCCCGAGTTCTGACGCCCGGTCCCGCGAGCTCTCAATGTGGCTCGACACCTTCCCGGGCTCGCTCGACCCTCGCCCGGCGCTGGAGGGCGACACCGACGCCGACGTGGCCATCGTCGGGGGCGGGTTCACCGGACTGTGGGCCGCCTACTACCTGCTCGGGCTCGACCCGGCGCTGCGGGTGGCGGTCATCGAGCGCGACATCTGCGGGTTCGGCGCCTCCGGCCGCAACGGCGGATGGGTGGTCGGCGAGCTGGCCGCGGGCATCGAGAAGTACGCCTCCCTGGCCGACCTGCCGGCGTCGCTGCGCCTCGCCCGGGCCGTCTTCGACAGCGTCGACGAGGTCGGCCGGGTGGTCGCGGCCGAGGGGATCGACTGCGGCTACCACAAGGGCGGCGTGATCCGCCTGGCCCGAAACGCCCCCCAGGCCCAGCGCCAGGCCGCCGAGGTGGCTCACCACCATGAACTCGGTCTCACCCCCGACGAGATCCGGCTGCTGACCGCGGACGAGGCCCGGGCCCACGCCAACGCCACCGGCGTGCTCGGAGGCATCTTCTACGCCCCCTGCGCGGCGCACAACCCGGCCCAGCTGGTGCGGGGCCTGGCCGACGTGGTGGAGCGGCGCGGGGCCAAGATCTACGAGCAGACCGCAGCGGCGGCCATCGAGCCGGGCCGGGTCCCGACCGATCGGGGCACCGTCCGGGCCGAGGTGGTGGTGCGGGCCACCGAGGCCTACACCCGGGACCTGCGGGGCCGTCGGCGCCAGCTGCTGCCCGTCTACTCGCTGATGATCGGCACCGAGCCGCTGCCGCAGCAGGTGTTCGACGAGATCGGCCTGGCCGACCGGCCCACATTCGCCGACGACCGATACATGGTGATCTACGGCCAGCGCACCGCCGACAATCGCATCGCGTTCGGCGGCCGGGGAGTGCCCTACCTGTACGGATCGCGCATCAGCCCGACCGTCGAGCGCCACCATCGCTCCCACGAACGCATCCACGCCACCCTGGTGGACCTGTTCCCCGCGCTGTCGGAGGCCCGCATCACCCACCGGTGGGGCGGTGTGCTGGGCGTGACCCGCAACTGGACCCCGTTCGTGCACTTCGACCGGGCCGCGGGCACCGCCGGCGCGGGCGGCTACGTGGGGGAGGGGGTGGCGCCCGCGAACCTGGCCGGACGCACGCTGGCCGACCTGATCTGTGGCACCGCCTCCGAGCGGGTCGACCTGCCGTGGGTGGGGGTCCACCACCGCCGCTGGGAGCCCGAGCCGCTGCGCTGGCTAGGTGTGCGGGGCAGCCGCTGGATCCTGGCCGCGGCCGACGCCTACGAGTCCCGCACCAACCGCCAGGCCAAGGCCGCGGCGGCCCTGGCCAGCAAGCTCCGCAACGACTGATTGTCACAACGCTGGGCCTGCGCCGGCCCCAGCGAAGGCATAATCTGGCGCATGACCACAAACTCAGAATTGGCCGGGCGGTACGCGGCGGCGCTGCCCAGTTTCCTGCACCTGCTCTACGACCAGCCGATCTCGATCGACCGGGGCGAGGGCAGCTACGTCACCGACGTCGAGGGCAACCGCTACCTCGACTTCTTCGGTGGGGTGCTCACCACCATGATCGGCCACGCCGAGCCCAGCGTGGTGGCCGCGGTCCAGGACCAGGCGGCCAAGGTGATGCACACCTCGACGCTGTATCTGAGCGAGCCCATGATCGCCTTCGCCGAGGACGTGGCCCGGGTGTCGGGCATCGACGACGCCCGGGTGTTCTTCCTGCCGTCGGGGAGCGAGGCCAACGATGCCGCCCTGCTGCTGGCCACCGCCTACCGCGGCTCCAACCAGATCCTGGCCATGCGCAACAGCTACCACGGGCGCACTTTCTCGGCGCAGGCCATCACCGCCCAGCGCAGCTGGTCCTCCACCAGCCACACCGGCCTCAACGTCACCTACGTGCACGGCGGCTACCGGCTGCGGAGCCCGTTCCGGCACCTCGACGACGACGCCTTCACCGGCGCCTGCGTCGACGACCTCGTGCAGCTCATCGACATGACCACCGCCGGCGATGTGGCCGCCATGATCGCCGAGCCCATCCAGGGCGTGGGCGGGTTTACCGTGCCCCCCGACGGCTTCTTCGGGGCCATGGGGAAGGTGCTGTCGTCCCACGACATCCTGTTCATCTCCGACGAGGTGCAGACCGGCTGGGGCCGCACCGGCGAGCACTTCTGGGGCTACGAGGCCCACGGGATCGTGCCCGACATGCTCACCTTCGCCAAGGGTGTGGGCAACGGCATCACCCTGGCCGGCGTGGTGGCCCGGGCCGAGATCTTCGACGCCATCAAGGCCCTGCAGTTCTCCACCTTCGGAGGCAACCCGCTGTCGGCCGCGGCGGGGCGGGCCACGCTGCGCCGGGTGCTGGAGGACGACCTTCAGGCCAACGCCCGAGCCATGGGCCGGCGGCTGACGGAGACGCTGGCTCCGGCGGTGGAGCGCTACGACTGGGTGGCCGAGCTGCGGGGCCGGGGCCTCATGCAGGCCATGGAGTTCGTGCATCCCGGCTCCATCGAGCCCGACGCAGCCCGGGCCACCGCGGTGCTCGAAGGGTGCCGGGACCGGGGGCTGCTGATCGGCAAGGGCGGCCTCTACGGCAACGTGGTCCGGGTGACCCCCATGCTCAACGTCACCGCGGCCGAGATCGACGAGGGTGCCGACGCGCTGGTGGGAGCGCTGGCCGCGGCCGACGCCTGAGCCACCAGCGAGGGACTGAGTCCCGTCTCTGGCAGGAGCCGGGTTGGTGTCAGGGGCGACTACAGCGAACCCCCAGGCTCGGTGACCCTCCAACCCAGCGACACCCCCGTCTCAGGCTGTCAGAAGCGCGGCCGGGATCACGGCGACGCCGTCGCGGCGCCTGTATGCCTGCGGGCCGGTGGTCAGCACTGCGGCGTCCAGCAGGCGGTCCCCGATGCGCCTCTTCAGCCAGTGCAGGTGCCGGAGTTCTCTGTCGTGCACGGTCCTGGCGAACTTCACCTCCAGCGCGACGACGGCGCCGTCGCGACGCTGGACGATCAGGTCGATCTCATGCTCGCCGCCGTGGGTGCGCAGATGGAACACCCTCGCGTCGCATGCCTGCGCGTACACCCGCACCGAGAGGGTGACCAGCGACTGGAACAGCGCGCCGAGCAGCGGCCCGTCCCCGAGGAAGCGGCCGCGGCCGCCCGTCAGGCTGTCGGCGGTGGCGTCGAGCAGTCGTGCCGCGATGGCCGGATCAGCCATCTGATGCACCGGTGCCGATGCCAAGTTCCGGAGACGGCCGCGTGCGGGCGACCAGGCCGGGACCTCCTCGATCATCCACAGACTCTCGAGGGCGTTCCTGTAGGGGATAGTGGTCGTCTTTGCGGGCTTGCTGCCGTCGCCGGGGGTCGCAGCATCGCGGATCTTGTCGTACGCGGCGGGGGTCGAGGACGCTGCCGCGTACGCGGCCATCCACTGGCGCAGCCGACTCCGGTCCTGGAATCGCCGGCCCGCGTGGTCGATCTCGTGCTCGACGATGCGGTCGATGTAGCCGTCGAGCAGCCGGTCCCTGATCACCTCGGGCTCGGAGCGGAGTTGGGGGAACCCCGACCTGGTGATCTCCTCCACATAGCGGCCGACTCCGAGGTCGGCCTCTCCCGAGACAGCGCACCGATCGCCGCTGAGCAGGTCGCCGAGGCTGGCGGTCGGCTCGCACAGGCGCCGCTCGGCGAGCGACATGGGCCGCATCCGCACCGTGATGATCCGCCCCGCTCCCGTGTGCGTCGGCGCCGGCGACGGGGAGGCGGACCCCGTCAACAGAAAGCGCGACCGCGACGGGCGGGCGTCCACGGCCCTGCGCACAAGATCCCATGATCCGGGCATCCGCTGCCACTCGTCTATGAGCACCGGAGGCTCGCCGACCGTGACCTGGCTCGGCTCCGCCCTCAGCACATCCAGCTGGTGGTCGTCGTCGAGCCGGTAGACCGTGCTGGCTCGACGCAGGGCGGTCTCCGTCTTGCCGACTGCCCGCGGCCCCTCAATCGATATCGCCGGTGCCTCCGCGAGCAGGTCCAGCTCTGTGTCCACAATCCGCGGGATGTACTCGGCCATCGCCCGATACTACTGTTCCTACGGTTGTGGTGCTACCATTCCTACGGCGCAAATGACACCATTCCCACGTGCCGGGGATCGGAGTAGGGACCATGAGCACGCATCGGGTGCCTCGCTGGGCCCCTCGAATTGCGAAGGCTGGCCCCCTCCGATTACGAAAGTAACAGCCCTCGAATTGCGAAGGCTGGCCCCCTCCGATTACGAAAGTAGCTGAGCCATGCCCTCTGATTGCGAGCACCTCTGACGCCGATGCTCACCATCACGCTGCTGGGGACGGGCGGTCCGGTTCCCGACCCGCATCGGGCCGGGCCGGCCACGCTTATCGCGGGCGGGTCCGAGCAGTACCTGGTGGACGCAGGGCGGGGCGTGCTGATGCGCCTGGCCGCAGCCGGCAGCGGCGCCACGCAGCTGCGGGCGGTGCTGCTCACCCATCTCCACAGCGACCACATCACCGACCTCAACGACATCATCACCACCCGCTGGATCACGACGTTCGAGCCGAGCCCGCTCACCATCGTCGGCCCGGCCGGGACGAGGCGGGTGGTGGCCGGCATCGGCGAGTCGCTCGGCCCCGACATCGGCTACCGCATCGCGCACCACGACGACCTCGACTACCCGCCGCCGGTCGAGGTGGTCGAGGCCACCGAGGGCGAGATCTACCTCGGCGGCGACGTGCGCATCGCCTGCGCTCCCACCGACCACAAACCGGTGGAGCCCACCGTGGCCTTCCGGTTCGACTACGGCGGCTCGGCGGTGGTGGCCGCGGGCGACACCGTGCCCTGCGCAGGGCTCGACCGGCTCTGCGAAAGCGCCCACGCGCTGGTTCACACCGTCATCCGCAAGGATGTCGTGTCGGCGATCGGTGTCCCGCGGGTGCTCGACGTTCTCGACTACCACTCGTCACCGGCTGAGGCGGCCCAGACCGCGGCCCGGGCCGGCATGCGGACGCTGATCCTGACCCACTACTTCCCGCCCCCGGCCGACGGGGACGACGACGCCTACCGGGCCCAGGCCGCCGAGCACTTCGACGGCACGATCGAGGTGGGCGACGACCTCCACCGGGTCGAGGTCCGGCCATGATTTCCGCCAGTACGTTCGCGAACACCTGCACCGAAAGGGGAGCGCCATGACCGGAGGGCACATTCCGATTCCGGCCTTCGAGGGCAGCGTCGGCCGGACCCGGGCCGAGTCAGAGCCCCACTTCAGCGAACCGCCGCACCCCGGGGAGGACTCGCCCAACGTGGTGATCGTCCTGCTCGACGACACCGGCTTCGCCCAGTTCGGCTGCTACGGCTCCGACATCGACACCCCCAACGTCGACCGGCTGGCCGCCAACGGCGTGCGGTTCACCAACTTCCACGTCACGCCGCTGTGCTCGCCCACCCGGGCGGCGCTGCTCACCGGGCGGTCCCAGCACGCGGTCGGCCTGCGGACGCTGTCCAACTTCCGCACCGGCTTCCCGCACCAGATCGGCCACGTCTCCAACCATGCGGCCACGGTGGCCGAGGTGCTGTCGGCCGAGGGATACGCCACCTTCTGCGCGGGCAAGTGGCACCTGGCCCGCACCCTTGACTTATCGGCGGCTGGGCCCTTCGACCAGTGGCCGCTGGGCCGGGGCTTCGACCGCTTCTACGGCTTCCTGGAGGGCGAGACCGACCAGTTCAACCCGGAGCTGGTCATCGACAACCACCGCGCCGACCCGCCGGCCGGCGCCGAGGACGGCTACCACCTCAGCGAGGACCTCGTCGACCAACTGCTGCTGATGATCAGCGACAGCAAGGGGATCCGCCCCGACCGGCCGTTCCTGGCCTACCTCCCCTTCGGCGCCACCCACGCCCCCCATCAGTCGCCCCCCGGCTACCTGGCCAAGTACCGGGGCCGCTACGACGAGGGCTGGGACGTCGTGCGGGAGCGCTGGTACCGGCGCCAGCTGGACCTCGGCGTGATCCCGGAGGGGACCAGGCTGGCCCCCCGCAATCCGGGCGTGGAGCCGTGGGACACCCTGCCCGAGAGCCACCAGATCTTCGCGGCCCGCCTCCAGGAGGCCTTCGCCGCCTTCCTCGACCACACCGACGACCAGATCGGGCGGCTGGTCGACGGCCTCGACCATCTGGACCAGCTCGACAACACCATCCTGATCGTGCTGTCCGACAACGGGGCGTCCCAGGAGGGAGGCCCCTTCGGGGTGATGCACGAGATGAAGTGGTTCAACGGCATTGACGAGGTGCCCGAGGAGGCCATCGCCCGGCTGGACGAGATCGGCGGCCCCCGCAGCTATGTGAACTACCCGTGGGGCTGGGCCCAGTGCGGCAACAGCCCCTTCAAGTGGTACAAGCAGAACACCCACGAGGGCGGGGTGCACGTGCCGATGGTGGTCCACTGGCCCTCGGGGATCGCGGCGGGGGAGCGGGGCACCATGCGGCACCAGTTCGTCAACGTGTCCGATGTCGTGCCCACCGTCTACGAGCTGCTGGGCGTCACGCCGCCGGAGGTTCACAGGGGCCTCGAGCAGATGCCGGTCACGGGCCACTCGTTCGCGCCAGTGCTGCACGACTCCGGGCATCCGGCGACCAACACCCTTCAGTACTTCGAGATGTCGGGGTCGCGGGCTCTGGTGGCCGGCTCGTGGAAGGCGGTATGCCGTCACAGGCTCGGCGACGACTTCGACACCGAGCAGTGGGAGCTCTACGACCTGTCGGTGGATTGGTCGGAATGCGACGACCTTGCCCAGCGGCGGCCCGAGAAGCTGGCCGAGCTGATCGAGTTGTGGTGGAGCGAGGCCGAGCGCAACGGCGTGCTGCCCTTGGATGACAGTTGGGTCGGGATCTTCAGACCCCGCCTGAACGACCGCTCGCCCCATCCGGTCGACCGCCGCTACCGCTACCGGCTGCCGATGTCTCCCATCGCGGTGGCGACCGCGCCCGCTCCGGGCGGGCGCGCCTTCGCGCTCGATGCCCATGTGACTCGGGCGCCCGGGGACGAGGGCGTGCTCTGGGCGACCGGCACGGCCAGCGCGGGCGTGTCGATGTTCGTTCAGGGCGACCGGCTCGTCGTCGACTACAACGCGTTCGGTGATCACTACGTTCTGGAGTCGAGCACGGACGTGCCGGTGGGGGACGTCACCCTGTCGATGCGGCTCAAGCGCACCAGCCGTTCGACTGGCACGGCGGAGCTCGCGATCGACGGCGCCGAGTGCGGGCGGTGCGACCTGCCGGTGTTCATGGGGATCATCTCCGCGGTCGGCACCAGCCTCGGCCACGACCGCGGCTCGGCGGTGTCGGACCGCTATACGGCGCCGTTCGGTTTCTCGGGCACCCTGCACGAGGTGGAGATCCAGCTGTCGCCGCGGACCCGCCGCGACAACATCAACTCGGCCCGGGCCGAGATGGCCCGGCAGTAGTCCGTCCGGTGGCCCGCCGGAGCGGTCAGGACGGGGTGAGATGGGCGGTGGCTCCCCGCCCCAGCACTCGCAGGAAGGCACCGGCCCGGGGCTTGGGATAGAAGAAGCTCGACTTGGGGGGCATCTTGCTGCCCTCGTCGGCCACCGCCAGCAGCTCGTCCACCGACAGCGGGTACATCACGAAGCCGATCCGGTCTTTGGTCTCGCAGCGGCTGATCAACTCGTCGAGGCCGGCGGTGTCGGGCACGTAGCCGACGGTGCCGGTGGCCGCCAGCTCCTCGGCGCCGAGCACCGGGTCGAGCACCTGACGGCGGAGCCGGTCGACGTCGAGCGCGTCGAGGGCGCCCGCTTCGGAGTCCGGCGGGGGCAGTGTGAGGCGGTGCCATGCGCCCGCTGCGTAGACGCCGACCTCGCCCCGGTTCCTAGGCCGTGCGTCCTCCGCGTCAGCGACGCGCTCAAGTTCGCCGCCCATGTAGCTGGCCCTGGAGCGCAGCGCCCAGAGGCAGTCTTGGAGGTTGTCGTGGTTCTTGTCGGCCACGATCCGGTGGTAGGCCTCGACGTGGAGCTGGCTGTGGGGGAACACCGCGGCCAGGGTGCGGGTGAGCACGGGGTTGCCGGGGTCCTGGGCCAAGGCCCGCTGGGCGGCGGCCGAGCGGTGGTGCCCGTCGGTCACGTACAGCACCTTGCCGTCGAGGGAGGCCAGCAGCCGGCCGGTCATCGGTGCCGGCACCGTCCAGATCTGGTGGCGGACCAGGTCCGAGCCGAACTCCAGGTCGGCCGGGGTGGCCCGGGCGGCGTCGTCCAGCAGTGTGGCGTACTCCGAGTCGGCCCACGCCCTGACCGTCAGCGCCACCGGGTGCGACGTGGCGCCGACGCCCAGCAGGTGGGAGGTCAGCAGCTCGGTGCGGTCCTGCCGCACGCCCTCGTGGATGCGGATGCGGCCGTCGCCGAAGCCGTCGACCGCCACCGTGCAGATCATGCCGGTCTGGGAGCCCCGGGCGTGGGTGAGGCGGTACAGGTGCAGGGCGCGCCGTCCCGTGGGGGCGAACACCTCGGCATCTAGCAGGCGGGTGAGGGCGGCTGCGCCCAGGGTGACCAGCCTGTCGATCGACAGGTCCTCGTCGTCGAGCACGTCCTCGCTGCTGCGGGTGACGTTGACGTAGCTGTACGGGTTCTCCCTGACGATCGACCGGCGCTGGCCCGGGGTGAGGTTGTCGTAGGCGCGGCTGATCACCCGGTCGGCCCACTCCGGCTTCACGAGCCAGCCCGCGTAGGGCGCCAGCAGCGGTTCCGTCCCGGTCATGCGTCGGACCTCTTGCGTCCGGTCCCGGTCATGCGGCGAACCTCTTGCGTCCGGTCCCGGTCATGCGGCGAACCTCTTGGGTCCGGTCCCGGTCATGCGGCGAACCTTTTGCGTCCGGTCCCGGTCATGCGGCGAACACCGAGACCTGGATCACGTCGGGGAGGGCCCGGACCGAGTCGAGCAGTTCCTCGCGGATGTCGCCGGCCACGTCGATGGTGGCCGCGGCGGCGACCGAGCCGGCGAAGATCCGGTTGCTCATGTTGGCCACGTTGAGGTTCCCGCCCCGCAGTTCCTCCAGGACCGAGGCGAGCACGCCGACCCGGTCGTAGTGGCGCACGCTGAGCGTGGCGGTGCGGTGGGGGGCCTGCTCGAGGTTGACGCAGTTGACGATGGCCCCGGTGCGGTACTCCTCGATCACCTCGACGGTGCCCTCGGCCACGGCCTCCTGGGCCTGGCGGGTCGAGGCTCCGATGTGATGGGTGGCGATGACCTTGGGGTGGCGGGCCAGCGCGGAGTCGACCGCTCCGGCGCCGGTTGGGGGCTCGTCGGCGAACACGTCGATGCCGGCCCGCATGTCGGTCGAGTCGAGCGCGGAGATCAGGGCCTGCTCGTCGACCACTTCGCCTCGGGCGGTGTTGATGAGCACCGCGTCGGGCTTCATGGCGGCCAGGAACGCGCGGTCGACCATGCCGGTGGTGTGGTCGCCGCCCGGCACGTGCAGCGACACGATGTCTGAGGCGGCCAGGACCGAGGCCCGGTCGGGGAGGGTCTGCACGCCGATGTCGCTCATGCGCTGGCGCACCGGCTTGGCCCGGGGCTTGTCCTCGGTGACCACTCGCAGACCGCAGGCCGCGGCCCGTTGGGCCACCTCCAGGCCGATAGCGCCCATACCGATGATGCCGAGGGTGGCTCCGTGCAGGCCGCGGGCCTTGCTGTAGGCCTTCTTGTTCCACTGCCCGGCTCGCGCGTCGGCGGTGGCGGAGGCGATGTGGCGGTCGATGGCGAACATCAGGCCGAGGGTGAGCTCGGCGACTGCTATGGCGTTGCGACCGGGGACGTTGCACACGAACACGCCGAGCTCGGCGGCCCGGGCGCAGTCGACGGTGTTGGTCCCGGCACCGGCTCGCACCACCAGTCCGAGATCGTCGCCAGCCTCGATCGCCTCGGCGGTGACCCGGGTGCTGCGCACCACCAGCACGTCGAAGCCGGCGACATGGTCGGGGAGGTCCTCGGCGGTGAGGGAGGGCTTGAGGATGCAGGTGTCGCCGCCGGCGCGCAGTCGTTCCACTGCGGTGTCGGACAGGCCGTCGGCGAACAGGATTCTCATGCGGCTACCACCTCGGAGCTCAGGAGCGGCGATAGTACGCGGGCGGAACTGAAATCGGAACAGTTCCATATGCCGGAACGCTTATCGTAGGTCAGCGGGGCCTAGCCTGTCTCGGGCTCGACTGAAAGATCCGACGGTTTTGCCGCGGGCCCGGAGGACCACAGGCAGGATTGATGACCGAACAATTCGAACTGACCGAGGGCGGTGCCGTGCTGATGGACGGCAACCGGCTCCGGGACGAGATCGTGGCCGAGCTGAACGCCGAGATCACCGCCGCGGGCGGACCGCCGGTGTGTCTGGCCACCGTGCTGGTGGGCGAGGACAAGCCCAGCCGCATCTACGTGCGCAACAAGCAGCGCAAGGCGGCCGAAGCCGCCATGGAGTCCCGGCACGTCGAGTTGGGCGCCGACTCCAGCCAGGCCGAGGTGGAGGAGGCGGTCGGGGGCCTGGCCGCCGATCCGGGAGTGCACGGCATCCTCGTGCAGCTTCCGTTGCCGGAGGGGTTGGACCCTGATGCGGTGTTGGAGTTGATCCCGCCGGAGAAGGACGTGGACGGGCTGACGCCCCGGTCGATGGGCCGGCTGGTGCGGGGTCAGCGGGGTCATGTGCCGTGCACGCCGCTGGGGGTTATGCGCCTGCTGGACCGCTACGGGGTGGCGGTATCCGGCAAGAGCGCGGTCGTGATCGGCCGCTCCACGCTGGTGGGGTTGCCGCAGATCCTGCTGCTCGGCCGCAAGGGGGTGGACGCCACGCCGACGCTGGCCCACAGCCGCACCCCGGAGTTGCAGGAGGTGTGCCGGCAGGCCGACATCATCGTGGCCGCGGCCGGCATGGCCCGTCTGGTGACGGCCGACTTCGTGCGGCCGGGCGCGGCGGTGATCGATGTGGGGATCTCGCGTACGGCCGACGGCATCGTCGGTGACGTGGACTTCGAGGGGGTGCAGGAGGTGGCCGGTGCGGTGACGCCGATGCCGGGCGGCACGGGACCGATGACGATCGCCTGCCTGCTGCAGAACACCCTGTCCGCAGCCCGGATGTTAGGAGCCTTCCCCGCCTAGCCCGCGTAGGGCTGGACCGCTCCCGGACTAGGTCGCCTCGGGCTGGCCGTTCTTGCTAGGCCGGTTCGGGCTGGGCCGCTCCCGGGCTAGGCGAGTTCGCCTAGTCGATGTCGAGGTGGCGGCGGATGGCCCAGTTGAAGAGGTCCCAGCCGTAGTCGCTGAACACGATGTCGTCTCGGGAGGCCCGAGCGGCCTCGGCTGAGACGGGCAGCCCGTGTCGGGCCTTCATCTGCACCTCGGCGACGCGTTCCATCATCACGAACCAGCCGACGGCGTCGGCAGGGCTGGAGCCGACGGTGAGCAGGCCGTGGTTGGCCAGGATCACGGCCCGGCACTCGCCCAGGGCTACGGCGATGCGCTTGCCGCCGTCGCAGGAGAGGATCTGGACCTCTTCGTCGTCGAAGAGGGCGTGGTCCTCGAAGAACAGGGTCGATTCCTGAGTGATGGGCTCGATCATGCGCCGCTCGGCCGCGAACGGAGTGCCCCAGGCGGTGTGCACGTGCGCGGCCGCGGTGACGTCGGGCCGGGCCTCGTGGATGGGGTGGTGGATGTGGTAGGCGGTGTTGTTGATGCGAGCGGGGCGACCGTCCTGGTCGGTGGCGCTGCCGTCGGGCGCGACCAGCACCATGTCAGAGGGCTGGGCCCGCTCGAAGGGGACCCGGTAGCGGAGCAGCCACATGTGGTCGGTCTGCTCGGTGTCGCGGCAGGTGATGTGGCCGTCACCGAGCTCACCCCAGCGCAGCGCCGCGAACAACCGGTACGAGGTGGCCAAGTCGTCCAGCAGCCGAGCCCGCTCCGCCACGGGATCAGCCAACACCGGCTCCACCGCCGGCCACCCGCGATGGGAGCAATCAGCCGAAGTCACGACCCCATTCTGCCACCGCCGCCAACTGCCTGCTTGGAAGCTGGGCGATCCCGCGTGTCCGCGCGGCCTTCACTGCGCTGGTTCGCTCAGGCGCTCAGCGTGCGGGGCATCAGCGCGGCCTGCGGCTCCTCGTCTGCGTCGTGGGTTGTGTCCCCCTTCGCGTCGTCGTCCTCGTGGCCGGTAATGGACCTGACGGGGTCCTCCACCGGCGATAGCTCGGGAACCTGCTTGAGCTTGAACTCGGACACCACGTTCAGGTCCTCGAAGCGGCGCGCTTGGGGCAGCACCCGGCTCTCGAGGGAGCCGATACCCCGGTTGTAGGCGACCAGTGCCTTCCGGAGGCCGCCCCCCATGGCGTCCATGTGCTCCGCGAAGACCCGCAACCGGTCGTACAGGTCCTTGCCGAGCTCGGCGATCCTCTGGGCGTTCTGCTGCATGTCCTGCTGTTGCCAGGCCAACGCCACCGTCCGCAGGAAGGCCAGCAGCAGTCCCGGTGTGGCGATGAGGACCCGGTGCTCCTGCCAGGTCTGCTCCCAGAGGGTGGGCTGCACCTTCATGGCCGCGTCGAGTATCGGGTCCGCTGGCACGAACATCAGCACGAAGTCAGGAGACCCTGCGACGACATCGGCGTAGTCCCGCTCGCTCAGGCTCTTGGCGTGCCTCGAGATGGCGCTGGCGTGGTTGGTCAGCAGGGCCTGCTCCTGGCTCTCGTCGGTGGCCTCGTGGGCTTTGAGGTAGTTGTCCAGCGGGGCCTTGGCGTCGATGACGACCTTCAGTCCTCCGGGCACGCTGACGACCGCGTCGGGCCGCAGCACGCTGCCGGGGACTGGCACGGAGTGCTGGGGGTAGTAGTCGATGTGCTGGTTCAGGCCGGCCAGCTCCAGGATGTTGCCCAGCTCCTGCTCGGCCCACTGGCCCCGGATGTTGGGCGACCTGAGCGCTTCGCTGAGACTCCCGGCCACCCTCTGCAGGGACGCGACCTGGGTGGTCAGCCGCTCGTAGGCGCCCACCCGCTTCTTCTCGATGTGTTCGGCGTGCTCTCCCAGCTTCTCGAGGCTCTCGCGAATCGGCGCGACCATGCTGTCGATGGCCTCCTTGCGCTTCTCGAGTTCGGCCGAGCTGAGCTGCCGCTGGCTGTCGAACTGCTCCTTGGCCTGTTTGAGCAGAGTCTCGGTGCTCTCCTTGAGGACGCCGGCGGCCAGTCCCTTGAACTGGTTGTCTAGTTCGGTGCGGGCTTTGGCCAGCTCCTCGGTGCGGGCCTCGTGGTCTGCCTTGACGGCTGCGAGCTCGGTCTGGGCTGTGACCAGTTCCTGGCGGGCCGCGTCGCGCTCCCCCCGGGCGGTGTCGCGCTCGTCCCGAACCTGTTCGACCTCCCGCTCCCGTTCTTGGAGCTGGACGCTCAGTCGGGTCATGTCGCTGGATGCGTCGGCCGCTGCTGATGGGCGCTTGCTGCGCAGGATCACCACCGCTGCGGCCGCGATGACCAGGGCTGCGACCAGCAGGACAATTGTTGTTGGTTCCATGAGCATGAAGATACTTACCCCCTGTGACATCGCTGGGTGATGCCACCCCGATCCGCCACGTGAACAGTATAGGAATCTCGCAGTTTACATATTATTCTATAATACAACAATGATTGTCACATCACAAGTTGCTGGCATTGCGGAGGGCGAGGACGGGACATTCCAGTGGGCGAGGAGCGGATCTTGAGGCGGATGAAGCGCCAGCACGGGGTCATCACTCGCGCGCAAGCACTCGCCGATGGCATGACCAGGGCCCAGATCGAGAGATGCTTGCGCTCGGGGCGCTGGGTGAGCGAGGCCCGGGGCGTCTACCGGCACGCGGCCGTCTCCTCGTCTCCGCTGTCGAGGCTGATGGCTGCTTGCTTGGCTCACGACGGGTTGGCGAGCCACCGGTCGGCGGCGGCCCTGCACGGCATCGAGGGATTCAAGCTCGACCGCATCGACGTGACCGTCCCGAGGGGCAGGCGCCCATTGATTGCGGGTGTACGACTTCACCAGTCAAGCCAGATGAAGCTGGCCAGGCAGACGGAGCGGCAGGGCGTGCCCTGCACCGGCCGCGCCCGGACCGTC
This sequence comes from Candidatus Aldehydirespirator sp., assembly GCA_965205155.1. GTDB lineage: Bacteria > Actinomycetota > Acidimicrobiia > Acidimicrobiales > Aldehydirespiratoraceae > Aldehydirespirator. Next base: position 3,445,909 of record OZ242033.1, on the reverse strand, counting down.
CTGGACCTGGCCGGTGCCATTCCCAGCAGACGGCTCGCCCGTGTGATCGACGCAGTCCTGCGCGACGGACTCCTTCGGCCGGGCGACCTCTACGGTGTTCTTGCCGCTCATGCCCGGCAAGGTCGTCACGGCTGCGTGGCGCTCCGCGCAGTCCTAGACGAATGTCTGGGTGACGATCCGATCCCGCTCAGCGAGTGGAGCCGGATGGTCGAGGGCTTGTTGACCGACTCCGGGCTTCCCCGTCCCCGCCTCGAATACCGGATCTGCGACCGAGCCGGGACGCTCCTCGCCCAAGTCGACCTTGCGTATCCGGACCATCGCGTGGCCATCGAGCTCGACAGCGTCCGGTACCACTTGAATCGCGAGTCTTTCGTCTCCGACCCACGGCGACGGAACCGCCTGACGGTCGCGGGCTGGAAGGTGCTGACCTTCACGTGGGACGACTACATCAATCGCTCCGGTGGTCTATGCGACGCCGTCTCCGCCGCCTGCGCCCCGTCTCCTGATTCTTGACGTAGTTGACCTCACCAGAGCAGCACAACTACGTCAAGAAAGACCAGGGTCGGCGATCAGCTCTTGCGATGCGGGGTGTCGCTCGGGTCGGGCCAGTAGCGCGGTCGGCGGCGTCCGGCTTGCCATCCGGGGTTGATGGTGGCGAGATCCTCATAGAGGCTGATGATGTCGGTGGCTTGGTAGATGCGGTTGCGCTTGCTGGAGTCGGCTGGGGTCACGATGGTGGCGTCGCAGAGCCGTTGGATGGCGCGTGCAGCGCTGCGGGGGTTGGCCCCTAGGAGTGTGGCGGCGCTGTTGACGGTGAGCATCGGGTGGGTTGTGAGCATCTTGAGCAGTGCATCGGTGGTGCCGCTGGTGCGTGTGGTGCGCGAGGCGAGCAAGTCTTCGCAGTAGCGCCGGATCAAGGCGACTTCGGTGGCGATGAGGGTTGTGGCCTCGGCTGCGCTGCGGACCGCGTCGGCCAGCAGGTTGATCCACAGCGCCAGAGCTGTTGAGCGCTGGAGGCTGTGGGCGTCGTCGAGCGAGCGGCCGGCATTGAGGGCGCCGACGTAGGTATGGCGGCTGTGAACGAGTGTGAGGCTCACCGGCAGCGCCGATGCGGTGAGCCCGGCGCGGCGCAACATCAGCTGGATCAGGGCGCGGCCGGTGCGGCCGTTGCCATCCGCGAAGGGATGGATGGTCTCGAACTGGGCATGCACCATCGCGGCGTGCACCAACGGCGGGTGACCGTCTTCGTTAATCGACTCGACCAAGTCCTCGAGCAACTCTGGCACCAAGTGCGCCGGAGGGGGCACGAACACCGCTCTCAGCGGAGTCGAGTACGGCGCGCCGATCCAGTTCTGGACGCTACGGATCTCGCCAGCGATGGGGTCGTCTCCCATCAAGCCGCGATGGATAGCTCGGATGTCCTCGACGGTGACCGGCTGGGTGGTGGAGCCCACCCGCAAAGCGTGCTCGATGGCGGCGATGTCGCCGATGGCGACGGACTCGTAGCGGTCGGGCTGTTTGCCGATCAGGGTCTGTTGCGCTTCGGTGAGCGCCAGATGCCGGGGCGCGACACGCACGCCCTCGATCAGGCTCGACGCGGCGCTTTCAAGGCGCACTAGCACCCAACGCGCCTGCTCCACAGCTTCGGAGTTCTCGGTTTCGCATGCGGCCTTGGCGGCGTCCTCCGCGAGACGTGTGTGCTGCCAGATACGCGACTGCAGCAGCGGCGACCAACCACGCAGCGAATCGGGCACATACGCCCCAAAGACCCTCGAGGGTTCATCGTCGGGCCTGGCCTCGCGTGTCAGGCGTCCGCGAGAGTCCCAGAATCGCTCCACAAAGTGCCCCATGGCGTAGCTCCTGCCGCCTTAACAGACAATTGTAGCATCAAGTTTATGATATCTGTCCGTATAGTGGTGAGAAGGCAAGACTATGACCGGGGCCATGTGCGTCGGAGTTGTAGCAAGAGAGGCGTCGCAATTGTAGTGCAACTGGAGCACCACGAATGAAACACCCGCCCGGGGCGGCGGCCGAAACGGCTAGCCGCGGTGGGTGGACTGCCAGGTGACGGTGGCGCCCATGGTGAGCAGCTTGGCCCGGTCCACCACCCCCGAGATCCCCAGATGCACCGACAGGGTCAGCCCCGCGGCCCGCTCGCCCCGCAGCCAGCGCTCGATGCGGTCCGGGTCGAAGCACATCTGCGTGCTGCAGTAGCCCTCCACACCGGCCTCCGCCAGCAGCGCCTGCTTGGTGTGCAGGGCCTCGTGGAGCACCCCATCCTCGATCAGGGGATGGCCGTGCGGGTAGGCGGTCACGCCGATCGTGCTCAGCCCGTGGTCGCACTCCAGCAGGTCCCGCAGGAAAGCGGACGCCTCCGAGTAGGCGCCCCGCGACTCCACGTCCCCGCCCACCAGGAACATCGTCGACACCTTGGAGGTTTCGGGTCTGCCTGCACACCACTGGGATGCGGCGCGGCATCCTGATCAACTTCGCCGGGCGCGGGCAGCTGATGGCCGGTGATGGCGATACGGTTGACGGCATACTTCGCCGCCCACCCCGGTTAGGGATGGGGTCCTTGGATACCTGCGGCGTGTGTTGGTTCAGATTGCGAAGTGTCCTTTGTGGCCGCCATGCGATGGACGTATCTCTTGCACGGCGTGCGGAGGAACTGAACTCAAGGAGACAAGACCATGTCCACCACGCCGAACACCCAGCCAGGCACCCGAATGTTGTTCCTCGACGACTCGGGCGCCCCCTCACTCAAGCATTCGACTGGAGCAGTAGTCATCGGGGGTCTGTCCCTCGCCTCGACAAGGGTCCCGGTGCTAAGCCGCCGGATCGCCGGCGCCAAGGCCCTCCACTTTCCGGACCGCAACCCTCCGTCACGATGGGAGATGAAGTCGACTCAGCTGCTCACGCCCGGAGCCTGGCGACGCCGACAGAACCGCGATCTCGTGCTGGAGGTCGTCCGTATCCTCAAGGACCTCGACTGCACCACCTACACGGCGAGCATCAACAAGTCCAGGCTGCAGCGCGAGCTCCTGATGAAGCAGTCGCTGCCGATGCTGATTCAAAGGATCGTCGAGCACTTCGCGGTTGAATGCGCGCACCGCCAGGAGGTCGGCCTCGTCGTGATGGACCGGTCTGGTGACGGTCTTGATGCTCACACGAGCCACTGCGTCGCTAGTGACGTGGCCTCAAGGAGGTTGCCGCTTCACCCGGTCGTCTACTACGTGGATTCCATGACCTCGGAGCCCACCCAGGTCGCTGACTTGATCGCGGCAGCCCGACGGCGGACCATCGAAGGGACCCCAGGCATTCAGATTCTCAACGATAGGTTCGCGGCCCTGCGCATCCGTGGCCTCGGCACCCAGCGGACCCACGCTGGCTACCCATGGAACAATCAACTCGTTGTCATCTGAACGAGGCGTTGCGGCCGTAACGACGGGCTGCCTATGATGTCGGCGGCCTGACGGCTCCGGTTAGTAGGTTTCGGCCGAATGCAACCGTATGCCCCAGGTGTCCAGGGGCCCCGGGACCGCCGGGGTCCCTTTTTCTTGCCCGGATGGCCAGGCGCCTAGCCGTGGTGGGAGGACTGCCAGGTGACGGTGGTGGCTACCTGGTTGAAGGTGAAGACGTGCAGGCCGGTCACGCCGAGGTCGTCCAGGGACGGGCTCAGGGCCATCAGGATGTGGTCGGGGTCGTAGTTGGGCGACGTCATCAGCTTCATGATGGCGGCCCGGTTCTTGCGGAGATACCGCAGCGAGGGCCCCACGCCCAGGCGGGCCCCCATCGTTAGCAGCTTGGCCCGGTCCACCACCCCCGAGATCCCCAGATGCACCGGTAGGGTCAGCCCCGCGGCCCGCTCACCTCGCAGCCAGTTCTCGATGCGGTCCGGATCGAAGCACATCTGCGTGCTGCAGTAGCCCTCCACGCCGGCCTCCGCCAGCAGCGCCTGCTTGGTGTGCAGGGCCTCATGGAGCACTTCCTCCTCGATCAGGGGATGGCCGTGCGGGTAGGCGGTCACACCGATCGTGGTCAGCCCGTGGTCGCACTCCAGCAGGTCCCGCAGGAAGGCGGACGCCTCCGAGTAGGCGCCCGGGGACTCCACGTCCCCGCCCACCAGGAACATCGTCGACACCCCGGCCGACCGGAACCAGTCCGCCAGATCCGACACCCGGGCCCGATCGGGCACCAGCCGGGCCGACACATGCGGGATGGCTTCGTGGCCCAGCTCGAACAACCGCTCGGTTATCTCGCAGGTGGCGTCCTGGCCCTTCACCGGCGACGCGGTCACCGACACCCGGGAACCGGCCGGCAGCGCCTCGATCGCCGCGTCGAGGCTCTTGAGCGGGATGACCTCGAAGGTCAGATCCCGAACGAGGTGCAGCCGGTAGTGGCGGGCTCCAAGGGTCTCCGCCGACAGTGGGGCGCGCCGCAGCTTGGACAGCATCCCAGACGCAGCTCAGCTCAGGCCGACGATGTTGCCGTCGGCATCGATGTCGATCCCCTTGGCGGCCGGCACCCGGCCCAGACCCGGCATGGTCCGCATGTCGCCGCAGATCGGGTACACGAACCCGGCGCCCACCGACGCCCGCACCTCGCGCACCGGCAGCGTCCACCCCGTCGGAGCGCCCTTCAGGGTCGGATCAGACGAGATCGACAGGTGCGTCTTGGCGATGCACACCGGCAGGTTCCCGAACCCGGCTTCCGTGTAGGTGGCCAGCTGCTTGTCGGCCGTGCTGGAGTACTCGACCCCGTCGGCGCCGTAGACCCGGGTGGCCACCGTCTCGATCTTGGACTTCAGCGACGCATCGTCGGGGTACAGCACCGCGAAGTCGCTGGGCTCCTCGGCCGCCTCGGCCACCGCCTCGGCCAGCGCCGCCGCGCCCCGGCCGCCGTCGGCGAAGTGGGTGGTCACCGCGGAGCGGGCGTTGTACTCGGACGCGATCTCGCCGATGGCGGCGACGTCGGCCGCGTGGTCCTCGGGGAACACGTTGATGGCCACCACCGGCGTGCAGCCGTGGATGCGCATGTTCTCGAGCTGCTTGCGCAGGTTGTCGCCACCGGCGTGGACCTCGTCGGGGTTCTCGGCCAGGATTGCCTCCGGCAGCGGACGGCCGGCCACGATCCGGTGCTTGCCCGAGTGGGCCTTCAGGCCCCGCACCGTGGCCACCAGCACCGCCGCGTCGGGAGCGATCCCCGAGTAGCGGCACTTGATGTTGAAGAACCGCTCCGCACCCATGTCGGCACCGAAGCCGGCCTCGGTGAGCAGGAAGTCCGACGTGCGTATGCCGACCTGGTCGGCCACGATCGAAGAGTTGCCGGTGGCGATGTTGCCGAACGGACCGGTGTGCACCAGCGCCGGCGTGTTCTCCAGCGTCTGCATCAGGTTCGGCTTGATGGCCTCACGCAGGATCACCGCCATCGACCCGGCCACCCCGATCTCCTCGGCCGTCACCGGCGTGCCGGCCTTGGTGTAGCCCACCACGATGCGGCCCAGCCGGGCCCGCAGATCGTGCAACCCGGTGCACAGCGCCAGCGCGGCCATGACCTCAGACGCGGCCGTGATGTCGAAGCCCGACTCCCGGGGCACGCCGTCGAGCCGCCCGCCCAGACCCAGCGTCACATTCCGCAGCGCCCGGTCGTTCACATCCAGCACCCGGCGCCACGTGATGTTGTGAATGTCCAGCCCGGCTTCGTTGCCGTGATACAGGTGGGCGTCGACCATGGCCGAGCACAGGTTGTGGGCCGCGGTCACGGCGTGCATGTCGCCGGTCAGATGGAGGTTGAACAACTCCATCGGCACCACCTGGCTGTAGCCGCCGCCGGCCGCGCCGCCCTTGATCCCGAAGGTCGGCCCCATCGACGGCTGGCGGATGGCGATGGTGGCACTGCGCCCGATGTGCTGGAAGGCCTGGCCCAGCCCGACGGTGGTGGTGGTCTTGCCCTCGCCCAGCGGGGTGGGGGTGATGGCCGACACCACCACGTAGCGGGCCCGGGGCCGGCCGGCGTCGGCCATGGCCCCGACCGCGTCGAGGCTCACTTTGGCTGCGCCAGCTCCGTAGGGCTCCAGCATCTCGGCCGGGATCCCGGCGTCGGCGGCGATCTCTCCAAGAGGCTTCAGATTGGCCTGGGAGGCGATCTCCAGATCGGACGGAAACGGCATCGTTGCCCTTCCTTTCGCAGCAGTCTTGCGCGGTTGCGGGCACCGGCCGGGGTGTTGGCGCGGCACCGCCCCCGAGGGTAGCTTGTCGTTCCGTATCGCGGAACGATTCCGCATTACAGAACGCCAATGTGGCATCTGCCCGGAGGCGGACGCCGCAGACTACATAGGATCCCAGTACAGCTGGCACGGCAGCACAGGAGGATTGGTTGTGAGCGAGTTCCCCGCCAGCGCCAAGTGCGTGGTGATCGGAGCCGGAATAGTCGGCAACTGTCTCGTAGGCCACCTGACCAAGCTCGGCTGGAACGACCTGGTGCTCGTCGACAAGGGGCCCCTGCCCAACCCGGGCGGGTCTACCGGCCACGCATCGAACTTCATCTTCCCGGTCGACCACAACAAGGAGATGTGCCTGCTCGGCGTGCAGAGCGCCAACCAGTACCGCGACCTCGACCTGTCGGTCGACTCCGGCGGCATCGAAGTGGCCCGCACCCAGGAGCGGATGGACGAACTCCAGAGGCGCATGACCTCTGCCACCGCCTGGGGCGTCGAGGCCCACCTGCTCACCCCCGAAGAGGTGGCCGAGCTGGTCCCGTTCGTCAACACCGACGTGATCCTCGGAGGCTTCTACTGCCCCACCGTGTCGGTTGTCGACTCGCTCGAGACCGGCACCGTCATGCGCCGCCTGGCCGTCGACAACGGCTGCCGGGTGATGGCCAACACCGAGGTCCTCGACATCCTCGCCGAGCCCGGCCCCAACCCCGGCGACCACACCGTCACCGCGGTGGTCACCAGCGCCGGCACCATCGAGACCGAGTACGTGGTGATCGCCTGCGGCGTGTGGTCCAACCGGCTGGCCAACATGGCCGGCGCCCACATCCCGCTCGTCCCCGCCGTGCACCAGATGGCCGACGTCGGTCCCATGGACATCCTGGCCGAGACCGGCAACGAGATCGGCTATCCGATCGTGCGGGACATGGACACGTTCTGCTACGAGCGCCAGACAGCCGGCTCGATGGAAGTGGGCTCCTACGCCCATCGCCCCATCTTCCACCACCCCGACGACATCCCCTCCAACGAGGAGGCCGCGCTCTCGCCCACGGAGATGCCGTTCACCCCCGACGACTTCGACCCGCAGATGGAGCAGGCCATCGAGCTGATGGACATGCTGGGCGACGCCGAGATCAAGTACGCCATCAACGGCCTGCTGTCGCTCACCCCCGACGCCATGCCGTGCCTGGGCGAGGTCCCCGAGGTCCGGAACCTGTGGTCGGCCGCCGCGGTGTGGGTCAAGGAGGGGCCGGGCATGGCCCAGGTCGTGGCCGAGTGGATGACCTTCGGCTATCCCCGGGTGATCGACGTGCACGGCGCCGACATCGCTCGCTTCTATCCCGAGGAGCGCCCGGACGAGCACATCTGGGCCCGCTCCGCCGAGCACTTCAACAAGACCTACGGCATCGTCCACCCGGCTGAGCAGTGGGAGAGCCGCCGCAACCTGCGGGTAGGGCCCTACTTCTCGCGCCAGGAGGACCTGGGCGCCTTCTTCTTCCAGGCCCGCACCTGGGAGCGGCCCCAGTGGTTCGAGTCGAACGCCGACCTCGTCGAGCGCTACGGCCTGGAGGAGCGGGAGGTCGAGTGGGACAACCGCTGGTGGAGCCCCATCACCAACGCCGAGCATCTCAACCTGCGGGACAACTGCGGGCTGGTCGACCTCAGCGCGTTCCAGATCTACGAGCTGACCGGACCGGGTGCGGTGACCTACGCCGACCGCCTCGCGGTCAACAAGATCGACGTGCCCGTGGGCCGCTCGATCTACACGCCGTGGCTCACCCCCGACGGCGGCTTCCACTCCGATCTCACCATGATGCGAATAGCCGAGGACCGGGTGCGGATCGTGACCGGCGTGTTCGACGGTGGGCGCGACGAGTTCTGGACCCGCCGCCACATGCCCACCGACGGATCGGTGAGCTTCGCCAACATCACCGACGACATCACCACTCTCGGCCTGTGGGGGCCCAACGCCCCGGCCGTGCTGGGGGCCATCTGCGACGCCGACCTGAGCCAGGCCGGATCGTCCTACGGCTCGCTGGTGGACGTCGAGCTCGACTGCGGCACCGACCGGCCGGTAGCCGCCACCCTGTTCCGCATCTCCTACGTCGGCGACACCGGCTGGGAGATCTACCTGGCCTGGGACGACGGCCCCGCAGTCTGGGACACGCTGATGCGGGTCGGAGCCGACTTCGGCCTGCGACCCACCGGCGGCGGTGTGTACGGCACATCCGGCCGCCTGGAGAAGGGCTATCGCCTCATGGGCGCCGAACTGGAGAGCGAGTACAACCCGCTCGAGGCCGGCCTGGCCCGGCCGCGGGTCAAGGCGGCCGACTTCATCGGCAAGGAGGCCTACCTGGCCGCCCGGGAGGCGGGAGATCCCGAGGTGCGGATGTGCGTGCTGACGGTCGAGGACCTGCACGACTCCCGGGGCCGCAAGCGCTACATGCAGGGCGGCAATGAGCCGATCCTCACCCGTGGCGGCGAGCGCATCGTCGACTCCCACGGCCGGGTGTCGAGGGTCACCACCGCCGGCCCCGGCCCCTCGGTGGGCAAACACCTGCTGATGGGCTACCTGCCCTCGGAGCTGGCCGCGCCCGGCACCGAACTCCAGGTCATGTACATGAACGAACTGTTCCCGGTGCGGGTGGCGGGCACCGGCGCGGTGTTCGATCCCGACGACTCCCGCATGAAGAGTTAGCGGGGAACGCGGATAGCGGACATGCGGATCCTGTGCTGCGTGAAGCGGGTGCCGGCTCCCGGCGCCAAGATCAACGTCACCGCCGACGGCCTGGCCGTCGACGCCGCCCACCTGGGCTTCACCACCAGCCCCCACGAGGAGTGCGGCGTGGAGGAGGCCGTGCAGATCGCGGAGCGCACCGGCGGCGAGGTGACCGTGCTCACCCTCGGTCCGGCCGAGGCCACCGAGCAGCTGCGCTACGCAGCGTCGGTAGGCGCCCACCACGCTGTGCTGATCCAGACCGACGGAGCGGCCTGGGACCCCCAGCGCACCGCCCGGGCCCTGACCGCGGCCATCGAGTCGCTGGAGGCCGGCGGCGGCCCCTTCGATCTGATCCTGTTCGGCAATGAGTCGGCCGACTCCGGCGGCTTCCAGGTCGGCGTGCGGGTCGCTTACGCGCTGGGCCGCCCCATCGTCAACGGCATCAAGGGGATCGACGTGGACGGCGGGGTCGTGCGGGCCCGCCGCGAGATCGACGGCGGCTTCGAGGTCTATGAGCTGGACCTGCCTGCCGCCCTCGGCGTGAAGGAGGGCATCAACCTTCCCCGCTACCCGACCATGAGAGGACGCCTGGCGTCCAAGAAGCTGGAGATCAACACCCTCGAACTCGACGCCGACGCCGGTGACCAGGCCCTGGTCCGCCTGCACCGCCCGGCCGAGACCGTGTCGCAGACCGTGATCCTCGGCGACGGCCCCGACGCCGCCCCCGCCGCCGTTGATGTCCTCGAAGAACTGGGGCTGGTGTGATGTTGCTGGTGGTGCTCGAGCACGACCGGGGAACCCTCGGCGAGCCCGCCCGGGAGGCGCTCACCTTCGGGCGGACGCTGGCCGCCAGGATGGGCGTCGAGATGCACGCGGCGGCCATCGGTGCCGGTGCGGCCGCCGAGGGGGTCGCGGCCGCCTCCGGCGACCACGGCGCCGCCCGGCTCTACACCGTGGACCACGACGTGCTGAGCGACTTCGGTCCCGAGGCGTGGGGCCAGTCGCTGGCCCAGGTCATCAGTGAGCTCCAACCCGGCGCGGTGCTGGCCTGCGGCAGCGAGCGGGGCAACGAGGTGATGGCCCAGGCCGCGGCCCGCCTCGACTGGCCGTTCGTCGCCAACTGCACCGACATCACCCCGCCCGCCGGCGGGGACGGGCAGTGGACCATGACCCGCATCCAGTGGGGAGGATCGCTGCTGGAGGACGCCACCCTGGACGCCGGCGGCACTGCGCTGCTCACCTGCGGCCTGCACACCGTGGCCTCCGCACCGGTCGAGCCCGCACCCGCCGGGCCCCCCGAGACCCAGGCCGTGGCCGTGGAACTCGACGCCGAGCTCGCCCGCACCGTGGTCAAGGACCGGGTCGTGCTGGAGGCCGGCGTCACCCTGCCCACCGCGCCGGTGGTCGTCGGCGGCGGCCGCGGCGTCGGCTCCGCCGAGGGGTTCGCCCCGCTGGAGGAACTGGCCGGGCTACTGGGCGGACGGGTCGGCTGCAGCCGGGCCGTCACCAACAACGGCTGGCGGCCCCACTCCGACCAGGTCGGCCAGACCGGCACCCGCATCGCCCCCGAGATCTACATCGCCTCGGGCATATCCGGGGCCATCCAGCACTGGGTGGGGGCCATGGGCTCCAAGCACATCCTGGCCATCAACATCGACCCCGAAGCCAACATGGTGGTGAAGGCGAACTGGGCGGTGATCGGCGACCTGCACCAAGTGATTCCCGCCATCTCGGCCGAGATCCGCCGCCGACGGGACCGGCCATGAGCATTCTTGGGCTGCTGCCGTGACGGTTCAGTCGATCAAGAGGTCGTTCGCACTGCTGCGGGCGTTGGCGCTGGGTCCGGTGGGGGTCACCGAGCTGGCCGAGCGAGTCGACCTGCCCAAGAGCACCGTGGCCCGCCTGCTCGCCTCCCTCGAGGAGGAGCAGGCCGTCGAGCAGACCGAGGCCGGCGGTGAGTACCGGCTTGGCTCGGGCCTGATCGACCTGGCCGGATCGGCCCCCCGAGGCCGCAACCTCGTGGCCGCGGCCCGGCCCCACCTGCTGGAGCTGGCCGAGAGCCTCGACGAGGTCGCCGGGCTGTCGATCATCGACGGCGGGCAGGTCTACTATCTCGACCAGACCGAGTCGTCGTCGAACATCCAGGTACGGGACTGGACCGGCGAGCACGCCCCGCTGCACGCCGTGCCCTCGGGTCTGGTGATCCTCGCCCACCAACGCCCCGACTTCATCAACCGGTACCTGGCCGCGCCGCTGGTCCAGTGCACACCCTGGACCATGACCGACCCCGACGAGCTCCGGGACCGCCTCGAGCAGATCCGCAGCATCGGATACGCCTGGGTGTACGAGGAGTTCGCCGAGGAGCTCAACTCGGTGGCCGCCCCGGTGTTCGAGAGCGGGGGCAGCGTGGAGGCCGCCCTGCACGTCCACGGGCCCGCGTACCGGTTCCCGAACCCCGACGACACCCACGACCTCGGCATGGCCGTGATCGAGGCGGCCGGCCGCCTCGCGATGCAACTATCGGACTGAGTCCGCCAGCCGGGCTGCCACCTCGGCCACGGCATCCTCGATCCCGACCCGCTGCGTGTCACCCGTGGCCCGCTCGGTCAGCTCGACCTCGCCGTCGGCCACCGCACGGCCCGCGGTGATCCGCCACGGGATGCCGACCAGCTCGCTGTCGGCGAACTTGACGCCGGCCCGGGCGTCGCGGTCGTCCAGCAGCACCTCCACGTCCCGCACCCGCAGGTCGCCGTAGATCTGCTCGGCCGCGGCGACCGCGTCGTCGTCGCGCATGCTGGCCACCGTGATCACCGCCTCGTAGGGCGCCACTGCCGCCGGCCAGATCAGGCCCCGGTCGTCGTGGTGCACTTCGGCCACCGCGGCCATGGCCCGGCCGATGCCGATGCCGTAGGAGCCCATGGTGATGGTGCGCTCCACCCCGTCGGCGTCCAGCACGGTGGCTCCCATGGCCTCGGCGTAGCGGCGGCCCAGCTTGAAGATGTGGCCGGTCTCGATGCAGCGCACCACCTCCAGGGGCCGGCCACAGTTGACGCACGGCTCCCCGGCCGACACCTCCCGCAGGTCGAGCCACTCGTCCACCGAGATGTCCCGGTCGACGTCCACGCCGGAGTAGTGCCAGTCGTCGGTGTTGGCGCCGGTGGCCAGGTTGCGCCGCCCCCGCAGGGCGTGGTCGGCCACGATCCGCAGGCCCTGCACACCGACCGCTCCCAGTGAGCCGGGGTGGGCGCCCAGGCGCTCCAGGGTCTCGGCCGGCTCGGCCGGGCGGATGTCGACCGCCCGGGTGCCGTCGGCCAGCTTCTGGAGGTTGAGCTGGTGGTCGCCCCGCACCAGGGCCAGCGTCATCGCGCCGTCCAGCATCATGACCATGGTCTTGATCTGGCGGTGGGCGGGCACGCCGCCCTCGACCGTCTCCAGCGCGGCGATGGTGCGCACCCCCGGCGTCGGGAACCGCACAAGGTCGGCGCTGGAGTCGCCGTCGTCGACCGGCGCAAGCGCCGAGGTGGCCCTCTCCACATTGGCCGCGTAGCCGCAGCCGCTACAGCGGGCGATGTCGTCCTCACCGGCGGGGGAGGGCACCATGAACTCGACCGACCCGGTGCCGCCCATCATGCCCGACGACGCCTGAACCGCGATCGCGTCGAGCGACAGCCGCTGGAAGGTCCGGATGTAGGCCTCCCGATGGACCTCGAAGGCGTGGTCCAGCCCGGCGTCGTCGAGGTCGAAGGAGTAGCTGTCCTTCATGGCGAACTCCCGCACCCGCAGCAGGCCCGACTTGGGCCGGGGCTCGTCGCGGAACTTCCACTGGATCTGGTACCAGATCTGGGGCAGCGACCGGTACGACGTGATCTCCCTGGAGATCTCGCTGAACACCTCCTCGTGGGTCATCCCGAGGGCGAGGTCGGCCTCCTTGCGGTCCTGGAGCCGGAACATCTCGGGTCCGACCGAGTCCCAGCGCCCCGAGCGCTGCCAGATCGACGCTGGGTGCATGGCCGGCAGCAGGAACTCCTGCGCGCCGATCTCCTCCATGCCCCGGCGCACGATGTTCTCGACCTTGTCGTGCACCCGCAGCCCCAGCGGCAGCAGCGAGTAGTGGCCGGCGTGGAGCTGGCGGATGAACCCGCCCCGCACCAGCAGCTTGTGGCTGGCCGCCTCCGCGTCGGCAGGCGCGTCGCGCAGCGTCGGGACGAACAGCTTCGACCATCTCATGGCCCGTCCACCGTAGCCACTCAAGCACCCCCGGACGCGCCGGGAACGGTAGGGTTGCCCAAGTGAACCGCAACCCGATCATCACCTGCGCGGTGACCGGTGCGGGGGACACCGCGGGCAAGCATCCCGACCTGCCCATCACGCCCACCCAGATCGCCACCGCGGCGTTGGAGGCGGCCGACGCCGGTGCGGCCATCGTCCACATGCATGTGCGCGATCCGGCCACCGGCAAGGGCACCCGCGACGTGGACCTCTACCGCCAGGCCTTGGAGCAGGTGAGGGCGGCCAACCCCGACGTGATCATCAACACCACCGCCGGCATGGGCGGCGACCTGCTGATCGGCGACCCCGACCCCTTCGACTTCGGGCCCGACGGCACCGACCTGGTCAGCGGCTTCGAGCGCCTCGCCCACGTCGAGGCCCTGCGGCCCGACATGTGCAGCATCGACTGCGGCACCCTCAACTTCGGCGAGGGCCACCAGGTGTACGTCAGCACCCCCAACATGATCCGCGACATGGCCAAGCGGGTGCGAGAGATCGGGGTCAAGCCTGAGCTGGAGATCTTCGACACCGGCCACCTGTGGCTGGCCAACACCCTCGTGGACGAGGGTCTCATCGCCGACCCGCCCTGGATCCAGCTCTGCACCGGAATCCCCTACGGCATGCCCAACGACGTCGGCCTGCTGACCGCACTGACGCACCTGCTGCCGGCCGGCGCCGAGTTCACCACCTTCGGGCTGTCGGCCCAGCAGATCCCGTGGGTGGCCCAGGCCATGCTGCTCGGCGGCCACATCAGGGTCGGGCTGGAGGACAACCTGTACCTGGCCCGCGGCGTCTTCGCCTCCAACGCCGACCTCGTGAACCGGGCCCGCGAGGTGGTGGAGGCCATGGGGGGCCGGGTCCAGACCCCGGACCAGGCCCGGGAGACACTCTCACTCGGCTGAGGGGCACCCGAGTCGGCAGACAGCATCGTTCGATACCTATCGTTAGAGCTACGACTTCAGGAAGGACCTCGATGGGCGGAAAGTCCTACGACAAGCGGCTGCCGCGGCTGACCACTCCGATGGTGCGCGACAACGGGCGGCTGCGCAACGCCACCTGGGACGAGGCCCTCGACCGGGCCGCCGACGGGTTCCGGGCCGTGCTCGACCGCTTCGGGCCCGGCGGCTTCGGCATGTTCAGCTGCTCCAAGGCCACCAACGAGATGAACTACGCCGCCCAGAGGTTCATCCGCACCGTCATCGGGTCGAACAACATCGACTCCTGCAACCGAACTTGACACGCTCCCTCCGTCGTCGGTCTGGCGACAGTGTTCGGAGCGGGAGGCGGGACCTCGTCGTACGCGGAGGTCGAGCAGGCAGACGTCATCCTGCTGTGGGGCTCCAACGCCCGTGAGGCCCACCCCATCTTCTTCCACCATGTGCTCAAGGCCCTCGCCGACGGCGCCCGCATGTACGCCATCGACCCCCGCCGCACCTCGTCGGCCAAGTTCGCCGACCGCTGGCTGGGACTGTCGGTGGGCACCGACATCGCGCTGGCCAACGCCATGGGGCGCGAGATCATCCACGCCGGGCTCCACAACCCCGACTTCATCGCCCATGCCACCGAGGGCTTCGACGCCTACGCGGCCCACGTCGAGTCGTACACCCTCGACTGGGCCGCCACCCAGACCGGCGTGCCGGCCGGGGCCATCCGCGACATGGCCCACGCCTACGCCGCCGCGCCCAAGGCCCAGATCCTGTGGACCCTGGGCATCACCGAGCACCACAACGCGGTCGACAACGTGGTGTCGCTGTGCAACCTGGCCCTGCTCACCGGCCATGTCGGCCGGTGGGGCTCGGGTCTTTGCCCGCTGCGGGGACAGAACAACGTGCAGGGCGGCGGCGACATGGGCGCCATACCCAACAAGTTCCCCGGCTTCCAGGACGTGGCCGACGACGAGGTGCGGGCCAAGTTCGAGGCCGCCTACGGCACCGAGCTCAACGGCGTGCCCGGCAAGCACCTGACGCTCATGTTCGAGGCCATGGAGGCCGGCGAGCTGCGGGCCTGTTACGTGATCGGCGAGAACCCGGCCGACTCCGAGGCCGACGTCGAGCACGCCCGCAAGCTGCTGGCCGGACTCGACATCCTGGTGGTGCAGGACATCTTCATGACCCGCACCGCGGAGATGGCCGACGTGGTGCTGCCCGCCTCGGTGGCGTGGGCCGAGTCCGAGGGCACGGTCACCTCCAGCGAGCGGCGGGTTCAGCGGGTCCGGCCCGCGGTTCCGCCGCCCGGCCAGGCCCGCCACGACATCGACATCATCGGCGATCTCGCCCGCCGTCTCGGCGTCGACTGGGGCCACCCCAGCTCCCAGGAGCTGTGGGACGAGATGCGGTCGCTGTCGCCCATGCACGCCGGCATGTCGTGGGAGCGCCTGGAGGCCTCCGGCGGGCTCCAGTGGCCCTGCAACAGTGAGGACGATCCGGGCTCGGAGTTCCTGCATGCCTGGCTGTGGGCCGACGACCTGGAGGGCCACGACCCGGCGCCGTTCAGCATCACCCACCACGCCCCGCCCAAGGAGAAGCTCAGCGACGAGTTCCCGCTGCGGCTCACCACCGGCCGGGCGCTCGACTCCTACAACACCGGGGTGCAGTCGGGCGGTTATGCCTCCCCCATCCGCTACGGCGACGCCATCGACGTCAACCCGGCCGACGCGGCCGCGCTGGGCGTGGCCGACGGGGAGCGGGTGCTAGTCAGTTCGCCCCGAGGATCGGTGGAGATGGACGTGCGCCTGCAGCCCGACATCCCCGCCGGCCTCACGTTCACGACCTTCCACTTCCCCGAGCTGGTGGACGCCAACGTGCTGACCAACGACGAGTGGGACCCGCGCTCGGGTACGGCAGAATTCAAGGCGGCCGCCATCCGCATCTCCAAGCTCGAACCGGAGCACGCCCCCGCCTGATGCAAGCGCGAAACGGAAGAAGCTTGTCGCGTTGCAGCGGTGTCATTCCCGCTCTTGTTCGCTGCGCTCACGGGCCGCTCGGGCCGTGCCTTCCGCTCTTGTTCGCTGCGCTCACGAGCCGCTGGGCCCAGGGGCCTCGCTCGGCGTCCCGCGAGGATGAACTAATCCCCGCTCGGCCTCTGGGCGCATGACCGACATCTATCTCGGCGCGGACCGCGCCACTGGGCCCGAAGTGGCCGCGGTCGACGCCGCGCTGCGCGCCAGGGGCGTCGAGCCGGTGGTGCAGCCGGAGACCGAACGGCTCTACACGTCGGGAAGGTCCCGGCGCCGGGAGCGCCGCCACTTCCTGCTGCCCGCGCTGCACGCCCTGCAGAACGCGGTCGGCTGGATCAGCCCCGGCGGCATCAACTACGTGGCCGAGGTACTGGACGTGCCCCCGGCCGAGGCCTTCGGGGTGGCCACCTTCTACGACCTGTTCCGCACCGAGCCCCCCGGCCACGACGGCGACACCTTCCATGTGTGCGTCGACGCGGCCTGCCAGATCGCGGGCTACGACGACCTGGCCGCCTCGGTAAGGGCGTCGGGCAGCCATGTGCACCTGGGGCCGTGCCTGGGCCAGTGCGAACGGGCCCCGGCGCTGTTCGTGCAGGGGTCCGGGGGCCGACCCGACTATGTGCCCGCCGACGACGAGCCCTTCGAACTGCCCCAGGCCGGCGACTCCTCGCTACGCCTGCTGCGCCGCCTCGGCACAGCCGACCCCGAGTCGCTGGAGTCCTACCTCGCCCACGGCGGCTATGTGGCCCTGCGCCGGGCCGGCGAGATGGGCGCCGAGGCGGTCCTGGAGGCGGTGGCCGCCTCGGGGCTGTCAGGACGGGGCGGGGCGGCCTTCCCGACCGGCATCAAGTGGCGGGCCGTGGCCGCCGAGACCGGGCGGCCCAAGCACGTGGTAGCCAACTGCGACGAGTCCGAGCCGGGCACGTTCAAGGACCGCATCGTCATGGAGCAAGACCCGTTCGCGGTGGTCGAGACCATGACCATCGCCGGGCTGGCCACCGGCGCCACCAACGGCTGGATCTACATCCGGGGCGAGTACCCGCTGGCCACCGCCCGCCTCCAGGGCGCCATCGACGCGGCCCGGGCCGCGGGGCTGCTCGGCGGTGACGCGGCCGGCACCGGCCACGACTTCGACATCGCCATCTGGCGGGGGGCGGGCGCCTACATCTGCGGCGAGGAGACCGCGCTGTTCAACTCGCTGGAGGGGTTCCGGGGGGAGCCCCGCAACAAGCCGCCGTTCCCCACCACTCACGGCCTGTTCGGCGAGCCAACCGCCATCAACAATCCCGAGACCCTGCTCAACGTCCTCGACATCATCCTCGAGGGCCCCGACGCCTACCGGACCCGGGGGACCGAACGGTCGCCGGGCACCAAGCTGCTGTGCCTGTCGGGCAAGGTCGGGCGGCCTGGCCTCTACGAGGTGCCGTTCGGCACGACGCTGGGCGACCTGCTGGAGATCGCGGGCGGGGTCGCCGGCAATGGCGAGCTTCAGGCCGTGCTGATGGGCGGCGCGGCCGGATCGTTCGTCGGGCCCGACTCGCTCGGCCTGCCGCTGACGCTGGAGGACACCCGGGCCGCGGGCACCACCCTCGGCTCGGGCGTGGTGATGGCCTTCGACACGACGGACGACATGACCGACGTGGTGGTGCGCATCGCCGAGTTCTTCCGGGACGAGTCGTGCGGGCAGTGCGTGCCGTGCCGGGTCGGCGCGGTGCGCCAGCACGAGACGCTGGTGCAGATGCAGAGGCGGGGCTCGCTGTCGCCCGCCCGCCGGGCCCTGATCGACGACATGGCCGAGGTCATGGTGGACGCCTCCATCTGCGGCCTGGGCCACACCGCGGCCTCGGCCGTCCGCTCCGCGCTGGACCTGGGCCTGATAGCGTCGGCGCCCTCCCGATGACCGATACGACGATCACCGAGACCGCGGTCACCATCACCATCGACGGCCGGCCCGTCGAGGTGGGGGAGGGCTCCACCATCCACGCTGCCTGCGTCGAGGCCGGCATCGACACGCCGACTTTGTGCTGGGCTGAGAACCTGACTCCGGTCAACGTGTGCCGGGTCTGCGTGGTGGAGCTGGAGGGGTCCCGGGCGCTGGTGCCGTCGTGCTCGCGGCCCGCCGAGGAGGGGATGGTCGTCCAGACCGACACCCCCCGGGTGCGCCACAGCCGCCGGATGGTGCTCGAGTTCCTGGGCTCGGGCGTGGACCTGAGCCAGGCAGACGATCTGCACCACTGGATGGAGACGTACGGCGCCGACCCCGACCGCTACGGCGACGAGGACCATCCGGTCGAGCGGGTCGAGGAGCCGGTCAAGGTCCAGGACGAGCTCTACATCCGGGACTACTCCAAGTGCGTGCTGTGCTACAAGTGCGTGGAGGCCTGCGGCGACGACGCCCAGCACACCTTCGCCATCGCGGTGGCCGGCCGGGGCTTCGACGCCCGGATCTCCACCGAGTTCGACGTGACCCTGCCCGACTCGGCCTGCGTGTACTGCGGCAACTGCGTGGGGGTGTGCCCCACCGGCGCCCTCCAGTTCAAGACCGAGTACGACCTGCGCCAGGTGGGGGAGTGGCGTCCTGAGGACCAGACCGTCACCCGCACGGTGTGCTCCTACTGCGGTGTGGGCTGCAACCTCGACCTGCACGTGCAGGACGAGCGCATCGTGAAGGTCACCTCGCCCGCCGACCATTCGGTGACCAGCGGACACCTCTGCATAAAAGGCCGCTTCGGCTGGCAATACGTCCACGGCGAGTGAGACTGGTGCCGCCCAGTACGTCCACGGCGAGTGAGACTGGTGCCGCCCAGTACGTCCACGGCGAGTGAGACTGGTGCCGCCCAGTACGTCTAGGGCGAGTGACTGGACCGCCTGAGTCTGCCCTTGCGGCGGCGGCCGAGCGGCTGCGGACGGCGTTGGTCGACGGCGTGGCCTGCGAGCCCGTGCGGGGCCTGCTGGGCGCTGCGGCCGGACCCGCTGCTGGCTACGCGGTGCAGCAGCTGAACACCGAGCACTGGCTGGCCGCCGGCCGGCGGATCAGCGGGCACAAGGTGGGGCTGACCAACCCCGCGGTCCAGGCCCAGCTCGGCATGGACGAGCCCATCTGGGGTGTGCTGTTCGCCGACAGGTGCCGCACCGACGGCGCCGACATCGGCGACGCCGGTCTGATCGAGCCGCGGGTCGAGGTCGAGGCGGCCGTGGTGCTAGGAGCCGACCTGGACAGGGGCCGGCACACCGTGGTGGACGTGATCAGCGCTACCGCTTGTGTGCTGCCCGCGCTGGAGATCGTCGACAGCCGCATCGCCGGCTGGGACATCACCATCGCCGACATGATCGCCGACAACGCCGGCGCCGGCCTCTACGTGCTGGGAACCCGCCCGGTGCCGCTGGGAGCCGTGGATCTCCGCCGGGTGGAGATGCAGCTCACCGTCAACGGCGAGGAGGCTGCCACCGGCTCGGGCGCGGCCTGCCTGGGCAACCCGTTGAACTCTGTCGTGTGGCTGGCCGACGCCATGTGCGACCTCGGCACCCCCCTGCGGGCCGGCGAGTGCATCATGACCGGCTCGATGTGCCCCATGCGCCCCATAGCCCCGGGCGAAGAGCTGGTGGCCGAGATAGAAGGCCTAGGCACGGTCACGGCCTCGATGTCCGCGACCTGACCCCATCCCTTCCCACGTCAGTGGAAGCCTTCAACCGGACAAGGGGAGGCGCTCCGGCACCGGACTATAGCAGGCGTGACATCGGCCTCAGACTGCGGAGAAGCGGCGCTCAGCTATCGAAGGGGCTGGTCGCCAGCAGGCGCATGGTTCACCGCGGCGCGGTCTTCAGTTCTTCAAGGGTGGTGTACTCGGAGAGGCCGGCTCCAGACTCGGCTTGGTGCAGCGCCTCAGTGGTTTCCACATTGGGGATCTTCACATCGAAGGGCAGTCCCCGGTGCATCACCACCTGCTCCTGAACCCTCGTCGCGACGCAGTCGACGCGCGCTAGCACCTCATCGAGCGAGCCGGACAGGTCGAGTGCGACCACCTCAAGGCGCCTGCTGGCCTGCTTGACCGCGCCCTCGATCACTTGGTTCTCCGCAAGGGACGCCCTCCGAAGTGATGCAACGCCCGGAATCCGACCCTTAGGGACCAGACATCATGGACGTCTGGGGATTGCTCCCGCAGCCGCTCGGCCGCGGCGAGGATGGTGTCGGCGACAGCCCAGCTTCCGCTGTCGACGTCGATGGCGACGTACTCGCCGTGGTGATCCGCCTCGATCCGCGGCCTGATGTCGCGCTCGTATATCTCGTCACCGAGGCGTGCGGTCTCCTTGGAGGGACGTCGGATGGGTGTCACCGCAGTCCTCCCGTGGGCGTCTGGGCTGGATCGGACAGCACTACAACCTCCACGGCCCTTACCCTAGGGGGTAACTGTCACGATACAACGCTAGAAGACATGAAACTCATCTCGATGAGCTTGGACCGAGCGGCGGTTCGGCGGTTGCGCGGCAGACGGTCACGGGCGTGATGCCCTCAGTGGCCGCCCGAGAGAGGGTCGACGCTGAGGTCTGGATCGTTGGCGAACAGTCGGGCGGACACCTCGGCATATTCTTCTGCCAGCGCTGCGAATGCTCGCGTGACCTCCTCGTCGAGCACGACAGGCCGGGACGCGGCGTCATCGATAATGTCCCGCAGGACAGCGCTGCGGGTTGTGCCCGTGGCATCGGCGCGAGCATCCAAGTACCGGGTCTGGCCCTCGGTCAAGTAGACGTTCGTCCTGTGCATGCACCGTATTATGCACCGTTTCGACGGAGCGGCCATCTGGCCTTGCCGCGCTTGGTCGCCCGCTTGAGGTTTCTCTTGAGTGGCTGGTGGTCAGCGCGTGCCATCTTGCTCGATGGTTCTTCGCCAAGATGTCAGATCATTCAGAGCCAAAATGTAAAACAGCGGGCTTCAGGGCTATGATGGCGTGATGGCTGACCGCGGTGACTACATGCCGCGTGTGGTGGACGGGCAGATCGCCGACAAGCTTCGCGCCCTGCCGGTGGTGCTCGTGGAGGGCGCCCGTGGTTGCGGGAAGACTACGACATCGCAGCAGTTCGCGGCGAGCGAGGTCCTGTTCGATCAGGACGCCACCGCCCGTGCTCACGCCGCGCAACAGACACTGCCGCTGCTGGAGGGGCCGCATCCCATGCTGCTGGACGAGTGGCCGCTCGTGCCGGGGCTGTGGGATCAGGTGAGACGAGCCGGCGACCGCATGCGAAGACCGGGGCAGTTCATACTGTCGGCGTCGGCCCAGCCCAGCGACTACATCATCACGCACTCGGGCGCCGGGCGGATGGGGCGGATACGGATGCGTCCGATGACGCTGTGGGAGAGCGGCGCCTCCAACGGCACGGTGAGCCTGCGGCGGCTGTTCGACGGCGACTTCGAAGCCGAGTACCGTCCACGGCCGAGCGACGGCCCCGACGCGGTCGACGAGCTTCGCAATGTCATCGACTGGCTGCTGCGGGGCGGCTGGCCTCTCACGCAGCGCATGGCGCCCGCAGACGCCCAGGAGTTCGCACGCGACTACCTCGACGAGATCTGCCGGGTCGATGTGGCCGCGGCGAGCGGCGTGCGTCACGACCGGCGCGGTGTCCGCCGGCTGCTCGCCTCACTCGCTCGCAACAGCGCGTCGGAGGCGAC
Organism: Candidatus Aldehydirespirator sp.; assembly: GCA_965205155.1. GTDB lineage: Bacteria > Actinomycetota > Acidimicrobiia > Acidimicrobiales > Aldehydirespiratoraceae > Aldehydirespirator. Next base: position 3,424,086 of record OZ242033.1, on the reverse strand, counting down.
GAGCAGAACTCTGCAGTCCGACATGGGAGAGGGCCAGTCGGCGACCCGCCCGACCGTGAGCGCCTACCTGAATGCGCTGGACAGCATCTTCGTGTATGAGGCCCAACCGGCTTGGAGCGCTCGGCTGCTGTCGCGCACGCCGTTGCGAAGCGCGCCCAAGCACCACCTGGTCGATCCCTCGCTGGCAGCCGCGGCGATAGGCGCCGGCGCCGACTCGCTCTTCGGCGACAGGGCCGCTCTGGGTCTGCTCTTCGAGTCGATGGTTGTGCGAGATCTGCGGGTCTATGCCCAGGCCTGCCGGGCCGCCGTGTTCCACTACCGCGACAAGTCCAAGCTCGAGGTGGACGCCGTCGTGGAGCGTGACGACGGCAGATGGATTGCACTGGAGGTGAAGCTCGGCGCGCCGGACTCGGTGGACGCGGCCGCTGATTCGTTGCTGGCGCTGCGGGACCGGGTGGACCCGGGTGCCGTGGGACCGCCGAAGGCGCTGGTTGTCGTCACTTCGACTGGCCGGCCCCACATGCGTGCCGACGGTGTCGGCGTGGCTCCGATCACCGCCCTCGGCCCGTAGCCGAGCGGCGATGTCTCTGCACCGCGGTCAGGCCGCGGCGAAGCGGGGGTCGCGGTCGCGTAGCTCCTCTAGGCGCTGGCAGCCGAGTTGGTGCATGACGGTGGTCAACTGCTGCTCGAACATCGAGGCGACGAATCCGGCGCCGCCGGATCCGAGGGCGCACAGGCCGTACATGAAGGCCCGGCCCGACAGCGTGAAGTCGGCTCCCAGCGCCAACGCCCGGGCGATGTCTAGTCCGCTGCGCACGCCGCCGTCGAACAGCACCGGCACGTGGCCCCCGATGCGCTCCACGACAGGCCCGAGGGCTTCGATGGCGGCGGGCGCAGCGTCGAGCTGGCGGCCGCCGTGGTTGGACACCACCACCGCGTCGGCACCGGTATCCACACAACGCTCGGCGTCGTCGGGATGGAGGATCCCCTTGACCACCACCGGTCCCGGCCACAGCTCGCATGTCTCGGCCAGGTAGTCCCACGACAGGGTGCCGCCCAGGCTGGCCCCGACGAAGCCGGCCAACTCCCGCAGCGTGGCCCGGTCCACGTAGCGCTCCAGGGTGTGGAACCGGGGCAGGCCGTTGCGCAGCAGCCCTAGCGTCCACGCCGGCCGGAGCGCGGCCTGGGTCACATGGCGGGGCGTGATGCGGGGAGGCATCGAGACCCGCTCCCGGGTCTGGCGCTCCCGGCGGGCCCGGGCCGGCACGTCGGCCGTCACCACCAGGACGTGGAAGCCGGCGTCCGCCGCCCGGTGCAGCAGGTCGTCGCGGACGCCGATGTCCCTCGGCGGGTAGAGCTGGAACCAGCCCATGTCGCCCGCCCGCGGTCCCACATCCGCCACGTCTGCGGTGTTGACCGTGCTGGCCACGTAGGGGATCCGGCACCGGGCCGCGGTCTCGGCCAGAGCCACGTCTGCGCCGGGCCAGATCAGCCCGGTCAGGCCCACCGGGGCGATCGCCACCGGCAGCGAGCAGCGGACCCCGAACAACTCGGTGCCGACGTCCGGCTCCAGCTCGCCCTTGAGGAACCGCGGCGTCAGCACCACGCGCTGGAGGGACTCGACGTTGCGGGCGCTGGCCCGCTCGTCGCCCTCGCCGCTGTCGAGGTACTCCCAGGCGAACAGAGGGGTCCGCCGACGAGCCCGCCGCCGTAGGTCGTCGACGGTCTGGTACTTGACGTAAGGGTCAGCCACCGGCTGGGGCCAGCACCTCTCCGAACAGGGCCAGCGACTGGGACCAGGCCCGCTCGGCGGCGGCCTCGTTGTACGAATGCGCGTCCGGCCAGGTGTAGGCGTGGTCGGCGCCGGGCAGTATGTCGACGGTCACCCGGTCGCCGAGGTCGGAGACCGCCTCGATGAACGGCTGCATGCTGGCCACGCTCATCATCTTGTCGGCCTCGCCGAAGCCGGCATAGAGAGAGCCCGCCAGTTCGCCCGCGGTCAGGTGGGGCGAGTCGGGCTCGCCGTCCACCAGGAACGACGGATGCCACATCGCGCCCGCCTTGAACTGGTCGGGCAGGCGCATCATGGTGCGGAACACGGCCCGCGCCCCCAAGCAGAAGCCGATGCAGCCGGCCGGCTCCAGCGACGCTGCCGGCCGGTCGGCGGCCACCGCCTCCAGCGCCGCGTCGAGGTCGTTCTGGATGCCGTCGTCGGTCAGCGACATCAGCAGCGACATCAACTCGTCGCCGGCGCCGGGGTCGGCGGCCAGCTCGGCCGGGCCGTAGCCGATCATCCGTCCGTGGCGGTGGTAGAGGTCCGGCAGGATCACGTCGTAGCCGTGGCCGGCCAGGCGCCGCCCGAAGGCTCGCAGGGCCTCCCGGATGCCGGGCTTGTCCATGAACATCACGATCAGCGGGTGCGGCCCGCCCGAAGCGAGACGCATCCGGGGCACAGCCAGAGGCTCGCCGTCGCTGACCGTCTCGAGTATCGACTCTTGAACTTCCAGGTTGGTCATGGTCGGCCAAGCTACCGGGGCCAGCGGCACCGGCGCCCGGGACTGCCCGCTTGTGGCCGCTCTGCCCGTTCTTGACGTAGTTGACCGCACCAGAGCGGCACAACTCCGTCAAGAACGGAGACAGGGCTTCGGCCGCGCCACTGGAGCGGTCCGGGCCGTGATCTACGATGGCTGGTCGTGGTCGACCTGTCGCCGAAGCCGGAGAGTGGGCTGCTCGACCGGTACCAACCGGGCGGCGCGTACGACGAGGCGTTCGACGCCGACGGGTCGGTGCGCGACACCTACAGCCGCATCGTCGAACGGTTCCGGGAACTCGACGTCGACGAGATCAAGCGACTCGAGAAGCTCGTCGCCGACGAGTTCCGCCGCCAGGGGATCACCTTCACCGTCTACAGCGAGGAGGAGGGCACCGAGCGCATCTGGCCCATGGACCTGTTCCCCCGGCTCGTCGCCGCAGCCGAGTGGGAGGAGCTGGCCCGGGGCCTGACCCAGCGGGTCGCAGCCCTCAACTACTTCCTGGCCGACCTCTACAACGGCGGCGCGGCCGCCGTCGCCGACGGGGTGGTGCCCCGCTGGCTGGTGATGTCGTCGCAGGGCTTCGAACGCAACGCCATGGGCATCGCGGTGCCCCACTCCGCCCACTGCAACGTGGCCGGGATCGACGTGGTGCGGGCCGCCGACGGCCGCTACCGGGTCCTCGAGGACAACCTGCGCAGCCCCAGCGGCATCTCCTACGTGATCGAGAACCGGGCGGCCATGGCCAAGGCCTGCAGCTGGCTCTTCTACGACCACGCCGTGCAGCCCACTGAGCAGTACGGCCAGATGCTGCGCTCCACGTTGGAGTCGATGGCCCCCGGAGGCGAGGACGATCCCCACATCGTGGTGCTGACCCCGGGCATCTTCAATTCCGCCTACTTCGAGCACGCCTTCCTGGCCCGTTCGATGGGCGTGGAGCTGGTGGAGGGCAGGGATCTGGTCGTCGACGGCCATCACGTGTACACCCGCACCATCGAGGGCCTGGTGAAGGTGGACGTCATCTACCGGCGCATCGACGACGACTTCCTGGATCCGGTGGCCTTCCGGCCCGACTCGACCCTGGGCGTGCCCGGGCTGCTCGGCGCGCTGCGGGCCGGGACCGTCACGGTGTGCAACGCGCTCGGCAATGGCGTCGTCGACGACAAGGGCGTGTACCCGTACGTGCCCGATCTGATCAGGTACTACCTCGGCGCCGAGCCCATCATCGACAACGTCACGACCTACCTGATGTGGGACCCCGACCAGCGGCGCGAGGCTCTGGGCCGGCTCGACGAGCTGGTGGCCAAGCCGGTCGGCGAGTCCGGCGGCTACGGCGTGCTGATCGGCCCTCACGCCACCGAGCAGCAACTGGACGAGGCCCGGGCCACGATCGAGGCTGAGCCCCGCGACTGGATCGTCCAGGAATTGGTGCAGCTGTCCACGGTGCCGTCGATCGCCGATGACCGCCTCGAGCCCCGCCATCTCGACCTGCGGCCCTTCGTGCTGACCGGCGAGCGGACCCAGGTCTTCCCCGGCGGGCTAACCCGGGTGGCCATGCGCCGGGGGTCGCTCATCGTCAACTCCTCCCAGGGCGGGGGCTCCAAGGACACCTGGATCCTGGCCCCCGAGACGCCATGACAGCGACGCTCGCGTACCGGACGAGCGGGGCCTTGCCCTGGAGTGCGCCATGATCCTGGCCCGCCACGCCGAGGCGCTGCTGTGGACGGGCCGCTACCTGGAGCGGGCCGAGACCACGTCCAGATGCCTCAACTACGCGGCCAACTCGATCACCCACCTGCGGGCCGACGAGGCCCGGGCCGAGGGCGAGCTGATGGTCAGGACCCTCGGCCTGCAGGAGGAGCTGGAGGCGGTCGGTCCGCTGGAAAGCCAGCCGCAGCTGGTGGCCTTCCTGCTCTCCGACACCGACAATCCCGGATCGGTGGTGTCGGCCGTCGTCGCGGTCCGCGAGAACCTGCGGTCGGTCCGGGACCGGATACCGATCGAGCTGTGGGAGGAGGCCAACGGCCTCTACCTCAGGTTCCCGTTCCTTGGCCACGCCGGCGCCTCACCGGCCGGGCTCCACGAGGTGCTGCTGATGGTCCGGCGGGCCTGCCTGGCCATCTCCGGAATCCTCAACGAGGGCATGCGGCGAGACGAGGGGCACGCCTTCGTGGTCGTCGGCCGGATGCTGGAGCGGTCGATCTTCACGGTGGGCCTGCTCGAGGCCACCCACTCCGACGCCCGGGGGGTGATGGACGCCACCCGGATGCTGCGGCTCACCAGCTCATTGCAGGCGTACCACCGCCAGCACGGCAACGCCCCAGACCCCCACGGCGTGGTGCGCTACCTGCTGCATGCCCCGGACCTGCCCCGCTCGGTGCTGACCTGCCTCGGCCGGGCCGAGGAGGGCCTCACCGGCCTGGGGGCGAAGTCCGCCGCGCTGGACCGCGCCCGCCGCAAGGCGGCACTGCTGCGAGCCCGCCTGGAGCTCGGCGAGGTCGAGGAGGCCATGGCCTCCGCCCCAGTGGCGACCCTGCAGGACTTCGCCGGGCAGCTCACCGAACTGGCCGGCGACGTGCACGCCGGCATCGTGCCGCCCCTGGCCATGGCCACGGTGCAAGCCCAGTACGTCCGCCCCGGCGAGGCTCGCGGGGGCGAAGGGGCGCGATGAGGCTCGGAATCTCGTACAGGATGCACTTCCGCTACTCCGAGCCCGTGACCGAGTGCCAGAACGAGGTGCGGGTGCGGCCCCGCGACGACGATCACCAGCGAGTGCTGTCGTACCGGCTGACATCGCAGCCGCCGCTCCAGGTGCTCTCGGTAGTCGACTACTGGGGCACGGTGGTGGAGCATCTCGGCATCCGCACGCCCCACACCGGACTGGAGCTGCTGGCCGAGGCGGCCGTGGAGACCGCGGCCCGGCCCCAGCCGGCCGAGGTCCCGGCCGTCCCGGCGCTCGATGACGCCGGCTTCCAGCTGGAGCACCTCGAGTTCCTGGAACCGTCCCAGCACGTCGACTGGCTCCCCGGCGACGCCGTCTCGCAGCGGGCCGCAGGCGCGGTGGCGGGAGCCGCATCCGTGCCGGAGATGGTGGCCGCGGTGGTGGACGACGTGCGAGGGGCGTTGAGCTACGAGCAGGGCGCCACCGACATCGGCGTCTCGCTGGCGGAGCTGCTGGAGGGAGGGGCGGGCGTGTGCCAGGACTTCGCGCACCTGGCCCTCGGCATGCTGCGCAGTGCCGGGGTGCCGGCCCGCTACGTATCGGGGTACCTGTTCGCGGCCGACGAGACGTCGGCCAACCCCGAGTCCGAGACGGCCGAAGTCGTGACGGTGCAGACCCATGCCTGGATCGAGGTCGCCCTGCCCGGCTCGGGCTGGTGGGCGCTCGACCCGACCAACGGCGGCCCGGTCGGGGAGCGCCACGTGGTCATCGGCTGCGGGCGCGACTACGGCGACGTGCCGCCGGTGCGGGGCGCCTTCATGGGCTCGGGCACTGCCGACGTGGATGCCGAGGTAGTCATCGGAAGGCAGACCGAGGACCCGCCCGCTGAAGCGCCCGCACGCCCGCGGGCCCGTCCCGAAGTCAGGACGTCCACAGCCCCGAACTGGCCCCAGCAAAGCCAGCAACAGCAGCAACAGCAGCAGTGAGCCGGGCGGCGCCGCCTAGTCCTGGACTGCGGAGCCGCCGCGGGCCCAGAGCTGGGCCGCCAGCGCGATCGCGGTGTAGGTCAAGTAGGCCACGCCGATCGGCATCACCGAGCCGTCGATGGCCCGGTCGGTGAACGAGGCCAGCAGCGACCCGAGCATCCAGGTGCTGACCCCCAGCGTCGACGCGGCCGTGCCGGCCATCTCGCCCATCGGATCCAGAGCCAGGCTCACCCCGGACGGGAACACCGCCACGTGAACGGCGTTGCACAGGGTGAACAGGGCCAGCCACACTCCGAACGGGGGCAGGCCGTCAGCTGCGACCGTCACCGCGAACAGCGCGGCAGAGGACGCGGTGAAGGCGATGCCGGCCCCGAGCACCATCTGGCGGGCCTCGACCCGGTGCAGCACCCGGTTGCTGGTCAAGGCCACCGCGGCGGCAAGGACGCCGGCGACGCTGAAGTACGGCACGAACCAGCTCGAGCGGTCGTACACGTCTCCGAAGATCAACTCGGTGCTGCCCAGGTAGGCGAGGAAGGCCCCGAAGCCGAAGGTGACCATGAGCGTGTAGCCCAGCGACGTGCGGTTGGAGACCACGGCCCGGAAGCCCGCCACCACCGGACCCAGCCGCAGCGACCGGCGGTGGGCAGGATCGAGGGTCTCGTCGAGGCGCGACGACCACACCAGCGCCACCAGCCCGGTCAGCACGCCGAAGGCCATCACCCAGCGCCACGAGCCGATCACCCCCAGGCCCTTGCCGAGGACGGGAGCCACGATCGGCGCGATGAAGAAGACGGCCTGGATGAGGGTCATCACCCGGGCCATGGCCGTTCCCGCGTAGCGGTCGCGCACGATGGCCTGGGTCAGGATCCGGGGTCCCGCGGCTGCGAACCCCCAGACCAACCGGCTGGTGTAGAGCACTCCCAGCGACGGGGCCATCGCCGCCGCCAGAGCGGCTGTGGCGTACAGCACCAGACTCCCGGCCAGGGCCCGCTTTCGCCCCACCGCGTCGGCCAGGGGACCGTAGAACAGGTGCCCGATCCCGGCCCCCATCAGGAACAGGGTCACCGTCAGGGACAGCCGGGTGGAGTCGTCGTCGAGGCCGAAGGCGGGCCGCATCTGCGCAAAGGCGGGCAGCATGATGTCGATGGCCAGCGACGACATCGCCGTCAACAGTCCCATGAGCAGCACGAACTCCCGCTCGCCCATGCGGCTCATCGTCCCGTTCATCGCGTCCCGTTCATCGCGTCCCGTTCATCGCGTCCCGCTCGCCCATGCGGCTCATCGGCCCGCTCACTGCGGCGAGCCGCCCCGGGCCCAGAACTGGAACGCCAGCGCGATCAGGCTGTAGGCGAAGTAGGCGATGCCGATCGGCATCACCGAGCCGTCGATGGCCCGGTCGGTGAACGAGGCCAGCAGCGAGCCGCCCAGCGAGCCACAGGCCCCCATCACCGCCGCCGCGGTGCCTGCCATCTTCCCCATCGGCTCCAGAGCCAGGCTCAACCCGGTCGGGAACACCCCCACGCAGCTGGCGTTGGCCAGGCTGAACAGCACCATCCACAGGCCGAACGGAGGCAGGCCGTCACCGGCCACGGTCACCGCGAACAGGGCGGCCGAAATGGCGACGAAGGCCGCGCCCGCGCCCAGCGCCAGCTGGCGGGCCTCCACCCGGTAGAGCACCCGGTTGCAGCCCAGCGCCACCAGCGCGGACGCCACGCCGAAGGCCGAGAAGTACGGGACGAACCACCCCGGGCGCCCGTACACCTCACCGAAGATCAGCTCGGTGCTGGCCAGGAAGGACAGGAACGCACCGAAGCCGAAAGTGATCATCAGCGTGTAGCCGAGGGAGGTCCGGTCGCCCATGACCGAGCGGAATCCGGCCAGCACCGGCCTGACGCTCAAGGGACGGCGGTGGTCGGGGTCCAGGGTTTCGGCAAGGCGCACCGACCATGTCAGAATCGCCACCGCGATCACCGCGCCGAAGACCATCACCCAGCGCCACGAACCGATCTCCACCAGGGCCTTGCCGAGCACCGGAGCGAGGATGGGGGTGATCATGAACGCGGTCTGGATGAGGGTCATCACCCGGGCCATGGCCGTGCCCGCGAAGCGGTCCCGCACGATGGCCTGGGTGAGGGTCCTCGACCCGCCCGACGCGAACCCCCACACGAACCGGCTGGCGTAGAGCACGCCCAGCGACGGGGCCAGGGCACAGGTCAGGGCGGCCGCGCCGTAGAGGGCCATGCCCCCAGCGAGCGTCGGTTTGCGCCCCACCGCGTCGGCGATCGGGCCGTAGAACAGGTTGCCGACGCCCGTCCCCATCAGGAACAGGGTGATAGTGAGGGACAGCTCGGTGGAGTCGTCGTCGAGGCCGAAGGCGGGCCGCATCTGCGCGAAGGCGGGCAGCAGGATGTCGATGGCCAGCGCCGACATGGCGGCCACCATGGCCATGAACAGAACGAACTCCCGCTCACCCATGCGGTGTCCGGGTCTGCTCACGGCGGCGAGTCTGCCTTGCGAGTGGCCGGCAACCCTCCACGGGGGAGCCGGGCGCGCCTTCACCCGCGGCGGCCGGTTAGGGTTCGGCCCACTCACGGGCCGACTGAACCCAGAGGGAGCAGGCGATGACGGACACGATGACAGCCGCGAGAGTCAATCTTCCCGGACGGCTGGGAGACCCCGGCATGACCCTGGCCACCGACCCCCGCTGCGACCCCCGGATGGCGGCCGCGCTCGAGCCGCTCGGGCTGGCCGGCCGGTCCGGCCCGGTGCCGCTCACGGCCGATTCGTCGCTCGAGGACATCCGCGCCCTCGCTGCTCTGGGCGAGCTGGCAATCGAGCAGCCCTTCGACGCCCTGTTCGCGAGCCTGCCGCCCACCGAGGGCGTCGAGTCGCGCACCGAGGTGATCAGTGGCGTCGACGGCAACGACATCAGCCTCTACATCCACCGCCCGGCCGGTGACGGTGGCCCGTGCCCGGGGATCCTGCACATCCACGGCGGCGCCATGGTGATCCTGTCCGCGGCGGGCGCCTCCTACCAGCGCTGGCGCGACGAGTTGGCCGCCCGCCGGCTGGTGGTCGTGGGGGTGGAGTTCCGCAACGCGGCCGGCGCGCTCGGCTGCCACCCGTTCCCCGCGGCCCTCAACGACTGCTCCGCCGCGCTGGAGTGGATGCACGCCCACCGGGGCGACCTCGGTGTGTCGAAGCTGGTGGTCTCGGGCGAGTCGGGCGGCGGCAACCTGACGCTGGCGACCACGCTCAAGGCCCGCCAGGACGGCCGTCTGGCCATGATCGACGGGGTGTACGCCCAGTGCCCCTACATATCGGGCGCCTACGCCAGCCTGCCGCCGGAGCTGCCGTCGCTGCACGAGAACGACGGGTACTTCATCGCCAACGACGTGATGGGCTACTTCGTGGAGGCCTACGACCCCGGCGGCGCCAACCTCACCAACCCGCTGGCCTGGCCCTGGCACGCCTCGGTGGGCGACCTTGCCGGCATGCCGCCCCACGTGATCTCGGTCAACGAGCTCGACCCGCTGCGCGACGAGGGACTCGACTACTACCGCAAGCTCGCCCGGGCCGGGGTGACCGTCAACAGCCGCACCGTCAACGGCACCTGCCACGCCGGCGACCTGCTGCTGCCGGGCGCCCTGCCCGAGGTGTACGCCGCCTCGGCCCGCGACCTAGCCACCTTCGCCCACACCCTCTGAGCCGGGGGCCACCCCGGGCTCGAACTAGCAGCGGAGCGCGCCAAGAATGGCACCCATCGACGGGCCAGCTTAGAGACAGGAACTCGCCCGGATACCGTGAGTCCGTGCGCCAGCTGATCACCGACGCGCTGATCGTCACCGGCGACCGCGGAGCCGAGCCCTACGCCGGGGACGTGCTGATCGACGGCGACTGCATAGTCCATCTGGGTCAGGTGCCACCCAGCGCGGCAGCCGGCGCGGAGCGCACCATCGGCGCCGACGGCCGGGTGCTGGCCCCGGGTTTCGTCGACACCCACAACCACGGCGCCCTCGCCGGAACCCGCATCGGCGAGCACGGCATCCCCGTGAGCTGCGAGATGGCGGTGCGGGGCGGGGTCACCAAGCGGATCTGTGGCGTGGACGGGCTGTCCCCGGCGCCGGTGGCGACCGATCAACGGGCCGAGTACGCCGTCCAGCTCGCCCCCCTCGACGGCTTGGCGGGCCCGGCGGGCGACCCCGACGGCGACGATCCCGCCGGGGGCCTCGACTGGCCCTGGTCGACCATGGAGGAGTTCCTGGCCTGGCACCGGGGACGGTCCGTCACCGACCTGGGGATGCACCTCGGCCACAGCGCGGTCCGGCGCACGGTCATGGGCAACCTTGATCGCGCCGCGGACGACGAGCACATCCGGGCCATGGCCGAGGTCGTGCGCCGGGAGGCGCCCTGGTGCCTGGGGCTGTCCACCGGGCTCGTCTACAACCCGGCCGTGTACTCCGACCAGCGGGAGATCACGTCGTTGGTGCGGGCGTTCAACGAGGTCAAGCCGGGTGCGCTGTACCCGCACCTGCGCTCCGAGAGCGACGACATCATCGAGGCGCTCGAGGAGGTCATCACCGCCGCGGTCGAGGGCGGGGGCGGCTACTGCAGCGAGCACTCCAAGATCGCCGGCCGCCGCAACTGGGACCGCTTCGGCGACGTGGCGGCCAAGCTCGACGACGCCGCCGGCTCGGTCCCCACGATGGGCAACATGTACCCCTACACCGCGGGCAGCACCACCGCCGACGCCCTGTTCCCGCCGGAGGTGCGCGCCGGCACCAGGGCCGAGTTCATGGCCCGGCTGACCGACGACCGCGTGCGGGAGTTCGCCTTCGAGAAGATCTACGGCGACGGCCTGGGGTGGGACAACTTCGTGGCGTTCTGCGGGGGCTTGGAGGGCGTCCAGATCGCAGGCGTGCTCGAGGGGGTGGGCGACGAGTTCCTGGGCAAGCGCTTCTCGGACGTCGTGCTGGCCGCGGGGGTGACCGACATGGACTCGATCGAGGCCCACGACGCGGTGTGCGACTTCTTCCTGCACAACCGGGGCGAGGTGTCCATCATCAGCCACTACGGCAACGAGGCCACCGTAGAGAGGTTCTTCCGCCGTCCCGACATGGCGCTGTGCACCGACGGCCTGATGCCGGGGCCGGGCCAGAAGCCCCATCCCCGGTCGCTGGGAGCCTTCCCCAAGGCGCTGCGCATGGCCCGGGAGCTGGGTGTTCCGGTGGCCGAGATCGTGCACCGGCTGGCGGTGCTGCCCTGCGAGTTCATGGGGCTGCCGAGCCCGGTGCTGCGCGAGGGCGCCGACGCGTCGCTGGTGCTGATCGACTGGGACCGCGTCTTCGAGCGCAACAGCTACGAGGACCCCCTGGTCCCGCCGGAGGGCATCGACGCCACCTGGATGCACGGCGAGCTGGTCCAGCACGAGGGCCGCATCCTCCCGCCGAGCGTCTTCGGCGGCCGCCACCTGCTGACCGGCCCCTGAACTGCCGCCGCGCCGGCTACGCCCGGAGGTGATCAGACGGGCTGGTTGATGAGGTGGGTGGCCGCGTTGTCGAAGTGGTCGAACATGGCGGCCCGGATCTCGGCCGGTAGGGGGCGGCCGGCGCCGTCGGCGATGGCGGCCGCGTCGAGCGAGGCGGTCATGTGGACCATCCAGGCGTCGCGCTCGGCCCGGCCGATGGCGAACGGGAAGTGACGCATCCGCAGGCGGGGGTGGCCGCGCTCCTCGCTGTAGTGCGGGGGCCCGCCCCAGTACTGGGCCAGGAACCCGGCCAGACGCCGGCGGGACGGCCCCAGGTCGCGCGGGTACATCGGCCGCAGCAGCGCATCGTCCTCGACCGCGTCGTAGAACCGGTCGACCAACTCGTCGAAGAAAGGCTGGCCGCCCACAATCTCGTACACCGTCGGCGGCGCCTGCATGGCCTCCCGCAGCGACCCCTTCAGGTTCACCCCGGCCGAGAAGTCTGCGTCCTCGTCTGCGTCCGCGGTTCTGGATTCAGAGGCGGTGTCCGGGTCGTCCACGGCTGGCAGCGTACGGCTTGAAGCGTCACCTGGGCCGACCTCAGGTTCGAGCGCGGGTACCGTCTATGGCCGTGGGCGCAGTGCAAGAAGCCGCCGAAGCGCTCGAGACGGTCGTCTCAGCGATGCCGGGTGGTGGGGAGAGGCGACCCGGAGGCCTCCCTGTCCTCCCCCCCGTTCCGCCGCACCATCGATCTCGCCGAGGTCGAGGCGTTCCTGGCGGACATTCGCCGCTCGGCCGAGCGCCCGGCAAGAGGCTAGTGGTTGGGCGATGACCGACCAGTCGGTGGAAGCTCGCCGTTCCAAATGGTTGCAGCAGCCGTTGGTCTGGGTTGTGGTGCTGTTGGTGTTGCTTCTGCTGCTGATCGTGTTCGTGGTTGGTCTCTACATCGTCGGGCATCTGCACGAGACCAAGATGGACAGGCAGCGCGAAGCCATCGAGTCCTTCGTTGTACCGGCGGGCTGGGAGGATGTGCCGCATCTCGGCGACGAGATCGTCGGCCCGGTTACCGGCAGCCTCTGCCTGGCTCCTGCGCTGTTCTGCGACTGGTATCACACAAGGGATTGGAATACCGTCGAGCTCCAGTCCGCCACAGCGTTGAGAGCCGCGGCCGAGGCATCCGGCTGGACGGAGATCGAGTTCTCCGCCGAGCCCCCCTTCTCGCACTTTTCCGATGCTTGCCAGCAGGAGGGGGAGGGACGCTACTGGTGCTCGTTGCGCGCCGTCTCCGGCGGGGTCTCACTTGAGCTTTCGGTGTGGGAATCGTTAGGAGTTGTGCGTTGGAAGGCCGAGCTTGACGCGCGCTGATTCATGACTGCACCATCACCCACCAGTGCATTCTCTAGTCGGACAAGGCGCCGGGTCGGACTCTCTCGCCGCTCGGCCTCCTCATGCTCGGGAAGGGAACCATCTACGTGCGCTCTGCCACGCGCGTCATCATCGCTCGCGTCATGATTCTCGAAACTGGCTGCGCGGTCGGGGCATCTCCCGGAACTTGGATGGGTCGTAGGGGGCGCCGCAGCGGTCCAGCGCGGCTCTCCACGACGGGCTGTTGCGGAGTCCCCAGCGCAGGAACCGCAACAGGGCGGTCGCGCTCAGGCGGGCGCCGGGGCGGGCCTTCAGGCCGAGCACGCTGGTCAGTTCGGGGGGCATGGTGCTGATGGCTCCCTGCATCAGTACGGCGTAGCCGATGCGCTGCCGGGCGGGCAGCGGCGGCCGCTGCAGGAAGTCCACTGCGGCCCGCATTCCGGGACTCGGCGCCAGCGCCGGGTGGGTGCGAACCCAGGTGTGCAGCTCTGCTGCGGTCTGGGGCAGGGGGGCGGCCCCGAGCATGGCCCCGACCTGGGACTGCTCGACCACGAACCGGTCGGCCTCGGCCTCGGTGAGACCCGGGCCGAACTCGCGGTACGACACCAGGAACGACTCGGTGAGGGTGTTGTGCACCCAGGCGGCCAGATCGGGCATCGTCGCGTCGTAGGTCAGGCCCCGGTGCGAGGTGCCGCTGACGCCGTGGTGGGCGGCCCGGACCCGCTCCACCGCCTCGTTCACCTCGGGCATGGCCCCGAAGGTCGCCGACGTCACGTAGAAGGCGGTGCGGTTCAGGCGGCCCATGGGGTCGTCGCGGTAGCGGCTGTGGTCGTCGACGCCCGCCACCGCCTCGGGATGGGCGGCCTGGATCAGCAGCGCCCGGATGGCTCCCACGAACACACTCACGTCGCCGATCGCCTTCCAGCTCACCGAGCCCGGCCCGCACAACCCGGCGTCGCCGGGATAGTCGGCGGTGCGCTGCAGGGGCATCTCCCCATGGGAGAACAGCCCGCTGACCGAGGCGCCCAGCCGGGCCCGGTAGCGCTGCAGCGTGTCCATCCCCGCACGCTACTGCGGGTGCATCGGCGTCAGGGCTGGGTGCCTGCCTGGGTGCCTCGGCGGGCCTTCATTCGTTGGCGCATGCGGGCGTGGGCCTCGGGCGTGCCGTCGTGGAAGGTGCCGAACAGCTTGTCGATCGGTACTGGGCGGTTGCCGTAGTTGCACTCGAAGTAGCGGTGGTGCAGATGGTGGAAGTAGTCGGCGCCCGGCGCGCTGCGCCCCTCGCGCCGGCCGACCTCGAAGCGCTCGAACCCCGAGTGCGACACCGCCGGCGACACGCCCTGGAACAGGCCGCTGAGGATCACGATGAAAGGATGAGCGGGCACTACCCACCACAACGCCAACACGCTGAAGTAGATCAAGTGCTCCAGCGGGTGCATCGAGATGCCGGTCCAAGGCCCGGTGTTGACGTTGCGGTGGTGCAGGTAGTGGGCGTGGTCATAGAACCAGCGCACGTGCAGCAGCCGGTGATTCAGGTAGAAGTGGGTCACCGACCACAGGAACACGCCGACGGTCAGCACCGACAGGTACGGCCACCCCGTGCTCCACCCGACCGAGGGGATCCAGTCGTTGGCGTAGAACCACATGGTGAGCGCTTCGTAGGCGGTCCAGACGGTGACCCCGCTGACCAGGCTCCAGAACACGTTGTCGCGGGTCTGGTTGGTCCACAGGAACTCCTGGTTGGTCGTGCTCATCCACCGCGGGTTGTACTTGTAGCGCTGCTGCTGGGCCCGCCTCACGTACAGCGCCAGGTGCAGCGCCCCCGCCACCGCGGTGAGGATCAGCGCGTTGCGCACGTAGATCTGCAGCATCCACCCCGGGCTCAGGCTCGCCATGCGCTCCATCGAGGGCGTGAGGAAGTTCCACACCGCCGCGGCCAGCGCCACCCAGCACACGCCGTAGGGCAGCATCACCGGCTTGACCAGGTACCGCAGGGCCGCCACCGGCCGCGGCGGCCAGTCGAACATGGGCGACGTCGCTATGGGCACGTCGGGCTCGTAGCCCACCGATCCTGGGTTGGTGACGGCCGAAGACGTATCCGCCATAGCCCTGCGACCCCCTCGAAGCCGAACCACCCGACCGAGTAGCCCAGAAGGTTACAACCCGCGCAGCATTCTCGGGTCGATTCTGCGGACGTGCCGCGGGTGCCCAACCCGAGATTCCTCCAGTGACCGACCGGACCGGCGGCATCCGGGAGGCGCCCGCGAGCGGATGAGAGCCGATTGTGTCGCAACAGTGTCCATTCCCGCTCTTGTTCGCTGCGCTCACGGGCCGCTCGGGCCACGGCCTCGCTCGGGCAAGTCGGCCGGTCGCGGCCCATTTGCTCGGCCTCTATGCTCTCGGCCATGAAATATGCCTCCCCGACGACGGTGGCCGAGGCTGTGGATCTGCTGGGCACCGAGCCGGACGCCCGCGTGTACGCGGGCGCAACCGACCTCATCCCCCAGATCCGCGCCGGACGTCCCGAACCGAACGTCATGGTCGACCTCAAGCGCATCGAGCGCTTGTGTGCGATCAGCAGCAACGGATCCACCTACACGGTCGGTGCGGCCACCCCCACCGCCGACATCTGCGCCCACGACGGCCTGACATCGGCCTTCCCCGGCCTGGTCGAGGCCAGCGGGCTGATCGGCTCCGACCAGATCCAGAGCCGCTCGAGCTGGGGCGGCAACCTGGCCAACGCCTCGCCCGCGGCCGACACCCCTCCCAGCCTCATCGTCAACGACGCCCGTGCGGTTATCGCCGGCCCGGACGGGGAGCGCACCGTGGCCGTGGCCGATGTCGCCACCGGCCCCGGCACCACGTCGCTCGGCGGTGGCGAGTTCCTAGTCGAGTTCGAGCTGGAACGGCCACCGGCCCGCACCGCCGACGCCTACCTTCGGCTGATCCCCCGCACCGAGATGGACATAGCGGTGGTCGGCGCGGCGGCCCGGGTCACCCTCGACGGCGACGGCAACGTCGCCGCGGCCGCCATCGCCCTAGGGGCGGTGGCCCCCACCGTGGTACGGGTGCCCGACGCCGAAGCCGCCCTGATCGGCAACGAACCGGCCGGCGACGCGCTGGCCGCGGTGGAGGCGGCTGCGTCGGCCGCCACCAACCCCATCGACGACAAGCGGGGCACCGTCGCCTACCGCCGGCAGGTGGCCGGCGTGCTGGCCCGCCGGGCGGTGTCCATCGCGGCCGAGCGGGCCGCCCACCGAGGAGGCCAGTCATGAGCCGCGTCCACGTCACCTGCACCATCAACGGCGACCCGGCCGAGTTCCTCTGCGACGGCGGCCAGACCCTGCTCGACGCCCTGCGCGACGAGGTCGGCCTCACCGGAGCCAAGGAGGGCTGCGGCACCGGCGACTGCGGGGCCTGCTCCATCGTCATGGACGGGCGCCTGCTGTGCTCGTGCCTGGTTCTCGCCCCCGAGGCGGAGGGCACAACCATCTCCACCGTGGAGGGGATGGCCACCGGCGACGACCTGCACCCCCTGCAGCAGTGCTTCCTGGAGGGTGCCGCCCTGCAGTGCGGCGTATGCACCCCCGGGTTCCTGGTGGCGGCCAAGGCGCTGCTCGACCGCAACCCCGACCCAACCGAGACCGAGATCCGCTTCGGCCTGGCCGGCAACCTCTGCCGTTGCACCGGCTACGACAAGATCGTGCGCGCCGTGCAGGCCGCGGCCGTGACCATCAACGAGAGCTAGGAGCCGCAAGTGACCGTCACCGAGCCCAAGCCCCGCTACAAGTACGTCGGCACCCGGCCCGTCCGCCACGACGGGCTCGAGAAGGTGACCGGCCGGGCCCGCTTCGCAGCCGACCTGAACCTGCCCGGCCAGATCCACGGCATCGTGGTGCGCTCGCCCCACGCCCACGCCCGGATCACCTCCATCGACACGGCTGAGGCCGAGGCCATGGATGGCGTCAAGGCGGTGATCACCAGCGACGACTTCCCTGCCGTCGCTCCCGGACACCGCCAGTACGACATGTGCGTCAACGTCATCGCCCGCGACAAGGTCTTCTACGAGGGCCACGCCGTGGCTGCGGTGGCCGCCTCTACCCGCGACCAGGCCCAGGCGGCCGCGGCCGCGGTCAAGGTCACCTACGAGGTGCTGCCGGCGGTGCTCACCATCGACCAGGCGCTGGCCCCCGACGCCCCCGTGCTGCACGCCCACATGATGACCGCAGGGGCCAACCCGCCCGCCGAGGAGGCCTCCAACATCAGCAACATCACCCGGTTCTCCAGCGGCACGGACATGGACGCCGGGTTCGCCGAGGCCGACCTGGTGATCGAGCGGGAGTTCACCACCCAGCCGGTCCACCAGGGCTACATCGAGCCCCACGCCTGCGTGGCCGACACCGGCCAGGACGGCCACACCACGATCTGGTGCTCCTCGCAGGGGCACTTCAACGTCCGGTCGTCCACCGCGACGCTGCTCGGCTGGGAGAACACCCGCATCCGGGTGATCCCGGCCGAGATCGGCGGCGGCTTCGGCGGCAAGACCACCATCTACCTCGAGCCGCTGGCCGTGGCCCTGTCGTCCAAGGCGGGCCGCCCGGTGAAGATGGTGATGACCCGCGACGAGGTGTTCCGGGCCACCGGCCCCGCCCCCGGCACCAAGCTCAGGATCAAGCTCGGCGTCCAGAGCGACGGCAACCTGGTGGCCGGCGACGCCTACCTGATCTACACCAACGGCGCCTACGCCGGCCCCGGCGGGTTGCTTGGCGCCATGACCGTGTTCGAGTCCTACAACATCCCGCACTTCGACATCGAGGCGCTCGACGTGGTGATCAACACGGCCCGCTCGGCCGCCTACCGGGCCCCGGCCGCGCCCCTGACCGCCTACGCGATGGAGACGCTGCTCGACGAGGTGGCCGAGGAGCTCGGCATCGACGCCATGGAACTGCGGCTCAAGAACGCGGTCGCCGAGGGCGACCCGTCGACGATGGGCTTCCCGTTCGCCCGCATCGGGTTCGTGGAGTGCCTCGAGGCGGTGCGCGACCACCCGCACTTCACCGCTCCGTTGGGACCCAACCAGGGCCGTGGCCTGGCCGCCGGCTACTGGTTCAACATCGGCGAGTCGTCCAGCGCCACCGTCAACCTCAACGAGGACGGCACCGCCACCGTGGTCACCGGCAGCCCCGACATCGGCGGCAGCCGGGCCTCGATGGCTCTGATGGCCGCCGAGGAGCTGGGCATCGATCCCATGGACATCCGCCCCGTGGTCGGCGACACCGAGGCGGTCGGCTTCACCGACACCACCGAGGGCAGCCGGGCCACGTTCGCCACCGGTATGGCCGTGGTGGAGGCCTGTCGCAAGATGGTGGTCGAGCTGCGGGAACGGGCGGCCAAGATGATGGGCGTCGACATCGATGACGTCGACTGGGTGGACGGCCAGGCCGTCTACACCGGCAGCGACGGCGAGAAGGATCCGCTGTCGGTGGCCGCCATCTGTGCCAAGGCCAAGCGCACGGGCGGCCCGCTCACCGCCACCGGGTCGCTGGAGGCCCACGGGGCCGGACCCGGCTTCGCGGTACACCTCTGCGACGTGGAGGTCGACTCCGAGACCGGCGTGGTGCGGGTGGTGCGCTACACCGCCTCACAGGATGCGGGCACTGCCATCCATCCCAGCTACGTGGAGGGCCAGATCCAGGGCGGCGTCGCCCAGGGAGTGGGCTGGGCCCTCAACGAGGAGTACATCTACGACTCCGACGGCGTGATGGAGAACCCCAGCTTCCTGGACTACCGGGTGCCGGTGGCGTCCGATCTGCCCATGATCGACGCCATCATCGTGGAGGTCCCCAACCCGGCCCATCCCTACGGCGTGCGCGGTGTGGGCGAGACCGGCATCGTGCCCCCGATACCGGCGGTGGCCAACGCCATCTACAACGCCACCGGCTGCCGAATCCGCGACCTGCCGATGTCGCCCGTCAGGGTGCTGGAGGCCATCACCGCCAACGGCGGCTCCAACGGCTCGTAGGCAGGCCGACAGGGCCGCGTCTGCGGGAGGCGCCGATGGGGGTTCGGGTCCATCTGAGTTCCAACCTGCGGGGCCCGACCGGGGGTCTCGCCGAGGTTGAGGCGGAGGGAGTCACCGTAGGTGCCCTCATCGATGACCTGGGTCGGCGCTACCCGGGCCTGGGCGACGCCCTGCGGTCCGGTGTCTCGGTCGTGATCGACGGCCTGCTCATCGCCCACCCCGAGTACGAGCCGCTGGCCGACGGCGCGCAGGTCTACTTCGTCCCCCAGACCGCCGGCGGCTAACCCCGCCGGCGAACCGACAGCGTCTTGCACGGATGGCGTGCGTTTCGCTGCCAGTTCCGTGAGTGGAGCCGGGGGTCAGGCTGGGTGGGCGACCTCGGCGAGGGTGGTCAGGAAGCGGTCGTTCTGGGCGGGGGTGCCGATGGTGACCCGGATTCCGGTCCCTGAGAACGGGCGGACCACCACTCCCCGCCGCTCGAGGGCGATGCACACCTCGTCGGTGCGCTCACCCAGGTGCATCCACACGAAGTTGGCTTGGGCGTCGGGTATGTCCCAGCCGTCGGCGGCCAGCGCGGCCGCCACCCGGCCCCGCTCGACCTTGATGGCATCGATGTTCGCCTGCGCCTCGGCGGCGGCACCGTCGTCTCCCAGCGCGGCCAGGGCGGCCGCCTGGGCCAGCCCGTTGACGTTGAACGGGATGAGGCACTTGTCGATGGCCGACACAACTTCGGGATGGGCCATCACGTAGCCCACCCGTAGGCTGGCCAGCCCGTAGGCCTTGGAGAACGTGCGGGCCACGGCCACGTTGTCGAAGCGGCGCAGCAGTTCGGTCACCGGGTCGCCCAGGGCAGGGTCCGCGAACTCCCGGTAAGCCTCGTCCACCAGCACGATCACGTCGCCGCGGACGCTCTCGGCCAGCCTCGCCACCGCGGCCGTCGACACCGCGGTGCCGGTTGGGTTGTTGGGCGTGGCCAGCAGCACCAGTTTGGTGCGCTCGGTGACGGCTGCGGCCACCGCGTCGAGGTCGAAGGCATGGCCGGCCGTCAGAGGCACCTTCACCAGGGTCCCGCCCATGGTCTGCACCGAGATCGGATAGGCCTCGAACGAGATCCAGGGTGTGACCGCCTCGTCGCCCGGGTCGAGATACGCCGTGGCCAGCTGGTACAGCAGCGCGACCGAGCCCGCGCCCACCGTCACCTGCTCGACGGCCAGCCCGAGCCGGTCGGCCAGGGCCTCGCGCACCGCGGTGGCCCGATGGTCGCAGTAGAGGTTGCCGCCCCGGCAGGCCGCGGCCACCGCCTCGACCACCGCGGCCGGCGGCGGGTAGGGGTTCTCGTTGGAGGCCAGCTTGATGGCCTCGGCGATGTTGTGCTCCCGCTCGGCCTGCTCGGCGGCCTTGCCCGGCTTGTACGCGGGAAGGGCGTCCACCGCGGGCCGCACCCGCCCCACAGGCGCCGCAGGCGCGTCTCCGGTCGAAGGCATCCCGCCAGTCTGCCCCCATACGGCCCTCACTGCCCCATGCGCCCCTACTGTTCCCATGCGGCTCCTACTGCCTCATCGGGCCCCAACTGCCGAGAATCCCTGCAGTTGAGGACCGTGGGGTCCTCTTGCCACGGGAATGTCGGGGGCTTGCCGTGCGTAGTCTTGGACGTATGGGCACTGCGTCGCCGATGAAGGTCCGGACCGACATCCGGGTCGAGGGCATGACCTGCGGCGCCTGCGCGGCCCGGGTGCAATCGGCGCTGGGAGCCGCCGACGGCGTGCTCGACGCCCGCGTGAACTTCGCATCGGGCCGGGCCACGGTGCTTCACGACGGGAGCGCCGACAACGCCGGGCTGCGGCGCGCCATCGAGCAGGCCGGCTACTCCGCCCCCGAACAGGCGGAGGCCCACGACGAGGCTGAGCTGCGGCGAGTTGCAGCCCTGCGCCAGCGCCTGGTCGCTGCGCTCGTGGCCGGTGTGCCGGTCGTGGCCGTCTCGATGGTGCCGCCGCTGCGCTTCGACGGCTGGCGCTGGGGTGCGCTGGTCGCATCGGCGGTCGTGGTGTTCGGCGCCGGGTGGAGCTTCCACCGGGCCGCGGCCCGCAATCTCCGTCACCGCGCCGCCACCATGGACACCCTGGTTTCTCTGGGCACTGCCTCGGCCTGGGTCTGGTCGGCAGTAGTGCTGGTGGGCGGCGTCGACGACGGCCACGTCTACTTCGAGACGGGCACGGTGATCGTCGCCCTCGTGGTGCTGGGCAAGTGGCTGGAGGCCAGGGCCACCCGCCGCTCGGGCGAGGCGGTGCGAGCGCTAGCCCGGTTGGGTGCGGCCACCGCCCGCCTCACCGACGGCACCGAGATCCCAGTGGACGAGCTGGCCGTGGGCATGCGGTTTATCGTGCGGCCCGGGGAGCGGATCGCCACCGACGGCGTGGTGGTGAGCGGCGCTTCCGCGGTTGACATGTCGATGGTGACCGGCGAGCCCGTTCCCGTGGAGGTGGCGACGGGCGACGAGGTGATCGGGGCCACCGTCAACGCCGACGGCACCCTGGAGGTGGCGGCCACCCGAGTCGGGGCCGACACCGCACTGGCCCAGATCGTGCGCCTGGTGGACGAGGCCCAGGGGGGACGGGCCGCGGTGCAGCGCCTGGCCGACCGGGTCGCAGGCGTGTTCGTGCCCGTCGTGATCGTCCTGGCTGCGGCCACGTTGGGCGTCTGGTTCCTGGTGGGCTCGGCCGCCTCGGACGCCTTCACCGCGGCGGTGGCGGTGCTGATCATCTCGTGCCCGTGCGCGCTGGGCCTGGCCACACCGCTGGCGGTGATGGTCGGCACCGGGCGGGGGGCGCAGCTCGGCGTGATCATCAAGGGCGCAGAGGTGCTCGAGGACACTCGCCGCGTGGACGCGGTGCTGCTCGACAAGACCGGGACGGTCACCGAGGGCCGCCTCGAAGTGGTCGATGCGGTGGCTGCGACCGGCATGGATGTCGCAGCCATGGGCGCGCTGGCCGGTGCGCTGGAATCGCGATCGGAGCACCCCGTCGGCGCCGCCATCGCTCGGCGCTGGCCGGCGTCCCGCGCCATCACCGACTTCAAGAACCAGCCCGGCGTAGGCGTGGTCGGCAGGGTCGACGGCGCTGAGGTCCGGGTCGGGCGGCGCCCCCTGTTCGAGGAGATCCCCGGCGAACTCGAGGAGGCGATAGACGGAACCGAGGCCGCCGGGCACACCGCGGTCCTGGTCGGCCGGGGATCCGTCGCAGAGGCCGTCATTGCACTGGCCGACAGCGTCAAGCCCACTTCCCGTCAGGCGGTTCAGCAGATGCGGGCCATGGGCCTGGAGGTGTCGCTGATCACCGGCGACAACCGCCGCACGGCCCGCACCGTCGGCGACGCCATAGGAGTGGACGACGTGACCGCCGAGGTGCTGCCCGGCGACAAGGCCGACGCAGTGGTCCGCCTGCAGGAGAGCGGCAAGCGGGTGGCGGTTGTGGGCGACGGCATCAACGACGCGCCGGCGTTGGCCCAGGCTGACCTCGGCATCGCGGTCGGAACCGGCGCCGACGTGGCCGTAGAGGCCTCCGACCTGACCATCGTGGGCGGCGACCTGCGGGCCGTGCCCGACGCCATCGCCCTATCGCGCCGCACACTCGGCACCATCAAGGTCAATCTGTTCTGGGCCTTCTTCTATAACGTGGCCGCCATCCCTCTGGCCGCCACCGGGATACTCAGCCCCATGGCCGCCGCGGCCGCCATGGGAGCGTCGTCACTGTTCGTGGTGACCAACAGCCTGCGCCTGCGCCGCTTCCGCTCGAATCGCGCGTGACCGGGAGTAAGCGCGAGCGACGCGGCCGGACCTCCACCATCATCGTTCTGTTCGTGGTCGTAGCCGCTCTGGTTGCAGCCTGGTCCGTCTTCTCGGACGGGACTGAAGAGCTGTCCTATTCCGGGAGAGCCGACGCCTCGGATCCTGAGCTTGTCGCTCGGGGATCCGCGGTCTACGCCGAATCCTGCGCCTCATGCCACGGTGTGAGTCTCGAAGGACAGCCGAACTGGCGGGAGAGAAAGGCCGACGGGACCCTTCCGGCCCCTCCCCACGACGAGACTGGACACACCTGGCATCACAGCGACGCCCAGTTGTTCGAGATGACCAAGTGGGGAACCGAAGTTGTTGCCGGGGGTGACTACAAGAGCGACATGCGCGGCTTCGCCGACGAACTCGACGACGCGGACATCTGGGCCGTTCTTGCTTACATCAAGAGCCAGTGGCCCGCAGACATTCAGGCTGCACAGGCGCGACGCTAGGCGTGCTCACGCCTGAGTCCAGGAAGCTGGGTATGGCGGGGTATAGGGGATCAGTTATAGGCTCTAACATCCGCTTGCCGCCTCGTGAGCGGGCGGCTAGTCGATGGAGGTTGCAGACGCATGACCCGCATGACCCCCAGCGAGGCGTTCGTGGAGACAATGGTGGCCCACGGCGTCGACACCATCTTCGGCATCATGGGCAGCGCCTTCATGGACGCCATGGACATCTTCGAGCCGGCCGGCATCGAGCTGGTGCCGGTGGTCCACGAGCAGGGAGCGGCCCATATGGCCGACGGGTTCTCCCGGGTGTCGGGTCGCCACGGAGTGGTCATCGGCCAGAACGGCCCGGGCATCTCCAACTGCGTGACCGCCGTCGCGGCGGCCTTCTGGGCCCACAGCCCGGTGGTGGTCATCACACCCGAGGCCGGGACCATGGGCATGGGGCTTGGCGGCTTCCAGGAGGCCAACCAGCTGCCGATGTTCGAGGAGTTCACCAAGTACCAGGGCCACGTCAACAACGAGCATCGCATGGCCGAGCTGACCGGCCGCTGCTTCGACCGGGCCCTGTCGGAGATGGGACCGACCCAGCTCAACATCCCCCGCGACCGCTTCTACGGCGACATCGACGTGGACATCCCCCAGCCCCAGCGGCTCGACCGCGGCCCCGGCGGGGATCGGACCCTCAACCAGGCCGCCGAACTGCTGGCCGGCGCGGAATTCCCGGTGATGATCGCCGGCGGCGGCGTGGTGATGGGCGACGCCCTGGCCGAGACGGTGGCCCTGGCCGAGCGCCTCGGCTGCCCGGTGGTCAACAGCTACCTCCACAACGACTCGTTCCCCGCCTCGCACCCGCAGTGGTGTGGCCCCCTGGGCTACCAGGGCTCCAAGGCAGCCATGAGGCTCATCTCTAGAGCCGACGTGGTGCTGGCCCTCGGCACCCGGCTGGGCCCGTTCGGCACCCTGCCCCAGCACGGGCTCGACTACTGGCCCGCCGGCGCCAACGTCATCCAGGTGGACGCCGACTCGAAGATGCTGGGTCTGGTCAAGCGCATCGACGTGGGCATCTGCGGGGACGCAGGAGCGGCCGCGGCCGCGCTGACCGCCCGTCTGACCGGCCGGGACCTGGCCTGCGACGCCACTCGCGAACAGCGGGCCGCGGAGATCGCCCGCGAGAAGGCCGTATGGGAGTCCGAGCTCGACGACTGGACCGAGGAGACCGACGACTTCAGCGTGGACATGATCAAGCAGGCCGCGGCCGAGGCCGACGACTGGATGCACCCCCGCCAGGTGCTGCGCGAGCTCGAGAAGGCGATGCCGGAGCGGGTGATGGTGTCCACCGACATCGGCAACATCAACTCGGTGGCCAACAGCTACCTGCGCTTCGAGGAGCCCCGGTCGTTCTTCGCGGCTATGAGCTGGGGCAACTGCGGCTACGCCCTGCCGACCGTCATCGGGGCCAAGAAGGCCGCCCCCGACCGTCCCGCGGTGGCCTACGCCGGCGACGGGGCCTGGGCTATGAGCATGGTGGAGACCATGACCGCGGTGCGCCACAACATCCCGATCACCGCAGTCGTGTTCCACAACCGTCAGTGGGGCGCCGAGAAGAAGAACCAGGTCGACTTCTACGGGCGGCGTTTCGTGGCCGGCGAGCTCGACGGCGGCGAGGACTGGTCGGACGTGGCCCGGGCCATGGGCGCCGACGGCGTGCGGGTCCACCACCTGGAGGATGTCGGCCCCGCGCTGGACGCGGCTATCGACGCCCAGATGAACGGGGGCCGCACCACTGTCATCGAGGCCATGTGCACCAAGGAGCTCGGCGACCCGTTCCGCAAGGACGCCCTGAAGCGCCCGACCCGCTACCTGGACAAGTACCAGGACTACACCTGAGCCGTCCGGCCCGACCCGGGCTCCGGGCCGGGCAGCAGGCGCACTGCCGGGTCAGCTGGAGGGCAGCTCCAGCACCCAGCCGATCTGGATCAGGTGCGGGTTGCGCAGACTCCGGCCGTCGGCCTGGACCCGGCCCCGGTTGAGGTCGAAGATCTCGGGCCAGCGGTCACCGGAACCGAGGTGACGGGCCGCGATCCGCCAGAGGCTGTCGCCCCGCTGGACGGTGACCGTGGCCGGCTCGGGCTGGGCCTCCACGGCCACGATGCGGTCGTCGCCGCCCTCCGGATAGTCGGCCGCGGTGATCGTGCCGCCCAGGTCCTCCGAGATGTAGTTGGCCAGGGCCTGCTGGTAGCTGACGCCCAGCTTGGTGAACTCGATGTCGGCCAGCGGGTAGCAGTCGCCGCCGTTGGCCAGGAAGTCGATGGTGACCAGCACCACCGGATCGCCTGGCACCACCGCGCCGTCGCTCACGACGACGGTGTCGTCGTCGAGGGTCACGTCGCGGATCCTCGACCCCGGATCGCCGGCCAGCGAGCAGTCACCGGCCCGGTCGGTCTCACGGGCGGGAGCCGACGGGTCGTAGGTGAAGGTGAAGCCCGAGACCTGCGGGAACTGGCCCCCGGCGCCGGGGATCCGGTCCACGGCCTGCTCCAGCAGCACATGGAAGGTCTCACGGGAGACCTCGGCCACCACCACGAAGTTGCGGAACGGGGCGATGTCCCAGGTGTCGCCGGCGGTGATGGGTCCGGCCGGGATCACGGCGTCGTTGCGGATCCCGCCGCCGTTCTGGATGGCGACATCCGGCGCGGGAGTCCCGAAGTCCCCGGCCAGGTTGGCGGCGGTGGCCCTCAGGGCGTCGGCGTGCAGGTTGCCCTGGTTGGTAGAGCCGGTGCGCACCATGGCCCGGCGCCCGTCCAGGTCGACCTCGCTGGTACCGATCACGTCGGCATCGATCTCGGCCACGGCCGCGGCCAAGGGCTCGATCACGCTCGACTGGACGGTGGCGTCGGGCGTCACGTCGAAGCCGACTCCGGCCGAGCGGCCGGTGTGGCTCACGATGCTGCCGTCGCCATCGAAGACGACGGTCAGCGCACCGATGCAGCGGTAGCCGCCGGGGGCGGTGATCACCGGCACGTCGGTGCCGGTGGAATCGGCCACCAGCATCGGATAGGGCCCGGCCGGGTCGTCGTCGGGCATGCAGGTGTCGCCCTCGTTGCGCAGCAGGTCGTCGCCGCCGCCGGCGATGACCACGTCCACGCCGGCCAGGTCGGCCACCAGGGCGACCTCCTCGGACACCCCCTGCAGATGGCTGACCAGGATGATCTTGTTGACCCCGGCCGCGGTGAGCGACCCGACCTCGGCCTGCACCGCGGCCAGGACGTCGGAGATCACCACGTTGCGCGGCGTCGAGATGTTGCGGAGCAGGGGAGTGACCGCCCCGATCACACCGACCTGCTGCCCGCCGGTCTCCACAACGGTGCTGCCGGCCAGCACACCGGAGTCGACCAGCGCCTGCAGCACGGGCTCGCCCGAGAAGTCGGCGTTGGCCGACAGGAACGTCACGGCCGGGTCGAACCCCTTGATGAATCGGGCCGTCACCTCCGGGCCCAGGTCGAAGTCGTGGTTGCCCAGGGCCATGGCGTCGTACAGGCCGCTGAGCGCGATCGAGTCGTAGAGGGCACCCTCGCGGGCCAGCGAGACGTTCAGCTCCTGCGAGGCCAGGAAGTTGTCGCCCGAGGTGAGGGTGACCACGCCCGACCCGGCCTCGGAGGCCGCGGCCTGCATCTGCTTCATCTGGGCGGCGAAGCGGGCCACGCCCGGGAAGCCGGAGTCCTCGTCGGGCAGCAGCTTCGACTCGCCGTCGTTGTTGTGCAGGATCGTGAGAGAGAAGGTGTCGGCGCTGATGGGCTCCGGCGTCTGAGCACCGGACGGCACGGCCAGCACCGCGGTCGCGGCGATGAGTGCCAGCGCTGCCAGAGCGAGAAGAGACTTCCGGGGAGTCGAGATCGTCACTTGTGCCTCCTTGGGGCGTGATGGGGCGGCAGGAACCTAGCGCCAATGCCGCGAGCGCACCAGCCCTGCCGTGCAGTGCGTCGTCACCTGGCCTAGCGCGGCGCCGACAAGCGGTTGAGCCGCTCGGCCACCATCTCGTCGCCGTCGGGCGTCCCGTCGTGGAACGCGCCGATCAGCTCGTCGAGGGGCGACTCGATCCCGCCGTAGTTGCACTCGATGAAGCGGTGGTGGAGCTGGTGGTGGAAGTCGCCCAGCTCGAACCGCCGGCGCATCGGCAGCCGGACGGCGTCGTAGCCGGTGTGGCTCATCGGCGCCCCGACGGTGTGATGGATCACCGCGAACAGCATGTGCACCGGGCTGGACGGCAGCACCAGGAACAGCACGACATCGCTGTAGAGGATCACGTGCTCCAGCGGGTGCATGGACAGGCCCGACCACGGGCCGATGTTCATGTTGCGGTGGTGCCAGGAGTGGACGTGCTTGTACACCGGGCCCCGGTGCAGCATCCAGTGGCCGGCGGAGAAGTAGAGGACCGACCAGATGGGGACGAGAGCCAGCAGCACCACGAACCAGACCGGGTTGTCGTCGAAGGACCAGTGCGGCGCGACGCCGTTGGCGTAGGCCCACCAGGCGAGCGACTCCCACGCGGTGGCAACCACCATCGCCGGTACGAGGCTCAGGAACATGTTGTCCTTCACCTGGTGGTTGAACAGGAACAGGCTCTTGTTGCGGGTCAACGGCCGGGAGTCGTAGCGCAGGCCGTCGCCCTGGACGCGGTGGCGCTGCAGGAACAGGTGCAGCCCTCCGGCCACCACTGTCAGCAGGACAAGGTTGCGGACCCAGATCTCGAGGATCCACCCCGCCCGCAGCGATCCAGCCTCGGCCAGGGACGGGCTCGCCCACTGCCACAGAGCGAACGACACGGCCAGCATCAGCACCCGCGAGGTGAGGGGCCGCCAGGTCTTGACCAGGTGGCGGGCGATGGCCGCGGGCCGCAGCGGCCAGTGCAGGAACGGAGCCGACCGCAGCGGCAACTCGGGGGTGTAGTTCCAGGCCTGCCGCTTCCTGGCGGTCACGCCGCGCAGCGTAGCGGCGCGATCGACCGACCGGAAGCAATCTCGCGCTCCCGGATCAGGACATCTCGATGAACTCGACCCAGTTGCCGTCGGGGTCCTCCACCATGGCGATGGTCACACCGGGACGGGCCTCTGCCTGGGGCCACACGACGGGCGCGCCGGCCGCCTCGCAATCGGCCACCGCGGCCGCGATGTCGTCCACGGTGATGGTGAAGTAGCGAAGGCCGGTGCCCCCCTCCAGGCCGCCGCCGACCCCGGCCGGCACGTCGCTCGTTGCCGTCACCAGCTTCAGCACGCTGTCGTTGCAGCGCAGCCGGTCCATCCGGGCGATCCCGAGCGCCTCGAGCCTCATCGTGGCCTCATAGGCGAGGCCGACGACGTCCCGGTAGAACTCGAGCATCGCGTCACCGTTGTTGGTGACGATCCCGAGGTCGAGCCCCGGCTTGGCAATGGTGCGTGACATGTCTGCGTCCTCCTGGATGGGCTCGCCGTCTCCACACATACAAGCCGCCGATCGTGCCGGCCGCTAATGGGCTGCTCGCTCGGAGCGTGACAGGACCGCACCTACGATGAGGCCCCATGGCAGCCGACTGGACGTCCGAGAGCCGGTCCCCCGACGCCCGCGGGCATGGCGGGAAGCCGTGACGGCCACGCGAACCGCGCTGGTCACCGGTGCGGGCTCCGGCATCGGCGCGGCCTGCGCAGAGTTGCTCCTGGCCCGGGGACACCGGGTGGTGGCCGTGGACCTGCAGGCCGGCCGGATGGCGGCACGAGCCGGCGACCTGCAAGCCATCGTCGAGATCGATGTGGCCGACGCCGCCGCGGTGGACGCCATCGACGGCATCGACGAGATCGACATAGTGGTGCAGTGCGCGGCCATCGTCGGACCGGTCGTGCCGCTGACGAGCGTGTCGCCCACCGACTGGGACCGGGTCATGGCCGTCAACGTCTCCGGCGTCGTCAACGTCATGCGAGCGACCCTGCCGGGAATGGTCCGGCGCGGCTGGGGCCGCGTCGTCAACGTGGCCAGCATCGCCGGCAAGGAGGGCAACCCGGCCCAGTCGGTCTACTCGGCCAGCAAGGGCGCGGTCATCGCGCTGACCAAGTCGGTGGCCAAGGAGCTGGCCACCACCGGCGTGCTGGTCAACTCGGTGGCCCCGACCGTCACCGACACCCCGCTGCTGGGGCCGGCGCCGGCCGAGGTGCTGGACTTCATGGTGGCCAAGATCCCGATGGGACGGATGTGCCGGCCCGAGGAGGTGGCCGCGCTGGTGGGCTGGCTGTGCTCGGAGGAGTGTTCGTTCAGCACCGGCGCCTGCTACGACATCACCGGCGGCCGGGCCACCTACTGACAGTCGTGCACCTCGGTGTGCCCCCGCCTGCCGGTACTCGCATGCGGCCACCTACGATGAGGCGCCATGGCTGACACCCATTGCAGCAGACACCCGGCGAGCACGGCTGCGCCCCGGAACCTGACACGGTGACTGAGGGACGCAGGGCTCTGGTGACCGGGGCCGGATCGGGCATCGGCGCGGCGTGTGTCGACCAGCTGCTGGCCCAGGGCTGCCGGGTGGCCGCGGTGGACCTGCACGCCGGTGACATGGCCGACCGGGCCGGTGAGCTGGAGGCCGTTCACGAAGTCGACGTCACCGACGCCGCCGCGGTGCGAGCCATCGACGGCATCGACCGGATGGACATTGTGGTGCAGTCCGCCGGCGTTGTCGGGCCCAACGTGCCGCTGCTGGAGACCCCCCTCGACGGCTGGGCGCGCACCTTCGACGTGAACGTCACCGGGATCTTCAACGTGATGCAGGCCACCCTGGGCGGCATGGTGGAGCGGGGCTGGGGCCGGCTGGTCAACATCGCCAGCATCGCGGGCAAGGAGGGCAACCCGAACCTCAGCGCCTACTCGGCCAGCAAGGGCGCGGTCATCGCGCTGACCAAGTCGGTGGCCAAGGAGCTGGCCACCACCGGCGTGCTGGTCAACTCGATCGCGCCGGCGGTGATCGCCACCCCCATGAACCTCGAGACCGCTCCCGAGATCCTGGAGTACATGCTGTCGAAGATCCCCATGGGCCGGCTGGGCCAGACCGAGGAGGTGGCCGCGCTGGTGGGCTGGCTGTGCTCGGAGGAATGCTCGTTCAGTACCGGCGCCTGCTACGACATCTCCGGAGGGAGGGCGACCTACTGATGGCCGAGCACTTTCTTGTCACCGGGGCCGACGGGTGCATCGGCGCTTGGACGGTGCGTCTCCTGCTCGATGAGGGCGCCGAGGTGACCACCTTCGATGTGGCCGCCAACGACAGCCGGCACCGGCTGGTCGCCGAGGGCGCCCCACTCGACTTCCGCCGGGTGATCGGCGACATCGTCGACCGGGCCGCGGTGGTCGACGCCATGGCCGGCGTCGATCGGGTCATCCATCTGGCCGCGCTGCAGGTGCCGTTCTGCAAGGCCGATCCCAGCGGCGGAGCGGCGGTCAACGTGCAGGGCACGGTCAACGTGTTCGAGGCGGCCGTGGAGCACGGCATCTCACCGGTGGCCTACGCCTCGAGCGCCGCCATCTACGGACCCGTCGAACTCTACGGTGAGCCCGTGCTCGGACCGGACGCGCTCCCCAAGCCGGCCACGCTGTACGGCGCCTACAAGGTGGCCAACGAGCAGACCGCGGCGGTGTATGCGGCCGACCACGGGCTGACCTCCGTGGGGCTGCGCCCCTTCACGGTGTACGGCGCGGGCCGCGATCAGGGCGTGACGTCGCAGCCCACCGCGGCCATCTACAGCGCGGTGCAGGGCGAGCCGTACCAGGTGGGGTACGGGGGCGTCACCGACTTCCACTACGCGCCCGACGTGGCCCGGGCGTTCATAGCCGCCGCCCGGGTCGAGCTCGACTCGCCCGCGGCGCCGGCGGTGAATCTGCGAGGCCACGTGACGTCGGTGGACGACTTCGTGGACCGGGTCCGCCGGATCACGGGCTTCGACGACCTCGGCGCCGGCGCCGAGCCGCTGCCCTTCGCCCACGCACTATCGACCGAGGGGCTGGAGGAGCTGCTGGGCCACATCGAGCCCACCCCGCTGGACGACGCCATCGCCGAGACAGCCCGAATCGTGGCCGCCGGCCTGTGACCTCCGAAACCCTGACGCAGACCCCGGCCGAGCGGGTCTTCAGCACGTCGGTGGTGGTGTCGGGAGTCCGCTGCTTCCTGTTCTACGTGCTGTTCCCGTGGCTGCTGCCCGCGGTCGGCGTCGCATCGGGGGTTGGCTCGGGCATCGGCCTTGCCATCGGCGCGGTGGCCATAGTGTTCAACGTCCTGAGCATCCGGCGCTTCCAGCGGGCCGGGCACCGCTACCGGTGGCTCATCACCGCGCTCAACGCCGCGATCATCGGGCTGCTGACCGTCCTGATGGTGATCGACCTCAACGACCTCCTCAGCTGATCCGGGCCCCAGTGCACCCCAGCTAGACTCGGCCGAGCCGTGACCACGATCCCAGACTTCTCGCGGGTCGAGCTGCGCGACGGCGACGCTGCGGACCGCCCGGCTGCAGCACCCACCGGCGACCCGGAGGTGTTCGAGACGCCCGAGGGCATCTCCGTGCCGCCCATGGCCGGCCCCGACGACCTCGAGGGCGCCGACTTCGTGTCCAGCTATCCGGGCCTGCCGCCCTTCGTTCGGGGGCCGTATCCCACGATGTACGTGACCCGGCCCTGGACGATCCGCCAGTACGCGGGGTTCTCCACCGCCGAGGAGTCCAACGCTTTCTACCGCCGCAACCTGGCTGCGGGCCAGCGTGGCCTGTCGGTCGCCTTCGACCTGCCCACCCACCGGGGCTACGACTCCGACAACCCGAGGGTGGCCGGCGACGTGGGCATGGCCGGGGTGGCCATCGACTCGATCCTCGACATGCGGGTCCTGTTCGACGGCATACCGCTGGACCAGATGACGGTGTCGATGACCATGAACGGCGCGGTGCTGCCGGTGCTGGCCCTCTACGTGGTGGCCGCTGAGGAGCAGGGCGTGAGGCCCGAGCAGCTCGCCGGGACCATCCAGAACGACATCCTCAAGGAGTTCATGGTCCGCAACACGTTCATCTACCCGCCGGCGCCGTCGATGCGGATCGTGGCCGACATCATCGCCTTCACCGCCGAGCGGATGCGGAGGTTCAACTCGATCTCGGTCTCCGGCTACCACATGCAGGAGGCGGGGGCCACCCTCGATATCGAGCTGGCCTACACCCTCGCCGACGGGGTGGAGTACGTCCGGGCCGGGCTGGCCGCGGGGCTGGACATCGACGAGTTCGCCCCCCAGCTCAGCTTCTTCTGGTGCGTGGGCATGAACTTCTTCATGGAGGTGGCCAAGCTGCGAGCCGCCCGGCTGCTGTGGACCCGGCTCATGAGCCGGTTCGACCCCCAGGACCCCCGCTCGCTGTGCCTGCGGACCCACTGCCAGACCAGCGGCTGGAGCCTCACCGCCCAGGACCCCTACAACAACGTGGTCCGCACCTGCATCGAGGCCATGGCCGCAGTCCAGGGCCACACCCAGTCGCTGCACACCAACGCTTTCGACGAGGCGCTGGCCCTGCCCTCGGATTTCTCGGCCCGCATCGCCCGCAACACGCAGCTGTTCCTCCAGCACGAGTCGGGCATCACCCGCACCGTGGACCCTTGGGGCGGCAGCTACCACGTGGAGCGGCTCACCAAGCTGCTGGCGGAGCGGGCCTGGGACCACATCTGCGAGGTCGAGGAGCTGGGCGGGATGGCCGCGGCCATCTCCACCGGCCTTCCCAAGCTCCGGATCGAGGAGGCCGCGGCCCGGACCCAGGCCCGCATCGACTCGGGCCGCCAGGCCGTGGTGGGCGTGAACCGCTACCGGGTCGAGGACGGCGCGGGCGCGCCGGTGGATGTCCGTCGTATCGACAACGCCGAGGTGCGCCGGCGCCAGATCGCCCGGCTCGGGCAGCTGCGGGCCGAGCGGGATCCCGCCGCGCTGCGGGCGTCCCTGGAGGCGCTCACCGGCGCCGCCTGCACCGGCCGGGGAAACCTGCTGGCGCTGTCGATTGACGCGGCCCGGGCCCACGCGACGGTCGGAGAGATCAGCGACGCCCTCGAAACCGTCTACGGTCGTCATGTGGCCGAGATCAGGGCAGTGGAGGGCGTGTACCGCGAGGAGGCACGATCAGTGGGTTCCGGTCCGGGCAGCAGCGAGTCGGGCACCAGCGACTCGAGCATCGACGCCGTGCGGGCCCGGGTGGACGAGTTCGCCGACCGGCACGGCCGGCGCCCCCGGATCCTGGTGGCGAAGGTGGGGCAGGACGGTCACGACCGGGGTCAGAAGGTGATCGCTACCGCCTTCGCCGACCTCGGATTCGACGTGGATGTGGGGCCCCTGTTCGCCACGCCCGCCGAGGTGGCCCGCCAGGCGGTGGAGGCGGACGTGCATGTGGTAGGGATCTCGACGCTGGCCGCGGGTCATCTCACGCTCGTGCCCCAACTGCGGGGCGAGCTGGCCGAGCTGGGCCGCGACGACATCGCCATCGTGGTGGGCGGGGTCGTGCCCGCCGCCGACGTCGACGAGCTGCTGGCGGCCGGCGCTCTGGCGGTCTACCCGCCCGGCACCGTGATCTCCGAGGCCGCCGCCGAACTGCTGGAGCACCTCGCATGATCGCCTCCGAGCGAACTTCCGGCGGTGTGGCGCGATTACTCGCCCCTGCGGCCGGAACTTCGTGAGTTGAGCGGCACAGGCGTGGGCACCGAGGGTGGAACCGTGTCATTGGTTGACAGCGTGCTGGCGGGGGACCGCACTGCCATGGGCCAGGCCATCACCCTGGTGGAGTCGACCCGACCCGATGATCGCCGTCTCGCCCAGGAGCTGCTCGCGCAGTTGCTGCCCCACG
The DNA here is from genome assembly GCA_965205155.1 of Candidatus Aldehydirespirator sp. GTDB lineage: Bacteria > Actinomycetota > Acidimicrobiia > Acidimicrobiales > Aldehydirespiratoraceae > Aldehydirespirator. The sequence continues at coordinate 3,389,907 of OZ242033.1, read as the reverse complement.
CGGGCGGAGCCAACCGGGTGGGCATCAGCGGCGTGCCCGGCGCGGGCAAGTCGACGCTCATCGACGCCCTGGGCACCAGGCTGACCGGCGCCGGCCACCGGGTCGGAGTGCTGGCCGTCGATCCGTCGAGCATGGTCACCGGCGGATCGATCCTGGGCGACAAGACCCGCATGGCCACCCTGGCGACCGACGAGAAGGCCTTCATCCGGCCCTCGCCGTCGGCGGGGATGCTCGGCGGTGTGACCAGCACGACCCCCCACGCGATCACCGTCCTGGAGGCGGCCGGCTACGACGTGGTGCTGGTCGAGACGATGGGCGTCGGCCAGTCGGAGGCGGCCGTGCACGCGTCGGTCGACTGCCTGTGCGTGCTGGCGCTGGCCGGCGCCGGCGACGAGCTTCAGGCCGTCAAGCGGGGCCTGCTGGAGTTGGCCGATGTGCTGGTGGTGAACAAGGCCGACGGCGACAACGAGCAGGCGGCCCGGCTGGCTGCGGCCGAGTTCCGGCGGGCCCTGCCCCTGCTGGCCCCCACCGACGAGGGCGGACCGCCGGAGGTGATGACGGTCTCGGCCGTCACCGGCGCGGGCGTGGACGAGCTGTGGGACGGCATCGTCGAGCACCGTCGAGTGCTCGACACCTCCGGCGCTCTGGCCCGCCGCCGGGCCCGGGGCCGCCTGGCCTGGATGCGGGTGCTACTTGAGCGCCGCCTGGTCGAACAGTTCGAGGCCCAGCCCGGCCTCACCGAACGCCGGACCGAGTTGGAGCACGCCGTCGAGCAAGGCCAGATCACCCCCGAAGCCGCAGTCGACCAACTCCTGTCGCAGCCCTGAGGGCTGTCCAATCGCAAGTTGAGACGGCCGAGCCCCGGTTGGCCGGCTACGTTGCGGATCGTGAGGTCGCTGAGCGACTACCTCGACCTGACCGTCGAGCAGGCGCGATCGCAGTGGGGTCAGATCCTGCGCCGTCGGCGCAGGAAGCGCCAGGAGCCGTTCACGCCTGTGGAGGTGGTCTTGTGCTACGGGCTGTTCTACGTGGTCAATCCCTACCGGTATGGGGGCGCCTCCATTCACCGAGCGCCTCAAGTCGTTCACGACTTGGCCCGCCTGTTTGTTCGGCCTCCTGCGTCGATCACCAGCAAGATGATGAACCTTGAGGGCAGGCGAGCCCACGCCGCCAAGTACGAGTGGCGGTTCTTCCTTGAGATGGCGACCGACAGCGCCCGATTCCCGCAGCTGTACCAATGCGTTCTGCTAGCGGCGCGTGACATGGGCGTCGGTCCAGACCGATTGCCCGATTTCGTTCCGGCTGAAGGTGATTTCGACCTTCTCGGCCAAGAAGAGCTGTCGCAGCGAACCCTCGAGACGGTCGTAGCCGCCAGATCTGCGAGTCTCCGGGCACGCGAACTGACCGGAGATGCCGAGACCACCCGGCTCGTCGAGCAGTCGGTGCGGCTCGGGCAGCACCGTTTCGCCAGGACGGTGCTGGAGAACTACGACCATACCTGCGCATTCTGCGGGTTCTCTCCGCGGTCGTTGCCTCGTCACAAACTCCTGGTTGCCTCGCACATCAAGCCTTGGGCGGAATGCGACGACCGGGAGCGTCTCGATGAGAGCAACGGAGTGGCTGCCTGCGGCGTGCATGACGCGGCCTTCGATACGGGACTCATCACCGTCAACGGAGGTCTACGAGTGCACAAGGCGCCGAAGCTGGAAGCCAGCACCCGGAACGACCCTGGAGCCGAGAACTTCTTCGGACCGATTCTCAAGCAAAGCCTGCTGCTTCCGGATGGCGCGGTCCGCCCTGGTGACTCTTACCTGGAGTGGCACCAGCGACGGATCTACAAGGGAGACTTGGCTAGCCAGCCGGTGTGACCGATGGCCGGGGAGGGCCGCGACCTGGTTCTGAGCCCTTAGCGGCGCAGGTCGTCCCGGAGGGCTGTGACCAGGGCAGCTAGTTCGGCGATGTCTCCGTCCCTGGCGACTCGCCGGACGGTGTATCCGAGGGCATTGTCGTCGTCGATGTGCTCCCTGACGTATTCGATCGCGTCATCGACTCGTATTCCTCGGTCCAACGGCCTTGCTACGGGTCGGTTGCTGGTCTGTCTGTCTTGCTTGGCCGCTACGCGACTAGAACCTGTGGCGGGAGTTGAGGCCGGCGATAGATCGTTGCCGGATTTCAGCGGGTTGATCTCTGGGCGGCGCTTAATGAGGAGCGTCTGGCCGAAATCGGTCCTCACCCACTCCCAGGCAAAGTCTTGGCGGGCTGTGAACATCGGCCCCGCTTCGAGCCACGTGGCAGGCCCGAGGCCTTCCACCGCCAAGCTGCCGTTGTCGCTGACGAGGGCGTCGGCCTGGGTCCGGGGTGCGGACCATGTGAGGATGTCGGGATACGGGTGGCCGTGGGCCTGTTCGCCTTGAGAGACGGCTACGAGGCGGTCGGCTTCGGCTCGCAGGTAGATGCTGTCGAGGGGTTCTTCGGGCGGGTCCGCGGCGGAGTCGCAGGCGCCGAGCAGGGCTCCGGCCATGCTGGCGATCGTGTCGGTGTCGGTGCCGATGGCGTTTGCCGCCGCGACCACGCCCCCGTGGGCGTTGGAAGCCGTTGCTGCCAGCACTACGGCGGCAACGGTTGTGAGGATCCCGCTGCCCTGCTGCGCTCGGTCTCGAAGGCCGAGGCGCTCGACGATCCCCTCGTACGTCGCGTCATCGCTGTCGGTTGCCTCAGCGCCGTTGGCCGCGTGCTTGATGGCGTGATGGAGCTCATCGACGGTGACTCGCCACGCATCGTTGAATCGCTTGCTGGTCTCTCGCTCCCACAGACCGCTCCAGACAGGCCCCAGAGTCGAGTGCTCCCCGATCAGTTGGACGGCGTCACCTACACGGGCTGCGATGTCCATGCAAGTATCGGGGTCTGGGACGGTGCTGCTGCGCAAGCAGTGGGCGAGGGTTGCCGCATGGAAGCAGGCGCCGACGATGGCGCGGGGGTGACCGTGGGTGCAGACGGTGTCCGCGATCACGTCGAGCATGTAGCCCCCGTCGAGATCGCGTGACGCCCAGACATGGGGCTGGACGCGCATAGCTGCGCCATTGCCGCCGGCGTTCGTCCAGCCGGCGAATGTGTTGGCGTACCACAGCGTGGACGGCTGCCCGAGGTTCCTGGCCGCGGCCTTGGAGGCCCGGCCGCCGCCCAGCGCGTACGAGAGCCAGACGGGCAACTCGACGCGGCCGAACGTCTCGACGTCGAAGCCGTGAGAGCTGATTGAGCGGCTCACAGCCATGCGTAGCTGAGTGTCGTCAGACCAGCACCCGGCCGGAAGCGATACGTCGATGCCCCTCCTGCCGCCGATACGTCTCCTCCACTCCATGAGGTGATCAAGTGACGCGCCCCGAGTCCGCCGTTCGAGCCCCTTGCGGTCCACTAGTTCGCTGATAAAGCCGAGGGCGTCCCCGTAAGCCGCCCACACCATTGATCCCCGCGTCCGCGCCGCTCGCTCGCTAGGACCGTCGCTGGCTGCCGCATTCGGCCTCGCGGACGACGAGTCTGCCATGTGACGCGTCGGAACCGCTCGTTCGCCTTCGGGACGGGCAAATAGGCCCGGCTGTTCATGAGAGGTGATGGTCGCTTCGGTCATCGGAATGCCTCCGGATCCCTCTTGATCTTAGGCTTGTGGCGGAAGTGGGAGCGGGCTGCCTTGACGGCTTTGCGGACATGATTGTCTGGCACTGTGACAGTGTGCAGGTGCTTGAGCGAAAGCTTGAACGGGTACAGCACCTCGGCCTGCGGGTCCGTCGTGTCACGTGGTAGGCGGTCGCTGCGGGTGCTGAGGCTCCCGTAGCGACCGGGAACCTCGGCGGCGAACATCTGGTCGAAGCCTCGGCGACCCCGGCCGCGATGCGCAGACGGGTAGATGTTGTTCGTCGTGCAGAACACGACGCCTCGCTTGCCGAGTATCCTCGGGCCGAACTCCAGGATCACCCATTCTTCGCCGGGGTGCCAGTGCTGGGAACTCCGAAACATGCGCGGATTGATTCTCGTTACCGACAGGTTGACGTATCGGTGCCAGCGCTTGTCGAGGCTGCGGTCGACCGCGTTGGGCTCGTAGACATGCTTGACCAACTCATCCCCTGGGAGGTCTTTGCGACACTTCACCGCTCCGCTGGCGAGGATGCCCTTCAGGCCCTCGAAGGTTGTGAAGTGCACGATGCTGGTGATGCCACGCTTCTTGGCAGCTGCTACGACCTCTGGCGACCGGGCCGCGCGGCGTACCTCCTTGCGCGACTGCGGCTCGGCCTCTGGAGCCCACTTCATCGTGCTCATGCCTTGATCAGCTTGTAGGTGGAAGGATCGAGGAGCTTGATGAGAGACGACTCTTCTCCAGGCTTGTAGCCAACCATCACCGACGTTCGAGCCCGGCCGACCGCCATCGCCAGCATGCGGCGGAGCCGCTCAAGATTTGCGTCGCCCGTTTCGGGCCCGTGGGGGGTCACCTGCTTGCTGAGGCCGGGGAGCAGCACATGGTCGAATTCCAGACCCTTGGCGGAGTGGATAGTGCAGAGTGCGACTCGCTCAGGACCGGATGGCCACTCGTTCTCTCGGGTCAATTCGCAGTAGGGGATCCCGCGACGGCGCAGCGTCCGTCGAGCCTCGTCGAACCAACCCCCACCTCGAGGTTGGAGCAAGACCGCCGACTCCTTCCTCAGGTCGGCCTTGTTATCGAGTCGGTCGAGCATGATCCTGAGTTGATCGCTGTACTTGCCGGCAATGACCCTCGGCTTGGAACCGGGTCGGTGGCACGAGGAGAAGTCCGGCAGTGTGCCGTCGTCCTCTAGTGGGAGTCCGTCCACGAGCGGGCGGGCGAAGGCCGCGATCGCAGCGGTGTTGCGGTAGTTCTCCTTGAGCCGGTAGATCATCTCGGGTCGGGCTGTGATGCCGACCTCGACCCACTTGAAGAACTGTGGGTAGATGCGCTGAACCGCGTCTAGCACGAACGTCGTGGTGTGCCGGTCCTGGAGGTGGCGCAGGATCGTGCGAACCTGGTTGGCCGAGAAGTCCTGAGCCTCGTCAACCACTACGACGTCGTATAGGAGGTCAGGCCGGGCATCGGCAGCCAACAGAGCGAGGTCGCTCCAGTCGACTTCGCCTCGCGCTCGCTTCGCTTCCACGTACGCGGGGATCACCTCGTGGACCAACGTCGTGCGCGTGGGGCGGGTGACGCGGGGGGCGGTGCCCCTGCCCTCTCGAACGACCGTCAGGTAGTCGGAAAGACTCGCCGGGTCGAAGTTGTTGGGGTCGTACTCGAAGCGACCGAGGATGTAGTGGACCTCGTCGACCAGGAACTCCTGTTGGCGAGATGTGGCGAAGGTGTCAAGGTGCGGCCGAAGCATAGCTGCGCCCCTGTCGCCGCCCGCGATGTTCACGTCGCCCACCAAGGATCTAGCCCACCGGCCAAAGGTACTGACCTCGAGCTCCAACGCATCGTTGTCGGGCGCCTCATGGCGGGCTAGCTCGGCGATGTAGCCCTGGAGGGTCCGGTTGAATGTGAGCACCAGCACGCGTACCGGAGCGTCGCCGCGTCGCCGCTGGGGCTTCAGTCGGACGCTAATCTGCTCGCGCAGACGCAGTAGCGAAGTGGTGGTCTTGCCACTTCCGGCAGCACCCCTGATGATTCGAAACCCCTGTCGGACATCCCCGATCAGCTTCAATTGCTCCGGGGTCGGGGTGACGGATGGCAAGGCCCGCAAATCGAACTCCTCATGTTGTCGGTCCCACTGCCTGGAACCACGTAGGAGCCACTGTAGCTGCCATTAGGTGCTCCGAGCGCGCGGTCAAGCCAGCCAGCACTGTTACGGTGCCCGGTAGCACGCATGTCAGTTCGCGTGAGTGTTGGCGCGTGATGCGGGCGGACCGGGGCAGAGGGGGTGTGGTGCTCGGCCGGCCGAGCATCCGGGGTCTATGTGGAACATATTTAATTTACATATAAATGCTTGACGGATGTCACACCGGTGTGAGATACTGTCTTCATGCTGATCGACGACGCCCGACAGGTTGAGGCCGCGGCCAGGAGGATCTTGGCGCAGGTCAATGACGGGTCCGCGTCGTGTGCGGAGATGCGCACGGCGATGCCTGCGCTGAAGTCCGCATCAGCGATGATCACGGCCGCGCAAGCCTCGGCTGCGGCGTCGATCGCGGGCCGCGAACGTCACGGCGACGGCGGTGCAGAGGTGCTGGCGGCTGCTACGGGGTTGCCGATCGGCGAGGCCCGCAGCCACATCAAGACCGCCAAGACGCTGCGGGATCTGCCCGCGGTTCGTGATGCGGTGGAATCGGGACGGGTGACCCGGGCCAACGCCAAGCAGTTGGCCGCCGCCGTGGAGAAGGCCGGCGCGCCGGCTGTGGAGGCCGCCGGCGAACTGTTGTCCAAGGCTGAGTCGATGCGTCCCGAGCAGTTCAGGCGGGTAGCCCGCCGTTGGACTGCGGAGCACGAGGGCGACCACGGGGCCTCTGAGCACGCCCGCCAGCGGGCCCGGCGCCGTGTGCGCCTCTGGGACGGCGACGACGGAATGGTGCACCTGCACGGAGAGTTCGACGCCGTCACGGGGAAGAGCATCGAGAACCGGCTGCGGGCCGAGGCTGGCCATCTCCATGACGCCGACAAGAAGCACGCCGCCGATGGCACCCTCACCCAGCGGCGCAGCTTCGACCAGTGCATGGCCGACGCCCTCGACAATCTCACCGCCAACAACGGCACCTCAGGCGGCGGCAAGCCCTACGCCGACATCTGTGTGGTCGCGCATGTCGACGACGCCACCGGCGAACTCATAGCAGAGCTCCCCAACGGCGAACGCCTCCCGAAATCAGTGCTCGAACAACTCTCCTGCAACGCGAAGCTCACCGGCGTCGTCTATGACCGCTGCGGCAGACCCATCTGGCGCACCCACTCGCGGCGCACCGTCACCGAAGCCCAATGGCAGCTACTCATCGCCAAGTACGGCGGCTGCTTCCACTGCGGCGCAAACCCCGGCATCTGCCAGGGACACCACATCGAACCAGCCTCACAAGGCGGACCCACCAAACTCGACAACCTCGTTCCAGCCTGCTGGAGCTGCCATCACCGCATCCACCACGACAACTGGCAAATCCACAAACACCCCGACGGATGGCACACCCTTCACCCACCCGACCCCGTCCACTACGGACCGGCCCATGCCGCCGAAACCGCCGCACCGTTCAAACCCGGGCACAAGCCGGAACCCGACCCGAACGAAGCCAGAGCGGGACCCGACCCCACCCGGGCTGCACTCGCCGCAGCCCGAGCAACCCTCCGCGGGTCCAAGCCACGTCAGGAGGCCGTTGCGACAAGAGCGTGACCCCACTGCTGACGGCGACCCATTCACGAGCAAGCCACCAGCCGCAACCGGACTGTCCGGGCGGCGGCCGAGTGCCCTCGCCTGGCGGGCCGAGTGACACCGATGAGGCGGAACTGTCTGAGCTGCCAGTGCCTGGTAGCGCTAGCGGGCGCGCAAGGTGAGGTTCTTGCGGTTGGTGATCCGGTAGCGACGCTGGTCGTGGGTGATCCAGCCCAGCCTGACGAAGGCGTGGATCGCCTTGTTGACCCGCTCCCGGCTGGCCCCCACCATGGAAGCGAGCTCCTCCTGGGTGAGGGGCATCTCGAACTCGTCCTCGTCGCCCGCCATCTCCAGCAGACGCTTGGCGGTGCGGCCCATCACGTCGAGCAAGACTGTGTCGGACAGGGCCCGGTCCGTGGCCCGCAGCCTCCGGGCCAGCAACTGCACCGCGCTCCACAGTGCGACCGGATGGTTCTCGTAGAGCAACCGCAGCTCCGCGTAGGGCACCACCAGCACGTCGGACTCCTCCAGGGCCCGGGCCCGGGCCGAACGGGTCTGGCCGTCGAGGAATCCCAGCTCGCCGAACAGTTCGCCCGGTCCCATCAGGGCCAGCAGCGACTCCCGCCCGTCGTCCGACTCCTGGGCTATGGCGATCCGCCCCGCGATCACCAGGTAGAACTCGTGGGGCTCGTCCCCCTCGTCGAACAGCACCACGTTTCGCTGCAGCGAGAGCACCGTCCCCGCCGACGCGATGTGGTCGATCTGCTCGTCGCCGAGGTCGGCGAAGAGGATCGTGGACCGCAGCGCTTCCCGCAACTCCTCGGGGGTCGTCCCGATGGCGGAGCCGGCCACTTCGGAGGCAGTGTCGGGCGTGGAGGTGGTGTCGGGCATACCAACGGCCCACACTAGTAGCGGTGGGTAAGAGTGATCGTGAGAATCGCGGCGGCCCCGAGGCGGGCGTGTGGGCCATCGTCGCCGCGGCCGGGGCGGGGAACCGTTTCGGGGGCGCCAAGCAGTTCAGCCGTCTCGGGGACCGCTGCGTGCTCGACTGGGTTGTGCAGGGCGCGGCCCGCTGGTGCGAGGGAGTGGTAGTGGTGCTGCCATCGGGACGGGCCGCCGGTGAGCACGCCTGGAGACCGTCGGACCCGCCCGGCGACGGTTCCGGGCAGGTGGTTGTGGTGGAGGGCGGCGTGCTGCGGTCCGACTCGGTGCGCTGCGGGCTCGGCCGGGTTCCCGACGACGCCGAGATCGTCCTGGTGCACGACGGGGCCCGCCCGCTGGCCACCGACGGCGTGTACGAGCGGGTCATCGAGGCCGTGCGGGCCGGGGCCGACGCAGCCGTCCCGGTGATCGACGTGACCGACACGATCCGCTGGCGGGGGGGCGGCACCGCCGACCGCCGCAAGCTCGCGGCGGTGCAGACCCCTCAAGCCTTTCGAGCCGGCACGCTGCGGGCCGCCCACGCCGGGGGGGCCGACGCCACCGACGACGCCACGCTGGCGGAGGCAGCCGGCGCGACGGTGGTGACCGTCGACGGCGACAGCCGCAACCTCAAGATCACCGATGCCCACGACCTAGTGACGGCCGAAGCGCTGCTGGAGGCGTGTTCCGAGCCGGGCGACAACGGCGGCGATCATGGCTGAGGCGGCGATGCGGGTCGGGCAGGGCTTCGACGTGCACCGCTACAGCGACGACCCGCAGCGGACGCTGGTGCTGGGCGGGGTGCGCTTCGACAACGAGCGCGGCCTCGACGGGCACTCCGACGCCGACGCGGTCGCCCACGCCTGCATCGATGCCTTGCTGGCCGCGGCAGGCCTCGGTGACATCGGCCAGATGTTCAGCGACCGCGACCCGGCCTGGGCCGGAGCCGACAGCATCGGCCTGCTGCGTCGAGCCGCCGGCGCGGTGCGGGAGGCAGGATGGGATCCCGTCAACGTCTCGTGCACGGCCGTGCTCGACTCGCCCAAGCTGGCGCCCCACCGCGACATCATGCAGCAGCGCCTCAGTGCCGCCGCCGGCGCGCCCGTGACCGTCACCGGCCGCAGCACCGAGCGCGTGGGTGCCCTGGGCCGCGGCGAGGGGGTGGCCGCCATGGCGGTGGCTCTAGTGGCTCGACGGTCCGGCGATCTGGACGGGGATCCGCGCCGATGAGCCGTCCTAACCGATGAGCCGTCCTAACCGATGAGCCGTCCTAACCGATGAGCCGTCCTAACCGATGAGCCGTCCTAACCGATGAGCCGTCCTAACCGATCGAGCCGCCCCCGCCCGGGACAGCCACGAGGTTCGCGCCCGCATGCCGGCCGGTCCCGGGCCGCGAAGCCGGCGGGCAAGGACCGCAGCGGCCTGGGCGGGGAACAGGTCGAGGGCCGCCAAGCGGTCCGGGAACTGCTGCTGGCGGGCAGGCGGCGGACCCGCACCGTCATGATCGCAAAGGGTCTCGATCCCGCGCCCATCGTCGAGCACATCGTCGAGCTGGCGCGCGAGCAGCGGGCCGCGATCCGGGAGATCAGCCGATCCGAGCTCGACGCCACCGCCCGGACCGAATCACCCCAGGGAGTTGTTGCCCGGGCCGATCCGCTGCCCGAGGTCGAGGTGGCCGAGCTGGCTGAGGCACCGAAGGAAGGCGCCGCCGGTCGTGACGGTCGGCCGGCCGGAGCGCCCTTCCTGCTGGTCCTGGACGGCATCACCGACCCGGGCAACTTCGGCGCCGTGCTGCGAACCGCCGAGTGTGCCGGAGTGACCGGGGTTGTGCTGCCCCGCCACCGCTCCGCCCGGATCACCCCGACGGTGGCCAAGGCGGCCGCCGGCGCGGTGGAGCACCTGAGGTTCGCGGTGGTGCCCGGCATCCCGACCGCGCTGCGCACGCTGAGCAGCCACGACGTGTGGACGGTCGGACTCGATGCGGCCGGCCGCCGTCCCCTGCACGAACTAGATCTGGCGGGCGAGTCGGTGGCTCTGGTCCTGGGCTCCGAGGGCAGGGGACTGTCACGGCTGGTTGCCCAGCGCTGCGACGTGCTGGCCTCCATCCCGCTGCGGGGCACGCTGGGCTCACTCAACGTCGCCGCCGCGGCCGCGGTGGCCTGCTTCGAGATAGCCCGCCGCCGCTAGCCGTAGTCCGGCGCCGGCGCTAGAGGCCGCGTTAGCCCGAGATGTCGGCCAGGGCTGCGGCCGCCTCCGCGGGGCGGCCTGCGATGACGCCGTCCACGCCCAGGGCGAACAGCTCGGCGTAGAACTCGCGGGTCTCCACGACGTCGGTCCCGCTCAGCCACACCCACACTTCCCGGCCCTCGTCGTGGACCCGGGCCACCGTGTCGAGCGTCACCACCGGGATCCCCTGGTACGTGAACGGCACCTGTAGGACCCCGACCGACGGGTCCAGCTCCCCGGTCCTCGTGAACCAGCTCAGCAGGGCCGCCTCTCCGGGAGTGGTCGCCACCGTGGGGGCCAGAGTGCTGAAGGCCTCCAGCACGTCGTCGTCGAAGCAGGCCACGATCACGGAGTCCTCCCGGCCCAGCTCCGCGATCTCGGCCGCGAGCACCTCCGCGGCGGCGACGCCGGTGGCGGGGTCCACCTCGCCGTCCGGCCCGGTCTGCAGCTTGATCTCCACGTCGAGGACATGATTCCGGAAGCGCTCGGCCACCTCGCGGAAGGTCGGCACCCGGAGGTCGTCGGGTCCGAAGCCCTCGGGGGGCTCGACTGCCCCGGTGCGGGCGCCCCGGAAGACGTACTCCTCCGCCGGTCGAGTCTGGTCGCCCCAGAAGCCGGCCACGAACCAGTAGGCATTGTCGAGAGCCTGGATCTCGTCCAGGGTCAGGGCATTGACCGGTCCGGTGGCCTCCGTCGTGCGGTCGACGGTGTCGTCGTGCTGGACGACCAGGACTCCATCGGCGGTGAGTTGCACGTCCAGTTCGAGAATGTCGGCACCGGCGATCGCCGACTGGGTGTAGGCGTAGACGGTGGAGTGGGGATAGTCCTGGTCGCCGCCGGCATGGGCGATCACCACCGGGCGGTCGAGGGCGACCAGCCCCTCCACTGTGGACGCCTCCGGCAGGGGCACCAGCGTGGTGGTCGTCGTGGGCGGGGCCGTGGTCGTGGTGGTCGATGTCGTGGCGGTGGTCGTTGTGGTCGATGTCGTGGCGGTGGTCGTTGTGGTCGAGGTGGTCGCCGTCGTGGTGGTGGTCGTTGTGGTCGACGTGGCCGGTGCCGTCGTGGTGGTAGCCCGGGCCGTGGACGTCGTCACCGTCGAAGCCGATGCGGCCTCGCTCGTGGTTGGAGGGGCTGCGTCCGGGAGCGGCTCCTCGTCATCGCCGGACCCACCGCCGCAGGCCGCGGCGAGGAGGGCCGCAGTCACAGCGAGGCTGGCGGCCTGCGCCGCGCCCGGGCTTCGCTTCCCAGCCGCAGTCCGGCTACGACGGGTCACTGCCATCGGTGCTGACGCTAGCCGCCGGCCCACGCACGGGGGATTGGCAGCGTTGTGCACGGTATACGTGCATTGTGCTGCCAGTTCGGGAGGGAGGTGGCCACGCCCGGGGGATTGGCAGCGTTGTGCACGGTATGCGTGCATTGTGCTGCCAGTTCGGCAGAATGCCGTTCACAACTCCGGAAGGAACCCGAGAAATGGCGATGAACGTTGATCGCTTGACTGAGATGTTCGGGCTCGACGGCAGGACGGCCGTCGTGACCGGCGGGAGCCGCGGCATTGGCCGCATGATCGCGGGCGGGCTGCTCGACGCGGGCTGCCGGGTGATCGTCTCGGCCCGCAAGGCCGACCAGCTCGCGGCGGCCGCGGGGGAGCTGTCGGCTCTGGGTCCGTGCGAGCCGGTACAAGCCGACCTCTCGACGCCCGAGGGCTGCCAGGCCCTCGCCACCGAGGTGGCCCGGCGGTGGGAGTCGCTCGACATCCTCGTCAACAATGCCGGGGCCAGCTGGGGTGCCAGATTGGACGAGTTCCCCGTGGACGGCTGGAACAAGGTGATGGACACCAACGTGCGGGGGCCCTTCCTCCTCACCCAGCAGCTGCTCGGCCTGCTGCGGGCCGCGGCCCGACCGGAGGCACCGGCCCGCGTGATCAACGTCGCCTCCGTCGACGGTCTGAAGGTGCCCGACATGGAGACCTACTCGTACTCGGCGTCGAAGGCCGCGATCATCCACCTCACCCGCCATCTCGCCAAGCGACTCGCCCGGGAGCACATCACCGTCAACGCCATCGCTCCGGGGCCGTTCGACTCGAAGATGATGGCGTTCATCCTCGACGATCCGAAGGCCCGGGCCGAGCTGGCGGACATGGTCCCCCTGGGCAGGATCGGCCAGCCCGACGACATGGCGGGAGCCGCGGTCTACCTGGCGTCGCGGGCCGGCTCCTACCTGACCGGCGCGACCGTGGCTGTGGGAGGCGGCATCGGCTTCGCCGACTGAGGCTCTCCCCGCGGCCCGAGCGGCCCGTGAGCGCAGCGAACAAGAGCGGGATCTCAGGGCCCGAGCGGCCCGTGAGCGCAGCGAACAAGAGCGGGATCTCAGGGCCCGAGCGGCCCGTGAGCGCAGCGAACAAGAGCGGGATCTCAGGGCCCGAGCGGCCCGTGAGCGCAGCGAACAAGAGCGGGATCTCAGGGCCCGAGCGGCCCGTGAGCGCAGCGAACAAGAGCGGGATCTCAGGGCCCGAGCGGCCCGTGAGCGCAGCGAACAAGAGCGGGATCTAGGCCGGTCAGGCCAGGCGGACGGGCAGCGACTTGAGCGCGTTGTTGAGGTTCGAGCGCTGCCGCCGGGGCCGGCCCGCGAGCTCTATGTGCTCGAACCGGTCCAGAAGCTCCTCGAAGAACACCCTGCCTTCGAGCCGGGCGAGATGCACACCCAGGCAGAAGTGGGTGCCGATGCCGAACGACAGGTGATGATTGGGGTTCCGGGTGATGTCGAAGGACTGGGGATCGTCGAACACGGCCTCGTCCCGGTTGGCCGACGTGTAGATCATCGCCACCTTGTCGCCCGCCGCGATCGGCTGGCCCGCGATCTCGGTGTCGACCACCGCAGTGCGGCGGAAGTAGTGCAGCGGGTTGGACCAGCGGAGCACCTCCTCCACCATGGCCGGTATCGCATCTGAACTCCGGCGCACCTGCTCCAACTGATCGGGGTGCTGCAGCAGGGCCAGCAGGCCGCTCGACAGCATCGTGCGGGTGGTGTCGTTGCCGGCCGTCACCAACTGCACGAAGAAGCGGCCGAAGTCCAAATCGGTCATCAGGCGGCCGTCGAAACGGCTGCCGAGCAGCACGTCGGTCAGATCCCCCTGGGGCGGCATGGCGCGTCGCCGGGCCGCCAACCCCATGGCGTACACGGCCATCTCCATGCTGGAGGAACCCCGCTCAGCCGGGTCCGCGATGTCGGGGTCCTGGCCGCCGGAGTTGCGCTCGGCCATGGCGTGGATGGCGGGCCAGTCCTCGCGGGGCAGCCCGAGCAGCTGGCCGACCACCTCGCTGGGCAGATGGGCGCACACATCGTGGACGAACTCCACTTCGCCGCCGGTGCCGGTTCGGTCGAGTATCCCGACGGTGATGGCCCGGATCTGGTCCTCCATCCTGCCGATCACCCGCGCCTTGAACTCCGGCGACACCGGTTTGCGGTAGGCGGTGTGGCGGGGCGGGTCCATGGCCAGGAGCATGTCCCGCATGGCTTCGAGGCTGGCCGGTTCGAGATCCTCGATGACCACCCCGCCCTCGGAGGCCGAGAACACTTCGGGGTGGCGAGCGACATGAACCACATCGGCGTGGCGCAGCACAGCCCAGTAGCCGGACTGTTCGGGCACCTCCTGCCAGCACACCGGGCGCTCGCGGCGCAGGCGGGTGAAGAGCTCGTGCGGCGGGCCGGCGACATAGGCGTCCGGCGAGTAGATGTCCACGGCGGCGGTGTCGGGCATGGGAAGGGTCTGTCTGGTAGGGAGCCGGGGGATGGAAATGGCCGATGTTGCGTCTAGCCTGCTATGTCGGCCCCTGCTAGTGCAAGGAGCCACCGCACATTCACGGAGGCTGATCCCAGTGGCAACCGGACGATCCAGCTTCGCAAAGCGTCAGCGGGACATGGCCAAGAAGGCCCGCGCCGAGGCCAAGCGCCAGAAGCGTCTCGGCCGGGGCGAGCTCTACGAGCTGGAGCACGCCCATCGCAACGACGAGGACGTCGAGGCGGCTCCGCAGGGTCCTTCCCTAAGCAACGACGAGATCATGGCCAAGGTCGAGGATCTGCATCGCCGCTACAGCGACGGGCAGATGGACCTCGAGTCCTTCGACGAGCAGCGGGCCTCGCTGATGGCCCAGATCTCCGTCGACTGAGCGGCACCAGCCCCGCCAACCGCAGCGGATACCTGGCCCGGCGGCGTCGCGTCTTGTAGCTTGGCGTCGAGTATGGGGTTGGAAGGACTGCGCACGGGACTCACCTTCGACGACGTACTGATCCTTCCCCGGCGATCGTCGATCAGGTCCCGCCAGGACGTGTCGGTGCGGACACGACTGTCGCGCCACATCAAGCTCGACCTGCCGGTGGTGGCCGCCAACATGGACACCGTCTGCGAGCACGAGATGGCCATCGCCATGGCGCGTCTGGGCGGCATCGGCATCGTGCACCGCTTCATGCCGATCGACACGCAGGCCGACGAGATCTACCGGGTCAAGGAGGCCGGCGCATCCCTGGCCGTCGGCGCGGCGGTGGGCACCGACCGCGACATGGTCGACCGGGCCAAGGCGCTGGTGGCGGCCGGAGCCGACGCGCTGGTGCTGGATATCGCCCACGGCCACTCGGACCACGCCATCGACGGCGTACGAACCCTCAAGGACCACTTCGCCGACACCGACGTGGTGGCGGGCAACGTGGCCACCCTCGACGGCGCCGGCGACCTGGTCGAAGCGGGCGCCGATGCGGTGAAGGTCGGCGTCGGGCCGGGCGGCGTGTGCACCACCCGCACCGTGGCCGGTGTCGGCGTCCCCCAGTTGACGGCCATAGCCGATGTGTCCCCCGTCGGCGTGCCCGTCATAGCCGACGGAGGCATCCGCAGCTCCGGCGACATCGCCAAGGCCCTGGCCGCGGGAGCGTCCACGGTGATGGTGGGCAGCATGCTGGCCGGCACCAAGGAGAGCCCCGGCGAGGTGGAGCAGGGTGCGAAGGGCCTGCAGAAGCGCATCCGGGGCATGGCCAGCTTCGAGGCGGTCAAGGCCCGGGCCGACCGCTCGGGGGAGGACCTCGACGAGGAGTACCTGTCGTACCGGGCTCCCGAGGGCGTCGAGGGCACGGTGCCCTACAAGGGGGAGGTCTCCAAGCTGGTGCTCCAGCTGATGGCCGGCCTGCGCAGCGCCATGAGCTACACCAACGCCGGCACGCTGGCAGAGTTCACCGAGCTGGCCGAGTTCATGGCCGTCACTCCCCAGGGCCTGATCGAGAACCTGCCCCACGCCACCCTGAACTCCCGCTAGCCCCCGCCGGGGGATTGGCAGCGTCTTGCACGGATGGCGTGCGTTGCGCTGCCAGTTCTGGGCTGGGTCAGGCGGTCAGCTCGGCGAAGCGCTCCAGAGTGGTCGGGTCGCCGCTGATCAGCAGGGTGGTCACCACCGACGACCGCCACGCCTCCAGATCCTCGGCGATCTTGGCCCAAGGGCCGATCAGCGCGATCTCCTCGCACATCTGCGTGGTCACCGCCGCGGTGGCGGCGGCCTTGTCGCCGGACAGGTACAGGTCCTGGATGGTGTCGCACTGGGCCTCGTAGCCCATGCGGTCGAACACGGCCCGGTGGAAGTTGGCCCCCTTGGCGCCCATGCCCCCCACATAGAGGGAGATCACCGGCCGCACGAAGTCGGCGCAAGCTTCGACGTCGTCGCCGGGGACCAGGACCGTGGACGCCACCACCTCGAAGTCGTCCGGGCTTCGCCGGGCGCCGGGGCGGCCGAAGCCCTCGGCCAGGAAACTGCGGTACATAGCGTCATGGCGGGGTGAGAACAGCCAGGCCAGCCATCCGTCGCAGATCTCGGCTGCCAGGGCCACGTTCTTCGGCCCTTCCGCGCCGAGGAAGATGGGGATGTCCGACCGCAGCGGGTGCACGGTGCTCTTGAGGGCCTTGCCCAGCCCGGTGCTGCCCTGCCCGGTGTAGGGGAGTTGGTAGAACTCGCCGTCGTAGGCGACCGGGCCGGCCCGGTCGATCACCCGGCGCACGACGTCCACGTACTCGCGGGTGCGGGCCAGCGGGCGGGAGTAGGGCCGCCCGTACCAGCCCTCCACCACCTGGGGACCGGATGCGCCGACGCCCAGCACGAACCGGCCTCCGGACAGGTGGTCGAGGCTCATGGCGGCCATGGCGGTGGCGGCCGGGGTGCGGGCCGACATCTGGGTGATGGACGTGCCGAGCCGCACCCGCTCGGTGGCCGCACCCCACCAGGCCAGCGGCGTGAAGCAGTCCGACCCGTAGGCCTCGGCCGTCCAGATCGAGTCGAACCCGAGCCGGTCCGCAGCCGCGATCTGGTCGGTCACTCCCCGGGGAGGTCCCGCCGACCAGTATCCGGTGTTCAGTCCCAGCTTCATAGCCGCCTCCTGTGTCGTCGGCTGTCTACGGATAGGCCAGCCGGGCAGGTGCACGGTATCGGTCTTCAGCGGCGGATCGGGAACCGGTCCGAGGCGCCGGTTGCGAGTGCGTTTCGGCGGGGCGAGAGTAATGGCGAGTGGACTTCGATCTTCCCCCCGCCGACGACTCCCGCCGGGTTGCGGTCAGGCGCTGGCTGGCCGATCACCCCAACCCCACAGGCCGCCAGCTGGCCGAGGCCGGGTACGTGGTTCCCCACTGGCCCCGGCCGTGGGGGTTGGAGGCCGACGGGCTGCACCAGCTCGTCATCGACGAGGAGCTGGCCGCGGCGGGAGTCAGGCGGCCCGAGAACCTGGCCGGGATCGGCTGGGCCGCGCCCACGATCCTGGCCGCCGGCACAGCCGAGCAGAAGGACCGCTACCTGTGGCCCATCTTCAGCGGCGAGGAGTACTGGTGCCAGCTCTTCAGCGAGCCGGACTCCGGGTCGGACCTTGCCTCGCTGTCCACCCGGGCCGTGCGCGACGGCGACACCTACGTGGTGAACGGCTCCAAGATCTGGTCGAGCGGCGCCCACTACAGCAAGTTCGGGATCCTCATCGCCCGGACCGATCCCGACGTGCCCAAGCACAAGGGGATCTCCTACTTCATCTGCCCCATGGACGCTCCGGGCGTGACCCTGAGCCCCATCGTGGACATGACCACCGCCCACTCGTTCAACCAGGTGTTCTTCGACGACGTGCGGATCCCGTCCGAGCTGCGGGTGGGCGCCGAGGGCGACGGCTGGCGCCTGGCCAAGGTGACGCTGGCCAACGAGCGGGTCGGCCTGTCCTCGGGCGGGGTGCTGTGGAGCCTCGGCCCGACGGCCCAGAAGCTGATCGAGCTCATCAAGGGCAACGGCGGGGTGTCCGATCCGGTGCTGCGCGACCGTGTGGCCTCGGTGTACTGCGAAGCTGAGGTGCTCCGGCTCAACCAGCTGCGCACGCTCAGCGCCCGCCTGGCCGGCCGCACCCCCGGGCCCGAGGCGTCGATCCAGAAGATCATGTCCGACGATCACGGTCAGAGGGTGATGGAGCTGGCTGCGGCCACGGTCGGCCCGGAGGCCATGCTCACCGGGTCGGGGCCGGCCGGCGAGATCCCCAAGTCGATGCAGACGGGCGCCACCGAGGTCAACTTCCCCCGCGGCGGCGGCCTGTTCCCGCAGGTCGATCCCATCTGGCACTACGGCCTGCTGTTCTCGCCGGCCCTGACGCTCGGCGGCGGAACGTTCGCGGTGCAGCGCAACATCGTGGCCGAGCACGTTCTGGGCCTGCCCCGCGAGCCCAACGTGGAGGCCGGCCTCACCTGGAGCGAATCCCAGAGGCGGCGCGCCTGAGGACCCCCGGCCGAATTGGCAGCGGTCGGTGCCGGTTTCGGCGTCCTGTGCTGCCAGTTAGGGGGCTGCCCGGACAGCAAGCCGTTTGACGAAAGTAGGCTCGCTCCCATGAAGACCCGCATCACCGAACTGCTTGGAATCGAGTTCCCGGTCCTGGCCTTCAGCCACTGCCGCGACGTGGTGGCCGCAGTGTCAAGGGCCGGGGGGATGGGAGTGCTCGGGGCGGTGGCCCACTCGCCCGAGAGCCTCGAGATCGACCTTGAGTGGATCGAGGCCGAGGTCGGCGACAAGCCCTACGGCGTGGATGTCATCATGGCGGCCAAGCAGGCCGGCGGCGTCGGCGGCGGCTACACGCTCGACGACATCCGCCGGCTCATCCCGGCCACCCACATCGAGTTCGTGGACGACATCCTGGCCCGCTACGACGTCCCGCCGCTGCCCGATAGCGACAGTGCCGACTCGTTGACCGCCTTCGGCAGCCTCGGCGACGCCGCCCCGTTCTCGGCCGACTCGGCCGGCGCCCAGCTGGAGATCGCCCTGGCCCACCGGGCCGCCTTCGTGGCCAACGCGCTCGGCCCGCCGCCCCCGCAGATGATCGACGCGGCCAAGGGCGCCGGCAGGCTGGTGGGTGCCCTGGCTGGCCGGGCCGTGCACGCGGAGCGCCACGCCGCCGCGGGGGCGGACATCATCATCGCCCAGGGGTACGAGGCCGGAGGCCACACCGGCGAGATCGGGTCGATGGTGCTGATCCCCGAGATCGTCGACGCGGTCGACCTGCCCGTGCTCGGGGCGGGGGGCATAGGCCGGGGCCGGCAGATGGCGGCAGCCATGGCGCTGGGCGCCGAGGGCGTGTGGTGCGGGTCGGTGTGGCTCACCACCGTCGAGGCCGAGACCCATCCCGTGGTGAAGGACAAGATGCTGGCGGCCACCTCGTCGGACACGATGCGATCGCGCTCCCTCACCGGCAAGCCGGCCCGGATGCTCAAGTCGGCGTGGACCGAGGAATGGCATGGCGACGACACTCCCGACCCTCTGGGCATGCCGCTCCAGCCGGTGCTGACCCGCACCGCCCAGCGCCGCATCCAGCGGGCCGCACACGTTGACGGTTCGGGGGCCGAGAAGCTGGCCAACTACTTCGTCGGGCAGATCGTGGGCACCATGAACCAGTCCAAGACCAGCGCCCAGGTGGTGTACGAGATCATCGAGGAGTTCATCGACTCGGTGGAGTCCCTGGCCGGACGGCTGGAGGCCTGAGCGCAGCAGCTCGCGTCGAGGTTCGGGGATGAGACAGTGACTGCAGGACCGCGCGGGGTGGGGGGCCGGTACTTCGTCCAGAATCCCGGGCCCACCAATATTCCCGACCGGGTGCTGGAGGCCTTCCGCCGCCCGGCGATCGATTTTGCCGATCCCGACTTCATCGCGCTGGCTGAAGGCGCTTGGGCTGAGCTGCCCGAGACCTTCGGCGGAGCCGACAAGATCGTCTTGCTGACCGCGGTGGGCCACGGCGCGTGGGAGTCGGCCCTGACCAACACGGTCGAGCCCGGCGACGCCGTCCTGATCCCCGACTGCGGGCTGTTCGGACGGCGCTGGGCGAGGATGGCCCGCGACCTCGGGTACGAGGTGGTGATGACCGAGCGCCACATGCGTCGCCCGACCGACCCGGCCGAGATCGCCGACATCCTGGCGGCCGACACTGCCCACCGGATACGGAACGTGTGCATAGTCCACACTGAGACCTCCACCGGCGCGGTCACCGACCTCGCGGCGATGCGGGCCGCCATCGATGCGGCCTACCATCCGGCGCTGTTCGTGGTGGACGGGGTGTGCTCGCTGGGGATCGAGCCGCTGCGGATGCGCGACTGGGGGATCGACGTGGTGGTGGCGGCGGCCCAGAAGGGCCTGATGATGCCGCCGGGGCTGTCGTTCTGCGCTCTGAGCGAACGGGCGGTGGAGCGCAGCCGGTCGGTGGCCACGCCCCGGTTCCATCTGGCGTGGGAGCCCCGCTTCGAGGAGGGCCCGATCTACAACCGCTTCGGCGGCACCCCGCCGATCCAGCACATGTTCGCGCTGAGGACGGCCCTCGACATGATCGCCGAGACCGGCGGGATCGACGCCTCTATAGCCCGCCACCGCCGCTGGGCCGCGGCGGTCCATGCCGCCGTCGACGGGTGGGCGTCAGGGGGCCCGTGGGAGATCAACATCGCCGAACCCAAGCACCGCACCGCGGCCATCACCTGCGTGCGCACCGGTGAGATAGCCGCGGGTCCGCTGATCTCCATGGCCCGGGACCGCTTCAGGGTGAGCGTCGGCTCGGGGATGATGACGGAGATGGAGGGCCGCGCCTTCCGCATCGGTCACCTCGGCGACCTCAACGAGCCGATGCTGCTCGGCGCGCTGGGCGGCCTGGAGACGGCGATGACGGTGCTCGGTCTGCCCCACGGCCACGGCCTGCCCGCCGCGGTCGCCTCCCTGGCCGCCACCGCGCGGTCAGACGAGGACCCAGGCGCCGGCTCCGGCGGAGGCGACAGCGGCGCTTGTTGTACCTAGCCGTGATTCTCCCGAACAGGCGCCTGAGAGTTGGGCCGGCGACCCGGCCGGCTCTCTAGGCCTGGAGCAGGGCGGCCACTAGGGCTCGAAGCTCGACGATGCCGGTGCCCTTGGTGGCACTGGTCCACTGGACGGAACCCCGGTCGGCGCCGAGCTTGGTCTCCAACTCGGCCTTGCGGGCGCCCCGGCGGGACGGCCGCACCTTGTCGATCTTGGTGGCGACATAGGTCACGGGGAGCTCCAGCCCGTCCAGCCACTCGACCGTCTGCAGGTCAAGGCGGGTGGGGCCGATCTCGCCGTCGATGAGGTGAAGGACCCCGCGCAGCGGATCCCGGTGAGCCAGGTACGCCTCAGCCATGGAACTCCAGCGGGCCTGCTCCGCCTTGGACGCCTTGGCGTACCCGTAGCCCGGCAGGTCCACCAGCCAGCGACCCGAGCCCTCCGCGCCCAGCTCGAAGGCGTTGATCAGCCGGGTGGCGCCGGGCGTCTTCGACGTGCGGGCCAGCTGCTTGCGCTGGGCCAGGGCATTGAGCAGCGACGACTTGCCCACGTTGGACCTTCCTACTATCGCGATCTCCGCCTCGGTGTCGGGCATGTCCCGGGCGTGGGGATAGGACGACACGAAGCGCAGCGCCAGCGGTCCGGCCATCCGATCAGGCTACGGACAAGCGTCAGTCTCGTATCGCCCCGCCCCGCCGGCTGTATATCGCGAAGACATGTTCATATAACAAGAAAGCGCGGTATACAGCCGGAGGCAGACAGCCTATGGTGCCGGTCACGACTGGTGTCCGGGGCACCAGTAGGTGGTGCGGCCGCCGACCTGCTCGCGGCGCAGCGCCTCTCCGTCCCGGGGGCAGAAGCCGCCTCGCACCCGGCCCGGCTGGAGGTCGCCGGTGTGCGAGCCGCCCCTCTCGCTGAGCACCGCCAGTGTGCGCCGGATATGGCGATGCAGCCGGGCCGTCTCCTTCGAGTCCAAGGATCGGGCCTCCCGGACGGGCGACAGCCGGGCCCGCCAGAGAGCCTCGTCGACCAGCAGGTTGCCGAGCCCTGCCACACGGCGCTGGTCGAGCAGCCGGGCCTTGAGCGCCACCGTCGAGCTGCCGAGCGCCTTGCGCAGCTGGCCGAGGGTCAGGGACAGCGCGTCCGGGCCCAGACGGCTCTCGTCGGGGTCGAGCCGAACGCCGCCCAGCCGCCGCGGGTCGCGCAGCACCATCGCGCCCCCGCCGTCGAACTCCAGCCCGAACCGGTCCCAGGCGGGCTCGTGGCGGGGACTGTCGTAGAGCAGGTGGTCGATGGGCATGGCCCCATCCACCACGATCTTGCCGGTCATGCCGAACCGCAGCCCTAGCCGGGGCCCGTCGGTGTCGACGATGACGAGCTTGCCGATGCGGCGGGCCTCCTCGACCCGCGCCCCGGTCAGCTCCAGGCGCAGGGCATCGGTGGTGGTGCCACCCTTGGCGAACCACTCGTCCGGTGCGTGAACCTGGGCGATCCTGCGCCCCTCGGTCGCCGAGATGGCCCTCCGGTAGGCCTCCACCTCGATGATCTCAGGCACCGGAACGGGCCCTTCAAGGGTTCTTCGGTCAGCCGGCGGCTAGCCAGGTGTTGATGGACTCGGCCAGGGCCGGGCCCTGGTCTTCTTGGATGAAGTGGCTGGCCGGCTCGAACTGGGCGTGGGGCTGGCCGGCCGCGCCCGGGATGCGCTCGATCATGAACGGCTGCAGGCCGCCCAGCACCGGGTCGCCAGGTGCCCACAGGGTCAGCACGGGCTTGGTCCACTGCTCCAGGACCTTCCAGGCGGCCTTGTTGGCGGGCACGGCCGGATCGTCGGGCGACACCGGCACGAGCAGCGGGAACTGGCGGGCGCCGGCCATGTGGAGCTCTTCGGGGAACGGTGCCCGGTAGGCGTCAACGGCGGCCTCGCTCAACTCGTTGGCGGTGGCGTTCTCGACCAGCCGGCCGCAGTCCAGGAAGGGGACATCCTGGCTGAACTGCCGCCAGAAGTCGAAGCCGGCCCCGGGGGAGTCGCCGACCGGCAGCGCGGTGTTGGCCAGGATCAGCCGGTCGAACAGATCGGGGTTCTCGGCGGCCAGCCGCAGGCCGATGAGGCCGCCCCAGTCCTGGCCGAACAGGTGCAGCGGCCCGCCACCCCGCTCGGCCGCGGTGGCCTCCAGGAAGCTGCGCATCCATTCCACGTGGCCCTCGTAGGTGTAGGCGGAGCGCTCGACGGGCTTGTCGGAGCGGCCGAAGCCGATGAGGTCGGGGACCATCACCCGGTGGCCGGCGCCGGCCAGTACCGGGATCATCTTGCGGTAGAGGTAGCCCCAGGTCGGCTCCCCGTGCAGGAGCAGGATCGTGGCCGTGCCGCTGTCTGGTGCGTCCGGGCCGGCGGTGACGTAGGCCATGCGCAGCCCGTCGACGGTCGCATAGCGGGGTTCGTGGGGGTAGTCGTCGATGGCGGCGAAGCGCTCCTCCGCGGTGCGCACGAACGCGGTGCCGTCAGGAGTGGTGAGGGTCTCGGTCATGGCTCGACGCTAGTGCTGTCCGGTCCGATCAGGGCGTGGATCCGGCTCTGCCTTGACGCTGCTGCCGTCCACCCAGACGTGGCTGATGTCGTCGGCGGTGGCCAGGCGCACCAGCTTCTCGAAGATGCGGGCGTCGTCGTCGAAGTCCTCCCACAGGCGGATGGCGCCTCCCGGCCGGTCGGCACGCACCGCGATGGCGTCGAAGCGGCGGCCCGGCTCGATCAGCCCCACCGGGAGGTCGAGCACCGCGGCGCCACCCGCGGTAGCCAGCCAGAAGGCGGTGACGGTGTCGATGCGCGACTCCGGCACGCCCCGCTGAGCCGGGCCGAGGGCCGGGTCGACGCCGTCCTCCAGCATCCGGGAGACGGTGACCGCGTCCTGGCACACGCCCAGGAGCCCGGGCCGGGCCCCGCCCGCGATGTCGCTGCCCAGTCCCACGCCGACCCCGGCGGCCAGCGCCCGGCGCACCCCGAACACCGCGTTGGCGAAGTACGCGTTGGACAGCGGGCAGTGGGCCACCCCTGCCCGGTGTCCCGACACCAGGCCCATGTCGTCGGCGGTCAGGTGGTCGCTGTGGGCAAGCACGGTGCGGGGGCGTATCAGGCCGAAGCGGTTGAGGGCGACCGTGTCGGCGGTGCCGAAGCGGTCGAGGGCGTAGTCGCAGTGCCAGTCCGACTCCGCGCAGTGGGTCTGGATCCGTACCCCGGTTGCTGCGGCCAGCTCGCCCAGCCCTTCGAGCAGGGCGTCCGTGCACGCCGGGGTGAACCGGGGAGTGATGATCGGTTCGACCAGCGGGCTGCCCACCGTGCCGATCGCCTCTATCGAGGCCGCCGACGCGTCCACTCCGGCGGCGGCCGTGGTGTCCCGGTACCACTCGGGGGTGCCCGTCGGGTGGTCCATGGCCACCCGGCCCACCAGCGCCCGCTGCCCGTGACGGGCACAGGCTCGGGCGAGGGCCGTGGTGGCCTCCAGGTGGTTGGACGAGAAGTACACCGCGGTGGTGGTGCCCATGGCCAGCAGCGACGGGACCAAGTCGTCCCAAACGGTTGCGGCGAACTCGGCGTCGGCGTAACGGGCCTCGAGCGGGAAGGTGTAGTCGAACAGCCAGCGCTCCAGGGGCAAGTCGAGCCCGGTGCCGAGTTGGGGCCACTGGGGCGCATGGATGTGCAGGTCCACCAGGCCGGGCATCAGGATCGTGAACGGCTCAAGCTCAACCCGCTCGGCCGCGGCCTCGAGGGCCTGACGGCGTCTGGCCGCTCCCTCGACGGTCATCTCGTCGTGCACGGCGGTGATTGTCCCGGTGCGGTCGACCTCCACCACGGCGTCGGCCACCGTCAGGCGGTCGGGTTCAGGCGTCTGTATCAGTATTCCGGCCACGGCCAGCGTCATAGCGTCACCGTACTCATCGCATGCCGGCCGGATGATCCAATACGACCCTCGAAGCGAACTTCCGGCTGTTGGGGGCGACTATCGCGCCGAACGACCGGAAGTTGGTTCGGGACCTCAGGCCAGCAGGTCGGCGAAGGCTTCGATGGTCGTCTTCATGTCGGCGGCGGACACGTCCAGATGAGTAACGAGCCGGGACTGTGGGCCACTCCAACGGGTGAGGATGCCGCGGCCGGCCAGGTCCTCGCGCAGGTCCGGGTGTTCGCCCAGAACCTCGTCGTCGAGGCGGATGAAGACCATGTTGGTGGCGTACGAGTCGATCTTCACGCCGTCGATGGCAGCCAGTCCCTCGGCCAGACGGGCTGCGTTGGCGTGGTCGTCGGCTAGTCGCTCGATGTGATGCTCAAGGGCGTACAGACCTGCGGCCGCGACGATGCCGGCCTGGCGCAGACCGCCGCCCAGCATCTTGCGCCACTTGTGGGCCTCGTCGATGAGGTCGGTAGGTCCGGTCAGCACCGACCCCATCGGTGTGCCCAGACCCTTCGACAGGCACACCGACACCGAGTCGAACGGTGCGGCCACCGCCGAGGGTGTCACGCCCAGGGCGACGGCCGCGTTCCACGCTCGGGCCCCGTCAAGGTGGTGGGACAGGCCGTGGCGGGCGGCTACCTCGGCGGAGTCCTCCATCTGGGCCAGGGTGAGCACTCGGCCGTCGTTGGTGTTCTCCAGGCACAGCAGCCGGGTCCGGGCGAAGTGATGATCGGGCGACTTGACGGCGGCTTCGGCCGCATCCAGGTCGATCATCCCGTCGTCGCCGGTGGGCACCGGCTGGGGCTGGATGGACCCGAGCACTGCGCCGCCCCCGCCCTCATATATGTAGGTGTGGGCGTGGTCGCCGACGATGTACTCGTCGCCGCGCCCGCAATGGGCGAGCAGCCCGCAGAGGTTGCCCTGCGTGCCGCTGGTCACGAACAGCGCCGCCTCCTTGCCGAGCAGAGCGGCCACGGTGTCCTGGAGCTCGTTGACGGTCGGGTCCTCGCCGTACACGTCGTCGCCGACGGTGGCTGCGGCCATGGCGGCCCGCATAGCCGGGGTGGGCTGGGTGACGGTGTCGGAGCGAAGATCGATCACGACATCAGGCTACGGCGGTCGTGGAGCGGGGGGGGGGGGGGGGGGGACTGGGCGAAATGGCGACAATGCGACGCGAGCGGGTCTCGTCTGTCTGCGCGCCCTCTCATCTCTCGTTTGGGGTGAGGTCGTCTCCCGCATCGGAGAAGTTGGTGATGGCGATCTCCCCTTCGGGAAACTCGGCCACTATCTTCAGCTTCCCGCCCACGGCCTCGATGTAGGACCGCAGGCTGGAAACGTACACGTCCGCCCGCTGCTCCATCTTGGAGACGGCGGGCTGGTTCACCTTCAGCAGCCTCGCCATGTCCCGCTGGGTCAACTCACGCGCCCGGCGAAGCTCGTGTAGCGCTGCCGGGTGTTCAGCGGCCACGGGCATACCCGTGGGCACCGACGAGCGGAACGAAGCGCACGGGGGTGAGCCGTTCCTCGCGAAAATCCTCGCTCAGCGGCTGATCTTCGCCCTCCTGGGGTTCAGCGGCGGGACGGCGGGTATAGCGCATGAGGTGCTGGTGGCCGTATCGCGGGCCGATCGGTATCACGAGACGGCCGCCCGGTGCGAGCTGTTCCAGCAGCGGCGGCGGGGGCGCCGGACCGGCTGCGGTGACGACGATGGCGTCGTAGGGCGCCTCGGTGGGCCACCCCAGCGTGCCGTCGCCCACCACGACCTCTACTTCTCCCAGGCCCTGCCCCGTCAGAGCGGTCCGAGCCTTCTCGGCCAGCGACGACCGCCGCTCGATGGTCACCACCCGCCCGGCCAGGGCCCGCAGCACCAGCGCGCCGTAGCCCGAGCCGGCGCCCACCTCGAGCACGCGGTCGTCCGGGCTCAACTGGGCCGCCTCGGCCATCATGGCCACCATGGCGGGCTGGCTGATGGTCTGTCCCTCGCCTATGGGCAACGGCCCGTCATCGAAGGCGGCCGCCGCGAACCGGCGGGGGACGAAGCGCTGGCGCGGCACCCGGCCCATGGCCTCCAGGACGGCCTCGTCGCGCACTCCGTATCGGCGCGCCTGGTCAACGAGGTCGGACAGCTGCCGTGTCGAACCTCGCATCCAGATCTCAGGCCGAGCCGCCCGCAGCAGCCGAGGCCAGTCGCCGCAGCGGCGGCTCGCTGCGCGGCGGCGTCCGGCGGGGTGGCAGAGCGGCCAGCAGGTCGGCGGTGGCGTCGGCGACGAGGGCGACGGCCTGCTCGAAGGTGGTTTCGGTGGAGGTGGACGTCTTCTGCACGCCGCTGACTTTGCGGACGTACTGCCGGGCGGCGGCCTCGATTTCCTCGGTCGTCGCGGGCGGGGCCAGACCTCGCAGGGTCGTGATGTTGCGGCACATGGTCATGACTCTACGCCGTGCCCCCGAGCGCAGGCCTGCTACTTGATGGACAAGATCGGCGCGGTAGTGTGCCAGGGTCGCCAGGAAGCACCGACAGGAGGACCGAGACATGCCCCAGACCGTGCAAGGAGTGGTGTCGATGGCGGTGGGCGAGCCCGTCACGATCACCGATGTCGTGGTACCCGACCCCGGCCCGGGCGAGGCGGTGGTGGCCATACAGGCGTGCGGCGTCTGTCACACCGACCTCCACTACCGGGAGGGCGGCATCAACGACGAGTTCCCCTTCCTGCTGGGCCACGAGGCCGCCGGGGTGGTGGAGTCCGTCGGCGACGGCGTGACCGAGGTGGCGCCCGGCGACTACGTGATCCTCAACTGGCGGGCGGTGTGCGGCCAGTGCCGCTCGTGCCTGCGGGGCCGGCCCCACATCTGCTTCAGCACCCACAACGCGTCCCAGAAGATGACGCTGGCCGACGGCACCGAGCTGTCGCCCGCGCTGGGCATCGGCGCCTTCCTCGAGAAGACGCTGGTGGCTGCGGGCCAGTGCACCAAGGTCGACTCGGCCGCCCCGGCCACCGCGGCGGGGCTGCTCGGCTGCGGCGTGATGGCCGGCATCGGCGCGGCCATCAACACCGGCGGTGTGGGCCGGGGCGACAGCGTGGCCGTGTTCGGCTGCGGGGGAGTGGGCGACGCCGCCATCGCCGGTGCCAAGCTGGCCGGTGCCCACACCATCATCGGTGTGGACATCGACGACCGCAAGCTCGAGTGGGCCCGACGTTTCGGAGCGACCCACACCATCAACTCCTCGGAGGGCGATCCGGTGGAGGCGATCAAGGCCCTCACCGGCGGCAACGGTGTCGACGTGGCCATCGAGGCGATCGGCCTGCCCCAGACCTACCGCCAGGCCTTCGAGGCCCGCGACCTGGCCGGGACGGTGGTGCTGGTGGGCGTGCCCCACCCTGACATGACCATCGAGCTGCCCTTCATCGAGGTGTTCGGACGGGGAGGGGCCCTCAAGTCGAGCTGGTACGGGGACTGCCTGCCGACCCGCGACTTCCCCATGCTGATCGACCTGTACCTCCAGGGCCGCCTGGACCTCGACGGGTTCGTATCGGAGACGATCGGCCTCGGCGACGTGGAGGAGGCCTTCCACAAGATGGAGCGGGGCGAGGTGCTCCGCTCCGTCGTGGTGCTGTAGGCCGAGCGGGGACCGAGGCCTCTCGTTGCCCGTTGACACGGTGGTACACACCGGCCATGGCAACAACACCACTATCG
The DNA here is from genome assembly GCA_965205155.1 of Candidatus Aldehydirespirator sp. Lineage (GTDB taxonomy): Bacteria > Actinomycetota > Acidimicrobiia > Acidimicrobiales > Aldehydirespiratoraceae > Aldehydirespirator. The sequence goes on along the minus strand of OZ242033.1, from coordinate 3,361,470 downwards.
CCGCCGAAACCGAGCGGGTGCTGGACCGCATCTCAGAGTTGGGCCTGAGCTGAGAGGCAGGGAGGACGACGCATCGGGCACTGGCGATCGGGGTCGGGCTTGCGCTCTGGTGTGCGGCGTGCGGGGGCGCCGACGATGTCCCCGAGGCTGAGCCGGCGGCTCCGTCTGCAAACGAGCCGTCTGCAAGCGAGCCGTCTGCAAGCGAGCCGTCTGCAAGCGAGCCGGATCTTGAGCCGGTGACCGAGGCCCAGATCCGCGGCCTGCTGGCGTGGTTCGTCGACGACGAGGAGCAGAGCGTCGGGATCGTGGCCGGCGTGACAACAGAGCAGGGGCGCACAATTGTCGGCTACGGGCGTCTCAGCGGCGACGACCCGGCCGAGCCCGACGGGGACACCGTTTTCGAGATCGGCTCGGTCACCAAGGTATTCACCTCGACGCTGCTAGCCGACCTCGTGGTGCGGGGGAAGCTGGAACTCGACACGCCGGTGCAGGACCTGCTGGACACCGCGGCCCGGATGCCGACCCGCGACGGAGCCGAGATCACCCTCGGTCACTTGGCCACCCACAGCTCGGGCCTGCCCCGCCTGCCCGACAACTTCGATCCGGCCGACGGCACCAACCCGTACGCGGACTACGGCGCCGAGCGGCTCTACGGGTTCCTGGCGTCGCATGAGCTGGACCGGGACATAGGCGCAGCAGTCGAGTACTCGAACGTCGGCTACGGCCTGCTGGGCCATGCTCTCGCGCTGCGTGAGGGCACCGACTATGGAGCCCTGGTGACCGAGCGGATCCTTGAGCCGCTGGAGATGGCCGACACCGCGGTCGAGCTGACGCCGTCGCTGCGGGCCCGTCTGGCCCCGGGGCACGACGAGCGGCTCCGGCCCGCGGCCGGCTGGGACTTCACCGCCCTCGCCGGAGCAGGCGCGCTCCGATCGACCGTGAACGACATGCTGACGTTCGTCGAGGCCAACACGGGGCTGCGGGAGTCGCCGCTGGGCGCGGCGATGGAGTTCGCCCATGTGCCCCGGCTGCCGGACCCGGCGCTGGGCATGGACCTCGGGCTCGGGTGGGTCATCGCGGCCGAGGGCGACCGCCGGTTCGTGTGGCACAACGGTGCCACCGGCGGTTACAGCTCGTTCGTGGGCTTCGACCCCGAGGCCCGTGAGGGCGTGGTCGTGCTGTCGAACTCTGCCAACCTGGTTGACAGCGTGGCCTACCGGCTGTTCACCCGGGACTTAGGGTGAGCCCGGCTCGAGCGGCGTTCCAACGAGGAGCGACAAGGGAGCGGCGGTGAGCAGCAAAGCAGCCGGCAGGACATCCAGCGACTTCAGCGCAGTCATGGCTGCGTTGGAGGGGGCTGGGACGACGCAGAACCGCAAGGTGTACGCCCGCCACGGCGCGGCCGAGCCCATGTTCGGGGTCAGCTACGCCGCCCTGGGCAAGATCGCCAAGCCGATCAAGACCGACCAAGCGCTGGCCCGGCAGTTGTGGGGCAGCGGGAACCACGACGCTCGGGTGCTGGCCCTGCGGGTGGCCGATCCCGCCGCGCTGGACGAGCCGCTGGCCCGCCGGTGGCTGGCAGACGTCGACAACTACATCCTGGCCGAGGGCCTGGGCGGGCTGTGCTCCCGGACGCCGCACGCCCGGACGCTGAGCGACTCCTGGCGGGACGACCCCAACGAATGGCCCGCGTCGGTCGGTTGGTTCATCGTGACCTGCACCGCCGAGGATCCTGGCGTCTGGTCGGTGGAGGAGCTTCGAGGCCTGCTGGACCAGATGGAGGCTGAGATCGACGGGCGGCCCAACCGGGTCCGCCACGAGATGAACGGCGCCATGATCGTCATCGCCCTGCGCGAGGACGGTCTGCGCCGCGACGCGCTGGCCGCCGCGAACCGCATCGGCCCGGTGAAGGTCGATCACGGCCAGACCGGTTGCAAGACCCCCGATGTTGCCCCCTACGTGGAGCGCACCCTGGCCCACCGGGCCAAAGCACAACGCCGGGCCGGCTAGATGCGGCTGATGTCGAAGCGGGTCGGGGCGGGGTGGTGCCTCGGCGGTCCGATGCCGGCCGCTTTCACGAGGCGGACGACCCGGCCCCGGTGGCCGGCGTAGGGTTCCAGCAACTCCAGCATCGAGTCGTCGTCGCCGTCGGTGGCTCCGCTGAGGGCGTAGGTCACCAGCCTCGGCACGTGCAGGTCGCCCACCGGCACCGCGTCGGGGTCGCCCGCGGCTGCGCCCGTCGTGCGGGCCGCGGTCCAGGGGCCCACGCCGGGAAGGCGCTGCAGCCACTGGCGGGCCTCGGCCGCGGGACGCTCGCCCAATCTCTCGAGGCGGTCGGCGTGCTTGGCGGCGACCCGGATCACCCGGGTGCGCCCCCGATCGACGCCGGCCCGATGGAATCCGTGGTCGGGGACCCGCAACACCGCCTCGGGGCGGGGGAACAGCGGCAACGGCCCCCCTCCGGGAACCTCACCGCCGTACAGCCGGCCCATCCGGGCCACCGCGGTCCGGGCGTCGGCGCTCACCACCCGCTGGTACACCGCGGCGGTGGCCATGGCCTCGAACCAGCGGCCGGTGGCACCCAGCCGGGGCACCCCGAGCCGGCCCACGAGGTCCTCGACCACCCGGTGGTGGGGCCGGAACCCGCTGGGGTCATCGCTGCCTCCGAGCAGGGCCGGCACCCGGTCGATGGCCCACTCGGCGCCGGGGCCCCAGGCGTCGGCGACGACCTCGCCCCCGACGGCCCGGAAGGCCACCGATGCCGAGCCCTCGGGGGTCTCGGTCGCCCACCAGCCGACACCGTTGCGCCGCTGCGACGTCTTCACCCACATCAACGTCACCTTCAGGTTCAGGTCGTAGCCGGGGCGGAAGACCGTCGAACGGTCGGGCGTCCGGTCCGGCGCGGCCAGTGCGGTGCGGCCCGAGCGCGGCATCTCAGGGCCCCGGCGGGCCAGGGTCATCGGCGGTGCTGAGAGCGTCCAGGGCGGCCTGGAGGGTCTCCAGCAGCTTGCGGTCCGACGCCTCCACCAGCCCGACATCCACCTTGGCCTCGTCGACGGCCTGGCGGGTCAGTTCGCCCATGATGCCGTCGATCGGGCCGGGGCTGTAGCCGAGCTGGGTCAGCGCGCCCTGCAAGTCGGCCACCTCGTCGCCGTCGAGCGGCCGATCCTCCTCCAAGCCACGTTCGGGGTCGGCCGGACCTTCCGCCTCCAGGGGCGCTCGGGCCACGATTGCACCGTCATCGCCGAAAACGGCGTCGTCCAGGATGGGAAGGGCCCAATTCAGCATCCACCAGAAGACGAGCAACAGCACGATCAGCAGGAACGTGCCCTGCAGGTGAGTGCGCATCGCGGTCTCCGGCGCCAGCCTCTCGGTGATCAGTTGAAGGCCCGCCTGCGGAGTCGTTCCCGGATCTTGGTGCACTCCGGGCAGACCGGGTACCGGGACGGGTCCCGGCTGGGAACCCATACCTTGCCGCACAGGGCGCGCACCGGTGTGCCCTCGACGTAGGCCCGGTTGGCGTCGGCCCGGCGGGTGTAGTGGGCGAAGCGGTCATGGTCCCCGTCGTCGGTGACCGGCCGCACGTCCGGTTCGGTGACGGTGGTGGTTCCGGGGGACGGAACCGTCTCGGCTGCGGTGGTGGTGGAGGTGCGGGCTGTGCCGGTCATGGCACCGATCCTATAGACACCCCTGTCTCCTGCTCTTGTTCGCTGCGCTCACGGGCCGCTCGGGCCACGGCCTCGCTCATCGTCATGAGAAGTGCTCACGACCCGGCGCATCCGCTCGGCCTCTGGCCGGGTAGGAGGCCGCGGACCGCGGCGATGGTGTCGGCCTCCGCGGCGGACTTGTCGCTGCGGTAGCGAACCACCCTGGCGAAGCGCAGCGCCACCCCTCCCGGGTAGCGGGTCGAGCGCTGCACGCCGTCGACCGCGATCTCCGCCACCTGTACCGGCCGCAACTCCACCACATGGGCCTTGCGGTCGGTGGCCAGCTCGCCGAAGCGCTCGGTCTGCCACCGAAGCATCTGGTCGGTCATGCCCTTGAACGTCTTGCCCACCATCACGAAACCCCCCTCGGGGTCGCGGGCTCCCAGATGGATGTTGGACAGCCAGCCTCGACGGCGTCCGCTCCCGGGCTCCACCGCCAGCACCACCAGGTCGAAGCGGTGCACCGGCTTCACCTTGCGCCAGGCCTTGCCCCGCCGCCCCGCGGCGTAGGCGGAATCGGCGGCCTTCACCATCACGCCCTCGTGGCCGGCCTTCACCGCGGCGGAGAACACACGCTCAGCCTCATCGGGGTCCTCGGTGACGACACCGGGCACCCGATGCTCGTCGGCCGCGCCGGCCAGACACCCGAGCCGCACCTCGAGCGGCTCGTCGAGGAGGTCGCGCCCGTCCAGGTGGAGCGCGTCGAAGAACACGGGGGTCACCCGCACCGTCTCGCCGCCGGCGGGGTTGCCGTCACCGGCGTGCCTCGTGCCGACACGGCCCATCGTGTCCTGGAACGCGGCCGGTCCGAGGTCGTCGGCCAGTCCCAGCACCTCCCCGTCGAGCGCCGCGACCTGCACACCGAGGCTGCGGACCACGTCGGCGACCTCGCTGAGACGGTCGGTGACGTCGTTCAGATTGCGGGTCCAGATGCGGACGTCGTCGCCTCGCCGGTGGACCTGGATGCGGATCCCGTCCAGCTTCCACTCCACCGAGCAGCGGCCCAGGTCAGCGACCGCCGAAGCTGCGTCGTCGGCGGTGGAGGCCAGCATGGGCCGGATCGGTCGAAAGACCTGGAAGCCGACCGCCTCCAGACCGGGGGCTCCCTCCGTGAGGGCGATGCCGGCCGTCTCCCCGAGGTCGCCGACCAGCATCAGGGCTCGACGGACCGAGGCTGCCGCTACGCCGGCGGCTCGGGCCACGGCCTCAACCACGACCCCCTCACTGGCTCCCTGGCGCAGCTCTCCGACCAGCAGCCGCCTTACGAAGTCGGCCTCCCCGGCCGTGGCCCGGGCCAGGAAGCGGTGGAGGATGTCGAGGCGCCTCTGGACCGATCCGCCACCGGCGGTATCGGCTACCGCATCGAGCATGGCGTCGAGATCGCCCACGGTCAGGGTCGGGTCGCGGGCTGCGTCGGCCTGCAGCGTGGCCACCGTGGCCCAACCCACCCCGATGCGTCCCTGGCGCGGATCGCCGGCCACCATCCCGGCCACCACGCCGGCCTCACGGCCGTCTGCTTGCTGCAACAGCCCGGCCAGGGACTCGATCTTCTCCGTGCGGCCCGAGGTGGCGGCCACGGCATCGGCGCAGGCCACGAGGTCGGCTAGCAGCATCGGGCCGGTTCTAGCGCGTCGCGGCCGGAACGGCGGCACGGCGGCGTGTCGTACCCCCTGGGCAGGCTGCGCGGGATGGTCATTCTGCCGCTGATACTCCTTCTGGGCGCGAGCCCAACGTTTCGAGTTCTGCCAGCGACGCCTCCCACTCCGCCAGCAGGGCCGCGGCCCGGCCGGCGGCCTCGTCGTGTGCCGATGCCAGCGCGTGGACCTCCTCGGGCCGGTCGTAGAGCGCGGGATCGCTGAGCCGGCTGTGCAGTTCGGCCACTTCGGCGTCGGCCGCGGCCCAGGCCCGTTCCAGATCGGCCACCCGCCGGCGGAGCTTGCTGGTAGCCGCCCGGGCCCGGGCGCTCGCCCGGCGGCGCTCGGCCCGGTCGGCGCTGGACCCGGCTCGCGGCCGACCCGATGCTGCGGTTGCGTCCGGGTCCGGGGCCAGTTGCTCCTGCGGGTCCTGCGGGAACAGAACCGACTCGTCCGCTCCGAGATGCCAGACGGCCCGGCCATGGCGGACCTCTATCAGAGAGTCGGCCACCGCCCGGATGAGATGCCGGTCGTGAGTCACCAGCAGCACGGTTCCGGGATAGGCGCCGAGGGCGTCCTCGAGGATGTCGCAGCTGGGCAGGTCGAGATGGTTGGTGGGCTCGTCGAGCACCAGCAGGTTCACCGGCTCCACCATCAGGCGGGCCAGAGCCAGCCGCGTGCGCTCCCCACTGGAGAGCTCCGCCACCCGCCGGTCGGCGTCGTCTCCCCGGAAGCCGAACGCGCCGAGCACCGTTCGCAGGTTGCGCCGCCCCGGATCGATGCCGGCCGAGAACACCTCGATGGCCCGCTTGGTGCCGTCCAACTCGTCGGCCTGATGCTGGCCGAAGGCGGCCACCCGCACGTTGGCGCCGATCCGGACACCGCCCGCGGTAGGGGACAGCTCGCCCAGGATCAGCTTCAGGAGGGTGGTCTTGCCCGCGCCGTTGGGCCCGACCAGAGCCACCGTCTGGCCCCGCTCGACCGCCAGGGTCGCGCCGGAGACGACCGGCCCGTCACCGTCGGGATAGCCGACCGTGGCGTCGGTGAGTTCGGCCACCACCCGGCTGGAGCGGGGCGGCTCCGGGAAGGCGAAGCGGGCGGCCAGTTCGGAGCGGCTCGGAACCTGGACCCTCTCCAGCTTCTCCAGGGTCTTGACCCTGCTCTGCACCTGGCGGGCCTTGCTGGCCTTGTAGCGGAATCGCTCGACGAAGCGCTCGATGCGGGCCACCTCGCGGGCCTGGCGGGCCGCGGCCGCCTCGATGCGCTCCAAGCGTTCGGTGCGGGCCACCACGAACTCCGCGAACGCCCCGTCGTAGGCCATCGTCGTGCCCGACGCCAGCTCCACTATCCGGTCCGCCACCGCGTCGATGAAGTCGCGGTCGTGGCTGACGAACAGCAGGCAACCCGGCCATGCGGCCAGGCGCCGCTCCAGCCACGACATGGAGTCGATGTCGAGATGGTTGGTGGGCTCGTCGAGCAGCAGGATGTCGGGCTCGGACACCAGCAGGCGGGCCAGGGCCGCCCTCATCCTCCAACCACCCGACAGCTCGGCCACCGGCCGGTCCGAGTCGGCACCGGAGAAGCCGAGACCGGCCAGGACCTTGGCTACTTCGGCCTCCAGGGCGTACCCGCCGAGCTGCTCGAATTGCGCCTGGACCTCGCCGTACCGGACGACGAGATCGTCCCGGCGGTTGGCGGCCCCACTGAGCTGGTGCTCGAGCTCCCTCATGGTCCGGGCCAGTTCCGACAGGTGGCCCGCGCCGGCCCTCACATGGGAGCGGACGGTTCCCTCATAGACCTCGCGCAGATCCTGGGGCAAGTACCCGATCCGAGCATCGCGGGGCTTGACAACGGTGCCGGCGTCGGACTCGAGCAGGCCCGCCATTATCTCCAGCAGAGTCGTCTTGCCGGTCCCGTTGCCGCCCACCAGCGCGACGCGGCGACCAGGGGACAGGTGCAGGGTCACGCCCTCGAAGAGCTGGCGGGCGCCGTAGGCCTTGGCCAGGCCCGACGCGGTCAGGGTCACCGTCCAACGCTAAGAGGCCGAGCACCAGGCGCGCGAGTCCAGCCCATACGGGCGAGGCCGTGGCCCGAGCGGCCCGTGAACGCAGCGAACAAGAGTGGGTTCTACGGCTGCCGACTCGTCCGGCCTCCGGCCTGAACCGGACGCGGCCCAGCCGGCCGGCGGGTTCAGCTCAGCAGCTTGTCGAGGCGGGACTCGGCCTCGACGGCCCCGGCGAAGCCCGGTTCGGTGGCCTCGAGACGACCCAGCCATCCGACCGACACCCATCCGGCCATCACCGCGCCGCCGTCGGTGTATTCGGGCAGCTCGATGGCGTCGCCCCAGTCCATCTTCACCCGGAAGGCGTCGGTGTGCCCGGGCCGGGGCTCGAGCTGTGCGGTGGCCATCGAGCGGGGCGGCTCGATGCCGACCTCAGTGCGCTTCCAGCCCTTGATGTCGCGCAGCTCCCGGCCGGGAACGTTGATGTTGAGCACTACGGGATCCGGCGGCAGGTCGGCGATCAGGCCCTCCACCGCCGCGGCGGCCACGGTTGCCGCCGACTCCCAGTGCTGGTCGGCGAGCATCTCCTCCCAGCCCTGGCCCTCCACCCCGAAGGACTCCACCGTCTGGCTCACGGCCACGCCGCTCACCCCGCCGTTGCGGGCCGTCAGGCAGGCCCCGACCGTGCCCGAGTGGTAGACCGAGCGGCCCACATTGGCGCCGGGGTTGATGCCGGCCACCACCAGGTCGTAGTGGTCGAACAGGCCCAGGCGCCCGAACATCACGCACAGCGCCGGAGGCCCCGTCACCGACCACACGTCGTCCAGGCCGTCAATGGGGGCGCGGTGAACCTCGGGCTTGATCAGGTGCAGGGGCCCGAAGGCCGCGCCGTAGCCCGAGTACTCCTTGTCGGGCGCCACCACGACGACCTCGCCGATCTCGGCCATGGCCCGGGCCAGCACGTGCAGGCCGATGGAGTCGATGCCGTCATCGTTGGTGACAAGAATGCGCACCAACCGACCCTAGCCGTGAACACGCACCCCGAAGCCGGGTGTCCGGAGTTCTAACCCGATGTTCACCTTCAGGGGCCACAATGGGACGGTGAGGGAGCGGGCGGGAAGGTGACCCACCACGGGCTGGGCCGTCGGCGGTTCATGAAGGGCGGGCTCGGTGCGGCCGGATTGGCTGCGGCCGGGCCCCTGCTGTCAGCCTGCGGCGACGACAGCGACGACGCGCCGGCCGCGGACGCGCCAGCAGGGGACCCGCCGGTAGCGGGAGATGAGCGGATCGTCATCGTCGGAGCCGGGGCCGCAGCGCTGGCTGCGGCCGGTGAGCTCCAGATCCGGGGGTTCAGCAACGTCGTGCTGCTGGAGGCTCGCGACCGGGTCGGCGGGCGCATCTGGACCTCCAGCATCGGCGACGGCATTCCCGTCGAACTGGGGGCGACATGGATACACGGAGTCCGGGGCAACCCGGTCAGTGACATCGTCGAGAGCCACGGCATCGCCACGGCTGAGACCGACTACGACAACGCGGTCCTCTACAACCATGACGGCGGGCCGGCGGAGCCGATCGACCCGGCGTTGTGGGGCGAGTACATGGCGCTCGCCTACGAGATGCCCGACGCGTCCCTACGTGAGGTCTTCGAGCGGTTCGCGGCCGCCCGTGGCCTCGGCGACGAGGACCGGCGCCTGTGGCTGCACGCTCTGGCGTCGATGTTCTCCCACGAGTTCGGCGCGGACATCTCCGACCTGTCGATCATGAGCTACCACGGACCCAGCACGCTGCGGGGCGGTGACGTGGTGTTCCCGGAGGGCTACAGCCAGATCGTCGACGTGCTGGCCGCGGGCCGGGACATCCGGCTCGATCACCCGGTGGCTCAGGTCGACCACTCCGGGTCCACCGTCGTAGTCACCACCGAGTCGGGCGACACGTTCGAGGCCGACCGGGTTGTGGTCACGGTGCCTCTCGGGGTGCTCAAGGCGGGGACGATCTCGTTCACGCCGGCGCTGCCACCGGTCATGCGGGACGCGATCGCCGCCCTGGACATGGGGATCCTCAACCGGACGTGCCTGCTGTTCGACGAGCCGTTCTGGGACCGCGACACCGAGTGGATCGGCTACGCGGGCGAGCGGCCGGGTCAGTGGTCCGAGACGCTGAACCTGTACCCGTACCTGCAGCAGCCGGTGCTGGCCATGTTCAACCCCGGATCCTTCGGGGCCGAGATCGAGCAGTACTCCGACTCCGAGCTGGCCGCGCGGGCCGTCGAGGCCCTCAAGGCCATCTTCGGCGATGTGCCCGAGCCCCGCGATGTCGTCAGCACCCGCTGGAGTTCGGACGTCTGGACCAGGGGCTCGTACTCGTACCTGCCGGTGGGCGTGGACTTCGAGACCTACCGGGAGATGTCGCGGCCCGTCGGCGAGCACCTGTTCTTCGCGGGAGAGGCGACCCACGGCCGGTTCCCGTCCACGGTGCACGGAGCGCTCCTGTCGGGCCGGCGGGCCGCCCGCCAGATATACGGCCTCCTGCGCTGACTAGGCTCGCAGGGGGATGCCAGCGACAAACGCCCGCGCGCCGGGCTGTGTTCCTCGGTTCCGCGCGATGGCGTTCGCACTGGCCGTGGCCGCGCTGGCAACGGGCTGTCGAGCTCCGCTCCCGGAACCTTCGCACACCGGCCTGAGCGCATGGGAGGCTGAGCGTCCCGACGCTCGGCTCGCGGCCGCGGGCGCCGGAATCTACGAGGAGGTCTGCTCCAACTGCCACGGCGCGGGGGGACTCGGCAGCGAATGGGCGCCGGCGCTGACGACCATCGCGCTCGACGTCCGTGAGGTCTCCGCCCTGGTGCTGGCCGGGGTGAATCCGCCATCGATGCCCCCGTTCGCGGGAACTCTGACGGAGGCCGAGATCGAAGCGGTCGCGGCCTACACGGTGCAGCTGCGCTATTCCGGCTGACAGCGAGCCCGAACAGGTGTGCAGCCTGCCACGGCGCGGCGGTGCCACTCCCGCTCTTGTTCGCTGCGCTCACGGGCCGCTCGGGCCACGGCCTCGCTCAGCGCCTCGTCGAGATACTCACGAATCGCCGCATACCCGCTCGGCCTCTAGCCCGCAGGGACGAGCTTGTAGGCGCGCCGGCCCCAGCCCGTCACCACGTACAGCTCGCCCGCGGCGTCGACCCCGAACCCGTAGATGCCCTGAATGAGCTCGGGCTCGGACAGTTGGGCGGTCCAGTCGGTGTGTTCGGCGGCCCGGCCGTCGGGGCCGAAGGTGACCGACCTCAGCCATCCTCCAGTGAAGTCGGCGTACAGGTAGCGGCCTGCCAGTTCGGGGATCGCCGAGCCCCGGTACACATGACCGCCGATCACGGCGACCCCTTCGTCGTGGCTGTAGCGCACCGCCGGCGGGGCAGTGGGTTCATCGCAGTAGTCGGCTCGAATGCAGACCTCTCCCTCGAACGCGCTCCATCCGAAGTCAATTCCCGGGTCGGTGCCGATGCGGGCGGTATTGATCTCCTCGCGATCGTTCCATCCGACGTCCCCGATGATCAGAAGATCGCCGTCGATCGTGAAGCGCCACGGGTTGCGCAGCCCGCTGGCCCACAGGGCAGGGTGGCCCGATGCTCCATCGGCGTACGGATTGTCGGCCGGGATCGTGTACGGCCCGGTGGGCGACGGCTCAGGATCGATTCGCACGATCGACCCCATGGTTGTGTGCCGGTTGCGACCGTGGCAGAAGGGGTCGCCGGAACCGCCGCCGTCGCCGACGGCGATGTACAGGGACCCCTCCGGCCCGAATCCCAGTTGGCCTCCCTTGTGGTACGGCGAGGACGGGCGCTGCTCGAACACGATGACGGTTCGAGCCGAGTCCATGTCGATGTCGCCGCCGGATCGGGTCTGCCACTCGGTGACGACGCTGGCCCCGTCGCCGAAGCGGGTGTGGAAGGTGTAGAGCAGCCCGTTGGCCTCATGATCGGGGTGGAACGCGAGCGAGAGCAGGCCCTGTTCGGAGGCGAGCGCATCGACGCCCGCACCGGGGGGCGGAGCGGAGTCTCCGTCGGCTGCGTCGGCCTGGGACAGGACCTCGGCCTCAATGTCCAAGAAAGCGGGCTCGACCAGCCCGCCGTCGCGAGCTTCGCTGATGACCCCGTCGCGGCCGACTACGAGCAGGCGGCCCGTGCCGGGTTGGGACACCAACTCGACGGCGCGCGTGGTGTCGTTCACGGCCAGTTCGAGATCGAACACGGCCGGGCCGTTCCAGGGCTCCACGGGCGGTGTCGTGCCGCTCGACGGAGCGGAGGGCCACCGGGCGCTCCGGCCGGCGCAGTCAGGCGCGGTGTCCGAGGGCGCAGGGCTCTCCGACTCGGGCCGGTCATCAGACCGTGGCCTCGTCGTCGAAGGTGCCTGTTCGCTCGACGTGGCGCTGCTGTCGGCGTCGCGGCCGTCGCCTGGCGCTTCGGCCGGCACCGCATCCGAGTGGGTCGTGTCGGTCGATGCGATTGAGCCCGTGCCCGGGGATGCCTCGACGAGCTGTCCTCCGTCGCCCGGCAACGCCGGGTCAGGGGAAGCGCACGCTACGAGGTATAGCAGCGCAACCCAGACGGAGTATCGCATGACGACCGACATCGGACAACGTTAGCGTCCGGTGCGAGCCGTCAACGTGCGCCGGGCGAGCGGCGGTCGACGGGCGACACCCACCTGTTGCTCGGCCTCAGGGGGCCAACTCGGCGTGGACCGACAGCTCGGGCCCTTCGATCGTGACCAGCTCGCTGACGCGGCCCGCAGCACACACGTCGTCGGCGACCGTGGCCAGCACCGCGATCCGCTCCGGGGTGTCGGTGACCGTGGCTCGCAGCACCTCGGTGCGCAGGGGCCGCTTGGCCTCCGACTTGGCCCGGCGCACCTCGCCCAGCACCGAGGCGGCCACCGCGCTGGGCAGAGCGCCCGCGTTGCCGGCCGCGGCCCGCAGGTCGTCGGGCTGCGGCCACGCCGAGGCATGCACGGAGCCGTCGTGCCACCAGCGCCACACCTCCTCGGCGACGAAGGGCATGAACGGGGCGAAGAGCTGTTGCAGCACCGCCAGCGCGGTCCGCAAGGCCCGGCGAGCCGACGTCGAGCCAGCCTCGCCGTGCTCGCCGTACGCCCGCGCCTTCACCAGCTCCAGGTGGTCGTCGGTGAAGGCCCAGAAGAACGACTCGGTGCGCTCCAGGGCCCGGGCGTAGTCGAAGGACTCCAGGGCCCGGGTGGCGTCGTCGACCAGGTCGGCCAGGCGGTGCAGCATCGACCGGTCCAGCTCCTCGGTGATGTCGCCGGGGCCGGGATCGTCGAAGCGCAGCACGAACTTTGAGGCGTTGAGCAGCTTGACGGCCAGCCGCCGGCCGATGCGGAACTGCTGCTCGTCGAAGGCGGTGTCGGTTCCGGGACGGCCGCACGCGGCCCAGTAGCGCACCGCGTCGGCGCCGTAGCGCTCGAGCAGGTCGGTGGGCACCTGAACGTTGCCCCGGGACTTGGACATCTTCTTGCGGTCGGGGTCGAGTATCCAGCCCGACAGGGCGCAGTTGTGCCACGGGACGGTGCCGGCGTCGAAGTGGGCCCGCACCACCGTGGAGAACAGCCAGGTGCGGATGATGTCGTGGGCCTGGGGCCGCATGTCCATCGGGAACGTGGACGCGTAGAGCGCCTCGTCGGTGCGCCAGCCGGTGGCGATCTGGGGCGTGAGCGAGGAAGTGGCCCAGGTGTCCATCACGTCGGGGTCGCCGGCGAAGCCCCCGGGACGGCCCCGCTGGGACTCGTCGTAGCCGGGCGGGCAGTCCGAGGACGGGTCGACCGGCAGGGTGCCGGCCTCGGGACGGATCGGGTTGTCCCAGTCCGGCGATCCCCCGGCGTCGAGGCGGTACCACAGCGGGATGGGCACCCCGAAGAAGCGCTGGCGGCTGATGAGCCAGTCGCCGCTGAGCCCGGCGATCCAGCTCTCGTAGCGGGCCCGCATGTAGCCGGGTACCCAGTTCATCTGGATGCCCCGGTCGATGAGGGCCTGGCGCAGGTCGTCGTCGCGCCCGCCGTTGCGGATGTACCACTGGCGGCTGGACACGATCTCCAGCGGCTTGTCGCCCTTCTCGAAGAACTTGACCGGGTGGGTGATGGGGCGGGGCTCGCCGTCGATGTCGCCGGATTCGGCGAACACGGCCGCGATCTCGGTGCGGGCCTGCACCGCGGTCTTGCCGGCCAGGCGGGCGTAGGCGGCCCGGCCCGCCGGCGACTCGATGGCCGCGGGAGGGTCGGCTGCGAAGCGCCCGTCGCGCCCGATGACGGTGCGCACGGGCAGGTTGAGCTCGCGCCACCAGGTCACGTCGGCGGTGTCTCCGAACGTGCAGATCATGGCGATGCCGGTGCCCTTGTCGGGGTCGGCGAGCTCGTGGGCCACCACGGGCACCTCCACGTCGAACACCGGGGTGCGCACCGTCGAGCCGAACCGCGGCCGGTAGCGGCCGTCGTCGGGATGGGCGACCAGGGCCACGCACGACGGCACCAGCTCGGGCCGGGTCGTGTCGATCCAGATGTCCTTGTGGCCGCCGGTGCCGCCGAAGCGCAGCTTGTGGTACGCGCCGGGCACCTCCCGGTCGTCGAGTTCGGCCTGGGCCACCGCGGTCTGGAAGGTCACGTCCCAAAGCGACGGGGCCTCGATCTGGTAGGCCTCGCCCCGTTCCAGGTTCTCGAGGAAGGCGAGCTGCGACACCCGCCGGCAGTGGGCGTCGATGGTGGCGTAGGTGCGGGTCCAGTCGACCGACAGCCCGATCCGCCTGAACAGGTCCTCGAAGGCCCGCTCGTCGGAGGCGGTGAGCTCCTCGCAAAGCTCGATGAAGTTGGGCCGGCTCACCGCGATGGTCCGGCGCTTGGCCACCGCGGAGGGCCGGCCCGCGTCGGGCGGGGCCGCGAAGTCCGGGTCGTAGGGCAGCGACGGGTCGCAGCGCACCCCGTAGTAGTTCTGGACCCGGCGCTCGGTGGGCAGCCCGTTGTCGTCCCAGCCCATGGGGTAGAAGACAGCCTGGCCGGCCATGCGGCGGTAGCGGGCGATGATGTCGGTGTGGGTGTAGCTGAACACGTGGCCCACGTGCAGCGAGCCGCTCACGGTCGGCGGGGGAGTGTCGATGGAGAACACCTCGCTGCGGGGCCGGCCCTCATCGAAGCGGTAGATCCCGGACGCCTCCCAGGCGGCGTCCCACTTGGCCTCCAGGCCTTCCAGGACAGGTTTGTCGGGGACCGCAGCCGGGCGCAGCGACTCGTCGGCACGTGGGCTCATGCGGGCGCCAACGCTATCGCCTGGGGGGAATTGGCAGCGCTACCAGCGTATGGCGTGCAAGACGCGGCCAGTTCCGGTCAGTTGGGAATGGGGGCCAACGACTCGGTTATCGCAGCCGCGATCAGCTTGTGCTCCGCCTCCTGGATCCGGGCCCGCAGCGACTCCATGGTGTCGTCGGGATGGATCGGCACCTCAACCGAAGCGATCACCGGGCCGTCGTCGACACCCTCGTCGGGCACGTAGTGGACCATCGCTCCGGTCCGGTCGATCAGGCCCGATTGATAGGCCGACCAGGCGTCGGCGATGGCGGACGCGCCCGGGAATTGGCCCGGCAGGGCCGGATGCAGGTTGACGACCCGGTTTCCGAACCGGTCCAGGAACGCCGACGACAGCACGTGCATCCAGCCGGCCAGCACCACCAGGTCGGGTTCGGAGTCGGCCACCGCCCCGGCCAGGTCGGCGTCGTACCGGCGCCGGCCGTCGTCCGGTTCCGGACCGCACGCCGCCAGGTAGGGCGACAGCGGCCAGTAGCTCACCGGGATGCCGGCCCGCTGGGCTACGGCGCCGGCTCCGGCGGTCCTGCGGTTGATGAACACTGCGGCTACCTGAGCGTCGAGCCGCCGGCCTGCGATGGCGTCGAGGATGGCGCCCAGGTTGGAGCCCGCCCCCGAGGCCAGCACCACTAGGCGGCCGGTCACCGCCAGCTCTCTTCCAGCACGACCCGGCGGCCGGTCACCGCCAGCTGCCTTCCAGCACGACCCGGCGGCCGGTCACCGCCAGCTGCCTTCCAGCACGACCCGGCCAGCGTCGGGCCGGGCCGGATCGCGGCCTTCGACGACCGAGCCGATGACGTGATGGCCCTGGCGGCTCAGGGCCTCGGCGCCGGCATCGTTGACCACGGCCACGAGGCCGATGCCCATGTTCCAGACCCGGAACGCCTCGGCGTCGTCGAGCCCGCCCCAGTCCACCAGCGTCGGGAACGGCTCGGGCACCGGCCAGGAGCCCAGCTCGATCCGGGCGCCGAGATGGTCGGGCAGCACCCTGGGCAGGTTGTCGAAGAAGCCTCCGCCGGTGATGTGGGCCAGCGCCTTGGGCCGGGCGCCCGCCTCCGAGAACCCGTCGATCACCGGCAGGTAGCTGCGGTGCGGCTCCAGCAGGGCGTCGACCACGGCGGCGCCGGGCGACCGGCCCTCCAGCAGCCGGCGGATCAGCGAGTAGCCGTTGGTGTGGGGTCCGGAGCTGGCCGCGCCAACCAGCCGGTCGCCGGCCCGGACGTCCTCGGGACGGGGCAGCAGCCTTTGACGGGGGGCCGCGCCGACGATGGTCCCGGCCACGTCGGCCGCGCCCGGCGCGTACACGCCGGGCATTTCGGCGGTCTCGCCGCCCAGCAGGGCGCAGCCCGCGGCCCGGCAGGCGGCGGCCATGCCGGCCACGATCTCGGCGGCGGCGGTGGGCACTAGCCGGTCCATGGCGATGTAGTCGAGGAAGAACAGGGGCCGGGCGCCGTGCACCGCGATGTCGCCGATGCAGTGGTTGACCAGGTCGGTGCCGACACCCCGCCAGCGCCCGTGGCGGGCGGCCAGGGCCACCTTGGTGCCTACCCCGTCGGTGGAGGCCACCAGCACGGAGTCGGGGCCCAGGGCGGCGGCCGAGTAGAGCCCGCCGAAGCCCCGCACCGTGTTGATGACCTCGGGGGTGCGGGTTGAGGCCACCGCCTCGGCCATGAGGGCGACCGCCCGGTTGCCGGCGTCGATGTCAACGCCCGCGTCGCGGTAGCTGGCCGCTTCGGGTCCGGCCGGCGATGGGGGCGCGCCGGCGTCCTGCCCGGCCTCGGTCACCGACGGGCTCATGTCTGCCGGGTCTTCGTGAGCGCCAGACCGATGTCGGCGCGGTGCTGGGCGCCCTCGAAGCTGATGGCCGCGACCCCGAGGTGGGCCTTGCGGGCCGCGGCTTCGGTGTCGGATCCCAGCGCGGCGACAGCCAGGACCCGGCCCCCGGTGGCGTGCAGGACGCCGTCGATGGCGCCGGTGCCGGCGTGGAACACCACGCAGCCCGCCTCGACGGCAGCATCGAGCCCGTGGATCGGAGCCGGGTCGGCCCGGCCGTCGGGGTACCCGGCCGAGGCCATCACCACCGCCACGCAGGCCTCCGGCGACCAGTCGATGGCGACGCCGGCGATGGACCCGGTCGCGCCGGCCAGCATGATCTCGTAGGGGTCGCTGCGCAGCAGCGGCAGCACGGCCTGGGCCTCGGGATCCCCGAAGCGGCAGTTGAACTCGATCACCTTGGGGCCGTCGTCAGTCAGCATCAGGCCGGCGTACAGCACGCCCCGGTAGGGGGTTCCGGCCCGGCGCAGCCCGGCCAGCGTCGGCGCGATAATCCGCTCGGAAACCTCGGCGATCAGCTCGCGGCCCGCAGCCGGCGATGGCGCCACCGCGCCCATGCCCCCGGTGTTGGGGCCGCGGTCGCCCTCGAGCAGCCGCTTGTGGTCCTGGGCCGGCGGCAGCACCGCGAAGCGCTCGCCGTCGCAGAGGGCCAGCACCGACAACTCCCGGCCCTCGAGACGGTCCTCCAGCAGGATCTCCTCACCGGCCGCCCCGAACCGACCGCGCACCAGCATGGCCTCGACGGCCTCTGCGGCCTCCTCGCGACTTGCCGGGACGATCACCCCCTTGCCCGCAGCCAACCCGGAGGCCTTGACCACGGGCACGTCGGGCCGGGTCCGCAGATGGGCCAGCGCCGCTCCGGCGTCGCGGAAGATGCGGGCCGGCGCAGTCGGGATCCGGTTGTCGATCAGGAACTGCTTGCAGTGGGCCTTGGAGGCTTCCAGACGGGCGCACGAAGCGTCGGGGCCGAACGCCGCGATTCCGGCCGCGCCCAGCGCGTCGACCAGGCCCGCGGCCAGTGGTCCCTCCGGGCCGACCACCACCAGGTCGACCCGCTCCCGGCGGCACAGCTCGACCAGGCCGGCGGTGTCACCGGCCGCCACCGGCGCGTTCTCGGCCCGGTCGCAGGCCGCGATGCCCGGATTGCCGGGCGCCGCGATCAGCCGCTCGACGTGAGCCGACCGGCTCAGCGCCCACACCAAGGCGTGCTCTCGGCCGCCGCCGCCCACCACCAGCACGCAACTCATCGGCCTCTCAGGCTCCCCTCATTCGCCCCACACCGACGCGAAGCGGTCCTTGGACCCGAGCTCCAGCTGCACGAACTGCTCGGCCTCGAACGGGTAGACACCGGTGAAGCAGGCGTTGCAGTAGCCGTCGTCGGCCTCGAGCGCCTCCATCATCCCCGGCAGCGAGAGGAACGCCAGCGAGTCGGCCCCGATGTGGGCGCCGATCTCGGCAACCGACTTGTCCGAGGCGATTAGTTCCTGCTTGCTGGCCATGTCGACGCCCATGTAGCAGGGGTCGGTGATGGGCGGGCAGGCCACCCGGACGTGAACCTCGGTCGCCCCGGCGTCGCGCAGCATCTGCACCAGCGGCCCCGAGGTAGTGCCCCGCACGATCGAGTCGTCGACCAGCACCACCCGCCGGCCGGCCAGGTTGTCGCCCAGCGGGTTGAACTTCATCGACACGCCGGCGTGGCGCTGCTCCTGGGTCGGCTCGATGAAGGTCCGGCCCACGTAGCGGTTCTTGATGAGGCCCTCGGTGTAGGGCAGGCCGGACTCCTGGGCGTACCCGACCGCCTGCGGGGTTCCCGAGTCGGGTACCGGCACCACCAGGTCGGCCTCAGCAGGTGCCTCGACCGCGAGGCGGCGGCCCAGCCGCTGGCGGACCGCATGCACCAGCGAGCCGTTGTGGCGGCTGTCGGGGCGCGAGAAGTAGATCTGCTCGAACGTGCAGAACGAGGGCGTGCGGGGCGTCGCCCCCGGCTCGGTCACCGGTCCGGCCCCGTCGATCCGCACGATCTCGCCCGGCGCGACCTCGCCGGTGAACTCGGCGCCGTTGACGTTCAGGGCGCAGCTCTCCGACGCCAGCATCCAGCCGCCGTCGAGCCGGCCGGTGACCAGCGGGCGGAACCCCCACGGGTCCCGCACCCCGTAGACCGCGTCGCGGGTGAGGATGGTCAGCGTGTAGGCGCCCTCCGCCTGGGCCATGAGGGTCCGTATGCGGGTGGGCCAGTCGCCGGAGGCCGTGACCAGCAGCTGGAGGATGACCTCGGTGTCCGACGAGGTCTGGAGCCCGATCCCGGCCTCCAGCAGCCTGCGGCGCAGTTGCGGCGAGTTGATCAGGTTGCCGTTGTGGGCCACCGCCAGCGGTCCGTCGATGGTCTCGATCACCTGGGGCTGGATGTTGCGCAGCCCGGACCCGCCGGTGGTGCTGTAGCGGTTGTGGCCGATGGCGGCGCCGCCGGGGAGGGTGGACAGGTTCTCCTCGTTGAAGATCGAGCCCACCAGTCCCGGGCCCCGGTGCATGTGAGCGGTGCCGTTGTCGCAGCTGACGATGCCGGCCGACTCCTGGCCCCGGTGCTGGAGGGTGTACAGGCCGAAGAAGGCGATCCGGGCCGCGTGGCGACCGGGCGTGTACACCGCGACAACCCCGCACTCCTCGCGGAGCCCGTCGAATGCGAGGCTGCTCATCGCAGCCGGTCCCGTGCCTCGACAGCCCGCTTCAGAGCCAGCTCCGGGGTGGAGTCGACGCATGTCAGGTGGCCCATCTTGCGCCCGGGCCGGGCGTCGCGCTTGCCGTAGAGGTGCAGATGCACGCCTGGGTCGGCCAGAGCCCGTTCCCAGGCCGGCTCGCCGCCCGCCCAGAGGTGGCCGAGGAGCTGGACCATGGCCGCGGGCCGGCAGGCGCCGTCGCCCAGGGGCAGCCCGCACACCGCTCGGAGCTGCTGTTCGAACTGGCTCGACGCGGCCGCCTCGAGGGTGCAGTGGCCGCTGTTGTGGGGGCGCGGTGCCATCTCGTTGACTACCAGTTCGGTGCCGACGACGAACATCTCGACGCACAGCACGCCGACTGCGTCGAGGCGCTCGGCCAGCCGGGTGGCGAGAAGCCGGGCCTCGCCTGCGACCTCCGGCGGCAGGCGCGCCGGGGTGACGGTCGTGTCCAGGATCCCGTCGACGTGCACGTTCTCCATCACGCCGTGGTCGGCGACGTCGCCCTCTGCGCCCCGGGCCACCACTACCGACACCTCGCAGTCGAAGCGAACCTCCTGCTCCACGATCAGCCGGCGGGAGCCCATGGCCGCGAAGATCTTCTCGGGCTCCGGCGGCGGCTCCGGCGTCGTCCGCCGGCTGGGGATGCGGACCTGGCCCTTGCCGTCGTAGCCGTCGCGGGCCGTCTTGCAGATGACGGGCCCACTGAGCGCGGCCAGCGCGGCGGCCAGCTCGGCGGGGCTGGCCGCCTCCCGGTAGGGCGCCACCGGCACTCCCGCGCTGACGATGGCCCTCTTCTCCGCGTGGCGGTCGGCGGCCGCTTCGACCACGTGGCGACCGGGCCGTACCGGAACCCCGGCAGAGGCCGCGGCTTCGGCCACGCCCAGGTCCACGTTCTCGAACTCCCAGGTGATCACGTCGGCGCAATCCACGAAGCGCTGTACCGCGCCGGCGTCGTCGAAGGCGGCCGCGATCTCGATGTCGGCGACCGCGCCGGCGGGGGTCCGCTCAGCGCCCCCGGTGAGTACCGCGGTCCGGTAGCCGAACCGCTGCGCCGTGTGGGCCAGCATCCGGCCCAGCTGCCCGCCGCCCACGATTCCGACCACCGACGGCGGGTGCAGCACGCTCACTGGACTGCCGCCGGGCTGGTGTCGCCGAATTGGCAGCGTTTTGCACGCATACCGTGCGTTTTGCTGCCAGATCCAGGTGAGGGGCAGGGCTCGGCAGGAATTGGCAGCGTTTTGCACGCATACCGTGCGTTTTGCTGCCAGTTCCAGCTGGGGGGGAGGTAACGGGTCATGGCGCGCTGTCCCGTGCGTCCAGTTCCGTGGCCCGGACCTGGTCGGCTCGGGCAGCTCGGTAGGCGGACAGCCTTGACGCCAGGTCCGGGTCGTGGCGGGCCAGCATGGCCACCGCCAGCAGTCCGGCGTTGGCCGCCCCGGCCTCACCGATGGCCATGGTGGCCACCGGCACCCCGGCCGGCATCTGGACGATCGACAGCAGTGAGTCCATTCCCTTGAGAGCCCGGCTCTCTACGGGCACTCCGATCACCGGCACGATGGTGTTGGCCGCCAGCATCCCGGGGAGGTGGGCGGCCCCGCCCGCGCCGGCGACGATGACCTGGAGTCCCCGACCCTCGGCGCTCTGCGCGTATTCGACGAGGAGGTCCGGCGTGCGGTGGGCCGACACCACCCGGCACTCGTGGGCCACCTCGAACTGGGTGAGCACGTCAGCGCAGCGGCGCATGGTGGCCCAGTCCGACTGGCTGCCCATGACCACGCCGACTGGCATCGGGGAAGCCGGGGAGTCCCCCGGGTTCTGCTCCTCCATCGCCGTCCGCATCATCGCGCGTGCCCCGCGACGGGACGGGGATGGGACCAGGCCCGCACCGCGGTCACGACCCTGTCCTCGGCCGGGCCGGCGGCCAGCTGCGGGGGCGCGCCGGTGAGCAGTTCGTAGGCCTGCCGGTAGACGGCGGCTGCCTGCTCGGCCCGGGCCTCGCTGAGGGGATCGGGCGGGCCGTCGCCGTCGTAGCCGTCGGCGATGTAGGCCAGCCGCACAACCTCCTTGTCGAGGTTGTGCGGCTCCAGTCCGTCTCTCCGGCGCGACTGGAGCGAGGAGAGTCGCCAGAACCTCGACGAGTCCGGGGTGTGGACCTCGTCGATGAGCGTGAGCCGGCCGTCGGGGCCGGTACCGAACTCGTACTTGGTGTCCACCAACAGCAGCCCTGACCTGGCCGCGGTCTCACGGCCCCGCTCGAAGATCGCCAGCGCAGTGGTGCGGACCTCATCCCAGCGGTCGGCGTCCACATGGCCCTCCGAGACGACCTCGGCCTCGGTGAGGGGTCGGTCGTGGCCGGTTGCGGCCTTGGTGGTGGGGGTGATGACCGGGCTGGGCAGGGGGTCGTTCTTGGCCATCCCGTCGGGGAAGTCGATGCCGTAGATGCGTCGCTCGCCGGCTTGGTAGCGGGTCCACAGCGACGTGGAGGTGGTGCCGGTCAGGCAGCCCCGCACCACGACCTCCACCGGCAGGGTCTCGCACTTGTCGACGATGGAGACGTTGGGGTCGGGCACGGCCACGATCTGCGACGTCACGATGTCGCTGAGCTGCTCGAACCACCAGGCCGACAGCAGGTTGAGGATCTGGCCCCGCCCGGGGACCAGCCCCAGCACGTAGTCGAAGGCCGACAGGCGGTCGGTGGCCACCAGCGCCAGACGGTCGCCAAGGTTGACGACGTCGCGCACCTTGCCCCGGTACAGCGGCCCCAACTCGGCCGCAGCCGCGTCGGAGAGCCCGGCGAACGGGTGGATCACCGGTGCCGCAATCATGGGACCGTCACCCTCGGGTGAATTGGCAGCGCAGGACGCTGATTCCGGCACTCACCGCTGCCAGTTCCGGTGGGAGGGAGTTGGCAGACAGCGGTCATCGGGCGGCGGCCACCAGCGCTTTGAACAGGGCCAATCCTCGGGCGCCGGGCCGTCCGGAGGGTCTCTGCCAGTCGACGATGTGGTCCTCGGGATGCGGCATAAGGCCCACGACCGTGCCGGTGGCGTCGCACAGACCGGCGATGTCGCGATCGGATCCATTGGGGTTGGCCGGGTAGGTCCCGGCGGCGGGGTCGATCCCGTTGCCTTCGGCAGATCCTGAAGCCAGGTAACGGAACGCGACCCTGCCGGTCTTCTCCAGGGCATCGACCGCCGCCGGGTCTCGGGCGGCCAGACGTCCCTCGCCGTGAGCCACAGGGCAGCGGATGATCGACCCCCGCAACGGTTCCAGCCAGCTCGACCGGCAGCCTGACTCCACTCTGAGAGTCACCCAGCGGCATTCGAACCGGCCGCTGGCGTTGGCGGCCAGGGTGAACGAGCGCGCCGCGGGGGACGGGGCCGTCTGCTCGCGTTGCGGGCCGCGGCCGTTGGCGGTTCCGGTGGACGGGCGTGCTGCGGGGGTGTTCAGCAGTCCCGACTTGACGAGGGCCTGGAATCCGTTGCAGATGCCGAGGATCGGACGGCCCGAGCGGGCCGCGGCGGCCAACTCGTCGCCCAGCCAGGCTCGCATCTCCAGGGCCAGCCGCCCGCCGGCCCCCAGCGCGTCGCCGTAGGAGAAGCCGCCGGGCAGCAGCACCGCGCCGTAGCGCGAGATCCTTCCCGGTTGTGCGATCAGCTCTTTGACGGCCACGATCCGGGGATCGCCGCCAGCGGCCTCCACTGCCGCCGCTGCCTCCTGGTCGCGGTTGGTTCCCGGAGCGTGGGGGATCAGCACGGGTGGCCGTGTCATGGCCTCGCGCTGCCGCATCCGAAGGCCCGCCTCGCCGCCTCCAGGGTGATCGTTACCCGGGCGTCCTCGCCGCCGGTGCTCCCGTCGTCCCGGGCCCCGCCGTGTTCGGCATGGTCGCGGCCGGCGTCGCCCGGCTCGCCCACTCGGATCTCGATCTCATCGGATCCGGTGACCGTCCCGATGCGGCGGCCGAACCGGCCTAGCGTCGCTGCCACCGCGTCCCGCTCGCCGGCGGGTGACTCCAGAACCAGCTGGCCCGGCGCCTCGTTGACCAGTGCCGCAATCGGGCTGCAGGCGCCGTCGGGGCCTGACGCATCGCACGGGATGGTGGCTCGCAGGCCCATGCCGCCGCCGATGGCCATCTCGGCCAGCGCCACCGCCACTCCGCCGTCGCTGACATCGTGGGCCGCGCCGACGCGGCCTTCGGCGATCAGGGTGTGAACGGCCCGGTACCGGTGCAGTGGATCGTCTACGGGCTCGGGGACGCGGGTGTCGCCGATGCCGAGCATCTCTGCGGCCAGCGATCCGCCGAGGCGGGGCGAGCCCCGGCCGACAAGCCACAGGTCGCGGCCCGCGCCACCGAGGGCGCTGGTAACGGCCCGGTTCAGATCGGCGACGACGCCGACGGCCGAGATCAGCAGCGTGCCGGGCACGGCCACGCCCTCGAATTCGTTGTAGAGGCTGTCCTTGCCCGAGACGAAGGGCGCCCGGTAGCGGCCGGAGCCCTCGATGCAGCCCTGCACGGCCCGCACCAGCGATCCGAGCCGGTCCGGAAGGCTTGGGTCGCCCCAGCAGAAGTTGTCGAGCAGCGCGACCCGGTCGGGGTCGGCGCCCACGGCGACCAGATTGCGGAAGGCCTCGTCGATGGCGTGCAGAGCCATGGACCAGGGATCTAGAGCGGTGATCCGTGGGGCGACGCCGACCGCGAGGGCCACCGCCATGTCGTGCTCCCAGGTGCCCAGGGGCTTCAGCACCGCGGCGTCGGCGGGGCCGTCGGCGCCCGGCCCCACCAGGGGGCGGACCACGGTGCCGCCCCGCACCTCGTGGTCGTAGGTGCGCACGATCGACTCCCGGGAGCACACGTTGGGGTGCGACAGCAGGCCGAGCACCAGCTCCGCCGGGTCGATCCCGTCGAGAGCGCCTGGACGGCCGGTGGACACCGCCCGGTCGCGGTGGATGGCGACCATGGTTCGCCGGGGCAGACCGTCGTGCAGCAGCGACATGGGCAGGTCGATCACGTCCAGGTGGCCGTGGCGGACCACGAGCCGCCGGTCGGAGCTGAACGAGCCGATGTCGCTCATCTCCACGCTCCACTCGTCGCACAGCCGCTGAAGGCGTTGGACGTTGAGCGCGGGCACGGCGAGGACCATCCGCTCCTGGGCCTCCGACACCCAGATCTCCCAGGGCTGCAGGCCCGGGTACTTCAGCGGCGCGGCGGCGAGGTCGACCACGGCGCCGAGGTCGGCTCCCATCTCGCCCACCGCGGAGGACAGTCCCCCTGCGCCGCAGTCGGTGATGGCGTTGTACAAGCCGAGGTCGCGGGCTCGCTCCACAACCTCGATGCAGCCCTTCTCGGTGATCGGGTCGCCGATCTGCACGGCCGAACCGGCCCGCGCCACGACGGCGGCGTCCAGGCCGGCGGACGAGAAGGTGGCGCCGTGGATGCCGTCCCGGCCGGTCCGGCCGCCGATCACCACGATCCGGTCGCCCGAGCGGGGCTCGGTGGGGTGCGAGCCCGACGGCAGCAGGCCCACCGCCCCGCAGAACACCAGCGGGTTGGCCACGTAGCCGCGGTCGTACAACACCGCGCCGTTCACGGTGGGCAGGCCCAGTTTGTTGCCGTAGTCGCCGATGCCGGCCACCACGCCGTCGCGGATGCGGCGGGGATGCAGCACGCCGGCGGGCAGGTCACTCTCGTCGAGGTCGGCGGGTCCGAAGCACAGCACGTCGGTGCAGGCGATGGGCCGGGCCGACACCCCCAGGATGTCCCGCACCACGCCGCCCACACCGGTGTTGGCCCCGCCGAAGGGCTCCAGCGCGGAGGGATGGTTGTGGGTCTCGACCTTGATGGCCAGGTCGAGGCGGTCGTCGAAGGCGATGATCCCGGCGTTGTCGACGAACACCGATCTGAGCCAGGCGATGTCGAGCTCGTCGGTGGCCCGGCGCAGGGCGGCGAGCAGGCCATCGTGGTCGGAGACCTCGGTCTGGCCGCCGGCGCGGGTGTGCGTGAGCCGGATGCGAGCCTTGAATGTCTTGTGGGCGCAGTGCTCGGACCAGGTCTGGGCCAGAGTCTCGAGTTCGGCGTCGGTGGGGTCGCGGCCCATCGAGGTGAAATGAGCCTGGATGGCTCGCATCTCGCTGGTGTCCAGAGAGAGCAGCCGGTACCGGCTGAGGTCGGCCAGTTCGTCGTCGTTCAGGCCGGCCAGCCGGACGGTGGCGACGGCCGGCCCGGCTGCAGCCACGGGCGAGAAGGTCGGCGCCAGCTCGTCACGGCTGCTGCACTCGATGGTCGGGTTGGCCAGCAGCCGTCGGGTCAGCACCGCGATGTCGGCGTCGTCGAGGTCGCCGCTCAACTCGTAGCGGCGGGCGGTCGCCGCTCTCAACGGTCCGAGGCCCAGGGTGGCGGCGGCCCGTTCCAGTTCGCGGGCCACCGGGTCGGTGACGCCTGCGACCGGCGCCACCTCCACCACGTGGGCCGTGGCGGCCGTCGGGCCGACCACCGCGTTGTCGGTCACGGGGTCGACCAGCACCTCGCGGCAGAGCCGCTCGATGTCGCCGGGGGTGAGGTTCCCGTCGAGGTGGTACACCGTCCAGCGACGGCAGCCGCGCATCCCGGCCACGCCGAGTTCGGCGGCCGCGGCCACGATCCGCTCCTCGTCGGGGTGACCGGCGGTGCTCACCTGGATGCGGGTGGGGGCGCTTCCTGCCGGTCCGTCCTCGATGGCGGCCTTGAGAGCTGCACCACCAGCAGTCGTTGTCACGATGGCGGCATGATAGGCACACCGGTCCGACCGGCCGGGCCACCCTGCCTGACCTCCTGATCGACTGACGTTCGCTCCGTACGAAGGTTCGCAGATGTGGCCGTATCGTTCGGCTGGTGTTCCTGAACTACTACGCGATCGCGGCCGCCGTCATTGTGGGCGCGGCGTCGGGCATCGCTTGCGTGCGGTGGATTGGCGGGAGGGTGAGCGACGGCATGGTCGTCATCCGGGCCGCGGCCACCGGGGTCGCCGGCTCGCTCCTGTTCGGTGCCGGCGGATTGCTCATCACCGGGCTCGACGGGTTCACGCTCATCCACGTCGTGTACCTGGTTCTGGTGGTCGGCGTCCCGCTGGCCGGCGTGATCGTCCTGGTCTTCGCCCGGGAGCGTTCGCGAGCCATTGCGGCGCTCTGCATTGCTGCCCAGCTCGCCATCCCGGTTGGCGTCTACGCGACTCACATCGAGCCGTTCTGGCTCAGGACGGACTCGGTGCATCTCGCCGTCGACGGCATCGGTGAGGAGATCCGCGTCGGGGTGCTGGCCGATCTGCAGACCACCGCGGTCGGCTCCTACGAGAACGAGGCGGTGGACCGCTTGATCGCGCTGGGGCCGGACATCGTGCTCCTTCCGGGAGACCTGTACCAGTTCGATTCCGAGGAGTTCGACCAGCGTGCGCCGCAGTTCTCCGAACTGATCGGGCGACTGGTGGATGCGGTGCCGGCCGTCTATCTGGTGAGTGGCAACACCGACACCGTTGCCGGCCTCCGGCACATCACCGAGGGCACCGGCGCCAGAGTGCTCGACAACGAGGTCGACACCCTCGTGCTCAAGGGCAATGTGGTGAGCATCGGCGGGATAACGCTGTTCGGCGATGAGAGGGCGGCTCAACGGGTGGCTGAGAGACTCTCGGGCGACGATCGGGCCGCGGTGCGGATTCTCCTCGCTCACAAGCCCGATGCGGTCGAGTTGCTGGAAGGACGGTCCGTCGATCTGCTGGTGTCGGGCCATACCCATGGCGGGCAGGTTTCGATCCCGTTCCTCGGGCCTCCCCTGACGAACTCGAGCGTGCCGAGACACGTGGCAGCCGGCGGGCTGCACGAGCTGGGCGGAACGCCCGTGTACGTCTCCACCGGAGTGGGCCGCGAGCGGGACAATGCCCCTCAGCTCCGGTTCGGCGTCCGCCCATCGATCGGAACCATCGACCTGGTGGGGGACAGCTAGATCGCGAGCAGCCAGGAATTGGCAGCGGGGAGCGCCCAAATGGGACCCGGCCGCGGCCAGTTCGGGCGAGGGGGCGCGATGAGGGTCAGTCCGGTTGCGGTGCCCAGCGGCGGATCCAGGCGTGCATGGCTATGCCGGCGGCCACGCCGGCGTTGATCGAGCGGGTCGAGCCGAACTGGGTGACTGACACCACCTGAGCGGCCGCGGCCCGCGCCGCCTCCGACAGGCCCGGGCCCTCCTGACCGAACAGCAGCACGCACCGCTCGGGCAGCTCGGTCGTCTCCAGCGGCACCGCGCCGGGCAGGTTGTCGACCCCCACAACGGGCAGGTCCTCGGCCGTGGCCCAGGCGGCCAGATCCTCCACCGAGGGGTGGTGGCAGATGTGCTGGTAGACGTCGGTCATCATCGCCCCGCGCCGGTTCCAGCGCCTCTGTCCCACGATGTGCACCGCGGCCGCGGCGAAGGCGTTGGCGGTGCGCACCACCGTGCCGATGTTGCGGTCGTGCTCCCAGTTCTCGATGGCCACGTGGAAGGGGTGCCGCCGGGCGTCGAGGTCGGCCTTGATGGCGTCCACGGTCCAGTAGCGGTAGCGGTCCACCACGTTGCGCCGGTCGCCGCCGCGCAACAGCTCAGGATCGAAGTGGTCGCCCGCGGGCCACGGCTCGGGATGGGGGCCCACACCCACCGGTTCGCTCATCGCGCCCTCCGCCGCCAGCCGCCCGCACCCACCGCGACCACCGTACAGGCCACTGCCCAAGCCCCTGTGAGCCACCGTGGGGGCGGTTCCGTCGCCGGCCCGTGGCCATCTAGTCTTGATGCCGGTGAAGCTCTGGATGCGCAGGCGCCGCGGCCGTCTCCCGTACCTGGTGAGAGGGGCCCCCCAGGATCCCTGGGGTCGCTTCTGGGCCGGGCTCGGCGGGCTCGTGCTGGTGATCGCAGTGGGCACCTTCGGGTACCAGCGGCTCGGGCTCACGATGGAGGAGGCCCTCTACCAGACGGTCATCACCATCACGACGGTCGGCTACCAGGAGATCGGCACGGTCACAGACGACTACCGGGTGTTCACCATCCTGCTGATCCTGTTCGGAGTGGGCACGGCCCTCTACACATTGGGTGTTCTCATAGAGTCGCTGTTCGAGGGCCGGCTCGACAGCGAGATTCGGAGGCGGCGCATGCAGAAGCAGATCGATCGACTGAGTGACCATGTCGTGCTGTGCGGCTTCGGCCAGGTCGGGCGGGCCATCCACCGCGAACTGGCTGCGGCGGGCCGCACGCTGGTGGTGGTCGACCGCCGGGACTTGGACGAGGAGGAACTGCCGCACACCGTCGTCGGCGAGGCCACCGACGACAGCGTGCTGGTGTCGGCCGGGCTGGAGCGGGCCAGCACGCTGGTCCTTGCCCTCGACTCCGACGTCGACAACCTCTACATCGCGCTGACGGCGCGCTCGATGGGCCCGGGCCTGTTAATCGTGGCCCGCTCCAACAGCTCCTCCGCGGAGCCGAAGCTGCGCCAGGCCGGCGTGGACCGGGTGGTCAACACCCACGAGATCGGGGGAACAAGGATGGCCGCCCTGGTGCTGGAGCCCGGCGTGGCCGACTTCCTCGGCGTGATGATGCAAGCCGACCAGCTGTCGGTGCGCCTGGCCGAGACCCTCGTCACCGCAGGTGGCCCGTTCGCCGGCCGTTCGCTGGCGGCGTGCAGCATCAGCGAGACCACTGGAGCGACGATCCTCGCGGTGCGCCGCGACGGGTCGTTCGTGACCGACCCGCCGGACGACTTCGAGCTGGCCGCCGACGATGTGCTGATCGCGCTCGGCACCAAGGGCCAACTCTCCGATCTCAACGCCAGGGCCGGCCTCTAGGCCGCCTGCACCCCGTGGCGGGTCCGGCGCCGCCGGATAGTCTGAGTCGCTCCTTCGGGGATGGTGTAATCGGTAACACAGCTGGTTCTGGCCCAGCCATTGGGGGTTCAAGTCCTCCTCCCCGAACCCTCCGATAAGCTGCCCGCCCGCGCCACCGCGGCGCTTACCTGCCCCGTTCGTCTAGCGGCCTAGGACGCCACCCTCTCAAGGTGGTAGCACGGGTTCAAATCCCGTACGGGGTGCTCTGATTCTCGCTCGTTGAGACCGCGCTCAGGATGGCTGGTTGAGTTCGATCATGTTGCCGGCGGGGTCGAAGAAGAAGGTCTGGCGGGCTGGCGTTCCCGGGAGCGGCTTGGGATCGGCCACCTCCACGCCTCGGTCTCGCAGCTCTGCGACCGCGGAGTCGATGTCGTCCACCTTGAAGGCCCAGTGCTGGCCTTGGGGCGGGACCCAGCCCTCGACCTCGATCAGGTGCACCTCACCGCCGCGCGGGGTCTGCAGCCAGCGGCCGTTGAAACCGAAGTCGGGCCGGGGCAGCACGGCCATGCCCAGCACGTCGGTGTAGAAGGGCGCCGCCGCCTCGACGTCGGGAACGTTGATCGACACGTGGTGAACGGGACCCAGTTCCATGGCCGACACGCTAACGCCTCGTGGCCGATCGTTCTTGACGTAGTTGTGCCGCATATGTGAGGCGAACTACGTCAAGAAAGCGCGCTGCGGGTTAGCGCCGCTGGCAGGTGGGGCACCATGTGGTGCCCCGGGCGTCGACAACCTTGCGGCGCAATTCTGTTCCGCAGCGCTCGCACGGCTCGCCGGCCCGCCCGTAGCAGTGCAGATGGTGCTGGTTGCGCCCTGACGATCCGTCGAGCGCGGCGTAGTCGCGCAACGTGGTGCCGCCGTGGCGCAGCCCCGACGCCAGCGCGGTCCGGATGGTGTCGGCCAGGCGGCCGGCTCGGGGCTTCGACAGGTGGCGGACAGCGGGGTTGATGCCCGCCAGCCACAGCGCCTCGTCGGCGTAGATGTTGCCCACGCCCGCGACCGGCCGCTGCGACAGCAGCTGGGTCTTCACGCACCGGCGGCTGGCGCTCAGCGCCCGCCAGAGGCCGTCGCCGGTGAACTGGTCGCTGAAGGGCTCGGGGCCGAGGCGGTCGAGGGTCGCGATCGTCCCATACTGGCCCGCGGGCACGACATGGATCCGGCCGAACCGGCGCACGTCGTGAAGCGTGAGAGCATCGTCGTCGTCGAGCCGCCACCAGGCCCGCAAGTGCGGGTGGGACAGATCGACAGAGGACTCGACGGCCAGCCTGCCGGTCATGCCCAGGTGGATGACGAGCTCGCATCCGGACTCGCCGGAGTCGTCCAGATCGACGATCAGGTACTTGCCGCGGCGACGGACCGCGGTCACGTCGCAGCCGACCGCGTCCATGGCCGGTGAGAATTTCGCCGAGGGATGGGAGCCTGCGTCGGTGATGGAGCGCCCGGCCAGGCGGGGGTCCAGTTGGGCTCGGATGGTCTCGACCTCGGGAAGCTCGGGCACCGGCCGCACCGTACCGGAGCCGGCCGCGGCCGGTGGCCCATCCCGCGGCGATCAAGAAGGGATCAGGCCGCGGCGGTCGCTCCGTTGGCCCCCCGGACGATCGCGTCGATGGCGTCGATGAGGTCGGGCCGGCTCTTGAAGAAGTCGGCCTGCTCGTCCTTCCAGGGCTTCACCAGGTCCTCGGGCTCGAAGCCGGCGCGCTGCCAAGCGGTGGCCACCAGCCGCAGTGCCTGTGCGACCTCCGGAGTGGCCGAGGTGATCGCGGCTGCCGCCATGGCGTCCACATCGACCGTCTCGCTGCTCACCAGTGGACGGCGGATCGTGGAGATGCGAAATCGGATCGCTTCGGCCGCGATACGAGTGTGGTTCATCGGCAGATGTTCAATCCCGCGGGTTGACTGTATACAGCAGCAAAAATACCGTTATCCACAGGGCGGGTGGTGGATGCCGTGGACTATCGCGGCGGGCAGCAGCCGGTCGGGCACGTATCCGCACCGACACCCAGGCGGCCGAGGGCCCGCCGGGCGGTGCCGGGCACGATGCGCTCGGCGATCAGCTGCTGCCACATGGCCACGAAGCGGTCGTCGGGCCCGGTGCCGGGGGTCACGGCGCGGGCCAGTCGGATGCCCAGTGCGTCCGCGGTCCCGGCCGCGACCACGTCGAGGTCCCACATGACCTCCATGTGGTCGGTGACGAACCCGATGGGGGCTAGGACCACGGCCTCGACGCCGTCGTCGTGGGCCAGGCGTTCCAGGCATTCGTTCACATCGGGCTCCAGCCACGGCACCGAGGGCGGGCCGCTTCGGCTCTGCCAGGCCATGGCCCAGGCGTCGAAGCCGGCCCCGCCCGCCACCAGGCGAGCGGTCTCCTGTAGTTGACGCTCGTAGTCGCAGCCTGCGGCCATGGTCTCGGGGATGGAGTGGGCGGTGAACACCAGCCGGGCCTCGGATCGGAGCTCGGCGGGCAGCTTCCCGCGGGCCGCCTCGACCGCGTCGCTGAAGGGTTCGACGAAGCCGGGGTGGTCGTAGTAGGCGCGCACCTTGTCGACGGCGGGTGCGGCCTCACCCACCGCGGCCCGGGCCGCCTCGATGTCGTCCAGGTACTGGCGGCAGCCCGAGTACGACGAGTATGCGGAGGTGACGACGGACAGCGCCCGGCGATGCCCGGCCGCGGCCATCTCCTGTACGGCGTCGGCCAGGTAGGGGACCCAGTTGCGGTTCCCCCAGTACACCGGCAGGTCGTGGCCCGCGGCTGCGAGCCGGCGAGCCAGGGCGGTGCGCAGCCTGCGGCACTGGGCGTTGAGCGGGCTGACTCCGCCGAAGTGCTGGTACTGCCGGGCCACCGCGGCGAGGCGCTCGGCGGGGATTTCCCGTCCCGCGCTGACGTTGGCTAGGAACGGCTCGACCTCGGAGGGGGCTTCGGGGCCTCCGAACGACACGATCACGACCGAGTCGTAGGCGGGAACTCTCCCCAGCTTGTTCACAGGTCTTGCCCTGGGTTATCCACAGCCCTGGGTCAAGGCGGGACGGCTGCGCTCAGTCCAGTACGCCGAAGTTCTCCAGGTCCTCGTCGAGCGTCGACAGGATGCGGTCGATGGTCTTCTGCCTCGCCGTGCGGCGGGTCAACCCGAAGGAGGTCCGGCGCACGTGCGCGGCCAGCGCCTGCGCCCGCTGCATCGCGGCATCTTCGAGTTCACCGGCGTCGACCACGTCGTCGAGATAGCCGGCCTCGGCCGCGCCACGTGGCGAGTAGGCCGTGGCCAGGGTGGTCGCCGCAGTGAAGTGCCGGGGGCTGAGACGATCACGGGCCAGCTCGATGGCGAAGATGGGCAGCGGCATACCGATGGACACCTCGATGAGTCCGATCTTGGCCTCGACGTCGGCCCCGATGCGAACGTCGCTCGACAGCAGCATGATCGCGCCGAAGGCGATGGCGTGGCCGGTGCACGCGGCCACCACGGGAACGGCCGCCCCGTAGAGCCGCGCCGCGGTGCGAGCCCCCGTGGCCACGAGATCCCTGGCGGCATCGGGGCCCTCGCCGATCACTCCGAGATCGAAGCCGGCACTGAAGCGGCCCTCCCGCCCGGTGATCATTAGCGCGCCTGCGTTCTGCTCGGCGTCTTCGATGGCGGCGTCGACGGCTGCGATGGTGTCATAGCCGACCGCGTTGGCCTTGCCGTCGTCCAGGCGCAGCACGGCGACGCCGTCGGTGACTTCATAGGAGGTCTTCGATGTCATGGAATGAACCGTATCGCAGGTGCCTCGCCCGCCCGCCCGTGAACTTCAAGCGGCAAACCACCTCTGGAGTGGCTAACTGCTTCAAGTTCGGGACGAGCCTCCATTGGTGCGGTGCCTCGGTAGGCTCGGATGCATGACAGACACCGCCGCTGCCCCGGCCGACGCATCGGCGGAATCCGCCGACGAGGTGCTGATAGTCACGGACGCAGCCAGGGTGGCCGTGCTGGCCATCCGCGACCGCGAGGACGACTCCGA
Organism: Candidatus Aldehydirespirator sp.; assembly: GCA_965205155.1. Lineage (GTDB taxonomy): Bacteria > Actinomycetota > Acidimicrobiia > Acidimicrobiales > Aldehydirespiratoraceae > Aldehydirespirator. Next base: position 3,328,371 of record OZ242033.1, on the reverse strand, counting down.
GACCCTGGGGCTGAGGGTTGAGGTGACCGGCACCGCGGGGATCGACTACACCTACGACTTGGCGCTCGACCCCATCTCGGATGCAGCCGCCGACGACCACATTCACACCGCGGGCGGCTTGACGGTGATGGTTCCCGGCGGCAGTGTCGACCGGCTCCGGGGCTCGACCCTGGACGTGCCGTCGATGCCCGGCCAGGGCGGGCTCGTCATCCGAAACCCCAACCGCCCCAACCCGCTGGGTGACATGGGTCGTCTGGAACTCACCGGCGGGATCGGCGACAAGGTTCAGCAGCTGCTCGACGTGAGCATCAATCCCGCGCTGGCTTCGCACGGGGGCTACGCCAGCCTGGTGGAGGTGCAGGGCGACGACACGGTGGTGGTCACCATGGGCGGCGGCTGCCAGGGCTGCGCCATGAGCCAGGCCACGCTGTCCGACGGCATCAAGCGGGCCATCATGGAGGCCATCCCCGAGGTCAGCGAAGTGATCGATGTCACCGATCACGACGCGGGGGAGAACCCCTACTACAGCTAGCTCGCCTCCCTGTATACCGCGTTTTCTTGTTATATCGACAAGAAAGCGCGATATACAGCCGGGCGCTACAGCAGTTCCTGCTTGACGGTGGCCGCGATCCCCGCCGCGTCCAGACCCAGGTCGGCCAGGATGGCGTCGGGCTTGCCGTGGGGCAGGTAGTCGAGCGGCACACCGAGCACCCGGACCCTGGGAGCAGCCTGCTCTGCGGCCTCGGCCCGCTCCAGCAGGGCGTCGCGTATGCCCGCGCCCGCGCCTCCGGTGCGCAGCCCGTCCTCCGCGGTCACCACCATGCCGTGTTCGGCCGCGTCGGTGAGCATCCGCTCGCACAGCGGGCTAACGGCACGGGGATCCCAGACCGTGGCGTCAACCCCGTCATGGGCCAGGAGCTCGGCGGCCTGCTCGCACGCCTCCAGCATCTTGCCGACACCGATGAGGCACAACCGGCCGTCACCGGCTCGAGCCTGGCGAGCCTGCAGGCCGGAGCCCACCTCGTCCTGGCCGACACTGGGGGCCGCGGTTTTGGGCCAGCGGATCGCGACCGGACCTTCAGTCATGTCCATGACGTCGAGCATCATCCGCTCCAGCTCCTGGAGCGACGACGGAGCCAGCACCACCATTCCCGGCACCTTGGTGAGCAGGACCATGTCGAGTACGCCATGATGCGAAGGCCCGTCGTTACCGGTGATACCGGCCCGGTCGATACAGAACACCACCGGCGCCCGGTGCAGCCCGCAGTCCAGGTTGACCTGGTCGAAGGCCCGGCTCAGGAAGGTGCTGTACACCGCGAAGAACGGCCGCAATCCCCCCATAGCCATGCCCACCGCAGAGGTCACCGCGTGCTGCTCGGCGATGCCCACATCGATGCAGCGGTCTCCGAAGTGCTCGCGGAAGGGCAGCAGCCCGGTGGAGTCGGGCATGGCCGCAGTGATGGCCACAACCTCCGGGTGCAGCCCGCCCAGCTTGACCATCATCTCGGAGAACATGCCGGTGTAAGTACCCGGCTTGACCTTGCCCGGGTCGTGCATGTGCTTGACCGTGTCCTCCTCGGCCGGTCCGTAGCCCCGGCCCTTCTGGGTGAGGACGTGGACTACCACCGGCCCGTCGAACTGGGCCGCGTTGGACAGCGCCTCCTCCAGATCGCCGATGTCGTGTCCGTCAAATGGTCCCAGGTAGCGAACGCCCAGGTTCTCGAAGAAACCGGCCGAGTCCCACAGCTCCCGCAGCGCGGCCGTAGACATCTTCATGCCGCGCTGGATCGTCTCGCCCACCCACGGGATGCGCTCGGCCAAGCCCTCCAGTTGATCCTTGCGGCGCATGATCTTGGGGTTGGATCGGAAGCGCACCAGGCTCTCGCTCAGCCGTGACACAGTTGGCGCGTAGCTGCGGCCGTTGTCGTTGAACACGATGATCACGTTGCGTCCGCTGTGGCCGATGTTGTTGAGTCCCTCGAAGGCCATGCCCCCGGTCAGGGCGCCGTCGCCGACTACGGCCACCACCCGTCGGCGGGTGTCGGAGGACTCGAACGCAGTGGCCATGCCGTGCGCGTAGGACAGCACGGTGGAGGCGTGGCTGTTCTCGATCCAGTCGTGGGGGGACTCGGCCTGCGACGGATAGCCGGATAGTCCTCCGGCGAGGCGCAGGCTGTCGAAGTCGGCGGACCGGCCGGTGAGCATCTTGTGGATGTATGCCTGATGACCGGTGTCCCACAGGATCACGTCGTGAGGGGAGTGGAACACCCGGTGCAAGGCGACCGTGAGTTCGACCAAGCCTAGGTTGGACCCGAGATGCCCGTCGCCTCGGGCGGTGACGGCCTCGATGATCCGGGCGCGGATCTGCTGGCACAGGTCGTCGAGCTCCTCGTGGGAGCGCTCGCGTAGGTCGTCAGGACCTGTGATCGCGTCAAGTTGCATCGATCTTCCTCCTACGGCCGGACGGCGCCGGCCGGCCGGGGCGCCAGCCACGCCGGGAGCCTGCGGGCCAGCAGAACCCCCGCCGGGTAGGCGATCGCGACCGCCAGCAGACCTCCGACGGCGTCTATCCAGTAGTGGTTGGCGGTGACCATCACTGCGAACAGTGTAAGCCACGGATAGGCCAGCAGAGCCAGGCGCACCCACCGGCGGCGCAGAACTGGCAGGGCCGCGACCACGCACCACACCGCCCAGGCGATGTGCAGGCTGGGCATGGCCGCGTACTGGTTGGAGATATCCATCATGGCGCTCGAGTTGAACGACCAGAACCCGCCCGGGTCCACGAGGGTGTCCACGTAGGAGTAGGTGAGGTCGCAGGCGCCGAAGGCGCTGCAGTCGTTGAGGAGGCGGGGCGGCATCAGCGGGTAGAAGGCGAAGCCGACCAGCGCCAGCGCGGTGGTGAAGGCCAGGACGGTCCGTTGGACGCCGTAGCGCACCGGATGGCGGAGAAACAGCAGCGCCATCACGCCGATAGTGACGGCGAAGTGGCAGAAGCCGTAGAAGATGTTCCAGAACCGGATGAACAGGTCCCACTCGATGAACAGGTCCTGGATGCCCTTCTCGCCGAAGAGGTGCACGGCCCGCTCCCAGGCGATCACGTCGTAGGCGTTGTCGATGGCGGTCTGCTTCACCGACTGGCCCAGGTCCGACCCGAACTGGTTGCGGATGAAGGTGTACACGCCGTAGAAGGCGCCAATGATGATGAGTTCGCTCCACCAGTGCAGAGAGCCGCGCCGCGATCGTCGCTCTGAGCGCTCGGAGCCGACCGGAGAGTCCTCGGCCGGCTCCTTGTCCGCTCGGGTATCGGCGTCGGCGACCTCCGAAGCCATCGCGTTACAGTAGTCGACCATGCTTGAAGCTGACCTCGTCAACCGCACGCTGGCAGTCGCGATGCGCACGGGCGCGGACTTCGCCGAGATCTTCGCCGAGAACAGACGATCGGCGTCGGCGATCCTCGACGACGGTCGCGTCGAGGAAGTCGTCTCGGGACGCGACCGGGGCGCCGGGATCCGGGTCGTGGTCGGCGACACCACCGGTTTCGCTCATACCGCCGACCTGAGCGCGGCCGGCCTGGCGGCCGCTGCTGACGCCGCCGCGGCGGCAGCCCGCCGGGGCGGTGGCGGCACCCAGACCGTTGCCGTGTCGGCTCTGCAGACTCCCCGGCGGCTCGAGGTTCGCATTCCTCCCGAGGAGGTGTCCAAGGACCGCAAGGTTGCGCTGCTCACCGCCGCGGACGCCGCGGCCCGCTCCACCGGGGGTGCCATCACGCAGGTGTCGGCCCGGTACGGCGACGGCCGCCGGCGCATCCTCGTGGCCGACAGCGACGGGCTCTTCACCAGCGACGACCAGGTGCGCACCCTGTTCTCGGTGTCGTGCGTGGCCACCGGCGATACCGGCATGCAGACCGGCCGCGAGTCGGCGGGCCGTACCGCCGGCTTCGAGATGTTCGACCTCTACGACGTGGAGGAGATGGCCCGCCGGGCCGCGCAGCGAGCCCTGACCAAGCTCACGGCCCAGCCCGCGCCCAGCGGCGAGATGCCGGTCGTGGTGGGGCCCGGGGGCGGCGGGGTGCTGTTCCACGAGGCCTGCGGGCACGGCCTGGAGGCCGACCTGGTGGCCAAGTCGGCCTCGGTGTTCGCGGGACGCATCGGCGAGACGGTGGCCGCACCGACGGTCACCCTGGTGGACGACGGCACCATGGCGGGGGAGTGGGGCCACTACGGCATCGACGACGAGGGAAAGCCGGCGGCCCGCAACGTGCTCATCGCCGACGGGGTCCTCACCGACTACATGTGGGACCGGCTCCGGGCCCGCAAGGAGGGCCGGGCCAGTTCGGGCAACGGCCGGCGCCAGAGCTACCAGCACCTGCCCATGGTGCGGATGACCAACACCTTCATCGACAACGGCGACGCCAACCCCGACGACATCGTGGCCGACACGACCCACGGCGTGTACGTGGCGCAGCTCGGCGGCGGCCAGGTCAACACCGCTACCGGCGACTTCGTGTTCGGCATGACCGAGGCCTACCTGATCGAGAACGGCCGGATCACCGCCCCGATCCGGGAGGGCAACCTCATCGGCAACGGGCCTGACGTGCTCAACCGCATCGACGCCCTCGGCAACGACTTCGCGATGGGATCGCCGGGCACGTGCGGCAAGGACGGCCAGGGCGTTCCGGTGGGCGACGGCACGCCCACCCTGCGGGTGACCGCTCTCACCGTCGGCGGCACCGCCGCGTGAACCCCGGCTCGCCCCCGGCGTCGAGAGCAGGGGACTGAGCGTGGCGGGCCCGAGCCTGCTGGAGATCGCTGAGCGCGTAGTCGGCTGGGCCGGCGCGGACTTCGATGTGGAGGCCTTCGTCGCCCAGGAGCATGAGACCGAGGTGCGGGCCTACCAGGGCAACGTCGAGTCGCTCACTGCGGCAACATCGGTGGGGATCGGCGTACGAGTCGTCCGCGACGGCCGGCAGGGCTTCGCCTACGCCGCGGCTCTCGACGACGAGACGCTGCGGGAGACTCTCGATGAGGCGCTGGACAACTCGCGCTTCGGCAGCGTCGACGAGTTCGCGGGGGTGGCCGAACCCGACGGCGTGGAGCCGGCATCGCTCGACCTCTTCCGGTCCGAGCTGGTCGACACTCCCACCGACGACAAGGTGGCGCTGGCCCTGGAGCTCGAACGGGTCACCCTGGCCGCGGATCCGCGCGTGACCGGAGTCGAGTCGGCCGAGTACGCCGACTCGGTGTACGAGGGGGCGGTGGCCACATCGCGCGGCGTGGCGGCCTCGGCCCGCGAGACCGGCTGCTACCTGGCCGCCTACAGCCTGGCGTCGGACGCCGACGAGACCCAGGTCGGATTCGGATTCTCGGTTGGCCGCCACCCGGGCGAGCTGTCCGTGGAGACGGCCGGCACCGATGCGGCTGATCGAGCCACCCGCCTCCTGGGAGCCTCCAAGGCCCCGACCCGCCGGTTGACCGTGGTCCTCGATCCGTACGTGACCGCCCGGATCCTCGGCATCGTCGGAGCGACGCTGAGCGGCGACGCCGTGCTCAAGGGCCGATCACTATTCGCCGACCGCATGCACGATTTGGTGGGCTCGCCGTCTCTCACGCTCGTCGACGACGCCACCGACCCCGAGGCGTTCACCGCGTCGGCCATCGACGCCGAGGGCTTGGCCACCCGCCGGGTGCCCTTGATCTGCGACGGGGAGCTGCAGGCCTTCCTCTACGACACTTACACCGCTCGGCGGGCTGGAGTCTCCTCCACCGGTTCGGCGGTCAGGGGCGGGTTCAAGGGCACCCCCGGTGTGGGCGCCCACGCCCTGAGACTGGCACCCGGGACCCGCTCCCAGGCCGAGATCGTGTCCGACGTCGACGACGGCCTGCTGGTGCAGGGCGTCACCGGCCTTCACAGCGGGGTGAATGCGGTGTCGGGCGACTTCTCGGTGGGAGCCGAGGGTCTGCGCATACGCGACGGCGAGACCGCCGAGCCGATCAGGGAGGTGACCATCGCCAGCACGATCCAGCGGCTGCTGATGGACGTGATCGAGGTCGGGTCGGATCTGGAGTGGCTCCCCATGAGCGCGGCCGGTGTGACTCTGGCCATCGCCGACGTGACCATGTCCGGTACGTGACCGGCAGGCAGGCAGCGGGGCACTACCTCTAACCTCGACGGCGGTGCCGATCCTCCACGCCATCGTGCTGGGCATCGTCCAGGGCCTCTCGGAGTTCCTGCCGGTCTCGTCCAGCGGCCATCTGATCCTGGTCCGCTGGCTCTTCGGCTGGGACGACCTGACGGGCGACGCGGCCACCGCCTTCGACGTAGCCGTCCATGTCGGCACCCTGGTCGGTGCGACCGTCTATCTGCGCAGTGACGTCATGACCTACGCCGGTGGGGCCCTGGCGCCGCTGCTCGGCCGTGGGTCGCTCGGACCGGATGGCCGCGTCGGCTGGTCGCTGGTGGTGTCGGCCGTGCCCGCCGGGATTGTGGGGGTCGCCGCGGGCGACGCCCTGCGGGGCTCGGACCGCATTGTGATGGTGGCTCTGGCCTTGATCGTTTTCGGTCTGCTGCTGGGCGTCTCGGACCGGCTGGCCGAGCGGCGCGACCAGTCCGACTTCGGGCTGCTGCACGCGGTGGTGATGGGCGTCGGCCAGGCCCTCGCGCTCCAGCCGGGGGTGTCACGGTCGGGCGTGACCATGACGGTGGCCCGGGGTCTCGGCTATGGCCGCGAGGCCGCGGTGCGCTTGGCGTTCCTGATGAGCTTGCCCGTGATCGCCGGCGCGGGCGTGTACGGCCTGGTCGGGCTGAGCATCCCGGCGTCGCTGTGGCCCGCGCTGGCTTGGGGGGCGGCGGCGTCGATGGTCACCGGATGGATCGCGGTGTGGGCCACGGTGCAGATCGTGACCCGGGTGAGCCTGAGGCCCTTTGTCGCCTATCGAGTCCTGGCCGGGTGCGCGGTGCTGCTGTTGGCGGCTACATCCTGGCGCTAAGCCCCCACCTTCGACGTGTATATCGCGAAATCTCGCGCATATGACATGTTTTCGCGATATACAGCTCAGGGGGTTGGCGCGGGAGCGAGTTCCGCCGGAGGCGGTCGGGGTACGAGCACGAGGACCACTCCTCCGGTGGCGAGCGCGTCGACAGTCGCGTCCACCTGCTCGGCTGGCACGGCCACCACCACCTCGTCCTCGCGTGCGTCGACGACAAGCGCCCCGCGCGCGACCGCGGTGCCGTCGAACACGGCGTGGACATCAACCGAGTCGCGCGGGGCGAACACCGGGCTGTCGACGGGAACGGGGACGCCGCGCGTTCCGGCCGGGAGCAGGCCCGCGGGCCCGGGCGGCGTGGTCTCGATCGGTGAGGGTGCCGGGCCGGCCGGAGTTCCCTGCAGCGAGACCACCACGGTCAGAGCTGCACCGCCCGCGGCAGCCCAGCGAATCCACCGATGGCGGTACAGCATCGCCTGGATCCGGCCGACTGTGCTTCGACCGTCGCGGGCACTGGGTCTGGTAGGCGACATGGAGCCTCCTAGCGATAGCGGACATCGCCCGCCTCCCGGCCGAGCATGGCCGCAAGTCCGAGACGGTCAAACTCTGCGGGGATCGGCCGCCGTGGCGACGAGCCGCCGCTTCAGCGGCGGGAGTGGGTCGCAGGTCGCGACGAGCGGTCCGTCAGCTTGACGACGGGGACGACGAGGTGCTGACGTCGGCCTTCGACCGTGGAGAATCCGAGCCGGAGCCCGAGTCCGAAGATGAGTCCTTAGCTGACGAGTCCTTGGATGGCGATGAGCCGTTGGAGGACGAGTCCTTGGACGAAGCCGAGGAGGATTCCTTCTCCTTGCGCCGGTCCTTGGCGATGGAGCCGTGGTCGTTCTTGTAGAAGCCGTCGCCCTTGAAGGCGATGGCCACTCCGCTGAACACCTTCTTGACGGGGCCCTCACCGGGCGAGACGCAGGAGGCCGGGCCACCGGTGGGCGGGCAGACCGTCAGCGTGTCGTCGCTGAACGACTGCCGCACCTCGAACTGGGTGGTGCAGCGCTCACAGCGGTAGTCGTACACCGGCACGGCGGCGAAGGATAACGGCACCGCCCCGGCTCGGCACCGTACTATTCGGGCGTGACGGTGTGGATGGTGGTGGCCTTCGTCGTCGCCTACGGGGCGGGCATGTTCCCCACTGCGGTGCTGGTCGGCAACAGGATCGGCCGCGACCCCACCAGCGAGGGCTCGGGCAATCCGGGCGCCACCAACATCTACCGCCTGGGAGGGCGCCTCGCCGGCGTGGCCGTGGCCCTGGGCGACATGGCCAAGGGCGCGCTCCCCGTCGGCGTGGCCCTGCTGCTGTGGGACCGTCCCGAAGCGATGGCCGCATGGATCGGCGCGGTCGCCGGTCATGTGTGGCCGGCGGTCAGGCGGTTCCGGGGCGGCAAGGGCATGGCCACCGCGGGAGGCGGCGGCATCGTCCTCGACCCCCTCATCGGCGTGATCTGCACGGTGCTGTTCTTCGTTATGGTGCGCATCACCAGGGTGGCCGCGCTGGGCTCGCTGAGCGTGGGCGTCACCTACCCGGTGCTGGCGCTGGTGTTCGGGTGGCCCGCAACCGAGGTGATCGTGGCCGCGGTGGTGATGGGGGTGATGGCCATGCGCCACCACGGCAATATCGTGCGGCTCGTGCGCGGCACGGAACGGAGACTCAAGACATGATCCCGAAGAACGTGAGCCCTAAGACATGATCCCGCTGCACGAGGCCCGGGCCCATGTTCTGGAGCGGGTCGAGGCCCTGCCCGCTCGCCGGTTCGAGCTCGCCGAGGCGCTGGGCCTGGTGCTGGCCGAGCCCGTCTTCTCCTCCGAGCCGATCCCCGGCTTCGCCAACACCGCCATGGACGGGTACGCCCTGCGGGCCGGCGACACGCGGGGCGCACCCGTCGAACTGGACGTGGTCGGCACCATCGGCGCCGGCGACGACGGGTCACTGCTTGTCGGCGCGGGCCAGGCGGCCCGCATCATGACCGGCGCGCCCATCCCCGACGGCGCCGACGCGGTGGTCAAGGTCGAGCTGACCCGCCGCCTCGACGGCTCCGGGGACCGGGTCCTGGTGGAGGCCAGGGTGAAGCCGGGCAACCATGTGCGCCGGCCGGGCGAGGACGTGGCCACCGGCGAGCAGGTGCTGGGGCCGGGCACGGTGGTTACCCCGGGCCGGGTCGGCTTGCTGGCCGCGGTGGGCGCCTACGAGGTCACGGCCCACGGACGCCCCCGGGTTGGGGTGCTCTCAACCGGCGATGAGCTCGCTGACAAGGCCGGGCCGCTGCGCCGGGGCCAGATCCGAGACACCAACCGCCGCACGCTGCTGGGCCTGGTGGCCGAGGCCGGCTTCGAGGGGGTGGACCTGGGGATCGCCCGCGACGACCCCGCCGACATCGAGCGGGCCTTCCGTGCCGGCGTGATGGACTGTGACGCCGTGCTGTCGTCGGGGGGTGTGTCCATGGGCGACTTCGATTATGTAAAGGTGGTGCTCGACGAGATCGGCGACATGCGGTGGATGCAGATCGCCATCAAGCCGGCCAAGCCGTTCGCCTTCGGGATCGTCGACGGCGTCCCGGTGTTCGGCCTGCCCGGCAACCCGGTGTCGTCGATGGTGAGCTTCGAGCTGCTCGCCAAGCCGGCTCTGCGGGCGATGGCCGGCCACGGCCCCGACGATCTCGGGCCAGTGCTGGTGAGGGCGATCAGCGACGGCGATCTCAGCCACCGCAAAGACGGCAAGACCCACTACGTGAGGGTGGCGGCCACAAGAGACGAGCGTGGCGTGCTGCACGTCACCCGCTCCGGCGGGCAGGGGTCCCATCAGCTGGCGGCCATGACCCGGGCCGACGCGCTGGCGGTGGTGCCCGACGGCTCGCCGGCCGGCGAGGGCGACCCGGTCGATGTGATCGTGCTCTGACATCCCGCTCTTGTTCGCTTCGCTCACGGGCCGCTCGGGCCTTGCTTCCCGCTCTTGTTCGCTTCGCTCACGGGCCGCTCGGGCCTTGCTTCCCGCTCTTGTTCGCTTCGCTCACGGGCCGCTCGGGCCTTGCTTCCCGCTCTTGTTCGCTTCGCTCACGGGCCGCTCGGGCCGCGGCCTCGCTCGCGAAGGACGACCGGTCGGGGTCCATTCGCTCGGCCTCTGGGTGGGCGGGTAGCCTGCGGGGGATGGCCGAACAGCTCATAGACAGCTTCGGGAGAGTCCACCGGGACCTGCGGATCTCGGTCACGGACCGTTGCAACTTCCGCTGCACCTACTGCATGCCGGCCGAGGGGCTGGAGTGGGTGCCCCGCGACGACCTGCTCACGTTCGAGGAGATCGCCAGGGTGGCCCGGATCATGGTCGAGCGCTACGGCGTCAACGGCATCCGCCTCACCGGCGGCGAGCCCACCGTGCGGGCGAACCTGCCCGTGCTGGTCGGTCTGCTGGCCGAGCTGGACACCGACCTGGCCATGACCACCAACGGAGTGTCGCTGCCGCTGCTGGCCGGCGAGCTGCGGGCCGCGGGCCTGCGACGGGTGAACGTGTCGTGCGACTCGCTCCAGGAGCCCCGGTTCGCTGAGCTGACCCGGCGCGACAGCCTCCACCGGGTGCTCGACGGCATCGACGCGGCCATCTCCGCGGGCTTCGACCCCGTGAAGGTCAACTGCGTGGTCATGCGGGGCGTCAACGACGACGAGATCGCCGACTTCGTCTCGTTCGGCCGGCGCAAGGGCGTGGAAGTCCGGTTCATCGAGTTCATGCCCCTGGACGCCGATGGCATCTGGACCAACGACCTGGTGGTCCCCGTGGACGAGATCCTGGCTCGGGTCAACGATGCTTGCCCGGTGGAGCCGGTCGAGCGCACGTCGGCGCCGGCCACCCGCTACCGCTTCGCCGACGGGACGGGCTCCTTGGGCATCGTGGCGTCGGTCAGCGACTCGTTCTGCTCGACCTGCGACCGGGTTCGCCTCACCGCCGACGGCCAGTTCCGCAACTGCCTGTTCGCTGTGACCGAGACGGACGTTCGTGCGCTACTGCGATCGGGCGCGGCCGACGACGAGATCGCGGCCGCCCTGGAGGAATCCGTGGCGTCTAAGTGGGCGGGCCACCAGATCAACCGGGTCCACTTCGTCAGGCCCCGCCGGTCGATGTCGCAGATCGGCGGCTGATGGCCCGCCTGCCGAATTGGCAGCGGTGGAGGCTGAGACTGGCGCCGAACGCTGCCAATTCCCAGTGGGCGGCTGAGTGATGGGCTTCACCCATCTCGACCCGCAGGGCCGGGCTCGGATGGTGGACGTCTCGTCGAAGGAGCCGACCCATCGCCGGGCCGTCGCCAGGGGTCGGGTGAGGATGGAACCCGAGGTGGCCCGGGCTCTGCGGGCGGGAGAGATCGGCAAGGGCGATGTGCTGGCCGTGGCCCGGGTGGCCGGGATCCAGGCCGCCAAGCGGACCTCCGAGCTCGTCCCGTTGTGCCACGGCCTGTCGGTGAGCTCGGTCGCGGTGGACTTCGAGGTGGGCGACGACTCGGTGGGGATCGAGGCGCAGGTGGAGACGGTCGACCGGACCGGGGTGGAGATGGAGGCGCTCACTGCGTGCAGCGTGGCCGCACTGACGATCTACGACATGTGCAAGTCGATGGACCGGTCGATGACGATCGGCGACATCGCCCTCTGGGAAAAGTCGGGCGGACGGTCCGGGACCTATCGCCGCGAGGACCGCTGAGCATCCGCCGGCAGACACGCGAGGGTCCACCGGCCGACACGAGAGCATCCGCCGGCAGACACGCGAGGGTCCACCACCCGGCCGGTCGTGCATGACATCCTGTACGGGCCGTCGTCTGCGTGTACGGGTCGTCAAAGCGGCGGTGCGGTGCGCCAGAGCGTGCCGTGAGTTGCGTCGGCGACCCGTTCTTGCGTACGAGGAGGAAATCGACCCGTGACTCTGATTGTCTTGGCGGTGTTGGCGACGGCTTGGCTGGGCTACTTCGCGCTGTGGTTCCGGGACAGGTGGGCATCCCGGCAGATGCGCGGTGATGCTGGTACCAGCCAGTATTTCGACCCATCCTTCGAAGCCACGAGCCGCGAGCCAGGCTCATTCATGAGCGTCGGCGACAGCGCAAGGAACGGCGACAGCGCGAGGAACCTGGGAGACCTGCTGGAATCGCCCCGGACCCGTCAGCAGGCCCTTCGCCGTCGTCGGCATGTGGCCACGGTGCTCGTTGCGGTGGCCCTCGCGTCGCTGCTGGCCGTTCCCGTCTTCGGGTCCACCGCCCTGGCCGTCCACGTGGTGGTCGACGTAGTCCTGATCCTGTTCGCCTTCGGCTCGTTCAACCGCCAGCAGGCACCGGCTGTGGACCTGGCCGGCGTTCGGGTGCTCTATCCCGACCGGCACGCTCCGAGCGATGCGGTGGCCATGCCTCTGGGGCGCGTCGCCAACGGCTGACACGGCGCCGGGTACAGGCGTTGTTGATCCCGGTCTCAGATAGCCTCAGGCAGCCCGGCTGCCGCCCAAGTCCCGCACTCGCCGCCAGTGGAGCGATTTGCCGGGCAGTAACGCGGGTACCGGGACTTGACACGCTGAGCGGGATTCGCGGGTGTCATGCTGGGCGCTGGCTGTAGTCGCTGAAGGGGGCGTCTCTTTGGGCGACCGCGGCGGGCACTCCCTGGGTCATGGCGGTGTCGATGAACGCCTGTGCTTCGGGGGTGTTGCGCATCGCGCCGTCGAGGATCGATCCGAGCACCTGGGAGTTGCGCAGCCCCATCGCCTCGTAGGCCTGGTTGACCACCAGCTTCATGGCGGCGAGCTGCGACGACGGGATGCTGGAGAGCTGGGCGGCCAGTCGCGCCACCGTGTCGTCGAGCCGGTCGGCGGGGACGGCCTGGTTGATCAGCTCGATGCGGGCCGCCTCGGCCCCCGACAGGGGCCTGCCGGTGAGGGCGTACTCCTTGGCCTTGGCCAGCCCGAGCCGGTACACCCACATGGCGGTCAGGTAGCAGCCCCAGACCCGCGAGTACGGCGTGCCGATCTGGGCGTCGTCGGCCGCGACGACGAGGTCGGCCGACAGGGCCAGGTCGGAGCCGCCCCCGACGCACCAGCCGTGCACCGCCGCGATGGTCGGCTTGGGGCTCGACCACAGGCTCATGAAGTTGGGCACCGGGCCGTCCCAGCGGTTCGTGACGGCCATGGCGTCGCGTCCCGGGTCCCAGGCACGGCCCTCGGCGCGCCCCGCGGCGAGGTCTCCGCCGGCGCCGAAGTCGAACCCGGCACAGAACGCCCGCCCCGCGCCGCGCACCACGACAACCTTCACGCCGGGGTCGCGGTTGGCCTCCGCCACGAAACCGTCGAGCCGGGCCCACATCGGCTTCACGATCGCGTTGAGACGCTCGGGACGGTTCAGAGTGATCGTCGCGGTGGACCCCGACGTGCTGTACAGGACATAGTCGTCGCTCATGCCGGCCAAGCTACAGCTGCGTCAAACTTTGTAGATCGCCGCTACCGGCGCATCTTAGGTGCCGGTGTCGGCGGGGACGATACGCAGGGGACGGCCGCTGAGGGACTGAACGACCCGGAAGTGGCGCTCGTCGAGCGTTCCGATGATGTCGGTACCATACCGGTCGGCGAGCACGACCAGGGACGCGTCCGCAAGTCCCAACGGCAGATCCCGGTAGCGCTCCACGACGGCGGCGGCCCTGAGCAGGTCGTCAACGCCGAAGGGCGCCAGTTCGTAGGCGCCCGAGGACAGTTCTGCAAGCAGCGCCAGTTCGGCGTCCACGCCGGCGATCCGCGCCGTGAGGTAGTCGAGTTCGGCCAGCACCAGGGGCGACAGCACCAGGGGCCGATGCTCACCGAGGGCCCGTGCGCACTCGGCGTGCATGCGCTGGTCGGGCACGAACGCGGCCAGCAGCAGGCTGGTATCAACGATCAAGTCCCGAAGCCCGACTCGGCGAGCAGTTCGTCCACTCTGTCAGCCAGCGTCGGGTCGTTCCATCCTTCGGCGAAGAGGGGCGCGGTAGGGGCCACCTCGCGGCGTTCAAGAGCCTCCTCCAAGGCCTCGCGCACGATGGACGCCTCGGTCCGACGGTCCTGCCGTGCGGCTTGTCTCAGCCGTCGCTTGAGGTCATCAGGCAAGTAGACCGTCGTTTGATGCATGCCATATATTGTACTAGGTATTGCGGCTACTGTCGACCCTGGCTCCGTTGTCACATCTGACCTCGGCGGATCGTCCTTCGCCACCAACTCCAGCGGCTGGAGGCGTAGACGATGGCCTCGTCGGTGAGCAAGAGCCGGGTCGAGTTGCCGACGCGCACATAGAACTCTGCGGCCCGCTGCCCGCCCGACGGGTTGGCGAAGACCGCTCGTGGGTGGGGGTCCACATCGATGCGGGCGACGCGTTGGGGGCCGCACCGCGGGAACGTCACGCGGACCGACGCCGCCGCTGATCGTCCCAGTGCCGACTCGAGCATGCCCGAGCCGGAAGCCCAGGAACGCCCACGCCGCCGACCGCCGGTCGCACGAGCCCGGGAGCGGCCGTCGAGGCGGGGGACGTTGCGCGGGGCAAGAACATCAACGATACCCTGCGGCCGCTGCGGCACCGGCCCGCAGCACCGGTTTCAGCGTGCCGGGCGCCTTCAGCGTGCCGGGCGCCTTCAGCGTGCCGGGCGCCTTCAGCGTGCCGGGCTCCTACAGGCTAGCGAGGGCGGCCTGGATGATCCGGAGGCCGCGGGGGTCGCCGAGGGCGTCGGGCGCCATGCGGTTCATCACGTAGGCGACGCTGGCCCGGGCGTCGAGGTCTATCACGGCCAGCGAGCCGCCCATGCCGCCCCAGAACATCTGGCCCGTAGCCAAGGAGAGGTCGCCGATCTGGAGCCCGAAGCCGAGGCCGTGGCGCAGCCGCACGCCCAGGACCTGGTCGATGCCGTCGGTCTGCTCCTCCAGGGCGCGTCGGGCGCCGGCCCCAGACAGCAGCCGGACGCCGTCGAGGGTGCCCCCACAGGCCAGCGCGGCGTGGATGCGGGCCACCGAGCGGGCGTTGCCGAACCCGCCGGAGGCGGGAAGCTCCGCGGCCCGCCACTCACGGGTGGCGTGCTCGTCGCCGGTGCGGTGAACGCTCAGGAAGGCGCGCACCGCGATCTCGCCGACCTCGACCTCCTCGCCGCCGACGATGAGCGTCTGCGGGGTCGCCGGGCTCACCAGGTCAGACACCCGGTGGTCCTCGGACGCGGGCAGGCTCATCCAGAAGTCGGCCCCGAGCGGTTGGGCCACCTCGGTGCGGAACCACTCGGCCATGCGCCGGCCGGTGACGCGGTAGAGGATCTCGCCCAACAGGTTGCCCTGGGTCACGGGGTGATATCCCGACGCGGTGCCCGGCTCCCACCACGGCGCCTGGGCCGCGAGGTTGGCGGCCGCAGCTTCGAGGTCATAGAGCTGCTCGACGGTGATGGGCGGGTCAAAGCCCGGCAGCCCCGCGGTGTGGGCCATCACATGGCGCACCAGCACGTCCTGTTTGCCGTTCTGGGCGAACTCGGGCCAGTACCGCGCCACCGGGGCGTCGAACTCCAGCTCGCTTCGGTCCGCCAGCATCAACATGCACGTCGCGGCCATCGTCTTGGTCGTTGAGTAGACATTGACGATCGTGTCGCGCCGCCACGGCGCGCCGTCGGTGTCGGCATCGCCGGCCCAGATGTCCACCACGAACTCGCCGTCCACGGTCATCGCCGCGGACGCGCCCAACTCCAACCCCTCAGCGAAGTTCGCCTCGAACGCGTCGCGCACCGGCGCGAACTCGGGACTGCAGATGCCGTGGATCCTCATGTCCCCATCATGGCTCATGTCCCCATCATGGCTCATGTCCCCATCATGGCTCATGTCCCCATCATGGCTCATGTCCCCATCATGGCTCATGTCCCCATCATGGCTAACACAACCGCTAGCTGGGGGTGGGGCGGTAGTCGTCTATCGGGTACAGGCAGATGCCGTGGTCGTAGCCCGCACTACAGTTGAACTGACGATGAGGTGTGGGTTGCGCCGCATCTTGCCTCTTCGATTCGGACCTCCCTCCGATCGTCATGAATCGGAACACCGGCCATAGTCAGTCCTGTGTCCACCATGTGTCATACGTAGAGTTGAGGAGTCATTGACGCGCAGACGCCGAGCCGGGGTCGTTGCGCCGTGTCGCCCCGATGCGAGGAAAACTCATGACCCTTCAACACACTGAGCGCCTTTGCCGCCAGATGGTCAACGCTGATTGCAGTGGTGCTGCTCGATGACGGGCATCCGGCGCCGCCCGGCGGCGGCTTGGGGTGCTCTGGTCTGGTTCGCTGTGGTCGCTGCGGGCTGCAGCGACGGCGGGGGCGCCGGCGTCGGCGACACCGCCGGCGCGTTGGGTGACGGGTCGCTCGGGGTTGTGGAGGTCGAGGAGGGTGACGCCATCCAGATCCGCTCGCTCAACACGATCACCGGCGATGTCGCCTTCTTCGGGCTGCCGATCGATCGGGCGGCGCGCATCGCGGTGGACGACTACGGCCCGGTCCACGGCTTCGATGTGGACTTGGGCACAAGCCTCGACGACTTGTGCTCCAACGACGGCGGCCAAGCCGCGGCCCAGGCCATCGTGGCCGACGAGGACGTCGTCGGAGTGATCGGCACGTCCTGCTCGGGCGCGGCGACGGCGGCGGCCCCGCTGATCACCGGCGCCGGCATGGTGCTCATCTCCGGCGGCAACACCTCTCCGGCCCTCACTTCGGACCTGGCCGGCACGCCGGGCCCCAACTACAGCGTCGGCTACTACCGCACCACCACTAACGACTTGCACCAGGGCGCGACCATGGCCAAGTTCCTGGTCGGTGAACTCCGGATCAGCACCGCGGCGGCCATCCACGACGGCGACCCCTACACCCAGGGCCTGGCCCAGGCTTTCGCCGACGCCTTCGAGGCCGAGGGCGGCACGATCACGGGGTTCTCCGCGGTGAACAAGGACGACACCGACATGGTGCCGGTGCTCACCGAGATCGCAGCGGGCAGCCCCGGCGCGTTGTTCTTCCCGATCTTCCAGCCCGCAGGCGACTTCATCGCCGACCAGGCGCCGGGAGTGCCCGGGCTGCAGGACACCGTGCTGGTGACCGCCGACAGCTTGTTGAACGCCAACTACCTGTCGCTGCCCCAGACTGCGGGAATGTACTTCTCCGGCCCGGACCAGCGCTACGGCGCCAACGTCAACCAGAGCACCGGCAAAGGCGCGGCCGACTTCCTGGCGGCCTACCAACAGCGACACGGCGAGAGCCCGTCGTCACCGTTCTGGGTGTTCGGCTACGACGCCGCCACGCTGCTGCTCGACGCCATCGCGGCGGCCTCCCGGGTGGAGGACGGCACTCTGGTGATCGACCGCCAGGGCGTGCGCGACCACCTCGACGCCGTCCGCGGCTACCGCGGCCTCGTGGGCACCCTCAACTGCGACGACTTCGGCGACTGCGGCGCAGCCAGAATGACCGTCGTGCAGAACATCGGCGGCAAGGACAACGTCGAGGCCACCATGAACAACATCGTGTTCACCTACACGCCCTAGCGCGACGCGGTGGCCATGCCTCTGAGGCGCTTCGCCAACGGCTGGCACGTCCTCAGGCGATCCATGTCCAGCGCGGTGGTCCGGTGTGGGAGGCCGCGCCGCTAAACTCGCTCGTTCCCGCGGGGGTGTAGCTCAGTTGGCTAGAGCGCCTCGGTCGCATCGAGGAGGCCAGGGGTTCGAATCCCCTCACCTCCACCACCACGGGATCTGGGGGTTGCCTCCCGCGAGTAGGACCGGCTTCGCTCCGGCCTGCTTGTCGTTCATGCTGCCCCCCGCTTCGTACTGCCCGCGGCGACGAGGTCGGCGACGTTGCGCAGCAGGCCGGTGTGCAGGGCGAGCAGCGTCTCGGTCCGGCGCACCGCGTCGATGGCGGCGATCTGCTGGAGGGTCGCGTGGAGATCGTCGTTGGTGGCCGCCACGATCTTCGCGAGCAGGTCGCCCCGTCCGGTCACGGTGTGGATCTCGAGGATCTCGTCGATCTCGGACAGCGCCCGCACGGTGCTCTCGTGGGCTCCCTGAGCGATGGTGAGAGTCGTGAAGGCGCAGACGCCGAACCCGGCCGAGCGTGGCTCGATATCGGGCCCGTAGCCCAGGATCACCCGGCGGGACTCCAGGCGCTTGATGCGGTCGTGCACCGTCCCCCGGGCGAGGCCCGTCAGCCGGGCCATCTCCGACACGCTGCTGCGGGGCCGCCGGCGCAGCACCCCGATCAGCCTGCAATCAATGTCGTCCAGCGACATGTGCAAATCGCGTCTCTCAGGCATGTCTAGAACCTCTCCTGACCGTCATAATGATCGACTTATAGAAGAACTATGAGAATACTGCCTATATCTCTTGGAAACAAGTGATCAGTTTGATCATATGAGGTCTGACTCAACGACCCGGCTGCGGCACAAGGAGGCAGGTCCATGGCACACCTCAAGAAGGTTGATCACATCACCTACGCCTGCGAGACGGGCTCGATCGAGCGTTGGGCGTGGTTCCACATCGAGGTCGAGGGCGGGACGCTCATCAACCGGATCGACGACGTGCGTCCCGATGATCCCGACTCGAGCATGAAGCTCTGGTGCATCGACTTCGGGGACTTCGGGGTAGCGCTGATCGAGGGCATCGACCGGGCCGAGCGTTCCCAGGTGACGAGGTTCGTCGAGCGTCACGGCGACCATTCGTGCCAACACGTCGCCTACGAGACCTACGACCTCGACACCTTCACCGCCCACGTCCGGCGGTTGGGAGGGTCGGTGCGGGGCCCCAAGCTGGTGCGCCACGACGGGTTCGGGGTGCTCGAGCAGCTCTTCGCCCGGGGCTACACCGAGGGCGAGGCGGACGAGGTGCCGTTCCCGGAGTACGTGCAGCGCCCCGAGGCCGGGGCCGGCGACGGGGTTGCGATCACCTTCGCGGCCGAGACCGGGCAGGGCTTCTACGCGCAGATCGCCGACGCGGTGGCGGAGGATGACCACGAGCCGTTCTTCGACTTCTCGGCCATGCCGCGGGACTGGACCGTCCCCGAGCCCGCGCCCCGGGCGGCCGCGGCCTGAGGGTCGAACACGCCGCGAGACCCCCCCGATAGCGCCGGGGGGAAGGATCGGCCGCTCAGACTCCGGCAGGAACGGGGTCGATGATGAGTGCCTTGGCCCGCTTGGCCGTCTCCGAGGGCAACTCACCGAAGAGGTCGTGGTACTCGCTCGAGAAGCGGCCGAGATGATGCAGGCCGCTGCTGGTGGCCGCCCGGCTCACGGAGTGCCGGCCGCTCTCGAGCAGCCGTCGGGCGTTGTTGAGCCTGAGCAGCTTGTGGAACCGCGCCGGACTCACGGATGCGCACTTGTCGAAGGCCTGCTCGAGCGTACGGCGCGACGTCCCCACCCGAGCGGCGACCTCGGGCACGGTCAGCGGCTCCATGAGCGCATCGAGCATCACGTCGCGGGCAGCCCGGTAGAGCTGTATCGAGCCGTGTGACGATCCCTGCGCCGCGCTGGGTGCGGTGAGCAGCTCGAGCATCAGCCCGTGCACGACCGCCCGCGGCATGGAGATGCTCTGGGAGGCCGCCTCCCAGGATCGCAGGATGTTGGCTGCCAGCGCCCGGAACTTCCTGCTGAGTTCGGGATCGGCGACCCGGCGAATGCGCCCCGCCTGCTGGTTCGACAGGCGGCGCAGCGGCAGCGCGGTCGCCGACTCCAGCGACACGCTGAACACAGCCGGCTCTACCGCCGAGCCGACCACGGCCTCATAGGCGCCGCCCGGTCCCACCAGCAGCACGTCGTCCATGGTGAACGGCGAGCCGTTCGAGAGCGTGTGGCCGAAATCGCTCAGCAGCACCACCGCGCTGATGACGCCGCTCGGCCCCGCACCCTGCTGGCCGAGCCGCCGGTTGGTGCGCTCGACGAAGAATCCCACCTCGTCGCTGTCGCAGGCCAGGAACGCGCCGTCGTAGGAGCCGCTGTCCAGCTGCTGGTAGGCCTGGTCGAAGCCGGTCAGCTGCTCGGCCTGGTGGTCGATGTTCGTGTACCGCTGGAACGTCGCCGCGGCCCGCATACAGGGGACAGTACGGCCCCCGCGGTCGGCCTGTCCAGGGTCGGTTGCGCAAAACGGACAAAGAAACCCCCGATCTGGACAGCAGCGGGCGCTCGGTGGACAGCAGCCGACGCTCGACGGATAGCCGCGCCGGCCCCGAGCGACTGCCATGGATTGTCCCATTTCCCTCGCCCCGCGGCGCGGGCCGCTGTTGCAGCCCGCGCTCCGCGGCTTCGGGCATCCAATGACCTCAAGGAGTCGAGCCATGGCGACACTGACCACCAACGACGGCATCGAGTTGCACTACGACGTGGCCGGGACCGGCCACCCGCTGGTTCTGGTCCACGGGTGGAACCAGACCGCGGCGCTGTTCGAGCGGCAGGTGGCCGGCCTGAGCGACCGCTTCAGGGTCATCACCTTCGACCTGCGGGGCCACGGCGAATCCGAGCGGCCCGACCACGGCTATCGCATCGCCCGCTACGCCGTGGACCTCCGAACCGTGATCGACAAGGTGGCCGGGCAGCCCGCCCACGTACTCGGCCACTCGATGGGGTGCTGCGTGCTGTGGTCGTACTTCGACCTGTTCGCCGGCGACGGCATCGACAAGGCCGTGTTCGTGGACATGATGACCCACCCCATCGCCAACCCCGCCTTCACCGAGCAGCAGGTCGCCGACTACGGGTCGATCCTCAGCGCCGAGGCCTTCTTCGGGATCTTCAACGGCCTCACCGCCGGCGCAGCCGCCCAGGTCGTGCCCGGCCTCATCGACGGGATGGTCACCGAGAACATCTCCACCGAGGACAAGGCCTGGCTGCTGGCCGAGAACGCCCGCATGCCGGGGCCGCTGTCGGCCCGCGAGTTCTTCACCGACATCCTGGCCGACTGGCGCGACGTGCCGCCCCGGATCAACCGGCCCTCCCTCTACATCGCCGGCGAGGGGTCGTTCGTACCGGCCTCGGCCACCCGCTGGGCCGCCGAGCAAACCCCCGGCGCCCGGTTCGAGTCGATCCCAGCCGACGAGGGCGGCAACCACTTCATGTTCATCGAGAACCCCGACCGGTTCAACCGGCTCGTCGCCGACTTCTTGACAACGGCGTGACCAATGACCTGTCCAAGGACAGCCCACGAATCCCACAAGGGGGAAACCAATGACAACCAGGAAGAGATCCTTCCGGATCCTGGCCGCCATGCTGGCGCTCGTGCTCGTGGCCGCGGCCTGCGGGGACGACGACGGC
Source organism: Candidatus Aldehydirespirator sp. (assembly GCA_965205155.1). GTDB lineage: Bacteria > Actinomycetota > Acidimicrobiia > Acidimicrobiales > Aldehydirespiratoraceae > Aldehydirespirator. The sequence continues at coordinate 3,307,071 of OZ242033.1, read as the reverse complement.
GATGCCGAGCCGGCCAGTACCACCGCGGCGGCCCCAGCGCCCACCGAAGCACCTGAGGCCCCGGCCGAGCCCGAGCCGCCGGAGCCTGGGGCCGCGGAGCCGGAGCCGTCGGAGCCTGGGGCCGCGGAGCCCGAGCCGGCCGAGTCTGAGCCCGCCGCGCCCATGGACCTCGACGTCGACGCCATCCTGGCCGCCGACCTGGCCGACTGCGGCCCGGCCCCGCAGGGGGAGCCGCTGCGGATCGGCTACGCCGCAGACTTCTCCGACCTCGGAGGCTTCGTCGACATCCCGGCGGCCAAGGCGGCCGAGTACTTCGTCGAGCTCCTCAACTGCTGGGGCGGCGTGGACGGCCATCCGGTCGAGATGGTGATCCGCGACATCGAGGGAGATCCCGAGACAGCCGGTCGGGTCGCCCAGGAGCTGCTCGACGAGAACGTCACCGCCATCCTCGGCCCGGCCTTCTTCGACGTCAACCAGGCCATCCTCCAGGTGACCGCCGCCCGGGTGCCGACCATCTCGGTGTCGTCCACCGAGCCGCTGCTGGCCGACCCTGAGCAGTTGTCGCTGCTGGCCTCGTTCACCGACACCGCCCAGGCGGTGGCGGCCGCCCAGTTCGCCATCGAGAAGGGCTGGACGACCGCGGTCACCTTCAGCGTCCCGGGACCCTACTTCGGCTACGTCGTGGAGGTCTTCACCGAGGAGTTCGAGTCGCTCGGCGGCGAGGTGCTCGGCGACTACCCGTTCGTGCCCGCCCAGACCACCGACTTCTCGGCCCAGGTCAACGAGATCGCCGGCCTCGACCCCCAGCCCGACGTCGTGTACTCGGCGCTGCTGGCCTTCCAGGCCGCCATCCTGGGGGCCCAGCTCAGCGAGGCCGAGGTCGGCGCCGAGATGCTGGTGGCCGACGCCTTCACCGCCACCGGCGGCTACTTCGTGGACGGCGTGGAGGGCTTCTTCCACACCTCGCACACCTTCCCCGAGCCCGACGGCCGGATGGTGCGCTTCCTGGCCAGCTACGAGGCCGCCAAGGGCGGCGTCCTCGAGAGCGAGTCGTACTCGGCGCTGGCCGCCGACGCCATCCTCGTGGTCGCCGACGCCGTCATCCGCTCCGGCTCGCTCGAACCGGTCACCGTGGGCGAGGCCATCGTTGCCGGTACCGGCGTCGACGGCCTGACCGGGGTGCTGGCCTACAACGGGGGAGGCTCGCCCAACACGCCCGTGTACGTGCACGAGGTCGTGAACGGCCAGCCGACCCTTGCCGCGGTCTACGGCTGAGCGCAACCGCCCAACATTCGGACCATCCGGACCGCCCGGACGCCGTGCTGACCCTTGATCGGGTTGAGGTCACCTACGGCAGCGTCCGGGCGGTCCACGGCGCCTCGATCGCGGTCCCCGAAGGCGAGCTGGTCGCCCTCATCGGCCCCAACGGAGCGGGCAAGAGCAGCCTGCTGAACGCCATCGTCGGGCTGCGCACCCCCAGCGGCGGCTCCATCCACTGGCACCGGACCGACGTCACCGGCTGGTCGCCCCAGCGGATGCTGCGGGCCGGCGTCGCCCTGGTCCCGGAGCACCGCCGGATCCTGACCGGGCTGACCACCGAGGAGAACCTGCTCGTCGCCGGGATCCTCACCGCCGGGCGAACCCGCCGCCGGCTCGCCGCCGAGATGATGGAGCGCTTCGAGGTGCTCGGCCGCCAGCGGTCCACGCCCGCGGGCCTGCTGTCGGGCGGCGAGGCCCAGCAGCTGGCCATCGCCCGGGCGCTGATGAGCCGGCCGAGTGTGCTGCTGATGGACGAGCCCGCCCTCGGGCTGGCGCCCCTGCTGCGCAGCCAGGTGTTCGACCTGCTCGGCGAACTGGCCGCCGCGGGCACCACCCTGCTCGTCGTCGAGCAGGACGCCCACCGCCTACTCGAGATGGCCGACACCGCCTACATCATGCGCAGCGGCGACATCGTCGCCAGCGGCGCGGCCGGCGAGCTGGCCGAGCGCGAGGACCTCTTCGAGGCGTTCCTCGGCAACGGCACGTGACGGGCGGCACCTGATGGTCGAGTTCATCCAGCAGCTGATCGACGGGCTCGGCCTCGGCAGCGAGTACGCCCTGCTGGCGCTGGGGATCGGCCTGACCTTCGGGGTCATGCGCATGATCAACTTCGCCCACGGCGAGCTCATCACAGTCAGCGCCTACGTGGCATACGGGCTGACCCTCCTCGGGCTGGACTGGTGGGCGCTGGTCCCGGTCATCGTGGCCACTTCGATCGCCACGTCGGTGGCCCTGGAACTGGTGGCGTTCAGGTGGGTGAGGGGCGCCAGCGACTTCGCCATGCTGCTCATGTCCTTCGGCGTGCACTTCGTGGTGCAGGCCGGCTTCGTCATGTACGTGTCGGCCAGCGCCCGGGCGTTCGACCGGCCGAGCTGGATCAACAACACCGTGTCGGTGGGCGGGGTGCGGGTCGAGGTGGTCGACGTCGCGGTGGTCGCGGTCACGGTGGCGACGCTGCTGGCCACGCTGGCCATCCTGCGCAAGACGGTCTACGGGATGGCCATCCGGGCCGCGGCCGAGGACTTCGACACCGCCCAGTTGCTCGGTGTCCGCAGCAACCTCGTGATCCGCGCCGCGTTCGCGCTGGCCGGGCTGCTGGCGGGGGTGGCGGCGGTGCTGTTCCTCATGAGGACCGGCCGGGCCGCGCCCGCGGCCGGGCTCATCCCCATGCTCAAGGGCGTCCTCGCGGCCCTCATCGGCGGCCTGGGCCGGCTCCAGGGAGCGGTGGTCGGCGGCCTCGTGCTCGGCGTGGTCGAGGTGCAGCTCGTGTCGAGGCTGCCCGACGAGGTCGACGGCATGGTCAACGGGATCGTCTTCGTGCTGATCGCGCTGCTGTTCATCTTCCGGCCCGCCGGGATGCTGCAGACCGCCGCCGCGGAGCGGGTGTGAGCGGGGGAGCGGGTGTGGCCGGGGGAGCGGGTGTGAGCGGGGGAGCGGGTGTGGCCGGTGGAGCGGGTGTGACCGGCCTGGCCCGGCGGATGCTGCCGGACATCGCCGCCGGCGGCCTGCTGTTCGCCGCAGTCGCCGCGGTCGGACTCCTCTACGTCTGGGGGGTGGGCGACGCAGCCTCCGAGCGGCTGTTCACGTCGCTGCTCATCAACGCCACCGTCGTGGTCGGGATGCAGATCTTCATCGGCAACACCGGGATCCTGTCGTTCGGCCACGTCGGGTTCGGAGCGGTGGCCGGGTACGCCTTCGTGCTGTTCGCCATCGACGGCGAGCGCAAGGCCCGCCTGGTGCCCGACGCCCCGTTCGGGCTGGTGGACATCACCGTGCACCCGGCCGCGGCCATCGCGGTCGCGGTGTCGCTGACCGTGGCCGTGGCCGCGGTGGTCGGGCTCGGGCTGGTGCGCTCGGCCGCGGCGTCGGGCGCCATCGCCCCCACCGTCATCACGCTGTCGCTGCTGTTCGCCACCTTCGAGCTGGCCGTCAACTGGACCGACCTGACCGGCGGCAACCGGGCCGGGCTGAGCTTCCGGCCCGGCACCGCCATGGCCGGGCGGGGCTACGCGTACGGGGCGTTCATCCTGGCTCTGGTCGTGGCCGGCCTCTACCGCCGGTCGCGATCGGCCCGGCTGGCCCGGGCGGTGCGCGAGGACGGCGTGGCCGCCCGCTCGCTGGGTATACACCCCGCCACCCACCAGATGTGGGCCCTGCTGCTGTCGGTGGCGGTGGTCGCGGTCGGGGCGTCGCTGCGGGTTTGGCTGACCGGCACCATCTCGCCCGAGCGGTTCTTCATCGACTACACCCTGCTGACCATCACCATGCTGGTCGTCGGCGGCCGCAACAGCATCACCGGCGCGGCTCTCGGCACCGTCGTCATCACCGTGCTGACCGAGGCCGCCCGGGTCGTGTCGGGTCCCGACGTCGACCCCGGCCCGTTCGACATTGTTCTGCGTCCGGGCCTGTCGGACCTGGCGCTGGGCGCCTCGATGCTCGGCTTCATGGTCCTGCGGCCCCGGGGGCTGATGGACGACTGGGAGCTGGCCGACTGGCTCGGCCCCCAGCTGCGACGATGGCTCCGGATCAGCGGCGCCCTGGATGCGGCGTCCAGCGAAGGCGCCGTCGACGTTCCGAGCCCGGTCCATGCTCAGACCCCGATCCGGCTGGCCGCGGCCGGCCTCACCGTCGACTTCGGTGGCCTGCGGGGCCTCGACAACGCCCACATCCTGGCCGGCAGCGGGCGGGTGGTGGGCCTCATCGGGCCCAACGGCGCAGGCAAGACCACCATGCTCAACGCCATTACCGGCCTGGTTCCCGCCCAGGGCCGGATCAGTCTCGACAGCAGCGACATCGTCGGGCTGCCGCCGCACCGGCTGGCTCGCCGTGGCCTGGCCCGCACGTTCCAGAACCTGCGGCTGTTCGAGGCCCTGAGCGTGCGGGAGAACGTCGAGGTGGCCGCACTCGTCGGCACTCATTCGCCCCGGCGGGCCGAGCAGACGGCGGCCGGCCTGCTCGAACTGTGCGGCATCTCCGATATCGCCGAGGTGCGGGCCCGGGCTCTCGACTACGGCGCCTCCAAGCGCCTCGAGCTGGCCCGGGCCGCGGCCCAGGCCCCCGGGTTCCTGCTGCTGGACGAGCCCACCTCGGGCTTCTCGGAGCTGGAGTCGGTCATCATCGTGGACCAGATCCGCCGCATCGCCGGTGTGCTCGGCTGCGGCGTGGTGGTGATCGACCACGACCTCGCCTTCATCACCAACATCTGCGACCGGGTCTACTGCCTCGACCAGGGCTCGGTTATCGCGGTCGGATCGCCGGCGGAGATCCGGACCCACCCCGCGGTGAGGGCCGCCTACCTCGGCGGCTGATTGCCGGGATCCGGGTCTCCCGGTACGGGAGCGCTCAGTAGATGCCGGGGAAGATCCGGTACGGCACCCGCTCCTGGTACTCGGCCCACTTCTCGGGGCCGTACTTCTGGGCGCACTCCCGCTCGTCGAAGCGCTGGCGGACGGTGAAGAAGCTGACCACGAAGATCGAGTAGGTCCAGGACCAGAGGTTGCCGGGATGGCCGAACACCAGGGCGAACGAGACGGCCAGGATCCCCTCGCCCAGGTAGTTGAAGTGGCGGGCGACGCCCCACCATCCGCTGCACAGGATCTTGCGCTCGCCGGCCACGATGTGCTCCGGCTCGACCCACAGGAACTTGCGGTCCGGCCAGCGCTTGAACGTGTACTTCTGGAGGTTGGCGCCCCGGCCGATGGTCCATCCGCCCAGGAACAGCACCGACACCCCGATCAGCCAGAAGTACGTGAACCCGGTCGAGTACCCGGGGTCGTCGAGGGGGGCGACGCCCCACAGCGGCAGGATGAACAGCCACCCGTAGGCCACCAGGCCGCCCCACCACAGCTTGAAGCCGATGTGCTCGTGGATGAGGTCGTAGGTGTAGAGCTGGACCTGCTCCCAGATGAAGTAGTCGAACACGTAGAACGTCCAGAACGCGGCGTACAGGTAGACACCCGGGTTGGGGTCGTCGACGTTGTTGTGGTGCCACGCCGCCCCTGACAGGGCGTTGAGCGACAGCATCGTCCCGCCCACGACGTACCACCACATCTTGATGTCGATGCGTCCGTTGAACAGCTGGAGCTCCTGGGACCGGCCCTCCCACAGCGCCAGCCACGGGTTCCGGATCTCTCCGGGGGGCTGGGTGAACACCGACCACACCGCGAAGATCGCGCAGAACACCGTGCCCCCGAGAACCGCCCACAGCGTCGACCGGTAGAACCAGTCGCGCGGTATGAGCCCGAAGGCCCACACCAGCTCCACGATCACGAACACCAGCAGGCCGTTCAGCCGGTAGTTGCGGGGCTCGCCGGTGTCGCGGTCCTTCACGTAGCCGGTGACCCGCCTCGCGGGCAGGACGATCTGGAGCACGAAGAACACCGCGAAGATGATCAGCGGCGTGAAGAACGCCCAGACCGCCTCGCCGGTGGTCAGATCGGTGAGGTGCTCTATACCAAGCGCTTCAAACACGGCGGAACGCCCCTTCCCTGGGTGTGGTCGATCTTGATGCGGTCAATCTTGCCAGTCCGGGACGGTCCCCGCCGGTGATGGCTGCCGGTCAGACCTCGTCGAACTCCTCGGGCATGAGGACGAACTCGGGGTAGGTCTCGATTCCCAGCTCGGCGGTGTCCTGGCCCAGGCGCTCGGCCTCAGTGCTCACCCGCAGGCCCATCACCATGTCCATCAGCTTCCACACGATGAACGACGAGATGAACGCGAAGGCGCCGATGGCCACCACGCCCAGCAGCTGTGTGCCGAAGTTGGCGCCGCCCGCGATGCAGGCCGCCAGCGTTCCCCAGATGCCGCAGACCAGGTGGGCGGGGATGGCGCCGACCACGTCGTCGATCTTGAGCTTCTCCAGGCCCTTGATCGCCAGGGTGCAGATCACGCCGCCGATGGCGCCGATGATGATGGCCCACCAGTGCTCGGTGATGTCGGGCGCGGCGGTGATCGAGACCAGCCCGGCCAGGGCGCCGTTGAGGCCCGCGAACAGGTCCATGCGGCCGAAGATGGGCCGTGAGCAGGCCAGGGCGGCCACCACCCCGGCGGCTGCGGCCAGGTTGGTGTTGACCAGGATGTTGCTCATGGCCACCGCGTCGGCCGCGCTGCCCAGGGCCAGCTGCGAGCCGCCGTTGAAGCCGAACCAGCCGAGCCACAGGATCAGCACCCCCAGGGTCACCACCAGCACGTTGGAGGGCGGGGTGGGCTTGACCGTGCCGTTCTTGCGGAACTTGCCCAGCCGCGGCCCGATGACCAGCACGCCGGCCAGGGCGGCCCAGCCGCCGGTGCTGTGAACGATGGTGGATCCGGCGAAGTCCACGAACCCCTGCTCGGCCAGCCAGCCGCCGCCCCAGTACCAGGACCCGACGATCGGGTAGATGAAGGCGGTCAGGATCAGGGTGAACAGGAAGAACGCCCACATCTTGATCCGCTCTGCGATGGCGCCCGACACGATCGAGGCCGCGGTGGCCACGAAGACCATCTGGAAGAACCAGTCCGACATGACCGCGTAGCCGTTGCCGACCACCTCGCCGAGATGGTCGGCCGCGCCGTCGAGCAGGCCCAGCTCGGCGTCGGACGGTCCGTAGAGGAACTGGAACGAGCCGATCACGTCGCCGACGTCGACGTACATCAGGTTGTAGCCGATGAAGTAGTAGGCCAGGCCGGCGATCGAGTAGATGCCGATGTTCTTGAGGCAGATCATCGAGGCGTTCTTGGTGCGCACCGCGCCCGACTCCAGCATGGTGAAACCGGCGCACATCCACATCACCAGGGCGCCCCAGATCAGGAAGGCGAAGGTGTTCAGGATGAACTTCAGCTCCTCGCGCGGCAGGCCCGACGACTCGACGTGTTCGCTGTCGGCCAGAGCGACTGCCGGCAGGGCCACCAGGAGCGCGGCGGCCGCCAGCGCGACTCCGGCCGTCTTCAGACCACGCCGTCGAATCGGAGTCATGCGGGAGCCTCCCTGTGTCGAGGAATGGATACAGATCGGCCGCGACAATAGCAGTAGGAGCCAGTCTCAGTCCGCTCGGCCGTGGGAGTGCAGTGGCGCGTAGAAGGCGCGGTTGGAGGCCAGCAGGTCGAAGACGGTCTCGTCGCAAGGCGGTAGCTCGAGATCGCAGCGACCGAGAGGCTCCACCCGCTCGCCCCAGCGCGTCACCGTGGACCCCCAGGTGACGCCTCCGCCGAACGCGGTCTGCACCACGATGGAGCCCGGCTGGATCAGCCCGGTGTCGAGGGCGTCGGACAGCGCCATCGGCACCGAGGCCGCCGCCGAGTTGCCGTGGGTGGCGATGTTGAGCATCACGAGGTCGGGGTCGAGGCCCAGCCGCCGGCCCGCGGCGGTGATGATCCGCTCGTTGGCCTGGTGGGGGATCACCGCGTCGACATCGGCGAGGCTTAGCCCGGCCCGGTCCACCGCCCGTCGCACCGACCTCTCGATGCCCTGCACCGCGATCTTGAAGACGGCCCGGCCGTCGAAGTGCAGGCGATGCTTGAACGGGTCGCGGAACGAGCTCAGCCCGCCGCGGGTGCCCAGGGTGGGGAACACCATGGTTCGGCCGGCCACGCCGTCGGCGCCCAGATCGGCGGCCAGCACCCCGTCGCCGTTCTCTGACGGCTCCAGCACCGCGGCGCCCGCTCCGTCGCCGAAGAGTATGCAGGTCGCCCGGTCCCAGTAGTCCATGACCCAGTGCAGCTTCTCGGCCCCGACGAGCAGCACCCGCTCGGCCATGCCCCCGGTGATCATCGACGACGCGGTGGCCGTGCCGTAGATCCAGCCGCTGCACGCCGCGTTCAGGTCGAACGCGGCCGCGTTGACCGTCCCCAGGCGCTCCTGGAGCACGCAGGCGTTGCTCGGGCAGGTGATCTCGGGGGTGACCGTGGCCATGATGAGCATGTCGATGTCGGTTGGCTCCAGACCGGCCGCGGCCAGCGCCTGGAGGGCGGCTACCTCAGCGAGGTCGGTGGTCTCCACATGGGAGATGCCCCGCTCGTGGATGCCGGTCCGCTCCACGATCCAGTCGTCGTCGGTGTCGACGAGCTGCTCGAGGTCGGCGTTGGTGAGCTTCACCGGGGGCACGCACTTGCCCCAGCCCGTGAACGTGGCCCGCATCGCCATGAGTCCGCTCAGATCCCCTCGGTGGCCAGGGTGACCACCGTGTTGAGCAGGACGTTGGCTCCGGCCACGAGATCGTCAGGCTCAGTGTGCTCGGCCGGGTTGTGGCTGATGCCCTTGACGCTGGGAACGAACACCATTCCCGCCGGGCACACCCCGGCCAGGATCTGGGCGTCGTGGCCCGCACCGGACGGCATCCGCCGCACCGACAGCCCCAGCGCGGAAGCGGTCGACTCGACCAGCTCCACAACCCTCGGATCGAACACCACCGGCTCGAAGCGGGCCACCCATCTGGTGTCGATCTCGACGTCCTCGGACTCGGCCACCCGCCTGACCTCGGTTAGCAGGCGCCGCTCGGCCGACTGCAGATCGTCGTCGTCGGTGTTGCGCAGGTCGATGATGAGCTGGGCCCTGGCCGCCACCACGTTCACGAGATCCGGATGCAGCCTCAGGGCCCCCACCGTTCCCACCTGGGTGCCGCCCATCTCGGAGGCGATGCGCCGCACCGCCACCACCAGCTCGCCCGCGGCCAGACCCGCGTCGCGGCGCATGCTCATCGGGGTGGTGCCGGCGTGATTCGACTGCCCGGTGATGTTCACCTCGGTCCAGGAGATGCCCTGGACACCCGTGACCGCCCCGATGCGCATGCCGTCGCGCTCCAGCACCGGCCCCTGCTCAATGTGGAGCTCCACGAAGGCGTAGGGATCCGGTCCCGGGCACGGCATCGGGCCGCGGTAGCCGATGCGGTCCAGCTCGTCGCCGACCGACACCCCGTCGGCGTCGGTGGTCGACATGGCCTCCTCGGTGGTGAGCCCCCCTGTGTAGCAGAGGCTGCCCATCATGTCGGGCGGGAACCGGGAGCCCTCCTCGTTGGTGAAGAACGCCGCAGCCAGGGGCCGCTCCAGCTCGACGCCGCGCTCGATCGCGGTCTCGATCACCTCCAGCGCGGCCAGCACACCGAGGTTGCCGTCGTACTTGCCGCCGGTGGCGACCGTGTCGATGTGGGAGCCCATCATCACCGGCGGGCCGGCGCCCACGTCGTCCTGGGTGGCGACGACGTTCCCGATGGTGTCGATGCTCACGTCCAGGCCGAGGTCGCGCATCCAGGTGACCACAAGGTCGCGCCCGCCCTTGTCGGCGTCGGTCAGGGCGAGGCGGTTGTTGCCCCCTCCGGGTATCGGCCCGATCTCGGCCAGGTCCCACAGCCGCCGGAGCAGGCGGTCGCCATTGATCTCCAGGAGCCGTCGATCTCCGCTGGGACCGGCCATGGCGGGCGAGGCTAGCCGCCTCTCGGCGGGGAATTGGCAGCGGAATGCTCGCTATCCGTGCAAAACACTGCCAGTTCCGGGATCGGCCGGGCAACGGCTGGGAATTGGCAGTGAAATGCTCGCTATCCGTGCAAAACGCTGCCAATTCCTCTATGCGGCCAGGAACTCCAGGATCGCGGCCAGCGACTCGTCCTGCTGCTCGATGTAGTGCCCGTGGCCGCTGCCCTCGAAGACGACCAGCCGGGCGTTGGGCAGGTTCTCGGCGACGTATCGGGCCCCGGCCCCGCCCGGACCCGCGTCCAGCGGGGTGAGCACGTCCTCCGATCCCACCATCACCAGCGTCGGCGCGGTCACGTCGCCCAGCCGGGCGGTCACGTCGGTGTCGATCATCGCCTGGCAGGCGTCGATGAAGACATCCGTGCCGACGTTGCGGGCCGTGACCTCCTGCATCAGGTCCACGGCCTCGTCGCCGCCGTCCGGGCCGTCGAGGAAGGCACGCGAGAAGGCGTGGGCGAGCAGCTGCTCGGCCAACTCCCGCGACGCCACCCCGTAGGCCCGGGCCAGGCTCTGCCAGATCCGGAACTGGAGCACTCCCATGCGGTCGCACCGGCCCACGGCCCCCGCCCCGAGGAGCAGCTTGTCGACCCTGCCGGGGTAGCGGGCCGCGAAGTTCACCGCGATGAAGCTGCCCATCGACCCGCCGTGGATGTGGGCCCGCTCCAGCCCCAGCGCGTCCATCAGCCCGGCCAGGTCGTCGCTCCACGTGTCGAGCGTGTAGCGCTGATCGGGGCGGTCGCTGCTGCCGTAGCCCCGGTGGTCGTAGTCGAGCACCCGGTAGTGCTGCGACAGGCCGGGCGTGATGGTGGCGTACCCCTCGTGGGCGCTGACCGCGCCGCCGATCTGGACGACGGTGGAACCCTCGCCGCTGAACTGGTACCAGAGGTCGACCCCGTTGACACTTACCTTCGGCATTGGCGTACCTTCACTTTCGCGGGAGATAGCGGAGCCCGGCCGGGTGCGGATGCGGGCTGGGCGGGAGCCTATATTGACCGCCGATGCCGCTGGAATCCGTAGTGGACGTGCCCGGGCTGTGCCCGCCGCCGGAGCCGTACTCCTACGCGGTGCGGGCCGGCGACACCCTCTACCTGGCCGGCCAGGTCGCCCTCGACGAGGCCGGCGAGGTGGTGGGGACCACCGTCGGTGAGCAGGCCCGGCAAGTATGGGACAACATCGCCAGCGTCCTGGCCGCGTCGGGCAGCTCGATCGCCGACGTGGTCAAGGTCACCTACTTCATGCAGGACGTACGCGAGATAGCTGAGGAGATCGAGGTCCGGCGGGAGGTGTTCGCGGGCCGGCCGTTCCCCGCGGTGACCGCCTGCCAGGCCGCGGCCCTGGGCCTGCCCGGCCTCAAGATGGAGGTGGACGTGATCGCGGTGATCGGCGCAGGACGTGACTGACGGCGACGCCGGAGACTCGGTCGAAACGGTCGCCGCCCGCCTGCGGGGGCTCGGGCTCGACCACCCGGCCGTTGACCCAGCCGAGACGGCGGCCGACCTGGCCGACCGGATCGCCGCGAGCGCCAGCCTCGACGGCCTGGTGTCGCAGAGCGGTGGGCCGGACCCCACCGCCTTCGATCCGAGCTGGCCGCCCGAGCCGGCCGCCGTCGAGCGCCCGAACTAACCGATGACCACGATCCCGGAGGCCGCACGGGCGCTGCGCCCGAGCCGACCGTCGTCGAGCGCCCGAACTAACCGATGACCACGATCCCGGAGGCCGCACGGGCGCTGCGCTCGGGCCGCACCACCAGCCGCGCCCTCACCGAGGCCAGCTTGGCCGCCGCGGCCGCCCTCGACGGCGAGCTGGCCGCCTTCGTGGCCCTGGATCCCGACGGCGCCCTGGCCGCGGCCGACGCCGCCGACGAGGCGATCGAGGCGGGACGCGACCTCGGCCCCCTGATGGGCGTGCCGGTCGGGATCAAGGACATAGTCGACGTAGCCGGGCTGCCCACCCGGTGCGGCTCGCCCGCCTACCCGGCGACGCCGGCCGCGACCGACGCCACGCTGGTGCGGCGCCTGCGCCGCGGCGGCGCGGTCATCGTGGGCAAGACGACCACCCACGAGCTGGCGTGCGGCGTCTACAGCCCGCCGGTCTCCAATCCCTGGGACCTGGACCGGATACCCGGCGGGTCCAGCGGCGGCTCGGGCGCCGCGGTCGCAGCCGGGATCGTGCCCATGGCGATAGGCAGCGACACCGGCGGCTCGATCCGCATCCCGGCGTCGTTGTGCGGAACGGTGGGGCTGAAGGCCACCTACGGGCGGGTGTCGCGCGCCGGGGTGGCCGCGCTGGCGTGGTCGCTCGACCACCTCGGACCCCTCACCGCCACCGTGGCGGGCAGCGCCGCGGCCCTCGAAGTCCTCGCCGGCCCGGACCCGTTGGACCCCTCCGCCTCGTCCAAGCCCGTGCCGCAGTACTCCCGCAGCCTGGACCGGGGTGTCGAAGGGCTACGGATCGGCGTGCTCGGCGGGGCGCCGCTGGAGCCCATGCAGCCCGATGTGGCCGAGGCGTTCGCCGGCGCGGCCGACCTGCTCGGCCGGCAGGGAGCGGCCATGGTCGGCGTGGAGGTGCCCGAGCTGGAGCACGGACTGGCCGCCGAGTTCGGGATCGTCGCCCCCGAGGCCGCCGCGTACCACCGCGAGCTGCTGCGCAGCCGCCCCGACCAGATCGATCCCGGCATCCGCGCCCTGCTGGTGGCCGGCCTGATGATGGAGCCGGAGCACTACTTCAAGGCGTTGCAGGCCCGGCGGGCCATCGCCGACGCCCTGCGGAGCGTCTTCGTGCACAACCGGCTCGACGCGCTGCTCACCCCGACCCTGCCGGCCACGGCCGCGCCCAAGGACGCCGAAGACTTCTGGTTCGGGGACTCCGCCGAGCCGGTGACGCTGGCCTACGTCCGCACCACCGGCCCCTTCAACCTGTCGGGCCTGCCCGCGCTGTCGGTGCCGGCCAGCTTCGACCGCGACGGCCTGCCCATCGGGCTGCAGATCGCGGCCGCTCCGTTCGACGAGGAGACCGCGCTGCGAGTCGGGGCTAGTTTCGAATCGACGGCCGCGGTGTCAGAGAGGCGGCCGCCGACACACGCGGCCGGCGTCGCCGCCGACGGCTGAGCCGAGAACCAGGGGAGTGCTGAGATGACCTTCGCCCAACTGCCGACGGGGATCGATGTCTACTACGAGGTCGAGGGATCGGGCGATCCGCTGCTGCTCATAATGGGAACCAGCGCCGACCACACGACATGGGCCGCCCAGGTGGAGGCGTACCGGGACCACTACACGGTCATCACCTATGACAATCGGGGCACGGGCCAGTCCACCCATCCGGAGGACGTGAGCGACTACTCGATGCGCATCCTCGCCGACGATGCCGCCGCTCTCCTCGACTGGATCGGGGTGGAGCGGGCCCACGTCTCGGGCCTGTCCTTGGGCTCGGCCACCGCCCAGGAGCTGGCGGTGAACCACCCGGCCAAGGTGGCCACCCTGCAACTGCACTGCACCTGGGGCCGCTCCGACGAGTGGTTCATCCGCATGATCGAGACCCTCGAGACGCCCATACTCCACGACGACCCCGCCGGCTACATCCGCACCGGCCTGCTGTGGGTGGCCAGCCCGACCTTCATCAACGACCAGCCCGACGATGTGGAGGCCTTCGAGCGCGGCGTCATCATCGACAATCCGCATCCCCCGTCCAGGGCCGGAATACTCGGCCATATCCATGCCGACAAGACCCACGACGCGCTCGACCGGCTCGGCAGCATCGAGGTACCCACCCTCATCACCTCCGGCGAGATGGACTGGCAGGTGCCGACCCGCTACGGCCTGGAGGTCCAGCAGGCTATCCCCGGTTCGACCATGCACGTGTTCCGCGGCCCCCACTCCAGCCACATCGCCTTCCACGAGATGGTCGACGAGTGGAACGCATTCACCCTCGGCTGGCTGAACCGCCAGGCTCGCATCACCGGCTGAGCTCACCGTCATGACGCCCCGACGCCGCCGGCTCGACACCGAGCTGCTGCGGCGGGGCTTGGCTGCGAGCCGCAGCGAGGCCCAGAGGCTCATCGCACAGCGGCGGGTGACCGTGAGTGGCGCGCCCGCGGCCAAGGCGTCGCGCCTCGTCGACCCGGGCGAGCCGGTGGTGGTGGCGGGCGACCCGCCCCGCTACGTGTCCCGGGGCGGGCACAAGCTCGAGGCCGCGCTGGCCGGCTTCGGCATCTCCGCGGCCGGTTGCCGGGCCATCGATGTCGGCGCGTCGACCGGCGGGTTCACCGATTGCCTGCTGCAGCACGGCGCGGCGGCCGTGGTCGCCATCGACGTGGGCCGCAACCAGCTCCACGAGCGTCTGCGGGCCGACCCGCGGGTCACGTCGCTCGAGCGCACGGATGTCCGCAGCGTCACCACCGGCGCCGTCGGCGGGCCGGCGGAGATCGTGGTGGCCGACGTCTCGTTCATCTCGCTGCGTCTGGTCGCCGCCGATCTCTGCCGGCTGGCGACCGCCGACATCGTCGTGTTGGTGAAGCCTCAGTTCGAGGCGGGCCGGGCCGAAGCCGACCGCGGCCGGGGCGTGATCCGCGACCCCGAAGTGTGGCGTCGGGCGCTGCTCGGAGCGTGCCGCGCCGTTGTGGGCGCCGGAGCGGCCATCATGGGGGTCATGGTCTCGCCTCTGACCGGTGCCGAGGGCAACGTCGAGTTCCTACTTCACGCCGACGCGCGCCGTGACGCCGGCGGCCTGGCCGATCCCGCTGCCTGCGTCGACGCGGCGGTGGCCGAGGCGGTTGCGGTCTCGGCCTCGGCCGGAGCAAGCCGGGACGGGGGACCCTGAGACGATGGCGGCCTTCGGTCTCATTGTCCATTCCGGGCGCCGGGAGGCGACTGCCGCGGCCCGTGATCTGTCGATGTGGCTCACATCGGAGGGCCATCAGGTCCGCATGCCGCCGGAGGGGGCCGCGGCCGCGTCCCGCCCGGATCTGGCCGCCGAGTCCGACCGCTTCGGCGCGGACCTCGACGCAGTGGTCACCCTCGGTGGCGACGGGTCGATCCTGCGAGCGGTCGAGCTGGTCGGCGAGTCGGGCGTGCCCATCCTCGGCGTCAACTTCGGCCGCATGGGCTACCTCACCGAGGTAGCGCCGGACGACGCCCGCTCGGCCATCGGGCGAGTTCTGGCCGGCGACCACACCATCGAGGAGCGGATGCTGCTCACCGTGGAGTGCGGCGACCCGGCCGCCGGCGGGAGAGCGGGCCGCCAACGCCACGTCGCCTTGAACGAGGCGGTGGTGGAGCGGCCCGCGGCTTCCTACGCGCTGCGCCTGGGGGTGTCGCTCAACGGCGAGCAGTTCACCACCTATGCCGCCGACGGGCTCATCGTGGCCACCCCGACCGGCTCCACTGCCTACTCGCTGTCGGCCGGCGGGCCGGTGATCGACCCTGCTCATCGGGCTCTGCTGCTCACCCCGGTGTCGCCCCACATGCTGTTCGACCGCTCCATGGTGGTGCCGGCCGACTCCGAGCTGCGGCTCGAGGTCCTGACCGACCGCGGCGCAGTGCTGTCGATCGATGGCCGCCGGCTGGCCGAGCTGAAGCTGCACGACTCGGTGGTGTGCTCGGCCTCGCCCCAACCGGCACGTCTAGTGACCTTCGGGACTCGCCGATTCCACCAGGTGCTGAAGGCGAAGTTCGGGCTCAATGACCGCTGAGCGCACGATCGTCGCATGCTGACTGAGCTGGCGGTCCGCAACCTGGGGGTGATCGGCGATCTGTCGCTCGTGCTGTCCGGCGGCATGACCGCAGTCACCGGCGAGACCGGGGCGGGCAAGACGCTGGTGGTGGGGGCCATCGAACTGCTCACCGGAGGCCGGGCCGACGCCGTGATGGTGCGGCCGGGCGCGCCGGAGGCCGAAATCGAGGGCCGATTCGTGGACAACGACGAGGAGGTGGTGGTGCGGCGGGTCATCCCCGCCGACGGCCGGTCGCGGGCCTACATCGACGGGCATCTGGCCACCGTCGGCGCTCTGGCCGAGTTGGGCGGCGGGCTGGTGGACCTGCACGGCCAGCACACCCACCAGTCGCTCCTGCGGGGATCGGTGCAGCGGGCCGCCCTCGACCGCTTCGGCGGGGTCGACACCGCCCGGCTGGAGGAGCTCATCGACGATCGGCGGGCGCTGGAGGCCGACCTCGCCGCGCTGGGCGGAGACGCCCGGGCCCGTGTACGCGAGATAGACCTGCTCCGCCACCAGCTCGCCGAGATCGACGGCGCAGCCATCGCCGACCCCGACGAGGACGAGCGCCTCGACCGGGACGAGTCGGTGCTGGCCGACGCGGCCGCCCACCGCGAGGCGGCGGCCGCCGCGGTCGGGCTGCTCGACGCCGACAGCACGGTGTCGGAGGGTCTCGGGCGGGCCGGGGCCGCGCTGGCCGGCCGGGAGCCCTTCGCCGAGCTGGCCGCCCGCATCGAGGCCGCCTCCGTCGAGCTGGCCGAGATCGCGGCCGGGGCCAGAGCCCTCTCCGAGGCCATCGACGACGACCCCGCCGCCCTGGCCGCACTGCGCGACCGCCGCCAGCTGCTGGCCGGGCTGCGGCGGAAGTACGGCTCCACGCTGGGCGAGGTGCTCCAGTTTCGCTCGGAGGCCGCGGCCCGCCTGGCCGAGTTGGAGGGGCACGAGGAGCGGGCCTCGTCGCTGGAGGGGCGCCTGGCCGGGGTGGCGAAGCGGCTGGAGGCCGAGCAGGCCCGGGTGCGGGCCGAGCGGTCCGCGGCCGCGCCCCGGCTGGCTGCCGCGGTCGAGTCGCACCTGGCCGAACTGGCCATGGCCGGCGCCCGCCTGGCCGTCGCGGTGGACGGCGACGCCGGCGAGCAGGTCGGGTTCCGGCTGGCCGCCAACCCCGGCCACGAGCCGCTGCCGCTCAGCCGGGTGGCCAGCGGCGGGGAGCTGGCCCGGGCCATGCTGGCGCTGAGGCTGGTGCTGACGGCGGGGCCCCCGACGCTGGTGTTCGACGAGGTCGACGCGGGCATCGGCGGCGCCGCGGCCCAGGCCGTCGGGCGCAGCCTGGCCCGGATCGGTGCCGACCACCAGGTGATCGTGGTGACCCATCTTCCCCAGGTGTCGGCCCACGCCGACAGCCACGTTGTGGTGGAGAAGTCCGAGGTCGGAGGGTCTGCGGCGGTGACGCTGCGAACGCTGGAGGGCGAGGACCGGCTGATCGAGATGTCGAGGATGCTGTCTGGATCGCCGCAGTCGGCCTCGGCCCGCCGGCACGCCGAAGAGCTTCTGGCCGCAGCCCAGAGGCCGAGCGCGTAGCCGTCTTGTGGCGCAGACTTGCCGACCTGACCGGCTCTCTTGCTCACAGAACGCTCGAGAGACGCTCGCCGGGTGTCCGCCGGGCGCGGCGTTGATCGCGGTAGGGTGAGATCCCGATGACAAAGCACGTCTTCGTCACCGGTGGTGTTGTCAGCGGTTTGGGCAAGGGGCTGACCGGGGCATCGCTGGGCCGCTTGTTGAAGGCCCGGGGCCTACGAGTGACCATGCTCAAGCTCGACCCCTACCTGAACGTCGACCCGGGCACCATGAACCCCTTCGAGCACGGCGAGGTGTTCGTCACCGACGACGGGGGCGAGACCGACCTCGACCTCGGCCACTACGAGCGCTTCATCGACGAGAGCCTGACCAGCGAGTCCAACGGCACCACCGGGTCGATCTACTCCGAGGTGATCGCGTCCGAGCGCCGGGGCGACTACCTCGGCCGCACCGTGCAGGTGATCCCCCACGTCACCGACGAGATCAAGCGGCGCATCGCCCGCCTCGCCGGCGAAGACGTCGACGTGGTGATAACCGAGGTGGGCGGCACCGTCGGCGACATCGAGATCCTGCCGTTCCTGGAAGCGGTCCGGCAGTTCCGCCTGGACGTGGGCCGGGAGAACGTCTGTTTCGTCCACGTGACCCTGGTCCCGTTCATCGGACCCTCCGGTGAGCAGAAGACCAAGCCCACCCAGCACTCCGTGACCGAGCTGCGCTCCCGGGGCGTGCAGCCCGACGCCATCGTGTGCCGGTGCGAGACCCCCCTCACCAAGGACCTCGAGCGCAAGATCTCGAACCTGTGCGACGTGTCGCCCCAGGCGGTGATCACCTGCCCCGACGCGGCCAGCCTCTACGAGATACCCCTGATCCTGCAGGACCAGGGGCTGGACGAGGTCGTGTGCCGGCAACTCGGCCTGGAGGCCAGGTTGGTGGATCTGGCCGAGTGGGAGGCTCTCGTGGGCCGCATC
The DNA here is from genome assembly GCA_965205155.1 of Candidatus Aldehydirespirator sp. Classification (GTDB taxonomy): domain Bacteria; phylum Actinomycetota; class Acidimicrobiia; order Acidimicrobiales; family Aldehydirespiratoraceae; genus Aldehydirespirator. The sequence goes on along the minus strand of OZ242033.1, from coordinate 3,288,840 downwards.
CGCGAGGCCTCGACTCCGGTGAGGATCGGTCTCATCGGCAAGTACGTGAGCCTGCCCGACGCCTACCTGTCGGTGATCGAGGCGCTCAATCACGCCGCCATCCACCACGGCGCCGACATCGAGATCGAATGGGTGCAGGCCGAGGAGGTGGAAGGGCTGCTGGTCGCGGGCCGGCTGCGCGACCTCGACGGCATCGTCATCCCCGGGGGCTTCGGCGAGCGGGGCATCGAGGGCAAGATCGCGGCCGCGGGCTACTCCCGCGAGCACCTGATCCCGTGCCTCGGGCTGTGCCTGGGCATGCAGGTGATGACCATCGAGTACGCCCGCAACGCCCTGGGGCTCGCCGCCGCCAACTCCACCGAGTTCGACGCCCGGACCCCGCACCCGGTCATCGACCTCATGGACAGCCAGCGAGGCGTCACCGACTACGGCGGCACCATGCGCCTGGGCGCGTACGTGGCCCAGCTGCTGCCCGGCTCGCAGGTCGCCCGGGCCTACGGCGAGGAGGTGGTGTCGGAGCGGCACCGCCACCGCTACGAGTTCAACCCCCGCTACCGGAGCCGCTTCGAAGAGTCGGACGTGGTGCTGTGCGGCGAGTCGCCCGACGGAAGGCTCGTGGAGTTCATCGAGTTGGACGGCCACCCGTACTGGGTGGGAACCCAGGCCCACCCGGAGTTCAAGAGCCGTCCCAACCGGCCGGCCCCCCTCTTCAGCGGATTGGTGGCCGCCGCGATGGTGCGAGCCGCGGGCCGCAATCCCCGGCTGCCCGACATCAGCGATTTCGCGGCGGAGCCCTCGGCCCAGAGGCCGGGCGGATAGCCCGGTGGAGCCGGGCCTCCACTTCCGGAAGGTCAGCGAGCGCGAGATCCACGCCGGCCGGGTCGTGCGGCTGACCGAGAGCGTCTTCGCCACCCCCGACGGCGGGCGCATGACGAGGGATGTGGTCCACCACCGCGGCGCGGTGGCGGTAGTGGCGGTCGAGGGCGGCGAGGTCGTGCTGCTGCGGCAGTACCGCACCCCGGTGGAGAGCGAGCTGCTGGAGATCCCGGCCGGCACCCGGGACGTGGGCGGTGAGGATCCCGCGGGCACGGCCCGCCGCGAGCTCGCCGAGGAGGCCGGTCTGGCCTGCGAGTCGCTGGAGGAGCTCGGGACGTTCTTCAACTCGCCCGGATTCTGCGACGAGCTGTCCCACGTCTTTCTGGCCACCGGGCTTCGCCCCGTGCCCCGCGCGCCCGACGGGGCCGAGGAGGAGTGGATGACCGTGGAGCGCGTCAGCCTGCAAGAGGCCGAGGCCCTGATCGACACCGGCGAGATCCGCGACGCCAAGACCATCATCGGCGTGCTCCTAGCTCTGCGCCGGCTCGATCAATGAGCCCTTCGGCCCCGCCGGCCGCCCCGCCCGCCGAGGCGAGTCTGGACGCCAGGGCCGAGGAGTTCCTGGCCTGGCTGGCGGTGGAGCGGGGCCGGTCCCCGCGCACGATAGAGGCCTACCGGCGGGACCTGGTTCGCTACCAGCGTCATGTTGCCGGCGGCAGGCGCAGCCTCGACGACGTCGGGGCAGGCGACGTGATCGCCTTCGTCCGGGGCCTCCAGCATGACGGCCTGGCCCCGGCCTCCGTCACCAGGACGCTGGTGTCGGTGAGGGGGCTGCACCGGTTCCTCGTAGCCGAGGGCCATCGGGTGGACGACCCCGCCGCCGATGTGGAGATCCCGAGCCTGCCCCGGGGCCTCCCCAAGGCCCTGTCGGTAGCGCAGGTCGTCTCGCTGATGGATGCCGTCGTCGGCGATGATCCGCACGACCGCCGCGACCGCGCCGTGCTGGAGCTGCTCTACGGCACGGGCTGCCGGATCTCGGAGGCCGGCTCGTTGTCGCTTCCCGACGTGGACCTCCATGACGGCCTGGTCCGGGTCACCGGGAAGGGCGCCAAGGAGCGGATCGTGCCGCTGGGCCGGTGCGCGGCAGAGTCGCTGGAGAGGTGGCTGTCGCCCGCGGGCCGCGGCGCGCTGGAGCCGGACCGCTGGGCCCGCCGCGGCGACGCCGAGGCGGTGTTCCTCAACCGCCGGGGCGGGCGTCTGAGCCGCCAGGGGCTGTGGCTCATCGTGCGCCGCCACGGGGATCGGGCCGGGATCGGGTCGCTGCTGACCCCCCACGTGCTGCGCCACTCCTGCGCGACCCACATGCTCGACGGCGGCGCCGACATACGCATCGTGCAGGAGATGCTCGGCCACGCCTCGGTCTCCACCACCCAGATCTACACCCGGGTGTCGTCCGAGCGCCTCCGGGCCGTCTACCGGGCCGCCCACCCCCGCGCCGCCGCTTAGAACGTGCGCGGATTGGGGACAAACCTGTCGCGTTGCGAGGGGGTGTCTCCCGCTCTTGTTCGCTGCGCTCACGGGCCGCTCGGGCCACGGCCTCGCCCGTATGAGCCGGATTCGCTCGCCTATCGGCTCGGCCTCTTGGCCGCTAGGGGGCGAGCAGGCCGATGTTGGATCGGGCCCGCTCCAGGGTGACGGACGCGATGGCCCGGGCCTTGTCGGCGCCGACCCGGAGCAGCCGCGACGTCTCGGCCGGGTCGGCCTCCAGTTCGGCGAAGCGGACCTGAATGGGACGCAGCAGCTCGACGACCGCCTCGGCCGTGTCCGCCTTCAGCGGCCCGTACATGGAGTAGCCGTCGGCGACTTCCTCCGGCGAGCGGCCGGTGGCCGCCCCCAGTATCGACAGCAGGTTCGACACCCCGGGCTTGGCCTGGATGTCGTAGCGGACCTCGGATTCGCTGTCGGTGACGGCCGACTTGATCTTGCGAGTGATGACCGACGGGTCATCGAGGATGTCCACGGTGCCCCGGGGCGAGTCCTGGGACTTGGACATCTTGTTGGTGGGGCTCTGGAGGTCCATGACCCGGGCCCCGGCCGCGGGGACCACGGCGGCGGGCAGCTTGAAGGTCTCGCCGTAGCGTGAGTTGAACCGCGCCGCGATGTCGCGGGTCAGCTCGATGTGCTGGCGCTGGTCGGCGCCCACCGGCACCTCGTCGGCGTCGTACAGCACGATGTCGGCCGCCTGGAGCGCGGGGTAGGTGAACAGCCCGGCCGAGATGAACTTCTGCTGGTCCGACTTGTCCTTGAACTGGGTCATCCGGCTCAGCTCGCCGAACGACACGGTGCACTCCAGCAGCCAGGCGCACTCGGTGTGCTCCCTCACGTGGCTCTGCACGAAGATCGTGCAGACCTCCGGGTCCAGGCCGGCGGCCATCAGCATCTGCGACATCCGCAACGTCGCCCGGCCCAGCTCCCCGGGCTCCTGGGGAACGGTCACGGCGTGGAGGTCCACGACGGGGTGGAAGGCGTCCGCGGTGTGCTGGATCCTCGCCCAGTTGCGGATCGCGCCCAGGTAGTTCCCCAGGTGCAGGTCACCGCTGGGCTGGATGCCGGAAAGGACCCTGGTCATGGCCCGCCATGGTACGGGACTAATCTCAAGCTGATGGCTTACCAGGCGTCCGCGCTCGCTCACGGCGGCCCGCCGACCGGCTACCAGGTGTCCACGCCCGCCTACAGCGGACCGTTCGAGGTGCTGCTGCAGCTCATCCTGCGCGAGCAGGTGGAGATATACGACATCGCCATCGCCCGCATCACCGACGCCTTCCTGGCTGAGATCGAGCAGGTGCCGGAGTGCGACCTGGAGACGGCCACCGAGTTCCTGTTGATAGCCGCGACCCTGGTCGAGATGAAGGTCAAGCGCCTGCTGCCCGCCGAGGCCGCCGTGGATCTCGACGACGAACTGGAAGCGATCTCCGAGCGGGACCTGCTGCTGGCCCGCCTCCTGGAGTGCAGCACGTTCCGGGACGCGTCCCAGACGCTGCGGCGGCTCCTCGAGGAGGCAGCCCGCAGCCGTCCGCGCAATGTCGGCATCACCGAGGAGCGCTGGCTCATGCTGGCTCCAGCAGTGCTGGAGGGAGTGTCTCCCACCGATGTCCGCACCGCCTACCTGCGGGCCGCCTCCCCCCGGGCGGCACCGCAGGTGGACACCACCCACATCACCCCGATCTCGCTGACCGTGGGCGACGCCGTAGCCGAACTGATCGAGGAGTTGACCATCCACCCGCGGGCCACGTTCCGGCGCCTGACCGAGGGCATCGACGACCGCCTGGAACTGGTCGTGCGGTTCCTGGCCGTGCTCGAACTGGTCAAGCAGGGATTGGCCGACGTCCAGCAGGCGACCACGTTCGGGGACATCGTCATCTCATGGACCGGCAGCGACGACGCCGCGGTCCGCCGGGCCGCAATGGCCGGCGTGGACACCTACGAAGGCTGAGCGGCAGAGGCCGCGCGGATAGGGAGCGAGTGATGAGGAATCTTCCCGAGGCGTGCAGCGAGGCCGTGGCCCGAGCGGCCCGTGAGCGAAGCGAACAGGAGCGGGAGTGGCACCGCTGCGACGCAATGGGCTCCAGCCCAGTAACGCTCGCTCGTACGCGATGAGCAGCTCTCCGGTCCCCGCCACTCCGCCCGGCCCCGCCACCGCCGCGGCGCTGGAGGCGGTGCTGCTGCTCGCCGATGAACCGGTGTCACCGCAGGTGCTGGCGGCCGTCGTCGGGACTTCGACTCAGCAGGTGCGCGCCATGTGCGATGCGCTTGCCGCCGAGTACGAGTCGCAGGGACGGGGCTTCGTGCTGGCTCGGGTGGCGGGCGGCTACCGGTACCAGACGGCCCCCGACCAGGATGTCTACGTGGAGCGGTTCGTGCGTGAGGGCCATGGCGCCCGCCTCTCGGCCGCGGCGCTCGAGACGCTGGCCGTGGTGGCCTACAAGCAGCCGGTATCGCGCCACCAGGTTGCCGAGATCCGGGGAGTGAACGTCGACGGCGTGATGCGGACGCTGAGGCGCCGCGGCTACATCGACGAGATCGCCCGGCTGCCGGGGCCGGGTCAGGCGGTGCTGTACGGGACGACGTCGCAGTTCCTGGAGCACCTGGGACTCGACTCGCTCGACGAGTTGCCCCCGCTCGGCGAGTTCGTTCCCAACCCTGACGCGGTCGAGGCCATGGAGCGCCGCTTGAGGGTGGTGCCCGAGGCTGACGGCCCTGACGATCCCGACCGGTGACATCGGCCGGCAGGGGTCCGAACCCGCCAGGACCACAGGCCCTACGGTGAGCAGCACTCGATGGTGACATCGGCCCAGGGTGAGCGCCTGCAGAAGGTCTTGGCCCGGCAGGGCATCGGAAGCCGGCGGGCCTGCGAGGAGCTGATCGCCGGCGGCCGGGTACGGGTCGACGGCGCGGTGGCGCGGCTGGGCTCCCGCATCGACGTGACCCGGGCCGTGGTGGAGGTGGACGGGATCGTGGTGGGCGTCCGGCCCGGTCTCGTCCACTACCTGCTCAACAAGCCCGCCGGCGTGGTGACCACCGCCCAGGACCCGCAGGGACGCCCCACCGTCACCGAACTCGTCCCCGCCGAGCCCCGCGTCTTCCCGGTCGGGCGCCTCGATCTGCATACCGAGGGGCTGCTGATACTGACCAACGACGGCGATCTCGCCCACCGGCTGACGCACCCGTCGTTCGGCGTCGAGAAGGAGTACCTCGCCCATGTGTCGGGGGCGCCGAGACCGGCAGCAGTCCGGGCCCTGCGTCAGGGAGTCGAGCTCGACGACGGGCCCACCGCCCCCGCGAAGGTGGCGCTGGTCGAGACGGACGTGCTGCGCATCACCGTCCACGAAGGCCGCAACCGCCTGATCCGCAGAATGTGTGAAGCGGTGGGACATCCGGTGCGCCGCCTCGTGCGGACCAGGATCGGACCTCTGGCCGACCGCCGCCTGGCTCCGGGCGATTGGCGGTCACTGACACCGGCCGAGACCAGGCGCCTCGAGAAGGCCGCCGCAGCAAGGGCGGGCGGATCACACCGGTAGCATCGCCGTCCATGGCCCGAACCCGCAGCGCCATCATCGCCGGCACGGGACTCATCGGGGGCTCGGTGGGGATGGCTCTGCGCAAGGCCGGATGGCACGTGACCGGGATCGAGCCCGACTCTGGACGGGCGGAGACCGCGGTGGCTGCGGGCGCGGTGGATTGCATCGGTGAGCCCGCGCCCTGCGACTTCGCCGTCGTCGCCACTCCACCCTCGGCGCTGGCCGGGGTAGCCCACCAGTTGCTCGACGCGGGCGCGGCCATCGTCACCGACGTGGGCAGCGTGAAGGCACCGGTGTGCGCCGCGGTGGACGATCCCCGGTTCGTGGGCGGCCACCCGATGGCCGGCAGCGAGCAGGACGGCTTGGACGGTGCCCATCCCGGCCTGTTCCGCGACGCAGTCTGGGTGCTCACGCCCACCGCCCTCACCGACGACGCGGCGCTGGCCCAGGTGCGCGAGATCGTCTCGCAGCTGGGGGCCCAGCCGATCGCTCTCGCGCCGGAGCGTCACGACGCGCTGGTGGCGGTGGTCTCTCATGTTCCCCACCTCACCGCGGCCGTGTTGATGCGCATCGCCGAGGGGCGCTCGACCGAGCATCGCGCCCTGCTGCGACTGGCGGCTGGCGGCTTCCGCGACATGACTCGGGTGGCCGCGGGCCACCCGGCCATCTGGCCCGAGATCTGCGTCGAGAACCGGGCCGCGATCACCGACGTCCTCGACGAGTTGCTCGACGAGCTGGTTGAGATGCGCCTGATCGTCTCCGGGGGCGATCGCGGGGAGTTGCTGGCCAGGCTGGAGGCGGCTCGCGAGAGCCGGCGGAGCCTGTCGGTCGGGGCCCCCGAGCCCTCCCGCCTCGCCGAGGTGCGGATCGCGATCCGTGACCAGAAGGGGGAGCTGGCCAGGATCACAACCCTTGCCGCCGACCTCGACGTGAACATCTACGACCTCGAGATCGCGCACTCCGCCGAGGGGGCGCGCGGTGTGGTGCTGGCCCTGGTCGACAGCGATGTGGCCGAGCAGTTCGCGCGGAGCCTGACCGACGCCGGCTACCGACCGTCACTCAACCCGCTCGGATGACAGAGAAGCTGCCCCCGGCTCTGGACATCACCCCGCTGGAGGCTCCGCCGAACGCGACGGTGCGGCTGCCGGGATCCAAGAGCATCACGAACCGGGCTTTGCTCTGCGCCGCGCTGGCTCCGGGCGAGACCACGCTGGAAGGTGCCCTCTTTGCCGACGACACCGATGCCATGGTCGCCGCCGTCAGATCGCTGGGCGCCGACGTCGGATGCTTCCCCGAGGAGGCGAGGATGCGGGTCCGCGGCACCGCAGGCATGGTCGAAACGTCAGCGGGTGCGGTGATCGACGCCCGCATGTCGGGCACGACCGGTCGCTTCCTGGCACCGGTGTTGGCCCTCTCGGAACTTCCGGTGACGCTGGACGGCCATCCGCAGTTGAGGGCCCGGCCCTTCGACGACCTCGCCGACTCGCTGCGACAACTGGGTGTGCAGGTGGACCTCCCGGCGGGCGGTGGCGGCCTGCCTATGCGGATCTGTGGGCCCATCCGCTCCGGTGAAGCGGCTGTGGCCACCGATCGTTCCAGCCAGTTCCTCTCCGGGCTGATGCTGGCCGGGCCGCTGGTGCCCGGCGGGCTGAGCCTTAGAATCGACCGGTCGGCGGTGAGCCGGCCCTATGTGGAGATGACGGCAACGGTGATGAGGTCGTTCGGGGCCGCCGTCGAGATTGGACCGGAGGCAGTGCATGTGGCGGGGGACGGCTACTCGCCGGTCGAGAGCTATGCGGTGGAACCGGACGCTTCGGCGGCGTCCTACTTCTGGGCTGCGGCCGCGATCACGTCAGGGACGGTGGCGGTCGAGGGCCTCGGGGCCGACTCGATCCAGGGTGACGCCCGCTTCGCGTCGCTGCTGCAGGCGATGGGGGCGTCGACCGAGGAGGTCGCGGGCTGCACCCGGGTGACCGGCGGGCCGCTTCAGGGCATCGACGTTGATCTCGCCGACATGTCCGACACCGCTCCCACCCTGGCCGTAGCGGCATCGCTGGCCTCGACGCCCACCACCGTGCGGGGCATCGGGTTCGTGCGGGGCAAGGAGAGCGATCGGATCGCCTCCGTGGTCTCTGAACTCCGCAGGTGCGGCGTCGCGGCTCAGGAGCTCGACGATGGGTTCACCGTGGCCGGGGGCTCGGCTCCGGCCGGTGCCCGGGTTCGCACCTACGACGACCATCGCATCGCGATGGCGTTCTCGGTGCTGGGGTTGGTCGTGCCGGGAATCCGGATCGAGGATCCCGGATGCGTGGCCAAGACGTTCCCCGGCTTCTACGACGCGCTGGAGGCCTTGAGGAGATGAGGGTCATAGAGGAGACGGGGGTCCGGGAGTAGATGAGGGTCATCGCCATCGACGGTCCGGCCGGTTCGGGCAAGTCGAGCGTCGCTCAAGCGCTGGCTGCCCGTCTCGGTCTCGAGTACCTGGACACCGGGGCGATGTACCGGGCGGTCACCTTCGCCGTGCTGCGAGCCGGCGGCGACCCCGCCGACGGCGGCTTCACCGCAGCGGTGGCTCGAACGATCGACGTACGGGTCACCGGTGAGCGGGTGCTGGTGGACGGGGTCGACGCCACGGTTGAGATCCGGGGCCCGTCGGTGGACCGGGCCGTGAGCGTGGTGGCGGCCAACCCCGAGGTGCGGGTGGAGATGGTCGCCCGCCAGCGCGAATGGGCCCGCCGGCGGGGCGGGGGAGTGGTGGAGGGACGCGACATCGGCACGGTCGTTTTTCCGCAGGCCGATCTCAAGGTCTACCTGGAAGCAGACCCAGACGTGAGAGCGCTGCGCCGGGCCCGCCAGAGCGGAGCGCTCGGCCGCACCGCCGGCGGCGCGGTCGAGTCGGTAGCCGCCGAACTGGCCCGGCGCGACACCATCGACTCCACCCGCCAAGCCGCTCCGCTGTCAGTGGCCCCGGACGCAGTGGTGATCGATACCACCAGCAAGACCTTCGACGAGACGATCGAGCAGATACTGGGGCTGGTGTGAGCCGCGGCGTGCGGGAGCAGATACTGGGGCTGGTGTGAGGCGCAGCGTGCGGGAGCAGATACTGGGGCTGGTGTGAGCCGCAGCGTGTACGGGCGACGGGGCGGAGCCGACACCTCGGGCGAGGGCGCTTTCCGCCGCAGCCACCAGCCCCTGTGGGGGCGCGTCCTCTACCGGGTCCTGTGGTCGATGGTCCTCGCCCTTTGCAAGGTCCTGTTCAGGCTGCGGATCGAGGGCCAGGAGAACTTCCCGCCCGGCCCGTTCATCCTGTCGCCTGTGCACCGGTCCTTCATCGATACCCCGATAGCGGGGATGGCCACCAGCCGGCGGCTGCGCTTCATGGGCAAGGAGAGCTTGTGGGAGAACAAGCCCTTGGGAGCCTTCCTATCGGTGCTGGGGGGCTTCCCGGTGCAGCGGGGAACGGCTGACCGCACCGCGCTGCGGGCCGCGACCGACGTGCTGTCGCTCGGTGAGCCCCTGGTGATGTTCCCCGAGGGGACCCGCCGCAGCGGGGACCGGGTCCGGCGCGAGGACATGCTCGACGGCCCGGCGTTCGTGGCGGCCCGTGCCGGGGTTCCGATCGTCCCCATCGGACTGGGCGGCACGGTCCGGGCCCTTCCCGTGGGGTCTGTGATCCCCCGGCCGCGCCGGGTGGTGGTTGTAGTGGGCAACCCGATCCCACCACCCTCCAGGATCGATGGGCGGCTGCCGCGCCGGGCAGTGAGCGAACACACCGACCGCCTGTTCGACGAGTTGGGCGACCTCTACGTGGAAGCTCGCGTGCTGGCCGGCCAGGAACCGGGCCCGGCCTGAGCGCTGTCTCCCGCTCTTGTTCGCTGCGCTCACGGACCGCTCGGGCCACGGCCTCGCCCGTATGAGCCTCAGAACGCGCCTATCGGCCTGGCCTCAGCCTGTCCTCGAGTCGAGCCGGTCGAGCAGGTCGCTGGCGTTGATTGAGCGGTCGTTCATGGGCTCGCGGTCGGTGGCGCGGGATCCGAGGGTGACAATCGCGGCCGCCTCCACCGCGGCGAGCAGATCACGAAGGTTGCGCGGGGGCGGGAAGTACTCGTCCTCTTCGATGACGGTGACCTCCTCGACGCCCTGCGCCGGTGCGAGCCGCCCGATGACCCCCCGGACGAGGTCCTCGGGCGCGGAGGCGCCCGCAGTCACGCCGATCGTTCCGGTCAGGTCGGATGGGATGTCGTCGGCGTCGTTGATCCTCAGCACCCGGCGGCAGCCGGCCTCAGCTGCCAGGTCCACCAGGGACTGGGTGTTGGAGGAGTTGGCCGAGCCGATGACGAGCACGGCGTCGCACTTGGGCGCGATCTCCATCATGGCTGACTGCCGGTTCGTGGTCGCGAAGCACAGGTCGCTGATGCTCGGCTGCCACAGGTCGGGGAAGCGCCGGCGGGTGTAGTCCAGCACGCCCTCCCACTCCCGGTGCGAGAGGGTGGTCTGGGCCAGCACGGCGACCGGTTCCTTGAACTCGGGCAGGGCGGCCACCCCCCGGGCACTGTCCACACGGTGTATGGCCTCGGGGGCGACGGCCATCGTTCCCACCGCCTCCTGGTGGTCCTGGTGGCCCACGTACACGATCTGGTAGCCCTTGGCCGCTCGGGTCTTGACCTCGTGGTGGACCTTGGTGACCAGGGGACACACCGCGTCCACGAGATAGCCGCCCCGGTCGCGGGCCCCCTGCACGACCTCGGGAGCCGAGCCGTGGGCCGACAGCATGATGGGCTCTCCGGGAGGCACCTCGGCGATGTCGTCCACGAAGATGACGCCGGCGTCCTCGAAGCGTTTGACCACCTTCTGGTTGTGGATTATCTCGTGGTAGCAGTACACGGGCGGGCCGAAGGCCTGGATCATCCACGTCAGCGCCTTGATGGCCATGTCCACTCCGGCGCAGAAACCCCGGGGCGAGGCCAACAGAACCCGGTCGATCACACTCCAGAGGCTAGTCGCCCGCAGCGGCGAAGAGGGATGGCGGTGCAGCCCCGCTCCCGGTCCTCGAGGCCGTGGCCAGCCGCAAGCGGACCTCCGAGGAGAGCGGGCGGACCAGCGACGGGGGCGGAGCCGGACCATCGCGGGCGGCGCGCCGGACGGTGTCCCGCTCCGCGATGAGCACCGGGTCGCCGGCTTCGAACGCCGCACTGCTCGCCAGCAGGCGCACTGTCTCGGAGACCGCGGCCGACCTGCGCCTGAGACCTCGGGGGAGCCGGTTGACCACCGGGAGGATCCGGTCGGCGCCCACCAGCCCGGCCAGCGCTTCGATGTTCTGCACCAGCGAGTGGAGGCTCCTGGTGTCTCCGGCGCCCACGACGACGATCAGATCCGAGCGACGCAGCGTTGCCACCGTTACCGGTGCGCCGTCGGCGGCGCTGGTCGGCGCCGTGCTGAAGACCCCTGCGATGTCGGCCACGATGTCGGCCACGACGAACCGGTACGCGCCCAGGAGACCGTCCAGATCGTCATCGCTGCAGACCTGCGCTCTCGCGGCCATGACTGGCGCGATCATGTCCGGGCAATTGTGCATCAAGTCCTGACCGGCGCCGGCCGCGATGTGGGCGAGCAGCACCAGTCCCCGGTTGGAGGCATCGCTGGCCAAGTCTTGGGCCAGACCCATGGCCAGCAGTGAGGATCCGGCGCCGCGGCCGCCGGCTACGCCTATCAGGAGACCGCTCCAAGCGTCAGGCCGGAACGGCATTCTCAGCCTGAGAGACGCAATGGGCGTTGCTGGTCTCCTCATTCCCGGCTGGTTGGGCCGAGATGGACGTGTATCCACGTTCTGCCGCGGTCATTGCCATATACTCTCCTTGATCTCTTCGTAGGGCATGCTGTTCATGCGATGAGCTTAGATTAACCTCAAACATCATAAGAAGTATCGAAAGGCACTATAGCCATGATCGACGAAGAACAACCCGAGCAGGCTCAGATCGAGTGGCTGGGCACGACCGCGGCGGCCAAGCGCCTCGGCATCACGACGCGGACGCTGTACCGGTTCATCGATGAGGGGTACATCGCGGCCTACCGGATGGGCCGGGTCATCCGAGTGAAGGGCACCGATGTCGATGCCTACATCGAGTCATGCCGGATCGAGCCGGGCACCATCTCCCACCTCTATCCCGAGGTAGCGCCTCGGGCCCCGGAATCGGATGCCGGGGACGAATAACCTGACCGAGCCGGGGTCAGAGCCGGATCTCAGAGCCGGATCTCGTAGTACCAGTTGGTCGGGTCCAACTCCACCTCATGACGGGCGAAGCGGGTGAACCCGGCGCCTCTCACCATCTCCTCCAAGCGGGCTGGATAGAGCCCCAGAGTTCCCAGGCCCTCACCACCCGGCTCTGACAGGGCCGAGGACATGCAGTAGAAGACCGACATGGCGTACATGTAGGGCAGCAGGGGGATCTTGCGGTTGGACTCCAGGTCCCCGCGCCCCTTGATGTCGGCCACCAGCCACCAGCCGTCGGCGGTCAGGTTGCGGCCGGCGGCCGCCACCGCCTCCTGCGGACGGGGCAGATCGTGCAGCACGTCCAGAGTCACGAGGAGGTCCGCGGGGCCGAAGCGGTCAAGGTCGTCGAAGGTTCCCTGCTCGAAGGTCAAGTTGTTGAGGCCGGCCTCCTGTGCGCTTCTTCGAGCCTCGGTGAGCGCCCGCACGGACGGGTCGATGCCCACCACGTCCGCCTTGGGGAAACTCGATGCCAGCAGCCTGGCCGCGACGCCGGCCCCACATCCCACGTCCACGATGCGAGCGCCGCCGGCCCGCAGCCGGTCGGTCGCTCCGTCGAAGGCAGCCAGCACCACCGGCACCAGAAAGCTCTCCTGGCGGGCCGAGGACATCGCGCACTGCATGTGGCAGGCGTGGTCTCCGTGCTCGGCCCAAGTCATCCCCACCCCGGTCCGGAACGCCTCGGCGGTGCGTTCGATCTCATGGTGGGTCATGGGCGGCCCGTAGACCCCCGGCATGAAGGACCAATGGTCGCGGTCGGTCAGCGCCACCCGCGCCTCGGGCGTGAGCGCGAACCGGCCGTCCTCGTGCTGCACGATCTCCATTGCGACCATGCCGTGCAACCACTCTCGCACCCACCGTTCCTGGAGGCCGGCCGCCTCGGCCAGCTGGTCGCTCGTGCACGGCTCGGAACTGTGAAGGGCTTCCCACAGATCCAGGCGAGTGCCCAGGTGCATCAGGGCTGAGACCATCTCGCCCTGCTTGATCCTGAACAGCTCCAGGATGGTCAGGGGAAGCCGGTCGGGCTCGAACTCGGTGCGCATGCCCTCAGTCTGGTGCATGCGCGGGTGGCAGCCGAGCCTTTGACGAATAGAACGCGTCGCGGAAGATGTTCCGGGCCATCAACGACATCTCGCTGTCGCGGCGGATCCGGTACACCTCGGCCCTCACCGCGTGGACCTCCCCGTCGTCGGGCGTGGCCTGGGCCGCCCACTCGACCAACTGGCAGGCGAGCCGCAGCTCCCCGGCCTCGCAGAGCTCGACGGCCCGCCGGGCCAGAGCGGCCGCCCCTCCGGCCATGGTCGCCACCTCGGCGGCCACGGCGGCGTCGGGTGCTGGCTTGAGCCGGGCCGGGTTGGCGTCGTACCAGCCGCCGTACAGGCGCCAGATGTTGCGCACCATGAACTCGGGCTCGTCGTAGGTGGGGCGAAGGTACGGCCGTTCCAGGAGATCGGTTGGCACCCGCACCGTGTTCACGATCTCATCGAGGGAGGCGCCCGCGTTCATCATCGCCAGCGTGTCGGTCACCAGACCCTCGATGACGGTGGCGGTGTCGTCGAGGACACGGGCGACCCGCTCGGTGCCGGCGACGGGCAGGCCGTGCGCGGGCGCCAGCAGGGAGGGTCGCAGATCGATCATGCGTCGCAGCGCCGCGGCCCATTCCGCGGGGTAGCGCTGCGCCTTCTGGGGGTTGCCCGCGTTGGGGAAGGCCCAGATGATCAGGTCACCGGTGAACAGGACCCCCTGCTGCGGCACCCATGCGATGGTGTGATCGTCGGTCTCGCCCTTCTCGTGGATCAGTTGCATCCTGGCCCCGCCCACCACCAGCTCCAGGCCGTCGGAGTAGGTCACATGCGGCTTCACCCGGTCGACGTCAAGGGACCCGGCCCGGTATCGCCGGCCGAACTGGCGGGCGTTGACGACCTCGATGTAGTCGCGGGTGAGGTCGTAACGGTCGAAGCGCTGCGCCACGGCGTCGTGGGCCACCACCGTCGGCGCCGGGCGCCTGCGCTCGACCGCGTCGCGGCAGAAGGTCTGGGCGCCGCCGACATGGTCCATGTGCCCGTGGGTGTAGACGATGGTGTCGACCGGAACGTCCCGCCACCGGCGGAGATGCCCCAGCGCGGCCGACGCGAAGTCGGGCTGGGACGTGTCCACCACCACGAGCCCCTCGCCGGAGTCGAGTGTCCAGATGTGGGAGAAGCCGCACACCAGCCCCACGCGGTCGGCGATCTCGTGGAACGAGCTGTCCACGGGATTGACGCTGGCGGGTCCCTCGTAGACGGCTCCGTCGATGAAACGGGCCGAGCGTTCGAGCAGCGACTCGGTCATGGGCACAGGCTTGCTGGTGGTCGGGCGTTTGAGCGGGCGACCGGAATCGAACCGGCATCATCAGCTTGGAAGGCTGAGGTTCTAGCCGTTGAACTACGCCCGCGGGCCCCTCACGGTATCGGCCCCGACATGGGGATGGCCCCGGCGCGTAGCTCGCTTCGGGCGACGGTATCCGCGTAGTGCGCCCGAAGAGCACCGGTACACTCGCGGCCGTGCGCAGCAGCGTCGAGACGCTCACCGACAACCGCGTCAAGCTGACCGTCGAGTTGGACGAGGCAGAGTTCGAGACCGAGGTCGAGGCGGCCTTCAAGCGCATCGCTCGCGAGGTGAGAATCCCGGGGTTCCGTCCGGGGCGGGCCCCCCGCCGCCTGCTGGAGGCGCAGCTGGGACCGCAGGCAGGACGGGTGGAGGCCCTGCGGGCCTCCCTGCCCGACTACTACGCGCGCGCCGTCGTCGAGCACGACATCGACGTCATCGACGCGCCCGAGATCGAGATCACCGAGGGCTCGGAGTCGGGGCCGGTGTGCTTCGACGCCGTGGTCGACGTGCGACCGGCCGTCCTGGTGTCGGGCTACGACGACCTGAGCGTGGAGATCCCCACCCCGACAGTCGACGACGAGGAGATCCAGGCCGAGATCGACCGGTTCCGGCAGCAGTTCGCGGAGTTGTCGCCGGTCAAGCGGGCCGCGGTCGACGGCGACCACCTCACCATCGACATAGCCGGCACCCTGGGAGGCGAGGCCGTCGACGGCCTCACCACCTCCGACTACGACTACCTGCTCGGCACCGGGGCCGTCGTGCCCGAGATCGACGAGAACCTGCGGGGCGCCGCGGCCGGGGACATCCTGGAGTTCGCGGCCTCGCACCCCGATCCCGACGAGGACCGCAAGCTCAGCTTCCGGGTGCTGGTCAAGGAGGTGCAGCAGACCGTCCTGCCCGACCTGGACGACGAGTTCGTGGAGACCAACACCGAGTTCGACAGCGCGGAGGAGTTCCGGTCCGCGCTGGAGACCGGGCAGGCCAGGACCCGGGTGATGTACGCGGAGTCGGTGCGCCGCGAGGCCATCGCCGACGCCGTCGCCGCCCTGGTCACCGACGAGGTTCCCGAGGCGATGGTCGCGTCGGAGATGGACGCCCGGCTGGAGAGCCTGAGCGGTGATCTCTCCAGGCGGGGGTACGAGCTCGACGACTACCTGGCGAGCATCGGGCAGTCCCGCGAGGAGTTCGAGACCGGCCTGCGGGTCAGCGCCGACCGCAGCGTCAAGCTGGATCTCGCGCTGCGGGCGGTGGCCGCCGCGGAAGGACTCGAGGCGGACTCCGATGCGGTGGATGCCGAGTTGCAACGGGTGGTACTCGCCACCGGCAACGGCGCCGATCTGGACGCGGCTGTCGAGGCGGAACGGCTGCGCGAGGCTCTGGCATCATCGGGACGGCTGTCCGACATGCGGTCCCAGATCTCCAAGCGGACCGCTCTGGAATGGATCACCGAGCGCGTCGAGTTGGTCGATCCCGACGGGGAGGTCATCGACCCGGAACTGCTGAGTCTTCCCACCGACGTTGGCGATGGCGCCGGTAACCCTCAGGATGTAGCCACCGATCAAGCACAGGACGGATCATGAGCCCCATCAGCCCTCGCAATTATCTGGTGCCGACCGTGGTGGAGCAGACCAACCGCGGCGAGCGCGCCTTCGACCTGTACAGCCGGCTCCTCAAGGAGAACATCATCTTTCTGGGCACCCCGATCGACGACGTGGTCGCCAATCTGATCTGCGCGCAGCTGCTGCACCTCGAGTCCGAGGATCCCGACAAGGACATCAACCTCTACATCAACAGCCCCGGCGGCGACATCAACTCGCTGTTCGCGATCTACGACACGATGCAGTACATCAAGCCCGACATCACCACCATCTGCTTCGGTCAGGCCGCATCGGCTGCCGCGGTGCTGCTGGCGGCCGGGACCAGGGGCAAGCGCCTGGCCCTCCCGCACGCCAAGATCCTCCTGCACCAGCCCTACGCGGGGGCGCACGGCGACGCCAGCGACATAGAGCGGATCGCCTCGGAGGTGGCCCGGCTGAAGCAGTCGCTGGAGGAGGTGCTCTCGCAGCACACCGGCCAGCCCATCGACCGGATCGCTACCGACACCGACCGGGACTTCGTCATGACCGCCGAGCAGGCCATGGAGTACGGGGTCATCGATGAGGTGATAGAAGCGCGTAATGTGGTCGACAACAGCAGCGCCATCAGGGCGATCAGCTGACATGGCGATCAGCTGACATCGGGGGAGGGAGACGACCGCGTGGCCAAGCTTGGTGAAGGGGGCGAGCTTCTCAAGTGCTCGTTCTGCGGCAAGTCGCAGAAGCAGGTCAAGAAGCTCATCGCCGGCCCCGGCGTCTACATCTGCGACGAGTGCATCGATCTGTGCAACGAGATCATCGACGAGGAGCTGGCCGGACCGTCGGAGGACCCCGTCGGCGAGCTTCCCGCTCCCCGTGAGATCTACACCTTCCTCGACGACTACATCGTCGGGCAGGACAGCGCCAAGCGCATCCTGTCGGTCGCGGTCTACAACCACTACAAGCGGGTGCAGCTCGGCGAGAGCCAGGATCCCGAGATAGAGCTACAGAAGTCGAACATCCTTCTCATCGGCCCCACCGGCTGCGGCAAGACGCTCATGGCCCAGACGCTGGCCCGGATGCTGAACGTGCCCTTCGCCATCGCCGACGCCACCGCCCTGACCGAGGCCGGCTACGTGGGCGAGGACGTGGAGAACATCCTCCTGAAGCTGATCCAGGCCGCCGACTACGACGTGAAGAAGGCCGAGAAGGGCATCATCTACATCGACGAGATCGACAAGATCGCCCGCAAGAGCGAGAACCCCTCGATCACTCGCGACGTCTCCGGCGAGGGCGTCCAGCAGGCTCTGCTCAAGATCCTGGAGGGCACGTCCGCCTCGGTGCCCCCGCAGGGAGGGCGCAAGCACCCGCACCAGGAGTTCATCCAGATCGACACGACCAACGTCCTGTTCATCTGCGGCGGTGCCTTCGCCGGCATCGAGAAGATCGTGGAGCGCCGCACCGGCACCCGGGGCGTCGGGTTCGGCGCCGACATCCGAAGGCCCGAGGACAAGGATCTGGGCGCCATCTTCTCCGAGGTGCTCCCCGAGGACCTCACCAAGTACGGGCTGATCCCCGAATTCATCGGTCGTCTGCCGGTCATGGGGTCGGTCGGCAGTCTCGAGCGGGACGCCTTGATGCGCATCCTGGTGGAGCCCCGCAACGCTCTGGTCAAGCAGTACCAGAAGATGTTCCGGTTCGAGAACGTCGATCTGGTCTTCGAGGAGGACGCTCTGGAGTCGATAGCCGACGAGGCCATCAAGCGAGCCTCGGGGGCTCGGGGCCTCAGAGCCGTGCTCGAGGAGGTCCTGCTCGACATCATGTACGACCTGCCCGGCCGCGAGGACATCTCCACCGTGAAGATCGACCGCGAAGTTGTGAGCCGCAACGTGAACCCCACGCTGGTGCCCCGCGCCGAGGAGGACGACACTCGCTCCCGGCGCGCCAGCTGACCGCCATAGGGGCCCCTCGTTGGACTACGGCGCGGCCCTGGACCATCTCGAGACTCTGATCAACTACGAGTCCCGGCCCCGCGCCGGCCGGGTCCACGGCCTCAGCCTGGAGTCGATGCGCCGGCTCAGCGACGCCATGGGCGACCCGCAGCGGTGCTATCGGGTGGTGCACGTCACCGGCACCAACGGCAAGGGGTCCACCGTGCGGGTCACGGCCCGCCTGCTCCAGGAGATGGGCCTGAAGGTCGGCGCCTACGTCAGCCCCCATCTGGTGGCCCCCACCGAGCGGGTCTCGGTCGACGCCGAGCCCATCGACCCCGAGACCTTCGGAGCGGCCGTGGGCGACGTGGCCCGCTTCACCGACCATCTCCGGATGCGGGCTACCTGGTTCGAGACGGTGACCGCGGCCGCGCTCCAGCACTTCGCCGATGTGGCCGTGGACGTGGCCGTGGTGGAGGTCGGGATGCTGGGACGCTTCGACGCCACCAACGTGGTGGAGGCCGAGGTGGCCACGCTCACCAACGTGGGGATGGACCACACCGACGGGGTCGGCGACTGGCGCATGGCCGTGGCCACCGAGAAGGCCGGCATCGTCAAGCCCAGCTCGACGGTGGTGTGCGGCGAGACCGACCCCGGCGTGCGGGAGGCGTTCCGGGCCGAGCCCCATGCGACCATGCTCGAGCGGGGCCGCGACTTCGGGTTCGACAACGAGCGGCTGGCGGTCGGCGGGTGGTCGGCCGACCTGTACACGCCCCACGGGTGCCATGAAGGGGCGCTGGTCGCGCTGCACGGGCGCCACCAGCTCGACAACGTCTCGCTGGCGGTCGCCACCGCGGAGGCCTTCTTCGACGGAGCCCTGCCCTCCGACGTGGTCGACGCGGCGTTGGCCAGTGTGAGGGTGCCGGGCCGGTTCGAGATCGCCGGCCGCGAGCCGTTGACGATCCTCGACGGCGCCCACAACCCCGACGGCGCCCGGGCCGCGACCGCCACCCTCAACGAGGACTTCGCGCCGGCGGGCCGGCGGTTCCTGGTGGTGGGGATGCAGTCGGGCCGCGACGTGGCCGGGGTGCTCGAGGGGCTCGACGCCGGCCAGGCCGAGCTGGTGGTGTGCTGCACCGCTCCCACCGCCCGGGGCATCCCCGCGGCCGAGGTGGCCGCCGCGGCCACCGGGATCGGCGCGGCCGCGGAGGCGGTCACCGACGTCGGCGCCGCCCTCGAGAGGGCCTTCGAGCTGGCCGGCCCCGCCGACGTGGTCACCGTGACCGGCTCCTTCACCGTGATCGGCGCAGCCAAGGTGGCCCTCAACGCGACCGAGCCGTAGCATCCCGGCCGTGGACCGGACTCTGATGATCTGCAAGCCCGACTCGGTGGAGCGGGGCTTGGTGGGCGAGGTCATCGGCCGCCTGGAGCGCAAGGGCCTGCGGCTCGTGGCCGCCGAGCTCCGCACCCTCGACGCCGACCTGCTCGCCCGCCACTACGCCGAGCACACTGCCAAGCCCTTCTACGGCGACCTGGTGGCCTTCATGGGCCGGAGCCCCGTGCTGGTGGCCGTGGTGGAGGGGCCCCGCGACACCTGGAACGTCGTGCGGGAGATGATGGGCGCCACCGACCCGGTCAAGGCCGCTCCCGGCACCATCCGGGGGGACTTCGGCACGATGGTCACCGAGAACCTGGTCCACGGCAGCGACTCGCCGGAGTCGGCCCGGCGTGAGATCGAGCTGTTCTTTCCCGACCTGGCATAAGGGCGAGCCGATCGACCAGAATCGTGGCCGTGGGATCGGCTGAGGCGGTCTGTGTGCCAGTGCCCTCCATCGTCTACAATCCCCGGCGACGGGCGGACCGGGTCTCTTGGCGCGGTGCTATTGTCCTCTACCTGATCGAGGCATCACAATGAGCACAGCCAGCATGCTTTCGGGGCTGGGGTGGGTCATGGGCCGCGACATGGCCCTGGACCTCGGCACCGCCAACACCGTCGTGTACGTGCGCGGCGAGGGGATCGTGCTCGACGAACCGTCGGTGGTGGCCGTGAACACCCGTACTCGCAAGGTGCTGGCCGTGGGCTCCGAGGCGAAGAGCATGATCGGCCGCACCCCGTCGCACATCCAGGCCGTCCGTCCTCTCAAGGACGGGGTGATCGCCGACTTCGACATGTGCGAGGAGATGCTGCGCTTCTTCATCGAGCGCGTTCACCAGAGACGCTGGACCAAACCGCGGATGGTCATCGCCGTGCCGTCGGGAATCACCGGCGTGGAGCAGCGGGCCGTCCAGGAGGCCGCGGAGTCCGCCGGCGCCCGCAAGCCGACCCACATAATCGAGGAGCCGATGGCCGCCGCGATCGGCACCGGGCTCCAGGTGTGGGAACCGACCGGCAACATGATCGTCGACGTCGGCGGAGGCACGACCGAAGTCGCCGTCATCTCGCTCGGAGGCATCGTGTCCAGCCAGTCGATCCGGGTGGGGGGAGACGAGTTCGACAACGTCATCGCGCAGTACGTCAAGAAGGAGCACTCCCTGCTGATCGGGGAGCGCACCGCCGAGGAGATCAAGATCGTCCTCGGGTCGGCCTACCCCCTCGCCCGGGAGGCCAGGGCCGAGATCCGGGGCCGCGATCTCGTGAGCGGGCTGCCCCGGGTGGTCTCGGTCACCACCGAGGACATCCGCGAGGGCTTGGAGGAGTCGGTCACCGCCATCTGCGACGCCGTGCGAGGCACCCTGGACCACACGCCACCGGAGTTGGCCGCCGACATCATGGAGTCGGGCATCATGCTCGCGGGCGGGGGCGCGATGATGAGGAATCTGGACCAACGGGTGGCCAACGAGACCGGTATGCCGATCACGGTCGCCCAGGATCCGTTGCATGCCGTGGTGAGGGGCTGCGGCCACGTGCTCGACAACTTGGACCAGCGGTGACCGCATCGGGCGATCTCTAACACTGGACGATGGCGGTCGCCCAGCGCAGCGGGCGGTCCCGCTACCGCTTGCTGCTGCTGATCCTCACCGCGGCCACGCTGCTCACCCTTGACTTCCGCGGCTTCGGGCCGCTCGAGACGGCCCAGGGCCGGGTGCGCGACGCCCTCGAGCCGGTGGTGTCCGCGGTTGATGTAGTGCTCGGGCCGGTGGCGGAGGTCTGGACCGTCATGTTCTCCTACAACGACCTGCAAGAGGAGAACGCCCGGCTGAGAGATGAAGTCGACCGGCTCGGCAGCGCCGACATCCGCTCCGCCGCGCAGCAGGACGCGTTCGACAGGCTCCTGGACGCCACCGGGGTGACCTATGTCGAGGGCGTGGAACGGCTGACCGCGACGGTGCTGCGCGACTCTCCCGGCAACTTCGATGACGATGTGATGTCCATCGACGCGGGACGCCGGGACGGGGTGGCGCCGGGCATGGCCGTCGTCACCTCGGCCGGGTTCGTGGGTCGGGTGGAGACCGTGGACGCGGTGTCGAGCACGGTCACCGCGGTGAGCGATCCCGGCCTGGTCATCGGCGTGCGCCTGCTGGACACCGGCGACGTGGGGCTCGGGCACGGGATGGCCGGCGACCCGACCCGGTTCGTGGTGGACGCCGGCCTGCGGTGGCCCGAGACCGGTGATCCCTCGGAGTTGCCGGCGATCGGGAGCCCGGTGGTGACCGCGGCCGGGAGCCGCTATCCCGCCGACATACCGGTGGGACGGGTGGCATCGGTAGAACCGGCAGAGGCGGGTCTGGCCCAGCTGGTGACCGTCGAACTGGCCGCGGACGTGCAGGACCTCGGCTACGTCACCGTGCTGCTCCAGACTCCCGCGGACGAGGCACCGGTCGGCCCCGACTCCCCGTTCCCCCAGGAATCCCCATGACGGCGCTGCAGTCGCTTCCGACTGTGCTGCGCTCGCGCCGCCTGCTGGCGGGGAGCAACGTGACCCTGACCGTGCTGCGGCTCATCGTCGTGTACATGCTCGCGCTGCTCTTTCAGCTGACGTTCTTCTCGGAGGTGCGGGTGGCCGGGGTCGCCCCCGAGCTGCCGGCGCTGGTGGCCGTCCTGGCCGGCCTGTTCGCCGGTCCCCGGCACGGTTCGCTGATCGCCTTCTGCGCCGGCTTGATGTGGGACGTGTACCTCTCGACGCCGCTCGGGCTGTCGGCCGCCTCCTTCGCGGTGGTGGCCTACACGCTGGGCGGCATCACCGAGGATCTCTTCCACGACACGCGCATCCAGACGCTGGTGCTGGTGTTCGCGGGCACGGCGGCCATGGTGACCGCCTACGCCCTGCTGGGCGAGGTCGTCGGCCAGCGCGGCCTCGTCGACGACCGGCTGCTGAGGGTCGTGCTGGTGGCGTCGGCCTTCAATGCCGTGCTCTCGTTGGTGGTGGCGCCCGCGGTGCGATGGGCTCTGGGGAGCACCCCTGCCCGGAGCCGGTCGCGACGGCGTGAGCCTCCGGACGCGCCGAGGAAGGGCCGCTGATGGCCTCGAACGGCACGGACACCGACGAGCGCCAGGGCTTCCGGCTCTACGTGATCGGCATCGTGGCGGTGTGCCTCGTGGCCGCCCTGTTCGCTCGCCTGTGGTACCTGCAGGTTCTTGAGAGCGAGGAACTGCAGGACGCCGCGGCCACGAACATCCTGCGAGTCGTTTACACGGAAGCGCCGCGGGGCCGCATCTTCGACGCGCAGGGCCGGATCCTCGTCGACAACCGGGTGGTCCAGGTGGTGACGGTCGACCGTCTGGAGTTCCGAGCCGCCCTGGACGAGTCCGATCAGCGGGGGGTCCTGCTCGAGTTGGCCGAGATCATCAGCCGCGCCGGCCGCCTCACGAAGGTGCGCCACATCGAGGAACGGCTGGCGAGCCTGGAGATCGGTCCCTTTGACAGGGTCCCCGTGGCCTTCGACATCGACCCCGACCTGCTGGTGTATCTGGGCGAGCGACCGGACCTGTTCCCCGGGGTCTCGGTGGAGGAGCGCACCGTTCGCAGCTACCCGTACGGCGAGTTGGCCGCGCACCTGCTCGGCTACGTGGGTCCGCTCACCCAGTCGGAGTACCGGGCTCAGAGCGCCCAGATCGATGCGGCTGACCCCTACGCCAAGACGTACCAGCCCGGAGACGAGATCGGGAAGTCCGGCGTGGAGCGGATCTTCGAGAACGAGCTGAGGGGAGTCCCCGGCGTGCGCGTGTTCGAGGTGAACCGGCTGGACGAGATCGTGAGGGTCCACGACGACAAGGGTCGCCAGCCGATACCCGGCAACGACGTGCATCTGACGATCGACCTCGATATCCAGAGCCTGCTCGAGCGTGAACTGCGGCGGGGCCTCGACGAGGCTCGAAGGCAGGAGCCTCCCGAGGAGGATCTCGACGCCCCCGACTTCGTGGCGTCGTCCGGGGCGGCCGTTGCCGTCGACCCCCGGGACGGCTCGATCCTGGCCATGGCCTCCTTCCCGACCTTCGATCCGCGCGACTTCGTGAACGGCATCTCGCAGCGACAGTTCAACGACCTGACCGCGGAGGAGAACTTCTCCCCGATCCTCAACCGCGCCATACAGGGTCTCTACCCGCCCGGCTCGACGTTCAAGGTGGTGACGGCATACGCAGCCATCACGCAGGGGGTGATAGGCGCCGATGCCTTCTCGCTGATCGAGGTGGACGAGTTCTACAACGACACCGGCACCTACCGCTACCCCTTCTGCGTGGAGGAGTCCGACACGTGTGTGTTCAACAGCCCCTATTGCTGCGAGCGCGGCGTCGATCTGAGGGATGCCATAACGGTCTCGAGCGACACCTATTTCTACCGGCTCGCCGGTGAGGGCTTCTTCCGGCGGCGGGAGCCCCTCGACGAAGGCATACAGGAGTCGGCGCGAGCGTTCGGACTGGGCTCGCACACCGGCATCCCGCTGCCCCATGAGCGCGCCGGGGTGGTGCCCGACAGGGAGTACTACGACTTCCAGTTCGACCAGGGAGTGTTCCTGCGCGGCGGCGACCAGTGGTTCGCCGGAGACACCATCAACCTTGCCATCGGCCAGGGCAACCTGCTGACGACTCCGTTGCAGGTGGCCAACACGTACGCCGCGCTGGCCAGCGAGGGGAAGCTCCACCAGCCGAACATCGCCGTCAAGATCACTGATCGCGACGGAGAGGTCCTCGAGGAGTTCGGTCCGAGGCTGCTGCGCGAGCTGGAATGGACCGCCGAGGTCGCGGCACCGCTGCTGGACGGGATGAACGGTGTCACCGCCTACAGCCTTCCGAGCAGTTCAGGCGGCGAGGCCCTGCTGCGGGGGACGGCCTACGAGGCCTTCAACCTCCCCGGTGAGGGAGGCGTGAACTTCCCCCTGGCCGCATGGCCGGTGGCGGGCAAGACGGGCACGGCTGAGAAGCAGGGAAGGGCCGACTTCGCCTGGTTCGCGGCGTTCGGCCCGGCCTCGTGGCCCGAGCGCGGCTACCGCCACACGCCCGAAGTGGTGGTGGCGATGGTGCTGGAGGAGGCCGGCTTCGGCGGTGATGTGGCCGCACCGGCGGTGGCACGGGTTCTTCTCCCCATCGCCACCGGCACGGTCGACAGGGCCCGCACGGCGAGGGAAGTGGACGTCTGCTATGCGGAGGTCAAGCAGCTGGCGTCGTTCCTCGAGGGTGTCCGCACCGGTGAGATCAAGGTCGACGACGACGGCGTGCCGATCTCCGAGACGCGGCCCGAGCTCACCCAGGACTGCTCGGAGCTGGTCGGCGGCGAGGAGGCCGTGGAACGGCGAGGACTGGACGCATTGCTATGACCGCCACCGCGACGGATCCGGCCCGCCGCAACGTCTCTCCCGATCCCTGGTGGCTGCTGGTCGACCCCTTCCTGATCCTGTCGGCCCTGGCCACCGCGGCGATGGGGTCGATGCTGGTGTATTCGGCGACCAGGGGCGTAGTCGGCGACTTCACCGAGCCCAGCACCGAGTTCCTCGAACGCCAGGTGCTCTTCATCGTGATGGGCGTCGTGGTCGGGGTGTGCGCCGCGTTCGTGCCGCCCAGGTTGATGAGAAGGCTCTATCCGCTGGCCTTCGCGGCGATGGTGGGTGCGTTGTGGCTGGTGCTGCAGATCGGTGTGGAGGTCAACGGGACGAAGGGCTGGTTCTCCTTCGGCACGTTCAGGATGCAGCCGTCGGAGCCCGGCAAGCTCGTGGTGATCATCGGGCTGGCCCTGCTGTTGTCACCCCGCCAGACGGAGGTGGGCCTCAGGCGGGTCCTGCTGGCCCTGGCCCTGGCCGCGGCGCCGATCGCCCTGCTGCTTCTCCAGCCCGATCTGGGAACCACGCTGGTGTACCTGGTGATCGCTCTGGTCATGGTGATGGTGAGCGGGATCAAGGTCCGCTGGATAGCGCTTCTCGCCGTCGTCGCGGTGGCCGGAACCGTCGGGGTGTACCGGTCGGATGCGTTGGCCGAATACCAGGAGGCCCGTCTGCGCGTGTACCTGTTCGAGTCCGACGTCACCGACGAGTCGGCCAGCTACGCCTTCAACGTGGAGCAGGCCCAGATCGCGATCGGCAACGGGGGACTGCGGGGACAGGGGCTGTTCCAGGGGACGCAGACCCGGTCCGACCTCGTGCCCCAGCAGCAGACCGACTTCATCTTCACCGTGGCGGGCGAGGAGTTGGGCCTGCGCGGTGCCTCCCTGCTGCTCGGCCTGCTCGCCATCCTGCTGTTCCGCGTCTGGCGGACGGCCCAGCTCGCCCTGACGCCCTTCGAACGGCTGATGTCGACCGGGATCTTCGCCATGCTCCTGTTCCAGACGTTCCAGTCGGTCGGCATGACCATGGGTATGATGCCGGTGACCGGCATCCCGCTCCCGCTGGTGAGCTACGGGGGATCCTCGATGCTCACCACGATGGCGTCGCTCGGGCTCATCGCCGGCGTCTACCGGCGCCGCCTCGACATCGAAGGGATGCTCAACCAGCAGTAGTAGGCTGGGACAGTGAGGAGTCTGTGGCATCGACTTGAGCCCTTGCTGCCTCAGGTGTCCAAACCGGCCCGCTACATCGGTGGCGAGGACGGGATGCAGGCCCCTCGCCACGGACCCGGTATCGTGTCGTGGCTGCTCACCTATCCGGACACCTACGAGATAGGCCTGCCCAACCAGGGCCTGCAGATCCTCTACGAGATCCTCAACGAGCGTCCGGACGCGGCCGCCGAGCGCGCCTACGCGCCGTGGATCGATCTCGAGGCGCTGATGAGGTCCGAGGGGCTGCCGCTGTTCTCGCTCGACACCCACCGCCCGGCTGCGTTGTTCGACGTCATCGCATTCAACCTCTCGGCCGAGCTCATCTACACCAACGTGTTGAACTGCATCGACCTCGCAGGGGTGGCCGTCCGAGCCGCGGAGCGGCACGATGCGGATCCGCTGATCGGCGCCGGGGGGCACTGCACCTACAATCCCGAGCCCCTGGCCGACTTCCTGGACTTCGCCGTTCTCGGTGATGGCGAGGAGGCCGTGGGCGACATCACGGCGGTGCTGCACGACTGGAAGGCGTCGGGCCGTCCGGGAGGCCGCCGCGGTGTGCTGAGGGCCCTGGCCCGCGTGCCGGGCGTGTACGTGCCGTCGATGTACGACGTCGCCTACGACGGCGACCGGCTCGTGGCGGTCGAGCCGCGCCACCCCGACGTGCCTGCGGTGGTCGAGAAGCGCACGGTGGCCGATCTGGCCGACTGGCCCTACCCCAAGCGACAGCTCGTTCCGCTCACCGAGGTAGTGCACGACCGCCTCAACGTCGAGGTCTTCCGGGGCTGCACCCGCGGCTGCCGCTTCTGCCAGGCCGGGATGATCACCCGCCCGGTGCGGGAGCGTCCCGCCGAGCAGGTCCGCACCATGGTGAGCGAGGGCCTGCGGCGCACCGGCTACGACGAGGTCGCGCTCACCTCGCTGAGCACCGCCGACTTCAGCGGCATCGAGCAGGTCGTGGCCGACACCGTCAACGACGCGGGCTGCGGCCAGGTCTCGGTGTCGCTGCCCAGCCTGCGGGTCGACGCCTTCACGGTGGGGATCGCGGCCCAGATCCAGCGGGCCCGCCGCACCGGGCTGACCTTCGCGCCGGAGGCGGGCACGTGGCGGATGCGCCAGGTGATCAACAAGCTCATCACCAACGACGACCTCTACTCCGCGGTGGAGTCGGCCTACTCGCAGGGGTGGCGCCGGATGAAGCTCTACTTCCTCACAGGGCTGCCCACCGAGACCGACGCCGACACGCTCGGGATCGCGGAGCTGGCCCGCAACTGTGTGGCGCTGGGCCGGTCCCACGTGCGGTCGCCGTCGGTCACGGTGTCGGTGGGCGGCTTCGTTCCCAAGCCGTTCACCCCCTTCCAGTGGTTCGGCCAGAACACGGAGGCAGAGCTTCGACGCAAGATCGGCCTGCTGCGCGACGGCCTGCGCCGGGCCAAGGGCGTCCAGCTCAAGTGGCACGACCCGGCGGCCAGCCTGGCAGAGGGTCTGGCCAGCCGGGGCGACCGCCGCCTCGGGGCGGTGATCGAGCACGTCTGGCGCCACGGCGGCACGTTCCAGGAGTGGTCCGAGCACTTCGACCTCGGGCGCTGGCAGGTCGCGGCCGCCGCCTGCGGCATCGACATCGACGCCTACGTCCACCGTCACCGCACCTTCGACGAGGTGCTGCCGTGGGACCACCTGTCGGCCGGGCTCCACAAGGACTTCCTGTGGCAGGACTGGAGGGACGCTCTCGACGAGCTCGGGCTGGAGGACTGCCGCTGGACGCCGTGCTACGACTGCGGAGCCTGCACCGGCTACGGCATCGAGCATGTGGTGGCGTCCGCCGTCCCGCCGGCGGGAGGGAGCCAGGGCACCGGCATGGACCTCTCGCACGGCGGCGAGGTTCCGGTGCGGCTGCTCGAGCGGTCGCCGGAGGCCGAGCGGATGGGCCGCGACCCCGCGACCGGCGCGAGCGAGGCCGTGGCCCGAGCGGCCCGTGAGCGAAGCGAACAAGAGCGGGGGACACCCCGTGCCGGCGCGAGCGGCTCTCGCATGACCGCGCGCGGTCAACCGGTGGGGGCGGCGACATGAGGGGTCCGCGCCTCAGGGTCCGCTTCTCGAAGCACGGCAAGGTCCGCTTCACATCGCACCGCGACGTGGCCCGGATATGGGAGCGGTCGCTGCGCCGGGCCCGGGTGCCGGTGGCCTACTCGGCCGGCTTCAGCCCCCGGCCGAGGATCGCGTTCGGGCTGGCCCTGCCCACCGGATACTCCTCCGACGCCGAGTACCTCGACGTCGAGGTCGATCCGGTGTGGGCGACCGGCATCGACAACGAGACACTCGTCGGCGCGTTGACCGCGTCGCTGCCGTCGGGCATGACAGCGCTGGCCGCGGCCGAACTCGCCCCCGGCGAGCCGTCGCTCCAGCACGCGGTGACTAGCTGTACCTGGAGGATCGACGCAACCGGCAACGACGCCCCAGAGGTGTCGGAGGCGGTGACGCGGGCCATGGATGGCAGCGAGCTGCTCGTACAACGCGAGCGCAAGGGGCGGCTCAGCATCGACGACATCCGGCCCGCCGTGCATGCAGTCGAGGTGCAGGGGAACATCAACGACGGCGTGAGGCTCATCGCCGAGCTGGCCACGCAACCGCGGGCAGTGCGCCCGGGGGAGCTTCTGGCGAGCCTCCACCCGCCGCTCATACTGCTGCGGGCGTGCCGTCTTCACCAATGGATCACAACCGACGCGGGCGAGCGCCATGAACCGCTGGCGGTCGCCGAGTTGTCGGTCGCAGGAGCGGGAGTCGAGCCATGAGGACCCCGTTCGCGTACTCGAAGGAACACAATGACCAAAGAACGCCAACCGGCGGGCGCTTCCCGCGCCGCCGACAAGAGAGCACAAACACCTAAGAAGGCAGGCGGCAAGGAACCCAAGTCCTCCGGACCGCCTGCACCCAAGGCGCCCCAGCCGGCGCGCCCGGGCCCCTCGGGCGGGCGGAAGCCGCAGATCGGTGACACCCGTCCGGCACCGCCTACGCCCGCGAAAGAACCCGGTGGCCGGGGCTCCGAGGGCGGATCCGGATCCGGCGGCCGGCGGCGGCGGCGCCGGCGCGGCGGCGGCCGGGGCGGCGGGCAGAAGTCCCACGCCCCTGCGGTGGTGGAGGCGGTCACCTACGACGAGCCGGTGGAGCTCGACGAGAAGAGCATGCGGGGGCGGCGGGGCCGTACCCGCAAGGGTCAGGCCGTGGGCCGCTACCTCATGTGCGTCCACGTCTCCGACCGGGCCACGCAGATCGCGGTGCTCGAGGGGCGCCGCCTCATCGAGTTCAGGGTGTCCCGCCCGGCCGACGACGTCAGCCAGATCCACGGCAACATCTACCTGGGCCGGGTTCAGAATGTCCTGCCGGGGATGGAGACCGCCTTCGTCGACATCGGAACGCCCAAGAACGCGGTGCTGTACCGGGGCGATGTCCAGTACGACCCGGAGGACATCGAGTCGGGTGACGGCGCCCAGGCGAAGCCGCGGATCGAGGACCTGCTCCGGCCCAAGCAGTCGATCCTGTGCCAGGTCACCAAGAACCCCATCGGCGAGAAGGGGGCCCGCCTCACCCAGGACGTGTCGCTGGCGGGGCGCTTCGTGGTCCTGGTGCCGAACTCGTCGGGCTTCGGGATCTCGAAGCGGCTGCCCGACTCCGAGCGCAAGCGCCTGCGGTCGATCCTCGAGCGGGTCAAGCCCGAGGGCCACGGCCTCATCATGCGCACCGCGGCCGAGAAGGTCACCGCGGCCGAGATCGAGCGGGACGTGGCCCGCCTCGTGGGCCAGTGGAACGACATCTCCAAGCTGGCCAAGTCCTCGTCCGCGCCGGCGCTGCTGTACCGGGAACCGGCGGCACCGCTGCGCTTGATCCGTGAGGAGCTCAACTCCGACTACCGGGGAGTGATCATCGACGACCGGCCCCTCTATTCCGAGGTGTCGGGCTACGTCTCGTCCATCATCCGGCCACTCGCCGACCGGGTGGAGCACTACGACACGAAGAAGGAGAAGCTGCCGCTGTTCGAGCGCTACTACATCACCGAGCAGCTCAAGAAGGCTCTCGAGCCCAAGGTGTGGCTGCCCTCGGGCGGCTCGCTCATCATCGAGCACACCGAGGCACTCACCGTGGTGGATGTGAACACGGGCAAGAACGTCGGCAAGTCCAGCCTCGAGGATACGGTGCTGGCCAACAATCTGGAGGCCGCCGACGAGCTGGCCCGCCAGCTGCGGCTGCGCGACATCGGCGGGATCATCGTGGTCGACTTCGTCGACATGGAACTGGCCGCCAACCGGGCCCAGGTCACCAAGCGCTTCCGTGACGCGCTGGCCCGGGACAAGACCCGTACTCAGGTGCTGGACATCAGCGGTCTAGGGCTGATGGAGATGACCCGCAAGCGCAGCGGGGAGGGACTCCTCGAGTCGCTGTCGGACATCTGCGGGGACTGCTCGGGCCGCGGCTACCGCCTGCTGGCCGACCTCATGGACTAGCCACATCAAGCAGTGGTTCAGGAGGCGGGCGGAGGTACCCTCTGGTGGTCATGTATGCAGTCGTAGAGACCGGCGGGAAGCAGTACCGCGTCGAGCAGGGTTCCACCATCGAGGTCGAGCGCGTCGCCGAGCCCGGCTCGGAGATCTCGCTGCGGCCTGTGATGCTGGTCGACGGTGCGGCGGTCCTGGCCACGCCGGCGGACCTCGTCGGCGCCAGCGTGACCGCGATCGTCGTGGACGAGCATCGCGGCCCCAAGATCCGCGGCTTCACCTACAAGTCCAAGAGCAACCAGCGGCGCCGGTGGGGTCACCGCCAGACGCTGGCAACCCTCGAGATCACCGACATCCGGAAGGGCTGATTCGACATGTCCAAGACCAAGGGCGGAGGATCCACCCGCAACGGCCGCGACTCGAACGCGCAGCGCCTCGGTGTGAAGGTGTACGACGGGGGCCGGGTCCTGGCCGGGGCGATCCTCGTGCGCCAGCGGGGCACGAGGATCCATCCGGGAACCAACGTGGGGAAGGGCGGCGACGACACGCTGTTCGCCAAGGCCGACGGCGTGGTGCGCTACGGCTCCCGCCATGGCCGCAAGCTGGTCGAGGTCGTTCCGGGCGAAGTCTGAATAGCGGGGCTGCCCGGCCGGCGGGTCCTGTCGTCGAGCCCCGTTCGGCCGACAGGGCTTCGCCCTATCGTCGGTCGCCCGGACTCGCCGCCACCCCCCGGCCTCTCCGGTCGCGTCCGGTAGCCGATCCCGGGCCATCCTTGCGGTCGGTCCAGTCGGGAGGGCCTCCGCTTAGTCTTTA
Organism: Candidatus Aldehydirespirator sp.; assembly: GCA_965205155.1. GTDB lineage: Bacteria > Actinomycetota > Acidimicrobiia > Acidimicrobiales > Aldehydirespiratoraceae > Aldehydirespirator. The sequence continues at coordinate 3,257,539 of OZ242033.1, read as the reverse complement.
TTGGGTGTCCGGGTTTGTTGATGAGTGCAACCTTCATGTCACCGCGGGTGATGGGGGAGCGGGGTGTGTCGCGTTCCGCAGGGAGGCTCACGTGTCCCGGGGCGGCCCTTCGGGTGGCGACGGCGGCAGCGGGGGAGACGTCTGGCTGGTGGCCGACCGCAACGTCGCCTCACTTCTGGCCTTCCGCGACCATCCTCATCGCCGGGCCACCAACGGCAAGCACGGCTCGGGCAACAACCGCCACGGGGCCCGGGGCGACGACCTGGACGTGAAGGTCCCGGTCGGCACCGTGGTGCTCGACCACGGCGACCATTCACAGCTCGCCGACCTGTCGGCTCACGGCGAGCGCTGGCTGGCGGCGGCCGCCGGCGAGGGCGGCAGGGGCAACGCTCGTTTCCTTTCCAACCGCAGGCGCGCCCCCGCCTTCGCGGAGCAGGGCGAGTTCGGCGAGCGTCGCTGGCTCCGCCTGGAGCTGAAGCTGCTGGCCGATGTGGCCATCGTCGGCTTCCCCAACGTCGGCAAGTCGACGTTCATCAGCCGGGTGTCGGCGGCCAAGCCGAAGATCGCCGACTACCCGTTCACCACGCTGGAGCCCAACCTGGGGGTGGTCCGGCTCGACGACGAGTTCGAGATGGTGCTGGCCGACATCCCGGGCTTGATCGAGGGCGCCAGCGAGGGCCGCGGCCTCGGCCACCGCTTCCTGCGTCATGTGGAGCGGGCCCGGGTGCTGCTCGTGCTGATCGACCTGTGCGAGCTGGCCGGCTGCCCGCCCGCCGATCAGTTGGCCGTGCTGCTGCAGGAGCTCGGCCGGTACCGCCCCGAGCTGTTGCGGAGGCCCCGGCTGGTTGTGGGCAGCCGAGCCGACACCGCGCCCACAGAGGCGTTTAGCTCGGGATCGACGGGCGGCTCGGGGTCGACGGGCGGCTCGGGGTCGACGGGCGGCTCGGGGTCGACGGGCGGCTCGGGGTCGACGGGCGGCTCGGGGCCGGTCGGGCGCCTGTCTTCGGCTACCGGTGAAGGCGTGCCGGAAGTGCTCGGCGAGTTGAGCCGGATGGTGACCGAGGCCCGCACCAGCGAGCCGGTTCTCGAAGTTCCGGTCGTGCATCGACCTCTGCCGTCTGCCCAGGAGGTGACGGTCCGGCGCATCGACGCCCGCGTCTGGGCGGTGGAGGGACGGGCCGCGGCCCGGGCGGTAGCCCTGAGCGACCTCACCGATCCCGGCGCTCTGGCCTATGCCCAGGATCGGCTGCGCAGCCTCGGGGTGGAGCGCGTCCTGGCCCGGGCCGGCGCGGCCTACGGCGACGAGGTTCGCATCGGCGACTTCACCTTCACCTACCAGGATGACGCCGAGGCCGCCGCCAGAGGCCGAGCGGGTGCGCGATGAATGCGCCCGAGACTTGCCGAACGCTGAGCGAGGCCGTGGCCCGAGCGGCCCGTGAGCGCAGCGAACAGGAGCGGGAAGCTCCCCATCTCGGCGCGAGGGACTCTCGTGAGCACGAGGCCGCCTGCAGCGGCACTGGCAGGTCCGACCGATGACCGCCGCGGGCGACACGACGGTCGACGCCGGCACACGGGCCGCGGGCCGCACGATCGTGGCCAAGATCGGGACGTCCTCCATCACCGACGCAGCCGGTGCCATCGACCGCGCCTCCGTGGAGAAGTTCTGCTCGGAGGTGGCGGATCTCAGGTCGCACGGCAACCGGGTGGTCGTGGTGACCAGCGGTGCCATCGCGGCCGGGCTGCCCGAACTGGGAATGGGCGGCGACCGGCGGCCGGCGAGCATGGAGACGCTGCAGGCGGTGGCCACGGTGGGCCAGAGCGCGCTCATGGGCATGTACCGGGAGGTGTTCGGCCGTCTGGACGTGGTGGCCGGCCAGGTGCTGCTGGTCCCCCTCGACTTCGTGATCCGCAGCCAGTACGTGCATGCCGCGTCGACCCTGCGCAAGCTCCTCGATCTGGGCGTGGTGCCCATCGTCAACGAGAACGACGCGGTGGCCGACGACGAGATCCGGTGGGGCGACAACGACCGGTTGGCCGCGCTGGTGGCCAACCTGGTTCAGGCCGACCTGCTCGTGCTGCTGACCGACACCGCGGGGGTGCTGACCGAGGATCCCCGCCGCAACTCGAACGCTTCGCTGATAGAGGAGATCGTCGAGTTCGACCACTTCCTCACCAGCGCCGCCGGTGGCGCGGGGACGCAGCGGGGCAGCGGTGGCATGGCGTCCAAGCTCACCGCGGCCCGGGTTGCGTCGCTGTCGGGGGTGCCCACCGTGATCGCTGACGCCAAGCGGCCCGGTGTGCTGGCCGACGCCTCGGCCGGGGTTGCCGGGGTGGGCACGCTGGTGCGGGCCTCGGCCCAGCGACTGCCGGCCCGCAAACTGTGGATCGGCTTCGCGGTGGGCTCGCAGGGCGAGATCGCGGTGGACTCCGGAGCGAGGGCCGCACTGGAGCGGGGGAAGTCCCTGCTGGCTATCGGCGTCAGGTCGGTGTCGGGCTCCTTCGACGCCGGCGCTCCTGTGGAAGTGCGCGAGACGGGAGGCGACGTCTTCGCCAAGGGTCTGGCCCGCCACAGCAGCGACGACCTGCGCACCGCCGCCGGCCGCCGGCGCGAGGACCTACCAGCGGGCGCGCCCCACGTGGTGATCCACGCCAACGACCTAGTGGTCCTGCCCAACTCCTGAGCACACTTCGAGATGGGTAAGGCGTCTGTCAGCCAGATTGGTCTTGGTCACCCGATTGCGACACTCACAGTGCTACTGTGGGATAATCACATATCAATAACGTATCTATCACGTCAAATCGCACATACGCGCACGAGAGGGGACTGACCTGTGGTGACAGCGACGCAGTTGCGTGGGCAAGACGAGACGAAGATGCCATCCAAGCCGCGTGGCCAACGTCTCTCCATGGTTGATCCGGCCAACTTCTTGGTTGCCACGCGTGACAGTGGCTACAAGACGACAGCACTCGCACTAGCCGAACTCATTGACAACTCGCTTCAGGCGGACGCAACGGAGGTGCAGGTCGAGGTTGCAGCCGGTCGGGATCACGAGTTTCCGATCGAGATCACCGTGTTGGACAACGGGTCCGGCATGGAGAAGGACACGCTTGCTACAGCCTTGGCCTTCGGTGGCTCGACAAGGTTCGGAGACCGGTCATCGTTGGGCCGCTATGGGATGGGACTGCCGAACGGAGCCTTGAGTCGAGCAAGGCGCGTAGAGGTCTATTCGTGGACTGGCCCGACCGTGTGGATGAGCCGTCTCGACGTTGACGAAGTCGTGAGGACTCGGCATGGAACGCTTCCGCCCATCTCCCAGGTCGCCGATCGCTCGTTCCTCCCTGCCACGCCAAGCGGTACTGCCGTTCGGCTGCTGAGATGCGACCGTGTGGAGTACAAGCGAGTATCCACCGTCGTCCGGCACCTGAAGGACGATCTAGGCCGGATCTACCGACACTTCATTGCTGCGGGAGTAGATCTAGTCGTCAACGAATCTCCTGTTACGCCTATCGATCCGCTGATGCTTGACAGCGTCGGTCGGCTGGCGGGGGCTCGACAATTCGGCGACACGCTGATCTACCGCGTTGAGGCGGCCGAGGGCAGGGGCCTGGTCAAGGTGCGCTTCAGCGAACTCCCGATTGAGCGGTGGCACAGCCTGGCCGCCTCGGAGAAGCGTCAACTTGGCATCACGAGTTCCTCGCCAGTGTCGGTGCTGCGAGCGGCCCGCGAGATCGACCGGGGCTGGTTCTTCATGGGGACGAAGCGCCGTGAGAACTACGACGACTGGTGGCGGTGTGAGGTCTGCTTCGAACCCGTGTTGGATGAACTGTTCGGTCTGACCCATACCAAGCAGTCCATTGTGCCATCGCAGGAACTGCTTGATCTGCTCGCTCCTGACCTCGAACCGATTGGCCGTGCTCTCAACGGTCGAGTCCGACGCCGGTTCGAGCTCCTCAAGGTCTCTGCGCCTCTCGGCGCCGCCGAGGGACGGGCGGCCCGCGCTGAGGTCGCGCTGCCGCCGCTACCGAGGAATCCTGAGCCTCCGTCACTCGAACTCGAACAGGCTCTCGCGCCGCTTGACGCCACGCGCTCCATTGACTGCCCGTATCAGCTAGTCGTTGGGGAACTGCCAACTACGGCAGCATTCGAGACAGCCGTACGGAGAGGCAGACTGGTTGTGGCACTCAACATCCGGCATCCCCTATACCGCGACCTGTATGGACCACTCGCCACAAGCGAAGCGGAGTCTGACCAGGCTGTCGCTACTCATGTGGCGTTGACGGTTCTTGCGGCCGCACGGGCTGAATGGCTCGATCCCCGGAAGGCGGGCCGTGCTGCGCGTCGCCGATACAGACAGGCTTGGTCAGACGTGATGGCGAGCTTCTTCAACGCCCAGGCATGAGTGACACCTGGCACTCGCTTCCTATACCGTCGGATGCGTCACGGACTACCCAGAGGGCCTTCCTAGATGCTGCGAGTGCGTTGGGGCACTCGGCCTCGATCGCGACGAGGCCCTCGGTCGGTGATACCGCGCTGGATGCTGCTCTCAGTGTTCTGGTGGACCTGGTAGCTCAGGGGTGGCGCCTCAGAGTGGACGGGGAGGGTCTCTCCGTGCTCGCGCCGGACGTTGAATCGGATCCAGTCGCCGAGAAGGAACGGGTTCGCGATCAGGAACTTCTCAAACGCGATGAGCAACTCGCAACTCCTTCCGTACGGCGGTTCATCGAACGAATGGAACGACCTCGGCAGTTTGGGGGCAACTTCGTGTCCATCTTCAGCCTTATGCGGGACGGGGCTGAACTCGCTGATTCTCTTGCATCGAAGGGAGCAACCGCAGACACCATAGATCCTTACGTCCAAGTCATATACAGAAGCGACCGGTGCGATCACACCGGACTGCGGCTGCTCGACATATGGCGCTACTTCCGTCACACGTGGACCAACCAGCTCGCGAGTACACCGGGACGAACAATGCTGATTCTGGTACGAGATGGCGCTGCGCGGTTTCATCCGGTGATCGGAATCGCCGCCCTCGGCAGCGCGATCATCCAAATCGCCGAGCGCGACGACTGGATCGGATGGCAGCCGCGGGAGGTTGTTCGACACCTACGCGCCAACGGAGATCTCAGGTGGGCCAGATGGCTGATGCGGCGGCTGAATGAGGGTCTGGATGGGATCCACCTAGACGACCTGATTGAGGACGGTCTGTACTGGCCGAGCCTGTGGGAGGAGCCGACCGCTGACTGCATCGAGAAGCTCCAGAAGGAAGCTGTCGCACGGAGGCGGAACCATGAGCGGTTTGCTCGGAGGTCGGACTTTGGCAGCCCCAAGGACCCCACCAGTGTGGACGCCTGGGTTGAGCGGGCCGAATCGCATCTGTTTCGAAGTAAACGTTGTCTCGCTCTAGCTGAACTGCTCTCTGCTCGCAGAGCACTAGTCCCGTACTTGACTCCGACACCGACTCGCTCAGGACTGCAGTCAGCACTTGAGGACAAGATGGCACAAAGGGCTATTTCAGTGATTCTGCGTCGTGCCAAAGCCGAGGCTGTGGGAACGGAGATCGCCGACCTCACCGTCTGCGGTGCTCTGCCCCCGTACAACGCTCTAGTCGGTGGGAAGCTGGTCGGCATGCTCGCCGTGAGCCCCACAGTCGTTAGTGAGTATCACCGGCGGTACTCCAGCTATGCCAGTCAGATCGCCTCGTCACTCGCTGGCAGGCCGATCAAACGACGCTCGAACCTTGTATATGTGGGAACGACGTCTCTGTATGGGTCCAACTCCAGCCAGTACAACCGACTACGGCTGCCCCGTGAGGTGCTCAACGCTCGGGACGACATTGTCTTTAGGCGGCTCGGCCGATCCCGGTCGTTCGGTACCGCCCACCTGTCTGCTGTGTCTGTCAAGGCTCTCGTGCGATTGGCGGAGGAGAGCAGGAAAGGAGCCCGGGTCAATAGCATCTTTGGGGAGGGAGTGAATCCGAAGCTCCGGAAGATCCGGGGGGCGCTTGACATTCTCGGTTGGCCATCTGACGAACTCCTACGTCACCGCAGGCCCCGGCTCGTGTACGGAGTCGTGCTCGTCGACAATTTGCTCCCCTATCTGCTAGGGGTGGACCAAGAACCGCGCTACCTCTTCCGCCGCAACGCATCTAACGACATCAAGCGCATCTGTGTCTGGTGGCGTGAGCGATGGTTGCACAAGAGAATCCTCTCGAAGGACGTGCTCGCCGAGCTTCGAGAGCATCGCTTGGATCGACCTGTGCGGCACGGAGCACGGGTCCAGTTGCCAGACATCCCGGAACCTGCCGATGGCCCCTAGGGAGCGGTTCACGGAGCACGCCGGTCATCGACTGGTCCGAAGACTTCAGAACTTTGTGTGAGCGTCAAGATCAGACCATCAAGGTCTTCGCTCTCGCTGGCCAGCAGATCTAGAATCCGCACGCTCCTTCCGGGTTGGAAGTCTGCATTGTCGTTCGTGCGCACCAGCACGTCGGTACCATCAACCCTCTTCGCGCCCCGCCAGCTGGTAGGCCCATTTCTTGACAGGATCCGAACTTCAGCATCTGTCACGATCAGTCGAGGATCCTTGTCAACGAACTCTGACTGCCAGTACTCATCGCACATCTGCCGAACTGGGCAATGCCAGCATTCGGCGGACGGCGATGCTAGTGGCGGCCTCTGCCGCACGAGATCATCGGCAGCAACAATCTCGTTGTGCAGTCCCGCCCGCAACGCTTCCCAATCGTCGGGTACTGTCACGGCCGCACGGTCGTTTACGTATGCGACCGTTAGCGACCGGACCGGGAGGCAGTTGGGGTTTGCTGCTTTGTCGAGCAGCCAGAGCAGTCCGTACAGCTGCAGTTGTCGAGTGTGCCGTTTGGAATGCTCGCCGGTCTTGAAGTCGATGATGTCGACGTGGTTTGGATGGACGGCGAGCAGGTCGATGCGGCCCATGAATCGGTCTTCTTGGGCAACGAGCGTTGCTTCAGGATGCGTGCCGACCGCCAGGCGGCTGCTAACTGGTTGATCAGCAGATCGCGCTCTAGCCACATCCGGCTTGGTGTGGATGATGGGGCTTTGTGAAACGAGTGCCTGTATCGCTTGCCGCATCTCTGCGCAACGGTGCCCCAAGCGCTGACGCAGGCGGTCAACATGTGAGGACATGCGCGGATTGGGCGCCAGTTTCTCAAGATGCGCGTCGAGTGCTCGTGCGGCGATCTCGCTGTAGCCACCTAGACGGCGAACAACTTCAACCGCCTTTTTCTCGGCTAAGGAGGTGCATCCGGCTCGATTGAGGGCCAGCAGGACGATCTGGACAGCTTCGTGCACGACTACGCCGACGAGGCCGGCCTCGCTGACGCGCTCCGGGTAGCCGGGGCGATTCCAGAGACTCGGGTATGAGGCGCGTTTCAGCGCGTATCGCCGCGGACACAGAGCTACTTCCTCAAGCGCCGAGAAACTCCATAGGGTCGGCGGCGTGGGCCAGGAGCCGGAGACGTTGATCGCTGTCTCGAAGGAGTCCGGCTCCGTCATCGGCCGAGCGCGGCCAGGACGGATTGACTAGCTCGCGGAAGATTCCGGGTGATCAGGATTTCGTTAGTGAGGTGGACTGGAATAGTAGTGCTGAACTCGGCGGCGTCTCGCAAGCGGTCCTCGGCGGCGACGCCCGGTGTGAGTGGGGGGTGGACGCCGACAATGAGATCTCCGGCTGAATGACGGGCGAGGATCGGTGCCTCGATGCCTCCGATGCCCGGTACGTCCGCTACGGCGTTCCGGTAGAACTCGATTCCGTCGGTCCCCAGACGCTCCAGGTCGGCGAATAGACGATCTGTGGAGGTCTCGAGCCGAGCCTTGTCAAGAGAGGGCTCGGTGCCGTCCAGCAGGTAGCGGAGGAGACTCGCACCGATGTGCCGATCGAGCAGATCGTGTTCGAAGCGATTCTTGAAGCTCCGAAGACACCGGTAGCACGAGTGGTCACAATTCGACGGGCATTCTTGCAGCAGCAGGAGTGTGTCCTCGAAGACCTGCCGCCCCATATCCCCGACGCGTTGGGAGAATCCGGCACCCCCTGCGAGCGTGTCGTAGATGTAGACCTCGGCTTCAAGGCCGGCATGTCCGCCGGGAGTGAGTGCCGGGCGGTATTCGGCCTGCAACTCGGCTCGTTCGATCTCAAGCGTCTGTGAAGCAGCAATCGTCAACGCCTCTGCCAGCGTGCGGAGGGCGACATCTGTCGCGAGGTACCCGGGTTGAAGTGTCACCGGGCTCGCAGCTTGTAGTCCAATGAGAAGAACATCTGAGATGAAGTCCGTGCCGAGCACAAGGCCCGACGTGGCTGCTGACCCTGTGCAGTTGGGCCGACGATCGTCCGGATATGGCTTTGGATGCTCACCCGTTAGGTGGCTGGACGGGTGAGCTGTTGGCCCGATGACGCCGCACTGTGTGCAGTAGGTGTAGCCCTCTCGTCCGGGTCCACTGTTTGTAACGAGCAGGTGAGTGCGGTGGAAGTACTTCCTGAGCCGAGGTGTGATCGCTTGCCAGCGCTCTGGGTCAGCCGGGCCCTCGGCTACGAGCCTTGCGCGAGTCGCGTAGCTCCTTTCTGGTTGGTCTTCGGGTGATGTCCCTTCCTCTAGGGTGTGCGGATGAGCGAAACCAGGTGGCCGTATCCAATTCTTGGCAGGTCCGAACGTCCCTTCAGTTCCGCAGGCTGGGCAGTTGCGCTTCTCGCCGCGGTCAGCGTCCTCATGACTTGAAGTCGCCGCGTACCGGCAGATACGGCATTCGAAGTACAGACGGCGTTCCTGCCAGGCATCGAAACGATCGGATCGCATCGGCGAGTAGAGCGCACCGGACTTCCAGAGTTTCCCGTCGATCCATACTTCCTTGCCTGGCGCGTACTGCGTGAGGGCCACCGGCAGCCCTTGGTCCGGTGCATATTCGAACATCGGCCGAAACCGGCTTGATCGGTTGCGGTCGAAGACGTGGAAGGACACAACGTCTGTTGGGAAGGCGTATCGCGGGAGAACTCCCTTGTAGAGCAGGCGATCTAGCAGGTTTGTCGCAGACCGGACCGCCGTGCTGGGCTCCTCATCGACTTCGGGAGGAGCCTCAATCAGCAGTTCGTTGTCCTGGCCCTCGGCTACTCCGTGCACCCCCATGCTCGCCGATGCCCCTTCGGAATCCCCACCTGCTGCGTCATCGGATGGCAAGGCAGAGTCGACGACCTGCAGGGTCGCGTGCACCAACTGTTCGAGCAGATCCTCACGATCTGCCTGCGTCAGAGACTGAGGAAGCCAGTCCTGTATCGACTCCCTCAACTCGCGCTCGTTCTCGCAGAGCCACGCCTCAAAGTCTCGACGGTTGAGTGTTGAGTTCTCGCCGAGGAAGTCTTGGACCGTTCCTAGCACCTCAAACAGATGAGGCTGCTCTTCCGGAGCGACATGAGGCAGACGAGATTCGTGGTACCGCTGGAAGAGATAGGCGGTCACGTGCCGCCGGGCGATCGCGACGTTGTCGAGTGTCAGCGTCGGATCCTCGACTGGTCCCCGCACCATCGCCTGTGGTTCGCGGAAGTACTGTTCGTCGTGGCTGTCCGCGCTCCCGAAGGCGAGCACGGTGGCTACAGCGTTGCCTCGCCGGCCTGCTCGGCCAGCCCGCTGTTGGTAGCTCGAGCGAGCTGGTGGCATGTTCCGTAGAGCCACCCCTGACAGTGCGCCAATGTCGATCCCCACCTCCATCGTTGTGGTCGATGACAGAACGTCTATGGCAGTGCGCGGTTGTTCTCCCGGTGCAGGCAAGCCGATGTCCACATCTTGGAACAGGAGTTCATACTGCTCGGCACGCGAGAACACCTCGTCAGCCTGAGCCGCATTCAACTGCGCTGTATGTTCCGCAGCGATGAGTGCCACTGGTGGCTCCTGTAGGGGTCCGAGTGCTCGAAGGGAGCTTGCGCGGTAGTAGCCCTTCCTTGCGGCGAAGACGGGATCTGAATTGGGATCGATCACGACCACCGTGTCAGGACGGCCGCAAGTCGTGCACCTTGTCGATCCGGGGAACGGTCGCAGCGTCGAGCGGCACCGTTGGCAATACCCCCATTCGGGGCTGAGGTCGAGCGCTAGATTCTGGGCCAACAGTCTGTACGACTTCGGCGCGACGTTCTCGGCGAACAGCTCTAGCAATGTCGGCAGCCACGACTTCTTGAAGTCCTTGACCGCATCACGATTGTTCAGCCAGCGTTCGAGCCTCGCGAAATTGCCTGCGTGTGGCCGTACGCCCTGACTCGTCTTCCAGAAGCTTGGTGTCATGCTTCGGAACCAATATCCGTTCCTGGACCAGGCAGTGAGCCAAAGGCGAGCTAACGCGATCTTCTCAGTAGGACCTGCGATCCCTGGCAGGTCGCGGAGATCTCGAAGATCGGGAGTGAGCGTTCCCCTTTCTCGCAGGCTTGCGAGAGCAAGCGATTGCATGCCGAAGTACTTGCTGGTGAGAGTCTCGTGAATTGCCCGTAGTAGCGCCTCAGGGGGATTCTCTGCTCGGACATCCATCATGAGATTGAGCACCTCTGCTTGATTCGACAGTACGCCGCGTTCGAGGGCTTGAGTGACCGCGCGAGTGATGTGTAGAGACTCCGTGCCCTTTAGCTTGGGTCGCAGCCGGACGCCCATTTGCTGCGAGGACAGCAGCACAGCGAGAAACAGGTCATCGAGGCTCATACGGTCCTCAACGCCCGGAACCCCCGCAAGATCCTTCCAGCCGCTCAGGATGAGCGGACGCAAAGCGTCGCGCATCGAGGTGTCCTGGAGGTTCGGCGCCAGCCGAGCTGCGGTCTGGCGAGAGTCAGAGAAGACTAGGACCTTCCGACCCTGTAACGGCGCAAAGCTGCTCGCAGCCTGAAGGCCCGGCGGCTGAACCTGCAGTTGCCGCGCGACGAGCGCCTGGAAGGGTTGATCGCCCTTCGTTTGGTGGTCCTGGACTGACGTGCGCCCAAAGGCGGCGGTGTCACCGCAGACTCCGCACGGCCGAAACTCTCCCGGGCTGGCGTGCTGGTCATCTTCGCTCTGGGACGGCTCGACAAGTCGATCTCGGCGCAGGAAGACTCGCCTGACCCGCTCGCCGAGCCGCGGGGTGTTAAGACGACCCGTCATCAAATCGAGGTCGGCCGGCTCGACATCAGAAGCCGTTGGAGGCTCTAGAAGTAGATCAAGCGCGAAGAGTTGACTGACGTAGCCTTCGGCCGCCTCGAACGACTGGCCAGGCTCGGACCATAGGTAGTCGGGCAATTCCACGTTGTCGGTGTATGCACGGGCGTACGCAGTCCCACAGTTGCGGCAGGTGAACAGTTCGAATACGCGGGTGCCGCAGGGGCACGAATCGCGAGGTTGGCTCCAGGTCCTTCCGACGGGTCCGGGTGGAAGATCGCCACGATCTGGGCATGCCTCGTCGAGGCATGCCCAGATGCCGGGTAGCCCGCGAAAGAAGGCGTGGATCCGGCACGGTAGGAGTCCGGGGTCCGTAGGACCCGGACGTGCGGAACTTCCAAGCGCGATGAGGGTTGTGAGCGCTCGGTCCGCCATCTCAAGATCGCTCTCGGGAAAGAGATCGCTGGCCAACTCTTCAAGCGGTGCGGCGACTTGCATCGTCATGTTCACAAGGCTGCCCATCGGCGGGAAGTCCTGTAGGGCCTCGAAGAGGCTCGCCGAACTGCTCGACGCCGACGCGACACCTCGGTATGCCAGCAGGTCTGAGAGCACCTCTAGTCGCTCCTCGTCCGACTCAGCGCCATAGAAGTCAGAAAGCGAGACACTCGCGAGAACTGATGCGTCCTCGTTGCTCCCTGGTCCTGACCGCTCCCGGAGCGCAAGGTCACCGGTCAGGGTCACGAAGGCGTCTGGATCCGTGCCGCAGAGTTCGGCGGCGAACTCCGCCGCGTAGTCCCGGTCGTTGAAACTCGCGCTTGTGCAGATGACCTGGAGACGGTCTCGCGGAATGCCAAGCCGGTCCCGTAGTCTCCGCAAGAGCAGTCCGACCTCGGCTCCTGCAGCGCCTCGATACAGGTGCGCCTCGTCGACCACGAGCATCAGCCGCTCGTCTTCATGAGCAGCTAGCCAGTCGCGCGTGCGCTCAAAGATTGGCCGTTCCAGGGGCCGCATGAGCATGTACTCGAGCATGGAGTAGTTGGTTACAAGAACGTCCGGTGGGCTGGCGAGCACTTCGTGCCTGGTGATCAACTCGACATCCCGAGTTTGCATGACCGCTCGCTGGTATCGCCCCGTCCGGTCCCGCCATCGCTGGCCTGGTCGCCCATACCAAGACCTGAGATCTGGCTTGGCCGGCCACTTGCCGCGTGTTTGCAGGCTCTCTAGTAGGTGTGCGGCTGCCTCAGCGTCTGGGTCGTCAGGATCCGATGCCCGGTCGATCAGGTCAACGTAGAACTCACCTATAGGTCGAAGTCGGTCCTGGTCCTTCGCTGTGGTCCGCACTCCCGGGTAGGAGGTTCGGCTTGTGTAACGGGCGAATCTTGCAGGACGCTTGGACCATTCCATGAACATGTCCGAGACCGCCGCGTCACCAAAGAAGCGCCTCAGGCGTCCCAGTTGATCGTTCACGAGGGCGTTCATCGGATAGAGCAACACCGCCCGTACGGATGGCTGAACAAACGATTCCGGCCGCGTCGCTGACTCAATCGCCAGCTTCGACAGAATGGGTAGAAGGAATGATTCAGTCTTGCCCGAGCCCGTCCCGGTAGTGAGTGCAAGGCTCATTCCATCGGACACGGTCGCCTCGATAGCGGCTGCCTGATGTCGGTATGGCGGGTCATGGATGAGAGGACCGCGAGACTCGGTGGGTTCAGCCATGGCCAGCAGTAGTTGTTTGGCGGCGTCGTGGATCTGTAGGTCAGCGAGCGCCTGGCCCGCCTTGTAGCGAGGTGTGCTCTCGAGAAAGGGTGCCTGATAGATGGCGCCAGGCTCTTCAAGCAACTGCTTCCGTTGCTCCACAAGGATCGGATGGCTGATGTGGTAGGTCGCCTCGATGTAGTCCTTGAGCGCGCGCCTGATCTCAGTGATGGTCTTTCCGATCGTGAGTGCCTCGGATCTCACGTTGCCTCTCCTGCTTGCTGTACTTGAAGCCACATCGCTTCTTCGAGGAATGCGAGTTCCTGATCAAGCAGGTCGTCGGAGAGCTTGTAGGCGAAGAGGCTCCCCGGCTGGCGTCCCAGTGGCTGGCCAAGAGCGTCAAGCCGGCGTTGGCTCCACGACGGAATTGGTGACTGGAACTCAATGACGACCTCGCCCGCGATTCTCCCAGGTCGCACTCGCAGAAGCTGGGGTGTCCCCGCTACAGAGTCGATCGCAGCCTGTAGGTGCCAAGCTTCGTCGCATCCTCGGCCCAGACGGTCCTCCGCCGGAAGATCAACGAGGCTCGTTACCTCCCCGTCGACGAGGTCGCAGTAGCACCACTGATCTGCTCCGAATTGTATGGGGCGTCGCCCAACGAACTTGCCGTTGTCACCCTGGGTGGGAACGCGCCAGCGGCCCCGGTAGTACGTCACCGGAGTCGTGGGATCGAGAATCCGGACGTCTTCCATCGAGCCTGAAGCGCTGGCCGCAGCTAGTCGAGCCGAATACTGTTTGACAAGAGCAGCCGCTGCGATCTGTGTCGGGTGTTTGATCCATTGTTGGTCATTCAACTCGCGGAGCCCCAGGCTTCCCAGCACATCGGCCGGTTCCTCATCGCTCTCGAGCGTCACCCGTCGCGTGTGGTTGTAGTAGTCAACTCGGTCATCGAGCGACCCATCGTCGATCGGGAGGCCGTCTGCTCGGATACCGACCAGGAGGCAGAGTCCGGAGGATAGAGGCACGTACGACGGCTGAGCCAGGAAGAGCAGCCGCCGTGAGATGCCACTCTGATCGTCTTCGATCGGGGCCTCGACGAGGTCCCCGTAGGCGACCAGCTCCTCCAGCATGGCCCCCACGAGCGAGCCGGGAGTTGCGGGCTGGTCCTTGGAAACAAGTCCGTCGAGGCACTCCCCGACGCTGCGCGCCAAGGCACCTGGAGTGATCGGACAGAGGAATGAAGCGGCTCGCCGCACGATGGCGGCAAGGACCTCTGGGGTTTCCAAGTCGGCAGCCGCTGCGTCCAAGCCAAGCGCCTCAACGGTGGCCGCCACGACATCGTCTCGATGGAGCTGCGCTATTCCCATGGCCACTCCGCGAGTAGCGAGGCGTCCGGGTCCTGATCGGAATCGCAGACCGCAACGGCGAAGCAGCGCGCGAGACGAACAAGCGCTGGCTTCCTGATGACGGCGTCGATCGCTGCGGCAGAGAGGGAGTGGGTCAGATCGATTGCCCCGGGGGCGGTGGCAAGACGGAGAATGGGTTCAGCGAACTCTGTGAAGGCCTGCCATCCGTAAGCGTTGAGCGCCTGGGCGAACTCGATTGTGCGATGGCCTGAGTTCGCGCCAACCTGTGGCGCGATATCAATGAGTTGAGTCGCTGCCGCACGCTCCGCTGGTGAACGTCCGAGTGCAGACAGAAGCCGTTCGCGCGACACACGTCGCCCAGACAGCACTTCCCGTTCAACTTCCCACCACTTGCCGTAGGCGATCATGCCACTCGTACGTGCGACTATCGCATCGTTGACCTGCGACTGCAGCATGGCGGCGTACTGGTCGGGAGGCACCGCAAGCCAAGTCCAGATCCTTGCGAGTTCGATCATGCGGTGGACGGAAGCAGCCGAGCGGCTTCCGGTCTGCAGGGATGGCCGTATGTTGAGCTTACGGAGTGATTCAAAGCCACCGCTCACATGTGGACGAAGAACAACAGCCGCCTGCATGCCGTCAGCGAGCGCAACGACGAGGGCCCCATTCTCGGATCTGATCCTCTCGCCGTCGCTATGACGAATCTGGACTAACTCGGCTGGCGTAGTCACATCCGAGTATCGAATCTGAAGGTCATCGCTGCCCATGTGATCGATGAGGCGGGCGTACGCGCCGTCACGGTCGTATCCGGTGCTCCACCTGAGTGGTTCGAAGGGACGCTCGGCCCTGATCTCCGCACGTCCAAGGACTGGGTTGGAGGCAACAATGAGTATCTCCTCGGCTCGGCCTACCGTCGATGTAAGTCGCGAGTTTCCTTGAGCCGCTCGAAGTAGTTCGTGCCATCGGGCCTCATTCACAGGCAACGCCGACGAAAATGATGTCTTGGCGAGGGTCTTCCGTCCGCCGCGGGTCATCAAGCGCATCTTGAAGTGGGCCTTCTCACCCTGCGGCCCTTCGACAACGAGGGCCGCCGTTCCGCTCCACAGTTCTTCAAGAGTTGGCCGCGCGGGATGAACCCACGTCTGAATCCCCTGCCGGGCACTCGCTGCCGACGTGCTGTCAACAGGCTCCAGTATTCGGACCATGATCTGGCCTTGTGCTACCGCTTGCGGCGGTTCATCCGCATCCAGTAGCACAACCTCGACACGATGAGTGCCGATCTCCAGGTTCGTTAGCTGAACAAAGGCCCTGTCCCCCGCGTCTGGCCACGGGAACTGGACCACATCCTCCGATGTGGAAACAACGCACTTTCCAACCCGTCTCTGGCTTCGGACACCCAAGACGGGACTATCGCCGGCCGGCCATGCTGCGTGGCCCTCGCCGTCCCACGACGACGGTGGGAGTCCCGCGGGCCAGACAGCAACCTCCGAAACAAGGCTCAGTCCCATCTGGCGCATCGCTTCGAGGAAAGCGTCATCAACTCCATCTGGAACGCTGAACCGCAGGCCGCTGACTCCTTGCGTGAGAAGATCGATCACGGTCGCATCCACCAATCCGCCTACCCCGTGTGCTGCCCCCTGGAGCAAGATGTAGTCCTGGCCCGGCCGGACGCGGTTCGTCCGTGCCTGCGTCGCCAGACCTGTCTCCCCGATTCGGAACAGCCAGGGCTCAGCGGAGATCCGACAGTGGTCAACCAGTAGCTGGGACAAGAACTCGGAGGCGCCTTCGACTGCGATGGGCGACAGCATCGGGGGTGGCATTGCTGTCAATGGCATTGGCCCTTGCTGGTACATCAGGCTTCCCCGAGCACGGAAGCCTGGCACTCCTTCGATGCTGCAACGGAGCCGTTCCACTTCGCCGCGTATCGATGGGAACTGGCGGACAAGCGGCTCGTAACTCGGAACCGCGATGTAGACGGTCCAGCCATCGTGAGACTGACGAAGCGACAGAGCCGACTCCAGCCTCACCCCTCGCTTGTCCAGTTCCAGCGACGCGGGCCGTGCTCCCATCGATCGACCAAGTAGCCCCTTCCGTCGCACCTGAACGGCTGTCCGCTTAGCATTCCGTAGCCAGGCGCCTGCCTGCCGCTCATGGCTCAGGTCGGCCACGATCCGGTGCAGCACGTCCGCACTGAGCAGTGGCGTCTCGTCTTCGTCGCCAAGCAGAAGGGAGCCTGCGACCAATCCCAACAGCGATGTGTTCTCCGCGAACTTCCGAAACCGCGACGAGGTACCGCCGCTGTAGGCCGCCAGCCGCTCTCCCAGCGCGTCATGATCCTCCAAGAGTTCCGCGGTGAACTCATGGCGATAGTCGGAGAGCAGGCGGGCTAGGTGTCTCTGGAGGTCAGCCGGCAGGACCGCGTGGGTGATCGGCCACGCGATGTTCTTGAACCACCTGGCCCACACTCCCGAGGGGTGTGCTCCACCGTAGGTTGCTGCGAACAGCTCGTATTTCTTGCGGATGTACTCGCGGCCTGTCGAGCCGCGGCGTTGCCACCCCGGCGTCTCCTCCTCGAACACGGGCCAATACTCGTCGCCCTGATACCGGTAGCCGATCTCAGCCGCATAGACGACAAGCGGCAATCCCGCGTGCCACGGTAGCCGCCTCCCCGCGACAGCAGCACGCACCACGTCCTGAAGCTCGGGAAGTTCTCCTTCCAGGTCGAGGCCATGCTCAAGCGCGAATACAGGGCTACCAGGGCTGACGGCGTCGCGCGCACTTC
Source organism: Candidatus Aldehydirespirator sp. (assembly GCA_965205155.1). Classification (GTDB taxonomy): domain Bacteria; phylum Actinomycetota; class Acidimicrobiia; order Acidimicrobiales; family Aldehydirespiratoraceae; genus Aldehydirespirator. The sequence continues at coordinate 3,240,566 of OZ242033.1, read as the reverse complement.
GCAGCGCGATGAAGTGGTCGTCGAGTTGACTGTGCCACTCGCTGATCGTCTTGTCAGCCACCCGATTGTGCTCCCGTGAAGCCCACCATGGGCAACGCTAGGGCGATCATCCTCGGATGTCCGCCGCCAGTTCGTCAACCTATGGTCGCGCGTCCGTGTGACACGAGGCGGGCCTGCGCGGTGGCGGACCTGCGCCCGCGCCGCGCCGGTCTGCTCGAGGCGGGCCTGCGCGGCGTCCAGGGTCCGCCGGAGCGTCGGCGGCGACGCGACCTACCCGGACAGCCGCTGGAGGGGACTGTTGAGCAACCGGTTGGTCATCCGGCTGGCCGTTCTGGCGCGGGGCCGGCGGAAGATAGACTGTTCTCATGTCTCGAAGCGACAGAACGCCCGTGCCCATTGAGGTGCGCGCCTTGGAGCCATACCGGATCTTGCTTCGTTATGACGACGGGGTCGAGGGCGAGGTTGACCTGTCGGACCTGGCCGGCGACGGCGTGTTCGCCGCCTGGGAGGATCACTCGTTCTTCGCCGGCGTTCAGCTCGGTCCCGCCGGCTCGATCGCCTGGAGCGACGACATCGACATGTGCGGCGATGCGCTGTACCTGGAGATCACGGGGATGGCTCCCGAGGATCTGTTCCCGCGGCTGCGGGACGCTGCGATTGCCTGAGATCTGCCGCTTCTACGGCATCGTGATCCGGATGTACTTCCGGGACCACCGGCCGCCGCACTTTCATGCCGAGTACGGCGGCCACAAGGCCACCGTGCGCATCGCGGATCTCCAGGTCACGGATGGCCGTCTGCCGACGAGGGCCGAGCGCATGGTTGCCGAATGGGCCGAGCACCACCGCCGCGAACTCGAAGAGGCCTGGCGCCGAGCGGAGCGCCGTCGGGACCCCGGCAAGATTGCTCCCCTGGAGTGACCGCGATCCATACCGATTCGAAACGCCCGAGAGTGTTGGGTTTCAGTCCTCGCTGGTGGTGGACTGCGGGATCTCCTGCGGGGCTGAGGCCTCGATCCCGAGTTGCTCGCGAATCTGGGTGAGTCTGGCCTTGGCCTCCTGGTTGCGGGCCGCCGCCTCGATCTCCAGCATCCGGCCCTCGGTGCTTTCTTCCTCGACCAGTTCGGCCGCGCCCTTGGCTTTGGCGTAGCGGGCCTCGATCTTGTCCCGGACCTCGGCCAGGGTGGGCACATCCTCGCCCACTGCCTCCGACAGGGTGCTCATGGCCTCGTTCATCTGCTCCTGCATGCGGGCCTGATCGAGTTGTCCGAGCAGCTTCTGGCGCTCGCTGAGCTTCTCCTGGAGGCTCAGCGCGTTCTGCGACACCGCGGCCTTGGCCTGGTCGGCGGCCTCGGATGTCTGGAACAGGAGGCTCTTCAGGCTCTCGATCTCCTCCTCGAGGGTGATGAGCCGGCCGGCCAACTGCTCGGCCGCATTCGTGTAGGACGCCGTCTTGGCCTCATCGCCGGACTGGGCGGCCTCCTCGGCCATCAAGATCGCCTGGCGGGCGTTGCGGTTGACCCTCTCCAACTCGGAGAGAGACCGGTTGAGCCGGATCTCGGTCTGCTTGTGGTTGGCGATGACGTTGGCCGCCTGGTCCTTGAGCCGTCGATGCTGCTCGCGGGCCTCCTCAAGGGCCTGCTCAAGCTGGATCTTGGGGTCGGCACTCTCCTCGAGCCGGCCGGCCAGCCGGGCGGTCAGGTACTTCCAGCGGCGCTTTAGGAGCTTCCACATGTGGATAACCCTACTTCCTCAGCGGCGGGGCGGGAGTCCAGTGGCGCTGTACCTCCGCTCCTGTTCGCTGCGCTCACGGGCCGCTCGGGCCACGGCCTCGCCCGTATGGCCGGATTCATGCGCCTATCACTCGGCCTCTGAGCCCGACTGGTCGCGGCGCTGCCAGATGATCCGGCGGGCCGGCTGGAGCAGCAGGTGGGCCTCGGCGACGCCGCGGCGGTAGGCGACCACCGTGTACACGCCCACGGCGAACGCGGCCGCTACGGGGGCCGACAGGAGCAGGGGCCAACCGCCGATCAGGACCTTGAGCGCGGCGGTCGCGGCGAAGGCAACCGCCGCGGCCGTAGCCGGAGCACCCAGAGCCGAACGGACCGCCTCCTCGGTGCGGAGCCGGCGGGCGAGCAGGACGATCTCGGTCCACGCCGCCACGGCCGACCCCAGAGCCAGGCCCACTGCGCCCAACCGCACCACGTCGCCCAGCGCTCGCTCGGCTTCAGGCAACGCCCATGCCAGTCCGATGCCCTCGGCGGCGCTGAGCAGCCGGTCACCGCTCACCACGACGCGGTCGAGGGGGAACATCACGACCATGCCGACCGCGGCGGCCACCGCCACCCGGACCGCGGCGATCCCGGCCGGACCGGCCGTGTCCCCCCGGGCGTAGCAGACGTTCTGCAGCACCCGGCTCAGGCCGGTGGCCGGCAGTCCGAGCGCGTAGGCCCCGACCACGAACCACACCAGCACAGTGTCGGCCTCCGAGAACACGCCGCCCTGGAACAGCAGACCCACCACCAGGTCGCCGGCCGCGATGTACACCGCGGCGGCCAGCAGCATCCAGAAGGCGACCTTGCGCATAGCGGACCGGGAACGGGTGGCCAGCGCGACCGGATCGTCGGCCTGGCGCGACATCTCCGGCAGTTCGGCGGCGGCCACGCTCATGGCGAACAGGCTCACGGGAAGCATGTAGAGGATCTGGCCCCGGTACAGGGCCGCCATGGCGCCCGTGGCCAGCAGCGACGCCAGCACCAGGTCGACGTACGCCGACACCTGCACCACGCCGCGGCCCAGCACCGCGGGACCGAACCGGCGCCGGATCTCCCGCAGGCCGGGATGGCCCCGCATCCATCGCAGCCGCAGTCCCCGGGCCAGGCGCACGGTGAGCGGCAGTTGCACCAGCAACTGGGCCAGCCCTCCGCCGGCCACGCCCCAGGCCAGGGCTCGGGCCACCCCGTCGAGGTCGAAGGCCAGGATCCAGGCCACTACCAGCGCCCCGACCTGCACTGCGTTCCACAGAACCGGGGCCGCGTAGGACACGAAGAAGCGCCGGTGGCTGTTGAGCACCCCGAGGCACCACGCCGACAGCACCGCGAACCCAGTGCCCAGCGCGGTGATGCGCACCAGCGAGACGGCCAGATCGAAACGGTCGTCCGTCAGCCCGGGCGCCAGCACGAAGGTGATGGGACGGGCCAGCGTGACGATCAGGGCGACCGACAGCCCCACGACAACCATGAGCGCGGCCGCCACCGCCCCTGCCACCTGGCCGGGATCGGTGCGGCTGTCCCCGTCGCGGGCACCGTCGTCGAGCATGCGGCTGTACACGGGCACGAAACTGGCTGACAGCACGCCCTCTCCGAGCAGGTTCTGGAGCATGTTCGGAATGCGCATGGCCACCGCGAAGGCGTCTCCGGCCGCGGTGTTGCCCAGCAGCCGGGAAGCGACCGTCTCGCGGCCCAGGCCGGCCAGACGGCTGGCGGCGATGCCCAGCGCCACCATCACCGAGCCCGAAGCCCGGCGAGGGCGCCCAGGTTCAGTCACTGGTCGCAGTCCAACGCACTTGCGTGGCGAGGCTAGTCGCCCTGCCCCTATAGCCTGAGACGATGAGCAGCGCTGCAACCACCGTCATGCCGTCAGCCGCTCCCGTCACCGAGTCCGTGCCCGAGTCCCAGCCGACGCCGGTGGCTGAGCTGGCTGCCCGGGCCAAGACTGCCTCCAGGGCGATGGCCGCGGCATCCACCGCAGTCAAGGACGCCGCCCTGCACGCTGCGGCCGACCTGCTGGTGACCCGAGCCGACCAGATCTGCGCTGCCAACGACATCGACGTTGAGCGTGCCATCGCCGGCGGCACCCCGGCTCCGCTCGTCGACCGCCTCCGGCTGTCGACCGCCCGGATCGACGCCATGGCCGGCGGACTCAGGCAGATAGCGGCCCGGCCCGACCCCGTGGGCGAGGTGGCCGATGGCTGGGTGAGGCCCAACGGTCTGCGCATCGAGAGGCTGCGGGTTCCCCTGGGCGTGGTCGCCATCATCTACGAGAGCCGTCCCAACGTCACCTCGGACGCGGCCGGCCTCTGCCTCAAGTCGGGCAACTCCGCCTTCCTGCGGGGCTCGTCATCGGCCATCGATTCCAACCTGGCCATCGCGGCCGCCATCCGCGAGGCCATATCGTCGGCCGGCCTGCCCGCCGACGCCCTCGTACTGGTGGAGGACACCTCGCGGGCTGCGGCGGTGGAGTTCATGCAGCAGAACGACTACATCGACTGCCTGATCCCCCGGGGCGGGCCGTCGCTCATCGAGTCCGTGCTGGAGCACGCCACCGTGCCCGTCGTCATCGACGGGGCCGGCAACTGCCACGCCTATGTGGACGCCTCCGCCGACCTCGACATCGCCCTCAACATCGTCGTCAACGGCAAGACCCAGCGGCCGGGAGTGTGCAACGCGCTGGAGTCACTGGTGGTCCACTCCGCGGTGGCGGCAGAGTTCCTGCCCCGGGCCGCGGCCGCGCTGGACGGGGTGGAGATGCTCGGCGACGAGCGGGCCCGCCAGTCCGTGCCGTCGATGGGGGAGGCGACCGACGCCGACCACGCCACCGAGTTCCTGGACCTGAAGATGTCGGTGAGGGTGGTGGACACACTCGACGAGGCCATCGCCCATGTGAACGACAACGGATCAGGCCACTCCGAGACCATCATCACCTCTGATCTCGCGGCGGCCGACCGGTTCACCAAGCAGGTCGACGCCGCGGCAGTGCTCGTCAACGCCTCCACCCGATTCGTGGACGGCGAGGAGTTCGGGTTCGGGGCCGAGATCGGCATCAGCACCCAGAAGCTCCACGCTCGCGGGCCGATGGGACTCGACCAGCTCACCACCCTCAAGTTCGTCGTGCGCGGCGAAGGCCACGTCCGCTGATCGACAGCTAGAGGCCGAGCGGGTAGGAGGCGATCGATGCGGATTCTGGCGCGGCGCTCAGCGAGGCCGTGGCCCGAGCGGCCCGTGAGCGCAGCGAACAAGAGCGGGTTCTAGGGTTTGCTGCCATGTCGCATCGCTTCACTGACGTCGACGCGGTCCAACAGGACCTCCACAAGGTCGACTACCTCTGCGACTCCGGCCTGGCCGGGGTCGTCTACCTGGCCGACCGGCTCGACAAGCCGGTGCTCGTCGAGGGCCCGGCCGGAACCGGCAAGACCCAGCTGGCCAAGAGCGTGGCCGAGATGACGGGCAGCCGCCTGATCCGCCTGCAGTGCTATGAGGGCCTCGACGAGGCCAAGGCGCTGTACGAGTGGAACTACAAGAAGCAGCTGCTGCGGATCCAGACCGAGCGCGACGCGGACGTGGGCTGGGACGAGGTCTCGGACGACATCTTCTCCGACGAGTTCCTGCTGACCCGGCCCCTGCTGGAGGCGATCAGAGCCGTCGATCCGATCGTGCTCCTGATCGACGAGGTCGACCGGGTGGAGGTCGAGACCGAGGCCCTGCTGCTGGAGATCCTCAGCGAGTACCAGGTCTCGATCCCGGAGTTGGGCACCATGGAGGCGCTGCAGGTGCCGCTGGTGTTCCTGACCTCCAACAACACCCGCGAGCTGAGCGAGGCCCTCAAACGGCGCTGCCTGTATCTCCACATCGACTACCCGACGATGGAGCGGGAGAAGGAGATCGTGCTGGCCAAGGTTCCCGACATCGCCGAGAACCTGGCCGACCAGGTGGCCCGGGTGGTCCGCTCCATCCGCCGGCTGGAACTGAAGAAGCCGCCGTCGGTGTCGGAGACCCTCGACTGGGCCCGCACGCTGGTCCTGCTGGGCGTGCAGCACGTCGACGCCGATGTCGCCGCCGACACGGTGAACATCCTGCTGAAGTACCAGAGCGACATCGCCAAGGCGAACAAGGAACTGGCGACCGTCGAGGGCATCGAGCCCTAGAGGCCGAGCGAAATGGTGCGCGAGTCCGGCCCATACGGGCGAGGCCGTGGCCCGAGCGGCCCGTGAGCGCAGCGAACAAGAGCGGGATGCGGGAGACCGCGAGGTCTGGGGGACTCGCCGTGACCGGCCTGCCCGAACTGCCGGTCGAGGCGGGGGACCCCCTCCTGGACCTTCTCAACGGCTTCATCGCGGAGCTGCGGGCTGTCGGCATCCCCGCCAGCCTCACCGAGAACCTCGACGCCATGGAGGCCGTGAAGCACGTACCCATCACCGACCGCGAGACCTTCAAGTACGCCCTGGCGGCCACGCTGGTGAAGAACCAGGCCCACTGGAAGGCCTTCGAGACCGTCTTCGAGGTGTATTTCTCCCTGCGGGGCGCGCAGTACGAGATCGCCGCGGAGGATCTCGACGAGGCCGACGGGGCCGACGGCGAGATCCGGGCCGAGGGCGACCGTGGCTCCGGCGGCGACATGCTCAGCCCCGAGGAGCTGGCCGAGATGCTCTACCGGGCGCTGATGCGGGGCGACTCCGAGATGCTCCGCGCCGCGGCCCGCGAGGCGGTGCGCCGCTACGCGGGGATGGAGCCGGGCCGTCCCGTCGGAGGCACCTACTACCTGTACCGCACCCTGCGCAACCTCGACCTCGAAGGTGTGCTGGAGCGTCTCATGGACGCGGAACAGCACACCGAGGGCGGCGTCGACGACTTCGACCTGCGATTGCGACGCGACGAGTTCGAGTTGCGCATCGCCGAGCTCAAACGCCAGATCGAGGCCGAGATCCGGCGACGGCTGGTGGCCGACCGGGGCGTCGAGGCCATGGCCAAGACCCTGCGCAAGCCGCTGCCGTCGGACATCGACTTCATGCACGCCTCCCGCGAGGAGATGGCCAGCCTGCGCAAGGCCATCTACCCGCTGACCCGCAAGCTGGCCGCCAGGCTGGTCCGCAAGCGCCGCCACGGACGGGCGGGGCCGCTCGACTTCCGCTCCACCGTTCGCCACTCCCTGTCCTACGGGGGTGTGCCGGTTGAGCCGAAGTTCCGCCACCCGAGGCCCCACAAGCCCGACATCATGGTGGTGGCCGACGTGTCGGGCTCGGTGGCCGCCTTCGCCCGGTTCACGCTGCACCTGGTGTACGCCATCTCCAGCCAGTTCTCCAAGGTGCGGTCGTTCGTGTTCATCGACGGCCTCGACGAGGTGACCAGCTTCTTCGAGGGCACCGACGACATCGCGGAGGCGGTGCACCGGGTCAACACCGAGGCCGACGTGGTGTGGGTGGACGGCCACTCCGACTACGGCCACGCCCTCGGCGTGTTCTGGGACAACTACGCCAATGACGTCGGGCCCCGCACCACGGTGCTGATCCTCGGCGACGCCCGCAACAACTACCACGCACCCGAGAGCTGGATCATCAAGGCCCTTCAGCAGAAGGCCCGCCACGTGTTCTGGCTCAACCCCGAGCCCCGCAGCTACTGGGACACCGGCGACTCGATCGTGGGGGAGTACGCCCCCCACTGCGACGGCGTCTTCGAGGTGCGCAACCTGCGCCAGCTCGAAGCGTTCGTAGACCGCCTGGCCTGAGGGTCAGTTCCCGCCGGAGAGCATCTCGGCCACCCGGAAGGCGAGGTCCACCGACTGGCGACCGTTGAGTCGGGGATCGCACAGGGTCTCGAAGGCTCGCTCCAAGTCTGCGTCGAGGATCTTGTCGGCGCCCCCTATGCACTCCGTGACGGCGTCGCCCGTCAGCTCCACATGCACCCCGCCGGGCCAGGTGCCGCAGGCGTGGTGAGCCGCGAAGAAGCCGCTTATCTCGGCCAGCACGTCGTCAAAGTCGCGCGTCTTTCGCCCCGATGTGGATGTATAGGTGTTGCCGTGCATCGGGTCGCAAGTCCAGGCCACCGGGTGCCCGGAGTCGCGCACGGCCCGCAGCAGCGGAGGCAGCAGGGTCTCGATCTTTCCGGCCCCCATCCTGGTGATGAGGGTGAGCCGGCCGGGTACCCGCTGGGGGTTGAGCAGCTCGCACAATGCGACCACCTCGTCGGCGGTGGCGGTGGGCCCGATCTTGCAGCCCAGCGGGTTGCGCACGCCTCGCAGGAACTCCACGTGGGCGCCGTCGAGCTGGCGGGTGCGCTCGCCGATCCACAGCATGTGGGCCGAACAGTCGTACCAGTCGCCGGTGGTGGAGTCCTCGCGGGTGAGGGCCTCCTCGTAGTCCAGCACCAGGGCCTCGTGGCTGGTGTAGAACTCCACCTCGTGCAACTGCGGGGTGTTGCTGGTGGTCACCCCGCACGCGGTCATGAACCGCAGGGCCCGGTCTATCTCGTCGGCCATGCGCGCGTAGCGCCGGCCCGCGGGTGACGTGGCCACGAACTCCCGGTTCCAGCTGGCGACCCTCGACAGGTCGGCGTAGCCGCCCCGGGTGAAGGCTCGCAGCAGGTTGAGGGTGGACGCGGCCCGGTGGTACGAGGTCAGCAGGCGGCGCGGGTCGGGCAGCCGCTCGGCCTCGCTGAAGCCGATGTCGTTGACCATGTGGCCGAGGAACGAGGTGAGCTCCACCTCGCCCTTGGTCTCGGTCGGACTCGACCGCGGCTTGGCGAACTGCCCCGCGATGCGGCCGACCTTCACCAGTGGCACGCCCCCCGAGTAGGTCAGCACGATGGCCATCTGGAGGATGACCCGCAGCTTGTCCCGGATCGAGTCGGCGGAGGAGTCGAACGACTCCGCGCAGTCGCCCGCCTGCAGCAGGAACGCCTCACCGTTGGCTACCCGCCCGAGGTGGCTCCTCAGCGAGCGGGCCTCCCCGGCGAACACCAGCGGAGGCAGGTCGCGCAGCGCCTTGGTGGCCTGCTCGAGTTCGGCCTCGTCGGGCCAGGCCGGCTGCTGGAGAGCAGGCCTGGCCCTCCAGGACGAGGGCGACCAGTCGCTTCCGCCGGCGAACAGGGTGGGATCTCCGGCGGACATGGGCGTTATGCCGCGTCGACCGTCTCGGCCAGACTCAGCTCCTCGGCATGCTCCCGCACGGCATTGATGGCGCGCTTCACCAGGCGGCGGGCCGCCTCGGCGGTGACGCCCAGCTCCTCGCCGACCTCGCGGTAGGAGCGCTTGATGCCGTCGGAGAGCCCGAAGCGCTGCTCGACGGCGTACTTGGCCCGGGGCTCGAGGATGTCGAGCAGGCCGGTCACCATCTCCTCCTCGGCCTTGGCCATGACCTCGAGCTCGGGCCCGGGGTTGGCGTCGGGGAGCAGGTCGATCAGCTCGTTGCTGTCGTCGTCACCGATGGTGCGGTCGAGGGAGGTGGGGGTGGTCAGCCGGTGCAGACGGGCATGGTCGTCGTCCAGCTCGTCGCCGTCGCCGGACACCTGCCGCAGCGCGGCGCGCAACGATGCGGACCGGTCGCCGGGCAGGCGCACCAGGCTCGCCTTCTGGTCGAGGGCCCGCCCGATGGACTGGCGGATCCAGAAGGTGGCGTAGGTCGAGAACTTGAAGCCCTTGCGCCAGTCGAACTTGTCGACGGCGTGCTCGAGGCCGAGGTTCCCCTCCTGGATGAGGTCGAGCAGCTCCATGCCCGGGGGAAGGGGATAGCGGCGGGCGACGCTCACCACCAGGCGCAGGTTGGCCCGGATGAAGCGGTCCTTGGCCGCGGCGGCCTCGCGGATCGCCCGGTCGAGCTCGCGGCCGGTCTCGCCCTCGTCCTTGCGGAGGCGGGCCTCGACGCCGCGCTCGATGGCCTGCGAGAGCTCGCGCTCCTCTTGGGCGTTGAGCAGTGCCACCGCACCGATTTCGTTGAGATACTGTCCTACTGAGTCGCTCATGTCTGATTCACCTGACCGGCCCCGCTCGCGTCGGCAGGGGCAGCCTTCTCGCTTTCTTTGTGGGGAGGATTTGGTGCCGGGCGCACACCCTCCAAGTGCGCTACTCCAGCCCAGACGAACCAATATAGAGTAGGCGTTTGTTCCCGGCAAGTCAAGATGTACGCCCGCGCGGGCTGTGACATAAGTCACGCGCCCTCAACGCAACCTGTGGCCTCATTCTAGACTCCTGTGGTGCTGAGACCGGACACCGCCCGTATAGGCGTGCTGGGAGGGACGTTCGATCCGCCGCATCTCGGGCACCTCGCGGCGGGGTTGGAGGTTCGCCACCGTCTGAGGCTCTCGGTGGTGCTGTTCGTGGTGGCCAACGATCCATGGCAGAAGTCCGCCCTGCATCCGGTGACGCCCGCGCCGGTGCGGCTGGAGATGGTCCGGGCCGCCGTCCGCGACCTGGATGGGCTCGAGGCGAGCGCCTTGGAGATCGATCGTGGCGGTGAGAGCTACATGGCCGACACCCTGCAAGAGCTGCGCGATCTGCATCCCGGCGCCGAACTTCTGATGGTGGTGGGCTCCGACGTGGCGCAGGGACTCGACACCTGGAAGCGTCCGGCGGAACTGCGGGAGTTGGCCACCACGGTCGTGGTCGACCGAGCGGGACGGTCGGGCGGGCGTCCCGGGGCCGGCTGGCCCGCGATAGTGGTCGAGGTGCCCGGGATGGACATCTCGTCCTGCGACATCCGATCCCGGTTCGCGGACGGCCGGCCGGTGGAGGCCCTCGTGCCCGACGCCGTGGCCGAGGTCGTCAGGTCCAGGGGCCTGTACGGGTGCGGTCGCTGAGACATGGTGTTTCCCGCTCTTGTTCGCTGCGCTCACGGGCCGCTCGGGCCACGGCCTCGCTCCGGGTAAGGCGGAGTTCAAGTGAGTTCTCGCCTGTTCGCTCGGCCTCTGGGGCGCGACCGCCGGCCCGCGCCCCCGGCGCACCTCTTCTGGCGGCTCGTCTTTCCGGGGGTGGTCGTGGCGGCAGGGATCGCAGTGCTGATCCTGGCTCTCGAAGGCGGCCGGGCCGTCCTCACCCAGACCGTGGAACCCGTCGACGAGGAGATCGTCCTGGAACCCGACGAACCCAGGTACCTGGAACTCGTGGAAGCCACGCCGACGCTGCTGTCGCTACACACCCACGACGGCAGCCTCACCGGAGTGGCCTTCATGGCCCGGACGGGCATCAGTGCGGGCGGCGGCGTCGTGCTGCTTCCGGCCGACCTGCTGGTCGTGCCCGAGGGCGGATCGCCGGCCCAGGGCGAGCTGCTCTCCGACACCTTCGCCACCGGAGGGGTCGAGGCCGTCCGGCAGGTCGCCGAGGGCCTGTTCGGCCTCGGGTTCGGCCAGGTGGTCGAGGTCCCCACCGAGTGGCTCGCCCACAGCATGGGACCGGTGGTGCCGCTGCCGTATCTCCTGGCGGACGATCTCGTCGAGGCGGGACCCGACGGGGCGGCGCGGGTCGTCTACGAATCCGGACGCTACGACCTGAACGCGGCCGACGCGGCCGCGGTGTACGCCCACCGCAACCCCGACGAGGCCGACGGCAACCGGGTGCAGCGCCAGAGGGCCATGTGGGAGTCGTGGCTGGGAGTGATCGGTCGGGCGCAGGACCCGGAGGCGGTAATCCCACCGGCCGACTCCCCCCTGGCGCCATTCCTTCAGGCCCTCGGGGCGGGCACGACAGTGGTGGAGGTCGTTCCCTTCGAGTCCTTCGCCCCGGACCCCGGCGCCGCCCCGGTCCCGCTGCTGGGCCCGGAGAGCCGGTCATGGCTGAGGACCGAGGCTCTGGAACTGGTGCCCTGGCCCCAGCAGCCTGAGTCGTTCCTGCGTCCCCGGGTCCAGTTGCTCGACGGCACCGGTGATCCATCGATCCGGGATGCGCTGGCCGCCGACGTGGTCTCAGCCGGGGGAGTGGTCACCGTGATCGGCAACGCCGACGCCTTCGGTGTGGAGGCCACCCATTTCGCCTACCATCGCGAGGATCTCGTGAACGACCCCATCACCAACTCCATCGCCATCGAGCTCGGCGTCGACATGACCCTCATCGAACTGGGCGAGGGCGCGGACGATGTGGTCGACATCACCGTCACTGTCGGACTCGACCAGGCGGCGCGGTGACGACAGGCGCCAGTCCGGCCGATTCCGCCGCTTCGGCCGGTATTGCCAGCCCCCCGGACCTCGCCGTGGAGGCCGGTCCGTCCCCACCGGTCGACGGTGCCTACGCTCGGCGGTGGGCCGTGGCCGCGGCGGCGGCCGCCGACGAGCGCAAGGGCGCCGACACCGTGGTGATCGATGTGGGAGACGTGCTCGTGGTCACCGATCTGTTCGTCATCACCCACGGCAACAATGCCCGCCAGGTGCGCTCGATCACCGAGGGAGTCGAGGAGTTGGTGAAGCAGGCGGGCGGTCCCTCGCCGCTGCGCGTCGAGGGCGCCGACGACCGGCAGTGGGTGCTCCTCGACTACGGGCCCTTCGTCGTGCACGTGTTCGACGCCGAGCGGCGCGACCTGTACCAGCTCGAACGGCTGTGGGGCGACTGTCCCCTGCTCGACTGGCGGACCGTGGCCGGCTAGCGGCTGCGCAGCCTCACCGGGGTGGAGACCTCGGCGAAGAAGTCGTTCCCCTTGTCGTCGATCACGATGAAAGCGGGGAAGTCCTCGACCTCGATGCGCCACACCGCCTCCATGCCGAGTTCTGGGTAGTCGAGAACCTCCACTCGCCGGATCGAGTCCCGGGCCAGCCGGGCGGCCGGCCCTCCGATGGAGCCCAGATAGAAGCCGCCGTGCCGGGCGCAAGCCTCGGTCACTTCCGACGAGCGGTTGCCCTTGGCCAGCATCACCATCGATCCACCGGCCGCTTGGAACTGGTCGACGTAGGAGTCCATCCGGCCCGCAGTAGTGGGTCCGAAGGATCCCGAGGCGTATCCCTTCGGTGTCTTGGCCGGGCCGGCGTAGTACACCGGATGGTCTCGCATGTACTGCGGCATCGGCTCCCCGGCGTCGAGGCGCTCCTTGATCCGGGCGTGGGCGATGTCCCGGCCCACGACCAGCGTGCCGCTCAGGGCCAGGCGAGTCTTGACCGGGTAGCGGGTGAGCCGCTCCAGGATCGTCGGCATGGGCTGGTCGAGGTCCACCGGCACGACCTCGCTGGAGAGCTCGTCGGTGCTGGTCTCGGGAAGGAAGCGGGCCGGATCGGTCTCCAGGCGCTCGAGGAACAGACCCTCGGAGGTGATCTTGGCCCGGGCCTGGCGGTCCGCCGAGCAACTCACCGCGATCCCGACCGGGTTGGACGCCCCGTGGCGGGGCAGGCGCACCACCCGCACGTCGTGGCAGAAGTACTTGCCGCCGAACTGCGCGCCGATGCCGAATGTCTGGGTCAACTCCAGGACCCGCTGCTCCCATTCGAGGTCGCGGAACCCGTGGCCGGTGTCCGGGTCGCCGGAAGTGGGCAGGGAGTCGAGGTACTTGGCCGAGGCGAGCTTGGCCACCTTGAGGTTGTATTCCGCCGACGTGCCGCCCACCACCAGGGCCAGGTGGTAGGGCGGGCAGGCCGCGGTGCCGAGCAGCCGCAGCGTCTCGTCGCAGAAGTCGAGCAGCGACTCCTCGTTGAGCAGGGCCTTGGTCTTCTGGTAGAGGAACGACTTGTTGGCCGAGCCGCCTCCCTTGGCCATGAAGAACAGCTCGTAGACATCGCCGGGCTTGGAGTGGATCTCGATCTGGGCGGGCAGGTTGTTCCGGGTGTTGACCTCAGTGAACATGTCGAGCGGGGCGAGCTGCGAGTAGCGCAGGTTGGAGATGCGGTAGGTGTCGTACACGCCCCGGGAGATGGCTTCAGCGTCGTCGCCGAAGGTCAGAACCTGCTCGCCCTTGCGGCCCATGATCACCGCGGTGCCGGTGTCCTGGCACATGGGCAGCACCCCGCCCGCCGCGATGTTGGCATTCTGCAGCAGCTCGGTGGCCACGAAGCGGTCGTTGTCGGAGGCCTCGGGGTCGCCGAGGATGTTGCGGAGCTGCTGGAGGTGGTCGGACCGCAGGTAGTGGTTGATGTCGTGCATGGCCACCGACGTGAGCAGGGTCAGCGCCTCGGGCTCGACCTTCAGGAACGTCCGGTCGGCGGCCTCGATGGTGGACACTCCCTCGGTCGACACCAGCCGGTAGTCGGTCTGGTCCTCGCCGAGGGGCAGCATGTCCGAGTAGGCAAAGTCCTTCAGGTCGGCGGAGTCTGCCATGGCGCGTGTCTCCGGTGCGGTCAGGCCCTCACCGGTGTGCCGGCGAAGGCGACCGGATCCTGCCCGTCGCCGATCACCGGGCGCTGCCAGTGCGTGTAGTCGGAAACGGTGTCGGCCACGTCTCTCCACTCGGCAGGGTTCCAACCCTGGGCGGCCGCGGTGACCAGTCCGTTCTGGAGAACGAAGGCGAACGCGGGCAGGGTGTCGATTCCGAGGGCGGCGGGCACCCGGCGGTCCGGGTCGGAGAAGGTGAGGATCTCCTGGGCGTACGGCCCGAGGAAGCGTCGGGCGTCGTCGGGCCCGCAGGCGACCACCCAGCATGTCCGGCACCCGGCCTCGGCGTAGGTGACCAGGATCCGCCGGGCGGTGTGCAGGATCCAGGCGCTCTCACTGGTGTAGGGGTCGAGCAGGACCGGCAGCAGCGGGAACGTCGTGAGCCAGGAGGACAGCGGCCTGGCCTTGCCCCCGAGCGGGTCCAGTTCCAGATCGAGCGAGACGGCGGTCACGAGGCCAACGCTAGCGCTCGCGTTGTTCCGGCCGGCGGGTCCTGTCGTCGAGGCCGTCCGACCGACGGGGCTTCGCCCCATTGTCGGTCGCCCGTTCCTCGCCGCCACCCCCCGGCCTAGCCGGTCGTGCCACCGGCGCGGCCTGGTGCGGGTTGCGTACGCTCGGGGGGTGCATCCGATTGAGCGGCTTCGGTATGTGGCCCGGGCGGGGGTGGTGCCGGTGGTGCCGCTGGTGCGGGAGTCGGCCTCGGCGCTGTCGTCGTTCGCCGACGATCCCAAGGGGCTGCTCACGTCGTGCCGCCGGCTGCTGGACCGGCGCAGCGACTGCGCACCGCTGGTGTGGCTGGCGGCCCGGATGCTCACCGCCATGGATCCCCGCTCCGAGGCGGCCAAGGTGGTGGAGGCGCTCGGTCGCGACACCACCGGACGGGTATTGCAGCGCGGCCTGGACTCGCTGCCGACCGGCGCGAGCGTTCTGGCTGTGGGGGAGCTGGGGGTCTTCGCCGACGCGCTGCACGATCGGCCCGATCTGCGCTGGATTGAGCCGGATGATCTCGAGGCCGCGAGTGCGGCCGACTTGGTGCTGATGACCAGCGACTGCGTCGGGCCGTCTCAGGCCCTGGTGGTGGCTGAGACCGTGTCTGTGGCTGAGATGGCCCGCGGCTTCGGAACGCCGGTGTGGCTTATCGCCGGCGCAGGACGGATACTGCCCGGCCGCATGTGGGACCTGCTGAGCGCTCGCCACCGCCCTGACGATCCGGCCATGCGGGGCCTGGCCGTACTCGATCTCGACCGCCACGTCACCCAGGTGGTCACCTCCTCGGGCCTGCGGACGCCCGCCGAGGCGGCCCGACGATCCGACTGCCCGATCGTCCCCGAGCTCTTCGCACGATGACCTTCCGCCGGGCTAGAGGCCGAGCGGCTCGCTGCGCGAGTCCGGCCCATACGGGCGAGGCCGTGGCCCGAGCGGCCCGTGAGCGCAGCGAACAAGAGCGGGAGACAACAAGTCGCAGCGCGAGCCGCTCTCACCCAACCGTGCACGCTCTCAGGAGCCTGAGGGCGCGATGACGGCGTTGGACCGGTTCGAGGGGCGGCCGGGGGCCCGGGACGGGTACTGGCCCTCGGCGTGGCCGGCCGAGTGCGGCGGCAACCGGCGGCAGAAGGCGGCCAGCGGGCGCCTCGACTCTGCGGTGGGCACTGCCTCGGTGGCTTCCCGGCGCAACGGGCGCTGGAACGTGATGTTCGTGGAGCGCGAGCCGGACCAGTGGTACCTGGGCGGGACCATGCCCGCGTTCAGCGGCCCCGAGCCCTACGGCTGGGTCGAGCGCCTGGACCTGAGCGTCGGCGGGGCCGACCCCGGGGCCTTGGAGCCGGTGGTCTCCTCGCCGCGGCTGCCGTGCGGCAGCCACGTGTGGTGCGGGTCGATCCTGGCCCACGCCAACGGCGCCGTGTACAGCGTCAACGGCTCGTACCTGCACAAGCTCGACCCCGAAGACCTGTCGGTGCTGGCCGAGCGGCGGCTCCCGGTCGATCGCTCCCACAACGGGATGCTGGCGTTGCGGGACGGCACCGTCGTGACCAAGGATCTGAGGCTCGAGGGCCAGGGGGGCACCACCCTTACCCGCCTGGAGCCCGGGTCGCTGGAACTGGTGGGCGAGCCGCTGGTGCTGCCGGAGGGCTCGATGGGCCGCATCGCCGCCGATGTCGTCGACATTGACGGGTCGACGGTGGAGCTGATCTACGTCCCCGGCACCGAGCATCTGTGGCGCCTCTTCGTGGGCGATCCGGGCGGATCGGACGGCGCGGGCGGGTGCGGCCTAGAGATCGACGCGGGCTGGCGGCCCCGCTACCGCGCCGCGGGCGGCCCCCAGGGTCTGGCCTGGGACTCGTGCCTGTCGGACGGGGACTGCTGGGTCATGGACTGCGGCGACGTGGAGTCGGTCCGGGCCATCCACACCGCCGAGCCCAACGGCCGCTTCGACGAGCCGCCCGGCCACCGGCTGTCGTGGCGCCGCCCGGCGCCTTGGCCCGGAGCTCAGCGGCTGCTGCGGTTCAGCCTCACCGACGACGGCGACAGCGACGAGATCGAGCCCTTCGGCACACCCGGCGGCGGGATCATCGCTCCTCCAGCCCACATACCCGACGTCCGGCCCGGCGTTGGCATGGCCGTCGCCTGGGACTCGGTGAACGGCGGCCTGGCCGGGGTCGAGATCCCGGCCGGCCCGCCTCCCCGCGAGATGACAGTGGCGTGGCACACCGACGTGCGCCCGTCCATGCAGCCGGTGGTGTACCCCGAGTCCGGCGAACTCGTGATCAACGACTTCACCTCCGGTGTCGACGGCGGCCCACCGTCGGACGACCTAGTGGTGGTGGACATTGCCACCGGCAGCCTCATCGACCGGGTCGCAACGGGCTCGCGGGTGGCCAACGGGATGTTCCTGAGCGCGGCCTCGGGCCGTCGAGTCCTCTACGCCAGCACCACCGCAGTGGCCCTGGCCGCCTGGTCCTGAGTGTCGGCCTGGGTCTGAGTGGCCGCAGTGGCCCTGGCCGCCTGGTCCTGAGTGTCGGCGTCTCTAGGGGCCTACCAGGGACTTCACCAGGTCGTCGAAGGCGGCGTCGGCGATGGCCGTCATCTCGTCGTCGGTCTGATCCTGGATGGGGTGGCGGGTCAGCACTGCTGCCGCGTCGAAGCCCAGGGAGTCCGACTGGGCCTCCACCGCGGAGGCGAAGTGGACCGTGGACACGAACACGCCGGGGATGCCGCGGCGCTCGATGTCGCTGATGTCGTGCACACTGCACGACACGCAGGAGCCTCAATCGGCGAGCGCCTCGATCACCGCGTCACACTCGGTGGCGATCTCGTGGCGCAGGTCAACCGGAGCGGGCTTGGTAAAGGTGGGCTTGGTGTAGCGGTTGACCGTCGCGCCGAGTCCGGCCAGCCGCTCGGAGACGCGGTCGAGGAAGACATTGCCGCGGGGCTTGGAGATGTCGAGCAGGCCGACAGTCAGCCCGGCCAGTGACTCGGGCCGGGTCGCCCGCTCCCGTGCTGCCGGCGTCTGCTCCGAGGTGGGATCGAGGACGATGGTCATCAGATGGCCTCCTTGAGGGGGTGAGCGTAGTCGCGGCCGGGTCTCACGGCGTGATCTCGCGGGTGACCGGGTCGCTGCCCCGCGGCCCATTGGCCCAGCCGCCGATGATGGCCGAGAACAGCCCGGCCGCGCCTCCGGCATGCACCACCAGCAGCCCGCCGGGGCGGAACTTCGGGACCTTCTGGCCCGCCGCCGCCGGGGGCAGGCCCGCGGCGACGCCCCTGACCCCGGCCAGCAGCTCGTCTGCGTCGCAGAGCAGCTCGGCCGACAGCTCCTCCATGAAGCGGTCCCGGCTCCAGCCCGCGTCGGTGTAGCGGGCCATGTGCTCGGGCGAGAGCACCAGCATGGCGTCCATCCCCAGCATCATCCTGGGCGACACCGTCGCCTGGAGGGCCTGAGCCAGGTGCCTGGTCAGCGAGTCGGGGGTCCGGGACCGCTCATCGGCGAAGATCCTCGGCGACTCGCCCGCGAACACGGTGACCGTGGACTGGTCGGTTCGCCATCCCCGGCTCTCGGCCAGCGACGTCCACGGCGAGCCCGTCTCGTCCTCGGCGAAGCAGAAGCCGACTTTGGCCGGCGAGCCGAACGTGGCCCGGTCCACCCCGCCGGGATGGCCGCCGCCAACGTTGCGCACCACCAGCTGCAGGGCCCGCCCGATGGTCGAGTTGGCCCGGTTGCCCTGACCCAGCGCATTGAGACCGCGGTTCATGCCGATGCGGGCCGCGACGGGTCCGTTCACCACCAGCACCGGTCCGACGCTCATGGTGGTGGCCAGCACACCGTGCATGTTGAACTCGTCGGTGCAGGCGGCTTCGAGCGCCGCCATCACCACCGGCAGGCACGCGGGCGCGCAACCGGCCATCACCGCGTTGACGGCCACCTTCTCGACGGTGCACTCGACCAGGCTGGGCGGCACCACCGCCACCACCTCGGACGGGTCGCGGGCCGTGCCCTCGAGCATCCGCAGCACCCTGGCCTCGGTCGGCGGCACCACCGGCAGGCCGTCGGACCAGCCCCGGTCCCACATCGCCTCCCATTCGTCCTCCATCGAGGCCAGCTCGACCCGGCGGCTGTGCAGGCTCGATCCGGAGAAGCGGACCGCCAGCTCGTCGGCGTGGGCGGGGTCGACGCTGAGGGATCCGCAGCCCGGCCGCCAGTCGGGCAGCCCCTCACCCAGGCCGTCCAACCCCGTGAGTTGCTCCCACTCCCGGCGGGACCATCCGACGGTGCGATGACCGCCGATGCCTCCACTCACGCGCAGCAGCGTGGGAACGGTCTCGATGTCGTGATGCCACGAGAGGGCCAGATCGTGGTCGTGGTGCACCCAGTCGGCGGCGGCCGGGAAGCCCGGATCGTCCTGGGTTATCACGATCAGGCCGGCCCGGTCGTGCAGGTCGGCCAGCACCGGCGCCACCAGCTCGCAAGTGGGGCAGTCGCGCTTGACCACCGCCACCAGCCCATCGGGCAGGGGCGGCGCCGAAGAAAGATCAAGGCTCATCAAGCGATTGTGCCACTGTTAGCCTCCCGATGCGATGACGAGCAGCAGTAGTGGCGACCCGATGGACGGCCGTGAGTTCCGCCGGGTGCTGGGCCATTACCCGACAGGCGTGACCGTGGTGACTGCGGCCTGTCCCGGCGGCCCGGAGGGGCTGAC
The DNA here is from genome assembly GCA_965205155.1 of Candidatus Aldehydirespirator sp. Taxonomy (GTDB): domain Bacteria; phylum Actinomycetota; class Acidimicrobiia; order Acidimicrobiales; family Aldehydirespiratoraceae; genus Aldehydirespirator. The sequence continues at coordinate 3,221,325 of OZ242033.1, read as the reverse complement.
CATCGGATCGTTCACCAGCGTCTCGCTGGATCCGCCCCTGGTCTCCTTCTGTCCCGGCCACGACTCCGACTCGTGGGCTCAGATGCGCGACGTCGGCAGCTTCTGCGTCAACGTGCTCTCTGACGATCAGGCCGACCTGTCCAGCACCTTTGCCAGCAAGACGGGAGACAAATTCCGGGATGTGAGCACTAGGGCCGAGACCACCGGCGCCCCGGTCATCGAGGGGTGCCTGGCCTGGATCGACTGCCGCGTCGAGACGATCCACGTCGCCGGCGACCACGACATCGTAGTGGGCCGGGTCGTGGCCCTCGGCATCGCCGGGAACAACGCCGACGAACCGGTGTCGGGGCCGCTGATCTTCCTCAAGGGCGGCTACGGCAGAGTAGCGGGTCTCTAGATGGCGGTTTACGCGCTCGGCGACCTCGAGCCGCAAATCGATCCGACCGCCTACGTGCACCCGCTGGCGGTGGTGATCGGCAACGTCGAGCTCGGGCCGGAGGCGTCGGTGTGGCCGTACGCGGTGCTGCGGGGCGACGACGGCCTCATCCGCATCGGTGCCCGCAGCAACGTCCAGGACGCGGCGGTGATCCACTGCACGCCCAGCCATCCCACCATCGTCGGGGATGGCGTGACCATCGGCCATCAGGCTCATCTGGAGGGGTGCACTGTGCTGGACGGGTCCCTGATAGGCGTCGGATCGGTGGTGATGCATGACGCCCGGATTGGCCCCAACGCGCTGGTGGGGGCCAACGCCACCGTGACCGGCGGGACGGTGGTGCCGGCCCAGGCCATGGCGCTCGGGACCCCCGCCGCCATCCGCGAGAACGCGGTCGATCCCGACCACAACCAGCGCAACGCCGAGATCTACGTCCAGCGCGGCCACCACTACCGGGCTGAGCTACGCCGTCTCGACTGACCACAAGCCGGCAACGGTCGCCCGCCTGCCGGAATAGCCCGGCGGGCGTTAGGGTTGACATAGAGGCCACACGGGAGGGTCAGCGCATGACCACTGCGGACATAGGCGTCGACCTCAGCCGCTACCAGCTGGGCTGGAGCGACGAGGAGGACTACGTCTTCAAGCCCAAGAAGGGCCTCAACAACGACATCATCACCGAGATGTCGTGGCTCAAGGGCGAGCCCCAGTGGATGCTCGACTTCCGCCTCAAGTCGCACCGCCGGTTCGAGCGCCGACCCCGCCCGACCTGGGGCGGCGACACCACCGGCATCAACTTCGACGACATCTACTACTACATCAAGCCCACCGACACCCTCGCCAACGACTGGGACATGGTCCCCGAGTCGATCAAGAACACCTACGAGCGCCTGGGCATCCCCGAGGCCGAGCGCAAGTACCTGGCCGGAGTGACCGCCCAGTACGAGAGCGAGGTCGTGTACCACCGCAACCGGGAGGACCTCGAGGCCCAGGGGGTCCTGTTCTGCGACATGGACACCGCGCTGCGGGAGTACCCGCAGCTGGTCAAGCGGTACTTCGGCACGGTGATCCCGCCCAACGACAACAAGTTCGCCGCGCTCAACTCGTCGGTGTGGTCGGGCGGGTCGTTCATCTACGTGCCCCCCGGCGTCGAGGTCGAGGCGCCGCTGCAGGCCTACTTCCGCATCAACGCCGAGAACATGGGCCAGTTCGAGCGCACGCTGATCATCGCCGACGAGGGGTCACAGGTCCACTACATCGAGGGCTGCTCCGCGCCCACCTACTCCACCGACTCGCTGCACTCCGCGGTGGTCGAGATCGTGGTGGGCCGATCGGCCCGGGTGACCTACACCACCATCCAGAACTGGTCCGACAACGTCTACAACCTCGTCACCAAGCGGGCCCGGGTCGAGGCCGAGGGCCACATGGAATGGATCGACGGCAACATCGGCTGCCTGGCCGAGGGCTCGCGGGTCACCACCCGGGGCGGGACCAAGCCGATCGAGCTGGTGATGCCCGGCGACGAGGTGCTGTCCTACGACGAGGCGGCCGGATCGCTGTGCTGGCGCCGGGTCACGGCCAAGCGCTACTCCGGCGAGCAGCCCGTTCGCGACGTGACGGTCGGGTCGCGGCGCCTGCGGGTGACCGACAACCACCCCTTCTACTCCTACGCCTACGACGCCTACCGGCCGAAGAAGCTGGGCCGCTACAACCTGGCCTACGTGCGGGCCGACCATCTGGAGAAGGCCATCGTGCCCATCTCCAGCCTCGACTACGGCGAACCCCACAAGCTGGAGTTGCCCGAGACGGCCACTGTGTTCGCCAGCGCCAACCAGTACCGCGAGAGCTTCATTGCCGAACGCCAGCGGCCCACTCGTCTAGCGGTGGGCGAGGCCACCACCGACGAGTTCATGTGGCTGTTCGGCTTGTTCACAGGGGACGGCTCCATCGAGTCCGTCGCCGCCGGATCGGGCGGGCGCCGCTGGGCCAAGGTTGTCTTCTCGGTGCCCCGCCAAGACCGGGCTCGGTCTCGCCTCGTCGATGTCATGGCCCGCGTGATGCCGGGCACGGCACCGACGGAGCGGTCCGACGGCGTGGCCGTGACATGGAACAGTGTCGAACTAGCTGAACTGCTGGAGGGCAACGGCTTCATGACCGGCGCGCTCTACAAGCGGGTGCCGGCATGGGTGCGGGATCTTCCCGAGTCTCAGCGTCTGTCGTTCGTGGCCGGATACCTTGACTCCGACGGCTGTGCGCCCGCCGGCCGGCGGGGCTTCTCCATCAAGTCCGTCAACCGGGAGTTGCTAGAGGGCGTGGGCGAGGTCCTTACCAGCCTGGGTATCTCGTCGCGGCTCCACACCGAGTTTGAAGGCGAGCGGCGAGTGCCGATCCTCGACTACACCTCCACCGCACGCGGCTCGCACCGGTTGGAGTTCCCCGCCGACCCGAGGCTGCTTCCGCTGGTATCGGCCGAGCTGCGTGATGCTGTGGCCCGTCAGCCCGAGCCGACTCTCCGGCACTTCCGGAGGGTGGGCCGCTCGCAGATCGAGCTGCCGTCCAGCGTCGAGATCCGTGATGTCGAGGTGAGCGCCGACACCGAGATGGTTCCCACCTGGGATATCGAGGTGGAGGGAACCGGCAACTTCGTGTCCGAGGGCTTCATCGTCCACAACTCCAAGCTCACGATGAAGTACCCGGCGGTGGTGATGGTAGGGCCCAAGGCGTCGGGCGAGGTGCTGTCGGTCGCCTACGGCGGCCCCGGACAGCACCAGGACACCGGGGCCAAGATGACCCACGCCGCGCCCGAGACCACCTCGAAGATCGTCTCGAAGTCGATCTCGTCGGGCGGCGGGCGCACGTCGTACCGGGGGCTGGTGCGGGTCGAGGACGACGCCCACGGCTGCAAGAGCCACGTGCAGTGCGACGCGCTGATCCTCGATGAGGACTCCGTGTCCGACACCTACCCCTACATGGAGGTCGGGTCGGGCGACGCCGTGATCGGGCACGAGGCCACCGTGTCCAAGGTTGCCGACGACCAGCTCTTCTACCTCCAGAGCCGGGGCCTCACCGAGGAGCAGGCCATGGGCCTGATCGTCAACGGCTTCATCGAGCCGGTCACCCGCACCCTGCCGATGGAGTACGCGGTGGAGTGGAGCCGCCTCATCGAGCTCCAGATGGAGGGCAGCGTCGGCTGACCCACGGCATGGATCGTGGGAACTGATCCGTTCCTTGTGTCGTCATAACCTCCAGACTGCACTAGGAGGGCTGCCGATCCATGCGGGAACATCTGAGGCGTTGCCTGATCGTCGGGATCGTTGTTGGGCTGCTGGCCAGCGCCTGCTCAGGCGACGAAGATTCTGACGCGGGAGAAGACGACCGGTCCAGCAACGCTCCCACGCTTGCTTCCGCAACCTCGGCCCACGGTTCGGTCGATTCGGGGCGGGGAACAGCATTGACCGTTCGCCTGAGCGAGGGCGATCCAATCGGCGGCCCGGGTTCGCCCGCGGTGAGCCGAGTGGACGGCCGGCCGCTCGACGCGGCGGAGATCCGCTCGGTGACCGACCGGTTGCCGCCCTGGGACTACGACGACGAGAGCGACGCAGCCGAATTCAACCGCCCGGCCGAGACGCTGCCGCCGCCCCGCACCGGCGAGACCATTGATCGGCCGTTCCCGGCCGGGCCGGACATCGATGCACCGGATGTCGATCCCGGACCCCTGGAGGTGCTGCGGGTGCAGCCCGAGGGCGAGGTTGGGATCGCGCCCTTCGTCAGCATCACCTTCAACCAGCCGATGGTGCCGCTCGCCACCATCGGCCAACTCGACGACCTCGACGTTCCGGTCACGATCACGCCGTCGTTGCCGGGGCGCTGGCAGTGGATCGGCACCCGCACACTCCGCTTCGAACACGACCCGGAGATATTCGACCGCCTGCCGATGGCGACCTCCTATGTGGTCGAAGTCCCCGCGGGGACGACGTCGCAGTCCGGTGGCGAGCTTGCTGAGGCCGTCCGCTTCGAGTTCGAGACCCCCGCGCCCAGCATGGTGTGGCTCGTCCCCCAGGACGACTCGCTCGATCTCCAACCGGTCTTCCTCGTTTCCTTCGATCAGCGGGTCGAGCCTGCCGCCGCGCTCGAGGCCATCACGTTGTCAGCCGATGGCGACCAACATCGGATCCGTCTCGCCAGCGCGGATGAGATCGAGGGCGACGAGCACATCAGTTCCCTGCTCGGGTATTGGCTCGAGGGCACATGGGTCGCTTTCCGCCCGGCGGCGCCGCTCGAGCCCGACTCGTCGATCAGGATCGAGGTCGGCCCGCATGTGCCGTCGGCCGAGGGCCCGAACACCAGCAGCGACTCGTCTGTCGTGGAGGCCCGCACGTACGCGCCGCTGCGGGTGGAGGACACAGGCTGCCCGTATCAGGGGTGCCGGCCGGGGGGCTCGCTCGACGTCTGGTTCAACAACACGCTGGATGCCGAGACGGTCGACGCGGACGATGTCTCCATAACGCCGGCGCTGCCCGGCGCCATCGTCTCGGTCTACGACCGCACCATGACCATCGCCGGGCCCACGGCCGGCGGCACCGTCTATGAGGTGGTGATCCCCGCAGCGCTGGGCGACGTGTTCGGTCAGAGGCTGGGAGAGCCCGAGACGGTCGAGTTCAGAATCAACGAAGCCGATCCGTATATCGGCTTCCTGGGAGGGCGACTGGCCACCGTCGATCCGCTCGGTGCGCAGCAGACGATTCCTGTCATGGTGCGCCAGTGGGAGCAGCTTCGGGTGCGCCTCTATGAGGTGGAGCCGAGTGACTACGGGTCGTACTTGGATCTTGTGTCTCGTTGGCGACGGAGCCGGGACAGGAGTGTGGTGGATGTGCCGTGGCCTCTGGCAGTCGACGAGTTCGTCGACACTGGCATCGACCATGACGGCCTCACCGAGGTTCCCATAGATCTCTCCGGTGCCCTCAACGGCGAGCACGGCCATGTGGTCATGATCGTCGAGGGGGCCGGCCGGCTCGCAGAGACCGAGACCGGCCGTTCGACTATGGCCTGGGTGCAGGACACCGACATCGGCGTCGACATGATCACCGACTACCGCGATGTGGTGGTGTGGACCACCGACCTGCGCTCCGGCGATCCGCTGGCCGGTGTGAGAATCGAGCTGGAGGGCCGGGCCGCGACGCTGACCACCGACGACGACGGCCTCGCCCGCGCCTCGCTCAACTCCGGGGAACACGAATGGGTGGTCGCCACCCTCGGCGCCGACCGGGCCCTCAACCCCGTGAACGTTGCGGCGTGGCCCCGGGACGACCAGACCATCTGGTACACCACCGACGATCGCGGCATCTACCGCCCCGGCGAGACGCTGCATCTGAAGGGCTGGGTCCGGAATCTCGATCTGAGCGGCGATGGCGACCTTGAGCTCTTCCCCCGCGGTGAGCTGGTCACCTACAGCGTCTCCGGCCCGTTCGGCAACGATCTCGGCAGCGGCGAGGTCCGTCTGGGCGACCACGGCGGCTTCGATCTCACCGTCGAATTGGCGGAGGGGGCGAACCTCGGCTGGAGCAGCATCGTGTTGCAGCGTCCGGGCAGCCGCGACAGCGACCGGCACTATCACTCGTTCCAGGTCCAGGAGTTCCGCCGCCCCGAGTTCGAAGTGGAGGCACGCCTCGAATCAGCCGGTCCCCATCTGGTTGACGAGCCGGCGGTGGCCGCGGTCGACGCCACGTACTTCTCCGGCGGTCCACTCGCCAACGCCGAGGTCACCTGGACGGTCACCACCCGGCAGGGCTCGTACTCCCCGCCCAACTGGAGCGGCTTCACGTTCGGCGTATGGCGTCCATGGTGGTACTTCGGCGACTACTACGAGCCGTGGCCCGAGCCGCAGCGCAAGGTCTTCAGGGGCCGGACCGACTCCAGCGGCAGCCATTACTTGCGCATGGACTTCGAAGGCGACGGCGACCATCTCCCCACCACGGTGACCGCCGAGGCTCGGGTGCTCGACGTGAACCGCCAGCAATGGGCATCGGCGACCGATGTCCTGGTCCATCCGGCCAGCCTCTATGTCGGCCTTCGTTCCGCCCGTACTTTCGTGAGGGCCGGAGACACCCTCGACATCGATGCGGTGGTGACCGACATCGACGGCAACCCGGTTCCCGGCCGATCCTTCGAGATCACTACGGCCCGCATCGTCCACCAGTACGTCGACGGCCAGTGGACCGAGGTCCCGACGGACCCGGAGACGTGTGAGGCCGTTTCGGAGCAGACGCCGGTCGAGTGCGAGTTCGCGCCCGGCATCGGAGGCCGCTACCGCATCTCCGCCCACGTGGTCGATGACGCCGGGCGGACCAGCCGCAGTGAGTTGACCCGCTGGGTTGCCGGCGCGAGGAGCGGACCGCCGAGCCGCAGGATCGATCTCGAGACCGCCAACCTGATTCCCGACGCCGAGAGCTACGCCGCGGGCGACACCGCCGAGATCCTCGTCGACTCGCCCCTCGCCTCGGGGACCGGCCTGCTGACGATCGCCCACAACCGGATCATCGAGCTCCGCACCTTCGAGATCGCTGACCATGCCGCCGTCGTCGAGGTGCCGATCACCGACGATCACGTACCCGAGCTCGTGGTGCAGGTCGAGATCGTGTCCACCGCCGAGCGAACCGCCGATGACGGGACCAGCCTGGAAGGTGCGCCCCCTCGCCCCGCCTATGCGTCCGGGCAGGTGTTGCTGCGGGTCCCGCCCCTGCTGCGGACTCTCGACGTCACCGCCGAGCCCGCGTCGAATGTGGTGAAGCCCGGCGCGGCGACCAGCATCGCGGTGGAGGTCAAGGACGCCGGCGGTGCTCCGGTCGAGGGGGCCAACGTGCTTCTCATCGTGGTGGACGAGGCGGTGCTGGCCGTGTCGGGCTACGAGCTGATCGACCCCATCGATGTCTTCTACCGCCCCTGGACGGCGTACTTGAACACCTGGCGAGGCCGAGGCACGATCGTGCTCGAGAGCCCTCAAGAGCTCCTTCGCCTGATCGAGGAGGACTACGCAGAAGCCGTCGCGGAGGAGGCCATGGCCGAGGCCGCTGCCGAGGGGGACGGCGGGCCCGGCTCGGCGGGACTCGCAATCGATGTCCGCGAGAACCTCGACGCTCTGGCACTGTTCGACCCCGAGGCAGCCACCGATGCCGCGGGCCGGATCACGGTCGAGTTCGATCTGCCCGACAGCCTCACCCGCTACCGGGTGATGGCGGTCGCGGTCCACGGCGCCGAGCGCTTCGGCACGGCCGAGTCCGCCATCACCGCGCGGTTGCCTCTCCAGGTGCGGCCGTCGGCCCCCCGGTTCCTGAACTACGGCGACGAGTTCGAGCTGCCGATCGTGGTCCAGAACCAGACCGACTCGGCCATGGAGGTGGATGTGGTCGTGCAGACCTCCAACCTCGAGCTGGACGGGTCGCCGGGACGGCGAGTGACGGTGCCCGCCAACGACCGGGTCGAGGTCCGGTTCCCGGCCCGAGCGGACTCGTCGGGCACGGCCCGCTTCCGGGCGGCGGCGGTGTCGGGCGACTACGCCGACGCCGAGATCGTCGCCCTGCCCGTGTACACCCCGGCCACCAGCGAGGCATTCGCCACCTACGGGGTGGTCGACGAGGGTGTGGTCATCCAGTCGCTAGCTGCGCCGCGAGACGTGATTCCCCAGTTCGGCGGGCTCGAGATCAACACCTCATCGACCGCGCTCCAGGCCCTGACCGACGCCGTGCTGTACCTCTCCGACTACCGGTACGCCAGCTCCGACGCCTACGCCAGCCGCATCCTGGCCATCTCCGCGCTACGAGACGTGCTCGGGGCCTTCGAGGCCGAGGGTCTCGCCAGCCCCGACCAGCTCGACGCCACCGTGCGCCGCGACATCACCGAACTGTCGGCCCTCCAGAACAGCGACGGCGGCTTCGGTTGGTGGTCGCGCAACCGCCCTTCGAGCCCGTACCAGTCGATCCAGGCGATGCATGCCCTGATCGTTGCCCGCAACGAGGGCTTCACCGTGCCCGACGGCGTCATGGCCAGCGGGTACCGGTACCTGGAGACCATCGAGGACCGGATCCCGGCCGACTACAGCCAGCGAAGCAAGGACATGCTGTCGGCCTACGCGCTGCACGTCCGATCGCTGGGCGGCGATCGGGACGCCCGCGCCGCCAGCGCCCTTTGGGAACGCCGGGGCACGGATCTGGAGTCCGATGCCCTGGCCTGGATCTGGCCGGTAGTCGACGACGACGCCGTCGAAGCCAGCATCGAGCGGGTCCTCAACAATCGGGTCGTTGAGTCCGCTGGGGAGGCCGCCTTCATCACCGACTACGGCGAGGACGCCTACCTGCTGCTGCATTCCAGCCGCCGCACCGACGCCATCGTGCTCGACGCTCTGATCACGATGGCTCCCGAGTCGGATCTCATAGTCAAGGTCGTGGCCGGACTGCTGGCCAACCGGATCAGGGGACGATGGAACAACGTCCAGGAGAACTCGTTCATCCTGCTGGCGCTGAACCGTTACTTCGCCGACTTCGAGGCCACCGATCCCGATTTCGTCGCCCGGGTGTGGCTCGGCGACCTCTACGCCGCCCAGCACCGGTTCTCCGGGCGCAGCACCGATCGCGCCCTGACGCTGGTCCCGATGGCGGAGTTGCTGGCGGTGGGGGACTCCGATCTCATTGTCGAGAAGGACGGGGAGGGCCGCCTCTACTACCGCCTCGGTCTCCGCTACGCCCCCGACGACCTCAACCTGGATCCCCTGGACCGGGGCTTCGTGGTGCAGCGCAGCTACGAGGCCGTCGACGATCCGGGCCACGTGTGGCTCGACGACGACGGTGTCTGGCATGTTCTGGCCGGGGCCCAGGTGCGGGTCAACGTGACCATGGTCAACGACAGCCGGCGCACCAACATGGCGCTGGTTGATCCCATGCCCGCAGGTTTCGAGGCGCTCAACCCGGCACTGGCGGTGACCGGCGAGATCGACGCCCGCCGCGACGGGGCCGCCGACTCGTGGTGGTGGTGGACCTGGTACGAGCACCAGAACCTCCGCGACGATCGGGCCGAGGCGTTTGCGTCGTACCTGTGGGCCGGCACCCACGAATACAGCTACGTCGTCCGGGCCACTACCCCGGGTACCTTCGTTGTTCCCCCGGCCAAAGCCGAGGAAATCTACGCCCCCGAAGTGTTCGGCCGCTCCGGCACCGACACCGTCATCGTGCAAGACCACCGGTGAGCCCTGGGCCGGGGTGACCGCGGTTGGGTGGGACCGCGACGCGAAGGCCCGGCGGGATGACACAATGTCAGTAATGCCGATGCGTCAGGACTGCAAGTACTTCGAGTCGCGCACCTATCCCAACGGGGAGACGGTGAGGAAGTGCGATCTCGACCTGGCTCCCGAGGCTCCCTGGCGCTGTCCCGACGATTGTCCCAAGTACACCCGGCGCCTGGCCGACGTGAACTGGAGCTACGGGTCCCTCGTCACGCCCGAGACCCCGCCCGAGCCGGCGAGCCTCGGGAGCGATGACAGCATCGGGGCGTTGCTCGATGCGGCCGAGGACATCGTCAACGCGGCCGCGCCCGACGTGATCGCCGAGGTGGATGCCGAGCGGCGCAAGCGCCGGCGAGGTCGGAGCGGTCGGGCCCCGAAGGCCAAGGGCAAGAAGGGCAAGGGGGGCCGCGGGCCCTCATCCGGCGGGGGCGGTCTGGGGGAGCGCTTCCGCAGGCGGTACCGCGACGGCGGCTGACTCCGAGTGCATCCCTTCACCGTCGACGCGGCCCGCAGCCTGCCGGGCCCCCGCTGGCTGGCGGAACGCCGGGCCGCGGCGGCCGAGCGATTCGCGGCGTCCGACCCTCCCACCGCCGCGGCGGAGGAGTGGCGCTACAGCGCGATCGCAGACTTCGACCTGGCCGCCTACCAGTTGGCCGGAGTTGAGGAGCCCTTCCCGCAGGACGGATCCTGGGCCGGCGCCGGTGCGGCCGGCGGGGAGGCAGCCGCGGTCCTCGACATCGTCGACGGACGCATCGTCGCCTCCAGGGGGCTGGACGAGCTCTCGAAGCAGGGGGTCAGCGCGGGTCCGCTGGTCGATTCGTCCGACGGCGCCGATGTGCTGGGCGCGGTGGCCGACGGGGCCAGCGACTACTTCACCGTGCTGAACGACGCCTTCGCGGGCTGCCCCATCCTGGTGGACATCCCCGCGGGAGTGGCGGTCGACGGCGTGATCGTTGTACGCCACCACGCGGGATCGGCCGGTGCGGCCACCTTCCCCCGGCTCGTGGTGCGGGTCGGGCCCGAGGGCTCGGCCAGGGTGCTCGACATGCAGCGCTCCGCCGGCTCGGCTCTGGTCGTGCCCGTGGTGGAACTCGATGTCGGCCAGGCCGCCCGGCTCGGCTACGTGAACCTGCAGCAGCACGACCACCGGACCTGGCAGATCGCGGCCCACACCGCCAGGGTGGATCGGGATGCGGCGCTGGTGGCCGCGTCGGTCGCGCTCGGTGGCGGCTATGCCCGCACCCGGACCGATGCCCGCCTGGTGGGGCGGGGCGCCAGCGGCGACCTGCTGTCGGCGTACTTCGGGTCGGGAGACCAGATCCTCGACTTCCGCACTTACCAGGACCACGCCGCGCCCGACACCACGTCCAACCTGCTCTACAAGGGCGCGGTGGGCGACTCGGCCCGCAGCGTGTACACCGGGCTGATCCGGGTGCGCCCCAACGCTCGGGGCACCAACGCCTTCCAGACCAACCGCAACCTCAAGCTCAGCGAGGACGCGTGGGCCGAGTCGGTGCCCAACCTCGAGATCGAGAACAACGACGTCCGCTGCAGCCATGCCTCCGCGGTGGGTCCGGTGGATCCCGACCAGGTCTTCTACCTGGAGAGCCGGGGCGTCCCGACACCGGTGGCCGAGCGCCTGATAGTGGCCGGCTTCTTCGACGAGGTGATCGACGGATTGCCCGTTCGGGACGTCGAGGAAACGGCCCGCGAGGCGCTGGCCCTGAAGCTCAACGAGATGTTGAGAGCAGCGGCGTGACGCCGTGACGACTCAAGCAGACTGTTCGAGATCGGAGACTCCACGATGACGACCCACGAGCTGTTCCCCCTGGACGAACTCGAGCCTGACTCCGCCCGGCGCGTCGAGGTGTCGGGCCGCGACATCGCGGTGGTCCGCATCGGCGACGACCTCTACGCCATCGGCGACACCTGCTCCCACGCCGAGGTCTCGCTGTCGGAGGGCTGGGTGGAGCCCGACGATTGCGCCATCGAGTGCGTGGCCCACGGAGCCATGTTCGATCTGGAGACCGGTGAGCCGCTGTCGCTGCCGGCCACCCGGGCCGTGCCCGTCTACGAGGTCTCCGTGGTGGATGGCATGGTCGTGCTCAAGCTCGACGAGGGCTCAAGCGGGGACGCTTCGTGAGCACTCTGGTGATCGAGGGCGGGGACGCTTCGTGAGCACTCTGGTAATCGAGGGCGGGGACGCTTCGTGAGCACTCTGGTGATCGAGGGCCTGCGGGCCTCGGTGTCGGGCCGCGAGATCCTGACCGGTGTCGATCTCGAGGTCGCCGCGGGCGAGGTGCACGCGGTGATGGGGCCCAATGGCTCGGGCAAGTCGACCCTGGCCCACGTGATCGCCGGCCGCGGCGGCTACGAGGTTCTCGGCGGCTCGGTTCGCCTCGACGGCGCCGAGCTGCTGGGAATGCCCGCGTGGCGGCGGGCCGAAGCGGGCCTGTTCCTGGCCATGCAGTACCCCACCGAGGTTCCCGGCGTCTCGTTGCTCGACATGCTCACCGAGTCGGTGTGCACCCCGGAGGGCGCTGCCGTAGCCGAGCAGATGCGGGCCGAGGCCGGCCGGATCGGTCTCGACGAGCAGTTCCTGCAGCGGCCGGTGAACGTGGACCTCTCGGGAGGGGAGCGCAAGCGCAACGAGGCCCTGCAGCTCGGCGTGCTGAAGCCTGCGTTCGCGGTTATGGACGAGCTCGACTCCGGCCTCGATGTCGACGCGCTGCGCCTCGTGGCCGGCCGCATCGAGGAGGCCACCGAGCACGACGGGCTCGGTGTGCTGGCCATAACCCACTACAGCCGGGTCTTCGCCCATCTCAGGCCCGATGCGGTGCATGTCTTCGCCGGTGGCCGCATACAGGAGTCCGGCGGATCCGAACTTGCCGACGAGCTGGAGGCCGAGGGCTACGAGCGCTGGACCGCGACTCTCCCGCAGGCAGCTTCGGAAGCCGGGGCGACACCCTTCACGGACCCCTTCGGAGACCCTTTCGCCGACCTGCTGGCCTAGAAGCCGGGCGGGTAGGCGAGGGGATGCGGCTCATACGGGCGAGGCCGTGGCCCGAGCGGCCCGTGAGCGCAGCGAACAAGAGCGGGAGACGCCCCCTTGCAACGCGACGGGACTGCACCTACGCGCGCTCGTTCCAGGAAGCCGGGCGGGCCGGAAGCAGTTCACGCCGCCTCGCGATGTCCGCCGCGAGGACGTAGCATCGGGAGCCATGAGCAAGAACGACCTGCTGACCGAGGCCGAGATCGCGGAGGTGCTGGCCGATCATCCCGAGTGGCGCCGCGACGGCGACGTGCTGCGTCGCTCGTATCAGTTCGCCGACTTCCGGGCCGCGTTCGCGTTCATGGCCCACGTGGCCCTCATCGCCGAGCGGCTCTTCCACCACCCCGAGTGGTCCAACGTCTACAACAAGGTGGAACTGGCCATCACCAGCCACGATGTGGGCGGCCTCTCCGCCCGCGACCGCGACTTCATAGAGCGCGTCGACGCCGCTGCCGGCTAGCGGCTGAGGACAACCTCAGTCCGGCGCGACGTCGGGGTCCGGTGTACCAGTCGGCCGGCGGCGGTCCGCTCACGGGGGCGACTCCAATGCAGTCCTCGAAGGAGCCGGGTGGGACGACGCCGGGGTCGTGCGACACTGCCGGGTGTGGCGGATCCTGCACCGGCGATGAGGCTGCACGGCGTGATCAACGCCTCGCCCGACTCGTTGGCCGACTTCTCGGTGGCCACCGCCGTGGACAGCGCGATGGCCCGTGCTGCCGAGCTGCTCGATCAGGGCTGCGTCGGCATCGATCTCGGCGGCGCGGGCTCCACCCAGTTCGCCGAGCGGGTTGACATCGAAACGGAATGGCGGCGGCTCGACGGCAAGGTCCAGGCGCTCGCCGAGCTGTGCGAATCACGGGGGGCGGAGCTCTCGGTGGACTCGTGGCAGCCCGAGATCATGCGAAGGGCTCTCGCGTGCGGTGCCACCATGATCAACGCGGCCGACGGGCTGCAGAACCCGGCCATGGTGCGGCTCGCGGCCGAGCGGGACGTGCCGGTGGTGGCGCCGTTCGTGTGGGGCGTCGACCCCAAGGCCTCCCGGCATGTGACCGGTGATCCGGTCGAGGCGATCCGCGGCTGGTTCGAGCGCTCGCTGCGGCGGTGGGAGAGCGAGGGCCTCGAGCGCAGCCGGCTGATCCTCGACCCGGGGACCGGGTTCGGCCCGCCCGGCTGGGAGTGGGCCGACCGCTACCGGTACCAGAAGCGGGTCTACCAGAACCTCGATGCGCTGCGAGCCTTCGGACTGCCGGTCTACCTGCCGCTGCCGTGGAAGCAGACCGACCAGCACGACGAACTGCTGGAGATCTGCATCCGGGCCGGCTTCGACTACGGCCGCTGCCACCGCCCCGACCGGGTCCTGGAGGCGATCAACCGCCTCGGCGCCGTCATTGGACCGTGATGGCCAGGAGTTGGCAGCGGGGAGCGCCCGCTTGGGAGTCCTGGGCTGCCAATTCGTGGAAGGGCGGGGGAGCGTGAGCCAATCCGGCCGTCGCGGGGACGAGGCTTCCTCGGCCTACAGCCCGGAACGGGCGGCGGGGCCGGACTGCCTGGGGCGCAGTGTGCTGGTGTCGCCCGGCCAGGGACCGCCCGGACCGTGGGAACAGTGCCCCCGGGTGACCGTGGCGACAGGAGCACCGGATCCGGCCACGGGTCGGCGGTTGCGCTCGGCGTGGCACAAGCGCGAGCGGCTGGTGATCGAGGTGGACAGCCTGCTGCCTGGAGCCGAGCCGACGCTGGAGGCGCCCTGGTGGAAGCTCCAACCCGGAACAACGCTCGGCGACGAGGTCTGGCACCACCTGCTCACGGCCAACGCGGTGGACGCGAGAGACCCGGACCGGCTGCGCTTCGCTCCCCGCGACCGCGCCCTGGAGGCCGGTGCCCGGCCCGCACCGTCGGGCCAACCCGGTGATGTCGTCATCGACGCTGGGAGACTGTGGTGCGACGGAGGGCCGCTCGATACGTTCGGCCGTACCGAGCTTGGCGGCACGGCGCTGATCCCGGCGGCCAGCCTCGCCGTGGGCCGCCTCTCGGCACTTCGCCCGTGCGAGCCCGCCGCCGACCTGGCGCCCGACCAGCAGAAGGCGGTAGGGCACCTCGGGGGAGGCGCGTGCATCGTCGCGCCGGCCGGGTCGGGCAAGACCCGGGTGCTCACCGAGCGGGCCCGCTGGCTGGTCCGGGACCTGGGGGTGGCGCCGTCGGCAGTGTGCCTGGTGGCCTACAACGTGAGGGCCCGAGCCGAGATGCAGGAGCGCACCGCCGACCTCGACGGTCTGGAGGTGCGCACCCTCAACAGCCTGGCGCTGGCGGTGTGCAACGGGTCCGGGCCCTTCGTCCGCCCGGCCCGACACGGGCGGGTCGATGTGATCGGCGAACGAGACGTGCGCGACCTGCTGCACAACCTGGTGGGGGAGCGGGCGCCGCGGCGTCGCCGGAAGGCCATGACCGACCCGCTGGCGGCCTGGGTCGAGGCTCTGAGCGCGTCCCGCCTGGGGTTGCGCGACCCCGCCGCGGTCGAGCACGACTACGCCCCCGACGTGCCCGGTTTCGCCGAGTTGGCTCCGGCCTACGCCGAGGCCCTGGACGAGCGGGGCGCCGTCGACTTCGACCATCAGATCATCAGGGCCATCGACGTGCTCCTGAGCGATCCGGCCGCCCGGGCCGCGGCCCGCCGGGCGTGCGGCGTACTTCTGGTGGACGAGTTCCAGGACCTCACACCGGCCCATCTGCTGATGATCCGGCTGCTGGCCGGCCCGAGGGCCAACGTGTTCGGGGTGGGCGACGACGACCAGACCATCTATGGGTACTCGGGCGCCTCGCCCCGCTGGCTGATCGAGTACGAGAGGTTCTTCCCCGGAGCGGCCCGCCACCTGCTGGGCGTCAACTACCGCTGCCCGCCCGCAATCGTGGAGGCTGCGTCCAACCTGCTGTCGCACAATGTCCACCGCATCGCCAAGGACATCGCGGCCGGCCGCGGCGGGGCTGTTCCCGGCGCGGGCGGCGGCCCGGTGGAGGAGGGCGCCGCGAGCGACGGGGGGGGGGCGGCGGTCGTTGAGCGGGTAGGGGAGCTGATCGATGCCGACACCGCGGCATCCGGCATCGCCGCGGTCGAGGTGGCGGCCGTCGGCGACGGGGGTGCCGCGGTGGTGGACCGGGTCAGGCTGCTCATGGGAGGCGGGGCCGAGGCCAGGGGCATAGCCGTGCTGTCCAGGGTCAACAGCACGCTGCTGGCGCCGCAGATCCTGCTGTCGGAGGCCGGCATCGAGTGCATGGCCCCGGTCGGGCCGTGGTTCCTGGAGCGCACCGGCGTGGCGGCCGCGCTGGCGTGGCTGCGCCTGGCTACCTCCGGGACGGCCCGGCTGCCCCCTGACGCCCTGGCCGTAGCGGCCCGCCGGCCGCCGCGGGGCATCTCCCCGCGGGTGGTCGACTGGATCGCGGAGCAGCGCAACGTGGGTGCGCTTAGACGGCTGGCCGGCCGGATCTCCGACGAACGCACCGCGGGCCGGGTGTCCGACTTCGCCGACGACGTCGAACGCCTGGGCGGCATGGCCCGCGACGGCGCCGACACTCTGCGGCTGCTGGAGGCGATCCAGCACGGCACCCAGCTCGGCACCAGCCTCGACGAGCGACTGGACGCGTCCCGACGCTCGGTGGACCGCTCCGCCCACGGCGACGACCTGAGGGCCCTGCTGTCGGTGGCGCCGCACTGCGGTGACCCGGCCGAGTTCGAGCCCTGGCTGCGGGACCGCCTCACCGAAGGCAGCCGCCTCGGCGACGAGGGCGATCCCCGCTCGGGCCGTCCGTCGTGGGGCCGGGGCGTTCGCCTGGCCACTGTGCACCGGGTCAAGGGCCTGGAGTGGCCCCACGTGATCGTCCTGTCGGCCACCGAGGGCCTGATGCCTCACCGCCTCGCCGCTGACATCGAGGAGGAGCGGCGCGTCTTCCACGTGGCCCTCACCCGATGCTCGGAGTCAGTGCTGATCATTGCCGACGGCCCGAAGTCCCCCTTCATCACCGAGACGAGTTGGCGCTCGAAGCTGCAACCCACGGGTCTCCCGACCGAGCATTCTGTTCCGTCTCGACGACCCGAACCGGCCAAGCCCGCCCCGGGCCGTCCATCGGCGTCCAAGAGCGCGCCCATCGACGAGGCGTCCGAGCCCGAGGCCGCGGCGATGTTCCAGCGTCTACGCCAGTGGCGATGGGACCAGAGCCAAGCCGAGGAGGTTCGGCCCTTCCGGGTGTTCTCCGACGCGGTCCTGCGCGAGCTGGCCCGCCGCCGCCCCACTACCGACGAGGCTCTGCTGGCCGTGCCCGGCATCGGCCCGACCAAACTCGCCGCCTACGGCGAAGCCCTCAAGTCGTTGCTGGCCGGACCAGGGGGTGCCTAGTCCGCGGCCGCGGTGGTCTCGGCGTGCTCGCCGCCGAGGTCGTGGTAGACGGTGAAGAGGGCGATGATGGTGAACGCCTCGGGCAGCACGCCCAGCACGTAGAGCGTCACGGTCTCCAGCGGTGCTGCGAAGAGTCCGATGAGAACAGCGACAGGATAGAGCACGATCAGCGAGGCCGCTGACAGGAGGAGCACCAGGATCGTCCGGCCGAGGGCCGCCCGGTAGGAGCCTCTCAACAGGTTCCGGGCATAGCGCATCGACGGCTCCGCCGGCCCAACCGCGGCGGTCATCAGAGTGACCACCACCAGCGGCGCGGCCAGGACGACCGCGGCCACAGCCGCCAGCAACAGCAGCACGCCGGCAACCGCCCCCAGCGGTGCCGATGCCACGGCCAGCACACCGACGACGAGGGAGGCCAGCATGCACGCGGCCGAGAACATGACCAGGATCATCAACAGCACGCCGACGATGCGCAGCGTGCGCCGCAGCCCGGCCAGAAGAGCCGGGGCGGTCGTGGCGGGCTGGTGGACGAGCCGCCGCATGACCAGATGCCCGAACGCCGCGAACTGGACGATGTTGACCGCAACGGTCACGAGCACCCCCATCGCCATCAGCAGGACACCGCTCCCGAGAGTCGACGAGCTCAGGCCCGTGACGCGGTCCTGCACGTCGTTCAGGCCGTCCTCGAGCACGGCCCCGGCATCCTCGGAGTCGGGGTCCAGCGTCTCGAGGTCGTCGAGCAGCGCGGTGACTGTGTCGCCGAACACGTTGTCGAACCCGACCCTCACCAGTTGCTCGCCGGCGAAGTAGATGACGGCCGCCAGCGCGTAGATGGCCACGAACGGCCGCCAGTTGGTGGTGAACAGCCTCCAGCTGCCGGCCAGCAGACTACGGATGCCGCGGTGTCCCGAGCCGGCGGGGTCGCGGGGGGCGCGATGGTCTGTCCACTGGGAGCCGTCCCAGTACCGGTACTGGGCGGGGTCCTCGGGATCGGTGTACCAGTCGGGCGGCGGCAGATCGCTCACAGCCGGAACAGTATCCGGTGCAATCGGCAGCGTCTGCGCGCCGAGCGAGCATTCTGCTGCCGGTTCGGCGTCGGTCAGGCGAAAGTCTCGTCGAGGGCCTGCACCAGGGTGTTCCACGACAGGGTGGCGCACTTGATGCGCACCGGGAACTTGACCACGCCCCGCAGCGCCTCCAGGTCACCGAGCTTCACATCGCCGTGCCCGTTGCCGCTGTCACCCTCGTCGTCCAGGTCGTCGCCGGTGCCGCCGATCCCGGTGCCGTGGATGGACATCATGTGCTTGAAGGCCCGCACCAGCCGCCGCACCTCGGCCACCGTGCGGCCCTTGACCGCGGTGGACATCATCGACGCCGACGACTGGCTGATCGAGCATCCCTGGCCGCCGGTCGACACCTCGACGATCACACCGTCTTGCACCTCCAGGTAGACGACCACCTCGTCTCCGCAGAGCGGGTTGAAGCCCACGGCGTGAACCGCGGGCGGGACCTCGAGCTCGCCGCGGTTGCGGGGGTTGCGGTAGTGGTCGAGGATGATCTCGCGGTACAGGTCCTCCAGCCCGGCCATGGCTCTGTCGCTACCTGGAGAAGAACTCGCCGGCGACGTTGAGCGCCTCGGCGAGGGCGTCCACGTCGGACGTGTCGTTGTACACGTAGAGGGACGCCCGGGTGGTGGCCGGCACCCCGAGATGTCGCATCAGCGGCTTGGCGCAGTGATGGCCGGCTCGCACGCACACGCCGCGGTCGTCGAGCACCTGCGACAGGTCGTGCGGGTGGATGTCGCGGAAGCTCATCGACAGCACGCCGCCCCGGCAGGCCGGCTCGGCGGGTCCGTGCACCGCGAGGTCCGAGCCGTAGCGCTCCTCCAGAGTGCGCAGCGCATAGGCGGTGAGGCTGACCTCGTGCTCGCGCACCCGGTCCATCCCCAGGCCGTCGAGGTAACGGACAGCGGCGCCGAGTCCGATGATCTCGGCGATGGGCGGGGTCCCGGCCTCGAACTTGTGGGGGATGTGATTCGCCAGGAAGCCGTCCTTGCGCACGTCGAGGATCATCTCGCCGCCCCCGAGGAACGGCGGCATCGCCTCAAGAAGCTCTGCCTTGGCCCACAGCACCCCGATGCCGGTGGGTCCGCACATCTTGTGGCCGGTGAACCCCAGGAAGTCGGCCCCCAGAGCCTGCACGTCGGTCGGCAGGTGGGGCACGTACTGGGCCGCGTCCACCAGGACCAGCGCTCCGGCGTCGTGGGCCGCGTCGGCCAGGCGGCGGATCGGGTTGAGTGTGCCGAGCACGTTGCTCATGGCGGTCACGCCCAGCAGCTTGGCCCCGTCGAGGAGCTGGTCGAGGTTGCTGAGATCGAGCTGGCCGTCGTCTCCGACGCCGACCCAACGGAGCTCGAAGCCCAACTGGTCCGCCATGATGTGCCAGGGAACGATGTTGGCGTGGTGCTCCATCTCGGTGATCACCACGGCGTCGCCCGGCCCGAGGTTGGCCCCGCCCCATGAGCGGGCCACGAGGTTGATGGCCTCGGTGACGTTCTTGGTGAAGACGATCTCGTCCACAGACGGCGCGTTCACGAAGCGGGCCACTGCGGCTCGGGCCGCTTCCATGGCCTCGGTGGCCTGGGCTGCGATCTCGTAGGCGCCCCGGTGCACGTTGGCATTGATGGTCTCGTAGTAGCTGTTCATGGCGTCCAGCACGCTGCGGGGCTTCTGCGACGAGGCGGCCGAGTCGAGGTAGACGATGGGCCTGCCGTGCACCTCCCGCCCGAGGAGGGGAAAGTCCCCCCTGGCGCCCGTGCCGAACCGGTTGCTGCCGCCGTCGCTCATGACCCGTACCGCTCGTAGCCCTCGCGCTCGAGCCGGTCGGCCAGTTCGGGGCCGCCGCTGTCGACGATCCGGCCGTCGAGGAGCACGTGAACCCGGTCGGGCCGCAGCCCCGATGTGAGGATGCGCTGGAAGTGGGTGATGGCCAGGACACCCAGCTCGGGCCGTTCGGACCGCACCTCCTGCACCCCGTCGGCCACGATGCGCAGCGCGTCGATGTCGAGGCCGGTGTCGGTCTCGTCGAGGATGGCCATGTCCGGCTCCAGGACTGCCATCTGCAGGATCTCGTTGCGCTTCTTCTCGCCGCCGGAGAACTTCTCGTTGAGGTGGCGGTCCATCAGGGCCGAGTCGATGGACAGGCGCTCCATCCACTCGACCATGGTCATGTAGGTCTCGATGGAGCTCACGTCGGTGCCCTTGCGGGCCTGCAGGGCCTGGGTGAGGAAGTTCCGCACCGACACCCCCGGTATCTCCTGGGGGTACTGGAAGGCGAGGAACAGGCCGGCCTTGCCCCGCACCTCCGGGGGCCAGGAGGTGATGTCCTCGCCCTTGAAGCGGATCGAGCCGCTGGTGACCTCGTACTCGGGACTGCCGAGCAGGGCCGCGGCCAGGGTGGACTTCCCCGACCCGTTGGGGCCCATGAGGGCGTGCATCTCGCCGGCGCCGACCACCAGGTCCACGCCTCGCAGAATCTGGGTGCCGCCGTCGGCCGTTGCCACGTGCAGGCCGTCGATCTCGAAGAGCGGTGCTGCGGCCACGGTCTAAATCCTACGGCCCGCGGTGTGTACTGCCCCCGTCCAAGGCACGATCTGCCCCGATAGCTTGGCGGCGACGTTCGATCCGCAGGAGAGTCCCCACGTGAACTTCGCATTCACCGACGAGCAGGAGCAGCTCAGAGAGTTCGTCCGCAGCTTCCTCGAGGAGAAGTCGCCCGAGGCCGCAGTGCGGGAGCAGATGGACACCGAGCGGGGCTTCGACCCCGATGTCTGGTCCCAGATGTCCGAGCAGATGGGCCTGCCTGCTTTGACGATCCCCGAGGCCTACGGTGGCCAGGGCTTCACCTGCGTGGAGCAGGTGGTCGTGCTGGAGGAGATGGGCCGGGCACTGCTGTGCGCGCCGTTCTTCTCCTCGGCCGTGCTGGCCGCCAGCACGCTGATGCACTCCGGCGACGAGGAGGCCAAGCAGGCCCACCTGCCCGGCATCGCCTCGGGCGACACCAGGGCCACGCTGGCCTTCACCGAGCAGAACGGCCGCTGGGACGAGCCCGGCATCACCATGGTGGCGTCGCCCGACAACGGCTCGTGGCGCCTCGACGGGGTCAAGATGTACGTCCTCGACGGCCACACCGCGAACCTCATCATCGTTGCAGCCCGCACCGCCGGCGGCGTCTCCCTGTTCACCGTGGATCCCGACGCCGACGGTCTCGACCGCACCGCCCTGTCGACCATGGACCAGACCCGCAAGCAGGCCAAGCTCACCTTCGAAGGGGTCGAGGCAACGCTCATCGGTGCCGAGGGACAGGGCTGGCCGGTGCTGGAGACCGTGCTCGACCTGGCCGCAGTGGCTCTGGCGGCCGAGCAGGTGGGCGGCGCACAGCGCTGCCTGGACATGTCGGTGGAGTACGCCAAGGTCCGCGTGCAGTTCGGTCGCCCCATCGGCTCGTTCCAGGCGATCAAGCACAAGTGCGCCGACATGCTCCTGGAGGTCGAGTCGGCCAAGTCCGCGGCCTACTACGCGGGCTGGTGCGCGGCCGAGATGAACGACGAGTTGCCCCAGGTCGCCTCGCTGGCCAAGAGCTACTGCTCGGAGGCCTACTTCCACGCCGCGGCCGAGAACATTCAGATCCACGGAGGGATCGGCTTCACCTGGGAGCACCCCGCGCACCTCTACTTCAAGCGGGCCAAGAGCTCCGAGCTCCTCTTCGGCGATCCCACGTACCACCGGGAGCTGCTGGCCCAGCGCATCGGCCTCTAGAGGCCGAGCGTGCGAGGCCCCTGGGCCCGAGCGGCCCGTGAGCGCAGCGAACAGGAGCGGGCACCAGGCCCGAGCGGCCCGTGAGCGCAGCGAACAGGAGCGGGAGACAGGCACCCGCCCCAAGGGGCCTTATGGGGTCGTCGAAGTGATCTGGCTGATCGCCGCAGTCGGCTTGGCCGCCGTCGTGGTGATCGCCTTCGTCTCGGTGGGCATCGCGGTGGGGCGCCTCGAGCGGGAGACTGTACCGTCGGTCTACCGGCTCTCGGACGCGGTCGACTACGTCGCCGACCGCCTGCCCGACGAGGTGACGGCCAGAGTGAGCTACGACGATGTCAGAGCGGTGCTCGGGTGGCACCTCGACTGGTTCGCGGCGGTCGGTCTCGCCACCTCCCACGGCTTGGAGCTGGGCGATCCTGCGGTTGCCGTCGGCGACATGGCCGTGGCCGACACCGACGCGGCGTGCGACGCCGTGGTGGCTCGATCCCTCCACGAGGGAGGCCCCGACCCGGTGGATGTGGTGTGCATCCTCGAAGTGCAGCTCGCCTATCTGGCCGAGATCGGTGCAGTCAGCGCAGGCGAACCTCCCTCGTGATTCCTGGGAACCTCGCTTCTTGGAACCTCGACGGGCCAATGTTTGGATTGAGGGCCGGAGTGTGGTTGACTGGTACCACCAAGGAAAGGAGGTGGTCCAACTGAGTGCTAAACGCTTTGTGACCTTGGAGGTGGCTGGCCGCTAGCTACGGCAAGCTGGACCGACTGGCGAATCCCCGCCAGCTCCACCCCCGGACCCGAGTCGCCGGACCTAGTCACATCCGGCCAGGCACTTGCGGCTGTCGCAGTTGCAGGTGTGCGAGGCTCACCCGGGATTTCCGGCAGAAACGACTAGTGGGGCGGGTCCTCGGGCCCGCCCCACTGCGCGTCGACGCACCGAGATACCGTGACCCGGATGGACAGGCGATTCGTCGTCGACTCGAACGAGCTGACGGCTCACCTCGCCCGACCCGCCCGGGCACCGTCGGTGCAACCTGCGGTGATCATCGTGCACGGCTTCCCCACCGAGGCGGGAGGCGGCATCAACTCCACCATGACCATGCCGGCCCTGGCCGACCTGATAGCGGCCGAGACCGGCTTCACCGCCCTGACCTACGCGTCGAGGGGGGTTGCCGGTTCGGCAGGCGACTTCTCGCTCGACGGCTGGCGGCGCGACCTCGTCGGCGCGGTCGACCTCCTGGGCTCGGAGGTGAACTGCGACGGCATCTGGCTGATCGGCTTCGGAACCGGCGGAGCGCTCGCGGTCGTGGTGGCCGGCCGCGACGAGCGCGTGCGGGGCGTGGCCGCGGTGGCGGCGCCGGCCGACTTCGAGGACTGGGCCCGCAATCCTCGCAAGCTGCTGGTTTGGGCCCGGGAGGTTGGCGTAGTACGCGATCCGGACTTCCCCCAACGATTCGACCGCTGGGCTGCGGAAATCCGGGCGGTGCGAGCGGTGGAGGCGGCTGAGTCGCTCGGGGACCGCTCCCTGCTGGTGCTCCACGGCAGCGATGACGAGACAGTCCCGGTGTTCGATGCCCGAGTCCTGGCCGATGCCCATGCCGGTTCCGACTTGCGCATCATCGGTGGCGCCGGGCACCACCTGCGCCACGACCCCCGCGCCGTCGCCGTGCTGCTGGGTTGGCTCGAGCGCCAGCGCCAGTCGCTGCTGGCCTCCATCGCCGGCGGCAACGGGAACGACAAGAGCGTGCGCGGGTAGGCGTAAGTCCGTCGCCTTGCGAAGGGGTGTCTCCCGCTCTTGTTCGCTGCGCTCACGGGCCGCTCGGGCCACGGCCTCGCCCGTATGGGCCGGATTCGCTCGCCTACCCGCTCGGCCTCTAAGGCGAGTCTCCTCAGTCGCTGTTGTCGAGGGGCAGGGTGAGGGTGAACTTCGCTCCGAAGCCCTCCCGCGAGGTCACGCTCACGTCGCCGCCGTGGTTCAGGACCACATGGCGCACGATCGACAGCCCCAGCCCCGTGCCCCCGGTACTGCGGCTCCGGGCCCGGTCGACGCGATAGAAGCGCTCGAAGATGCGGGCCTGCTCCGTTGCCGGGATGCCGATCCCCTCGTCGGTCACCGACACGATCACAGCCTGCCGGTCGGCCTCGACGACCACATCGACCCGACCGCCCGGCTCGCTGAACTTGACCGCGTTGTCGAGCAGGTTGAACACCGCCGACTCGAGTTGCAGCCGGGATCCCTGCATCGGCGCGACGTCGGCGCGGCTTGAGAAGGTCACTCCGATGTCGTGTTGCTCGGCCGTCTCGGAGATCCGGTCGACGGCCGCGGCGACGACCGCGCCGACGTCGAGCTGCTCGTCCGGACGGCCGCTCTCGTCCTCCAGCATGGCCAGCGTCAGCAGGTCGTCGATGGTGTTCGCCACCCGCTGGATCTCTATTTGCATCCGGCCCGCGAGATGGGTGGCTACCTCCGGCTCGGAGTCCGCGGCCAGCGAGTCGGCCAGCAGACTCAGAGCACCGATCGGGGTCTTGAGCTCGTGGCTGACGTTGGCCACGAAGTCCCTCCGCACCGACTCGATGCGGTGATGCTCGGTGATATCGCGGACCAATGCGACCGCGCCGAGCACCTCACCGTCGCGCTCGACCGGACCGGCCTCCACCTCATAGCTCCGGCGGGGCTCGGCGTGCAGGTCGACGTTGGTCGTCACCCGCTCGCCGTTGCGGGCCCTCTCGAGCAGGTCCTTGATCACGCCGGCCACCAGAGCCTCGCCGTGGCGGGCCTGCAGCAGCGTGGTCGCGGCCGTGTTGCGGGCCACCACCCGCCCGGAGCGGTCGCACAGGACCAGCCCCGACTGCAGCGCGTCGAGGCTCGAGGAGATGCGTCGCTCCGCCGTCTCGGCCGACAGCCTGGCATCCTCGGCGAGACCGGTGCGCCGGTGGGCGTCCTCAACTGCGTGACGGACCGACAGGCGTCGACCGGGGGCTGCGGGGCCTGCCGGATCCGGGCTCTGTGATGCACCGATGCGCCTGAGCCACCGGCGGAGGCGAACCCGCTCGATGGCGATGCCCGCTATCGCACCGCCCATCACCAGTAGGACTCCGATGATGAGCGAGGTCATTGGTACCGGACCTTAGTCAGCCTTGTCGTCACCGTTGGCGGACATGTCGGCCGGGTCGGCGGACAGTTCATGCATTCTCGGCTCGTCGCCGACGCGGTGCCGGGCCAATCCGGCCCGCCAGGGCATGACCCCCGAGACCATGTAGCGGACCCGGTCGCTGATGTTCACGGCATGGTCGCCGATGCGCTCGTAGTAGCGGGCTATCAGGGCCAGCTGAACGGACGGCTGGACATCGAGGTCGTGGGTGCGGCTCGACTCCAGGAGCGTCTTCACGAAGGTGCGGTGCAGGCTGTCGAGCCTGTCGTCGATGTCGTGAAGGGCGCTGGCCAAGGCCGCGTCATGCTCGGAGTAGGAGTCCACCGACAACCGGATGAGCCGGATCGCCTCCTCGTTCATCTCCGCGATGAGGCCACGCAGTCTGGGAGGCAGCTCGGTGCGGAACATGCGGCGGGCGCCCTTGCAG
Source organism: Candidatus Aldehydirespirator sp. (assembly GCA_965205155.1). Taxonomy (GTDB): domain Bacteria; phylum Actinomycetota; class Acidimicrobiia; order Acidimicrobiales; family Aldehydirespiratoraceae; genus Aldehydirespirator. The sequence continues at coordinate 3,195,797 of OZ242033.1, read as the reverse complement.
ATGTTGCAGGCCAGACCGCCGGTCCGCTCGAGCTCGCCGGTGATCCACATGGCGGCCAGAATCTGGCGGAGGTCGCCGGCCATGGGCTGTTGCAGCGCCAGCAGGCTCTGACATTTTTCCTCGACTTCGATGGCGGCCATGTCGATGTAGTCGTCGTCGTCGATGATCTGCTGGGCCTCGACCAGGTCGTAGGACAGCAGGGCGTCGGTGGCCCTCGCCACCGCGTCGCCGGCCCGGGCGGCGAGCTGGACGATCAGGTCGCTGATCTCATCGATCTCGGCGTGGAAGCCCTTGCGGGTCTGCTCGGTCATGGTCGCCTCGCTCAGCCGAATCGTCCGGTGACGTAGTTCTCGGTGCGCTCGTCGGACGGATTGGAGAACATCTTCTGGGTGGTGTCCACCTCCACCAGGATGCCGGTGCGGGTGTCGTTCTCGGAGTGCACGTCTGCGGTGAAGAAGGCGGTGGTGTCGCTGACCCGGGCCGCCTGCTGCATGTTGTGGGTGACGATCATGATGGTGTAGTCCTGCTTGATCTCCTGCATCAGGTCCTCGATGCGGGCGGTGGCGATGGGGTCGAGCGCCGAGCAAGGCTCGTCCATCAGCAGCACGTCGGGGCCGACCGCGATGGCCCGGGCGATGCACAGCCTCTGCTGCTGCCCTCCCGACAGCCCGAGCGCGGAGTCGGTCAGGCGGTCGCTCACCTCCTCCCACAGGGCCGCCTTGCGCAGCGAGTTCTCCACGATGTCGTCGAGCCCCTTCTTCTGGCCGGCCACCCTCGGCCCGTAGGCCACGTTGTCGTAGATCGACTTGGGGAAGGGGTTGGGCTTCTGGAACACCATGCCGATGCGGCGCCGCACCTCGACCGGGTCGACGCGCTCGTCGTACAGGTCGGTCCCGCGGTAGGTGATGGAGCCGGTCACCCGGGCGGTCCTGATCAGGTCGTTCATGCGGTTGTAGCAGCGCAGCACCGTTGTCTTCCCGCAGCCCGACGGGCCGATGAGGGCCATGATCTCGTTCTTGTGGACGTCGAACGAGACGTCGCGCACGGCTCGGAAGGCGCCGTAGTACACGTTGACGTTGCGTGAGCGGAACACGACGTCGCGCTCGGTGGACAGCGACGGCATCGCCTCGGCCGGACTGGCATCGTTGCCGTCGTCGACCGAGTGGTCGACGACGGTGTCGGTGACAGTCTCCGTAGGGTCGGGCATCGGGGGTGTCAGCCTCGCTTCTTCTCGAATCGGTTGCGTAGTCCGATGGCGGCGGAGTTCATCAGGAGCACGAACACGAGCAGCACGACAATGGCACTCGCGGCGGCCGCAGTAAAGCCGACATCGCGGCCCGACTGCACGGTCCAGGTGGTGATCACGATCGGCAGGGCGGTGAACTGGTCGGTCAGAGCGCTCAGGTCGAGCAGTCCGGGGTCGCTGCCGAGCCTGCCCGAGATCGCACCGACCAGGATCAGCGGCGCGGCCTCGCCCACCGCCCGAGACATCGACAGCAGCGTGCCGGTGAGGATGCCGGGGGCCGCGTAGGGCAGTACCTGGGTGCGGATCATCTCCCACTTGGTGGCGCCCACGCCGTAGGCGCCCTCGCGCAGCGAGACGGGCACCGCCCGGACGGCTTCGCCGGAGGTGATCACCACGATGGGCAGCGCCAGTATGGCCAAGGTGATTCCGGCCGACAGAGCGGACGAGCCGCCCGTCAGGCGGTCGAGGCCGAACAGGTTGCCCTTCACCAGCAGGGCCAGACCGAGCAGCCCGTAGACCACCGAGGGCACGCCGGCCAGGTTGCGGATGTTGACCTCGATGAAGGCGGTGAACCGGTTCCTGGGCGCGTACTCCTCGAGGTAGACCGCGGCGCCGATGCCGACGGGGAAGGCGAGAACAGCCACAATCACCGCAATCCACAGCGAGCCGTACAGTCCCTGGTGGACGCCCAGGCGATCGTCGCTGGACTGCGAGCGCAGGGTTCCGCTGAGGAAGTCGCCCAGACGGGCGCCGAGCTGGTCGGCGCTGTTGTTCACGACGCTGATGATCAGTACGGCCAGCAGCACCAGCGTTACCAGCAGGCAGGACTGCAGCAGCGTGCGGAACAGCAGGCCGCGCGTGTCGATGCGGCGCCTCTCGATCGAGGCCGCGATGGCGGCCCGGGACTTGTCGTCGGAGAGGCGGCTGATCATCCCGTCGACCTCTCCGGAGCATGCGGCCCATTCATCGTCGTGCCATCTCCACTAGTACTCCTCGCGTACCCGGGCCACGAACCGGGCGGCAACGACGTTGAGGCCCAGCGTTATCGCGAACAGCAGCAGCCCTACGAAGTACAGGCTCTGGAACGTGAGCCCCTCGCCCACCACGCTGTCCGTGCCCGAGGCCAGCGACGCCATGGCAGCCGTCATTGTCAGGCTTCCCTCGAAGGGCGAATCGGTGAACCGGGTGGCGTCGGCGGCTCCTCCGGCCAGGAAGACCACCATCGTCTCACCGATGGCTCGGGAGACGGCCACTATGAAGGCGGCCACGATGCCGGAGATGGCCGCCGGCACGACGACCGTGGTCGCCGTGGCCATCTTGCGGGCCCCGAGGCCTGCCGATGCCTCCCGCAAGGAGTCGGGCACCGCGGCCATGGCGTCCTCGGAGATGGAGGCCACCAGAGGGATGGTCAGGATGCCCACTCCAATCCCGGCCGCGGCCAGTGAGCCGGCTCGGGCCGGCGCGAACTCGAGCCAGACGTTGAGGAGCCACCCCGCCACCAGCCCGAAGACGGCGACGATCACCGCGATGGCACCGACGGCGACGATGAGCGCCGACGAATCGGAGCCGCTCTCGCGGTAGTGCTTGATCCGGTTGCGTGCGATTCCCACGGCGACGACGGCATACCCCGCCAGGATCATCGCGCCGATGACCAGGAAGGTGTTCTTGCCTATGCGCCCGACGAGGTTGGGGGCGATCCAGGTGAGGGCGAAGAATCCCAGGACGACCGAGGGGATGCCGGCCAGGATCTCCAGCGCCGGCTTCAGCCAGGCTCGGACTCTGCGGTTGGCGTACTCCGACAGGTAGACGGCCGCGCCCAGGCCCAACGGTCCGGCCACGAGCATGGCGATGGCCGTGACGATGATGGAGGCGATGACGATCGTGGGTATGTCGTACAGGCCCCTCCGGGGGAACCAGCCGAGCTGTCCCCAGGTGTCGGCCCACGCCACGCCGGTGATGAACGTCCAGGCCTCCGCGACCAGGTTCCAAACGATCAGGGCACTCACCAACACCGACACGAGCGCCGCCATCAGCAGGCTGAACCGGACGATCGCCTCGCGGCGCCGGCGGGCGGGCGCGATCTGGAGGCGTTCGACCGTCAGCGGCACCGGGTGGGCGACGGTCGCATCGGTCACGGCGTGAAGCTACCCAGAGGCCGAGCGAACAGGGAGCTGCTCATGCTTATTTTCGCGAGGCACCGAGCGAGGCCGTGGCCCGAGCGGCCCGTGAGCGCAGCGAACAAGAGCGGGAGTGACACCGCTGCAACGCGAGGGACTCTCACCCATCGGCGCTTCTACTTGGCATCAGGACTCGACGGGCACGCCCGTGGTCAGCTGATGACGGCCCGGTCGTGCCAGCGTCCGGCGGTCTCGGCGCGGGCCGCGTCGGTGAGCGGCACGTAGCCGACGTCGCTGACCGCGGTGGACAGCGCGTCGGAGACGTAGAAGTCCACGTAGGCCACTATGGCGTCGTTGGCCGCGGCCGCATCCGCGTTGACGTAGATCCACAGGTCGCGGCTGATGGGATACTCGTTCGAGGCAATGCTGTCCGGTGTCGGGCTGGTGCAGCCGGCTCCACCGTCGATCTCGATCAGTTTGACACCCGTGGCGTTGACGGCGAATGCGAAACCGACCCAGCCCAGGCTCGTGTCGCTGGATTGGATTCCTTGAAGGATCACGTTGTCATTGCCTGAGGGGATGTAGTCGGTGCGGGTGGTGGCGTCCACTCCGGCTTCCTCGGCGAGGTCCTCGAGGACGATCTCGATGAAGGAGTCGAAGGTTCCGGACTCCTCGCCGGGTCCGAAGATGTCCAGCGGGGCGTCGGGCAGGCCCGCGGAGGCCTCGGCCCAGGTGCTGGTGCCCTCGCCGTTGGGGCCGATCAAATCGAAGAGTTGGTGGAAGTTCAGGCACTCGACCGCGCCGTTGCTGGCGTTGGTCATGACCGCGATTCCGTCGATGCCCACCTTCAGCTCGATGATGTCGTTGATGCCATTCGCGAAGCAGTCCTCCTTCTCGGAGTCCTTGATCTGGCGGGAGGCGTCGGAGATGTCGGTCTCGCCCGCGCAGAACAGCTTGAAGCCGTCGCCGGTGCCGGGACCGTCCACAGTCACCGACACACCCGGGGCCACATCCTCGAACAACTCCGCCACCCGGATCGAGATCGGCTCAACCGTCGACGAACCCGAGATGTTCACCTCCCCCGACACGGTGGACGGGTCGACGGTGGCCGCTTCCGCCATCTCCTCCTCGGTCATGGCCGCGACTGTCGTGGTCAGCCCGGCGTCGGCGGTGTCGGTGGTGCCGGTGTCGGCGGTCTCGGTGGAGCCCGTGTCGGTTGCAGCCGATGGCGTTGAGGTTTCCTCCTCGTCGTCTCCGCCGCATGCTGCGGCCACTAGCGAGAAGCTCACGATGATCACCGGCAGCCAGAGGAGCCGGCGCCTTGAGTTGCGCACTTAGTTTTCCCTCCCTTGGGAATATGGCATGGCAAACCCGCGCCTTCGGCGGGCCGCAGGCAAGCTAGACAAGGCAAGGTTTCAGACAGCCAGGGAGACCGTGAACCGGGAGTGAATGCCGGTGAACGGCAGGTGAATTGTCTAGTCTTCCGCTCTTGTTCGCTGCGCTCACGGGCCGCTCGGGCCACGGCCTCGTCCGTATGGGCTGCAGTCGCTGCCCACCGGCTCGGCCTCAGGTGATGCTGTCCAGTGCGTCCTGGAGGCGGCTCCGGTTGAAGCTGCCGACCCTCTCGACGACGGTCACGCCCGCGCCGTCGAGCAGTATCAGGTTGGGGTTGCCGGCGCTGTAGTGACGCCACGCGTCGAAGGACTCGCTCCACAGCGTGTGGGGAGGACCGCCGGCGGAGGCCACGAAGCTCTCGGCCTGGGCGAGGTTGTCCGATCCGCCGACGCCGATGACGATGACCTTGTTCTCGTTGTCTCGGGCGAACTGCCCGACCGGCGATGCCTCTCGCCGGCAGATCGGTCAATGGGGCGCCCAGAACCAGAGCAGCAGGGGCGTGGAGCCGTCCACGAAGGCGCGGAGGTTGACGGTCGCCCCGGTGCGCACATCGATCATGTCCTGAGCCGGCACATCGGTCTCGATGACCGGCGCGGCGGTGGTTGTGGGCGCCGCGGTTGTCGTAGGTGCGGCGGTGGTTGTGGGCGCGGCTGTTGTCGTTGTCTCGGCTTCGGCGGCGGCTTGGGCGGCTGCTTCGGCCTCGGCTTGGGCTTGGGCGGCTGCTTCGGCTTGGGCTTGGGCTTCGGCTTCTGCGGCGGCCGCTTCGGCCTCGGCGGCTGCGGCTAGAGCCTCGGCCTCGGCGGCTGCGGCTCGGGCTTCGGCCTCGGCGATTGCGGCCAAGGCGGCGGCCTCCTCGGCTTCGGCTGCGGCTCGGGCGGCTGCCTCGGCTGCCGCGGCTTGGGCTTCTGCTTCTGCTTCTGCTTGGGCCCGCGCTTCGGCTGCGGCTATGGCGGCTGCGGCGGCTTCCTCGGCTGCGGCGGCAGCCTCAGCTTCGGCTTCGGCCTCGGCCTCCGCCGCGGCTCTAGCGGCGGCCGCTTCAGCTTCGGCTTGGGCTGCTTCTGCTTGGGCGGCGGCTTGGGCGGCTTCGGCTTCGGCCTCGGCTGCCTCGGCCGCGGTTCTGGCCGCCTCCGCCTGGGCTGCTTCTGCTTCGGCGGCGGCTTGGGCGGCTGCCTCGGCCTCGGCGGCTGCTTCTGCTTCGGCTTCGGCGGCGGCTTGGGCGGCTGCTTCTGCTTCGGCTTCGGCGGCGGCTTGGGCGGCTGCTTCGGCTTCGGCCTCGGCTATGAGAGCGGCGTCATCGGCCGCGCTGGTGGTAGGCGTCTCGACGGTGGCACCGCTGGAGCTTGGCTCGTCGCTGCCGCAGGCCGCGGCCGGCAGGGCGACGACCAGGAACACTGCGAGAATACGGGCGGCGTACGGCATCTTCATCGCTCAGGTCAGGCTAGCCAGCTGGTCGCTGAGCCTCGCTGCGTCGAAGCTGCCGGGGCTCTCGTCGGCCAGGTTGCCGCCGCGGTCGAGCAGCCGCACGCTCGAGTTGCGCCCAACGTCGAAGTGGCGCCAGGACTCGTTGGAGTCGCTCCACAGCATGGTGAAGGTGGTTCCGGTCTGGGACACGAATCGCTCGGCGTAGGCGAAGTCGTCCTGGGCGCCGATACCCACGACCGTCACCTTGCCGGCGTTGTCTTGAGCGAACTGCTCAAGGGCCGGAGCCTCTCTCCGGCAGGTCGGTCAATGCGGCGCCCAGAACCACAGGAGCAGGGGCGTCTCGCCGCTCACCAGCGACTGGAGATTGACGGTCTCGCCCGTGTACACGCTGACCATGTCGAGGTCGGGCACGTCGCCGGCCGCGCTGGCAGCGGCATCCGGAGCGGTCGCATCAGCACCGGTGGCGGCCTCTTCGGTGGTGATCGTGACATCGACCGACCCGCAGGCTGCTGCCACGAGCGCGACCATCACCGCGCAGACGACGAATCGGATCCTCATTCGTCCTTCTTCTTGCCGCGAGCCTTCTGCTCTTTCTTCCATGCCCGTACCCGTTGTAGCGCCTCCGGGCCGTCGATGTCGGCCACCGACCGCGGCTGGCCGTCGGCGAAGGCTCCAGCCTGCTCCTCCCAGCCCTCGGGACGCACGTCGAAGCGCTTGGCGAGCACCGCGGTCAGGATCCGGGCCTTCTCGTCCCCGTAGCCGGGAAGGTCCCGCAGTCGCCCGAAGAGCTCCTTCCCGGTGGCGGCGCCGGCCCAGACCGCGGCGGCGTCACCGTCGTAGTGGTCGGCGACATGGCGGCACAGGGCCTGCATCCGCTTGGCCATCGAGCTCGGGAATCGGTGCAGCGCCGGCTTGGTCCTCACCAGGTCGGCGAAGGCATCGGGGTCTCGCTCCGAGATGTCGTGAGCGTCCAACCCGGCTCCGAGCCGCTCCGACAGGCGGAAGGGTCCGATGAATGCCCACTCCATCGGGATCTGCTGGTCGAGCAGCATTCCCAGCAGCAGCGCCAGCGGGTCCGTGTTGAGCAGGCGGTCGGCGGCCTCGTCCCCGGTGACCGCCAGGGTGCCCGTGCCGACCTGCTTCACCAGCCTCTCCTGGTTCACTTCGTGGAGGATAACCGCGCGCCGGTGTCGGGGTGGCCGGGATCGTCACGGTCGGCCTCGATCCCGTACCGGTCCATGGCGGCGGACACCTCTTCCGGCGAGGCCTCGCCCGATTCCATCAGGGCCGACAGCACCGCGAGCACGATGTGGACCGAGTCGACCTCGAAGAATCGCCGGAGCGCCTCGCGGGTGTCCGAGCGGCCGAACCCGTCGGTGCCGAGCACGTGCAGCGGCCTCGGCGTGAAGCGGGCGATCTGATCGGGGACCAGGGTCATGAAGTCGGTCACGGCCACGATCGGCCCGTCCGAGTCGGTCAGCTTCCCGGTGACCAGCGGCACGGCGGGCTCGGATGCCGGATGCAGCCGGTTGCGGCGCTCGACATCGAGGGCCTCGCGCCTGAGCCGCTGGTAGGAGGTGGCGCTCCAGAGCTCGGCCGACGTGTCGTGGTGCTCGGCCAGCAGCGCCTGGGCCCCGAGCGCCGCGCCCACCGAAGCCCCCGAGAACAGGATGGTGGCGGAGCGCTTGCGGCCCCCGGGTCCGTCGTCGAACTTGTACAGGCCGCTGGTGATGTCGGAGTCGGTCACGTGATCGGGACGGGACGGCTGCTCGTAGTTCTCGTTGTAGATGGTGATGTAGTAGAAGACGTCGGTTCCGTCGGCGGCCTCGGGCGGGTACATCCGGTGCAGTCCCTCGTCGACGATGGCCCCCAGCTCGTAGGCGAAGGCCGGGTCGTAGGCCTCGCACGCCGGCACCGTCGACGCCAGCACGTGGCTGTGGCCGTCCTGGTGCTGGAGCCCCTCGCCCAGCAGCGTCGTGCGGCCCGCGGTCGCGCCGATGAGGAATCCCCGGGCCCGGGCGTCGGCCGCGGCCCAGATCGAGTCGCCCACCCGCTGGAAGCCGAACATGGAGTAGAAGGCGAAGAACGGCACCATGGGCACGCCGAGGTTGGCGTAGGAGGTGGCCGCGGCCAGCCAGCTGGCGAGTGAGCCGCACTCGGTGATGCCCTCCTCGAGGATCTGGCCGTCGGTCGACTCGCTGTAGCTCAGCAGCAGGTCATGGTCCACCGGCTCGTAGAGCTGGCCGTGGGGCGCGTAGATCCGGAACTCCCGGAACAGCGAGTCCATGCCGAAGGTACGGGCCTCGTCGGGCACGATGGGCACGACCCGCCGGCCGAAGTGCTGGTCCCTCATCAGATCGCGCAGCAGGGCCGTGAATGCCATCGTGGTGGAGACCTCGCGCCCGCCGGAGCCCTTGCGCATGTCGATGAAGGGCCCGTCGGCGGGGAGCGCGATGGGGCGGCGGTCCCGCACCACCCGCCGCGGCACCGCCCCGTCGAGGGCGCGGCGGCGGTCCATCATGTAGCGCATCTCCTCCGAGTCGGGCGGCGGCCGGTAGTAGGGCGGGATCCCGTCGGCGAGGTCTGCTTCGTCGATCTCGTCCTCCATGTGCAGCCGCGTCCGCAGCTCCATCAGCTGCGTGGTGGTCATCTTCTTGATCTGGTGGGTGGCGTTGCGGCCCTCGAATCCCTCGCCCAGAGTCCATCCCTTGATGGTCTTGGCCAGGATCACGGTGGGCTGGCCCTTGATCTCGGTGGCGGCCTTGAACGCGGCGTACACCTTCTGGTAGTCGTGGCCTCCTCGGGGCAGGACCCGCAGGTCCTCGTCGCTGAGGTGCGTGACGAGCTTTCGCAGGCGGGGGTCGGGGCCGAAGAAGTGCTCCCGGATGTAGGCGCCGGTCTCCACCGCGTAGCGCTGGTACTCGCCGTCGACGGTGGTCGCCATCTTGTTGAGCAGCGCGCCGTCGGTGTCGCGCATCAGCAGCTCGTCCCACCTGGTGCCCCAGATCACCTTGATGACGTTCCAGCCCGCGCCCCGGAACACGCCCTCGAGCTCCTGGATGATCTTGCCGTTGCCCCGCACCGGGCCGTCGAGGCGCTGGAGGTTGCAGTTGACCACCCACTTCAGGTTGTCGAGGTCGTTGCGGCCGGCCAGGGCGATGGCGCCCAGGGTCTCGGGCTCGTCGCACTCGCCGTCGCCCAGGAAGCACCACACCGTGCTGTCGGAGGTGTCGTCGATGCGGCGGTTGTGCATGTACCGGTTGAAGCGGGCGTGGTAGATGGAGTTGATCGGCCCGAGACCCATCGAAACGGTCGGGTACTCCCAGAAGTCGGGCATCAGCCGGGGGTGGGGGTAGCCCGACAGCCCGTTGCCGCCCACCTCCATCCGGAAGTTGTCGAGCTCCTGCTCGCTCAGGCGGCCCTCCAGGTAGGCCCGGGCGTACACGCCGGGAGCGGCGTGGCCCTGGAAGTAGATGTGGTCGCCGACCAGGCCGTCGTCCTTGCCCTTGAAGAAGTGGTTGAAGCCGACTTCATAGAGGGAGGCCGACGAGGCGAACGTGGACAGGTGGCCGCCGATCCCGTCGGCCGTCTTGTTGGCCCGGATGACCATGGCCGCCGCGTTCCAGCGGATGAAGCGGCGGATGCGCCGCTCGACCTGCTCGTTGCCGGGGAAGAAGGGCTGCTCGGAGGCGGGGATCGTGTTGATGTAGGGCGTGGAGGTGGTCGGCGGTACGCCCACCCGCTGTTCGTTGGAGCGCTCGAGGAGCTTGGCCACGATGTAGCGGGCCCGCTCCCGTCCGCCGGCCGCGATGATGGCGTCGAGCGAGTCGATCCATTCCTGGGTCTCGGCCGGGTCGATGTCCGGAAGCTGGCGCAGGAAGTTGTCGGCCACTGCCCTCCATGATGGCAGCAAAGCACGCATTCGCGACCTCGGCGCGCGTCGCAGTTGTGCCCTGGAGCCGTTGCGGCTGGGTGGTCGCCCCGCTGGCGGGGCAGTGCCCCGGTACGGGCCGCGGTGGCGCCTGGAGCCGTTGCGGCTGGGTGGTCGCCCCGCTGGCGGGGCAGTGCCCCGGTACGGGCCGCGGTGGCGCCTCGCGCCGTTGCGGCTGGGTGGTCGCCCCGCTGGTGGGGCAGTGCCCGCGGGGGCCGCGGTTCTCGAAATGGAGCCTGGCGGCTAGGTGGCCGCGAAGAGCGGGCGGTCGGCGCCGGCGAGCCTCGCTGGCGGTTTCTTGCGCCGTGCTCTGGCGGCCCGCTCGGGTGGCGGCCCGTGGGCCGGGGGCGGGTCCGGAGCGTGCGCGGGTCCGTGGCGGATCCGCTCCGGAGGCGCAATGGTGTGCAGGCCCCGCCCGTCGGGCACCACCCGCCAGCCGTGGTGGTGGATCTTCTGGTGGCATCCCCAGCACGCGAGCATGAGATTGTCGATGTTGGTGGGCCCGCCCCGCGACACCGGGTCGATGTGGTGGCCGTCGCACACTGCGTAGTGGGCGCCGCAGCCGCCGCAGGCGCCGTAGAGGGCTATGAGCGCGGCCCTCTGGGCGTCGGTGACGCTGGTCTTGGCGTGGCCCTGCCATAGCGGAACGCCCTTGGAGCTGAACACCACCCCGCGGAACCTGGCGTTGCACATGTGCTCCTCGAACACGCTCTGGGGGATCGTTCCGCCGCCGGCGATCTCTGCGAAGGCCCTGTCGCCCTCTGCGGTCAGGTGCTGCACGATGGCGATGTCGGCCGACCCGCCGCCTCGGCCGCGGTTGCCGTGACTGTCGCCGGAGGTGAGCGTGTCGAGTGCGTCGGCCAGGCGCTGGGGCCGGCTGCGCTGCTCGCCGTGAGGGCTGTTGACATCGCACCGGCGCAGCCGCTCCGCTTCCTTGAGCAGCCGCTTGTGCATCTTCGCTCCGGTGACCGGGTCCAGTTCGCCGTACAAGTGCACCATCCCGTCGTCGCCGTCCCAGACCTTCAGCTTGCGCCGAGCCCGCTGCCGCCGGTACTGGTCCTCGCCATCGTCGTGCTGGCGTTGCGCCGCCCAGCGTCCAGCCTCCCGGGCGAACTGCTCGGGCGACAGCTCAGCAGCCTTCGCCAGCAGCCCGGCGTCGCCCTGGACCTGCTCGGCGCTCGTCTTGTCACCGGCGGTGGCGAGCGTCTTGGCGTTGGCCATGGAGATGTCGCCGCTCTCCAGCGCGTCGCGCACGGCAGGCATGGACTCGAGCCGCTCGACCGTCTTGACCTGCCCTGCGGCCTCTCCCTTGCGCAGCCCCGCAGCCTCTGCGAGGACTCCGGCGCCGCCGTCGCCGTGGCGCTCGCGGCCCGCGACCAACGCGGCCGCGTCGGCTTGCAGCACCGACAGCTGCCCGGACAGCGTCTTGGACTCCACGAGCACCGTCCGCGCGTCCGCTGTGGTGGTGGCCGGATCGTTGACCAGCCGGATCAGCTCCGCCAGCCCCGCGCTCACCCGTTGAACCTTCTCCGAAACCATGCATGCATTATGACATAGGGGTACGACACTAGTCAAGCATTTTCAGTAAATATCAATGAACTAGAAGCAAGACCGATCTTGGTGTCTCATCGGGTTCGGGTCCGTCGAAGGGGGACGGATGCGCGACCTTGGCGAACCGATGCGCGAGTATCCGGCCGTGACATCGGAACGAACCGTCGTCTACACCGACGGTGCTTGCCTGGGCAATCCTGGGCCGGGCGGCTGGGCCTGGGCGGTGCCCGGCGGCGACTGGGCTTGCGGCCCAGATCCCCGCACTACCAACCAGCGGATGGAGCTGCAGGCCGTACTGGAGGCGCTGCGGGAACTGGACGGACCGGTCGAGGTGGTGTCGGACTCCACCTACGTCGTCCACTGCTTCCGCGACCGGTGGTACGAGGGATGGAAGAGGCGCGGCTGGCGCAACGCCAACCGCAAGCCGGTAGCCAACCGCGACCTGTGGGAGCCGCTGATCGAGCTCTACCTGTCCCGGCCAGGCGAGATCTCGTTCCGCTGGGTCAAGGGCCACTCCGGCGACGAGTGGAACGAGATCGTGGACCAACTGGCGGTCGGCGCGGCTACCGACCAGCGCCCCCGCCGCGGCCCCTAACCGGGCAGCACCCTCCGAGCGCGGGAACCGACATGCCTTGGGCGTTCTCGGCGTCGCCCGGCATGGGCCAGCGTCTCCGGCACCGGAGCGGAACCGGGCGTTCCTGCGCCTCCTCAGGCTTCGGCGCCGCTCCATGGGCGGTCCACGGGCAGCGCGACGATGCGCTCGTCGTCGGCGTAGCGCACGCAGTGCGGGCCGGTGTGGAACACGACTCCGGCGCTGAATCGCTCCCCGAGCGCGTCTCGGAGCTTCCGCAGACCGCGGCGATCCGCGGGGTGCACCCTGGTGCTGGCCTTCACCTCGATTCCGACCACCGAGCCGTCGCGCCCGTCCTCGATGACAAGGTCCACCTCCGCGCCGTCGTGGGTGCGCCAGTGACCGACATGGGGCCGGTGCTGCATCCACGAGGCATGCTTGAGCGGGGCGAGCGCTGCGGGTCGGCGGACCCGGCCGAGCTCCAGGAGGTCGCGTTCGAGGCAGAGTGCGAGGTAGTCGTCGAACCACCGATCGCCGGTTGCGCCGGTGCGCTGGAGTGCCAACGGGAAGCCGCCCCGGGCGATGCGTATGGCGTAGTCGGAGCGGGTGGCGGTCGTTGGCTCGCCACAAGCCGCTCCCGTGAAACTCAGACAGCTTCTACCGTGATTCTAGCAGTAGTTCTACCGTGAATTCTTGCCAAGACTTGCCGTGAAACGACAGGGCATCGCTGATGGCTACCACGGCTCGGCTTCGGTCAATGCGATGGCGTTGGCCATGGCTTGGGCATGGTCGGCCTCGGTTTGGGGGTGTCGCAGGTAGTGGTCTTCGATGGCCTTGCCAACACGATGCCGCTTGAGCGCGTCGTCGTACCAGCTGACCGCCTGACGGACGACGTCCTCCCGGCTGATGCCGATCCCCTCGGACACGAGCCGGTCGATGACGGACAACTCCTCCTCGCTGAACCGAGCCCGCACTGATCCTTTCGCTCGCACCAGTCGGCGGTGCCATGATCGAATTGCCTCAGTGGGTGATCTCACGGCTGTCGCCTCGGATGGTGTGCAGGCGGCGGGTCGTGTCGCTTCAGCGCTTGCTCACACCCGAACCAACGTGATCGGCGTGTCGATAGTGGCCGCCAACTGGCCGATGTCGTCCGGGTCCGACGTGACCACTGCGACAGAATCGCGGGCTGCAAGTCGGGAAGCGGTCACAACCACTGAGGCATCGATCACATCGGTCGAACCTGCCCGTCCGCACAGCTCTCCCGAGTTGCGGGCGTCGACTCCGTCGAGCGGTATCTCGTCACAGTGAGCCAGCGCCCGAACCAGTAGCACTTGGCGGCTCCCATCCCTCCATGCCTGAGCGATTACTCCGGCAGGGACCTGGACGATTTCTTCGGTGTCCGCTGCCTCGCGAAGCAGTTCCCACATTCGGCGGTCGTCCTGTTCGAGGGCCATCAACGCGCCGGCGTCGAGGACGATTGCCGTCACTTGCCGAGCCTCTTGCGGGCCGTCGCGAGTTCCTCCTCGGTGAAGGGGCCGTTGATGGTTTCCCATTCGGCGACAACCTGACGCAACCCGCGGGCCTTGAGGCGGCGGCGGGCGGCGTCTGCCAGCCATGTTGACATCCTCTGCCCGTCCTCCTCGGCAGCCTCTCGGAGGTCTGCCGCGAGGTCTTCAGGAAGCGAGATGATCAGGTGCCTCTTGCGCATATCACATAAACTATCATGATATTTCACAAGCAGCAACATCTGGATGGCGTGCTGCGCTCAAAGCTCCGACCTGAAGCGCTAAGCCAGTACGTTCGCGAGGGCGGTGGCGATGTCGGGGTGGGTGAACCGGAACCCGCGGCGCGCCAGCAGGGCGGGCTCCACCCGGGCGCTGCTGTAGAGCAGAGCCTCGGTCAGCTCGCGGCCGAGGCGGGCCCACAAGGCGGGCTTGGGCACAGGCAGCAGCGTGGGGCGGCGCAGGGCCGTCCCCAGAGCTGCAGTCAGCTGGCGGTTGGTGACCGGCTCGGGTGCGGTGAGGTTCACCGGTCCCTCCACGTCGGCGGTAAGCAGCCAGAGCAGGGCCTCGACCTCGTCGTGCAATGTGATCCAGCTGACCCACTGGCGGCCGCTCCCGATCCGGCCCCCGATGCCGAGCCTGAAGAAGGGGAGCATCTCGGCCAGCGCGCCCCCCGACGGGCTCAGCACCACGCCGGTGCGGGGATGGGCGACCCGGATGCCGGCGTCGCGAGCCGGGTCAGCGGCCGTCTCCCAGTCGCGGCACACCTGAGCCAGGAAGCCGCTGCCCGCGCTGGACCCTTCGTCGAGGCGCTCGTCGCCCCGGTCGCCGTAGTAGCCGATGGCCGACGCCGACACCAGCACGGCGGGTGGCTGGTCGAGACGGGCCAGTGCGCCGGCCAGTAGCGCCGTGCCCCGCGTCCGGCTGTTCGCGATCCGCTGCTTCTGCTCGTCCGACCAGCGCCGCGCCGCGATGGGCTCGCCGGCCAGATGCACAACCGCATCGATGCCCTCCATACCGGCTGAGTCGATCTCGCCCTGCGATGGGTCCCACGCGATGGCGCTGGTGCCCGTCGGTTTGCCGGAGCCGGCCGCCCTCACCACCGGAACGGCCTGGTGCCCGCCGGAAGCCAGCCGCTCGACCAGGGCACGGCCGATGAGTCCGGTGGAGCCCGTGACCGCTACGCGCATAGCTGTACCACTGCGATTGGTCTAGCATCCCCGCGGCCCGGCCGGAGAGATAGAGGGCTGACATGGATGAAGACCTGACACCCCCGGACGCCGAACCCTTCGACCCCGGGTCATCCGGGGCCGCCGACCCCGGCGGTCGCAGCACCAAGCCGGCGCGGCGGAAGCGGTCGATCCGGCCCGGCGTGATCGTCGCGCTGCTGGTCGCGGCGGCCTTGATCGTCTTCGTCGTCCAGAACAACACTGAGGTCCCTGTCACCTGGCTGTTCGTGGAGGTGAACGGCCCGTTGTGGGCGGTGATCATCGTGGCCGCGGTAGCAGGAGCGGTGCTTAGCGAGGTGCTCGGCTGGGTGGCCGGCCGAGTCCGCCGTCGCCGTCGCCGCCGCCGCTGAGAGGCCGAGCGGATGGGCGACCGAGTGCGGCCCGTACGGGCGAGGCCGTGGCCCGAGCGGCCCGTGAGCGCAGCGAACAAGAGCGGGAGTGACACCGCCGTGGCGCGACGGACCTCCACCTGCCCGCGCGGCCGCTCGCAGTGAGCACGCGCAGGCTGATACTCGCCGCGCTGTTGTGCGGTCTCGCCATCCTGGTTGCCTTCACCGTCCAGGTCCTGTTGGGCAGGTTCTGACGTCACCCCGACCCGGTAGGGTTTCGCCCGCGACCGGGGAGACCTTGTGAGCGACTCAGCACACGATGTGATCGTGATCGGCGGCGGGCCGGGCGGCTACGCCGCGGCCCTGTACGGCGCCAGTGCGGGCCTCGACGTGGCCGTGGTGGAGAAGCACAAGGTCGGCGGCACATGCCTCCACGTCGGCTGCATCCCGGCCAAGGAGCTGTTGGAGGCGGCCTCGGTGTACCGCACGGTGTCCAGGGCGACCGAGTTCGGCGTGGACGCGGGCGAGCCCAGCCTCGACTGGGCGGCGGTCCTGGAGCGCAAGCAGCGGGTGATCGACAAGATGATGGCCGGGCTGTCCTCGGTGCTGGGGCAGCGCAAGGTGACCGTCTACTCCGGCGTGGGCTCGCTCGGCCCCTCCGGCACCGTGGAGGCTGCCGCCGACGACGGGTCGACGCAGACCCTCTCGGCGGGGTCGATCATCCTGGCCTCGGGTTCGGCGCCCCGGACCATCGGCGGCTTCGACGTGGACGGCGAGCTGGTGGTCACCTCCGACGAGCTCTTCTCGATCAGCCGACTGCCCGGCTCGGCCGCGGTGATCGGCGGGGGCGCCATCGGCTGCGAGTTCGCGTCGATGATGGGCGATCTGGGCACCAAGGTCACCGTCCTCGAGGCCCTTCCCGACATTCTGACCGGCTGCGACACCGAGGTGGCCAAGGTCGTGAGGCGGTCGTTCCGCAAGCGGGGCATCGAGGTTCACACCGGTGTGACGGTGCATGGACACGAGCCTCGCCCGGACCGCTCCGGCACCGTCGTCTCCTTCGCGGAGGGCAGGCAGGTCGACGTGGAGATGGTCGTGGTGGCCGTCGGCCGGCGACCCCGCACGGAGGGTTTGGGACTGGAAGCCGCGGGCGTCGAGTTGGACGGCCGCGGGTTCGTGGCAGTCGACGACCGCTGCCGCACGACCGCGCCGGGCGTCTGGGCGGTGGGCGACGTGGTCGACAGCCCGCAACTGGCCCACACCGCCTTCGCCGAGGGCATGCTCGTCATCCGTGACATCCTCGGTGAGGCTCCCAACCCGCTCGACTACCACGGCACGCCGTGGTGCATCTACTGCCATCCCGAAGTGGCGTTCGCCGGGCACACCGAGCAGAGCGCGGTCGACGCCGGCTTCGACGTGGTGACGTCGATTCACCGGTACATGGCCAACGGGCGGGCCCAGATCCTGGGCGAGACCGAGGGACTGGTGAAGGTGGTCGCCGAGAAGCAGGCCGACGGTACTGGCGGTCGCATCCTCGGCGTCCATATGGCCGGGCCGTGGGTGACCGAGCAGTTGGGCCAGGCCTACCTGGCCGTGAACTGGGAGGCCACCGCGGCCGACGTAGCTGGTCTGATTCAACCCCATCCGACCATGAGCGAACTGTTCGGCGAGACCGTGCTGTCCCTGACGGGTCGCTCGCTGCACGGGTAGAGGCCGAGCGGGAGGGAGCGATCAATGTGCGAACATGCGAGGTGTGGAGCGAGGCCGTGGCCCGAGCGGCCCGTGAGCGAAGCGAACAAGAGCGGGAGTGACACCGTGGCGACGCGACGGACTCTCACCTATCCGCGCCGCCTCTGAGGACTCCAAGAAGGACTGCCGATGGCCGACATCACGATGCCGCAACTGGGAGAGACGGTCACCGAGGGGACCATCACCCGATGGTTCAAGCAGGTCGGTGACGAGGTCGCCCTCGACGAGGCGCTCTTCGAGATCTCCACCGACAAGGTCGATACCGAGGTGCCGTCCCCGGTGGCGGGCGTGCTGGCCGAGATCCTCGCCGGTGAGGGCGACCTGGTGGAGGTCGGACAGGTCCTGGCTCGGGTCGGCGAGGCGGGAGAGACCCCACCGGCCGAGCCGCCGGTGGCAGAGCCTGCACAGGAAGCGGTGGAGCCGCCGGTTGCTGAGCCTGCACAGGAAGCGGTGGAGCCGCCGGTTGCTGAGCCGGTGCAGGAGCCTGAGCCGGTGCAGCCGCCGGTTGCTGAGCCGGTTGCGCCGCCACCGGCTGCGTCCCGCTTCGCGGAGGGGCTGGTGCTGTCGCCGGTCGTGCGCCGGCTGATCAGCGAGAACAACCTCGATCCGTCCACCCTGACCGGCACCGGTCTGGCCGGCCGCATCACCCGCGCCGACGTCGAGCAGGCCATACGGGCCCGCGCCTCGGCCGACGCTGAGGCCCCGGCTGAGGCCCCGGCTGCGGCTGAGGCCGAGGCTCCAGGTTCCGCTGCGACTGAGGCTCCGGCCGAGCCCCCGCCGCCCGCTGCAGAGCCCTCGCCTCCGCCGGCTGCCGGAGATGAGTCTCGGCGCTCACGCCGGGCCAGACGGTCAGCGGTGCCTGCGGTCGTGGTTCGCAGCGGCGACAGCGTGGTGCCCCTCAACAACATCCGGAGGCGCACCGCCGAGCACATGGTGATGTCCAAGCAGACGTCGCCTCACGTCCTCACCGCCATAGAGGTCGACTACGAGGGCGTGGAGAAGGTCCGCCGGGCCGCCAAGCAGGCGTGGAAGGCGGAGGAGGGCTTCAGCCTCACCTACCTGCCCTTCATCGCCAGGGCCGTGATCGACGCTCTGCGCGACTATCCGCATCTCAATGCCAGCTTCGGAGGGGACGAACTGGTGGTCCACGCCGGCGTCAATCTGGCCGTCGCAGTGGACATCGACTTCCAGGGGCTGCTGGCTCCCGTGATCCACGGAGCGGAGGGAAAGCGACTCCGTCAGATCGCCCGGGACATCGTGGATCTGGCCAACCGGGCCCGCAGCCGCAAGCTCGGACCCGACGACCTGGCCGGGGGCACGTTCACCCTCACCAACGCCGGCCAGTACGGGACGATGATGCAGTTCCCGATCATCAACCAGCCCCAGGTGGCCATCCTGAGCACCGATGGCGTGTCCCGCAAGCCGGTGGTGGTGACCGACAACTACGGCAACGAGTCGATCGCCATCCACTCGATGGGCGTGCTCGCCATGGCCTGGGACCACCGAGCCTTCGACGGCGCCTACGCGGCCGCGTTCCTTCACCGGGTCAAGGAGCTCATCGAGACCCGCGACTGGGAGGCTGAGATCCGCTGAGCGCGTCGCTGACGGCCGCTGAGGGGCCGGTGCTGCGGATCCGCTGGCTCGGCCGTGTGGCCTACGACGATGCCCTGGCACTCCAACGCCGCCTTCACGGCCACTCCGCCGACGACCACCTTCTCCTGCTTGAGCATCCCCATGTGGTGACCCTGGGCCGCCGGGGCCGGCGCGAGCACCTGCTGGTCGACGTCGAAGCGCTGGGCGGCTCGGTGGTGGAGACCGACCGGGGTGGCGACGTGACCTACCACGGGCCCGGCCAGCTGGTGGGCTACCCGATCCTCACCGTGCCCGGCCGGCGCGGCGGCGGGATGGCGGACACCGCCGCCTACGTGGGCGGCGTTGAGCAGCTCTTGATCGACGTCCTGGCCGACCTGGGGCTGGAGGCGGGACGCCTCGACCGTCACACCGGGGTGTGGGTGGAGCCCGACGGCTTCCGGCCCCGCAAGATCGCCGCCATCGGCGTGAGGCTGTCGCGGGCCCGTTCCATGCACGGCTTCGCGCTCAACGTCGATCCCGACCTGGAGTGGTTTGCCCGGATCGTGCCCTGCGGGATCACCGGTCTGGGAATCACATCGCTGGCGGCTGAGGGCATCGACGTGTCGATGCGGGACGTCGTGGACCTCGTGTCGCAACGGGCCGTTGGGATGTGGGGAGCGCACGGCCGCATCGACCGGGCCGATGTTGCCCACCGGGTGGCTCCGGCCGACATGGCCCAGTTCACCCGGGACGCGGCCAACGGCTCAGCGGATGCCGATGCGGCGCCGGACGGCGCTCCGGCCGGAGCCGCGGCCGAGGGCGTGTCGCCCCGCCTGCTGGGCCGCCTGGAGGCTGTCCGTTTGAACGGCGATGGCCATGAGCCGGTGCCGCTGCGGTCGCGCAAGCCGGAGTGGATGCGAGTGCCCCTCAGCACCGGGCCGACGTTCCACGAGGTCCGCTCCACGCTGCGCGGCCTCGACCTGGTAACAGTCTGCGAGGAGGCCGGCTGCCCCAACATCTCGGAGTGCTGGAACGACGGCACCGCCACGTTCATGATCCTGGGCGAGCGCTGCACCCGGGCCTGCGGCTTCTGCCTGGTCGACACCCGCCGCCCCGGTCCTGTGGACACAGAGGAGCCGGAGCGGGTGGCCACCGCCGCGGTCCGGATGGGCCTCGAGCATGTGGTCGTGACGATGGTGGCCCGCGACGATCTGGCCGATGGGGGAGCGGCTGTCATGGCCGACACGGTGGCCGCGGTGCGGCGCCGGCTGCCTGATGCCCGGGTCGAGACCCTGATAAGCGACCTCGGCGGCGATGCCGGCGCCCTCCAGACGGTGTTCGACGCCCGACCCGACGTGCTGAACCACAACATCGAGACGGTGGCCCGGCTCCAGCGGGCGGTGCGCCCGTCGGCCGGTTACGCCCGCAGCCTGTCGGTGCTGGCCAGGGCAAAGGCGGATGGACTGACCACCAAGTCCTCGATCATCGCGGGTATGGGCGAGACCCACGACGAGGTCGTGCAGACCCTGGCCGACCTGCACGCGGCCGGGACCGACATCGTGACCATCGGCCAGTACTTGCGCCCCAGCGCCCGCCACCTTCCGGTGGACCGGTGGTGGCCGCCGGAGGCGTTCGAGCGGTGGAAGGAGATCGGCGAGTCGATCGGCATCAGCCATGTCGAGGCCTCGCCCCTGACCCGCTCCAGCTACCACGCCCGCCAGGCCGCCGACGCCGCCACCGAGGTCGGCACGGCGCGAACCTAGGCTTACGGCCATGTTCGCGAGTCGGCTGGACCGGGCCCGGGAGCTGATGGCCGAGCAGGGCGTGGACGTCCTGCTGCTGTCGGTGGGTGCAGACCTGCCGTACTTCTGCGGCTACGAGGCCATGCCGCTGGAGCGGCTCACCATGCTGGTCGTGCCCTGCGACGGCGCGGCCACTCTGGTCGTGCCCCGCATGGAGGCTGCCCGGGTGGTGGAGCGGCCCGATGTGTTCGGGATGCGGCCCTGGGACGAGACCGAGGACCCCGTGGCCATCGTGGCCGGCCTGGCCGGCACGGCGGCGGTGGCCGCGGTGGGCGACCACATGTGGTCCCGGTTCCTGGTGGAGTTGATGGGGGCCATACCGGACGCGGCGTGGAGGCGGGGCTCGGAGGTGACCGCCCCCATCCGCTCGGTGAAGACCCCCGACGAGGTGGAGCGCCTGCGGGCCGCGGGCGCCGCCGTGGACCGGATCGCCGGCCGGCTCCAGCGGGGCGAGATCGAGCTGGTGGGACGGACCGAAGCCGAGGTCTCGGTCGAGTTGGGTCGCCAGATCGTGGCTGAGGGCCACGACCGGGTGAACTTCGCCATCGTGGCCGCCGGCGCCAACGCGGCCAGCCCTCATCACGAGCCCGGACCGAGGGTGATCGGCGCGGACGAGGTCGTGCTGTGCGACTTCGGTGGCACGATGGTGGGCGACGACGGCGTCGGGTACTGCTCCGACATCACCCGCTGCGTGTACACCGGCAAGCCGCCGCAGGAGTTCGTCGAGCTCTACGACGTGCTGTTCGAGGCGCAGTCAGCGGGCGTTGGCGCAGTAGCGGTGGGCACCCCTGCCCAGGATGTGGACCGGGCGGCGCGCTCCGTCATCGCCGCCGCGGGGTACGGCGAGTACTTCGTGCACCGCACCGGCCACGGGATCGGGACCGAGGCCCACGAGGACCCCTACATCGTGGAGGGCAACGTCCAGCCGCTGGAGGCGGGCAACGCGTTCTCCGTGGAGCCGGGGATCTACGTGTCCGGCCGGTGGGGGGCCCGCCTGGAGGACATCGTGGCCGCGTCGCCGGCCGGCGCCGACCCCCTCAACCGGGCCGACCACCGCCTGGCCGTCGTCGCCTGAGAGAACAGCCCGGTCTCGCGTAGTGGTCGAACTCGACGCTGCCACCCTGCTGGTCGGCTGGGCCGCGGGAGGATGGTTGTTCCTGTGGGTCACCACCCGCCGGCGCGAGGTGGGACTCGGCTACGGATGGCTGATGCGGGGCATCTTCGGTGCCCTGGCAGCCGGTTCGGTGGCGGTCGGCGCGATCGGCGGATCGGGATGGTCCGACGACTGGGCGGCGATGGCCCGCAACGTGACGGCCGTGGCGTTCGTGGTCGGGGGCGTCGTGACGCTGGTGCAGTCGGTCCGTCTCAGGTCGGCCGGGGTGGCCGGACAGCGAGCCGAGGTCGAGCGCCGGTCGGCCCGGGTGGCTGCGATGACCGGGATCGACAGGGCCGAGACCCGCTTCGATCCGGACGCGCCCGAGTTCCCGCCCGTGCTCGATCTGTACACGGCCGCATTGGGCTTGGTCGCGACCACCCTCGGTGCTTTGGCCGCAGGCGGACCGACCGGCCTGGCCCTGGCCCGAACTCTGGTGGGGGCCCTGTTCGTCGGCGCGGTCAGCAGCGCCATGCTGCTGGGCCACTGGTACCTGGTGCAGCCCGGTCTGGCCCGCGGGCCGCTGCTGGAGATGTTGCGGGCCGCGGCCGTGCTGTGGCTGCCCGAGACGCTGGTGATGCTGTGGCCGACGGGCATGGTCTCGGTGCTCGACGGCACCATTGACGACGGCTACAACGGCCTGCTCGGCTGGTTCTGGGTCGCCTGCGCCGCTATGACCATCCTGCTGGTGGGAGTGGCCCGGGCCGCGCTGCGGGAGCGCCAGTACTCGGCCGTGATGGCGGCCACCGGCCTCGTCTACCTGGCCATCGTCACCGCCTTCGGCCAGGATCTGGTCGCCCGCATCCTCTTGACACCCTGAGAGGCCGTACGGATGGGCGAAGGCGCCTCGCGTCGCGACGGTGTGTCTCCCGCTCTTGTTCGCTGCGCTCACGGGCCGCTCGGGCCACGGCCTCGCCCGTATGGGCCGGACTCGCGCACCTGTCCGCTCGGCCTCTAAACTCGTCTAGGCGGTGCGGAGGCCTGCGTGCCGAGACCTGGCTGTGCTGGGCTCGTGCCGGAGCGAGGAGGCCGGTGGTGCCGAGAGTGATCTGGAAGGGATCGATCAGCTTCGGGCTCGTGACGATTCCCGTTCAGCTGTTCAGCGCGGTGAGCCGCAAGAACGTGCGCTTCAACCAGCTCGACGCCGAGACTGGAGCCCGGGTGCGCTACAAGAAGGTGTCGTCGGCCGACGACACCGAGTTGACGGTCGAGCGCATCGTCAAGGGCTACGAGCTGCCGTCGGGGGACTACGTCACCGTCACCGACCGCGAGCTGGAGGAGCTGGCCCCGGTGGCAGCCCGCACCATCGACATCGACGCCTTCATCGATCTCGCCGACATCGATCCGGTGTTCTACGACAGCGCCTACCACCTGGTGCCCGACGAGGCCACCGCCAAGCCCTACAAGCTGCTGGCCGAGGCCATGGGTGAGGCCGACAAGGTGGGGATCTGCCACTTCGTGATGCGCTCCAAGCAGTATCTGGCCGCCATCCGTCCCGTCGACGGGCGGCTGATGCTGTCGACCATGGTCTACTCCGACGAGCTGGTGGCCCCCGACGAGATCGACGGCCTTTACGGCCTCGACGACATCGAGGTCGACGAGCGGGAGACGGCCATGGCCCGCCAGCTCATCGCCGCCCTCGAGGCCGACTTCGAGCCCGGCCGCTACCGCGACTCCTACCGGGAGGCGGTGCTGGAGCTGATCGAGCGGAAGGCCTCGGGCGACACCGCAGCCACGGTGGCCGCCCCGGCGCCGGCGTCGGACACCGTCGTGGACCTGATGGCCGCGCTGGAGGCCTCGGTGGCTGCGGCCAAGGAGGCCCGCAAGCGCCATCCGGCGGCAGGCGAGGCTGCTACCGACGACGCCGACACCGCCGATGCGTCAGCAAGGCCGAGAGCACCGGCCGAGAGGGTACGCAAGTCTGCCTGAAGGCCGCCCGTCACAGGGCCGGCGGTGATGGGTAGGTTCGAGCGGTGAGCGCACCCGAGCGCGTGCCCGTGACCATCGACGGCCGCAGGCTGTCCGTCAGCAACCTCGAGAAGGTGCTGTACCCGCTGGTCGGGTTCACCAAGGCCCAGGTGATCGACTACTACGTTCGGGTCGCGCCGGTGATGCTGGCCCACGTCGGCGACCGGGGTGTGACCCTGCGGCGGTGGCCCGACGGAGTGACGGCAGAGTCCTTCTTCGAGAAGCGCTGCCCCAAGCACCGGCCCGACTGGGTGCCCACCTGCCGGGGTCCGGGAGACAGGGGAGGGCCGATCGAGTACTGCCGGCTCGACTCGGTGGCCGCGCTGGCCTGGTCGGCCAATCTGGCCGCGCTGGAGATCCATGCCCCGATGGCCCGCTGCGGCGACCTCGACGCTCCCACCATGGTCGTGTTCGACCTCGATCCGGGCAAGCCGGCCACCATCGTCGAGTGCTGCCGGGTGGCCCTTCATGTCCGCGACGTTCTGGAGTCGGCCGGGCTGGCAGGATGGCCCAAGACGTCGGGCAGCAAGGGGATGCAGCTCTACGTGCCTCTCAACCGGCCCCACTCCCACGACCACGCGGCCGGCTTCGCGCTGGCCGTGGCCCAGCTGCTGGAGAAGCGACTGCCGGAGCTGGTGGTGTCGGTGATGAAGCGCAGCCTGCGGCCTCGGAAGGTGTTCATCGACTGGAGCCAGAACGCCCGCTTCAAGACGACCATCGCCCCCTACTCGCTGAGGGGCCTGGATCGTCCCACCGTCTCCACGCCGATCACCTGGGACGAGGTGTCCGATGGCGCCGACGGCGAGCCGCTGACGTTCTCCGCCTCCGAAGTCCTCGACCGGGTAGAGCAGTTCGGCGACCTGTTCGCCCCCACGCTCACGGTCGAACAGGACCTCCCGGCACCTTCGCCTTCCTCCAGCTAGGCGCCAGTTAGCCTGACCGGATGCCGATCACAGTCCATGCAGTCCGTTCGGTGCCCAAGGCGGCCACCACCAGCGTTTCTCTTGTCACCGCCGAGGACGTTGAAGCCGGCGTCAGCGGCTTCGACAGCGCGGTGCTGGACACCGCCGGCTTCGCGGGCAAGGCCGATCAGGTCTACCTGCAGCCCGCCGGCGGCGGCTTCGCCGGGCTGGTCGGCCTGGGCCCGGCCGCCGACGCGACCGCGGCCACCATTCGCCGGGCCGGAGCGGTGCTGGCCCGCTCGTGCTCCCGCCACTCCAGGGTGGCGGTCCGGCCGGCCGACGGCATCGATGTGGCATCCGGCCCGGCCCGCCAGGCTCTGGCCGAGGGCGTGATCCTCGGCAACTACAGCTTCACCAGCTACAAGTCGGCCGCGGGCAACGGCGACGGTGACGGCGGCCGGCCCAAGCTGGCCCGGGTGGATGTGGTGGGCAGCACGTCGGCTGCGGCCAGGGACGCGCTGGCCCGCGGCTCGGCCATCGCGGCCGGCGTGTGCGTGGCCCGCGACCTCTCCAACGAGCCGGGCGGCTCGCTGACGGCCCCGGTGTTCGCCGACAGGGCTGAGGCCATAGCCGGCGAGGCCGGGCTGCAGTCGACGGTCTGGACCGAGGACGACATCAAGAAGGAGCGCCTCGGGGGACTCCTCGGTGTCAACCGGGGCAGCACGAATCCGCCGCGCTACGTGGAGCTGACCTACGAGCCCGAGGGCGACCCGGCCGCGACGCTGGCCTTTGTGGGCAAGGGGATCACCTTCGACGCCGGTGGCCTGTCCATCAAGACCGCGCAGGGAATGATGGCCATGAAGATGGACATGTGCGGGGCCGCGGCCATCATCGGGGCCATGTCGGTGCTCCCCGCGGTGGGCGCCCCGGTCAGGGTCAAGGGGTACCTGCCCATGACCGACAACATGCTCGGCGGCGACGCCACCCGGCCGGGCGATGTGCTGACGATCCGCAACGGCAAGACCATCGAGGTGCTCAACACCGACGCCGAGGGGCGGTTGATCCTGGCCGACGCGCTGTCGCTGGCGTGCGAGGACGAGCCTGATGCCATCGTCGACCTGGCCACCCTGACCGGCGCCTGCATGGTGGCGTTGGGGCCGTCGATCGCCGGGCTGATGGGCAACGACGAGCCGCTCATCGACGACGTGCGGGCCGCCGCGGACCGCGTCGGCGAGCGGGTGTGGCCGCTGCCGCTGCCGGCCGACTACACCAAGCAGTTCGACTCCAACGTGGCCGACATGAAGAACATCGGCGGCAACTACGGCGGCGCGCTGACCGCGGGGCTGATCCTGCAGCAGTTCGTGGCCGACGGGATTCCCTGGGTCCATCTCGACATCGCCGGGCCGGCCCGGGCCGAGTCCGACGACGGCGAGATCTCCAAGGGCGGCACCGGCTTCGGGGTGCGCACCCTGGTCGAGCTGGCCTCCACCTTCAGTTCGGGCGGCTAGCGGACCGCGGGGCTCAGAGCAGGTCGGGCAGGCTCAACTCGTCGGCGGCCCGCTCGAAGCGCTCGAACGTGGCTGCCAGCAGCCCCCGCTGGCGATCGTCGGTGAGGTCCATGCCAGCACCCGCGA
The DNA here is from genome assembly GCA_965205155.1 of Candidatus Aldehydirespirator sp. GTDB lineage: Bacteria > Actinomycetota > Acidimicrobiia > Acidimicrobiales > Aldehydirespiratoraceae > Aldehydirespirator. Next base: position 3,169,724 of record OZ242033.1, on the reverse strand, counting down.
TCATCGGGTAGCACACGCAGAACAGCACCGCGCCGCGGTAGATGTCCCACATCCCGTCGAGCTCCGACTCGGGCGCTCCCTCCGATGCGAGGGCGTTGAGCCAGCGTTCGTAGAGGGACTGCTCGATCTCCGATGCGGTGGCGGGGGCCAGGCTTCCGGTGACGAAATAGGCCAGGTCGCCGACCGGCATGGACTCCCCGATGACCTGGAAGTCGAGCAGCACGACCCGCCCGTCGTCGTCGAAGAACATGTTGTCGGCCCGGTAGTCGCCGTGGACCAGGGTGCTCGGCGTGGTGCCCAGCGACCCCAGCATTCCGGGGAGGGCCTCCACCCAGCCGTCGGCCACCGTCTCGACCGCCCGGGGGACGCTCATGGCGCCCCGAACCTTGGCCCAGCCGTCGGAGAACACCGGCGGCAGCAGCATCGGGTAGATGGGATCGCGGATCGCCATAGCGGTTCCCCGCTCCACTATCGGGCCCGCCGCGCCCCACCAGTGGGCGTGCCACGCGGCCAGCTCGTCCACCGCCTGTTCGGCGTCGGCGGAGCCCATGCCCTCGATCTGGTTCACGGCCCGGTACGAGCCCACGTCCTCGAGCACCAGCACGAACTGGTGGGTCTCGGGATCGACCGCGCCGAAGTGGCAGTGGGGGACCCGGATGGGGCTCTCGGCGGCCAGCTCGCGGTAGAAGCCGACCTCGCGGATGTTGAGGCGCAGGATCTGGGCCGTGAAGCGGGCCGTCTCGTCGAGACCGGGCATCTTGATCACCACGGTGCCGGGGCCGTCGCCCTCCAGTGTCGCCCGGTAGATGGCGCCGATCATCCCGACCCCGGTGCCGATGTCCTCGATGTCGACGACCCGCACGGGCGAGCCCATGGCCGCCGACAGCCAGTCACTGTCGATGCCGTCGATGCCGTCCGGTATAGCGGGCTCCATGTCGACCCCCTTGGCCGGCCTCGACGCTACATCATGCCGGACTCCTGGCGTGGCCCAGCATCATTCCGTCGTGTCATCGGTCAACGGTGAGGCTTCGGGCGACTCCTGGCCGCGATGATCCCAGGCCCAGTGCACCGCCTCGGCAATGACGGCTGGGTGGAACTTCATGCAAGCCAACTGCCGTTCTGCCTCGCTGACGGTGTCGCCGCACTCGATCAGGCCCGAGGCCAGCCGCCGGGCTCGCGGCTTCTGCCTGCCTGCGATGTCGGGGCTAGAGCTGGCCGCTAGGAACTCCTCGTGGCGTTGCTGCACGGACTCGGGCAGTCGACGCACCTGGCGGTGGCTGAGCTGCGGCAGCCGGAGACGGACGGCCAAAGTGGCCGAGCCCACGGACCGGGCAGCCCGGAACCGGCAGGCTCGAGCCACCGTCTTGGCCATGGCGCTGCGGGCACCGCCCTCGTGTCCGATTCCGAGGGTGCTGGCCGTCTCCCGCAGATTGACGGCCGTGCTGGCGGTCTCGTCGAGCAGGTCGGCGCAATGGCGCAGGAACCAGGTGGTGGCCGGTCCCAGCGTCGCCAGCCAGAACTGTTCCACGTAGGTGGACCTCGGATCGTGGCCGAAGGCATCGATGCGCGGGTCGGGCCAAGGGATCAGCGTTATCACCTCGGAGTTGGCGATGGTCGGGGGGAGCTGGACAGATGAAGTCATGGTGTTTCTCCAATAGAGACGGGCACTCGCGGGCGCCTTAACTGCAACACGCCGGGGGAAGCGGTCGGCTTGGAACATATTTGCAATGTAAGAATTTGTCAATTGGAAAGTTTCAAATAGTTCTATTGCTTATTTCGCAACAATCGCGCCATATCGCACGAGCAACCCTGGTGGCGCTACGCTCGCAAGGTGCACGCGGATGCTGCGGCCGCAGCGGCTGCGGCCCGCCGGATGGTTGACGCGGCCGAGCGGGTGACCGTGCTCACCGGGGCGGGAATCTCCACCGACAGCGGCCTTCCCGACTTTCGCGGGCCGAAGGGCCTGTGGACCCGCGATCCTGCGGCCGAGCGGGCCTCGAACATCGACGTCTACGTGTCGGATCCCGAGGTCCGCCGCAGCAACTGGGCCCGCCGGGCGTCCGGGGCGCTGTGGGCCGACGTCGAGCCCAACCGGGGCCACGAGGCGCTGGTCCACCTCGAATTGCGGGGCAAGCTCCATCTGCTCATCACCCAGAACGTGGACGAGCTCCACCAGCGGGCCGGCAGCGATCCCGGACGGGTGGTGGAGATACACGGCACCACCCGCAAGGTGCAGTGCCTGGCCTGCGACTACCGCGACGACATCGAGGTCGCGCTGGAGCGGGTGCGGGCGGGGGAGGAGGATCCCCAGTGCCCGGTGTGCGGATGGATCCTCAAGTCGGCGACGGTGTCGTTCGGCCAGAGCCTCAACCCGATCGACCTGGCCCGGGCCGAGCGGGCCGCCCTCGAATGCGACCTGTTCCTGGCGGTGGGCACGACGCTGGCCGTGTCACCCATCAACATGACCGCCCCCATAGCGGCGCAGTCGGGGGCCCGCCTGGTCATGGTGAACGGCGAGCCGACCGAGTTCGACGCGCTGGCCGACGTGCTGGTGGGCGGATCCATCAGCGAAGTGTTGCCCGTCATCTGCGGCATGGACCCTCCGGGTGGTTAAATCCTGACAAGACAGGTAGGGTTTAGCCCAGAGGCCGAGCTTGCGAGGCCCCTGGGCCAAAGCGGCCCGTGAGCGCAGCGAACAAGAGCGGCGGTCACGGCCCGAGCGGCCCATGAGCGAAGCGAATAGGAGCGGACAATCGATGGCGAGTTTCCGAGAACTATTGCGACAGGCCAAGGCCGAGATCCGCGAGGTCGACACCGCCGCCGGCGAGCAGCTGCTGGCCGAGGGCTGGACCCTGCTCGACGTGCGCGAGCCCGACGAGTACGAGCAGGGCGCGATTGTTGGCTCCGTGCACATCCCCCGGGGCCAGCTCGAGTCGAGCATCGAGAACCGCGTAGCCGACCGGTCCACGCCGCTGGTGGCCATGTGCGCGGGCGGGGTGCGCTCCGCCTTCGCGGCCGTGACCCTCGAGCAGATGGGCTACACCGACGTGGTGTCCATGGACGGCGGCTTCAACAAGTGGAAGGACGAGGGCCGGGCCTGGGCGCGGCCCCGCACCCTGTCGCCCGACCAGCGGAACCGCTACCAGCGCCACCTGCTGGTGCCCGAGGTGGGCGAGGAGGGGCAGCTCAAGCTGCTCGACGCCAAGGTCCTGCTGCTCGGCGCGGGCGGCCTCGGCTCCCCGGCGGCCCTGTACCTGGCGGCCGCGGGGGTGGGCACCATCGGCATCATCGACATGGACGTCGTGGACGAGTCCAACCTCCAGCGCCAGATCCTCCACAACGTCGACCGGGTGGGCGACCGCAAGGTCGACTCGGCCAAGAAGACCCTCACCGCGCTGAACCCCGACGTCAACGTGGTCACCTACGACACCCGGCTCGGTGCCGACAACGTGCTGGAGATCCTCGACGGCTACGACGTGGTCGTCGACGGGGCCGACAACTTCCCGAGCCGATACCTGCTCAACGACGCCTCGGTGAAGCTCGGCATACCGGTGGTGCACGGGTCGATCTTCCGCTTCGAGGGCCAGGTCACCGTGTTCGACCCCCGCAACGGGCCCACCTACCGCGACATGCTGCCCGAGCCGCCGCCGCCCGAGATGGCGCCGAGCTGCGCAGAGGCCGGGGTGCTGGGCGTGCTGCCCGGCATCGTCGGCAGCGTGCAGGCCCTCGAGGCCATCAAGCTGATCCTGGGAGTGGGGGACTCGCTGCGGGGCCGCCTGGTGGCCTTCGACGCGCTGGAGATGAGCTTCCGCGAGTTCAAGCTGCGGCCCGACCCCTCCAACGAGGTCACCTACGACAACCGGGACCGCATCCAGGTCGGCGAACTCGACGGCCTCTGCATGCCGACCCTCTCATAGCTCCCTACGGCCGCTTCACCTAGCTTCTCCTAGACTCCGGGGGTTCGTTTCCCTGGAAGGACCGCGCCATCGGACAGTTGCTGAACAATCTCCGGGCGCGCCTTGTGAGCCTGCTGCCCCTCGGCACCTCTTGGATCCTCTGGGGGCTGGTCTTCAACGGGCTCACCACCTACGGGTACCTGGTGGTGGCCCAGCGCGCCCTGGGCGACGACGGCTACGGCAGCCTGGCCGTGCTGTGGGCCCTGGTCAACATCGGCGGCTTCGGCCTGTTCCAGCCCCTCGAGCAGGAGGTGGCCCGGGCCACCGCCGACCGGGCCAGCCGGGGCGTGGGCAGCGCACCGGTCCTGAGCCGGGCGGGAGTGCTGGGCGCGGCCCAGTTCGTGCTGGTGACCGCGGGCCTGCTCGCGGCCTGGCCGCTCGGGCTCGACCAGCTGCTTGACGGCCGGCCGGAGCTGCTCCTGGCCCTCGTTCTCGCCCTGGGCGCATTCGCCGGCTCCCAGCTGGTGCGGGGAATCCTCGGGGGCCGTCACATGTTCGACCGCTACGCGTGGTACTTCGTCGTCGAGGGCGGATCCCGTATGGCTCTGGCCGTGGTGCTGCTGGTCGCCGGCGTCGCCGCGGTGGGGGCCTACGGGCTGGCCATCGCCCTCGCGCTGGTGGTCGCCACCATCGCCGCGGCCGGCCCCCACCGGCCCTTCGTGCGGTCGGGGCCGCCGGCCTCCTACCGCGAGCTCACGCCCGCCCTGGGCTTCCTGCTCATCGCCGCCATCGGCGAGGCCTTCATACTCAACGTCGGGCCGGTGGCGGTGGACATCGTGGGCGGCGACGAGCTGGGGGCCGAGGCGCCCGGCGTGTTCCTCAACGGCATGCTCATCGCCCGCATCCCGCTGTTCTTCTTCCAGGCGGTGAAGGCCAGCCTGCTACCCAGCCTGGCCACGCTGGCCGGCCGGGGCGACCTCGTCGGGTTCCGCAACATGCAGCTCAAGATCGTGGCCGCGGTGGCGGCGCTGGCCCTGGCGACGACGGTGGTGGCCGGGGTGGTGGGGCCGCCCATCGTGCGGGTCGTCTTCGGCGACGAGCTGGGCCGCAGCGACATGGCGCTGCTGGCCGCCAGCGGGGGAGGCCTGATGCTGATGCTGTCGCTGACGCTGGGCCTGGTCGCGCTGGATCACACCCGCCTGGCGGTAGTCGGATGGATAGCCGGGATCGCGGCCTTCGCGGTCGTGGTCAGCTTCGACTTCGAACCGTTCCTGCGGGTGGAGCTGGCCCTGGTGGCCGCGGTGGCGGCCGGCTCGCTGGTGGCGGGCAGCCTGTTGCGCCACCAGTACGCAGCCCACGCCCGCGAGTCCTAGACCACCTCTCAGGCGACTCCCGCAAAGCCCAGGTCGCATCCCTCGCGGACTTCGTCGGCCTGCTTGAGGAAATAGGCGTCCTTGGCCGGCCACGTGTGCCCCTCGTCGTGGCGCACGAGCATGTAGCCCATGCCGTGAGTCTGGTACGTGCGCCAGCCCGCCTTGGTCACGTCCTCGATCAGGGCCCGGTCCACGCTGGCGGGTATCTCCCGCCAGCCGAGCAGTTCGTCGAGGCGGTGGCGGGCGATCATCATGGTGCCGCCGGCGAGGCTCGCCGAGAGGCGCTCGGCACGGTTCCGGAACCGGTGGACGGTCCGGTCGGAATTGGCCAGGTAGACGTACTCGGCCGCCTTGCCGACCAGCGCGGCCCGGGAGTACTCCTGGGCCAGTACCAGGTCCCAGAGGTGTTCGGGGCCGTAGTAGTCGTCGTCGTCGAACTTGGTGAGCAGCGTGCCCGTCGATTCGGCCACGGCGGCGTTGAGCACGGCGCCCAGCGGTCTGTCTGCAGCCACGGGCACCGCCCGCGATGGCATGTTGACGGCTCCGAGCAGCTCGTCGATGGCGGCGGCATCGAAGCCCTCGCCGTGCATGGCCAGCACCAGCTCGACTCGGGGGTAGGTCTGGGCGGTCACCGCTTCGACGGCGGCAGCCACCCGATGGGGCCGCCGGGTGGCCAGCAGCACCGAGACCAGCGGCAGGGGCGGGCCGGAACGACCGGTGCCGGCCAGTATCTGGCGGGTCCGGGCCCGCAGCGAGTGGTCCCGCAGGGCACAGCGGCGCATGGCGATGCTCAGCGACTCCCGCTCGTGGGTGCCGGCGGTCGCAACCCGGTCGTCGATCATCAGCGAATAGAGATCGGATCCCAGATAGCGGCCCAGTTCGGGGTCGGGCTCTGTGATCCTCACCACCATGCCGGTGGCCGCCACCGTGGCCAGTACGCCCGCCCGCGTGATCACGTCGGGGTGTTGATCGGCGGAGTCGTCCATGTGGTGGGCTCGATTCAGGTTCCTGAGGCGGTGCGGATCGAGGCCCCGGCGCAGCACGGATCTCGTCACGGTGGGGGAGGAGCGATGAGCGCCGTTCCATCCGCGCGGGTTGAACCTGCGGTCGTCGAAGGCGGGCACGGAGGCCGACGGATCCATCTCGGAGAGAATCACCACCGTGTCCACCGGCAGGCCGCGACCGTGGTCCGGCGTGTCGGCCAGCACCACCTGCGTCTGCGCGCTGATCGTCCTGTCCACCTCGGCCGCAGAGGCGAAGACGGCTGTGGCCACCGGTCCGGCAGCCGCCATTCTCGGCCCGAGCCGGTAGTGGGCCTGCTTGTGATAGCGCAGCCTGACGCCGGCCTCCCCGAGGCGCTTCCTGGCGATCACCCCGACGCTGCTTGCCGCCCACCGGCAGAACTCTCTGGCGTCGTCGAGGCTGCGGATCCTCGATGCCTCCCTCAGGATGGACCTGATCACGCCCAGGACTCGCCTGATGTTGCGACTGAGGAAGTGCCGGAGCCGGCGCAGCCGTCGCACCGTACGGCGGAAGAACCAGCGCACCGCGCGGACCACGCGGGCGAGCGACAGCCGGGGCGCGTCCGTGGCAACCTGCGCCAGGTCGTCCACGTCCAAGTCGTCAAGGTCGATCGGCGTCACCGCCTCGCACTGGGCGAGGGAGACCCCCCTGCGAGCGGCGCGGTGCAGGGCCCAGGCTCTCACAATGCTCACGCCCATCTGGGGGTCGACCGGATTGGTGGACGCAGCTGCGTCGGCCCCCAGTTGCCGGCGCAGACGGCTGATGGCGTCGGGACCCACGGTCGCATCGCCCGGCATCGTGATGTGGAACGAGGCCGCGGGGAACGCCTCGACCGCGGCGCCCACTCCGCCGAAGCGGACCCGGTGGTCGCCGGCGAGCAGCCGTCTCAGCTTCTCGTGATCCGCGGACCGGGTCGCGTCCCCGCCGGGCGGCTCCTCGATCCAGACCACCAGGTCGTGGACCTTGCCGGCGAGGATCTGCTCGACGGTCTCGATCTGCGCCACGTCGCCGGACCCGGTCGCTCGCAGGGTCACCACATGCTGCGGCACGGTGAAGCTGCGCCCGGGGGTGGCCCGCCTGAACCCGTAGTGAGCGATGAGCTGCGAGATCTTGGCCCGCTGCAACTCCAGGCTGGCGGACTCGTCCGCGCTGGGCGCCGCCCCCTCGCCCTGGTGCCAACACATGGCGTCGCGAGCCGGCACCAGCAGCCCGCCCCGGGTGTAGGAGCGGTAGCCGAACTCGGTGTCCTCGGTGCCCCACTGGGTGAAGCTCTCGTCGTACCCGCCCACGGTCTCGTAGAACTCAGCGGAAACCCCCAGGTTGCCGCCCGTCACGGCCCTGAAGATGTCGTCCTCCCTGGTCAGGTCGTCGGTGCGCGTCATGTGGAACTCGATCCACTCCGGCCTTGTCCACGGACGTCCGGCGAAGAGCTCCTCCAGGGAGCCGGCCCGGCCGCGCACATCGTCGGCGCCGATTCCCGCCACATCCACGTGCGCCCTGAAGCCGAGCGTGAGCACATCGCTGGCGGCGTGGTGCCAGCGGGCATGTCCCGACAGCCAGTCCGCCTCCGGCATCATGTCGCAGTCGAGGAACACCAGGATCGGATTCGACGCGGCGTGCGCTCCGGTGTTGCGGGCCCGGGCCAGCCCGAAGCCCATGTCCTCCTGATGCACCACCCGAATCGGCAGCGGGCTGTCCGCAGGGGCTTCGAGCGGCAGGCGCGAGCCGTCGTCGACGATCACGACCTCGAACAGTTCCCGCGGATAGTCCTGACCCTCGAGGGCGGCCAGCGTCAGCTCCAGTGCTTCGGGAGCCTCGTAGTAGGTGACGATCACGCTGACGGGCAGCGTCGGGCGGAACGTCTCCGGCGGCTCGACGGCCAGGGAGGTCCATTGGTTGCCGCCAACATCGGCCGGGGGCGGCGCGCTGCTCATTCGACCATCATCGCGCCGTCGAGCACCATGCAGGCGCTCTTGCCCCCGCGGCCGGCCTCAGCGCAGCGGCCATCAGCAGCACCCAGCTGTAGGAGAACCACAGCACGAAGCTCTCGGTCACGTTCTCCACCAGTAGGAAGGCTACGAGCGCGGCCCACATCCAGGTGTCCGCTCCAGGTCGCCGACACAGCGCCAGACCGGCGTTGCGGGCGGCCAGGACCACTATGACCACGAAGGGGACCACACCCAGCAGGCCCAGCCCCAGGCCGACTTCGACCAGGCTGTTGTGGGCGCTGCCCCGCCGCAGCAGCACGTGTTGGGTCAGTTCCTCTATGTCCCAGAAGGTGAAGAACCCGTGGCCGCCCAGTGGCCGCTGGAGGATCCGGTCCCAGACCAGGCTCCAGATGGTGCGGCGCTGGCTGAGGGTGGGAACGTTCCAGACCGCGGCCAGGCAAGCGACGGCGGCCACCGTGCTCACGCCCGCCGCGGCTGCGGTGACCTTCGCGGCGCGGCTCCTGCTCCGATGTCCTGCCACCCAGTGGTAGACCAGGGGAAGGCTGGACACGACCAAGGCGGCGGCGAGCGACACCCACGCGGTTCGGCTGCCCGCGCCGACCAGGGCCGCCGCTGACGCCAGCGCGAGCCCGACCGACCCATACCGCCGGAAGCGGCCGGGAGCCAGAGCGAAGCGGAACCCCGCCAGCACGCCGATCGCGGCCATCGGGGCCAGGGAGTTGCGGTTGGTGTACACACCCTTCCAGTAGTCGTTCGGCCCGAGGCCGAGGCCTGGTCGGAGCACGATCAACAACAGGCTGGCTCCTACCGCCGCGGCGGCCATCAGGCCGATCATGGCCGAGGTGTCGCGGGCATCGAGCCGGGCGATCGCCCACGCCAGCAGGGCCATCCCGACGTAGATGGACGAACGCCAGGCGGTGGCGGCGGGGTCCACGCTCCACATTGAGGAGGCGAGCGCGGCCAGCGCGAACCAGCCTGCTGCGGTGGCGGCGATCAACTCGGTGGCCTCGAGGGGGCGGTTACGCGCCTCCAAGAGGTTCCACGCGGCCAGTGCCGCGCCGGAGACGGCCGCCGCGGCGAGGAACGGCCACACCGCCAGGTCCTCCCAGCGGCCGGTGCGGTCCAGCACGCTCTTGGAGAAGAGCAGCACCGGTCCGTTGGTCAACACGAGCAGGGCTGCGGACGCAATCGCCACCCTGAAGGTCCGGGCGGTGAACGCGTGTTTTTTGGCAGCCTGCCAGCCGGCGTCAGCAGACTCCGGCGAAGCGGGGGTCGCAGCCATCGGGCTGATCCTAGGATTGTCGCGGTGAGTGATCGGGACCAGCACCTATATGACCTCACGCGTCCCCCGTCCTCGGCGTCCTATCTGAGGGAGGCGTGGAACAGGCGGGAGTTCGCCATCCTGGTTCCCGCCCAGGATCTCCGGGCCCAGAACATGGGCACCGTCCTGGGGCAGTTGTGGCACATCGCCAACCCTGCCCTGCTGGTCGGCGTGTACTTCCTGATATTCGGAGTCGTTATCGACACCAGCCGCGGAGTCGAGAACTTCCTGGGCTTCCTCATCGTCGGTGTGGTGCTGTTCCATCTCACCCAGCGAGTGGTCCAGGACGCGGCCGTCTGCATCAGCCGCAACCTGGGCCTGATCCGATCGGTCCAGTTCCCCCGCATCCTCCTGCCGGCCGCCACTCTCAACGGCCAGACCGCAGCCTTCGTGCCCGCGCTGGTCCTGGCGATGATTGCCGTGGTCGCCACCGGCGAGCGCCCATCGATGAGATGGTTGGTACTGCCCGCGGTGCTCGCGGCCCAGTTCCTGTTCAACTTGGGTGCAGCCCTGCTGGTGGCCCGGATCGGGGCGTCGCTGTCGGATCTCCAGCAGCTGCTGCCCCACCTGTTCAGGCTGCTGTTCTACGCCTCGGGCGTGATATTCAGCGTCGAGGCATTCGTTACGAGCCCCGGCTGGAGAAGGGCCTTCGCCCTGAACCCGATCTACGACGTGATCACCTGCGCCCGCTGGTGCCTGGTGGGGGAGCCCGCCGACGGCTGGGTGGTGGCCGGCCTGCTGGCATGGTGTATCGCCCTGCCCGTGGTCGGCTTCATGGCCTTCCACCGGTCCGAGCAGCGGCTGGGAGCGTGACGGCGATGGGTCCGGCTGTCACCGTGCGGGTGCGCGACGCCCACGTCTACTACCGGGTCTACGAGGACCCCGTTCCGGGACTGAAGCAGATCTTCGCCCAGGGCCGGGCCCGCCGCCGGTACCGGACGATCCGCGCCCTTCGGGGTGTCAGCCTGGACCTGCACGAGTCGGAGACCCTCGGCCTGATCGGAGCCAACGGCGCGGGCAAGACCACGCTGCTCTCCGCAATGACGGGACTGCTGCCGCTGGAGTCGGGCACGATCCTCGGCCGCTGCCGGCCGTCACTGCTGGGAGTGTCCTCCGCCCTGCGCCCGGCGCTGTCGGGCCGGCGCAACATCCTCATCGGCGGGCTGGCGCTGGGCTTCACCAAGGCCGAGATCGAGAGTCGCGCCGATGAGATCATCGACTTCTCGGGACTGCGAGACGCCATCGACCGGCCCATGCGAACGTATTCCTCAGGGATGCGGGCCCGGCTCCACTTCGCCATCGCCACGGCTCGGATCCCCGACATCCTGCTGATCGACGAGGCCCTCGCGGTGGGAGACGAGGACTTCCGCCGCCGCAGCGCCCAGCGCATCTCCGAGATCAGGTCCGCGGCCGGTTCGGTGGTGCTCGGGACCCACGTCATGGACGAGATCGAGCGGCACTGTGATCGGGTCGCGTGGCTCGACGACGGCGTGCTCAAAGCGGTGGGCGACCCCGGCGAGGTCGTGGCCGCCTACCTGGCTTCGGCCGGCTCCCGCTGATCCGGCCGCCTCGGGTTCGGCTACCTGCGGTCGGCTGCCTCCTGATCCGGCCGCCTGCCGCGGCTGGTCCGGCCCGCCAGGAAGCCCGCGCCCCAGGCAAGGTGCATCACCGCGAAGGCGGCTGCAGCCCGGGCCCGGTCGAGCCGGCCCCGCAGCGAGTCGCGCAGGCGGGTGGCGGCCACCGCGCTGGCCACGGCGTACAGCACCGGCAGGGCCGCGCCCCGCCAGCGTCCCAGGGCCAGTTCGAGCGCCGAGAACGCCAGACCCGCGGCCAGCGCGGGAGCGGCCAGTTGGCGGATGCGAAGCGATCGGGGATTGCGCATCAGCATGGTGCGCTTCCATGCGCCGTACGAGAAGTACTGGCGGGCGAGCCCCCGGTAGTTGGAGCGGGGCACGTAGTCGACCACGAGGCTCGGATCGAGCCACACGGAGTGCCCCTGCTGGCGCAGCCGCCAGTTGAGTTCGTAGTCCTGGTTGCGCCCGAGGGTCTCGTCGAAGCCGCCGACCGATTCCAGGGCCTCGCGGTCGAACACTCCGAGGTACACGGTGTCGGATGGTCCGGAGTGCCGGCCTCGGCGGAAGGCCGCGGGACCACCCCCGAAGGGCGACCCCATCGCGGCCGCGATCGCGCCCGGCAGGCCGGCGGCGCCGACGGGGCGCTGCACGCCGCCCACGTTGGCCGCCCCGGTCTGAGCCAGCGTGGACACGGCGCGCTCCAGGTAGTCGGGCGGAACCCTCGACTGGGCGTCCACCCGGGCCACGACCGGGCCCTTCGATGCTGCCACTGCAATGTTGAGGCCCGCCGCGGTGGTCCCCGCGGGGTTCTCAACCACCTGCAAGGGCAGCTCGATGCCGGTACCGGCGATCGCCTGCCCGGTGCCGTCGCGGCTGGGTGCCACTGCCACCGTCACGTCGACAGGCCCGCGGTATGTCTGGGAGCCGATGGCGGCGAGACACTCACCTATCACCGCGGCACAGTCCCGAGCCGGCACCACCACCGAGATGTGCGGCAGGCGGTCGCGGGCGGCTCGGGGGCTGTTCACCGGCCTGAGCGGCGGGCCATGACGATGAGACTCTTCACCATGATCTCCCAGTCGAGCAACGGAGACCAGTTCACAACGTATTGCAGGTCGTGGCCCAGCTTGTAGGCGGCGTCCGTCTGGTAGTGGCCCTGGGTCTGGGCCAGGCCGGTGATGCCGGGCGGGATGTCGTGACGCCGTCCGTACCCGGCGATCTCCTCCTCGAGCCGGGCCACCAGCGCGGGCCGCTCGGCCCGGGGCCCGACCAGCGACATGTCGCCCACCAGAATGTTCCAAAACTGCGGCAGCTCGTCGAGCCGGGTGCGGCGCAGCCAGACCAGCCCCTCGATCACCCTGGGGTCGTCGGCGAGGGCCAGCTCCGGCCCGGCCTGCTCCGCGTCCGGCGTCATGGTCCGGAACTTCACCATGACGAACGTCCGGCCCTCCATGCCCACCCGTTCCTGGCGGTAGAGCGCCCCCCGACCCGCCCGCAGGCGCACGTACAGGGCGACTGCGAGCGTCAGCGGCATCGCGAACGGAGCCAGCACCAGCAGGTAGACAAGGTCGAGGAGGCGCTTGAATCGCAGCCGGCACGCCGGCAGGGCATGGGCTCGCAGCGCAACGAAGGGCATACCACCGATCTGGCGGGTCCGCTGCAGCCCCAGCAGGGTGTCGGACGGCGTGATGCGCCGGTAGACCCCCACCTGGCGTGCCTCGAGCTCGGCGAGCGGCTCGGGATAGATGATGTCCAGCGACTGGCGCGACAGCAGCAGCAGATCGGTGGCGGCGCACCGGTGCACCTCTGCAGCGATGTCGGAGAACGTGCCCGTCTGGCCGGCGATCTCCGTGGCCTGCCTCGACTCGGCCAGATGGCGCCGCGCCGACTCCACATCGGCAGCATCTCCCACCAGCAGCACGCGGGGCCGCCCGAAACCGCGCATCCTCACTTGCCGGGCCAGCCAGCGGTTGAACGACACGACGAGGCTCGCGGCCACGGCCAGGACCACAAGATTGGCTCGGGGCATCAGGTAGCGGCCGCTGAGCAGGCTCACGGTTGCGTCGGCCCCCACCGCCAGCAGGGTGAGCATCGTGGCCCGCGGCAGCCAGGGAGGCCGCCCGAGCCGCTGCTCGTACTCGTAGAGGCCGCCGAAGTAGTAGACGGCCATGTGCAGGCCGGTCGCCACGGCGAAGCCGACCGCATAGTGCGACAGCGGGTAGGTCGGCCAGTCGAGCCCGAAGCGCACCGTCGTGATCGCAACCATGAGCCCGAAGAGCGTGGTCGCGTCGATCAGGTACAGATAGCGGAATCCCAGTCTTCGCAGGAAGCCGGTCCTCACGGCGATCGCATCAGGGGCGGCAGCGGCACGTCGATGTCGAACGCTCCCGGTGCCGCGGCCAGGTTCCACAGCAGCATGGCCATCCTGGCCCGGTCCACGTTGTCGCCGGGACTGAATTCCGTCGGGCCGTCGCCGGGCGACTGGAAGTCCGCGCCGATCCAGAGGCGATGCTCCACCAGCCACCGGACGGCCTCCAGGTAGAAGTCGTTGATCCCGATGTCGGTGAACGGCACGGGGTGGCTGCTGTAGGTGCGCCCGGCGAAGCGCCACAGGAAGGCGGCCAGATGCGAGGCCCTGAGCGGATCGTTGGGGCAGAACAGCACAGGATCGCCGCTGCATCCCAGAGTGATGCTCTGGTCCACCATCCACCCCACGGCCTGCGAGTAGAAGCTGTCGGGCTCCACGTCGTCGAAGGTCAGGGATCCGTCGGCCGACTGCGGCTCGCCCGCGAAGCGCCACAGGAACGTGGCGAACTGGGCTCGAGTCAGCGTGCGCTCGGGAGAGAACGTCGTCGCCGTCGTGCCCTGCGTGATCTCGGTGTTGAGCATCCACAGCACCGCCTCCGCGTAGGGAGCGTCCCACGGGACGTCGGTGAAGCGGAGGGTGTGGACGGTGTAGCCGTCGCCGGTGTGGGAGCCCAGTTGCGTCAGCTTCGTGGACAGCAGGGGCCGGCAGCCCTGCGTCTTGCGGCAGCCCAGCACGAGGGCGTAGTAGAAGCGATAGCCGTACGGTTCCCCGTCCTCGTTGCGGACCTCCAGCGTGCGGTCCGATCCCACCAGGGTTACCAGCGAATCGTCGATCCGGCCCGACGGTCCGGGTGCCGAGATGTAGATCTCGGTGATCTCGCCCACGTCGAGGTCGGCGAAGGGGTACTCCGCGAGCCACCTGCTGATCTGCTCGGCGGTGTAGGTGCGCTCCCAGGAGTGGGTGGCGTTCTGGGGGTCGCCGTTGGCGTCGGGAGCGGCATCGAAGGGGTCCGGCTTGGCCAGCAGGTACGGCACGGACTCTCGCCGGGGCTCCTCGTTGGCCGCAGTGTGGCCCCCGTTGGAGGAGCTGTAGAACGCGACGATCACCTCGGGGCCGCCCCCGCCGGCCGGCTGGTAGGTGAGCACGGTGTCGTCGGTGGCGTCCACCTGGATCGTCCAAGCGTCGTGGCCCGGCTCGCGTTCGTAGTCCCAGGCCCTGTACTCCTGGTCCCGGGTGGACGCGTAGAGGTCGAACGGCGCCGACCAGTTGGCCCGGTCCTCCATAACGGCGACGGCGTAGCTGCGGGCCGCGACGGCCTGGGCCTTGAGAGCCTCCGCCGGCCAGCTGTGGGGCATCTCGTCGAGGCCGTACAGGTACTGCTGCATGGTCATGTCGCCGATCACGAGGCAGTACTGGTTGGCGCTGGCACTGCCGCAGTTGGCCACGCCTGCGGCAGCCGGGGTGAGCTGGAACTGCCCGTGGGCGTATTGCTCGGCGCCATTGCTGGTGTTTGAGACCCGGACGGCCTCGCCGTCGTTGAAGCTCACCGTCAGCACGGTCCCCCTGCAGAGGCTCCCGGTGCGCTGGCACCAGTCGATGTTGCTGGAGTTGATGTACCAGCCGCCGTCGCCGCGGCGCACGGTCAGCGTGTTGACGGTGGTGTCCAGGAACTGGCCGTCCATTGACACGGTCAGCAGGCCTGAGGGCCTGAACACCGTCGTGTTGTGGACGGCGATGCGCACGTCGATGTCGTCGGGCACGAGAGCAGGATCGGTCCTCAATGTGGTGCTGTCGTAGTAGAAGGCGAGGATCTGCTCGTGGGTGTGGCCGGCCTCCGCTCGCCCGAGAGCGCCGTACTGGCTCAAGCCGGATCCGTGTCCCCATCCTCCGCCGATGAAGGTGAACTCGTCATCGGACGGGCCATGGGGATGGGCTACGGCCGGCGCGGCGAGAAGACCGGCCATGACCGCAGTGGCCACTAGCAGGCCTACGAGCGAACGAATGGGATGGGAGGGCATGAAACCACCGTCTTCTGCCGACGCCCGCCGGGGCGAGAGGCTAGCGCCTGACCGGCACCGTGACGCGGACGGTCGCGGCGCCCCAGGCCGCTCACTCAGCGGACGACCGCAATGGTGTCGCCGGCGCCTACCGAGTCGCCCACCTTCACCCGGACCTCGGCGACTGTCCCGGAGCGGCCCGCGGCAATGTTGTTCTCCATCTTCATGGCCTCGAGCACGGCGACGGGCTGGCCCGCCTCCACCTGGTCGCCCACCTCCACGAGCAGCTTGATGACCGTGCCCTGCATCGGGACGGAGACTTCAGCGGCGCCGCCACCCAGGCCCGACGGCCCCGGCGCCCTCCGGCGCGCCGCGCTGGGCCGCTCGGTGTCCCCGTCGGCGGGTGGCGGCGTCCACAGCGCCACGCTGAAGCGCTTTCCGTCCACCTCTGCTTCCACCTCGTGGCGCACCATGGGACCGGGTCCACTCGCCAGGGCGTCCGGCGCGTTCGCCGGCGGTCCGGGTACCGACGTCAGATCGAGCCGTTCCTCCACCCAGCGTGTGGAGTGGGCCACCGCCGCGAAGTCCGGGTGAGCGAGGATGGCTTGGGCAGCCGGGATGGTGGTGGCCACGCCGGCGACGTACGTCTCGGACAGGGCTCGCAGCGCACGGCGGATGGCGATGTCACGATCGCGTCCCCAAACGACGAGCTTGCCGATCAGGTTGTCGTAGTACGGGCTGATCTTGTCGCCGGCCTCGTAGCCCCCGTCCCACCGGGTGGCGTAACCCTGGGCGGGCCGCAGGTCGGTAACCGGGCCGGGACAGGGCAGGAATGCTCCCCCGGCCGGATCCTCCGCGTTGACGCGCACCTCGATGGAGCAGCCTTCTATCGCGATGCCGGCTTGCGTGAGGGCCAGAGGCTCGCCCGCCGCCACCCGCAGCTGCTGCTCGACCAGGTCTACGCCGGTCACCATCTCGGTGACGGGATGCTCGACCTGCAGCCTGGTGTTCATCTCCAGGTAGTAGAACGAGCCGTCGGCGTAGAGGAACTCGACGGTGCCGGCGTTCACGTAGCCGCAACCACGGGCCACCGCCACCGCCGCTTCGCCCATCGCCTCCAGAACGGCCGGATCGATACTGGGCGCCGGCGCCTCCTCGATGAGCTTCTGGTGCCGGCGCTGGGCCGAGCAGTCGCGGGTGCCGAGGTGCACGCAGCTGCCGTGGGAGTCGGCGAGCACCTGCACCTCCACATGGCGGGCCAGGTCGAAGTAGCGCTCCATGTAGAGCTCGTCGCGCCCGAAGTAGGCGAGCGCCTCCCGCCGGGCCGACTCGACCGCGGCGGCCGCCTCCGCGGCCTGCCGCACCACCTTCATGCCCCGGCCCCCGCCCCCGTAGGCGGCCTTGACGGCCACGGGCCAGCCGTGGGCCGCACCGAAGGCCTCGACCTGGGCCGGGTCTACGATCGTCTCGGTGTTGCCCGGGACCGGTTCCACGCCGGCCCGGACGGCCGCGTCCCGGGCCGAGATCTTGTCGCCCATCACCTCGATCGCTTCCGGCGGCGGTCCGATGAAGGTGACGCCCTGGGCGGCGACAGCCCGCGCGAAGTCGGCGTTCTCGCTGAAGAACCCGTAGCCGGGATGGACCGCGTCGGCCCCGCTCCGCTCGATTGCGGCCACGATGGCGTCGGTGCGCAGGTAGCTCTCCGCGGCCGCTGCGCCACCCAAGCAGTAGGCCTCGTCCGCCAGCCGCACGTGCATCGCGCCCCGGTCCTCGTCGGAGTAGACGGCGGCCGCGGTGACGCCCATCTCGCGGCAGGCCCGGATCACGCGGACCGCGATCTCGCCCCGATTGGCCACCAACACCTTCGAGAAGGCGCGGGCAGATGATGCTGCGTCGCTGTGAGGCATCTTGTTTTCCGCTCTTGTTCGCTGCGCTCACGGGCCGCTCGGGCCACGGCCTCGCTGAGCGCCTCGCGAATCCTAGTTAGGCGCCGCCCATCCGCTCGGCCTCTGGCGAGAACATCAACGCATTGGATAGCCGATCGCGGCCCGGATCACACGGAATGTCTTCCGATGTCGCTATCGCGGCAGCAGCTTCGAGGCGGAGATGACCAGGAAATCGTTGTGAACGGCCAGCGGGTCGCTCAGCGCTCCCTCCGGGAAGAAGTCGGGCACCCGATCCGCCTTGAGAACCACCACATCGGATTCGTCCAGGTCGTCGAGATTGTCCTCGTTGAGGCTTATCACCCGCATGCGCAGGTAGTAGGAGACCCAGGTGGGACTGGTCACCGGGGGTACAGCCCATGCCAGCTCCGAGCCCGGCAGTCTCCCCACTTGCTCCAGCACGGCTCCCGCGTCGGCGGGATCGGTGATGTAACGCTGCCGTGTCGAGCCGCTGGCCACCGCGACCAGCGTGGCCGCGATCACCACGGCCGCGAGCGCAGCCGGCAGCGGGCGCCAGCGGCGGGGGATGAGCCGGCGGACCCAGTCGGCGAGAGCGGCGAAGCCGATGGTCACCGGGGCCAGCCACGGGAAGTTCCACAGCCTGTGCACCCAGGCGCCCTGCTGAACCCCGAACGTGAGCGCAGCCGCGACCGCGAGCGTTATGGCGGTGGGCGCCCGTGTACGCCGGTCGATCAGCCCGGCCAGGAGGCAAGGCACCAGAAGGACGCGTAGCCACACCGGCACGAGCATCTCCTCGGTGACGAAACGCCATTGCCGGGCCAGGAACTCGCCGAAGGTGAAGGTGGGCCCGCTGGCGCCTCCCACCTCGTTGCCGGTGCGTATGGCCACCTGGTTGGCGAGATCCTCGACTCCGGCGGCGTAGAGCATCCACAGCGCAGTGGCGCCCGCGCCGAGCGCGGTGCCCGCGGCGACCGCGGCGAGCAACCGCTGCCGGCCGCCCGACAGCCACGACACCGGCAGCCTCCGCGGCCGTGCTGCGACAGCCTCGCCGACGCTTCGCTCCTCGCCGACGCTTCGCTCCTCGCCGACGCTTCGCTCCTCGCCGCCGGCCGGCGGCTCGCTACCGTTGCCCCGCCTGCCGGCAAGCAGCCACAGCATCACCAGCACCATGGCCGCTATCCCGATCCAGGATTGCATCGCGGCCAGCGCGGCGAGTCCGGCCACGACGAGCGTGTCCCGAGTGCGCGGGTTGGCGCTGCGCAGCGCCCACGACACCGCCGCGATGGCGGCCAGCTGCAGCGAGAAGCTGACGCTGGTCCGCGCGTACACGTAGTAGAACCCGGTGCTCGCCATGGCCGCCACAGCCAGCAAGGTCGGCCCCCAGGCCAGGTCCCGGCTGCGAAGCAGCGACGCCATGAACACCGCCGTCGCCGCGCCCACCAGCAGGCTGGGCACCCTCAGTGCCGCGGCGCTGTCTCCGAGAACGCCCGTCGCCACCACCGCCATGAACACCTGGAGAGGCGGATGATGGGCGTATGTGACCGCGACGGCAGGCGGGTCGGCTCGGGGAGCTACGTCGTACACCGCCCTGACGTACGGCTCGACCACCGCGCCGAAGCGTGAGTCCACGACGCCCAGCTCCCAGAAGTTGCGTGCCTGAAGGCCGAACATGCCCAGTATGCGGCCGTCGTCACTGTTGCCGAGAGGCAGGCCGAGATCGGGCAGCCAGACAGCCAGGAGGGCGACCGCAATCAGTGCCACAACAGTCCATCCCGACGAGAGGCGTGCTGCCAGGGGGCCGAGAGCCGCTCTCAACGCGGACGCTCCCCGCCGTTCATCGGGCCACCCTAGCCCTGGCATTCACCCGGAAAACTCTAGACTGTGGTCCGTGAGCGCCCCGGACGGATGCCTGTCGGTGGTAATGCCCTGCTACAACGAGGTCGCCACCGTCGACGAGATGGTCTCCCGGGTGCTTGCCAGTCGCTTCACCGGCGAGTTGATAGTGGTGGACGACGGTTCGACCGACGGAACGCGCCGTCGACTGTCCCAATACGACGATCCCCGGGTGAGGGTCCTGCTACAGCCCGAGAACCGTGGCAAGGGCGCCGCGGTGCGGCGGGGCTTCGTCGAGGCGAGTTGCGAATTCGTGGTGATCCAGGACGCCGACCTCGAGTACGACCCCGGTGACTGGGACGCGCTGCTGGCGCCTCTGGCGCGCGGCGACGCCGACGTGGTGTACGGAACCCGCATGCAGGAGGGCCCGGAGCACAGGGTGCCGTACTACTGGGCCATGATCTGCAACCGGATGCTGACACGGCTG
Source organism: Candidatus Aldehydirespirator sp. (assembly GCA_965205155.1). Lineage (GTDB taxonomy): Bacteria > Actinomycetota > Acidimicrobiia > Acidimicrobiales > Aldehydirespiratoraceae > Aldehydirespirator. Next base: position 3,150,059 of record OZ242033.1, on the reverse strand, counting down.
TCGAACATGCTCACCGGTCTGTGGCTGGCCGATGTGGCGACCTGCTACAAGGCGTTCCGCCTCGAGGTCGTGCGGTCCCTCGACCTGCGCGAGAACCGCTTCGGGATCGACACGGAGATCACCGCCAAGGTGGCTGCCGGAGGTTGGCGCGTCTGGGAGACCGGCATCTCCTACACGAGCAGGAACTACGCTGAAGGCAAGAAGATCACATGGAAGGACGGTATCGCCGTCTTCGTGTGCATCGTTCGCTACGGGGTCTCCGTACGCCTTCGCCCGTTGATCCAGTCGGCGAGGACTTCGAGGATCTCCTGAGACGGGCTTGACTGCGGCAGCCTCCGAGCACGCCGGAAGCGTTCGGGGTCCGCCAGGAACGTTTCTACCACTACGGGGTCGTAGCGGCTCAGTAAGGCGTTCTCACCGAGGCCGTCGGGCCGGTCGGTCCGGTCTCGCCAGAGCAGCACGGGCACCCCCAGAAGCGCGCACTCCTCCTGGATGGAGCCTCCGTCGGTGATCGCGAACGGCGCCTGTGCGAGCTCCCTCACGAACTCGGCGTAAGGGACCATCGGCACAAGCTCCACGCCGGAGGCTTCGAGGCCGGCTTGACCTGCGGACCCGAGCGCCCGTTGTGTGGGCTCGTGCACGTACCAGCGCACCGGGGTCGTCTGCGCCAGCCGCGTGATCGTCTGCACCAGCGCCTGTCTCCGCCGCCGCCGGTGCAGGTTCTCCACCCGGTGCATGGTCACCACCACGGGGCGCGTCCGGCGCGGCGAGCTGTCCGAGCGAGCGCCTCCCGGCATGCCGAGCGCGGTCGGCGTGCCCGCCGCTCCAGGCTCCAGGGCGGCGCGGAGCGCATCGCTGATCGTGTTGGACGATCCGGTGATGATCCGCCCTCTCACCCTGCGCTTGCGCAGCTCGTCGGCTGCTGTGCCGTCGGGCGCGAAGAGCAGGTCGGCGAGCCGGTCGACCGCGACCCGGACGATCTCCTCCGGAAAGGGGTGCAGCCACCGGTGGGTGCGAAGGCCCGCCTCGACATGGGCCAGTGCCAGCCCGGCGCGCTTCGCCATGAGCGCGCCGATCAGCGTCGTCGGCGTGTCGCCGTGAACCACGCAGATCCCCGGGCGCCCGCCGAAGACGGTTCGATCGAGCCGCCGGGGCAATGTCAGCTTGCGGCTGAGTCCCGCCGCCCACCACATAGCCGCCGGCACCGAGTCGACGCTGCGCGTGCCCCCCATCGCGTAGTCGGGCGCCCGCAAGCCCAGCTCATCGCGGAACGATTCCGACCGGTCGGCGTGCTGTCCGGAGTCGATCAGACGGTAGGGCAGGCCGGCCGACTCCATGCGCCACAGCAGCGGCGCCATCTTGATGTACTCGGCTCGGGTGCCGACGAGGACGTGGATCAAGGCTCCGTGCCGTCCGGACGCTGCACCGGATCCGCTCCGACCGTCGTGCGCCTCGTCGCGAGGAGCTCCGAGACGGCGGCGGCCAGCAGGTCGCGCAGCAGCAACACCAGCCTGAAGCCGAATATCAATAGGCCGAGAGCCAGAGGATCGGCTGCGCCGAGCAGTGACGGGACGGTTACCTCCACCACGCCGATCCCCTGCGGCGCGATCACCGAGAGGAAGCGCAGGCCTCCCCAAGTGAGCACGAAAGCACCGGCGAGGCGGACCGTGGAGAATCCGTCGGCGGCCTCGAAGGCGCGCATGTACAGGCAGAACACGGCGGCCGCCCAGGTCCAGTAGCAGGCCGACGCCGCGATCATGTGCAGATAGCCCGGCCACGTGAATCCGCTGACCGGGGCCAGGCTGTCCAGGCCGCGCCGCCGCGCCACCGCAGCCACGACACGTCCCGCCACCGACGGGGAGGCGGCCACGATCACCCCGACCGCGGAGACGATCGGGATTGCGAGGCCTCCGGGCAGCTCGCCGGCCCAGCCGAGCAGCACCAGGCCATAGGCCACCGAGACGGCGAGGCTCACCGCCATCTCGAGCGCAGCGGTGAGGGCGAGAGGCGCGGCCGGAACGCCGCGGCGCTGCATCAGAGCCACCCGACTGACCGCGAAGGTGACCATCAGCGGCACGTACCTGGCCGGCAGGGAACGAGCCGCGGTGGCGGTCAGATCGCGGAAGAGCGGGCGGCGGCCGAGCAGGCGCAGGCTCACGAGCCAGAAGTACGCACTCAGCGCTATCAGCACGAACCCCGTCGCGAACGACGCCGCCACGAGCGCATGCCTTGCGCCCGCGAGGTCTCCGAGAAGGTCGGCCACTTCGTCCCGGCGCGCCAGCACGACCACCGGCACGGCGACAGCGAGCAGGGCGAGGTATGCGATCCTCAGCCACTTCAGAAGGCGTCGCTGCCACGGGCGGCCTGTCATCGGACTGGCGGCAAGAGGCCCGCCGGGAGTTGCGCGACGCGTGGCCGAGACAGTAGCCGACGGCTTGACGCGTCTCATTCAGGCGGCTGGGGCGACGGGTCGGAGGGGCGGCCGCGACTGGCTCAACTTGGCTCGACGCTCCGTCAGCAGGTCACTGGATCAGCTCAAGCAGACCGTCGAGCGCAGCGTCGTTGACCTTCAGGCGCGCCCGCAGCAAGCCGCGTGCCTCGGCGGTCCGGTGCGACTTGTCCTGCGCCTCGTTCGCCGCGTCGATCAGCGTGCGGGGTTCGAAGCGGCCGGCGTCGAGCGGAGCCAAGTCGACGGGTGAGGCCCAGCCGCCGCCTTCGGCGGCGAGCGATCTCATTTTCGGAGAGTAGTCCAGCACCACCGCCGGCTGGTCGTTGAGCAGGGCGGCGATGGCGCCGTGATAGCGCATGGTGACCACGAAGCGGCTCCGGGCGACCTCGGCCAGCACATTGTCGATGCTGGGCGTGACCAGCGCCGCGCCCGTTCTCATCTGTTGTTGCAGCGCCTCGAGCATGGGGGTGTCCTGGCTCGGCTGAAAGGGCAGCAGGCGCAACGCCATGCCGCTGCGCTCGGCCAGCGCGTCCAGAGATCGCGCCAGTTGATCGGTCCATGGCTGCCAGGACGTGCGGGCCTTCGCCGCCGCCGTGCGGATGCCCCGGCGATTCGGGGGGCGCAGGATCACGCAGATCGTGTCGGTGGAGTCGCGGCGAGAGCGCGTCGAGCCCGTCGGCTTCTCCGGGCGCGGGTGTGGCGGTCGGGCCGCAGCCGCCCGGCTCGAGACGAGCGCGGCGTCTCCGGCCAGCACCGGGTCGGCGCCGATCGCCACGTCGGGCACGCCCCAGTCGCGCAGGCGCCGCGCCGAGTCGGCGTCTCTCGTCACGACGTTGCAGGCCCGGCGCATCTCTGCGACCGCCATGCGCCGGCCGCCGGCGCCCCGGACGTATCCCGCTCCCAGGCCGACGGCCGCGACCGCGGCCCGCGGCCCGTGGGCGGACGGAGCCGGCGCCGACCGCCTGTAGGCGCGAAGGCGTGACATATGGAACCACATGTTCCACGGCGACGTCTCGGATTGCACCACCCCTCCGGAGAGGACCATGGCGTGCGCACTGCGCAGCGACCGGCGCAGCGCCGCGCTGTCCAGGGGCGAGCGATGAGCCACCGCCTCAACACCGTGGACGGCGGCCGTCCGCTCGGGATCGATCGACACCGCTACCGGCTCCACCCCCCGGGCCCGCAGGGCGGCGGCCATGCAACTCAGGATCATCTCATCTCCCAAGTTGTCCGACCCGTACCAACCGGCAAGGGCGATCCTCAGGGCCATAGCACTCTGCAGCCTCCTAGTGCTTGCCAAACCGTGATTTTAGTGTGCGCATGGGGCCACTGGATGGCCGGTCGCGGCCCGGATCGCACAGAATGTGGGGCGTGGGATCGGTCACGCCACGGTCGCAATCGGCCTGGGAGCACCTGCCGCTCAGCTGCGAGGCGGTCAGCCGGGCGGGTCTGGGCGAGATGCGTCACACCGCCGCGACGGGATCCACGAACGACGATCTGGTGCAGGAGGCCCGGCTCGGAGAGCGGTCGCCGGCGGTCCTGGTCGCCGATCACCAGACCGCGGGAAAGGGTCGCCTGGGGCGTCGCTGGTCCGACGCCGCTATGGGGTCACACCGCGGTGAGGCCTCCCTCCTGGTCAGCTTCCGGCTGGCCGCGCCGGTGTCGAGCGCCTTCGAACGGGTCGCCGCGGTCTCTGCCGCCGCCATGGCCGCCGTGTCGCGGACCCTCCCGGACGGGGGCGCGGCGGTGCGGTCCAAGTGGCCCAACGACCTGCTGATCGAGTCTGGTGAGGTCTCCGGGAAGCTGGCGGGTGTCCTGTCGGAGATAGTCGACTGCGATCCCGCAGTGGTGGTGGTGGGTCTCGGCCTGAACATTGCAGAAGCGCCCGGAGAGCCCGGGGCAGTGTCGTTGGCTCAGGCCGGCGGCGTCGTCACCCGCGACGGGTTGCTGGCGTGGATGATCGACCAGTTGCCCGGCTACCTCGCCGACCCCCGGAGGGCCCGGGCGGACCTCAGGGCTGCGTCGGCGACGATTGGGCGGGTGGTCAGGGTGCAGCGCACCGACGGCACCTCGGTGGTGGGCACCGCAGTCGACATCGACGCCGCGGGACGCCTGGTCCTGGCCAGCGACGGCGACGAGGTGCTGATCGACACCGGCGACGTGTTCCATCTGCGTTCCTGAAGCCTGATCACCGGCTGGAGCGGCGGTCGATCAAGAACAGAGCGCCAATCCACCCGCGGTACGCTTGCCCTCCGTGTCGGACCGACAGAAGGTGGCGTTGCGACGCACCTGGCCGCAGCGCCTGGTGGTCCTCGCGAGCCTGGTGGTGATCATCGCGGCGGTGGCGTCGGCGGAGACCGTGCACTACGTCGAGGAGGTTTGGGAGGAGTACGACCCGGTCTACATCCCCGACACCGTCCAGTACGGCCGCGAACTGCTTCGCCCCGACACCGAGCCGGGCGAACCCGTCACTTTCCTCGTGGTCGGCACCGACAGCAGCATCGACGTCCGGCCGGACGCCGGTGCCGACGGCGCGGGCGGCGTCGCGTCCGGCGGGAGGGCGCTGGCCGACGTCATCATGCTCCTGCGCCTGGACCCCGGGGCGAAGTCGGCATGGGTGCTGTCCATCCCCCGGGACCTGTGGGCCGAGATCCCGGGTGCGCAGGACCACAAGATCAACTCGGCCCTGCTCATCGGCGGAGCCCCATTGCTGCTGGCGACCGTCAGCTCCATGTTCGACGTGGAGATCAACCACTACGTCGAGATGGACTTCGCGGGGTTCGAGCAGGTTGTGGACACGCTCGGGGGAGTGCCCGTCTGGTTCCCCAACCCGGTCCGTGATCCGAAGTCCCATCTGAACATCGAGACGCCGGGATGCCATGTGCTCGGAGGCGAGCAGGCGCTCCAGTACGTGCGGAGCCGCACGTACACGGAGTTCATCGACGGGCGGTGGCGGATCACCGGCGGCGACGACTTCAGCCGCATCGCTCGCCAGCAGGACTTCCTGGTGCTCGCCCTCGACCGGGCCATCAGCCGCGGGGCCAGGAATCCGACCACCATCGTCGGCATGATCGAAGCGGGGGCCGCCTTCGTGGCCTTCGACCAGGACTTGACCCTTGGCGAACTGGTGTCGCTGGCTCAGGACTTCTCGGACTTCAACCCCGAGAACCTGCAGCGGCAGAGCCTCGAGGTCCACACGCTGTACTGGCCCGACGGCCGCTACAAGGGCGAGGCGGCTTACAAGCAGGCGAACGAGCCGGTCCTCGACGTGTACCGGGGGGTGGCCGACGCGGCGAGTCCCTCCGAGGTGTCGTTGAGGGTCGCGGGCTTCAACCAGTTCAACCGCGAGGACGCGGCCACGGCGCTGGCGGGAGAGGGCTTCCAGGTCCTGGGGTCCCTCACGTCGCCGGGCATTCCCGAGACCGTCGTCCTGCACGCCCCCGGCGACGCCGAGGCCGCCCTGACCGTGGCCCGCTACCTGGACCCGGTTCCCTACGTCGTGGCCGACACCGATGTCGACGGCGTGGTGGTGGTGCTCGGCGCGGACTACCGCGGGGTGCTGTTCCTGGCCCAGGAGCCCCTGAGCGTGGTGCGCGACCAGGTACGGGACCGGGGCGTGCCGGAGGTCCTGCCCGACCCGGGATCGGATTTCGTTCCGGTGGCGATCGGCGCGGCCGCCCCGGGCTCGGCACTGGTCGGGGGCCCGGTGGGAGCGGGCGCGCTGGTCGGGGGTTGGGTGGGTTCCGGCGCGAGCTTCGTCGCCGCCCAGTCGGGCGAGGCGGACCCGGAGCCGGTCGCCATCCTGGGACGCCCGCCCGAGGGAGAGTCCTGTGGCTGACCGGGAAGGGCCGGCAGTGGCCCCCGACGGCGCCGAGCCCGGGGCGGGCGCGCCGGCGGCAGTGGCGGTCGTCGGGGCGGGATACGTCGGCCTCACAACTGCGGCGTGCCTGGCCCGGATGGGTCACCGTGTGGTGTGCACCGATGTGGACGAGCCCCGGATCACTGGACTGCAGCACGGGGAGGTGCCCATCCGCGAGCCCGGGCTGGACGAACTGGTCAGGGCCGGGCTCGAGTCGGGCGGACTCTCCTTCGTATGCGGATCCGCCGAGGCCGCGTCCCGCGCCGACTTCGTCTTCCTGTGCGTGCCCACACCGGCCGGCCCGTCCGGCGGCACCGACCTCGGCTTCCTGGAGGCCGCGGCGGCCGAGATAGGTCAGAGCCTCCGGCCGGGGACGGTGGTGGTGAACAAGTCCACGGCTCCCGCAGGCACCACCCGGTTCCTGGCCCGGGTGCTGGGACGGGCCGACGTCCCGGTGGCCTCCAATCCCGAGTTCCTTCGGCAGGGCTCGGCCGTCGGCGACTTCCTCAACCCTGACCGTGTCGTCGTGGGTGCAGCCGACGAGACCGTGGCCGAGCGGGTCGCCGGGCTCTACGCGGGCATCGATGCCCCCGTCCTGATCACCGATCCGGCCTCGGCTGAGACGGTCAAGTACGTGGCCAATGCCTTCCTGGCCACGAAGCTGTCGTTCTCCAACGCGGTGGCCGCGCTGTGCGAGGCGGTGGGCGCCGATGTCGACGACGTGCTGGCGGGCATGGGCCACGACCGTCGGATAGGTCGCGACTACCTAAGGCCCGGGCCGGGTTGGGGCGGCTCGTGTCTCCCGAAGGACACCCATGCCCTGATCGACGCGGCGTCGTCGGCCGGCTACGACTTCGCGCTGCTGCGCTGCGTGGTGGAGGCCAATGAGGCGCAGTTCGCCAGGATCGTCGGCAAGGTCGCGTCCCGGGTGGCGTTGCCGGGGGCCCGCATCGCGCTGCTCGGACTGGCCTTCAAGGCCGGCACCGACGATCTACGCGACTCGCCCGCCCTCGAGATCGCCCGGAGGCTCGTCGGGGCCGGGGCCGCAGTTCATGCCTACGACCCGGCCATCGGCTCCTGTGCGGCTACCACCGAGGCCGGCATCGTGGTGACTGCCGACGCCTACGCCGCCTGCGAGGGCGCCTCCGCGCTGGTGGTGGCAACCGAGTGGGTCCAGTTCCGGCAGCTCGACTTCGGCCGGGTGGCGCGGGCAATGGCCGAACTGCACGTGATCGACGCTCGCAACCTGCTGGACCGCGACGATCTGGAGCGCCGGGGCTTCACCTACAGCGGCGTCGGCGGTTGAAGATTGGACTCGACTAGCCGATAGCGTGACGGCCCGTGGCCAAGCCGAGTTCGTCGAAGAAGGTCCAGCGAGCCGCCCGGGCGGCAGCCGCGTCGAAGGGCGCCCGCGAACGCCGCGAGCTCGGCTTTCCCCTGGCACTGGCGGTGGTGGTGATTCTCGGAGTGGCCCTGGTGGTGTTCGCCCGGTCGGCGCGCGAGCCGGCGGCGGCCCCGCGAGTCGGCAACGACCACTGGCACTCGGCCTACGCGATCTACGACTGCGACCGGTTCCTGCCCGCCTTCACCAGCGCCGCGGATCCCGACGGCATCCACTCCCATCAGGACGGCGTGGTCCACATCCACCCGTGGAACAGTTCCGCCGCGGGAGACCGGGCCGACCTCGACGTGTTCTTCGAGGCGATGGGGGCCAGGATCACCGACGACGAGATCAGCGGGCCCGGCATCGGCGTGCTGGAGGCCGGCTCGGACTGCAACGGCGAGCCGACCGTGATCAGGGCCGTGCGGTTCACCCGGATCGATCCCGGCACCGACGCCGCCGTCAGCACGCTGACCGAGATCTACGAGGCGACCGACGTCTACTCCGACGACTTCGGCGACGTCCGCCTGCTGGGAGACCTGGAGGCGTTCACGTTCGCCCGCGTCCCGGCCACCGCCGAGATCCCGCCGCCGCCCGAGGACCGGCTCCAGACCGCCCTGGGGGCCTCGGCGGGGAACCTGATCTCCACCGGGCCGGAGACCGAGTTCGATCCGACGGACGCCCCGCCCGAGGGCTAGTGCTGTGTCTCCGAAATGGCTAGGGCGGCGCAGGAAGTCGCAGCCCACTTCCGCAGCGGATCCAGGTGCTCTGACCAAGTCCGCGACAGACCACTAGAAGCCGGAGCGGGGGCGCCGGGGTGCAGGCGATCCTGCTGGTCGGGGGTTTCGGCACCCGGCTGCGGCCCCTGACACTGACAACACCCAAGCAGATGCTGCCGGTGATGCACCGGCCCATGATCGAGCACGCAGTGTCCGGTCTGGCCCGCCACGGGGTGGACCGGGTGGTGCTGGCCCTGGGCTACCACGACGAAGCGTTCCGGTCTGCCTACCCCGACGGCCGCTGCGCGGGGGTGGAGCTGTGCTGTGTGGTGGAGTCCGAGCCGCTCGACACCGCCGGCGCCATCCGCTTCGCCTACGCCGCCTCCGGCATGGAGGACTCGGGGGGCACGTTCCTGGTGGCCAACGGCGACGTGATCACCGACCTCGATGTGACTGAGATGCTGCGTCTGCACCGCTCGGCCGGGGCCGAGGCCACCATCCACCTGATCGAGGTCGAGGACCCGTCCCGCTACGGCGTGGTGGTGACCGAGGCGGGTGGGCGGGTCAGCGCCTTCGTGGAGAAGCCGCCGCCGCCCGCGCCGAGCAACTGGATCAACGCGGGGACGTACCTGATGGAGCCGTCGGTAATCGGGCGGATCGACGGCGGGCGCCGGGTCTCGGTGGAACGCGAGGTCTTCCCCGCCATGGCTGCCTCCGGCACCCTGTGGGCTCTGAGGCACAACACCTACTGGGTGGATGCCGGCACCCCCCAGACCTACCTGCAGGTCCAGCTCGACCTGCTCGACGGCCGGCGCGGGCCGGCCGCGGCCGGGGTGTCGCCGGAGGCCTCGGTGGATCCGGGGGCTGTCGTCGAGCGCAGCGTGGTGATGGCCGGCGCGGTCGTGGGGGAGGGCTCGGTCGTGCGGGGCTCGGCGGTCCATTCGAGCGCGGTTATCGAAGCGGGGGCGCAGGTGCTGGACTCGGTGGTGGGATCGGGAGCGACGGTCGGGCAGGGTGCCCGGGTGACGGACGGGACGCTGGTGGGCGAGCACTTCGACGTGGAGCCGGGGGCGACCCTGTCGGAGGCCAGGGTGCCCGAGGCGGTCTGATGGCGACGCTGGTCACCGGGGGCGCCGGCTACATCGGCAGCCACACCGCTGTCGCGCTGCACGACGCGGGGCGCGACGTGGTGGTCCTGGACGACTTCTCCAACGCCTCGCACCGGGTGGTCGACGCTCTGCGCACGCTCACTGGCTCGGACCTTCCGGTGGTGGAGGGCGACGCGGGCGATCCGGACGTCCTGGACGCGGTCTTCGACGGGCACCGGATCGACTCGGTAGTCCATTTCGCGGCCCGCAAGAGCGTGGCCGAGTCCGTGCACGATCCCCTCGGCTACTACCGCAGCAACCTCGGTTCGGTGATCTCGCTGGCCGCCGCGGCCATCGATCGGGGCATCGGGCGGCTGGTGTTCAGCTCCTCGGCCACCGTCTACGGGTCGACGTCGACGCTTCCGGTCACCGAGGACTCGCCGACCGTCCCCGACAGCCCCTACGGCGAGACCAAGCTGATGGGCGAGCGCATCCTGGCCGACGCCTCGGCTGCGTCAGAGTTGACCGCGGTCGTGCTGCGCTACTTCAACCCGGTCGGCGCGCACCCGTCGGGCGTGATAGGGGAGGATCCCGCCGGCGAGCCGGAGAACCTGGTACCCCGGATCATGCAGGTCGCCACCGGCCGGCTGGAGCGGCTAAGCGTCTTCGGAGACGACTACGGGACCAGCGACGGGACGGCGGTGCGCGACTACGTCCACGTGATGGACCTGGCCGAGGGCCACGTGGCTGCCCTGGAAGCCGAGATAGCGTCGGCGAGCAGCCGGGTCTACAACCTGGGCACCGGCTCGGGCACCACCGTGCTCCAGGTGGTGGCCGCAGCCGAGGAGGTGCTCGGGACGCGCATCCCCTACGAGATGGCCGGCCGCCGCCCCGGCGACATCGAGGCCTCCTGGGCCGACTGCACCCGTGCTCGCGACGAGTTGGGCTGGCAGACCCGCCGAGATCTAGCGCAGATGCTGACGGACCATTGGAACTTCGTCCGCCAACAGTCCGACGGCTACGACGGCTAGACAGGTGGCCTTGCAGGGCCGCGCAGAGGTCGTATGATTCTGATTGAGTATAGGTTTTCAGACAAACTGTGTTCGTTTATCTATAGTTAAACAACTGCAATCTGTTTGTTTTGCTATAGTTACTTTGAAGTGGCTCGTCAACTGAGCGAGGCGCCATCCGGACGGGAACGAGTCATGCGAGTAGGAGAACTCCAAGCCAGGCTGACCGCCACCAACGGCTGGTGGAGGCGGCCACAAGACTGGACCAGACGGGATCCAGACCTCCAAGAGGCCTCCGCGGCTCCATTCACGCACTCTGCGGGAGTGCTGGAGGACTTGGTCCGTGGTGGGCTCTATGTGCTGCGTGGACCCCGCAGAGTCGGAAAGTCGGTGGAGCTCAAGCACACGATCGAGCGCCTCATCAGCGAGGGCGCAGACCCCAGATCCATCACCCACATGTCGGTGGACGGGTGGTCGGCCAGCGACCTGGGAACACTCGTGAGGGCGGCCGACCGGCTGATGCCTCCCGACGGGCACCGGTGGTGGCTCATCGACGAGATCACGGCCATCAACGACGGATGGCCGGCGCAGATCAAGTGGCTGCGGGACAACGACCGCCGATTTCGCCAAGACACGGTGGTCCTCACCGGCTCGTCGTCGTCGAACCTGCGGGACTCCATTGGTGATCTGGCCGGTCGGCGCGGCCCGGTCGACGCACCCGACCGGGTGATGCTTCCCATCGGCTTCCGCACGTTCGTCAGGCTCACCGAGCCCGAGTCCGACCTCGAGGACGAGATTGAGCTGGGACCCCACTCGGTGGCTGACCTGACACCCGATCGCCTGAACGACGCGGCTTACCGTCTCGCTCCCTGGCTGGACCTGCTGGTGGACGCTTGGGAGGACTACCTGCGCGTCGGCGGCTTCCCCCAGGCGATAGCCGGCCACATCCGCCATCGGCTGGTCGACGAGAACCTTGAACAGGCGCTCTTCGGCGTGATCAGCGGCGATGCGTTCCAGCGAGCCCGACTCTCGGACCTTCAGACCGCCGAGATGCTGCGCCGACTAGCCCGGGGGCTCAGCTCCCCGCTCAATTCAACGAGACTGGCATGCGAGATCGACGTATCCCTGCCCACAGCCCAGCGCCGCGTCGAAGACCTCTGCGAGTCCTTCGTGGCGTGGCCGGTCTACCGGGAGCAGGGCCTGAGACCGAATCTGCGAGCCCAAAGGAAGGTCTACTTCACCGATCCCATCTACGCTCGAATCGGCTACGGCGACGCTCGCGCCGTCGACGAGACCGCTCTGTCGGAACAGCAACTGGGCATGGCGTTGCTGCGAAGCAGCCTCGGTCACGGCACCGGCTACGCCAACTACGCAGACTTCGACCGGGTGCTCTACTTCCGCTCCGCCACCAACGCCGAGATCGACTTTGTCGGCCCCGACTTCGGGGACCTCGCCATCGAGTCCAAGTACTCCGACGGTCGGTGGCGCAGAAGCGCGGGCCGTACCCTGACGGCCTCACCGTGGCGGGGCATGGTCGCCACCCGCACAGAGATAGACCTCGACGAACCCCAGACGGCCGCGATGCCCACCGCCATGCTCGCCTGGCTCATAGACACCTGATCACAGACAATTCGCCGGCCGTGCCTGTCCGCATGTCGGAGCCGAGCCTCATGGACCGGACTTGGTCGCTCCAGTCGTGGCCGTCGATGCTGATGGCGAAGCTTCGTTCCATGAGATCGTGGTCGTTGTTGATGCCAACTGAGTGCAGCAGTTCTTGGGGGTGGTGTTGGCGTACAGGTTGCGCCACTGGACACGCTCGCTAACGGAGTCGTCTTCCACCGGCACTTGTGGGATCTTGACCTGCCCGGACTCGATGCTGTCCATCAGCGGGAAGTCCGAGATCACCCAGGGGAACATGCGCTCGCGGCGGTCGGTTCCCTCGATGAAGATGGGAGTCGCCGAGAAGTCGTAGACCGGCCCGAGCCGACCGGTGTCGCGCAGCCCCTCCAGCGCACCGAACCAGATGGCCGCGGCCTTGGTGTCGTCGTCCTCGGAGGTGCGCCGCCCGGCCTCGGGCAGGTAGCAGTGGTGGGCCTCGTCGTTCAGCACGCACACCTTGGGCGCGCCCTTGCCCGTGGGGAAGCCTCTCAGCGCCCGGTCAAGCACTGCCGACATGGATTCGAGCTCCTGGGTCTTGCGCCCGGCTCGCAGCAGCTTCTTGGCGTCGCTCGACGCCGCCGACAACCGGTCCCGCCGCTGGAACGCCTGGAAGTTCAGCACCTGCACCTTCACCGCGCCCAGAGCGCTGCGCTTGCCTTCCGGCAGCAGCCGCATCTCGCTGTAGACGTTCTCGGGATCCGCCGGATGCAGCACCGCTAGGCGCTCGCGCACGGTGTGGCCTGGTGTGATCGCCAAGAAGCAGGTCGTGTAGCGCCCGTCGCGGCGCTGCGACGCGGCCGCGTTTACGGCGTGCCACGCGATGACCATGCCCATCACCGCGGTCTTGCCCGAGCCGGTGGCCATCCTCACCGCTAGACGGCTGATGTCGCCGTTGTAGTCGCGGTTGGCTTCCGCCAATTCCCGGCGAACTTCGGCGAGCACCGGATAACGGCTGGCGTTGGCCTCCGTCAGCCAGATGAGTGTCTCGGCTGCCTCCACCTGGGCGAAGAACAGCCGAGGGTCGTTGGCCTCGCTGCGCCAATGCTGCAACAACTGCCTCGTTGCTGAGGTCGCCCCCGGGTAGTTGGCGCTTCGCCACCCCGCCACCGCGTCGCGGATGCGGTTCACCAGTTCGTTCTGTTCCGCGGCGGTCACCTGCATCCGCAACTGCGCGCCCCGCTCCTTCGGAACGATGACCAGTGCCTGGCTGAGCCGCCTCCCCTCAATGATCTCGCCGGTAGAGGTGTTGTCCTCCGCGAGCTGCCAATGACGTGAAGGCTCCTCATGGGGTCGGTTCAGAACCGGCTGGCTGATGTGGTCCAAGGGACGCCCGGGCAGCGCCAGGCTTCTGCTCTTGGTGACCAGCGTGAGGTCGTCGGTCGACTCGCGTGTGGTCGTCTCCGAGGTCATCGAGCAGCCCGGCCAGCCCGACATCGCCAGGAGCACCGGTCAGCGGAGTGCAACGCTGTGCCGCCGGCATGGCCTGCGGCCGTTCCGGGCATGGGTGGCTCCCCCCGGGTGGTCAGTGATGTCGTTGCCGTACAACACCCGATTCCGGCCCGAAGGGAGCCATGCGACGTCGCTGACCACCTCGTGGCCAGAATCGGTGATGGGATTTCGGCTGAATCCCGTGTTGTACGGCGATCGGCAAGGTAGCGGCACCCGTCGGAGGGTTCAAGCCGCTCGCCCTGCAAGCAGCGCGCTGTCGATGGTCCCGACCGCGCGCTGCGCAGGCGATGCTGAGGTCGATCTCCCAGCCACATCAGTAGAAATATCTGAAAACTATCGTAAATGCTTGACAGATGTCACACCTCTATGGGATACTGTCTGCATGTTGATCGAAGCTGCTCGACGGATCGAGGCCACCGCCACAGAGGTGCTGGCGCTTGTCAATGCCGACGACGCTTCGTGCGAGGAGATGCGGCAGATGCTGGAGGTGTTCAAGGCTGCTATCGCGATCATGACGGTCGCCCAGACCACGGCCGCGGCGAGCATCGCCGGCCGTGAGCGTCACGGCGACGGCGGTGCCGAGGTGCTGGCTTCAGGCGCGGGGCTGTCGCGGCAGGAGGCCCGCAGCCAGGTCAAGACCGCCCAGGCGATCCAGGACATGCCGAGGCTGCGCGACGCGGTGGCTGAGGGGCGGGTGTCACAGGCCAACGCCAAGCGGCTGGCCGAAGCGGTCGATAGGACCAGCGCGGCCGATGTGGATGCGGACCGCGAGTTGTTGGCCAAGGCTGAGTCGATGCGGCCCGAGCAGTTCACCAAGGAGGCCCGCCGCTGGGCTGTGGATCGCGAGGGCGACGGCGGCGAGAGCGAGCATGCCCGCCAGCGGGCCCGGCGCTGTGTGCGCATGTGGAACGGCGACGACGGGATGGTGCACCTTCGCGGAGAGTTCGACGTGGTGACCGGGAACCGCATCCGCAACCGGCTGCGGGCCGAGGCCGGCCGCATGCATGACACCGACAAGAAGCAGGCCTCCGCGAACGGCCGCGGGCACCAGCGCCGCAGCTTCGACCAGTGCATGGCCGACGCCCTTGAGCTATTCACCTCTAGTGGCACGGACGGCAAGGGAACTGAGCCCTACGCCGACATCTGCGTGGTCGCCCATGTCGATGAAGGCACCGGCAAGCTCGTCGCGGAGCTTCCTGACGGTGTGCGGCTGCCACAGTCGGTGCTGGGGGAGTTGGCCTGCAACGCCAAGTTCACCGGCGTCATCTATGACCGCAGGGGCAGACCGATATGGCGGGCCCAGTCCGTGCGCCGCGCCACCAAGGCCCAGCGCCAACTGCTGATCGCCCGCGACGGCGGCTGCTTTGCCTGCGGCGCCCATCCCGACATCTGCGACGCCCATCACGTGAGGCCGGTGTCTCAGGGCGGGGCCACCAGTATCGACAACATGGTGCTGGCCTGCTGGAGTTGCCACAACAAGATCCACCACTTCGGCTGGCAGATCCACGGCCCGCCGGGTAGGCGCACCCTGCACCCACCCGAGACGGCAACCCACGGCCCCGCCCACGCCCCCGAGATGCCGAGCCTCTTCCGCTCAGCCACACCCGACTCGCCGGACCCACCCGACCAGCCCCGGCTTCTCGAGCCCGTCACCGCCTAGATGCCCGACCCGGCCGGACTGTCTAGGAATGTCCCGATGGCGTCCCGGCTAGCCACATCTCTGTGGTTCGCTACGAGCGTTGCCGTGTTCGAGCGAGGGGAGCATGGTGTGTTGAGATATCGAGAGCCAGCGGCGGCTTATACTCGCTTCGTGGCTCGTCTGCGTACAGACGCGACCCGCGCGTCGGAGGTGATGAAGGCGCTGTTGGGCCTAGCAGCCGCTCGGAACCTCTGGATGAGCCGCACGAAGGTTGCCAAGCTCCTGTACTTGGCTGACTTGCGGTCCGTGGAGCGTGACGGCGTGTCGGGTTCGGGTGTCGTGTGGCAATGGCGTCACTACGGCCCCTTTTCCAACAGCCTGCAGCGCGTCGAGAGTGACCTGGTCGCCAATGGTGACATCAAGATGGATGTGACGAGCAACTGGCATGGCAGTGTGGAGTACCACTTGTCTGCACCCCCTATCGATCGGAGCAGTGCCGAGAGCTCCGACAGGTTTCTGGAGCATCTCGATGCCGTTGTTGCCGAGCACGGACATCACAGCGCCACCGAACTGATGAATCTCACGTATCAGACGGAACCCATGCGCGAAGCCCAGGCCAATGGGCAAAGGGAAGCAATCCTCGACCTCGGGGAGCGCCGCCCGATTCCCGACGCGACGGAAACCCTGGCCCAATTCCAGCGGATGCTGGATGACCATGTTGCCGATGACGACCCGGCACCGTCAGGCTGCAGCGAAGAGGTCCTCGAACCGCTACGCGCGGCTCGAGCGCGGGCGAACGAGATTCTGCTCGGCGAATAGCGGTGAGCGCGCCTATCCGGGGCGGCGTGTACTTGGTCGCGGATGAAGCCGTAACCCTCGACGACGGACGGAGCCGTAGCGTGCACGATGAGCGCCGCCCGTTCGTGGTGCTCAGCGATCTTCGCTTCAACAGCGATCCGAATTGGTAGGTGGTCTAGGGCTGCCCAGCGTCGAGTTCGACGCAATTCCGCACTGAGCTATGTGTGAGACTCGCTGCCGGCGAAGCCAACGTTCCCAAGAAATGCTGCCTCGTATCGCTGCCCGCGGGAGCGCGGCTGCGGCTAGCGGAAGAGGTCGTCGGCGGGGGAGCGGACTATCTCGTCGGCCACCGACCCGGGGCGGAACCAGGCTTCGTCCAGGCCCCGCACCACCGCCACGGGCACGCCCTTGGCCTTGCCCATGACCAGGTCGGCCGCGGCCGCGATCTCGTCGACCAGCGCCACCTCGGTCACCTTCAGCTCGCGGCCCAGCGCGTCGGTGGTGCCCCGCAGGTCCACCACCGGGGCGATGCCCGCGCAGCCGATGGCGGTGTCGGTCACGCCCCGGCGCCAGGGGCGGCCGAATGTGTCGGAGACCACCACTGCGACCTCGACGCCGGCCAGCGCTCTGATGCGGTCGCGGATGCGCCGGGCCGAGCGGTCCGAATCCACCGGCAGCAGGGCGGCGAACCCCTCCTCGACGTTGCTCAGGTCGACTCCGGCGTTGGCGCACACGAAGCCGTGCTCCGTCTCCGAGATCACCAGATCACCTCGGCGGCGCAGAACCCGCACCGACTCCGCCTCCACCAGCGGCTTGTGGCTGAGCGGGTCGGCGGGATCGACGGCCGCCAGCCGGCCCTCGGCCTTGGACACCACCTTCTGGGTGACCACCAGGCAGTCGCGGTCCCGCAGCCCCTCGGGCCCGGCCGCGGCGACGATGAGCGCGGCCAGGTCGTCTCCGGGTCGCACCTCTCCGATTCCCTCGATCCCGAGGATCTCCAGGCTCACGGCGACCACCCCCGGATCGAAGCGAAGCCCCGGCTCACGGCGACACCGCGGCCATTGTGCGGCGGGCCAGTTCGGCCGCGGCCTCGGGCGAGGACATGACCGTGGGGGCGACCACGGGCCGCACCCCGGTGGCGGCCACCGCGGGGGCCAGTTCGGCGTCGGCCTCGTCGATCACCAGCGCGGCGACCACCTCCCGGTAGCGCCGGGCCACGCCCACCACGCTCGACTCCTCGCCGAGCTCTCGAAGCATCCGGTCGGCGGGTCCCTTGAGAGCCGCGCCCGCCACTATGGGAGACACGGCCACGTTGCGCTCCCGCCGGGCGGCGAGCGCCTCGGTCACGCCGCCAACGGCCAGGACCGGGCCGATCGACACCACCGGGTTGGAGGGCGCGATCACCACGACGTCGGCGGCCGCGACCGCATCCAGCACCCCCGGGGCCGCCTGCGCCCCGTCCACTCCGGCGAAGCGCACCCCGGAGATGGCCACGCCGTGAGCGAGGCGCACGAAGTACTCCTGGAAGCCGATCTCGTCCCCCGAGGCCAGTGTCACCATGGTCTCGATCCGCTGGTCGCTCACCGGCAGCACCCGGCAGCCCACGCCGCGGGCCGAAGCCAGGCGGGCGGTCACGTCGCTTAGGCTTCGCCCGTCGCGCAGCAGGGTTGTGCGGAACAGATGGGTGCCTATGTCGCGGTCTCCGAGGTTGAACCAGGCGTCGAGCCCCAGTGCCCTGAGCTCGCCCAGAGCGTTCCACGTCTCGTCGGCCAGGCCCCAGCCCCGACCGGTGTCGATGGCCCCCGAGAGCGTGTAGATGACGGTGTCGATGTCCGGACTGATGTGCAGCCCGTGCAGCTCGACGTCGTCGGCGACGTTCACCACCGCCGTCACGTCAGCGGCCGGCGTCACCAGCAACTGGCCGGCCAGGTAGCGGGCCGCGCCCACGCCGCCGGCCAGGACGGTGATCATCGGCCCATGTCGCTGGTCCCGCTGGAGCGCGAACTCCAACCGGGGAGAGCCTGTTCCGTCGCAGGGGTGCCACTCCCGCTCTTGTTCGCTTCGCTCACGGGCCGCTCGGGCCACGGCCTCGCTCGGCTCCTGGCGAGGGTTCTCATGAGCGGCTCCCTGTCCGCTCGGCCTCTGGGGCGTCCGGACGGCTCTGAAGCAGCGCCAGGTCCGCGTCGACCATCAGCCTGACCAGCTCCGCGAACGGCGTCTTCGGGCGCCACCCGAAAGCTGCGGTCGCCTTCGATGAGTCGCCCACCAGCAAGTCGACCTCCGCCGGGCGCATGAATCGCTCATCGGTGACGACATGGTCGCGATAGTCCAGTCCCACGTAGGAGAAGGCCAGCTCGCACAGCGTCCTGACCGAATGGGTCTTGCCCGTGCAGATGACGTAGTCGCTGGGCTCGTCCTGCTGAAGCATGCTCCACATCGCTTCGACGTAGTCGGCCGCGTATCCCCAGTCCCTCTCGGCTTCCAGGTTGCCGAGGCGCAGCTCGTCGGCCAGGCCGAGCTTGATCCGGGCCGCGGCGTGAGTGATCTTGCGGGTCACGAACTCCATGCCCCGGCGCGGACTCTCGTGGTTGAAGAGGATCCCCGAGGTTGCGTGCAGCCCGTAGGACTCCCGGTAGTTGACCGTGATCCAGTGCCCGTACACCTTGGCCACCCCGTAGGGACTGCGCGGGTGGAACGGCGTCTGCTCGTTCTGGGGGACCTCGTGCACCTTTCCGAACATCTCCGACGAGCTGGCCTGGTAGAAGCGGATGTCGCCGTCCACGAGCCGGATGGCGTCGAGAATCCGCGTCACCCCCAGGGCCGTGGTCTCTCCGGTGAGCACCGGCTGGCTGAAGGAGGTCTGCACGAAGGACTGCGCCGCCAGGTTGTACACCTCGTCGGGCCGGTAGGTCCGGAGGATCTCGATCATCGAGACCTGATCGAGCAGGTCCCCGGTCACGATGCGGATGCGGTCCTGGATGTGAGCGATGCGCTCGTAGTTCACGATGCTGGAGCGTCGCACCATGCCGATGACCTCGTAGCCCCCCTCGAGAAGCAGCTCTGCCAGGTACGAGCCGTCCTGGCCGGTGATGCCGGTGATGAGGGCGCGTCGTGCCATGGTGCTACTGGCTATCGCCCCGGACCGGCAGTTCCGACCCTGTCATGCCACCGCCGCCGAGCGCGCTCGGCGGTTCCGCCAGCCTGCACCGCCAGTAGTCCAGGAGGTCGTCGAGCGTCTGCTCCAGCGCCACTTCGGGACGCCAGCCGGTGGCGTCGTGCAGCTTCGACGGGTCGCCCCTGACCTCTGACACGTCCACCGGGCGGAGCAGTTCGCCGTCGGTCGCGAGGCGCATCGGACGCCTGGCTCTGGCGATCAGGGACTCCGCCAGCTCGGAGATGCCGCGGGCCGCGCCGCTGCACACGTTGTAGACCTCGCCGGCGGCACCGTGGGTGGCCAGCAGCCGGTAGGCCCGGACCACGTCGCGCACGTCGGTGAAGTCGCGTCTCGCGTGCAGGTTCCCGACCCGGACCACCTCGGCGCCGGTGCCCTCGTTGGTCGCGACGCGCGATGCCAGCGCGGCCGCCACGAAGCGGTCGCTCTGGCCGGGACCGAGATGGTTAAAGGCCCTGGCCCGGATCACGTCGAGCCCGCGGCCCAGGCCGGCCTGCAGGCAGACCATCTCGGCCGCGGCCTTGCTGGCGCCGTAGGGCGTCACCGGGCACATGGCGGCCGACTCGTCGACGGGGAGGCTCGCGGGCTCGACCCGCCCGTAGACATCGGCACTGCTTATGACCACCACCCGGCCGGCACCGGCCCGCCGGGCAGCCTCGAGGACGTTGGACGTTCCCTCCACGTTGACCCGCAGGGTGGTGGCCGGCTCGGTGAAGCTCGCCTGCACGTCGGCCTGGGCGGCCAGGTGGTACACCGCGTCGGGCCGGGAGCCGTCGAAGTCGGCCTCGAGCGCATCCGGCTCGGTTATCTCGGCCTCGCTGGCGGTGACCTCGTCGCCCATGGCCTCGAGGTGCGCCACGAGATGGCGGCCCACGAAGCCCGTGGCGCCGGTGACGAGGGCCCGCACCGCGGCCTACCGGTCGTTGCCTGGACAGCGCATCACCGCGCACACTAGAGGCCGAGCGGGCAGGGCGCGATTCAGGCAGGTCGTTGCGGGGCGCGGAGCGAGGCCGTGGCCCGAGCGGCCCGTGAGCGCAAGCGAACAAGAGCGGGAGTGACGCCGCTGCGACACGACGGGTTCTCACGCATCACCGCGCACACTAGGTGTTTCGCGCATGCCACACTGGGTTCCATGACGACGGCATCCGGCCGGGGGGTGGAGGCGCTGGCCGCGCTGGTTGATCCGGCCTCGACTGCGGTGCTGACCATGGAGCTGCAGAGGGGAGTCGTCGGTCCGGAAGCCATGATGCGGGCCCTGGCCGAGCAGGTGGCGGCGGCTGGGACGCTCCGCGCGGCAGCCGATGTGTGCGACGCGGCCCGCCAGGCGGGGGCGCGCGTGGTCCATTGCGTCGTGCACACCCGTCCCGACGGGGCGGGCGGCGCAGTCAACTGCCGGATCCTCGGGCTGGCCGACAAGCTGCGCCGTGAGCAGGGCATCGCTCCGACTCTCGCCGGCAGCGACGGGGCACGGCTCGTGCCCGAGCTCACCGAGGATCCGCGGGACCTGATGGCGGTGCGCGGGCACGGACTCACGCCGTTCACCTCCACGTCGCTCGATCAGACCCTGCGGAACCTCGGTGTGACCACCGTGGTGGCCACCGGCGTGTCGGTGAATGTGGGCGTCATGGGCCTGTGCCTCAGCGCCGTCGATCTCGGCTACCAGGTCGTGCTGGTGCGGGACGCGGTGGCGGGCGTCCCCGCGGGCTACGCGGAATCCGTGATCGAACACTCCCTGGCGATGGTGGCCACGGTGGTGACGTCCTCGGAGCTGCTGGCGGCCTGGGCCAGAGGCTGAGCCGGTGGCCGCAGCCCGCAAGTGTGTCGGTTGCACCGTCGTAGAAGGGACGGCCATTAGCCTCGGTTAATCGACCCCTCCGCCAGTCCCGCCGCACCTGCTCCCGAAGCCTCCGGCCCGCCCGGCCCGCACACCCCGCCCGGCCCGGACGCCCCAGTCCGCCCGCACACCCCGACGGTGCTGGCCGTCGTGGTGGCCCATGAGCCCGGCGACTGGTTCACCGAGACGCTCGAATCGCTCTCCTTGCAGGACTACGAGTACTTGAGCATCGCCGTCGTCGATGCGGCCGGATCGGGTATCGGCCCCCGGGTGTCGGAGGTCATCGCGGATGCCGTGGTGATCGACGGCACCGGGACCACAGGGTTCTCCCAGGCGGCCAACGCGGTGCTCGACGCAGGCATCGAAGCCGACTTCCTGCTGGTGTGCCACGACGACGTGGCCCTGGCGCCCGACGCGGTCACCACCCTCGTGGCCGAAGCGCTGAGGAGCAACGCCGGCGTAGTCGGTCCCAAGATCGTCGAATGGGACCGGCCCGAGATCATCCAGCACGTCGGCTACGACGTCGACCGCTTCGGCGTGCCCGGGGAGCGGGTCGGCACGGAGGATCTCGACCAGGAGCAGCACGACGGCGTCAGCGACGTGTTCGCCCTGCCATCGGCGGTGCTGCTCATCCGCCGAGACCTGTTCACGCGTCTCGGCGGTTTCGACGGAGGCATGACTTTCAGGGGCGAGGACGTCGATCTGTGCTGGCGGGCCCAGATGGCCGGAGCTCGGGTCATGTTCGTCGGGAGCGCCGTGGCCCGGCACCGGGAAGCCCTCGTCTCCCGCACGGGGGTCGACGACGCGAGGCTCACCGAGACCCGCCACGCCCTGCGGGCTATGCTGGTCAACCACGGCCGCATCTCGCTCACCCTGCTGTTGCCGGTGGCTCTGCTGATGGCGCTCTCCGAGGTTGTGCTGGACGTGTTCACCGCCCGGTTCGGCCGGGCCCGCGACGTGGTCTCCGCCTGGATCTGGAACATCTCCCGGCTCGACGTCGTGGCCCAGCGACGCCAGGCCAACGCACTGGTGCGACAGGTGCGTCAAGCCGACGTGACCGCGCTGCAGTACTTCGGCAGCCTCCGCGTCCTGTCCCTGCTGAGGAGGCAGTCCAGCGGGCAGTCCGGCGGCGAGCCCTCCGGTCTGCTCGGCGCCGCCGGCCGGGGCGTGTTCGGGGGCCTGCGCACGGGAACCACCCGGCTGGCGTGGATCACCTGGATCGTGGTGCTCGGGATCGTCCTGTTCGGATCGCGCCGCCTCCTGTCCTCCGGCGTCCCGGCGGTCGGGGACTTCGTCGCGCTGCCCGAGACGGCCTCCGACCTCCTGAAGGCGTGGTGGGGTGGGTGGAGCGACCGCAATGCCGGAGCGCCGTCCTCGAATCTGGGGATCCTGGTGTACCTCGGCCTGCTGGGCTGGGTCCTCGACAGCATGGCCCTGGTCCGCACCCTGGCTGTCATCGGGCTGATCGTTGCCGGTCTGGCCGGTTCCTACCGGCTGCTGGCCGCGACCGGCTCGCGGCGGGCCCAGGCGAGCGCGCTGGTCGCCTACCTGCTGGTCCCGCTCGGGCCGGCGTCGGTGGCCAGCGGGTCGTTGGCCGGTCTCGTCGGCTATGCGGCCGCGCCGTGGATGCTCAAGGAGTTGCTGAGGGCGTCGCGGGCCGCGCCGTTCCGGCAGGGCCCCCAGGGACTGCGGGGCCACCTCTCGGTGTACGCGTCGCTGGGGGCGGCCGCGGGGATCGCGGCGCTGGTAGTTCCGGCCGCCGCTGGCCTGGTGGCCCTGCTGGCCGCGGGCCTGGTGGCGGGAAGCCTGCTCGCGGGCCGGCCCGAAGGGGTGCCCCGCCTGCTGGCCGCCACCGTGCTGTCGGTGCCGGTGGCCGCCTTCCTGGCCTTCCCGACCGTCGTGGACCTGGCCGCGTCGGGCCCTGACTGGAGGTTCGTCGCCGACGGGCGCGACGGATCCGCCGGGGTGGTCTCCTTCGGCGAGATGTTGCGCTTCGCGGTGACCGGGATCGATCCCGGATCGCTGGTCTGGTTGTTCGCCGTGCCGATGGCGGTGCCCCTGCTGCTGGGGAGGGGATGGCGCCTGGAGCAGTCCGTGCGCCTGTGGATGGTGGCCGTGGTCGCATGGGCCTTCGCGCTGGCCGCCGAGCGGGGAATGCTGCCGTTCGGTCTTCCCGACCTGCATCTGCTGCTCGCTCCGGCCGCGGTAGCGGTGGCCGGGCTGTGCGGCATGGCGGTGCTGTCGATCGAGCACGACCTGCGCTTCAGCCACTTCGGCTGGAGGCAGGCGCTGGTGCCGGTGACGGTGCTGGCTTCGCTGCTGCTGGCGGTGGGCAGCATCGGCTCGCTGGAGGACGGGCGTTGGGGTCTGGTAGCCAGCGATCACCACTCATCGCTGCGTTTCGAGGCCCCGGTTCTGGAGGGCGCCTACCGCGTGCTGTGGATCGGCTCGCCCGAGTTCCTGGCCGTAGAAGGGCACAGCCTTGCCCCCGGCGTCGCCTGGGCGACCACCGCCGGCGACTCGGTGACGCTTCCCGATCGTGCCGTTCCCTTCGATCAGGGCCGGGCCGACCTCTTCGAGACGGTGATCTCCGAGATCGAGGAGGGCCGCACGGCGCGGGGCGGCCGGCTGCTGTCCGGCCTGGGCGTGCGTTACGTGGTGCTGCTGCACCGGCTCGCGCCGGCGCCATTCATAGCCGACGAGGACGCCCGGCCGGTGCCTGCCGGCCTCGCCGCAGCCATGCACGACCAGCTCGATCTCGAGTTGGTGGAAGGGACCAACAGCGCGGTCGACATGTTCGTGAACACGGCCTGGGTGCCGATGCGGGCCCTCTACCCGCCGGGCTTCGACGAGGGAATCGAGGACTTCACAGACCTCGAGGCCCGACCGCTGGCCACCGGCGCGTCGCTGTTCTCCGGGGACGGACCGCCGTGGACCGCGAGGATTCCCGACGGAGCGGAGATCCTGGTCAGCCACACACCGCGGCCGGGCTGGGAGCTGAGCATGGACGGCGAGCCCGTTCCCAGGCGTGAGGCCCTGTCGTGGACGAGGGTCTACCGGCCGCCCTCATCCGGCGAGGTGCAGTTGTCCTACGCGGTGCCCTGGTGGCGTCATGGCGGTCAACTGGTCGGCGCGGCCGCGCCCTTCGTGCTGGCGCTGGCGTGGCTGCGCCGCCGGATGGACCGGTCGTGATGCGCTCCATGCGAGTCATCGCCATCGTCGCGATCGCCGGCCTGTTGCTGGCCGGCGTCCTCGTAGACCTGCCGGATCGCCCGCAATCGGACGTCGAAGATCAGTACATGTCGGCTCTGGTGGCACCGACCGCGGTGGTGAACACCTGGTTCTGTCCGGGCGGCAGCGGGCCCTCGGGAATCGCCGAGCTGACGGTCCAGATAGCCAACGGGTCCGATCAGCCGCAAACCGTCACCGTGTCCGTGCTGCCCGGCGGATCTGCTCCGCAGGAACCGGCGATGTTCCAGATGGACATAGAGCCCCGCAGCCGCGCCCTGCTGCAGCCGTCCGAGGCGGTGCCCGGCGCCGACTGGGTCGGGGTGATGGTCGAGGCCAAGGGCTCCGACGTGGTCGTGGAGCAGATCCTCACTGCCTCACAAGGAGGGGTGGGCCGCTCGCCCTGCCTGACGCGGGTGGCCGACCGCTGGGTCGTCTCCAACGGCGCAACCCGCTCGGCGGTGGAGCGGGAGCGCTTCGTAGTGATGCTCCTCAACCCGTTCCCGGATGTGGCGGTGGCCGACATCGAGCTGGTGGCCGATGTGGGCCGGGACTCGATCGACGGGCTCGTCATACCGGCCCAGGGGGTGGTGGCCGTGGACGTGACGGCCGAGGTCACGGTGGCGGCCACCGTTGCAGCCTTCATCAACGTCGTCTCCGGTCGCGTGGCCGCGTCGTGGATCCAGATTGCCGACGGCCTCATCGCCGGGCGCGGCACCCGGACCGCGCCGGCGGTCGCCGGTGCCGCCGATCTGTGGCATCTTCCGGTAGCCGCGGTCTCAGCTTCCAGGAGAGACGTCGTGGCCGTGTCCAACCCGTCGACCACCGACGTCGCGGAGGTGGACCTGGAGATCATTCCTGAGGATCCGGAGACTCAGGTGAGCCCGATCGAGATCACGGTCCGCCCGGGCCGGACCGCTCTGGTCGATCTGTCCGAGCAGGGACGGCTGGACGGCATCGGCCATTTCAGCGTGGCCGTCCGCTCCCTGGCCGCAGTGCCGGTGGTCGCGTCGATCACCAGCGTCACCCTGGCTGCCGATCCCGCCGGCCCCGGTGATGCGGATGTGGCCGGCTCAACGGCGACGAGTGGGGCCGACGGCGCCTCCCGCCGCTGGCTGGTGCCGGCGGAAGTGCCCGCCTCGGACCGCGACATCGAGCTGGGAGGCGATGCGGGGGCCGTGGTGATCGTCAATCCCTCGGCGGTGGGGATCGCTGAGGTCAACGTGAGCGTCGACAACGAACTGGTCCACTCGACCGAGATCGGGCCAGGCCGAAGCCGCAGGCTGTCGCTGGCGTCGCTGGGCTCTGACCGCTTCCTGGTCGAGGTGGATTCGTCGGCGCCGGTCGTTGTCGGCCGTGAGCTGGTCGGGCTCACCTCTCGCTCGGCTTCGCTGGGCGTGGCCACCGAGGAACCGGTGCCGATCTCCGGGGTGGGCTGACTCCCTGACTCAGAGCGAGCGCGGATGCGTGCGAGGCCCGCCGCGTCGTGGCGGTGCCATTCCCGCTCTTGTCCGCTTCGCTCACGGGCCGCTCGGGCCACGGCCTCGCCCGTATGGATCGGGTCGCGCGCCTGCCCGCTCGGCCTCTGGCTCAGGCTGCGGGTGTGGGCACGTCGGCGGGAGCGCCCGAGCCGTTGCCCGCAGTCGGTGGGGGATCGGTGTCGGACTTCGTGTCGGGGCTCGGCTCGCTGCCTGTGGCCTCGCCGGCCAGGGATCCGTCGCGGGACACCGCAATCAGACGATCGACTTCCTCGCCGCTGATGGTCTCGTGCTCGAGCAGGGCCCTGGCCACCAGGTCGAGCCCATGGCGGTACTCGGTGAGAGTCTGGAGGCACCGTTCCTGCTGCTCTCGCAGTATTCGCTCGGTCTCCTGGTCGATGACCCGGGCCGTCTCGTCGCTGTAGTCGCGGGTCTGCACCAGATCCTCGCCCAGGAACACCTGGTTCTGTGATCCCCACGCCATCGGGCCGAGCTCGGTGGACATGCCCCACTCCCGGACCATCGACCGCGCCAGTGCGGTGGCCCGCATCAGGTCGTCGGCGGCGCCGGTGCTGCTTATCCCGAACACGATCTCCTCGGCGATGCGACCGCCGAACATCACCACCAGGCGGTCGAGGATGTAGTCGGAGCGGTAGATGTGGCGATCCTCCTCGGGCAGCTGCATGGTGACGCCCAGCGCCATCCCGCTGGGGATGATCGTCACCTTGTGAAGCGGGTCGGCCGTAGGGAGCACCGCCGCGCACACGGCGTGGCCTGCCTCGTGATAGGCGATGGCCTCCTTCTCGTCATCGGTCAGGGCCAGCGACTCGCGCTTCTGGCCCATGATCACCCGGTCGCGGGCCATCTCGACGTGCCGGGCCGCGATCTCCTCCTCGCCGTCGCGCACCGCGTACAGGGCGGCCTCGTTGATCAGGTTGGACAGGTCGGCGCCGCTCATCCCCGGCGTGCCCCGGGCCACCACGTTCAGGTCCAGGTCCTCGGCGGTGCGCTTGCCCTTGACGTGCACCTCGAGGATGGCGTGACGGTCCGACAGCTCCGGCAGCGGCACCACGACCTGACGGTCGAACCGGCCGGGACGCAGCAGCGCAGGGTCGAGGATGTCGGGCCGGTTGGTCGCGGCCATCATCACGATTCCCTCGGACCCCTCGAAACCGTCCATCTCCGAGAGCATCTGGTTGAGCGTCTGCTCGCGCTCGTCGTGGCCCCCGCCCAAGCCGGCGCCGCGCTTGCGGCCGATCGAGTCGACCTCGTCGATGAAGATGATGGCCTTGCCCATCTTGCGGGCCGACTGGAACAGGTCGCGGACCCGGCTGGCGCCCACTCCCACGAACATCTCCATGAAGTCAGAGCCCGTCACCGACAGGAACGGCACGCCGGCCTCGCCTGCCACCGCCTTGGCGATCAGCGTCTTGCCCGTGCCCGGGGGGCCCACCAGCAGCACGCCCTTCGGCACCCGGGCCCCGATCTCCGCGAAGCGCTCCGGCGTCTTGAGGAAGTCGACGATCTCGGTGATCTCCTGCTTGACGCCCTCGTAGCCGGCCACGTCGTCGAAGGTCGTGCCGGGCCGCTCGGTGGTGTAGGTCTTGGCCCGGCTCCGTCCGATCGACATGATGCTGCCCATCTGACCCTGGGCCCGGCGCTGCATCCACCAGAAGAACAGGATGAGCAGGCCGATGGGCAGCAGCAGCGGCAGGATCGACAGGAAGAAGTTCGTCTCGGGAGTCTCGTAACGGAACTCCGGGACGTGCTCGTTGATCAGCGCGGTGTCGGCGTCGGGCAGTGGCAGCGGGCCGTTGGAGGCGTACTCGGTGCCGTCGACGGCCGTCGCCTTGATGCTCCCGCTGTTGTTGTTGTAGGTGCCCTGGACGATCGCGCCGTCGGTCACTCGATCGAGGAAGTCCGGATAGGAGATCTCGTTGCCCGACTCGTTGGGGAGCATGGTGGTGGCCAGGAAGATGGCGATGATCGCGCCGATCATCAGCCATACGACCAGCCGCGAGCGGCGCTGCGACTCCGGCGAGGGCCGCAACGGCGTCCGGGGCCGCTTGCCGTCGGGCGTAGGAGGCGGCGGAGGCGGCGGCGTGCTGTCTGCCACGGTGCTCAGGCTAGTCGCCGGGTCGTCCGATCCGGCTGAGCGGCGGTCCCATCGTTCCTGCTATTGGCCGGGGTGAGCCAGGAGTGTCGGGTCGCAGAACGGCCAGCCGTGACGGTCGAGCATGAACTCGTCGAGGGCCGCTCGGTGGTTCGGGCCTCCCTGCCACCACCCCGGGTCCGGGAATATCTGTGTGTATGCGTCGATCAGGCTGCAGCGGCGAGCGTTGGCCCGCTCGGTCGGGTCGACGCTCAAGGCGGCCGCGGAGATCTCGTTGACGAGGTTCGACACCGGTGTTGCGCGGTCGATGTGGGCCATCCGGGCGTTGGCCAGCAGGGTGAGGACCACGCCGATCCCCACGATCGCCGAGGCTGTTCTCCACGTCACGCGTCGAACTCGGCTGCTGGACCGCGGCGTGGAATGACCCGCGGCCGCGCCGCCCGACCGGCGGACTCGGGAGGCCGACGCGCCGGCGGCGGCGACGACCGCCGCGATCATGAACGACCAGCCGGTTTGGACCAGCACCGACTCGCGCCATGCCTGCCCGATGTTCGGCCCCCACCAGTGCAGCCAGACGGACGGGCTCACGAGCAGCGCTCCCAGCAGGGTCGTCGCGGCCCCGAACGCGCCGAGGCTTGCAGCAGGCCTCAGAGAGCCGGTGGACCCCGGCTCCGCATCGGCCAGCCGTGCGGCCGTCCTCGCGCTCCGGACCGTCACGAGGATTGTTGCGGCCAGCAGCACCGCGATCATCGAATTGGTCGCGAAGTCCGACACGCCGTAGGTCACCTCCTCGGCGCGGACCGCGCCCGGATCCACGCCGGGCGGTATGGGCGGCCACGGCGGGGTGCGAAGGTCGGCGTAGCGCAGCAGTTCCGACACGTGGTGCCATCCGGCTGGAGGTGCACCGCTCAGCACCCTTCCAGCCGCCATCTGGACCATCTCGCCGGACACGTCGATCTCCGAGGCGGAATAGCAGTCGTTCCGGCTGCACCTGCCGGCGATGATCAGCCGAACCGGAACGAACGCGGCGAGGAATCCGGCGCTGAACGCAGCCCAGCGGCGCAGCGCCGCAGTGCGCAGCACATTCCTGAGCGGGTGGCCGCCGGCTGCGTTGCGGGCCAGCATGAACACGGCCGCCAGGGGTGGCGCCACATAGACGAGGTCGTAGGTCATCGACGCCGCGAGGCCCAGTGACGCCATCAACGCCAGCTCGCGCCAGGACACCGGTCGGGGCTGCATGTCGCGGTCGCGGGCCACGGCCAGCGCCAGCAGCAGGATGAGGACCACCCAGCCGATGATCTGGAACGAGTACTTGGTCAGCGGCCCGGCCGGTCCCGCGGCGACGAGGGCCGCGGCGAGTATCAGCGGGTACAGGGCCGTGGCCGGATGGAGGCGGGCGGTTGCCGCCGGGGGGGCCAGCGCGGCCACGACCCGCGTCGCCACCACGGCCAGCACCGTCACGGCCAGCGCCCGCAGCACGCCCTGCACGGCACTGAGCGTCAGGCCGGTCGCCTCGGCCGCCTCGATCCTGAAGGACCGCTCGATCGCTTCGAAGAACCGGCCGATCGGCCGGAAGTTGCCGTGGTCGAGGAACACACCGATGTCCCCGTAGACGCCGCGCGCCGCCTCGAGGGGGTTGGACCCGTACAGTCGGGCCGCCTCATAGGCTCGCTGGCGTGCGTCCCCCTGAAGGGAGAAGCCCAGCAGCGGGGCTGTGACGATCAGCGCGGGCGCTGTCGCGGCAGACCAGAGCCGCCGGGGTCGCGGCGGCATTCTGTCGGCCACGGGATCAGGCTAGTGGCCTGCGGGCGGGATGTAGCCTCGGCGACGATGCGACTGCAGCGGAGCATTCTGAGGAGGCCCCTCCTGCATGTCGCCGGACCGTCGGCGCTGATCATGGCCCCGTTGCTGGGGCTGACGTTCCACAGCGACCAGCGGATCATGATGTATTGGCTGACGGGCGCATTCGGCGCAGACCCGTTCGCGATCGTGAATCAGAATCTCGCTGAGATAGACGACTTTCTCCGGCAGGGGAACTTCCGCCCGCTGGGACGGTTCGTCATATACATGGAGCAGACCTCCATATTCGAGGTGGCGGCCGGAACCGGGGTGGCACCGCACGTGGTCCAAGGAGTTGTCCGCCTCATCATGGTGTCGGCTCTGGCGGTAGCCGCGATGGGCTTCGTCCTCGCGCTGTACGACTCAGCGAGATCCGCGTCCTCGCCGGGCGCGGCGGTCGCCGGGCGACGGCTTCTGGATCTGTCCGCGCCTGTGCCTCCGGTGCTGGCCGGCTTTCCTTTGGTGCTGGCGTCGACGTTCGTCGTCTCCGGCGCACTGCACCCTTTGTCGTTCTTCCCGTTCTTCTTCGTGTCGGTGGCGATCTACATGCTGCTGGTACCGCTGTATGTCTCCTCAGGCCCGGCCATGGCACAGCGGGGCCTGAGGTCCGGTCAGGCCGCCTGGTGCGCCGTTCTTGGAATGGTCAGCGCCATGACGTCCGAGCTTCTCTACCTCGTTCCCCTGGTATGCCTGCTCACCCTGGCTGCTCGCGGGTGGCTGTCGCGCCAATCCGGAGGAGAGATCTTCCGGAGCTCGGCGTTCCGGAGGCTCATAGCGCTGTCGGCCGGCTTCCTGGCGGTGTTCGTGCCCAGCCGGCTGGCAATCGCGGCTGAGTGCTCCCGGGGCGAATGCTACGAGGGCTCCTCAGCGGTTCTGTCGACTCTGGCGGTCGAGCAGTGGCTCGGCAGGGCAGTGGCCGGGCTGCAGTTCCAGACGCTGTCGTCGACGCTGGCCGGCGACTACGACAATCTGTCCTCGGCTCGCGACCCGGCCGACTTCGCGACCAATGTCTGGTTGATTCTGGTCGTCCTGTCGCTGGGGTTCCTCGCAGCCGTCGCCGCAGCACGGATGTCTCGTGGGCCCGCAACCGACGACGACCTTTCCACCGATGCTCAACGCAGGCTGGGTGTGGTCCTGTGTGGACTCGGGAGCCTTCTGGCGCTGCTGGCGACTCTGATGGTCAGCCTTTCTGAGGGACTGCAGGGGTGGCACGACCGCGGCTTCGGACTGGATCAGTGGCGTGACTCGCTGCTGGTTCAAGTCTCATGGGCCCTCGTCCTCTACGGTCTGGCCGTCATCGCGCTGTCGTATGCGGGCCATCGGCGAGAAGGCCGCCGGAACCGGCGAAGATGGCTGGCTGCCGGGATCGCGGCCGCGGTGTTCGTCATGTCGATGAATGCCTTCATGGCCAACGACAAGTTCTCGATCTGGAGACGTACCGGGTCTGACGGCAGCATGGTCAACCTCATCTCCACCGCCAGCGTCGACTTCGACCGGTCGGAGGAGGGCCGAGCCGTACGGTGCGAGCTCATCACGGTCTACGCCGACCGCAACTGCAAGGACTGCTGGCATTCGGGCGCCCGGGTGCTCGAGGAACTGAACCGGTTGTCGAGGTCCAGGTACGGCGCGGACTTCTGCCCAGTGGAGAACTGAGAGGCTGAGCTTGCGAAGCCGTGGCCCGAGCGGCCCGTGAGCGAAGCGAACAAGAGCGGAAGTGAGGGCAGCATGCCGACGATGATGCCGGCCACGACGCGGCTGAAATGGGCCGTGGTCGGATGGGCCGTGGGGTTCCTGGGGAGCCTGGTCGCCCTGATCGCGCTTGTGGCCCTTCAGGGAGTGGACGCCGAGGAGGCGTCCTCGGAGTTGACGCTGGGCTCGCTGGTCCTGCTGCAGGTTCCCCTGTGGATCGGGCTGCTCGGCACGCCGCTGCTGGCCCGGACGCGCGGCCTGCGCTGGTCCGAGCAGATGGGTTGGCGAATGCGGCCTGTCGATGTGCCGCTGGGCCTCGCCGTCGGCTTGCTGCTGCAACTGGTGGTGCTCCCGCTGCTCTACATCCCGATCCTCGAGGTGTTCGAGGATCTCGACGTGGAGGAGCCGGCCCGAGAGCTGGTCGGGATGGCAGAGGCGCCCCTGGAGATGGCCGCGTTGGTGCTCATGACCGTGATCGCGGCTCCCCTCACCGAGGAGGTGTTCTTCCGGGGCCTGCTCCAGGGGGCCCTACGGGACCGCTTCGGGCCGGTCCGTGCGGTCGCGGTCTCCTCGCTCGCGTTCGCGGTGGTCCACTTCCAGGTGGTGCAGTTCCCCGCGCTGCTCGTGATCGGGATCGTGCACGGCCTGCTGGTGCTGGCCACCCGGCGCATGGGCGCAGCCCTGTGGTCGCACACTGCCTTCAACGCGGTCACCGTCATCGCGCTGTCGGTTTGACGCGCCCCCGCTGCTTGTCCTACGCGGCGGGGGCGCAGAAGGGCCGGCCGTAGCGGTCGAGCATCAGCGTGTCCAGCACGGCGCGGAACTGCCTCGTCTCCTCCTCCCAGTTCGACCTACCCTCGACCGCGGCGAAGGCCTCGATCAGGTTGCAGCGGTTCGCGTTTCCGGAGCGGCCGGGGTCAAAGTGGATCGTGGCCGTCGCGATCTGGTTGTTGATCGCCGAGAGCGAGGTCGCCTGATCGATCCGGTTCAGCTGCTGATTCGAGAGCAGGGTGGCCGTACAGCCCGCGGCGAGCAGTGCGGCCGCCGCCCACACCGCGATCCTCCTGCCGCCCTTCGATCGGACGGCTTCAGTGAGCACCACTCCGATGGCGGCGATCATCAGCGACCAGCCCGTCTGAACGAGGACCGTGTCGCGCCAGGCTTCTCCCACGGCGTAGTCGTACGCGTGCAGGAACCTTGATGCGCTCACGAGCAGCGCCGGAAGGACTGCGAGTGCCAGCCCGAACAGACCGACACTGGCAGCAGGGCGGCGCCAGTCCGTGGCGCCGTCGGTGGACGACCGGCTCAGGCGAGAGGCTCGCCTGCCCGCGCCGACGGCCACGAGGGCGATCCCGGCGACCAGGACCACCAGCATGGAGTTGGCCATCAGATCGGCGAACCCGAATCCGAAGCGGTCGCCCCGGCGTGCCAGTTCCGCAACGTGGGACCATCCTGCCGGCGGCACACCGGTAGCTACCCGGTCGGCGGTTCGGGAGACGATGTCGCCCGACAGGTACACGTCTGACCCCGAGTAGCACTCCGCCTCGCTGCATCGCTGAGCAATGACCGCTCGCACCGGCACGAAAGCGATCAGGAATCCGGTGGCGAGAAACATGAAGCGTCGCCAGGCGGCGGTGCGCACCGTCTCCCGCGCCGACATGCCGGCGGCAGCGCTGCGGGCGATGACCAGCGCCGCGGCCAGGGGCGCGGCGATGTACGCCAGATCGTAGGTGACGGCCGCTATCGCTCCCAGCAGGAGCATCCACAGCGCTTCCCGCCGCGAAACGGGTCTGTCAACCATGCCCGAGTCACGGGCAACCGCGAGCGCGATGGCCAGAACCAGTACGGAGGTGCCGATCGCGGTGAACGGATAGATCACCATCGGCCCGTCGGCATCACCGGCCACGAGAGTCATCGCCAGCATCAGGGGATAGAGCACGACGACCGGGTGGCCGGAGGGCGCCCACCCTGCCGAGCGCAGTATCGCGCCCAGGACCCGCGCCGCAATCAGGGCCAGGAGCCCGACCATCGCGATCCGGATCACTCCGTGGGCAACATTCGGCGACACACCGGTCGCAGCGGCCGCTTCGAAGACGAAGCCGTCAGAGATCGCCTCCAGAAAGCGGCCCAGCGGCCGGAAGTTGCCGCGGCTCAAGTACTCGTCGATGCTGTCGACCGCGTGGCGGGCGGCCGGCAGCGGGTTGGCCAGGCCTTCGGCGGCACTCCGATAGATCGCGATGCGCTGATCCAGCTGGAAGGCGAATCCGGCGAGGGGAACTGCGATCATCACGCTGGGCGCGGCCACGGCCAACCTGCGCCCAACTGAGCAACCCATGACCGCCTTATGCTACTTGCCCGTGTTGAGCGGTCGCCGCCGGGGGCTCGTCCCTGCCGCGGCGGTGCTGGTGGCGGTCGTCGGGTTCGTGGTCGTCAACCTGCGGCCCTGGCTCTGGTTCACCGACACCACGCCCACCGGGGGAGACCTCGGGGCTCACGTCTGGGCGCCCGCCTACCTGAGGGATGTTCTCATCGGCGAGCTGAGGCTGACCGGCTGGACCCACGACTGGTACGCCGGCTTTCCCGCATTCGCGTTCTACATGGTGGTCCCGTCGTTGCTCGTCGTGATGATCGACGTGGGCCTCGACATTGGCGCGGCCGTCTTCGCCTATCTCGCGGTGGCCTCCGCGGCCGGGGCGGTGGCGATGGTGATCATGCGACGGACGGGCCGTCCCGCCAGCCAGTGCTGGGCCATAGCGCTGGCTGTCGCCGGGATCTGCGGCGCGGCCAAGCTGTTCATCGACGACCCGGTGGCCAACCGGGCTCTGGCCGGGCTGCTGCTGCCCGCCGTAGCGGCCTGGTGGGCGTGGTACGGCCTGAGGGGGCGACCCCGCTGGCGGGCGGGAGCGGCCGTCACCGCGGCCACCGTCGCGCTGCTCGCAGTCCCCATGCCCTACGGCGTAGCTCTGAAGCTGGTGACGATCGCGGGCGTGGTGGCGCTGCCGGTGGCTGTCTGGGCGATGGCGCGTCTCGGTGGGGTCTCCGCCGAGAGTCAGGTGCTGGCCTCGGCGGCCACCCTGCTGTTCCTGTTCGACCGCTCGTTCAACATCTACGGCGGCAACCTCATGTCGACGATGGCGGGCGAGTTCGCCTACTCGCTGGGCCTGGCCGGCGCGGTCCTGTTCATCGGCGTCGCGGCGCGGGGCATGCCCGCGGGCAGTCACCGGGTCCTGGCCGGTGCGCTGCTGGCTCTCACCGGGCTGATGCACCTGTTCTCTGCCTTCTTCGCGCTGGCCGCGGTCGCCGCGCTGCTGCTCGTTCTGCCGTGGCGCGCCGTCGAGTGGCGCAGCCGGCTCTCCTGGACCGTCTCCACCGGAGCGCTCGCCGCGGCTCTCAGCGCGTGGTGGGTGTTTCCGTTCTGGTGGAACCGGGGCCTGCTCAACGACATGGGCTGGGGAAAGGAGCGCCGCTACCTGTCCTCGCTGTGGTCGCGGAGCTCCTTCGACTACAGCTTCCTGACGAACGATCCGCCGCTGCAGCTGTTCATCGTCCTGGCGCTGGTGGGAGCGGGGCTGCTGTTCTTCAGGCGGGCCCGGCTCGGCATGGCGCTGGCGGTGGCAGGGGCGATCGTCGCGACCGGCTTCGTGATCCTGCCCGAGGGACGCCTCTGGAATGTCCGGATCCTGCCCTTCTACTACCTCACCGTGTACCTGACCGCGGCTCTCGGCATAGGCGAGGCGATCCGTATGGGACGCGAGGCCATCGACCGGCGGCAGGCGGCGCGGGCTGAAGAGGTCGAAGAAGTTGAGGATGTCGAGAAGGCTGGAGGAGACGAGGAAGGGGCGGCGCGCCTGCCCTCGCTGGCGCGCCGGTCGGCGGGGACGGTCGCGGCCGGCGGTGCGGTGGCGCTGGTCACGGCCGCGGCGATGGTGATGGTGGGGCTGCCGCTGCGGTCGCTTCCCGGCGGGCAACTCGGCGACGACGGCGTCTACCGGTGGGGACCCTTCAGTTCCAGCGAGTCCAACCTCGGCTCGTACTGGGTCGAGTACAACTTCGAGGGCTACGAGGGCAGGGGCCCGACCGCCGACGGCGGGGGCAGCTCCGAGTACTGGGATCTCGTCGAGACCATGGACGGGATCGGTGAGACCCACGGCTGCGGCCCGGCCCTCTGGGAATACGAGGCCGGGCGGCTCGGGTCCTACGGCACGCCGATGGCACCCATGCTGCTGCCGTACTGGACCGACCGGTGCATCGCCTCCATGGAGGGTCTCTACTTCGAGGCCTCGGCCACCGTCCCGTACCATTTCCTGATGCAGTCGGAGTTGTCGTCCGCCCCGTCGCGGGCCCAGCGGGACCTGCCCTACTCGGGTCTCGATGTCGCCAGGGGCGTGGAGCACATGAGGCTCATGGGGGTTCGCTACTACATGGCGTTCTCTTCCGACGCGGTGCGGCAGGCCCGGGCCTCTGCCGGACTCAGCGAGATCGGCTCGACAAGGCTGGGTCCGTGGGTCGTGTTCGAGGTGTCCGGCAGCGCTCCGGTGACGGGGCTGTCCACCCTGCCGGTGGTGGTCGAAGGCCTCGACGACTCGAGCGACGATTGGCTTGAGGCATCGGTCGGCGCCTTCCTCGCGGCCGGTCGGGACGGACCCGTGCTCGCGGCCGACGGCCCCGCCGACTGGCCTCGGATGGCGCTGCCCGATGTCCGGGGGGAGCCCGGCGACGGGCTGTCCGGCACCGACTTGAGCCGGCAGGAGGTGATGCGCCGGTTGTCGTCGGTCCTGCCCGATGTCGCACCCACCGCCGAGATCGAACAGGCGACCGTCAGCGCCGTGGTCCGCGATGATCATTCGATCTCGTTCTCGGTGGACCGGGTGGGCTCACCGGTGCTGGTGCGGACGTCGTACTTCCCGAACTGGTCGGTGTCGGGCGCGGATGGGCCCTACCGGGCGACGCCCAACTTCATGGTGGTGGTGCCGACCAGCACCGAGGTCCGCCTGACCTACAGCCGCAGCCCGGTGGAGTGGTTCTCGATGGCGGTCACCCTGGTCGGCCTCGCCGTGGTGGCGTGGCTGGTGCTGCGCCCGAGACGGGGTGCGGGTGTGGGAGCCCGAACCGACGACGCTGACACGGCGGGGGAGGTCACGGAGCTGTGAGGTTCTCGGTGGTCGTGCCGGCCTACCAGGAGGCCGGTCGCATCGGCGACACCGTGACCCGGCTGCGGGCCGCCCTCGCCTCAGTCGATGCCGGGGGCGGCGCGGAGATCCTGGTGGTCGACGACGGCTCCGACGACGGCACCGCTGAGGCGGCTCGGGCTGCAGGCGCGGACATCGTGGTGGAGTTCGGGGCGAACCGGGGCAAGGGAGAGGCGATCAGGGCGGGGATGCGGGCCTCCTCGGGAGAGGTGGTGGCCTTCACCGACGCTGATCTCGCCTATGCGCCGAACCAGCTCGTCGCACTGCTCGATGAGGTGGAGGGGGGAGCCGACATGGCGGTCGGCGACCGCCACCATCCCGACTCGGTGGCCGTGACCGCCCCGTCCGGGCTGCGGCGAGCAGGAAGCCTGGTCGTCGGCCTTCTACGCGGGATGCTGAGGCTCGGCCGGGGCCGCGACACCCAGTGCGGCCTGAAGGCCTTCTCCCGGCCGGCGGCGGGGGCGGTGCTGGATGCGTCGGTCATGGACCGGTTCTCCTTCGACATCGAGGTGCTCTTCCTGGCCGACCGTCTCGGCATGGAGGTGCGCCAGGTGCCGGTCGAGGTGGTCAACAGCGACGTGTCGTCGGTCCGCGTCGTCAGCGACGGCTGGGAACTGGTGCTCGACATGTGCCGCATCCGGGCCCGGGCCCTGCTGGGCCGCTACCCGAAGAGGTGGCACGGGTAGATTCCAGGTGGCAGTGGCCGATCTCGACACCATCTTCAAGGCCTACGACATCCGCGGGATCGTGGGATCCGAGATCGACGCGGAGGCGTGCTTCGCCATCGGAGCGGCCTTCGGCGGGCACGGGCGCGACCACGGCGCGACCCGCATCGTGGTCGGCCGCGACATGCGCCCCGACGGGGCGGACCTGTCCGCGGCCTTCTGCCGGGGCGCGACCGCGAGCGGTGTCGATGTAGTGGACATCGGCATGTGCGCGACCGAGATGGTGTACTTCGCCTCCGGGCTGCTCGACATCCCCGGCGCGATGTTCACCGCGTCCCACAACCCGGTCGGCTACAACGGCATCAAGCTCTGCGGCCCGGGCGCGTCGCCGATCGGGACGGGCACGGGACTGGAGCGCATCAAGGCCCTCGCCCTCTCCGGGCCGCCCCGAGCCGCCATCGCCGGGACTGTCGCCCGCCGCGACATCCTGGACCGCTACGTCGAACATGTCCTGTCCTTCGTGAGCCCCGGCGTGCTGCAGCCGATGCGCCTGGCGGTGGACACTGCCAACGGCATGGGCGGTCTCGTCGTTCCGGCCGTGTTCGATCGGCTGCCCCTCGAGGTCGACTACCTCCATCCCGAGCTGGACGGAACGTTCCCCAACCACCCGGCCGACCCTCTCAAGACCGAGAACCTGCAGGATGTCCGGGACAGGGTCAAGGTCGTGGAGGCCGACGCCGGCCTGGCCTTCGACGGCGACGCCGACCGGGTGTTCATTGTGGACGAGCTGTCCCGGCCGCTGTCCGGCTCTCTCACCGCGGCGATCATCGCCACCGTGATGCTCGAGCGTGAGGCCGGCGCGACGGTCGTGCACAACGTGATCTGCTCCAGAGCTCTGGAGGAGGTTGTGGAGGAACTGGGAGGCCGAACCGTCCGGACCAGAGTGGGGCACTCGTTCTTGAAGCAGGCGATGGCCTCCAGCGGAGCGGTGTTCGGAGGCGAGCACTCCGGTCACTACTACTTCCGGGACAACTACGGCGCCGACAGCGCCATGATCGCGGTGATGGCCGTGCTGGAGGCGCTCAGCCGCCACGACGGCAACCTCAGCGACCTGGCCGCTCCGCTGGACCGCTACGCGGCGTCGGGGGAGATCAATACCGAGGTGCCGGACCAGAGCGGGGTGATCGAGCAGGTGGCGTCGGCGTTCGCAGGCTGTGAGCAGGACCGCCTTGACGGTCTTACCGTCGATTGTGGCCACTGGTGGTTCAACCTCCGGCCGTCGAATACCGAGCCATTGCTGCGCCTGAACCTGGAGTCCAGCGACCCGGCCGACCTCCCGACCCGAGTCGCTGAGGTTCTCGCGCTGATCACTCCGTAACCTCTTGGGGACCACCCACTGTTGAGGAGATGGCCGCGTGACACTCGACGCCCACCTGCTGGAGATTCTCGCCTGCCCCAGCGACAAGGGCCCGCTGCTCTACTTCGCAGACGAGGAGTGCCTGTACAACCCCCGGCTGCGTCTCCGCTACAGGGTGGACGACGGGATCCCCGTGATGCTGATGGACGAGGCCGCCTCGATCGACGACACCGAGCACGAGCGCCTGACGACCAAGGCAGAGGCCGACGGGGTCGGCCCTACCTTCGAAGCCGGCGACGACGGCGCAGGCTGAGCGGGACCGCGGGCCATGGCCGCTGACGACCTGTTCGAAGCCCTGCGGCACCTGCCCGACCAGGTGCGCGACGCCGCCGTGGCCGCCGCCGTGGTCGAGGGCCTGCCCGCTCCCGGCGAGATATCCGAAGTGGTGATCGTGGGGTCCGGTGGGGGAGGGGTGGCCGGCGACGTCGTGGAGTCGGTCGCGCACCTCCAGGGCTCGGAGCCGGTACTGGCCACCGGCGGCATCAGCCCGGCCTGGCTCTCGGAGTCCTCACTGGTGGTGGCGGTCTCGCAGTCCGGTGACGACCAGCCGACCGTGGCCGCGGCCCGAGTGGCGGTGACCAGCGGCGCGCGGATGGTGGCCGTCACCTCCGGGGGCGAGTTGACGGCACTCTGCACAGAATGGGGCGTTCCTATAGCTCGGGTGGACCGTCTCGCCGGCCCGGCTGCCGGACTGGGCGTGGCGATCGTGCCGGTGCTGGTGCTGCTCGAGCGCGTCGGGGTGCTGGACGGCATGAACAGGCTCATCTCGGAGAGTGCGGCGCAGATCGAGGCCCGTCGCAGGCTCATCGATGCCGATCCCGGGCCGGTGGAGGCTCTGGCCGAGGCCGTGCAGGACCGGATGGCGGTGGTCTGCGGGGCCGGGGGCGTGGGCAAGCACGCGGCCCGTCGTTGGGTCAATCGACTGGACCGGATCGGCCGGGTGGCGTCGGTGCGGCGCAACCTCCCGGCCGACGAGGCCGAGGCCGCGTCCTGGAGCACGCTGGCCCGGCGTATCCCGGCGGGTGTGGCCACGATCGTGCTGCGCCACGACTTCGAGCCCCAGGGGCTCGCCGACCGCATCGACCTGCTCGGCGCGGTGTCCACCGTCCACGAGGTGAGGGCGGCCGGCGAGGGAGCCCTGGCGCAGCTGCTGGATCTGGTGCTGGTCGGCGACGCCGTCGCCGAGTCGGCGGCCCGCCGGGCCGGCGGCCGGTAGAGACATGCGTGTCGCGGACCTCTCCCTGGCCCCGCTGGGCCGCGCCGAGATCCGTCTGGCCGAGCACGAGATGCCCGGCCTGATGGCTCTGCGGGGCCGCTACACCGACGATCAGCCCCTCGCCGGTGCCCGGATCGCCGGATCGCTGCACATGACCGTCCAGACCGCGGTGCTCATCGAGACGCTTGTCGGGTTGGGCGCCCAGGTCCGGTGGGCGAGCTGCAACATCTTCTCGACCCAGGACCATGCCGCCGCGGCGGTCGCCGTCGGTCCCCGCGGCACCGTCGACGAGCCCCGGGGCGTGCCGGTGTTCGCCTGGAAGGGTGAGACCCTGGAGGAGTACTGGTGGGCCACTGAGCAGATCTTCAGGTGGCCCGACGGCGCCGGGCCGAGCCTCATTCTCGACGACGGCGGCGACGCCACCCTGCTCGTCCACAAGGGGCTCGAGTACGAGCGGGCCGGTGCGGTGCCCGAGGCCGCCGACGACGACCCCGAGGAGTGGTCGGTCATACTTGATCGGCTGCGGATGATCGCCGAGGACGACCCTGCGTTCTTCTCCCGGATCGTGCCGTCCATCCGGGGAGTGTCCGAGGAGACGACCACGGGCGTGATGCGGCTGCACCAGATGCTGGAGCGGGGCGAGCTGCTGTTCCCGGCCGTGAACGTGAACGACTCGGTCACCAAGTCCAAGTTCGACAACTACTACGGATGCCGCCACTCTCTGATCGACGGCATCAACCGGGCCACCGACGTGATGATCGGCGGCAAGGTGGCGGTGGTGTGCGGCTTCGGCGACGTCGGCAAGGGCTGCGCGGCGGCGCTGAGGGGCCAGGGGGCCAGGGTGATCATCACCGAGATCGACCCCATCTGCGCGTTGCAGGCCGCCATGGAGGGCTACGAGGTGAACACCCTCGAGGCGGTGGTACCCATCGGCGACATCTTCGTCACCGCCACCGGCAACGCCGGCGTCATCAGCGCCGGTCACATGGCCCGCATGAAGCACCAGGCCGTCGTGGGAAACATCGGCCACTTCGACAACGAGGTGGATATTGCCGGACTGAACCGGATGTCGGACGTCCAGCGGGTCAACATCAAGCCCCAGGTGGACGAGTACGTCTTCGGCGACGGCCACTCGGTGATCCTGCTATCGGAGGGTCGCTTGCTGAATCTCGGCAACGCCACCGGACATCCCAGCTTCGTGATGTCGTGCAGCTTCACCAACCAGGTCCTGGCCCAGATGGACCTGCACGCCAACGGCACCGAGATGCCGGTCGCGGTGACCACCCTGCCCCGCCGGCTCGACGAGGAGGTGGCCCGCCTGCACCTCGATGCGCTCGGTGTGCGCCTGACCAGGCTCACACCGGGCCAGGCCGGCTACATCGGCGTGGACGTCGACGGCCCCTACAAGCCCGACCACTACCGCTACTGACCGGTACCGTAAACCGGCAGCCAGGCCGAAGGGAGTACAGATGGCGATCGAACGGGGCTGCTGGACGGCCCCTGAAGCGCTCAGCAGCGCCGATACGGCCTCCTTCGCCCAGCGAGTAGAGGAGTTGGGCTACTCGCAGCTGTGGGTGGGGGAGACGTTCGGACGCGACCCCTTCGCGCTGGCCGCCCATCTTGGAGCGGTCACCTCCACGCTTCCGCTGGCCACTGGCATCGCCAACGTCTACAACCGGCATGCGGGCGTGATGAGGCAGGGGGCGTACACCGTCGCCGAGCAGACCGGCGGCCGGTTCACGCTGGGCCTCGGCGTTTCCAGCCCGGTCATCGTGAGCAAGATCCGAGGCATCCCCTACGACAAGCCGCTGTCGTTCATGCGGTCCTACCTCGACGCCATGGAGGCGGCCCGCTACACCGCGGTGCCTCCCCCGGACCCGGTGCCGGTGGTCCTGGCCGCCCTCGGACCCCGGATGCTCGAGCTGGCGGCCGAGCGCACCGACGGCGCCCACCCCTACAACACCACACCGGAGCACACCGCCTTCGCCCGCTCGGTGATGGGTCCCGACCCCCAGCTCTGCGTGGAGCAGAAGGTGATACTCACCACCGACGCCGGCCAGGCCCGGGCCACCGGCGGCAACGTCATGAAGTTCTACACCCGGGCTCCCGGCTACCGGGACTGCTGGAAGCGGCTCGGCTTCGACGACGACGACATCGACGGGCTCTCAAACCGCTTCGTGGACGCCATGGTGGCCTGGGGCGACGCCGACGCCATCGAGCGCCGGCTGGCCGAGCACGCCGACGCCGGGGCCACCCAGGTCTGCATCCAGGTGCTGCACCCCTCCGCCGGCTCCGCCGCCGTCGACTACGACGCGCTGGCCGCTCTCGCTCCCGACCGGGTGGCGGCGCAAGAGGAGGGATCATGAAGGATCTGGCGGGCCGTGCAGCCGACACCGGCGCGGTGAGCATGACCGGGAACCGACCTGAGGAGGGACCATGAAGGATCTCACCGGCCGGGTGGCGGTGGTGACCGGGGGCGCCAGCGGAATCGGCCGCGGGATGGCCGAGCGCTTCGCAGCCTCCTCCATGCGGGTGGTGGTGGCCGACGTGGAGGAGCCGCCCATGCACGAGACGGTGCAGTCGATCCGCGCCGACGGGGGAGAGGCGACCGGGGTCGTCTGCGACGTGTCCTCGTGGTCGTCGGTGGAGGCGCTGCGAGACGCCTGCACCGACGCCTACGGCCCCGCCGACGTGCTGTGCAACAACGCGGGCGTGGCCGGGCAGGGCGCCGTCGCGGAGGCCTCTCTCAAGACTTGGGAGTGGTGCCTGGGCGTCAACCTCTGGGGCGTGATCCACGGTTGCCGGGCGTTCCTGCCGGCCATGATCGAGCGGGGCTCGGGCCATGTGGTCAACACCGCCTCGGTGCTGGGCCACCTCAGCTCGCCCGGAGTCGGACCGTACAACGTGTCGAAGTACGGCGTCGTGGCGCTGAGCGAGACGCTCCACCTCGAGATGCAGGCTGCCGGCATCGGCGTGGGAGTCACTTGCCTGTGCCCGGGCCTGGTGTCCACCAACATCCTGGACTCCGCTCGCAACCGCCCGGAACGGCTCCTCGACGATGCCGGCCCCGGCTCGCTGGGCGCATTCTCCCGCGACGACAAGTCGGAGATACTGGCGGCGGTGCGCGAGGCCTACCAGTACGCCATGGACCCGTCGGTGGTGGGCGACATGGTCGTCGAGGCGATTGCCGGCGAGCAGTTCTGGCTGTTTACCGACGGCCACTTCGAGGGGTTCATCGCGGAGCGGCACCGCGGCATCGAGACAGGAGGCGCGCCCGGTTTCGGAGAGTCCATCGTGGAGACCCTGCTGGGCGCGCCGCTTAAGCCGTGAAAGTCCTGGTCACGGGCGCCACCGGCTTCGTGGGGTCCCACGCGGCCAAGGCCCTCCAGGACGCGGGCCACGCCGTGCGGGCCCTGGTGCGCACGCCGGCCAAGCTCGAGACGGTGACCGCCCGGGTGGGCGTCGATCTCGACTCCCTCGAGACGGCCGAGGGCGACAT
This sequence comes from Candidatus Aldehydirespirator sp., assembly GCA_965205155.1. Taxonomy (GTDB): domain Bacteria; phylum Actinomycetota; class Acidimicrobiia; order Acidimicrobiales; family Aldehydirespiratoraceae; genus Aldehydirespirator. The sequence continues at coordinate 3,106,669 of OZ242033.1, read as the reverse complement.
CCGCGACGCCGATGCTGTCACCGCCGCGGTCGACGGCTGCGACGCCGTGGTCCATGCCGCCGCGGTGGTGAGCATCGCTCCGGCCGCGGCGACCGAGGTGTCCGAGACCAACTTCCCGGGCGCGCTGAACGTGCTGGAGGCCGCCATCGACGCGGGCTGCGACCCGGTGGTCCACGTCTCCACCGGGGAGGCCCTGTTCCCGTTCCGCACCGATCCGGTCACCGTCGACCACCCGGTCGGCACCGCCGGCGGGGCCTACCCGCGGTCCAAGGCCAGGTCCGAGCACCTGGCCCGGCGGTACCAGGCCCAGGGGCACGGCGTGGTCATCGTCTATCCCGCCCTGACCATCGGCCCGGGCGACTACGGCGAGTCGGTCCAGATCCAGCCGTTGAAGCTCTGGCTGACCAAGCCGGTCCCCCGGTCGGGTTACACGGTGACCATGGTCGACGTGCGCGACGTGGCCGCGGTGATAGCCGCCTCCATGGAGGCGGGCAGGGGTCCGAGGCGCTACCTGATGTTCGGCCACCACCTCAGCGCCGACGAGCTGCTGTCGGAGCTGCGGAGCGTCACCGGCCGGGACTTGAAGTCGGTCCCGGCGCCCAGGGCGCTGTTCTCGATCTGGGGCCGGGTCGGGGACATCGCACACCGGTTCGGCCGGGATCTGGTGCTGACCACCGAGGCGGTGGATTACATGTTCAACTACTGCGCCGGCGACAACTCCGCCACCGAGCACGACACCGGCATCGTGCTGCGGCCCGTGGCCGAGTCACTGGCCGACGCCATCGCCTGGATGCGCGACGAGGGATACGTCACCGCCGCCGACGCCGGGGCCGTGCGTTGATTCCCGCTCTTGTTCGCTGCGCTCACGGGCCGCTCGGGCCCGGGGCCTAGGCTTTCTCAGACCCTCCGGGAGGTGGAGCAATGAGAGTCCTGGTAACCGGCGCCACCGGCTTCGTGGGATCCCACGCGGTCAAGGCCCTTCAGGACGCGGGCCACACCGTGCGGGCCCTGGTGCGGACGCCGGTCAAGCTCGAGACGGTCACCGCCCGGGTGGGAGTGGATCTCGCCTCGCTCGAGACGGTCCAGGGGGACATCGCCGACGCGGCGGCGGTCACGGCCGCGCTCGACGGCTGCGATGCGGTGGTTCACGCCGCCGCGGTGGTGGGAACCGATCCGAGCTCCGAGGCCGACATCGAGGCCAGCAACTTCGCCGGTGCTCTAAATGTGCTGGGCTCCGCCGCCGACGCCGGCTGCGACCCGATCGTGCATGTGTCCAGCACCGCGGCCCTGTTCCCGTTCCGCACCGACCCGGTGACCGCCGATCACCCGGTGGGGAACGCCCGCATGCCCTACGCGCGGTCCAAGGCCGAGTCCGAGCACCTGGCCCGGCGGCTTCAGGACTCGGGGGCCGGCGTGGTCGTCATCTACCCCGGCGGGGTGTTCGGCCCCGGCGACCACGGCGAGTCGACCCAGTTCAAGCCACTCAAGCTGTGGCTGACCAAGCCCTTCATGCGTTCGTCCGGCTACACGCTCAACCTGGTCGATGTGAGGGACATAGCTGCGGTGATAGCGGCTTCCATGCAGGCCGGCCGCGGCCCCAAGCGCTACGTGATGTTCGGCCACCACCTCACCTCCGATGACTTGCTGTCGCTGCTGTGCGAGGTCACCGGCCGGGACCTCAAGTCGGTGCAGATGCCCAAGGCGATGTTCCTGGTGTGGGGCCGGTTGGGTGACCTCACCCGCCGCTTCGGTCTCGACCTGATCCTCACTTCCGAGGGCACCGAGTACATGTACAACACCTGCGCCGGCGACAATTCGTTCACCGAGCAGGACACCGGCGTGACTCTGCGCTCCGCGGCCGACTCCCTGGCCGACGCCATCGCCTGGATGCGCGACGAGGGACACGTCACCGCAGCCGACGCCGGGGCTGTGCGATGACCGTGAAGTAGCATATTTCATTTGATTCTGCTATATCATAGTTATTGTCAGATCCGAGGCCGTTAGGCTGTCGGGGTGCAGGATGTGCGAATTGAGGGCGTGGACACGCTGTGGGCCGGCTGGTGCCACGAGGGAGGGGCGGCGGAATTGGTGCGAGCCCTCAAGTACGGCCGGGTCACCGCCGCGGTGACCCCGATCGCCGACCGGCTGGCGCTGGTCGCGGGCGGGGCGCAGGCCGCGGGCCTCGTCACCTGGGTCCCCTGCAGCCCGACGCGCCGCCGTGAGCGCGGCTTCGATCCCGCTGAGCTGCTGGCTCGTGCCCTGGCTCGCCGGCTGCGGGTCCGGAGTCGTCGCCTGCTGTGCAGGCTCGACGACGAGCCCCAGACCGCCCGAACCCGCGAGGGGCGCCTGGCCGGCCCCAGGCTGGAGGTCCGGCGCAGTTGTGGGCGCGGGCTGGTTCTGGTCGTCGACGACGTGTGCACCACCGGCTCGACGCTTCGGGCCGCGGCCGCCGCGCTCCGCGCAGGCGGCGCCTCGGCCGTGGTCGCCGCGGTGGCCACAGTGGCGCCCGCGGCGCCGCGCCAGCCTGTCGCGCTACCTCTACGATGAGAGCGCATCACCATCCCCCAGAGAGGTAGGACGTGGAGATCTCGATCAGCAGCCGCCACATAGCCATCACCCCGGGCCTCGAGGAGGCCGTGCGAATCAAGATCGGCCAGCTCGACCGGTACCTGGACGAACTCGACAGCGCCGAGATCCATTTCGACGAGGCCCGCAATCCACGCATCGTCGACCGCGAGACCTGCGAGGTGACCCTGACCGGGCACGGTCACCGTCTGCGCTGCAAGGTCAACGCCCCCGACGCGTTCACTGCCGTGGACCTCGCCGAGGCCAAGCTCGAGCGCCAGATCCGCAAGCTGCGTACCAAGCTCCATAACCGCCACCGCGGCCGCGGCGACACCATCCGCACCGCGGCCGACGTCGGTCCGGCGCCAGCCGGCGACACGATGGGCGGGTGGGTCGCCGACAAGGCCCACGAATCCGAGCCGGAGCTGCAGATCGTCAAGACGAAGCGGTTCCATCTCGGCCCCCTGACCCCCGAGGAGGCCGCGCTGAAGATGGACCTTATGGGGCACGGGTTCTTCTTCTTCATCAACTCGACCACGGGCCGCTCGGCCGTCGTGTACCGGCGCGACGACGGGGCAGTGGGCCTCATCGACGAAGCCGGCTGAGCCAGAGGCCGAGCGGTAGGGGAGCGACCCATGAGGATTCTTGCAAGATGTCGAGCGAGGCCGTGGCCCGAGCGGCCCGTGAGCGAAGCGAACAAGAGCGGAAGTGGCGGCGCTGCGGCGCGAGGCGCTCCCGCCTGTTCGCGTCTGCGCTGAGAGGAAGGGTCCGGGTCGATGTCGCTGCTCAGGCGGGTCCTGCGCTCCGGCGAGGGGCGCAAGCTCAGGGATCTGCAGGCCCTCGTTCCCGACATCAACGCGCTCGAGCCCGAGATGCAGCGGCTCGACGACGACGGTCTGAGGGCCCGCACCGGCGAGTTCCGCAGCCGTCTGGAGCGCGGCGAGTCCCCTGACGACCTGCTGCTGGAGGCCTTTGCAGTGGTGCGCGAGGCCGCGGTGAGGGTGCTGGGCCAGCGACACTTCGACGTCCAGCTCGTGGGCGGGGCCGCCCTGCACTGGGGCGCGGTTGCCGAGATGCGCACCGGTGAGGGCAAGACCCTCACGTCCACCCTGCCCGTCTACCTGACCGGGCTCACCGGGCGGGGCGTCCACGTGGTGACGGTCAACGACTACCTGGCCGGGCGGGACGCCGAGTGGATGGGCCAGCTCTACAAGTGGCTCGGCCTCACCGTCGGGCTGATCGTCCCCGGCAACCGGGGATGGGAGCACAAGCGGAGCCAGTACGCCTGCGACGTGACCTACGGGACCAACAACGAGCTCGGCTTCGACTACCTGCGGGACAACATGGCCATGGCCCGCGCCGAGCAGGTGCAGCGCGGCCACCACTACTGCATCGTCGACGAGATCGACTCGATCCTCATCGACGAGGCCCGCACCCCGCTGATCATCAGCGGCCAGGTGGCCGATGCGGCCAAGCTCTACGTCCGCTTCGCGAGCATCGCCCGTGGGCTGCAGCGCGACGTCCACTACGAGGTGGACGAGGAGAAGCGCGCGGTCGCGCCCCTCGAGGAGGGCGTGCACGCGGTCGAGAGGGCGCTGGGCATCGAGAACCTCTACGACATGGTGGCCCAGAACCTGGTGCACCAGCTGCAGGCCGCGCTGCGAGCCAAGGAGCTCTACCGGCGCGACCACGAATACATCGTGGAGCACAACCGGGTGAAGATCGTCGACGAGTTCACCGGCCGCGTGCTGGACGGGCGGCGCTGGTCCGACGGGCTCCATCAGGCCGTGGAGGCCAAGGAGGGGGTGGCCATCAAGGAGGAGAACCAGACGCTGGCCACCATCACCCTGCAGAACTACTACAGGATGTACGAGCGCCTAGCGGGCATGACGGGCACGGCCGAGACCGAGGCCAGCGAGTTCGCGTCGACCTACAACCTGCACGTGGTGAGCGTGCCCACGCACCGGCCGATGATCCGCGGCGACCGGGCCGACCTGATCTACAAGACCGAGGACGCCAAGTTCGCCGCCTGCGTCGACGACATCATCGAGCGCAACGGGCGCGGCCAGCCGGTGCTGGTCGGCACCGTCTCGGTCGAGAAGTCCGAGAAGCTGTCCCGCCTGCTCGACAAGCAGGGCGTCGCCCATGAGGTGCTGAACGCCAAGCAGCACCATCGCGAGGCCGAGATCGTGACCCAGGCGGGCCGGCTCGGCTCGGTGACGGTGGCCACCAACATGGCCGGGCGCGGCGTCGACATCCTGCTGGGCGGCAACCCCGAGGGCCTGGCCCGGCGTGATCTCAGGGCTGAGTCACTCGACTCCGAGACGCCGGAGGGGGACCGACGCCTGGCTGAGCTGACGGCCAAGCACCAGGCGGCCACCGACGCCGAGCGCGACGAGGTGCTCGAGCTCGGAGGCCTGTACGTGCTCGGTACCGAGCGCCACGAGAGCCGCCGCATCGACAACCAGCTCAGGGGCCGTTCCGGGCGCCAGGGCGACCCCGGGGAGAGCCGCTTCTACCTGTCGCTGGAGGACGAGCTCATGAGCCGCTTCGCCATCGGCGCCATGAACTGGGTCATGGACAGGGCGCTGCCCGAGGATGTGCCCATCGAGGCGGGCATGGTCACCAAGGCGATCGAGCGGGCCCAGAACACGGTCGAGCAGCGCAACGCGGAGACCCGCAAGAACGTGCTCAAGTACGACGAGGTGATGAACGAGCAGCGCAAGGTCGTCTACCAGCGCCGCTCCCAGATTCTCGACGGCGCGGACTTGCGTGCCGAGGCGCTGGAGCACCTGGAGACGGCGGTCGGGGCCGCGATCGGCACCCACTGCACCTCGGAGCACTCCGAGGATTGGGACCGCGAGTCCCTGGCGACGGACCTGTCGGGGCTGTGGCCCGGCGGGGTCGAGCTGGCCCGGCTCGAGACGATCGCCACCCACCACGAGTTGTCAGAGGTCGTCTACCAGGCCGCCCTGGACCATTACCAGGAGCGGGAGCAACAACTCAGCACCGACGTCATGCGCCAGGTCGAGCGCCAGGTGATGCTCCGCTTGATCGACCAGAGATGGCGGTCCCATCTGCACGAGATGGATCTGCTGCGCGAGGGCATCCACCTGCGGGCCATGGGGCAGAAGGATCCGGCCACGGAGTGGCAGCGCGAGGGCTTCGACATGTTCGGGCAGATGATGGACACCATCGCCATGGACTTCGTGCGCTATGTGATGCATGTGCAACTCGCCGAGCGTGCACCCGACGACACCCAGCAGCTCGTGGGCGTGACCGCCAACAAGAGCGAGGCCGCCTCGCCGGCCCTGGTGGGAGCAGGGGTGGGGGCCGCGCCGACTGCACAGGCGGCCGCGGCGTCGTCGGGCGCAGCCCGCGCGCCGGCGCCGAACCGGCCGCCGAACCGCGTTCCGGTGGTGAAGAGCGAGCTCGAGAAGGTCGGACGCAACCAGCCGTGCCCCTGCGGGAGCGGCAAGAAGTACAAGATGTGCCACGGCCGCCCCGGCGCGAGCTGAGCGACCGTGCAGGACTTCGGCGACGATCTGAGACGGCTGCGAGGTCGCCTCGAAGAGGCCGAGGCCTATCTCCGCATCGACGCGCTGAGGACCCGGCTTCCACAGCTCGAGGCCGAATCGTCACGCCCTGATCTGTGGGATCAACCCGAGCGGGCCCGGGCCGTCACCTCCGAGCTGGCCTCGATCAACGACGACCTGTCCATGTTCGACCGCCTGGCAGCCGAACTCTCCGACGCGGAGACCCTCAACCAGCTTGCCGTCGAGGAGGGCGACGCCTCCGAGGAGGCTGAGATCGCGCGGCTGGTGGCCGGCATCGCGGCCCGCTTCGACGAGCTCGAGCTGCGCTCGCTGTTCACCGGCGAGTTCGACGAGCGGGATGCGGTCTGCCAGATCAAGTCGGGCGAGGGCGGCACCGACTCGCAGGACTGGGCCGAGATGCTGCTGCGGATGTACCGCCGCTGGGCCGAGCGGCGCGGCTTCGAGCTGGAGGTGACCGCCCTGTCGGAGGGCACCGAGGCCGGGTACTCCAGAGTGGACTTCCTGGTGAAGGGCCGCTGCGCGTACGGCTGGATGCGCTCCGAGCACGGCGTGCACCGCCTGGTGCGGATCTCGCCCTTCAACAACGAGGGCAAGCGCCAGACCGCGTTCACCGCGGTCGACGTGGCCCCCTTCTTCAAGGAGGTCTCCGACGAGGTGGCCATCGACGAGAAGGACCTGCGCATCGACACCTACCGCTCTTCGGGGGCCGGCGGCCAGCACGTCAACGTCACCGACTCGGCGGTGCGGATCACCCACCTGCCCACCGGGATCGTGACCAGCTGCCAGAACGAGCGCAGCCAGCACCAGAACAAGGAGCGGGCCATGCAGATGCTGGCCGCCAAGCTGCTCAACCTGGAGCGCAAGCGGCTCGCCGACGAGATCGCCGGCATCAAGGGCGAGCAGCAGAAGGTGGGCTTCGGCAGCCAGATCCGCAGCTACGTGATGCAGCCCTTCCAGCTGGTGAAAGACCAGCGCACCCGCCACGAGACCCCCAACATCGACGCAGTGCTCGGCGGGGACCTCGACCCGTTCATGGAGGCCTGGCTGCGATGGAGCCGGGCCTCGGGTGCCGCGGGACCGGTGGAGGGGGCTGGTACTGTCGCCACGCCGCCGCAGGCGGCTGGAGGTGACGCCGGATGATCAAGATGGAGAAGGTCACGAAGGTGTTCAAGGGCGATGTGGTGGCCCTGCGCGACGTGACCATCGACATCGGCAAGGGAGAGTTCGTCTTCCTGGTGGGCCCGTCCGGCTCGGGCAAGTCGACGTTCATTCGCCTGCTCAACCGCGAGGACGTCCCCGAGCACGGCCGGATCTTCGTGGCCGGCCGCGACATCGGCAGGCTCAGCGGATGGAGGGTTCCCTACCTGCGGCGCAACATCGGCTACGTGTTCCAGGACTACAAGCTCCTCCAGAAGAAGACGGTGGCCGAGAACGTCGCCTTCGCGCTCGAGGCGATCGGCAAGGGCCCCCAGGTCATCAACCGCCAGGTGCCCGCCATCCTCGAGTTGGTGGGGCTCTCCCGCAAGGTGGACCGCTTCCCCCACGAGCTCTCGGGCGGTGAGCAGCAACGGGTGTCGATAGCGCGGGCCTTCGTCAACCGGCCGCTGATCCTCCTGGCCGACGAGCCCACCGGCAACCTCGATCCCACGACATCGGTGGGCATCATGCGCCTGCTGGAGCGCATCAACGAGATCGGCACGACCGTGGTGATGGCCACCCACGACCGGAGCATCGTGGACAGCATGCGGCAGCGGGTGGTGGAGCTCGACCGGGGGATGGTCGTGCGCGACCAGGCCCGAGGCGTCTACGAGTAAGACTTCGCAGTGTTCAGCTTCGTCCCCCGTCGCGAGTAGGCCCCGGTGTTCAGCTTCCGCTACGTACTGCGCGAGACAGGCCAGAACCTGTGGCGCAACATCCTGCTCGCGGTGGCCACCGTGGTCACGGTGGGCGTGTCGCTGGCCATGTTCGGAGGCTTCATGCTGTTCCAGGTGGCGGTGGACAGCGCCACGGCCCGATGGCAGGACGGCGTGGAGTTCATCGTGTGGATGAACACCGACGCGGGGACCGACGAGGACTCCAGCGTCCGGAACCAACTCGACGAGAGCCCGGGCGTGGACAGATGGGAGTACGTGGACCGGGCGCAGTCCTACGAGGAATTCCAGGAGTTCTACGAGGACACACCCGAGGTGCTGGAGATCTTCACCGCCGAGGAAGTGCCCCCGTACTACCGGGTGGTGCCCACCGATCCCGATCCCGACGTGGTGGAGGAGCTCGGCAGCCAGTTCAAGGGCAAGCCCGGGGTCCGCACCGTCACGTTCGCCGGGGATGTGATCCGCGATGTGCAGAACCTGTCGAACCGGGCGGGACGGGTGCTCTTCATCGGCTCGATCGTCCTGCTCGGCGCCTCGACCCTGTTGATCCTGAACACGCTGGCGGTAGCCATCGGCAACCGGCGCGCCGAGATTGAGATCATGCGGCTGGTAGGGGCGACCAAGTGGTTCATCCGCGTCCCGTTCATGCTCGAGGGCCTGGTACAGGGCCTGCTGGGCGCTCTGGTGGCCATAACCAGCAACGCGCTGTTACGGAACTATGTGATCGATCAGTTCAGCGATGCGGACGGCCTGCAGCTGCTGGCCGGGTTCCAGGTCGACGACGGCGCCATGCTGCAGGTCAACCTGCTCGTGGTGGCGATCGCGGTGGGGGTCGCGGTGATCGGGTCGAACCTGGCCGTAGCCATGCACCTCAACGAGTAGCGGGCAGGCCGGCCCGGCCCGATCGGCCTCCTCAGCGCAGCGTGTCGAGGGGCTCGGTGTAGTCCAGGTCCAGGGCGTCGGCCACGGCGGGCTCGGTGATCCGGCCGTGGCGCACGCTGAGGCCGTCCTGCAGGCCCTTGTCGGCCGCGATGGCTTGGACCACGCCCTGGTCGGCCAGCTTGTGCACGTAGGGGAGCGTGGCGTTGTTGAGGGCCTGGGTCGAGGTGCGGGGGACCGCTCCGGGCATGTTGGCCACGCAGTAGTGGACCACGTCGTCGACCACGTAGGTGGGCTCGGCGTGGGTGGTGGGCCTGGAGGTCTCGGCGCAGCCGCCCTGGTCGATGGCCACGTCCACGATCACCGTGCCCGGTCGCATGACCTTCACCATCTGTCTCGTGATCAGCCGGGGCGCTCTGGCCCCGGGCAAGAGCACGGCCCCGATCACCAGATCGGCGGTGTACACCGCCTGGGCCAGACGGGTGGGGCTGGAGTACAGGGTGCGCAGCGCCGGACCGAAGCGGGCGGCCAGCGACTCGAGCACGGCCATGTCGCGATCCAGCACGGTCACGTCGGCGCCGAGCCCCAGGGCCATCTCCACCGCGTTGGTGCCGACCACGCCGCCGCCGATCACCGTGACCGGGGCGGCGGCTACGCCGGGAACCCCGCCCAGCAGCACCCCCCGGCCGCCGGCGGATGCCTCCAGGCAGCGGGCGCCGGCCTGGATGGCCAGGCGGCCCGCCACCTGGGACATGGGGGCCAGTAGGGGGAGCCGGCCCCTGCGGTCGGTGACCGATTCGTAGGCGATGGCAGTGGCCCCGCTGGCGATCAGGTCGTTGGCCTGGTCGGGGTCGGGGGCGAGATGCAGGTAGGTGAACAGGGTGTGGCCGGCCGTCAGGCGGGCCCGCTCCTCCGCCAGGGGCTCCTTGACCTTCACGATCAGCTCGGCGATCTCGAAGAGCTCCTCGGCATCGGGCACCATGATGGCCCCGCGGTCCTTGTACTCGTCGTCGTCGAACCCGGCGCCCGCGCCCGCGTCCCGCTCCACGTACACCTCATGGCCACGGTCGGTGACTTCGCGCACGCTGTCGGGGGTCAGCCCGACCCGGCGCTCCTCGCTCTTGACCTCCTTGGGCACTCCGATGCGCATGTTGGACCCCTCCACCTGCGACTGAATGCAACGCATGACAGATTACACGCGTGTACAAGACACATTTTGAGCAATATTCCTCTCAATTGTCACTGCGATGCTCATTACTTGCACCTGATCACTGATTCAGCGCAAAATATGTTCATGCCTGACATCGATTCGACCGATCATCTCATTCTCAACGAGTTGCAGCTGGACGGGCGGGTCTCGCACGCCGAGCTCGCGTCCCGTATAGGTCTGTCCACCTCGGCATGCCACCGGCGGGTGCGCCGGCTCGAAGCCGACGGCGTCATCTCCGGTTATGTGATGATTCTGGACACCGAGGCCATCGGCAGGGACTTGGACGTGTTCGTCGAGGTCTCCCTGGTCAGCCAGAGCGAGGAGTCGCTGCGACGGTTCGAGGACGAGGTGCGCGCCGTGCCGGAGGTCATGTCATGCCACCTGGTGGCGGGCGACGCCGACTACCTGGTGCACCTGGCCGTGCAGGACCACCGCGACTTCGGGCGCATCCACAACCAGCACCTGTCGAGGCTCGCGGGTGTGGCCCGGCTGCGCTCCAACTTCGCCATCCGGACCGTCTACCAGACCACCCGCCACCTGCTCTAGCCCCCGAGCTGCGGCTGTATATCGCGAAAACCTGTCATATCGACAAGAAATCGCGATATACAGCCGGGAGGCTGCTGTTAGCGGGTCTGGGTGCCGACCGTCAGATCCTTGTAGGGGACGCCCCGGTCGACGCTGATGTCCCGGGGCAGTCCCAGCACCCGGTCTCCGATGATGTTGCGCTGGATCTCGGTGGTCCCGCCCGCAATCCCGGCCTGAAGCGATGTGAGGGCCTGGCGCTGCCAGAAGGCGTCGGCCTCGTCCTCCCAGGCCACGCCGGAGGTTCCGGCTATGGCCATGGACACTTCCGTATGCAGGTCGGCGATCCCGACGGTGGCCAGCTTTCCGATGGAGCCGCCCGGTCCGGGGGTGCGTCCCGCCTCGAGTTCTGCTCGGGTGCGCATGGCCACCAGCGACAGGCAGGTCTCGAGGGTGCGCAGCCGCATCAGCTTCTGGCGCAGGGCCGGGTCCTGAATGACGCCGCGCTTGCGGGCCTCTTCGATCAGGCGGTCGGTCCGGTCGGTGGTTATCCCGCCCGTGGTGCCCGATCCGATGGCCACCCGCTCGTACATCAGCATGGCCGTCGCCATGCGCCAGCCGTTGTTCAGATCGCCGAGCAGGCTGTCCGAGCCGATGCGCACGTCCGTGAAGAAGACCTCGTTGAAGTGGGTGCCGCCGTCGATCTGGTGGATGGGCCGGACCTCGACTCCCTCGGCGTCCATGGGCACGATGAACATCGAGATCCCGGCGTGCTTGGGGACGGTGGGGTCCGTGCGGGCGATGATGATCCCGTAGGCGCACAGGTGCGCCAGCGTGGTCCACACCTTCTGGCCGTGGATGATCCATTCGTCGCCGTCGCGCTCGGCCCGGGTCTGCAGGCTGGCTACGTCGGAGCCGGCACCGGGCTCGGAGAACATCTGGCACCACACGTCCTCGGCGGAGATGATGCGAGCCAGGTAGGCCGACTTCTGGGAATGGGTGCCGTACTCGGCCATCATGGGCAAGCACATCCCATGGGAGATGAGCAGGTCGTAGGTCATGTTGGGGTAGGCGCTGTAGGTGTCGCGCCATGCCTTCTCATGGGCCTTGGTCATCCCGGCGCCGCCGTACTCGACCGCGTAGGTGAGCCCCGCCAGCCCCTCGTCGGCCAGAGCCTTCTGGAAGCGCTGGGCCGCCCGCAGACGCAATTCGCCCCGCGGGTCGGGACGCCCGCCCAGCGAGATGCCGGTGGCGTGCTCGTCCAGGAAGGCGCGGCAGCGGGCCCGGAACGCCTCGTCTTCGCCGGGGGGCAGGACTTCGTCGGCCACGGCGCCCAGCCTAGAGGCCGGGAGTCTCAGAACTCGGTGACGACGGCCACGCCGCTGGCTCCGAAGTCCGCCATGGTCTCGAAGGCCTCGGGCAGGTCGTCGAGGGCCATGGTTCGGCTCACCAGCAGGCCGAGGTCCATGCCGGTCCGGGCTATCAGTTCCATCAGGGCCGGGTACTGGCGGGCCGACATGCCCTTGGTTCCGAGCACTTCCAGCTCCTTCATGATGATGGTGGCCACCGGCAGGGCCGTGGCCCGAGCCGACAGCAGCCCGGCCTGGACGTGGCGGCCCTGCTTGCGCAGGCATCGCACAGAGTTGGCGGCCACCTCGTGGTTGCCGAGCGCGTCGACCGACACGTGGGCGCCCCCTCCGGTCGCGTCGCGCACCGCGCCCACCGTGGCCCGTCCGTTGTCGGGATCAGCGGTGACGGTTGCGGTCGCCCCCATCGCGGACGCCAGCGCCAGGGCCCGATCCTCGATGTCCACGGCCACGACCCGGGCACCGACGGCAGCGCCGATCATCACCATGCACAGTCCAAGCCCCCCGCAGCCGTGAACGGCCAGCCATTCGCCGGAGGTGAGCCGGGCCCGCTCGATCAGCGCCCGGTAGGCCGTGATCATCCGGCATCCCAGGATCGAGCCGTGCCCGAACGAGACGTCGCCCGGCAGCTCGGCCAGATTGGTGTCGGCGTGGGCGATGGCGCAGTAGCGGGCGAATGAGCCCCAGTGGGTGAAGCCGGGCTGGAAGTAGTTGTCGCAGATCTGCTCATTCCCGGCCCGGCACTGCTCGCAAGCGCCGCACCCGCAACAGAACGGTGCAATCACCCGGTCTCCCGCCGACCAGCGAGTGGTGTCCGGCCCGGCCTCGGCCACCACTCCCGCCAGCTCGTGGCCGGGCACATGGGGCAACGCCATGGTCGGGTCGTGGCCATGCCACGCGAACAGGTCGCTGCGGCATAGTCCAGACGCTCGAATCTCGATCACGACCCCGTCACGGGGCACAGCCGGATCAGGAAGATCCTCTACCGTGATCGGCCCGTTGAACTCCTCGTAGATCGCACCGCGCACTCGTCAACGGTACAACGTGGTCAGGGTGGGGTGCTCATTGCTCGAGGGGGTGGCAGCTAGCATCAGTTATCCCGGCAAGCTCTCTAACGGCTAGGGGCCAGCCACAAATATAGTATTAGCACCTATAGCGGACAGAAGGCTTCAGCGGCGGGCAAGTCGAAGGACAGGAGAGCCATGCAACTCAGCGCTCGCTCAGCGCACCATTTCATCGTTCCGGACGAAGCAACGTCGGTGCAGGCGGCTCACGCTGCCGACACGCTGAAGCAGTTCCTGGATCAGCATCCCGAGGCCTCGACGGCGTCGCTCTCGCTCGGCGCCGACGATGAAGAGACCTTCGACGTGCCCGTCGATGTTCTCAATCTGCTCATCCGGGTCTTGGCCCAGACCGCGGCGGGCGACGCGGTCGCCGTCTCAACCGTCAAGACGGAACTGACGACCCAGCAGGCAGCCGATCTGCTCAACGTGTCCCGGCCCTACCTCGTCAAACTGTTGGACCAACGCCGGATCCCGTTTCGTCGCGTCGGCAACCGCCGCAGGCTCCTGCTGTCAGACGTTGTTGCCTTCAAGCATTTCGATGAGGCGGAGCGTCGTGCCATTGCGGCCGAGTTGACGGCCGAGGGTCAACACCGAGAACTGGACGTCTGACAACACGACGCGATCCGTGGCGTCGTCGCCACATCGTCCAGAGGCCGAGCGAATGGCCGCGACCAGCCGACTGGCGCGAGCGAGGCCGTGGCCCGAGCGGCCCGTGAGCGCAGCGAACAAGAGCGGGAGACACCCCCTGTCGGCGCGAGGCGCTCTCACCAGTCTGCGGACCCTCTTGTGGCGGCGGCGTGTGGCATCGTGTGGCGGTGATCGCGGTCGCGACAACCGAAGGTGAACTTGCCGGAGTGTGCCACCGCCTCCAAGAACTCGGTGTTCGCCCGGTAGAGGTCGTTGCGCCCAGCGACACCCGCCGGGTTGTGTTGGCCTCGGCGGATGACGAGCGGAGCGAGGCAAGCCTCGCCGCGTCGCTTCGGACTGAGGGCGTGATGGCGGTGACGAGGCCGGACGGAGGCGCTGCACTCCAGGCGTGGCATCGGGACACTCGTCCCGTCACGATCGGCGAACGGATCAGTGTCTGCTATGCGTGGTCGGAGCACGAGCGCAGTCAGCTCATGGAGTTGATCGAACTCGGACCGGGCGGATTCGGCAGCGGCCACCATCCGACGACCCGGCAGATCGTCGAGGAGTTGGTGCACCGGGTCGGCGGAGGCGAGTGGGTTCTCGATGTTGGCTGCGGGAGCGGCATTCTCGGACTCTGCGCGCTCAAGCTCGGCGCCGCGAGGGTCGTGGCGGTAGACCTCAAGCCTGACGCCGTCGCGGCGGCGCGACGCAACGCACAGGCCAACGGCATGGCCTGCCGTATGGAGGCGACGCTCGCCGCGCTGGGTCGTATCGATGGCGTCTTCGACGTGGTTCTGGCCAACATCGCGAGGGCGGGGATTGTCGAGCTCGCCTCGGAATTGGTCTCGCACGTGTCACCGGAAGGCTGGCTCGCGGTGGGTGGGATCTCGCCGTCGCAGTGCTCTCAGGCGGTCGACTTCCTGCACCCTCTCACCGAGGTTGCCCGCCGAACGTCCGGCGAGTGGGCGACGCTGGTGCTCTCGCGGCAGGACCGGAGCGGTCGCTAGAGAATCGACACGGGAGTTGGCGCTTCCGGGCTCACTCGGTGCTTGATCACAGTTGGCACGATTATTTGTGGTTCAATTGATAGCCGTGCCAGGAGAAATCCAATCCACCAGTGGCGATACACCGCGTCGCCGAAGCGGAACCCATGCGACGACCGAACGGCTGCTGGAGGCCGCGGCCAGGGAGTTCGTGGAGCACGGCTTCGACGCAGCCCGCGTCAGTGCCATTGCTCGTCGCGCCGGGCTGACGTCGGGAGCGGTGTACGCGCGCTGGCCCACCAAGACCGATGTGATGGTCGCCGCCCTCGACTACATCTTCCAGCAGAGCTTGCCGGCCAACCGGATCAAGAAGTCGGGCGTCGACGGGATGCGGGCACCGGACATGATCGAGACCCTGGGGGCAAGCCTCCTGGAGGCCGACGACTCGCGAGACGTGCTGGTGCAGGTCTTCGGCAGCGCCCGCAACAACGAGCAGATCAAGGAGTGCCTGCTGGCGTTCCTGAACCAGGACGCCCAGCAGATTTCCGAGATCATCGAGGAGGGCAAGCAGGCCGGCTTCGTGGACCCCGAACTGAGCACGGCCGCCATGTCCTTGATGTGCCGGGCCGCCGCGCTCGGCGCCCACCTGCTCGTGTCGGCCGGGCTCGACGATCGCTACGTCCCGACCCAGGACGAGTGGAACCGGCTCATCTCGACCCTCATCGGCGCGACGGCTCCGCACAACTCCTAGCGGAAGGCGGGCATCACCTCGTCATGGATCAGCTGCAGCTGGCCCTGCACATCGGGAACCTCGATGTCCCGTCCGGTGAAGGCGTTCAGCAGGAACGAGTCGGTGATGCAGGCGATGAAGTGGTTGACGCCGCTCGGCTCGATGTCCGAGCCGATCTTGTCGACCACCTCGGCGGGGGTGCCTGCCACTGACAGCTTCTCGGCGATCTCGGGCGTCATGGCGTCGATGGCTCCCTGGACGTCCCCGTCGGCGAAGGCGTCGAGGATGGGCTGCACGTCGGACTGCGAGACGCCGTGGCGCTCCATCTGCTCCACCGCCATGGCCGGGATGTAGAACGCCCCGATGGTCTGGGCCGCGGCCTTGGCCTTGGCCGAGTCGGGTCCGATGGCGAACACGTTCCAGACCGCGATGTCGAGGTCCTGCCAGTTGCGCCCGGCCCGCTCCGCTCCGATCCTCAAGTTCTCCACCATGTAGTTGCACGCCTCGGTGGAGTATTGGGCGAAGGCGTGGGTGCCGTCGGAGAGCTCGCCTGCCGCCTGGAACGACTTCGGGCCGCGCAGGGCACCGATCAGCAGGGGAAGATGCTCCTGCACCGGGCGGGCGAAGGTGAACAGCCCGGCGTAGTTGAAGAACTCGCCCTCGAAGGTCAGCGCGCCCTCGTCCAGGAAGGTGCGCATCACCTGGTGGGCCTCCTTGACCCTGGACAGGGGCTTGATGCCCGTCCAGTCGGTGGCGTACTGGGCGAGCAGGCTGAAGTTGCCGCTGGAGATGACGCACTCGGCGCGCCCGCCGGTCAACTCGTCGAGGGTGGCCACCGCCTGGGCGACCAGGGTCGGCTCACGCAGGGCGATGGGGGCCAGGCTGGGACCCATGCGGATCTGGGTGGTCTCCGATGCTGCCGCGGCGAACAGCACGTACAGGTCTTTGTGCCAGGTCTCATCGGCGGCGTAGCACCCGTAGAAGCCGAGCTCGTCGGCCAGCTTGATGTGCTCGAGGGACTCCTGTAGCGGATAGTCGGGCAACGTTACGAAACTGAACCTCATCGCTCCTCCTGGTCGAATCGATGGCGGAACCGCGAACCTAGACCACAATGGGTCTGCCGTCGATACCGGCGGTCCGGGCCGAGCGGCCCGGCGGACAGGGGAGAGGCGTGCCGCGATGATGAGCCCGGAGTCACTGGCTGCGGCCGACGGCAACATCGTCCGCTGGTTCGAGCGGGACTTCGGCGGCCGGGTAGTCGACCTGGCTCGCCAGACACGCTGGCGACCGGTCTGGTTCGCGACCGTCGACCGCGACGGCACGCGGCACGAACTCGTGGTACGCGGCGATCGCACGGACATGCCGCTCATCTTCCCGCTCGAGCACGAGATGACGTTCCAGCGGCTGCTGGGCGAGCATGGCATTCCAGTGGCGACGGTCCGGGGGTGGATCGACGAGCCCATGGCCTACGTCATGGACCGTGTCGGCGGTCAGGAGCACTTCACCGACACCGGCGACGCTGACCGCGTCGCGGCCGTGGACGACTACCTCGCCATCCTCGCCCGGCTTCACGCCCTGCCTGTCGAGCCGTTCGCCTCGGCCGGAATCCGGCGGGGCGCCGACTATGGGACCTCGGCCGGACTGGTGGGGCTGCGACGCTACGAGGAGCACTACCGCTCGATGAAGGCGCACCCCGACCCGTTCCTGGAGTTCTGCCTCGGGTGGCTGCGACGCAACCCGATCGACACTGCCGGTCGCGAAGCGCCCGTCGTGTGGGACTCGGGCCAGTTCCACCACCACGACGGCAAGATCCTGGCGGTGCTGGACCTCGAGCTGGGCCACCTCGGCGATCCCATGATGGATCTCGCCGCCTGGCGCATGCGCGACACCGTCGTCGGCTACGGCGACATGAGAGAACTCTACGCCCGCTACGAGGAACTCTCGGGCGGCCCCGTCGACCTGGACGCCATCCGCTGGCACCATCTGGCGTTCACCTTGTCGAACCAGTTGGCGTACAGCCACGCCCTGCGCGAGCCTTCGATGGCCTCGGACCTGATGACGAACCTGCAGTGGTGCTGCGAGACCAATCTGTTCGCCACCGAAGCCTGGGCGGAGCATCTCGGCATCGACCTGCCCACCGTGGAGATGCCAGAGCCTCGCTTCTCGACCGCCGATGTCGGCCACCGCCACCTGGTGCGGGCGCTGCGATCGGTCTCAACCGATGATCAGTTCGTCCGCCACGAGCTGCGCACGCTGTTCCGGCTGGCTCGTCACCTCCAGCGGCGCGACCAGATCGGCGACGCCGTCGAGCAGGCCGACCTCGACGACCTCGAGCGACTGCTCGGAACCCGACCGCAAGACTGGAGAGACGGGGAGGCCAGGCTTGAGGCCTTCGTGCTCGCCGACACCGCCGGCAGGCACGACGCCGAGCTGGTGCGGCTCTTCCACAAGCGCAACCTCCGGGCCCACATGCTGCTGGGTCCGGCCGGATCGGCCATGACCCACCATCACACGATCCAGAAGTTCTGACCGGGACGCGAACGGCAGCCGGACCACGCCGTGTCGCAGCCCGGCTCCCGTTCGGGGGTGAGATTGTTGCGGCTCAGCCGCGAGCGTTGGTCAGCCAGATGTCGACGAGGGCTCGGTTGTCTGCGATCCATGCGGCTGCATCGGCCTTGGCGTCGGGGTTCGCCTTGGCGTTCTGAGCGGCGATGTCGGCCAGCGGGATCTGCACCTGTTCGAGCAGGCGCCGGATGTCGGCGTTGTCGTCGAGGAACTCGCTGTTGGCCACGGCACGGATGCTGTTGACCGGCCATCCGAGGTTGCAGGGGTTGCTGGCGCAGCCGGCGAGGCCGCGGACCTCGGTGGTGCCCTCATCGTCCTCGAGAGCGGGCGACTCCAGCCAGACCGCGTCCACACCCGGTGCGAGTGCCTCGTAGGTCCAGTTGGGCGTCCAGGCGTAGAACAGCACCGGCTCGCCGGCCGCCACCCTGTCCTGGACTCCCCGCATCAGGTCGCCGTAGGTGCCTGACACCTGCTCCACATTGCCGCCCCAGTCGAGTTCGGCGATGTGGTTGTCGATGATGGTCGCGCAGCCCCAGCCCTCGTTGCATCCGATCAGGTCGGCGAGGCCGTCGCCGTCCTGGTCGAACACCGCCGCGACCGACGAGCTCGCGAGGTCGCTCATCGAGGTGATGCCCATCGCATCGGCGGTGGCCTTGTCGATCATGTACCCCTGGAGAGCACCCGACTCGACCTGCTGTCCGACCGCTTCGACGCTGCGGTCGTATTCCAGCCCGGCGGCTGTCTCCGACGTGAGGTAGATGTCATGGGTGGGGAACCAGCCGTTCACCCACAGGTCGTACTGCCCGCTGTCCAACGCGGGATAGAAGGAGTACGGATTGAGGGTATGAGCGGCAGGGTCCGTGACCGTGTAGCCCAGCTCGCCGATGAGTTGGGCGTAGATCTCGGCCTGCATGTAGCCGCTGGACCAGTTGGCCCGGGCCATGGTCACCGTCTGGTCCTCCTCCTCGCCGCTGAAGATCACGACGAGCGCCACGATGACCAGGGCGACCAACGCTCCGGCCAGGACCATGGCGTTGCGCCTTTGGTTTCTCATTTCGAGCCTCCTCCCTTCTCAAGCGGGCCCGTCACTGTTTCGGCCCCTCTACGAGCCGTTCCTTCACTTGAGCGATGAGGCCGCTGTGCTGGGCGCGGAAGATCTGTTCGTCGTAGTGGCTCTCGAGCAGGTCGAGTTCCTCGGCGAAGGCCTTCTTCATGCTCCAGCACATGATCAGCAGGATGATCGAGAACGGCAGCCCGATCGATACCGCCGCGGTCTGCAGGGCGCTCAGCCCGCCGCCGATGAGCAGAGCGATCGCCACCAGGCCCTCCATCACGGCCCAGAACACTCTCTGGGGCTTCGGCGAGTCGAGCTTGCCGCCGGAGGTGAGGTGGTCGACCACCAGCGAGCCGGAGTCAGACGAGGTCACGAAGAACGAGACCAGTAGCAGCACGCCGATGAATGAGACGATGCCGGTGAGCGGGAAAGCCTCCAGCATGTCGAACAGGGCGGTGGCCACGTTCTCGTTGACCGCTTCGGCGACGTTGCGCTCGCCGGTCATCTGCAGGTTGATGGCCGAGCCGCCGAAGACCGACATCCACAGGAAGCACAGGATCGACGGCAGGAAGATCACCCCGACGAGCAGCTCGCGCACCGAGCGGCCCTTGGAGATCCTGGCGATGAACATCCCCACGAACGGCGACCACGAGATCCACCATCCCCAGTAGAAGATCGTCCACCATGCCTGCCACTGGGTCTCCTCGAAGGCTGCGTTCCAGAACGCGAACTCCGGCAGAACCTGGACGTAGTAGCCGAGGCTCTGGGTGTACAGCGACAGGATGAACAGCGTCGGGCCGACCAGCAGCATGAAGATCAGGAAGGCGCCGGCCAGCCAGATGTTCAGCTCGCTGAGCCGCTTGACCCCCGCATCAAGGCCCGCCACCACCGAGATGGTGGCCAGCCCCGTTATGGCGAGGATCAGGATGATCTGGAACCCGAGGTTGTCGGGCAACCCGAAGAGCTTGTTGAGGCCGGCGGACGCCTGCTGCGCACCGAAGCCCAGGGAAGTAGCCAGCCCGAACAGCGTCGCGATGACGGTGAGGATGTCGATGGCGTGGCCCCAAGGACCGTAGATCCTCGGCCCGAGGATCGGGTAGAAGATCGAGCGGAACGTGAGCGGCAACCCCCGGTTGTAGGCGAAGAAGCCGAGAGCCAGCGCCGTCAGCCCGTAGAGGGCCCAACCGTGAACACCCCAATGGAGGTAGGTGGTGGCCAGGGCCGCCTTGCCGGCATCGGCGCTGCCGGGGTCCACATCGAACAGCGGCGCCGGGGAAGTGAAGTGGAAGATCGGCTCAGCGACCCCCCAGAACATCAGCCCGATGCCCAACCCCGCCGACAGGAGCATCGCATACCAGGAGGCAGTGGAGAACTCCGGCAAGGCGAAGGGACCGCCCAGCTTGATCTTCCCGTAGCGGCTGAACGCGAAGTACAGCGCCACCAGCACGAAGATGTTGAAGTCGAGGATGTAGAACCAGCCGAGCGACCCGTTGATGAAGTCGAGAATCTCGCTGAAAAAGTCCTGGGTGGCGTCGACGAATATCGACAACAGGATGAACACCACCAGGAACCCCGACGCCCAGAACGTCACCTGCGGGTGGATGTCGAACCCGGCCCGCACGATGTTGCGGTCCCCGGGCTCCCGGTCGGAGACCTCGGGGTAGAAGTCGATGTCGGGATCGATCTGCAGACCCTCGAACGACTTGCGGTTGGCGATCGCCTCGTCGCGGCGGTGCGCCTCCTCCTCCTCCCAGTCATGCAGGGCGAGGGTCGCCTCAGTCAGGTTGATGTCGGTGTCATCAGGGCTGCGATGGATCCGCGGGTCCACCTCCGCCCCAGTGTCTTCGGCGTCCATCGCGGTCCCCCTTTTGGTCGCTTTCTGTTGGGCCTGGACACGCCGGAACGCCCACCGCGGGCCAACGCAATCCCAAGCTGAGCGCCACACTAGTTGCAATCGCTTGCATGCGCTAGCCGCTTCTGGGGAGGTTCTGGGGAGGTCGGGCACCGCCGGTACTACTGTTGGCCCACGCTCTATCCCCGGATACCGAAGATGCGCCGACTCGCCATAGCCCTTCTTGCCGTCCTCGTGGCCCTCGTGGCGGTGCTGGCCCTTCCGGGGGGAGCCGCGGCGGCGCAGGACGCGCCCGACGATGCGCCGGTGGTCCGTCTGGCCCGTCCCACCTGGGATACAGGCTGGTTCCAGGCGGAGGTGTACCGGCTGCTGCTGGAGAGGCTCGGCTACCGGGTGGACGGCCCGGTGACGATGAGCAACCCGGAGTTCTACGAGGCCGTCGCGGCGGGCGAGGTCGAACTCTGGGCCAGCGGGTGGTTCCCGCTGCACGACTCTCTCGTCGCGTCGGCCGACTCGGTCGAGGCAGTCGGCACGCAGGTCGACGACGGCGCCCTCCAGGGCTACTTCATCGATGCAGCCACCGCGGAGGCTCACGGCATATCCAACCTCGGCGACCTCGCCGACCCGGCTGTGGCCGGGTTGTTCGACCATGACGGCGACGGCCGGGCCGACCTGGTCGGATGCGAGGTCGGGTGGTCGTGCGCCGTGACCATCGACCACCACCTGCGCGTCTACGGACTCTCGGCGACGGTCGAGCACGTGCAGGGCGACTACTCGCCCCTCATCTCCGAGACCATTGCCCGCCACCGAGCCGGCCGGCCGGTGCTGTACTACACCTGGACCCCCAACTGGACGATCGGCGAGATGGTGCCCGGCCGCGACGCGGTGTGGCTGGAAGTCCCGTTCCCCTCGCTGCCGGAGGACCAGGCCTCCGCGCTGGACCGCACCGCCATCGCCGGCATCACCGGCTGCGCCAACGATCCCTGCCAGACCGGTTGGCCCCCCAACGACATCCGGGCCGTCGCCAACTCGGACTTCCTGGACGCCAACCCGCCGGTGCGCACGCTCCTTGAGCAGGTGGTGATTCCTCTCGACGACATATCGGCGCAGAACGTCCTGATGGTGACCGAGGGCGGGGACCCGGACGACATCAGGCGCCATGCCTCCGAGTGGGTGGCGGCCAATGCGGGCTTGGTGGACAGGTGGATCATTGCCGCGGACCCCGATGCGGTCGGGCTGGGCGAGGCCGCCGCCGACGAGGCCGCGGACACCGGAACGCTGAAGGTGGCGGCGCGGGCCCTGCCTCCCTTCGTCATATACGAGAACCGCACCTACAGCGGGTTCGAGGTGGAGCTGGTGCGGCTGGTCGCGGCCCAGCTCGGCACGTCGGCGGAGATATACGCGGTGGACACCGTGGCCAAGCAGGTCGACGACATCGACCGCGGCGTGGCCCAGATCGGTCTGGGCGGAGTGGCCATCACCGAGTCGCGCGAGGGAATCGTGGACTTCTCGCTGCCGGTGCTCGACTCGGGCCTGACGATCCTGGTTCTCAACGACGCGTCGCGGGGGGTGGGCGATCGGATCATCTCGTTCCTCGGGGCCGTCGCGTCGTCGGACCTGCCGTGGCTGCTGGTCGTGTTCGGGGTGGCCGTGCTGATCGCCGCCCACCTGGTCTGGCTGCTGGAGCGCCGCCACAACCCCGACTTCGCCACTCCCTACGGCCGGGGGATCTGGGACTCGTTCTACTGGTCGGTGGTGACCATGAGCACGGTCGGCTACGGCGACAAGGTGGCCAGGGGAACCAAGGGGCGCGTGCTGGCGCTGGTGTGGATCGCGCTCGGGACCCTGGTGTTCGCCAGCTTCACCGCGGCCATCGCCTCATCCTTGGCCGTCACCGAGCTCAGGTCGGAGATCTCGGGTCCGTCGGACCTGACCGGCCGCCGGGTGGCCACCGTCACCAACTCCGCCGGGGAGAGATACCTGCCGTCCATCGGGGTGGGCCCGGTGCTGGTGGACGACGTCGAGGACGCCTACCCGCTGCTGTCGGAGGGCGAAGTCGATGCGGTCGTGTTCGACGCTCCCGTGCTGCAGTTCCACGCCGCCCGGGAGGGAGCCGGGGAGGTCGCGACGGTGGGCGCCGACTTCCAGAGGGTCCAGTACGGCCTGATGCTCAGCGAGAACGATGCCGAACTGAAGGAGAGCATCGATCTCGCTCTGCTGAACCTCGTCGAGAGCGGCGTCTACCAGCAGCTCCACGACGCCTGGTTCGGCTCGCACCCCTGACGCGCCGCCGCGACTTCGGGTCGGCTAGGGGCCTACCCGAACACGCCTGAGAATGTGCCCGCTATGGCCGCCCCGGGCGTGGTACCCGCCGCCGACAGCTCCAGCGTGCCCTCGGTGATCGGTGAGAACCGGTCGGGCGCCGCCTCGCCGGGCGGGATGATCCAGATCACGCCCGCGATCGCGTCCTCACCGACGACGAGGGCGGCTCCATCGGCCAACAGGTCCAGATCCACCGCCAGCGTCATTCCGCTGAGGGAGCCGTCGTCGTTGACGCTGGCCGCCACTATGGAGGCAGGATTGTCAGCCTCGGGGAGCAGGCCCCGCTCCTCCGGGCTGGAGTGCCCGGCGAAGACGCCCATGCCCTCCACCGGTTCGGGCGATCCATCGAGCAGCAGGCTGCTGATCGTGCCCGCCTCCAGGGGGTTGGGGTCCAGGTTGCTTCCCCAGCTCGTGGAGAAGGCGATCTCCAGGGTCCCAGACCCCGCCGTCAGCGGGACGGCTGCCTTCGGCCAGTCGGGCGGCTCGGGGGTGAGATCGGCCAGGAGCTCGCCCCTGCGCTTCAGGATGAACTTGCGCACCCGCGCGGTGTCCTCGGCGGCGGCATCCCGGGCCTTCGGGAGGCCGTGCTCCTGCACGATGGCGGCCATCTCGTCGACTGCCGCCAACAGCTCCTCCTCGTTCCACGCGGTGTCGAGGATCTCCTTGAGCCGCCCGGCGTACTTGATCCGCCAGTTACCTTCGTTGTACAGGCGGCTGGGGATGGCGGTGAGGGCCAGCACCGACGGGGGAGGGTCGCTGATGTTGTCGTAGGGGTTGGGGTCGTCGCGCAGGTGGAAGGTGTCGTCGACACCCCACGGGATGAACACGAACCGGCCACCGGGCTCCCGGTAGAACCAGTAGTTGTTGCGGTTGCCGGCGTAGCCGTCCCAGTGGCCCACCAGCACCTCGGTCGCCCAGTGCGTGAGGTACCGGTCCAGGTCCACGATCTCGCCCAGAGCCTCCAGGCCCGCGTCCGACCGGTCCTGCAGGGCGGCCACGACGGCGTCGATGTCGGACCAGTCGGCCGCGTCCTCGTTGTTCTTCTTCTCGATCGTGCCCCGGTACTCGGGTGTGAAGTCGCTGATCGTGCCCTCGTACAGGTTGCCGTCCGCGCTGTCGAAGTGGCGGGCCAGGAACGGTTTCTTGATCTCCTCGACGTGGACGTACAGCCCCATGTCCTTGCCGTTCACCGACACGGTGGCGAAGTTGCAGCGGGGCGCGGGGCTGCCGGCCGCGGCGAACACCCGGTACGACAGGCAGGTGTTGACCATGGAGGGGTCCTGGACGCTGTTGTTCAGGGTCATCCGCTCCATGACCCCGCCGAGGGACTGATTGTCGACGTACTTGTCGAAGCGCAGCTTGAGGGACGGCTTGGTGTCGCTCTGGGAGCCCAGGAACCCCTTCTTGCGCACGCCGACGTCGGCGTGGGTCTCGCCGTCCACGGTCACGGTGGCGCTGAACCAGGTGTAGATGCTGGCGAAGGGCCGGGACAGCTCGTACTCCTCGATCTCGGCGATCAGGTCCTCGAACGTGCGGGTCTGGTGGCGCAGGGTGTCCCAGTCCTCGCCCGCGATGTCGATGCTGATGTCCATCACCCGGTCGAGAGCGAAGTAGGCGTCGCTGGGATCGGCGGGTTCGGGGGTTGGATCGCTCGTCGGCTCGGACTCGAATTCCGCCGGCTCGGGATCGGCGGTCGGCTCGGGATCGGTCGTTTGTTCGGGTTCGGCGTCGGGAGTCGGGTCGGTCGTCGGCTCCACCGGCGTGGCGTCGGCGTCCATGGTGGGGGAGGCCGTGGTAGTGGCGGGTACTTCGACATCTGCTGGAGCCGTGTCAGGGGACCTGTCGGCGTTGGTGGCGTCGTCTGCGTCGCCCCCGCAGCTGGCTGCGATGACCATGGCCGCCAGCAACACCACGGCCAACCGGAATCGCATGGCCGAAGGATAGGGAGATGCCCGGCCAGCCGCAGCCGGCGTCGCAGCGGCAGGCCGCTCTAGCGGCGGAGGAGTTGCTTGAGCCGGCGGACGGCGGGGGTCCACAGCCACTCGGGCTCGGTGTACCGGCGGTGGTTCTCGCCGGGCAGCCCGGTGGGGTCGTAGAAGGTCTTGTCGGTGCTCTTGCGTATTTCGGTCGTCCGCTTCAGTATCTGCAACGTGGCGTAGGCCGTCCCCTTGTGGGTCCAGCCCTGCCGCTGGTAGTTCCAGTTGTCGGGGGCCAGGTCCTGCGCCGCGGCGAAGTGCTTCAAGGCCCGCTCGCTGTCGCCGACCGCCTCGAAGTGCAGCGCCAGCTTGAACGTCGCCTCGGCCAGCAGCTTGTCGTCGTCGATGGGTTTGAGCCGCTTGGCCAGCTCCCTGCTCGACCAGACGTGCTCGCTGTCGGCTCCCCGCTCGATCCAGTCCCGGGTCGCCTCGGCGAACGAGTCGTCGCCCATGCGGACCTTGCCCAGGCCGAACCCGATGGTGGTCTCAGCCGGGTACACCCCTTCGTTGCTGCGGACGATCTTCCCGTTCTCGTCGATCCAGGCGGCCGACGGCACGTTCACCCAGCCGAACATCGAGCTGATCTCGTGGGTCGGGTCGATGACGCACCGGTAGGTCGGCGAGGCCCGGTCGAACCACTTGTTGACCGTGGGGGGACCCGCAGAGTCCTGGGCCACGCTGATCAGCTCGAACCGGTCCGGGCCGATCGACTCGTACAGTTCCTGCCAGACCGGCAGGCTGAAGCGGCAGCCTCACCAGGAGGCCCAGGTGAACAGCACCACCTTGCGGCCGCGCAGGTCGGAGAGCTTCAACGTGTCGCCGTTGCACTGGGTCACCTCGAAGTCGGGGGCGATGGCCGATTCCAGCCCCATGCGACGGACTTCGGGCACCGAGCCGAGGCTCCAGACATCGCCGTCGCGCACGTACTTCTGGCCGAGCATGTCGGCGAACTCCGAGTAGTTGAACCACACCCAGTCGTCGGCGTCGGCGATCCACACCTCGCGCTTGTACTCCGGCAGCGGCACGCAGATCTCGCCCAGGCACGCGCCCTCGGGCTTCATCTGCCAGCCGGTGGCGTCCGGGAGCTCGCCGAGCCGCACCCACAGAGTCCCGTCGGCGTCGGTCCTCTGGGCGACCTCGTTCGTCTTGCCGTCTGAGAGGATGATCACGATTTGCTCCGCGGGAACCGATCCGCCCGGCTAGTCAAGCGCTTCGCCGTGCGTAGCGCCCTTAGGAGTGTACGCGTCCACTCTCGTCGGGGTCACCAGGCTCGCATTCCCCGAGTTCCTGGTCGAGATCGAGGCAACCGCCGCAAAGTAGCTGCGGGCGGCTTGTGGGGATCTCCCGATGGCGTGAGTGACTTGGACGACACCCCATTGGCATCCAGTTGTATTGGCATCCAGTTGTATTGGCATCCAGTTGTATTGGCGCTTGAGGTCGCCGCACTGACCGGCGTGCGCCTCGTGCTGGTCCACGCCAAGGACTCCCAAGCGGCCAACTTCTATCGCCACTTCGGGTTCGAACCTTCACCGATGGACGACCTGACACTCATGCTGCTAGTCAAAGACATCGAAGGCTGAGTCCCGGCAAGGTGTCAGAGTTCCAGGTGCAGTCGCATGGCGTCTTCGATCTGCGCCATGAGATCGAGCGGCACGAGGCCGACCATGTCGCCGATGCGCTTCACGTCTACCGATCTGATCTGCTCGACCTGGGCTTTGGAGTCGAGCCTGAGGCCGGTGCTGGCCGCGGCCAGCATCACCTGGAAGGGGTGGATCACTTCGGTGTTGGAGGTCACCGGGACGACCGTCACGACGCCTTGCCCCAGCAGGGCCGCGATCGTGTTGGCGCCGTCGTTGCTGACGACCACCGCGGGACGGGTCCGGGCCGACTCGGTGCCCACCGCCGGGTCCAGCCCGACGATGCGGATCTCGCCCCGCCGCATCAGTCCCGGCTCAGGCCGTCGGCGGCGGCCGCATCCCACATGCTGTTGTCGGCGTCGTCAGCCCACTCCGCGAAGGCGGCCGCATAGTGCCGCGACAGCTCATTGGCCCTCAGCAGCCGGATCGCTCGCTGTAGCACCGCCGACCGGGACGCCATGCTGTGGGATTTGGCGTAGTCGTCCAGGAACGCGACATCGCCATCAGGAATGCTCACACTGACCTTCATAACGCTCATACTACTCTGGTAGTAAGATCATTGCTACCAGGAGGGCAACTGGTCGTGTGGGCCGAACTACGCGGCCACCTGCGTCGTCTAGCCCGGATCCCACGCCACCGGCCGGGGCTCGTCGGCGCAGGAAGTGTCGGGGGCCTGGTGCGGGTCGGACAGGAAGTCGCGCACGATGTCGTCGATGCAGTCGTCGCCCACCCATACGCCGTGGTGGGCCCCGTCGCGCACTACCAGCGTGGCGTTGGGCAGGTGCTGCGCGGCCCTGGCTGCGAACTCTGGAGGGGTGATCGGGTCGAAGCGCCCCGACAGCATCAGCACCGGCTTGTCGCTGGACACCGCCTCAGCAGCCGCCGCCGGCGAGGCGGGGACGTCGATGAGGCCGCAGACCTCCTCGATGCCGTCGCCCACGACCGCCGCCGCGAAGACGCCCATGTTCCCGGGCGGCGCCGAGTCGAAGGGGACGCGGTCGGCGCAGTTGGTCGCGAAGTAGGTGGCCTCGTGGCTGGAGTCGCGGATCAGAAGGCTGAACTCGACCGCCAACCGGGCCAGGTACTCCTCGGTCCCGGCGTGGTCTATGGCCAGCCCGTGCAGGATCACCGGAAGCAGCTGGGTCAGCTCGGCGGCGTAGAGGAACTGGAACACGAGCCCGGCGAGCGAGTTGCCGTCGATCAGGACGTCCACGGGCTCGTCGAGGCTCGTCTGGTGGCTCTGGAGGCTCACGATGAGCGGCTCCTCGTTCAGCTCGGCGATGAGGCCGTGCAGCGTCTTCTCGAAGCTCCCGACCCTTGTAGCGCATCCGGAGTGGGCCGCGCAGGCGCCGTCGATCTCATCGAGCGCCCGCTGCGCGGAGTGCGCCAGTGCCGGCGTCCGCTCCAGGTCGGGAGGGTAGACGCCGTCGAGCACCGCGCCGGCGAGGCCCGCGGGCGGGTCTCGCAGGATCTCCAGCGCGATGGTGGTTCCGTAGCTCACCCCGTAGACCGACCACTGGTCGAACCCGAGGGCCGCCATCGCGTCCACCACGTCGGCGGCGTGGGCGGCGGTGTCGGTGTGGGCCAGCAGCGGATCGCCGTCCAGCCGGTCGAAGCAGGCGCCGTAGGCCGCGATAGCGATCGAGCGGGCCTTCGCTGCATCCGCCGGGAAGACCTCGGGCAGGGCCGTCGTGATCTCGGGGCAGTCAAGATCGACCGACCCGAAGCCGGTGCCGCGCTGGTCGATGAACACCTGCGTGTAGGACCGGCGGGGATAGAACTCGACCAGGTCGGTGCTCGCCCCGCCCGGGCCGCCCTGCAGCACCGCCAGCGGCGGGCCCGCGTCGCCGGGCCGCGACTCGGCGACGCCCGGCCAGACGAGCAGACTTATCTCAGTGCTGCCCGAATCGGGGGCGCCGCGGTCGATGAGCACTGTCGCGAGGGCGCAATAGGCTCCGCGGGCGTGAGGAACACCGGCCGGGCATTCCACCCAGACGATCGTCGGCTCGAACACCATCGCAGCACCGCCGTCCGCAGCGCCGTCGTTGATGGCTTTGAGCAGCACCATCATGTCGCCGCGAGTGAAGTCGGGTGACTCCTCAGCTTGAAGGATCTCGTCGTAGTAGCGCTCCATGAACACCACCGCGTGCCCCTTGACCAGGGGCCGCTCCGGTTTGAACGTGCCGTCGGTGTAACCGGCCGTCACCCCGGCCTCGGCCGCCCATTCGACAGCCTCGAAGGCGTGGTGGTCCGGCGGCACGTCCGGGAACCGCCGGCTCGCTGCCTGTTCAGGAGGCGACTCGGCCGCAGTATCGGCCTCGGTCCCGCCGATGGCGCCGTCGTTGATGGCTTTGAGCAGCACCATCATGTCGCCGCGAGTGAAGTCGGGTGACTCCTCAGCTTGGAGGATCTCGTCGTAGTAGCGCTCCATGAACACCACCGCGTGCCCCTTGATCAGGGGCCGCTCCGGTTTGAACGTGCCGTCGGTGTAGCCGGCCGTGACCCCGGCCTCGGCCGCCCATTCGACAGCCTCGAAGGCGTGGTGGTCCGGCGGCACGTCCGGGAACCGCCGGCTCTGAGCGGCCGCGGTAGCTGCGGACGATCCAACGATCGCCGCGACACACACGACGACAGTGATAGCCCGCATCTTCACTGGCTGCTCCCCCGACGGCGCCGAGCCCGGTGACTCTAGTTCCCCGGTGAAGGCACCTCCCCAGTTGGCCGGTCGGGTGAACAACGCGTGAGAGGTTCGGTATGACGGTAGTGGTGTTCGTATTATCTCGGTGTGAGACACCCGAGGCTGGTGTGACTCCTGGTGTTGAGCCGGCTATCCACCGAACGGCCTGAAGGACCTCGCCTCCTCTATCGCCTGCTCTAGCTCCTCGGTGTACCCCTCGCTGGCTGTGCGCGGGCTCGGCTCCTGTGTGTGGGCTCTGTTGCGTCCGATTTCTTGCTGTGATGACTTGAACAATCCAGCCACGAACCCGTTGAGGTCATCCAAGAACTGCTTGACGGGCACGGCGCAACCCTAGCCCAGATGGTTCAGTAGCGGGGTCTGGGCGGGGTGGCTGTGCGGCGGGAATGCCCTCCTGGTGTGCCAGTTCCGCCGTGAGATGAGCTCGTGCTGCAGGGTGGAGAAGAAGGACTCGGCGCAGGCGCCCAGGGCTGAGCCGACTCGTCCCATGGACTGAGTGACCCGGAGGCGGTGACAGGCGTCGGCGAAGTCGCCGGCGGTGTACTGGTATCGAGTGGTAGTGGTGGTGGAGCTGGAGAATTTGATCAGGGTTTCAGCGGGTTGCAGTTTGTCGCTTCATGTCGCCTATATTCCGAGGTGAGAGGGCCTATCCCGGTTTCAGCCGGTTGCAGGGCGTACCATCCCATCAAGTGACATTCGCGACAGAGAAAGTGACACCCAGAAGTGAGAGAATCGAACTCGCGGGCCGGTCTGCCACTGTCCGCGACCTTCGTCAGGCAGGTCAACCGCCCCGGCGTCTACGGCGACGGCCGGGGCGGCTACGGGCTCACCTTGCGGGTGCGGCGCATGACCAACGGGCGCCTGTCGAAGGTCTGGGTTCAGAGGCTCCGCATCAACGGCCGCGCCACCAACCTCGGTCTGGGATCGTTCCCGGTGGTGGGACTGGCCACCGCACGCGAGCGGGCGCTGGACAACCGCCGCAAGATCGACCAGGGCATCGACCCGCGCATCACTGAGAACCCGACCCCGACTCTCGCCGACGCGCTGGAAGCCGTGATCGAGGGCCGTTCGGGGTCGTGGAAGAACGGCGGCCGCTCGGCGGAGATCTGGCGCAACAGCGTCCGCAACCACGCCGACAACCTAATTCACCGCCCTGTTGATCAGATCGATGCCGGAGACGTATTGCGGGTCATCGGGCCCTTGTGGACTGACCGTCACGACACGGCCAAGAAGGTCCGTCAGAGGCTCTCTTTGGCGTTCAGGTGGGCGATGGCCGCTGGCCACCGTAGCGACGATCCCGCCGGCGAGGCGCTGCTGGCGGCGCTGCCCCGCAACGGGGTCGCCCGCCGCCACATAGCCGCACTGCCACCGGACCAGGTGCCCGCCGCGCTCGCAGCCATCGACAACTCAGCCGCCTACCCGACCACGAAGCTCGCCATACGGATGCTGGCGCTGACCGCGACCCGCTCCGGAGAGGTCCGCGGGATGTGCTGGGACGAGATCGAAGGCGACATCTGGACGATCCCAGGCGAGCGCACCAAGGTCGGCCGCGAGTTCCGGGTGCCGCTGAGCCCCGAGGCGCTCACGGTGCTAGACGAGGCACGCCCGTACAGCGACGGCACTCCCGACTCGCTGGTATTCCCGTCCGCACGTGGCCGGCAGATCACTCCCGATGCCCTCTCCAAGCTCTGCCACGAACTCGACCTGGGCATGACCCCACACGGGCTCCGATCCAGCTTCCGAGACTGGTGCGCCGAGTCAGCCGTCAGCCGCGAGCTGGCCGAATCGTGCCTAGCCCACGTCGTCAAGAACACCGTCGAAGCCGCCTACCGACGCTCCGACCTGCTGGAGCAGCGCCGAGAGGTCATGAACGCTTGGGGACGGTTCATCACCTAGCCACATGTCCACATGACCCTGCAAGGCCTTCAGGAACTTCGCACAGTGTCGCCCGTTCCCCTTCTATAGGAGAGGAACGGGAACGTTCGGCGCAGGTGAGTAGCCGGTTCCGATACGCTTATGTTACTAGCATCCGCTTACGACAGGGAGGAGGTCCGCAGTGTCCGTGCTGCCAAGCTTCCGTGTTCGCAATTTAGGCCCTATCACCGAGGGCACCGTACAACTTCACCCCCTCACAATACTCATCGGCAAGAACAACACGGGCAAGACCTACATGGCACAAGCCATATATGCCGCTCACAAGGCACTCGAAACGGCGAACGGACCGACTAAGCCGTTCATAACGCCGGAAGAGTCAGATGATCTGCTTCAGAGACTCCAAGTTCACTCCGAAGATGAGTCAGATGTACTGAACGGGCCACTTCGACTAAAGGCAGAGGATTGGATGCGATCTCGGCTCAAGAGGGTTGGTGATCATCTCGAAAATCGGCTAACTGTGTATTTTGATTTGGACCATATCGACGAGTTGAAGCGCTGGAAGTCCACCGGTAAGCTCCAGGTATCAGCTGCTGTCCAAAGGCCAGGAGTTAGCAGTGTTCGGCTCTTTGACATGGACGGAGACTCCCTTAGCGACATTACTTTACCCAGCGTGACTGCCCGAGATATGCCGGGCCCCCTCGTCACAAATCTGCTTGATGACCTAGTGACAGAGATGCCTGAGGAACAGCGCGGTGGACGGAGCGATCTGATGCGTCGCCGAGCATCATCCGTTCTAGCCGAGGTGCTTTGGGACACTCATTTGCGTCCATCGATTGGCTTGTCTGGAGTAGCCCATTACCTCCCAGCAGGTCGCTCAGGGCTTCTGGAGGCATGGGCGGATGTAGTGCGCCTGAGGTTAGAACAGGACCGAGACGATCTTGTACTGACGGGTAGAGAACCAGCTGCTCTGGGTGGTATTGCGTTGGACTTTCTTCTCGAACTTCAAGAACTCATCCGCCCGGGAAGGAGGCGGTATAGACGCTCTCGCTTCAGACGCCCTGTCCACCAGCCGACCGAAGAGCTTCGGTCAGCTGCCATCCACCTAGAGAAGTTGATCGGCGGCAGAGTAGAACTTGAGCGTGGCCGCGAGCGAGTACCCTCGTTTACCTACACGCAAGGCAGCAACAGTATCCCAGTGCAGCGGGCTTCTTCTATGGTGGCAGAGTTAGCCCCGCTGCTTAGCTGGATAAAGCATCTAGTCATTCCAGGCGATGTCTTGCTGATAGATGAACCCGAGGCACACATGCATCCAGAGGCGGTCCTGCGCGTGGCGCAGACTCTAGTGGCTCTCTCACAATCTGGAATCAGAGTGCTCTGTACGACGCATAGCGCGGACTTCTTGCACAAAGTGTCCAACTGTATGCTCCGAGCTAACGTAGCGAGCGAGACTAAGGCTTCCGACAGTATGTCTATCGGAGCTGACGATATCGGTGTATTTCGATTTGAACGATCTGGCCAATCAGGAGGCACTGTAGTAGTTCCGGTGAAGATTGATCCTGACTGGGGTATACCTGAAGATGAGCACGTAGCCGTGGCAGAGCTGCTTGCCGATGAAACAGCAGAACTCGTACACAGCCGATGATTGATGATCATAGGATCATAGAGTTATTGGAATTGCATGCGATCTGTGGTTGTGTGACTACAGGAAATCGTCATACCAGAGGTTCCGGACCGACATACAGTTGCACTGTTTCGATAGAGAACCAGGCTGTCGCCATTGACTGTGATAAGTGTAGCGCATTCACAGAGACCGATTTGCGACCCGACATCATTTGTGTCCAACGCTGCGATCATCAGCTGGGTTGGGTAATAGTTGAAATAAAGAGCACGATGCGAGAACACGCCGCGAGACAAGCGAAGGCTGCTCTCAAGAGGTTGGGTCGGGATCCCATGTTTCCGCTTCAACTAGATCGAGTAAGAGTCTTCTTCGTGATTCGTAACCGACGCATGGCTGACTTTACGCTCATGCGCGACATCGGCATGATCAAAGCGGGCGGCTGGAGCGTCACGCCACGCCTCCTCTCATCCGATAGCACCATTAGGTGTAATGGGAGTGGGTAGGCCGGGATGACGCAGCACCAGCGCGTTGCTGTGCTCTAGAACGGCGCTCTGTTTGCCCGGGAGGTCCTTACCCGCTGATTGAGGAGTCTCGGTCGTCTTGATGATCGCGGGATCGTGGGTGTCGTCGAAGGGCCAGTCGTCAGCGGTGTCGTAGGTGGCGGCATGTCCGACTGCAAGCGTGGTGTGGTTGCGGCCCGGATTCGGTGGGTTGGCAATGATGAGGTCTACGTCCGCGGGATCCCATGTCTCGTAGAGGTGGCCGACAACGAGCCGGGCGAAGATCATCCCCCAACCCGTCTTGCCGCTGTACTTGAAGCGCCGCGTGACGTCGACTAGCGGATCGTTGTGAAGCGTGATGGCCGTTATGCCCTCGAAGTGTCGGCTACTGGCCGGGCGGGTGCAGAGGCGATCGTGGCAATGGCCATCTCGGCGTTCCTGAGCGCAGATCGGGCAGGGATCCGTGATGGAGGACAGCTGTTCGGCTGCGCACGGCACGCACATGGTCCACTGGCCAGGGTTGATGTACGGGCAGCCCCTGCAGTTGGGGAAGTCGTGGCGGTCTGCTGGAGGCGCCATGGGGTGCGCCTACAACAGTGCTGGCTCTACGTGAAGCAGGTCGCTTACGTCGCGCACCCGGTCGGGTGAGACGATCCGGCTGGTGATCTCGTCAATGCACGAGACGGCGACTGCCCGGCGGCGCTCCACCATCTGCTGTGCCCAGGTCTGTTCGGCGACGAGCGTGTCCAGCAGGAACACCCGCTTGCCGTGCTCGTAGGCGAGTCGGGCCTGCATTCGGGCTCCCGATGTGCTTGATGCTTCGATCACGACTGTGCCTTGGCTGATGCCCGAGGTGACTTCGTTGCGCTTGCCGAAGGTCCACCTGGCCGGCGTGGCCGTGGGGAAGAACTGCGACACGATGAGCCCACCCGCGGCCACAATGTCCTCTCCGAGGCCCCGATTGGCAGCTGGGGCCAAGCGGGTGATCCCCGAGGGCAGCACGGCGATCGTGCGTCCGTGGCACTCGAGGGTCTCTCGGTGAGCGGCCGCGTCGATGCCGATGGCCAGTCCCGACGTGACGGTGAGGCCCTTGCCGGTCAGCGAGCGGACCACGCGGCGGGCCTGTCGGACGCCGTCGGGGGTGGCTGATCGGGTGCCTACCACGGCGACGCTGTGGGCGTCACGGTCGGCGTCGAGACCGCCCCGATAGAACAGGAACGGCGGCAGGTTGTGGATGAGCCGCAAGTTGAGCGGGAAGTCGTCATCAAGCACGGTCGTCAGGCGCGCCCCGGCAGCGGTCGCAGCCCGATACTCCGAGTCCGCTCGCTCCCAGGCGGTTGCCCAGCTCTCCGCTGGGGCGGTCTTGATCACCCATCCTGTCCTGTGAGCGTGTGCGCTGGTTTCCAGAATGTCGCCGGCCAGCAGACCGTCGAGAGAACGCTCGCGGTGGGCCTGTCGAGCGAGAACCCCCCAGTCGCATCGGTCGCCGGCGGAGACCAGG
Source organism: Candidatus Aldehydirespirator sp. (assembly GCA_965205155.1). Classification (GTDB taxonomy): domain Bacteria; phylum Actinomycetota; class Acidimicrobiia; order Acidimicrobiales; family Aldehydirespiratoraceae; genus Aldehydirespirator. The sequence continues at coordinate 3,071,696 of OZ242033.1, read as the reverse complement.
CTGCACAGTGCAAGTACCTGTCGCTGGGTGGACGTCATCTCGGGCATGCGGCCCCTCCTCTGTGTGCCCTGGGATCCCGGGTGGCGGGTGCCCCGGGCGTCGACGCCTGCGACCAATGTAGCCACGGGGATGTCCCGCGACCCGTAGCGTCTAGCTGACTGCTCGCCGGGTTGAGTGCGAACATCTGTTTGTAACTGTAATTCCAATACTGTAACCTGCCAACGCGGACGGAGCCGCGGATCTCCTCGGGGGCACGGCGACGACGCACAAGGAAATCAAGAGCCAAGGAGCCTCCACCATGGCGAAGCCCAACGACCGATATGTCGTTCGCAACCCTGACGGCGGATGGGACGTGAAGGCCGCACACGCCAAGCGTTCCTCCAAGCACACCCAGACCCAAGCCGAGGCCATCCAGCACGCCAAGGACATCGTGCGCAACGCCGGCGGGGGAGAGGTACGCATCCAAGGACGCTGAGGAGGACCCGATAGTGAGTCCACCTCGGCGGCTCAGAGGCGTGCTCGCCGCGTCCGGCTTCTGGCCTTACGGAGCATTCGGCGTTTTCTTCGCCTATCCCAGCGATCCATCCGCCGCCGCAACTCGGCACCGTCGGTGATCACGTGCCGCCTATCGAACAGCTGCGGATGCATGTCCGCTGATCCGTAGTCGGACGGCCGGCCCGTACGTTTGCTGACAATCCATGAACAGCGAGGGCGTCTGTGCCCCAGTAGGCGACTCACATTGCGGTGATACACGCCGATGATGTCACCGACAGCTCCATAGCTGGCCCGTCGGCGCGTGTCATTCAGAAAGTCAAGAACCTCCTCAAGGCCATACCCCGCGCCTGCGGCCATGCAGCGTGACCTTACTCGCCGCTAGCTTCAATCGAAGGACCGGCGATTGAGCCTCACCGGTTTCATGGACTCTGGTCTGCCGGCCTCGATCAGCTCAGAACCTTGCGCCGGACCTCTGCCGGGTGACTCCTTGGCCTGCGCAACACCCCCGGGGGGCGCCCCCTCAAGCTCGCCTGCGACGTGGCGGATTATTCGAGTGGGGCGATCCTGTTGGGGCTCGTGCCTCGGCGGAGCGAGTCCCACGCGGCCTGCAGATCCGGGCGATGCAGTTCACACCATTCCTCGACCATGGCAAGGGCGCGTCTAGGGAGTTGTCCTCGCAGCAATCGAGATGTCTCGATCTCGATCAGGGCCTCGTTGTCGCCGTAGCGGGCGTGGAAGTGAGCAGGCGGGTGATCGCGGGCGTACATCGTGATCACGATGCCGAAGAAGCGGCTCAGCTCCGGCACTGGCTGCCGATCAGGCGACGCTGATGGTGGCGGCTTCGGCCTGCAGGTCCTCGAAGGTCTGGCCGGTCACGTCGAGGTAGAGACTGAGCGGGCAAACGTCGATCTCAGAGCCGTCTCCCCAGGCGACCGCGCCGGTGTCCGCGACGATGTGCGCTGAACGCCAGAAGCCCTCGTCGGACCACCGGGCGAAGATGCCGCCCACCGAGGCGCTGTCGGACAGGTCGACGACGCCCGCGGCGCCGTCATCGAACCTGACCCATATCTCGAAGGACTCGCGTACCTCGAGTTCGACTACATGCGGTGAAACCACGACTCGGATACTACTGCGCCGTCCTCACAAGTCGGGCCGGACGCTCAGCCGCACCAGGTCAGAACTCGTGTGCGGGGGGTTCGGACTGGGGTGGGCGTGGCCGCTGCCCGGATTGCAGCGCCCAGTCGAGGACGGCGCGCCGGCGTGCGGCGAGGTGGCTGGCAGCCTCGGCTAGGTGGCGGTCGAAGGCGGGGTCGGGGTCTGAGGGCGGCGCGCTGGTGACGAGCCGGGCTATACGCAGGGTCTCTTCGTAGGTGACGGTGGGGGCGTAGCGCTGTTTGTGGTAGCGCAGGCCGTCTTCGATGGTGCAGGCGCCGGCGCGGTCCATGGCGGCGATGTCGATGTAGTCGCGGCCCTGGCGGCGGTGCTGGATCACATCGAGCTTGGTGGCCATGAGGTCCGGGGCCGATCCGACGGCGGTGCCGTCGACGACGCTGGGGGCGGCGAGCTGGGTGGCGTGGCCCTCGACGAAGCCGCGGAGGTCTTTCCCCACGGTGACGGGTACGCCGGCGAAGGCGACCTTGGCGATGTGGGGCCGGTCGTCGTCCTTGTAGGCGGCGAGGGAAGTCAGCGCCTCGATGGCTGCGGCGATCAGCTTGGGGGCTTCTGACCTGGGGTCGGGGTAGCGGCGGTGGCAGGCGGCGAGTTGCTCGATGGTGAAGTGTGATAGCACCCAGGATCGGGCCTCGGAGTCGAAGGTTTCGATGAGGCGGCAGCCCACCAGGGTGGCGTCGCGGGGCAGGCGGAGATCGGCGGGGTCTGATCCCGAACAGAAGTGGTGCCAGAACTCGTCGGGCACCGGTCCTTGGGGGCCTCGACGCTGGGCGGGGTCGGGTAGGGGCAAATGGGCCATGAGCGCCGCGGTGGTCGAAGCGCTGGCGAGGCGCCAGAACACGATGCGCTGATGGCGGCGCCGCGCCGGTGGGGTCTCCTCGCTGGACGCGACCAACCCGGCATCGCCGAGCCGGCGCAGCGCCGCCGCAGCAGTGGTGGCGTCGAGGCCGGCGCGGGCAGCGACAGCGGCTTCAGCGGCGCCGCGTGGCCACAAGCGCAGCACCGACAGAATCGCTCTCTCGCAGGGCTCCAGGGCCTCAGCCGCAAGAGCCGCGGGGGCGGTGATGGCCGTCATGGTGGCGGGGCTTGCCACAACATCGAGAGTAGTTGCCGCGGGTGACGGCGGCGGTAGCACTCGGCGATCCTGTACTCATCGGGCTCGGAGTGCCTGAGATGGTCCTTGACCACCGTGTGCGACTCCAATGGGGCGGTGGTTCTGCGTGTAGAGGGCAGGACCCTCGATATCAAGTAGATCTCGCCATCGGATCGAGGCCCGTTGGTGGGCCCCTTGAGTGAGCTTGTGCTTCTAGTCACGCCTCGGGACGTGCTGTGAGCCATTCGTCGATGAGGTGGGCGGGCCAGCCGACGGCGTTGGCGCTGAGTCGGATGGGCTGGGGGAACTCGCCCGCTCGCCGGAGGCGCCAGATGGTTGTTCTTGACAGCCCAAGCTGGGCTTGGAGGTCGGCGACCCGCAGAATCTGGCGTTCGGGTCGTGAGGTCGCGAGCATGGACTTCCTCCGGTGGGAGCGTTGGGTACCTCGATACCAGTCGTGAGCCGCCTGTCGTGCGGGTCAGGCAGTGTTGAGCCATGCCCGCAACCTAGAGACGAGACGCGAACGCTCGCGAACGCTCGCGAACGCACCTGTGCTGACCTGCTCGAACGCGACCCAACACTTGGTGTCGGCAGCGGGGAGGGACCGGGTAGGAGAGGCCGGTGGTGGCGCCTGCCGGGGCGCATGATGCACAATCCGCTGTCGTCTCGGCGGCTTTGTCTTGTCAAGACCGGCGAAGTCGAACGGCCCAGCGGGGCCGCCCGAGCCGGGTGATCCCGCTGCGGGACGGTGTCGACCGCTGCAAGGGACGAACTCCCCGAGAGCCCTGGCGGTTCGACCGCTGCAAAGAGCTCAGGCCTAGGCGGCGGTCGAACCGCCCAGACCGGCGGGGGTGCTCTGTAAGGGAACGGCGGTTCGTTGAGGGGTTGCATTCCTCGTCATTCGGGATGTGTTCCTGGCTGGAGAGCGACGGGGCTCGGAGTCCGGTGTCGGGGCTGTGTCCGGTGGTGTCGGAGGTCATTCGGGCTCGGTTGTTGGTGGGGACCGTTCGCGACGGCGTTTCTGGGTCAGTTTGGCCGCCACACGCTTGCACTAGCAGTGCCGCCCACCTCACAAGGGGTGCGAGTCCGCCAATAATGGCGGGTCGACGCGCCGCCGCCGGAGACGTCCGACGGCCAAGGAACGCAGAGGAACGCTCGCGAACGCTGCGGCGATGGCGATATGTCTCATGGCTTCTGGTCAGGGTCCGCAGGACGGTCGCTGCTGCGAGTCGAGCCTCCCCCCGACGCTCACTCGCACTCGGCCGGCGGCGGGCACGAGCAAGCCTCTCGGGCTCCCCGTCGTTGCCGAGAAGCTCCGAGAACAGATCCCGTGCCCGCAAGTGCGACCATCCCATCCGGTGGACCGCGGTAGCGACCAGGTCCAACACGTCGTCAGCCTCCAGCCAGTCCGACGCCGCCCACAACAGCGAGCGAGCGGCCTGCAGTTCGTCGACATTGTGCTCGCGTAGCGCTTCCCACTCCGGGGCCTCCGAGTCGGCATCGATCTTCGCTAGTTGCTCGCCGCGGCGTAGAACCTCCTGGACGGTCAGCTCAGCGTGCAACTCCACCAGACCCGTGGGAGTCTCCGATGTTCGATAAGCAGCAATCAATCTTCGCTAGACGTGAAGTCGGCATTCAGTTCGATCGTTCAACTCCATCGTCCGACGACGCTTCACCATGGATCACAGCCTCTAGGTCGATCTCAAGAGCGTCCGACTCGCGCCGTAGGAGCTGGCGTTGAACAAACTCAAGTGTAGTATCATGTAGTCCACGAATCGAAGTACCGAATGTGAAACTAGCAACTTCAAACGCGGTTGCGAGGATCGATATCGACACTAGGCTCCATCCCAGAGTCGGAGACACCGAACGCAAGACAACGCCTCCAAGCAATATCAACGCGACCAGCAGAAACGCGAATACCGCTACACCTCTCGCGATCTTGCGGGCTCGATGCTCACATCTCGTGACGAGGTTTGCGATCATTCGCTCCCGTTCTGATCGTTCACGAGATAAGGACTCCTTGGTTTGGCTATGTGCGTGACTCTCCGCGCTCAGCTTTTCCAATTCTTCTTTGCGAATCTCAGTTGAGACTCGTGACAAAGTCTCGACGATCGTCTCAGAGTTGAGCGCCACATCCTCGCCTAGTGTGAGGTACATCAGCTCTTCGTAAACCATCGGGCTACTTCTGAGCAGCTGATGATCACGTTCAGAGATGGTACCCTTCGCCTGCAGACGATCAACTTCTGTCACAAACTTTGAGAGCCACTCTTCTGTTGGTTCCATTGCGGCATATGCAAAGGCGAGCATCTGAGTGCGCGGAAGAGACAAGGCCTTCATGGGACTCTTTAGCCAACTCGTATTTGCAAGCGAAAAGTTGGTAATAACGCTGGACACTGCGCGGGATGATTCATAACGCTGGCCGTAGTTCCATGCTGCGCCCGCAAAAGCAGCGTTGCTAGTAACGAGAACAGCACGTGACCGTTCAATGAGAGTCGGTGCCCGGTTACCTCGAATGGCATAGATGCTTCTGACGGAGTTGATATCGTCTTGCCTAGCCCTAGGATTATGATAGTAAACACCCTCGTCAAGAATGTCTTCAAATGCACCCTCATCGATCTGGAACTGCTCTTGATACTTGGGGTTGGGGCGCAGATCGATTCCAGCTTCGGCGATCTTCTCATCGAGAACCTCGACGAATAACAGCATGTCAGCCCGCGTGATCTCACGACGTCGAGACGCTATGACGACTCCGCGATCAGAACTAACTTCTGGCCTGTCCAACTGGTCTGCGACTGCACGCAGGACGCGAATAACCTCGCCCCTCGAGTGTGAGAGAATATTGCCACATCTCCGCCTAACTCAACCAAGATATCGACCAACTCACGCATCGCTCTCTGTTTGGACTCAGCATCCAAGCCGAGAATATCCAGAACTAGTGGCGTATCCAGATAGAATGTTACGTTCTGGTATGTGCGTGGAGCTTCTGCAAGGTTTGGGCATAGGAGAGCATTCGCGAGCATGTGCCCTTGAATCAACACCAAGAGATCACCGAAGCGATCTGTATCAGTGTCGCTGATGTGCCGCACATAGCTACTCACCAAGACGATGTCTTGTTCATGGTCTCCCTCGAGTGGAGGAATAGTCGTTCGCTGGAGATACGCCCGCAAACAGGTAACATCGAATTTATCCAAGAACGCGCAGATGGCTTGCACGCCGTCGTCGAGATCAGTGAGCGGGCTAACGGTGTTCTGCGACCAATCATAGAGGTCTGAAACTACCTTCTCAATTTGGGACTTTGCCGCCTCCCGTTTACTGGTGAGACCGGGATCGGAAATAGTTCCGCTGATGCGATAGACACCGTGGTCTCGTCTAACTGGATGGTTTCGGGCGATTCGCTTTAGTACTAGCTGGATCGTAGGGTCTGGAATGATGAGACCGAACTTATCTAGAACGTGGCTTCGCATTATCTCTGTAGTAATCGGTTCTGGTCGCTCATCTGCGAGAACCTGTAAGGCAAGTGGTTGCAAGTAATTGAGATAATCTCCGCCGTGGTCGATAGTGACGCGGAGGATCGCTAAGCTCGTCAGCGTGTTGGCGTGCATGGGGGGAACTTTCCGTGCGGAAACTGAGTAGATGGTATGTGCGATGACACTAGCACGGACAGGTTGATGGTCGGGTAACGGGCAGTTGTTGCGTGGAGTCAGATGTCGGTCCCAGCCAGGTGGTCTTGCCGGATGTGGCGAGGGTTGCTCGGTGTTGCTCGTAGCTGGGCATCAGGCGGGCGACGGTGGACCAGAAGTCGGGGGTGTGGTTGGGCTCTCGCAGGTGGGCTAGCTCGTGGACCAGGATGTAGTCGATGAGACTTGGGGGGAGTTGAACCGTGGCCCAGTGCATGTTGATGTGCTGGGGGCCGGTGGATGGGCGGACAGAGCCCCAGCGGTAGCCGAGATCGCGGACATCGACCGTCGCGGTGTCTTCGCCAAGGCGAGCAGCCCATGGGCGAACGCGCTCTTGAAGCCACTGGCCTCCGACTTCGGTGTACCAGCGACGCATGAGAACAGCGCCTTGGTGGGCTTGGGAAGCCGGGAGGTGGAAGCGGCCGCGCTCTAGGCGGACTTCGGTCTCGTCGGCGTCGTGCGTGCGGGTGAGGCGGTAGTTGCGGCCGAGGTAGGCGAAGCCTTCGCCTTCCACGAACTGCTTGACGATGGGTGGGCCGGTGAGGGCGTCCTTGTCGGCGAGCTTGCGGTAGATCCACTCTTGTTTGGACTTGACGAACTGCTCCGCTTGCGAGACGGTGGCTGTGGGCGGGGCTTTGAGGACAAGGGAGGCGTCGCGCTCGACGACGATCTCGATGGTCTTGCGATTGCCGGCGGGCGCCACCGTGAGCACCAGGTCGTCGAACACGAGGGTGTCCAGATCGTGCAGTGGGGGAGAGGTGTGATCGGTGATGACGTTCATTTGAGGCGGTGCTGGTTGGCCTTGGCCAGGGCTACTAGTTCCACGGCCAGTTCGTCGAGGCTGTCGTAGGGGAAGAGGTCGCTGGCGTCGAGTATCTGTTTGATGGTCTTGCGGAGGTCGTCCTGCTTGGTGGGGTTGTCCCAGAAGCCGACTGCACCGATGATCCGGCGGATCTTGGTTACCAGGTCGCTGGCCAGGCTGATCAACTCGTCAGCCGCATCCGGAGCGGAGCTGGCGAGCTTCTCGGCCATCATGTTGTGGAAGGGCAGTTCGGTGGCTGGGTCGAGGCCGGTGTGGTTCTCGTCAGTGCGGCCGGCGTTGACCTCGTCGATGAGCTCTTGGAACTCGAAGGCGATCTGCTCCCAGCGTTCCTTGAGTTTCTCGAGGATCTCATCGATCCGCTTGGAGAGCTTGTGGTAGTAGACGGGGTCCTCGTCGAGGTGCTCTCGGATGTGGAAGCGCATGGCGTGTTCCATCTCCGACGCTTTGGCCCTCGCTGAGCCGATCTCGCTGATGTGGTCGGCGAAGTCGGAGGCGGTGATGCGCACCGGCTCGATCTTGCGGCTGAGGTCGAGGGCTGTGATGTGGCGGTCCAACAGGGTGCGGACCTTCTCCTTGTACTTGTGCGGATCGAAGTCACCGTCGGGAGTGTCTCGATAGCGGCGGCGAGCACCGATCTGTATCTCGCCGAAGAGGGTCACATCCTCCACGAAGGGCAGAGCCTGGGGCCTGGGCAGCACCGTGTCGAAGGTGCTGAGGAACAGCCGCAGAGCCACATCGAACTCGGCCCGCAGCTTCACGTCGGCGAGCAGCTGCACACAGGCGTCGATGCTGTCCTCGCTGGCGGCCGGCTCGACACCCTGCTGCACGAATACCTGGCGAACGCGCTCGCGTTGAGGCTCCAGATTGTCGATCTCGGCAGTGAGCGGGCGGAGCGCGCCGTCGACATCGGGATCGATCTGGCCGTCGTCGATGGTGTACGCGGCGAGGGCCTGCGTGAGCTGGGCAGACACGCCGTAGTAGTCGACCACCAGTCCGTAGTCCTTCTTGGGTGCGGTGCGGTTGACTCGGGCGACGGCTTGGAGCAGCTCGGCTTCCTGGATCATCCGGTCGAGATAGATGGCCTGGGCTTGGGGCACGTCGAATCCGGTGAGCAGCATCGACTTGACGATCAGCAGGGCCAGCGGGCTGTGGTTGCCGTCGTCAGCGGGTCCGAGAGGGAGCTTGAAGCGGTCGATGCGGGCCTGCTGGGATTGCTTGTCCGTCCACGGCGCGTAGTGCAGCGGGTCGTTGTGGTCCCCGGAGATCACCGGCGCGAAGTCCAGGGCGCGGATCAACTCGATCTGCGCCGCTGCTGCGCGCAGGAACGATTCGTCGGTGTCGAGCGACTCGCTCATGCCGTCGAGCGACCCGGCGTGCTGCTCTAACTCGTCAACGATCTCGTCGCGGGCTTTCACGAGGGCGTCGTGATAGCGCAGGCACGCCTTGCGGCTGGTAGCGACGACCATGCCCTTGAAGCCATCGGGCATCACCGTGGCGATGTAGTGGCGCAGCATGTCCTTGGCCTTGGCCTCAATGAGCTCGGGGGCCTCCAGGACTTGGGCGGCGGTTGCGTACCGCTGCTGGAGGGTCTTGCGCTGGTCTTCGGTGAGGCCGTCGAACCACCGCATGAACAACTCGTCCATCTTGGAGGCGCCCTTCACGGCCGCGTCGGTGATGCGGCCCTCGTAGAAGATCGGAACCGTGGAGCGGTCGGCCTCGGACTGGCGCAGCGTGTAACGGTCGAGGTAGCCCCCGAAGATCTCCAGAGTCTTCTTGCGGTGCCCCATGATGATCGGAGTGCCGGTGAAGCCGATCCGGGCTGCGTTCGGTAGGGCGTTCATCAAGTTGGCGTGAAGAGTCGAGGCCTGAGAGCGGTGGGCCTCATCGACCAGCACCAAAATGTCGCCCGACTCGTTGATCGTGTCGAACTGCTCGTCTGTGCCTAGGCCCTCGCCGTCACCGTCCCCGGTGTCGCGGTACTTCTGGATCATGGCCATGACTAGACCCGGCCCGTCCTGGCTCAACAGGTTCCGCACCTCGGCCGCGCTGCGAGCAACCCTGACCGTCTCACCCGTCAGCGCTGCCGTGTCGCGCAGCTGACGCTCAAGCTCGGTGCGGTCTGTAACCATGACGATCTTGAACCGGCGCAGGTCCGGATGGCTGCGCATAGCTCGGATCAGGAACACCATCGTCAGGCTCTTACCCGAACCCTGGGTGTGCCACACAATGCCACCTCGACGATCGACATGGCCATCAGCGGGCCGAGTGTCGCCCTCAACCAGCCGGCGCAACGCCTTGTGCACACCCCGATACTGCTGGTAGCGGCCGACGACTTTGACCTTGCGGCCCGAGCCGGCATCCACGAACAGCGTGAAATGGCGAACAATGTCAAGAATCCGCTCTGGAGCCAGCATCCCAGCCACCAGCAACTCCTGCTCGGTGACAGACTCCGGGGCCTTGCCCAGCAACGCCGCGACCTCCGCGACGGTGAACGGATACGGATCCTTCCACGCCATGTAATGCTCAGGCAGCGCCGAAAACGTTGCCGCTTCCGCCCGTTCCCCGGTGGTCGCCACTGTGAACTGACTCGTCCAGAAAAGCTGCTCCGCACCCTCAGGAACCTCGCTGCCACGCTGATTGGCGTAACGACGAATCTGATCGATGGCGTCAACAATCGCGCTCTCAGAGCCAGGCGGTTTGGCCTCGATGACGACAAGAGGGATCCCGTTGACGAACAAGGTGACATCAGGCCGGATGCTTGGTGCCTGCCCAGATGTTGCGACAGTGAACTGCGAAACGGCAAGGAAGTCGTTGACCTCCCAGTTGTCCCAGTCGACGTAGTTGATGGTCTGATCTCGCCCGCCGTCCCACCCCTCAAGCCCAGGGACGGATACGCCGCCTAACAGCAATTCGGTCAATCCGCGGTTCGCCTCCAACAGCTTCACTCCCAGCGGCAACGATCTCAGTTCCGCAACCGCTAAGTCGATGCGACTGTCGTCAAGCCATTCTTGGCCGTCCGGTCCCCGATTGTTGGTCAACAGCGCAGACTTGAGCCTCTCCTCAAGCAACCCATCCCGATCCGATGAACGGGAGACGTGGTCTTCGGGTCGCCGCTTGGACCAGGCCAGCGTCTCCCAACCGAGTGAGAGCAGATACTCCAGCAGCGGCGCCTCGACCAGCTCCCATTCCGGTCCTGACGTCACGACACCACCGTCCGGACACGACCCCATAGCAGATCAGCTGCGAGGCCGGAACGAATCTGCCGCAGTGCTCTTGCTTCCGCGACGTGGGCTTCTATCTCGCTGGCGGCGGCTTGCAGGACAGCCCAGATTCTTCGTTGCTCAGCCATCGGCGGAGTCGGGAGTCGCAGGGAGCAAAGAGTCTCGGAGCGGATGGCAGACATGATCCCGCCCTGTGCGTCGCGGCCAAAGTGGGCGAGCGCCCAAGGGCTGCTGTTCACCTGTACACAGGCAAGCTCCGGCAGGTATCGCGCTGGGTCGAGTGTCAAGGTCCACACGTGCTTGCTGGATAATGCGTTGCCGATGGTCTCAGGCACGATGCAACAGCGTCCGACGGTGCCCATGATTGTGATCATGAGATCTCGCGGAAAGACCCGATATCGGCGCAGTTCATGCGCTTTGGCAGCGGTAACGAACCGGCGATAGTCGGCGACGAAGCGTTCAGGCTGGACATTGTCAATGCCCAAGAGCGGCACCCCTTCCTCAACGAGTTCAGATGCAAGCAGCGCGCTGCCGAAGGGTCCGCTTCTCATGGCGGGATCGTGGTGTCCCAATAGTTCCTCGATACTCAACATCTCCCATCCAGGCGGCGGTGACATAGACATGCCCGGGGCGAGCTGCTCACGCATTAGCCCGAGTCGGGCAACGGTGAGCTTGGCGATGATGCGTTCGGTGGCATCGACGGTCTCGTCGATGGTGTCGAGGACCTCTGCGATCCGCCGCTGCTCCTCTAAGGGCGGGACCCAGACTCTGTAGCGTCTAAAGAAATCGCCGCTGAGGTTTTGGATGGCCGTTCCACCTGAGTATCTCTCGGCAGCGAGTTTGCTTGCTGTCAATTGGAGAAGATGTGCGAGCCAAGCCGGATCGTGTCCGTCGGCCGCTCGAACTCGTCGTACGAAGTTGGATGCGAGGGACGGGTGGCGCGCATCCAATCCTACGACTCTGCTAGCGGAGCCAACCTCTCCAGATGAGACGAGAACCGTGTCGTCGATCTGCAATCGGGCCCTGTCGACCTCATAAGGAGTGAACCATCGGAGCGGGAGCCTAGCCGTCGAGATCCTTCGCGAACTCGCGGCATCGCCATTCCTGACCACCCTGGCAGCGCTGGTGGCCACAACAGAGCGCTCGCCAAATCCCCAGTAGCCAGCCTGTGGTTTCTGGATGATTTCGCACAACGCCCTCCACTCACCCATAGCCAATCTCCTCAAGGTGTCGAGAGAGGCGAGCGTCAGCTTCATCGCGTTGGGCTTCGAGTTCCCGAAGGGTGGTTCCGTACTTGTCAACAAGGTTGTCGTACCAGGCCATGGTGCCACGGTGAAGATCAGCGAAGTGGTCTGCCGCAAGCCTCTCGATCCGGCCGCGGAGCACCTTGATGGCGTGGGTGTGAGCGGTAGCAGGAGGCATCTTGTCGAGGGTGGTGCGGGCTGACGCTAGCAGTGAGGCATCCATGATCTTGAGTGTCTTCTTGGCCTTGGTTCGTTCGGACTTCATCCTCTTGATCTCGGCTGGGCTCGGGCCGTCCTCGTCAGACTCGTCCTCCTGGTCGCCAGTGGCCTCGGCGGCCTTGATCTCAGCGTCGAGACTCGCTACAGCGTCCCGTAGCTCGGCACGGGAAGCTAGCTGCGGCCCTGCGAGCAGCTTGATGGCGGTCTGGTCGGCTAGGTCAGGAGCGTTCTTGTCGTCTTGGCTGGCTTCGGCGGTGGTGAGCCAGGCCTCGATCACTGCCTTCCAGCCACGACTAGTCGCCGTCTGAAGATCGTGGAAGCTCGCTTCCCACCAGGTGGCAGCCATCCCAGCAGCCTCGAAACGATCCATGCCCATCACCGCCATATGGGCCGTGAAGTCCTCGACAAGTTGGTGGCGTAGACCGACGAGGCTGCTGCGTTCGGGAACGGAGTGCAGCGTGGGCTCCGCTGTGTCGCTCCACCATCGAGGCCACGGGCTTGCTGCTGCCCGCTGTGACACGGCATAGCCGATGGCAGTGTGCGCCGACTCCCGCCCCGAAGGTGATGGGATGTTGTGACACCAGTCGGCGTATCCGTCGCCGCGGTCCGCGAACAGGAGTGTGACGTCGAGACCGGCACGGTCGAGCAGTTCCTTGGCGTCGTCGATCTCGGCCATGGGGACCCCGCCGTGGAGGTGGGCTCTGACGTCTTGAGGCTCGGGCGGCGGGGAGTTGTCGGCGTAGCGACGGATGTTGCAGTTGAAGTCGTTGTCGGCCAGCTCCTCGGCGGTTACGACCTTGGCGAATCCGTCCACATCCGCGAAGCCGCCGTAAGCAGCGGTGATCTTCTCCTCGTCTCGGGGGCGAAGGTGGTTCTGGGCCCGGCCCTCGTGGAAGTCGCGGTCGGCGTTGATGAACAGCACCCTTCCCCGGCGCTCGGGCGGCTTGGAGCCTCTTGCCCGCAAGATCAAGATCGCGGCCGGAATGCCGGTGCCGTAGAAGAGGTTCGGACCGAGGCCGATCACGGTGTCGAGAAGGTCATCTTCAATGATCCGCCGACGAATATCGCCCTCGGTGCCGCCGCGGAACAACACACCGTGGGGCATGACCGTGGCGACAATTCCGTCGGGCTTGAGCACGGCCAGCATGTGCTGCAGGAACATCAAATCGGCCTTCTTGCCTCCCTCGGGCGTATATCCGTAGCGGAAGCGCTCGGTGTGGGTGAGCGAGGCCTTGTCGTAGTTCTGGCTGAACGGCGGATTGGTAATCACCCGGTCGAAGCGCACGAGCTCGCCGCCGCTGACGTGTTCGGGGTTGGTGAGGGTGTCATTGTTGCGTAAATCGGCATCACGGATGCCGTGTAGCAGCATGTTCATCTTGGAGATCGACCAGGTGGTGCCGTTGTTCTCCTGGCCGGCCAGCACCAGGTTGTTGGGGTCCTCGCCGTTGTCGGCCACATGGTTGCGGGCATAGATCAACATGCCGCCCGAGCCTGAGCATGGGTCGTAGATCCTCATGCCCGGCTGCGGGTCGACCAGACGCACCATCAACTGCACCACCGGACGGGGGGTGTAGAACTCGCCGCCCTTCTTGCCGGCAGAGTCAGCGAAGTCCCGGATCAAGTACTCGTAGGCCGCACCCAGCAGGTCGGGGAACTCGAAGTCCGAGTTACGTAGCGGGTACTTCGAGAAGTGATCGATCAGGTCGCGCCACTTCTTGTCCGATACCGTCGTGGTGCCCACTCGCCGGTTGAAGTCGATGTGCTGTAGCACCCCTTCCAGCGACGGGTTGGCCTCCTCCAGCGCACCCAGCGCCTTGTTGAGCCCGTCGCCCACTTGGTGGTGCAGCTCATTCCGGAGGTAGGTCCAGCGGGCGCGGTCGGGCACGAAGAACGCGTCGTCGTAGAAGTCTGGATCGTCAGCCCGCCGCTCGGCTTCCTCCAGGGTCCGGCCCCGAGCCTGCTCGCGTTCGATGACTCGCTGGCGCTCCTCGTCGAACACGTCGCTGGCCCGCTTCAGGAACAGCGCTCCGAAGATGTACTCCTTGAACTCGGAGGCGTCCATCTTGCCCCGCAAGATGTCCGCGGCTGCGAACAGATGCCGCTCAAGCTGGGGAAGCGTCAGCACGCCGAGAGGCTAGAAGACTCTGCTTTCCTGAGTGCAGATCGGGCAGAGATCCTCGATTCAAGACAGCTGCTTTGACCTGTGAGCTGCCTGTTGTTGCGAACGTCTGTTTGTGACTTGTAATTTCATTGCTGTAACCTGCTAAGGGGTCGGAGTCGTAGATCTCTTCGGGAGATGCGGGCGACGGCGCACACGAACACGAACGAGGGAGGCTCAGAATGCCGAATCCCAATGACCGCCACATCGTTCGCAGCCTTGATGGGGGGTGGGACGCGACGGGTGCATATGCCCAGCGTTCGTCTGAGCAGGCCAATGTCCAGGCAGAGGCCATCCAGTACGCGAGGGAGGTCGTTCGCAATGTAGGCGGGGGCGAGGCGCGCATCCCGGGGCGGAACGGCTGCTCTCGTGACAGCAACATCGTCGCCCCGGCCAGCGTCCCCCGCCCTTCCAGGACTTGGCCGTGACCGCCGACAGCCTGACGATCTACGCCATACAACGAAGTGTCAACGGTCAACGGATCGACGACTTCGACCAAGTCATCGATCCTGAGCGCTTCGGCACCGTTGATGCCACTCGCGACTTCCAGAGTCCTCAGAACCTCCGACCCTCTTGGTCGGCGCGCATGTACCTGTGGAAGGGCGAAACCCGGCGACCGTCGTGGGTCGAGTTCCTTGAGGACGGATTCGGCGGCGACCCCATAGAGGTTGCCGGCTCAGCGCAGGACTGCGCAGTCGTCGTCGTCAAGGTCCTCTTCCGAGTCGAGCGACTGTATGCAATCCCATTTGGTCTCAGCGGTCGTTTCCGGATTCGCCGCGACATCGTCGATCCCCGCTATGGACTACGCGTCGCGCTCAACCTCCTCTACCAAGGCGACACGACCGCTGACGAACTCAACGCTGCGCCCCGCGTCCACCAGGTCGAGTCCAAGACCGTCGCCGCCAACACCATGCGTACGATTCGCCAAGCGAACCGACGCACCGACTTTGAAGACTTCGATCTGAATCCGGACACCGATCAGCTTGCTGGCATTACCGGACAACCGCGTGACGCCGCGCTGGCTCGCCGGGTTCGCGGAACCGACAGCCTGCGTGTCGCGCGCCGTACAAGCTTCGACCAACTCGGCGATCTATGCCGCGACGTCGCTCGTGCCCACGAGCGCTCCGACTACCGACGACGGTTCCCATTCATCGACCAACGCCAGGGCATCACCGATCCCGGCAAGATCGCCAGTCTTACCGACCAACTCCGTGCCAGTCTTCGCGCCGACCCGAGCGCGTGGTCATTCTCTGTTCCCGGTGTGCACGACTACGATCTCGTCGCGGCCGTACGCGTCACGAGTCCATCCGGCGCGACCGAGGACTTCGTCGATCCGAATACGAGGGATATCGCCGACTTGGTCGGTGTCGATGATCTCGTCGAGCACCTCCCGACGATTCACGTCGAGACAATCGACGGAAGTGGCAACGTGACTGATCGGTGGTCGATGCGCGATTGTCTAGACGGCCAGATCGTCGCCAGGGGCGACACCTTCTTGATCGAGGAAGGGACGTTCTACCAGATCGAACCGGACTACCTCGCCCAACTGGACCAGGACGTTGATGCCATCCCTGACTCATCCGTGGTACTGCCACCGTCAAGGCGTGAGTCGGACGAGGGCACTCTGAAGGAAATCGACGAAGGCACCTATAACGAGCAAGCCTCGGAGCCCGCAGATCACATACTCCTCGACAAGAAGACCGTCAGCGTGTCCGGGAGAACCAGCCCAATCGAGGTGTGCGACATCCTCACCCGCGACCGGCAACTTGTGCATGTCAAGCGCAAGTTCGCATCGAGCGCGCTCAGCCACCTCTTCGGTCAAGGCTACGTGTCAGCAGAACTTCTCATCGACAGCGAGGCCTATCGAGCAAGGGTCCGATCCAAGATCGGCAGCTCGAACCCGGACTTCCAGAGGCTGTTCCCGAAGGAGGACGTTGTCGCCGCTGACTGGGAAGTCGTGTACGCGATCATCGGGCCATGGAACAACGAATCCCCCTCCGCGAAGCTCCCCTTCTTCTCGAAGGTCAACCTCCGAGAGTTCAGACGCCGCCTCCGCCGCATGGGCTTCCAAGTGACCCTCGCCCGCGTTCCCGTGATCGATCCCTGATCCCAGCCAGACCCTGACACAGACCGACACCGTCGAAGACCGCTCCGGGACCGGTGACCAGGATTATCCCCGATGTTCGCTGACGCCGGACCCGCGGCGGCGGTGGTGTTCCGGGTCCCGGGATCGGCTGAATGAATAGGATCGTGGTGTGGTGACGCTGAGGTCCGATGGCCGGATGACGGTTCCCAAGACCCTCAGGCGCCAAGCGCGTCTTGGCGAAGGCGACGAGTCGGATGTCGAAATGACCAGCGACGGCATTCTTCTTCGTCCGTGCTCCCAGCGGGGCGAGGACCAATGGTGGTAACTGGACCGACGAGTGGCAGGCCGGTGAGCAGCAGATCGTAGAACACCGAGCCGCGGTCAGGCGCGGCCCGGTGTTCGCCTCCGGAGATGAGTTCCTGGCCGCGTTACGTGAGGCGGCCGTCACCGACGGAGCTGGCGACAGCAGTTCCGCCGATTACCTGCTGGAAGCCGTCGATGATGACATCCATCTCGGCACCTCGCCGGTTGTGACCTGAGCCAGTACCTCAGCGCACAGGCGAATCTGATGCCCTGCCCTTGTCGACGTACAGCATCATCCAAGCATCACCTATGACAAGTAGTGGTTGACGATTCTCTCGATCTCGTCAAGCCTGGCTAATGCGGTGGCGCTAGCAATCGACATCTGGCTGCCCGTTCGGAGGTGCCACACCTCAGCTCCGACAACGCGATCGACGCCCAATTCCTTCTGGAGGGCGCCTACCACCAGAGCTGCTAGTAGTTCTGCGTCGTCTCGAGTCAGTTCGGGGGTGTCCCAGAGTAGATACCTCCCCACATAGCCATGAGGATCAAGAAGTACAACGTCAAGCGACACGCCAATCGCGTTGTTGCCCACCTCAACATCGGTTGATATGGACATGTCGAGGGTTGCTCGATTGTCGCTAGAGGCGCAGCCGATGTATGTTTCAAAACACTCGATGATCGTCTCTGCCCATCGACGGGCCTGTGGCCGCCCACCTGGTCCCCAGTAGCCACTTCGACGTATCACGCCGTTGAGTTCAGCAATGGCTTCAGCAGCACCGCGGCGATGAAAGCACCGCACTGCACGTGATGCCATGGGGAATGGTGTGGGGAACCCACGGCTCGCGCCAGCAGCGTCACGCCGCAGCATCCGGTTTCTCGCGGCCATCTTGAACTCTCCCAGCGTGACGCGCGTCATTGCATCATCGCCGGAACTGGATATTGGGAGAGGACATTCGATGCCTCGCGAGCCCAGCGTCGTTGGAGGTTGATCGTATCTGGAAGGCTGAGACGCGTGCCTCCGTTTAGCAACTCGGGGTAGCTCAATTGGAGTTCAAGGTCAGACAGGGCGTCAAGGTCACGAATGACGCGAATCAGATGCGTAAGATTATCGCAGGCGAATTCGCTCTCAAGCACTGCGACCTCGCGAAAGGCGTCGACGTCGTAGGCGACATCCGAGACATCGTGATGTTCAAAGCTAATACGACGCATAAGGCACGGCGCACATACGCCACAGTGGCGACTCGTGCGGCCTATCGACCAGCAAGAAACTGTCTTCAGGAGGTTCGCCTCAGCATCAAGCGAGCAGCCGATCTTGACGACTTCAGGCTTCGTATTTGCAAGCAGATTGTTGTGGATCTCGATGGGCGTCTGAAGAATCATGCTCAGTAGAGTTTTCAAGCGCTCAAGTACGCTAGGTGAAGCCGTGTGCGTCGACAAGCTCCCTAGCCGCGCCGCAGTCATGGGAAGATGGATGGCCATGATGCCGTTCTCGTTAATGAAGACGTCCTCAGTGTTCGATACGCTTGCAGCGATACTCCCCATAGCGAGGAACAGCAAGCTCCGGCTGCGCTGAGATGACTCTGGATGCGGAAGAGTGCTACCGTACTTCTTCGCTGTGAATCCGACTCGCTCGAATCCCGGTCGTCTCGCAGCCAGTGTCTCAGCAACGCTCGCCTGTGCTTGCGTGGTCGCTCCAGCGGCCGTATGAGACACTCCAAGGGGACGACGGCCACCATCAAGGAGAGACAGTCCACCGACGAAACTGTCAACCCCGCCCGAGATCAGCGCGATGCAATCGAAGGCCGAGAAGGGCTTCGTGCGCTGCCGCGGCGATGGCTCCGGTTTATGATTAGCATGGAAATGGAGTCGAAGACGGTCCTGGGTGAAGTCGGTGAAGATCGCTTCGACTTGCGGAGAGATCTCGTTCCAGAAATGAGGATCGCGAACTGGCAGGTGCGCCTCAATTGAACGTGCCCATTCAACGTCGCCGCGCCCACGCGGACATGCGAGATCGATGGCGAAGATGTGTCCTGCTGATTCTGCAAGGTCCATTTCTCGCTCGTTTAGCTGTCGTGGCAAACCAGCAGTCACATCGCGAAAATTGAGCATGAAATTGCGCTGACCCTGCAATGTGTCTTGACTTCGGATCGATATTGGCCCACCTGTTGCCGCGACTGCAGTACAGTCGTTCACGACCACCGTGTACTCGTTCACGACACGTCTCGCGGAAGTGTGCGACCAGCTTCAAAGGCTCGAGTGACTGCCTCCGCCCAGGCACTCGACACGTCTGTCGTGTCCCGAAAGACTGTGGACGCCGCTGTAGTGCCGATTGAGGAGGCTCGTTCGGCCAGAGCGTTGCTCAACTGGGACGACGCCTCAGCGCCGACGCGCTCACCAACAAGGCGCCCGGCTTCGCGGTCCGTGACAAACCGCGCGTATTGGCCTAGGACCTCGCCGGCGTACTTCGCCACGAGTTCTGTTGCGGAACCTCGTGTCGCCTGCCATTGTTGCCCGGCTGCACTCGGATCGTCCGTGACGCCTTGAACCGTTGAGAGCAACAGTCGGGCAAGTGCTCGCTCTGCGAGGGCGTTAGCTGCTGAGAGCCCCACTTGGGTGCTTGCATGGCGCGCTTCCGCGATGACCGCACTCAGTACGAGATCGGCCCGCTCACCTTGAGCGAGCCGATCGGGAAGTTCTCCGTGGAGATGGACGATGGCTTCAGCGAACGTCGCGACGGCAGGAGCCGATAGCTCGATCTCCCAGTCCGAACCTGCGTTGAAGAGTTCTGAGCGGATGCGCTCGATCGGTTCCCCCGCCACGAGTGCAGTGACAAACGCACCCCAGCGAGGTTGTCGAGGAGCGCGGTACGAAGACGAAGTTCCCACTATGGCAGCACCTCGCTCACAGCAGCTTCAAGATCCCCAGCCTCAACTAGTCCGCTACCGAGGACACCGTTCCAGTCGATTTCCTGTCTTGCCTTGAGAGGGGCCTCATGACTCTCAAGCCTCGCAGCAGCCCATGCGAGATCAGATGCCGTGATGTACGCGAGGTGTAAGCCGGTCTTGTCCTCAATCTCTTCAGCACGATTCCAGTAGGGATGCCTATCACCCTGTTGGCCAGGAAAGAAAGACGAAAGCACGATCAGGTACCGGAGGTCTCGGCCGTCTTTGTCCAATTGAGGTGCGAGGGTGTCCCAATAGTTGATGAATCGCAACAGATGGTCTGCATCCATCCTGTAACCCGACGAAGCAGCCTTGCAGTCAAGAAGCGCCGATGTAGGCGAGCCGTCTGGCCAATGAAGCACCGCGTCTGGCAGGCGCTTGCCACGAAACGCCTCGCCATACCTGTCGCCTCCAAACCGGAAGGTCGCGGTGAGCAACCGAAAGGACTTGCGCTCCAGCAGATCTTGCGGCTCGATTCCGTATTCTGTGAGTGCTGGCGGCAATTCGTTCAAGGCGAGCGACGGAAGCCACTCGATACCTACAGGATCGACGAGTGCCGTACGCGAGAGATGAAGCATGAGGTCTAGGCGGTCAATTGCGAGCGAGGGCTGATCCGCCTCCCACCGCACTAGTGCCGAGCTCGTGATGCGGTCCACGAATTCTCCCGCGGACATGATGGTCAGACCAGGTCCTACCAGCGAAGTACCCTCCTTGATCCCGTGGGCTGCGAGCACCAGTGCCTCGATCGCTCCAGTCGTAGCCGCGAAGGCACGAGCGTCATCTAGGTCTTCGTTGCCGATCGGCCTGTGGTAGATGCGCATTAGGACGCGGTGCATATGCCAGAGACTGGGGACGGTGACCGTGAACTCATCCATCTCCGCAGTGAGGCGGTAGTCGTTGACGACGGCTGCCTCGGCCAGGAGCAGGCCATGACAGAGTTTCCGAAGGTCTTCCCTCTCCAACCGGCGGAGTTCATCCGTGCCGAAGCCACGGTGTGCTCGGGTGACGGGCCGCCGCCCGTCCGCACGCACCATGACACGACGATACTGACCCCAACTGATCGAACCCCCATCACAGCGCTCAACTGTCCTCGGCGCTGTCACCCGACGTAGAGGCTGCTAGGTCACCTCTAGAGCTACGGTGACCCTTGCAATAGTGACACTGTAACCAACATTGCGGCTGTTGGGGGCCGCAATTATTGCCTTGTGACCTGCGGTTATATGGTTTTGGGTGGTGGAGCTGGGGAGAATCGAACTCCCGTCCGTCGGGCGGTTGCCGGGCTCGCTACGACCATTCCCGAGTCTGCGGCTTGCGGCTGCCGCTACGCCGGGTCGTGCGGATCCGAGGATCCGGCCGCCGGATCTTTTCTCCGGTGTCAGCGGTCTTTGCCTGCTGTCGGCGGGTCTTTCCCCGCCGTCCACCCCTGCTTCTGGTGCCAGGCTGCAGCGGTCCGGCCCCGCGTGCCATTGCTGGTCGCGATGATTCTCAGCTGCTAGATCAGATCTGATCAGGCGGCGAGAACGAGAGCGTCGTCTTCGGCGTCTCTTTGGTTGCCCCGTTTAAGGAGTCTGAGCAACTCCGGTCGCACTCCGCGGCCTCCTAGTCCCGACGTCGAAACCGGTCAGCCCCTCGTGCAGTCTCTTTTCAAGCTGCGTCCCCGAAGGGACCCAACATGATACTGAGGCGGCTGACACTTGGCCCGCCGACTTGAGGGTGCTTCGGACCGAACCGTGGTACAATTGTGTACATGTCTAGCGAGTCACTGCGCGAGGTCAGATCCCGTTTCTCGGAATTCATCGAGCGGGTCAGCAGCCATCACGAGCGTGTGGTGATCACCCGCAACGGCTCGCCGGCGGCCGTGCTCATGAGTCCCGAGGACCTGGAGTCGCTTGAGGAGACGCTGGCGGTGCTGGCCGATCACGAGGCTGTGAACGAGCTGGCCGAGGCCCATCGGGCCTACGCCGAGGGTGACTCGGTGCGTGGCGTGGAGGCCGTCAGGGCGCTGCGGCCTTCATGAGCGGCGGTCGCTACGAGATAGTCGTCGCAGGCCCAGCGGCCACGACCATCGCCGAGGAGTTGCCCGAGTCGGTGGCCGCGGCGGTCATCGAGTTGATCACCGGCCCAATGCTGGACAATCCGCGCCGGATCGGCGCAGCGCTGCGAGACGAGCTGGAGGGGCTGTGGAGCGCTCGCCGGGGCACGTACCGGGTCCTGTACCGGATCGACGACGCAAACCGGGAGGTAGTCGTCCTCCGCGTCGCCCACCGCCGCGACGCCTACCGCCCGCGCTGACGAGAACTCTCACCACCGCCGCCGACACTCAGGCCGGGCGGCCTAGCGCGGCCCGGATCCGGTCGCGGGCCACCCACAGCCGTAGCAGCACCAGCGCCGACAGGCCGGCCTCGGTGGCTCCGAACACGATGATCGGCCCCGCCGCCACCACCACGCCGTAGAAGCCCCACAGCAGGCCCTCGAGCACCGCCAACGCCCAGGTGAGCGGGGACACTCCCACCGGGGTGTGAGACCTCCACGCCGTGACCACCGAAGGGCCCAGGTACAAGCCGTTGGACAGAGCCAGAACGGTTCCCAGCACCGTCCATCCCGCGGCCAACTGGATGCCGACGCTCGCCACCGCGACCGCGGCGCTCATCAGCGCGCCGGGGCGCACGTCGGCGCCGTTGCGGTACATCAGGTACAGCGCCGACCCGAAGCTGACGAACGCGACCAGGATCGACGGGATGGTGATCCAGAACTCCTCGGCGATCACATAGGCCATCCAGCCGATGTTCAGGGTCAGGGCCACGAAGGCCCAGGCGGCCGACACGCCCTCGACCTGCCCGGTGCGCAGCAGCCTCACAATCTGGGGCACGACGTGCACGATGGTCACCGCGGTGGCCACCAGGCCGACCACAGTCGCGAACTCGGCGCGGCTCATGGCCGGCGGCCGGAGCGACCGAAGATCGGCACCGTCGAGGCTGACCGGTCGTTCAACTCGGCGCGGCTCATGGCTGGCGGCCGGAGCGGCGACGGCGGGCGGCGGCCATCGAGCGGGCCGCCTCGGCGTCCGCGTCCCGCTGCTGGATGTCGCGGCGCCGGTCGGCCCGGGTGCGGCCCCGGGCCAGGGCCAGGGTCAGCTTGGCCCGTCCCTCGGCGAAGTACAGGGTCAGGGGGACCAGCGCCAGGCGCTCCTGTTCGACCCGTGACTTGAGGCGCTGGATCTCGCGGCGGTGGGCCAGCAGCTTGCGGACCCGATCCGGTTCCGACCGGAACGACTCCGAGGCGTGCGAGTAGGGGGAGATGTGCACGTTGTGCAGCCACAGCTCGTCCCGGTCTATGCGGGCCCAGCTGCCTGCCATCTGCACGTTGCCCTCCCTCAGGGACTTGACCTCGCTGCCATGGAGCACCAAGCCGACCTCGAGAGTGTCCAGGACGTCGAAATCTCGCCGGGCGCGCCGATTGGTGGCGACCACCGACGCTCCGGCCGGAACGTCTCGAGGCTTCTGCGACCTGGCCATGGCAGCCACGGTACCGGTGGGGCTTGCGCACTGGTTCCCGCTCTTGTTCGCTCCGCTCACGGGCCGCTCGGGCCACGGCCTCGCTCAATGCCCGCTGGACACCGGGCCGCTACGGCCTGCCCGCTCGGCCTCTGGCGGCCCGCCGGTAGGGTTCGAAGCGATGCTGGAGATGTCGGCGGCAATGCACCACGCGATGGTGGCCCACGCCATCGACGGGCTTCCCCACGAGGCCTGCGGCCTGTTCGCCGGACGGCCCGGCTCGGACCGGATCGAGCGGTTCTTCCCGATGCGCAACGCGGCGGAGTCCCGCGAGATCTACGTGCTCGACGGGCTGGAGATGATGGACGTGGAGCGAACCGCCGACGACGCGGGCCTGCTCGTCATGGGTGTGATGCACTCCCACACCCACACCACCAACTACCCGTCACCCACCGACATCGCCGATGCGGCCCGCTTCGACCCCTTCGGAACGTGGCACTTCGTGATCGTCTCGTTGCGCCATCCCGAGCCGTCGCTGCGTTCGTTCCGCATCCTGGACGGCCAGGTCACCGAGGAGCCCGTTGCGATCGACGGCTAGTGGCCTCGCCGGCCGCTAGTCGCCCAGCAGCGCGCCGATCGTCTCGTTAGCCACCACCCCGGGTGCTTCAAGCGGGCCGAGGTGCCCGAGGTTCTCGAAGCTCCGGAAGCGTCCCTGGGGCAGTGCCTCGGCGATCGGGGGTGCGTAGACCCCGGGGTTGGGCACCGCGGCGACCGCCGTTCCGGCCGCCACGGTGGCGGGAACTTCGATCGCGGACGCCTCCTCGGTGGGCAGGCCGCCGCTGGCCTCGAAGGTGCGGGCCTCGGTCTCGGCCGAGCAGGCCAGGTGCACCCGACCGTCGGGCAGGTCCACGAATCCGCCCTCGACGTAGGCGGCCAGCGCATCGGCCCGCATCACCGCCAGCGGCGACCGGCTCGAGTAGCGGGCCAGGGCCTCGGCCCGCGAGTTGAAGACCTCCCGCCGGTTGCGGGCCCCCGCGGCCAGCGGGTTGGCGTTGGGAGCGTCGAAGAAGCCCCTCGGCAGCACGATCGGCTCGTACAGGAACAGTCCGGCGAAACTGCCGGGCCGGGACCGCTCGGCCAGCAGCAGCGCGGCCCCGCCCATCGAGTGGCCGAACCCGTAGAGCCGCTCGGCCCCGATGGCCGCGACGCATGCGGCCACGTCGGCTCCCATGCCGCTCCAGGCGTAGTCGTCGCCCGGCGCCGGGCCCGACGAGCCGTGGCCCCGGAAGTCGAGGGCCCAGACCGTGAACCGCTCCCCGAGACATTGCGCCAGCGGCCGGTAGGCCAGCCCGTGGAACCCGGTGGCGTGACAGACCAGCAGATCAGGACCTGATCCGCCCATCATCCTCAAGTTCAGCTTCACCCCGTCCCCGGACTCGACCTCGACGGCGTCCCCCACCGCGGAGGAGGCATCCGCCGCGTCCTGGGCGGGCGGGCCCGAGGTACCTTCGCCGGCCGGGTGGCGGCGGCCGATCAGGCCCCGCCCGTGGGCGGTGAACACGACGCGGCCGTGCTGGTTGGTCATCGTGCAGCCGATGAACACCGTCCCCCGGTCCGCATGCCGCGACGACGGCCGGGTGTTGAGGATCTCCACCGTCGCGGCCAGCGAGTCGCCGGGCCGCACCGGTTCGAGCCAGCGGACCTCCTGCATGCCGCCGGAGCCCCGGCTGTCGGTTCGCGAGATCACGGTGTCGATCCACAGGCGGGCCCACGCCGCAACGGTGTGCCAGCCGCTGGCGATCAGCCCCCCGAACGGCGAGTCCACCGCGGCCTGCGGGTCGGTGTGGAAGTACTGGGGGTCGAAGCGCCGGCCGAAGTCGATGATCTCGGCCTCAGTCATCTCGTAGGTGCCGAGCTCGATCACGTCACCGGGCGTGAAGTCCTCGAAGAACAGCGTCGGCTCGGGCATCAGGTATTTCTATCGGCTGCTCCCATTCCTGTGGACTGCTCGTTCCTGTGGACTGCTCGTTCCGGTGGACTGCTCGTTCCTGTGGACTGCTCGTTCCGGTGGACTGCTCGTTCCTGTGAACCGCTCGTTCCTGTGGACTGCTCGTTCCTGTGGACTGCTCGTTCCGAAGAACTGCTCCGATTCCCGTCGGCTGGGTTCGCGCCGGTAGCGTCGAGTAGTGACCCGCTTCGCGGCCTCGGGCCTGCTGGGCCCCAAGTACCGGGCTGCGGCGCTGTCGATGATGGTCCTGGTGGCCATCGCCTCCTACAACCACCTGTCGGTAACCGCCGCGCTCCCAGCCATAGGCGACGACCTCGGGCGGGTGACGCTGCTGCCTTGGGTGGTGACCTCGGAACTGGTGGCGGCCGCCATAGCGGTGCTCGCCATCGGCCCGTTCATCGACGGGTTCGGTGCTCGCCGAGCCTTCCGGATAACGGTGGTGGCCGCCCTGGCGACCTCAGCGATGTGCGCGATGGCGCCCACGATGGAACTGCTGGTGGCCGGGCGGCTGCTGCAGGGTCTCGCCATGGGCGCTCTGATCGGCACCGCCCTCACGGCCATCGGCCTGGTGTTCGACGACGCGGCCCGACCGTGGGCCTATGCCCTCATGTCCTCGGTATGGGGCATCATGGGCATCGGCAGCCCGGCGGTGGCCGCAGCCCTGGTCAGCACGCTGGGATGGCGGGCCGTGTTCGTATTGAACCTCCCCGTCGGGTTGATCGCGGCCGCGGTGGGGTGGAACCGGATGCCGTCGGAGGCCCAGGCCGCCGCGGAGCAACTCGACCGGCGGGGCCTGCTCATCCTGAGCGCGTTCACGGCCGCCCTGCTGGTCGCGACGTCCTATCTGGAGTGGTACAGCATCGCGCTGGTGGCCCTGGGCATCCTGCTGGCCGCGTTCTACGTCGTCCACGCCCGCAGCTACCCGTCGCCCATCGTGCGGATGCCGCACGTCACCGGGCCGCAGTTCTGGCCCATCCATGTGGTGGCAACTCTGGCGGTGTCGGGAGGCACCGGCGCCAGCGTCTACCTGCCGCTGTACCTCAAGGCGGCCCGGGGCTCCTCGGTGGCGTTCGCGGCGTTCGCGGTGGTGTGGCCCACGCTGGGATGGTCGACGGCCTCCTGGGTCTCGGGCAAGCTCCAGCAGCACGTCCGGGCCCAGACGGTCACCCTCATCGGCTCCGGGTTCATGGCCGTGGGGGCAGTGGCCGTCGCAACCGCCGTCGGGGCCGAGGCCGCCATTCCCGTCGTGCTGGCCGCGGCCGCCTGCGTCGGCTGGGGGATCGGCACCATCACCACCTCGGGACTCGCCCTGCTCCAGAGTCGCGCCGCCGCGGCCGAGATGGGCCGGGTGAGCTCGGCCCACCAGTTCCTGCGCTCGCTCGGCTTCGCCTACGGAGCCGCAGTCGCCGGTCTCGTGCTGTTCTGGGTGGTCGAACGGCGCACCGGGGACGCCGAGCTGGTCCGCAGCCTGCTCGGCGACATCGGCACCTCCGTGGATGCCACCGTCGCCGACGCGCTGGCCGCGGGCTACATGTGGTCGCTGGCCGCCATGGCGGTGCTGTCGGTGCTGACCGTGCCCGCTGCACTGATGTTGACCCGGGGCCACCGATCGCGGAGTGGCGCCGGCCGCGGCACCGGTCGGGCAGAGGAGCGGCGGTAGCTTCACGCCGGTCGATCGATGCCGCCGACTCCCCGCCGTCGGGGCACAGGACGAGCGGAGCCACGGCGGTAGCTTCGTGAGATGAGTCGCCCGGCCCGAGGCCTGCTGGCGCCGGAGAACCGGGCGGTGTCGCTGGCGGTGATGGCCTCGATGGCGCTGGCCTTCTACAACGCCACCTCGGTCACGGCCGCCCTGCCCGAGATCGGTGCCGACCTGGGGCGGGTCGCGCTGACGCCGTGGGTGATCACCGTCGAGTTGCTGGCCGCGGCCCTGGCCGTGCTCGCTATCGGCCCGTTCATCGACGGGTCCGGGGTCAGGCGGGCCTACCGGCTGGCGATCGTCGGCTTCGCGGCCGCCTCCGCACTGTGCGCGGCCGCGCCCACCATGGAGGTGCTGGTGGGGGCCCGGCTCGTGCAGGGCCTGGCCACCGGATCGCTGATCGGCACGGCCATGACCTGCATAGGTCTGGCCTACGACTCCACGCTCCGGCCGCGGGCCTACGCCCTGGTGGCGTCGGTGTGGGGGGTGATGGGCGTGAGCGGACCAGCTGTGGCCGCGGCACTGGTGAGCACGCTCGGCTGGCGGGCCGTGTTCGCAGTCAACCTCCCCGTGGCCGCCGTGGCCGCGGTGACAGCCTGGAACCGGGTGCCCGCGGAGGCCATGGCCCGGGCCGAGCCGCTGGACCGGCGCGGCCTGGCCCTGGTGGGCGCGATCGCGGCCGCGCTGCTGCTGGCCACGTCGTCACTGCGGTGGTCGAGCGTCGCGATGATTGCGCTGGCGGCGCTGCTCTACGGGCTCTACGTGCGCCACTCCCGCCGCCGTCCGGGGCCGATCGTGCACATCTCGCACATCACCGGGCGCCAGTGGTGGCCGGTTCACGTCGTGGCGATCGCGTCCATCGCGGGCGGCACGGGGGCCAGCGTCTTCCTGCCGCTGTACTTGAGGGGCGGCAGGGGCACGTCGCTCTCCTTCGCCGCCTTCGCCGTGCTCTGGCCGACGGTCGGATGGGCGGTGGCCTCGTGGGTGTCCAGCAAGCTTCAGGAGCGCATACGGGCCCAGAGCGTCGTGGTGATCGGGTCGTTCATCCTCACTGCCGGGGCGGCCGCGGTCACGGTGGCAGCCGCAATGACGGCTCCCTACGCGCTCGTGTTCGCGGCCTTCGTGCTGCTGGGGTGGGGCATCGGGACCATCACCACGGCGAGCATGGCGCTGCTGCAGGACCGGGCCGACTCGGCCGAGATGGGCAGGGTGACCTCGGCGCACCAGTTCATCCGCTCGCTCGGATGGGCCTACGGGGCCGCCGTCGCGGGGATGGTCCTGTTCTGGGTTGTGGAGCGAAGGGCGGGTGACGTCGAAGCGGTCCGGGGCCTGCTCGACGATCCCGGCAGCGCCCTCGACACTGTGCTGTCCGACACTCTGTCGGTGGCCTACGCATGGTCGCTGGGCGCGCTGGGAGTGCTCTCCGCGCTGACCGTGCCCGCCGCGTTGGCGCTGTTCCACAGTTATAATCCTGATCGGATTACTCGGGATTAGAACTACCCCAGGACCACGGCAATGGCCCTCAAGCGAGACGCACTGGATCTGATCGGCAACACCCCGGCCGTCGACGTCTCGCAGCTGAGCCCCAACCCCGACGTCCGGCTGGTGGCCAAGCTCGAGAGCGCCAACCCCACCGGCTCGGTCAAGGACCGCATCGCCAAGGCCATGGTGCTCGACGCCGAGGCCGACGGGACCCTCGGACCGGGCAAGCGGATACTGGAGCCGTCCTCGGGGAACACCGGCATCGCCCTGGCCATGATCGCCCGGATCCGGGGCTATCCGATAACGGTGGTGATGCCCGAGAACACCTCGCCGGAGCGCCGCCAGATGCTGGAGGTGTTCGGCGCGGACATCGTGCCGTCGCCCGGCGCCGAGGGATCCAACGGGGCCGTTCGCCTGGCCCGGCAGATGATCCTGGAGCAGCCCGACTGGGTGTTCCTGTACCAGTACGCCAACGAGGCCAACCCCCGGGTCCACTACGAGACGACCGGCCCCGAGATCCTCCGCGACGTGCCCGACGTCACCCACTTCGTGGCCGGTCTCGGCACCAGTGGCACCGTGCTGGGGGTGGGCACCTACCTCAAGGAGATGCACCCCGACATCGAGGTCTATGCGGTGGAGCCCCCCGCCGGTGAGATGGTCGACGGCCTCCGCAGCCTCGACGACGGCTTCATCCCGCCCGTCTACGAGAAGTGGGGAGGCGCGGACCTGCTGAGCGGCAAGCGCATAGTGCGGCCCCGCGAGTCGGTGGAGCACACCCGCAGGCTGGCCGAAGCGGGCGTCTTCGCGGGCCTCTCGTCGGGCGCGGCCCTGGCCGGAGCGGTCCGGGTGGCCGAGCGGATCGACGCCGGCACGGTCGTGTTCATCGTGTGCGACGGCGGCTGGAAGTACCTGTCGAGCCGGGCCTGGACCGGCGACCTCGACGAGGTGGTCGAGCAGGCCTCGCGGATCATCTACTTCTAGTCGTCCTGGAACCGGGTTCCCTCATCTGCTTCCAGTCGCCCTGGGCCCGAGTCCCCTCGTCTGCTTCCAGTGGCGCGCGGGCCTGGGCTCGCTACCCTTTCTCGAATGTCCAAGATCTGCCAGGTGACCGGCAAGAAGCCGCAGTTCGGCAAGCAGCTCTCGCATTCGCATCGCCGCTCCAGCCGCCGCTGGGATCCCAACGTCCAGACCAAGCGCTACTACCTGCCGAGCGAGAAGCGCTGGATCAAGCTGCGTCTGAGCACCAAGGCCATCAAGACGATCGACAAGAGGGGCATCGAGAGCGTGGTGGCCGAGATGCGCCGCAACGGTCGCAAGATCTAACCCAAGGAGGCGTCGATGGCCAGCGACAAGCGTCCCATCATCAAGCTCCGGTCCACCGCCGGCACCGGCTACACCTACGTGACCACCAAGAACAAGACCAACACCCGCCACCGCATCGAACTCAAGAAGTATGACCCGGTGATCCGCAAGCACGTGGTCTTCAAGGAGGAGCGCTAAGAGGCCGAGCGGGAGTAGTCCCGTGACACTCACGGTCACGGTCCTCGGCTGCAGCGGCTCCTACGCCGCGCCCGGCAACCCCTGCACCGGCTACCTGGTGCGCAGCGACTCCACGGCAGTGCTGCTCGACTGCGGGCCGGGAACGCTGGGACCCCTCCAGGAGGCGATAGACCTCGCCGACGTCGACGCCATCGTCGCCACGCACTGCCATCCCGACCACTGGCTGGAGCTGCCGGTGATCCGCAACGTGTTCATCTGGTTCGTGCCCCGCAGCAAGGTCCCCGTCTACGGCACGGCCGAGACCCGGGCCATGGATCGGGCCATCACCGTGATGCGCTCGGGCCGGACCGACCCTCTGGCCTGGAACGTGATCGATCCCTCGTCGAGGGTGACCATCGGCGACCAGCAGTGGAGCTTCTCCCTCACCGACCATCCGGTGGAGACGCTGGCGCCCCGAGTCGACGCAGGACGCCGATCGTTCGCCTTCAGCTCCGACACCGGTCCCGGTTGGGACTTCCGGTCGCTGGGGGAGGGCATCGACCTGGCCATGTGCGACGCCAGTCACGGCTGCGAGCACGAGGATGAGGGCATCCCCCACATGAGCGCCCGGCAGGCGGCCCGGGCCGCGAGCGCGGCCGGCGTCGGGCGTCTGGTGCTCACCCATCTGGCCCCCGGCTGCGACCCCGGCGCGCAGCTGGCCGAGGCCGGCGAGGTGTTCGCCGGTCAGGTGGATGTCGCCCGCCCCGGTCTGGTCCTGACGGTGTGAGGCGCCGGCAGTGACCGCCATCGGTTCCGACGGCCGGCGCGCCGACGGTCGCAGGCCCGACGAGTTGCGACCGCTGACGTTCCGGCGCGACTACACCACCATGGCCGGCGGCTCGGTGCTGGCGGAATTCGGGGCCACCCGGGTGCTGTGCACCGCGTCGGTCGACGACGACGTGCCCCGGTGGATGCGCGAGCGCGGCAGCGGATGGCTCACCGCCGAGTACTCGATGCTGCCGGGATCGTCGCCGGAGCGGGTCTCCCGCCGGGTGGGCGGCCGCACCAAGGAGATCCAGCGCCTCATCGGCCGCTCGCTGCGGACGGTGATCAACCTGGCTGCGCTCCCCGGGCGCCAGGTGATCGTGGACTGCGACGTGCTTCAGGCCGACGGCGGCACCCGCACCGCGTCGATCTGCGGGGGCTACCTGGCCCTGCACGACGCGGTGACCCGGCTGATGCAGGACGGCACTCTGCGGGAGTCGCCGATGGTGGGGGAGTGCGCCGCGGTGAGCGTCGGCCTGATAGACGGCGTGGCGCTGCTGGACCTGCCCTACTCCGAGGACGCCCGCGCCGACGTGGACTTCAATGTGGTCATGACCGGCGAGGGCGAGCTGGTGGAGGTGCAGGGCACCGCCGAGGGTCGGCCCTTCACGCGGTCCCAGCTCGACGAGCTCCTGGACCTGGCCTCGAAGGGGATCTCGGAGATCGTGGCCGCGCAGCGGGCCATCCTCGCGCAAGCACCTGAGCCCAGATGATCGGCGGTTCCCTGACGGTGACCGCGCCGGGTGCAGGTTTGCCGTGTCGCCGCTCGAACCGATGATCGAGCTGGTCTGCGCCAGCGCCAATCCCGACAAGGTGGCCGAGATGGCCGGGGTGCTGGCGGGACAGGCCGTGCTGCTGCCCCGGCCGGCTGCCATGGGCGAGGTTGCCGAGGATGCCGACACCCTGATGGGCAACGCCATGCTCAAGGCCCGCGCCGTGTGCGACTTCGCGGGCGCGGCGGCGCTGGCCGACGACACCGGATTGGAGGTGGACGCTCTCGGCGGAGCCCCCGGCGTGTACTCGGCCCGGTACGCAGGCCCCGATGCCAGCTACGCCGACAATCTGGCCCGGCTGCTGGCCGAGATGCGTGACGTGCCGCCGTCTCAGCGGACCGCCCGGTTCCGCACCGCGGCCGCGGTCTGCTTCCCGGACGGCACCAGCGTCGTGGCCGAGGGCGTCGTCGAGGGGGCGATCACCTCCGGGCGCCGGGGCACGGGCGGCTTCGGCTATGACCCGGTGTTCGCCCCGGCCGAGGCCGGCGGCCTCACCTTCTCCGAGATGGGCCCGGCCGCCAAGAACGCTATGAGTCACCGCGCCCGGGCGTTGCGAGCCCTGCTGGAGATGCTGGATCGCTAGCCGATCGGGCTATGCCCGGGAACGGGGCGCCTACTGGTAGAAGGCGCCCCCGTTGACCACGATGTTCTGGCCGGTCACGAAGTCGGAGCCGGGGCCGGCGAGGTAGAGGATCGTTCCGACCATGTCCTCCGGGACCTGGGTGCGCTTGATGGAGCGTCCGGCCACCACGAACTGGTCGCTGGCGGCGTCGGAGGGGCGCAGGGACGGATTCGGTATCAGGTCGGGGGTCACCGCGTTGACCGTTATCCCGTCCGGGCCGAGCTCCTCGGCCAGGCAGCGGGTCAGGCCGATGACCGCGGTCTTGCTCGCCACGTAGTGCGGGAAACCGACGGTGCCCTTGAAGCATGTGGTCGAGGAGACGTTGATGATCTTTCCCGAACCCTGCTTCTTCATGTAGGGATAGACCGCGCAGCAGGCGAGCCAGGCGCCCCGCACGTTGATCTCGAAGGTCCGGTCCCATTCATCCTGCGAGACCTCGTTGAACGGGCCCCGGACGATCTGGGAGTAGAACGCGGCGTTGTTGACCAGCACGTCGATCGTGCCGAACGCGCCGACCGCCGCCGCGGCCAGCGCCTCGTTGTCGGCCGCGGAGCTGACGTCGGCTCGGCAGCCGATCGCCCGGCCGCCGCCGGCCTCGATCTCGTCGACGGCCTCGGTGGTGTCCAGCACGTCGGCCACGACGATGTCGAACCCGGCCCCGGCCAGGGCTGCGCCGTAGACCCGGCCCAGTCCTCTAGCTCCTCCGGTCACAATGGCTGTCGGCATGAGGACATCTCCAGGGGTCCGCCCGCCGGAAACCTAACGCAAGCGGATTGACTGGCAAATCGATGCTGGTTTCACTTACCTCGACGACGCCTGTCGCCACCGATCTGGGGTACTTGCTGCACAAGCATCCTGATCGTGTGCGCTCGGTCGATGTCGGGTTCGGGCGCGCCCACGTCTTCTACCCGGAGGCCACCGAGCAGCGCTGCACGGCGACGACCTATGTCGAGGTCGATGCCGTCGGCTCGGCCCGGCACCGCAGACAGCGCCGAGCCCGGGGTCTCGAGCCCTACTTGAGCGACCGGCCGTATGCGGCGTCCTCGATATTGAGCGTCGCGCTCGGCCGGCTGTACCGCACGGCATTGAACGGCAGGTGCGAGGATCGCCCTGATCTGGTCGCGCGGCCGCTCGATCTGGAGATCGACCTGCCGGTCGTTCCGCTGAGGGGCGGGCCGGCGATTCTGCGACGGCTGTTCGATCCTCTGGGCTACGACGTGGAGTGCTCTCCCATCGCGCTCGATCCCCAGTTCCCGGCCTGGGGAGACAGCCGATGCGTGTCGGCTCGACTGGCCGGCCGGCACACCGTGCGTTCCGCGCTGGAGCACCTCTACGTGCTGCTCCCGGTGCTCGACGACGCCAAGCACTACTGGATCGGCCCCGACGAGGTGGACAAGCTGCTGGGGCGGGGCGGCGACTGGCTCGGGTCCCATCCCGAGTCCGGGTTGATCACCCGCCGGTACCTGCGCTTCGGCCAGTTCACCCGGGAGGCTTTGGCCCGTCTGGCCGACGCCGGCGAGGACACCGACCTCCTCGACGCGGAACGCGACGCGGCGGAGCGAGCGGCCGAACTGCCGGCCCGCTTGGGCGAGCAGCGCCTCGACTCGGTGCTCGAAGCGGTGCGGAACGTCGGGGCGGGAAGGGTCGTCGACCTCGGATGCGGCGAGGGACGCCTGCTGGAACGGCTGATTGCTGAGCCCGCAGTGACCGGCGCGGTGGGCGTCGACGTCTCCGTAGGGGCTCTGGAGCGAGCCGAGCGACGTCTCAAGCTCGACACGATGTCTGAGCGTCGCCGGGAGCGGATCCGGCTGTTTCAGGGCGCGCTGACCTACACCGACTCCCGGCTGCGAGGCTTCGATGTGGCGACGGTCACCGAGGTCGTCGAGCACCTCGACCCCGAACGACTCGACGCGTTCGCCGAGGTCGTCTTCGGTCACATCTGCGCGGGGTCGGTGGTGCTGACGACTCCGAATCGGGAGCACAACGCGAAGTTCCAGCACCTCGACGGCAGGGGCTTGCGCCACGACGATCATCGCTTCGAATGGACTCGTAGCGAGTTCGAGGCCTGGTCCCGCGGCATCGCCGAGCGCTTCGGCTACGGCGTCGAGATCAGCGCTGTCGGTCCCGTCGATCCGGTCCTGGGGCCGCCGACACAGATGGCGGTGTTCAGAGGCCGAGCGAATAGGGGAGCGAGTTCGGCTCATACGGGCGAGGCCGTGGCCCGAGCGGCCCGTGAGCGAAGCGAACAAGAGCGGGCATGGCTCAGCCGGTGAGACGGTTCCCGTGAGGCGCCGGCTCACTCGCATCGAGGTTCCCGAGATCGGGCTGGTGGTGCTCTGCGGCGCATCCGGCTCGGGCAAGTCGACGTTCGCCGGCCGGCACTTCGCCCCCACCGAGGTTGTGTCGAGTGACCAGTGCCGTGCCCTCATCAGCGACGACGCGACCGACCAGTCGGTCACCGCAGCCGCCTTCGAGCTGCTTCACTCCATCGTCGACAAGCGGCTCGCACTCGGCCGTCTCACCGTGGTCGACGCCACCAACACGAAGCCCGAGGACCGCAAGGCAATCCTCGAGCTGGCGCGCCGATGGGACGTGCTCGCCACCGCCATCGTGTTCGACGTGGCCCTGGCCGTGTGCCTAGAGCACAACGAGCAGCGCCGGGATCGCCGCACGCCCCCGCACGCCATCAAGCGCCAGCACGACACCCTGCGCGGCGGCGCCAAGCGGCTGCGCAAGGAACGCTTCACCAGGGTCTACACGCTCGGCTCGACCGAGGAACTCGACTCGGTCGAGGTGGCTCGCACCAGGATCTGGAGCGACCGCCGGGACGACACCGGCCCGTTCGACATCATCGGCGATGTCCACGGCTGCCACGACGAGCTGCTGAGCCTCCTCGACCGGTTGGGTTACGAGACCGGTGCCGACCCGATCACCCATCCGGAGGGCCGCCGAGCGGTCTTTGTCGGCGACCTGGTCGACCGCGGCCCCGGCGTCGCCGAAGTGCTCGACGTTGCCATGTCCATGGTGGCTGCGGGCAGTGCGCTGTGCGTGGCCGGCAACCATGAGAACAAGCTGCGCCGGGCCCTCGCGGGACGCAACGTCACCGTCACGCACGGGCTGGCCGAGTCGCTCGAACAGCTCCAACGGCGCCCTCCCGAGTTCTCCGAACGAGTGGCCGAGTTCATCGACAGCCTCATCAGCCACTACGTGCTCGACGGCGGCCGCCTGGTGGTTGCCCATGCCGGCCTTCCCGAGCGGTATCACGGGCGCTCGTCGGGCCGCGTGAGAGACCTTGCGCTGTACGGCGACACCGACGGCGAGACCGACGAGTTCGGGCTGCCGGTGCGGTACCAGTGGGCCGAGGACTACCGCGGCGAGGCTGCCGTGGTGTACGGCCACACGCCGGTGCCGGTGGCGGGCTGGGTCAACAACACGATCTGCGTCGACACCGGAGCGGTCTTCGGTGGCGAGCTGACGGCCCTGCGCTGGCCGGAGCGCGAGGTGGTCTTGGTGCCTGCGGTCGCCGTGCACTACGAGCCGATCCGGCCCGCCGGATCCGCAGAGGACTCGCCGCCGCGACCGTCGCAGCTGCTCGACGTGGGCGATGTGCTGGGCAAGCACTATGTGGAGACGACCCTGGCGGGCCGGGTGCTGATCGAAGCCGAGCGGTCGAGCGCCGCCCTCGAAGTCATGAGCCGCTTCGCGGCCGATCCACGATGGCTTGTCCATCTGCCTCCGACCATGGCACCGGCGGCGGCCTCGGGACGCGATGGTTATCTCGAGCATCCCGACGAGGCGTTCGCATACTTCCGCAGAGCCGGTGTCGACGAGGTGGTGGTCCAGGAGAAGCACATGGGCTCGCGGGCGGTGCTCGTTGTCGCCGGCAGCGCCGATGCGGCCCGTGCCCGTTTCGGTATCGCCAATGCCGAGGCCGGCGTCATCGTCACCCGCACGGGCAGACCCTTCTTCACCGAGCCGGAGCTGACCGGCGCCCTGCTCGACCGCGTCCGCGCCGCGGCCACTGCGACAGGCCTGTGGGACCGGCTCGGCACCGACTGGCTCGTCCTCGATGCGGAGGTCTTGCCGTGGTCGGCCAAGGCCGTCGCTCTGATCCGGCAGCTCTATGCGGCCACCGGCGCGGCCGGCACCGCCGCGCTCGACGCCGCACGCAGCCTGATGGCCGGGGCCTCGCAGCGGGGCGTCGACGTCGGGGCCCTCGCAGCACGCACCGCCGTGCGAGCCGGGCATGTCGCGGCTTACATCGACGCGTACCGGCAGTACTGCTGGGATGTCGACGGCACCGACGGCATCAAGATCGCACCGTTCCAGATTCTCGCGGCGGAAGGCGAGGTGCTGGCCCGCCGACCCCATCGCTGGCACCTCGAAGAGATAGATGCGTTGGTCGATCGCGAGCCTAGGACGCTCCGGCGCACCGACCGCCGGTTCGTCGACCTGCGAGACGACGCGTCAGTGCAGCAGGCAACCGACTGGTGGCTCTCGCTGACCGGCGGCGGAGCGGAGGGCATGGTCGTCAAGCCGGCCGAACCGATCGTGAGCGCCGGGAGCGGGATCGTCCTGCCCGGCGTCAAGTGCCGCGGCCGGGAGTACCTGCGGATCATCTACGGGCCGGAGTACCTCGAACCGGCGAATCTCGAACGGCTGCGGGAGCGGTCGATCGGCCGGAAGTCGTCACTGGCCCGGCGCGAGTTCGCGCTCGGGATCGAGGCCCTCGACCGGTTCGTGGCCAACGAGCACCTCGCCCGGGTGCACCAGTGCGTCTTCGGAGTGCTCGCACTCGAGAGCGAGCCCGTCGACCCCAGGCTCTAGCAGTGTCGCGGCCACTGAGTTGCCTCCTCGCGGTGAGTCCGGACGCCGGGCTGGCAATGACCGAATACGCCGGCGGGCTGCTAGCAGCCCGTGGCGGCTCTGAGAGTCTGGCAGGCCTCCTCGATCCGGGCAGGACCGAGTGTGGTCACTCGTCGACGGAAGGCCTCCCGAGGCAGGGTGTGGACGGTGTCGAAGTTGACCGCGCAGTCGGAGGGAACGCCGTCGCCCGCCGCGGTCAGCGGCAGTTCCGAGGACAGGCCCCGGCGTGTTCTTGTGAGTGCTGCGACCACGACCGCGCCGATGCGGTCGGCCACGGGATCGCGGGTGAGCACCAGCACTGGCCGGTCGCCACCGGGGGTGGTGGCGAACCAGACCTCACCCCTCTGCATGGGACCAGTCGGACCAGTCCTCGGCTGGCTCCCATTGCTCCCCTTCGATGAGCGACAGTTCCTCCCGTGTGAGCGGCGTCGCCTCGTAGGCGGAGGCATCCCGCTGTGCGGCGAGAGCGTTGAGATGGCGGCGCAGAGCATCACGCATCATCTCGGATTGGGGGATGCCGAGGGCGTCGGCCATCTCCCGGGCCCGCTCGGCCTCAGCAGGCTCGACCCTGAAACTCAACATCGTCATACGCAGAGCATATCCTGTATGACACTGATCGAGACCCAATGTTGCGAATTGGCGTTGGACTGCTTCGCGATCGCCTTCGGTGGGTAAGTCCATACCTCAAGAACCGTTGAGATTCCAAGGCGTTTTCACGCCCAATTCTGAGATTCCCCGTTCGTGGGGGTAGTGGTTCCCCGTTCGCAGGGGTGGTGTGGGGTGTAGCGCTCCCCCAAGATCAGAGACGGCAGACGCATCATTTGCAGAGGTCGGAAAGGGTGCTGATCGGGGCAAGTGGCTCAGATCGCTCGCTAGCCCTGGCCGTCGTAGCCGGCGGCGGTGAGACCTACGCCCGTGCCTGCACGAGTATCGCCCACAGAAGCTGTCCGCGCCGAGATCGACGAGATGTTCGGCTCGGGCCGCGACATCGCCGAGGTCCTCGAGGAGGTGATGCAGCAACATCATGGCCAAGGTTCCCGCCGGTCGCCGCGACGAACTCAAGACGGCGTTCTGGGAGATCTTCGACCCCACAGACGACATCTGCCCCGGCCAGGAGGCCGTGAGCGCGGCACAGGCCGGCATCGACGGCTTCGCCCGCCGCTACCACAGCGAGTTCCCCGCCGCCGTGCGCTGTCTGCTCAGCGACCGCCAGGCGCTCACCGCGCACCTGCGGTTCCCCGCCGAGCACTGGCGCAGGATCCGCCACACCAACCTGATCGAGCGCACCTTCGGCGAGACCCGCCGACGAGTCAAAGTCATCGGCCGGCTCCCCGGCGAAGCCATCTGCCTCACACTGGTATGGGCCGTGCTCGACCGGGCCTCAGCGGGCTGGCGCGGACTCACCTACACCCCCGCCATCGCCCGAGCACTCACCGAGTTCCGACACCAACTCCACCGGCCTGTCCACACCCACACCCATACCGACCAGCACCGCCACACGCCCGTCACACGCGCCGCCTAACATGACCACAGGAACCTGCGCCCCAACCGCTATTACACCCAATCTGGGACGCCACCAGCCGTGATCCCACGCATATGAAGGTAGGTACCCATGATGTTTCGCCATTCTCAGAAACAGCAAGTCCTCGCTCTGCTTCTTGCAACCATGATGATCGCCCTCGCCTGTGGCAATGACGATGAATCCGGGGGCACCGCCGAGCCAGCCTCCGAGCCGCCGGCGACGACTGAGGCCCCTGAGCCGCCGGCGACGACTGAGGCCCCTGAGCCGCCGGCGACGACTGAGGCCCCTGAGCCGCCGGCGACGACTGAGGCCCCTGAGCCGCCGGCGACGACCGAGGCTCCCGCCGCTGCGATGTCCCTTGAAGGGCTTGTGGTCGACGCCGACACAACGGGCGGGGACCTCTTGGATGGCGTTTCGGAAGCGGAGGCGTCGTGTGTGAGCGAGGAGGCCGGAGACGCCTTCCAGTCGATCGTTGACGCAACGCTGGCGGATGCGGGGGCCGATCCCTTCTTGGCAGAGCCGATAGCCGCCTGCCTCACCGAGGACAACTTCGTGGTGTTCAGCACGGCGATCATCGCCGCCAACGCCGAGTTCACCAGCGACGAATCGCGCAACTGCCTCACCGACCTCGGTAGGGCACATCCAGAACTCGCCTACATCACCTTCGGCGTCGAGGGAGAATCCACCGTCCCATTCGATCCGGAGACGCTGCGTTCCTTCGCCGGGGACTTCTACAACTGCGCTACCGCCAGTGAGAAGATCAGTATGACCCTGCGCACCCTGGACCAAGTCGCGGTCTTGGCGCCGGTCACCGGCAGCCAACTCCTCGGCGTCATGGGCGAGGACGTGATCAACTGCTATCTCGGCGAACTCTCCTTGACGCGGGAGCAATTCGAGGCGGTCGTCGAGGCAGCGTTCGTCGGAGGCACTGCGACCACAGTGCAGGGGCCCGATTGCCTTACGACCGACACCATCGCCGAGCTGCTCATCTCCATCCTCTCAACGCTTATCGGCGGGATGAGCAACGAGTCGGCTGACTGCATCCGAGACTTCGGCGCAGAACACCCCGAGTTCCTTGAACTCATGGCCGTCGGAAACTTCGCGCAGGCGTCGATGACCGAGGAAGAATTCGTCGAGTTATCCGCGCCAGGCCTCAAGGTCTTCGACTGCTTCACCATCGCCGAGCTCCTTCCCATACAGGCCTTCATCATCGAGATGGTGACGAACCCGCGACCAGCCTTGTAGATCTGGCCGTCCTGACGGCCAAGCCATCTGGGCCGCTATCGAACAAGAACGGCGGTCTGCGTCTCCGAGGTCTGCGATGGGAGTGCGTGCGGACGGTCGCTTCCGTAAGTGGGTGGTGGTGGTGCGGACGGGGGGATTCGAACCCCCACACCCTGGTGGGTACTGGGACCTAAACCCAGCGCGTCTGCCAGATTCCGCCACGTCCGCGAGTCCCGTCAGGGTATCCCGCGGCCCGCCGCCGTCAGGTCCGCAGGACCGGGTTGCGCTCTGGCCGGACACGAACATCGGGCCGGGAGCGGCTGTCGTGGCCGTCGTGGCCGTTCTGGCGGTCGGCGCCGGGCCGGGAACGGGGTTGCGTCATCGGCCGTGCCGGCGGTTTGAGTTTGAGTTGGCCGCCGTCGGAGTGCAGTTGCCAGCCGTCGTCGTGTATGAGGTGGTGGCAGCGTTCGCACAACCAGGCGAGGTTGTCGATGTCGGTGGGTCCGCCCCGGCTGAACCATCTGATGTGGTGGGGCTCGCCTCCCTCGGCGGGTGCGGCGCAGTTGACGCAGCCGCCGTCGCGGGCCGCCAGTGCGATGCGCTGACCGGCGCTGGCGTTGCGGTCGGCGCGTCCCAGCCACAGCGGGTCGCCCTCGGCGTTGAAGATGGCAGGCAGGATCTTGGCCTCGGCGGCCAGGCGAGCGATCCGGTCGGCGGCAACGGGCAGCCCGTCGTCATAGCGCAGGTTCTTGAGTTCGCGTGTGACGGTGTCGTAGTCGGCGATCAACAACAAGGTGGTGTTCGGCCGCCGGTGCGGGCCCTCACCGGTGATCAGGTTGGCCAGCGCGTCGGCGCGGCGCTGCGCGGGGGTGAGGCCCTCGATGGGGCCGGACCCGTAGAAGGTGGTGCCGGTGCGGTAGGTGCGCACCATGGCGTTGAAGGCCAAGCTGACGCGCTTGCCGTCGTCGGCGTCGAAGTACGCCGACAGCCGCCAGGACCCGTCGGGGTCCTGAACCAGCGACGCCCACCGGTTCTCGTGCTGGCGGTTGCGCTCCTCAGACGACACGCCCGGCTTCATCACGCTGCGGGTCATGCGGGCGAACATGTCCACCGGATAGCCCCGGGCCATCTCCAACAGAGCCGGCTCATCGCAATGGTCAGGATCAGCCGCCACCCGAGCGATCACCCGAGCATGACCCGCAGTGATCTCCCCGGCCCGCCAAGCCTCCACCGTGGACGGGAACTCGGCCAGCGACGCAGCCAACTCGGTGTCCGCGGTCGCCTGACGAGCCGACAGGTGCAGCCGCTCGCGCATCATCGCCGCCACCGCCCGACCACCATCACGGCGATGCATCTCCGCCGCCGTCACGGCCAGCAACGCCTCCACCCGTGACCGCTCCCGGCCCAACGCCGTCATCCGCTCCACCAACTCGTCGTCACTGAGAGCCGCGACCTCTACATCGCGGGCCCACGCCGTACCTGTCGCGGCGTCGGTGTTGGCCGATTCGATCCTTGACTCCATGCCTGCCACATTAGGAAGGGGGTGTGACAAATATCCCTGTAAATAGACAGAAAATCAGAAAAAATCATTGCAAGTCCTGCAAGGGCCGGATCACCGGGCAGTACCGGTAGCCTCGTGGCCATGACGTCGCATTCACCGCCGCCCCGGCTCCGCCCCGAACCCGGCGAGGTCGGCTTCGAGACTCCGACCACCGCCGCCAACCGTCACAGCGAGGTGTACAACCGGCTGCTGCAGGACCGCATCGTGGTGCTCGGCTCGGACGTCAACGACGAGATCGCCAACTTCATCATGGCCCAGCTGCTGTACCTGGAGGGCCAGGACGCCAGCAGGCCGATCTGGCTGTACATCAACAGCCCCGGCGGCTCGGTCACGTCCGGCATGGCCATCTACGACACCATGCAGTTCATCCAGCCCGACGTGGGCACCATCTGCATCGGCCTGGGCGCGTCGATGGGGCAGTTCCTGCTGTGCGCGGGCGCTCCGGGCAAGCGCTACGCCCTGCCCCACGCCCGGATCATGATGCACCAGCCCCTCGGCGGCGTCCGGGGCCAGGCCACCGACATCGCCATCCAGGCCGAGCAGATGGCCTACACCAAGAAGCTGCTGCAGGAGCGCATCGCCCACCACACCGGCCAGACCGTCGAGCAGATCGAGGCCGACTCCGACCGCGACCGATGGTTCACCGCGTCGGAGGCCATGGACTACGGCATCATCGACCACGTCATCGTCAAGCGCGGCGAGATGCTCTAGAGCCTCAGACGCTGGCCAACAACTCCTTGATGGCGATGGCCGGGCCGTCGCGGTGGCCGAACACCGCCGAGCCGGCCACCAGGACGTTGGCCCCGGCCCCGACGGCGGCTCCAGCCGTGGCCGCAGTGATGCCGCCGTCAACCTCCAGGTCGATGCTGCGGCCCGAGTCCTCGATCATCCGGCGCACTGCCGCGATCTTCGACTCGACGGAGGCGATGTAGCGCTGCCCCCCGAAGCCGGGGTTGACCGTCATCACCAGCACCTCGTCGATCATCGGGATCACCTCGGAGATGTTCGACGCGGGCGTATGGGGGTTGAGCACCACGCCGCAGCGGGCGCCGGCCTCGGTGATGGCCGCCAGGGAGCGGTGCAGGTGCGGGCAGGTCTCAGTGTGGATCAGCACGGTGTCGCAGCCGGCCTCGATGTAGAGGGAGGCCAGCTCGTCGGGCTTCACCACCATGAGGTGGGCCTCGAAGTGCAGGTCCACCAGCGGCCGGCACGCCGCCACAACGTCGGGCCCGAAGGTGAGGTTGGGCACGAACACGCCGTCCATGACGTCCCAGTGGACCCGGTGGGCGCCCGCCTCGGCGATGGCCTGGCACTCCTCGCCCAGGCGTGAAGCGTCGGCCGCCAGCATCGAGGGAGCGATCTCCACCACCACGCCCGCACCCTAACCGGGCGGTGCGGCGCGATGGTCCACCATGCAACAAGCCGCTATCGCCGACAGTGCCGATACCGTCGCCTCGTGGAGTTGCGGGTGACGGCCACGGCGCGCGACGGCGTCGGGGTGGCTAGGGGCTGCGACGGGCGAGTTGTGTTCGTTGAGGGTGCCCTTCCCGGTGAGCTGGTAACCGCCGAGATCCACACCGTCGACCGGCGCTGGGCCAGAGCCAGGGTGATCGACGTGCTGGAGGCGTCGCCGGACCGGGTTCCGATCGCGTGCGAGCACCACCTGGAGGGCTGCGGCGGCTGCGACATGCTCCATGTCGACTCCCGGGCCCAGATGCGGATGAAGGCGTCGATCGTGGTGGACCAGCTCACCCGCCACGGCGTGGACGCTCCCGCTCCGGCGCTGCGAATGCTGGACGTCGACCGGGGCCGCACCACGGTGCGGGCCAAGGTGGTGGACGGGCGGGCCGGGTTCATGGCCCGCTCCAGCCACGAGGTGGTCATTCCCGAGGACTGCGGGGCGGTGGACGATGGCGCCGAGGAGTTGCTGGTCGACGGCCGCTACGGCCCCGCCGACGGTGTGTTCATCCGGGTCGGATCCCGCACCGGGGAGCGGATGGTGGTGGTCAACCCCACCGTCGACGAGGTGGCGGTGCCCGACGACGTGATGGTGGTGGGCACCGACGAGCTCGACAGCGACCGGCGGGCCTGGATACACGAGGAATTGTCGGGCCGTCGGTGGAGGATCTCGGCCCGGTCCTTCTTCCAGAACCGGCCGGCGGGGGCGGAGGCCCTCATCGACGAGGTGGCTGAGATGGTGGAGGAGCTGGCTACCGACGGCCCCCTGGTGGACGCCTACGCCGGCGTGGGGCTGTTCGCGGGCACGGCGGGCTCCGGCCGCAAAGTCACCGCCATCGAGCGCAGCGCCGACGCCGCAGCCGACGCCCGGGTCAACCTGGGCGGCGGCGCCAAGGTGCTGCGGATCCCGGTCGAGAAGTGGCGGGCCTCGCCCGCCAGCGTCGTGGTGGCCGATCCAGCCCGCTCGGGGCTCGGCGAGGCGGCCGTGGGACCGCTGCTGTCGTGCAAGCCCCGCCTGGTGGTTCTGGTGAGCTGCGACCCGTCGTCGTTCGCCCAGGACGCCCGCCGCCTCATCGACTGCGGCTATGCCCTCGACCGCTGGACCGTGGTCGACCTGTTCCCCCTCACGTCACATATAGAGACGGTCGCCGCCTTCGTCTCAGCCCTCTAGCCGGCGCGGGCGCCTGGCTCTCAGTAGTGCCAGGGGAACGGTGACCAGTCCGGGGGGCGCTTGTGCAGGAAGGCGTCGCGGCCCTCGGCCGCCTCGTCGGTCATGTAGGCCAGCCGGGTGGCCTCGCCGGCGAACACCTGCTGGCCGATGAGCCCGTCGTCGACCAGGTTCAGGGCGAACTTCACCATCCGCTGGGCGGTGGGGCTCTTGGCGTTGATCTCTCGGGCCCACTCCAGGGCGACAGTCTCCAGATCGGCGTGGGGGACCACCTGGTTGACCATGCCCATCTCGCACGCCTCCTGGGCCGAGTAGGTGCGGCCCAGGAAGAAGATCTCACGGGCCTTCTTCTGCCCGATGAGCCGGGCCAGGTAGGCCGAGCCGAAGCCGCCGTCGAAGCTGGCCACGTCGGTGTCGGTCTGCTTGAACAGGCCGTGCTCGGCGCTGGCCAGC
This sequence comes from Candidatus Aldehydirespirator sp., assembly GCA_965205155.1. Lineage (GTDB taxonomy): Bacteria > Actinomycetota > Acidimicrobiia > Acidimicrobiales > Aldehydirespiratoraceae > Aldehydirespirator. The sequence continues at coordinate 3,027,631 of OZ242033.1, read as the reverse complement.
GTCAGATCGGCCACCGCGTGCAGGCTGTGGCCCCCGCCCACGGCCCAGCCCGGCACCACCGCGATCACCACCTTGGGCATCATGCGGATCAGGCGCTGCACTTCGAGGATGTGCAGCCGCCCCGAGCGGCCGGCGTCGATGGTCTCGCCGGTCTCGCCGGAGGCGTACCGGTAGCCGTCGCGGCCCCGGATGCGCTGATCCCCGCCCGAGCAGAAGGCCCAGCCGCCGTCCCGGGGAGACGGCCCGTTGCCGGTGACCAGCACGCAGCCCACATCGCCGGTCATGCGGGCGTGATCCAGGCAGCGGTACAGCTCGTCCACGGTGTGGGGCCGGAACGCGTTGCGCACCTCCGGGCGATCGAAGGCCACCCGCACCGTGCCCTGGTCGACCGCCCGGTGGTAGGTGACGTCGGTGAGGTCCTCGAAGCCGTCGACAGCCTTCCAGGCTCCGGGGTCGAAGAGTTCCGAGACCACGACCGCACACTACAGTGAGCGCCGCTGGCGGTTACGCCAGGCCGGCGCACGGTCTGCAGTGAGCCGCCCAGAGGACGATGCTGTTGACGATCGGTGACCTGGTCGAGGAGCTCGTGGTCGAGTTCCCCGAGGGGATGCGTCGGGGCCACGTCGCGGAGGCCCGCACGCTGAGGCTGCGGGGCGGCTCGGCAGCCAATGTCGCCGCGATCACCTGCGAACGGGGCGGGTCGGCCCGCTTCGTGGGCCAGGTCGGCGCCGACGCGATGGGCGACTCCCTGATCGCCGACCTACGAATGCGGGGAGTGGACGTCCAGGTCAGCGCCCAAGGTGTGACCGGGATGACCGTCAACCTGCTGCAACGGGGATACCGCACCACCCTGGTGGACAGGGGAGCCTCGTCCATGCTGGCGACCACCGACGCCGAGGTGCTCGTGGGAGCAGTGCAGCTGTTCGTACCGGGACGCTCGCTCATGTCCGACCCCCTCGCGACCGCGGTGGAGGGCATCGTCACCGGGGCCATGGAGCGCCGGGTGCCGGTAACCCTCACCGGACTGTCCGCCGACGAGGTCGCGGACTACGGCGCGGCAGCGTTCGTGGAGCTGGTCGAGGCCGTGCAGCCTGACACGGTGATATTCACCGAGCGCGATCATGCGCGCCTGGGCCTGGAGTCGAACGAGCCCGTCGGTGGAAGCGGCTGCACCGTAGTGATCGGGCCGGAGATCACGGAGGTGCTGACCGCCGGAGGCGTCCACCGGCGTCAGCCGTCGCTGCCTGCCGACGTAGTGGACCGCACCGGCGCGGTGGACGGGTTCGTGGCCGGCTACCTGATGTCGCGGCGGGCCGGGGCTGCCCCGGTCGCAGCCGTGGACGCCGCCCACCGGGTGATGGCGCTGGTGCTGGCCAGGGTCGGCCCCACCACCCGCGGCGGCCCCTTCCAAGAGGCCGAGCATTAGGGTCTCTGCCCAGAGGCCGAGCGGACGGGGAGCGATTCATTGAGGATCTTCGAGATCCGCCGAGCGAGGCCGTGGCCCGAGCGGCCCGTGAGCGGAGCGAACAAGAGCGGGCATGACACCGCTGCGAGACAACCATCTCCCAGCTATTCGCGGACACTCTCATGAGGGCGGCCCTGCTGAGCGATCCGGCGTCTCCGCTGGAGGTGGTCGACGACATGGAGTTGGCTGATCCCAGGCCCGGCGAGGTGTGCGTGGCCGTGAGCCACAGCGGCATCTGCCACAGCGACCTCACCATCATCGAGGGGGGCTACCTGTTCCCGGCGGTGCTCGGCCACGAGGCCGCCGGGGTGGTGGCCGCGGTCGGCGACGGGGTCGGCCACGTGTCCGAGGGCGACAAGGTGATGATCACGCCGCTGGCGCCGTGCGGGCACTGCGAGGGCTGCGCCCGCCAGCAGGCCAGCCGCTGCCCGCAGGCGATGAGCTTCGTGGCCGGCACCCGGCCCGACAGCACGTCGCCCTTCTCGCGGGCCGGCCGGCTCGTGCACCGGGGCCTGGGAGTCGGCGCCTTCGCCCAGCACACGGTGGTTGCGGGCTCGGGTGTGGTGCGGCTGGACGACGACATTCCCCTCGAGGTGGCCTGCCTGATCGGCTGCGCGGTCCAGACCGGGGTCGGTGCGGTGCTCAACACGGCCAAGGTGGAGCGGGGCTCCACCGTCGTGGTGACCGGGCTGGGCGGGGTCGGCATCTCCGCGGTGCAGGGTGCCCGTATCGCCGGTGCGTCCCGCATCGTGGCGTCCGATCCGGTGGAGTCCCGCCGCCAGGCCGCCCTTCGCCTCGGGGCCACCGACGCCATAGGCGGCGACGCCGGCGAGCTGCGCCAGGCGGTAGCCGACGCCACCGGCGGCCGCGGCGCGGACTACGCTCTAGAGACGGCCGGCGTCGCCGATCTGGTGAGGCTGGGCCTGGAGGTGACCGGACCGGGCGGCACCACCGTCGTGGTCGGCGCACCACCTCCCGAGCACACCGTCGACATCGGCTCGGTCACCGTGTTCATGATCCAGCAGAAGCGCCTGGTGGGCAGCCTGCTGGGCGACTGCTGGCCGACCCGCGACATCCCCCGCCTGGTGGGCCTGTGGCAGCGCGGCGAGCTCGACCTCGAGTCAATGATCACCCACCGGGTGTCCTTGGACGGAGTGAACGAGGGCTTCGACCGCCTCCGCGCCGCCGAAGGAGTCCGAACGGTCGTCGAAGTAGCCCCCACGTAGCAGGGAGGCCCGCAGCCGCGAACACCTAGCCCGACGACAGGACCCGCCGGCCGGGAGAGCCGTCCTCCGAGACTTAGACGAAGGCCGAGGCGAAGACCAGCGACACGATCGTCATCACCTTGATGAGGATGTTCATCGACGGCCCCGACGTGTCCTTGAACGGGTCGCCGACGGTGTCGCCCACCACCGCAGCCTTGTGCGGGTCCGATCCCTTGCCGCCGTGGGCGCCGGCCTCGATGTACTTCTTGGCGTTGTCCCAGGCTCCGCCGGCGTTGGCCATGAAGATGGCCAACGCGAAGCCGGACACCAGCGCCCCGGCCAGGAAGCCGCCCAGAGCGTCCACATCGATGAAGCCGATGACCAGCGGCACCACGACTGCCAGCGCGCCCGGCGCCAGCATCTCCCGCAGCGACCCCCTCGTGGAGATGGCCACGCACGCCGCCGAGTCCGGCTCCACGCCGGGAGTGCCCTCGCGCAGTCCCGGAATCTCGCGGAACTGCCGGCGCACCTCCTCGATCATCTTGTTGGCGGCCCGTCCGACGGCATCGATGGTGAGGGCCGCGAACAGGAACGGGACCATTGCACCCAGGAACAGCCCGATGAACACGTCAACCGCGCCGATGTCGAGGCTCAGCGCGAACGCCCGGCCGTCCTCGGCGGCTGCGCTGGTCAGCGCCACCTCGAAGGACTTGAACAGGGCCAGTGCGGTGAGCGCGGCCGACCCGACCGCGAAACCCTTGGCAATCGCGGCGGTGGTGTTGCCCAATGAGTCGAGCGCGTCGGTCACCTCGCGCACGCTCGGGTCGAGCTCGGCCATCTCGGCTATCCCGCCGGCGTTGTCGGCTATGGGACCGTAGGCGTCGACCGACACCACCACGCCGGTGGTGGCCAGCATCCCGACCGCGGCCACCGCGATGCCATAGACGCCGCCGAAGGTGGTGTCGCCCAGGGTCTGCTGGCCGCCCCAGTAGGCGATCAGCACGCCGACGGCGATCAGCCCGACCGAGGCCGCCACCGACACCATCCCGGCCGACACCCCCGACAGAACGGTGGTGGCCGGGCCGGTCTCGGCCTGGGCGGCGATGCGCCGCACCGGCGGGAAGTGGTCGCTGGTCCAGATCTCAGCCACCTTGCCGATGCCCCAGCCTGCGGCCAGCCCGCCGATCACCGACAGCGGCAGCCCGTACCACCCCTCGAACAGGTCGCCGTCGCCGAAGAAGATCCGGCCCATGATGAGGGTCCCGATGACGGTGAGGATCATGGCCACGGTGGTGCCCCGGTGGAGTTGCTTGGACAGCGCCTTGACATCGGTGCTGTCGCCGCCGCGCACCGCGAACGAGCCGATGATGGCCCCGATCATGCCGATGAAGGCGATGGCCATGGGGAACACCAGCAGCTGCACGATGGGCTCGTTGCCGGCCATCTCCGCGGTCAGGCCCAGGCTGAAGGCGGTCAGGGCCACCGGCGCGATTATCGAGCCCGAGTAGCTCTCGAACAGGTCGGCACCCATGCCGGCGACATCGCCGACATTGTCGCCCACCGCGTCGGCGATGGTGGCCGGGTTGCGGGGGTCGTCCTCGGGGATTCCGGCCTCCACCTTGCCCACGAGGTCGCCGCCCACGTCGGCGGCCTTGGTGTAGATGCCCCCGCCCACCCTGGCGAACAGGGCTATGGAACTGGCCCCCAGGCCGAAGGCGGTGAAGATCTCGAAGGCGTCGTCGGTACCGATCCACTCGACGAAGAGCAGGTAGGTGAAGGTCAGGCCCAGCAGCGACAGCCCGGCCACGGAGAAGCCCATCACCGCGCCGCCCCGGAACGCCAGCGGAAGGGCCTTGGACGGCCCGTCGATGGCGGCATTGGTGGTGCGGGCGTTGGCCATGGTGGCCACGGTCATGCCCGCGTAGCCGGCACCCGCCGACAGGGCCGCCCCGAGCAGGTAGCTCAGGAAGGACAGGGCCACGCCGGTGATCACCGGTATCAGCACCGCCATGATCACCACGAAGCCCGCGACCCAGGTGTACTCCTGGCGCAGGAAGGCGCGGGCCCCGGCCTGGATCTGCTTCATGATCGAGACCATGCGCTCGTTGCCGGCCGGGGCGGAGGAGACGTCCTTGTAGTAGAAGGCCGCGAGGACGAGGGCGGCCAGGGCCGACACCGCCGCGATGTAGGGGATGGCTTGCAAGAGACTGCTCCTCTTCTGGAGGCTGGGGACGGCGCACGAGCCTACCCTTGGGCAATGTCGACACCGCGGGACGCCAAGGCCCGACTCCGGGCCGACATGAGGGCCAGGCGGGCGGGACTGAGCCACGCGGCCGTTGTCGAGGCCGGAGCAGCGGTGGCCCGGAGGCTGGAGTCGATGCCGGTCATTGCCGCGGCCCGCCGCGTCGCCGCCTACCGGGCGGTGCGGGGGGAGATCCCGCTCGACGGGCTGCTGGACGGCCCGCGCCGGGAGGTGTTCACGGTTCCGCGCGTCGTGGGAGACGCCCTGGAGTTCGTGGCTTGGCACGAGGGCCAGTCGCTCGCGCCGGGGTCCTTCGGCATTCCTGAGCCCGCCGGCGGCGAGCCGGTGGCCCTTGCCGACCACGATGCAGTCCTGGTGCCCCTGACTGCCTTCGACGGGCGCTGTCACCGGCTGGGGCAGGGCAGCGGGTTCTATGACCGGGCCCTGGCGCCGCTGCCTTCCGGGCCGGGAACGGCCAGGCCCGCGGCCATCGGCGTCGCCTACTCGTTCCAGCAGGTCGACGAGGTCCCCCTCGAGCCGTGGGACGTGCCTCTCGACGCAGTCGCCACCGACGCCGGCATCGTGATCGCCGACGGCGGGCTGCTTGACTGATCGCGCTGGCCACGTCCGAGGCGCTAGAACATAGTCGTGCATGTCATCGTCGTTGGGGCCGGCGAGGTCGGCTCCTACGTGGCCGCCCGCCTCAGCCACGAGCGCCACAACGTCTCGGTGGTCGACGTCGACGCCAACCGGCTGCGCCAACTAGGCGCCGAGCTCGACGTGCTCACCGTGGAGGGCAGTGGAACCCATCCCAGCGTCCTCACCGACGCCGGACTGGACAGCTGCGATCTGGTGGTGTCCCTCACCAGCAACGACGAGGTGAACCTGGTGGCGTCGTTGATCGCCAAGCAGCGCGGCGTGGACAAGACGATCGTGCGCATCGAGTCCGAGGAGTTGCGCAGCCGGGCGTCGGCGGAGCTGCGCCAAGCGTTCGGTGCCGACCTCGTCATAGATCCCGACCGCCAGACCGCGGAGCGGATCCTGAACCTGCTCGACTACCCGGGGGCATCGGAGATCGCGGTCATGGCCCAGGGGGAGGCCATCGTGATCGGCGCCCGCCTCGAGGCCGACGCCCCCATCGTGGGCCGGCGCCTGTCGGAGATCGCCGCCGAGTACGAGCCCGACTGGGAGTTCATGGTCGGGTCGATCTCGCGGGGCGAGGACACCTACATACCCCGCGCCGACTACATGCTGCTGGAGGACGACCTGGTGCGGGTGGTCTGCAAGCGGCGGGCCCGTCACCGGGTGGCCAAACTCCTGGGCCTGGGAACCGGTGCGGTCCGCCACGTGCTGCTGCTGGGCGGGGGTCGCACCGGCGAGATGCTGGCGGCCCGGCTGGTGTCGAGGGGAGTGGAGGTGGTCATCGTCGAGCGCGACGCACAGCGGGCCCTGGAGTTGGCCGAGCGCCTGCCCGATGTGCAGGTGTTCGAGGGCGACATAACCGACGCCGACCTCCTCGAGGAGACCAACCTCGGCCGGTTCGACGCGGTGGCTGCGTTGACCGGCGAGGACGAGTCGAACATCCTGGCCTGCCTCTACGCCAAGTCCGTGGGTGCGTCGGAGACGATCGCGGTGGTGCACAAGCTGGCCCTGCTCTCGCTGCTGGACTCCGCCGGTGTCGACGTGGCCCTGTCGCCCCGAACCGCCACCGCCGACGGCGTGATGCGCTTCGTGCGCGGCGATGTGGCCGCGGTGGCCACCTTCCTGGAGTCCGACGCCGAGGTGCTGGAGCTCGAAGTGGAGAAGGGCTGCCCCGCCGACAACGCTCTCGTGAAGGATCTCAAGCTGCCCAAGGGTGTGCTCATCGGGGCCATTGTGCGCGACGGCAAGCCGCAGATCGCCCGCGGCCGGAGCCGGCTGCGCGGACGCGACCATGTGGTCGCCTTCGCCACTCCGGGCTCGGTGAGGGAGGTCCATCGGCTGTTGACGTGCGACGCCTAGGCAGTGCGGGGGGTCGACCGGCCGGCGGCTTGAGACGCTTGGGCGGTCTGCGTCGCACCCGCCCCCTGCTCCCCGGTCCCACGGAGCGGCCGCCGGCCCGGATCGTGTCCTGGGCGTTCGCCTCGATCATCGATGCGGGCCTCGTGCTCGGCGTGGCCACCATGGTGTGCGGCCTCGCCGGAATCGGCGACGACAACGCCGACGCAGTGACGTTCGCCTGCGTAGGGGCGGTGTGCGCGGTCCTCGCAGCCGTGGCCAGACGGCGGGTCGCGCCGCCGGACCGGCCCGGAACAGGCCGGGTGTTCGCCGGCATCGGCCTCCTCTGGACGGTGCTGGTGCTGTTCGGCACGGTCCTCTATGCCGCCACCGGCGGCCTGGCCCGCCTCGACGACGCCCTGGTCGAGTCCGCAGCCGGCTTCACCACCACATCGCTCACCCTCCTGGATGCCGCCGAGGCGTCGCGGTCGGTCCTGCTGTTCAGGGCGGCCACCAGCTGGGTTGGGGGTCTGGTGGCGGTGTGGATCGGGGTGGTGACCCTCCCGGCCGTGCTGCGGTCCACGGCCCTGATCGGCTACACCACCGGGCGCAGGGGGCTGGACCTCGTGCCCAGCGCCGGGACGGGACGGCGCCGGGTGCTCATCCTGTACTCGGGCTTCACCGCGGCCTGCGTGGTCGCCTACCTGCTGACCGGGCTCGGTGTCACCGAGGCGCTGGTAGTGGGTATGGGCACCGCCTCCACCGGGGGCTTCACCGGTCGGGCCGACTCGCTGGCCGGCTACGGGGGTGCCACCCAGGCGGTCGCCGGCGCCGGGATGTTCCTGGCCGGCGCGGGAATCTTCGTGATCTGGTGGATCGCCCGGGGCCGGCTCCGTCCCCTCTGGCGCTCCCAGGAGCTCAGGGCGTTCGTCGTGCTGCTCGCGGTGGCGACGGCCGCGATGGCCCTGCACCGGGGCGTCGGCTGGGGCGAGGCCGGCTTCATGGCGGTGTCGGCCATGAGCACCACCGGCTTCGCGGTCGTCGACTGGACGGGGTGGGGGACCGCGACCACGGTGATCATGCTGGTCGCGGTCGGGATCGGCTCAATGATGGGCTCGGCCGGCGGGGGCATGCGGGTCATGCGAGTCCAGCTTCTGATGGGCTCGGCGGGGGGAGAGCTGCGCCGCCAGATCGACCCGTACGCGGTCGTCCTGGTGCGGCGCGACCAGGAGACCCTCTCCCAGCGCACCCTCGACCGCCTGGGCGGCCACCAAGTCGCGTACGTGGTCCTGGTGGGGCTCGGGGCGATGCTGCTGGGCGTCTCGGGTGTGTCGTTGCTGGGCAGCGTGTGGGGGTCGGTGAGCGCGGTGACCACCTTCGGTCCTGCGGTGGGGGAGATCGGCGCCTTCGGCCTGCTCGAAGGTGTGGGCCGGGCAGAGCGGCTGGCCCTGGTGCCGCTGATGTTGGGCGGCCGGATGTCGGTGCCCCCGGTGCTGGCCGGTGTCGGCCTCGTACTGAACACCTACAGGACGATGCAGCGGCGGGTCCGTTTCTCCGTCCGGCTGGCGTCCCGCCGCCGCGAGACCCCGGGCGAATCGACTCGCGCCGATGACTAGCGACCTGCCTCTCGGGGCCGCGCCGGTCGGTCCGAACCCGCTGAAGGACCGGTTCGCCTCCACGACCTCGCACATCCTCGGCATCGCCCTGGCTGCGGTGTCGCTCGGGATGCTGGGTTGCACGCTCCTGGAGGCGGTCACCAGCCGGCGGGACACGATGGCGCTGGGAGTGTCGGCGCTGCTGGCCGGCACGGCGGGAGGGTTGCTGTGGTACGCCACCGTTCCGGGCTCGATCCGCATGCGCCAGGTCTTCGCCACCGTCTCCTGGACATGGATCCTGACGACCGTGGTGGGCGCCCTTCCGTTCGTGCTGGCCGGGATCTTCGCCGCTCCCGGCGTCGGGTTCGTCGAGCAGGTCGTCAACAGTGTGTTCGAGTCGGCGTCGGGCTTCTCGGCCAGCGGCTCCACCGTCCTGTCGGACTTCGAGTCCCCGGGCCGCGGCCTGATGATGTACCGCCAGCTCACCCACTGGTACGGGGGCATGGGCGTGGTGGTGCTGGCGGTGGCGGTGCTGCCGTTCCTCGGCGTCGGCGGCCTGGAGCTCATCACCGCGGAGTTGCCGGGCACGTCCTCGGACCGTCTCGCCCCCAGGGTGAGCGAGACGGCCCGGAGGCTCTGGATGGTCTACATCGGCTTCACGGCCTGCGCGGCGATGGCGTTCTACGCGGCGGACGGCTTCTCCTCCCTCTACGACGCGGTGGCCCACGCGTTCACGGTCGCGGCCACCGGAGGCTTCTCGGTGCACGCCGACTCGATCGGCCACTACGACAGCGTGGCGGTGGAGACCGTCGCGATCGTGTTCATGATCCTGGGCGGTACCAGCTTCTCGCTGCACTGGCGTCTAGTCGCTGCCCGCACCCTGCCCTACCACCGCAACAGCGAGTTCCGCACGTACCTGACCATGCTGGCTGCCTGCTCGGCCGTCATCGTGATCATCATCTGGCTTGAGAACGGGCTGCCCCTTGGGTCGTCGATCCGGGCCGCGGTGTTCACCGTGGTGTCGCTGGGGACCAGCACCGGGCTGTCCAATGCGACCGGACCGGGCTCGCCCGCCGACTACGTCGCCTGGGTGGCCGGGGCGCAACTGGTCCTGCTGTTCCTGATGGTGGTGGGCGGCTGCACCGGCTCGACGTCGGGCGGCATCAAGGTGATGCGTATGAGGGTGCTGGGCCTGATGATGCTGCGGTCGATCCAGCACACCCAGACGCCCCGAGCCATCATCCCGATCCGGCTCGGCACCGACAGCGTCCGTGAGACCGTCGTGTCGCGGGCCACCGGTTTCTTCCTGCTGCACTTCCTGCTGATGATGGCCGGGCTGCTGGCCCTCACCTCGCTCGGTGGGGAGCTGGAGACCTCGCTGGGCGCGGTCGTGTCGGCGCTGGGGAATATGGGACCGGCACTGGGTGAGGCCGGTCCGACCTCCAACTACGCGGTCGCCTTCACCCAGCCGGCGAGGCTGGTGCTGGCCCTGCTGATGGTGATCGGCCGGCTGGAGATCTTCCCGATCCTGCTGACCGGCGTCGGCCTCGTCGCGGGCGCCTACCGCGGCTCGGTGCGGCAGGGCCGTCACTCCGTCCGTTGGGCGGCGCACCGTCTGGAGGCCATCGCCGAGTCCAGGTCCGACGACGAATCCGACGATGTAGACGTATAGGTCCTCCGCTGATCCGGGTCCGCCTCCGGACTTGACGGTTTGGGGGGACTGTCCGGTAGGTTGTGGAGACGCGTTTCGCGCGGTGAGCGGCCAATGATGTCTGTCGCCGCCCGTGCATGCCACGGTTCGGGCACGCCAGTTCTGCCCGAGGGACGCGGCCAACGACGATCCGACCTCCCGCGAGGACACCGATGGTTGCCGACCCCGCACAGCCCCAGGGCCTCTATGACCCGCAGAACGAGCACGACTCCTGCGGCGTCAGCTTCGTGTGCGACATCAGTGGGTCGGCCTCGCACCGGGTGGTGGCGCTCGGCGTCAAGGCCCTGTGCAATCTGGAGCACCGGGGAGCGCTGGGAGCCGATCCCCTGACCGGCGACGGTGCGGGCATCCTCATCCAGATACCGGACCGCTTCCTGCGCGATGTGGTGGGTTATGCGCTGCCGCCGGCGGGCCAGTACGCCACCGGCATCGGCTTCTTGCCGCCGTCGCCCGACGACGCCGAGAAGGCGGCCGAGAAGGTGGAGCGCATCGTGCTCTCCGAGGGCCTCCGTGTGATCGGCTGGCGGGAGGTGCCCGTGGACACGTCCGTGCTGGGCTCGGGCTCGCGGGCGGCCATGCCCAGCTTCCGCCAGGTCTTCATCGCGGGCGACGATCTGGCCGGCATCGATCTGGACCGGCGCGTCTACGTCGTGCGCAAGCGCATCGAGCACGAGATCGGGCCGGAGGGCGCCGGCTACGAGGCGGCCGAGGACGACGACGCCGCCATCGGCAACGCCGCACCGCCCCACACCGGCGTCTACTTCCCGAGCCTCAGCGCCCGGACCCTCGTCTACAAGGGGATGCTCATCTCCCGCCAGCTCACGTCGTTCTACTCGGACCTGCGCGACGAGCGGATCGAGAGCGCCCTGGCGCTGGTCCACTCCCGCTTCTCCACCAACACCTTCCCGTCGTGGCCGCTGGCCCACCCTTACCGGATGATCGCCCACAACGGCGAGATCAACACCATCGCCGGCAACCGCAACTGGATGCGGGCCCGTGAGACCCTGCTGTCCTCGCCGTCATTGGAAGGACTGGAGCGGGCCTTCCCGATCTGCACGCCCGGCGCCAGCGACACCGCCGGCTTCGACGAGGTGCTCGAGCTTCTCACCCTCGGCGGCTACTCGCTGGCTGAGGCGGTGCTGATGATGATCCCCGAGCCCTGGGAGCATCACGCCGAGATGAGCGCCGAACGCAAGGCGTTCTACCGGTACCACGCCACCCGCATGGAGCCCTGGGACGGGCCGGCCTCGATCGCCTTCACCGATGGGACGGTGATCGGCGCGGTGCTCGACCGCAACGGCCTGCGTCCCTCCCGCTACCTGGTCACCAATGACGGTCTGGTGGTGATGGCTTCGGAGACCGGCGTGATCGACGTGCCCCAGAGCTCGGTGGTGGAGAAGGGTCGCCTCCAGCCGGGCCGCATGTTCCTGATCGACACCGCCGAGGGCCGCATCGTGCGAGACGACGAGATCAAGGACCGTCTCGCCTCGGCCCGCCCCTACAGCCGCTGGCTCGACCAGAACCTGGTGCTTCTCGACGACCTGCCCGCCAGAGGCCGAGCTTGCGAGGCCGTGGCCCGAGCGGCCCGTGAGCGCAGCGAACAAGAGCGGGAGATACTGGAGCCGCTCCACCGTGAGGAGGGGACGCTCATCCAGCGCCAGCAGGTGTTCGGACACACCCACGAGGAGCACCGGCTGCTGCTCGCCCCCATGGCCATCGACGGCAAGGAGGCGCTGGGCTCGATGGGCACCGACACCCCGCCGGCGGTGCTGTCGGACCGCGCCCGACCCATCTACGACTACTTCAAGCAGCTCTTCGCGCAGGTGACCAACCCGCCGCTGGACGCCATTCGCGAGGAACTCGTCACTTCGCTGTACGCCAGGGTAGGACCCGAGGGCAACCTCTTCGATCCCCGGCCTACCTCGTGCCGCACCGTGCACATGGACACCCCGATCATCACCGACACCGAGCTTGCCCGGCTGGTGGGAATCGACGGACCCGGCGGGCTCGGGGACTTCCGCACGGAGGTGCTTACCGCCCTGTTCGCCGTCGCCGACGGGGGCGACGGGCTGCGCCGGGCGCTGGACGGGCTGTGCGAGGCGGCCTCCGGTGCCATTGCCGCCGGAGCCAGCATCCTGGTCGTGTCCGATCGGGGCAGCGATGATCGGATGGCGCCCATACCGTCGCTGCTGGCCGTCTCGGCCGTGCACCAGCACCTGGTGAGGGAGCGCACCCGCACCCGCGTGGGTCTGGTGTCCGAGACCGGGGACGCGCGCGAGGTGCATCATCTGTGCCTGCATCTGGGGTACGGCGCCAACGCGGTCAACCCCTACCTGGCCTTCGAGACCATCACTCACATGGTGACAGAGGGGCTGCACGGGCTGGGCCCGCCCATGTCGGTCGAGGCCGCCCACCGGAACTTCATCAAGGCCGCCTGTGCAGGGATCCTCAAAGTGATGTCCAAGATGGGCATCTCGACGGTGGCCTCCTACACCGGCGCCCAGATCTTCGAAGCCATCGGGCTCGGGCCCGAGCTGGTGGACAAGTACTTCACCGGCACGGCCAGCCGCCTGGGCGGCATCGGCACCGACGAGATCGCGGCCGCGGCCGCGGCTCGCCACCGGCGGGCCTTCGGTGCCAACCCGACCCGCCGGGCCCACCGCACCATCGAGGCCGGCGGCGAGTACCAGTGGCGGCGCGAGGGCGAGTACCACCTGTTCAACCCCGAGACGGTGTTCAAGCTGCAGCACGCCACCCGCGAGCGCCGTTTCGACATCTTCCGGGAGTACACCCGGCGCGTCGACGACCAGTCCAGCCGCCTGGGAACGCTGCGGGGGCTGTTCCGCCTCCGCAACGGTGAGCGTCCTCCGGTGCCGCTCGACGAGGTCGAGCCGGTCGCCGAGATCGTCAAGCGCTTCGCCACCGGTGCCATGAGCTACGGGTCGATCTCCAAGGAGGCCCACGAGACCCTGGCCATCGCCATGAACCGCATCGGGGGCAAGTCCAACACCGGCGAGGGCGGCGAGGACGCCGACCGCTACATCGTCGACCCCAACGGCGACCTGAGGCGCAGCGCGGTCAAGCAGGCCGCGTCGGGGCGCTTCGGGGTGACCAGCGAGTACCTGGTCAACGCGGACGACATCCAGATCAAGATGGCCCAGGGAGCCAAGCCCGGCGAGGGCGGCCAGCTGCCGGGCCACAAGGTGTACCCGTGGATCGCCAAGACCCGCCACTCCACCCCCGGCGTGGGGCTCATCTCGCCGCCGCCCCATCACGACATCTACTCGATCGAGGACCTGGCCCAGCTCATCCACGACCTCAAGAACGCCAACCCCGCGGCCCGCATCCACGTGAAGCTGGTGGCCGAGGTGGGGGTGGGCACGGTGGCCGCCGGCGTGTCCAAGGCTCACGCCGATGTGGTGCTCATCTCCGGCCACGACGGCGGCACGGGAGCGTCCCCCCTGACCTCCATCAAGCACGCCGGCGCGCCCTGGGAGCTGGGGCTGGCCGAGACCCAGCAGACGCTGCTCCTCAACGACCTGCGGGACCGCATCGTGGTGCAGGTCGACGGACAGCTCAAGACCGGCCGGGACGTGGTGATCGCCGCGCTGCTGGGGGCCGAGGAGTTCGGCTTCGCCACCGCGCCGCTGGTGGTGATGGGCTGTGTGATGATGCGGGTGTGCCACCTGGACACCTGCCCGGTGGGGGTGGCCACCCAGAACCCCGAGCTGCGCAAGAAGTTCTCGGGACAGCCCGAGTTCGTGGTCAACTTCTTCGAGTTCGTCGCCGAAGAGGTGCGGGAGATGCTGGCCGAGCTCGGGTTCCGCAGCATCGAGGAGGCCGTCGGGCAGGTCGAGATGCTGGACGTGACCGATGCGGTCGACCACTGGAAGGCCTCGGGTCTGGACCTCACGCCCATCCTGCATCTGCCGCCGGTCGCGCCCGGCGCCGTCCGCCACCAGCGGGCGCAGCAGGACCACGGCCTGGACCGGGCCCTCGACCAGATGCTGATCCAGCTGGCCGAGGGGGCCCTGTCCGACTGCCGCCCGGTGACCATCGACATCCCCATCCGCAACACCAATCGCACGGTCGGCACCCTGCTGGGCAGCGAGGTGACCGGCCGCTACGGCGCCGCGGGCCTGCCCGACGACACCATCGTGGTGAACTTCACCGGCTCGGCCGGCACCTCCTTCGGGGCGTTCGTGCCCCGGGGCATAACCCTGCGCCTCGAGGGTGACGCCAACGACTACGTCGGCAAGGGCTTGTCGGGCGGTCGCATCGTCGTGCGCCCGCCGGCCGACGCCAACTTTGCGGCGGAGCACAACGTGATCGCGGGCAACGTCATCGGCTACGGCGCCACATCGGGTGAGATGTACCTGCGGGGCCTGGTGGGGGAGCGGTTCTGCGTACGCAACTCAGGGGCGATCGCGGTGGTCGAGGGCGTCGGCGACCACGGATGCGAGTACATGACCGGCGGGCGCACGGTGGTCCTCGGCCCGGTGGGCCGGAACTTTGCGGCCGGCATGTCGGGCGGCATCGCCTTCGTCCATGACCCCCACGGCAAGCTGCCGGTGCGGGTGAACCCCGAGATGGTGGAGTTGGAGGGGCCCGACGCCGAGGACTTCGTGTGGCTGCGGCACCGGGTGGAGTGCCACCGCCACGAGACCGGCAGCGAGGTGGCCGCCCGGCTGCTGTCGGACTGGGCTTCGACCTCGAAGAGCTTTGTGAAGGTGATGCCGGTCGACTACAAGCGGGTCGTGCTGGCGGCCGAGCAGGCCCGTGCCGACGGCACCGACGAGGTGGCCGCGGTGATGGCCGCGGCCCACGGGTAGGCCGGGCAGGCTGATGGCCGACCCGCGGGGCTTCCTTCTGCACAGCCGGGAGCTTCCGACCCGCCGGCCGGTGCCGGTGCGGCTGCGCGACTGGCGCGAGGTGTACGAGGACTTCGGTGAGGGCAAGCTCCGGCAGCAGGCGTCGCGCTGCATGGACTGCGGCATCCCGTTCTGCAACAGCGGCTGTCCCCTCGGTAACCTGATCCCCGACTGGAACGACCTGGTGTACCGGGGGCACTGGCGGCGGGCCATCGAGCGCCTGCACGCCACCAACAACTTCCCGGAGTTCACCGGCCGGCTGTGCCCCGCACCGTGCGAGGCGGCCTGCGTGCTGGGCATCCACGAGCCGCCGGTCACCATCAAGCAGGTCGAGGTGGAGATCGTCGACCGGGCCTGGGCCGAGGGCTGGATCGTTCCCCAGCCCCCCGCCGTTCGTACCGGTCACTGCGTGGCCGTGGTGGGATCAGGACCGGCCGGGCTGGCTGCGGCTCAGCAGCTGACGAGGGCCGGACACGAGGTGGTGGTCTTCGAGCGGGCCGACCGTATCGGAGGCCTGCTCCGCTACGGGATCCCCGAGTTCAAGATGGAGAAGCGCCACCTCGAGCGCCGGTTGGCCCAGATGGAGGCCGAGGGAACCGGGTTCCGTGCCGGGGTCGATGTGGGCACCGACGTGACCGCGGCAGAGTTGCAGGATGACTTTGATGCGGTCGTCCTGGCGTGCGGGGCCACGGCCTGGCGCGACCTTCCCATCCCGGGCCGCGAACTGCGGGGCGTGCACCAGGCCATGGAGTACCTGCCGCTGGCCAACCGGGTGCAGGAGGGCGATCTCGAGTCGTCGCCCATATCCGCGGAGGGCAAGCGGGTGGTGATCATCGGCGGGGGCGACACCGGGGCCGATTGCCTGGGAACCGCCCATCGCCAGCGGGCCGCCTCGATCCGGCAGTTCGAGATCATGCCCCGCCCGCCCGACGAGCGTCCCGACGCCAACCCGTGGCCGACCTGGCCCATGATCTACCGGGTGTCGTCGGCTCACGAGGAGGGCGGAGAGCGCGACTACGCCATCAACACCACCGAGTTCATAGGCGACGGCGAAGGCAACCTGGCCGCGCTGGCCACAATCCGGGTCGAGCAGTCGTTCCAGGACGGTCGGATGCGATTCGACCCGATCCCGGGCACTGAGGAGGAGATCGGTGCCGACCTTGTACTGCTGGCCATGGGCTTCACAGGTCCCGAGCAGGGGCCGCTGCTCGAGCAGTTCGGGGTGGAGCTCGACACGCGGGGCAACGTGGCCCGTGACGATGACTGGGCCACCAACGTTGGTGGCGTGTATGTGTGCGGTGACATGGGACGGGGCCAGAGCCTCATCGTCTGGGCCATAGCCGAGGGTCGAGCCTGCGCGGCGGCGGTGGACGCCTACCTGACCGGCTCGACCGACCTGCCCGCGGTGGTTGAGCCAACCTCGATGCCGTTGAGGTAGAGCCGTTGACTGGGCCTGCTGGTGGTGCGTCCCGGCCGGCGGGTCCTGTCGCAGCATCCGTGCGGTCGACGGGCTGGCGCCCATTGTCGACCGCCCGGACACTGCGCCACCCCCCGGCCTGGCGGGCCGCGCTCCGGCTCGCAGCGGCCGTTGTGACGGTTCTGTCGGTGGTTGTCTCGGGGTGCGGATCGGACAGCCCTGGTGGGGGAGAAGATCTCGTTCCTGTCGTCGAGCCGTCACCACCGGAGCCTGAGCCTGATGATGGAGCGGCTGTTGAGGCTCAGGGCTCCGAGGAGGAGGTTGCTGAGGTTCCGGCTACGACCGAGCCGGTTCCTGAGGAGCCGAGCGAGGTAGTGGAGCCTGCAGTCGAGCCGGAGGCTGTTGAAGAGGAGTCTGTTGAGCATGTGACGGTGCGGTTCGTAAGCCAGAACATCCTGCATGGGGTGGGGTGTTCGCTGGAGAGTGACTCGTGTGCGGTTACGGAGCGGGTGTCGCTGTTCATGGACCAACTCGCGGCGGCTGAGTGCCCGGAGTTGGTGTCGATCCAGGAGGCCAACCAGCGGATTGCGGGCCTGGTCGAGGCTGAAGCTGCCAGCTGTGGCTACGAGGTCGTGTGGGACGACGATCCTGGACTTGACCGGGAGGTCGTGCTCACCACCCTGGAGGTGG
The DNA here is from genome assembly GCA_965205155.1 of Candidatus Aldehydirespirator sp. GTDB lineage: Bacteria > Actinomycetota > Acidimicrobiia > Acidimicrobiales > Aldehydirespiratoraceae > Aldehydirespirator. Next base: position 3,010,458 of record OZ242033.1, on the reverse strand, counting down.
TCGGCGCGCAGCGACGGGTGCTGGCCGACCGGTTCCGCTCGGCATACCTGGTGAGGGTCGTATCGCCGATCGGGGTGGTGGACTTCCTGACCACCCACCTGGCCTCGGGGAGCGACGACCGGGACTGCAGCGTCGAGCTGTGCCCGCCGCCGTGCGATCCGGCCGGGAGCCTGCGAGCGTGTCAGGCCCGGCAGGTGCTCGAGTTCGCCCGCGAGGCGGCCGTGCCCGGCGGCGTGACGGTCGTCGGGGGCGATCTGAACGACGTGGCCGGCAGCCCGACGGTGGCGGTGTTCGAAGAAGCCTCCTTCGTTGACTCGCACCTAGCCGCGGGACATCCGGAATGCGATAGGGCCACCGGTGCGGGTTGCACGGCAGGCCGCGACGACACGACTCTGGCCGACATGGGGGATCCGGACAGCCGGCAGCGGAGCCGCATCGACTACCTGCTGTACTCGGCCGAAGGTCGGGACTGCGCGGTGTCCGATGGCACTGGGTTGTTCAACGCCGAGCCTGCGCCCGGCGAGTTGGCTTTCCCGTCCGACCACACCGGCGTGGCCCTCGCCCTGGCCTGCGATGCGGCCGGGGTCGATCCGGCCGCGGCGGACTTGGCCCTGCCCGACGAGCCCGAGCCACCCGCCGAACCTGAGGACCGCCCCGTGGATTCGGTCGCAGCCGAGGCGATCACCACCGCGTTCGAGATCTTCTTCGACGGGTCCATCGCCGACATCGAGGCTCGCATCGACCAGATCGAGGACTTCGCCGGGATGCGGGAGGCCGCCCGCCTCACGTTCGAGAGCTCCGGGGACGCGGGCGCCGCCGTCCGCGGCCGGGTCGACTCGATCGCCCGGACCTCAAACACCACTGCCGAGGTCGCCTACTCGATCCTGTTGAACGACCAGGTCATATTCGCGGGCCGGATCGGCGAGGCGGTGCTGGACGGTGGGCGGTGGCTCGTGTCCAAGGCCACGTTCTGCGACCTCGTGGCCCTGTCCCCGGCCGCTTCGGAGATCGCGGTCTGCTGATCAGGTATTCCCGCTCTTGTTCGCTGCGCTCACGGGCCGCTCGGGCCACGGCCTCGCAAGCTCGGCCTCAGGCCAGCGAGGCGAAGACGATGACGTTCTCCTCGTAGGTCCTCACGCCGAAATCGAAGTCGCCGCCGCAGGTGACCAGCCTCAGCGTCGGCTCCTCGGTGGGTCCGTAGACCGCGTCGGTGGGGAACTCGTCCTTGTTGTGGCTCTCCAGGAAGTCGACGACGTAGCTGACGGTCGAACCGTCCACCCGGTCGATGTGGATCTCGTCGCCGGCCTTCATGTACCGCAGGTCGAAGAACACGGCCGGCCCCTCCTCCTGGGAGTCCACATGGCCGAGGATCACGGCCGGTCCCGTCTCGCCCGGCTCTGGGCCGCCCAGCCACCAGCCCGCCTGCTCCGGGTCCTCCGGTATCTCGATCGATCCGTCGTCCTGAAGACCGAGGGGGATGATCGACGCCTCCACGCCGAGTCTCGGGATGCGGATGACGGCGGGGTTGGGCGCTTGCATCCGGGTGTCGTTGACCGCGTCGAGGCTCAAGTGGTCCACCAGTGGCGAGTAGTCCCACGACGCCGCGGCGATACCGGCACCGGTGGCCGTGGTGACGGGGGCCAGGGCGGGCTCGGCGACCGGGGCCGACGGGTCCACCGCGATGACCGTCGTTCCGGCGCTGGTGGTCGGTGCTTCCGGGTCGGCCGTCGACATCTCCGTCGCGGCGGACGGTGCTTCCGTCGCCACGGCCGGCGTCGATTCCGGGTCGGCCGTAGTCGTGGGGTCGGCGGCCGAGGTGTCGCTCGACGTCGCCGACGCTGACGTGGCGGGCGCTGGTACGACTTGGCGGGCGGGGTCTGAGCTGCAGGACGCGACTGCGGCAGCGGCGATGAGAGCCGCTGCCGCAGTCCGCAGTCTTGCCGCTGAGGGCTTGGTGTTCGCCATGAACTCCCGCCCCTAGCGGGTTGGTTGTCTGTTAGGCGTGACGCCGAGTGACGAGCGCAGCCCCGCCGAGCAGGACTACCGCCGCCAGGGTGGCGGCCAGCGGGACGGCCACGCTGTTGCCGTCCGATCCGGCCATGCCGCCGAAGCCCGTCTCGGCGCCACCTTCCGGAGCCATGTCGTCGCCCATGTCGTCGCCCATGTCGTCGCCCATGTCCTCCGCGATGAAGAGCACTGGAACAGCGCTGTCCTCGGTGACGGCGGCATCGCCCGCGCCGAACGCGAAGTTCGCCGGGACATCGTGGGTGATCTCGACCGTGAAGGTGCCATCATCGCCCACAGGGATAGGCGCGCCGAGGGGTGCGAGGATGCAGTCGGCCTGACCCATGCCCGCCAACGCGGCCACGATCGCGTCGATTGACGACGCGGTCGTGAGCTGCTCGCCGGGGACGGTGCAGGGCACGATGAAGACGGTCAGGCCCGCGCTCCAGCCCGATCCGGTGAGCGTGAAGGTGTGGGTCCCCGGTCCGTCCACGGCCGGCGGGTCTGCTGTGAGCAACGGCCCGTCCTGAGCCGAGGCCTGGCTGGTCAGCACAAACAGGGCCAACACGCTCACGATGGCCGTCAGTGCCATGATTCTCTTCATCGGTTCTGTCCTTTCGTGGAGCTAGCAGCTCTACCTGTACCTATACAGCTCCGTTGCACGCGCTGTAAGCACACGCAACCGCAACTACAGGCGATTATACACACGCGTGCCCCTACCGGGTGCGGTAAACGCGACTGCGGCAGCGACCACGAAAGCCGCTGCCGCAGTCCGCTGTGTTGCCGCTCAGGGCTGGGCGGTCGTGAAGAACTCCCGGCCCGAGCGGGTTGTCCGTTTAGGCGTTGCGCCGAGTGACGAGCACAGCCCCGCCGAGCAGGGCTACTGCCGCCAGGGTGGCGGCCAGCGGGACGGCCACGCTGTTGCCGTCGGATCCGGCGGTGCCGCCGAAGCCGGTCTCGGCTGCACCCTCGGGCGCCATGTCGTCACCCATGTCGTCCATCGGCTCGACGATGAACACCGGCACAGCGCCGGCCTCCGTCTGTGCGGCGTCACCGGCGATCCAGACGAAGTTCTGGCCCACTGTCGCCGTGGCGGTGAGGCTGAAGGTGCCGTCGGCGCCGACTCCAGTCGGCGTCATGCTGCCGAGGTCGCAATCGGTCTGGCCGATGGCCGCTATTGCCTGGGCGGCGTTATCGGGGGTCATCGGCTCGCCGGGGGCGGTGCACGGCAGCACAAACAGGGCAAGCCCGGCGGTGAACCCAGACCCGCTGAGGGTGAAGGTGTACTCACCCTCGGCCGGCACGGTGGCGGGGTCCGCTGTCAGGGACGGCCCGTCCTGGGCGCTTGCCTGGCTTGTCAGCGCGAACAGGGCCAACAGGCTCACTGCGGCTGTCAGTGCCATGATTCTCTTCATCTGGTCTTGTCCTTTCATGGAGCCAGCAGCTCTGCGCCAGCATCCGTATTACTTGCGGGGGAGTATACACATTGGCTGTCGGCGGCCTCAGAGCATGACCGCAGCCGGGACGCGACGGAGCCCCGAGTAGCCTCCCGGCTTTCGCCGCTCAACTTCTCGGGGCCCCGATTGCGCCTGTCCACCGACCGCATCCTCCCGGCGGAGTCTGCGGCACTCCGGGACACTTCGCCGTATCCGGCTCCGTGCCCTGATCCCCGCCCCGGACGGCTCCGTGGCGTGGATCCGAGTCACCCGGCTGTGCCCGTCGGCACCTCCTGAGGCTCCGGTTCCCTTCCGTTCCCCGTCGGGATCGGACTCGGATCCGATGCCCCGGTGACACCCTCACCTGGAGGCGGTTCCGGTGACTCCCTCCCACACCCGGCGGTGTGCTCGGTTGCCGCCGGGCCTCCCGGCGAGGCGGCCCTTCTGCGACCTTGCGATCACCCTCCCCCGTCGGGGATTCCTACCGCTTGCTCGAAGGAGAACCTCCGTGTCCCCGGCTGACCCACCGACTCCTGGGAGCCGGCCTGGTTGGCTGGGTGTCCTCTGCGGACCGCTCCATCAACTCCGTTCCGCTGCTTCGGGCCGAGGCCCTCGGCTGCTGGTCCGGTGTCTCTGTCGCTGCTCACTTCGGACGCTGGGCATCATGCGGGGTTCTCGCGGGGTTGTCAACCCCGAAACGCGAAATCCCCATCGAAATCCCGAGCATTCGCAAGAAATCCCCAGCCGTCGTTCAGTTATGCACAGTCCGGTCACAGTTTGGTGTCGTCGGAAGCCCCCGGAAGGACTCGCGACGGCGGGTCAGGCCTTCCAATGGCCCCTCTCGATCATCACCCGGCGGAGCACCGAGGGACGGTCGGTCATGATGCCGTCCACCCCCATGTCGAGCAGGCGGTGCATCTCGGCGGGCTCGTCGATGGTCCAGACGTGGACCGCGACGTCGTGACGATGGGCCGCGGCCAGCACCGCGGGCCGAACCAGCGTCAGGCCGTTCGAGCGGACCGGCATCTGGGCGGCGTGGAAGTCGAAGGACGCCGGCCTCAGCACGCGGGCCGAGGCGGCCAGCAGGCGTGCGATGCCTCGGGGCCCTGCACCGACGCACAGCGCGTCCCCGATGCGGTCGCGCACCCGCCTGGTGCGCCGGTCCGAGAACGAGCACACGCACACCCGGTCGACCGCACCGGTTCGGCGGAGCACCTCCACCAGCGGCCCGACCGCAGCGTCGCTCTTGGGGTCGATGTTGATCCTCGTGTCCGGCAACTCCTCCAAGAGCTCGTCGAGGCGAAGTATCGGGTCGGTGCCGGCCACCAGGGCTCGCTGGACCTGGTTCCAGTCGAGGGCGCCGAGGGCGCCGTGACCGTCGGTGACCCGGTCCAGCGAGTCGTCGTGGAAGGCGACCGCCACCCCGTCGGCGGTGGCGTGCACGTCGGTCTCCACATGGGTATAGCCCAGATCCACGGCATGGCGGAAGGCTCTCAGCGTGTTCTCGGGGAACTCCTCGGCCCCGCCGCGATGAGCGAAGGCGATGGGCCCGTCCGCATCCAGGTAGGGGTGGCACTGCACGAGCGAACCGTAGCCGAGAGTTATCCACAGGTTGACCGCACCCGGCGGTAGCCTCTTGGGCATGCAGCGCCGCACCAAGATCGTCGCCACTATCGGCCCTGCCAGCGAGAGCGAGCCCACGCTGGCCGACATGATGGCCGCGGGCATGGACGTTGCCCGCATCGGCCTGGCTCATGGAACCCTCGACGAGGCCATCGAGCGCTACCGCCGGATCCGCCGGGTTTCCGAGGAGGTCGGCCGGCCGGTAGGGATCCTGGTTGATCTGCCCGGCCCCAAGGTCCGGGCCGCCAGCTTCGGCGACGATCCGGTGAGGTTCCACTCGGACACGACCGTCGAGATGGTGGTTGGAGGCACGCGCTCGACCGACAGCGTCATGGAGGTGGACTACGAGGGCCTGCTGGATGACGTGCTGGTGGGCGACACCCTCGATGTGGGCGACGGGCGGGTGGTGCTCGACGTGACCGACAAGGGTGGCGACCGTCTCAAGGTGCGCGTCGTCCACGGCGGTGTGCTGTCGGGCTGCCCCGGCGTCCACATCCCGGCCGACCGGCTGCGGATATCCACGCCCACCCCCAGCGACTTCGTCGCCCTCGACGCCTTCATCGAACTCGGCGTGGACATGGTGGCCATCTCGTTCGTGCGCTCCGCCCACGACATCCGCCGTGTCGGCACCGAGCCCCATCCCCGTGGCCCCATGCTGGTGGCCAAGGTCGAGACCAGGGCGGCCGTACAGAACCTGGCCGGCATCATCGACACCGCGGGGGCGATCATGGTGGCCCGCGGCGACCTCGGCAGCGAGTGCAGCATCGAGGAACTGCCCCACCTGCAGAAGCAGATCATCCAGCAGTGCATCGCGGGCGGCCGTCCCGTGATCACCGCCACCCAGATGCTGGACTCGATGGTGTCGCGCCCGTCGCCCACCCGGGCGGAGGCCAGCGACGTGGCCAATGCGGTGTTCGACGGCTCCTCCGCTCTGATGCTCTCGGGGGAGACCGCGGTCGGCATCGACCCCGCCAACGTGGTGCGCACCATGGATCGGATCGCCCAGCGAGCCGACGAGGAGTTCGACTACGAGCTGTGGGCCGAGCGCCTCGCCGAGCTGCGCATGACCGACGACTCGACCCACGACGCGGCCTCGATCACCGACGCCATGACCATGGCGGCCTGGCGGGCCGCCGACGGGCTCGGCATCTCCACCATCCTGGCCATCTCCGGCACCGGCTTCACGGTGCGGTCCATGGCCCGGTTCAGGCCGCAGGCCCGGATCATCGGCTTGTCGCACAACGCGCGGACCGTGCAGCAGCTCACGCTCAGCTGGGGGACCACACCGGTGCTGGTCCACGACATGGGCTCCAACGACGACATGGTCCGCCAGGCGGTGACGGTGGCGCGCGATCGGGACTTCGCCCGTTCTGGTGAGATCGTCGGGGTGCTGGCCGGCGCCGACAACCGGTCCCGCAGCGCCAACGTGCTCCGCCTGGAGCGCATCCCTTAACGGGCTACGGGCAGCTGGGGTTGGCGTCGGCCGGGACGGTCACGTCCTGGCCGAATAGCCGGCACGAGCAGGTCTCCACGCAGTCCTGGAGATCGGCGCGCTGGAGCCACAGGCTGGCGGCCAGAGCGCCGATGAGGACGATCAGCATCAGCCGAAGCAGCAGCTTGCGCACGGTCCACATGACTAGGACGGCGAGAACTCCCAGCACCACGATCGCGCCGAGGATGATGTCCGGCAGAGACTCGGCGTCGACCCAATCACCTAACACTGGCGCGCAGGGTACCGGTAGCCTCAGCGGCAGTGAGTGACGCCGGTGTTCCCCTCTTCTCGCACGGACCGCCCGACACGGTGCTGGAGCCGGAGCCCCCCGAGGTCCGGGCCGCCCTGGCCGCCGCGGCGGCCAGCGACGACGCGGTCTCGGCGGTGGGCGCGGCTTGCGCCCGCTGGCCGCTCAGCCTGGAGTCCTGGGCCACCCTCGGCGAAGCCTTGGAGTCGACCGGCGCGACGCCGGCCCTGGCCTATGCCGCGTTCCGCACCGGCTATCACCGCGGCCTGGACCGGCTGCGGGCCAGCGGCTGGCGCGGCTCGGGCTACGTCCGCTGGAGGAATCCGTCAAACCGAGGCTTCCTGCGGGCACTGAGCGGCCTCCAGCGGGTCGCGGACCGCATCGGCGAGACCGGCGAGGCCGAGCGGTGCGCGCTCTTCCTGCTCCAGCTCGACCCCGGCTGGCCGCCTGCGCACAGCCCGGGGATGCGTGAATAGGCCGGCGCACGTTCCCCGCTGCATGGGTGCGGTGCTGGCGGGCGGGGCCAGCTCCAGGATGGGCACCGACAAGGCGTTCATCGAGATCGAGGGACAGCCCATGGTGGTGCGGGCCGTCGGGGCGCTGCGGGACGCGGGTGCTGAGCCCACCCTGGTGGTGGGCGGGGATGCAGTCCGGCTGGGCGCCCTGGGCCTGGACACGATGGCCGACCGCTACCCCGGCCAGGGCCCGCTGGGAGGGGTGATCACCGCACTCGGCGCGCTCGATGCCTCCGGCATGGACGCGGTGGTGACGCTGCCCTGCGATGTGATCTCGCCGGAGGCCGCCGCGGTCCGTTGCGTGCTCGATCGCTTTGCCGACATTGCCGGCCGCCCAGAGGTCGGCGGGCCGGCCGCGGACCTGGTCGTCCCAGTCGGCGACGGGGTGCCGCAATGGATGCATGCCGTGTGGCGGAGCAGTTGCCTCGAGCGCCTGTCAGAGGCCTTCGCCTCCGGAGTGAGGGCGCCCAGCGAGGCAGCCCGAGAGCTGCGCACGGTCAAGGTCGACGTGCTGGGAGCGGGCTGGTTCGGTGATGCGGACCGTCCCGAGGACCTGCCGGCCGAAGTCCGGCTCCGGCGGCCCTGAGCCCAGGCCCGGGCGCGCCGGCAGCCATTGCCGAGCGTCGGTCGTCGCAGCACTAGGCTGGCGACGCCCCATCGCGAGGAGCGGGCATGGAAGCTGCCGACGTACCCGAGATCGATATCGACGAACTCGAACGCCGCCGCGCCGGCGGTGCCGCCGTCTTCGATGTGCGAGAGCCCGACGAGTACGAAGAGGTCCGCATACCCGGCGCGGTGCTGGTGCCTCTGGCGTCGGTCCCCGATGCGGTGGAGGACTTCCGGGCGGCGTCTCAGCGCACCGCGGTGTGCGTGGTGTGCGCGGTGGGAGGTCGCAGCGGCCAAGCCGTCGGGTTCCTGCGGGACCGGGGAGTCGACGCCGTGAATGTCGCCGGCGGCACCAACGCCTGGCACCAGTCGGGCCGGCCGGTGGACACGGGCCCCGCGTCCACCTGAACAGACGCAGTGGCGCGCCGACGAAAGGCCCGGACCGGCCGGGACCCCCAGACGCCCTATCGCTACGTCGATTCCAGCGCGGGGTTGCGAGAGGTGGTGGGCGCGCTGGTCTCCGAGCCTCGATACGCGCTCGACACCGAGTTCCACCGGGAGCGCACCTACCGGCCCCAGGCCGCGCTGATCCAGATCGCCTGGCCGGGCGATCTGGTCCTTATCGACCCGCTGGCGGTGGACGTGGAGCCTCTGGCCGGAGTGCTCGGGGCGGGCGGGCTGATGGTCGCCCACGCGGCGGGCCAGGACCTGGAGGTGCTCGAATACTGCTGCGGGACGGTCCCCGAGCGGATCTTCGACACCCAGATCGCGGCCGGGTTCCTCGGCCTCGGCACCCCCGCGCTGGCCACTCTGTACGAGAGCGAGATCGGCTGGAAGCCCCCGAAGGGGGACCGGCTCACCGACTGGCTGGTACGGCCGCTCAAGGTCTCGCAACTCGACTACGCGGCCGGCGATGTCATGCACCTGCTGGAGATCCACGACAGGCTCGCGTCCCGGCTGGAGCAGGCGGGCCGGAGGGCCTGGGCGGAAGCGGAATTCGAGCTGCTGCTGGAGCGCAACCGCCACCGGCCGCGACCCGAGGATGCGTGGTCCCGGCTCAAGGAGGCGCGCCATCTGAGGCGGCGTGACCTGCCCGTGGCCCGGTCGGTGGCGATGTGGCGCGAACTCAGGGCGGCCAGGGTCAACCAACCGGTCCGGCATGTGCTGTCGGACGTCGCGGTGGTGTCGATCGCGCAGGCTGCGCCCCGAACGACCGAGGAACTGGCCGCGGTGCGGGGCGTGGGCGAGGGCGTGGCTCGCGGCCGGTTGGGCCCCGCCATCCTCAAGGCGGTCGCCGAGGGGCTTGCGTCCGATTGGCGCCCGCCCCCGAAGCGCGCGGCGCGCTCCGATGCCATCGACCGCCTTCGCCCGGCGGTGGGTCTGGTTACCTCCTGGGTGAGCCAGCTCGCCCGCGACCGCAAGATCGAACCGTCGCTGCTGGCCACCCGGGCCGACATCGAGGCATTGATCCGCGGCGACGCGGATGCCCGGCTGGCCCGGGGATGGCGCTCGGAGATGGTGGGTGAGCCGCTGCGCCGGCTCATAGCGGGTGAGGCTGCCCTGGCCTTCGACAACGGTCAACTCGTCCTCGAGGAACGCAGCCACCGGCCCGTCGCTTGAGCGTCGCTGGTGGCCGATTATGGTGGTCCAGGCGTGCCCAGCCGGTACAATGAAGGCTCTGCGAATCCGTCAAAACCGGGAGTTGGGCCGTGAAAAAGGGGCGACACCGAAGGTATGAGGAAGCCCGCAAGTTCAAGCGCTCGCAGGCAGACGATCTCCAAGGGCTGATCGAATCCTTCAACGAACCAGACGACTACGTGAAGCCCGAGCACGCGTCCTGGGCGGAGGAGTTCGCCGACGAGGAGCTGGCCGAGGCGGAGTTCTCCGGCGACGACGACTGATCTTCAGGTACCAGCCGGTCAGCCCTCGGTTTCCTCGAGGATCTCGCCGAGCCGCACAACGTCGTCCTCGGTGACGACACCGATGAAGTTGCCGGCGCTGTCGGTCACGGCCAGAACCTCGATGTCGGCCGCTTCCATCGCCACCACGGCATCGCGCACGGTCCACGACGGCGATCCGGCGGGGAGGTCCGTTGCCATCATGGACTCGACTGATGTGGTCTCCCATTCGTCCCGGTTCACCGACGACAGTTGGGAGAGCTGGGCCATCCCCAGGTAGGAGCTGCTCTCCACCACCGGCACCACCCGCTCGCGCCGGCCCAGGACGTGCATGTACACGAACTCGGACACCGTGGCGTCGGGGGGCACCGTCAGCACGTCGGTGGTGAGGATCGAGCTGAGAGGCAGGGTGAAGCGCTGCTCGAGATGGCCCAGCCGCTTGGACCGCTGGTACTCGGTCACCGAGGACGGGCCCCCCACCACCTGGCTCACCGCCGCGGCCACCAGGGCAGGCACCACGAATGCGGCCGCGCCGGTGGACTCGGCCACGAACATCACCGCCGCGATCGGGGCTCGATAGCCGGCGCCGAGGAACGCGGCGAGGCCCAGTGTGGCGTACAGGCCCGTGGACGTCGCGTCCAGGGCCACACCGACGAACTGGCCCACGATCACCCCGAGAGTGGCCAGCGGGATGAACAGGCCCCCGACCCCGTCGCCCAGCACGGTGGCCAGGGTGGCCGCGACCCTGATCCCGAACAGCAGGGCGATCAGCTCCAGCGCGTCCTGCTGCACCACCCATTCCATGGCCCTGGTGCCCGGCCCGAGGCTGAGGACCTCGCCGAAGGCGACGTCGGCCAGAAGCGCCAGACCCGCCATGACGACCGCGGCCGCCACTGCTCGCTTGGGCCATGACACCGTGTGGGTGGCGTGCTTGGCCCGGCGCACCAGCCAGGCGAAGCCGCGGCCGCCCAGCCCTGCCGCGATCCCCAGGATGAGCGCTCCCAGCAGGTCGCCGATCTGCACATCCAGCATCGCGGCGGCGCCGTTGGCATCGACGGGACCCTCCCCGAGGAACGGGACGACGGGAGTGCTGCCGACCAGGAACACGAAGGTGACGTAGCTCGCGGCCGACGCGATCAACGAGGGGAGCAGAGCCTGGGGGGTCACGTCGTCGCGGTAGGGGGCCTCGAGGGCGAAGATGACTCCGGTGGCCGGGGTCTTGAACACCGCGGCCACTCCGGCCGCAGCCCCCGCGGTGAGCAGCAGGCGGGCCTCGTCGCGCCGGAAGAAACGGCCCAGGCGCTCGTGGACGAACAGACCGATCGAGGAGCCCGCGTAGAGCGACGGGCCCTCGAGGCCCACCGCGCCACCGGAGCCGATGGTGGCCACCCCGGCCAGCAGCTTGGCGGGCAGGAACCGGAAGCCGATGGTGGGATGGCGCTCATGGAACGCCCGGACGTACTCGTCGGAGGTGGAGCCCGACGTGCCGCCGCCCACGGTGCGCAGCACCAGCTTGGAGGCTGCGATGCCGAGCACGGGGGCCAGCGCCAGCACGGCCAGGTGCTGCTCCAGGACCCGCTCCAGCACGATGTGGAGCGCCAGCGTCTCGAAGGCGGCCACCACCAGCGCCACGATCACGCCGGTGGCTGCCGACGCGGCCAGCAGGCGCGGGTTGCGGGCCTGGCGCAGGGTCCTGGTCAGCGGTCGCATGCCCTATCTCGTCGCTATGGTGTCAGGCATGGTTGATAAGCGTCATGATATTTCAGAGCGGCTCTCGGCCATTGCCGACGAACTCGCGGATCTGGCATTTGAGAGCTTGCGGGATTCGGTCGAGGCTCGGGCAACGAAGGCATCGGAAGAGGAGAAGCGCCTCGCTCGGGCCCGGCGAGCCGTCGAGAAGGCCGCGCATCTCCTTCGGTCCGATCTGTCACCGCCCGCGTGAGTCGGAGGTTAGCGCGCGGCCACCGCGACGCGGACCCTTCACCTGCCATTGCCGGCGGGCGGTGCCCGGCGTTCCCTAGCCCGGCGGCCGGATGCGTCTCAACACCTCGCCGGTGACCAGCGCGGCCGCGCTGGTGATGTCCGTGGAGGCGGTCTCGATACGCATCTCGGCTGCCGCCGGGGCCTCGTAGGGGGCGGTGACGCCGGTCAACTCCTGTATGGCCCCCGATCTGGCCCTGGCGTAGAGACCCTTGGGATCGCGCTGCTCGCACACCTCCAGCGGCGCGTCCACGAACACCTCCACGAAGGCTCCTTCGGGATGCAGGCTGCGCACCCGGTCACGGTCCCGGCGGTAGGGCGATATGAACGCAGCCAGGACCACCACCCCCGCGTCCTGAAGGAGCGCGCTCACCTCGCCCGCCCTGCGGATGTTCTCGGTCCGGTCCTCGGGGGAGAATCCCAGGTCCGAGTTGAGTCCGAGCCTGAGGTTGTCGCCGTCGAGGACGTAGGCCAGCACCCCCTGTGAGGCCAACCGAGCCTCCACCGATCGGGCCAGCGTGGACTTGCCCGACCCCGGCAGTCCGGTGAACCACACCGTCACCGAGCCGTGGCCCAGCAGGGCGGCACGGGCGCCCGCGGTCACCTGGGGCGGGCTCCACACGACGTCGGCCTCCTGCGGAGGTCGCGGTCCGGGATCAGTCGTCACGGTCGCGCCCGCCGGCGGCCGGGATGAAGCCGCGGGACTGGAGCCAGGCCGTGATGGCATGCACGCACGCGTCCACGTCGAGCCGGGAGGTGTCGAGCACCAAATCGGCGTCGTCGGGCTTGTCGTAGGGAGCGGACACGCCGGGGAAGTACCGGATGTCGCCCCGGTCGGCCGCCTCGTAGAGCCCGGCCCGGTCGCGGGAGCGGCAGACCTTCAGGGGCGGGTCGAGGAACACCTCCACGAAGCGCTCGGCACCGACGAGGCGCCGGGCCCGTGTCCTCACCGCGGCATTGGGCGCGACCAGCGCGGCTATGGCGATGAGACCCTGGTCGTTCACCAGCCGGGCCAGTTCGGCGGCGCGGCGCACGTTCTCGGAGCGGTCCCGGCTGGAGAAGCCCAGGTCCTTGCTCACTCCCAGGCGCATGTTCTCGCCGTCGAGCCTCACCGTGGTCCGCCCCCGGTCGAACAGCTCCCGCTCGAGCGCGGTTGCGATCGTCGACTTCCCGGCCCCGGTGAGCCCGGTCACCAGAACGGTGACCGGGAGCTGGCCGAGCCGCTCGGCTCGCTCAGCGACGCTCACCGAGCTTCGCTGGCGCTCGAGCGTGGGCCCGGGCACCGCGTCCCAGGCTTCGAGCGGGCCGGTACCGGAGACCATGCCCGCGGCCACGGTGGCGTTGTCGGACCGGTCGACGAGGATGAACGAGCCCGTGATCCGGTTCTGCTCGTAGAGGTCGAAGGCGAGCTCGGACTCCGTCCGGATCCTCACGCCGGCTATGTCGTTGAGCTTCAGAACGGCGGCCGGACCAGACTGCAGGGTGTCGACGTCGAGACGGCCGATCACTTCGGACACCCTGCAGGTCGAGATCCTCCCCGCCTGTTGCAGCAGGTACTCGCGGCCCGTCACCCCGTCCGTCTCCGACATCCACACCAGGGTGGCCGCCAGTTCTGATCCGCGCTGCAACCGGTGGGCGGGGTCGACGAGCACGTCGCCCCGGCCGATGTCGATCTCGTCGGCAGTGGTGACGGTGACGGCCCGGCCCGTGCCGGCCTCGTCGAGATCGCCGTCGAAGGTGATGATCCGGTTGATCGTGGTGGTGAGCCCCGAGGGCTCTACCAGCACCTCGTCACCGGTCCGCAACTTCCCTTCGCAGATGGTTCCCGAGAAGCCGCGGAACCGGTGGTCGGGCCGGATGACGAGCTGGACCGGCAGCCGGAGCCTCGGGCCTGGGAGCGCGCCGGCGTGCAGGGCGGTCCCGGCGGTGTCCACCTGCTCCAGGTGTTCCATGAGACACGGCCCGTCGTACCAGGGCATGCTTGCGCCCCGGTTGACGACGCAGTCGCCGTGCAGGGCGGACATGGGGATGCACGCCGGCGTGTGCAGTCCGAGCGCGGCGGCCAGATCGGAGGCCTCGGCCGCGATCGCGGCGAACCGGTCCTCGGCGTAGCCGACGAGGTCCATCTTGTTGACGGCCACGACCACCGAGGTGATGCCCATCAGGCTCACGATCGAGCTGTGCCGCCTGGTCTGGGTGGTCACCCCCCTGGCCGCGTCGACGAGGATCACGGCGTGGTCGGCAACCGAAGCGCCCGTCACCATGTTGCGGGTGTACTGCTCGTGGCCGGGCGCATCGGCGATGATGAAGCTCCGCCGGGGGGTCGAGAAGTACAGGTGGGCGACGTCGATCGTGATTCCCTGCTCCCGCTCGGCTATCAGTCCGTCGGCCAGCAGGGCCAGATCGACCTGTCCTCCGGCGTGGCCCGCGGTGGCCGAGTCCTTGCGAACGGCGGCCAGGTGGTCGTCGTAGAGGAGGTCCGAGTCGTGCAGGAGCCGGCCGATCAGCGTCGACTTGCCGTCGTCGACCGAGCCGCACGTGAGCAGGCGCAGCAGATCACGCGGGAGTCCGGCGGGATCGTTGTCGAGTCGCGCCGGACCCATCAGAAGTAGCCCTCCCGCTTCTTCTCCTCCATGGAGCCCGACCGGTCGTGGTCGATCACCCGGCCCTCGCGCTCGGACCGGGTGGCTGCGGCCATCTCCGCGGCGATCTCGGAGACGGTGGCCGCGGTCGATTCGATGGCCCCGGTGAGGGGGTAGCACCCCAGAGTGCGGAAGCGCACCGATCGAACCTCGGGGAGTTCGCCCGCCTCGAACCTGAACCGGTCGTCGTCGACCATGATCAGGGTCCCGTCCCGTTCGACCACCGGCCGCGGCGCGGCGAGGTACAGGGGCACGACCTCGATGTCGTTGGCCGAGATGTAGTGCCACACGTCCAGCTCGGTCCAGTTGCTCAACGGGAACACCCGGATGCTCTCGCCCTCGGAGATCCTCCCGTTGTAGTGGTTCCACAGCTCGGGTCGCTGGTTCCTCGGGTCCCACCGGTGCAGCCGGTCCCGGAAGCTGAAGACCCGCTCCTTGGCCCGTGAGCGCTCCTCGTCGCGCCGGGCCCCGCCGAACGCCGCGTCGTAGCGGCCGGCGTCGAGGGCCTGCTTGAGGGCCTGGGTCTTCATCACGTCGGTGTAGTGCTGCGACGTGTGGTCGAACGGGTTGATCCGCGCCGCGACCCCCTCGGCGTTGGTGTGCACCACCAGTTCGAAACCGATCTCGTCGGCCATGCGGTCCCGGAAGGCGATCATCTCCGAGAACTTCCAGGTCGTGTCGATGTGCAGCAACGGGAAGGGGATCGGCCCGGGATGGAACGCCTTGCGGGCGAGGTGCAGCATCACCGAGCTGTCCTTGCCTATCGAGTAGAGCATCACCGGATTGCTGAACTGGGCCCTGACCTCGCGGATGATGTGGATGCTCTCGTCCTCGAGGCGCTGGAGCCGTGGCCGCGCCGGATCGACCGTCGCAGCGGCCTCAGCCCCGCTCAGAGCGGGCCCGGATGGCGGATTATCGGCGGCCGGAGAGCGCTTGGAGTTCGTTGGCCTTGTCACCGAGCACCCCTAGAAGCTCGTCGAAGCTCTTGGCGAAGGCGGCCACGCCCTCTTCCTCGAGTTGGGCGGTGACGGCTTCGAGGTCGACGCCCACGGCGGCGATCCGGTCGAGCACCTCAGCGGCCTCGTCGACCCCCGACGCGAGGGTGGGCTCGACGGTGCCGTGATGCTCGAAGGCCTCCAGGGTCGCGTCGGGAAGCGTGTTCACCGTGCCCGGGCCGATCAACTCGTCGACGTAGAGCGTGTCCGGGTAGGCCGGGTTCTTGGTCGATGTGCTTGCCCAGAGCAGACGCTGGGGCCGGGCGCCGCGGCCGGCCAACGCCTTCCAGCGCGGCTCGGAGCAGAGTCTCCGGAAGTGCCAGTAGGCGACCTTGGCATTGGCGATGGCCGCCTTGCCCCGCAACTGCAGCGCTTCGTCGGACCCGATGGCTTCGAGGCGCCGGTCCACCTCGGTGTCGATCCTCGACACGAAGAACGACGCCACGCTGGACACACTCGACAGGTCGCCGGAGTTCTGCTCGAGACCCGACATGTAGGCGTCGGCAACCTCCAGGTAGCGCTCAACGCTGAAGATCAAGGTGACGTTGATGCTGTTGCCCTCCGCGATCATCTGGGCGATGGGGGCCAGCCCCTCGGCCGTTCCCGGGATCTTCACGTAGAGGTTGGGAAGCGCCAGCTGCTCATGGAGGCGCCGGGCCGCCCGGGCGGTGGCTTCCGAGTCTCGGGCGAGGTCGGGGGCGACCTCCACCGACACGTAACCGTCGACGCCGCCGGATTCGTCGTAGACGGATCGCAGGACCGCGGCCGCCGCGGCTATGTCGGAAGTCACCAGGCGCCAGTAGGACGACTCGACGTCGAGCCCGGCATCGATGGAGGTCCGGAACTCGTCGTCGTAGTCGGCGGTGGCGGTGATGGCCTTCTGGAATATCGACGGGTTCGAGGTCAAGCCCCGGACGCCGCCCTGGACCCATCTCTGGAGGTCGCCGCCGGTTATCCAGCCCCTGCGGATGTTGTCCAGCCAGGGACTCTGGCCGCAACGGTCGTGGAGCTCGTGCAGTCTGGTGGTCGCGGTCATCTCGACCTCGTCTCGCTGTGACTCCCGCTCTTGTTCGCTTCGCTCACGGGCCGCTCGGGCCACGGCCTCGCTCGGCCTACCGCGTAGATACTCATGGATCGCTCCCTATCCGCTCGGCCTCGGACATCACAGCGCGGCCCTCGGCCGCGCGCCGGCCAGCAGGGCCCGGGCCCTGCCGGCCACATTGGAGGCGGAGATCCCGAGTCTCTCCATCACGACCCCGCCGGGTGCCGAGGCGCCGAAGCGGTCGATGCCGAGGGCTTCGTCGGTCCACCGGCTCCATCCCATCGTGCTGCCCGCCTCGACCGCCAGGGACGGAAGGTCGGGCCGCAGGACCCGGACCTGCTCGGAGTAGGGCTGCTCGGCGAACATCTCCCATGACGGCAGCGACACCACGCGGGCGGCGATGCCCTCGGCGGCGAGGACCTCGGCGGCGTCGCAGCACACCGCCACCTCGCTGCCCGTTCCCACCAGCGTCAGGCTGGGCTCTTCGGGCTCCCGCAGCGGGTAGCCCCCGGCCGCCACCGCGTCCTCCCGGGTGCCCTCGAGCACGGGCACGCCCTGGCGGGTGAGGATCAACGCGGTCGGCCCCTCGGACTCCACCGCGACCCGCCATGCCCCCACCGTCTCAGTGGCGTCGGCGGGCCTGATCACCCGGAGGTTCGGGATGGCTCTCAGGGAGGCCAGGTGCTCCACCGGCTGATGGGTGGGGCCGTCTTCACCCACGCCCACCGAGTCGTGGCTCCACACGAAGACGACCTTGGCCTCCGACAGCGCGGCGAGGCGCACCGCGGGTCGCATGTAGTCGGCGAACACCAGGAACGTGCCCACTACCGGTATGGCGCCGCCGTGCAGGGCCATGCCGTTGGCGATGGCCCCCATGGCGTGCTCGCGCACGCCGAAGTAGATCTGGCGGCCGCCCGGCCCGCCGGCCGAGAACACCCCGCCATCGGCGATGGCGGTTCCGGTGTTGCCGGTCAGGTCGGCGCCGCCGCCGGTGAGTCCCGGCACCACCGGCAGCAGGGCCTGCAGGGTGGCGCTGGAGGCTTTGCGGGTGGCGACCGACTGGCCCGGCTGGAATGACGGCAGCGAGTCCTCCCACCCGGCACGGCCGGTCGCGGCCAGACACGCCTCCAGGCCGCTGCGATCGCCGTCGAAGGCGGCGGCCCGGGCCTCCCAGGCGAAGCGCTCATCCTGGCCCGCGGTCCCGGACCGGCGGTAGTAGTCGAGCACCTCGGGAGGCACATGGAACGTCTCCGCGGCGGGCAGTCCCATCAAGTCCTTGGTGGCCGCGATCTCCTCGTCGAAGATGGCGTAGCCGTGTGCGGCCGGCGTTCCCGACGCCTGGGGCGCGGGATGGGCGATCACGGAACGCAGGATCACCAACGACGGACGGTCCTCGACGGCGGCCGCGTCGTGGAGCCCGGCCTCCAGCCCGTCGAGGTCCTCGGCCGCCTCGCCGAGTTCGACGACATGCCAGCCGTAGGCGCGGAATCGCTGCGCGGCATTGTCGGAGAGGGCGAGGTCGGTGCCGCCGTCGATGGTGACCTCGTTGTCGTCGTAGACCACCACCAGCCGGCCCAGGCCCAGGTGTCCCGCCAGGGAGGCCGCCTCGTGGCTGACTCCCTCGGACAGGTCGCCGTCGCCGGCGATCACGAAGATGCGGTGGTCGCAGACATCTGCGCCGAAGCGGGTTCGCATCTGGCTCTCGGCGACGGCCATGCCCACCGCGTTGGCGATGCCCTGCCCGAGCGGGCCGGTCGTCACCTCGATCCCCGGGGTGCAGCCCACCTCGGGATGCCCGGGCGTGGGCGAGCCCCACTGCCGGAAGTTCCGCAGGTCCTCGAGGGTGAGGCCGTGTCCCGTCAGATAGAGCATGGCGTACTGCAGGATCGAGGCGTGGCCGGCCGAGAGCACGAACCGGTCCCGGTCGGGCCAATCCGGCCGGTCGGCGTCGTAGCGCATGATCCGGGTCCACAGCACATGGGCCAGCGGGGCCAGAGCCATGGCGGTGCCCTGGTGGCCCGAGCGCGCCGCGTGGGGCGCGTCCATGGCCAGCGCCTTGATGACGTTGATTCCGAGCCTCTCGATGGAAGTCACCGGCCCTCCAACCGCTCGCACTCCGCGCACGCCCGGCCCACCATATCCATTGCCACGGACTCGAAGGGGGAGGACGCTCTAGCCCGGGGGAGGCAGCAGGGTGTAGGGGACCACGGTCACCGGTCCGGCATCG
The DNA here is from genome assembly GCA_965205155.1 of Candidatus Aldehydirespirator sp. Classification (GTDB taxonomy): domain Bacteria; phylum Actinomycetota; class Acidimicrobiia; order Acidimicrobiales; family Aldehydirespiratoraceae; genus Aldehydirespirator. The sequence continues at coordinate 2,991,751 of OZ242033.1, read as the reverse complement.
ATGCGGGCCCGGGCCTCGACCGTGCCGTAGTCGGTGAACTCGAGCTCGGCCCGGACCAGCCGGTAGTTGAACTTCCCCGGCTCCACCTGCAGCGGCTGCACGTTGCGGGCTATCCGCTCCTCGTCCCGGAAATAGGCGACCTCGAGAGCCCCTACACCGGGCTCGCCGGGCGCGCAGCGAACGATCACCACCAGGTGGGGGGCCCACACCAGCGGCAACTCGGTGGGGGCGACCGCCGAGAACTGCACGCCGGTCAGGTCGATGCGGGTGGAGGGTCCCGGCACCTGGCGGAGCTGGATGTCGTCGATGAACAAGGCGGCCACGATGTCCATGCGCGGCTCCTTTCACGAGGATGCCCGACACTACCGAGCCTCAGTCGCGGCCGGACAGTGTGATCCCATCCGGTGCCCTTGAGACAGAAAGAACAGCCTCTGAACTGGGAAAACGTAGAGTCTGAGAAGTGATGGTGTGCACATCGGCGTCACTTCTGCACGGCGGTTGCTTGGTTAGACACCATCGCTGTGTCTAGTGGCCACCCCGACCGCCGTGGCAGTGTGACTTCAGTTGGTGGAGTGCCCGAGACGCCGGGCCAGCGCCTCCGAGATCGCCTGAGCAGCCGCGTGCATCACTCAGCGGTCCTTGCCGTGTTGTCGCGCAGCGACGGCTTATGGCCACAATTCGGGCACAACCGACCGGCGTCAAGCAGCTCTGCCATCTGCTCGTAGGCCAACAGCGCATCGCTCTTCAGGAACTTCGCCGACACGTTTGCGGTGAGCAGGCCGAACAGCGAAACCCCACATACCATCAGCACCACGGCAGCCGCGCGCGCTGCGGTGGTGCCAGGGCTGAGATCTCCGTATCCGACGGTCGTGACGGTCGCGGCCGCCCACCACAAAGCGTCCCCCAAGGAGTCGATACTGCCACCGGCTGCCTGCTCCGCCTCGTACACAGCCAGCACCACCACCGCTGACAACGCGGCACTTGAGACGATCAGTGCCTTGCCGTGCAGGCTCTTCCAGCCCCGCGTCAGGGCTGTGGCTGCCTTGTGGGCGGCAATGAATGCTCATAAAGCCGCGCAGTACGGCAATGCTCGCATCGTGATCGGCGCGATGATTGGCCTGCACCTGCTGCGCGGCTCGATGAGGCCGTAGCTATCAGCTACCTCCATTTCAACCGCCCGGCGGCTCACCCCCGCCGCCTACGCTGCCCACTGGGAGCAACCCCAACACCAACCACAACACCCATAGCGCCTGGACTCACAAACGGGTCCCCCTCAGGGTCGCTGGGCAACTCGTCAGGTGGGCAGGTGCCGTCCACTCACAGACGTGACCGAGTGGCACGATCCGGCAGTCGGGTCACTACAGACCGTCTGCCCGAACGCGGCCCAACGAACGACGGCAGCAAGCAACGGCCGCGCTCGTCGTCATAGCACGCGGAGCGCTACGAGCACCACCAGCAGCACCGGCTGTACCAGGTGCGCTACCGTCAACACGACAGCGGTGCGGACGTTGCGGCGGGTCAGCACTCGGAGGGCGTCCACCTCCATCTCCTCAATCATCTCGCCGCGATAGCCGTGACCGCATGGGTAGTCGCCAGAGGCATCGACGATACGCCAGTCAAGGACGTAGATGTCGTCGTTACGACACGGCATCCAAGCAAACATCGTCGGCAGCGCACCCCCGGCCACCAACCCCACAAGCAACGACCGTTCCAAGATGGTGAGCGCCCCAGACTCACCACCACCGAGGATGAACCCGACCGCTACCAGCGCAGCAGCGAACAACAGCGAGGCGTGGCGGCGGTATCGCTCCCGGAGGTCGTTCTGCTGCGACTGAAGGTCGGCCACGGTCCGCGCCGTGCGTGTCGTAGCGTCCATCACCGGTCCGATGCCTGCGAACGCAGCCGGTTGCGGAGTGCCTGTGTGATCCGGTGGGACTCCAGCTCCCGCACTCCCAACAGCCTCGGGTATTCCACGCACGCGGGTGAGTCTACGCGCGCTCACCGCGCCACTAGACGACGCGCCTCGGCACGGGGGCGCCGCTTGACATCAGTCGCTGTCTGAACCGGCGATCAAGTTCGGGATCAGAGAGTGCAGGCTGCCGACACGCGCCGTTAGCGCCGTCACCGACAGCTACTTGGACACCCGAAGCTCCGGCGTCGCATCCGAAAGCGACAACCAAGGCACCGCCAAGAACCACCACCGAGTTGCGCGGTTCACCCAGGCCAACATCGACAGCTTCGCCCACCGCTATGAGCACGAGTTCCCCGCCGCGGTGCGCTGCCTGCTCACCAACCGCGCCGCGCTCACCACCCACCTGCGGTTCCCCGTCGAGCACTGGCGCAGGATCCGCCACACCAACCTCATCGAACGCACCTTCGGCGAGACCCGCCGAAGAGTCAAAGTCATTGGCCGGCTCCCCGGCGAAGCCAGCTGCCTCACACTGGTATGGGCCGTGCTCGACCGGGCCTCAAGGGGCTGGCGCGGCTCACCTACACACCCGCAATCGCCCGACGCCTCACCGAGTTGCCCCACCATCTCCACACACCTGCTCACACCAACAACCACCAACCTGCCCCAACTCTCATACACGCGGCCTAACATGACCCCCGGAACCGACACCCCGCCCGCCATTGCACCAAACCTGGGACGCAACCCCTCGATAATGCCAGATCGCGAACAAGAAAGCGGGCGAGGGCTTCGCGCGTTTCTTGGCTGGGGAGTCTTCTTCGCGGTCTGCTTCGCGGCAGGGCTAAGGGGGCCCGACCTCGTCAGGTCGCTGTGGGAGGACGACAGACCGCAGCCGACAGATGACCGGGTGGAGACCAGCGCCAGATCGGAAAGGGAGACGGCGACGGTGGCTGGCGGCATGCCCGACACGATCCAAGCAGCGGAACTCAGGAACAGATCGGAGAAGGAAATCGCCTCTGGTCGCTGCGCGCCAGCGATCGTACTGGGCGTCTACGACTGGGAGTTTTGCGCCTGGCTCGGGACGCGCGACCCTGAAATGAGCAGGCCTGAAATGCAAGAGCTCATAGCGAGAGTCTGGCGTGAGACGGACACTCCCGGCAAGCCGAGTTGGCCCCCAGATCTTGAGGAGGGCTCCTGCGGGTGGCTACTTGATGTTGCTGGCTGTTATGAACCCGCCAGTCATGCCATTGAGGTCGTCAGCGGACGCGCCAAGAACTTCACGTTGCAAGTGCTCCTCCACGAGTTGGCCCACTCCCTGATTTCCTACAGCGACGAGATGGCGGCCTGCGCTGACGACTGGACGCATCGCCAGTCAGTGTGTGGCCACGGGAACCTGTTCCGCTGCGTCGCGGACGACCTCTACGTCAGGTATGCGGGACTGGATACAGCAGGAGTGTGCGGCCAAGCCCCGGACCTGGATCCTGGCGACTGGCAACTCCTCGCACCGGATGAGTCTGAGTGGGGAGTGACCCATAGTGCCGCTCAGGTCACAGACCCGGAGTCGAATCACACGTTGGGGATTATGTGCGTGACCAACTACGAGCAGTCTGGAGAGCCTGAGAGGCAACTCAGGACATTCTTGCTCTTGGAACACGGCCGGAGGCTTCGTCGAGCAGCGCCCGACCATCAGGTACGTATCCGTTACCGGTTCTCGGACGAGGAGTATCTGTCGGACAGTCGGTGGCTGACCGACGAGAACCTGACCATGGCCGTCTGGCCCGAACACGATGCATCCAGCCTGGTGCGTCGGTTCCAGGGAGCGGACAGACTATTTCTGCGGATCGAGCACACTCAGCGGGACATTGTGCAGGTGGAGTTCGATCTCGGCGACTCGCCCGCGCTCGTCGTGACACAGGAAGCATGCAACTATGAGTCCTGAGATGAAGGCCTTTGCCCTGATCGTTCACGATAATCCGTGAGGTTGGTGTCGGGACCGCGCTAGGAACTGAAGCCAGCGGTTGCGGCATTATGCGACGCTCATCCGCGGCGATCTCCACGAAGCCTCATTCCGTTGCCGATCGCGGAGACCGATCCCGGAGGCGACGATCGACAGGCGTCTTTGCGCCGCAGTTCGACGAGTCGCTTCGGTGGCCCGCGGCACAACACGTTGGCGTTGAAAGAGCAGCGACTGGCCGACGCGGCGTCACTGTGGGGCGGCGAACTCGTTGAACTACGGCTACTGGCGCGGCACATGGCGCAGCCGCCGCGTCACAGTCACCTGCTGCTAGTCGTCTCCCGTTGGTTCGTCGAGAGAGCGCAACGCGTCGCGGTAGCCGTCTTTGTATCCCTCGCTGTATCCGCGCTCGCGGTGAGCTTTGTCCTGTCCGTGATCTGAGCCCATTGACCACACGAAATACACCGCGAACGCCGCCACCGCACCCCCGGCGATCAGTTTGAGAATGTCTATGAGCCAGAAGGGCATGGGTCTACTCGCCGGTTCTGGCGATGATGTCGATGACGGCCACGAGGCGGTCCAGGCCGGTGCTCGCCCGCCGCTGCCAGCGCGATGATCGCAGCAGCGCCCTCGATCTGGGTGATCCACAACGCTGCGACCAGAGCGATCACGGCGGCGGTTCAAGACAGGTCAGGAAGGTGAAAGGCACGGGGCTCCTCCGGTGCGGGGCGCGCCTGTGCTGCGTCAGGGCCGGGTCTTCAGTTGGGAGTGAACTCGGCATGGCGGGGAAGGCACCGGTGGTGACGATGCGCCGCAGCGTGTCGATAAAGATGCGGAGGTTGTCGTGGTTGTTGAACACAAACTCTAGTGGACGGCCCACTAGGCTGGCTTTGTGGCCCCAGCCCGCGACACTGCAAAGGAATCCCTACCGCGTGACGGTCTCCACCTCGAGGATGTGCTCACATCGGACGCTCTCTCCGAGGTCGAACGCGCGCAGACGGAAGCCGAGACCGCCGCACCAAGCCGCATGGGTGACCAAGCGGCCCGGGAGAACGCACTTGACGTTGCCGACCTTCGCGAACTCGCTGACCGGGCCCGCCGCGGCGAGCATGTATCCCTGAAGAAGACCTGAGGCGTGCCATGGCGAATGGCCGATCCGCGCGGCTGCTTCGACGCGTGGGCCGAGGGGAAGGGCGACCTGGAGAGGTCGAGCCTGCTGGAGGGCCTTATTGACTTGGCCGACCGGCCTTTGACGGAGTTGCCCGGCATCCGATCCGCGGGCCGCTCGCCCATGAGCAGATGGATGCTGATTGAGTCGACGGTTGTGGTAATTCACGTGTATGAAGGCCAGGGGTGGTTTGACCTCGTCGATCTACGCGACCTCTGACTCACGCTGTTAGTCGGGCTCCTCTCCCAGTTGGCTGCATCGCAACCACCAGTAGAAGGAAACCCACCCCTTGTTCGCGGACCCTACAGAGTGGAGAATCTCACCGAGCATCTCCGAGGGACTCACGTGAGCGTTGGCACCGCACGAGTGCCGCCCTCGGCTCGGAGCGACTCTTTGCGAACAGCTGTCAGCCGCCAGTGGGATCTGGCCACTGGCGGCCAGCGAGCATCCCGGAGCGTGGGCCCACGCGACGGTGCCAGCAAGGGGCAAGGCGCTGCTCTAAGCCGGCACCGATGGCTTCATCGACTTGACGCAGCGGCGCGACGGGCCGACCCCGCACGAGCAAGGCTCGGTGTTGATCGGCTGTGATCCCTAGACCGCGGTCGAGGACACGCAGGACGATTGATCGATGTAGTGGCCCAGTCGGCCATGACCGCGGTCCGCTGCTTGAGCAGGTCGCTGCGTCGGTAGGCGGCTTCCACGCCGCCGACGACGTGTGCCAGGCACGCTTCTGCGATCTCGCGGGAGACGCCGGTTCCTGCGCACCAGTCGCGGAAGCTGGATATGAGCCCGTGGGGCCGCATGGTGAGACCCAGTTCCCCGCACAGCTTCGACAGCGCGGCTGAGCTTAGCTCGCGGCCTGTGGGCGACGGCATCACCAGCGGCCCGCCGACGGTGTCGGCTCGGGCCTGCTCGACTAGTCGTAGCGCCGGGTCTGACAGTGGGACGATGTGCTCGCGGTTGGACTTGGTGCGCTTGGGCTGCGGGTGCCTCGACGTGTGTGCGGGTAGATGATCGCGGGCCCGTCGAGCGGGTCGTCGGCAGCGACGACCAAGTGAGCTATGTGCCTGCTCAGAGCTGGCTCGATCTCTTCGGCGGGCGTAAGGCGGTCGAGAAGCTCAGCCACCGTGAGGGGCTCGCCTCCAGATTCGGTTTCGGTTGGGATCGTCACAGCGAACGCGTAGAAGTGGCGGTCCGGCAGGTGGGCCGAGAAGGCGGCATCCTCTCCGAAGAGTTGTTCCGAGATGCCTCGGTAGTCCCGCTCGAACTCAGCGAAGGCCTGCTGCAAGTCCTCGTCAGTCAGATCAACTGGCTCCGATAGGTCGGGCGGGCCTCCTTCGGGAGGCTCGGTGCGAGATCGGGCCCCATCGGCTCCAGGAGGGTCGGCGGATGCATCATGGCGCGGTTCGAAGTCTGGCTGGTCGATGTTCTCAGTGAAGGCTGCGTATCGCTCGGCGAAGGCCGCGAAGCCCGCTTGAACTGTCGGGACTCCCTCGTGCGAGCCGCCTGCGACTGCCTCTTGCAGCACCTGGCTGATCAATGCCTGCAACACCGCGCCGGGCGTGCTGTCGGTCGCCTTGGCACGCTTGCCCAGGAAGCGGACCTGCGCGTCCGTGAGCAGCACGTCGAGTTGCGGCATGCATAAAGCGTACCGACAGCATGAACGGGGTGCTGATTGCGTCCGCGCCGACGACGACCCGGCGCGAGCGCCCGGCTCCCTCTCAGTTCCGGAGGGACAGTTCCGCGGCTGTGCGCTGGCAAATGGCGCCGCCCCGTGGCGCAGCGTTGCGTTTCCCGCTCTTGTTCGCTCCGCTCACGGGGCTGCTCGGGCCACGGCCTCGCCCGTATGAGCCCGATTGGCTCGCCTGACCGCTCGGCCTCTGGAGCCTGTCACGGCCGGGCAGCCCGGTCCCGTCCGAGCCGGTAGGCGGCGTACCATGGCGAGGATGCGTCGAATCCTGGTCTCGGTCCTGCTGGCCGCGCTGGCGACCACCGCCGTCGGGTCGTACGTCCAGGCGCGGCGCATCAACGCCGACTCCGATCCGGGCTGGATCGCCGATGCCGGTCCTCCCCAGGTCGTGGTGGACACACCCCTGCTGAGCGTTCGCCGGACGCCGTCGTGGCTGTCGGGTCCGGTCACCGAAGCCCGTCTCTTCGAGCGGCTCTCCGACGTGGCAGCGCTCCCCAGCGCCCCGCCGCAGACATGCCTGGCCGCCTACCGCAACGGCGAGCCCATCATGGCCGAGCAGGCTGACGCGCCACTCGTGCCGTCCTCGCTGATGAAGATCGTCACCGCGGCCGTGATCCTCGAGACGGCAGGACCCGAGGCGACCTTCACCACCGAGGCCTTCGTGCGTTCCGCGGACCTGACTTCCGCCTCCGGCGGCGTGCTCACCGGCGACATCTTCCTGGTGGGACGGGGCGATCCGGTCCTGTCGACGGTCTCCTACATACGGCGATTCCCGGAGACCATGGCCCACACCGACTTCACGGATCTCGCCGTTCAGGCCTCAGCGAGCCTGCGCGATCGGGGGATCACCAGAGTCGAGGGCCGCGTGCTGGCCGACGAGTCGCGGTTCCCCGAGGCGGAGCGGGACTACTCCGGCCAGATCGTCCAGCCCGGCAACCAGCCCATCTGGAAGCAGTCCTATGTCAACAGCAACCAGGTCGGTCCCCTGTCCGCACTGCTGCTGAACGACGGATACGTGTCCTTCCCGGCGTCGGCGGACTATGCCAGCCGGCGCCAGAACGTGCGAGCCACCGATCCCGCGCTCCACGCGGCCCAGGTGCTGGACGGGCTGATCGAGTCCCGCGGCATCCTCGTGTCGGCGCCGGCCGACAAGGGCACTGCGCCGGCGCGGTCTGAGCTGTTCTCGCTGGGCAGCGTCGAGTCGCCGCCCATGGCGGAGATCGTGGCCCGGATGTTGCGATACTCGGACAACACCACGGCCGAGATGCTCCTCAAGGACATCGGCAGGCGCTTCTCGGGCTCGGCACGCGCCGAAGCGGTGACCGATGTCCACGATGTGCTGGAGCGACTGCTGGGCATCCCGACCGACGGGATCGTCATTGCCGACGGCTCGGGACTGTCGCTGCACAACCGGCTGACCTGCGACCTCATCACCCGGCTGTTGCTGCGGGCCGGTCCCGACTCGCCCCTGGTGACGGGTCTGGCCGTGGTGGGGGAGAGCGGAACCCTGCGGGAATGCGAGGCAGAACCGCAGCCCTCCGGTGAGGCCGCTGCGCCTGCGACCACCGATGCCGGCACCGTCGGCGGCGAGGCGGTAGACGGCCCGGTGTGGGCCAAGAGCGGGACTCTGAACGATGTGTCGGCCATCGCGGGGGTGACCGTGGCTCGAAACGGCGACGTGCTCACGTTCGCGCTGATCTCCAACCGCGAGGGACTGATCTTCGATCTCGGCTTCTGCAACGACTTGCAGCGGGGCCTGATCTCCGCCGCGGCCGGCCATCCGTACGGGCCGTCGTCGGCTGACGCACTGCTCCATCCGAAGCCTGCGAGGGCGCCGGTAGTAGACCCCGACCCCTCCTCAGGCAACGGCCAGTAGGAGCGGGGGCCGGCACGATGGCCACGCCGATGTTCGCGCTCCAGTCGGTCCTCCTGCCCGGGTTGCCGCTGCCGCTCCACGTCTTCGAGCCGCGCTACGTGGCCATGCTCGACACCGTCGTGGAGACCGATCACCAGATGGGCGTGGTGCTGATCGAGCGCGGCCGGGAGGTCGGGGGCGGCGATGTGCGGTGCGATGTGGCCACCATGGCCCGCGTGGTGGAGACCCAACAGTTGGCCGACGGCCGGCTGCTGGTGATGGCGCTGGGAATCCGTCGCATCCGGGTGCGGCACTGGCTTCCCGACGATCCATATCCCTGCGCCGAGACCGAGGACTGGCCCGACGAGCCCGAAGACGAGTGGTCAGAGGCCCCCGAGCTGCTGCGACGGCTGTCCGGACTGGTCACGGAGGCCCGCAGCCTGGCCAGTCGCCTCCGTTTCGGGTCCGGGCCGCCGCCCACCACGGCCGAGCCGGCTCCCGTCGATCTGGGCAACGACCCGGCCGAGGCCGCCTACCGGGCCGTAGCCCTGACTCCACTCGGCCCGCTTGACCGCTACGAGGTGCTGTGCACCCCGAGCGCCAACCAGCGGCTCGCCGTAGCCCACCGTGTGGTGGCCGACGCGGTGGAGTTGTTGCGGGCAAGATCACACTGGGTCTAGCGCCTCGGGTGCAGCGTTGTGTCTCCCGCTCTTGTTCGCTTCGCTCACGGGCCGCTCGGGCCACGGCCTCGCTCCGCTCGGCCTCTGGCTCGGATCGAACTGGGCACCGGGTAGCGTGAAGGCTCGCTATAGGGCCGGAGGTCCGGGTTTGGCACGCAGGCAGGGCGTAGCAGAAGTCGTGGACCTGGTGAAGGCCTACGCGCGCCAGGAGTTGCTCGGTCCGCTGCGAGGCGCCGGGCGATGGGTGTCGATGGGCCTGGCCGGAAGCGTTGCGCTGGTCGTGGGGGTGGTCCTGCTACTGCTCTCGCTGCTCCGCGCTCTGCAGACCGAGACGGGCGCCGCCTTCGAGGGGAACCGGTCGTGGATTCCCTACCTGATCGCGGTCGGCGCGCTGGTCGTCGTCATCGCGGCGCTGTTGCGCCAGGTCGGCAAGCGAGGCTTGCGATGACGGCGGGATCGGATCGGATCACCCGCGACTCGCTGGAGGACGCCCTGCGCGACCTCCAGGCCGACGTCGACCGGGACACCCAGCCGCTTCTCGTCAAGGTCGCGTACGGAGCGGCCGCGGCCGCGGGCGTCCTGATCGGCCTCGCCTACCTGTTGGGACGGAGGGCCGGCCGGCTCCGCAGGACTGTCGTAGAGGTAAGGCGGGTCTGAGGAATGGGGCTGGTCGGCGGGAAGGCGGCCGGAGCCTGGATCGCACGCCGGGCCATGCGACGCGGCCTGCTCGGCAGCTCGCGGTTGTGGTTCGCGGTATTCGTCGCGCAGGGCGCGGTCAAGCTGGCGCGCCGGGCGATGGGACCCCGCGAGCCCACGACAGTGTTGGAGGAACGGCTCGAGCCGGGTGCCGGAATCGAGGTCCGGCACCTCAGGAGCAACCGCGGCTGACGCGGCCGCGCCACGCTGGTCCGATGCGAGTCGTGCTGCGCAACCCGACCAGGGAGATGGAGGTCGAGGGTCCGGTGACGGTGCGCGACCTGCTGCAGCGCCTGGAGTTGAACCGGGAGTCGCATCTCGTGATATGCGACGGCGAGCTGGTAGCGGGCGACCGCACCCTGGCGGCGGACGCCTCGGTGGAGATCCGCAGCGTGATATCGGGAGGGGCCGGGCTGCGTGAAGGGCCGGGTGCGGCAATGACGGCGGGGCTGCGGTGAAGTGCCGGGTGTGCCGCGGTGCGGCGGTGATCGACATCCGGCGCCACAACGCCAACTTCTGCCGGGAGCACTTCCTGCGGTTGTGTCGCGACCAGGTGCAGAAGGCCATCCGACGCTTCGGAATGCTGCAGCCCGGCGAGCGTGTGCTGGTGGCGGTGTCGGGCGGCAAGGACAGCCTGGCCCTGTGGGACATACTAGTCGACCTGGGCTACGACGCCGACGGCTTCTACCTGGGGCTGGGCATCGGCGACTACAGCGAGGAGTCCGCCGGCTACGCCCACCGTTACGCCGAGAGCCGGGATCTCACCCTCCACACCGTCGACCTGCTGCAGAGCCACGGCTTCGACATCCCCACCGGCGCTCGCGCCGCCAGGCGGGCACCGTGCTCGGCCTGCGGCCTGTCGAAGAGGCACCTGTTCGACGAGGCGGCCCGGCGGGGCGGCTACGACGCCCTCGCCACCGGGCACAACCTCGACGACGAGGCTGCGGTGCTCATGGGCAATGCCTTGCGTTGGCAGACCGAGTACCTGGGCCGGCAGCTGCCGGTGCTGGAGGCCCGTGACGGATTCCCCCGGAAGGTGAAGCCCCTGGTCCGGCTGACCGAGAGAGAGACCGCGGCCTACTGCCTCCTGAGGGGAATCGACTACATCGTCGAGGAGTGCCCCATGGCGGTCGGCAACAAGCACCTCGCCTACAAGGCCGCGCTCAACGACATCGAAGTGCAGTCGCCCGGCGCCAAGCACGACTTCTACTTCGGCTTCCTCGAGAGGGCCTCAGAGCGCTTCCGGACCGAGGTGGAACGGGACCGGGCCGATCTGGCGCCGTGCGAGCGGTGCGGGTCGCCCACCGACGCCGGCGTGTGCGCGTTCTGCCGCCTGACCGAACGGGCCACGACTCCGGCACCGGTGCGCATCCCCGACCGCGACGCCCCATGACCGCCGGACCGTTCCGCGACCGCGACGCCCCATGACCGCCGGACCGTTCGAGGCGGGCGAGCCGGTCCTGCTCATCGACCGCAAGAACCGCCGCTACCTGGTCGACCTGGCGGCCGGCCGCGAGTTCCACACTCACACCGGCGTGATCGACCACGACGACATCATCGGCGCACCGGAGGGAACCAGGCTGAAGTCGTCGCGGGGTGCCGCGTTCCTGGCTCTGCGTCCGACCCTGGCCGACGCGGTGCTGAAGATGCCGCGGGGGGCGCAGGTGGTGTATCCCAAGGACACGGGGGCGATCCTCGTCCTGGCCGACATCCATCCGGGCGCCAGGGTGCTCGAGGCCGGGGTCGGCTCCGGAGCGCTGTCGATGTCGCTGCTGCGGGCGGGCGCGGTCGTGTCCGGCTACGAACGGCGTGAGGACTTCTGTGCCCGGGCCCGGGCCAATGTGGAGCGCTTCTGCGGCACCGAGGCGCTTGAGCGTTACCGCACCGAGATTCGCGACGTCTACGAGGGCATCGACGAGACCGACCTCGACCGGGTGGTGCTCGACCTGCCCGAGCCGTGGCGGGTCGTCGCCGGTGCGGCGGGGGCGCTGCGCACGGGCGGCATCCTGCTGGCCTACACACCGAGCATCGTGCAGGTCCAGAGGCTGCGACAGGCGCTGGACGACTCACCGTTCGGTCTGCACGACACCGTCGAGGTGCTGCACCGCGGTTGGCATGTCGAGGGCGACGCGGTGCGCCCCAACCACCGCATGGTGGCCCACACCGGCTTCCTGACGGTGAGCCGGCTCACCGCTTCGTGAGACGGCCGGCGCGGTGGCGCACTGCGGCCACGGCCGTCGCCGTGGTCTTGGCGGGAGCGGGTGTGGCCGTGGCCGTGGATGCGATCCGGGGTGGGTTGACGGAGTCGGGGCCGGACCGGTCGGCGCCGGCTCCGGCCACTCCGGGCTCCGGGAGCGATCCGGCGCCGACCTCCACCCGGCCGCCGCTGGACGATCCTCCCGATCCGGGTCCGGTGCCCGACGATCACGGCCTCTCGGAGGCGGACCTGGCTGCGGCGGTGGCCTCGTCGGTCAGGGTCGCGGCGCCGGCGTGCCGGGGGATCGTGCGGGAGGGCAGCGGGTTCGGGGTCCGGGACGGCGACCTGGTGGTGACGATCGCGCACCTGATGGTCGGCATGGAGGAGCCTGAGGTCGAGCTGGCGGACGGCCGCCGGCTGGCCGCGGTGACGGTGGCCTTCGATCCGGTGAACGACCTGGCCGTGCTGCGGGTGCCGGGCGCGGGCCTGCGTCCCCTTCCCCTCAGCGAGGCGGCCCCCGACGGGACGCTGGGCGCAGTGCTGGCCTGGGAGGAGGAGGGCGCGCCCGACCCGACACCGTTCCGCATAGACCGGCCGGTGACGGTGCGCACCGAGCCGGTGGGCGGGGGCGACCGGATCGAGCGGCCCTCGTGGCTGCTGGCCGCCGACACCGAGGTGGGCGACTCCGGCGCGGCCCTGGTGGCCGAGCTGGACGGACGGATCGCCGCGGTGGGTGTGGCCTGGGGCGCCTCCCGGCGCGGGGGCGGCGGGGTCGCCTACGCCACCCGGTCCGGCGCGGTGGAAAGGCTGCTCGACTCGTCCGACCTGTTCCAGCCGGCGGTGCTCCCCGACTGCGGCTGAGCCGCCTGCGGTGATGCTTGGGACTTGAGGTGCGGCCCTAGGTCGGGGCGGGCCTCACACCTCTATGAAGATGCACTCCCCGGGGCATTCCTCGGCCGACTCGATCACGGCCTCCTCCTGCCCGTCGGGAACCGCGGCCAGCCCGTCCGGCCCACCGGGATCGGAGAAGACATGGCCGTCCTCCACCACATAAGCGAGCCCGTCGTCAAGAAGGGTGAAGACATCGGGAGCAATCTCCTCGCACAAGCCGTCTCCCGTGCACAAGTCCTGATCAATCCAGACCTTCATGTCGGTGGAGTTACCTCTCTTCAGCGGGGCTCTCTAGGGGGAAGCGGGGCCCGACTCAGTCGGAGCGGCCCTCGGCGGGCTGCTCTTGACTAGAGCATAGCGTCTTCTGGTTCCAAAGATTGCCAAGTAGCCCTGACTATTGCCAACATCACCGTCCCGGAACTCTCCAGTTTGGCGCAGGAGAGCATGTGCTGGGCGGCATGAATGCACAGTCCGGTGTCAGTGCGGTCTAGGGTGTCGTCCTACCGCAGCCGACGAGGCAATGCAGGAGGTGAGCTGTGAGCGAGGCCGGCTTAGGCGATTCGGCGCAAGATCTGGAGCGCCTGCGCCAGCTTGTGTCCGAGCTCGAGGGCGAGGTTGCCTCGCTGCGGCGGCGCCTGCACGACGCGCCCAAGAGGGTGAGGATGCTCGAGGAGCGGCTGGCCGACACGAAGGGCCGTCTGACCCAGGCCGTGTCCCAGAACGAGCGGCTCACCACCATGCTGCGCGACGCGCGCGAGCACATCGGCTCGCTGCGCGAGGAAGTCGAGAAACTCACCCAGCCGCCCAGCGGTTACGGCACCGTGCTGGGGTGCAACGACGACGGCACCGTGGACGTGCGGGCCGGAGGCCGCAAGATGCGGGTCGCGGTCCATCCCGACCTCGCCGACGATCTAAAGGCCGGCGAGGAGGTCGCTCTCAACGAGTCGTTCAGCGTGGTGCTGGCCCGCCGGCCGGACCGTACCGGAGAGGTCGCCACGGTCAAGGAACTGCTGCCCGGGGGCGACCGGGCCGTGGTGCTGGGACGGGCCGACGAGGAGCGGGTGGTCGAGCTCGGCGCGGTGGTCTCGGCCGGCCCGATCCGCAGCGGCGACAACGTGCTCATCGACGCCTCGGGCGACCTGGTCATCGAGCGGCTGCCCCGTCCCGAGGTGGAGGACCTCATCCTGGAGGAGGTGCCCGACACCTGCTACGACGATGTCGGCGGCCTCGACACCCAGATCGAGCAGATCACCGACGCGGTGGAGCTGCCGTTCGTGCACCACACCCTGTTCGCCGAGTACGACCTGCCCGCGCCCAAGGGCGTGCTGCTCTACGGGCCGCCGGGCTGCGGGAAGACCCTTATTGCCAAGGCGGTGGCCAACAGCCTTGCCAGCAAGGTGTCGGAGCTGTCGGGCGACGCCCGGGCCCGCAGCTTCTTCCTGAACATCAAGGGACCCGAGCTGCTCAACAAGTACGTGGGGGAGACCGAGCGCCAGATCCGCCTGGTGTTCCAGCGGGCCCGGGAGAAGAGCGAGCAGGGCTGGCCCGTCATCGTCTTCTTCGACGAGATGGAGTCGCTGTTCCGCACCCGCGGCTCCGGAATCAGCTCCGACATCGAGTCGACCATCGTGCCCCAGCTGCTGGCCGAGATCGACGGGGTCGAGGCACTCCGCAACGTCATCGTGATCGGGGCCTCCAACCGGGAGGACCTCATCGACCCTGCCATCCTCCGTCCCGGTCGCCTTGACGTGAAGATCAAGATCGAGCGGCCCGACGCCGAGGCGGCCGCGTCGATCTTCGCCCGCTACCTGACTCCGAGCCTGCCGATCGCGTCCGAGATGGTCGACACCGTCGGCGGGGGGGATCCCGACAAGGCGGTGCGGGGCATGATCGAGCAGACCGTTGACGACATGTACAGGCCCGCCGATCCCAACCGGTTCCTGGAGGTCACGTACCAGAACGGCGACAAGGAGGTCATGTACTACCGGGACTTCGCCTCGGGGGCGATGATCGAGAACGTGGTCCGGCGGGCCAAGAAGCTGGCCATCAAGCGCGAGATCGCCGGAGGGGCCCGCGGCATCCTGACCAACGATCTGCTCGCCTCCGTGCGCCAGGAGTTCAAGGAGCACGAGGACCTGCCCAACACCACCAACCCCGACGACTGGGCCCGGATCTCGGGCAAGAAGGGCGAGCGCATCGTGTTCGTGCGCACGCTCGTGTCCGGCGACGAGGAGGACATGGCCTCGGGCGGACGCTCCATCGAGAGGGTCCAGACGGGCCAGTACCTGTAGCCGGTTGCCGACCGTGCGCGGGCTGCGGCATCGCCAGCCGTCGTCCGCCGTCCCAACAAGCCAACCAGGAGGAGCCATGCCTTCCGCAAAGCCTGTGTCGTGGAGCGCGCTGGCCGTCGTCTGCGCCGTGACGCTGCTCGCCGCCGCGTGCGGCGATGGCGCCGACGACGGCGCGCCGCCGCCCGCGGACGCCGCGCCGCCCGCGGAGACCGCCGCCCCCGACGAGCCCAGCATCACCGCGGCCGACGCCGTCGAGGTCACCCAGGGCGGTGACCTGCTGCAGACGGTGCAGGAGCGCGGCAGGCTGGTCTGCGGCGTGTCCGGCACCAGGGTGATCTTCTCGGAGACACGGCCCGACGGCACCGTCGTCGGCGTCGACGCCGACTACTGCCGGGTTGTGTCGGCGGTCATCTTCGGCGACTCCGACGCGGTGGAGTACGTGTCGCTCACCACCGGAGAGCGCTTCACAGCCCTCCAGACCGGCGTCATCGACGTGCTGATTCGCAGCACCACATGGACCCAGACCCGGGACACCGAGCTGGCGCTGGACTTCGGGCCGGTGATCTACTACGACGGCCAGCAGCTCATGGCCCGGGCCGGCGACGGCTTCTCGCCCTCCTCCGACGTGGCCGACATCGCCGGGGCGGTGGTGTGCGCCCTGGCCGGGACGACGACCGAGCAGAACGTCTCCGACGCCGCCGACGCCGCCGGGATCGACATCACCCTCACCACCCTCGAGGACTTCGACGCCATCACCGAGAGCTTCATCCAGGGATCATGCGACGTGGTCACCGCCGACGGCTCGGCGCTGGCCGGGCGCAAGGCGAAGCAGCAGCCCGACGACCAGGAGTGGGTGATCTTCCCGGCCACCCCGATCTCCAAGGAGCCGCTGGCCCCGGTGTACCTCCATAACCAGTCGCGCTTCGGCGACGTGGTGAACTGGGCGGTGTACGCCACCATCATCGCGGACGAGAAGGGCATCACCTCCGCCAACGTCGCCGACATGGCGGCCAGCCCGCCCGACGCGGAGGTGGCCCGCCTGCTCGGCGGCGAGGGCGAGCTGCAGACCGCTATGGGCGTGGCTCCCGACGCCTTCTACCAGGCGATCTCCCAGGTGGGCAACTACGGCGAGATCCTCGGCCGGCACCTGGAGCCGGCGGGTCTGACCCGGGCCGGCTCGATCAACGCCGGTTGGCGTGACGGCGGCCTCATCTACGCTCCGCCTGCCCGCTGAAGCCAGCGGTTGTAATACGAACTATCCACGAATGGGCTTGAAACAGGCGCAACGGGCCAATACCGTGGCAGCGTCATTGACGGACAGCCCACGGAGGGAACCAGTGACTAGAAACAGACCACTGCTATGGCGCGCGCTCGCAGTGCTATTTGCCGTGACCTTGATCGCAGCTTCATGCGGCGACGACGAAGACGACGTGGAGGTTACGGCGCCCACCGAGACGGCAGCCCCGGACACTGACGATGCCGAGCCCGCCGAGACCACGACCACCGCGGCTGACGACGCCATCGAGGACACTCAGGACGGGGACCTGCTGGACACGATCCTGGCGCGCGGCGAGTTGCATTGCGGCGTGTCCGGCTCGGCCGTGGCGTTCTCCGAGACCCAGCCCGACGGCTCCCAGACCGGCTTCGACGCCGACTACTGCCGGGCGGTCGCCGCGGCGCTGTTCGGCGACGCCGGCGCGGTCGTGTTCACCCCCCTGACCGCGGCTGAGCGGTTCACCGCGGTGCAGACCGGCGAGGTCGATGTGCTGATGCGCAACACCACCTGGACCCAGAGCCGTGACACCGAGGTGGGCATGGACTTCGGTCCCACCACCTACTACGACGGCCAGCAGCTCATGGCCCGCGAGTCGGCCGGCTTCTCGGGCTCGTCCCAGGTAGCCGACATCGCGGGAGCGGTGGTTTGCACCAACGCCGGCACCACCACCGAGCAGAACATCGCCGACGCGGCCGAGGCGGCCGGGATCTCGATGCAGCTCACCACGTTCGAGGACTTCGACCAGGTCACCGAGAACTTCATCAACGGCGCCTGCGACGTCATCACGACCGACGGCTCGGCCCTGGTCGGGCGCAAGGCCAACAACCAGCCTGCCGACGAGAACTGGGTGATCTTCCCGGCCACACCGATCTCCAAGGAGCCGCTCGGCCCGACTTACGGGCAGAACCAGTCCCGCTTCGCCGATGTGGTGAACTGGACCGTGTACGCCACGATCATCGCCGATGAGAAGGGCATCACCTCGGGCAACGTCGCCGACATGGCGGCCAGCCCGCCCGACGCCGAGGCGGCCCGCCTGCTCGGCGCAGCCGACGACGAGCAGCAGTCGAACATGGGCCTGGCCCCCGACGCCTTCTTCCAGGTGATCGCCCAGGTCGGGAACTACGACGAGATCTACTCCCGCCACCTGAACCCGGTCGGGCTGACCCGCGAGGGCTCGGCCAACGCCGGCTGGCTCGACGGAGGCTTGATCTACGCACCTCCGGCCCGATAAGGGCGACGGCCTAAGAAACCTCACCTGCAGGACATACTCGTCTAGGTTTGCGGGGGTCCGGGACGGCAGTCCCGGACCCCCGTTGCCGTTTCCATAGCCGAAGCCCGCGACCGACCGCCCCGGAGGCGCCCCGGCGTGTCCAACACTGATCAAGCCACGCTGGCCGCGACCCAGTCGCAGCGTCCGCCCTTCTACCGCGACGTCACCATCGTCAAGTGGCTGGCCCAGGTCTTCACGCTCCTGCTGGTCGTCTTCGCCCTGTTCTTCCTCACCACGCAGGCCCTCGAGAACCTCGACCGCCAGGGAATCGAGATCCGGTACGACTTCTTGGGCATCGGGCTCGGGAGCGACCTCCGGGAGGGCATCGACACCGATCCCGACACCGCCGGCCGGGCGCTGCTGGCAGGGGCGGTCAACACGGTCCGCATCGCCGCGGGCGGGATCGTCGTAGCCACCATCCTCGGCGTGCTGATCGGGGTCGGGCGGCTGTCCAGCAACTGGATCGTCAGCCGCATGTGCAGCGTCTACGTCGAGACGATCCGCAACATCCCGCTGCTGGTCCAGATCATCTTCATCTGGGCGCTCGTCGCCACCCTTCCCGACGTGGAGCTGGACCAGGGGCCCATCAACGGTCTCCTGCACCTCTCCAACAAGGGGGTGTCGGTGCCGCGCGTGCACATCGACGACGGCTTCTACCAGTGGCTCATCTTCATCGCGGCCGGCTGGCTGGTCGGCTCGTTCGTCAAGCGCCGCCAGGACCGCCGTCACGACGCCACCGGCCACGACACCTACCCGGTGCTGAGCTTCCTGGCCGTGCTGGCCGCCTTCGGCGCGGTGGGCTGGTTCGCGCATCCGATCTTCGGCTGGGTGGGCGCCATCTTCGACCTCATCGCCGACGGGTTCTCCTCGTTGGCGCCGGTCGTCGTGCAGGTGGTTCTGTCGCTGGCCGCGCTGGCGGCGGCCGCTTGGTGGATACGCCGCTTCCTGGCCCGGCGCCGCTCTCCGGCGGGTCTGATGAAGCTCACCGACGACGACTGGTTCCGCATCATCTTCGCCGGAGTGGGTGCTCTAGCGGTGGTCGTGGTACTTGCAGTCTGGCCCCGCCTGTCCGGGATAATGATCGATCTCTTGGGCTGGACCGGGATCGACTGGCTGCGAATAGACAACGGCTTCTTCGGATGGCTGGCCGAGAAGTTCGGGGACGGCCGCACCGGGCAGCCCATCAACATCAAGCGACCGGACGTCGAACAGCTCGGCAACTTCCCCAACCCCGGCCCGGCCGGGCTGAACCTGAGCCAGGGCGGCGCCGCGGTGTTCTTCGGTGTCGTCCTCTACACCGCGTCGTTCATCGCCGAGATCGTGCGGGGCGGCATCCTGGCCGTTCCCAAGGGCCAGACCGAGGCCGCCCAGGCGGTCGGGCTGCGACGGGTGACGATGCTGCGCCGGGTCATCCTGCCCCAGGCCTTCAGGGTGATACTCCCGCCGCTGGGCAACCAGTACCTGAACCTCACCAAGAACACCTCCCTGGCCATCGCGGTGGGCTACAGCGACTTCGTGCAGGTGGGCCAGATCGTCTACAACCAGACGGGCAAGTCGCTCGAAGTGATCGCCCTGTGGATGCTGTTCTACCTGGCCTGCTCGTTGACGATCTCGGTGGTGGTCAACTTCTTCAACATCCGCATGAAGATCGTGGAGCGCTGAGATGCCCGGAGCGCACCGATGACTGCGCCGATGGGTGATCCAGCCGCGACCGGCGCAGGTCCGGTGGAGCCCTGGGACGGCGAGCGCGAGCCGGCCCAGAAACCCGAGGAGCCGAGCCTGTCCGCGGGCGAGTGGCTCGGCAGGAACCTGTTCTCCTCGCCGGTCAACGCGCTGCTCACCGTCGTCTTCTCGCTGCTGGTGCTGCTGGCGGTGCGAGGCCTGCTCAACTTCACGTTCAGCGAGGAGCGAACCTGGCGGGCCGTCAAGACCAACATGCGGTTCCTGTTCACTCACGCCTACCCCCAGGATCAGTACGCCCGCATCTGGGTCTGCGTGGGCGCCATCGCGGTGCTCTCCGGGCTGTCGGTGGGACTGCTGGCCCGGGTGGGCCGCGGCATCTCGATGAAGAAGCTGTCGATGAACCTGATGGCCACCGGCTCCGTGATCGCGCTGGGGATCGTGCTGCGCGAGCCCTCGGCCGTCGTCGACGGCGAGGGCGTGGCCGTGCACCGCGACGGGGCCGAGGCCGTCGGCGACTCCTTCGTGGACTGGCTGGACGCCAACGCTTTCGCGGTTCTCGCCGTGCTGGTGCTGGCCAACGTCGCGCTCGCCCTGTGGTTCCACCTCCAGGGCACCTACCTGCGCGGCGGACCGGAGCCGAGGGTCGCTCACGGTGCGCTCGTGCTGGCGGGCGTCGGGGTGCTCATCGTGCAGCAGTACGCAACCGGCGAGATCGTGCGGGAGTCGTTCGCGGACGCCATGTCGGACCGGGCCTGGTGGTGGCTGGCCGCGGCCGTGCTCGCGGGCGCGGGCGCGGCCCTGTGGCTCGGGCTGGGCGACGCCCGCCGGCGCAACACCTTCGTGCCGGCCATGTACGTGTTCTTCGCCGGCGCCGGGGTGATGGTGCTGTCGGCGTGGGTGTACCCGTGGGGGCACTACGGCTTCCTGGAGGGCGAGTTCATCAACGAGCCCGGTCGCACCGTCGCCATGACTACGAAGCTGCCGTGGACGGTCATGCTGGCCCTGCTGGTGGCCACCTACGAGTTGGGGCGAGTGCTCAGAGCGACCGGAGCGGGCCCGAGGCTGCGGGTCCCTCTGAACCTGCTGTGGGTGCTGACCCCCTTCGTCCTGTACTGGGCCGTGCTGCGGGACCCGGACCTCGACTGGGACCATGTGCTGTCCACCGACCTCCCGATGGCGCTGTTCTTCGCCGCCTTCGGGGGCCTGGTGATGTGGTTCCTGGCCCACCCCCGCATCGGCGAGGCCGGAAGGGTGATAGCCGTCGTGCTGGTGGCGGTGGCCGCGCTCAACTGGGTGGCCGCGTACTTCGGGTGGTACCCGATGCTGCAGAAGGCGCGGATCAGCTTCCTGCTGCTGGCGTTAGTCGCCCTGCTGGCCCACAACTTCGCCGGGGACCGCGCCCAGCGGATGAAGCTGGTGGCCGCCTGGGTCGCGACCATGGCCGTGTTCCACTGGCTGGTCACGCTGGTCAACTCGCCCTCGACCGTCGACACGCCCACCGACGCCCTGATCGGCGGCTTCGGCATCACCCTCATCGTGGCCACCTTCGCGCTCCTTCTGGCGTTCCCGATGGGCGTGCTGCTGGCTCTGGCCCGCACGTCCAAGCTGCCGATCTTCCGGATCCTGTCCACCGCCTACATCGAGGTGTTCCGGGGCGTGCCGCTGATCACGGTGCTGTTCTTCTTCACGCTGATCTTCAACCTGTTCCTTCCCGACAACATGTCCCTGGTGGACATCGCCGGGGCCACCATCGGCTTCGCGCTGTTCTCGGCCGCCTACCTCGCCGAGAACGTCCGCGGCGGGCTGCAGGCCGTCCGCCGGGGCCAGTACGAGGCCTCCGACGCGGTCGGGTTGACAACCGTGCAGCGCACCCTGTTCATCGTGCTGCCCCAGGCCCTGAGGGTGTCGATACCGCCGCTGGTCGGCCAGGTCATCGCCACCTTCAAGGAGACCTCGCTGCTGGCTGTAGTCGGGATGTTCGACTTCCTGCGGATCGCCGACAAGGTCATCTCCGCCCAGTCCGAGTTCCTCGGCGTCAAGCGCGAGGGCCTGCTGTTCGTGTCGTTCATCTACTGGATCTTCGCCTACAACATGTCCAAGCACAGCCAGCGCCTGGAGAAGCGGCTAGGAGTGGGGGAGCGGTGATGAGAACCGGCACACGACGGAGAGCATTGGGGGACACGAGATGAGTGTCAGCGACGTGGCCACAGGGGGGACTGCATCATGAGTGTCAGCGACGCCACCACCGCCTTGACCGAGGAGCTCGCCGCCCGCGACGACATGATCGTCTGCGAGGGGGTCAACAAGTGGTTCGGGGACTTCCAGGCCCTGGACGGGATCACCGCCGTCATCAAGGAGCGCGAGGTGGTGGTGGTGCTAGGTCCGTCGGGGTCGGGCAAGTCCACCTGGATCCGCTGCATCAACCGCCTCGAGGCCCACCAGGAGGGCCGCATCGTCATCGACGGCGTGGAGCTCACCAACGACCTGCGCAACATCGAGAGGATCCGCTCCGAGGTCGGCATGGTGTTCCAGCAGTTCAACCTGTTCCCCCACCTGACCGTCGAGGACAACATCACGCTGGCCCCGATCTGGGTGCGCAAGAAGCCGAAGCGGGAGGCGGAGGAACTGGCCCGCTCGCTGCTGGAGCGGGTCGGCATCCCCGAGCAGGCCGAGAAGTACCCCGGCCAGCTGTCCGGCGGACAGCAGCAGAGGGTGGCCATCGCCCGGGCGCTGGCCATGGAGCCCAGGATCATGCTCTTCGACGAGCCCACCTCGGCGCTGGACCCCGAGATGATCAAGGAAGTGCTCGACGTCATGAAGGAGTTGGCCCTGTCGGGCATGACCATGATGGTGGTCACCCACGAGATGGGCTTCGCCCGGGAGGTCGCCGACCGGGTGATCTTCATGGAGGACGGCCAGATAGTGGAGACCGGCACACCCGAGCACTTCTTCACCAACCCCGAGGAGGAGCGCACCAGGATGTTCCTCTCCCAGATCCTCTAACCCCGACAACCCCTACCGGCAGCCGCCTGAGTAGCGTGCCGCTCGATGGCTGTCCCCAAGACGCTCGGCCGTGTTGCCCGCTCCTGTTCGCTGCGCTCACGGGCCGCTCGGGCCCGGCCTCGCTAGCGTCCCGCTGGTATGGCTGTCCCCAAAACGCTCGGCCTTGAGACCGAGTACGGCATCGTCCACCGGGGCGCGCCGGAGCCCAACCCGATCTCGGCGTCCTCGCTGCTGATCAACGCCTACCTGATCGCCACCCACCAGTCGCCCGAACCGGGCCGGGCCGCGGTGGGCTGGGACTTCACCGACGAGACTCCCGGCAACGACGCCCGGGGCGGCGCTCCCGCGGGCTCGCTGGCGCCCGAGATCGAGACCCACCTGGTGAACGCGGTGCTCACCAACGGCGCCCGCTACTACGTCGATCACGCCCACCCCGAGCTGTCCACTCCCGAGTGTGCCGACGCCCGCTCCGTGGTCGTCTACGACCGGGCCGCCGAACTGATCGCGGCCCGCTCCATGGAGGCGGCCCGGATGCTGCTGCCGCAGGGCGAGGACATCGTGGTCTACAAGAACAACTCCGACGGCAAGGGGAACAGCTACGGCTGCCACGAGAACTACCTGGTGAGCCGGTCTGTGCCGTTCTCGCGCATCGTCACCCACGCCACCGCGCACTTCGTGACCCGCCAGATCTTCTGCGGGGCGGGCAAGATGGGCAGCGAGACCGCCGGGATGCGCTTGGACGAGGCCGGATACCAAGTGTCCCAGCGGGCCGACTTCATCGAGGAGGAGGTCGGTCTCGAGACCACCCTCAAGCGTCCCATCGTCAACACCCGCGACGAGCCCCACGCCGATGCGGCCAAATACCGGCGCC
Organism: Candidatus Aldehydirespirator sp.; assembly: GCA_965205155.1. GTDB lineage: Bacteria > Actinomycetota > Acidimicrobiia > Acidimicrobiales > Aldehydirespiratoraceae > Aldehydirespirator. Next base: position 2,968,317 of record OZ242033.1, on the reverse strand, counting down.
TGCATGTGATCGTGGGCGACGCCAACATGTCGCAGGTGGCGACGTTCCTCAAGGTGGGCACCACGGCGCTGGTCATGGCCCTCACCGAGGACGACGCCGTTCCCCGCGAGCTGCGCTTCGCCTCACCGGTGGCCGCGCTGCGCCAGGTGAGCCGCGACCTGTCGCTGCGGGAGCCGCTGGAGCTGGTGGACGGATCCACGATCACCGCTCTGGGCGTGCAGTGGGAGCTGCTGGCCGCGGCCCGCGCCTACGTGGAGACGAGGGGCGCGGACGCCGTCGGCGGCGAGGTCGCCCACGAGGTGCTGAGTCGCTGGGAGACGGTGCTCGGCGGTCTCGAGCGAGACCCGATGGGACTGGCCGCCCAGATCGACTGGGTGGCCAAGCTCCGGTTGCTGGAGGGCTTCCGGGAGCGTCACGGCCTCGACTGGGAGGACGCCCGGCTCCGGGCCCTCGACATCCAGTACCACGATCTGCGCCCGGACAAGTCCCTGGCCGCCAGGGCCGGGCTGGAGAGGCTGGTGGACGAGGCTGACGCCGAGTGGGCCATGACCGAGCCGCCGCCCGACACCCGCGCCTTCTTCAGGGGCCGGTGCCTGCAGCGCTTCGCGGCGGAGGTCGTGGCGGCCAACTGGGATTCGATCGTCTTCGATGTGGGCGAGGGCTCGCTGCGGCGGGTCTCCATGACCGAGCCGACCCGGGGCACCGTCGCCCATGTGGGCGCCATGTTCGACGAGTGCGACTCCGCGATCGACCTGCTGCGCCGCTTGGGCGCCGCTGGCGCCTGAGCTCCCGCTCTTGTTCGCTGCGCTCACGGGCCGCTCGGGCCACGGCCTCGCGCAACGCTCTCGACGTTCCGGGTAAGTGCGGCCTCTCCGCTCGGCCTCTAACCTGACGGTTCCAGCCGAAGCACCGAGCCGGGAGGAATCCAGTGGCCGAACGAGAGCAGATCCGCAAGCCGGCGCCGGCCAACCGCGAGCAGTCCGTGGAGGAGGCGCCGCCCGCGTCCGAGCGGGGCTCCGACATCAAGGCCCAGCTCGACGACCTGCTCGACGAGATCGACGAGGTGCTCGAGACCAACGCCGAGGACTTCGTCAAGAGCTACATCCAAAAGGGCGGCGAGTGAGGGCGGGCACCAGGATCGTGCGTTCGTCGGGCAACCGGAGGGCGAAGCGGCTGCGCGGACATGCAGGAGCCCGTCGCGTCGCAGCGGCGTCATCCCCGCTCTTGTTCGCTGCGCTCACGGGCCGCTCGGGCCACGGCCTCGCTCCGCGGCTCATGACGATGCGCAGCAGTCGCTCCCTATTCGCTCGGCCTCTGGGCGTCCCGGGGGCCGGCGAGTGAGCCTGCCCCGCTTCGGGCCGCACGACGATCCCGGTCCCGACTTCGCTGCCCTCCTACGCCTCACCGGCGCCGGTGGAGAGGCCGGTCCGCTCGGCGCGGCCGCCCAGCGCCCGCCGGCGGCGCCGGAGATCCCCCACGGCACGACCTGCGTGGCCGTGCGCTACGACTCGGGGGTGGTCCTGGCCGGTGATCGGCGGGCGACCGCGGGGCACCTGATCAGCAACCACCGCATCGAGAAGGTGTTCCCCGCCGACCGTCATTCCGGCGTGGCCATCGCCGGTGCAGCCGGGCCCTCGGCCGAGATGGTGAGGCTGTTCCAGCTCCAGCTCGAGCACTACGAGAAGGTGGAGGGCACGCCCATCAGCCTGGAGGGCAAGGCCAACCAGCTCGGCCAGATGGTGAGGGCCAACCTGCCCTCCGCCATGCAGGGACTGGTGGTGGTGCCGATCTTCGCGGGCTTCGACACGGCGGCCTCCAGGGGCCGGATATTCGAGTACGACGTCACCGGCGGGCGGTACGAGGAGCGGGACCACGCGGCCACCGGCTCGGGCTCGCTGCACGCCGACACAGTGGTGAAGCTGGGCTTCCGCCCGTCGATGGCGAGAGCGGCGGCCGTCGACCTGGTGCTGGACGCGCTGTACGTGGCCTCCGACGCGGACTCTGCCACCGGCGGACCCGACCCGGTGCGCGACGTGTTCCCCGTGGTGGCCGTGATCGACGCCGACGGCTATGTGCGCTTGGACGACGCCGAGTTGCGCCGCCGAACCGAGCGGCTGCTGCGCCGCCACCGCAGCCGGCGCGAGGGCGACGCGGGGAGCGCATCATGACCATGCCCTCGGCCCGAGCCTCGAGCACAAGGGGGCGCCGGCGATGACCATGCCCTTCTACGTGGTGCCCACCAGGAGGGTCGATCCGCGATGACCATGCCCTTCTACGCCCCGCCCGAGCAGATGATGAAGGACAAGGCCGACTACGCCCAGAAGGGCATCGCCCGGGGCCGCAGCCTGGTCGCCTTCCGCTACAGCGGCGGCATCGCCATCGTGGCCGAGAACACCTCCAGCACGCTGCGCAAGGTGAGCGAGATCTACGACCGCATCGCCTTCGCGGGCGTGGGCCGCTACAACGAGTTCGACCAGTTGCGTATCGCCGGGGTGCGCCACGCCGACCTGAAGGGCTTCGCCTTCAGCCGCGAGGACGTGGACGCCCGCAGCCTGGCCAACGCCTACGCCCAGAGCCTCGGGCAGGTCTTCACCCACGAGTTCAAGCCGATGGAGGTGGAGATCCTGGTGGCCGAGATCGGCCTCGACGCCGACGGCCGCGGCGACCAGCTGTTCCACATCCTCTACGACGGCACCGTGGTCGACGAGGACGACTGGGTGGTGCTCGGCGGCGAGACCGAGGAGATCTCGGAGCGCTTCGCGGAGGCACTGCCCGACGCGCCCCGGAGCCTCGCCGACGGCGTCCGGGCCGCGGTGGCCGCCCTGGCCGGCCCCGACCGCACCCTCACCGCCGAGAGCCTCGAGGCCGCCGTCCTCGACCGCGGCAACGACCGCCGCGCCTTCCGCCGCCTAACCGACGACGAGGTCGCCGCCATCCTGGAGGGCTAGGGTTCAGATGCAAGGCATCCGCCGGGTGTTTGTGACAGTGGGTCTTTCCATGTAGACTCGCATCATTCTGATGGCTCCCCCGTTGGGGAGCCGAGCGGGGGCTCTCTTGGGGCCCTCGCTCTGCTTCGCGGCGGGGAAGTACGGGGCGGGATGTCCTCCGAGAAACTGTCCAAGAAGTGCCCTGAGAATGTGTACATGAATTGTGCTGCAGGGACAGCGTGAACGGAATGAACGGCTACACGGAGGTTCGTTCAGCGCCTTGAATCCTTCAGGGTGTCCTGTCGGGGTGTTGCAGCCAGGCGTGGGTGACGCGGTGGGCGAAGTCGACGCAGCCGCGGCGCGGGCTGTGGATGAAGCCGTTTCGGATCAGTCGAGAACGGTAGGTGCTCACGTAGCTCGAACTGCGGCCGAGCCTTTCGGCGATGTCCCCGATCGAGGACTCGCCTTCGTCCTGGGCCATCGCCAGGGCGAACATGCGGTCCATCTCCGACATCGACCGCCACAGCGGCGCCAGCACCAGATCGGGAAGTCGCCGCTCGGCCTCGGCCACGCCCGCGACGATGTCCGCGGTGCTCAGGCGTGGCGGGTTACCGCTCGCCGCCCGCCATGAGTGGAAGCCGATGAGCTGCACCATGAACGGGTAGCCGCCGCTCGCCTCCACAGCCTGCCGCAGCGCCTCGTCGTCAATGGTCGCCCCGCGAGCCGCAATCGGCTCGGCGAAGGCCTTGGCCGTGGCCGGCTTCGGCAGTGCCGCGATCTCATGGCGCGAGCATCGCTGAAGGAAGGTGATGGCAGAGTCCTGCAACACAGTGTCATCGATGCTCGGAAGGCCCGCGCCCACGAAGGCGACAGGAAGCTCCTCGCGCCGGGTGACGTGTTGCAGCGTGGATGCGAACTCCCTCAATTCGGACGGCTCACCGCCCTGCAACTCGTCGAGCGTGATGAGAAGGCCCCGATCAGCGGAGGCAAGGCGGGCGCCGAGGGCGGTCAGGACAGTTCGCAGCCGGAGTTCGTCCCTTGCTGAGCCGGCGGGATCCATCCTCTCCAGTTCCACGCCGACGCCGAGCGCTCGGATGCCGGCCAGTCGTGGACGCGGCCGGCTGGACTCGCTGTCTCGCAGCGGCGCGACCGCCGTCTCCGCCACCCTTGTGCAAAGGTCGCCGTGGGCGTCGTCAGCGATGACGAGCCAGCCGTGATCGAGGGCCTGCTCCTGCACGGCGTTGAGCGTCGCCGTCTTGCCGGTCCCGCGCGCGCCTACCAGCAGGGAGGTGAAGTCCGGGTGACCCGGACCGGCGTCGAAGGCCTCCGCGAGCGCATCAAGGACTGACGACCTTCCTGCCAGCACAGGAGGCGAGGCGCCGAACGAAGGTCTGTAGGGATTCCTAGGAGCCATAGGGCCGCGCTCTCCGTCACGATGGCGTAGCCCTGAAGGCTACCAGTGCTTTGCGGCCTTTGGATTCTTTGCGGTCTTTGGATTCTTCGCGAGCTTTGGATTCTTGTCTGGCGGTACCTTTCGGGATCTTCCATCCCGCCGACGACATCGAACCCTTCCCCGACGTCAACGTCCTCGTCTACGCGCATGTTGTTCCCGGGACTCCGATGGAGGCATCCACCGGGTCCCCGCTGACAGCGCTGTTATATCCCTGAGCGCCCGAACGCTGTTGCCGTCCGATTCGGGAACACGTAGGAGCCGGACCGCCCAGTGCAGAATGATGGGGTTGATATGACATTGGCTGTCGTATAGCGTGATGGGTGAGCCTCGCTGCCAGGCTGTGCGGCAAGCCAACTTCTGACCGTGAGCACTGCCTGAGTGCCGCCGACCCGGCGAGGCTGCGATGACCGCTCCCAACCCGACGCATGCCGCCGAGGCGCTCCCGCCGCAAATGGTTCAAGAAGCCGACAGCCCGACACCGCAGGCCGAGGTCCGAGCCGGCGACAAGGCGGCCGCGGCCGGCCGCGAGGATATCGGTGCCCTCATGTCGCCGACCCGCCATCGGACCCGTTCGGCGTTGTCGGTGACCGTCGTCGGCGCTCTCATAGCCGGCCTGTTCGTCTTCGCCAACAACACCCTCAACAGGAACTTCGACAGCCTTGAGGCATCCATCAACCTGACCAATGCCCGCATCGACGACACCAACGCTCGCATCGACCGCATCGAGGTCCGCATCGACCGCATCGAGGTCAAGATCGACGCTCTCGATGACCGCATGGACGCCATGGCCGCGGAGCTGTCGGCCGTGCTGGCCATCTTGATCGAGCGCCGCGACATCGGCGCAGTCCGCGAGGCCGGGGCGGCCGGCACGTAGGTGCCGCTTCCAACCCCGAGGCGCTCGGTCCCCGCCCCGGTCGGTGGCCGACGCCCTGCCGATCCGTCGCCGGGTGGTCGTGGGGGGTACGGTGGCGGGGTGCAGCGGCGCATCTTCGGCATCGAGAACGAGTACGGGGTCACCTGCACGCTGCGGGGCCAGCGCCGCCTGAGCCCCGACGAGGTGGCCCGCTACCTGTTCCGCAAGGTGGTGTCGTGGGGGCGCAGCAGCAACGTGTTCCTGGGCAACGGCTCGCGTCTGTACCTCGACGTCGGCAGCCATCCCGAGTACGCCACCCCGGAATGCGACTCGGCCCACGACCTGGTCGTGCACGACAAGGCGGGGGAGCGCATCGTCGAGCGCCTGCTGGGCGATGCCGAGGAGCGTCTGGCCGAGGAGGGCATCCGGGGCGACGTGTTCCTGTTCAAGAACAACACCGACTCGGCCGGCAACAGCTACGGCTGCCACGAGAACTATCTCACCAGCCGCCGCGACGACCTCAGCGACTACGCCGAGGTGCTGATCCCGTTCTTGGTCAGCCGCCAGATATACGCCGGGGCGGGCAAGGTGCTGCAGACCGCCCGGGGCGCCATGTACTGCATCAGCCAGCGGGCCGAGCACATCTGGGAGGGGGTGTCGTCGGCAACGACCCGGTCGCGCCCGATCATCAACACCCGCGACGAGCCCCACGCCGACGCCGAGCGCTTCCGGCGCCTGCACGTGATCGTGGGCGACTCCAACATGAGCGAGTACACCACCTTCCTCAAGGTCGGGGCGTGCGCGCTGATGCTGCGGATGCTGGAGGACCCCCGGGTGGTGCTGCGGGACATGACGCTGGAGAACCCGATCCGCGCCATCCGCGAGATCAGCCACGACGTCACCTGCCGGCGCCGGGTGCGGCTCGCCACCGGCCGCGAGGTCAGCGCGCTCGAGATCCAGTCCGAGTACCTGAACCGGGCCCTGCGCTACGCCGAGCACCACGACCTGTCCGACGAGGAGAAGAAGGCCCTCACCATGTGGGAGTACTGCCTCACCGCCATCGAGCAGGATCCTCTCCAGCTCGACCGCGAGATCGACTGGGTCGTCAAGCACCATCTGGTGGAGGCGTACCGGGAGCGGCACGGACTGGACCTGGCCGACCCCCGGGTCGCCCTCGTGGACCTGCAGTACCACGACGTCAGCCAGAGCCGCGGCCTCTACTACACCATGCAGCATCGGGGGATGGTCGAGACGCTGGTGACCGAGGCCGAGATCCATCACGCCGTGGAGAACCCGCCGTCCACCACCCGGGCCCGCCTGCGGGGCGAGTTCATCCGCCGGGCCAAGGAGCGCAGAAGGGACTACACCGTCGACTGGGTCCATCTGAAGCTCAACGACCAGTCCCAGCGGACGGTGCTGTGCAAGGACCCGTTCAAGTCCCACGACGAGCGGGTCGAGAAGCTGATCGCGTCCCTGTAGCTCTGGAGGCCGCGGCTGCGGCTGATTCGGCGCGCGATCGGGCCGTTCCGGTCGGCAGGGCTGCCCACAGAATCCGGCTGGGAACGGTTAGCGTCGGGGCCCACGCCCACAGGTCGATGCGATGGACAAGCTCGAACGGCTCCTGAACCTCACGGCGGCGCTGCTGCACACGTCGCGGCCGCTCAGCGCGGGCGAGCTGCGCGAGCGCATGGCCGGGGCCTACTCCGAGGACCTGGCCGCCTTCAGGCGAATGTTCGAGCGCGACAAGGCCGACCTGAGGGCGATCGGGGTGCCCATCGAGGTTTCGACCCTCTACCGGCTCGACCCGCCGGTGGACGGCTACCGGATCCCGTCGGGGGCCTACGCGGGGCGCGACGTGCGCTTCGACCCCGACGAGCTCGCCGCGCTGCACCTAGCCACCAACCTGGTGCGCCTCGAGGGCGGCTCGGGCGCGGGCCTGGCCCGGCTGGGCGGCGCGGCGGCGGCCGGCGCCGCCGGCGAGGTGGCCGAGGTGGGCGAGCTGCCCTTCCACGACTCGCTGGCGAGGCTGGTGGCGGCCGCCATCGGGCGGCGGGCGGTCTCGTTCGCGTATCGGGATGTCGAGCGGCATGTCGAGCCGTGGCGCCTGTCGTTCCACCGGGGCCACTGGTACCTGGCGGGCTGGGACGTGGACCAGTCCGCCGAGCGGCTGTTCCGCGTCGACCGGATAGGCGGCGAGATCGGCGAGTCGGGCCCGGCGGTCAACCCGGTGGGGGAGGGGCGCGATCCCGGCGCCGTCAAGCCGTGGGAGTTCGGTGCAGGCGACCCTGTGGAGGTCCGGGTGCTGGTGGACGCCGACCAGGCCGGCTGGGCCTGCCATCGGGCCGGTGTCGACGGCGAGTCCCGTCCCGACGGCTCGGTGGTTCTGACGCTGAGAGTGCGCGACCCGGCCGCGCTGAGGTCGTTCGTGATGGAGTTCCTCGAGCATGCCGAGGTGCTCGATCCCCAGTGGCTGCGCGACGAGGTTGTGACCTGGCTGGAGGCGCTGGTCTGACCCCGAGAGGCCGAGCGAGAGACGTTGACCCGTCAGCGAGCCGTTCTAGGGTGGGAAGGTGACGTCGGCACCCGCAGCGAACGCGACCAGGCTGTCGGTGGCCGAGCGCATGGCCCGTCTGCTGGGGGTGGTGCCCTGGGTGGTCGAGCAGGGCGGCGCCCATCTCGACGACATCGCGGCCCGCTTCGACTACCCCCGTGAGCAGCTGCTGGAGGACCTCGAGCGGAGGCTGTTCTTCGTGGGGGTGCACCCGTTCACGCCCGACACGCTGATAGACGTCCACATCTCCGACGGGATCGTCGACATCGAGTACGCGGACTGGTTCTCGCAGCCCATGCGGCTCTCCCCGGAGGAGGCGACCCGGCTGCTGGCCGCGGGCCGCACCGTGCTCGACATGACGGAGGGGGGCGGGCGAGGCGGCTCCGGCGACGAGGACGAGGCCGCCCCGCTGGTGCGGGCCCTGGCCAAGCTGGGGCTGTCGCTGGGGTCGGAGGGAGCCGGTAGCGCCGACCACATCGAGGTGTGCCTGGGCCGTGCCCCGTCCCACACCCTCGACGACCTGCGGCGCGCCATCGGCCGGAGGCGCCAGGTCGAGATCGAGTACTACTCGCAGGGGCGCGACGCGATGACGACCCGGATTGTCGATCCGGCCGGCCTGCGGAGCCATGACGGAGCGTGGTACCTGTTCGGCTGGTGCCACCGGGCCGGTGCCGAGCGGGTGTTCCGGGTCGACCGGGTCCGCACGCTGACGGTGTTGGACTCGGCCACCCAGGTCGACCTGCCCGCCGGGCCGCCTCCGACGCTCAAGGTGGACACCGTGGACCGCACCGTCACCATCCGGCTGGCGCCGGAGGCCTCCTGGGCCGCCGACTACCACCGGGCGCAGGAGCGAACGGAGAACCCCGACGGCACCGTCGAAGCGGTGTTCCCGGTGACCGGCGAGTCGTGGCTGGCCCGGCTGCTGGTGCAACTGGGGCCGCAGGCGGAGGTCATCGACAGCCACGAGGCCATCGACCCGGACCTGCGATCAGCCACCGCGGCGCGGATGCTGGAGCGGTACCGCCGGTGACCGGGGGCGCAATGGCTCGACCCGGCGAGTCCGCCGAACCGCCGGCCGCAGTGTCGGGCGGCGAGGATCCCGGGGGGCCGCGGCAGGACCGACCGCGGCGTGCGCTGCCGGTGGTCGTCGAGTGGCTGGTCGTGCTGGTCTGCGCTCTGGGACTGGCCCTGCTGCTCAAGGCCTTCCTGGTGGAGGTGTTCATCATCCCGTCGGGCTCGATGGAGCCCACCCTCATGGTCGACAACCGGGTGGTCGTGTACAAGCTCGGATACCGCCTCCACGACGTGAACCGGGGCGACGTGGTGGTGTTCGACAATCCGGGCCAGGGTTCGGGCATCGACGATCTGATCAAACGGGTCGTGGCGCTGGGCGGTGAGACCTTCGAGATCCGCGACGGCCGGGTCTACATCGACGGCACCCGGCTGGAGGAGCCCTACCTCTCCGGCGGCGAGTTGACGTTCCCGAAGGCGCCCATCCCGGGCTGCGAGAACGATGCCGACTCGCTGCGCTGCGAGGTGCCCGAGGGCAAGGTCATGGTGCTGGGCGACAGCCGCGAGGACAGCCGCGACAGCCGCTTCTTCGGGCCGGTGGACGTAGACGACATCGTGGGCCGGGCCTTCATGAAGATCTGGCCCCCGAACGACATGGGCGGCGTATAAGCCGCCCCATGGTCCGGCTGCGTGATACCGGCCTGATGCCGACCCGGATACCGGCTCTGCTGGTGCCGCCCATCGCTTTCGCTCACCGCGGGGCCCGGGCCCACGCCCGGGAGAACACCCTCGAGGCCTTCTCCCTGGCCCGCGACATGGGAGCCACCGGCATCGAGACCGACGCGTGGATCACCGCCGACGGCGAGATCGTGCTGAACCATGACGAAGCCGTCGGGGGGCTGCCCACGCTGTCGACCCGCCGGATCCTGGGCCGGCCCATCGCCGACCTGCCCCGGGCCCGGCTGCCGGCCCACATCCCCACTCTGGGCGAGTACTACCAGCACTGCGGGACCGATCTGCCCCTGAGCGTCGATGTGAAGGACGCGGCCGCCTTCCCCGGCCTGATCGCGGTGGCCCGGGAGCACGGCGCGGCCGAGCGGCTTTGGGTCTGCCATCACGATGCCGGCGTGCTCGGTGCCTGGCGGTCCGCCGCGCCCGAAGTGCGGCTGGTCCACTCCACCCGTCTGGATCGGCTCCGGTGGGGCCCCGAGCGCCATGCTGCCGACCTCGCCGAGGACGGCATCGACGCGGTGAACTTCCATCGCGAGGACTGGAACGGCGGCCTCACCACGCTCTATCACCGCTTCGGCCTGTTCGCCCTGGGCTGGAACGCCCAGCAGGCCCGCCACATCGCCGAGTTGGTCGACGCCGGGATCGACGCGGTCTACAGCGACCATGTCGACCGGATGGTGGAGACTCTGGCTCGCTTCGCGGACAGCACCGGCAGTTGAGTCGGCGGCCCTCTATCGGGACCCGCCCGCGGTTCGCAGTATCGTGCCCTCCGTGTGGATGCTGGCGCCGGCTGCGGCCACGATCATCGCCCTCGGTGTGCTCGTCGCCGGCCTGCGGGCCGTGGCTCGCGCCGCCGCGGACCTGACGGGGTCATTGAGGAAGTCGTCGTCGGCGGCCGTGGCCTCAGATGAACTCTCACGTTTTGCGGCCCGACTGGGCGACCATGTCGAAGCCACCAGGGCCGCGGCCGACCGGTTGCGTGCTCCTGCAGCACGATCGCAATCGCCCACAGCCTCCTAGCTAGCGGCATCCGCACCACAGCGCGGGAGTGGGTCACGGCACAGCGGTGTCACTTCCGCTCTTGTTCGCTGCGCTCACGGGCCGCTCGGGCCACGGCCTCGCACGCTCGGCCTCTAGGCTGCCAGGGTGGGAAACCTCGGCGGGGGAGAGATCCTAGTAATCCTGCTCGTTGCCCTCATCGTGCTGGGACCGACCAGGCTGCCCCCGGCCGTCCGCCAGGTCGGCAAGGTCGTGGGGGAGATCCGCCGCATCGGGCAGGGCTTCCAGCAGGAGCTGCGCGAGGCGGCCAAGCCGCTACAGGAAGCGACCGCCGATTTGAAGGCGGCCGATAAGGACCTGCGTGAGACCACCCAGAAGCCCCTCAAGGAGATGACGGACACGCTGAAGGCCGCCGATCCGAGCAAGGCGATCGAGCCCCCGCCCGCGGCCCAGGACAAGGGCAAGGAAGCCGACAAGGCCAAGGACTCGACCAAGGCGACGGACGAGGGCAAGAGCGGTGCGGCGTCGGGACCCGTCTCAGAGGCATCCGAGCCGGATCCCGAGTCACGGGCCGACGACGCGGCCTGACTAGCAGGCCGCAGCCGCCGCGATGACCGACGCAGTCGACGACACGGCTCCGATGGAGCGCCCGGACGACGGCGAGGGCGGCCACATGACGCTCATGGAGCATCTGGCCGAGCTGCGCAACCGCCTCATCAAGTCGGTCGTGGCTGTGGCCGTGTGCGCCGTGGTCTGCTGGGTTCTCTACCCGTTCATACTCGACTTCCTGCTGGAGCCGTACTGCAAGACCTTCCCCGTCGAGGAGCGGATCGACTCCCAGCTGTTCGGTCCGGACGGAGGCTGCAACCTGTTCGTCACCAGCCCCCTCGAACCCTTCAGCGTGCGGATCACCCTGGTCGCCTATTCGGGCCTGGCCCTGGCCATGCCGGTGCTGCTGTGGCAGGGGTGGCGCTTCATCGCGCCCGGCCTGTACCGCCACGAGAAGCGCTACGCGATCCCGTTCGTGGCCGCGGGCGTGATGCTGTTCTTCCTGGGTGTGGGGCTGGCGTACTGGAGCCTGCCCCGGGCCCTCGACTTCCTGAAGGACATCGGCGGGCCCGACCTGGTGTCGCTGTTCAGCCCGAAGGAGTACCTGGGCTTCGTGGTGAAGATGATGGTCGCCTTCGGCATCGCCTTCCAGTTCCCGATCGTCCTCATCGGACTGCAGGTCATGGGAGTCGTCGAGAACCGGACTCTCCGCAAGGTGCGCTCCTACGCGGTCGTCGGGATCGTGATCCTGGTCGCGGTGATCACCCCCAGCGGCGACCCCTTCACGCTGATGGCGCTCTCGATTCCCATGTACGCCTTCTACGAGACCGCGATCCTGTGGGGCGTGCTGGCCGGCCGCCGGCAGCGAAAGCGAGAAGCGGCCCGGTCGTGAGCCGTCGCCCAGGGCGCGCCGCAGCCTCCAGACCATGATCGAGCCGGCGGGGGCTGGCTTCGTGCTCGACGAGTTCCAGCGCCGCGCCATCGAGCACCTCGAGGCCGGACGCTCGGTGCTGGTGACCGCGCCGACCGGCTCGGGCAAGACGGTGGTGGCCGACCACGCCGTCGACCGGGCCCTGGCCGCGGGCCGGCGGGCCTTCTACACCACGCCCATCAAGGCCCTGTCCAACCAGAAGTACCGGGACCTGTGCCGGAGGCTCGGCCCGCCGCGGGTGGGGCTGCTCACCGGTGACAACGTCATCGCCGGCGACGCCGACGTGGTGGTCATGACCACCGAGGTGCTGCGCAACATGCTCTACGCGGAGGCCGTCGACGCCAGGCTCGGAGCGGTCGTCCTCGACGAGGTTCACTACCTGGAGGACCCCTACCGGGGCCCGGTGTGGGAGGAGGTGATCCTGCACCTGCCGGAGAACGTGGTGCTGGTATGCCTGTCGGCCACCGTCTCCAACCACGAACAGCTGGGCGGCTGGCTCAAGCAGGTGAGCGGCCCGACCGCGGTGGTGGTCGAGTCGCGACGGCCGGTCCCACTGACCAATCTCTACGCCGTGGGACGCCGTCGCTCCGACGCCGTGAAGATCGTGCCCACCCTCCTCGACGGCAGGCCCAACCCGGAGGGAGGTCAGTTCGACGCGCCCGCGGCCTCTCGACAGCCGCGTGGTCCCGGCGGCTCGCGTCGTGGTGGCCCCCGGGGTGCAGGAGGTTCGCGTCGTGGAGGCCCCCGGGGTGCAGGCGGTTCGCGGCGCGGTGGTCCCCGCCGTTCGGGCGGTTCGGAGAGATCCGGGCACCGCCCGCGTGCTCCCTGGCGGCCGCCCCGGCGCGTCGACCTGCTGGCGGAGTTGGAGGAGCGGGGCCTGCTGCCGGTGATCTGGTTCGTGTTCAGCCGCAAGGGATGCGACCAGGCCGCCGCTCGCCTCGTACGCGACGGGGCTTGCTTCACCGACGACGCCGAAGTCGCCCGCGTCAACGAGATCGTCGAGGCGCGCCTCGACCTCCTCGACCCTGCCGATCTCGCCGCGCTGGGCGCCGGGCGCTGGGCCGACCGGCTCCGCCTGGGCATCGCATCGCACCACGCCGGCATGGTGCCGGTGTTCAAGGAGGCGGTCGAGCAGTGTTTCGCCGAGGGCCTGGTGAAGGTGGTGTTCGCCACCGAGACGCTGGCATTGGGCGTGAACATGCCGGCCCGCAGCGTCGTGATCGACAAGCCCGTCAAGTACGACGGCCAGCGCACCGCCCCGCTCAGCGCCGCCCAGTACACGCAGTTCACCGGGCGGGCCGGGCGCCGCGGCGTCGATGAGGCCGGATGGGCGGTGGCGCTGTGGTCACCGGACTGCGGCTTCGAGCAGGTGGCTCGGCTGGCGTCGAGCCGGTCCTTCGAGCTGCGCTCAGCCTTCCGGCCCACCTACAACATGGTGGCCGGCCTGCTCGGTCGCATGCCGGCCGAAGCGGCCCGCGACCTGATGGGTCGCTCCTTCGCCCAGTACCAGTCCGAAGCGGCGTCGTTGCCTGTCGATCTGGCCCGTCGTTTCGATGCAGTGGCCGGAGTGCTGCGTGAGCGGGGCCACCTGGACGGATGGACCCTCACGGACTCGGGGTCGCTGGTGTCGCGCATCTTCCACGAAGCCGACCTGGTCGTCGCCGAGGCATTGTCCGGCGGGCTCCTCGATGACCTGTCGCCGCCGGAGCTGGCCTCGGTGCTGTCTGCGTTCACCCATGAGCACCGCTCACCGGGTCCGAGACCCGAGGTGTGGATCCCCTCGGATGCCGCCTACCGCCGGCTGCGACGCATCGCCAACGCTATTGACGGGCTCCACCGCACGGAGAGGAGCTTCGGCCTCGACCCGATCCGGTCCCTGGAACTGGGCTTCGGGCCCGCGGCCCATCGTTGGGCGGCCGGGGAGTCGTTCGAAGCCGTGCAGGACGAGGGATTCTCGGCCGGCGACTTCGTGCGCAACGTCAAGCAGGTGGTCGACCTGGCTCGCCGGATCGTCGCGGTTGCTCCCGACCCGGGCACTTCGGCGACTGCCCACCAGACGGTCGAGGCCCTCAATAGGGGAGTGGTGGCCCTGTCGGGCGCGGTGTACGAGGCGGCCGCATGATCGGGGAGCGTGGTCCGGACTGGGGCGTCGACTGGGGAACTGTGGGAGAGATCCCGGCAGGCGCCCGCACCGCGTCCAGCGACGCGGCCGCGGGCGGGATCGTGGCCGAGGCTCGAGGGGCCAACCGTGCGATCCCGCCGGTGGTGCTCACCGGCGGAGACCTGGCCCGTACCCTGGGGGTGGAGACCGGTCGGCGCGCCGAGACGGCGCGCTCGGTTGCGCCGCGGGGCAGCAACGGTGTCCGGGTGGAGGTCGACGTGGGCGCGGCACTGGTGAACGGTCGGCTCCACTGGTTCGTGGCCCATCTCGTCGCCCGCAGGTCCTGGTGGCGGGGCCGGTTGCTGGTGGCGGCCAACGCGTCGTTCGTCGGTCGCTGGAACGCGGCACCCCGGTCCCATCCCGGCGACGGTCGCCTGGACGTGTTCGATGCCGACCCTCCGCTCATGGTGCGGCTAGCGGCCCGCCGCCGCCTGCCCTCGGGAACCCACGTCCCCCATCCGCGCATTACCCAGCGCCGGATCGCGGCGTCCCAATACGACCTGGATCCCGACCTCGATGTCTACCTCGACGGCGTGCGCCTGGACCGGGCCCGCACGCTCAGCCTGCGGGTCGAGGCCGGCGCCCTGGAGGTCTGGATCCCGAGCGGCCTCTAGGTCTCCCGCTCTTGTTCGCTTCGCTCACGGGCCGCTCGGGCCACGGCCTCGCAAGCTCGGCCTCTAGGTCTCCCGCTCTTGTTCGCTTCGCTCACGGGCCGCTCGGGCCACGGCCTCGCAAGCTCGGCCTCTAGGTCTCCCGCTCTTGTTCGCTTCGCTCACGGGCCGCTCGGGCCACGGCCTCGCAAGCTCGGCCTCTAGGTCTCCCGCTCTTGTTCGCTTCGCTCACGGGCCGCTCGGGCCACGGCCTCGCAAGCTCGGCCTCTAGGATCGCTCGGCCTCTGGCCCTAGGATCACAGTCATGGACATAGCTGAAGCAAAGCGACGGGTCTGCGACGAGATCGACCGTCTTGCCCCCGAGTTGCTCGACGTCTCGCACCGCATCCACGCCCATCCAGAGCTCGGCTTCGAGGAGCACCACGCCCACGACCTGCTCACCGAGGTGCTGGACGACCATGGCCTGGCCGTTCAGCGCCGGGCCTACGGCGTCGACACCGCCTTCGAGGCCCGGGCCGGCACCGGCGGCGGTCCGCTGGTGGCGGTGGTGTGCGAGTACGACGCCCTGCCCGGCATCGGCCATGCCTGCGGCCACAACATCATCGCTGCCTCGGGCCTGGGCGCGGGCCTGGCCCTGGCCTCGATGGCCGGCGAGGCGGACGGGAGGGTGGCCGTGGTCGGGACCCCCGCGGAGGAGGGCGGAGGCGGCAAGGAGCTGATGCTGCGCCAGGGCGCGTTCTCCGACATCGATGCGGCCATGATGGTGCACCCCGCCAACCACGAGCTGAGCGTGTTCCACGCGGTGGCGGTGCATCGGGTGACGGCCCGCTACACCGGCGCCGCCGCCCACGCCGCGGCCGCGCCCGAGAAGGGCCGCAACGCGCTCGACGCAGCCGTGCTCGGCTACAACGCCATCGCCGCTCTGCGCCAGCACATCCGCGTCGATGAGCGCATTCACGGCGTCTTCACCGACGGGGGCGCCAAGCCCAACATCGTGCCGGTCACGGCTGCGACCGAGTGGTACGTGCGCTCCACCAATCTCACGTCACTGGAGGCGCTCAAGGAGCGGGTGGTCGCCTGCCTGCGGGCGGGGGCGGCCGCGGCCGGCTGCGACATCGACATCGAATGGGAAGATCCCGCCTACGCCGACATGAACGACAATCCGACCCTGCTGGACCGCTACCTGGCCAACCTCGACACCCTGGGCCGCACCCCGAGCTCCGATCCCGGCGCCCGGGTGGTGGGCAGCACCGACATGGGCAACGTGAGCTACGCCGTTCCGTCCATACACCCCATGATCAAGGTCGCGCCCGACGATGTGGCCATCCACACCCCCGACTTCGCCGAGTATGCCCGCGGCCCCTCCGGTGACGCCGCGGTGATCGACGGGGCCAAGGCCCTGGCCATGACTGCTCTGGACTGCTGGTTGGACGACGCGGTGCTGCCCGCGATGCAGGCCGAGTTCCAGAGGCCGAGCTAGCGAGGCCCCGGGCCCGAGCGGCCCGTGAGCGAAGCGAAGGTGAGCGGGCAATGTGGCCCGAGCGGCCCGTGAGCGCAGCGAACAAGAGCGGGAACAAGCGGCCATAACCACCGGCGCGATCCGCGCGCCGCGCCGGCTGCGCCCCTAGTGTCTCGCCCCGTGAACCTGTATGCGGCGGAGTCCTTCACGCCCGACGAAGCCGACATCCTCCGCCGGTACTTCACCAACCTGGATCAGCCGGTGTTCGCGCTGGTGAATCTTCCCGAGGTCGTCAAGGGGGCGCTGTTCGCCCGCTACTCCCGGTCGATGTCCAGCCTTCGCCGGCTGTTCCTCGACGAGTTCGTCGACGACCTCGACATCACCGGCGACGTCACGATCGACGCCACCGTCGGCCTGCGCCGGGCCGAGGCGCTGTACGACCGGGTCTTCTTCGAGTACGGGGACGACTCCGTGGCCCAACTCGGTGGTGTGCACCTGGCCTGCGAGCAAGCCTCCAACCTGCTGACCAAGGTGCTCGAGTGGGGCCGGTTGATGGCCTACCTGGAGCAGAGCACCCGGTACATCGCCTACGACCAGCGGCTGGGCGGCCGCTACCGGTACTACCGCGACTCCCAGGTGCTGAACTCGTCGCTGGGCACCCGCTACGTCGGCGACATCGACCGCATGTTCTCGACCTATTCGGAGCTGGTGCCGGTCATGCAGGACTTCTTCCGGGACAACATGCCCAAGGAGCCCGGCGACTCCGACTTCGCCTACCGGCAGGCGATCAAGGCCAGGGCCCTGGACTCGATCCGCGGCCTGCTCCCGGCCGCGTCGTTGAGCAACGTCGGGATCTACGGCACCGGCCAGGCCTACGAGGCGCTGCTGCTGCGGATGCGGGCCCACCCCCTGCCCGAGGCCCGCGCCTACGCCGAGATGATGCTCACCGAGTTGCGCAAGGTGATCCCCTCGTTCCTCAAGCGGGTGGATCTGCCCGACCGCGGCGGGCTCACGTCGCGCTACCTGGCCGGCAACCGGGGCGCCATGGAGGACCTGGCCGCCCGCACCTTCGGCGACGCGGTGGGAGGGCCGGTAACCGATGACTCGGTCGAGCTGGTGGACTACGACCCGGACGGCGAGACCAAGATGATCGCGGCGATGCTCTACCCCCACACGTCGCTGGCGGACCGCACCGTCGAGTCCAGGGTCAGAGCCATGCCGGCAGCCGAGCGGGTCGCGGTTGTGCGGGCCTACTGCGGGAGCCGCCAGAACCGTCGCCACCGCCCCGGCCGGGCGCTGGAACGCGTCTACTACCGCTTCGACGTCCTGTCCGACTACGGGGCGTTCCGGGACCTGCAGCGCCATCGGATGCTCACCATCGAATGGCAGCCGCTGTCCACCCGCCACGGGTATGTGCGGCCCTCCGCAGTGGATGCCGCCGGTGAGGACGAGAGGTTCGATGCGGTCATGGCCCGCTCGGCCCGGCTCTATGAGGCCCTGAGCGCTGACTTCAGTGACCAGGCCTGCTACGCCGTCGCGCTCGCCTACCGGATCCGGTACTCCATGCAGATGAACGCCCGCGAGGCGATGCACATGCTGGAGCTGCGGACCACTCTCCAGGGCCATCCGGCCTACCGCCGGGTGTGCCAGCGGATGCATGCGCTCATCGCTGAGGAAGCAGGTCACGCCGCGGTCGCCGAACTGATGTCCTTCGTGAATCACGCCGAGGACCCCGGCCTGGGCCGCCTCGACGCCGAGAAGCGGGTGGAGAAGCTCCGGTCCGCTCAGTCTCATCCATCCGCGGACTTGTCCGCCTCGCCCGCCGGCCGCGACGACACCGACGACGGAGGCCTGGCCCAGGGTTGAGCAGAGCGTGGGGGGTGATCGAAATGCGGCCGGCGCCGGCGGGTGCCAACCGATGATCGGATTGCAGTTGCGCCTCGCCGATCAGTGTCTATGATCCGCCCCACATCCAGAGCCGACCGATCCACCAGTTTGGAGCGATGACCCAGAAACACCCTCTTGACGGCAAAGACCTCGATGGCGACGGCGACGGCGACCTCGGTGACGGAGACGACTTCGAAGGCGACCTGGATGACGACTTCGGTGACGACTTCGACGACGGGGAGGACTTCGAAGGCGACGACACCTTCGGCGAGGACGACGAATTCGAGGACGACGACGGCGATCTGGACGATGACGACGACGGCGACTCGGAGGACGATGACGACGATGTGCCCGTACCGGTCGACGACGACGATGACGAGGAGGTCCATCCCAGCGACGTCGAGGCCGACCTGGAGGAGATCCTCCGGGATCGCATCGCGGCCAGTGATGACGACGAGGACGATGAGGAGGAGGAAGCGAGCGAGGCGAAGACCACTTCGGTAGTTGCGCCGCCCCGCTCGGACGAGTGGACTTGCAGCCAATGCTTCCTGATCGTGAGCGTCACCCAGTTCGGCTCGCGTTCCAATCCGGTGTGCCCGTCAGGCGAGGAGCCCTGCGAGTCGATCGAGAGGATTCTCGGAGGCTGAGAACCCGCGTGCCATGCCCGTCACCCAACCCTGCCGATGACCTCGATCGTTGAGGGGGCTAGACGAGCGGCTGCAGCCGACGTCTCCAGCGTGGCCGGGCTGGCGGCGCAGGCGACGGCCGAGCTGTCGGAGCTGCGCGGCGGCAGAGTGTGGTCCCGGCTGGAGGCTCGCCCCGATCCGCAGCTAGAGAGCTTGACTCGAGACCTGCAGGCCGACGATGCGTTGGTGGTGGTGGGCACCATCGACGACGCGGTGGTCGGCTACGGGGCGATCCGTCTCGTGGAGTTGCACGACGGCTCGACAGTGGGGCGCGTCAGCGACATCTACGTGCTCCCCGATGCCCGCGGCGTGGGCGTCGGCGAGGCCATGATGGAGCTCCTGATGGCGTGGGCCGGCCGGCGCGGCTGCATCGGGGTGGACAGCCTGGCTCTGCCCGGAGATCGCAACACCAAGAACTTCTTCGAGACGCACGGCCTGGTAGCCCGGGCGATAACGGTGCATCGGAGGCTGCCGGAGGCTGCCGGGCCGCCTGGACCTAGATGATCGAGCGGGCCGAGGTGGCGGTGGGCGCCATCGTCCGCCGCGCCGACGAACTGCTGCTGGTCCGCCGGGGCCATGAGCCCGCGGCGGGGGAGTGGTCCGTTCCCGGAGGCCCGGCTTACCGGCCCTTCCAGACGGGTGGCCGCTTCTCGATGAAGGCCAGAGGACCCTCGCGGAAGTCCTCGGTGCTGCGCAGTCCCATCTGAGCCCGCCCGGCCGCGAGCATTGCCTCGGCGTCGGTCTGGTTGAAGCTGTCGAGCACGAGCCGGCGGGACTCCCGCACGGCCAGGGGGCCGTTGGCATTGACGCGGGCCGCCAGGCGCCGGGCCGCGTCGAGGGCCTCTGTTGGTTGGCACAGCTCGTTGATGAGGCCGAGTTCCAGGGCACGCTGGGCGTCGATGGGATCGCCGGTGAGGACCATCTCCATCGCTATCGCCAGCGGGATGGCGCGGGGGAGGCGGATGAGGCCGCCCGCCGCCGCGATCAGTGACCGCTTGACCTCGGGAAGGCCGAAGCGGGCCGCGGTGGAGGCCACCCGCAGGTCACAGGTGAGCGCGATCTCGGTCCCGCCGGCCAGGGCGGGACCGTCGATGGCCGCGATCAGGGGCTTGGTCCGCTCCCGCATCACGATGCCGCCGAAGCCGCCCCGCTCCGTCGACAGCTCCGAGAAGCGCCCCTCCGAGATGGCCTTGAGGTCGGCGCCGGCGCAGAACACCGGGCCGGTGTGGGTGAGGATGCCGAGCCACAGCGAGTCGTCCGCCTCCAACCGGTCGATGGCAGCCTCGAGACCGCCGGAGATAGCGCCGTTGACCGCGTTGCGGGCCTCGGGACGGTTCATGGTGATGAGGGCGACGTTGCCCTCGGTCTCGAAGTCGATCATGAAGCGTCTGCCGTGCCGGTGGGTTGCTCTTCCGCACCGGCGGGCTGTTCGGGGGTGTTGGTGGGCTCAGCTGTGTCTGTGTCGGCTGGTTGTTCCGCGGCATCGGCGGGCTGCTCAGGCTGCTCGACGGCGTCGGGAGCAGGAGCGGGCGGGGGCGGGGGCGGTCGACGGACCCCGCGGCTCGGTGCCTGCGGCTCGATGCCGAAGAGAGCCGCTATCTGCGGAACCCGGTCGGCCAGCCGGCGGATGGTGGCGAGCAGGTCCTCGCTGGGACTGTCCGGAGCACCGACCGGGATCACATGAGTGCGGACGGGGGAGAGGGCCACCGAGTCCACAACCGTCGACCACCGTTGCTGGTTGGCGGTGGGGTTGAGGTCTGCGGCCGCCAGGCCGGCGAGCCGTTCGGCCATGTCGGGGGGCAGCGGTGTGCCTGCCTTGGGCGGCCGCGAGCTCAGGCGCAGCGCTCTGATGGTGCGGCCCTCGCCGATGGTCTTGGCCAACTCGTCCAACCACTGGCGCTGGTCGACCTCGAGACGCTGAGCCAGACCATCTCGCAGGCTCTCGGCCAGAGCCCTGGTCTCGTCGGTTCGGGCGGCCCGATCGGCGGCGGCGATCACCGAGCGGATGTCTCGCAGGTCGATCTTGGAGATTCCGGCCAGGGCCGCATCGGCCCGGTCGTGCCATTCGGCTGCCTTCAGCACGGGAGCGAGCTGCTCGGCCAGCGCCAGAATGGGCTCGGACTTGATCTGGGGGAGACTCTCGGCAGCCGCCTTGGCGTTCATGCGCTCGATGGACTTCCGCACTCCGGGCACACCCGCCCGGAGAACCTCTCGGGCCAGAGGCTGCTGGTCCGGGGGAAGGGCCTTCAGCGCGCCCTGGCGGTGGACTCGCTTGGCCTTGAGGCCGGGGCTCCGCGGCCGGGAGGGCCGCTCGGAGCGCTTGCGATCCTCCTGGCGCGAGCCTCCCTGGGCGCGCCTGTCGCCGGAACGCCGATCGCGGCGATCCGATCGCGGGGCCCTGCCGTCCTTGCGGGTGCGGGAGTCGCGCGCACGGTCCTCGCCTGAGCCGTCCCTCCTGGCGCCGTCGCGCCGAGGCTTCCTGTCGCGGCGGTCCCGGCCCGTGTCCTCAGGGTCATCGTCGCGGCGGTCGCGCTTGCGGCCACGGCGCCGGTCGTCGTCCCGGTCGCTCCTGCGATCACCTCGCCGGGCCCGGCCGCCGTCGCGTGAGCGTCGATCGTCGCGGTCGGAGCGGCGCGACTTGGAGACGAGCGTGGTGGTGACCAGCGGGCCGCCACCGCCGCCGATCAGCTCGAGACGGTCTGTCGGGGTGGCTCGGACACGGGGCGCGAACACTGCAGTGATCTCGAGCCCGTCAAGGCCGCCCTCCGCCTCAGCCTTGAGCACGCTGCCGACCGCGGCCGTGTCGGGAAGCAGGTCACCCCGGACGTCGCCCTTCGGCTGGCGTGCTCCGGCGGCCCGCCATGTCCAGGTGCCGTCGTCGCGCTGGCTCGTCAGTTCGATCTCTAGTCGCCGGGACACGGCCCACAAAGCTACACGGCCCGGCACCGGCAGCGCCCCGCCAGAGGCCGCTACCGCCGGAAATATCCATTATGTAAACTTGAGCAGGGATCACCCTCTCAGGGTGTGGGACACCGGGCCAGGGCCTTCCAGCGACCATGCGGCTGAGGTCTCGATGGCCGAGCGCACGAAGCGGCCGGCTGCGGCTACTGCCTCCTCCAAGCTGTGGCCGAGGGCGAGGCCGGCTGCCAGCGCGGCCGAGAACGTGCAACCGCTGCCCCTGACGTTTCCGGTGTGGATGCGATGACCGGGCTCGACCCAGGCGTCGCCGGCCGCGGTGACCACCACATCGTCGGGCTGGCCGTCGAAGGCGCCGCCGGTCACCACCACGGCGGCGGATCCGAGCGCCCGGAACACCTCGGCGCAGTCCAGCACCGCTTCGGGGCCGGGTAGCGGCCTGCCCGCCAGCAACTCGGCCTCGCGCCGGTTCGGCGTGATCGCCCGGGCCAGGGGGAACAACCACTCGCGGTAGGCGTCCTGCACTTCGTCGCCCACGAAGGGCACGCCCCTGCCGTCCACCATGACCGGATCGACCACCGGCGCGGGCAGGTCGCCGCGTTCCACCCGGTCGGCCACCAGCTCGACCACTTCGCGTCGACGCAGCAATCCCGTCTTGGCGCCGGCCACGCCCAGGGAGTTCGCCACCGAGTCGATCTGGTCGGCCACCAGGCCGGTCCCCACCGGCGCCACTTCAGTGACCGTCGTCAGCGACTGCGCGGTCACTGCGGTGAGGGCGCTGGCTCCGTGGACCCCGAAGGCGGCGAAGGTGGCCAGGTCGGCCTGCACGCCCGCGCCCCCGAGGGGGTCGGAAGCGGCTATCGTGAGCAGCACCGGCGGCATGGTCGACACCACGACCCTAGATCGTGCCACATAGCCACCTCGCCAGACCGCCACCGCTTGGGGTCGCCGGAGTGCCACCGTGTCGCTCCCCGTCCGTCCGCTACCTGGAAGACTGAGGAATGGAATCGACCCGCGGGAAGCTCCTCGTGGCTGCGCCGAGTCTGTCCGATCCCAACTTCCGCCAGACCGTGCTGCTGATGCTCGAGCACAGCGACGAAGGCGCTCTGGGCGTGGTCCTCAACCGGCCCAGCGAGCTGACCGTCAGCAGCGCCATCGGAGACTGGGCGACGGCGGTGAGCAAGCCGCGGGTGGTGTTCGTCGGAGGCCCGGTGAGCCAGTCCTCGGTGATAGCGCTGGCGTCGGTGGCGCTCGACGTCGTCGATGACAACTGGTCGCAGGTGATCGGGCGGATCGGCACCGTCGACCTGGAGCGAAACCCCGACGAGATCGGCGGGCTGGACGAGGTGCGAATCTTCGCCGGCTACGCGGCGTGGGCGCCCGGCCAGCTCGAGGCCGAACTGGCCGAGGACGCCTGGTTCGTGCTGGAACTCGACGGGTCCGACCCGTTCTCGGCCGACCCCGACGAGCTGTGGTGGCAGGTCTTCGCCCGCCAGCAGGGAGATCTGAGGCGCCTGCGCCTCTATCCCCGCAACCCCACCGACAACTGACCGGTCGCTGCCCCCATTCGGTGAGCAGGTACGCCGCGTCGGGCGGCTCTGTTGCGCACAGATTCGCTGAGACCTCCCCTTGTCTGACGAACACCTGTTCGCTAGAGTCGGCCCGTGAGGATCTCCCGGTCGGGCACCGACGCCGCAGTGGGTCCCCGCCAGGGCGACCTGTTCGCTCAGGGCCCGCCTGCTCTCGACCGGGCGGCAGCCGTCGAGCGGCTGCATCTGGACGACCGGAGCTGGATCGATGTGTCGTCGAGGTGGCTTTGTGGCGGCGACGAGCTGCTGGAGCTGCTGGCGGCCCGCCTGCGCTGGACGCGGGCCGAGCGTCCCATGTACGGGCAGATGGTCGAGGAGCCCCGGCTGGGCGCCTTCGTCCGGCCGGGCTCGCCGGGCGTGCCGCCGTTGCTCGACGACATGGCGGGCGCTCTGCGGACCCGCTACCGGGCCGGGTTCAACTCGGTGTGGGTGAACTACTACCGCGGCGGCGAGGACTCGGTCGCCTGGCACCGCGACCGCATCGGGATCGACCCCGCCGACGCGGTCGTGGCCATCGTCTCGCTGGGAGGTCCCCGGCGGTTCCTGCTGCGCCCGGCCGGCGGGGGTCGCAGCCGGTCCTTCACGCTGGCGTCGGGCGACCTGCTGGTGATGGGAGGGACGTGCCAGCAGAACTGGGAGCACTCGGTGCCGAAGGTGGCGGCCGCCCCGCCCCGCATGAGCGTCACCTTCCGCCGCACCACCGGCGGCGAGGGCCGGTAGCCTCCGCGGCGGTACGGGCCGAGATCGACGACAGGCGGGACGACATGGGGCGATTCGACGGCAGAGTGGCGCTCATCACCGGGGCGGCCTCGGGCATGGGACAGGCGACTGCGATCCGCCTGGCCGCCGAGGGAGCCGACGTGTTCGCGGTCGACGTGAACGATGCCGGCCTGGCCGACACAGCGGCCGCGGTCGCCGGGTCACCGGGCCGGATCGAGACCCAGCACTGCGACCTGCGGTCGGTCGCCGACTGCCGGGCCGCCGCGGCCTCCTGCGTGGACGCCTTCGGGCGCATCGACGTGCTCGGCAACATCGCCGGCGTCTCGTGGCAGGACCGGATGGAGGACATCACCGAGGAGAAGTGGGACCTAATGTTCGACGTGAACGTGAAGGGCGTGTTCTTCCTGACCCAGGCCGCGCTCCCCCACCTGCTGGCCTCCGGCGGCAACATCGTCAACATCGCCTCCAACGCCGGGCTCCAGGGACTGGCCTACACCTCCCACTACTGCGCCACCAAGGGCGCGGTGGTGCAGCTGACCAAGGCCCTGGCCATGGAGCTGGCCAAGACACCGGTGCGGGTCAACGCCATCGCCCCCGGCGGCGTGAACACCCCCATGGTCCAGAACTACCAGCAGGTGGAAGACCCCGACCGGCACTTCATCCGCCGCATGGTCGCCTTCAAGCCGATGAGCGAGCCCGAGCACATCGCCGCCCTGTTCGCCTTCGTGGCCTCCGACGAGTGCCCCGGGGTCCACGGAGCCATCATCAGCGCCGACGGAGGCCTCACCACCGGCTAGCCGCTATCCGGCTTCCGAGTCCGGCTTCAAGTCGTCACCGGTCACTCGACGGGGCGGGCTCGGCGGCCCTCTATCTCGCCGAAGAACTGGGCTGCGGCCTTCTGCACGCCGTTCGACCAGGTCGGGTAGGCGTGCGAGGCCTGGGCCAGGCGACCGGTGAATGCCCCTGTGCGCATGGCCAGCACAATCTCCTGAATCATCTCGCCGGCCCGGGGCGCGACGATGGTTGCGCCCAGGATGCGGCCGCCGCCCGCGTTGCGCAGCAGTCGCCGGGGACCGGCCACGATGGCGATGAAGCCGTCGGTGCGGCCGTCGGTGACGGCCCGGTCCACCTCCGACAGCGGCAAGTAGGCCACTCGGCTGCCCGCCGGCGCGAATCTCGGGGTCAGCCCCACCGACGCCACCTCGGGGTCGGTGAACACCACCCTGGGCACGAGGTCACCCCGGAACCGTCCCCTCGGACCCTTGCCCAGGGCGTTCCCGGCCGCGATCCGGCCCATCTCGTCGGCCGCATGCGACAGATTCAGGGCCGCATGGTGCCGTCGCTGGTCGCGGCGGGCACGCGCCTCGCGGCCGAGCATGCGCCGGTCTCGTCGAAGCAGTGCCCGGGACGGGCCGGTGTCCCTCATCGGGCTTGCGACCCTGAACACGTCCTTGCACTTGCGCCTCGTCGCCGGGTACGCGCCCGGCCGGGCCCTGCGAAGCAGCCCCCGGCGGGAAGGGCGTCGCTCATCGATCTTGTCGATGGCGAACAGGGGCGCCGGTCGGACTCTCGACCGGGCGGGGCGTCGCAGCCGCCAGGCGGCTACGTCTCCGGCCGCGTAGATGCCCCTGACCGACGTCTGGAGCCGCTCGTCGGTAAGCACATGGCCGCTCCACTCGCCGAGATCGATCTTCATCCCGGTGAGTCCCAGCCCCTGGGTTGCGGGCGATCGGCCGGTGGCCACCAGCAGGCGGTCGACCGCGACGCGCCCCCCTATCCCCTGAGAGCGGTCAAGCCGGTAGACGAGCCCGTAGGGTCTGCTGCCGTCAGAACCCGGTCGGGCCGGCGCGATGCGGGCGACGCGTGTGCAGCGCAGTACTCTCACCCCGTCGGCCTGGAGGGCTTCTCTCACCGCCGCCGCGGCCTCGGGCTCGGCGCCGGGCAGCAGCTGTTGCCGGCACTCGAACAGGGTCACCTCCACTCCGAGGAGCGCGAAGGCCTGGGCCAGCTCGCAGCCGGTGGGGCCGCCGCCGATGATTCCCAGCGAACCGGGGGTCTCGGTGAGGTCGAACACGGTCTCGTTGGTGAGCGGCCGGGCCTCGGCCAGACCCGGTATGTCGTCGGGCAGCGCCGGCCTCGACCCGGTGGCCAGCACGATGCGGGGCGCAGTGATGCGCCGCTCCCCCACCGCCACCGTGTCGTGGGTGACCAGCCGGGCCCGACCCTCGACCACCGTCGCTCCCTCGCGTTGCAGCACTTCGACGGACTCGGTGGCTGCGATGTGTGCGACGGTCGACCGCACCCGGGCCATGGCCTCGGTAAAGCCCAAGCCGTCGCGGGCCGCGGCCAGCAGCGTCTTGGACGGCACGCAGCCGGTGAAGGTGCAGTCCCCTCCCGGCGCCGAGTCGGTGATCAGGGCCACCTCGGCTCCCGCCCAGAGCGCGGCCCGCACCGCCCCCAGCCCGGCGGCGCCGCCGCCCACCACGATCAGGTCGTGGTCCATCATCCGCCCCCGCCGACCCATCAGCCCGGGTCCATCCTGGTCCGGGCGGGGTTCAGTGATGAGCCGCGTCGAGGGCGGCCCGGAACTCGGACACCAGCTCGGCCACACCCTCCGGCCCGCCACCGTCCAACATCCGGGTCACGATGGCCGAACCGACCACCGCCCCGTCGGCCACCTCGCACACCTCGGCCGCCTGCGCCGGGGTGCCGACCCCTACCCCCACCAGGACGGGCCGGTCGGTGACCGCCTTGAGGCGGGCCGCAGTGGCCGTCGCGCTGGCGGCCAGTTCGGAGCGCACGCCGGTGATACCCATCAGCCCCACGCTGTAGACGAAGCCCCGGGAGCGGGCGCAGATGCGAGGCAGGCGCTCGTCGGGCGCGGTCGGCGCGGCCAGCAGCACCGTCTCCACGCCGGCCGCGTCGGCGTGTC
Organism: Candidatus Aldehydirespirator sp.; assembly: GCA_965205155.1. GTDB lineage: Bacteria > Actinomycetota > Acidimicrobiia > Acidimicrobiales > Aldehydirespiratoraceae > Aldehydirespirator. Next base: position 2,941,350 of record OZ242033.1, on the reverse strand, counting down.
CCGACCACTCCCCCACTTCCTCGAGGGGCAGATCGGGCAGGATGCACCCGCTCACGCCGGCGTCGGCCAGCGAAGAGGCGAAGCGCTCATAGCCCATGTGGTGGGCGATGTTCACGTAGGTCATCACCGCGGTGGGCACGCCGATGTCGGCCGCGGCGCCCCGCACCGCGGCCAGGATCGACTGCGGGGTAGCGCCCTCCGACAGGGCCCGGTCGTTGGCCTTCTGGATAGTGGTGCCGTCCATCACGGGGTCGGAGAACGGCACTCCGATCTCGATGGCGTCGGCTCCCGCCCCGGCTACCGCGCAGATCGTCTCCAGCCAGTCATTGCCCAGACCACCGGTGAGATAGGGCACGAAGCACTTGCCGCCGGCATCGCGACGGCGCCTGAGCACGGTCTCGAGCAGCCCCGAGACGTCAGCCCCGCCTCCTGCGTTGGTGTGATTGGCCGCGGTCACCCGAGGATGCCCATCATCTGGTCGACGTCCTTGTCGCCCCGGCCGCTGAGGTTCAACAGGACGGTGCGTCCGGCGAGTTCGGAGCGGGCCCGCGACACCCAGGCCAGCGCGTGGGCGCACTCCAGCGCGGGGATGATCCCCTCGGTGCGAGACAGCAGGCTGAACGCCTCGACCACCTCGGCGTCGGTGACCTGCTCGTAGACGGCCCGGCCGGTGGCGGCCAGGTACGAGTGCTCGGGACCCACGCCGGGATAGTCGAGCCCGGCCGAGATCGACTCGGCCTCGAGTACCTGGCCCCACTCGTCCTGCATCAGGTACGACCGGGAGCCGTGCACGATGCCGGGCACGGACCGGCCGATGGCCGCGCCCCCAGCCGGCTCCACCCCGACCAACTCGGCCGGGGTGTTGGCGAAGCCGGCAAAGATCCCGGCTGCGTTGGAGCCTCCTCCCACCGCGGCTGTGACGACATCGGGCACCCCGCCGTCGAGGATCTCAGCGCACTGGCGCCGGGCCTCCTCCCCCACCACCCGCTGGAACTCGCGGACCATCCACGGGTACGGGTGCGGGCCCATTACCGAGCCCAGGCAGTAGTGGGTGGTGTCGACCACCGCCACCCAGTGGCGCATGGTCTCGTTGACGGCGTCCTTGAGAGTGCGGGACCCGGTCTCGGCCGCCCGGACCTCGGTGCCCAGCAGGCGCATGCGGAACACGTTGAGTTCCTGGCGGGCGATGTCCACCGTGCCCATGTACACCACGCAGTCCATGCCGAACAGCGCGGCCGCGGTGGCGGTGGCCACGCCATGCTGGCCCGCCCCGGTCTCGGCCACCAGGCTGGTCTTGCCCATGCGCTGGGCCAGGAGCGCCTGGCCGAGCACGTTGTTGATCTTGTGGCTGCCGGTGTGGTTGAGGTCCTCGCGCTTCAGCAGGATCCTCACGCCGAGCTCCTCCGACAGGTTCGGGCACTCTGTCAGCGGCGAGGGGCGACCTGCGTAGTCGCGCAGCAGCCGGTCGAGCTCGTTGCGGAAGGCGGGGTCGCCCCAGGCGGAGCGGAAGGCCCGGTCGAGTTCCTGGCAGGCCGGCACCAGGGTCTCGGGCACGAACATGCCCCCGAAGTCGCCGAAGCGCCCGTCCGCGCTGGGCTCGCCCATGAACTCGCCTGATGCCGAGCCTGTAGCCCCGGTCACTGGTCCTGCTCCCAGTCGTAGGGGCCCGGACCGGCCGGGTGGCCGCGCACCTCGTCCGCGGATGCGACCTCCTCTCTGGCGGTCGCAGCCCCGGCCGCCTTGGCTGCATTCAGGAAGGCCCGGAGCCGGGCCGGGTCCTTGCGGCCCGGCCTACTCTCCACGCCGCCGGCCACGTCCACGCCCCACGGCCGGACCCGCTGGATGGCCGCGGCCACGTTGCCGGGGTCGAGGCCGCCGGCCAGGAGCAGGCGGTGCCCGGCCAGCGGTGCGCCCTCGGCCAGGGACCAGTCGAACACCTCGCCGGAGCCGGGCCGCTCGTTGTCGAGCATCACCACGTCGGCGCCGTAGTCGGCCAGGTGCTCCAGGCCCCCATGGCCGGCTGGGAAGGCCTTGATGGTGACCGGCACCCTCTCGGCCACCCAGGCCGTGTCCTCGGGCGACTCGTGGCCGTGGAGCTGGGCCGCCCCCAGGCGCGCCTTGGAGGTGATCTCCACCACCCGGGCCGGCAGCTCGTTGCGGAACACGCCCACGCTGAGCACGTCGCTGGGCATGCGGCGCACGATGTCCCTGACCCGGTCCATCGACACCTGGCGGGGCGACGGGGCGAAGATGAACCCCACCGCGTCGGCCCCCATGGCCACGGCCAGGAGTGCGTCGTCCTCCGTGGTCGTCCCGCAGATCTTCACGAACACGTCTCGACGCTAGTGGGTAGGAGCCGGACGCGGCCTGATAGCGGGTCCTAACGGGCGGCGGCGACCAGGGCCCGCACGGCCGCGGTGGCATCGGTGGCTCGCACCAGCGACTCCCCCACCAGGACCGCTCCGTAGCCGGCGTCGGCCAGGCGGGCCACTTCACCGGGTCCCTCGATCCCGGACTCGGCCACCGAGACGACGCTGTCGGGGATCGACGGCGCAATACGGGCGGCCCGGTCCTGGTCGACCTCGAAGGTCACCAGGTCGCGCTGGTTCACTCCGACGAGGTCGGCGCCCGCCGACAGGGCCCGCTCAAGCTCGGCATCATCATGAACCTCAACTAGAGCGTCAAGGCCGACGTCTCGGGCCAGAGCGCAGTACCGGGCCAACTCGCCGTCGTCCAGCGCGGCCACGATCAACAGCACGCAGTCGGCCCCCATGATGCGGGCGTCGAGCACGTCGCGCTCGTCGACGGTGAAGTCCTTGCGCAGGGCGGGCAGGCTCGTCGCGTTGCGGGCTGCCTGCAGATCCGAGGCCGAGCCGCCGAACCATTCCGAATCGGTGAGCACCGACAGGCACGCCGCGCCGCCCGACTCGTACTGGCGGGCGAGTTCAGCGGGGTCCAGGTCGGCTCGCAGGTCGCCCTTGGACGGGGAGCGCCGCTTCACCTCGGCGATGACGGCCGGGCTGCTCGTGGACGCCAGCCGGGCGCGAAAGCCCCGCGCCGGCGGGCAGGAACGGGCCTGCTCAAGCAGGTCGTCCGCGTCGCGCCGGTCGGCTCGGGCCGCATCCCGGTGCTGGGCCACGATCCGATCGAGGTAGGTGCCGGACATCATCAGCGTCGCGTTCCGGTCCGGTCTAGACGGGCGGCAGCCATCACCGCATCGGTCCGTCGCGGCTGCGGATCAGCACGACGAAGGGCGACAGCAGGAACAGCAGGGCCGACAGCCCCAGCAACAGGAGGCCGAGGCGCACCAGCACGAACCCGCCCGCAAGCACACCGAAGATCACCGCGAAGATGCCCAGCACGAAGGCCAGCGGCGAGCCCAGGCGCATCCAGGCGGGAAGGTGGCCCTCGGTGAGGGGCCGGTCGTCGCCGTCGAAGTCGTCGTGACCCAGGTCGAAGTCGTCCTCGTAGGGGCGTGACGCAGGCTCGGACGCGGGCGGGTATTGCGAGGCCGGCGGCGCTTGCGGCTGCTGTCTCAGGCGGCGGTCGATGGCCGCCCGTGAGGCGTCGTCCGACAGCATCTCCCAGGCCAGGTTGATGCGACGCATCTGTTCGGCCGCGGCGGGGTCGTCTCCCCGCACGTCGGGATGGGTGCTCCGGGCGAGGGTCACATAGGCCCGCCTGATCTCGGATACGGGAGCATCGCGGGCCACACCCAGCACCGCGTAGGGGTCCATCCCGCCATCGTAGGTGCGAGCCGGAGGCGCCGGCCCACAATTGATGGCGAAACAGCCGCTATGACCACTCCTCACATCGATTTCGACCTGGAGCCGGCGCAATTGCCTACAAGCGTGTCGCGGCTCGATGTTGCATTCCCCGCTCTTGTTCGCTTCGCTCACGGGCCGCTCGGGCCACGGCCTCGCTCAATGCCTTGCGATGGCGACAGGGGATCGCCGCCTATTCGCTCGGCCTCTGAGCCGGTGTGGCCAGCACTGTGGCCGGCATACCGTTCACTGCGGCGCCGGAGGGGGGTTCGACACGGCGGTGTACCGGTCCGAGTGCGACGGTTACGCTCGAGGCCGGGTCCGTCGCGGCTGAAGTGACCTCCCCGACTGCCTTGCCGTCGACGGTGATCTCGGCACCGGGCGACACCCCGTCGCCGCGGATCTCGAGCAGCCGCACCGGGCGGGGCACGTTGCCACCCCGGCTGTCGATGCGGGCCACCAGTTCCTGGCCGGTGTAGCAGCCCTTGGTGAAGCTGACCGACGATTCCACCAGACCGGCGATCTCGGCTGGGATGGTGCGTTCGGTCAGCTCGCGGCCCATGGCCGGCCAGCCGGCCCGGATGCGGGCCACCTCCATGGCGGCCGGCGCGTCCTCGGCGCCCGCCGGCAGGCACACTTCCGGGCCCAGCAGGTCGACTCCTTCGAAACCCGGCCACGCCACCGGGGCCCGCAACTCGGCCCGGACCGCGTCCTCGTTCGGGCCGCCGGAGGAGCCCCTGATGCTCAGCATCCGCCAGCCCTCCAGGATCTCGAAGGCCGCGTCGACCCTGAGCTTGAACCTCTCCAGGCGAGCTACCAGCGCCTCTGCGAAGCCGGCATCCAGATCGGCCAGGAACTCGTTCTGGCCGAGCCGGGTGAGCCGGAACCAGGCGTCGACCTTTCCCTGGGGCGCCAGCACGAGCGACCACGCCGAGGCACCCGGCGCGACGGCGTCGACATCCTGAGAGACCTGGCCCTGCAGAAACGCCGCGACGTCGGGACCGGTCGCCCGTACCGCGTCCCGGGGCAACAGAGCCGCGACGGTGGCCGTCATCCGATCCGGCTCGCCCGCTTGCGGGCCGCGGTCATGCGCCGGGCCGCGGGGACCGCAGCCAGCAGGGCCCGGGCCTTGTTCTCGCATTCGGCGTGCTCCTGTTCGGGCACGGAGTCGGCCACGATCCCGGCACCGGCCTGCACCGAAGCCCGCCCGTGGTGTACCAGCATCGTGCGGATGGTGATGGCCGTGTCGATGTTGCCCGAGAAGTCGATGTAGCCGACCACGCCCGCGTACGGACCGCGCTTTACCGGTTCCAATTCATCGATGATCTCCATGGCCCTGACCTTCGGAGCGCCCGACACCGTTCCCGCCGGCAAGGTCGCCCTCAGCACGTCGATGGGTGTGGCCGACGAGGCCAGCTTGCCCGACACCTGAGAGGTCAGGTGCATCACGTGGCTGTAGCGCTCAAGGGTCATCATCTCATCGAGGTTCAGGGATCCGAACTCCACCACTCGACCGACATCGTTGCGAGCCAAGTCGACGAGCATCACATGCTCGGCGACCTCCTTGGGGTGCTCGGCCAACTCGGCGGCCAGGCGTCGATCCTCGGCGTCGGTGCGGCCCCGGCGGCGGGTGCCAGCGATGGGACGGCTGATCACCTTGCCGTCGAGGAGCTGGACCATCGGCTCCGGTGAGCCGCCCACCACCTCCAGGCCGTCGTGGCGCAGGAAGTACATGTAGGGGCTGGGATTGACCTGGCGCAGGACCCGGTAGGCGTCGAAGGCGTCGGCATCCAGGTCGAAGTCGAAGCGCTGGGACAGCACCACCTGGAACACGTCGCCGGCGAAGATGTACTCCCGGGCCGCCTCCACCGCCCGCGAGTAGAGATCGGGGCCCATGGTCGAGGTGGTCTCCACCGGTTGCCGTTCGCCGTCGCCCGAGGGTCCGGCGCGGCCGGAGAGGTCGGGAGGCGGCACCAGGGGCTCGTCGAGGGGCTTGGCCCCGTCGGCCGCGATGGCCTCGACCCGCAGGACGGCCTCGTAGTAGAGCCGGTCCACGGTCCGGTCGTCGGCCCCGGCGGGAACGAGCACGTTGGCGATCAGCGTGGCCCGCTGGCGCCAGTGGTCGTACACGGCCAGCTCGCCGATCAGCGACATCACCGCGTCGGGGTGGTCGCAGTCGTCGACCGGCACGTCGGGCAGGTGCTCCACCTCGCGCACGATGTCGTAGCCGAGATAGCCGACCAGGCCCCCGTGCAGCGGCGGCAGTCCCTCTATCGACGGAGCCTGGTAGTGGTCCAGCAGCACCTCGAGCGCGGCCAGCATGCCCTCGTGCTGGGGGATGTTCACACCGAGGTGGCCGGTGACCTCCACATGCCGGCCGTGGGCCACCAGGGTGGCCATGGGGTTGCGGCCGATGAACGACCAGCGGCTCCAGCGTTCGCCGTGCTCCACCGACTCCAGCAGGAACCCGTCGCCGGATCCGACCACCCGGGCGAACGCGGCTACCGGCGTGGTCAGATCGGCCAGCACCTCCCGCCACACCGGAACCACCCGGTAGGCGCGGGCCAGCTCCCGGAACTCTTCGGGGCTGGGCTGGTGCACGGCGCGGCTCCGCCGTCAGCCGCCGTCAGCCGGAGATGAGCCGTCGAAGGATCGGAAGAAGCACGAGTAGTTCCCGGTATGGCAGGCGCCGCCGCCGTCCTGGTCGACCACGAACAGCAGCGCGTCGCCGTCGCAGTCGTAGTAGGCCTCGCGTACCCACTGCCGCTCGCCTGAGGTCTCGCCCTTGCGCCACACCTCCTGGCGGGACCGGCTCCAGAACACGGTCCGGCCCTCGGCCAGCGTGAGATCCAGGGTCTCGGCGCTCATCCAGGCCATCATCAGCACCGCCTTGGTGGCGGCGTCCTGCACGATGGCGGGTACCAGCCCGGCGGCGTCGTACTTGACGGCCGCGAGGGCTTCCTCGCTGGCTGTGATGGGCACTCCAGTCATGCCTGCCAGCCTAGGGATCGCGCCGGCAGGTACGGCGACGCCTACAGGTACAGTCCGGTGCTGCCCTTGTCCAGGCGTTCGGCGGCCACGGCGTGGACGTCCCGCTCGCGCAGGATGATGTAGTCGCGGCCCCTGACCTCCACCTCGTAGCGGTCCTCGGGATTGAACAGCACCCGGTCGCCCTTCTCCATGTTGCGGACGTTGGGCCCGACCGCCACCACCTCCGCCCAGGTGAGGCGCTTGCCCACCTGCGCGGTGGCCGGGATGAGGATGCCGCCGGTCGAGCGGCGCTCGCCCTCGGCCTCCCCCACCGCCACCAGGATCCGGTCGTTGAGCATCTTGACCGGCAGCCGGTCGTCGTCGTGAGGGCCGGGCGCGGAATCGTTGCGGGAAATCGCCTCGGAGCGGGGCTCGGTGGTGGTCACAAGCTCCAACGGTACCGGGCTGGTCGGGAGTTGGGCGGCTGCTGGTCGGCAGTCAGGCGGCGGTCTCCTCGCCCCCGCCGGCCATCAGCAGGCCCAGCCCCTGGACGGTGCAGTCGGCGCGGGGAAGCACCGCGACGATCCTGCCCTCGAACATCACGGCCACATCGTCGGACAGGGCCATCACCTCGTCGAGATCCTCGGAGATGACCAGGATGGCCGTGCCTCGCTCCCGCTGGGCGACCAGGCGCTCGTGTATGTACTCCGCGGCGCCGATGTCGACCCCGCGGGTGGGCTGGGCGGCCAGCAGCACGGGCGGCTCGCCGTCGAGCTCCCGGGCCAGGATCAGCTTCTGGATGTTGCCGCCCGACAGCGAACTGGTCGTGGTGGACAGGTCGGGCGTCTTGACCGCGTACTCCTCCACGAGGCTCTCCCCGTGGGTCTTGATCGCGTTGGTGCGGAGCACCCCGCGGCGGGAGAACCGGGGCTCGGCGTGGGCCAGCAGCATGAGGTTCTCCGACACGCTGAAGCTGCCGACGGCGCCGTCGCGCATGCGCTCCTCGGGAATGAAGGCCAGACCGGCGTGGCGCACCTGTTTCGGCTCGGCCCCGGTCACGTCGATGCCGTCGATCGACACGCTGCCCGCGGCCACGGGCCGCAGGCCGGCGACCGCTTCGGCCAACTCCCGTTGGCCGTTTCCCGAGACGCCCGCGATACCGAGGATGCGCCCGCCCCGAACGTCGAGGTCGAGGTCCTTGACCGCGTCGGTCTCCCGGTCGCCGACCACGGTGAGTTCCCTGATGCTGAGCCGGACGCCCCGGTCCTCGGTCTCGGCCATGTCCGGGGCCAGCCTCACCGGCCGTCCCACCATCATGCGGGCCAGGCCCTCGCGGTCGGTCTCGGCGGGGACGGTCGTGCCCACGACGCAGCCGTCGCGCAGCACTGTGATCCGGTCGGCCAGGGCCAGCACCTCATGCAGCTTGTGGGAGATGAAGATCAGCCCCTGGCCGTCATTGGCCATGCGGCGCAGCGTGACGAACAGGTCGTCCACCTCGCCCGGGGTCAGCACCGCGGTGGGCTCGTCCAGCACCAGCAGCCGGGCCTCCCGCAGCAGGGCCTTGATGATCTCCACCCGCTGGCGCTCCCCCACCGCGAGCTGCCACAGGTAGGCGTCGGGCTGCACGTCGAGGCCGTAGGTCTCCGACAGCTCCACGATGCGGGACCGCACCCTGGCCAGATCGGGCTGGCCGGGGCGTCCCGACGGCAGCCCCAGAGCTACGTTCTCGGTGACGGTGAGGGTCGGCACCAGCATGAAGTGCTGGTGGATCATGCCGATCCCCGCGGCGATGGCCGTTGCCGGCGAGTGCACCCGGGAGCGCTCGCCGTCCAGGAAGACCTCGCCCCGGTCGGGCGCGTAGAGCCCGAACAGGATCTTCATGAGCGTGCTCTTGCCCGCTCCGTTCTCGCCCAGCAGGGCGTGGATCTCTCCCGCCTGGACGTCGAAGTCGATGGAGTCGTTGGCCAGCACCCCGGGGAAGCGCTTGGTGATGCCGCGCATCTCCAGCAGCGGCGCCACCTTGCGCTCCCCCGGGGTGTCTGTCATTGGATGTTCCGGCTGCGGCTCAGCCGACGCCGGTGGACAGCGAGCCGTCGATGAAGCCGGCTACCGCGCCGTCGATGGCCGCTCTGGCGTCCGCGGCCAGGTCGTAGGCGTCGTTGTACTCGATCACGAGCCCGCCGTTGGCGAAGTCGATGATGTACGAGCTTCCGCCCATCGAGCCCCCCTGGATGTCGCGCACCAGGTCGTCGAGGACCACGTCCCACTTGTAGACCTGGTTGGCCACCACTACTTCGGGGCCGACCGAGGTCTGGTTGGACTGGGTGCCGAACCAGGGGATGCCGTTCTCGCGGGCGACGCCGATGGCGCCGACCGTCATCTGGGCGGTGCCGGTGAGCACGGCGTGGCCGTTGTCGATGAACGACTGGGCGGCCTCCGCGGCCAGCTGCACGTCGGCGAAGGAGTCGGTGTAGACGGAGTTGGCGGTGCCGCCCCCGGCCCCCACGCCGGCGGCGAAGCCGTCGACGAACAGCTTGGCGTCACCGACCTCGATCGGGCCCACGATCCCCACCGGGGAGCCGCCGGCGATGACGGCTGCGGCGAGGCCCATGGCGTAGCCGCCCTGGTCCGACCGGGTGGTGTAGGCCGAGATGTTGGGCTGGCCGAAGGTCTCCACCGAGGTGCCCCACGCGAAGGCGGTGTCGGGGAAGTTCGGCGCGATCTCCTCGAGCAGGCCGCCGTACTGGGAGCCGTGGGCGATGACCAGGTCGTAGCCCTCCTCGGCGTAGTTGCGCAGCGCAACGCCGGCGTCCTCGACGATGAAGGTGCCCGGCGTGATGGCGACCTCGCTCAGCAGCCCGGCGTCCTCCATGCGGTGCAGGGCGTCGACGATGGACTGGCTGAAGGCCAGGTCGTTCTCGGCGCTGGGGGTCACCACTGCGGCCCGCAGCGGCTCAGCCATGAAGCTGGCCACGGCCGCGTCGCCTGCGGCTCGCACGTCGGCGGGCAGGTCGTAGGCGTCGTTGTACTCGAGAACGAGGCCGCCGTTGGCGAAGTCGATGATGTACGAGCTTCCGCCCATCGAGCCCCCCTGGATGTCGCGCACCAGGTCGTCGAGGACCACGTCCCACTTGTAGACCTGGTTGGCCACCACGATCTCGGGAGCGACGCTGGTCTGGTTGGACTGGGTGCCGAACCAGGGGATGCCGTTCTCGCGGGCGACGCCGATGGCGCCGACCGTCATCTGGGCGGTGCCGGTGAGCACGGCGTGGCCGTTGTCGATGAACGACTGGGCGGCCTCCGCGGCCAGCTGCACGTCGGCGAAGGAGTCGGTGTAGACGGAGTTGGCGGTGCCGCCCCCGGCCTCCACGCCGGCGGCGAAGCCGTCGACGAACAGCTTGGCGTCACCGACCTCGATCGGGCCCACGATCCCCACCGGGGAATCGCCGGCCAGCCGGGCCGCCATGACGCCCATGGCGTAGCCGCCCTGGTCCGACCGGGTGGTGTAGGCCGAGATGTTGGGCTGGCCGAAGGTCTCCACCGAGGTGCCCCACGCGAAGGCGGTGTCGGGGAAGCTGGGGGCGATCTCCTCGAGCAGGCCGCCGTACTGGGAGCCGTGGGCGATGACCAGGTCGTAGCCCTCCTCGGCGTAGTTGCGCAGCGCCACGCCGGCGTCCTCGACGATGAAGGTGCCCGGCGTGATGGCGACCTCGCTCAGCAGCCCGGCGTCCTCCATGCGGTGCAGGGCGTCGACGATGGACTGGCTGAAGGCCAGGTCGTTCTCCGCGCTGGGCGTCACCACCGCGGCCCGCAGCGGCGCGGCCTCCGCCATCTCGGGTTCGGCTGCTGCTGCTGCTGCGGCGGCGGCCTCGGCGGCGGCGGCCTCGGCGGCTGCGGCCTCTGCGGCGGCGGCCTCTGCGGCGGCCTCGGCCTCAGATGCTTCCATCTCAGCTGCTTCCAGAGCCGCCTCGAGCTCGGCGACGACCTCGGGATCCACCGTTCCCTCGGCTGCCTCCATGGCCGCGTCGAGGGCAGCCTGGGCCTCGGCCTGGGCGGCGGCTGCCTCCTCGGCCCGGGCTGCGGCCGCGTCGGCCTCGGCCTGGGCGGCGGCTGCCTCCGACTCGGCTGCTGCGGCGTCGGCCTGGGCCTGGGCGGCGGCGGCCTCGGCCTCGGCCTGGGCGGCGGCTGCGGCGGCGTCCGGAGCGTCGTCAGCGTCGTCGCCGCATGAGGCTGCGATCAGCCCGAACACGGCGAGCACGACGACTACCCATCGCAATCTGTTGGTCATTGCTGTTTGTCCCTCCTGGGTAAGGTCCCGAATGATCGGGCTTCTTTCATGTGTGACTCTATGGCCTGGCGACTCCGGGTGCCCGAGCGCCATCAGTGGCCCCTCACGAACGGCAGTGTGAGCGCCGCGGGCTGGGCCGCAGTGCGGCGCGCGATCACCACCAACGCGACGATGGTGAGCAACGCGGGCGCCATGGTCGTGAAGCTGGAGGCCGCGCCGGTCACCAGGCCCGCGGTCTTCCACTGGTTGACGCTCGAGGTGACCAACCCGTACAGGAGCGAGCCGGCCACTACGCCGGTGGGTCGCCACGCCCCGAAGTACACCAGGGCGATGGCGATGAAGCCGATCTGGTTGGTGAGGTTGTGCTGGAAGATCCCGATCTCGATGGCCAGCGCGGCCCCGGCCAGTCCGGCCAGCCCGTTGCCGATGAGGATGCAGGTGGCCCGGGTCCAGGCCACCGAGACGCCGAGGCTGTCGGCGGCCTCCGGTGTCTCGCCCACGGCGCGTACGTTCAGGCCGAAGGTGGTGCGGTTCACCAGCAGGGTCAGCCCCGGCACCAGCAGTATCGACACGTAGACCAGCAGGTGGTGGTTGAAGAACATGTCGCCGATCTTCGGGATGTCCGACAGCAGCGGGATGGCCAGCTTGTCGAAGCTCGAGATGGGGCGGGGTGTGCCCACCCACTCCTCGAACAGCAACGCGCTCATGCCCAGCCCGAACAGGAAGATGCCGATGCCGCTGATGCCCTGCTCGGCCCGGAACACGACGGTGACGGTGGCGTACACCACCCCCAGCACCATGCCCACTCCGATCCCGACCAGCAGCCCCACCGTGATGCTGTCGGTCTGGAGCACAGCCCAGTAGGAGAAGAAGGCTCCCAGCAGCATCACGCCGTCCACGCCGAGGTTCAGCACGCCGCTGCGCTGCCCCAGCGTCTCGCCCAGAGCGGCCAGCAGGTAGGGGGTGGCCAGCCTGACGCCCGAGGCGAAGGTGGCCACCGTGAACGTGACGGTGATGAAGTCGGTCACGGTTCGCCCTCCGGAGTGCCGCCCGAGTCGTCCCCCTCCGCCGGCGCGCCCGCGCTCGACGATTCGGGCGGAGCGGCTTCACCGGCGGCCTCGGCCCCGTGCACGCCCGCCTCCTGGTGCTCAGCCGCCTCGCCGGCTATCGACATGTAGCGCGACAGCCGCTCGCGCAGCGTGTTGCTGCTCACCACGAACACCACGATCAGGCCGTTGAGCCCGATCACGAGGTCCACCGGGATCTGGATGGCCCGCTGCATAGCGTTGGCCCCGACCAGCAGGCCGCCGAACAGGAACGACGACGGGATCGTGAACAGCGGGTGCAGGCCGCCGAACAGCGCGGCCACAATGCCGTTGAAGCCGGCCGAGCCGGTGAAGCCGGTGGCGAAGCCCTCGGTCTGGAGGCGGTGGGTCTCGCTGCCGAACACCAGGCAGGCTCCGGCCAGGCCGCACAGTGCGCCGCTGATGGTGAGCGCGAGCATGGTCATGCGCTTCACCGGCATTCCCGCGTAGCGGGCCGCGGGAGCGCTGGCCCCGACGGCGCGCACCCGGTAGCCGGTGGTGGTGCGCCACAGGAAGAACCAGGCGACGGCCGCCGCGATCAGAGCCACGACCACTCCCAGGTGAAAACGGGTGCCCTCGATCAGAATCGGCAGGTCTGCGTTCTCCGACAGGCGCTTGGTCTGGGGGATCCTGGTGCCGAGCTCGATCTGCTTGGGATCCATCAGCGGGGCCCGCAGCAGGTAGTTGAACAGCTGCACCGCCACCAGGTTGAGCATGATGGTGGACAGGATCTCGTTCACGCCCAGGTAGGCCTTGAGGGCTCCGGGAATGCCGCCCCAGATCGCTCCGCCAACCAGTCCCATGAACAGCACCAGCGGGATCAGGATGATCGCCGGAAGATCGGGAACGGCCAGCGCGGTGATGGTGGACAGCAGCCCGCCGGCGATGATCTGGCCCTCGCCGCCGATGTTGATGACCTTGGCCCGGAAGGCGACGCAGATGCCGGTGCCCACGAATAGCAGGGGCATGGCCTTGGCGGCCGACTCGGCCAGCTCCTCGGTGCCCCCGAACGCGCCGACCAGCAGTTCCTTGTAGCCCTCGAGCGGGTTGGCCCCGAGGCCGAGGATCATGGCCGCCCCGATGAGCAGGGCCAGGAGCACGGCCGAGCCGCCGACACTGATCCCGCCCAAACGCGCCAGCGTGGCGCGCCGCGACCTCACTCGGGTTCCTCCGGGCATCCGACAATGCTTGACGCGCCGCGGCACGGCTGTCAAACGGCCGCGCCGCACCGCCTCAGGCGGTCGATGCCATCTCGATCGTTCCGTCAGCGATGCTGATCAGCCAGCGCCGGTATTCGACGGTGCCGGCGTCGGCCCCCTTGACGTGCATCTCAGCGGTGAGGTCGACCGGCAACTCCTCGGGCCGCTGCGACTCGACGATGGGCCGGTCCTGCCCCAGGATCACGTACTGCATATCGTGGAACTCCTGGTCGCGGTCGAGGGCATAGTTCCGGCCGACGTAGGTGAAGCACCGAGTCCGTCTGCGGTTGACCGGCGCGACAGCCACATACAGCACGAAGTCCTCGACCTCTCCGGCCGAGCTGTTGAGCTTCATGGCGTTGGGCATGAACACCCGGTAGCGCTTCCATGCCTCGTAGGTGAGGCCGTCGTGCTCCACCGCCGAGTTCTTGACGTTGTCGGTGTACTCGATGAAAGGACCTGCGGTGATCCTGAGTTCGGAGCCATGCCGCTTCACGTCGTAGTCAGCGATCTCCGCCTCGTTGCGGTCGCCGAGGATCCCGTGGTGAACATGGGCGAAGTGGGAGAAGTCGAAGTAGTTCTCCAGTCGCCGGGCCACAGAGCAGTTCCATTCGTACGGATCGAAGCGCAGGAACCGGTAGTCGGGATCGTCCAGCTCCGGGCACTCCGACGGGCCGAACAGCGGCGTTTCGCCCGAGAGGCAGGTCCACACCAGGCCGCCGGCCTCGATGGTCGGGTAGGTGGGCAGCTGGGCTACCAGCTTGCCGTTCAGTTCGGGCCGGGCCGGTATGTCGACCACGGTACCTTCGGAGTCGTAGGCCCAGCCGTGATAGGCGCAGCGCAGCCAGCATCCGTCGATGCGTCCCAGTGACAGGGCCGAGCCGCGGTGCCGGCAGATGTCGCTGAACACATGGGCCCGGCCGTCGAGACGGGCAACGGCCAGGCGGGTGTCGAACAACGTGACCTGATGCGGCGAGTCCGTGAGGTCCTCGGAGAAGGCCACCGGCTGCCAGAAGCGCTTGAGCTGCTGGTAGAGCCGCTCCTCGCCGGCCATGTCGAGTTGGGTGTTCCCCTGTTTCTCGGATCCTCCAGCTGCAGCGGGGTCTTGGGTCACGGTCATGGCGTCGTCACCTCTATCGCTTCTACTGGGCAGCATGCCTCGGCGCTGCGGGCCTTGGCCACAAGTTCGGGCGGCAGCGTGGGCGTCAGCACTTCGAGCTTGAGCCCGTCGTCGTCGATGTCGAAGATCTCGGGCGCCAGCGAGGCGCACATTCCTGAGACGATGCACACGTCGTGGTTCACCTCGACGGTCGCGTCAGCCATCGTCGGCTCCTCCACCGTCATGGCACGCGCCCCAGGCGTCGCGGACCGCGCTCACGATGTTCTGGTAGCCGGTACACCGGCAGAGGTTTCCCGACAGCAGCTCGACCATGCGCTCAGCCTCCAGCCACTCGGCGGGATTGACGCTCTCGAGGGTCATCAGGACGCCCGCGGTGCAGAAGCCGCACTGCAGGGCGTGATGGTCGTGGAAAGCCTGCTGCATGGGCGAAAGGGAGTCCGAGCCAGTGGGCGCGAGGTCCTCGACGGTGCGGATCTCGGCACCGTCGACCTGAGCTGCCAGCATCAGGCAGGACCGCACCGCGTCCCTGTCGACGATCACCGTGCAGGCGCCGCAATACCCGTGCTCGCAGCCGACGTGGGTGCCGGTGAGGCCGATGGTGTCGCGGATGTAGTCCGACAGCAGCAGCCGGGACGGCACCAAGTGACGGTGGGCCCGCCCGTTGATCGTGACCTCGACGTCCACCTCGGAGATCGGTTCGCTGATGGTCATGCGGCCTCCTTGGCGACCAGGGCCCGCCGGACGGCCCTGACCATGAGAGCGGCGACTGCCTCGCGTCGGTACCAACTCGTGGCGTGGATGTCGTCGAACGCGTCGGCAGTGTCGGCCATCACCGCCTCGGCGAGCGTGTCCGCCGGGTGGTCGGCGGCCCAGCCCCCGACGGCGACCTCTGCGGCGGGCAGCCTGGTGGGAACTCCCCCCAGGCCGAAGCCGACGAGGCTGGCCGAGCGCACGGCGCCGCCATCGGCCTCCACCACTGCGACCAGACCGGCCACCGCGAAGTCGCCGGCGCGGCGGGAGATCTCCTCCACGATGGTCACCGAGCCGGGCGGCGGTGCCGGAAAACGCACCTCGGTGATGAGTTCAGCGTCCTCGAGAGCCGTCCAGAACGGTCCGGCGAAGAAGTCACCGGCACCGATCCGGCGTTCACCGGCCGGCCCGGTCACGCTGATCACGGCGTCGGTAGCGACCGCGAGGGCGGGCAGCTCTGCGGCAGGGTCGGCGTGGGCCAGGCTGCCACAGACCGTGCCCCGGTTGCGGATCTGGAGGTGCCCGACGTGGCGCAGAGCCGCACGCAGCCCGGGGACGACGCTCGCCGCGCCGTCATCGTCCAGCACTCGAGTCTGGGTGGCGGCCGCCCCCACCGCCACCCCGCTCGGGTCGCAGGTCACCGCGTCGAGACCCTTGACACGGCCGATGTCAACCAGCACGGACACGTCGGTGAGGCGGAAGTTCATGGCCGGGATCAGACTCTGGCCCCCCGCGAGCACGCGGCTCGACTCCGAGGAGTTGAGAGCCTCGAGGGCCTCGGCCACCGTCGAGGGCCGGCAGTAGTCGAAGGGGGCCGGCTTCACGAAGCGCCTTCAGACCCGGCTCGCGCCGCCTCGGCTGCCCGGATCGCGGCCCGCACGGCCACGGGTGTGACCGGGCACTCGGTCAGGTCCACGCCCCATTCCGACAGGGCGTCGGACACCGCGCCCGTCACCACTGCAGGTGGTCCCACTGTGCCTCCCTCGCCGCAGCCCTTGACTCCCAGGGGCTGTTCCGGGGCAGGCGACTCGTAGTGGTCGACCTCCATGTGGGGCACCTCCGCGCACGTCGGCACCAGGTAATCCATGAACGAGGCAAACCTCGGGTAGGCGGTGTCGGGGTCGTACTGGAGGTGCTCGTACATGGCGCCGGCGATGCCTTGGGCGACTCCTCCGTGAACCTGGCCCTCCACCAGGGCGGGATTGATGACCGTGCCGCAGTCATGGACCACGATGTAGTCCTCGATGGTCATCTCGCCGGTGCTGATCCGCACGCTCACGATCCCGATGTGCGTGCCGTTGGACCAACTGGCCGCGGCATTGATCTTTCCGGCCTCGTCGAGCTGGTGCTGCAGGTTCTCGGGGTGGTAGTACGCCGATGTCTCCAGCCCGGCCTCCATGCCGTCGGGCAGGTCCACATGACGGACCCACGCAGCCGTGCCGACCTCGGCCCAGCTCACCGAGGGCTGGTCGCTGCCGGCCACATGGAAGGCACCGTCGGTCAGCACTACATCGGCCTCGGCCGCCTCCAGCATGTGGGCCGCGATGGAGCGGGCCTTGGCCAGCAGCCGCTCCGAGGCCATCAAGACCGATCCGGTGAGCATCATCGCTCCCCTGCTGCCCCACGAGCCCAGGCCGTAGGGCGCCCGCTCGGTGTCGCCCAGCACCACGGTGACATCCCCGGGGGACACCCCCAGCATGTCGGCCGCGAGCTGCGCAGCGGTGGTCTCGGCGCCCTGGCCAAAGGCGCTTAGACCGGCGGCGACTCTCACCGAGCCGTCCGGATCGACTCGCACTGTGGCTGCGTCTCCGCCTCCCCAGTGACCGGTCGTGAGGTGGTAGCTGGGCGACGTCGGCTCTACGTAGTTGGCGTAGCCCACACCAACCCGCACATCTGGATCGCCGGTATGACGGGCCCGCGCCCGTTCCAGGGCAGGTCCCGTCATCTCCAAGGCCCGTTCGAAGGACTCGGTGTGGGAACCGGAGTCGAGGCGGCCTCCGCCGTGCATCACGTAGGGCGTCTGGCCGGGGCGCAGCAGCATCCGTCGGCGCAGCTCGACCCGGTCGGTTCCCGTCAGGCGGGCCACCCGGTCGATGATCCGTTCCATGACGAACGCGCCCTCGGGAATCCCGAATCCCCGGTAGGCGCCCGCCGGCGTCTTGTTGGTCACCACCCCGACGGTGCGGGCCTGCATGTTCGGGAAGTCGTAGCCGCCGGTGATGCAGGCGTTGGTGACGAAGACCGGCGCCGTGCCCGGCATGAAGATCTCGCCCGAGCCCATGTCGAGCATCGATGCGCAGCGCACCGCCCTTATGGTGCCGTCGTCGTCGTAGGCCACTTCGACGGCGTGGCGCTGCTCGCGGGCGTGCACCGACGTCACGAGGTTCTCCATGCGGTCCTCTATCCAGCGTGCCGGCCGGTCGAGTCTGCGGACGATCCAGGGCACCACGATGTCCTCGGGATAGGTGTGGGTCTTGGTGCCGAAGCCGCCCCCGACAGTCGGGTGGATCACCCGCACCTGCGGCTCCGGCATGCCCAGCATCAGCGCGACGGTGGTTCGCACCATATGCGGGCTCTGTGTCGAGGACCACACCGTGAGCGTCCCGTCCGCCATGTCGGCCACCACTCCCCTGGTCTCCATGGGCAGCCCGGTCTGGCGCTGGCTGACGTAGGTCTCGGTGAAGGTGCGGTCTGCTTGCTCGAAGGCTCGGTCGACCTCGGGCTTGTGGGGAGCCACATCGAACGAGCAGTTGCTCCCCCAGTCGTCGAAGAGCCTCGGCGCGCCGGGAGCCAGAGCCTGGTCGAGATCAGCCACCGTCGGAAGCGGCTCGTAGGTGGTTCCGGCCGCGACCAGGGTGGCCGCGTCCTCTGCCACGTACCGGTCCGAGGCGACCACCGCGGCGTAGGGGGCGCCGACGTAGCGGACCCGGTCCTCGGCCAGCGGGCGCTGCCTGACCGGGCCGATATAGGGGATGTAGTCGGGGAAGCTGCTGACCTCGCGGAGATCCTGCGCGGTGAACACCGCCACCACTCCGTCGAGGGCGCGAGCCTCGGACGTGTCGATGGAGACGATCCGAGCGTGAGCCTCGGTGCTGCGCACGAAGACCACCTCGAGCATCCCGGCAAGCCCGATGTCGGCCACATACCGCCCCCGACCGGTGAGGGGCCCGCGATCCTCCCGGCGGGGCACGGAGTGTCCGATGTGGCGGGTGCTGTGGCGTATGTGGGGGTCGATATCGAGCATCACAGCGCTTGCCCGGAGGCTGGTTCAGTCATGGGCCCGGCGACCGCTCACCTCTCGCCCCGGTGGTAAGGGATCGTGAGCGCGAGCGGGACCCGGGAACGGCTGCGGTTCAGGACCAGGGCGGCGATAGTCAAGACGAAGGGCAGGGCCAGCAGGAGCTGGTACGGCAGGTCGATGTCGCTGGCCTGGAGCGACAACTGGGTCGCCTCCAGGAAGCCGAACAGCAGCGAGCCGGCCAGGATCCACGACGCCCGCCAGTTCCCGAAGATGACGATGGCTAGGGCGATCCAGCCTCGTCCCGCGATGATGTCGGGGAAGAACTGCCCGGCCTCCGACAGCGACAGGAAGGCGCCGCCCAGCCCGGCCATCACGCCCCCGTAGATCACCGCGGTGTACTGGCGAGAGATGATGCCCACGCCGCGCATGTCGCACGCCTCGGGGTTGTGGCCGATGCTGCGCAACTCCAGCCCGTATTTCGTGCGGTACAGGAAGATGAACGTGGCCGGCACCATGACGATGCCGAAGTAGGTCAGCCAGTGCTGGTCGAACAGGATCTCCCCCACCGCGGGGATGTCCGCGAACAATGGCACGGTGGCGGTCTCGAACCTGCCCACGATGGGGAGGGCGACGGCGCCACCCTCGTCGTAGACGGAGCGGTACCAGAAGAACGCGCCCCCGAGCCCCAGGATGTTGAGCGCCAGACCGGCCACCACCTGGTTGACCTTGACGGTGGCTGTCATCAGGGCCATCAGCAGGCCCAGAGCGGCCCCGCCGGCAGCTGCTCCCACCAGCCCCAGCCAAAGACTGCCGGTCTCGTTGGCGACCAAGAACCCGGTGAAGGCACCGATCGTCATCGTCCCTTCGAGACTCAGGTTCAGGATCCCGCTGCTCTCCGCGACCAATTCGCCGGTAGCCGCGATCAGAAGCGGCGTGGCGATCTTCACGGTGGCCACGAAGATCCCCAGGATCACCGAGTAGGTGAAGAAGTCCTCCATGGTCGCTAGACCGAACCCGTGGGCGCCTCATCGGCGTGAACTGCTGCCCTGCGCAGCCGGTAGCGGCAGGCGACCGCGGCCAGCAGCACGAGAACCAGTGCGACCCCCTCAATGACCGTTACCAGCGCGGCTGGGATGCCGGTGCCGACCTGCATCTGGGTTGAGCCGTTGAGCAGCCCTGCGAAGGCGATGGCCACCACGATCACGCCCGCGGGATGCAGCCGGGCCACCAAGGCGATGATGATCCCTGTGAAGCCGATCATCTGCTCGCCGAACTCAAAGTTGATCCGGTGATGAAGGCCCAACAGCTCGCCGGCGCCCGCCATCCCGGCCAGGGCCCCCGAGATCGCCATCACCGCGATGATGGCAGCCCCGGTACTGATGCCCTTGTATGCCGCGGCCTGCTTGTTGACCCCGACTGCCCTCAGTTCGAATCCCAAGGTGGTGCGCCGCACCAGGAAATGGACCACGGCCGCCATCGCCAGCGCGATGGCGAAGCCCAAGTGCAGCCTGCTGTCGTCGAAGAACCGGGGCAGGAATGTGCTGTCGACCATCCGCTCGGTCTGGGAGTAGGGCGTGTCGTTCGCCTGCCAGGGTCCCGAGAGCAGCCATGACAGCATGTAGTCGATGACGAAGTTCAGCATCACCGTCGTGAGGATCTCGTTGGTTCCGTAACGGACCAGCAGGACGCTGGCCACCGACGCCCACACCGCTCCGAAGACTGCGGCCCCGGCGAACATGGCCACGAAAAGCAACGGCGCGGGGAGGCCGGGCATCGTGTCGTAGACCCACCAGGTGCCGATGGCGCCCGCGATGAACTGGCCCTGGCCGCCGATGTTCCAGACCCCGGCCCGGAAGGCGATGGCCGCGGCCAGGCCGGTGAGGATGAGGGGTGTCGCCTGCACCAGCGTCTCCAAGGCCGACTCCCGGTCGCCGAAGGCGCCGTCGTACAGCGACGAGAATGCGTCCAGCGGGGACACACCCGCTATGGCCACCAGCAGGCCGATGATCACTGCGGTGATGGCGAGTGCGACGAGGGTTGCGTAGAACTCATGAACCGCACGGGTCTCCAGCCGTCGTTCGAGTCGCAATCCGCCCGGCTGGAACAGCAGCGACAGCGGATCGCGCTGGGCGAGTTCGTTGTTGCCGCTGGTGCCGTCTCCGGCAGCGTCACCGACTTGTTCGCTCACTGCGTGTACCCGGTTGAGCGGCTCGCGCCCGCCATGTGCATCCCGATCTCTTCGAGGGTGGTGGCGTCGGGCTCGGTGACCGCGACGATCCGGCCGTCGAAGATCACCGCGATGCGGTCCGAGAGTTGGAAGATCTCATCAAGGTCCTCCGACATGAGCAGCACGCCCGCGCCGCGATCACGTTCTTGCACCAGCCGGCGCCGCACGTACTCGCTGGCTGCGATGTCGAGTCCTCTCGTCGGCTGGTGAGCCACGATCAGCGACGGCATCCCCGAGAGTTCCCTGGCCATGACTATCTTCTGCAGGTTGCCGCCTGACAGCGTCCTGGTGGTCTGGGACGCCGAGGGAGTCCTTATCTCGAAGTTGTCGATGGACTCGGCGGCGAAGGCGTCGATCCTGGTCCGGTTGAGGATCCCGGCCCGGGCGAACTGGCGGCTGCGGTGATTGCCTAGCACCAGGTTCTCCTTGACGCTGAAGTCCATTACGAGCCCCTGCGCGATGCGGTCGGCTGGCACGGTGGCCACGCCGAGAGCGGCGACCTTGTAGGGCGACGCCTCGGTTGTGTCTCGGCCAGTGATGCGAATGGTGCCGCTGGAGGGGTGGCGCACACCCACGAGCGCGTCGAACAGGGCGTTCTGGCCGTTGCCCGACACTCCGGCCACGCCTACGATCTCGCCCGAACCGACCGTGATCGACAGCCCGTCGAGCGAGCCCCTGCCGGTGTCGGACTCCAAGTGGACGGCCTCGACCTCGAGCATTGGCGCACCGGGCTTGGAAGGGGTCTTGTCGATCTGCAGCAGCACCTCGCGCCCCACCATCATCCGGGCCAGATCGAGTTGGTCGACGTCTGCGGTGTCCACCGTGCCGACGACGTGGCCGCGTCGCAGCACTGTCACCCGGTCCGACAGCGCCATTACCTCTCTCAGCTTGTGCGTGATCAGGATGATGGTGAGGCCCTCGTCTCGCATGGCGCGAAGGATGCGGAACAGTTCCTCCACCCCCTGGGGGGTCAGGACTGCGGTGGGTTCGTCCAGAATGAGTATCTCGGCGCCGAAGTAGAGCGTCTTGAAGATCTCCACCCACTGCTGCTCGCCGACCGAGAGCCGGCCGACCTCGGCGTCGGGATCGATCTCCACGTCGTAGCTCGCGAAGAACTCCTCGAGGCGGCGCCGCGCCTCCGTGAGGTCGAGCCACTGCCTGGCGGCGGTGCCGATCACCACGTTCTCAATGACCGACATCGGGGGCACCAGCTCGAAGTGCTGGTGGACCATCCCGATGCCGGCCTCGATGGCGTCGCGGGGTGAATGCAGGTCGAGCGGCTTGCCGTCGAGTAGCACCCGTCCCTCGTCGGGCTGGTAGACGCCGTAGAGGATGTCGGCCAGGGTCGTCTTCCCCGCGCCGTTCTCCCCGAGAAGGCAGTGGATCTCACCGCGCCGGATCTCAATGTCGACGGAGTCGTTGGCGACCACGCCGGGGAAGACCTTCGTCACCTGCTCGGCGACGAGGATGTTCTCCGCCGGCGCGACCGCGCCTGAGTGGGCCGTGTCGGTCATCGGGCCGGTGAACTCAGTCGATCACGCGCCGTGCAGCCCGGGCGCCTTCGATTACTCGAACGCTGCGAAGTTGAGCGGGACCACCAACTCGCCCGACAGGATCGCGGCTCGGGCGGCCTCAACGGCAGCCACCACATCGGCCGGCACATCGTCGGCGATGACGCCCAGCGCGGAGCCGTCGTCCACCATCGACTGGTAGACGATGCGCTGCGTCGGCGAGTTGTAGGGCACGCCGTGCACTGTGTAGTCGTACCAGGCGTCGAGCACATCGGTGAAGGCGGTGTCCCACTGAGCGACCGCGCTGGTCAGAACGACCGGCGACAGGCCCAGCTGGTCGGTGAAGTGGCCGACGGCGCGCACGTCGTCGGCGTCCTCAGCCGCCGCGAACGGCCCGAACCGCTCTGCGTAGATGACATCGGAGCCGTTGGCGATCTGGGCGGCCGCGGCACTCGACGCGGTGGCCGGGTCGAACCAGCTCTCGATGTAGGTGACCCCGGCCACTTCGATGTCGGGGTTGACCGACCGGGCGCCGTCCACGAAGGCGTTGAGCGGGGCGTTGACGTTGGGGAACGGGAACGCGGCCACAGCGCTGATCTTGTTGGTCTGGGTCGTCATGCCGGCGATGATCCCGGCCAGGTATGCGGGCTCGTGGATGAACACATCGATCCAGTAGGCGTTGTCGCCACCCTCGTGGTCATCGTTGCCGGAGCCTGAGTACACGAACAGGGTGTCGGGGAAGTCGTCCTTGTTGGCGGCGACGCCGTCCACGTAGGTGCTGTGGCCGACGATGATCTCGTAGGTGCCGGTCTGGGCAAGATCGCGGATGACGCGCTCGCCCTCGGCGAACGGGATTCCCTCGAGGATCTCGAGGTTGACCTGGATGCCGTACTTGTTGGATCCTGAGACGCGCTCGACGCTGTCGATGAACGTGGCGTACCAGCCCTCCTCCTTGGTACCGACGACGAGCATGGCCATATCGATCTCGCTGGGGGCGGCGGCCGCCTGCTCCGCGGCGGCGGCCTCCGCGGCGGCCGCGGCTTCGGCGGCTTCGGCTTCGGCAGCCGCGGCCTCTTCCTGCGCCGCAGCGAGCTGCGCCTCGAGTTCGGCGACCACCGACTCGTCGACTGTGCCTTCTGCCTCGGCCTGCGCGGCTTCAAGCGCGGCGGCCGCCGCGGCGGCCTCGGCTTCCGCAATGGCGGCCGCGTCCGCGGCAGCCTTCGCCTCAGCCTGCGCAGCGTCAGCCTCAGCCTGCGCGGCGTCAGCCTCGGCTTGCGCGGCGGCGGCTTCGGCCTCGGCTGCTTCGACGGCCGCATCGCTGGCGCCGCTGGGCGCGGCGGGCGCGGGGGCCGGTTCGTCGTCGCTTCCGCAGGCGACCAGGCCTGCGGTGAGAGCAAGGGCGACCAGTAGTCGAATTGTTGTATTACGCATGGTGTTGCGGATTCCCTCCTCGTGGAACCTGTCACGAGGCCACCGCCGGACACCGGGCGTTGTACTGCCTGCTGTTCCGCCGGTTGCCTGCGAGTTCATTGGTGTGACGAATATTGATGTGAACTATAAGCCCTCGTCTCCGCGAATTCCAGAAGGGCCGGACTCCCCCGGTGCGACGTTGCCCGCAAACGGCCCTGCGCGAGACGGATCCGCCGCGCGGACGAGGCCTAGTGGAACCCGGAGCCCCCGTTGACCCAGATGTTCTGGCCGGTTACGAAATCCGACATCGGACTCATCAGGTAGACGAGGGTGCCCACCATGTCCTCGGGGACCTGCGTCCGCTTGAACGCCCGCCGGGCCCGGATGGCCACGTCCACCTCGGGCTGGACGTTGGAGTAGGCCTCATCGTGGGGGATGTAGTCGGGCGTGATGGTGTTGACCGCGATCCCGAATCCGCCCAGTTCGCGGGCCATGGCCCGGGTCAGTCCCCAGATCGCCGACTTCGACGACACGTAGTGGAGGAACGCAGGGGTTCCGTCGTTGACCGTCATGGAGGCGATGTTCACGATCCTGCCGCTGCCCTGAGCCTTCATAGTGGGCGACACGGCGCGGGAGCACAGCCACGTTCCCTTCACGTTCACCGCGAAGCACTGGTCCCATTCGTCCGGCAAGAGGTCTTCCATCGGGGCCCGGGTCGCCGCCATGTAGAAGGCGGCGTTGTTGACGAGGCCGTCGATGCGGCCGTAGGCCTCCACCGTGGTGGCCGCCATCGCCTCCGTCTGGGCCGTGTCGGACACATCCACCCGCACGGACATCGCCTCGGCGCCCGAGGACTCCAGTTCGGCGACCACGTCGTAACCGTCGCTGAGGTCGGCGACCACGACGGTCGCCCCCTCGGCGGCGAGGCCCCGGCAGTAAGCCAGGCCGATGCCCTTGGCGCCTCCGGTGACGATGATCACCCGCCCTTCGAGTATTCCCATTGCTGTTCTCCCTTGTGGTTGTAGCCGGCGGCCCCCGGTGGGCCGGGCTCAGTCGCCCTCGAACTCCTCGGCCAGCTCGAAGAGCCACTTGCGGTAGGCCAGGGTCACGTCGTCGGCCACCTTCACGTAGGTCTCGGCGTTGAGACGGTCTGGCAGGTGCTCGGGCCATTGCGACTCCACGACCGGCTGGTCCTGGTCGAGCACCATGTACTCGAACTCGAGCAGGAAGTCCATGTCGTCGTCGGTGGACGCGAAGTCGGCGCCGATGTGCCAGAAGTTGCGGCAGGTGGCCGGGCCGGCGGGGGCCGTGGCCATGTACAGGGCGTAGCGCTTGCCGTTGGGGAAGGTGCGCACCAGCGATATCGAGCCGGGCACGGTCAGCTGGTACGAATTGCGCACCGACATGATGTCGTCGTCGATTCCCAGCATCTCCTTCATCCGGGCCACGTTGGGCTCCACGAACATCTTGTCGAAGCGCAGGGCGCGGTCCTCCCGCCACACGTCGTGCTGCTCGATCCGGGCCTTGTCCCTCGTGCCGAGCACGTTCTCGTGCACGAAGGGGAAGTGCGAGAAGTCCACGAAGTTCTCCAGCCGCCGGGGCGAGCTAGTGGCCCAGTCGTAGCTCGGAGGCGTCTGCCAGCGCATGATCGGGTCGTCCCATTCGGGAATTCCGGGCGGATCTCCCCACGGTTCGTCGGTCAGGCTGACCCAGACCATGCCGGAACTCTCCCGGCACACGTAGCGGACCAGGCCGATCTGGAGTACCCCGTTAAGTTCGGGGCGCGACGGGATAGACACCAGGGTGCCGTCCATGTCGTAGGCCCAGCCGTGGTAGGGGCAGTTGATGCACCCGTTCTCGACCCATCCCAGCGACGGTGCGGCCCCCTTGTGCCGGCATACGTCCATGAAGGCCCGCACCCTGCCCTCGTAGCGGACGACCAGAATGCGTTCCCCCAGGAGCTGGCCGGAGACCATCTGGTCCTCGGCGACATCCTTGGAGTAGGCGACGGGATGCCAGAAGTGCCTCATCGCCCGGTACCACTTGGAGTCCCGCTCGGGAATGAACGGATCGATGGCCTCCCCTGGGTGGCGCATGCTCACGCGAACGCCCTCGTGTCAATCAGTCCGGCCTGCACTGTTCGGCAGCGTTCGGTACTGTGCGGCGTTGGGTACCGTATTGTCCGCCCGCTGTCGCCCTGTCCGGGTGTCTTCCGCTCTCGAGGAGGATCACCATGTCCACAACGCTCGCTGCTTCTGAGGTAGGACACCTCTTCGTGCAAGGGGCAGCCGGCAACCGGATCCACGGGCTCGACTTCGACGGCGACGGCCCGACCCTGGTCTGCCTCCATGGCGTGACCGGCAACGCTTGGAACTGGCACGCGGTAGCCCGCGGCGTTCGCGCCCATCGCCGGGTGGTGGCACTCGACTTCAGGGGCTACGGCGAGAGCCAGTGGTCGCCCACCCACGACTACACCACAGCCGACCATGTCGGCGATCTGGTCGGCGCAGTCGAGAGCGTGTCCGGCGGCTCGCCCGTAGACCTGGCCGGCTCCTCGTGGGGTGCGCTGGTCGCCATCCAGTACGCGGCCGAGAACCCCGACCGGGTAGGCCGGCTCATTGTCGTCGATGTGGAACCCTCCTTCGAGCAAGGCGAGACCGAACTGTTCTCCCGCCCCCGGGATCACGCCGACCACGACGAAGTCCGCGCCGCAGTGGCGGGCGCCTACCCCAACGCCCCCGCCGAGATGGTGGAAGTGGTGGCGGCCACCTGTTACGGGCCGGTCGGGGGTGGCCGCCTGGCCCCCAAGCACGACCCCTACTTCTTCGAGCGCTGGCCGTTCCGCTCCGATGACCACTGGGCCCGGCTGGCTCGGATCCAGGCGCCCACGCTTCACGTTCATGCCTCCGACAGCTTCGTCCGGGCCGAAGTGATGGTCGAAATGGACCGCCTCACACCGGACTCACGCTTGGTCGAGATTGCCGGCAGCACCCATGTCGTGCCGGTGGACAACCCCGCGGCCCTCATCGAGGTTGTCGTCCCCTTCCTGGCCACCGACTGACCGAGCGCATGGCGCGGGTCGAGGTGTCGGCAGAGTAGAGACCGATGGCAGGCGTGGAGTTCGTCCCAACCGATGATCGTGATGGAAAGGGGGACCCGGAAGTGGAGAGCGACTCTTCGGTAGAGGCTGCGGGCGTCGCTCCGCAGCTTGGGCCGGAATTGAGACGACGCCGGAAGGGTGCTGGGTTGACGATGCAGGAACTTGCCGATCGGTGCGGTTTGTCACAGCCGTTCCTGTCGCAGATTGAGAACTCACGGGCCATGCCCAGCCTGATCACGCTTCACCGCATCGCTCAGGCCTTGGGAACATCGACGGTCGCGCTGCTCGACCCGGGGTTCTCGGAGATCACGCTGGTCCGTGCTGGCGAAGGTGAGTCCTTCCTGCTCAACGAGGGCGCGAGAACCCGCTTTCTCACGCCGGGCGAGGGCCATCGTCTTGAGGCGAACGAGACGATTGCCGAAGCTGGAGTGGCGCAGGACTTCATTTCTCATGAGGGGCAGGAGGTCGTGCTTGTGCTGGAAGGCACCATGACGGTTGACCTGATGGGCAGAGAGCCGACTCAGCTGTACACCGGCGACACCCTGTCCTACCCCTCCGAGACGCCACACCGGTGGATTGCGGGAGACTCCGGAGTGCGGTTCGTGATCATTACCAGTCCTCCGTCCTTCTAGGGGCAGGTGGTCGCGGGGCACGCTGACCGGTTCCACGTATAGATCATATCAATATTCGCGGAGCCTCTTCGCTCTGTCAACGGCCATCGGTCCGGCCACCTGCCGTAGAGTTCATTGCGTGCGGCGGCTGGCTGATCCGCGCCGAATTCAGTCGGGTTCGTCGTTGCGGAGCAGGTCTCCGGCGGTGGCCAGCACCTCTGCGAGCTTGGCGGTGTTGTCGTAGACCGCCCGCAGGTAGTACTCGCTGACTGCCTCGTGGCCGGGGAACGGGGGGCGTCCCAGGGACCTGACCACCGCGGACGCGTCGACCGAGACCGTTACTTCCTCCACTGAGGGAAGCAAGTCCGGTGAGCCCCAGAAATCTCCGGAGGTCTTGGCCGACCCGGGGGACGTGCCCTTGCCCCTGCCCCGCCGGGATCGCCGGCGAGCGGCGTCGGCGCCGTTGGCTGCTGCCTTCACGAGCCGTCTCCGTCGGTGTGGGAGCCGTTCTCTCCGTTCTCGTCGATGAGCAGCAGGTCCTGGTCGATGCCCAGCGCGGCCCGCAGCTGATCGCTGTTGAGGTCGCCCACCGACGACGACTTGGGCAGCACCATGTCGGCGATGCGGCGCTTGCCCGCCACGATCTCCTCGACCCTCTCGTCCACCGTTCCGGGGCATACCAGACGGTGGCACACCACCGTGTTGCGCTGGCCGATGCGCCAGGCCCGGTCGCGGGCCTGGTCCTCGACCGCGGGGTTCCACCAGCGGTCGTAGAGCACCACATGGTTGGCTGCGGTCAGGTTCAGGCCGGTTCCGCCCGCCTTGAGCGACAGCACCAGCGCCCCGGCTCCCCGGCCCTTCTGGAACGACTGCACCAGGCGGTCGCGGGCGCCGCGGGCCAGGCCGCCGTGATAGCAGCTGATGGGAAGGCCGGTGCGCTCGCTGAGATGGGCTGCCAGCCGCTCGCCCCAGGTTGCGAAATGGGTGAAGATCAGCATCCGCTCGGAGGCCGCGAAGACCTGGCCCATGATCTGCTCGAGCCGGGCCAGCTTGCCCGAGCGCCCGTCCAGCGGACCGCCGTCGTCCTCGTAGTTGACCGGATGGTTGCAGATCTGCTTGAGGGCGGTGATGGCAGCCAGGACCGCTCCCTTGCGCTCCGGTCCGGCCTCGACCCCCTCGACCTCGGTTCGGGCGACCAACTCGTCGAGCACGGCCTGGTAGAGCCCGATCTGCTCCGCGGTCATCGTGCAGTGGTCGAGTTCGTCGATGCGATCGGGCAACTCGGCGGCGATGGCCGGCTCGGCCTTGGTCCGGCGGAACACGAGGATGCCGTTGAGGGCGGCCAGCGCGCCCTCGCCGGCCGCGGCTGCCTTGGGTCTTGAGGCGGCCTGGGAGGTCTCGGCCGCCTGCGACCCGTTCGACGACTCCGAGCCGTTGGAGCCGTCCGCGCCGTCCGCGCCCGCCTCCGGCTTCTTGGACACCCTGGACATCTCGGCTATGAACCGGTTGCGGGCTCCGAGCAGGCCCGGGTTGCAGAAGTCCATGATGGCCCACAGGTCGCCCAAGCCGTTCTCGATGGGGGTGCCGGTCAGCGTGACCCGGCAGCGGGCATCGAGCCGGCGGAGCTGCTGGGCGGTCTCGCTGGCCGGGTTCTTGATGGCCTGCGCCTCGTCGAGAACCACCGTCGACCACTCGACCTTCTCGAGCACGTCCAGATCGCGCATGGCCGTGCCGTAGGTGGACACCACCAGATCGGCGCCCTTGACCATGGCCGGCACCCGTTCTGCGGGCGTGCGGCTGGGACCGTGATGGACGACGACGCGCAGACCCGGCACGAAGCGCCGCGCCTCCGACGCCCAGTTGCCCACCACCGCGGGCGGTGCGGCCACCAGCGAGGGGCCGTTGCCGCGCGTGAGGTAGATGTGGGCCAGCATGGTCGGGGTCTTGCCCAGGCCCATGTCGAGAGCCAGGCAGCCGCCCAGGCCGGCCTGCTCCAGGAAGCTCAGCCAGACCAGGGCGTCGGCCTGGTAGGTCCGCAGGGTTCCGTTGAAGCCGTCCGGCTTGGTGGGGAGTTCGGCAGGTATGTGGCGGGCGCTGCTGATCAGCTCCGCGGCCCAGCCCTGCCCCGCGATCATCGTGCCCCCGGCTAGGGGCGATCCCTCCAGGCCGAGGGCGTGGCGCAGCATGTCCGCGCCGGTCAGCCGGGTCATGTCGGCCCGCTCGGCCAGCGCGGCCGCGGCCTCGTTCAGGTCGACGCGGTCCAGCTCCACCCACCGCCCCCGGCTCTTCACCAGAGGCCGGGCCTGGGTGGCCAGGTCGCGGATCTCGGCTGCGGTGAGTTCCACGTCGTCGAAGGCGACCGACCAGCGCACGTCCGCCAGCTGGCGGGCTCCCACGACGGACTCCTCGGCCTCCATCGACGTGAGGCGCAGGGACGGCGTGGGTCGCCGGCGAGACAGCGCCGGAACCCGCACGTCGTATCCGACGGCCTGCAGGACGTGACCGGTCTCGGTCATGAGCTGCCAGGCCTCGTCGGCGTTGAGGATCACCTCTCCCCGCCGGCGCCCCCCGAGCCGCACCAGCTCCGGGAAGAGCCGCTCCAGGCGCGACATCTGGTGCTTCACCGCCTGGCGCCTGGTCCGCGACGCGATGACCAGGGCCCGCTCCACGGGTTGCAGCTCGCCCGCGCTCGACTCCGACAGCACCGACAGGTGCCAGGCCCCGATGTCGTCGGGAGGATCGAGTTGCACGATCAGTCGCAGGCGGCGGTCGTAGGACTCGCTCACCGGTCGGGCCCACTGGTCCAGGCGGCGGGTCAGGTCGGCGGCATGCCGGCTCGGGACGTCGAAGGGAGTGCCGTCGAGCCGGGCCAGGGCCGTCTCGGCCACGTCGGCCTTGGTGCGCGGGACGGGCGGCGGCGCGGGGGCTTCGAGGCGCTCGGCCGCCTCAGTGGCGATGGCGTCGACGATGTCGGCCAGCGCGGCCTGGGTGAAGGCATTCGCGTCCCGCTGGTTCTCGAACGCAGCCGCAGCGCCGGGCAGCGACTCTGCCAGCGCGGCAATGACGTCGGATTCCACCAGCGCGGGGGCCCAGCGCACTACGTAGGAGGCGTTGTCGGAGCGCGCCGCGGCTGCGCCGTTGGAGCCGTCACCGGTGGGTTCGTCCAGGCGGTAGCGACGGCGGACCTTCTTGAGCTGGGGAACCATCCGTCCCTGCGCGGCCAGGCGCACCGCCAGCGCGGCCACCAGGCCCAGCCAGGACACGCTGGCGCCGATTCCGTCCTGCTCGGCCGCCTCGCCCAGGGCGACCAGCCACCCGAGGCAACTCTCGATCGGTGCCGACACCGTCTCGGCCCTCGCCCCGCCGGGGATCTTCACCGTGCGGTGCTGGCTCCAGTCGACGGTGCCGGCCCCGGTGTCGCGCAGCCGCCGGAGCACGTCCGGTGCGTTCTCGGCCGACCGGCCGGGCCCCGCGGCCCAGGCGATTATCCGCCCCGGCACCCACGACAGCTGCAGCTCGACGTGGCCGGTGTCGCGCCCGTCGGCGGAGGTGCCGTTCTCCAATGGCGACTCGGGTGGCCCCACCAGGGTCGTCAGCACCGCGTCGATGGCGCGGTAGTCCTCCTCCAGGTCGGCGACTATCACGGCGCGCTGGTGCCCCCTGACTGAGGTCCGGATGGCGTCGATGGACTCCGCGACGTCGTCGAGCAGTCGGTAGAGGGCTCGAACCCACAGCCTGGTGTTGGCCTCCAGGAGCGCCAGGTCCGCGTCGCTGGCCAGGCCATCGACGTGGCGGCGCACAGCTTCAGCGAAGTCCGCGGACAACGCCAACCGTGGGTCCAAGGTGGCGGTAGCAGTCGTCGTCACCATTGGGTTGGGCGCAAGCCTATCAACGGGAATCGGTTAGTCGACACCCGGATGTCGTGGCCGGTCAGGCTCGCTTCAGTTCCTCTCGCATCTTGGAGATGCCGGCCATCTTGATGTTCTCGTATCCCCGCACGACCTCGGGCAGCTCCGCCCGGGCCAGCGCCGCTTGGTAGGTGGCGGGGTCCAGCCGCTTCAGGTCGGACGTGACCGCCGCCCGGTACTCGTCCGGCAATGACCGTTCCGCCCGCCGTACCGCGGCGTACCCGAATACGTCGAATGGAGTGCCCCGCAAACGGCGCATGGCGGCCAGCAGCCGGATGGCCGGCGCCCAGGAGACCGGCACCGAGATCTTCGACTTCATGCCCAGGGCCCGCAGTGTCGGCGGATGCAGCCTCCAGGCCAGCCTTCCCCCGCTGGTCCCAGCCAGTTGCCGGGCCTCGGCGGTGGCCTCGGCATCGAGCATCAGCCTGGCCACCTCGTACTCGTCCTTGTAGGCCAGCAGCTTGAAGTATCCACGGGCTGCCGCCGCCGTCAGCCGCCCCGATCCGTCACCCCGCTCCGCGTCGGCCGCCGCCACGGCCTCCACGAAGTCGAGGTGGGCGTGGGCCAGCTTCGGCGACTGGTAAGCGCACAACTCGGAGGCCATGAGCTCCAGGTCGACCGGGCCGCGGTAGCCGCTGTCGCCGGACTCACCGGCGGCCGGCCCGTCGTGGTCGAAGCCGGCGGCGCGGGCCACGGACCGCACCCGGGCCGCGAGCTGGTCGTCGAGTTCGGGCCGCCCGGCTCGGCGGGACCGGCCGGAGGCGACCGCGGCCTCCACCTCTGCCGGTCGGGCCAGCATCGCCCTGCCCCACCGGAACGCCTCGACGTTGCTTCTCGTCGCCACGCCGTTGAGCTCGATGGCGTGTTCCACCGACCTGGGTGACAGCGGCAGCGCGCCGGCCTGCACCGCCATGCCCACCACGAACACGTTGGCCGTCACCGAGTTGCCGAGCAGGGACTCGGTGATGGCCTGAGCGTCGGCCCAGTGGCGGCAGTCGGCCCGGGTGGCGGCCGCGATCGCGGCCTCCAGCTCGGCGGGCTCCGGCATGGCGCGGTCGGGGTGCGCGACCATCGCTCCCGTGGGAGTCTGCGAGGTGGAGCCGACCACCACGGTGCGCTCCGGGTCGGCCCTGCTCATGCCCGACGGCGACGCCGCCCCCAGCTGGTCGAAAGCCAGCAGGAGGTCGGCCTGGCCCTCGCCCAGTCGGTTGCTGGCCGCCACCTCACTGTGGTACAGGCGAAGGTCGCTCACCACCGGTCCGGCTTTCTGCGACAACCCGATCTGGTCCAGGCCCCGCACCTCGTAGCCGTCGAACATCGCCGCCGTTCCGATGATCTGGCTCACCGTGACCACGCCGGTGCCGCCGATGCCGACGATGCGAACCGACAGGTCGTCGGTGGGGACGGCCGGCACCGGGTCGTCCAGGTCGGTGGGCGCCACCGGTGCCGGGTCGCTCCGGGGCCGCGCCGGGGCGCCGCCCCGGCCACCGATCCGGCGCAGCCACGACATGAGCCGCCCCGGCTGGGTCACCGTCATGAACGACGGGCAGTCCCCCTCCAGGCACGAGTAGTCCAGATTGCAGGTGGTCTGGTCGATCCGGGTCTTGCGGCCGAAGGCCGTCTCGACTGGCTGCACCGACAGGCAGTTGCTGATCGAGGCGCAGTCCCCGCAGCCCTCGCAGATCCGCTCGTTGATGAACACCCGCTGGCGGGGCACGGCCACCGTGCCGCGCTTGCGCCCCCGGCGAGCCTCGGCCGCGCACTGCTGGTCGTGGATGAGGACGGTCACGCCCTTGACCTGAGCCAGCAGCTCCTGGGCCTCCATCAGCCGCGTGCGGGGCCAGACGTCCACCCCTTCGGGCAGGTCGGCGCGGTGGTAGCGGGCGACATCCTCGGTCGTCACCAGCACCCGGGCCACTCCCTGGGCCAGCAGCACCCGGCAGACTTCGGCCACGCCGATCATTCCCTGGGGATCCTGGCCCCCGGTCATGGCCACGGTGCGGTTCCACAGCAGCTTGTAGGTGATGTCCGCCCCGGCCGCGATCGCCCCCTGTATGGCGAGCTGGCCGCTGTGGAAGTAGGTCCCGTCGCCGATGTTCTGGAAGATGTGGGATGTCTCCACGAAGGGCGCCATCCCGACCCACTGGGCCCCCTCCTGTCCCATGCAGGTGAGCCCCACGATGTCGCCGAAGCCGTCGGAGTCCATCAGCAGGGTCATCGTGTGGCAGCCGATCCCCGCCCCCACCGCCGCGCCCTCGGGGACCTTGGTGGAGCGGTTGTGGGGGCAGCCCGAACAGAAGTAGGGCGTGCGGGCCACGCCGGTGCCCAGCGGTATCAGCTCGCGCCGCGGCTGCTCGGGCGCGAGGCGCGAGCCGATGCGCTCGGAGAGGCGGCGTCGCAGCGGCGGGAGCAGGTCGTCGGCGGTGAGACCCCCGTGGCCGGGCAGCAGCATGGCGTCGTGCTCGTCGAACTTGCCCGTCACCCGGGGTCGGCGGGGCTCGTTGTACAGGGCGTCCTTCATGAGCGACTCGATGTTGGGCTGCTTCTCCTCCACCACGAAGATCTCCTCGAGGCCCCGGGCGAAGTGGCGGGCCCGCTGGGCACTGAACGGGATGGGCATGTGCATGCACATGAGCCGGATGCCGGCCGCCGCGATCTCGGCGTCGTGGCCCAGTCCCAGCCGGCGGAGCGCCTCCCGCAACTCCCGGTAGGTGATCCCCGAGGACACGATCCCGATCCAGGCGTCGGACGGGTTGACGGTGGCGTGGTTGAGGCGGTTCAGAGCCGCGTACTCGATGGCCAGAGGGTGGCGGACCTCGTAGATCTCGCGCTCGGTGTCGACCGTCTCGGGGGTGAGCAGCCTGCCGTCGGGAGTGTGGACGTAGGGCTCGCCGTCGATGGTCGGGATGACCGGGTCGACCCGGCGGGGATCTAGGTGAACCGTCCCGGAGCCGTCGGCCACGTCGGCCACGATCTTGAGGCTGGTCCACAGCCCGGTGGCCCTCGACAGGTACACCGCGTGCCGCCCCAGGTCCAGTGCCTCGCGGGGCGTCCCCGGGTAGAGCACCGGGATGTGCTTGTCGGCGAGGGTTCCCGCCGACGACGACGGGATGGTCGAGCTCTTGGCGGCCGGATCGTCGCCCGCGATCACCACCGCACCGCCGCGGGGGTCCGAGCCGGCGAACACCGCGTGCCGGAGGGCGTCGCCGGCTCGGTCCACTCCCGGCGCCTTGCAGTAGAAGATGCCGAGGACGCCGTCGTAGCGGGAGTCGGGACGAAGCGAGGCCAGTTGGGTTCCCATCACCGCGGTGGCCGCCTGCTCCTCGTTCAGGGCAGGAGCCAGCACGATGGGCAGATCGGGGGCCTGCTCGATCGCCCTGCCCACGTCGCCGTCGTAGCCGCCGACGGGCGAGCCCGGGTAGCCGCTGACGAAGGCGGCGGTGTGCAGCCCCGCGAGCCGGTCGGCCCGAAGCTGCTCGATCGGGAGCCGGGCCAGCGCCTGGAGGCCTGTCATGAACACCGTCCCTGAGTCGTCGGTGTACCGGGAGGACAGGCGGTACGTGTCAGCGACGGTCAAAGGCGACCTCCGGGCGTCAGCGGCTGGGGCATTGGCGCGGCAGCGACACTAGTGCGGCCATTGCCCCTAGGGAAGAGGCGTCTCGCTGGCTGTCTCTCGCGGCGGCGGGCACTCTGCCCCCTGTTCAACGGTCTGCGCAGGCCTGGCGTGTCGCGCTCAGGCGGGGCGGACGGCGATTCCGGCGGCGGCCATGCGAGCCTTGGCCTCGGCGATTGTGTGCTCTCCGTAGTGGAAGATGCTGGCGGCCAGCACCGCGTCGGCCTTGCCCTCGATGACTCCCTCTACCAGGTGGTCGAGGTTGCCCACTCCCCCGCTGGCAATGACCGGGACACCCACCGCGGCCGCAACCTTGGACGTCAAGTTCAGCTCGAAGCCCTCCCTGGTGCCGTCCCGGTCCATCGAGGTGAGCAGGATCTCGCCCGCTCCCAGGCGCTCGGCCTCGGCGGCCCACGCCAGCGAGTCGATGCCGGTCCGGGTCCGCCCCCCGTGAGTGAAGACCTCGTAGCCGCTCGGGGTCTCGGATGAGCTGCGGGCGTCGATGGCGACGACGCAGCACTGGGCGCCGAACTCCCGGCTGATCTCGCTCACCAGCGCGGGCCGGCGCACCGCCGCCGTGTTGACACTCACCTTGTCGGCTCCCGCTCGCAGCAGGAGCCGGGCGTCGTCGAGGGTTCGGATGCCACCCCCGATGGTGAACGGGATGAACACCTCGTCGGCCACGGCCCGGGCCATGGCCACGGTGGTGTCGCGGCGGTCCGACGACGCCGTGATGTCCAGGAAGACCAGCTCGTCGGCGCCCTCGGCGTCGTAGCGGGCAGCCAGCTCGACCGGATCGCCGGCGTCGCGGATGTCCACGAAGTTCACCCCTTTGACAACCCGGCCCGCGTCCACATCGAGGCAGGGAATGACCCGGGCCACCCGCATCTCAGCCGCTCGTTCCACTTCCGGTCAGCGCGGCCACCGCCTCGGCGACCGTGAGACGCCCCTCGTAGAGCGCGGTGCCCACGATCACACCGCTCAACCGGCGGCCGGCGCGGCCCTCGAGTCCGGCCAGTGCCGTCAGGTCGCCGAGCTGCCCGACGCCCCCGGAAGCGATCACGTCCACCGACACCGCGTCTAGCACCGAAGCCAGCCCGTCGATGTCGGGTCCCTCCAGAGTCCCGTCGCGGCTGATGTCGGTCACTACGAATGCGTCCACGCCGTCGGCGGCGAAGCTGCGGGCCACATCCAGCACCGACTGCCCCGAGCCCTGCAGCCAGCCGTCGGTGGCGACATCGCCGGCCCGGGCGTCGAGACCGACTGCTATCCGGTGCGACCGGGCCAGACCCCGTACCAGCTCCGGGTCGCGCAGCGCAGCGGTGCCCAGCACCACCCGCTCGACGCCGGCCGCGAGCCACGCCTCGGCGGTGGCGGCGGTCCGCACTCCCCCGCCCGCCTGGACCGGGACATCGACTGCGCCGGCGATGGCGGTCACCACTGCGGCGTTGTCGGGATGCCCGGATCGGGCGCCGTCGAGGTCGACGACGTGGATCCATCCCGCGCCCTGGCTCGCAAGCTCGACGGCGCGGGCGACCGGATCGGTGTCGTAGACCGTCTCGGCGCCGTAGTCGCCCTGGCGAAGCCGTACGCAGCGACCGTTGCGGATGTCCACTGCGGCGAACAACTGCATGACGCTTCAGCCGGTTGCGGCCGTGGTCGAGGCCGTCACGAAGTTGGCCAGGATCTGCAGGCCTACGGCTGATGACTTCTCCGGGTGGAATTGAGCGGCCCAGACGTTGTCGCGGGCCACCGCAGCCACCACCGGTCCGCCGTAGTCGCAGGTGGCGACCACGTCGGACGCGTCTCCCATCTCCGGTGCCAGCGAGTGGACGAAGTAGGCCCACACCGGGTCGTCCAGACCGTCGAGCATCGGGTGGTCGCGATCGCGCAGGAGCACGTTCCACTGCATCTGCGGGCGCTTCACCGGCCCCGGGATCCAGCGCACCATGCGGTCGAACACGCCCAGTCCCGAGACTCCCGGGGCCTCGTCGGAGCCCGCGAAGAGCACTTGCATCCCCACGCAGATTCCCATGAACGGCCGGCCCGACTGCACCGCTTGGATGGCCGCGCCGTCCAGGCCGGTGCGGCCCAGCGCGGCCATGCACGGCGCGAAGGCGCCCACGCCGGGCAGCACCACGCCGGCCGCGTCGGCGATGAGACCCCGGTCCGCGGTGAGCCTCGCGTCGGCCCCGGCGTGCTCGAAGCCCTTCTGCGCCGAGTGCAGGTTGCCGATGCCGTAGTCGAGGATGGCGACGAGCGGCCTGCTCGTCACAGCGTTCCCTTCGTCGACGGCAGGGCCGAGCCCTCCACCCGCACCGCGTCGCGGATGGCCCGGGCCACCCCCTTGAACGACGCTTCGACGATGTGGTGGGTATTGCGGCCTCGACGCATCACGATGTGCAGCGTGATCGCGGCCGCGGTGGCGAAGGCCCGCCAGAACTCTTCGGCCAGCTGCGGGTCGAAGGGCGGGTCGCCGAGGATCTTCTCGCCGGGGAAGTCCACGTCGTAGTGCAGGAACGGCCGTCCCGAAAGGTCGAGCACCACCTCGACAGCGGCCTCGTCCAGCGGCACCGTGATGCTGGCGAAGCGGCGCACTCCGGCCTTGTCGCCCAGGGCCTCGCGGAAGGCCTCTCCCAGGATGATGCCGGTGTCCTCGACCGTGTGGTGAGCGTCCACCGCGAGGTCGCCCTGGGCGCGCACCGTCAGCCCGAGCCCGCCGTGGCGGCCGAGCTGGTCGAGCATGTGGTCGAAGAAGGGCAGGCCGGTGGAGGTCTCGGTCGTACCGTCGCCGTCGAGGTCGAGGCTGACCTCGATGCGGGTCTCCTTGGTGGATCGGGAACGAGTGGACGTGCGACTCATACGAGAATCTCCTTGACGCGCGCCCCTTGAGGGTACGAGGCCGAACCGCTCACGCCAGAATCTCCTCGAGGGCGGCCAGGAAGCGGTCGTCCTCATCCGGGGTGCCGACCGTCACCCTCAGGCAGCCGTCCAGCCTCGGCCACGAAGTGCAGTTCCGCACCAGCACCGAACGGTCGACCAGCTGCTGCCACACCTCGGCGCCGTCACGGTGGCGGGGCCGGATGAGCACGAAGTTGGCACCAGAGGGCCACACGTCGACCGGCAGCCCGCCCAGCCGGTCCGACAGTCGGTTGCGCTCGGCCACGATGGCGTCCACCCGGGCCTGCATCTCGTCGACGTAGTCGAGGGCGACAAGGCCGACGGCCTGCTTGAGCGCGTCGAGGTGGTACGGCAGGGCCACCTTCTCCAGCTCGGCCACCACCCACTCCGGGCCGATCAGGTACCCCAGCCGGGCCCCGGCCATGGCCCAGGTCTTGGAGTACGTGCGGGTCACCACGACCGGCGCCTCATCGTCGACGAGCTCGAGAGCGCTGTGGGGGGAGAACTCGGCGTAGGCCTCGTCCACGCACAGCAGTCCGGAGGTGGCGCCCACCGCATCGAGCAGTGAGGCCACCACCGAGCGGGGCTCCACCGTGCCCGAGGGGTTGTTGGGCGAGCACACGAAGGTCACGGCGGGCCGGGCCGAGTCGATCAGCGCCGCGGCCGCGCCGGGATCCAGGGTGAAGTCGCCGCCCCGCTCTCCCTCGACCACGGCAGTGCCGGTCACCCGGGCCAGGTGCGAATGCAGCGCGTAGGTCGGCTCGAACACCGCCGCGCTGCGGCCCGGCCCGCCGTAGGCGAGAAGAAGGCACTGGAGCACCTCGTTGGAGCCGTTGGCCGCGAAGACCTGATCGGCGGTCACACCGTGGCGGGCCGCGATCCGCGCCCTGAGCTCGGCGGCCTGGCGGTCCGGGTACCGGTTCCAGACCACCGACCGGGTCGCGGCCGCCACCGCCTCGGTGAAGGCTGCCGGGGGCGGCAGCGGACTCTCGTTGGTGTTGAGGCGCACGGCCACGTCGAGCTGCGGCGAGTGGTAGCCGGCCATCAGGGCGATGTCGTCGCGGGGACGCACCCCGCCGGGCCCCGCTCCGACCCGGCTCATGGTGAACGCTCCATCGTTGATCCTGGTGACGCGGCTCTGACCGGGCTCATGGCGAGCGCTCCGTTGTCGACGCCGGTGGTTCGGTGTCGAGGCAGGCGAGCCGCAGTCGCACGGAATCGGCGTGGGCAGTCAGCCCCTCAGCCTCGGCCAACGCGATGACGTGAGGTGCCAGTCGCCGGAGCCCGGGCCGGTCGATGCTGACGATGTGCATGCTCTTCAGAAAGTCGCGCACGCCCAGGGACCCGGCGAAGCGGGCGGTCCCGTCGGTGGGGAGGACATGGTTGGGTCCGGCCGCATAATCGCCCACCGAAGCGGGCGCCCACGACCCGCAGAACACGGCTCCGGCATTGCGGACCCCCGGTACGAGAGCCTCGGGATCGGCGACCATGAGCTCCAGATGCTCGGGAGCGATCTCGTTGACCACATCGAGGGCCTGCTCGGCGTCCGAGCACAGCACGCTGTACCCCGAGTGCCTCAACGTGGCCTCGATCTCGGACCGCCGGTCGGCGAGCGTCGTCAGCCGGGTGACCTCGGCCTCCACCTCATCGGCGGTGGACGCGTCCCATGTCACCAGCCACGCCACCCCGTCGGGGCCGTGCTCGGCCTGCAGGATCACGTCGGCCGCGGCGAAGGTGGCGTCGGCGCTGGCGTCGGCCACCACCACCACCTCCGAGGGGCCCGCGAAGGCGGCCGGCACCCCCACGACGCCGGCAACCTCCCGCTGAGCCAGCGCGACGTAGGAGTTCCCCGGCCCGGCGATCACGTCGACGGACCGGATCGACTCCGTTCCGTAGGCCAGCGCGGCGATGGCCTGGGCACCGCCCACGGGATGGACCTCGGTGACCCCCGCGGCGGCGGCCGCAGCCAGGGTCACGTCGGCGATGCGGCCGTCGGGGCCGGGCGGCACGCACACCGCTATCTCCTCCACACCGGCCACCCGGGCCGGGACCGCGGTCATGATCAGCGTCGACGGGTAGGCGGCTCGGCCTCCGGGCACGTAGCAGCCGGCCCTACGCACGGGAAGATGCTGCTCCCGGACAGAGACGCCACCCCGCTCGTGGAGCACGTCGTCGAGCAACTGGTGGTGGTGGTAGGCGGCGACATTTTCCACTGCGGTCGCCAAGGCGTCTCGCACCTCGGCCGGAGTGCGGGCCGCGGCCTCGTCGATCTCGGCCGGCTCCACCGTGAGGCTGTCGGGCCGGACGCCGTCGAAGCGCTCGGTGAACTCCCGGAGGGCGTCGTCGCCCCGCTCCCTCACTGCCGCGACGATGCTCCGCACCGCCTCCCGCGGGCCCGCTGACGCGGGCTCGGGACGGGGCAGGCGGGACGCGACGGGGCCGCGGTCGCTGCGCAGGTCGAGACGGGTCAGCACCCCACAACGCTACCGGGGCGTCAGACGGTGCTGGAGGGACAGAAGTCGTTGAGGACGCAGTCCTCGCAGCGGGGCCGGCGGGCAACGCACACCCGGCGGCCGTGGAGGATCATCCGCAGGCTGAAGTCGCCCCGCTCGGCTGCCGGGATCATCGGGTTGAGCTCGAGCTCGATCTTCACCGGATCGGTCTCCGAGGTCAGTTCGAGCAGGCTCGACAGCCTGGTGACGTGGGTGTCGACGGGCAGGCCCGGCAGTCCGAGGGCCACGCTGCGGATCACGTTGGCCGTCTTGCGGCCCACACCGGGCAGCCGCACGAGGTCGCGCATGGCGCCGGGCACCTCGCCGCCGTATTCGTCGGCCAGCATCCGGGCCATTCCCACCAGGCTCCTGGACTTGTTGCGGAACAGACCGATGGTGGCGATGTAGGGCTGGACGTCCTCCGGCTCGGCCTCGGCCAGCGTCTCGGCGTCCGGGAACCGGGCGAACAGGGCGGGCGTGGCCTTGTTGACGCCCACATCGGTGGCCTGCGCCGACAGGATGGTGGCCACCAGCAGCTCGAAGGCGTCGCCGTGATCGAGTTCGCACACCGCGTCCGGATACTCCGAGGCCAGCCGCTCGTGGGTGCGGCGGGCGCGGCCTTTGGGCGTACGGGGGCGGGCCATCGGCGCGACGCTAGCTGCATATTGCCGTCTTGTTCGGGGCGTTCCGACGGCTAGCCGACCGTGCTTCGCGGGGCGCGGAATTCGGCGGCTGCTTGGCCCGCACAGCTAGCGGTACCCTCGGCTGGGTGCGCTACGAGGTCAATGCGCCGGCGACGGCCGGCGGCGAGACGCAGATTGTGGTGCACGAGGGCCGGGCATCCGGCGATACGGCGCTCGCCCTGGCCGAGGCCCTCGCCGGGCTGGACGACGGCACCGCGGTCCAGCTCTGGATCAGGGAGGTCGCGCCGGGCGACGACGCCGCGGCGCTCCGCCACGGCTTCGAGCCCTACCGCGACCTGTGGCAGCTGCGCTGCGAGCTGCCGTCCGAGGCGTCGGGCCTGCGGACCAGGGCCTTCGGGCTCGACGACCTCGATGAGTTCGTGTCGGTGAACAACCGGGCCTTCCACTGGCACCCCGAACAGGGCGGGCTGACCACCGCCGAAGTCCGCGACCGGATGGCCGAGCCGTGGTTCGACGCCGACGGCTTCCGCCTGCACCACCGCGAGGGCCGGCTGGCCGGGTTCTGCTGGACCAAGGTCCACGCCGATCACGACCCCCCACTGGGTGAGATCTATGTGATAGCAGTCGATCCGCACTTCACGGGCCGGGGTCTGGGCCGGCCCATGACCCTGGCCGGTCTGGAATGGCTCTCCGGACGGGGTCTGACCCTCGGGATGCTCTACGTGGAGTCCGACAACCATCCCGCCAACGCGGTCTACCGTCGCATCGGCTTCCAGCACCATCACACCGACCGCGCCTATCGCCGCATGCCGGGCTAGAGGCCGAGCGGGTCGGCCGCGAGTCCGGTCCATACGGGCTAGGCCGTGGCCCGAGCGGCCCGTGAGCGCAGCGAACAAGAGCGGGAATGACACCGCTGCGACGCGACAGACTTCCCACCGATCCACGCCCGCTCCTAGCCAGCCTGCATACTGGGGGCATGGATACCCGCCGGTGGGTGAACCCTCAGCAGCCTCAGACGCTGTACATCGCCCAGCTCCTGATGTACTTCCAAGGCGGCTTCACGCTGGTGTTCGCGATACTTGGCGCCCGATCGCTCACCGTCTACGCGCTCGCCATCGCGGTGGGCAAGGTGCTGGCCGCCTTCGGCATCGCCAACGAGAGGCGGTGGGGCTACAAGCTCGGCGTGGTCGTGGCCGCGGTCCCCATCGTGCTGTTGCTGCTGCTGGCTGTGATCGACACCCCGCGCTGGCTGTGGGCCGACGCGATCGGCCTGATGTTCGACATTGCGTTGATCGCCTTGCTGCTGCATCCCATGAGCCGCGGCTACCAGCGGTACTGGCCCAAGAGACAGCGCGGACAGCGCGGGTAGCCGCTGACACGTCGCGGTTGAGCATGTTGTTTCCCGCTCTTGTTCGCTTCGCTCACGGGCCGCTCGGGCCACGGCCTCGCTCAACATCTCGCGCAGTCCTCGCGAACTGCGCCATGCCCGCTCGGCCTCAGTGCCGGGAGTGAGCGAACTGCCCTCCGGCGCGGCCAAGCGCCGGGCCGTGCGGGAGATGTTCGACACTATCGCACCCCGCTACGACCTGGTGAACCGCATCATGACCCTGCGGCTCGACGTGGCCTGGAGGCGCCGGACCGCGAGGGAGCTGGCCCTGCCGCCGGGATCGCGGGTGGCCGACCTGGCCTGCGGCACCGGAGACTTCTGCCGGGAGCTCGCCCGGCTCGGCCACCGTCCCGTCGGCTTCGACTTCTCGATGGGAATGCTGCGGGCGGCCATCCCGGCCGGAAGCGGCGGAACTCCGCTGGTGAACGCCGACGTGCTGGAGTTGCCGTTGCCGGATGGCGCGCTGGGCGGCGCCACCTGCGGCTTCG
Source organism: Candidatus Aldehydirespirator sp. (assembly GCA_965205155.1). Classification (GTDB taxonomy): domain Bacteria; phylum Actinomycetota; class Acidimicrobiia; order Acidimicrobiales; family Aldehydirespiratoraceae; genus Aldehydirespirator. Next base: position 2,898,641 of record OZ242033.1, on the reverse strand, counting down.
CGCTGCGCAACCTGACCGCGGTCCCGCCGCTGTTCGCTGAGCTGGGCCGGGTGCTACGACGGGGCGGGCGGGTTGGCCTACTGGAGGTGGACTCTCCCACCAACCCTGTCCTGCGCTGGGGGCACGGCCTCTACTTCGGCCGGGTCGTGCCCCTCATCGGCGGGTTGCTGTCTGACCGCGACGCCTACCGGTACCTGCCCGAGTCGGTCGCCTACCTGCCACCACTGGAGGAATTGATCGACGGGCTGCAGTCCGCCGGTTTCGTCGATGTGCGGCACCAGCCACTGAGCGCGGGCATCGCCCAGATCATCACCGCCACCCGGAGTTGACCCGTCACGCCTGCGGCGACGGCGGCCTCTTGGCCAGGTCGTCGACCACCTCGGCTCCCTCGACGGCCAGCAGCGAGGCGGGCGGGCACAGGATCTTGCAGTCCCGTGAGCCCCCGCCCACGATCACCTGGTCGCATTCCATGACCCGGGCGTCGATCCACACCGGCAAGTCGGCCGGCAGCCCGAACGGGGTGACGCCGCCGATCATCATGCCGGTGCGCTCCACCGTGGCGTCCGCGTCGGCGAAGGAGGCCTTGCGGGTGCCGAGCCGGCGGCGCACGACCCCGTTCACGTCCAGCCTGGTCGAGGCCAGCACGACACAGCACGCCATCGGTCGCTCAGCCGACTTGCCGACCACGCAGATGGCGTTGGCCGACGCGTCCATCGAGTACCCGTAGCGCTCGCAGAACCGGGCGGTGTCGGCGAAGTCGGGATCGCACTCCACCACTTCGTACGGCACCCCCAGCGCCTCGAGATGGGCCACTACGGCTTCACGGCTCATGATCGGCCGGCCGGCGACGTGGCTTCACGGCTCATGGGAGACAGTCTGCTCAGCCACTCAGCGCGATGCCTACCGCCATGGCCAGACCCGAGACGAGCTGGACCCTGGCGGTCGCGCCCAGGACCGGGATCAGCTCGGGGCCGGATGCTCCCCGCAGGACGCGGCGTACCGCGCCCACCGCGAAGGGGGCGCCGACCACCGCGGCGGCCGCGGCCCGTCCCGTGATCGAGGCGGCCAGAGACACCGCGTAGGAGGCTTCCAACACTGCCATGTACATGAGACGGCTGCGGCGCTCGCCCAAGCGAACGGCCAGGGTTCGCTTGCCCGCGGCAGCGTCGCCGACGACGTCGCGCAGGTTGTTGGCCATCAGCAGCGCCACCGCCCAGAGGCCGACCGGCACGCCGCACAGCACCGCGAACCAGTCGAGCCGCTCCAGCAGAACATAAGTCGTGCCCGCGGTGGCCACCAGGCCGAAGAACACCAGCACGAACACCTCGCCCAGTCCCAGGTAGCCGTACGGCTTGGGTCCCCCGGTGTAGGCCCATCCCGCCGCCAGGCACACCGCTCCCACGGCCAGCAACTCCCAGCCCGCGACCGCGGCCAGCACCGCGCCGGCCGAGGCAGCGACGGCGAGAGCGGTGAACGCGGCCCACTTGACCCGGCGGGCCTCGACCAGTCCCGAACCCACCAGCCGGCGGGGGCCGATCCGGGTGGAGTCGTCGGTGCCCCGGACGCCGTCGGAGTAGTCGTTGGCGAAGTTGACCCCCACCTGCAGCGCCATCGCCACCACCAGCGCCACCGGGGCCCGCCACCACGCGGTCCCCGATCCTTCCCCCACCGCCACTGCCGTCCCAACCGCGACCGGCACCAGCCCCGCGCTGAGGGTGCGGGGACGGGCCCCGGCCACCCATACGCGGAGTACCCGGAGCCGTGTCATGTTCGGATCTCCGCCGCCGATGTCTCTGCGCTCGGTCTGCCGGTGACGAGGGCTGTCAGGGTGCCACGTACTTGTAGCCGAGGCCCCTGATGGTGACGATGCGCTCGGGTTCGGCCGGGTCGCGCTCGATGCGGGACCGGAGCCGCTTGATGTGCACGTCCAGGGTCTTGGTGTTGCCCACGTAGTCGAACCCCCAGACCCTGTCGATGAGGGTCTGGCGGCTGACCACGAACCCGGCGTTCTCCATGAGCAGGGCCAGCACCTCGAATTCCTTGAGCGGGAGGCGTTCCAGCTTGCCGCCGATGGTCACCTCGTGGCGGTCGCGGTCCAGCGCCACGTCGCCGACCTGCAGCTCGGCCGTGCCGTTGGAGGAGTTGACCGGCCGGGTCCGGCTGCGGCGCATCACGGTGCGCATCCGGGCCACCAGCTCCCGCACCCGGTACGGCTTGGCCACGTAGTCGTCCGCGCCGACCTCCAGCCCGACGACGGTGTCGATCTCCTCCCGCCGGGCCGAGACCATGATCACCGGCGTGTCGGCGATAGAGCGGATGCGGCGGCACACGTCGATCCCGGACAGTCGGGGCAGCATCACGTCGAGCAGCACGATCTCGGGTTCGAGGGCCTCGAACATGGCCAGGGCCTCCTCGCCGTCGGCGGCGACGTCGACGATGAACCCCTCGGCCCCCAACGCCACCTGCAGGCCCTCCCGGTATGAGGGCTCGTCGTCGACGACCAGTACCCGGACTCCAGCACTCATTTGCGCCAGTCTGCCTCACCGGTGGCCCGGCCGCTCATCGGGCCCCGCTCGGCTTTCCTAACCGTAGGCTCGGCTCATGAACCGGCTCGGCGAGGAGACCAGTCCGTACCTGCGCCAGCATCGCGACAACCCGGTGGACTGGTACCCGTGGGGCTCCGAGGCTTTCGCGGCGGCCGCGGAGCGGGACCGGCCGGTGCTGCTGTCGGTGGGCTACTCCAGCTGCCACTGGTGCCACGTGATGGCCCACGAGTCCTTCGAGGATCCCGACACCGCGGCGGTGATGAACCGGCTGTTCGTCAACGTCAAGGTCGACCGGGAGGAGCGCCCCGACGTGGACGCCATCTACATGGACTCGGTGCAGGCCATGACCGGCCGGGGCGGCTGGCCCATGACCGTTTTCCTCACCCCCGACGGCCGGCCCTTCTTCGGTGGCACCTACTACCCGGACCGGCCCCGCGGCGGGATGGCCTCGTTCCGGCAGGTGATGGAGGCCATCGACGAGGCCTGGACCAACCGCCGGGCCGATGTGCACGCCCAGGCCGACCAGCTGGTGGCGCTGATCGACCGGACTTCGCGTGGCGCCGCGTCGCTGGGTGCGGAGTCTGCCGACGCCGCAGACGACGGCCGAGCCCTGGACCGGGCCGGCGACGCCATCCTCGCCTCGTTCGATCCCGAGTGGGGTGGTTTCGGCGGTGCGCCCAAGTTCCCGGCGGCCATGACGCTGGCCTCGGCCCTGCGCATCCATCATCGCAGCAACCGTCCCGAGCTGCTGCGGGCGGTGCGGACCAGCCTCGACGCCATGGCCTCCGGCGGCATCTACGACCACCTGGGCGGCGGGTTCGCCCGCTATTCGGTGGACCGCCGCTGGCTCGTGCCCCACTTCGAGAAGATGCTCTACGACAACGCCCTGCTGACGAGGGCGTACCTGCACGCCTGGATGGCGACCGGCGTGCCGGTGTACCGCCAGGTGGTCGATGAGACGATCGGCTACGTGCTGCGGGACCTGCGCCACTCCGAGGGCGGCTTCTACTCGGCCGAGGACGCCGACTCCGAGGGTGTCGAGGGCAAGTTCTACGTGTGGTCCGAGCCCGAGCTGCGAGCGGTGGTGCAGAACGCGGCCGGGGCGGAGGCCGCCGATGCGGCCGCAGCCTGGTGGGGAGTGACCCCGGCCGGGAACTTCGAGGGGGCCAACATCTTGAACCGACCGGTGCGGGGCGACTTGATCCGGCCCGAGGAGGTTGAGGCCGCCCGTCAGGCGTTGTTCGTTTGCCGGGAGAGCCGGGTTCGGCCCGGACTTGACGACAAGGTCCTGACGGAGTGGAACGGCCTGATGCTGTCGGCGCTGGCCGAGGCCGCTTCTGCCACCGGCGATCCGCAGTGGCGGGCGGCGGCGCTGGCCAACGGCGAGTTCCTGGTGGCCAACCTGCGGCGCGATGACGGCCGATGGCTGCGGTCCTGGCAGGCCGGTGATCGCGAGCGCCCGGCCCAGGCCCGCCACCTGGCGTACGCCCAGGACTACGCGGCGCTGATCGACGCCTTCACCAGGCTGGGAGAGCTGTCGGGACAGGCCCTCTGGATCGACGAGGCCCGATCGGCGGCCGACGGCCTGCTGGAGCTGTTCTGGGACGACGCGGCAGGAGGGGTCTTCACGACCGGCAACGACGCCGAGAAGCTGGTGACCCGGCCCAAGGACCTGATGGACAACGCCACCCCGTCGGCCCAGTCGCTGGCTGCCTGCGGCCTGCTCCGGCTGGCCGCACTGACCGGCGAGTCCCGTTACGACGAGCACGCCCGCCAGATCATCGACCTGTTCGACGCGGCCGCGGCCCAGCACCCCACCGCCTTCGGCCGGGCCCTGGAAGCGCTCGACATGGCCGCCGGCGGCCTGGACGAGATCGCCGTAGTGGGCGACCGGGCCGACTTGGTGGCCGCGGTGCAGACCCGCTACCTCCCCAACGCGGTCCTGGCCTGGGGCGAGCCCTACGACTCCCCGCTATGGCAGGACCGCCCCGAAGGCTTCGCCTACGTCTGCCGGAACTTCGCCTGCCAGTCCCCCGCCTCCACCGCCGAAGAACTGATCACCCAACTCCAGAGCTGACCGCCGAGTCCGGATCTCGGCTGGCCCGAGCAGGGATTATTTTCGCTGGCGGGTGTGATCTCCTCTAGCCGCCGGCACGGACCGCCCGGCCAGCAATCCGTCGGTCGCGATGCCCGTCAGATGCAGGGCCGGTTCCTCCGGGGCGCAGGCGGGGCCGTAGTGCACCCGCCCTGGCGGGTGGAGGGTGTGCACGCCGTTGGTGGTGCGTATCCGCCACTTGTGGTGGTGGATCTTCTGGTGGCAGTCCCAGCAGACGGGGACCATGTTGTCGAGCCGGGTTGAACCACCATGGGATACCGGCCTGATGTGGTGAATCTGGCACAGCGCGGGGTGGGCCTTGCAGTGGAAGCAGCCCCCGTAGCGGGCAAGCAGGATCTGCCGCTGGGCCTCAGTGGCGGTGCGCTTGGACTCGGTGCGCCAGATCGGCTTGCCGTTGCGGTCGAAGACGACGCCGGTGAGCCTGGCGTTGCAGGCGAGCTCTTCAAGCACTGCTGCCGGCAGCCGCGTGCCGTCGGGAAGCTCGGCGACGAGGTTGCCGGTATCGCTGTCCACATTCGCCACCACACAGATGTCGGCGAGGGGTCTGCCACCGCCGCCCTTACGGTTGCCGGTGTCGGCGCCTGAACGGCTGTCCGCACCGCGGCCTGAGTCAACGCTTGACGGGTTTCCCGAGCCGCGGCCTGACCCGGCGTTGTCGGCGCACTTGCGGTGGCCGGCGAGGCTTTCGGCGGTGAGGTTTTCGGCGGTGAGGCTGTCCAGGGCGTCGGCCATGCACTGATCGAAGCTGCGCCGTTCGGACTTGTTGCTCGCGTGCGCCTTGTCGGCGTCATGGAGGCGGCCGGCCACGGCTCGCAGCCGGTTGCCGATCCGCTGGCCGGCGACGGGGTCGAACTCGCCGTGGATGCGCACCATCCCGTCATCATCTGAGTCCCACACCCGGACACGACGCCGCGTCCGCAGGCGCCGGTAGTCGCCCTCCCCGCCGTCGCTCTGGCGGTCGGCCGCCCACCTTCGGGCCTCTCTGGTGAACTGCTCGGGGCGCATCGACGCAGCCTTGGACAACAACTCGGTGTCGGACTCGACAGCCTCAGCGCTGGTCTTCTCTATGACCTCCGCCAGACGCTTGGCGTTGGCCTGCGGCACCCGCCCCGATTCCACCGCATCGCGCACCGACGGCGCAGCCCCGACCGCCTTGGCCGTCCTGACCCGCCCGATCGCGTCCTGCCGCGACAAGCCAGCGGCGTCCGCCAGCACCTGTACGCCTCCGTCGCCGTGGCGCTCCACCCCGGCGACAACGGCGGCCGCAGAAGTCTGGGTGGCCGTCAGGGCAGCCGCCGCCGACTTGCACACCGCCAGCACCTCGCGCGCCTCGTCGCACGACACCGAGGGCCCGTTCATCGCCGACAGCATCTCCTTGGCGGCGGCTTCGAACCGGCGGGCAGCTTCGATCAACATGATGACATCATCCCATAGGGGTGTGACACTGATGATGAAGTTTCAAGAAAATAGGATCATTTTCCTTACAAGGTCTTGGACGGGCCCTTGGCCTAGACCGGCAAGCTACGCCATCTAGTGAAGGTACTCGATCAACTCAATGCGGTTGCCGAAGGGATCATCGGCATAGGCCCGATGCCGGGTGTCCATCGGCTCCGAGTCTCGGACCGCGACTCCTGCTGCCCGCAGACGCTGCACCAGGCACTCCAGCCCTTCCACAGCCAGTGCCGGGTGGGCCTTGCGGGCCGGCCGGAATTCGGCCTCCACGCCGAGGTGGACCCTGACGCTGTCGTTCTCGAACCAACAGCCCCCTCGCTGCTCCAGATGGGGCGGCTTGGGCACGCGCGTGAGGCCTAACAGACCTTCGTAGAACTCCTGCGCGGAGGCCTCGCCTCCTTCGGGCATAGCCAGCTGGACGTGGTCGATTGCTACGACAGTCACCGTCTGATCCTATGGATCCCGCTCTGCTAGTGCTGCGGCCTCAACCAATCCGGACTACCCGTGCCCATTCGATCGTCGGATGCTCCTAGGAGATGGGCTCGAAGACCAGTTCGGGTACTACGACCTCCCATCGGTCGCACTTGAGTTGCTGTTGGTACTGCGGGGTCGAATAGCTGCGCTTCCAGGAGACGATTGCTGCGACGCTCGCGTCGACGCAGCGCGTGTCTGCAGGCGACTTGAACCGGCCTGCGAGCGTCCCTACCACAACCCCCGCGCCATCTAGCAGTTCCCACCTGCCGGACTGCTGCCGCACCTGCAACTGGTCACCTGGGGACAAGGCCTCGATGGCGCGATGCACACGGTCCGCACTGGGTTTGCGCCCGGCGAAGCTCAGGTACACGTCCCTCAGACTGAGATGGCGGTAGCGACGTTCCAGTTCGGGTGCCGGTGACGGCAGAGAGGCAGGTTCTCGCCAGAGAACTGCGGAACTGTCCCGCAGTGCGTCTTGGAACGGATGCCGTCCTGCGAGTCGCCCAAGGCCCAGAGTCTGACGAGCGCGCGTCATGGCGACGTAGTAGAGGCGGCGTGGAGCGTCGGAGTCCTCCTCGGGTCCCATCCGATCCCAGTGGCCATCGAGTACGACCACATGTTCGAACTCCAGACCCTTGGCCCGGTGGGCGGTCAACAGCAGGAGGCCCCGTTGGCGCCGGCGCACGTCGCGTCCCCACTCGGCTAGCCATTCAATGAAGGAGTCCATCGGTGCTGGGCCTCTGCCTGCTTCGATCCCGTGCTCCTCCGCTGCTTCCCGCAGAAGTTCGATCCATGGGCCGCTGCGCTGTCCGCTCAGCCACGCGCACACGTCTACGTTCCTGACCAGGCCAGAATCACGTGTGCGGAGCCAAGCCAGTAGAGCTTGCGTCTCCCGAAGGTGCCAGACGCTCGGGAGGTCCTCGTTCGCCATCTGCACAGGGATGCCCCCCAGCTCGCAAAGGCTCCGCACGGGTTCGAGATAGGCCCATTCCCTGGCGATCACCGCGCAGCTCGACCAGTCCCAGTCCGGCTCGAGCCCCGCGAGTCGCTGCAGTTCGGTCATCGCAGCCTGCGCCTGGGAGATCGCGTCCCGTCCGGCGGGCAGCACCTGGACCCTCCCCCGGCCCACCGGATCACGCTCGCCCCAGGGGCCACCTGCCGCGTCCTTGGCGCGCGCTCTGTCGATGCGGATCTCGTTGTCCACCTTCATCCGATCCCGGGCCGGCGCGATGATCGCGTTCGCTGCCTCAATGATGTGACGGGTGGAGCGGTAGTTGTCGGTCAGGAAGGAGGGCTGGGCGCGGTAGTCCTCCTCGAAGTTGCGGATGAACCGCACCGATGACCCCTTGAAGGAGTAGATGTTCTGGTCATCGTCGCCCACCGCGAACAGCGTGAGCTTGGCATCCGCTTCCGACAGGGTCCGGCCCGCCAGCGCGGAGATGAGGGCGTACTCGTCGGCGCCCACGTCCTGGTACTCGTCGACAAGAATCCACCGGAATCCCGCCAGCAGGCGCGACCGAGACTCCTCGGCCTCCTCGGGCTCCAGCCCCTCGCCGCTCAACAGCGCGGCGGCCTCCTTGAGCACCTCTTGGAAGTGCTCGCTGTCGGGCCGATCGGCTCGCTCCATGAAGCTCGCTCCGACCAGCCGCATCGCGAGCGCATGGCAGGTGAGGACCATCACGCCTCGGGCGTCGTCCCCGATCAGTTCGGCCAGCCTGCGGCGGATCTCGACCGCGGCGTGCCGGTTGTAAGCAAGGGCCAGGATGCCTCGGGGATCCTCGCGTTTGGCCCGTATCAGATAGGCGATTCGGTGTACCAGTACCCGGGTCTTCCCCGATCCGGGCCCAGCCAGCACCAACATGTTCGTGTTCTCGCGGTCATCGGCCACGAGTCGGCGTTGGGAGGGGTTCCTGAGACTCTCGACAATGTCCCGCCACGACTCTGGCGTCATCTGCCGCGACAGTTCTCGCTCACGCTCGGGAAGCCAGCGTCTCAGGAATTCCGTCTCTCCGAGCGCGAAATAGTCGAGGGACAGCCGCACCGCATCGGCCATGGACGAGAGGCCCTGCTGCGCGAACTCGGCCATGATGTGGATCTGTCTCACTGTCCCGTCGTAGTGGAGTTGCAGGGACTGGTAGTCGGTCTGCGCGAAGCCGCGTCGCTCCTGGGCCAGATGGATGGTCATGGCCGGGCGGAACACGGTGAGGCCCCGGTTCAGCCGGACGACCTCCTGCTCGTGCAGCCACATCAGAGAACGGTCCACGAGTCTGCGAGGATCCTTCGAGACTTGGAGGCTGACATCTCCTTCGACCGCCTGGACCAGCTTCCCGAGAGTGGTCTCGGCCAGCAGGTCGTTGCCGCGCTTGCCCTTCGGCACACGCGACAGAAGGTGCTCGAGCAGCCGCTGCGCGCCGGCGCGTCGACGCTGGGCAATCGCCACCAGAGACGGCCATTCGCGCTTCAGTGTCACCCGAATGCTCTCCGCGTCGTACTTGCGCACGCTGAAGCTGCCGCCGGCTGAGCCTTCGCCGCGTCCGTCACCCGCGATGCCGCGCACCGTGCGGGCGACGTGCTCAGGCCGGGCATGGCCGTGACCAGCGTCCTTGAGCCGCTGCGCGGCGACGCGCAAGTTCAATGGCGCCGAGTCGTCGACGCCCAAGTCGGGAGCCATCTCCCGTAAGAGGCCCAGGAGTGTTTCCTCCACTGCGGTCGCCTCGGCGAATCGCTGGCGCGAGGGATGTCGCACGCCGACGTGGACGAAGGCGGTCAGCACGGTGTCGTTGCTGGCGACTCCGAACTGCTCCAGGTCATGGAGTGCGCCGCGCACCTGCTCGGAGCTGAGGCCGGACGTCGCCATCAACATGTCGGTTGAGATGCCCTCGTCGGGGTCGGCATCGATCAGCGCCTCCACGATCGAGAGCAGATGGCCGCGATGGTGATCCGCCATCGGCCTGCTGTCGAGCTTCTTCCGCGCCTCTTCGACGGAGTGAACTCGTAGGCAGGACGGGAAGACCTGCACCCGGTTCTCCTCGCGAGTCAGCAGTTCCGACTCCTCCAGCCAGGCGAGCGCGGTGCGCGCCCGCGTGTCGTCTGTCGCGGAGTCCCGCCTGAAGTCCTTGTCCTCGTCGTCGGCGAGAATCTCACCGGTGCTGGCAATCACCTCGTTGCTTCGATTGCGCCGGCCGATCCTGCGCAGAGCGCGCAGCACCCCGTGGATCTCGCGCCTCGTGAGGCGCGAGCGAGCGGACATTCCGAACTGCCGCTCCACGTCGTCCTTGGTGTAGAGCAGCACGCAGTGGGCCTCGCGCTGGTCCCGTCCGGCGCGGCCCGCCTCCTGCAGGTAGTTCTCCAGCGACGACGGAATGTCGGCGTGTATCACCAGCCGCACATCGGGCTTGTCGATGCCCATGCCGAAGGCGTTGGTGGCCGCTATCGCTCGAAGTTCGCCGCCGATGAAGGCTTGTTGGATGGTCTTCTTCTCCTCGGGCTGTAGTCCGGCGTGGAAGCGGTCGGCGGAGACTCCCTGCTCCTGAAGGAATCCGGCCACCTCCTCGGTCCTCCGGCGGGTCGCGCAGTACACGATCGCACCGCCCGCCGTCTCGGTCGGCAGATGCTGCTCCAGCAGCGCGTGGATGTCGTGGAACTTCGCGGAGTCGCTGGTCTTGACCACGACGAACTCGAGGTTCGTACGACGGCTGCCACCGTCGTATACACGCGTCTCGATGCCGAGTTCGCGCCAGAAGTAGTCGACGATCTCCTCCTTGACCTGCGGCTTGGCCGTGGCGGTGAGGCACAGCACAGCCGGGACCGGCCCGCCCTCGGCCCGCTCGCGGATGAAGCGGCCCACATAGCGGTAGTCGGGGCGGAAGTCGTGGCCCCACTTGGAGAGGCAGTGGGCCTCGTCCAGGACCCAGGCCCCGATCTCGCGTTGGGCCAGCGCTCGGCGAAGCGACACGCTTCGCAGCTGCTCGGGAGATATCAGCACCATGGCGGCATCACCGAGCCTCAGCTTCTCCAGCGCGTCGGACCGTTCGGGCATCGACAAGGTGCCGTTGACGGTCACGCACGAGACGATGCCGTGTTTCTCGAGTCCTGCGACTTGGTCCGCCATCAGCGCCACCAGCGGCGAGATGACTACCGTCACCGCGCCCGTCTTGTGGTACCGGGACAGCGCCGGTATCTGGTAGCACAGCGACTTGCCCGTACCGGTCGGCAGGATTCCAAGCGCATGTCGACCCTGCATGGCCGCCTCGACGATGGACTGCTGCAGAGGGCGCCCGTCCGGGTCCGCGGGCTCCGACCTGAAGCTCTCGAAGCCGAAGAGCCGCTTCAGTTCCCGGCGTGCGTCGTGGCGATCCGAACACCAACTGCAGTTCTCGTCGCCGCAGGCGCGGTCGCGCAATCGTCGAACCAAACGCCGGGCCTCCGGGAACTGGTGCCGCACCCAAGGCGGCATCACCGAATTGCCGCCAGACACCGACAACCACGCCAGGACGTACGCGAGACTCCAGCCGTACTCGTCAGCGGCTGCCTCGACCCGTCGGGCGTGTGTGTGGCAAGCGACACCGTCGAGCCGTGCGTGGATCGCTTCGTGCGCCTCGGCCTGGTATGGCCTCTCCGAGTCGCGGAGGCTCTCGAAGAGGAGGTCGAATCCGGGCCCGTCGGGCCCTCCCGTTAGCCAATGCCATGCAATCAGGAGGTCAGAAGGTGCCTTGAGCAGTTCTTCCTGCTGGTTTGAGAACGCCTTCAGGGCGAGCAGCGCGTCTTGCTCCGGGTCGTTGAGTCGCCCGCTCTTGAGCTGGCCATGCTGATAGTGCTTGACCAGGTGGTGGTACGGGTTTCGAGGGAACGCCAGTGGATTGAGCCAAAGCGTGTCCACCGTCGGTAGCCGCAGCAGGCGCAGGTTGGCATTCACGGCTTGTAAGTGAGGATGATCGAATTCGATCAGATTGTGGCCAAGCAGGAAGTCCGCGCCATCGGCCAGGTCGTCCAGATCAGCTAGCGCCTGATCGAGATTGCGATGAGTCCCGGGAAAGACGACGCTCTCATTAGTGTCGGCTCGTACGCCGGCGAACGCGTGGATACGCCCGGTCTTCTTGGCGACCTCGAGGTCCACCGAGAGGCAGCGGGATAGTCGCAACGCCCGATGCTGAGCGGCGATCTTCTCGCTCAGCTGCTCGTCGTCAGCGTCGCGAGGCGGCCGTTCGTCGGCCGCTTGGGCCAGTCGCGAATCCGTAGAAGTCAGACGTGGCGACGCTATCACTGCCGCACCGAGCCCACAGGGCCGGGAGGCGCTGGCGCTACAACCAGACGAGTCAGGCGGCGGCCTTCTCCAGGATGTGGACTCCGCAGGCGGAGCCGAGGCCGATGACGTGGGCCAGGCCGACGGTGGCCCCCTCAACCTGGCGGTCGCCGGCCTCGCCCCTCAGGTGGGTGGTGATCTCGTAGACGTTGGCCACTCCGGTGGCCCCGATGGGGTGGCCCTTGGAGATGAGCCCTCCGGAGACGTTCACCGGGGTGGTGCCGTCCCGGAACGGTCCGCCCGAGTCGATGAACTCCCCGGCGCCGCCCGGCTCGCACAGGCCCAGGTTGTCGTAGTGGATCAGCTCGGCGGTGGCGAAGCAGTCGTGGAGTTCCACCAGGTCGAGATCATCTGCGCCGACGCCGGCCTTCTCGTAGGCCTGAGCGACGGCATTGCGGGTGAGGGTGTTCACGTCGGGCTGCACCTGGCAGTCCTCGGTGAACGGGTCCGAGGTGAGCACCGATGCCGAGACCTTGACCGCCCGCTTCTGGACGTGGGACGGCATCGATGCCAGCCGCTCCCCCGACACCAGCACCACCGCGGCCGCGCCGTCACCGGTCGGGCAGCACATCAGCAGGGTGTTGGGGTAGCTCATCATGGGCGACTCCATGATCTCGCCCATGGAGAACTCCTTCCGGTACTGGGCCAGCGGGTTCAAGGTCGAATGGAGGTGGTTCTTGTAGGCCACCCGGGCGAACTGCTCGAAGCCGACCCCATCGTGGTCGTGGGCGTAGGCCATGCCGGCCTGGGCGAACACGCCGGGCATGGTCTCCGTGCCGAGATAGCCGTCCACGCCGGTGACCGCTCCGTAGCGTCCCGACGGTTCGAAGACCTTCTTCTCCTTCTTGGTGGCGCCGCCGCCCAGCAGTCCCATCTTGCCCATCTTCTCGGCTCCCACCGCCAGGCCGATCCCGGCCTCGCCCGAGCGGATGGCCATCATCACGGTGCGGATGGCGGTGGCCCCGGTGGCGCAGGCGTTGGCCACGTTGTAGACCGGCACCCCGGTCTGGCCGATCTGCTTCTGGATCCGCTGGCCGATCCCGCCCGAGGCCTGGAACAGCGATCCACAGGCCAGGACGTCGATGTCGCCCACCGTGACCTCTCCGTCGGCCAGCGCGCCCATGGCGCTTTCGGAGGCCAGGTCGATCAGGTCCTGATCGGGATATCGGGCGAAGCGGGTCATGTGGGCGCCGAGCACCCACACACTGTCCGGAGAGATCTGAGCTGCCATTGTGGTTGTGCCTCCTTGGTGCGTCGCGGTGGCTCGAAGCCGGCGCCGGCCTCAGACAGGCTCGAAGCCGAAGGCGACGGCTTCGGTGCCGTCGTCGTCGGTGCCGATCGGATAGGTGGTGAGCCGCACCCTCATACCCAGCTTGACCGCCTCGGGCGTCGGGTCGCAGTTCACGACGTTGGATCGCACCCACGTGCCGTCATCTGTCTTGACGATGGCCGACACGAACGGCACCGGGATGCCGGGCGCGGCCCGGTGGACGACGGTGAACGCCCTCAGCTCGCCGCGGCCGTCGACCGCAACCGACGCGAAGTCGGTCCGGCCGCAGCGCGCGCAGGCGTTGCGCCGGTCGAAGAAGCGCGCCCCGCAGTGGGCGCACTGTTGGGCCACCAGGTGCGGTTCGGGCTCGAGGTGCAGGTAGTCGACGAGCGGGACTTGCGCCGGAGCCATCGCTGCGCAGGGTACCGCGCGCCGTGCGGCGTACCGCTACCGCCGCGGCCCTGCGGGCCGGTGGGCACGGCGCTCACTCAGGGCTCCAACGCGTCCTGTGGACGACATCGCTGAGACCGGGCCGGCCGCGGCCGGCCGAGTCGCTGGGCCGGTCGTCGGTGGACCGGTGGCCGATGGCCACCGTGCCCACACCGCGCCGCTCGGGCGGCACGCCGAAGCTCCGTCGCACAGCCTCCTCGTGGTCGAACATCCCGAAGAGGGCCGCACCCAGTCCCCGGTCCCTCGCCGCCAGCAGCATGGTCATCACGGCCGCCCCCCCGTCGACGAACCAGTAGGGCACCGGCCAGGCCTCCTCGCCGGCACCGAGGCCGGTGTGAACCTTGTCCGGCTCGCGGTAGCGGCTCACGTATGCGCCCGGATCAACCCAAACCACCACCAGCACCGGCGCGGCCAGCAGGCCGGGCCAGGCGAAGCCCTCTCGCTGAGGAGCAGGCAGTGTGACATCCCAGTAGGCCATGGTGCCGTCGCCCTCCAGCACCAGGAACTCCACGCCTGCAGTGTTGCCCGCGGTCGGCGCCCGCCGGGCGAGGTCGCAGATCTCATCGACCACCGCCGGTGCCACCGGCTCGGGCGTGAAGGAGCGCACCATCCGGCGGCCCCGCACGGCGTGCTCGAACTCCATTCCGCTGCGCCCTCTATGCCTGCTCGAGAGCCATGCCGCTGAGCCCCGCCAAGGGGCGACGGCCTCGATTACAGCAGCTTCTCGAGCTCCTCGGCCATCACCCAGCCGTGGACGATCAGGGTGTCGCCGTCGTCGAGGACCAGGCTGTCCAGCAGGTCGGCGGTCCCGGCCGGAATCCGGTCGGGCTTGAGGCTGGCGTGGTCCAGCACGACCGGCGGTCCGCCCTTGCCGCGGGTGGTGAAGACGCGGTCCTCGTAGCTGAGCGCGCCGATGCCGAACCGCTTGGCCAGGCGCCGGCCCCACGCCCGCTCCTCGCCGGTCGCCTTGTGGCCGGGGCGGGGAACAACGTCGTGCAGACTCTTGAACGCTTCGAAGGCACCCGGATCGTTGATCTGCATGCCGACCAGCACATCCTCGTCGGGGAAGGACAGGGCAGCCCGGCGGAGCTGGTCGGTGACGATCCCTCTCAGAACGGTGTCGCGACGGGTGGTGCGGCAGGTGTGGCCGGCACCGATGAGCACACAAGGCGTTCCGCCGATGCGCTCCAGGGTGCAGAAGGAGAACCCGCGCAGTTTGCCGTTGTCGCGGGCCTCGGTGACCAGTACCCAGGCCTCTGCCTGCTTGGAGAGGGAGCCGACCTCGTATGCGCTGGAGGAGACGGCGCAGAGATCGGCCATCTCGGCAAGATCGGAATCTCCCAGCGCGGTGCAATCCCTGGTCTCGATCGCGATTGCCATGACGGCTTCCACCCCTATAGCTCGCCCATACCGTCCGCTCCAGTCTCAGGGGCGCGAGGCGGTTTGACAACCTTGAGGGCGCCGTTTCGCCCCGGCGCGAACCCGCCGGACTCCGGCCGTGCGGTCCGCCAGGCGCCGGCCGTGAACCCGCCGGGTTCCGACCGTGCAGGAGGATCAGACTCCGGCGATGGCCTCCGCGCCGAGCAGCTCGAGCAGCTCCGCCGGCAGGCCGTTGGCGGTGTCCACCGCGAAGTCCTCGGGCAGGCGCGCCACCCGCCGGTCGCCCAGCAGCAACTCCACCGGTGAGCCGCCCGGATGGGCCCGCAGCACCGACTTGAGCTCGTGCAACTGCCGGTCGTTCTGGTGCTCGAGCGGAAGGTTGACCCGCAGCGGTGGATCCTCTCCGGTGCTCTCCACCGGATGGATGTCGTTGGCGAAGAATCGGAGCGTGTCCTCCCGGGAATCGAGCCGTCCCCGTACCACGACGACGGCGTCGTCGGCCAGCTTCGGACCGTGCTCGGACATCGCCTTGGGGAACACCAGTACCTCGATCTTGTCCTCGAGGTCCTCCAGGGCGAAGGTGGCCATCAGCTCGCCCTTGCGGGTCCAACGCCGGTTCAGGGCGGTGATGACCCCGCCGACCGACCAGAAGCCCCCGTCGTCGCTGAGGGCTGTCCCGGACGCGAGATCGCTGATGGTGCAGTCGGCGAGGCGTCGGACCCGGGCCTCCAGGCCCTTGAGCGGGTGGTCGGAGATGTAGAGGCCGAGCATCTCCTTCTCGTAGGCCAGCCTCTGCATGCGCTCGTACTCGGCGTCTCCGATCTCGGGCCGGTCGTCGAAGGAGGGGCCCTCGCTCTGCTCCCCGAACAGCGACATGACGCCGGCCTCGTGCTCCCGGCGCTTGCGCACCGTCATGTCGATGATGGCCTCGTGCACATTCAGCAGGCCCTTGCGCGGGTGGTCGAGCGAGTCGAAGGCGCCCGCCTTGATCAGCGACTCGACGGTGCGCTTGTTCAGCACCTCGATGTCCACCCGCTCCACGAACTCGACGAACGAGGCGTACGGCCCATTGGCCTCACGCTCCGCGATCAGCCGCTCGACCATCCCCTCCCCCACGTTGCGCACCGCCGAGAGGCCGTAAACGATGCGGCCCGGGCCGGCCGCCGACCCCTCGCCGCCGTCGTCGGGCACGGGCGTGAAGTCGGATGCGGACCGGTTGATGTCGGGGACCTGCACCTCGATTCCCCGCAGGCGGCACTCGTTGAGGTAGACGGAGGCGTTCTCCAGCTTGCGCTTGACGCTGGTCAGCAGGGCGGCCAGGTACTCCACCGGGTAGTTGGCCTTGAGGTAGGCGGTCTGGTAGGCGACCAGGCCGTAGCCGTAGCTGTGGCTCTTGTTGAAGGCGTAGTCGGCGAACTGCTCGATGATCTTGAACAGCTGGGCGCCCAGGCCCTCCTCGTAGCCGTTGGCGGCCACCCCGGCCACGAACTTCTCCTCCTCGGCCGCCATGGCCGAGCGGATCTTCTTGCCCATGGCCTTGCGCAGCGAGTCGGCCTCGGCCAGCGAGTAGCCCGCGAAGCGCTGGGCCACCCGCATGACGCTCTCCTGGTAGATCATCAGCCCGTAGGTGTCGGACAGGATGTCGGCCGCGTCGTCGTGGAAGTACTCCACGAGGCGGCGGCCGTTCTTGCGGTCGGCGTAGTCGTGGTGCATGTTGGCCGCCATCGGCCCCGGCCGGTACAGGGCCACCAGCGCGCAGACATCGTCGAAGGCGGTGGGCGCCAGCGAGCGCACCAGCGAGCGCACCTGGGGATTCTCGAGCTGGAACACGCCGATGGTGTCGCCCTCCTGCAGCATCTTGAAGGTGGCCGCGTCGTCCAGCGGGACGCCGTCGATGTCGATGGTCCGGCCCCGGGTGCGCTCGATCAACCCGACCGTGTCGGTGATCACGTCGAGGTTGCGCAACCCGAGGAAGTCCATCTTCAGCAGGCCGAGGTCCTCCACCCCGTGCATCTCGTACTGGGTGACGATGGGGGCCTCCTCCGGGTCCTTTCCCTGCTCGGGCTTGCGCTGGATGGGCATGTACTCGGTCAGCGGCTCCGGGGTGATGACCACGGCCGCGGCGTGGATGCCGTCCTGGCGGCGCATGCCCTCCAGACCCCGGGCCACGTTCACCACTTCGGCCACCTCGGAGTCGGTGTCGTACATCTGGCGCAGTTCGGCCGCGGCCACATAGCCGTCGTGGTGGGCCTCGGAGTCCTCGAAGCAGTACTGCAGCGGGGTGTCGCGGCCCAGGATCAGCGGCGGCATGGCCTTCGCTATGCGGTCGCCCAGGGAGTGGGGGTAGCCGAGGACGCGGGCGGCGTCGCGCACCGCGGCCCGGGCCTTGATCCGGCCGAAGGTGATGATCTGGGCCACGTGGTCCTTGCCGTCGCGGCTGTACTTCTGGGCGGCGTACTTGATGATCTCGTCGCGGTGGCGCGAGTCGAAGTCCATGTCGATGTCGGGCATCGACACCCGCGACGGGTTGAGGAACCGCTCGAACAGCAGGTCGTAGCGGATGGGGTCCAGGTCGGTGATGCGCAGGCTGTAGGCCACCGCGCACCCCGCGGCCGAGCCCCGGCCCGGGCCGACCCGGATGCCCCGGCGCCGGGCGTAGGCGATCAGGTCCCAGGTGATCAGGAAGTAGGAGGCGAACCCCATGTTGTTGATGACCTCGAGCTCGTAGGCCAGCCGCTGGGCCGCCTCGGCGGGCAGGGGGTCGCCCCAGCGCTCGCGGGCCCCCGCGTAGGTGAGGTGCTCGAGGTAGGCGCGGTCGTCGGCGAAGCCGTCGGGCACCTCGAAGTGCGGCAGCCGGGGCGTGCCGAAGGTGATGTTCACGTCGGCCCGCTCGGCGATGGCGAGGGTGTTGTCGCACGCCTCGGTGAGCTCCGAGAAGATGCTGCGCATCTCCACGGCCGACTTGAGGTAGTGGTCGTCGGCGTGGAACTTGAGACGGTCGGTGTCGGACAGCAGCGAACCGGTCTGCACGCACAGCAGGGCGTCGTGGGCCTCCGCGTCGTGGCGGTGGGTGTAGTGGCTGTCGTTGGTGGCCAGCAGGGGCGCGTCGAGCTTGCGGGCGATCTGGAGCAGCTGCGGGTTGACCTGATGCTGCTCCGGGATGCCGTGGTCCTGCAGCTCGACGTAGTAGTTGTCCCGGCCGAAGATGTCCTGGAAGCGGGCCGCCTTCTCGAGTGCCTCGGCCGGGTTGCCTCGAAGCAGGGCCTGCGGCACCTGGCCTCCGAGACAGCCGGTGGTGGCGATCAGTCCCGCGCTGTGGTCGTTGAGCGTCTCCCAGTCGCAGCGGGGCTTGTAGTAGTAGCCCTCCATGAACGCCCGGCTGGCCACCTGGATGAGGTTCTTGTAGCCGGTGTCGTCGGTGGCCAGCAGCGTCAGGTGGTAGTACAGCTTGCGGCCGCCCTCGGTGTCCCCGCCGGAGTCGTCGACCCGGCCCCGCCGCGAGGGCCGCTCGTGGCGGGATTCGTGGGCCATGTAGGCCTCGACGCCGATGACGGGCTTGATGTCTCGGTCCTTGCACTTGCGGTAGAAGTCGAGGACTCCGTACATGTTTCCGTGGTCGGTTATTCCCAGGGCCGGCTGGCCGTCAGCGGCTGCCGCCGCGATCAGCTCGTCGAGCCGGGATGCGCCGTCGAGTATCGAGTACTCGGTGTGGGTGTGGAGGTGGACGAAGGAGTCAGCCACCGTGCCTCCTGTGGACCGCTGTGGATGGTTGTTGAGGGGGCTGTGGATGAATCACACAGCTGTCATTCGCACCATAGTCGGCTGTTCAGGGGCTCGCGCAAGTGCATTGCTCGCCCGGCCGGCGGGTCCTGTCGCCGGGCTCCGTCCGACCGACGGGGCTGCGCCCCATTGTCGGTCGGTCGGACCCGTCGCCACCCCTCGGCCTACCGGTGCCGTGCCACCTGCCGTGTGGCGCCTGGTGGCTTCTGTGTCAACGATCAGAGGTATGTGCCGGGGCGGCTTGGGAGGTCGCTTCCGGCCTGATCTCGCTGGTACGGGTCGGCTCCCGGGGGCAGCTCGCCCCGCATCGACTGGAGTTGCTGGTGGGCGGTCATCTGCTGGGCCAGCAGCATCGCCTTCATGCCCTGGATGAGGCCTTCGAGCCACCCCACCAGCTGGGCCTTGGCGATCTGGAGCTCCATCGTGGACGGGGTCTCGGTCTGCTCGAAGGGCGAGGCGAGTCTGGCCAGTTCCTCGCGCAGGTCCGCCGAGAGGGCCGAGCCGACCTCCCCGACCGACGTCTCGTAGATCTCGCGCAGCCGCTGCCGGCTGGCCTCGTCCAGGTCGGTGGAGCGCACCTCGGCCAGCAGCTGCTTGAGCATGGTACCGATGCGCATGACCTTGGCCGGGTGGTCGATGGTCTCATTGATCTCGTCGTCGGCAGCAGCGCTGTCCGCGACTCCGACGACCTCTGGCGCCAGCAACTCGCGAGACCCGGTGCCGGGGTCGTTGCCATCCACGGTTTAACCCTACGAGACGTGAACTAGAAGCGGCACCAGCATCTCGGCCGAGGTCAGCGAGCCGTGGCGGCCGATGAGCTTTCCGGAGCCGTCGTCGGGATGGCTGAACGCCCAGGCGTCCCGAGCCACCAGCGCCACATCCCCCAACCGGGACCGGGCTGCGTCGGTCACGACCGGTCCCAACCAGCCGCCTTCGACCATCTCCTCGGCGGTACGGACCCAGGCCTGATCGCCGTGGGCGCCGGCTGCGGCCTCGTAGAGCTCGCGGCTCCGGCCCTGCCGGGCGTGCAGCCAGCGGAACCGGGCCTCACCCGACTCTGCATGGGCGCAGTCGAGCACGGAGCGGTCGATCTTGATCAGACCTTCCGAGCAGTCCACCAGGCCGTGGTCGGAGGTGGCCACCACCGCGGTGCCCCGAGGCAGGATGGTGAGCAGATCGGCCATCAGCCGGTCGCAGGCTCGCAACTCTGCCTCGTAGTGCTCGCCGAAGGCGTGCTCGTGGGCCACTATGTCGAGGCCCTCGTAGTAGGCGTATACGAAGGACTCCCCCGCGGACAGGAGCCTCCTCACCTCCACCGCCAGGCTCGACAGCATCTTGTACCCGTACCGGCGGGCGTCGCGCAGGTAGGCCCGGCTGAAGCCTGACTTGCGGTAGGCCTCCCTCTGCAGCGCGGGCGGGCGCTGGCCCCCGAAGGGGGCGACGGGTTGGAAACGCTCGGGGGGATGGCGATCCAGGCTGTCGCCCTGCGGGGTCCTCCACTTGAGGATGTTGAGGTTGCCGTCATCGGTCCGGATCCGGTATCCCACGATCCCGTGCTCGCCCACGCCGACGCCGGTGGCTATGGAGGTGAGGGCGGAAGCGGTGGTGCTCGGGGCCACGGTCGTGAGCGTGGCGACCTGCATCTCGTGCAACGTGGGCGCCACCCGCGGCCGCGCCGCCAGCTGCTCGGCACCCAGCCCGTCCAGAATCAGCACCACAACGGCCCGAGCCTCGAGGACCTCGGCCGGCAGCGGTCCCGGTGACCCACCGGGACCGGGCTCGAGGATCGCGGGCACGATGTCGGCCACGCATCCGCCGCCGTATGCCGGCAGGACCGGCTCGGAGTGCGCGGGGATCGGTTCCGGGCGGGCCACGGCATCTAGGATGCCACCGTGACTGTGCCGACACGCGGGGACCGCGCCACTCTCGCCGTCGCAGGGGCACGCCCATGAGGGTGTCGACACGCGGGGACTACGCATCCCGGGCCCTGCTGTCGCTGGCGCTGCACAGCGAGAACGCTCCGACCTCGGTGCGGGAGATAGCAGAGCGCACTGCGCTGCCCCAGCCATACCTGGAGCAGATCCTGCTGGCTCTCAAGGGAGCCGGTCTGGTGCGCTCCAAGCGAGGTGTGGGCGGCGGGTACGTGCTGGCCCGCGACCCGGCCGACATCAAGCTGTCGGAGATCGTGCGGGCCGTGGACGGCCCGATCGCGGCCGGTGACTTCGGAGAGCCCCACACCGACGGCGCCTGCGATCACGAGGGCCAGTGCGTGCTGCTGGCGATCTGGTCGGCCTCGGGCTCCCACATGCGCCGGTTCCTCGACTCCTTCAGCCTGGCCCAGATCACTGCCATGGCCCAGGGCGAGGCTCCCTGGCCCGTAGACGAGGATCCCGTCTAGCAGCTTGCCTGCTGCCGCCTATCGGCAGGACGCCAGAACCTCGGCCAGTTCGGGGGGAAGGGGCGACTCCGCTCTCACCGTCTCTCCACTCACGGGGTGGCTGAACGACAGGGAGCGAGCGTGCAGGAACGGGCGCGACAGCCCGAGGACGTCGCCACCGCGCCCTGATCCGGCGCGCCCGGCCCCATAGGTCGGATCACCCACGACGGCGTGGCCGATGGCCCGGAGGTGGACTCTGATCTGGTGAGTCCGGCCGGTATCGAGCCGGCAGGCGAGCAGGGCGACCTGCGCCGGCTCGACGAAGCGTTGCTCCACGTCGTAGTGGGTGCGGGCGGGGCGGCCCCGGTCGGTCACGGTCATGCGCAGCGGGTTGCGGCTCGACCGGCCCACAGGAGCGTCGATGACCCCCGAGGAGGCTTCGGGGTGCCCCCAGACCAGCGCACAGTAGAGCCGGGCGGGTTCGTGGGATCGCATCTGCTCGACCAACGACCGGTGGGCGCGCTCGGTACGGGCCACCACCAGCAGCCCCGATGTGCCTCGATCGAGCCGGTGCACGATGCCGGGCCGGTAGGGGTCCCCGACTCCCGTGAGCTCGGGATAGCGAGCCAGCAGTCCGTTGACGAGGGTGGCTCGGTCGTGCCCCGCACCGGGATGGACCACCAGGCCGGCGGGCTTGTCCACCACGATCACGTCCGGATCCTCGAAGACTGTCGTGAAGGCCACGTCGACATCGGGTGCCGGGACTGGGTCGTGGTGGTATTCGACGTCGATGGAGAGCGACTCGCCCGCGGCGACCCGCCGTGCGCCCGAGGCGATCACATCCCCGTCCAGGCGTACGCAGCCGTCCGCCACCAGCCGGGCCGCCGCCGAACGACTCACGTCGGCGACCAGGGCCACGGCCCGGTCGAGCCGCAGACCGTCGAGGGCGGCGCCTACGACCTCACCATCTGTGGGCATCTTGCTCGGCAGTCATCTTGCTCGGCGGTACGAGTGCCACACCAGAGCCGCACCTCCCAGCACGACCCCCATGTCGGCCACATTCCACACCGGCCACCATTGGACGTCTATGAAGTCGATCACCGCACCCTGGAGGAAGCCGTCGCTGGATCGGAAGAGGCGATCGCTCAAGTTGCCGAGCGCTCCCCCGGCGATGCACCCGGCCGCCACGGCCGACCACCGGTCGGAGGCCAGCCGCCGGTTGACGAGCAGGACTGCGGCGATGGCCACCGCGGCGATCCCGAGCAGCGGCCCGAGTCCCTGGAAGCTGCTGAAGGCCGCTCCGGTGTTGAAGACGAGGCGCAGCCGCAGCGTCCACACCAAGTCGACGACCCGGCCGCCGTCCAGGGCCTGCAGGGCCCACCACTTGGTGAGTTGATCGACTCCGACCACCGAGGCAGCCGCAACCACTGCCCTGAGGGCGTGGCGGTATGCGGGCCCGGCGGTTACCGGGACAGTCATGGGGCCGGGCGCTCTACCGGCGACCGAGGCCGCCCGCCTTCACCTCGACGCGTTCGGCAGCCCAGGGGATGGCCCGGAGGCGGGCTTTGGGAATCGGCGCACCCGACGTGATGCAGAAACCGTACGTGCCGTTGTCGATGCGCTCCAGCGCGGCGTCGATCTGGCTGACCGTGTGGCGCGCTTGACTGGACAGGGCGAGGTCGCGCTCTCGCTCGACTGCGACGGTGGTGCCCTCGCCTCCCTCCTCGTCGAACTGTACGTCGCCCGGCTCGCGCGTGGCCAGCAGCGACTCTGCCTCAGCTTGGTACTCCTCGGCGGAGTGGAGGTACTTGGCTCGCTCCTTGAGCAGCTTCCGGCGCATCTCTTCGAGGAACTGCGGGCCGAAACGGGGATTGGCCGGCTTGGCCGTCTCCGCTGTGGCCTTCGTGGGGCGTGACGCATTGGACGACGACTTCGCGCCGGCCGATTCCCTGGATCTGGATCGGGCTGATTGCGTGCTCTTGGCCTTGGCCATGTCTCTCAATCTCCGGTCCCGCCGCCCGAGGAGGACCCTCGGTCGTGACGGCGGTCAGACGGCTCGGGGCGGTCAAGCCCGGGGGCCGAGCCTACCGCCGCGGTCCGATGCCCCACTGCGGGTGCCGGAGGCCCCGCTCCTGTCGTCGTGGTCGAAGAAGGCAGCCATGGCTGCGTCCCCGTCGGGCAGGGGGGCGTCGCTGCTGACCACCTGCCGGAGCTGTTCGATGAACTCGTCGTCCTCCTCAGCGTCCATGTCGAAGAGCTCCGGGCTGTCAACTCCGAAGGGCATGGTCGCCGGCCCGGCGGAGGCGACCTCATCGTCGCGGACAGGACCAACAGAATCATCCGGCACGGTATGGGCCGAACCGTTGCCACCGGCCGTGGGCTCCAACCGGACCACATCCGACGCGACGGGCTCAGGCTCCACCGTGGCGACGTCCTCCGACGGAGCCTGCCCGACCTCCTCGTCCCACCCGACCAGAGGCACATCAGGCACAGCGTCGGCATCGGAGGCGTCTGTGGACAGCGTCTCTGCCAGTGCGACCTCAGACGCATGATCACCTTCAGCGTCGTCGGCAGGGCCCGGTGGTGGAGCCTCCTCCCCCTCTGCGACGTCCTCTGAGGCTTCAACGGCCTCGGGCTCGCCGCTGTCCCCGTCATCGTCGTCGGCGCTCTCATCGTCGGCAGCCGAGTCGCGGTCGTCAGCTGGTGCGGCGGCCGCGCTCTCCTCGGCCTCGGGCTGGCCGTCGGACTCGGTGACATCTGCGACTGGCTCGAACTTCTCGACGAAGGACTGGAACGAGACCGCGAGGCCGCGCAGCATGTCCCGCTCGCTGTCCAGCCTGGCCTGGATCTCGGCTACGACCTTCTCCAGTTCGCTCCTGGACCTCTCGAGATCCCGCAACTCCCCCTGCGCCCGCTCCCGTTCCGAGGCCAGCTCGGTCGCGGCCGTCCGCTTCGCCTCGGCGATGATGAGCTGTCCGCTCTCCTCTGACTCGGCCAGCATCCGGGCGGCGCGCTCCTCAGCCGAGCGCAGGCGCTCGTTGGCTGCCGTCTCGGCTTCGGAGACAGTCTTGGCCGCCCGCTCCTTGGCGGAGTCGGTTATCGATTCCGCCTCGGATCGTGCTTCCGACACGGCCGAGTCGGCGGTGCGCTGCGCCAGTACGAGGGTGCGCAGCAGCGTCTCGCGGATCTCCGTGCCCCCGTCGTCATTGCCGGCCTGGGACTCGACCTGGGCCAAGCGATGCTCGAGCTCCGCGATCCGATCCTTGGCTTGAGCAGCGGCGCGGTTGACCTTCTTGACGTAGCTGTCCACTTCTTCGTAGTCGTAGCCGCGCATCCGCTCGCGAAACTTGACCTCGGACGCGAGGTCGCTGAGTGCGTTCATGCGGGCGATGATGCCACGGACACCATCTCCGTTGGTGGATGCCCCCTCGGCCCCTTAGCAGACTCCCACTGCCCTGAGCATCCTCTGGAGAAAGATGATGCCGAAGATCACGATGACCGGCGAGAAGTCGAGGGCCATGCCGCCGAACCGTGCCGTGGGCAGCATGCGGCGCACCGGCTTCATCACCGGGTCGGTCACCGTGTAGAGGAAGCCGGCGACGGTGGCCATCGCGCCGTTGGGGTTGAGGGGAAACCAACTCAACAGCACGCGACCGAAGATCGCGAACAGGTACAGGGTCAGCAGCAGGCAGAGGATCCCGAGCACTTATTCTCCGCTCTTGTTCGCTGCGCTCACGGGCCGCTCGGGCCACGGCCTCGCTGAGCCCTTAGGCATCTGCGTCATGTGCGACCCGTCCGCTCGGCCTCTGGTCACCGCGGTTGTTGTCAGGTGCGCTTGCGACGGGCGGTACCTCGCGACACTTCCACATCGGCCGGGGTGAGCAGATACACCTGGTCGGCGACGCGGTCCATCTTGCCGCCCATCGCGTAGCAGAGGCCGCTGGAGAAGTCCACCAGGCGGCGTCTCAGGTCCCGGTCGACCGTCTGAAGGTTCACGATCACGGGCTGGCCCGACTTGAACCGGTCCCCGATCTCCTGGGCGTCATTGAACGCGTCGGGAGAGACGGCGTGCGGCTTCATCGTCTTGGAGGGCATCGAATGCACGACCCGCACCGAGCCCTCGGCGTCGGGGTCGTCCAGGGGTGCTCCAGCCTCAGCCGGCGCCAGGCTGACGGGTCGGACGGTCCGGCCCAGTACGGCACTGTCCGGGGCCGAGCCCGACGCGACCGACACGCCCTGCCCGGGGACGTTCTCGGATCCGGCCGGATAGCGGCCCGTCGTTGCGGCCGGGGGTTGATGCGGGCGGATCGGGTCTTCGTAGCTCTCGTAGTGCTCGTCGGGCCCGAGCCCGAGGTAGATCATCGCCTTCTTCAGCATCGAAATCGTCGCTCCTTGAGCAGACTTTAGCGCGTCACGCTCGTTATCGATTCTCCGGTGGTGCGTGTCATTGTGGCACGGTTCTCACCCCGCGGCGGGGACGTTCGCCGAAGAGGCTCCTCCCGATTCGCACCATCGTCGCACCCTCGGCCACGGCGACCTCGAGATCGTCGGTCATCCCCATCGAGCAGTGGCTGAGGCCCAAAGTGTCGACCATGCGTCGCAGCGACCTGAAGCTGCTTCTAGCCCCCTCGGGCGGCCCGAGCGGGCCGATGCCCATCAGGCCGGCAAGGTTCAGTCCCGCGTCGGCGACTACCGAGGCCAGCTGCTCTGTCTCCGCGGCCCGGCAGCCCCCCTTGGACTCCTCTTCCGAGATGTTCACCTGGATCATCACTTCGGCCCCAGGGGCGCGACGGCCGATCTCGCGGGCCAACTCCGGTCGGTCGACCGTCTGCCACACGTCGACGCAACCGGCCAGCATCTTGACCTTGTTGCGCTGCAGGTGTCCAACGAAGTGGACCCGGGGTCTGGGCGCGGCGGTCACCCCGGTCAGCTTGGCCAGGAACTCTTGGGCGTAGTTCTCTCCGATGTGGCCGATGCCGCATGCGGCTGCGGCATCGATGGCCCATGAGCCGAGCGCCTTGGTGACTGCGATCACGGTGACGTCATGATCTCCCGCACGGGCGATTCGCGCTCGCACGGCCTCGTAACGCTCACCGATGGCGGACACAGTCTGCGGTGACACGCCCATGCCGCTCATGCCGGTTCCAGACGAACTGTGGTCGCCTGCCGGGCAAGTTCGCCGCGGACCCGGTGCGAGTAGAAGCACTCGTGGGAGGTGTCGAATCCCAGATCGTCCACGTCGCTGACGCCAACCGTGAGCAGGGCTCCCCTCACCGCCGAGACGAGATCGAGGGCGGGCGCGCCCCAGGAGGTGACGCCGGCGACATCGCGGCGCACTGCAGTGCTCACTGCGGCGAGCTCGGCCGGGCCGAACTCGTATGCGGAGGGCCTGATCACCGGTCCCACCACCGCCCGGAGGCCGGCTTCCGGATCTGGCGCCAGGCTGCGCAAGGCCTTGACGACCTCGCTGAGTACGCCGGCCACGATGCCCCGCCATCCGGCGTGGGCCACGCCCACCACGCCGCGACCCACCACGACAACCGGCGCGCAATCGGCCGTGTGCAGGGCGAGCACCGCCTCGGGCACGGCGGTCACCGCGCCGTCGGCCACGGATCCCGCACCGCCGCCCGGCTCGGCCACCACCACGACATCGGCACCGTGGACCTGCTTGAGCCACGTCCACTCCCCGACCATCAGCCCCTGGCGCCTGCGCTCGAGGCGACGGCGGTGATCGGGACTCGTACCGGTGTTGGTGTCGCAGCGAAAGTCGCCGCGGGATCTCTGGGAGCAACGGACCCTGGCGACCAGTCCCTCGCCTGCGGGCACCAGCCGCTCGATCATCCGGCTCCCGCTTGAGGACGCAACTACCGGTGGTGGGTTCCGACCGGTCCTGAACTCATCTCAGGAAGTCGGGAACATCGAACTCGTCGTTGAGGTCGACGCCCACGGGCGAGTCCGAGTGTTCGCCGGTAGCGAAGACGTCAGCGATCTGCATGGCGTCTCCGGAGCCGGCTCGCGCCGCGGGACGGCCTTCCCGCCGTGTCCGGCGCTGGTTGCCGCCGCCCCCGTAGCTCTGCCGGTCGCTCTCGAAACCAGCGGCTATCACCGTGACCCTGACCTCGTCCTCGAGCGCGTCGTCGATCACCGTTCCAAAGATGATGTTGGCGTCCTGGTGAGCGACCGATCGCACAACCTCGGCTGCTTCGTTCACCTCCATCAGACCGAGATTGGAGGCACCGGAGATGTTGAGCAGAACGCCCTGGGACCGGTCGATCGAGGACTCGAGCAGCGGGCTGGAGATGGCGGCGCGAGCCGCGGCGACCGCCCGCCCCTCGCCGCTGGAGGACCCCATGCCCATCAGTGCGCTGCCCGCCTCGGTGAGCACGGTCCGTACATCGGCGAAGTCCGTGTTGATGAGCCCGGGGGTGGTGATGAGGCTGGTAATCCCCCCGACGCCCTGCATCAGAACCTCGTCGGCCATGCGGAAGGCGTTGAGCATGGAGGTCTTCTCGTCCGCGATCGCGATCAGGCGATCGTTGGGGATGACGATCAGGGTGTCGACCTTCTCCTTGAGACGCTGGATGCCCTCTTCGGCCTGCACCGAGCGGCGGGCTCCCTCGAAGCTGAACGGTCGGGTCACCACTCCGATAGTGAGCGCGCCGGAACTCTTGGCCACCTCGGCTACCACCGGCGCCGCGCCGGTACCGGTCCCGCCGCCCTTGCCCACGGTGATGAAGACCATGTCCGATCCGTTGAGGGCCTCGCGGATCTCGTCGATGTGCTCCTCGGCCGCCTGCTTGCCCACTTCCGGATTGCTGCCCGCCCCCAGGCCTCGCGTCAAGTTCTGCCCGAGGTCGATCCTGACGTCGGCGTCGCTCATGGCCAGAGCCTGCGCGTCGGTGTTGGCCGCGATGAACTCGACGCCCTTGAGGCCCGCATCGATCATGCGGTTGACGGCGTTGACGCCACCGCCTCCGACTCCGATCACCCTTATGACGGCGAGGTAGTTGTGAGGATCGGCCATCGCTGCGTCAACCTCCGTGCATTGAACCTTCACTGCATCTTAGGGGAGACAACTGGGAAGTCGGCCTTCAGGCCCGCTCTTGTTCGCTTCGCTCACGGGCCGCTCGGGCCCTGGGGCCTCGCTGCCTGCTCGGCCTTCAGGGTCAGCACGGATCGTGGCGGGTCACGGTGGCGATGTCTGGCATGGTCACGTCGATCGTCGTGACGCACTCCAGATCGGCGGTCGCCAGCACTGCTCGCAGCGCGCTGATCTTGTCGTCTATCAGGACCGGCCCACCCAGCACGACGGTGGCTCCGCCGACGAGTGCGAGGCCCATCTCGCCGCGGTCCGTCTCGAGGGTGACGGTGGAGACCCAGGCGCGGAGATCCTCGGGCATGGCCGCGACGACGGCAAGCGGCCCATCCGCGGACGTGTGAATGTCACCGAGCTGTCCCGAGAACGGAACCGACACATGGGGCACCGCGGTAGACCCGGGGCCCCAGCCGATCACGTAGCCGTTGGCATCGATCAGAGCCGTCCGGCCCTCCGTGGCAGGCACCACGGCGGCCGGCACGCGGGGCTCCACGGTGATGCGCACCGTGGCCGGCCAGTCCCTCCACACCTGCGCCGACCTGACCCAGGGCAACGACGCGACGGACCGCTGCACCTCGTTGACGTCGAGGAACAGCATCGGCAGACCGACCGAGACGTTCGAGCTCTCGAGGATCTCGGCGCGGTTGACGGGGTCTGTCCCGGTGACCGTGATCCGGTCCACGTCCAGCAGCGGCGTGAGGCTGATGCCCCAGGCGGCAGCGGCCAGCAGAACGATGCCCAACACCACGGAAAGGACCCGCAGGCGCCGGCGCCCCTGGGCCCTTATCACCGCGATGCGGCGCGCCTTCATGCGCGGGTCCACAGCCACGGTCCCGGCGGTCACGGCAGCTCCCAGGGCTCGAATCCCACGAGGTGGGTCTCGGCCGACAGCTCGATGCCGTGGGCCTTCCAGACGCGGCGGCGCACCTCTCGCATCACCTCGACGATGTCGGAGGCCTGCCCTCCCTCATCGGACTGGATGAAGTTGGCGTGCTTCGCAGAGACCTCGGCCGTGCCGACTCGCAGGCCCTTGCCGTCGGCGGACTCGATGAGCTCGCCGGCAGCCGCATGGTCGGGATTGGTGAACACCGACCCGGCGTTGCGCCCGCCCGGCTGGTTGGCCCGGCGCCAGTGAACTATCTCGGCCAGTTCGGATCGGGAGGTGTCGCGATCCCCAAACCTCAACCTCAGCCTTACTGAGGCGACTACCTGATGGGCGGCGATGTTGCTGGTGCGGTATCCGAGCCCCAGGTCAGCCGCTGGGCGCACGGTGGTTTCCCCCCGGTACAGGTCCACGATGACCGCGTCGACGAGCGACTCGGACATGTCCGAGCCGTGACCACCCGCGTTCATCCTCACCGCTCCGCCCACGGTGCCGGGAACCCCAACAGCCCACTCGAAGCCGGTGAGCCCGCCCTCGGCCGAAGCCCGGGCGACGACCGGCAGCAGGGCGCCCCCGGAGGCACCGACCGTCGTGCCGTCGATCTCGAATCGCGTCAGCCGGGCACCCAGGGCGACGGCCAGACCGTCGAAGCCGCGGTCGGCCACCAGCAGGTTGGACCCTCGCCCCACCACGAGCACCGGCACAGGCGGGCCGGTTCCGCTCGCGCCGGCGACGATGGCGGCCAGCGTCTCGAGCTCGGCAAGGTCGGCCACGGTGACGAAGAGCCGGGCCGGGCCGCCGACGCGGTAGGTGGTATGGGGGGCCAGGCCGTAGCCCCTCTTCAACGACGGCCCCAGAGGCGAGGAGGCCAGTCGCCGGTCGAGGTCGGCGAGCACAGGCTGCACGGCCGCGGTCATGCTCCGACCCCGGCGTCCCGGGCCTCTGACAGCGCCCGCGAACAGGTGAGAGCCGGTCGCGCCGCATCGGTGTCATTCCCGCTCTTGTTCGCTTCGCTCACGGGCCGCTCGGGCCACGGCCTCGCTCGGCGCATCGCGACTAACTGCATGGATCGCCCCTCATTCGCTCGGCCTCTAGGCGCTCGATCACTACGTCGGGTGTGGAGGTCAGGTCGCCGGCTCCCAGCGTCAGGCACAGATCGCCGCGGCGCAGCCGGGCCTCCAGCCAGTCGGCAACCTCGTCGAGCCGTGGAAGCCAGGTCACCGAGGACCATGGATGCGCGTCGAGGACTGCGTCGAGGACGATCTTCGAGGTGACGCCCGGTCGGGGCGCCTCACCCGACGGGTAGATCCCGGTCAGCACGAGGTGATCCGCGCCCGCGAAGGAATGCGCGAAGTCTGAGCCGACGGAGGCGACGCGGCTGTACCGGTGGGGCTGGAAGACGCACACCACCCTGTTCCAGTTCCCGGTTCTGGCCGCGGCGAGCGCGGCCTCGACCTCGCTGGGCAGATGGGCATAGTCGTCCACGAAGGTGATGCCGGCCACGTCACCGCGGAACTCGAAGCGCCGGGCCACGCCGCCGAAACGGGCCAGCGCCCGGACCGAGTCGGCGAAGGACGCCCCGGCCGTGACGGCGGCCACGATCGCGGCGGTCGCATTGAGGGCGTTGTGGAGGCCGGGGATCGGCAGCATCACGACTCCCAGACGCTGGTCGCCGCTCCACAGCTCGAATTCGGAGGTGGGCATATTCAGCGAGACGTCCACCATGCGGAAGTCGGCGCCGGGGCCGGTGCCGTAGGTGGTCGCGCCGAGGGCTTCGCCCAGCCGGGCCGCGCCCCGGTCGTCGGCGCACACGATCCGGTGGCGGGACGAGGCCAGGAACTGTTCGAAGGCCTCGGCCAGGGCGGCCGGCGAGTCCTGGTAGTTCTCGAGGTGGTCGGATTCGACGCTGGTCACCACGGCCACTTCCGGGTCGAGGGACAGGAAGGTGTGGTCGTTCTCGTCGGCCTCCACCACGAACCATTCGCCGGTGTCCCACATCGCACCGGTGCCGATCTCGTTGACATCGCCGCCGATGATGAACGAGGGGTCGAGTCCGGCCTCCACCAGCATCAGCGCCAGCATGGAACTGGTCGTGGTCTTGCCGTGCGTGCCCGCCACCG
Source organism: Candidatus Aldehydirespirator sp. (assembly GCA_965205155.1). Classification (GTDB taxonomy): domain Bacteria; phylum Actinomycetota; class Acidimicrobiia; order Acidimicrobiales; family Aldehydirespiratoraceae; genus Aldehydirespirator. The sequence continues at coordinate 2,867,395 of OZ242033.1, read as the reverse complement.
CGATGGTCCTGCGGCTCGATGCGATGGCGGGCAGGATCTCACTGCGCCTGACTACCGGCACGCCGGACTCCCGCGCCGCGCGTACCTCGGGGTTGCTGTCGCGGATGGCCGACGAGATGGCGACCAGCGCGGCGTCGCCCAGGTTGGCCGGATCGTGGCCGATGGCGACCGGCACTCCCTCGGCCCTCAGCCGGGCCACGACCGGACCGTCGCGCAGGTCGGATCCCGTCACCCGGTGGCCCATGGACCGGAGCACGGACGCAATGGCGCACATCCCGGCGCCGCCTGCGCCGATCACATGGATGGAGGTGGGGGCGGAGAGGTCGACGGGACTCATCCTTCGGCCTCCGAGCGGTCAGGGCATGGATGCCTCGCGCAGCTCTCAATCAGGTCCACCACGGCCCGTGCCGCGTCGGGCCTGGCCAGCGATCGGGCCGCGCCGGCCATCGAGTCGAGGCGGTCCGAGTCCTCCAGCAGGGCGTCCACCTCGGTCACCAGCCGGGCCGGGTCGAGGTCGCCGTCGCTGACGCGCACCGCACCGCCTGCGGCCTCCAGCCGCTGGGCGTTGGCGGTCTGGTGGTCGCCGGGAGCGCCCGGAAGCGGCACCAGCACGGCCGGCACTCCCGCCGCGGCCAGCTCGGCCACGGTGGTGGCACCGGCCCGGCCGACCACCAGGTCGGCCGCGGCGTACACCGCGGCCATGTCGTCCTCATAGGCGACCAGGTCGTAGGAGAGAGCGCGCTCCGAGTCCGTGGACACGCGCCGAGACAGGTCCTCGTAGTCGCGGTGCCCCGCGATGTGTCGTATATGGAGATCGCGCCGATCTCTCCAGAGGCCCAAGGCCCCGCTGACTGCATTGTTGATGCTGCGGGCCCCGAGCGAGCCTCCGAACACGGCCACCATCCGGCGGCCGTCGCCGACGCCCAGCGCGGCCCGGGCCGCCGGCCCGTCCGCCGAGCGGTCCACTGCAATCACTTCGCTCCGCACGGGGTTGCCCGTCCAGGTGGCACCCCGCAGGTCCGTGGACTCGAAGGCGGTGGCGGCTCCGGCGGCGAGCGGGCTCATGAGCCGGTTGGCCAGGCCGGGCACCGCGTTCTGCTCCGTGATCACCAGAGGCACCCGCAACAGGGCCGCGGCCACTCCACAGGCCGCCGAGGCGTAACCGCCCAGCCCTACCACGACGGCCGGCCGGTGGCGCTGAAGCACGAACAGCGCCTGGACGAAGGCCCGGGCGAGCTCGGCGGCCGCGATCACATTGGCGGCCACGCTGGAGGGGGCGAGCCTGCGTTGCAGGCCCCGTCCGGGCAGCGAAGTGAGGGTGAATCCAGCCTCGACGACCAGCCGCGTCTCGACGCCGCGCCCGCTGCCGACGAAGTGGACGGCCTGGCTCGGGGCGCCCCGGCGGATGATCTCCCGGCCGATGCTGATGCCGGGCAGCACGTGACCCGCAGTGCCGCCCCCGGCAATGAGGGCCCAGGTTCGGCTCATCGGATCTGTCTCGCCACGTTGAGCAGGACCCCCATCGCGGCCAGCGTCGCCACCAGGGATGTTCCGCCGAAGGAGAGCAGGGGCAGGGTGATCCCCACCACCGGGAAGATGGCGAGGACTGCCCCCATGTTGAGTGCGGCCTGCAGGATTATCCACGATGTGATCCCCACCGCCAGCAGCATTCCGAACCGGTCCGGAGCCCGGAGCGCCACGCCGAGCCCGGCCGCGGCTATCCCCACGTACAGGACCACGACGAACAGCGAGCCCATCATCCCGAGTTCCTCGCCGATGACGGCGAAGATGAAATCGGTGTGCGCATAGGGAAGGAAGCCCCACTTGGCCCGTCCGGCGCCGAGTCCCAGCCCGCCGACACCGCCGGAGGCCATGGCGTGCAGTGACTTCAGGGTCTGGTAGCCGTTGCCGAAGGGGTCCTCCCAAGGGTCGAGGAAGCCGAGCATCCGGTCCCTGCGCCAGGGCGAGTAGGCCACCATCATGGCCGTTGTCCCCGCACCGACCACCGCTGCAACCACCAGGTGGCTGAGTCGGGCCCCGGCGAAGTACAGCATCGTCAGGGCTACACCGGCGATCACGAGGGTTGTGCCCAGGTGGGGCTGCAACATCAGCAACGCGGTCACCCCGCCGGTCAGCATCAGGACGGGCTGGAGAGTCGAGCGGGTGTCCTCCATGTGCCGGTCGGGCCGGGACAGGAGGTCGGCCACGAAGACCACGAAGGCGATCTTGGCCAGCTCCGAGGGCTGGAACACGATGGATCCCACTCCGAGCCAGCGACGGGCGCCGTTGGCGCTCAGGCCGACGCTGGGAACGGCGGTGAGCACCAGCAGCACGAGCGCCACGACGAGGCCCACGGGCGCGAGCCGCTTCCAATGGTGGTAGTCGACGCGCAGGAGCACCAGCAGAGCGACCACGCCCACGCCCAGCCACATGGCCTGACTCTTGAACAGGGACCAGGCCGAGTCGGTCCCCGACAGGCTTGGAGCGGCCGTGGCCGACAAGGCCATCACCAAGCCCAGCAGCACCAGGGCGATAACCGACAGGAACAGAGCGAGGAACAATCCGGTGCGCCTGCCTATCGGGGGTCGGGGGCCGCGGCCGTCGGGCGGAACTCTGGCGGTCGCGTGGCGGGATCGGGCCTCGACGAGCGCCCGCTGGCGGGATCGGGTGCGCTCGGTCAGGATCATCGCGACACCGTCTCCTGGGACGGGTCCTGCCGCCGGGCCCGGTCCTCCACCACGCGGATGAAGTCCTCGCCGCGGGCCGCATAGCCGGAGTAGCAGTCGAAGGAGGCGCAGGCGGGCGACAGGAGCACGGCTGTACCCGGCTCGGCCGCGGTCGCGGCGAGATCCACGGCCTCGGCCATGTCGCCCGCCATCAGGACCGGCCTCTCGGCGGCAAAGACATCGGCCACCTCGGCCGCAGCCTCGCCGAGAGCCACCACGCAGCTCACCCTGTCGATCGCGTCGCGCAGCCTCTGAAGGTCGAGGCCCTTGTTGCGACCGCCGGCGATCAGCACAACCTCATCGAAGGAGCGCAGTGCTGCGACGGTGGCGTGGGGAGTCGTGGCCTTCGAGTCGTCGAAGTACGTCACTCCGTCGATGGTGGCGACCCGCTGGACCCGGTGGGCTCCGGGTCGGCAGTTGCGCAGCGCGTCGCCTATCCCCCCGGCAGTGGCCCCCACCACCGCGGCGGTGGCTGCCGCCGCGAGCGCGTTGGCGATGTCATGGGGCATCGCCCGGCGCAACTCCTGAACCTCGACCATCGGTCCATCCGGTCCGGTCAGAACATTGCCGTCGCGGTACCAGTCGGCCCGACCCTCGTCGGAGAAGGTCCACGCGGCCCGGTCGTCTCGAAGATGGCTCATGACCGTGGGGTCCCGCCGGTTCGCGATCGCGGTCGCTCCTGGAGGCAGCCATTGCCACAGCCGGGCCTTGGCTGCTTCGTACGAGGCGAGGTCGCGATGCACGTCGAGGTGGTCAGGGGCGAAGTTGAGCCAGCAGGCAGCGTCGGCCTCGAAGCCGCGGCTGTGGCTGAGACGGAAGGATGAGGCCTCGACCACGAACACCTCCACGTCGCTCCGCTCGATCGCGCTCACCAGGGGCAGGTCGTTGTTGCCGGCGGCTACCGCGGCCACACCCGAAGACTCGAGCGCGGCCACCATCATTTCGGTGACGGTGGTCTTTCCGCTGGTTCCGGTGACGGCCGCTATCGGCCGCGAGTCCCAGGCACCGGCCAGGTCGAACTCGCTGGCAGTCGGTACGCCGTGGGCGGCTGCTGCGGCCAGGACCGGATGATGCTCGGGCAGCCCGGGCGTGGGGACGATCGCTTCGGCCGAGCGGACCAGCTGGTCGAGCCGGCCGGGACCGGGGGCGGTCTCCAGTTCCAGGCCGAGGGTCGCCGCAGCCGCCACCACCGCCGGGTCGTGGCGATCGTCGAACACGATGAGGTCGTGGCCTCTCGCCATCAGAGCCCCGGCGACAGCCTGGTTGGCTGCGCCGAATCCGGCCAGAAGCAGCGACGGGGGCACTTCGAACGGGTCGCGGGCTCGATCCGGTCTCATGGAGTGAGCCTCGAGATCGAGTCGACTATGCCGGTGTTGACCGCGTCGCCGTAGAACAGCCCGAGCCCGAGGCCGGTGCACAAGCCCGACAGGATCCACAGGCGCACGATGACTGTGGTCTCGGGCCAGCCTCGCAGCTCGAAGTGATGGTGCAGGGGGGCCATGCGGAACAGGCGCCGGCCGAATCCCCTGAACGAGACGATCTGCAGTATCACCGAGAGGGTCTCGATGACGAACAGACCGCCGATGATGGGAAGCAGCAGCTGTGTGTTGGTAGCCAGGGCCAGGGCGGCCAGGCCGCTGCCCAGCGCCAGCGAGCCGGTATCGCCCATGAAGATGCGGGCCGGCGCGGCGTTCCACCACAGGAACCCGATGATCGCGCCCACCATGGCCGCGCTCACCACGGCCAGATCGAGGGCGTGGGCCACCTGGTACGAGTCGTAGTGGTCGAACTGCCAGAAGCCGATGATCATGAACGCGCCGTAGCCGACTCCGCTGGCTCCCGCGGCCAGCCCGTCGAGCCCGTCGGTCAGGTTCACCGCATTGGTGGTGGCGATGATGAGCAGGACGGCCCATACCGACCAGCCCAGCCTTCCCAACTCGAGGCCGGGACTGTCGAAGCGGGTGAACGAGAGGGTGGTGTGGGCGGACGTGAACTCGGTCATGGCCCATGCGAAGCCGATCCCGACGATGAGCAGCCCGACGATCTTGGTCTTCTTGTTGAGTCCCAGGTTGCGGGCGGCGACGACCTTGATCCAGTCGTCGAGCAGGCCGACGACGCTTCCGGCGATGATGGTGAGCATCACGATGATGCCGGTCCGGGTGTAGATGCCGCCGAACACGTCGCTGACCACGTAGCCGGCGGTGGCTGCGAACACGACGGCGATCCCGCCCATCGTCGGTGTGCCCGACTTGAGCCGATGCTCGGAGGGACCGTCGTCCCGTATGGGCTGGCCGATTCCGTAGTGCACCAGGATGCGAATCAGCAGCCAGCAGCCCGACAACGACACGAGCATCGCGATGCACCCTGCGATCAGTAGCCGGATCATCGGCTGGGCTCCCTCGTGCCCAAACGCCTGAGCTCCTCGCTCACCACGTCCCGGTCGTTGAAAGCCAGCATGCGGTCCCCGATGATCTGCCGGCTCTCGTGTCCCTTGCCTGCGATCACCACCATGTCGCCTCGCCGGGCGGTGGCCACTGCGTGGCGAAGGGCCCGGCGCCGGTCGGGCTCCCTTAGGTCGGGGGCCCGGCTCATGCCTTCGATGATGTCGTCGATGATCTTCTCCGGATCCTCGGAGCGCGGGTTGTCGCTGGTGACGATCACCCGGTCGGCCAGTCTCTCGGCGGTCGCTCCCATTTCCGGACGCTTGCCACGGTCTCTGTCACCGCCCGCGCCGAACACCACGGTGAGGCGACCGTTGGTCAGGCTTCGGGCAGCCTGCAGCAACGTGGCGAGGCCGTCGGGGGTATGGGCGTAGTCCACTATTACCGCGAAGTCCTGTCCGGCGTGCACGGGCTCGAATCGGCCCACGACCGGTGCGGCATCGGCCAGCCCCGCCGCGATCGCCTCCGGGCTCTGGCCCAGCAATCGGGCGATCTCGGCCGCGAGCACCGCGTTTGCCCGGTTGAAGGCCCCCGCCAACGGCAGAGTCACAACCTGGCCTCGCCAGCGGAACACGCTGGAGCGGGTGTCGGCGCGAAGGAGCTCGATGGCGCGCTGGTCCACCTTCACCAGCGGCATGTCCGGCAGGACGGTCTCAGCCAGACGTCGCCCCCACGGGCCGGTGACGTCCACTACGGCGCTCTCGGCGAGCCCGCCCGTGAACAGCCGGGCCTTGGCCTCGAAGTAGTCGTCCATCGAGCCGTGGTAGTCGAGGTGGTCGTGGCCGAGATTGGTGAATGCGGCCACCCGGAACCGGCATCCGTCAACCCGGTGCTGGGCCAGGCCGTGCGATGAGACTTCGATGACCGCGGCGCTCGCGCCACGGCCGGCTGCCTCCGAGAGGGTGCGCTGCAGATCGGTGGCTTCGGGAGTGGTCAGCGAGCCGGTCAGCGTGCCGATCTCGACCGGCTCGCGGCCGCCCGCCCGTAGCAGGCCTGCGGCTAGGCGGACCGTCGTCGTCTTGCCGTTGGTGCCGGTGACCCCGGCGAGATCGAGACGCCTGGCTGGATGGCCGTGCACCATGGCCGCAGCGGGTCCCACTGCCCGGCGGGCCGATCTCACGAGCAGACAGGGGACGGTAGTGACCACAGGGTGCTCTGCCAGCAGCGCGGTCGCTCCGGCCGCGACCGCGTCGGCTGCAAACCGGTGCCCGTCACTGACCGCGCCCGGAATGCACGCGAACAGGGCACCGGGCCCGACACGCCGGCTGTCGTGCTCCGCGTCGACGACGCGGGTGGCCGCGGCCGCCCGGGCGGCGTCCGGTCCGCGGGCCCCGCCGGGCAGGAGCAGGTCGGCCCCAAGCGCCCGGGCCAACTCGCCGAGCGTGGTCACGCGCTCGCCGCGGCCCGTCATGGCCTCGCTCCGCCGGCTGTGCACCCGGTCGCCCAGCCGATCGTGCGCCCGGTCACGCGTCCGCCTCATCGGTGGCCGGCACCGGCGGCAGAGGCTCCGGCGCCGGTTCGGCCCGCCGGCGCTGGCCGGGTGTGGTGTTCAGCTCCGCGGGCACCCGCAACTGGCGCAGCGCGTACTCTGCAATCCTGCCCACGGTCGGTGCGGCCAGGCGCCCCCCCGAGATGCGCTCGCCCTTGGGCTGGTCGATGATCACCAGCACGACCAGCGCCGGGCCGTCGTCGTTGCTCACGACTCCCGCGAAGGTGGCGGTGTGGTGGCGGCCGATCAGCTCGTTGCTCTCGTTGACGCACTTGTACCCGATGTCGCAGGGCTGCCAGGCCGTGCCGGTCTTGCCGGCCATGGAGAAGCCCTCCACGTCGGCGCGCTCGCCGGTCCCCTCCTCCACCACCGACGTCAGCATCCGCATCAGCGTGGCGGCCAAGGCCGGGCTGAGGACCCGCACCGGCGCCGGCCCCTCCACCGGGCCGGCATCGGCGTCGTCGACGATCAGCTTCAGCGGCACCCGCACCCCGCCGTTGGCGATGGTGTTGTAGGCCTGGAGGATCTGCAGCGGGGTCACGGCCAGGCCCTGGCCGATGGCCATGTTGGGGAGGCTGAGTCCGCTCCACTGGCTCAGCGGCAGCAGGATGCCTCTGGACTCTCCCTTGAAGCCGAGGGCGGTGCGGGCCCCGAAGCCGAAGGACCGAATGGTCCGGTACAGCTTCTCCTCGCCGGTCATCTGCGCCATCCTGATGGTGCCGATGTTCGACGACCGGGCGACTATCTCCGTGGGAGTCCACTGCGTGTCCGGGTGGGTAGGGGTGTCCTCGAAGCGGTGCTCCCAGATCGTGAGGTACGACGGCACGTCGATGGCCACATGCTCGAACACCATCCCGCTCGACAGGGCGGCCGCCGCGGTCACCGGTTTGAAGACTGATCCCGGTTCGTAGCTCCAGGTTGCCGCCAGATTTTGGCGCGTGCAGTCGACGATCCCGTTGGAGCCTCTGGCCACGTTGGCCATGGCGACGATTTCACCGGTGGCCGGGAGCGCGACCAGGGCCACGCCCGAGGAGGCTCCCGCGTCGGCGACAGCCTCGAGCATCATCGACTCGGCCTGGTACTGGATGTTGCGGTCCAGGGTCACGGTCACGTCCCGCCCCTGGATGGGCTCGGTCACTTCTTCGAGGCCCCCCGGGATGGTCGTGCCGTCTACGCCGACCTCCTTCATCACCCGGCCGGCAGTACCCGACAGGTGCTCGTCGTGGCTCTCCTCGATGCCGCTCATGCCCATGTGGTCGATGTTGACCCGCCCTACGACGGCCAGCGCGGAGCATTCGCCGTTGGGATGCTCGCGCCGAGGCTCGGGGATGACCCTGATCCCGTCGATACCCAGGGCGGTGACCTGTTCCCCGACATCGGCGTCGACCTGGCGGGCCACGTAGCGGAAGGCTCCGTCGCCCCGCAGGCTGTCGAGCAGGGCCTCCGCCTCGATGCCCATCACCTCGGCGAGGGCGGCGGCGGCACTGTGGGGATCGGTGATCAGCCGGGGGTCGGACACCACGGTGGCGGCCGGCAGCGACAGGGCGATGGTGCGTCCGTTGCGGTCGAACACCGTCCCGCGGGGCGCGGGCACGATTATCTCGCCGAGAGGGTTGGACACCTCCTCGAGGACGCGCTGGTCGGGGGTGGCCTGCACGTCGACGATGCGGTAGACGAGGCCTCCCAGGGCGAGCGCCAGGACCACCAGCACGGTCACCACCCGGCCGCGGCCTACCAGCGGCAGCGGCGGCGTGGGCCGGGACCTGCCGGTGGAGCCGGCGCGGCTGGGATGCCGCGCCGAGGCATCGAAGCGCCGCGAGGTCGGACTCATCCGGCCGGATTCCCGCGCTCTGGGGCTCCTGCTCCTAGGGCTCCTGCGGCCGGGGTTGTGGATGGCGGGGGCGTCCAGCCCGAGGACTCGAGATCGAAGGGATCGGCCTCGGGTGGCGGGAGCCGGTCCGGGCCGACCGGGGTGAGGACGGCCAGATCGGCTGCCGGGACGAGACCTGCGGATTGTGCCTGGCCGGCGAGGCCCTCCGGGGAGTCGAGGTAGGCGATCTCCGCCTGCAGTTGCTCGATCCGCTGGTAGCGCTGCTCGTTGTGCTCGATCAGGTCATCGAGGGAGGCTTGATTCTCGACCAGCACTGCGTGCAGCGCGGCCATAGCCAGGCATACGGCGAACAGGCCCAAGGCCACCAGCGTGGTGACGCCGCCTATCGAACGGCGGGCAGCAGCCGGCGCTGGGGCGACCTTCAGGTCTGGTGACGGCCGCTCGGGTCTCGTCGCGGGCGCACCGGCGGTTCGCTGGGAAGCTCGCCGCTGCGGCTGCGGTGCCATCAGTCATCCTCAGAGGCCGAGCGGATCGGCCCCAGGCTCGCCCGGCAGGCGTTCCACCGCTCGCAGTCGTGCTGCGCTCGCTCTGTGGTTGGCGGCCTTCTCCGACTCGGTCGGTGTGCGGGCCCGCCGTCCCAGCAGCCGCACCGTGGCTTCGGAGCCGGGTGGCGGTGGCAGGCCCGGCCGGGGCGGCGGGGACTCGCCCGCGGTGCGTCTGAACACCGACTTGACGATCCGGTCCTCCCCGGAATGGTACGACAGCACGACGCAGCGTCCAGAGCCGACGAGGCGATCGATGCTGACGGTCAGGGCCGTCTCGAGGATCTCCAGCTCGGCGTTCACCTCGATGCGCAAGGCCTGGAAGGTGCGCCGGGCGGGATGGGAGCGACGGCGAGCCGGGGCGGGGACGGCCTCGGCCACGACCCGGGCGAGTTGTGTGGTGGTGGCGAAGGGTCGTCGGGCCACGATGGCGGCCGCGATGCGGCGGCTCTGCCGCTCGTCGGCGTTGCGACGGAGGAATGAGGCCAGAGTGCGCTCGTCGGCGTGATTGACGATGTCTGCTGCGGTCACGCCGGCGGTCGGATCCATCCGCATGTCGAGCGGGCCGTCGAGGCGGTAGCTGAAGCCGCGTTCGGGCCGGTCGAGCTGGGCGGAGCTGACTCCCAGGTCGAACAGGCAGGCGGAGATACGCGGTTGCCCGATCTCGTCCAGGACGTCACCGAGCGCATCGAACCTCCCATGGCGCAGGGCGACCCTGTCGCCGTAGCCGGCTAGGCGCTCGGCGGCGGCCCGGAGCGCGTCGGGGTCGCGGTCCAGGCCGACCAGGCTCAGGTGCGGAGCGCGGGCCAGGAGGGCTTCGGCATGGCCTCCTCCGCCGACGGTGGCGTCGACGACGACGCCGTCTGGAACCTCGGCCAGCATCTCCACAACCTCGCTGCACATGACCGGCAGGTGGTAGGCACTCGGGCCACCTCCGGTACCGGCTGTCACGTCGGGCGGGCCGGACCGACCGGCTGTGTGCTCGCAAGCCGTGGGGCGGACTGGCGCCCGGTCATCTGCAGTTCCCCGACCGACGGCGCACGTCGGGATTTCTCCCCCGATCGAGCTAATGGCAAGCGGGCGGAGTACGGGTCTTCCATCTGCCAATCGGGGAACTGCACATGACCGGGCAGCGCTTCGATCGCTGCCTCGGTGCGGGCGGTTGGCCTGGTCTTGGGGTCGGTGTGAGTGGTTGGTTGGGTGTCGCGGATCGGGGTGGGACTGCTGGAGTGGGAGGGCGCCGCGATCAGACACTGGCGATCCCTCTTCCGTGGGTGATGGCGTCGGCCAGCCGCTCGGTACCCACCGACTGGACCTCCGCCCAGCGGTCGGGGTTCCAGACCTCGATGCGGCGGATCATGCCGGTGACGATCACCTTGCGCTCCAACCCGGCGGCCTCCCGGAGGTGGGGCAGGATCCGCATGCGCCCCTGGCCGTCGGGCACCACGAAGTCGGCCTGGGCCGCGAAGCTCCGCAGTGCGTTGATGTCCACCTGCTCGCCGCCCACCTGCGACCGGAGCTGCTCGGCGGTCTCCGCGAACTCGTCGACCGGCAGGATGCCCACGCAGGAGTCGAGCGCGGTTATGTAGGCCCCGCCACTCAGGTGGCTGCGGAACCCTGACGGAAGGATGAGCCGGCCCTTGCCGTCTAGGGTGTGCTCGTGGACGCCGACGAACAAGGCGTGATGGGCGACCATGGCCGACGCTCACGCCCTTGGCCCGAGACGGATTGCGAAGCGGCTAGATACTGGCGGTACCACCCGCCCGCATCGCGTCAAGGCCCTCTCCGGCGCATGCCAAATTTCTCCCGAGCACGCCACAGCGCACCACTGTACTCCCTTTTGCACCACCACGCAAGTTCAGCGCGCCAAATCCCTCGCTATCTCTTCACGAGGCTCTTGTCAGGAGCAGACCGGGTTTCCAGGGCCCGAAGCAGGGCTTCGGTCAAGTCGGCCTCGGTGGCCGGGACGGAGCCGGCGCGGGTGGCCATCACTGCCCGGCCCGCCACCCGATCGGCCTGTGCAAGGTCCAGGAGTTCCAGCTCGTCGGGATCGTGATGGGATGCCTCGCGGTTCGCGGCCAGGTACCGCAGCCGGGCCGTGGTCTGAATGCGGGCCCGCTGCCGGCTGCGGCGCTGGCTGACCCCCACGACCTTGAGCCCGTCGACGAAGACCTCCCCGGGACCGGCGCCCGCGAAGCACACCAGCCTCCCCCACCGGTCGGCTACGAGCCGGCCCGAGTGGATCGAGGCCGGTTGGGCGACGAAGGGCTGGATCACCGCGGACCACAGCTCGCCCACCCACTGAGCGGCAAGGGTCACATCGTCGCTCCAGAGCGGGTCGGAGGCCGGAATGAAGAAGTCCGCCCAGACCTGGCCTCCGGGACGCAGCAGCACGGCTCCCCCACCACTACGACGTCGCAGCACCTCTGCTCCCGCGTCCGCCGCTCTGCTCACGTCCGCAATCTCGAGCCTCTGCGTGCTGCCCAGCACCAGACCGGGCCTGGTGACGCTGTGAATCCTGGCCAGCCGCGCCGCGGTTGCCGGGGGCTCGGCTGTCTCGAGCAGGTCCGAGACCGGGCCGTGCAAGCGCTCGACCTTCCACGGATGAACGCTCGAGCAGGTCGCCGCGCCCCCGGACTCCATTCCGGAAGGCCCGTCAGGCCGGCTCACGCGGTGCGGAGATCGCCTCGTGGCCGCAGGTAGGCGGTCCAGACATCGGGCACCCCTCCCGCGGCGATCTCTACCCAGGTCGACGGTGACGGCGCCTCGGGACGGCGTCGCAGCCGCATGCCGCTCTCGCTGGGCAGGCGGTCCCGCTTCTTGGCGTTGCAGCGCCTGCAGGCCGCGACCACGTTCTCCCAGGTGTGCATCCCGCCGCGGCTGCGGGGCACTACGTGATCCATAGTCTCGGCCCGGTCGCCGCAGTACTGGCAGGAGTCGCGGTCCCGGGCGAACACCGCCCGCCGGTTCGGGGAGCGGTGCCTGGGACGGGGCACGCTCACGTAGTGGCTCAGCCGTACTACCGAGGGCACCTCCACCGATCGCCTCTCCGACCGGAAGGCCCGGCCCGTGGCGTGCAGCATCTCGACCTTCTGGGCCAGTACCAGGCATACGGCGCGCCGCGCGCTCACCACCGCCAGCGGCTCGAACGTGGCGTTGAGGACGAGCACCCCGGACATCCCGGGCAGGCTAGCCGGACCGGCGCGATCTGCTAGAGGCTGAGCGGTTCTGGGCCCGGCACCACTCCAGCCAGACGACTATGTCGGCCGGCGACGGCGGGACCTGAGCATCGCCGTACATGGTCTCCGACCTGAAGCGGGCGAGTTCAACGGGAGGCAGCGGCACGAACGGGGGCCGGCGCCACCAGCGGTCGGGAGCGAAGCGGGCCATTTGAACCAGGGCCGTCGGCCACAGTCGCGGCCGTGTCGCCAGGGCCCTGGTCGCCCGCACGACCGACTTGGCGGCGAACACGGTGCTCACACCCCGAAAGCCTAGGGGCCGAGCGGATATACGCTGGCCGCGATGGGACGCTTCGACGAGCAGTTCAAGCTCATTCACCAGAACATAGAGTTCGCGGTCAAAGGCAAGGGCGAGGTCATCGAGTTGCTCATTCTCGCCCTGGTGTGCGGGGGCCACGTGCTCATCGAGGACGTTCCCGGTGTCGGCAAGACCACTCTCGGCAAGGCGCTGGCCCGCAGCGTCGATGTCAGCTTCGGCCGGATCCAGTTCACTCCCGACCTCCTTCCGGTCGACATCACCGGAACGTCGGTATTCAACCGGGCCAGCGGGACATTCGAGTTCCGGCCCGGGCCGGTGTTCTCGAACATCGTTCTGGCCGATGAGATCAACCGGGCCTCCCCCAAGGCCCAGTCGGCTCTGTTGGAGGCCATGGGCGAGCAGCAGGTGACGCTCGACGGCGTCACCAGGCACCTCCAATCGCCTTTCACGGTGATTGCCACCCAGAACCCGCTGGAGTACGAGGGCACGTACCCGCTGCCGGAGAGCCAACTCGACCGCTTCCTCATGCGCCTCCAGGTGGGCTACCCGGATCGCGCCTCCGAGGACTCGATCCTGATGGACCGGGGCGCTCAAGAGCCGGTCGACCTGATCGAGCCGGTTGCCGACGCGGCCGTAGTGCGGTGGATGTCCGACCAGTTGGATGAGGTCCACGTATCGGGCCCGCTGCGCTCCTACCTGCTCGAGGTAGCCGGCGCCACCCGCCGCCATCCCGGCTTGTCGCTGGGCCTGTCGCCCCGGGGGGTGCTGGCCGTGCTCAGGGTGGCACGGGCCAGGGCAGCGTCGGCGAGCCGCGACTACGTGACACCCGACGACATCAAGGCGCTGGCCCCAGCCATGCTGCCTCACCGGCTCCTGCCCAAGCCCGACAGCCGTGTGCGGGGTCTGCGGTCCAGCGACATCGTCACCGAGATAATCGACTCCGTGCCCGTGCCCCGCCAGAGGCCGAGCGGATAGGCGGCACCAATGCTGGGAATCCGCGATACGCGGAGCGAGGCCGTGGCCCGAGCGGCCCGTGAGCGCAGCGAACAGGAGCGGGAGTGACGCTGCTGCACCGCGAGGCGCCGGCACTCGCTCGCGCAGCTCCAAAGGGGCGGTGACATGCCGACCCCGGTCGGCTGGAAGCTGCTGGGGGTAGGGATCGCCGCGGTCGTCGGCGGGCGGGCCTTCGCCATCGCCGAGCTCCACGTCATCGGCCTCACCGCCGCGGCGGCGGTGGTGATCGCCCTGGCCTTGCGCCTTGCCCATCCATCCCGGCTGTCGATCAGGCGCCGGGTCTCGTCGACGATGGTGGCCGTCTCAGATCCGCTGGACGTGCAACTGGAGGTGACGAACCGGGCGCGCCTGCCATCCCCGACCGTGCGAGTCTCGGAGACGGTCACCGGCGGAGGCGACGTTCGTTGCAGCGTCGCGCCGGTGCCGGGCGGCACTGCCGCGACGCGGCGCTATCGCCTGCAGCCCGCCCGCCGGGGCGTCCTGGAAATCGGACCCACGCTGCTCACCGACGTCGACGGTCTGGGGCTGGCTCGCCGGCGACGCATCACCGGTAGCCGAACCCGGGTGGTCGTGCATCCACCGGTCGAGCAGTTGGCCGCGCCGAGCCTGCCGGTCGGTGGCGATCTGTCCTTGCCCCTCGAGTTCCGTCGCCGGTCTCTCGGGCTCTCCAGCGAGGAGTTCGATGTGCTTCGCCCCTATGCCGAGGGCGACGACCTCCGCCACATCCATTGGCGTTCGACGGCGCGGCTCGACGAGTTCATGGTGCGCCGATTCCAGCCCTCCCGCCCGGGCCGACTCACGGTGGTGGTCGACACCCGTCCGCCCGGGGATCTGGCAGCCGTGCAGGATCACACGACGTCAGTGGCAGCCTCCATCGTCTGCGCGGTGCTCCGCAACGGTGACGAGGCCCGGATCCTCACGACCGACGGCCGCGGCACGCCCATGCTCGCGAACCGCTACGACGTCGGCGCGGCGCTGGAGTTCCTGGCCGTGCTGGAGGGCGGGCGGCCCACCATCGACGTGGAGACGATCGGCGGCGCGTCGGTTGTGGTGGCGGTCACGGCCTCCCCCGAGGCCATAGACGACGAAGGCTCCCGCCACGGGCTGGCACGGCGCCTCGGCGCCTGGATGGTCATCACCCATGGCGCCGGACACCGCGGCCTCACCTCGCCCGCCGCGGACATCGAGGGCGGCTGGATTCACCTGACCGGGCCCGGCCAGTTGCCCGGATTGTGGCGGCTGGCCTCAATGGCGGGCCGCAGGGCGGCAGTCCACCCATGAACCGCGCCCCAGGACCTGTTCCAGGTTCGCCCCGCGGCGCTCGCTCTTACGACTGGTTCTCGGAGGCCGCCCTCGTCTCGGTGACCGTCGTCGTCGCGTCGGGCATGTCGCGGCTGTTCACCGATTCGTCGTTCCTGCGGGACGTTCTGGCGATGGCGGTCGTCTCTCACGTGATCGCAGCCGCGGCCCGGCGCGCCGGGCTGTCCACGCCTTCTGCGGCACTGCTGTGGGGCGGCGGGCTCGTCATCACCGCCACCATGCTGCTCTACGCCGAGACGGCGTGGCTCGTGCTCCCCACTCTCGACACCGTCGCTGCGGCGCGCGATCACGCGGTGGACTCCTGGAGCGTCATCAACGCATCGGAGGCCCCGGTCGTTCCGGTTCCGGGCCTGGTGCTGTGTGCGGGTGCCGCGCTGGGCTTGACCGCGTTCCTGGCCGACACCGCCGCCTTCCGTATGCGTGCCGCGGTCTCCGCCGTACTCCCCGTCTCGGCGGTGTACGGGTTCACGATCGCGGCGGGCACGGGCGACGGGGCCGTCGTTCACGGAGCGCTCTTCAGCGGGACGCTCGGAGCGAGCATGTTCACCCTGTGGCTGCGCAACCGGCGCCTCGATGCGTGGATCGAGTCCCGACCGGGACGGGGTGCGCTCGCCATGGCCCGCGCCGGCGGCGCGGCGTTGATGCTGGCCGTGGTGGCCGGAGCCGTGGCCGGGCCCCGGCTGCCGGGCGCGGGCGCCGAGCCGTGGATCGATCTCGCCCGCTTCGAAGTCACCGAAGCCGCGCCGTGGGTCGACCGCCCCAGCCCGGATCCCGAGCCGTGGGCCGACTTCGCGTCCCAGTCGCCTGATGCCTCCTCCACACCCGCCGGGATCGCCGATACCGACGGTGAGAGTCCGAGGGTCCTCGTCAGCCCGTTCGTCCAGATTCGCAGCCGGCTCATCGAACTCTCCGACCGGGAGCTGTTCACGGTGGCCGTGCCCCAGGATGAGCGCCAGTACTGGAGGCTCACCTCGCTCGACGAGTTCGACGGGAACGGGTGGAGGGCGCGCTCGAACTACGAGGAAGCGGTCGGGCCCCTGCCGACCACTCTCGATCCGGCGGTGGCCGGATCTCCTGTCGTCCAGGCCGTCTCGCTGACAGGACTGGGCAACTCCTACCTGCCGGTGGCCTACGAGTTGCGGAGAGTCATCGACGACGGCGGGGTGGCGTTGGAGTACGAGGCCGCCTCGGGCTCGCTCATCAAGTCGCGGCGTGCCGCGCTGCAAGGCCCGGGCCGGTTCACCTACGCGGTGGAGTCGGCCGTGCCGGTGATCGATGACCCCGACCGGCTCCGCGACGTCGACACGTCGATGCTCGAGCCCGACTTCCTGGCGTTCAACACCCACCTGACCGCCGGCACACGCAGTGTCGTACTCGCCGAGGCTCAGCGGGTCACCGCCGATGCCCGTTCGGACTATCACCGGGCCCTGTTGCTGCAGGACTACTTCCGGCTGGACGGCGGATTCCGGTACGACCTGGACGTGCATTCCGGCCCCGGCATAGACAGCCTCGAGGAGTTCCTCTTCGACGTCCGCGCCGGCTACTGCCAGCAGTTCGCGTCGGCCTATGCGGCCATGGCCCGCAGCATCGGCCTGCCGACCCGGGTGGCGGTCGGCTTCACTTGGGGCGACTGGGACTCAGGCCGGGGCGAGCAGGGGGCGTACGTCGTTCGGGGGGAGCATGCCCACGCCTGGCCCGAGGTGTACTTCGCGGGCACCGGATGGGTCCGCTTCGAGCCGACGCCGGGCCGGGGCGCCCCCGGGGACTTCGCCATCACCGGCCACGTGGCCAATCAGGCCGGCCTCCAGCCGGAGGCCGCGGTGGACTCCCCCCGGCAGGACCTTGCGCCGGCGTCGGCCGAGGGCGGCACGGACGGATCCGGATTCGCCGGGTTTCCGAACCCGTCGGACGGAGGCGAGGACTCGGGTTCGGAGTTCTCCGGGGTGCCGGATGGGGCCGGCGACGCCGGCTCGGCCGATGCCCTCGGCGCGGGTGTGCCCCGGCTGGTGGTGGTCGGCGCAGTGGTGCTCGCGGCGGTGGGGTTGATGCTCGGATCTGTGCCCGTGCTGCGACGTCTCGGTCGCCGCCGGATCCGAGCCGGCCTGGCCGGCGATCCGGCCGGCCTGATCGAGGAGTGGTGGAGCGATGCCGTCGAGGCTCTGGCGCTGGCCCGGCTCGTCCCCAGACCATTCGAGACGCCGGTCGAGCTGGCTCGGCGGGTCACTGCGGTCCTCCCCGCGGTGGGCCCCATCACCGAACTTGCGGTGCTGGCCACCCATGGGCGTTACGCCCGCAGCACGCCCGAGTCGATGGCCGTGCGGGCCGCCGTGGTCGGCTCGCGGGTGATCGTCGCATGCCGGAACCAGGCGACCCTGTCGCGCCGGCTGGTCGCCGCGCTCGACCCGTCGACTCTCTTCAGAGCCAAATCCCTGTAGTTGAGGACCTCAGCGGTCCTTGACCACGGGAATCTCGGGAAGTGGGTCAGTCGCCGTTGCGGTTGTCGCGGTCGTAGCGCTCCCTCATCCGGGAACCGGCGCCGCCGACCACGTGACGGAGCCTTCCGCCCCGCATGGACTGGGTCATCTGCCCGAGTCCGGCCTTTCCGACCCGACGCGCGTTGCGCTCCAGGAACAGCAACGACAGGAGCATCACGAGGAATCCGCCGAACGACAGCAGGTATGAGATCGACAGCAGCCAGACCATCAACACGACTCCGGCCAGCAACCCGAGAGCCGCCCACTTGATGTTGCGGAACGCGTGGGAGTAGACGGTGGTCTCGGCTACCTCGCGGGCCAGTTCCGGGTCGCTCTCATAGAGGTGCGACTCGATCTCGCTGAGGATGCGCTGTTCGTCCTCTGACAACGGCACGCCATCACCTCCGGCACCGTTGGCATGTGCAGCAGCCGTGCATATCTGCCTTGACGATAGCCGGATTCGAGTGCCCCGCGTCGAGCCATTTCCGACGCTTCGAGTTGACTGCTTCTAGCCGGATCGCGGATCGGCAGCGTCGGGTCCCCAGGGCCGCTCGGCATCCAGTGGTGATCGCAGGCCCCTGCCGGCGCGGACGGCTGCGGCCGGGCCAATGGCGGACGAGCCGAAGCGGTCCCTTATCCGGTCGGCCACGTGCTCGGCTGCGTCGTGAGGTTCGGAGCTGTCCTCGAAGGTCAGCTGCTGGGTGGTGGCGTCGATCAGCCCCGACGCTCCCACGCCCAAGAGGCGGACGCCCGGTGTGGTGTCGATCTGGGTCAGCAGATCGCGAGCTGCGGCTACCACATCGCGGGTGCCGTCGGTGGGTTCCGGAAGAGTCACCGAGCGGGTGATGGTCTTGAAGTCGCCGAAGCGCACCTTCAACACGATGGTGCGGGCCACCAGCCTGGACGATCTCAGCCGGCGGGCCACGGCGTCGCCCATCCGGGTGGCCTCGGCTTCGAGTGCCGATTCGGCATGAAGATCCCGGCTGAAGGTCTCCTCGTGGCTGATCGAGCGGGGCAGCCGGTTCACGACCACCGGCCGGTCGTCGATGCCGTTGGCCAGTCGATGGAGCTGGCGGCCGGCGGCGGTGCCCAGAGCGGCCGTCAGCGACGATTCCGGCATGGAGGCCAAGTCGCCCACCGTCTCGACCCCGAGCCGCGTCAAGCGCCGCGACGTGGCCGGCCCGACACCGAAGAGCGCGGTGACCGGCAGCGGGTGCAGGAAGTCGAGCTCGGTGCCGGCCGCCACGACGTGAACCCCAGGACCCCACACCGGCCCCGAGGGCTCGACACGGGGCTTGGCCCGCTCGGTTGCCAGCTTGGCCATGAACTTGCTGGAGGCCACGCCGACCGAGCAAGTGAGCTGCTCCTTCTCCAGGATCCGGGCCCGGATCCTGGCGGCCAGCTCGGGGGCGGGGCCGAGGAGCCTGGTCGCCCCCCGCACGTCGAGGAAGGCCTCGTCCAGCGACAGGGGCTCCACCAGCGGGGTGATGTCGGTGAGGATGGCCATCACCCGCGTCGACACCTCGCCGTAGTGGGCGTGGTCGCCGGGCAGGAACACGGCATGGGGGCACAGCCGGCGAGCCCGGGTCGAGGGCATGGCCGAATGGATTCCGAAGACCCGTGCCTCGTAGCTGGCCGCGGCCACCACGCCCCGGTTGCCGGTGCCCCCCACCACGACCGGCCTGCCCTGCAGTTCGGGACGCCGTCTCACCTCGACCGCGGCATAGAAGGCGTCCATGTCCACATGCAGGAACCCGACCGTCCCATCAGGCGGCCGCCCCCTGACCTCAGCGGTCACAAGCCGTCTCGCGACTTGCCACGCATCTCCACAGTGTGCCAGCACCGAGCGACAAGGTTCGGCCAGCATTCCTGACCCTGGGCGGTTCACCCTTCCGAGCGGTGCTGCCGCTGGGTTAGGCTTCGGTGTGGTGCTGGACCAGCGCGGCACCGTGCCGCCCGACTCTTCGCCCTCGCTCCTGGCCCGGGTACTGGCGTTCTCGGCCATCATCGTCGCCGGTGTGTGCGGAGGCCTTATCGGCTTCGCGGTGATGGACCTGGGTTGTGACGGGGGCTGCACCACCACCGCCGGCCTGGTCGGGCTCGGCGCCGCGGTCGGGGCGGCGGCAGGAACGGGAATCGTGGCCGTGCTGACCCTGAGGGCGGCGGCCGAGTGGCGGGCCCAGCAGCCCGGTGGCACGGTCCGCGCCCGGGTCGGTGAGTCCCGGAGGGCTCGAGGCTCGTGACCACCCGGATCCTCACCGTGGAGGACGACGAGCGCATCCGCACCGCGCTCCGGCTGGCGCTCGAGGACGAGGGCTGGGAAGTGGACGAGGTCGCCTCCGGCGAGGAGGCTCTGGCCGCGTTCGACCGCGTGCCCGCCGACGTGGTCCTGGTCGACATCATGCTTCCGGGAATCGACGGGTTCGATATCTGCCGGGCCATCCGGAAGTCGAGCGATGTGCCCATTGTGATGATCACGGCCCGATCCGACACCCATGACGTGGTGGCCGGCCTCGAGGCCGGCGCCGACGACTACCTCACCAAGCCCTTCGCTCCCAAGGAGCTCTCAGCCCGCATCCGGGCACTGCTGCGGCGGGCGCGGAGCTCCGACGACGGCAGCAGCGAGATCCTCTTCGACGACCTGCAGATCCTCCCCGACGAGGGAGTGGTACGCGTGTCCGGCACCGAGGCCCACCTCACCAAGACCGAGTTCCGGTTGCTCGTGGAGTTGGCGTCCACCCCGGGCCGCATCTTCAGCCGGGAAGTGCTGCTGGAACGGGTATGGGGCCTCGGATACTTCGGGGACGGCAGGCTGGTCGATGTCCACGTGCGCAGGCTGCGAACCAAGATCGAGCCCGACCCGGCCAACCCGCGCCATGTCGTGACCGTGCGCGGGCTCGGCTACAAGCTCCAACCATAAGGGCTGGCGGAGAAGCGCGTGCGGCGCCCGACGTTCCTGCCCCTCTTCGTCAGGCGGGGACTGCGCCGCCGCATCACGTCCGCCTTCGCCATCGGTGGGCTGCTGCTGGCATCCACCATCTCGTTCGCCACCCTGGCCCTGACCCGCCAGAACCTCCTGGAGGAGCGCGACGAGACCGCCTTCTCGGTGTTCGTCAACAACGGCCGGCGCGTGCGCAACGAGCTCACCGCCGAGACCGACGATGAAGGCCGCCGGGCCATCGTCGAGAGGCTGAGGCAGACCTCGGGCACGTTCCCGCTGCTGCGGGTCGGCGATGAGTGGACCTCGGCCGACCCCCTCGTGTTCAATCGGGAGACGGTCCCTGCCTCGCTGCTGGAGCTGGTCGAGTCGGGGACGCCGGCGCGGATGCGCACCACGATCGGCTCCCGGGCCGCCGTCGTGTCCGCCGTCCCCATACCCGGCCCCCCGACCGACGCCATCTACTTCGAGGCCGCTCCCCTCGACGACATCGAGGACACGCTGGACACGCTGGCCTTCATCCTCTTCGGTGTGGCCGCAGTCACCACCATGTTCGCCGCGGCCGTCGGCTGGTGGGCCGCGGGCCGGATGCTCAACCCGCTGGTCAAGGTGCGGACTGCGGCCGAGGCGCTGGCCGCCGGCGCGCTGGACACCCGGCTGACGCCGCCCGACGACGCCGACCTGGCCTCGCTGACCGCCTCGTTCAACGAGATGGCCCGGGCCCTCGAGGAGAGGATCGCCCGCGACGCCCGCTTCGCATCGGAGGTCAGCCACGAGCTGCGGTCCCCCCTGATGACCCTGACGGCCTCGGTGGAGGTGCTTTACAACATGGCCGACGAGCTGGGCGATCGGGGCCGCACCGCGCTGGACCTGCTCAGCGACGACATCTCCCGGTTCCGGCGGCTGGTGGAGGATCTGCTGGAGATCAACCGCTACGACGTCGGCACCGCCGACTTGGAGGCCGAGGAGGTGCACATCGTCGAGTTCGTCCAGCACGCCATCTTCCAGTTCGGGCTCGACTCGACCGCGGTGGTCGACTTCGAGGCCGCCGCCGGCATGGAGGCAACCGTGCTGCTGGCCGACAAGCGCCGCCTCGGCCGGGTGGTGTCGAACCTGGTCGAGAACGCCTCCAAGTACGGCGACGGCGAGGTGCGGGTGAGCCTCGACCGGCACGACGGCCTGGTACGTCTCGGCGTTGAGGACAACGGCCCGGGGGTGATCCCCGCGGAGCGCAAGCTGATCTTCGACCGGTTCCACCGGGGCCGTGCCGGCGGGCGGCGGGGCAAGGACTCGGGATCGGGCCTGGGTCTGGCCCTGGTGGCCGAGCACGTGGGACTGCACGGCGGCCGGGTCTGGGTGGAGGACCGCCCGGACTCGACCCGGGGCGCCCGCTTCGTGGTCGAGCTGCCGGTGACTTCCACTGGTGACGCGCCGGAGGGGGCTCTGACCCTGTGAGGTCGCGGCCTCGCCCCATCCGCCGGCACGGCGTCCGCCTCCTCCTCGGCGGGGCGGCCCTGGTGCTGGCCGCGGCCGCGGCCTCGGGCTGCGGTCTGCCGACCGATCAGGAGGCCCAGGCCATCGATCCGGACGACCTCCCCGAGAGCCTCCGGCCCGGATTCACGGCGTCCACCACCACCACCGTTCCCGCTCCCCTGACCGAGCCCCGCACCGTGTACCTCCTGACCAACCCCCAGGACATCGAGCGCACCATCGTGGTGGGCGTGCAGCGCCAGGTGAATCGCAACGCCACCCTGGCTGATGTGCTGGCGACCCTGTTCGGAGAAGCGACTTCGGCCGAGGAGTCGGATGCCGGCTACTTCAACACCCTCGAGCTGTTCGAGATCCTCAGCGCCACCGTCATGGACGGCGTCGCCACCGTCGACATCGTGCACCTGTCGCCGGAGGGCGCGGATCAGCCACCCTCCGCCGACGAGCTGCGGTTCGCGGCGGCCCAACTCGTGTTCACCGCCTCCGAGACGGAGAGTGTCGAGGGGGTCAGGATCCTGCTCGACGGCCAGGAGGTGTCGGTCCCCACCAGCGACGCCGACGCCGAGCCCGGATCGGTCCTGCGAACCAGCGCCTACGAGCAGTTCCAGCCCGACTTCGCGCCGGCGACCACCACTACTGCGCCCGCCGACGAGGAGGGCGAGGAGGGCTAGGCGCCCGCGCCGGCTCCGAGTGGCAGCCTCAGGCGAAGAAGGTGTTGGCCACGGCCAGCAGGTCGCGGCCCACGGGCTTCAGGCGGGCGGTGGCCTCCTGCAACAACACCAGCTCGATGGCGCCGCCCCGCAGGGCCACCATCCGGCCGAAGTCTCCATCGTGGACCGCGTCGATGGCCGCCACCCCGAACCGGGTGGCCAGCACCCGGTCGAACGGGGTGGGCGAACCTCCCCGCTGCACGTGCCCGAGGATGGTGACCCGGGTCTCCAGGCCGGTCCGGGCCTCCACTTCGGCCGCGATCACGTTGGCGATTCCGCCGAGGCGCTTGTGGCCGTACTCGTCGACCGGAGGCTCGGCCACCTCCAGCGTGCCCGGTCGGGGTCGGGCGCCCTCGGCCACCACCACTATGGAGGCGTAGCGGCCCCGGGCCCGGCGACGTTGCAGGGCCGCGCACAGGTCGTCCAGGTCGAAGGGCTCCTCGGGCACGAGGGTGTAGGCCGCGCCCCCCGCGATCCCGGCCCACGTGGCGATGTGGCCCACATTGCGGCCCATCACCTCGACGAAGATGACGCGGGCGTGACTCTCGGCCGTGGTGTGGAGCCGGTCGATCGCCTCGGTGGCCACGGTCACGGCGGTGTCGAAACCGAATGTCCGCTCGGTCATGCCGACATCGTTGTCGATCGTCTTGGGGACGCCGACGACACAGAAGCCGCGGTCCGACATCTCGGATGCGCACGACAGGGTGCCCTCGCCTCCTATCGCGATCAGCGCGTCCAGCTCGAGCCCGCGGATCGTCTCAGTGGCCCGGGACATGCCGTCGGGAAGGCTGAACGGCGTGTGCCGCGAGGTGCCCAGCATCGTGCCGCCCTTCGGCAGCAGGCCCCGGCAGGCTTCGACGTCGAGTTGTACCCAGTCGTTGTCCACCACCCCCCGCCAGCCGTCGAGGAACCCGATCACCCGGTATCCGTAGTGCCGCTCCGCCTTGCGCACTACTGCCCTGATCACGGCATTGAGACCCGGGCAGTCGCCGCCGCCGGTCAGTATCCCGACCCGCATCACGCGGCCTCCGCAGCGAGCAGGGCGGCGCCGATCGCGCCGGCCTGGCTTCCGAGCCGGGCCGGGACCACCTGCACCCTTCGCCGGTGGTCGCCGCCGAGCACCAGACGGTGCGTCCACGCCTCGATGCCCCGCACCAGCGGCTCGCCGATGTCGATCAGCCCCCCCGCGATTACCACCACCTCCGGGTCGAGCACATGCACGAGATTGGCCACGCCGACCGCGGCCCAGCGGCAGAACTCGTCGAGAACGACAAGGGCGTCAGGGTCTCCCTTGGCGACCAGGGCGTGGACATGCTCCCCCCTTATGGCGCTCACCGAGCCTGCTTCGCTGACGGCGCTGTCGAAGTCGCCTCGCGCCGCGGCCTGGCGGGCCAGGCGGCCGAGGCCGGTGCCGGATGCGTAGTACTCCCAAGGGCCGCGCGCCCCAGTGACGTGCTCGGGACCCGACATCTCAATCGTCATATGGCCCGACTCGCCCGCGAAGCCGTTCCAGCCCCGGTACAGCTTCCCGTCGAACACGAACCCGGTGCCCAGGCCGGTGCCCAGCGCCACTAGGGCAACATGTCGGGAGCCGCGGCCCGCTCCGTGGAGCGACTCCGCCCAGGCTGCTGCCGTTGCCTCGTTCTCGACCACCACGGGTCGTCGCCATTCCGAGTTCAGGCGACGGCGCAAGTCGAGATCGAGCACGCCGTCGATGTTGGGCGAGTACTTGAGCATCCCGTTCGAATCGACCAGCCCGGCGATTCCGACGCCGACGGCTGAGAATGGGGCACCGCACTCGTATTCGAGGGCGGCGACGGTCCGAAGAATCGTGTCGAATAGCGCGTCGCTGTCAGCGATAGTCGCGTCGCGGCGCACCGCGACTGGCGTCGTGAGGTCGTCGGGGTGAACGGCCACCCCCAGCACCTTGGTGCCGCCGATGTCCAAGCCGCAGAACATTTCGCCTCTAGGGATGCCGGGTTCAGGATCCGGCGCCGGCTTCCACGTAAGCCTTCAACTCGTCGAGCGCGGTTTGCATGATGCGCGATTCTGCCCGCCGCTTGACGAAGCCGGGCAGAGGCACGGCAAGCTCGACGGCCAGTTGGTACGACACCTCGGTGGTGTCCGACTCGCCGGGAACGGCAACGAAGGTGTACTCGCCGTCGAGACGGGTGGTGGCGTCACCCCGCTGGAGTCGCCAGGCGAGCCGCAGCGGGTCGGATCCGTAGAAGTACCTGAGGGTGTAGGTCGTGGAGCGGCCCATGGCGGTGACCCGGTACTTGACGTCGACGGCGCGGCCGTCGCGGTCCCGCGCGATGATCCGTGCTTCCTTGATGTCTCGTGCCCATCGGGGGTACTGCTCGAAGTCGACTGCCGCGTCGAAGCATCGCTCCGGTGAAGCCATGATCGTGGTGCGCTGGGTTGCCTGATCGACCACGTTGGGCACCGCCACTTACAGCGAGCGCGAGTAGGTGAACAGCCGTCGCGTCCCTACGGTGTCACTCCCGCTCTTGTTCGCTTCGCTCACGGGCCGCTCGGGCCACGGCCTCGCTCGGCCTCTCGCGAAGATTCCCATGAATCGCTCCCTACCCGCTCGGCCTCTGGAGTCCTCAGAATGGATGCGGCTGTAGTTGAGTGCCGCACCGCGAATGACACTAACAACGTTGCCGGTCGTTGCGGTGCAACGCGCCGAGCAACCCATTTGTGTGTTGCTCAGCCCGAAGACTGCCGGACCATGTCGTCAAGCGCGCCGCTGAGTTGGCCGGCCAGGACGTCGTAGGAGAAGTCGGACTCGGCCCGCCGGCGGGACGCGTCGCCCATCTCCTTGCGGCGCTCGGGGTCGTCGAGGAGGGCGCCGATGGCCTCCGCCGCGCTCTGGGGCGTGGCCGGATCGAGCACGATCCCCGTCTCGCCGTCGGCCACCGCCTCGTGGGCGCCGCCGCTGCGCCCGGCGACCTGGGGAACGCCGGCCGCAGCCGCCTCCAGGAAGACGATGCCGAAGCCCTCCTGCTCCAGGCCCCGCCAGCGGGTGCGGCACAGCATGGCGAAGACGTCTGCGCATCCGTAGAGAGAGACCAGGTCGTCGTCGCTGAGGCGTCCCGGAATCCGGACCGGGGCGCGGACCCTGGCCGCCAGACGGGTCAGGCGGCGCCGGTCACGGCCCCTCCCGGCGATGACAACCTGCAGGTCCTCGCGGACACCCGCCAGCAGCGCAGCCGACCGGACCAGTGTGTCCATTCCCTTGCGGGGCACCAGTCTCGACACGCTCACCACGGTGGGGGCTTCGATCGGGAGCTCCAGCCGCCTGCGGGCCTCGACCCGTTCAGCGGCACTCTGGGGCTTGAACCGGTCGATGTCCACGCCGGGAGGGATCAGGAAGGTCGGGAGAGGACGACCGAGCGCTCGTTCGCACTCTCGGGCGGCGTAGCCACCGGCGGCGATCACCCCCGCCGCGCCGTCGAGGACCCTTCCCAGCAGCCGCCGCGTGCCCGGGAGCCGGGCGGGAATGGCCACTTCGGCGCCGTGCACGATCACCGCGTACGGGAGGCCCAGGCGGGGTCCGATCAGTCCGGCGGGAAGGGCGGGATCGATCACCACCAGATCAACCGCGTGGCTGTGAGCCAGGCGTCGCACCCTGGAGACGAGGTGCGGTCCCGGCAGCAGCCATGGCTCGCGGGATCGGGTGACGGTGAAGGGCTGGGCTGCATCGAACGCGTCCGCGCCCTCGTACGGGGTCGTGTGGACCACGACATCCTCGGGGGGCAGCCGCCGCCACAGCTCCCACAGGTAGTTCTGGATGCCGCCCACCTTGGGCGGGAAGTCATTGGTGACGAGCAGGTGACGGGTCACGCCGCCGCTCGAGGTATTACCGGCCGCTCCAGCTCGGCCCTCACCATTGGGTCGTCGTGCTCGGACAGCGCCTCGAGGCCGAGCCCGAGGCGGCGGGCGCACCACACCGCGTGGGCCCGGATGAGCGGATCAGGATCGCGCAGAGCCCGATCCACTGCGGCCCGTACCCGGGGCTCGGAGGGCCGGCCGACGTTGGCCAGTACCACGAGGGCGTTGCGGCGCAGGTAGCGAGGCTGGCGTCTCGGTATGTACCAGCGCCCGAAGGCGGACATCAGCTCGTCGTCCGAGGCTTCGAGGAGGTCCAGAACCGGTAACCATGCCTGTGGATCGTCGGGCCCGGAGGCGCCGGACGGGCGACGGATCTGTACCCGGTTCGGTGGGCACACCTCGGAGCAGTCGTCGCAGCCGTAGATGCGGTCTCCCAGCGCGACGCGGTAGTCGGGGTCAAAGACGCCGTCGGCCTGCACCAGCCAGGCCAGGCAGCGGCGGGCGTCCACCGTGCCGGGGGTCACGATCGCCCCGGTCGGGCATCCGTCCAGGCATTGCCGGCAGGACCCGCAGCCGTCGGCCACCGGCTCCGGGTCGGTCGAGATGATCTGAGCATCGGTCACCACCGCTCCCAGAACGACCAGGCTGCCCGAGCCGGGCACCAGAAGGTTGGAGTTCTTGCCCCACCAACCGATGGCTGCCCGATGGGCCGCGGCCCGGTCGACGAGACCGTTCTCGTCGGCCGACACCACAGCCCGGTGGCCTTGGCTCCGCAACGCCTCCGCGATGGCTTCGAGGGCGGTTCGCAACGGTGTGTAGTAGTCCGCCCTCGCGTAGGCCGCCACCCGGGCGTAGGGGCTCCCGTCGTCTGGTCGATCGCAGGGTGTGGCGTCGAACTTGAGGGCTCCGACGACTAGTGCGGCCGCGCCGGGCACCAGCCGGGCCGGGTCGGTGGAGCGGTCCGGGTTGCGGTAGGTGAACTGCATCCCTCCGTGGAGCCCGGCCTGCTTGCGCTCGTGCAGGACCCGGGCTGCGTCGGAGAAGGGCTCGGCCCGGCAGAAGCCGACTGCGCCCAGTCCCGCGGCCCGGCCGATGGTTGCCAGCGCCTCGGTATCGACGGTCACGGCCCCATAGTCGCTTCATGGTGTCGGCTCGAGTGCGGCGCCAGAGTCTCACGCCAGCCGGGCCTTAGAGGCCACGCGGATAGGCGAAGGCGTCTCGGGTCGGGGCGGGGTGTTCCCCGCTCTTGTTCGCTGCGCTCACGGGCCGCTCGGGCCACGGCCTCGCCCGTATGAGCCGGACTCGCGCACCTTTCCGCTCGGCCTCTTAGGGGAATCTCGGTGGCCAAGCACCCATCTCGGAGTCTCGCGCTGCCGGGCGCCGCGGGGCTCAACTCCTTGACGCTCTGACGACCTCGTCCAGCTTGAGAGCTGCCCGGCCGTCGTTGATCGCGGCGTAGGCGGCCTCGATTCCGTCCACGAGGTCGTCGACCACTTCGGCGACGACCAGGCCTGCCGCGGCGTTCAGGGCGATCATGTCGCCCACGGCTCTGGGCTCGCCTACAAGGACTGCCGAGAATATGCCTTTGTTGACCTCGGCATCTCCGCCGATCAAGTCGTCGCGGGTGGCCCGGCGGAGTCCCACATCGGCGGCGTCGAACTCGAACTCGCGCAGTTCGCCGTCCCTCAGTTCGATCACGAGATTGGGGCCCGTGGTGCAGAGCTCGTCGAAGCGGCCGTCGCCGTGCACGACCATCGAGCGAACCGATCCAGAGGCCCGCAGTACTTCGGCCATCTGTGGAGCGAGGCCCGCTTCAGCCACGCCCAGCACCTGGCGGTCCACCCGTCCCGGGTGCGCCAGGGGGCCCAGCAGGTTGAACACCGTCGGGATGCCGATCTGGGTTCGCACCGCGGCCACGTGGCGCATCGCGGGGTGGAAAGTCTTGGCGAAGGCGAAGCCCAGACCGACGGTGTGCACCATGGCCGCGACTCGCTCGGGGGTGAGCGCGATGTCCACGCCGAGCGCGGCGAGCAGGTCGAAGCTGCCCGATGTGGACGAGGCCTTGACGTTGCCGTGCTTGCACACCACCGCTCCCGCCGCGGCCGCGACCACCGACGCCATCGTCGAGACGTTGAGGGCGTGGCTGCGCCGTTCGGCGGTGCCGCCCGTGCCCACTATGTCGATGGTTCCGGGCGGCAGGTCGAGCGGCGTGGCGGCATCGCGCATGGCCATGACCAGTCCGTGCATCTCGTCGACGGATGGGCCCTTGAGCCGCAGGGCGATGATTAATGCGGCCACCTGTGCGTCGGTTGCTTCGCCCGCGAGGATCGACCCGAGGGCCGCCCGGGCCTCGCCGGGTCCGATGTCACGGCCGGCTGCGAGCGTTCCCAGCACGCCGGGCCATCCGCCGTAGTCGTCGAGCGTGGTCATGGTCTCCCTCCGAGTCGGGCGGACACTTCGGATCCGGGCGCGTCCAGGCTTCAGGCTAACTAGCCTTGCAGCGGTGGCGGGGAGCCGGCCGGATGGCCGCGGTCCGCTCAGGCGGATCGAGGAAGGTCGGGACTCCGCAGGGCAGGGTGCTGGCTAACGGCCAGTCGAGGCGACTCGCAGGAAAGTGCCACAGAGAACAGACCGCCGGCCCCGGGTCGGCAAGGGTGAAACGGTGCGGTAAGAGCGCACCAGCGCTCCGGGCGACCGGAGCGGCTAGGCAAACCCCACCCGGAGCAAGATCGAGCAGGGAGAGGGCGGCCCGCCCGCAGACACTCCCGGGTAGATCGCAAAGATGGATGGTCATCCACGGAGACCCCGGCAACGGGCTCCCGGACAGAATCCCGCCTACAGGCCGACTCCCCGCCACCACGCTCTTAGTGGCTCCGCGTTCAGATGCGGTCACTCATGGACGGGTCAGGCGGCCGGTCTTGAGGAAGGCTTGGCGACGGTCGGGGTCCGAAAGGCCGAAGCGGCGGGCGGTCCAGATCAGGGCGGCGATTCCTGCGAGCTCGAACGCGATGATGATGGCGATGGGTCGGTCGTACTCAGGGGGAACCCCGTGGCCCACTCCCCCGCTGCCTCCGACCGGCCACCAGAACAACGCAGTGCGCGACCAGGCCCCGCTGGCCACCAGGAACACCAGCAAGCCGATGGGCAGGCCGATCCATCGCCGGCGCCGCAGCCGCCGGCCCCGTCCCGCGGTCACGGCCATCACTGCGGTAAGCACCACGACACTGCCGGCCAGCGTGTGCAGCACCCATGGTGACCCGCTGAGGTTCTCAACCAGAGGCAGCACC
The DNA here is from genome assembly GCA_965205155.1 of Candidatus Aldehydirespirator sp. GTDB lineage: Bacteria > Actinomycetota > Acidimicrobiia > Acidimicrobiales > Aldehydirespiratoraceae > Aldehydirespirator. The sequence goes on along the minus strand of OZ242033.1, from coordinate 2,837,800 downwards.
GAGCCCAGAGCCACGATGCGGTAGTCGACGCCGCTGCTGCCGAACACCAGCGCCACAGCCACCACCGCACAGGCCGCGAACCAGAGGAACACCTCAGCGCAGGACGAGCCGGCCGCACTCGGCGCAGTCCAGCACTTCCCCTGCGGTGCGGCGCTTGATGCGGGCCACCTCGACCGCGGGCATCTGCTGGGGGCATCCGCAGCCTGAGGACGGATCGAATGTTACGGCTGTGCTCGGGCCGAAGGTCTGCCGCAGCCGCTCGTAGTTGGCCACCGCCGACGCTTCGGCGCGGGCTGCGACCTCGGTCCGGGTCGTCGAGAGTGTCGCCAGCTGCTCGTCAATTGCCGCTTCCTCGGCCGCCAGTTCGGCCTCAAGCACCGTCACCCGTTCGTCGCCGGCGGCGCTTTCCTCCTCCAGAGCGTCGGCCTGGTTGCTCAAGTCTTCGGCTTCCATGAGCGCCTCGATGGCCCGTTCCTCCAGCACGCCCTGGCGGGAACGCAGTCCCGCGATCTCGTCCTGGAGGGCCTGAAGGTCTCTGATGGCGGTGATCTCGCCGGAGTAGAGACGGTTGTCGTCCTTGTCGGCCTTGGCCTGGATGATGGCGGCCTCGTCCTCCAGGCGCTTCTGGCGGGTGAGCACTTCGATGCGTTGCAGACCTACCGTGTCGATCTGTCGCTGCCGCTCGCGCTGCTCGGACCGGGCCCCATCCAGGTCCTCGCGCACCCCGAGGGTGGCCCGCCGGTGCTGGAGTTGCTCCGTCTCGGTGTCGATCTCCTGGATCTCCAGCAGCGGATGAACGCTCCTGGTGGACTCGTCGTTGTTGTCGGCAGGAGTCTCGTCATCGAGCGGGGCGGCTTCGGGCACGGCGAGACACTAACGGCTCGGAGTTCCCGCAACTAGGCCAGACATCCCTCCCTCTCACGGCGTCTGTGGGACTATTCCGGCGTGACGTCGGTAGGAATCGTCGGCGCGGGCCGGGCCGCGACACTCCACGCCGAGGCGGTCCGGGCCGCCAGAGGCGTGCATCTGGCGGGGGTGGCGGCCCGGTCTACCGCCTCACCTCGAGCGGCTGCTCTCGCCGGGGCGATGGACTGTCCAGTGCTGACGGCTCAGGAGCTGGCCCGGGCCTGCGACGTGGCCGTGATCGCCGTTCCCCCGGCTGCCCGGGCCGAAGCTCTCGCCGAGTTGGCCTCGTCCCGCCGGCTGCGGGCTGTGCTGGTCGAGTCGCCCGCCGCCACCACCCTCGACGGCATCGCCGACCTCGGTGCCGCGTTCGGAGGTAGGCCGGTCATGGTCGCAGTGAACCTGCTGCACGCGCCGGCCGTGCGCCAGATGCTGGACGCGGTGGCGGCCATGGACCCGCACCATCTGGAGCTGAGGCTGGCCGTGCCCGACCCGGCTCGAGGGCCGGACGGGGCCCTCGCCTTCGGGGGCGGCGTGACCATGGACCCGGCGACCGGGTTCTGGCCCGTTGTCATGGCGGCCCTGGGAGTTCCAGTCGAGTCCGTGGCCGTGTCGCGGCTGGATGTCGTCGAGGGGCTCGACCATGCCGCCGACGTGGTTCTCCAGGCGGCCGGCGGCCGCACTGCCCGGGCCGCGTTGCGCTGGGGTGCTCGGGTGGCCGAAGCCGCAGTCGAGGCGGCCGACCCGCACCATGTGGCTCGGGTCGATGTGTGGCCGGTGCCGGAAGCCGAGATCGACGGCGCGGCAGTCGGCCCGCCCGCAGACGTGAGCCACCCTCTGGTCGCCTTGGGGTTCACAGCTCAGATCGAGCGGCTGGTCCGCACGGCTAATGGAGAGGCGCATGCTTGGCCCGATCTGGCCGTCGCCTCATCGGCTCTGACGCTCTCGGTTGCGACCGCGTTGTCGGCTCAGCGGAACGGCACCGGTGTCAGTGTCTCCGACGTGCCTCGCGACCTCTCACCGTTCGAGATCCTGAGCAGCACGCGCCTCTAGTGCACGACTCACAAGTTCGTTGACCATGGCTGTGGCCGAACTTGAAGCAGTTAACCACCGTATAGGTGGCAAAGTCCTTCAAATTCGTCGAATGGTCACTCCTGTTCGGGAGGCGGCCGGCCAGCCGACCGTCGCACGGCTAGGCGATCAATCCCCGCGTCGATCCCGGGGAGCTGGGGCTGCACCCCGGCCGCGCCCCGCCAGGCGGTGAACCGCTCCATCACCAACTGCTCCACCTGCTGCCAGGTGTGGGCCCTCGGCTCGGCCTCGTCGCGGTTGTACGGCTGGTCGAACACGATGACGTCGTTGCCGCTGGACCTGAGCGCGGCGATGTTGTGGGGCGCGTCGTCCACGTAGCAGTCGGCCTCCACTTCGGGCTTGTTGCCCAGGAAGCAGATGTCGCGATACGGGATGCGCTCGGCGTCGAGCCACTGCACCGTGTCGGCCACCGCTTCGGCGTGGCCCCAGTTGACGTAGAGGCGATGGGTTATCACCCGGATCCAGACGCCCGCGTCGGAGAGCCTCCACAGAGCCTCGGCCGCGCCCTCGATGGCGGGCAGCCTTGCCAGCATCCGGTGCTCGGTGACCGCTTGGCCGTGGTATCGCTCGAATTCGCTGGGACTCAGGCCCCATTCGCGGAAGTCGTAGGAACGCTCCTCGGGGAGCGACGATGGATCTATTGCTCGAAGCGAGGCGACGAAAGCCGCGAATCCCGCCGTGTAGTCGGCGACGACCCCGTCGAGGTCCACGCCGAAGACGAACTGCGAGGTCTCGCTCAGGGTGTTGCGCTCGGGGTGACTGCTGTCTGCCCGCTCGTCCTCTAGCCCAGCGCGGCGTCGAGCGCCTCCACAGACGGGGCGAAGTAGAAGGAGCCCGATGCCGGCGTCGAGTAGTCGGTGATGAAGTCGGGCTCCTGGCCGTTGATGCCGTACATCGCCTCCATGCGCTCGCGCAGCGGGGCCTGGGTCTTGCAGAATCCCATGAAGTACAGGCCGACGGTGCCGTCGTGGAAGGCGTAGGGAGTGGACCGCCGCACCATCTCGCCGCGCTTGGGGGTGGACTCGTCGGCGGTCGTGCCCTCGCGCAGCTCCACGTGCGAGAGGTGGGAGCGGGGCACCTGCACCTCGAGCTTGACCGAATCGGCCTTGGTGCGCCCGAAGGTGTTCTCCTCCTGCTCCAGGGACAGCGTTGCCCAGTAGTCGAGGTCGTGGACCCAGCGCTGGGCGATGCAGAACGCGCCGCCCGCTCCCGGGTCGCCGTCGTCGATGATGGCCCGGTCCGGCTCGTCCTCGGGCTCCGGGTTGCCGGTTCCGTCGATGTGGCCGGTGAGGTCGAGGCTGTTCTTGTAGATGAACGTCGGGGTCTCGCGGGCCACCGCCATGTGGCCGGCCACGGCGCGCCGGAATGTGTGCTGGACCTCCCAGCACAGGTCCTTCTCGTCATGGTGGACCCAGATGAGCAGTTCTTCCTGCGTGCCCTTGGCCACCCGGGACCCGTCAGGAGACTCGTAGCCCGGGTAGGGCTGGAAGTCGTTGCCGGTCTCGATGCCCAGATCGGCAGCCAGGGTCGGGCCCAGCAGGACGCCGAGATTGACGCCCTGCGCTTCGGCATCGGCTCGGCAGTCGCTCAGCGCCTGACGGATGACGTCGAGGTCGGCGCCGTCGACACGGCTCATGTGGGTGTACCACTGGTACTTCTGCAAGTCGGTGAGAATCGCTGCCTGAGGTGTTGGCATCGGTAGTCCTCTCGAGTAGTTGGACCGGCCGGGGCCGGCGTCTGACATCGCGCTAGAACCCTAGACGAACGGCGCGGCAAGCATGCACGCTGGGCTCCGGATTGTTGCGGGTGTCAGCGGTCGCGCAGCTCGCGGCGCAGGATCTTGCCGGATGCGCTCTTGGGAATGGCCTCCAGCACCTCCAGGGCCCGGACCTGCTTGTAGGTGGCCAGGTGCTCGCCCACATGGTTCTGCAGGTCCGCGAGGATGGGCGCCTCGGCGCCGGGAGCCAGCGTGATGAAGGCCTTGGGCAGCTCCCCGGCCTCGTCGTCGGGCACGCCGATCACGGCCGCGTCGGCCACCGCCGGATGGGTGACCAGCACCGCCTCAAGTTCCGCGGGGGGCACCTGGAACCCCTTGTACTTGATGAGCTCCTTGATGCGGTCGACGATCGACACATGGTCCTCGTCGTCGATGATGGCGACATCGCCGGTGTGCAGCCAGCCCTCGGCGTCGAGGGTCTCGGCGGTGGCTTCGGGGTTGTTGAGGTAACCCTTCATGACCTGGGGTCCGCGCACCAGCAGCTCGCCGCGCTCGCCCCTGCCCAGATCCGCTCCGTTTGCCGGGTCGACGATGCGGATCTCGGTGTTGGAGATGGTCACGCCGCTCGTGCCGGGCCGGAACTGTCCCTCGGGCGTGCAGTGGCTGACCGGGCTCAGCTCCGTCATCCCGTAGCCCTGGACCACCTCGCAGCCCACCCGGGCCGCGGCCGCCGCGGCCAGGTCGGCCCCCAGCGGAGCCGCCCCCGAGAAGATCTGCTTGATCGACGACAGGTCGAAGTCGTCCACGGCGGGATGCTTGGCCAGACCCAGCACCATGGGCGGCACCGCGAAGAACCGGGTGATCCGCTGCTCCTGGACGAGTTCCAGGGCTCGCACCATGTCGAAGCGGGGCATGGTCACCACCCTCACCCCGAACGCGAGCAGCATGTTCATCAGCACCTGCATCCCGTAGATGTGGAAGAACGGCAGCACCGCCAGGGCCACCTCGCCGCCGGAGGGGACGAACGTGTACTCCATCTGGGCGATGTTGGCGACGAGGTTGCGGTGGGTGAGCATCACGCCCTTGGGCAGCCCGGTCGTGCCCGAGGAGTACGGCAGCACGACGACGTGGTCGGCGTAGTCCACCGGCACCTGGTCGATGGGCGGCCCGAACAGCGAGGCCAGCGGGACGGCCCCCTCCGCCTGTCCCATCACCACGATCTGCTCCACGCCGGTCCCCTCCGAGGCGGTTCGGGCCGTCTCCAGGAACATGGGGATGGTCACGACCCACGAAGCTTCCGCGTCGGTGAGCTGATGGCGCACCTCCTCGGGGCCGTAGGTGGGGTTGATGGTGGTGACGGTGCCGCCGGCCAGCGCGATGCCGTGGAAGACGATGGCGTACTCACAGATGTTGGGAGCGAGGATGGCGATGGTTGTGCCGGGGCCCACGCCCCGGGAGCTGAGCCCGCCGCCGAGGCTGCGAACGGCGGCGTGAAGCTCCGAGAACGTGTACGACGACGAGGCTCCGTCGGTGATGGCCACCTCGTCGGCGTGGTCGGCGGCCGACGCGAACACGCACTCGGTAATGGACTGGTCGGGAATCGCCACGTCGGGCAGGGGGCTGGTATGGATGATGGTGCTCACAGGCGACCTCGCACGGTCGATGATGGTCTATGGCGGCAGAGCCGAGACTATCCGGGGGCTGGTGGCGGGGTCATGAGCGGGCCTCGCCGGAGTTCCGTGTTCATACTGTTTCGATCATTCTTAGTGTATCTAGGTTGACACCGTGCGTCGGGTCTACTAGAGTGCGGCCCGATGAACGCCGCGATGCTGACGATGAACGCCGCGATATTGACCATGATCGCCGCGCTGCTGGTTTCAGTGCTGGCGAGTGCACGCGATCAGCGCCGCTTCGCCGTCGAGACCGGCGAGAAGCTCAACGAGCTGAACTCCAAGTACGAGAGGCTCGACGCCAGCTTCGCTGAGCACAGGCGCACCACCGAGAAGCAACACGAGCAATTGCGCAACGACTTCGTTGAGCACAAGCGGACCACCGAGAAGAACCACGCCGAGGTCACTGGCAGCCTCAGCGATGCCCGAGAGCGCCTCGCCCGCATCGAGGGCCACCTGAGAATCGGCCTCCCCCCGGCCGCGCCGCCCGAGCCGGGCCAGTAGCCGGCCCGCGGCCCGCCGGCGTAGGGGCTCGCCCGGCGGTCATGGGCGGCCCGATTGCGTGAGGTCGCGCTAGCCTCCTTTATTCGTGCGCCTGGGACTGCTGCGCGAATCTGCGCCCTCTGAGAAACGCGTGGCTCTCGTGCCGGCCGGGGTCGAGTCGCTCACCGAGCACGGGTGCGATGTCGTGGTCGAGCAGGGCGCCGGATCCGCCGCGGGGATCGACGATCAGGCCTACGTGGGGGCGGGCGCTTCCGTGGGCTCGGCCGGCGAGGTGGCCGATACCGACCTAGTGGTCTCGGTGCGCGATCTGCCGCCGGACCACTCCGTGGGCGGGGCCGGAGGGGCCTTCGTCGGGGTGTTCGACCCGCTGTGGGCGCCGCCGCGGGCGCAGCGGCATGCGGCCGAGGGCACCTGTGCCTTCTCCATGGACCTGGTGCCCCGCATCACCCGGGCGCAGACCATGGATGTGCTGTCCTCGATGGGCACGATCGCCGGCTACGAGGCGGTGCTGCTGGCTGCGAGCCGGCTGCCCCAGATGTTCCCGCTGATGATGACCGCGGCCGGGACGCTGGCGCCGGCGCGGGTGCTGGTACTCGGTGCGGGCGTGGCCGGCCTTCAGGCCATCGCCACCGCCCGGCGCCTCGGCGCGGTGGTCGAGGGGTACGACGTGCGGCCGGCCGCGGTCGAGCAGATCCGCTCGATGGGCGCCCGGGCAGTGGAGCTGGACCTCTCAGATTCGGGAACCGACGCCGCCAGCGTCGAGGACTCGGGCGGCTACGCCCGGGCTCAGAGCGACGATGTCGCCGGCAGGCAGCAGGAGTTGCTGGCCCCCTACGTGGCCGCCTCCGATGTCGTGATCACCACCGCCGCCATCCCCGGGCGGGCGTCGCCGCTGCTGCTCACCGCCGAGATGGTCGACGCCATGGCCCCCGGCTCGGTCGTCATCGATCTGGCCTCGGAGCGGGGCGGCAACTGTGCCGTGACCCAGTCGGACGTCGAGGTCGAGCGGGGCGGTGTGACCGTCCTCGCCCCCACCGACCTGGTGTCGCGGTGCGCCCGCCATGCCAGCCAGATGTTCTCCCGCAACCTCGTGGCGTTCCTGCGCCATCTCGCCCCCGACGGCGAGATCGATCTCCGCGACGACGAGATCCTGTCGGCCATGCTGGTGACGCGCGACGGCGCGGTGGTGCATCCGGGCGTGGCCGAGGCGCTCGACGGGTCCGAAGCGACCGAGGGGGGCTAGGCGGATGGATCTGCTGATCGCAGTGACGCTCTTCGCGCTGGCGGTGTTCCTCGGCGTCGAATTGATCACCAAGGTGCCGCCCACCCTCCACACGCCGCTGATGTCGGGGTCCAACGCCATCTCCGGCATCACCATCGTCGGCGCGCTGGTGGCGGCCGGCGCCGACCACAGCACCTTCACCGCGGTGCTCGGATTCGCAGCTGTCACCCTGGCGATGATCAACGTGGTGGGAGGGTTCCTGGTGACCCACCGGATGCTGGGGATGTTCGGCCCCAAGCGGCGCCGGGGGACCTCCTCCGAGGACCGACCGGCATCGTCCGCCGAAGGTGCCGGAGACCGGTGATGGACGGAGACCGATGATGGACGAGGACCGGTGATGGTGGACGGGGACCGATGATGGACGACTGGACCACGCTGGGCTACCTCGCCTCGGCGGTGCTTTTCATTCTCGGCCTCAAGCGTCTCAGCCGGCCCCGGACGGCGGTGAGGGGAAACCAGTTCGGCGCGACGGGGATGCTCATCGCGATCGTTGTCACCCTCACCGACAACGCCATCCTGGGCTTCGAGTGGATCATCGCTGGCCTGTTGCTGGGGACGGCGGTGGGGGCGGTGCTGGCCGCGCGGGTCCAGATGACGGCCATGCCCGAGCTGGTGGCGCTGTTCAACGGCTTCGGCGGCGGCGCCTCGGTGCTGGTCGCGGCGGCTTCGTACATCGAGGCGGCCGACCTTGCCACCGACTCCCCCCGGCTGTCGGCCGCGGCCGGGCTGGCCGCGCTGATCGGGGCGGTCACGTTCACCGGCAGCCTCATCGCCTTCGGGAAGCTGCGGGAGAGGCTGCGATGGTCCGGATTCAAGGGGATGCAGGTTGTGAGCGTGGCCGGTGTCGCGGCCGCCGTCGTCTTCGGAGTGCTGATGGTCGCCGATGCCGGCAATCCGCTGTGGATCTGGCTGCTGGTGGCGGTGGCGGCCGTGCTCGGCGTGCTGGTGGTGTCGCCCATCGGCGGCGCCGACATGCCGGTGGTGATCGCGCTGCTGAACTCGCTGTCGGGCATGGCCGCGGTGGCCGCCGGGTTCGTGCTCGACAACTCGCTGCTGATCATCGCGGGCTCGCTGGTCGGGGCGAGCGGCCTGATCCTGACCCAGATCATGTGCGTCGCCATGAACCGGTCCCTGCTGGCGGTGATGTTCAGCCCCGCGCCCTCGGGCGCGGGCGGCCCCAGCGCCGACGACGTGTACGCGGGCAAGGTCCGCTCGACGTCGCCCGACGATGTGGCCATGCTGCTGGAGGCGGCCGAGCGGGTGGCCATAGTGCCCGGTTACGGGCTGGCCGTGGCCCAGGCCCAGCACGCCGTCCGCGACCTGGCCCGGCGCCTGGAGGACCGCGGCACCCAGGTGGTGTTCGGCATCCATCCGGTGGCGGGCCGGATGCCCGGCCACATGAACGTGCTGCTGGCGGAGGCCGAGATCGGCTACGAGCAGCTAGTGGAGATGGATGACATCAACCCCACTTTCGAGCAGACCGACGTGACCATCGTGCTGGGCGCCAACGACGTGGTTAACCCGATCGCCCGCACCGACCCGTCCAGTCCCATCGCGGGCATGCCGATCCTCGACGTGGACAAGAGCGGTGTGGTGGTGGTCATCAAGCGGAGCCTCAGCCCCGGCTTCGCGGGGATCCCCAACCCGCTGTTCGCGGCGGACAACTCGATGATGCTCTTCGGCGACGGGCGCGAGGCCGTGGTCAGCGTCACCAAGGCCCTCCAGCAGATCTGACCCGCGATCAGCGGGCCGGGGGACTCAGGGCAGGGCGGGGATGGCCTGCATCGACCGGGCCAGGGCCTCGGCCGAAAGGTCGAGGTCGGCCATGGACCCGGAGATGTAGTCCTCGTAGGCGGCCAGGTCGAGATGGCCGTGGCCGCACAGCGCGGTGAGGATCGTCTTGGACTCGCCGGACTCCTTGCAGGCCAGCGCCTCGCGGATGGCCGCGGCCAGGGCGTGGGTCGGCTCGGGCGCGGGCACGATCCCCTCGGTGCGGGCGAACTGCAACGCGGCCGCGAAGCATTCCATCTGGCCGATGGCCACCGCCTCGGTGAGGCCCAGTTCGTAGACGTGGGAGATGAGCGGCGACATGCCGTGATAGCGCAACCCGCCGGCGTGGATCGGCTCGGGGATGAACGCGGATCCCAGGGTGTGCATCTTCAGCAGCGGCGTGGTGCAGGCCGTGTCGCCGAAGTCGTAGCGGTACTCGCCCCGGGTGAGCGAGGGGCAGGCGGCCGGCTCCACGCAGCGGATTGTTGGCGACATGTTCCCGGCCAGCTTCTCCCGCAGGAACGGCAGCGCCAGGCCGCCGAAGTTGGACCCGCCGCCGGTGCAGCCCACCAGCAGGTCGGGGGTCTCCCCCACCATGGCCAGCTGGCGCAGGGCCTCCTCGCCGATGATCGTCTGGTGCAGGATCACGTGGTTGAGCACGCTGCCCAGCGAGTAGCGGATCGCGGGGTCGACGGCCGCCACCGAGATGGCCTCCGAGATGGCGATGCCCAGAGAGCCGGGATGGTCGGGGTCCCCCGCGAGAAGGCTGCGGCCGTACTCGGTGACCTCCGACGGGCTGGGGTGCACGGTGGCCCCCCACACCTCCATCATCGTCTTGCGGTAGGGCTTCTGGCGGTACGAGGCGGCCACCTGCCAGACCTCGCACTCCATGCCGTACTGGGCGCAGGCGAAGGCCAGGGCGCTGCCCCACTGGCCCGCACCGGTCTCGGTGGTGAGCTTGGTGACGCCCTCGGAGTGGTTGTAGAACGCCTGGGCCACCGCGGTGTTGGGCTTGTGGGATCCGGCGGGGCTGACGCCCTCGTACTTGTAGAAGATCTTGGCCGGCGTGTCGAGGGCCTGCTCCAGGCGGCGGGCCCTGAACAGCGGGCTCGGGCGCCACAGGCGCAGCACGTCGATCACCCCTCCGGGTATGTCGATGAACGAGTCGCCGGACACCTCCTGGAGGATCAGCCCCATGGGGAACAGCGGGGCCAGGTCGTCGGGCCCGGCCGGCTCCAGGGTGCCGGGATGCAGCGGCGGGGGCGGCGGCGCGGGCAGGTCGGGAATCACGTTGTACCACTGGGTCGGCATCTCGGATTCCGGAAGGTTCACGCGGTAGTAGTCGTCGGCCATCGCCATAGTCCTTTCGGTGCGGCCTTCAGGGTGGGGCGCCGACCTTAGCCGCAGACGATCTCGAAGTACTCGGTGATCTCGCGGAAGGTGACCACTCCCAGGGCGCGGCCCGTCTCGCTGATCAGCACCAGGTAGCGGTGGCCGAGGTCGGCCATGACTCGCAGCGCCTCGCTGATGGACGCTCCGGGGGTGGCCGCGGCGATCTCGGTGTTCATCCAGTCGCCGACTGCCTCGGCTTCGAGATCCTCCACCCGGCAGGCGACCTTCAGGAACACGTCGTGCTCGGTGAGCTCCCCGATCACCGCACCACGGTCGTTGACCACCGAGACCAGCCCGGTCTCGGCCGTAAGCATGGCCCCGATGGCTGCCGCGAGCGAGTCATCGGGCCGCACCAGCAGCGGGTCGCGGGCGGGCAGGCCGGTGAGGTCCACGAAGTGCAGGTTGTGCTCGGGCGACAACTCGGGGCCCAGCTTGCTCGGCGACCCCAGGAAGGACGCGGCCAGCCGGATGAGCTCGTAGTGGTTGATGCTGCCCAGCAGGTCGCCGTCGGCGCCGGTCACCGGCAGGTTGCGGAACCGGCGGGCGTTCATGGTCCGCAGTGCCTCGATGGCCGAGGCGTGGTGACCGATCACGGTGGGCTCTGCCGTCATGAACCGGTCCACCGGCGCGTCCCACGCCTCGGGCGACCGCACCACGCGCTTGGTTATGTCGCGCTCGGTGAAGATGCCCGCCAGCCGCGCGCCGTCGGTGACCACCGCGCAGCCGGTGTGCTGGGCGGCCATGGCCGCCACGACGCTGCGGACCTTGCGCCCGCTCGGGACCACCACCAGCGACGACAGCCTCATGCCCGAAAGCTGCACATTCTCGAAGTGCTGCACGATGTTGATGCTGGTCACGACTCTCCTTGTTGGTCTTGCTCGTCGAACGCCTGGCCGAATCTGGGGTCGCGGCCCTCCGCGAAGGCCTCTCGGGCCTCGGCGGAGTCCCCCGTCAGGTAGGCCTCGAAGGTGAAGCCCTGCTCCCACCGGTACTTGTCCTCCAGGCTGCCGTCCTCCACCCCGTTGAGGGACCGCTTGGCGATGCCGATCATCTGCGGGGACTTCGAGGCGATGCGGCCCGCGATCTCGCGAGCCGTCGGCCGTAGCTCGGCCCGCTGCACGACCCGCTCCACCGCCCCCAACCGGCAGGCCTCGGCCGCGTCGACGGTGTCGCCGGTGAAGTACATGTAGCGCACCTTCTGGACGCCGAACATGCGCTGCAGGTGGGCGCCCATGCCCATGCCGCCCCGGTCGATCTCGGGCACGCCGAAGTAGGCGTCGTCGGCCGCCACCACCACGTCGGCCGCGCCGGCGATGCCGATGCCGCCTCCCAGCACGTAGCCGTGCACCGCCGCGATCACCGGCTTGGGATTGAGATGGATCGCGGCGAAGGTGTCGTAGTTGGCCCGGTTGGCTGGGACTATCAGGCTGGGATCGGCCGCCACCTCCTTGATGTCGAGGCCGGCGCAGAACCCCTTGCCGACCGCCGCGATGATGATCACCCGCACGTCGTCGCGTTGGCCGAGGTTCTCGATCTCGGCGGCCAGGGCGAACTGGTCGTCCACGCCGAACGCGTTCACCGGAGGGTTGCAGAGCTCGAGCTCGGCTACGCCGTCGGTTACTTCTGTTCTGAATGGGCTGGTCATGGTGGGCGCGGAGGGACTTGAACCCCCGGCCTCTTCCTTGTAAGGGAAGCGCTCTGAACCGCCTGAGCTACGCGCCCGCCTCGTTCAGCCTAACCCCGACTCCCGGCTTGAGAAGGTGCCCCGAAGTCTCGGACGCTCCCGCGGTTGTGGTGTAGCATCGCCTCCATGAGCTACCCCGCAACCATCACCATCGACCGGCCCGAGCGGATGGCCAACTGGCGTCCCATCGGGCAGGCGATCCTCGTGATCCCCCAGTACGTCGTCCTGCACACCGCGATGAACATCGCGGCCAGCCTGACGGCGATCTACGCATGGTTCTCCGTGCTCTTCACCGGCAAGCTGCCGCCGGGCGTCGCCGCGTTCCACGCAACCTACGTGCGCTACCGGGCCCGCGTCTTCTCCTACATGTCCTTTCTCACCGAGACGTATCCCCCGTTCGACTTCTCGCCCTCGGTCGAGGACCCGGGCGACGCCGGAATATCGGTGGAGTTCTCACCCCGACTCGAGGGGAGGAACCGGCTCAGCGTGCTGTTCCGGTTCATCGTGCCCTTCGCGTGGCTGACCCTGATAGGCATGCTCGGGCTCATGTTCGGGTTCGCCTCGCTCCCCGCCTGGGTCTGGATCGTCCAACTGGTGCTGGGCGCAGTGCTGATCCCCGGCGCCATCTTCTCCATGGTCGTCTGGGCTGTCAGCAGTATCGCCTCTATCATCGGCTTGATCGCGGTGACGCTCACCGGACGCTGGCCCGATGCGTTGTTCCGGTGGTCGGCGGGCTGGGTGCGCGTCGATGCCCGGCTGTGGGCCTACTCGATGCTGCTCACCGACGAGTACCCGCCGTTCTCGATCGACTGACCGCGTGGCTTCTAAGAGGCCGAGCGAATAGGGGCGCGAATCCGGTCCATACGGGCGAGGCCGTGGCCCGAGCGGCCCGTGAGCGCAGCGAACAAGAGCGGGAATGACACCGCTGCGACGCGGCCGGCTCTCACCTTCTTGCGCTCGCTCCAAGGCCGGCGTCTCCCGGTCTCACCGCTGGTCGGGAGCGGGACCGGTTCCGGTCAGCCGACCGTAGGCGCCCATCAGGTCCTCCAGCAGCCGCGGGGTGGCGGCCACGGGCGCTCTCCTCGCCGCGTGGTCGGTGGTGACCAGTGGGCGCCCGAGGGCGTCGACGGCCTTCACGCCGGCCTCCCGGCACACCAGCAGGCCGCCCAGATAGTCCCAGGAGCCCAGACCCGACGCCGAGAAGTCGATGTAGCCGTCGAGGCGTCCAGCGGCCACCGCGCAGAACTCCAAGGCGGCCGCCCCCAGCGTCCGGACCTGAGCCCAGCCGCCCCGTCCGGGCGCCTGCCCGTTGACCGCGACCACCGCGGCGCGGAGCGGCGTCTCGTGCCTGCGGGCCAGCCGGACGCCGTCGTTCCATGCCCCGGCGCCCCGCAGCGCCTCGAAGCGCTCGCCGTTGCCGTGGTCGTGAACCACCGCGGCCTCCGGCTGGTCGCCGTCCACCACGCAGATGCTGGTGGCGAAGTAGCGGATCCCCCGCGACGCGTTGGTGGAGCCGTCCACCGGGTCCAGCACCGCCACGGGCCCGTTGCCGGCCTCCAGGCCGCTCTCCTCGCTGAGCACGCGCAAGCCGCCGTCGCGCAGCACGGCGGTGGCGGCCGCGTCCGTGGCTAGGTCGAAGCCGAACTGGCCTGGCTTGAGGCCGGTGGGACCCCAGTCGGTGCACCCGGCCAGAGCCTCCACCGCCGCGTCGGCGGCGGCATTGAGCACGTCGAGAAGGTCGCGGGCCATCGGTGCCAGTGAACCAGACCAGCCGCCTGAGTCACACCCCCGTGTCCATCTCGCCGAATTGGTGCACCGCACCGTCGCGCTGATCGTGTATATACGACCAGAGCTATATGCGACCGGAGCGGGAACAGCTATTGTCATGTCCCTTGGTCGTGTCACGCTGTCGCTGGAGCCATCGTTCGATACAAGGGGGATCCGAGTGTCGCTGATCGATCTGCACGGGTTCGTCGCCAATCTCAAGGAGCACGTGTCGGAGCACGGCTTCCACGTCCACGGCGACCGTCACTTCGTGGAGACCTACTCCAACCGCCAGACGTGGGAGGTCGACCTCCATCCCGACGACGCCTGCGGCGGACCGCTGGACATGGTCCTGTGCGTCGAGGCCGAGTCGCGCACCCTGTTGACGTTCGAGGACGACGTGAACAGCCGCCCCGAGGACGAGGACCCCGACGACGCCATCACAGTGCCGATGACGCTCAGTTTCATATTGCCGCCGCTGCACCTGGGTCCGGATCTTCTGGTCCTCGCCACCGATCTAGCCGCCGTCGGGGGCACCGAACTGCCGTTGCAGGTGTCGGCGGTCGACAGGGTGGCGGCCGTGACCGACGCCGCGGAGCGGACGGTGAACATCGAGGCGCGCGTCGAACTGGCCCTCAGCCGGATCTACCTCGGGCAGGATCTCGAAGTGCTGTGCGAGATGCTCGACCGGGCCCGCGGCGTCTGCGAGTTCCTCCTCGACCGGGCGCCGGCCTGGCTCGGCGAGTTGTAAGCAGCTCCGGCGGTCCGTACGCGGTCCGCGGTCAGGGGCTGATCGTCTTCCGCAGCGTCTCCAGGGCTCGGTCGGCGTGGATGCGCATGTTCAACTCGGCGCGCACCATGGTCAGCACCGAGCCGCCGCGGCCGATCACGAACGTTCGCCGCTTGTTGGGAAGCAAGCCCTTGCGGACCACGCCGAAGCGGCGCGCGATGTCGCGGCCCGGGTCTGACAGCAGCGGGAAGCCGAGGGTGTTGGCGTCGTCGAACTCGAGTTGCCGATCAACCTGATCGGCGCTGATTCCCACGATGCTGGCGCCGAGTTCGCCGAACTCGGCCGACAGGTCGCGGAAATGGCAGCTCTGGCGCGTTCAACCAGCCGTCATGGCCTTCGGATAGAAGTACAGCACGACCGGGCCGACCTTGAGCAGGTCTCGCAGTGCCACGGTGTTACCGTGCTGGTCGGGTGCTTCAAAGTCGGGAACCCTGTCACCGATTCTCACAAACGTGCTCCTCTCTGCACAAGACGCGCCGCTCCCGCCGGGGCGGACGATAGTACCCAGTATCGCGCGCTTCAGATCCCGATCGAGGCGGCGACCCGGTCGGCGTGGTAGTCGGCCCCGCCCCAGGTCCGGGCCAGCGCCCATGAGCGCTTCAGGTAGAGGTGCAGGTCGTGCTCGGTGGTGTAGCCGATGGCCCCGTGGCACTGGAGGGCGGCCCGGCCGGTGACCGCGGCCGCATTCCCCGCCAACCACTTGGCCTGCGACACGGCGCGGCCGGCGTCAGGGTGGCCGTGGGCGAGCCCGTACGCGGCGTACAGGACGGCCGGGCTGGCGAACTCGATCTGGATCCGGGCGTTGGCCAGGTGGTGCTTCACGGCCTGGAAGCTCCCGATCGGCTTGCCGAACTGGTGGCGCTGAGCCGCGTAGCCCACCGTCAGCTCCAGCATCTTGTGGCTCAGCCCGAGCAGTTCGGCCGCGATGCCGAGCACCCCCCGCTCGAAGGCGGCCTCCACGGCGGCCGCGTCGTTCGTGACCAGCTCGCCCGGCGTGATAGGGCGTACCCGGGCACAGTGCCTGGAGGCGTCCACCGTCTCGACCGGCTCGATCTCCACCTCATCGGCTTCGTAGAGCCGCAAGCCGTCGTCTGAGCGGAGCAGGAAGGCCTGGGCGTACGTGGCCGCAGGGACAACCGCACCGGGAGCGCCTAGGTCCGTCGTCACCGTGGTGTTCGCCGCGCCGAGGTCGGTCGTCACCGTCGTGCCCGTCACGCCAAGCGGCGCGGCCACCAGCGCGGTCGCGGTCAGCGGGTGGGGCAGCGCCGCCCGGCCCGCCTCCTCCACCACACCCACCAGGTACGTCTCATCGAGTCCCAGACCTCCGTCGGACTGGGGCACCAGCAGGGCCAGAGCGCCCGCGTCGGTCAGAGCATTCCAGGCCGCGGGGTCGGGCTGCTGCGTCCACGCCGCCCGCACGACCGCCGGCGGGCACAGTTCGGCCAGCAGGTCCCGGGCTGTCGAGCGCAGCGCCTCGCGGTCCTCGTCGAGTCCGAACCTCATCGGGGTCCTGCCCCTGCCGGAGACCGCCGACCTTGGGTCTGCTTGCCGCGCTTCGGCCCGAACCTCATCGGGGCAGCCCCAGGACCCGTTCGGCCACGATGTTGCGCTGCACTTCATTGGTCCCCGCGTAGATGGGGCCGGCCAGCGAGAACTGGTGGCCCTTGCTCCAGGACCCCTCCAACTCGGCGTCCGCACCGAGCAGGTCGAGCGCGATCTCGTGCAGTTCGATGTCGAGTTCCGACCACCACACCTTGGCCAGGCTGGCCTCCGATCCGAGATCGTGGCCGTCGCGCAGCGCGGTGACCGTTTGCAGGGTCTGAAGCCGGTAGGCGTCGACCCGCATCCAGGCCGCGGCGATGTGCCGCCGCAGGGCGGTGTCACCGCCGTGTTCGGACCACAGCGCCAGCAGGTCGGCCACCGTCGCCTGGTAGCGGCCGGGCGAGCGGAGCAGCCCGCGTTCCGTACTGGCGGCCGACACGGCCACCCGCCAGCCCTGGTCCACCTCCCCCAGCACCACGTCGGTGCCGACCGCCTCGTCGGGCAGGAACGCCTCGGAGAAGAAGACCTCGGCGAAGCCCTCGTCGCCGTCGAGGCGACCGAACCCGCGCACGGTCACCCCGTCCAGATCGAGCGGCACCAGCAGGTAGGTCAGCCCGCGGTGGCGCTCCGAGTCGGGGTCGGAGCGGAACAACCCGAACAGGTGGGTGCAGAACGCACCCCGGGTGGTCCACGTCTTCTGGCCGTCCAGCACCCAGCCGCCCGGCACGCGGCGGGCCCGGCTTGACACCCCGGCCAGGTCGCTGCCCGCGTTCGGCTCGGACCAGCCCTGGCACCACAGGTCCCCCGCAGCGGCGATGCGCGGCAGCAGCAGGTCCTTCTGAGCCTGCGTGCCGTGCTCGAATAGCGACGGTGACAGGATCTGGATGCCGTTCTGGGTGACCCGCTGGGGGGCACCGGCCCGCCAGTACTCCTCCTCGAAGATGAGCCAGTCCCACAGCGTGCCGTCGCGGCCGCCGTAGGCCTCGGGCCAGGCCACGGCCGACCAGCCTGCCTCGTACAGGCGCCGCTCCCACAGCAACTGCTGTGCGAATCCCTCGCGGGTGTCGCCGGAGAGCTCGGCACCGACCTCGGCCCGCCACTCGGCCAGATTCTGCTCCAGCCACGCTCGCAGTTCCCGGCGCATGGCGGCCTGCGTCTCGCTCCAGTTCAGGTCCATCGCAGTCCCGGGTCCGAGTGTCAGTCCGCTCCGCCGGTGGGCTCGGTGGGGATCGAACCCACGACCAAGGGATTATGAGTCCCCTGCTCTGACCACTGAGCTACGAGCCCGCTCCGACCCTACCGCCGAGCCACAGCACAGCCGTCGCCCGGTAGCGAGGCGGACGAGCCAAGGACTGGTCTATGTCAAGGTCTATCCCTGCTGTGGGGTCGCGGCGGGGGCTGGTTGTGCGTCCAGTGCACGGTCCTTGACGGGCTCAAGGGACAGCCTCAGGCCCAAGGCGTTGGTGATCTTCAACAGCGTTGCGAGGGTGGGGTTGCCGCCTTCGGACAGCGCCTCGTAGAGGTTGCCTCGGTTTAGTCCTGTGTCGCGCGCGAGGGCGCTCATGTTGTGAGTCCGTGCGACGTGCTTCAATGCGGCACGAATCACGGCCCCGTCCCCAGGGTCCTCATCCACAGCAGCCCTGAGAAGCCCCCGGACATCTTCCTCGGTTCGTGTGTAGTCCGTCG
Source organism: Candidatus Aldehydirespirator sp. (assembly GCA_965205155.1). Taxonomy (GTDB): domain Bacteria; phylum Actinomycetota; class Acidimicrobiia; order Acidimicrobiales; family Aldehydirespiratoraceae; genus Aldehydirespirator. Next base: position 2,820,004 of record OZ242033.1, on the reverse strand, counting down.
CGTCGAACCTTCGATACTCCTCAGTCATTGGTATGGCCATGGTGTACGATATACCGTACAGCAGGTGAAGCGTCAGTCCGCCGAAGCGAGCCACTCGTCTCGCGGGATGCTGGCTTGCCTCAACACGTTGGCGAGCAGGTCGACTCCGATGTCACCCTTGTGGGGGTTGGGAAGGCGGACCTTCTTCTTGCCCTCTTGCATGAAGTCATGCCTCTTGCCGGACCGCGGGCCCTTCCAGCCGAGCTTCCGGAAGCGCTTGATGAGTTCGCTCCTGGAGACCGGCGCCAACCGGCGGCTCATTGGGCTGTGACTAGATGCACGCCCTCCATGCTGGGGATGTCGTCGTCGCCGTCCTCAAGCTTGAGGCTCGCCCAGTCCACGAGCACGGACCTCAAGTCTTCCAGAGCTTCATCCTCCGACTGGCCGAAGCCCCAGGCTCCGTCGATTCCCGCAACCGTCGCGACAACACCGGCGGGGTCATTGATAGTTCGGACGACTGCGTGCGAGACGGCTACCTTCGCCCAGCGCTCGACATCGGTAGCGTCTATCTGGCTCTGCCGAGGGATGTTGGTTCGCCTACTTCGCTCCATGCTCTCTCACCCGTTCATGTCGGCATCCGCTGGCTCCGGGGGTGGGGCTCGAACCCACAACCTAGCGGTTAACAGCCGCTTGCTCTGCCAGTTGAGCTACCCCGGATCAGCCTGTGAGGCTACCAGCGCCCCCGACACGGACGCCTCGGACCGGCGGCCGTGCTCGACCAGCCAGGGAAGCAGGACCGCCAGCGCGTCGGCCTGCGTATGCCGCTCGTCGAGCAGCTCCGACTGCGACTTGAGCCAGGCCACGCTGGTGCTGTACTGCTGGCGCATGGCGGGATCGCCGGCGGAGGCAGCCATGCGGCGCAGGTTGTTCATGGAGCGGCCGGCGGTGAGGCGGGCGACGCGAGCGAGCACATCCTCCACCGACGCGCTGCCCGCGTCGACGGCCAGCCGGTGCAGCAACTGCGCCGCCGGCTCCGACACCCGGTCGCACGCCTCCACCACGCCGCCGGTGTGCCTAAGGGCCTCGAAGGCCTCGCGGTGCACCGGATCGCCGAACAGCGTGGCGTGCAGGCGGCCGGCCACCTCGTCGGGCCGGTGAACGGCCAGTTGCAGGGCCTCGTCCTCCGGCGTCAGGCGGTCGTCGGCTGATCCTCGGGCGCCGGCGGCGCCCGGGGACCGGGCCGGCGCCATGCTGGGGCCGCCGGCCGCGAACCGTCGCAGGTGGTCGGGATCCACATGGCACCGGTCCGCTATCTCGACCACATGCGGGTCGCGCACCATCGGGTCGGGATGCTCGTTGACCACGGCCACAGCCCTCTCCGCGGACCGGGCCCGGCTCTCGATGGTGGACAGGTCGGCGTCGGCGAGGGCCCGGTCCACTCGGAACTGCAGGAACGGCAGGGCGTTGTCGATCGCCCGGTGGAGGGCTTCCGGGTCGGAGCGGCCCAGGTCGCCGGGATCCTTGCCGGGGGGCAGGTCGGCCACCAGCACCTCCAACTCGAACTGGCGCTCCCAGGCGTAGACCCGGCCTGCGGCCGCGGCTCCCGCGGCGTCGGCGTCGAAGGCCAGCACCAGCCGGTCGGCCGAGAACCGCTTCAGCAGCCGCACATGCTCCTCGGTGAGGGCGGTGCCGCAGGTGGCCACGGCCAGCTCGATGCCGGCCTCCGCGCACCCGATCACGTCGGTGTAGCCCTCGCAAACCACCGCCCGACCGGCCTTGACGATCTCCTTGCGGTGCTCGTGCAGCCCGTAGAGGACCCTGCTCTTGTCGTAGGTCCTGGCCTCGGTCGAGGTGTTCAGGTACTTGGGGCCGTCGATGCCCGGCATGATGCGGCCACCGAAGCCGACAGTGTCGCCCCGCTCGTCGCTGATGGGGAACAGGATCCGGCCGCGGAAGAAGTCCTGCTGGCGCCCGCCGCGGTTCACGAACCCGAGACCCGAGTCACGCAGGTCCTCGTCGGACAGGCCCAGGTGTCTGGCCAGGTGGTCCCAGCCGTCCGGCGCCCACCCCAGCTTCCAGCGGCGCACGAGATCGCCGTCGTAGCCGCGGGACCGGAGATAGTTCCGGGCCGGTCCCGCGTCCCGGCCGTCGAGCAGACGCTGGTGGTAGAAGTCCCTGGCCTTGGCCACCGACTCCAGCAGCCGTTTCCTCCGGCTGCGGGCCGCGCTCTCGTCCCGGCTGGTGTAGTTCAGCCGGATCCCGGCCCGTCCGGCCAGCATCTCGACCGCGCCCGCGAAGTCGAGTCCCTCGATCTCCTGCACGAAGGTGATGACGTCTCCGCTCTTCTGGCAGCCGAAGCAGTAGTAGACGCCCTTGTCGGGCGACACCGACAGCGACGGCGTGCGCTCGCCGTGAAGCGGGCAGCGGGCCATCCACTGCCGCCCCGAGCGCTTGATCTCGGTGTGCTCGCCGATGATCGCGACGATGTCGGTGGCCGCCCGGACCCGGGCTATGTCGTCCGCCACGATCCCCATCGGAGCCGAACATACCAGCGCCATCGGACGGGGGCGGGCGCGTGCTCCGGCAAGTCGCATGCCTGCATCGTGCGGTGGATGGAACCGTTGCGAATCGCCGGCCGCTCCCGCGCCGCCCGCGGGGTTGCCACCGACCCCTCGGCGTGCTAGCGTCCTACTATGGACTACACCTGAAAGGGTCGTTGTCCTAGCTTCCGGAGCGCCTCCGGCCCGAGCGGACCAGTTTGCCGAGCGGGGTGGTTCTCCGGCCCGAGCGGACGAATTGGTGCCGGGGTGCCCCCGCCGAGCGGACGAAGTGAAGCGGGAGCACCCCGGCATCGCCACGCTACCTGTCTTGAACTAAAATACACAATAAATATTGTAAAGGACAAAAAGGCTATTCGAAGTGGTCGGATAGGTAGTCGGCGAGCCGGTCGATGCTGACCCGGTCCTGGGCCATGGTGTCGCGGTCGCGCACCGTCACCGCGTCGTCTTCGAGGGTGTCGAAGTCGATCGTCACGCACAGCGGGGTGCCGATCTCGTCCTGGCGCCGGTAGCGGCGGCCGATGGCCTGCGTCTCGTCGTAGTCGCAGCTCCAGCGGCCCTTGAGCAGGTCGAACACCCGGTTCGCCACCGGCACCAGCACGTCCTTGCGCGACAGCGGCAGCACGGCCACCTGGTACGGCGCCAGCCGCCGGTCGAGGCGGAGCACCACCCGTTCGGCGTCGTTGACCACCTCGGTGTCGTAGGCCGACATCAGGAAGGCCATGGCGGCCCGGGTCGCGCCGGCCGCGGGCTCTATCACGTGGGGCACGTAGTGCTCCTCGGTGGCCGGGTCGAAGTACTCCAGGCGCTCGCCCGAATGCTCGGCGTGGCAGCGCAGGTCGTAGTCGCCCCGGTTGGCGATGCCCTCCAGCTCGTCCCAGCCCCAGGGGAAGAGGAACTCGACGTCGGAGGTGGCCGACGAGTAGTGGCTCAGCTCGTCGGCGCCGTGGGCTCGCAGTCGCAGCATCTCACCTCTGATGCCGAGATCCAGGTACCAACTCAGGCGGGCCTCGCACCAGTGCTCGAACCAGCCCGCGGCCTCGTCCGGCGGGACGAAGTACTCCATCTCCATCTGCTCGAACTCGCGGGTGCGGAACACGAAGTTGCCTGGCGTGATCTCGTTGCGGAACGACTTCCCGATCTGGGCGATACCGAACGGCGGGCGCTTGCGGCTGGCTCGCAGCACGTTCGCGAAGTTGATGAACATGCCCTGGGCCGTCTCGGGCCGCAGGTAGACCTGGGCCGCCGAGTCGGCCACCGGCCCGGCGTGGGTGGAGAACATGAGGTTGAACTGCCGGGGCTCGGTCAACTGGCCGCGCTCGCCGCACGCGGGGCAGACCTCGGGATCCTCCAGCTTGTCGGCCCGGTGGCGGGCCCCGCAGGCGCGGCAGTCCACCATAGGGTCGGTGAAGTTGTCGAGGTGGCCCGAGGCCTCCCACACCGCCGGTGGTGACAGGATCGACGCGTCCAGACCGACCACGTCGTGGCGGAGCTGCACCATCGATCGCCACCACTGCTCCTTGACGTTGCGCAGCAGCAGCACACCGAGCGGCCCGTAGTCGTAGGCCGAGCGGAATCCGCCGTAGATCTCTGCGGAGCGGAACACGAAGCCGCGCCGCACGCACAGGTTGACGATCGCGTCGAACAGCTCCGGGCTGGGGCGGGGCTCGGCCATGGCAGGCAAGGGTAGGTGTTATCCGCGTTCCAGCACCGTCACCGACCGCAGCCGCCGCTCCAGGTGGGCCTCGATTGCGGCGGTGGCGATTGCCGTCACCTCCCGGGCGGCGTCATCGGCCGTCCGGCGCAACACCGCTCCGAGCTGGCCGCCGAGGATCTGGCGAAGCATCCCGAGCGCGTCCTGGCTGATCGGTCGACCCTGGCGGCATTGGTGGCACAGAACCCCGCCGGCCGCGATGTCGAGAGCCTCGAATGGTTCGCCCCCGCCGCAGGCCACGCAGCGGTCCAGTTCGGGCTGCACTCCTTCGAGGGCCAGAAGCTTCAAGAAGAAGCCCGCTACGACCAGGTCGCTGTCGATGCGGTCCAGGGTGGCCAGGGCTCGCACGAGCATTGTGTGGCGGCCGGGGTCGCCTCCGGTCTCGGGTGCCAGCTGGTCGACCGCCTCCAGCATGGCGGAGGCCTGGGCGAACCTGGTGGGGTCGGACCTGAGGCCCGTGAACCGGTCGATGGTCTCAGTCTGGGTGAGGGTGTCGAGCTCGCCCCGGCCGCGGTAGAGCTGCACCGCCACGTGGCAGGCCGGCTCCAATCGGGCGCCGAACTTCGAGCGGGTGCGGCGCACCCCCTTGGCCACGGCCCGGACCTTGCCATGACCGAGGGTGTGCAGGCTCACGATCCGGTCGGCCTCTCCCAGCTTCCAGGTGCGCAGCACCACCGCCTCGTCGCGGTAGAGAGCCACGCCGCTCGGCCCCTTGCTAGCTGTCGCCGTTGGAGGTGATGGCCGGTCCTGCTCCGTTGGGCGAGACCCGCCCGAAGCGTCGCTCGCGCTCCTGGTAGACCCTGATCGCCTCGTAGAGGTCACCTCGCCGGAAGTCGGGCCACGCGGTGTCGGTGAAGTACAGCTCGCTGTAGGCCAGCTCCCAAAGCAGGAAGTTGGAGGTGCGGAACTCCCCGGACGTGCGGATCATCAGGTCGGGCTCGGGCATCTCGGGGTCGTACAGCCGGCAGGCGATGGTGCGCTCGGTGATCCTGTCGGCTGAGATTCCGGAGTTCACGACCGCTCTGACCGCGTCGACGATCTCGGCTCGTCCCCCGTAGTTGAACGCGATGGTGAAGGTCATGCGGCGGTTGTGCTTGGTGAGATCGATGGCGTCGTCCATGAGGTCAAGCAGCCGTCTCGGCACCCGGCGGTCCCGGCGACCCACGAACCGGACCCGCACTCCCCGCTCGTGCAGCTCGTCGCGGCGGCGCAGCAGGATGTCCTCGTTGAACTCGAGCAGGAAGCGCACCTCGTCGGCGGGTCGTCGCCAATTCTCGGTGCTGAACGCGTATACGGTGAGCCACTCGACCCCTATGTCGAGGGCCCCTTCCACCACGTCGAACAGAGCCTCCTCGCCGGCCCGGTGACCCTCGGTGCGGGGCAGGCCCCGAGACTGGGCCCAGCGGCCGTTGCCGTCCATCACGCACGCGACATGCGAGGGGACGCGGTCGAGGTCCAACGCCGCAACGATCATTACCGTGAAGCTACCGCGTGACCCGCTTGAAGCGTGCGCGGGTTGGCACAAGCTCTTTGCGGTGCGGCGGTGCTTGTCCCGCTCTTGTTCGCTGCGCTCACGGGCCGCTCGGGCCACGGCCTCGCAAGCTCGGCCTCGGGACAGCACGCCTATGTGCCACGCCGCTGCCAGTTCTTGTCCACCCTCACTGCCAGCTGCAGGTAGGCGCCTTTCGGGAGCTGGGAGCGCACCGCGGTTCCCACCGCCTTGAGCAGCGATCCGCCCCTGCCGATCACGATCCCCTTCTGGGAGGGGCGCTCGACGATGATCTCACAGCGAATCAGGGGCCAGTCCCACTCCGTCACCCGGGTCGTGATCGAGTGGGGCAACTCGTCGCGGGCCGCTTCGAGGAGACGCTCCCTCACCAGTTCTGCCACCCGGACGGCCCGCGGCGCGTCCGAGACGGTGTCGGCCGGGTACAGGGGCGGGCCATCAGGCAGGCGGGCGACGAGGTGTTCCACCAGGGCTCCCACCCCCTGGCCCGTGCGTCCGCTGACCGGGAAGTAGGCCTCGAAGTCGAGTTCTCCCAGCGCCGCCAGCTGCTTGAGCATGACGCTCGGCCCGACCAGGTCGGACTTGGTCACGACGACCACCGAGTCCGCCGGCAGCGACCGGGCGATGAAGGCGTCGCCCCGCCCGTAGGGGGCGGAAGCGTCGATCACCAGGCATGTCACGTCGGTGTCGTGCAGTGCCTCCGAAGCGGTGGCGTTCATGCGGCGCCCCAGGGCGTTGCGGGGCTTGTGGATGCCCGGCGTGTCGACCAGGATCATCTGGGCGTCACGGCGAGTGAGCACTCCCCTCACGTCGGCGCGCGTCGTTTGAGGCTTGTCCGAGACGATCGAGACCTTCTGCCCGACGATCCGGTTGACCAGCGTCGACTTGCCTGCATTGGGACGCCCCGCCAGCCCGACGATCCCGCAGCGATGGGAGCGGGGCTCAGGGCGTGTCTCCGGCTCTTGTTCGCTGCGCTCACGGGCCGCTCGGGCCGACTGCCCGCTCCTGTTCGCTGCGCTCACGGGCCGCTCGGGCCCAGGGGCTTCGCTGCGCTCGGCCTCGGGGTCTGTCATGTGCGGGTGAGTCTGACCCGGGTGATGCGGCGTCCCTCCATGTGCTCCACCCGCAGTCTGAGCCCGTCGACCTCCACGGTCTCGCCCACTTCGGGAACATGGCCCAGCGTGCTGAAGATCAGCCCGCCGACGGTGTCCCAGTCGTCGTCGGGCAGGGCCGCCCCGACGAGGGTGTTCAACTGGTCCACCGGCATGCGTCCGTGCACCAGCGCCTCACCGCCCGCGAGGGGCTCCAAGAGCGGCTCGGGCCGGTCGAACTCGTCGACGATCTCGCCCACCAGCTCCTCGACCAGGTCTTCCAGGGTGACCAGCCCGGCCGTGCCCCCGTACTCGTCGACGACCACGGCCAGATGCCCGCCGGCGGTGCGCATCTCGGACAGCAGCTCGTCCACTCGCTTGGTCTCGGGAACGAACATGGCTCGGCGCATCGGGTCGCTCACGGCACGGTCGCCGCCCCCGGAGCGCTCGGTGCGGGCCAGGTCCTTCAGCAGCACGACGCCGACGATGTCGTCGATGTCGTCCTGGCACACCGGCAGCCGGCTGAGGCCCCGCCCGATGGCGATCTCGAGCGCGGCCGTCACGGTCATGTCCGCGTCGACGGTGACCATGTCGGCCCGGGGCGCCATGACCTCCCGAACCACGGTGCGGTCCAGAGCCAGGGCCGAGGCGATCATGTCGCGCTCGGCGTCCTCGATCGTCTCCGCCTCGGCCGCGGCGTCGGTGATGGCGATCAACTCGTCCTCGCTGACCGGTGGAGCCCCGTTCCTCCCCCATCCGGCCCGGCGCCGCACGCGCCGGGGCTCCCTTCCGGGGGTGGGATCGTTGTGGCCGGTCACGGCTGCCGCTGGTGCGCGGCCAGGAGCTGGCCTTCCCGGGCCTGCATGGCCGCGGCCTCCTCGTCGTGGGCGTGGTCGTATCCCAGTACGTGCAGCACGCCGTGCACGACCAGCAGGGCCAGCTCATCGGTGAGGCTGCGGGGTGCGCGGGCGGCGTAGGCCGGGCAGACCACGACGTCACCAAGCAACACCGCCGGTTCGGATGCCGGCGCACGGCCGTTTCCGCCGTCTATGGGGAATGCGAGGACGTCGGTGGGCCCCGTCGCGCCCATGTGAGCCAGGTTGAGTTCGGCCATGGTGCCCGGATCCACGAAGCGCAGGCCGAGCTCGCCGCCGGCCACCCCCTCCTCGTTGAGAACGGCCGCGGCCAGCCCGGCCCAGCGTTCGGTGTCGATCCGGTCATGGCCCGCGGCCGACTCCGACGTCTCGTCGAAGGCGCGGACCACCGGGCCTCCAGGAGGTTCGTCGGTGGAGGATTCCGGCGCCATCTAGGCCGGGTCCCGGCGCATGAGGCCGACCCGGTCGTAGGCGGTGACTATGTCGGCCACGATGCGGTGACGGACGACGTCTCTGCTGCTCAGATGGACGAACCCGATTCCCTCGATGCCTCCCAGCAGCTCCTCGATGCCGACGAGGCCGCTGCGCCCGCCGTCCACGTCCACCTGGGTGACGTCGCCGGTGACCACCGCCCGGGAGCCGAAGCCGATACGGGTCAGGAACATCTTCATCTGTTCCGGCGTGGTGTTCTGGGCCTCGTCGAGGATGATGAAGCTCGAGTTGAGCGTGCGGCCCCGCATGAACGCCAGCGGCGCCACCTCGACCGCGCCGCGCTCCAGGAGTCGCTCCATGCCCTCGCTGCCGGTCATGTCGTACAGAGCGTCGTAGAGGGGGCGCAGGTACGGGTCGACCTTGGCCATGAGGTCGCCGGGAAGGAACCCGAGCCTCTCCCCCGCCTCCACCGCGGGGCGGGTGAGGATGATCCGGCTCACCTCGTCGTTGTGCAGCGCACGTACCGCCATAGCCACGGCCAGCCAGCTCTTGCCCGTTCCTGCCGGCCCGATGCTGAAGGTGATCACGCTCTGTCCCATCACGTCCACGTAGCGCTTCTGCCCCGCCGACTTCGGACGCACTACCCGCCCTCCGGCGGTGCGCAGCACGTCGTGGGTGAGCACCTCCGAGGCCCGGACGTTGCTGCGCACCATGTCGATGGTGCGATCGATGGTGCGGACGTCGAGGCGCTGTCCATGCTCCAGCAGCAGGATCAGCTCCTCGAAGAGACGGGCAACGGTCTCGGCCTCGTCCCCGAGGACGCTGACTTCGTTTCCCCTCAGGTGGATGCGACTGCCGGGGAATGCGCTCTCGAGCTGCCTGAGGTTCGCGTCGTGCTCGCCCACCAGTGGTCCGAGCAGGTGGTTGGCGGGGACGCGGATGGTGGCGGCGGTCTCAGACATGCGTGTGTCTCAGCGAGAGGCTACACGACGAGCCAGAGGCCGAGCGGATCGGGAGCTGTTCATCAGGATTGCTCGTGTGGCGCCGAGCGAGGCCGTGGCCCGAGCGGTCCGTGAGCGAAGCGAACAAGAGCGGGAACCGCACCCGAGCGGATCGGGCTAGCCGGCGGCCTGGCGGCGGCGCCTCTGGCGGTCGAGGAACCGGTAGACGTCGAGCAGGTCGATGCCGGGGAACGGCACGAAGGATCGTTGCGACGGCGGCAGGGCCGACAGCACGTGGCTGCGCTCGGCCGCCGAGGGCCAAGCCACCTGCTCCCACTCCCGCACCAGCCGGGGGTCGGGTTCGACGTCCCTGGAACGGGCATGCTCGCGTCGCAGCGTCTCGGAGCCCCGGAAGTGCTGGGCGTGGTTGACGCTCGTCCCCAGCGTGATCGCGTAGGGGTTGCGATCGTTCTCGGTCTCGATGTACGTGATGCAGAAGTACTCGCCCACGTCGAGCACCGTGTACTGCTCGTGCAGCAGGAAGTGCCCCACCGCTCCCCAGGCTTGCCTGGCCCCCCACTGCCGGGGGACTCGCTCGCCCTCCAGGCCGCCGTCGGAGGTCTCCGGGAACGGCAGCCCGTCGTTCTCGTATGCCTTGGTGATCACGCCCTCAGCGTCGGTGCGCAGGAAGTGGACGGGAATGTCGAGGTGGACGGTCGCAAGGTTCGTGAAGCGGTGGGCGGCCATCTCGTAGGAGATGTAGAACGTCTCCTTGAGATCCTCGACGCTGATGTCTCCCTGGCGCTTGGCCTCGCTCAGCAGTTCCACCGCGGGTGCCTCGGGCGCCAGGACGGCGGCCGAGAAGTAGTTGGACTCGATGCGCTGGCGGAGATAGTCGCCGAAGTCCGACGTGTCCGAGTGCTCCAGCGCGAAATGCCCCAGCGTCTGCAGCACCACGGACCGGGCTTGGCGAACCTTGAGGTTGTCCTGGTCGCCGATGTAGATCACCCGGTCGCGGATGTCGGTGATCGAACGGGCCGTACGAGGCAGGCCGGCGACGCGCTCGATGCGGAAGCCGTAGCTGCTCACCAGTTCGGTGAGCACCCGCTCGCTGATCGGGCCGGAGCCGGGATACCCGGCTCTGGCCAGACCGGTGGCCGCGATCCGTTCGATCTCGCTGAAGTAGTTGTGCCGGTCGCGCATCTCCCGGCGCAACTCCGAGTTGGCCCGCCGCGCGCTCTCGGTGGTGTCGAGCGGGCCGGCAGCCCGCTCGCAGACGGCGCGGCCCAGGCCGACAAGGTGCTCGAGGACGTCGTCGTTGAGCCGTCTGGACGGTTTGAGGGGCGGCAGCCCGAGCTCGGCGTAGGCCGGGTGGCTCTGGGCTCGCAGCAGTTCCAGCTCGAGCTCGGCCCGCCGGTCGGGAGGGGCATCGTCGAGCAGATCGGCCGTAGTGGTGTCGAGCGCCTCGGCGAGATCGCTGAGCACGCCGAGACGGGGCTCGACCCTCCCGTTCTCGAGGCGTGACAGGTAGGCAGGCGGCCGGCCGGTGCGCTCCGCCAGGTCTGCGAGGGTGAGGCCGCGGTGGCGGCGGGCATGGCGCAAGCGGCGACCGAGCACCAGAAGGTCGGGTTCGCTACCCATATGCGAAAGAATCGCAGAATTTGTTCCTGCCAACAACTTGGACAGCGATCGTCGGAGCAGCTTTTTGACATCTGTTGCCGAGAACGACGAGGATTGGCTGACCGTATCGGCCATTGGGCTACGGTCGGAGCCGCACCGCTCTAGCAGGAGGGCGACCGATGGTGAGTTCGACGAACCCGAGTCTCAGCTTCTCGCAGCAGGTGGAGGAGTTGGAGGCCGACTGGGAGAACAACTCCCGCTGGCGCGACACCCGCCGCGACTACTCGGCCGCCGACGTGGTCCGGCTGCGAGGCTCGGTGCGGCCCGAATGCACTCTGGCCCGCGCCGGCGCGGCCAAGTTGTGGCAGCGCCTGCACGCCATGGACTACGTGCACGCGCTGGGCGCCATGACCGGGGGGCAGGCGATCCAGTTCGCCAAGGCAGGGCTGCCGGCCCTGTACCTGTCGGGCTGGCAGGTGGCCGGTGACGCCAACCTCGCCGGGCAGGTCTATCCCGACCAGTCGCTGTACCCGGCAGACTCCGTCCCGTCGGTGGTGGCTCGCCTCAACAACGCGCTCAGGAGGGCCGACCAGATCGAGTGGAGCGAGACCGAGGGCAACCCGAGCCGCGACTACATGCTGCCGATCGTGGCCGACGCCGAGGCCGGCTTCGGCGGCCCGCTCAACGCCTTCGAATTGATGAAGGCGATGATCGAGTCGGGAGCAGCCGGCGTTCACTTCGAGGACCAGCTCAGCTCGGCCAAGAAGTGCGGCCACATGGGCGGGAAGGTACTGGTGCCGACATCGCAGCACCTCGCGACGCTCAGGGCGGCCAGGCTGGCCGCGGATGTCATGGGTGTCGAGACCCTCCTGGTCGCCCGCACCGACGCTCTGAGCGCCGGCCTGATCACCAGCGACATCGATGTCCGGGACCGGGCCGGGTTGACCGGCGAGCGCACCGCGGAGGGGTTCTTCGTGACGACGCCGGGACTGCAGGCGCCCATCCAGCGGGGACTCGCCTACGCGCCGTACTGCGACCTGCTCTGGTGCGAGACCTCGACTCCCGACCTCGACGAGGCCAGGGAGTTCGCCGAGGCCATACACGCGGTGTTCCCGAACAAGATGCTGGCCTACAACTGCTCGCCCTCGTTCAACTGGCGTGCTCACCTCGACGACGCCGATATAGCGGTGTTCCAGAAGGAGCTGGGCGCCATGGGCTACGCCTTCCAGTTCATCACGCTCGCCGGGTGGCATGCGCTCAACGCGTCGGCCTTCGAGTTGGCGTACGGCTACCAGTCCGACGACATGAAGGCGTACGTGGCCCTCCAGCAGGGCGAGCTTGCGATGGAGACCCTCGGCTACACCGCCACCCGCCACCAGCGCGAGGTCGGAGCCGGATACTTCGACCAGGTGGCCTCGGTCATCTCCGGGGGAACGGCGTCCACCCTCGCACTCGAGGGCAGCACCGAGCAGGCCCAGTTCTGAGTCGGACAGCGTGGCCTGACGGGCACGGTTCTGACGCGCTGCTGGCGGGATGTCTAACACCAAGAGTTTGCCTTGCAACCGCAAGGCGTGCTGAGGGGGCTCCTGCGGGACTTCCCATATCAGAGGGTGAGGATTTCCCACGCCTTTGATGGTCGCCGTCGTGGTGACCGGCCATCTGAGCAGGAGGAGCACCCCGCCGCGGCGCAACCCGACGGGAAGCAGGCTTCAACGCGGGCAGCTCTGCTTGGGTACCGGCCCGCAACCCGCCAAGGTACAAGCCTTCATCCTTCAGGGTACAGATTCTCACAGCCCTAGGGTCCAAGATCTCATCTCGTTGCTCGACGGATCCAGTCCCTACGGCGTGTTGTCGTTGTGGCGGGCCCGGCTGCGTTCGAGCGCCTGTCCCGAGCGGGTCTTCGAAGCCGTGTGCGTGTCCCAGCGGATGGCGCGGTCGTATCCGTCGCGGGCGGGCGTCAGGTCGGATCGGATCGCCGCCGTGAACGACGCGGCGCAACGGTTCTGCGCGGCCCATTCGGGGATGTCGGTGAGCCGCACGTCGACGGGGCGGCCAGCGGCATCGGCGGCGATGCCCTCCAAGGCGTAGGCGGTGCCTCGGCGGCTGCGGTAGTCGAGACCGTAGAGGACCACCACCAGGTCGATATCGCTGTAGGGGCGGGCCCGGCCCTTGGCGACCGATCCGAACACCATTACCTGACGGGCGCCCGCGCCGGTGAGGGCCCGACCGGCACGGCGGGCGTCGCCGATGGTCGGTGCAGCCGTGTTCCCCACGGCCTCCACGCTATATTCACTGCATGGACGGAACGAGGCAGCATCCTTGCGTCGCGGCAGCGCACAATATGTGCGTCTCGGGCCATGCCCACACCGGAGCGGTCAGGATGCCATCTGCATGACTGTGTGCATCGCCGCCCTATACGACCACGGGCGCGGCGTCGTGCTGGCGTCGGATCGGATGGTGACGGCACACATCCCGATCGGCTACGAGTTCGAGCATGAGCCAAGCACCAAGATCGTCCCGCTCGTGGAGGGCGTATCCGTGCTGCTCGCTGGAGATGTGCTGCGTGGTCATGAAGTGGTAGGCATGGCACGCCAGACACTGGCCCAGCACGGAGATTCTGTCGCTGCCGCAGATGCGGCCCAGATCGTCCGCTCCTGCTTTCAAGAACTCCGGCGCGCTTGCGTTATCCAGACGGAACTAGAGCCACGGGGGCTAGATCTCAATGCATACTACAACAATCACCAGCAGCTGATGCCGGCGGTCGTGCAAGTGATCGATCAAGCCTTCTGCGACTCGGACTTGCACGTTGAAATGCTGGTCGCAGGCACGAATGGGGACACTCACGCCATCTACTCAATCATTAACCCGGGGATCGTTCACGACCACAGCGCAATCGGACATGGGGCTATCGGCTCCGGCGCTCCGCACGCCCTGTATTCCCTCATCGAGGCGGGATACAGGGCCGCGATGCCCAAGGATGAAGTGATGGAACTCGTCACAAAGGCCAAGACAAGAAGCGAGGTCGCCCCTGGCGTCGGGCGAGACACCACTCTGGATACCATCCCAAGCGAGGGCTAGCATGCACACCACGGATAAGTCGCACGAAGCGAGATGGTTGGAGGCTGAGCGGCAGCTAGCCGCTCAGTGGATCGACATCGGGTACCGACCGCAACCGTCGCGCCCGCCCATCAACATCGATCTCAGCAACATCAATCCTGCCGCGACGATGTTCGACCCCTCGCACTGAAACACCGGGCGTTGATTGCGCCCGGCGACCGTAAAGGGGGCAGGGTGAAGCTACGGCTGCGCAGGCAAGACCGGGAGGCCGTGGCCGCGTTCGACTCTGAGGCTTGCCCAGCCGAGCAGGACTGAGCGCATTTCCGGCGGAGAGCCACCAAAGTTCCAACAGGGTTCGCCAGACGCCCATCTCCGTGAGCGTGCTGGAGGGCGCGTCCGATCAGACTGCTAACGTCGCGCTAGGTGCATGCCGAGCGAGAAGCAACCAGGAGGCGGCATGGCCGCATGGGCCAAGAACGCTCTCAGTCGGGTGCATGCCATTCGAAGGCGCCCCGCGGCGATTCTGGGGCTGGCAGCAGCGACGCTGGCCGTGACGGCGGTGGCGTCCGGCGTTGTGTTGCTCGTGTGGGTGTCTTTGCCTCTTGTGTTGAGGAACAATCAGGACACCGCGGGGTTCGCCGCAGGCTTGAACGGTCTGGCGGCAGCGGCGGGCCTTGCGGCCACGGCGCTTCTTGTGGGGCTGACGGCATGGTATGTGCAGCTCACGAGCAGGCTCGTTCGCGCCTCAGGGCCGGATGTGTCAATCAGTTGGGAACTCGCATGGGCGGATCCCCACGACTATGACATGACCTTGAGGGCCGACATCGGCGCTCTGCGCCGCGGGTCGCTCAACACGCAGTTCTCCGAATGGTATGTGGCGGTTACGCTGACGAACGCCGGATCACAAGGTGTTCGAGTGGTGAGCGCGTGGGTTCAGACCAGCGACGCGATCCTCTGCCGGTACACGGGTTCCCGTATCTCGCCTGACCAACTACCGCTATGGCTCCCGGGGCACGACACACTGGCGATCTACTTTCCTGCCTCAGACATCGAGCGACTGGTCGAGATAGTCAACGCGACCCAGGACGCAAGACTCATGGGCGGTGGTATAACCGCGGGTGTCCGCCTAGGGAACGGGCGCTCTCTTGCCACGCCACCGGTACCCATTGACAACTTCGAGGTATAGGTACCGCCTCTTGGCAGCGCAGCGAGGCGAGCCACACCGATCCAGCGCTTATCGATCAATACGGCGGGCGCCGACAGCAGCCGGTGCCGCCACCTCTCGTCAGCGACGCTACTTAGGAGATCCGATAGGCTGAGATTCCGGTTGCGATGCAAGGAGTTCGGCGTACTTGACTCGAGCTAGCCGTTCCTTCAGGTCATCTATGTCCGTGATCTGATCGCTCAGATCAGCTCCGAGTTTGTAATGGTCTCTGATGCGCCTGATCTCTGTCATCAACTCGTCGCCTTCCACTGCGAGGTCAACGACTGATTCGATCCGTTCCAGCAGCACGCTGAGGTCCGCCTTGGTCGGAGGCATGCGCTGGTGGTCTCGTAGGAACCGTTGCACTTCCCGTTCAACGCGCGCCGCGATGGACTGGTTCGCTAGGTCTCGCTCGGCGCTACGTTGCAGGGTCGTGAGATGAGAGAACAACATTGCGAAACGTCGCCGCATTGTATCGGCAGGTTCCAGATCACCATCTTCGCATGAGAGCAGAGCATGGCGCGCGAAGCCGACTTTCTCGAGGCGTAGATCGACATTTGCATTGTCAAGAGCCATCTGAGTGGCTGCCAAGACTCCGATGGTGTCGGTCAGAAGCGGGCGAATGTCGTCGGATTCAGGGAAGTCATCTGGCACTTCGATGCCCATTTCATCCAGATACAGTCGTGCAGCGTTGAGAGCTATCTGGGCCGGGACGAGGTCTTCTATGTCGCACGGCCCTCCGGGCCGATCACTCTCCAGTCCCGTGAGTTCTCCAGAGCCGATTTGGGCGACGTATTCTGGTTTGATTAGCTGTTTGTTTCTGGGACCGCCCTTCTGTAGCACTTCGGCCGCTTTGTCGCCGTCTTCGTCGCCATCCAGTAGCACGACCACTGCGGGTTGGTCAACGTCCCTACCTCTCGCCAAGAATGTCATGTAGGGTATGTGACTGGCAGATCCTGCTGGCACCAGTGTAATCTGGTTGAGGTCGAAACGCTGTGTGGTCGGGAAGTTCCTCTTGGTAAGGTGTGCCGACATTCCAGCAAGGTAGATCTGATCGGCTACTCCTTCGACTATCAGATTGCAGTTGCCTATGAAGGCTGTTTCCCCCACGAATCCACCTAGGGCAGTCCGAAGTGGTTCGAAGTGGTTGTGCCCCACATTGCGAACCACGCGTGCTCCCTCGTCGCCAGAGCCCTTGTCAAGCACTCGGAGCCGATCCGCTCGATTCTTGTCAATCAAGAAGGGAGAGTGAGTCACGAAGACGACCTGTCCCCCGGGACGGCCATCCACTGGGATGGTGAACTCCTGTAAGAGCCTCAACAAGTCTTGTTGGCCTTGGTTCGATAGGTACGCGTCTGGCTCGTCCATCAGCAGAATGTCGGAACCGGTCCGGGTCTTGAGGTGTGTAAGAAACTGCACAAGATAGCTGAGAAAATACTTCAGGCCGCTACTACGTTCAGCGAAAGAGTACTCACTCCCGGTGCGATCTCGCACGGTGAATACTAGGTCGTAGTCACGGACAGAAACTGCTAGACGGAACAGTTCGTCCTGAGACCACCACTTGGCGAGATCCAAGGACTTCTCCAGTTGAGCATTCATCGCGGCTTCGATACCGTTAGCCAATCCTTCATCGTCGTTGCGCAGCGCGCCATTGAGTTCGACAAAGGCGGATGGATCGATACCTCCGACAGTCACGAGCAGATCCTGTGCCAGGTTCAGTTGGCCTAGATGGGCCTCTTTCTCGTCAGAACTGAGCTGTCCCAATGTGCTCACCGGTGTCAGGATCTGCTTGACAGTTTCTCCGAATGCGCTGGGGTTACCGGTCTGTGAGATCAGCGTCTTCGCGTACTGTGCAATCGAGTCATGCATCACCCAACGGCCCGAACGCGGGACTTCGCGTGCGAGAGCCATATTGTCTTCATCTTCACAAAGGAAGGAGATAGGAACACTGTTGGGTAAGGCGCGCTCCGGCTCGATTCGGAAGACCTTGGGCAGAATGTTCTGTAAAGACTCCATGTCTGCGGCGGCATGCGGCTGACCGTCTTGCAAGTAGATAATCGCCTTCTCTTCGGTCTCATGGAAGACTCGGAACTCATCAACATCTACATCGTCTTCTAAGCTGACGAGTCCACGGATTGTCTCTGATTCATCGCTTGTGAGTTCGGTGAAGTGCAGACCAAGATGTGGGCGTTTCATCGCCCCTGCCACCGTGAAGTGGCTAGAATACCGACAGAAGTCTGCCGGAGTCGGCTCTTGGTTCTCAATAGCCATTTCAATGGCCTGTAAGACTTGACTCTTGCCTGACTCATTCGCCCCAACAACGCATGTCAAGTCTCGGTCCACACCCAGCTTGATGTAGGGATAGAAGGTCTCGTCGTCCATGTGATCCCAAGGATCAGGTTGTGCGTCGGGGTGCCTCGCTCGGAGATAGTCGAAGTTGAAGGCACGGTAGAATCGAATGTAGACGGTCTTGAGGATCATGTTTCTGGAGGCACGAGTGAAGTCGCTCGTGGCTGACGACTGGTAGACGATGCAGGAGCGTAGGGCCGTGCGCCGCCTGCCACAACCCGAATGGGTCAGGCAAGGGATGATCGATACGAGATCAGAGCGAACTTGACAGGTAGCACCTCGAGGCGAGCGAGTACACGTAGCACAGGCCGTTCCCCGGAGCCGATCTCGGTTCTTGCTGTTGCCCGAGCCTAGACAGTCCCATGGCTTACGCTCCTCGTGGCGATGCGGTCGATGGATGTCCGGCCCTGTTTCGGTTCTCCTTCGGCGTCGCTAGTGCCTCCGGGCTCTTCTGCGGCTGGCTTATCTGTTGGCTCAGCGTGGCTGGTGATGCCGTGGTCACGCAGGTTGGTCTTCTTCAGCCTCATCTGCGTACTGCCCGTACGCGAGTCCTCTCACATATGGTTCTTGGGCTAGCAGGTTGCCGAGTTCGGCGAGACGTCCAGCGTTCCAACCGAGCGCCGATGCGACCGCCTCGTCCCAGCTCCGGCGCACGTCGCAGTAGCCGTCACGAAACTGCGGCACCTCTGTGTGGCGGGTCGCCTCCCAGCAGGCGGCCAGCGTCTCCCGGACTTGGTCGTCTTCTAGGTCCGGGATCGGGAGGTCTCGCCAGACGGCGGGGTTGTAGAACGGGAATCTCAGCTTCTTGCCCGGGCATCGCAGGATAAGCAATCGGCCGGGGGTGGAGTTCAGGAACACTGCGGCAGCCTTCGCCTGGGGGGCGCCCAGTCCGGTTACGGGCATCCAGCCCTGCCCGACATAGCGCTTGTCGGACGCGACCGCGGTGAGTCGGGCTGTCGATAGTCCTTGCCCCATGGACACCAGCAGATGTCCTGCCTTCTCCAGGATCGGCGGTTTGCCGGGCTTCTTCCACTCCCACGTTGCGTCGGGTTGGGCCTCGATCCGCTTCTGGCCGTCCGCTCCCTTGGATTGCAGCACGGGGAACGGCTGGGAGCCGCCGCTGGTTTGCTTGCTGTAGTCGCCGCGCATCGTTTGTCCTGTCGCGTGTACTGCTAACTGGCCGCTGCTCGCGGTCTTGCGGTCTTGCGGTATTCGCCGTAGAGCGTCTGCAGCGTGGCGTGCACCATCACCTGTCGTTGCCTGCCGCGTCGTTGATTCTGCGGTAGTCGCCGCTGAGTGTTGGACCGGTCTTGTGCACCGCTCTCTCTCTCTCTCTCTCTCTCTCTCTCTCTCTCTCTCTCTCTCTCTCTCTCTCTCGCACAGCGCTGCGAGGTCATCGTGTCCGGCGAACTCCGCGGCTGCGGCGGCCAGTTCGGGGGAGCGCAATACCGCGGCAGACCAGTCGCCCGCAGTTACACGCTCGGCGGGCCAGCACGAGACTTCGCCCCACCCGTCGGGCAGCGTTCCCGTCTCGGTGGACCGCAGATGCGAGTGCAGCGTCTCGGCGTCGTGCTCGTCTGCGGGGAACCGGTCCAGCGCGATGATCCGTGTCGGGGGATGCGGCTCGTTGCAGCGGCGGAACACGAAGATGCTCTCGTTGATCTCTGTGTTCTGCGACAGGTTGCCGTCGCGCGCGGCGAAGTTCGTCAAGATTGTGTGCAGATGCAGACGCGACGCCAGCCAACGGCGCTCAGCGAGGCCCGAGGCGGCGGTGGCGAAGATCGTGGGCGAGATCATGGCTAGGACGGCGCCGTCGTCGCCGGTGAGGCACTTCTCGCCCAGTATCGCGAACACCGGGCGGATGGAGTTCTTGTCCACAACTCCACCCACCGAGGGGTCCGCCTCGCAGAGCAACTCTTGGAGATGGTCGGATCGGCTGCGGAGATTGTCCTGAGTGACGGGCTTGAACTTCTCGCCCATCTTGGTGCGGTTCGTGAAGGGCGGGTTCATGGTCACGATCCGGCAGCCGAGCGCCGCGTCCACAGCGTCTTCGAGTTCAGCGTCGTCGGACAGCTCCTCACCAAGCGCCAATCGTTGCTCGCCGATCTCTCCGCCGACCTCGCTGTCGAAGGACAGTTCGCCGGGGCGTGCCATGAACTTGCGCTGGCCGAGCAGTTCCAGGCTGCCGGCCGAGCCGCGGCGGCCCGAGTACGGGTCGGCGTCGCCGTAGGGCATCAGATGCAGGCCCATCTTGCTGTAGTGGATTCTCTGGTTGCCCTGGGTGAGCTGCGCTGCCGCGAGCTGCAGCGACACGGCGTTGATGTCCATGCCCTTGATGACTTCCTCGACGGCGGTGCGTTGCAGATCCGCTAGCCGCCGGTCGGAGGCGCCGGCGGCGCGGGCGCGTCGCTTCATGTCGGCCAGCAGCGCCGCCAGAAGCGTCCCGGACCCGCAGGCCAGGTCGATGGCCTTGTGGTTTCTCCATACGCTCTCGTTGGCCCAGTCGGGTTCGTCGTTGTCGCCGCGGCACGCGTCGAGCACAAGCCGCGCCGTGAGCGTCGCCGCGGCCGGTCTCGTGAAGTAGGCGCCGTCAGATGCCTGGTTGCCCATCACCTTGTTGAACAGCGGCCCAGCGTGGTCGGCGCCCAAGTCGGCGTAGGTCACAGCTAGCCGCTCCGCGTCGGCGGCGATGTAGTGCAGCGCCCGTTCGAGGCCCGAGGTGCGGCCGGTGTCCTCGATGGCGTGCACCGCCTGCAGTGCCGGGCGGATCACGGGGTCGAAGTCGTGGCTGCGGATGGTCTGCCAGGCCCGGTCGATCTCACGGATCGGGTTGGTGCTGGCTTTGATGGTGCCCAAGCCGGGCACGCCGGAGAGCCATCCGCCCGCCGCGATCCGCTGGTGCAGCATCGCGGCGTTCATCATCAACAGCGCAGCGATGGTGCATCCGTCGGCCTGCTGCTCGCGTTTGTCAGCGGCCAGCCGATCCAGTTCGTAGTGCCCGTTCAAAGCGCCGGTCAGCGAGTCTGAGCGCAGATGCCGCGCCGCCTCGCGGACGCTGTCCTCCAGCAGATTCGCGTCCCTCTCGATCCGATGACGGGCCAGCCCAGACTTTGACAGCAGGTTCGCGCAGATGGCGTTGCCGCCGTCGGCCATGCCCGACAGGCGCAGCAGCCGGGCTGCATGGCTCTCCTGGAGGTCCTGTTTGGTGCGGCGCTTGCGGCGCTCGCTGCGGGGCGGCACCCGCTGCCCTTCGCCGTTGTTGACCATGTCGCGGGCGAGTTTCTTCGTCTTGTCGATGTTCACCGGGCCGAGCGTGCCGTCATCGGACGGCTTGTCGCGAGCCACCCCAGCGGTGCGTATCTCGACGCCGGGCTCGTTGGCCGGGCCGGCGATCGGCTTGGCGGTCACCACCGCTGAGACCTCTCCCTGGGAGAACAGCGAACCGCTCTCGTCGTCCGCGTCGCCGGTCGCGGCTGTGACCGTGTCCAGCGCTGCCTTCGTGAACGGATGGAACTCCGGCTCCGCGAGGGTCTTGCGTCCCTTTGCCACGTCCTCGACGGCGTTGGCGGCGTCGCCGGGCTTGCCGACGTGGAGCCTGTGCGATAGACGGCCCGTCTCGCCGCCGGCTACGGACACGACAGTGATGACCTGAGTGTCCATCGCGACAGGGGGCGGCAGGCACAGGATCATCTGTTCGGCCAGGTTGTCCTCGATGCGGCTGTCGTGGGCTCGCAGCGCCCGCAGAGTCTGTCCGAGTTCCTGCCAGCCGTCCTCGGGACCCGACATCTGCAGCCAGTGCTCGGCGTCCTGGTCGGGCGGGATCAGCACGGGACAGACGATGTAGCCGGTGCCCTTCCCCGGGGTGGCGCGCATGGCGCGCCCGACCGCCTGGATCACGTCTATGGGGCTCTTGCGCGGCGCCAGGAACGCGACCGCCGACAGGTTCGGGCTGTCGGTGCCCTCTCCGAAGATGCCGACATTGGTGACGGCGTGCGGAGCGCTGGGCGTGGCCTGCGCCAGATGCACCTTCGCCTCGTCGCGCTCAGAGACGCTGCTGGAGGCGTCGAGATGCTCCATTGTGAACGGGACCGGGCTGCCGGCGCCGTTGTCGGCCATCCAGCCAGCGACCCAGTCGGTCACCTGCTCGGTCTGGAGCGCCGCTGCCATCGCCTTGGACTTCTCGACTGAGTTCAAGAACGCGATGCACGACTCGACGACCGGCGGCTGCTCTCCGGACTCGTCTGCTTCGGGGCGGGTCGCTCCGCCGAGCACCAGCGCCAGCACCAGCCCCTTGGTGAACTCGGCGGCCGACAGTGCGTTCTTGGTCTTCGGCTGGCGGCGGGCCAACTCGTTCGCCAGAGAGAACAGGGCCGGGTCGTTGACGCCCAGCGCGATGATCCGATAGTCCGCCAGCCAGCCGTTGCGGACCGCCTCGGGATATGTGCGGCGGTACAGCTCGACACCGAACGTTGCCTCGTCGTCCATGTCTCGCACAACCCAGCCGTTCTCACCGCCGCGGGACGGGCGGGTCTGCCCGTCATAGACCCGAGGCGTGGCGGTCTGGTAGACGCGGTAGGCGGCCGGGAAGCGCTCGTCGTCGTGGCAGACAGCGAAGTCGCGGAGTTTCTCCTCGTCGGCCTTCGCGGTGCGGCGCAGTCCGGCGGTGCGATGCGCCTCATCGGCCACCAGCACCTTCGCCTCTGTGTCTGCGGCCAGCAGTGCCTCCCCGATGCGGTGGCTGGACTGGTAGGTGCCAAAGATCACGTTGAGTCCGTCGTCGCCGTCGGGCGACGCGAGCCAGTCGGTGATCTGGCCGGGGTCGGTAGTCACGCGGCCCTTGATCTCCGACGCGCTGACATGGCTCACATCCAGCGTCGGGTCGTCCTTCAATGCGTCGAGATGGCGCTCCTCTGCGGGCTTGCGGCTCTTGCCGCCGCCCATGCCCGGCAGCGGCTCGGCGCCGCCCTCGGCGAGATGCCCGGCCGTCTGGTCCGAGCACACCGACAGCGACCTGATCGGTGCGGCGGCGTGGACCAGGTATTCGCGGCGCAGCTGCGCGACCAGCGCGATCGACGGACACAGCACCACTGCCGTGTCGCCGGCGTCGCACAGATCCTCGACGATCCGAAGAGAGATGCGGGTCTTGCCCGTGCCGCATGGCAGCACGATCTTGCCGCGGGCGCGTCCCTCAGGGCTGCCGCCAGTGGTGCTCTTTGCGTGCTGTCGCAGTGTCGTCACGCTCTCTGAGATCGCTTCGGCCTGCATGCATGACTTCGAGCGCACAGCGCCCGGGTCTGCGTCCTCGGCGCAGTGCTCACAGTCGCCGTCGGTGGCCGACGCCGCGGTCTGCGCCTCCAGGTCGGCTGCGAAGTTGATGACCTTGATGGTCTTGCCGGACGAGGCGATGGTGCGCTTGGCGGGGGCGCTCAGGGGTGCGTTGCCGTTCGTGATCAGCCAGCGTTCCTGCCACACATCACCGGCGGCGAAGTGTCCGAAGGAGTCCAGCTCGTCCTTCCCTATGGGATTGCCCGTTCCGGTGAGGTCGAGTTTGCGGGCCTTGCACTGGATCGCGACTAGACCGCTGTCGGATCGGCGGACACCCACGGCGTCGATCCCGTCATCCGCCGGCGACGAACCGGGGAACATCTCCTCGCGTTTGGGCCAGTCCTTCCAGCGCCAGCAGGCCCCCAGGTCCCATTCCCGGATGTCGGGCGCGGCTGCGGCGACAGCCTCCTCCAACCAGATCCCGTCGCCGGGGTCATCCCGATGGGCAGAGATCTGATCAAGCGCCGCGGCGGTCTGCATAGATCCGGGGTGCGTGTCCATCGTCGTCAACCGTTGCCGTCCCGCGCTGCCCGGTCAGCGCGCAGCTGAGTGTCGACCGCCGGGTCGTCAAGGGCTACTGGTGTCTTAGACAGCACATGGGGTGCGCTGGTGGGGGACGCGGTCATCGGAGGGACTCCACAAGGGGTGCCGAGGCGCAGGCCGGATGTTGGGAACTCGGCCTGGCTGCAGACATTTTAGCTCACCGGGTGCGGTGGCCCGGACTGTGAGCGCTGCGCGGAGCGCGCCGTGGCCGTCTACGGGAGCTCCTCGACCGGCGGCGGTTACGGGGACTTGCGGCGGTGGGCGTAGCCCCAGAGCCGGATGTTGAAGTAGATCTCGAGCCGGGCGATTGTGGTGAAGTCGGGCCAGGTCTCTCCGTCGCGGATGTTGTAGATCGTCTCGCGGGCCATGTCGGTTTCTTGCGCGATCTGTGCGACTGTCTTGGCTTTGGGGTGGAGACCGGGAGCAGGTTTCTTGTCCTCGGTGACGATTACGTACGGGTAGAGAGTCTCGGCGATCTGCCGGGCCAGGTGCGCCTCGTATGGGGCCTCTGACCGCAGAGGCCCTTTGGGCCATGTCTTGCCGTGCACCAGCTACCCGTCCTGCTGGCACCCCCGACAGGATTCGAACCCGCAACCTGAGGGGTAGAAACCCTCCGCTCTATCCAGTTGAGCTACGGGGGCCTCTCAAGGCTATCGCCCGCCGGATGCGGGGGATCGGTAGGCTGTGAGTCGCCCGCTTCGGCGGTCGTGGTGGCCGTAGCTCAGTAGGTTAGAGCGCCGGGTTGTGGTCCCGGAGGTCGGGGGTTCGACTCCCCTCGGTCACCCGCGCGCTATCGTTGGACGCTCACCGAGCGCCTCTAGCTCAATTTGGCAGAGCAACGGACTCTTAATCCGCAGGTTCTGGGTTCGAGTCCCAGGGGGCGTACGTCGCTGGATGCAGGGTTCATCGAAGGCGAGAGCTAGACTGTTGGGACCCTTTGGATCCCTGGCCAACAGCGTGGGGTCCGGCTGGACGTCACGCTGATGTGAGGGGTGGCTCCGCCATGGACCGCTACGCAATATTCGTTGACGCTGAGTACCTCTACACAGAGGGCGGGATGCTGTGCTGCAACAGTCCTGAGCGCCAGGAGATCCTGCTGTACGGCTTGGGCGCCAACGACTTCCTCATCGGTCTCGCTACCGACGTGTGCGATCTCCAGCCGCTTCGCACCTACTGGTACGACACATCCGGCGACGGTGTCCCCACCCCCGCGCAACAGCTCGTGGCGACGCTGCCGAACATGAAGCTGCGCCTCCAAACCGGTGGTGCCACCGATGCGCAGTCCTCCATGGGGGCCGCAATCAGGCGAGACCTGTCCACGCTCGCTCGCGAGCGAGCCATCTGCGACGCCTTCCTGCTGTCGGCCGACGAGGATCTGCTCGACTGCGTGAGGGAGGCCCAGGACCTGGGATTGCGCGTGACCCTGATCAACATCGCATCGCGCGACGAG
Source organism: Candidatus Aldehydirespirator sp. (assembly GCA_965205155.1). Classification (GTDB taxonomy): domain Bacteria; phylum Actinomycetota; class Acidimicrobiia; order Acidimicrobiales; family Aldehydirespiratoraceae; genus Aldehydirespirator. The sequence continues at coordinate 2,795,359 of OZ242033.1, read as the reverse complement.
CGCACAGACCCGCCTGGCGGTCTGACCACCGAGGCGGACGAAGTCATCAAGTTGACCAAGGACGACCTGTCGAGGTTCATCCGGCGCCGCCGCACGCCCGATGACGCGGCTACCGACACCTACGATCCCGTCGATTCGGTGGGGGTGGCCGCGACCGAGTTCGCTGAGAGTTGGCTCTACCGGGCCACCGACGACGAGTTCGATGCCCTGCTCGACCAACGTCCACGCATACCCGAGTCGCTCGACGGCGACCTGCTCTACGCGGTGGAGAACGTGATCGGGGGAAGCCTGCGAGGTCAGGACCGCCTGAGGAGGGCTGTGCGTCAAGCCTTCTGGAACCGGATCGACCAAGAGGTCCAGGATTGGCCTCCGGACGAGGGCCGCTAACCCGGAGATGGATGCTGGCCCCGGAGTGGCCTCTGACCCGGAGATGTCCGCCGGCGGGGAGACGGCCGGAGACGCCGCCCGGGTGCAGGGCGGCAGGTTGCCGGTCACCATCCTGACCGGATTCCTCGGGTCGGGCAAGACGACCCTGCTCAACTACATACTGCGCGAGAACCACGGCAAGCGCATCGCCATCATCGAGAACGAGTTCGGCGAGATCAGCATCGACTCGGACCTGGTGGTCTCCTCCGACGAGGAGATCTACGAGATGGTCAACGGCTGCATCTGCTGCGTCGCGTCGGTCCGCGGCGACTTGCTGGCCGTGATCCGGAAGCTGATGAGCCGCCCCGGTCGCATCGACTACATCCTCGTCGAGACCAGCGGTCTCGCTGATCCGATGCCTGTCGCCCAGGCCTTCTTCGTGGATGACGCGGTCCTCGAGGAGGTGGCTCTGGACGCCATCGTCACGTTGATCGACTCCAAGCACATCGAGCAGCACTTGGACGACGTTCGCTACGACGGCATCAACAGCCAGGCGGTCGACCAGATCGTCAGCGCCGACCGCATCATCGTGAACAAGGTCGACCTGGTCGACGAGGAGACGGTCGAGCGGGTCGAGCGTCGCATCAGGAAGTTCAATCAACGGTCGGAGATCGACCGTTCGAGCTATGCGGAAGTCAACCTGGACGCCGTTCTCGGCATCCAGGCGTTCGAAGTCTCGCAGCGGGCCGCCACTGATCCCGCATTCCTGGAGAACCACTTCGTGCACAGCCACGATCCCGACGTCGAGACCTGTTCGGTCAGGATCGCCGGGGAGCTGGACCGTGAACGGGTGGCGGCGGCGGCGCGGGCGATCGCGGCCGACTACGGCGCCGACCTGCTGCGGTGGAAGGGAGTGCTGGCTGTCGCGGGCAACGACCGGCGGGTCGCGCTGCAGGGCGTGCACCGGATCTTCGAGATCCACGACCTCGACCGGTGGGAGGGGCCGCATCGCGACAGCAGGGCGGTCTTCATCGGCAAGAATCTAGATCGGGAAGAGTTGGCCGAGCGCCTCCGGCGCTGCGTGGCGCGAGACAGGGAGCTATCCGCATGATCATTGACACCCACCTGCATCCCACCAACATCGTGGACGAGGCCTGGCGCCATACCGGTGAGCCGTTCACCGGGGAGCGCATGCTGGAGATGATGGACGGGCCCTACTGGATCAACGGCAAGCCGCGCCGCATCGACATGGGCTTCATCCAGCCCCCTCCGGGCAACACGGCCTGGCGCGACGGCGGGCGCTCCGGCCGGGAGGGCATCCGCGACTACATGGCCTATGTCGCCGAACTCACCCAGAAGTACCCCGACCGCTTCATCGGGAACTTCAACTTCAACCCGCGCTTCGGTCCCGAGAACGGCGCAGCCGAACTCGAGTTCCATGTGAAGGAGTACGGGTTCAAGATGCTCAAGCTCCACGCCAACATGCATGCCTACCGGCCGGATCGGGCGCTCGATTGGCTGCGGCCGGCGATGCGCAAGTGCGACGAGCTCGGCGTGGTGGTGCTGATCCACACCGGCGACGGCCCGTACTCGATCCCGACGCAGTTCTACCCCATCATCCGCGAGTTCACGAACGTGGACTTCATCATCGGGCACTTCGGGGTACAGACCGGGGGCGTCTACTGCTTCGAGGCCTTCTGGATGATCATGGACTCCCCCAACGTGTACGGCGAGTCGGGCTGGCTGCTGCAGTCCCGCATCGTGGAGTTCGCCAAGGAGATGCCGCGGGACCGTCTGGTCTTCGGCACCGACTCCCCGCCGAACGACCCGGGCATGTGGCTGACCCACCTCGAGGTCCTGTGCCACGACGCCCCCCAGGGCATCAACGCCACAGAGGACCAGCTGGAGGACTACATGGGCAACAACATCGCCCGGCTGGTCGGCATCACCCCCACCGCTCCTCCCGCCACTGTCGAAGACGCCAAGAAGCTGCTCGCCGAGGGCAGTTACGGCACGCCCATCGCCTAGGGGCTGCTCCCCCGCTGTGACCGGCCAGAGCCTCGGCGACTTCCTTCGCGACTACGAGGCCGCTCATCCGGCCGACGTCCTCACCGTCGACCGGCCGGTCTCGCTGGACCAGGACATCACCGCGGTGGTGTGGGAGCTGGCCGAACGGGGCCAGCACCCGCTGCTGCGGTTCCCGAGAGTCGAGGGCGCCGACCGGGAAGTCGTCACCAACCTCTTCGCGTCCCGACCTCGCATCGAGCGGATGCTGGGCGCCCGACCGGGTGAGCTTCACGACACCTACCAGCGGCGGGCCGCGCAGGCGACGCCAATGGCCGAGGTCGACGACGGCCCCATCACCGACCGCGTCGATGCCGGTGACCGCGTCGCTCTCGGTGAGCTGCCGCTGCTGACCCACTTCGCGACCGACCTCGGGCCCTACATCACCAATGGGATCGTGGTGGCCGAGGATGCCGGGACTGGACGGGGCAACTTGAGCTACCACCGCTCGGTGGTGGCCTCACCGACCTCGCTGGGCACGAGCCTCCACTCCCGGGGCGACCTCTGGCGCCTCCTCCAGGATGCGGCCGCCTCGGGTCGGCGCCTCCCGGTGGCCATGGTCATAGGAGCCCATCCGCTGTTCATGCTGGCTGCATCGGCTCGAGTCGCCTTCGGCGTGGACGAGCGCGAGATCGCGGGAGGGCTGCTGGGAGAGCCCCTCGAGGTCGTGCGCACGCCGAAGCACGGACTGCGCGTGCCCGCGGCCGCCGAGGTCGTCCTCGAGGGCGAGATCGATCCCGCCGCCGAGGAGGACGAGGGCCCGTTCGGCGAGTTCTCCGGGTACTCGTCGGACCGCTCGACCCGCAACCGCATCGACGTCTGCACGGTCATGCAGCGCAACGGTGCGGTCTGGCTCGACGTGGTCGGCGGGAACTCGCACGAGCACCTCAACCTCGGGCGGGTTCCCCGCGAGGCGGAGATGATCGCCAGACTCAAGGACCGCTTCGGATCGGTGGTCGCGGCGCACTACCCCAAGTCGGGGACGCACTTCCACTGCTACGTGGCGGTCGACCAGCGCCGGCCGGGCGAGGCCCGCCAGGCGCTGCTGGGACTCCTCGGCTGGGACCCGTACCTGAAGACCGTCGTTGCCGTCGACGCGGATGTGGACGTCACCAGCGACGAGGAAGTGCTCTGGGCCCTGGCCGCGCACTTCCAGCCGGACCGGGACATGATCGTTGTCGACGGGCTGCCGGGCAGCGCCCTCGACCCGTCGGCCGGCAAGCTGGGCACGACGTCACGGCTGGCGCTGGACGCCACCCGGGGGGAGGGCTTCGACGCTCAGCGCATCGAGATCTCGGACGCGGCTCGCGCTGTCGGCCGGGAGATCGCTGGACCGCGGACGGGCGAATCGAGCGACTAGCCCCGGCCGGGGCCAGGGTTCCGGTCAGGCCGCGGCAGCGGCGGCGTGAGCGTGCACCCGGCGGGAGCCGAGAGCTTGCAGCAGCCCCTTGACGGTGAGCACTGCCAGGAAGACCACGACCGTGGCCAAGGCCATGGTGGCCCCGGCCGCGGTGTCGTGGTGGTAGCTGACCAGCAGCCCGGACACCGTCGAAACGGCCCCGATCGCGGCCGCGGCGGCCATGATGCGAGGCACCCGCCGCACCAGCAGCACCGCGGTGGCCGGCGGGGCGATCAGGAAGGCGAACACCAGCAGGTTCCCGACCGCCTCGAACGAGGCGATGATCGAGATGGCCAGCAGCACCAGCAGAACGCCGTGGGCGAGGCGGGGCCGCAGGCCGAGCACCTGTGCCTGGGCGTAGTCGAAGGTCATGACCAGGAACGCCCGGTAGAACACAGCCACCCCGCCTACCGAGATGACCGCTGCGGCTCCCTGGCGGCGCAGGTCGCCCGCGTCGACACCGGTGATGGATCCGAACAGGAATCGGTTCAGGTCTCCGGTGTAGGCGCCCGACGAACTGGACATGATGGCCACGGCCAGGGCCAGGAATCCGACGAAGAGCACCCCGATCGAGGTGTCGTCGGGAAGTGGTGAGTGGCTGCGGATCATGTTGATGCCCCACACCATGGCGATGGCGGCGACGAAGGCGCCGATGGTGGTGTGCACCCCGATGATGAAGGCCAGCGCGATCCCAGGCAGCACGCCGTGGGCCAGTGCGTCACCGAGGAAGCTCATTCCTCTCAGCACGACCCAGGTGCCGACGACCGACGTGGTGAGCACCACCAGCAGGCCCGCGTAGAGGGCTCGCTGCATGAAGACGTTGGATGTGAAGGGGTCGATCCACCACGCCACGGGGTCGGTCAGGAACTCCATGGCGGGATGTTCTAGCCCGGTTCAGCCAAGGGCGTCGACGATCAGATCGGTGTTGGTGCGCAGGAATCCGGTATAGGTCTCCGCACCGCTGCCAGGAGGTCCGAGACTGCCGGTGTAGAGGGTGACTACGTCGACGTCGCCGACCCGGGCGGCCAGGGCTTCGATGTCGTCGGCGGAGTGCAGGGTCTCGGCGAAGATGGCCTTGATTCCCTCGTGCTCGATGACCTCGGCCAGTGCCTCGAGTTGGGCGGGGCTGGCCTGGGCCATGCTCGCCGGCGTCGGGATCACCGTGCCGATGACCTCGAAGCCGTAGCGATCGGCGTAGTACCCGAGGGCCTCGTGGTTGGTGACCAGCTTGCGGTTCTCGACCGGAAGCTGCTCGACCTTGGCCGCGACCTCAGCGTCAACCGCCTCTAGTTCCGCCTGGTAGCTGGTCAGACACGCCTCGATGGCGGCCCGGTCCAGCCCGGCATCGGTCGTCAGCACGCTCGCCAGCGCGGGCAACGACTCTGACACCCGGTGAGGGTCGAACCACACATGGGGATCGTCCCCGCTGTGCTGGTGGCCGGCGTGGGGGTCGTCCTCTGTGTGGCCGTCGTCTTCGTGCTCGTGGCCTTCGTCTTCGTCGTGGCCTTCGTCCTCGTCGTGGTCGTGGCCTTCGTCTTCGTCGTGGTCGTCGTCCTCGTCGTGGTCGTCGTGGTCCTGAGCTTCGTCTTCGTCGTGGCCTTCGTCCTCGTCGTGGTCGTCGTGGTCCTGAGCTTCGTCCTCTGTGTGGCCGTCGTCTTCGTGCTCGTGCTCGTGCTCGTGGCCTTCGTCTTCGTCGTGGCCTTCGTCCTCGTCGTGCTCGTGGCCTTCGTCTTCGTCGTGGCCTTCGTCTTCGTCGTGCTCGTGGCCTTCGTCTTCGTCGTGGCCTTCGTCTTCGTCGTGCTCGTGGCCTTCGTCTTCGTCGTGGCCTTCGTCTTCGTCGTGCTCGTGGCCTTCGTCTTCGTCGTGGCCTTCGTCTTCGTCGTGCTCGTGGCCTTCGTCTTCGTCGTGGCCTTCGTCTTCGTCGTGGTCGTCGTGGTCCTGAGCTTCGTCTTCGTCGTGGTCGTCGTGGTCGTCGACTGAGAATGAGATCGAGTCCATGCTGTCCGCGAACCTGAACACCGGTGTTCCGGACTCCTCGACCGCTTCGAGGGTGTCCTCAAGGCCCTCCTCCAGCCCGAGGCCGTTGGCCACCACCAGTACCGCGTTCTCCATGCGCTCGCGATCCCGCAGCGACGGCTCGTATCCGTGGGGGTCGCCCCCGACCGGGATGATGGTCTCCACGTCGGCCAGCCCGTCACATGCCACGTTTGCCACCACGTCAGCCCAGATGCCGGTGGTCGCGATGATCATGGGTGCTGCCGCGTCCGCGGCCTGCTCCGGTGCCTCCGGAGTGGAGTCGCCGCTGCAGGCCGATGCGGTCAGCGCCGCAGAAGCAAAGACGGCTGTGGCAAGGCGGTGTAGGTGCACGGCTACGCTCCCGGGTGAGTCTAACGCGAGCACGATATTGAGAGTGAGTCTCAGTTGCAATCTTCGGGAACCGATTCTCAAGTGACGACACGCCGTGCCACTGGCCCGGATTCGAAGAACGCCGATCTGCACGAAGCGGTGGGCATGCGCCTCGCCCGCCACGACTACCGCTACACGAACGGGCGCCGTCGGCTGGTGGATGCCATCGCGACCGCGGGACAACCGGTCACGCTGCCCGACATCCTGGCGTCGGCGCCGGAGTTGGCGCCCAGTTCCATCTATCGCAATCTGGACGTGCTCGAGCGCTCCGGGGTTGTGAATCGGATCACTGGCAGCGGCGATCACGCCTACTTCGAGTTCGCCGAACCCCTGCTATCGCATCACCACCACCTGATCTGCGTCGGCTGCGGAGCCATCGAGGACTTCCGGCTCGATGACGACATGGAAGCGAGCGTCGATCAGAGCCTGGCCGAGGCTGCCGGCCGGGCGGGATTCACGCCCCTACGTCACAGCCTCGACCTGCACGGCTACTGTGGCGCCTGCGCCTAGAGGCCGAGCGGACCGGCTCGCTCGCTCCTAGCCGTCATCCTCCAGCATGGCGGCGGCCGGTACTTCGATCGGTACCTCGATCTCGCTGCTGCGGAACCAGACCCCAACGGGGGCGTCGGCCGGCAAGTAGGCAATGTCAGGCGTGATCGTCTTGCCGTCGGCGCCGATGAAGCCCACCTCGGTACGGCCGCCGGCGATACGCCTTGCCCGGATCTTCCCGATGGCGTTCCCCTCGACCTCAACGTCGCCGCTCACCCGCCAACTGCCGACGGGGGCGTCGGCGGGCAGGAAGCGTGCCGAGGGCAGGATCCGCTCTCCGCCGGCGAGCCGGACTCCATGCTCCAGCCGACCGTCGTCTCCCAGCCGCACGACGATGCGCAGCCGGTGGGGTTCGGGCGTCGCCTCCAGCTCGGGCGGCGTCAGCCTGAGCATCTCGCGAAGCTCAGTGCTGCGGTCGAGAGAGAGGTGGCGCAGGAACTGCGAGAGCGCGGCGTCGGCGGCCACCGCCGCGCACAGCGTCTGGTCGACGGCCAAGCCGTGGACGGGGCGCTCCAGCCGCATCTCAGCGTCCAGGGCGAGCAGTTCGTCGATGTTGTCGATGCCGGCTGCCTGGAACGCGTCGCGCAGTGCGTTTGCTCGTGGCCGGCAGCTCGACTGCTCTGCCATCATCTCCTGGACGTCGGGATCATCCCAGCCCTCATCGGCGCTCCGGGCCGCAGTGACGATCTCGCCGGCCGCAACTGCGGGCGCGACGATGCTCTCGGCGTAGACGAGCTGGGAATGGACGGTGCGTGCATCCCAGAACGACAACGCCGATTGACCATCGACCTGGTCCACCAGCGATCGCCAGTTGGCGGCCATCGACGCGTAGTGGGAGGACGCGACATCGGCCGCGTCGAGCCAGAGCTGCTCTATCGCAGCGGGATCGATGGCCTCCCTGGCGAGCCGCCCGTCGATCAGTCCCGATGCGCTCAACGAAGCCGCGTATCGCTGCCCGAACGTCCTGATGAGATTGCTTGAGGAGGGGCTCGCCACGTTGAACCGCTCGGGGTCCGACTCCTCGGACAGCTCGGAGATCGCGGGCCGCTCGAAGATGCCATCCAGGATCTGGGTCAGCACGCCCGCCGTGTAGACGGCGTGGAGCTGAACCTGCGGGTCGACTTCCGCCTCCGGGTCGGAGACCCGGGCCACCGCCGTCGTCACCTGCCCCTCGCCGTCGGCCTCGGCGGCCACCGTGTAGTCGCTGAGGCCGACCTTGACGTCCACGGGACCGAAGGTGGGGCCGCTCAGAACCAACAGGTTGTGCCAGAGTCCGTGGAACCCGAGCTCGTTGCCGTCGGCGTCCTCGGTGACCACCCCGACGAACAGCCACGACGGGCCGTGCTCGTAGAAGGTTGCCTCGAACGGCGTCACCTCGTCGATTGCGGTGCTTGATGCGCTCGCGGTCTCATCGCCGGTGTGGTAGGCGACACCGGCGTCCCAGATTCCCGAGACTGGGCCCAGCAGGTCGAATATGCGCGGCGGTGCCATGTAGATGAAGGCATGGCTGCCGTCGTCGGGAAGCTCGCCGCCGCCGACGTTGCCGATCCGGTAGTGGACACCGAACGGATCGCCGGCGACGACCTCCGCGGGAGTTCGGACTTCCTCGATCTTCAGCAGGGGCTCCTGCTGGCGGTCCGCCTCGTCCACGAGGTGGACGGTGAGGGTGAAGTCAGCCTGCAGCGGCTGGAGGTCGCGCTCCAGGTAGGTCGTTGCCTCGATGAGGTAGACGCCGGCCTGCAGGTACTGCTCGATGCGGGAGTTGCGGAACTCGCCGCCGTCGTCGTTGGCGCTGATGATGCCGTGCTCCAGTGACGCCAGCGACAGGACGGGGTCGCCGTTCTCGGACTCGAGGTCGATTCGCACCAGGGCGGTCGCGCCGAGATTGAAGGAGTAGGCGTGGGCGGGGTGCGCCGACACGAAGCGCGAGCCGCACGTCTCGAGTGACCAGGATCCCGATGCGGTCAGGTCGACGCCAGGTTCCAGGGTGCCGAGATGGACGAAGTCGCAGCCCTCGACCCGGCTCACCGTGAGCGTGAAGTCGGCCGGGCCGCGGTCGCGCCCGCCGACGGTGGTGGCTTCGATCAGGTAGGTGCCGGGCGCGAGGTCGCGCTCGATGCGGGCGTCGAGCCGGGCCCCGTTGTCGTCGTTGCCGGTGATGCGGCTGCCGTCCTCGGTGAGCAGGTAGAGGTATGAGTCGGCCGCAGGGGACGCGAGGCCGATCCTGACCCGGCCCGCCTCGGCGACCTGGAACCGGTAGGTGTGGGCGTCGCTGCCGGACCGGAAGCGCGAGTCGCAGTCCTCGGTCGTCCAGCGTCCCTCCGCCTCCAGCGTGCTGCCGGCTCCGGAGCCCAGTGTCCCGAGGTCGGTCACCTCGCAGTCCGGGGCTTCCTGGCCGAGCACGGGGCTCGACCCCGCGACGGCCATCACGCCTGCCATCATCGCGACGGCGACGCATGCCTGCGCCAGCCGCCCCACGCCAGGCCTGTCTGCCGATGCTCGCCGCATCCCGATCTCCCTTTGCTCGGACCCCTCGTGGTAGAGAGGCTCCTACTGATAATGCAACTGCTTCACTTCCGGAATGAGCGGCGTGACTCTAGCTGACGGTTCTCCGGCCGGGCCGGATGGTGGCATGCTTCGGGACGGGAGGACGCGGTACGCATCGCCCCCTAAGCGTCACCGTCCCATCAGGGCGGTAGCCGGCACGGTGATCTCGCTGCTGCGGAACCAGACTCCCGTTGGAGCGCCAACCGGCAGGTAGGCGATGTCGGGTGTGATCTCGCGCCCGTCCGCGCTGATGAATCCCATCTCGACGCGGCCGTCGGCCAGGTGCCGGGAGCGGATCCTCCCGATCGTGTGCGGCCACGCTCTGACCTCCCCGCTGAGCTGCCACGTTCCTGTGGGGGAGTCGGCGAGCAGGTACCGCGGCGATGGCAGGATTCGCCGGCCGCCGGCCAACTCCACGCCGTGTTCGATGCGTCCGTCCTCACCAATCCGGGCGAGGATCCGCAGCTGGTGCAACTCGGGCGCCGGCGCGGTGGTCGCCTCGGGCCTGAGCAGCCTGCGAAGCTCCGAGCTGTTGCCGATCGAGAGGCGCCGCAGGAATCGGGTGTTGTCCCGGTCGGCGTCGGTGGCCGCACAGAGTGCCGCGTCGATTGCCAGGCCGTGGACGGGGCGAACTACTCGCATTTCCGCGTCGAGCGTCAGCAGATCGCGGATGTTCGCTACCCCGGCCTCCTCGAGGGCGCCCCGCAGCGCCTCCGGTTCAGGCTCGCAGCTCTCATGGTCGGTCATCATCTTGCGGACCGCCGGATCGTCCCAGCCTCGATCGGCGGTTCGGGCTGCGGCCACGATCTCACCGGCGGACACCGCCGGAGAGATGAGGCGCTCCGCGTAGACGAGGTCGGAGTGAAGCGCGAACGCCTCGTCGAACGACAATGGCTCGCCAGCGCCGACCCGCTCGAGGAGCGAGGTCCAGGAGGCGGCCATCGAGGCGTACTGCGACTGCGCCGTTCGAGACACGCTCAGCACTGACTCCTCGACGGTGACGGGGTTGATCGCCTCGCCGCGAGCGAGAGCCCTCCGCATGTCGGCCACACCGTGGGCACTTGCGAACCGCTCGCCCACCGCCGTGAGCAGGGTCTTCGACGACGGGTCCGGAACGGTGGCCGCGTCCGGCTCGGCCGTGCTGGACAGATCTGCGATCGCCGATCGTTCGAAGATGCCGTCCAGCAGCTGGGTGTGCACGCCCGCCGTGTAGACCGCCCTGGCTCGATCAACCCGGTCTATCTCGCCATCCAGGTCGGAGGCGGAGCTCACGCTGGTCGTAACCTCGCCGTCGGCATCGGCGGATGCCGACACCGTGTAGACCGCTCCGTCGACGTCGACATCGACGGGATCGAAGGTCGGTCCGCTCAGCACCATCAGGTTGTGCCAGAGGCCGTGGAATCCGATCTCGTTGCCGTCGGCGTCGTCCGTCACGCTGCCGACGAAGATCCAGGTGGGGCCATGCCGGCTGAACGTGGCCTCGAAGGGCGTTATGTCGTCGATCTCGGTGCTCGATGAGATCGCGACCGCGTCTCCGGTGTGGTAGGCCACGCCGGCGTCCCAGATTCCCGAGAGGCCGACGAGCCGCTCGACTACTCCGGGCCCGACGACCCAGAGCCGGGCGTGGCTGCCGTCATCGGGAACTTCGCCTCCGCCGACGTTGCCGACCCGGTAGTGGACGGGAAACGGATCGCCCTCCACGACCACCGCGGGAGTGTGGACCGCCTCGATCTTTATCTGGGCGCGCTGCTGGCGGGCCGCCTCGTCCACGCGGTGGACGGTGAGGGTGAAGTCGGCCTGGAGCGGCTGGAGGTCGCGCGCGTAGTAGGTGGTCGCCTCGATGAAGTAGAGGCCGGCCGGCAGGTACTGCTCGATGCGGGAGTTGCGGCGCTCGCCGCCGTCGTCGTCGGCGCCGACGATGCCCTGCTCCAGTGACGCCAGCGACAGGACAGGGTCGCCGCTCGCGGACACGAGGTCGATGCGCACCCGGGCGGCCTCGGCCAGGTTGAACGAGTAGGTGTGGGCGGGGTGCACCGACACGAAGCGCGAGCCGCACGTCTCGAGCGACCAGGTTCCCGTTGCGGCCAGGTCGATGCCCGGTTCCAGACTGCCGAGATCCACGATGTCGCAGCCATCAACACGGCTCACGGTGAGCTTGAAGTCGGCCGGGCCCCGGCTGCGGCCCCCGACGGTGGTGGCCTCGACCAGGTAGGTGCCGGGCTCGAGGTCGCGCTCGACGCGGGAGTCGAGCCGGGCCCCGTTGTCGTCGTTGTCGGTGATGCGGCTGCCGTCCTCGGCGAGCAGGTAGAGGTAGGAGTCGGCCTCAGCAGACGTGAGGCCGATCCTTACCCGTCCTGCCTCTTCGAGCTGGAACCGGTAGGTATGGGCGTCGCTGCCGGATCGGAAGCGGGAATCGCAGTCCTCGGTCGTCCAGCGTCCCTCCGCCTCCAGCACGCTGCCGGCTTCGGAGCCCAGCGTGCCGAGGTCTGTCACCTCGCAGTCCACCGCGTCCTGGCCCAGAGCCGAGTTCGGCCCCACCAGAGCGAGCGCAGTGGCGATCAGGGCGATGACTGCCCCCGACATCACCGGCACTCGCACACGATTGAGCATTGGGAACGGGTGCATGATCAAGACCTCCATCTTCGATCGACCGCCGCACTCCGGCGCCGGCAACGAGGGCGAATGCTACGCGCCGTACCGCGTCCGAACGTGTGATAGTAGTTGCTACGACATCAGGGTTGGAACGGGCCGCGGCCCATCTGGTCGCGCACGGTGACCACCTGGGGATTGGTCATCGAGCGCCGCTGCCAGTTGGCCCCGTCCACCACCAGGGTGTGGCCCGAGATGAACCGTCCGTAGGGCGACGCCAGGAAGGTGGCGGCCCAGCCCAGTTCCTGGCGCTGCCCCACCCGCAGAGCGGGCTGGCAGAGGTCCTTCTCGCCGGTGCGATCCAGGCTCGAGCGGATGTCGCTGGTCATGTCCTCGTGGGGGAACAGGCCGGGCACCAGGCAGTTCACCTGGATGCCGTAGGGGCCCCACTCCACCGCCAGCGACTCGGTGAGGCTCTTGACCCCGGCCTTGGCCGCGGCCGAGTGGGCGAAGCCGGGGCCCCCTGTCCAGGCATAGGAGGCGCCGATGTTGATCACCGACCCGGGTGTGCCCGCGGCCAGATGGCGGCGCCCCATCTCCCGGATGCAGTTGAAGGTGCCGTTGAGCGTGATGTCCACCACCGCGCGCCAGGCGTTGGGCGACATGTCCTCGGCCGGCACGGGGAAGTTGGCCGCCGCGTTGTTGACCAGGACGCCGGGCAGTTCGAAGGCGGCCTCGGCCGCGTCGAAGGCGGCCGCCACCGATTCGGGATCGCGGATGTCGCACACTGCGGTGGCCACCTCAGCACCGAGGTTCTCCATGGCGGCTCGTCCCGCCTCCAGGTGCTCGGAGGAGCGGCTGGCGATCACGATGGCCGCTCCCAGCCGGGCGAACTCGGAGGCGATGGCCTTGCCCAGGCCGGTCCCGCCCCCGGTGACCAGCACGGTCTGGCCGTCGAAGGTTCCCGGGCGCAGCGCGGTCTCCCCCGCCGGTGGAGGGGAGGGAAGACCGGGATGCACGGCCGGGTCAGCTCCCGGTGTAGCGAGGGGTCCGGCCCTCGGAGCGGGCCTCCCTCATCTCGGCGAAGTCGTCGCTGCGGTTGAGGAACGTCTGGTAGATCAACTCGTCGGCCATGGAGGCCCGCTGCTGGGGCCGGGCCAGCTGCGAGATGACCCTGCGGACCAGCTTCACCGTGACTGCGGGCGCAGCCGCGATCGCCTCGGCCATGGCGAAGGCCTCGGAGTCCAGGTCGTGGGGGGCCACCACCCGCGACACGATGCCGTGGGCCAATGCCTCGTCCGCGCTCAGCGTGCGCCCGGTGAGCACCATGTCGCTGACCAGCCCGTGGCCGCACATCTCGTACAGCACGCTCACGCCTCCGGTGTCGGGGATCACACCGTGGCCGACCTCGGGCAGCCTGAACCGGGCGTTGTCGGCCGCGACGCGGATGTCGCACAGCAGGGCCCGCTGGAACGACCCGCCCATGGCCCATCCCTGGATGGCCACGATCACGGGAGCCTCCAGCTCCCACAGCCGCTGGATGCCCTTGTGGCCCCGCACCATCAGCTCGTGGTGGGTGATGCCGGTCACGTTGCCGATGGCGGACACGTCGCGGCCGGAGGACCAGCTGCGGCCCTCTCCCCTCCAGACCACCGCTCGGATCTCCGGTCGGTGGGACAGCTCCTCGAGGATCTCGAAGAGCCGGACGTCCATCTCGTCGTCGAAGGCGTTGTGCTTGTCCGGGTTGTTGTTGGTGATGGTGGCGACGGCGCCGTCGATGTCGAGGCGCACCCTGTCGGTCACGAGGCCCTCACTAGTTCTTGGGCAGTTCGCTGAAGGGAGCATCCCGCGGCGGTCCGGGCTCCCTGGGCAGCCCGAGCACCCGCTCGCCGATGATGTTCCGCTGCACCTGGTCGGTGCCGCCGTAGATCGACGGCGCGGGCGAGAACAGGGCCACTTCGCCGATATGACCTCCGGTCTGGCTGTCGGAGTCGCCCATGAGCATCCCGTCGGCGCCGATGATCCGCAGGCCGATGTCGCGGAACGACCGGTTCAGTTCGCTCATGGTGAGCTTGGCGATGTTGGGCGTGGCCGCGCTGCTCGCCCCGGCCTTGGCCCGCTGGATCGACAGCCGGTTGATCTCGATGAGCCCGTACAGGCGCATCAGGTCGTCGCGCAGCACCCTGCTGGTGACGGTGCCGTTCTTGCGAGCCAGGTCGACGAGCCACCACCACATGTCGATGCCGAGCGGCGGTACGCCCGACATCGACGACGCTCCTGTCTGGCGGACGAATTCCCCGGCCCGCAGGTGCAGTGCGCCCCCCTTGGGGCCCGGAAAGGCCTCGGGCGGCTTGCGACCCGAGGACCCCAGCGATGCCCGCTCCACCATCAGCGTGGTGTTGCCCACCCTCCAGCCGTTGTTGAGCCCGCCGATCAGGGCGCTGTCGGCCACCCGGGCCTCGTCGATGAACACCTCGTTGAACAGGGCCCGGCCGGTCATCTCGGTGAGGGGACGCACGTCCACCCCCGGCTGGTCCATGTCGAACGCGAACCATGAGATGCCGCCGTGCTTCGGCAGTTCGGGGTCGGTGCGGGCCAGCAGCATCCCCTTGTCGGCGACCTGGCCGCCGGAGGTCCACACCTTCTGGCCGGTGATCACCCATTCGTCGCCGTCGCGCTCGGCCCGGCACTGCAGGCTGGCCAGATCGGACCCCGCGTTGGGCTCGCTGAAGAGCTGGCACCATCCCACCCGGCCGTCGAGGATCTCGGGCACGAACCGTTCGATCTGTTCCTGCGTGCCGTGGATGGCGATCGTCGGCGCGGCCAGCATCCGGCCCAGTCCCCCGGGCGGTCCTAGCACGTTGCGCTCGGCCAGCACCAGCGACACCAGCGCGGCCTGATCCTGCCCGTAGCCGAGCCCGCCCGCGCTAGCCGGCAGCATCGGGTGGGCGTAGCCCGCCCCGGCCAGCAGGCGCCACCACTGCTCCACCGTCAGGTCGGGGTCCCAGTTTTCGTCGCAGAAGGCCTCAACCTCGGCCCGCAGCGTTTGGGCGTCGATCTCGGCTGGGGAGCGGGCGGACGTATCGGTCATGGCCTCAGGTTGGTCGCGGTTCGTTCAGGTAGGCGACGTTGTCGAGCATGATGGCACGGCGGTCGGCGTCGGAGAAGCCCTTGAGCTCGGCGAGGTAGTCGAGCGGCTCGGGCATCCCCTCGATGTGGGGCCAGTCCGAGCCGAAGATCACCCTGTCGGCGCCCATGAGATCGGTGACCTCATTGACATCGTCCTCCCAGAACGGGTTGATCCAGACGTGGGCCTTGAACGTGTCGATCGGGTGGTCGTCGAACCACCAGTAGTTCTTCTTGGCGATCTGGGAGAACTTCCGGAACATCGGCGCCAGGTAGTCGGAGCCGTTCTCCACCGAGGCCACCCGCAGGTTCGGGAAGCGGTCGTAGATCTTCTCGAACACCGACTGCATGAGCCAGTCCTGGGCGGCCCGCTCGATGGCGAAGGCCCGCAGGTTCGGCCCTGCCGCCATACCGGCCCCCACCCCGGCCGAGGAGAACTCGTCGTCGGCGTAGCCCTGGGACGAGTACCCCGAGTCGCCGGCGTGGATGACCACGGTGACGCCGGCGTCGTTGATGCGCTGCCACACACCGTCGAACGTCGGGTGGAACGGCGAGAGCCGGTCGGTGCGGGTGGTTACTGCCGCGGGTCGCATCACAACGATGCGGGCCCCCAGTCCGAGCACCCGGTCCAACTCCTCGCCGGCCGCGGCGGGGTCGCCGAGCGCGATGTACGGCGCGCCGAATATCCGATCCTCGTAGTTGTAGCCCCAGTCCTCGTACAGCCACTGGTTGAAGCCCCGCATCATGGCCGCCGCGGCCTCTACGTCGCGACGGAGCAACTCCTCGTAGAGGACGCCGAGCGTGGGGAACAGCCACACCGCCTGCAGGCCCTGGGCGTCCATCACTCTCAGCCGGGCCCGCGGGCTCATGTAGTGATCGGGCAGCGGCTCCCGGTCGCGCAGCATCTCGGCCGGGTTCCGGCCCTCGGGGTTCCCCTTGAAGTAGTCGCGCAGCGCCCCGGGCTTGGCGATGGGGTTCCAGGTCGGGTTGGCCACCGCCCGGGCCAGCCTGCCCCCGACGAGGTGGTGTCTGCGGCCGCCCATGTCCACCCACTGCACAACCCGGGGCTGCATGCGGGGATCGACGTGGCGGGTGAACGCGTCGAGGGCCTCGTAGTAGTGGTTGTCGGCGTCGAAGGGCCGGTAGCCGAGATCGTCCGCGGTCAGCGGGGGCGAGTGCTCGCGGGCGCCGGATAGGTCGTCGGGTGCCACGGGGTCACGCTACCGTGTGGACCGATGCCGCCCAAGACGTTCACCACGGCCCAACTGCAGGCCCGCACGCTCAAGCGGGGCGAGAAGGTGCGGCTCGTGTCGGAGCTGCCCGGGGTGGCGCAGGGAACCGAGGGCAAGGTGGCGATGGCCAACGGATTCACCTGGAATCGCTACTGGGTGAGGCTGGTGGACGGCCGGGTGGTGGGCCACATCGACCACGAGGACCTAGTCCGGACCAGGGACTACGAGCGCTACCTCGTCGCCCGCGACCGGGAGGCCGTAGAAGCCGAACTGGCCGCGCTGGCGGCAGCGGAGGCCGAGGCCGCAGGGCTGACGGACGGACCGGCCGCCGACGAGGGCGCGGCCGACGGCGACTCGGGAGATGCCGTCGTCAACGGCGTGCCCGTGCCGGCCTACCTTCTGCAACGCTCCGCGGACGCCAGAGCCAGACTCGGCGCTTGACGGTGTCTTTCCTGCATTCTTGACGGAGTGTTGCCCAGCCGTGCTACAGTAGGCGCCGGCGAACCGGAGCCGCCCGTCTGGCTCAGTGGTCAAGTGCTCCCGGACGGCCGACTCCGGCGAGCCGTGAGCATACATCTCGCATACTGATACACA
Source organism: Candidatus Aldehydirespirator sp. (assembly GCA_965205155.1). Classification (GTDB taxonomy): domain Bacteria; phylum Actinomycetota; class Acidimicrobiia; order Acidimicrobiales; family Aldehydirespiratoraceae; genus Aldehydirespirator. The sequence continues at coordinate 2,778,487 of OZ242033.1, read as the reverse complement.
ACGATATTGTCTACTGACCGGCTCATACGGCCGAGATCGAGGCGGGGTCTTCGACTATCCGCCCCACTGCTGGAGGCGGCGCATCGCCTCGGCCATGTCCTCGGTGGCGCCCGCGTAGGAGAATCGTGCGTAGCGGTGGCCCTCGGCCGGGTCGAAGTCGACGCCGGGCGTCACCGCCACCCCGAGCTCGTCAAGCCAGCGGCTGCACAGCGCTTGGCTGTCCGCGGCTATGTGGTCGACGGCCGCGTAGACGTAGAAGGCTCCGTCGCTGGGAGCGAGGCGGTCGATGCCGGCCGCGGGGAGTCCGTCGAGAAGCACCGCCCGGCTGACTGCGTAGCGGGCCACGTTGGCCTGCAACTCCTCGTGGCAGTCGAAGGCCGCCACCGCTGCGAGTTGCGAGAGCGTGGGTGCCGAGATGAAGAAGTTCTGGGCCAGCCGGCGGACCGGTTCCACCAGGTCGTCGGGGGCGACCACCCAGCCGAGGCGCCAGCCGGTCATGGAGAAGTACTTCGAGAAGCTGTTCACTACCAGCGCGTCGGCATTGAGGTTCAGCGCGGTGGGGGCCGGGTCGCCGAAGGTGATGCCGTGGTAGATCTCGTCGGCCACCAGGCGCACCCCGTGGGCTGTGCACCAGTCCGACACGGCGGCGAGGGAGGGGCCGTCGAGCATGGTCCCCGACGGGTTGGACGGGGAGGCCAACACCAGGCCGTCGACTGAGCCGGTGCGGCGGACCAGGTCCTCCAGCAGGTCCGGCGAGGGCTGGAACCGGGTCTCCGCCGAAGTCGGCAACGTCACGACCTCGGCGTTGAGGGCTTGCAGGGCGTTGCGGTAGCAGGGATAGCCGGGGGTGGACACCACGACCCGGTCACCGGCGTCGAAGGCGGCCAGGAACGAGAGCACGAACGCGCCCGACGCGCCGAAGGTCACGACAATGCGGCCGGGATCGACATCGGTGCCGTACCAGGACCGGTAGTGCTCGGAGATCCGCCGCCTCAACGTCTCCAGACCCGCCGCAGTGGTATAGCCGAGCACGTCGGATTCCAGGGCGGCCTGAGCGGCGGCGATGACGCCCGCGGGTGCCGGTGTGGACGGCTGGCCCACCTCGAGGTGCAGCACCTCGCCTCCGGCTGCTTCGCGCTCCTCGGCGGCCCGCATCACCTCCATCACGTAGAACGGGCTGATGTTCGATCGCCGGGATTCCTGCAGCGCCACGACGGCCATGATGCCACCGGTGCGGCCGTTCGGGACCAGCGGTGCCGTTGGCGCATAGCTGTGGCGGCCATGATGCCACCGGTGCGGCGGGGGTATGGTGTCGGCCCGTGGACGTCTTCGTCTTCGGGATCTGCGGCGGCTCGGGCGCGGGAAAGACCACGCTCACCAGGCGCCTAATGGAGCGCCTCGACGAACGGGACGTGAGCGTTCTGGCCTTCGACGCCTACTACCGCGACCTTTCGCATCTGCCGTTCGACGAGCGGCGCCGAGGGAACTTCGACCACCCCGACTCCCTGGACCGTGACCTGTTCCTGCAGCATCTCGACGCGTTGAAGCAGGGCGCTGATGTGGACGTGCCCGTCTACGACTTCTCCACCCACACCATGACCGGCCGCCTCGAGCATGTGGCCGCGGCGCCCCTGCTGCTGGTGGAGGGCATCCTGCTGCTGGCCTCCGAGGAGGTCGCCTCCCGGCTGGACTACTCGATCTTTCTGGATGTGCCCGAGGACGTGCGCCTGCGCCGCCGCATCCAGCGAGACATGTCCGAGCGGGGCCGCCCCGAGGACCACGTCCGCCGGCAGTTCGCGGCCACCGTCGCCCCCATGCACGACGCCTTCGTGCAGCCCAACCGCCATCGCGCCGACCGGATCGTCGCCAGCGCCGGCGACGACGAGTTGGCCGACGCACTGATGACGATGCTGGCGCCGGCCATGGCCGCGGCCGGCGCGGGCTAGAGCCTAGAGGACGACCCCCTCGCCCGCGAGCAGCTTGGCCTTTGTCTCGGGGCTGTAGCCGTAGTTGCCCACTCCCCCGCTGCTGGGCACCACCCGGTGGCAGGGAACCAGCAGCGGCACCGGGTTGCGGGCCATTGCCGTGCCGACCGCCCGGGCTGCCCTGGGCCGGCCCACTATCTCGGCCAGTTCCCCGTAGGTCCGGACCTCGCCGCAGGGGATGCGGGCGGTGGCCCTCAGGACCTCCTGATGGAACGGCGAGCGCGACGAGAGATCGACGGGCACGTCGGTGCGCCCGGTGGCCAGGGCCTCGCTCACCCGGGCCACAAGCTTGGGGTCGGGATCGGGGTCCGGCTCGACGTCGGTGCCCACCTCGTCGCGCATGTAGTCGACGAAGCGTCCCGGATCGGGTTCCCGACCCTCGGGCGTGATCTGTAGGCCGGACACCCACCCGTTCGAGTGGGCCACGAACACCGGGCCCGCGGGACTGTCGGCCATGAACCACAGGTGAGTATGACCTGCGTTCTCGGGGACTGACTCTGGCGCGTCCATGGCCGTACCGTAGCTGCCGGTCAAGAGGCCGAGCGGATAGCCGCGCGAATCGGCCAATGCGGGCGAGGCCGTGGCCCGAGCGGCCCGTGAGCGCAGCGAACAAGAGCGGGAATGACACCGCTGTAACGGGACGGGCCTCGCATCAATCCGCGCTCGCTTTATGACAGCTCGGGGATCGCCCAGTCCACGGGCTCGCGTCCCGCGGCGACCAGGGCCTCGTTGGCCCGGCTGAAGGGCCGGCTGCCGAAGAAGCCGCCCGAAGCGGACAGGGGCGAGGGATGGGCCGACTCGATCACCGTGTGGCGTCTGGTGTCCACCAGCGCCTTCTTGCGGCGGGCCGAGCCGCCCCAAAGGATGAACACGACCCGCTCACTCTTGTCGTTGACGACCCGGATCACCTCGTCGGTGAACGTCTCCCAGCCCCGCCGCTGGTGGCTCGCTGCCTGCCGCGCCCTCACGGTGAGAGTGGCGTTCAGAAGCAGCACGCCTTGGCGGGCCCAGTGTTCCAGCGAGCCGTGGCTCGGCATGGGAGCGCCGATGTCGTCGTGCAGCTCGGTGAGGATGTTCACCAGTGACGGCGGCTTGGCTACTCCGGGGCGCACCGAGAAGCAGAGCCCGTGGGCCTGCCGGGGTCCGTGAAAGGGGTCCTGGCCCAGGATCAGCACCTTCACCGAGGCGTGCGTGGTGAGGTGCAGGGCCGCGAACACCTCGTCGTGGGGCGGGAACACCTGATGGCGGTGCCGCTCGGTCCGCACGAAGTCCTGCAACTCGCGCCAGTAGGGCTTGTCGAACTCGCCCCGCAGCAACGGGTTCCAGTCGGTCTTCGGAGCCATCGGCGCCACAGTAGATCAGCTCAAGCGGGGCGCGGGCGCGATCCCGGGCCGGGTTGGTGTGATTTCAGGTCGGACGGGTGCCCACGACGCTGGCCCGCTCCATGATCCGGATGTCGGGGTAGTAGTCGCTGGCTGCGTAGTGCTGCACGGCCCGGTTGTCCCAGAAGACGATGGTGTCGGGTTCCCAGCGGACCCTGAACTGGTACTCGATCACGTGGGCCTGGCCGGCAAGGTGCCTGATCATCTCGACGCCCTCGTCGATGTCCATGCCGTCGATGTGAGAGGTGAAGTAGCAGTTCACGAAGATCAGCTTGCGGCCGGTCTCCGGATGGGTGCACACCACAGGGTGGCGGGCCAGCGGGTACCGGGCCCGGAACTCCTCCTTCTTGCCCTCGGGGACCTGGTGCTTGAAGGCGAGCATGAAGTCGTGCACCGCGAACAGGCCACCGATGCGCTCCTTGGTGGCGTCGTCCAACCCGTCGTAGGCCGCCCCCATGTCGCAGAAGAGGGTGTCGCCGCCGGTGGCCGGGACCTGGATGGCATGCAGGATCGCCCCCATCGACGGCACCTCCCGCCACGTCACGTCATGGTGCCAGCCGTTCTCGAAGCCGCCGGTGTCTACGCCCTTCTCGAATCGGACTAACTCGGGATGCTCCGCGTTCCCGGTGATGAACGGGTGGATCTCGAGTTCGCCGAACCGGCGGGCGAAGGCAACGTGCTGGGCCGGCGTGATGGGCTGGTCGCGAAAGACGAGGACCTTGTAGTCGAGCAGCGCTCGGCGGATCTCGGCGATCACCTCTTCGGACTGATCGGTGCGGAGGTCCATGCCGCTGACCTCGGCGCCGAGCGTGGCACCCTGGGGTGTGACACTGATGTGGGCGAACGACGGCCGGGAAAGCCGGGTTCTCTCGTCGGCGAGGTGCAGCCACGGCCCCAGGTCGAGCCCGTAGCGGTCTATGCGGACCCTGCCCGGAACGACACGGGACGCGGGATCGGACGTTCCGGCCTGCTCGCTGTTCACGGCCTGCGAGGTAGTAGCAGACGACATGGTGAGAATATACCGTTGGACCGTGGTCAGAGCCGTTGAGGTCACCGATCTCACCGTCAGGTTCGACCATGTGACCGCCCTCGACGGAGTGACCCACACGTTCGAGCCGGGCACGTCCACCGCGGTGATGGGCGTCAACGGATCGGGCAAGACCACCATGCTGGAGTGCCTGGCCGGGCTGCAGAAACCGACGTCGGGAAGCATCCGCGGCATGTCCGAGAACCTGGCCTACGTGTGCCAGCACCTTCCCGCCTTCTGGATGCCGATAACCGCGGGCGAGGTGCTGGCCATGGGCCGCTACCGCGAGCGGGGCCTGCTCGGGCGCCTGAGGGGCGGGGACCGGGCCGCTATGCGCAAGGCCGGCGAGCAGCTCGACATCAACCGCTTCACCAAGCGGAGCTTCGGCGACCTCAGCGGCGGGCAGCAGCAGCGAGTGAGGATCGCGCAGGTGTTGGCGGGCGAGCCCGACGTCATCATGCTGGACGAACCGGTCACCGGCCTCGACATCCCCAGCCAGGAGCGGATCCTGGACGTGATCGAGGACTACTCGAGCCGGGGCGCCGTCGTGATCATCACCACCCACCACCTGGACGAGGCCCGTCACTGCGACTCGGTGGTGCTGCTGGCCAACCGTCTGGTGGCCGCGGGTCCGCCCGGGGAGATACTCACCGAGGAGCGGCTGCGTGAGGCGTTCGGCGACCGGCTGCTCGGGGACCACGCCGACCACGACCATAAACACGACATCATCGTGCTGGACGACCACGGCCACCACGGTCACGGCCACGAACACGGCCATCACGGCCATCAGGGTCACGGACCCCACGCCCACTAGAACGGGGCCATGACTCCGGAGCGGCGCGACATGGCTGTAATCGGGGCCGGACCGGCCGGAGCGGCCGCAGCCATCAGGGCTGCCCGCGGCGGTGCCCGGGTGACGGTCTTCGAGAAGGGGTCGCCCGGTCGGGACAAGGTGTGCGGCGACGGGCTGACTCCCCGGGCTGTGGCCGCCCTCAAAGAACTCGGCATCGCCCTCGACGGCGCGCATCGCATCGACGGCCTGCGGATGATCGCGGGCAGCTCCAGGCGTGAACTGCTATGGCCCGCCGACAATCGGTTCGGGGCCCACGGGGCGGTGTGGCCCCGCCGGGCGCTGGACAAGCACCTCGTCGAAGCGGCCGAGGAGGCCGGCGCCGAGATCCTGTGGAACACGGAGGTGATGCCCACCCTCGCGGATGACGGCACGGTCGCCGGTGTGGAGGAGTCGCGCGACGGCGGGCGCTGGCGGGCCGACCTGGTCGTGCTGGCCACCGGCGCGCCGGGCGCCGCGGCCCGCGTGCTCGGTGCCGGGAGGACCGATGCCGAGCCCTTCGGTCTCGCCATCCGGACCTACGCGCCCAGCCCCCGCCACGCCGACCGGCACCTCGAGGCCTGCCTCACTCTGAGGGGCGCCGAGGGCGGATGGGTCCCGGGCTACGGGTGGATGTTCCCGGCCGGTGACGGCACCGTGAACATCGGTGCGGGCTCGATGTCCACCATGAAGGGCTTCCGAAGTCTCAACCTCAACCAACTGTTGAGCGATTACCGGGATCTCGTGGCCGACGAGTGGGAACTCGGTGACTACCTGGAGCGGCCCCGAGCCTGGAGGCTGCCCATGAGCACCGTCCGGCGCCACGGTGGAGGGTGGGCCGCGGTGGGCGACGCGGCCGGGCTGATCAACCCGATGAACGGTGAGGGCATCGACTACGGCCTGGAGTCGGGGATGATCCTGGCCGATCTGTTCCTCGAGGACCCGGCCACCGCCCCCAGCTCCTACGACCGCATCATCGGCGAGCGCTTCGACGGCTTCCTGCGCACCGGCCGGCGCTTCAGCTTCCTCATCGGTCATCCCTGGATCCTGCGAAACGGCCTGCGCCTGGCCGTCGGCACCCAGGCTGTCGCCAACATCACCCTCCAGGTGATGGGCAACCTCATCGATGGCGACACGGAGGGACTGGCGCCGCGGGTCCTGGATGTAGTCGACCGCGGCCTGAAGCTCGCCGACCCGCTGCTGCGCCGCACCCGCGCAGCCGCATAGGAGCACCATGGGAACGGGGCCAGACGCCGAGTTGCGGGCCCGAGCGGCCCGTGAGCGAAGCGAAGATGAGCGGGAAACACGGCTCAACGGACCGCTCGGAGAGCTCGACTCCGCCCTGCGCGGCGACATCCGGCGTCTGGGCGCCCAGCTCGGCGACACGCTGGTCCGCCAGCACGGCTCCGGACTGCTCGAACGGGTGGAGCAGGTGCGCGGCCTGGCCCGGGGCCTGCGCCGCAGTGACGAGGACAGCACGGCCCTGGCCGAGCTGCTGGCCGATGTGGACGTGGCCGAGGCCGGCCTGCTGGCCAGGGCCTTCACCGTCTACTTCCACCTCGCCAACACCGCCGAGCAGGTGCACCGCATCGACGACCTCACCGAGAAGCGAGCGGCCGGCTCGAACCGCTTCGGTGAGATGGTCGGCCGGCTGCGGCAGATGGGCTACCCCGACGACGAGATAGTCACCACGGTCAACTCGGCCGAGCTGCGGCCCGTGTTCACCGCCCATCCCACCGAAGCGTCGCGCCGGTCGATCCTCGACAAGCTGGCCGAGATCTCCAGCCTGATCGAGCAGCGGGCCCATGCCGGCGCCGATGATACGGCCCGCCGCCGGGTGGATCGCAGGGTCGACGAACTGATCGACGCCATCTGGCAGACCGACGAACTGCGGCGGCAGCGTCCCGACCCGGTGGACGAGGCCCGGTCGATCCTCTACTTCCTCACCGAGATCGCCGCGCAGGGTGTGCCCGAACTACTCCACGACATCGACTCCGTGCTCGAGTCTGTGGGCGGGGGGCTCGATCCCGACCGGTCGCCCATCCGCTTCGGTTCGTGGGTGGGCGGCGACCGGGACGGCAACCCCAACGTCACCCCGGCCACCACCGTGGAGGTGCTCGAGTTCCAGCGTCACCGGGCCCTTCGCATCCTGGTGGAGGAGATCGAGGGGCTGTCGTCGGAGCTGAGCGTGGGGCTGGCGGTCCGCGGCGTCTCTGACGAGCTGGCCGAGCGACTTGCGGCCGACCATGAGCAGTTCCCCGACGTCACGGCCCGGTTCGACACGCTCAGCGCGGGCGAGCCCTACCGCCAGCGGTTGGCGGTGGTCCACCGGCGCCTGATCGAGACGGACCAGCCGGCGCCCGGAGTCGAGGCCTACCGCTCGGCCGACGAGCTGGTTCACGATCTGGCCGTGATCGCGCGGTCCCTGGAGGCCAACCACGGCCATCTGCTGGCCCACGGTCGTCTGGCCCGGGTGCGGCGCATCGTGGCCATGATCGGATTCGACCTCGCCACTCTCGACATCCGCGAGCATTCCGAGCGTCACCACCGGGCCCTGGCCCGCCTGTTCGAGCCGTTGGGGATCGACTACGGCGCGCTCCCGGGAGGCGAGCGGGCCGAGTTGCTCGCTGGCGAGCTGGCCGGTCCCCGGCCGCTGGCGCCGCGCGGGCGGGTCCTGCCGGACGGCGCCGAGGACGTGCTGGAGCTGTTCCGGGTGCTGCGCCGCCAGATGGACGTGCGGGGCGACCAGATCGTGCGCAGCTACATCGTGTCCATGACCCGGGGTGTCGACGACGTACTGGCGCCGGCCGTCCTGGCCCGGGAGGCCGGGCTCGTCGACCTGACCGCGGGAGTGGCCCGGCTGGGGTTCGTGCCGCTGTTCGAGACCATCGACGACCTGCGATCGGTCGGGCCGGTCCTGCGGGATCTGCTGGCGGTGGAGCCCTACCGGCGCCTCGTCGAATTGCGGGGAGGCGTCCAGGAAGTGATGGTCGGCTACTCCGACTCCAACAAGGACGGCGGGATCACGACCTCCCAGTGGGAGATCCACAAGGCGCTGAGGGCCATCGCAGAGGTATCGGACGCCACCGGGGTCCAGATGACGGTGTTCCACGGTCGGGGAGGCACCGTCGGGCGGGGCGGAGGCCCCACCCACGCGTCGATCCTGGGCCAGCCGCCCGGTGCGGTGCGCGGCTCGGTCAAGATCACCGAGCAGGGCGAGGTGATAGCCGACAAGTACGGGCTGCCCCGGCTGGCCCACCGCAACCTCGACCTGGCCTTCGCGGCTGTGGTCGAGGCGTCGATGGCCCACCGGGCGCCCCGCCACGACCCCGAGGTGACCCGGCGGTGGGACCAGGTGATGGAGGTCGCCTCCGGCGCGGCCTACGACGCCTACCGGGCCTTCCTGCAGGCCCCCGGCCTGGTCGAGTACTTCCAATCGTCCACTCCGGTGGAGGAGCTGGCCGAGATGAACATCGGCTCCCGCCCGGCCCGGCGCAGCCGAGCCGACGAGGGAATCGACGGTCTGCGGGCTATTCCCTGGGTATTCGGCTGGACCCAGTCCCGCCAGATCGTGCCGGGCTGGTTCGGAGTCGGCACAGGGCTGGCCGCGGCTCGCACCGCCGGCATGGGGTCCGAGCTCGACGACATGTACGAGTCCTGGCAGTTCTTCCGCACGTTCGTGTCCAACGTGGAGATGACCCTGTTCAAGACCGACCTGGCCATCGCCCGCCACTACGTGGCCATGCTGGTCGAGTCGGCCCTGCACTGCCACTTCGACGCGGTCTGCGCCGAGTACGACCGGACCGTGGCCGAGGTCACCGCGCTCACGGGCAGGGGCCTGCTCGAGGACCTGCCCATCCTTCGCCGCACGCTGGCGGTGCGCGACGCTTATCTCGACCCGATCAACGTGCTGCAGGCCGACCTCCTGGCCCGGCACCGCCGCGGGCGGGCCGGAAGCTCCGCCGAGGGCGAGTTGCTGCTGCGCACGCTGCTGCTCACGGTCAACGGGGTGGCCGCCGGCATGCGCAACACCGGCTGACCCCGGGGCAGGTAGGGCTACAACAATTCGAAGTCGGCCGGGTCGGGCCGGCGGGTCTGGCGCCAGTAGTCGATCAGGGGCAGAGGCCAGTTCTGGGCGATCCGGCCGGTGGGGCTCTTGTACCAGCTGTTGACCGGCGAGATGCCCCATGCCATCTGCGAGTTGTGCTCGTCCATCGTTGCCGCGTAACGGTCGTAGGCGTCGGTCCGGCAGTCCATGGCCGCCGCACCCCGGGAGGCCAGGAGGCGCAGGCACTCGACCACGTAGTGGGTCGCGCACTCCGCGAAATAGATGATGCTGCCGTTGATGACGATGTTGGTGTTCGGTCCGTAGATGCAGAACAGGTTGGGGAAGCCGGGAACGCACACCCCGTTGTAGGCGCGGGCGTCGCCGTCCCACTGCTGGTGCAGGTCGGCGCCTCCCCGCCCCGTCACCTGCATCGGCATCAGGAACTCCGAGGCCCGGAAGCCGGTGCCGAACACGATCACGTCGGCCGGGTGCATTCGCCCATCGGCGCCTCGCACGCCGTCCGGCTCGATGCGTGCGATGCCCGAGTCGACCAGCTCGACGTCGGGCCGCTTGAGCGTTGCGGCCCAGATCCCGTTGTCGAGGACGATTCGCTTGGCGCCCACCGGGTAGTCGGGCATCACCTTGGCCAGCAGGTCGGGCCGGTCGGCGAACTGAGATTCCAGATACAGGGTCAGCCGGCGCCGGGTCTCGTGGTTGCGGTGGCTCACGGCCTCCTCCAGCGGGCCGGCCCAGGCCGGGTCCCGGCGCAGCGTGGCGACGGTTCCCTCGTGGGTGCACCAGAACAGCCGGAGCCGGTACCAGTGGGTGTAGCCGGGCACCATCTCGAACAGCCGCAGCAGCCCCTCGGCCAGCGGCTGGTGGTAGACGGGCCGGGGGATCAGCCACGGCGGCGTGCGCTGGAACACGGTGACGTGGGCCGCGGCCTCGGCCAGGTGCGGAATGAACTGCAGCGCGCTGGCGCCGGTGCCGACCGCGGCCACCCGCAGGCCGTCCCAATCGATGTCGTGGCGCCAGGCCGCGCTGTGGAACTTCTCTCCCTTGAAATCGTCCAGCCCCTCGATGGCCGGGATCAGGGGCCGGTTGAGCTGGCCCACCGCCGTGACCACCGCATTGGTGGTGATCTCCTCGGCTCCGCTGGGGGTGTCGAGCCGGATCAGCCAGCGCCGGGCGCCGTCGTCCCAGGCCAGCGACTCGACCCGGGCGCCGAATCGGATCCGGTCCTGTATGCCCCACCGCCGGGCGCAGTCGCGGAAGTAGTCGAGCAGGACCGGCTGGCTGGAGTGGTACTCGGGCCAGTCGGGGCGCTGCTCCCCGGCGTAGGAGTAGACGTGGTTGAACACGTCCACCCGGCAGCCCGGATAGGTGTTCTCGAGCCAGGTCCCGCCCACGTCGCGGTTCTTGTCGAGCACCACGCAGTCGACTCCGGCCTGCTTCAGCCGGTGGGCAGCCAGGATGCCCGACAGGCCCGCCCCGATCACCGCCACCGGGTGATCGACGCGGCCGCCCGGCGCCAAGGCGTGGCCGATGATCGGCTCGGGCACCCGCAGGTCCCCGGTGACGGCCAACTCCTCGGCGAGCATCTGCCGGTAGCCGTCGTCCAACTCCGCGCCGGTCAGCCAGTCGATGAGGGACGGCACCAGGGCATCGTCGGGACCTGCGCCGCAGCCGGCCTCCGAGCCTCCCAGCCTGGCCAGGCCCGCGACGGCCAGGCCGTGGGCCCTCGCGATCTGGTCCTCGTCCCAACCATGCTCGGGCTCCAGGGCACGGTCCGGGTCGAGCCACAGGTCCGGGGGCGCCAGAGCAGGGTCGCCGGTGGCGTGGGCTAGCGCGGCCAGAAGGCTGGGCAGGTCGGCTGCTCCCAATAGCCGCTGTGTGTCCATCTCCGGTCCCCGCCGGGCCTACGAGCGGTCGAAGGTGATGACCTCGCCCCGGTTGATGCTCACCCAGTCGCGGGCCTCGATGTAGGGGCGGAAGACCTCCGCGATTTCCCGTTCGTCGTCACGGGACTTGGGCCGCTGGATCTCGTAGAGGTGCGGGAACTCCAACCAGGCCGTCACCGCGTCCCACAGCCGCAGGGCCTCGTTCCCGAACGGCGGGTCGATCAGCACCGGGCCGAACAGGGCCTGGTCGCCGAAGAACAGGGTCGGCACGCCGAAGCCGCCCGCAGCCACCACCCGGTCATGCTCGTCGCGCACCTCGTCGTGGGTGGTGCTGTCATCGAGGGCCTCGTCCACCGTGGCCGGGTCGAGGCCGATCTCTCCCAGCAGCGCCCGGGCCACGTCGGGATCGTGCACCCGCAGTCCCTCCTCGTGAAGGGCCCGGCCCGAGCGCTCGTACCAGGCGTCGAGGTGGTCCATGCTCTGGCGCCGCAGCACCGCACCGATGCGCATCAGCGACCAGCCGTAGGACCAGGGCCGCTCCCACGGGTGCTTCTTGCCCTCGAAGCGGTTGATCTCCTCCAGGCTGAAGAAGCGCCAGTTGATCTCCAGCCCGTTCTGGCTGCGCACGTCCCGGATCCATCTCGACGTCTGGTAGGCCCACGGGCACAGCACGTCGAAATGGAAGTCCACCACGCCGGTGTCGACAGTGTCGGTCATGGGGCCCATCATTACACCGCTGCGCCGATCCCCCACTGCTGTCGTTGGGCGCGAGCCGGTCATGGCGCGGCTACGCGCGGACGCGGGGCCGGTGCGGGTGGCGGGCGGGGGTAGTGTTCGCGGCGGTGAAGATCGACGCTGGCGACCCTGCCGGCCTGCCCCGTCTGCTGGCACCCGCGCTGCCGACGGCGGTGAACGCGGCCGGCGAGGCGTTCCGCCAGAACCGCGACGATGTGCTGGAGCAGCTCGCCGAGATCGAGGAACTGCTCGACGAGGCCGATGCGGGCGGCGGCCCCGCCTCGATGGAGCGGCTCCGGTCGCGGGGCAAGCTGCCCATCCGGGAGCGCATCGCCAACGTGATCGACCCCAACAGCCCGTTCCTGGAGATCAGCGCGCTGGCCGCCTACCACTCCGACTACACCATGGGCGGCGGGATGGTGGTGGGCGTGGGAGTGATCGGCGGCGCCGAGTGCGTGATAATGGGCAACGACCCCAGCGTCCTGGCCGGCGCCCTCACCCCGTACGCCAGCAAGAAGTGGATGCGGGCCCTGGAGATCGCCCGCGACAACCACATCCCGTATGTCAGCTTCGTCGAGTCGGCCGGCGCGGACCTGCGCCTCGGGGGCAGCGACGGCGGCGGCTCGCAGTTCACCGGCGGGGGCAGCAGCCGGGTCCAGACCACCCACTTCGCGGAGTCGGGCCGGTTCTTCTACGAAATGATCGAGCTGTCCAAGATGCGCATACCGACGGTGTGCGTGGTGTTCGGGTCGTCCACTGCCGGGGGCGCCTACCAGCCTGGCCTGTCCGACTACAACATCGTGGTAGCCGACCAGTCAAAGATCTTCCTGGCCGGGCCGCCGCTGGTGAAGATGGCCACCGGCGAGGAGTCCGACGACGAGACCCTGGGCGGTGCCCGCCTGCACGCCGAGGTGTCGGGCCTGGGCGACTACTTCGCCGTGGACGAGATGGACGCCATCCGGATGTGCCGCGAGGTGGTGTCGCACCTCAACCGGCGCAAGCCCCATCCCGGTCCGATCATGGCCGCCGATCCCCCGGTGCACGACCCCGAGGAGCTGCTGGGGCTGGTGAGCCGGGACCTGCGCCAGCCCTTCGACATGCGCGAGGTGATCGCCCGGGTGGTGGACGGTTCCCGCTTCGAGGAGTACAAGGCCCGCTACGGAACCACGCTGGTGTGCGGCTGGGCGTCGATCTGCGGCTACCCGGTGGGGATCCTGGCCAACAACGGCGTGCTCTACCCCGATTCGTCGCAGAAGGCCGCCACCTTCATCCAGCTCTGCAACCAGATCGACGTCCCGCTGGTCTTCCTCCAGAACATCACCGGCTACATGGTCGGGCGGGACTACGAGGCCGACGGCATGGTGAAGAAGGGCTCGCAGATGATCAACGCGGTGACCAACTCCACGGTCCCGCACTTGACCGTGATCATCGGGTCTTCCTACGGGGCGGGAACGTACGGCATGTCGGGGCGGGCCTTCGGGAACCGCTTCACCTGGCTGTGGCCCACGGCCAAGATCGCGGTGATGGGCCCCAAGCAGATCGCCGGGGTGATGTCGCAGGTGCGACGGGCCCGGGCCGCCCGCAAGGGCGAGGCCTTCGACGAGGAGGAGGACGCCCGGATCGTGGCCCAGGCCGAGGCCATCCAGGAGCGGGGCTCGCTGGCGCTGCGAGCCACCGGCGCCATCAGCGACGACGGGATCATCGACCCCCGCGACACCCGCAACGTGCTGGGCATGTGCCTGTCGGTCGTGGGCAACCGGGCTATCACCGGCGCCGAGGGCTACGGGGTGTTCCGGCTGTGAGAGGCTCGGCGACGGTAGCTCGGCGCAGCAGCATGACTGCCGCCGAGGGCTACGGGGTGTTCCGGCTGTGAGCGCCATCGGCACGCTGCTGGTGGCCAACCGGGGTGAGATCGCCCGCCGGGTGTTCCGCACGGCCCGGGCCATGGGCATGCGCTGCGTGGCCGTGTTCTCCGACGCCGACGCCGATGCGCCGTTCGTGGCCGAGGCCGATGTGGCTATGCGGCTGCCCGGCGGATACCTCGACGGCGACGCGGTGGTGGCCGCGGCGGTGGAGGCCGGTGCGGACGCGGTCCACCCGGGCTACGGCTTCCTGGCCGAGAACGCCGGCTTCGCCCGGGCCGTTACCGCCGCCGGCCTGGTGTGGGTCGGCCCGGGCCCGGAGGCCATCGAGGCGATGGGCGACAAGTTGGCGGCCAAGGCCGCGGCCGCAGCCGCAGGCGTGCCCACGCTGCCGTCGTCCGAGGATCCCGGCGACCCGGGCGACGTCGGTTTCCCGCTCATGGTCAAGGCGGCCGCGGGAGGCGGCGGCAAGGGCATGCGGCTGGTGTCGGATCCGGCCGGTCTGGCCGAGGCGGTGGCTGCCGCCCGGCGCGAGGCCCTCGGCGGCTTCGGCGACGACACCGTGTTCCTCGAGCGCTACCTGCGGAGGTGCCGCCACATCGAGGTCCAGGTCCTGGGCGACGCCCACGGCAACGTCGTCCATCTCGGGGAGCGCGAGTGCTCCATCCAGCGCCGCCACCAGAAGATCATCGAGGAGTCGCCGTCCACCGCGGTGGACGACGGCTTGAGGACAGCCATGGGCGACGCCGCCGTGCGGCTGGCCTCCTCCATCGGCTACTGCTCGGCGGGCACGGTGGAGCTGCTGGTCGACGACGACACCGGCGAGTTCTTCTTCCTGGAGGTCAACACCCGCCTGCAGGTGGAGCATCCCGTGACCGAGGAGGTGACGGGCATCGACTTGGTCCGCGAGCAGCTGCGGGTGGCTGCCGGAGAGCAGCTGGGCTACACCCAGGCCGACATCGCCTTCGCGGGCCACGCTGTCGAGGCCCGGCTGTACGCCGAGGACCCTGCGGCCGGCTTCCTGCCCGCGGTGGGGACCCTGGCCGCCTTCGCTCCCCCGGCAGACCCGGCCGTCCGGTGGGACAGCGGCGTCGAGGCCGGCACCGAGGTCGGGCTGGACTTCGACCCGATGCTGGCCAAAGTGATAGCCCACGCCCCCACCCGGGCCGAGGCGGCCGGACGGCTGGCTCTGGCTCTGGAGTGCTTGCACATGGGCGGGGTGACCACCAACCGCCACTTCCTGGTGGCCGCGCTCCGCTCGGACGCCTTCCTGGCCGGTGACACCACCACCGACTTCATCGAGCGGGTCGATCCGAGCCGGGCTGCTGTGCTCCAGGTCGCCGAATGCCAGCAGTCTGCGGTGGCTGCCGCAATGTGGCTCCAGGCTGCTGAACGACAGCAGGCCACGACCCTGGGATGGATGCCCGGCGGATGGCGTCACGGCCGTCTCCCGCCCGAGCGGGTGGAGCTGGCCGTGGCAACGGCCGACGGTGCCGTGGAAGTGAAGGTCCGGTACCGGCCCCGGCGCGACGGGTCGTTCGTTGTCCGGGCCGAATGCGCCGGCGACGAAGTCGAGGCCCCGGCAACGATCGCGGCTTGGTCGCCGGAGAGTCTCGACCTGGAGTGGTCCGGCCGTCGCATCGGCTACGCGGTCGCCGCCGACGGCGAACGGCTGCACCTGACCGGCGACTCCGAGACGGTCACGGTGGCGGTGCTACCCCGTTTCGGCGCCCCCGACCGCGGTCTGGCCGCGGGCGGGTTCGCCGCGCCGATGCCGGGCGTGATCGTGGAGGTGAGGGTCACCCCGGGTGAGCCGGTGGCCGCAGGCAGCACTCTGGTGGTGATGGAGGGGATGAAGATGGAGCACCACGTGAGTGCTCCCTGCGACGGGACAGTGACGCAGGTGCTGGTCGCGCCCGGAGACCAGGTGGACAACGGATCGCCGCTGCTGGTGTTCGAAGCGGCCGGAGCCGCGGCCGCAGAGGACTCGGACCGTGGCTGAGCCGATCCGGATCGCTAACTGCTCCGGCTTCTACGGCGACCGGCTGTCGGCCGCGGCTGAGATGGTGAACGACGGACCCATCGATGTCCTCACCGGCGACTGGCTGGCCGAGTTGACCATGCTGATACTGGCCCGCACCCGTTCTAGACGCCCCGGCGGGGGGTACGCCCGCAGCTTCGTCAAGCAGATGGAGCAGGTGATGGGGGCCTGCCTGGACACGGGCATCAAGGTCGTGTCCAACGCGGGCGGGCTAGATCCCCGCGGCTGCGCGCGGGCGGTCGAAGAGGTGGCCGAGCGACTGGGTCTGAACCCGAGGATCGCTTGTGTGGAGGGCGACGACCTGATGGCCCGCCTGGTCCCCGACGCGGCCGACGCGGTCACGCTCCGGTCGTTCGTCACCGGCGAGCCCATGACTGACACATCGAAGCTGATCACTGCCAACGCGTACCTGGGGGGCTGGGGCATAGCCGAGGCCCTGCGCCGCGGCGCCGACATCGTGGTGACCGGGCGGGTCACCGACGCGGCCGTGGCGTGCGGTCCCGCCGCCTGGCACCACGGCTGGGCCA
Organism: Candidatus Aldehydirespirator sp.; assembly: GCA_965205155.1. Lineage (GTDB taxonomy): Bacteria > Actinomycetota > Acidimicrobiia > Acidimicrobiales > Aldehydirespiratoraceae > Aldehydirespirator. Next base: position 2,762,150 of record OZ242033.1, on the reverse strand, counting down.
TCGACGACTGGGACGCCCTGGCCGGCGCGGTGGCCGCCGGGCACGTGATCGAGTGCGGCACCCAGGCAACCGGCGGCAACTACTCGTTCTTCACCGAGGTGGAGGGCATGGACCGGACCGGCTTCCCGTGGGCCGAGATCGCGGCCGACGGCTCGTCGGTGATAGGCAAGCACGACGGCACCGGCGGCGCGGTCACCGTGGGGACGGTCACCGCGCAGTTGCTCTACGAGATCGATGCGCCCGGCTACCTGGGCCCCGACGTCACCACCCGCTTCGACACGATCCGGCTGACCCAGGCCGGTGTCGATCGGGTGCGGATGGACTCGGTGCGGGGCGAGCCGCCCCCGCCCACTCTCAAGGTGGCCACCAACGAGCTGGGCGGCTTCCGCAGCGAGATCAACGTCGCGCTCACCGGGCTCGACATCGGCGCCAAGGCCGCCCTGGTGCACGAGGCGTTCTGGCGGGCCTGTCCCCACGATCCGGGCGACTACGCCAAGGTCACCGAGCGGGTGGTGCGCACCGACAAGACGGATCCGGCCACCAACGAGGAGGCCGTCGCAGTGTGGCGGCTGACCGTGTTCGACCATGACGAGGACCGCCTCGGGCGTACCCTGTCGGACGCCATGAACGAGCTGGCCCTGGCCACCATCCCGGGCATGTTCTCGGCCGGCTCGGCGGCCCGCCCCCGCGCCTTCGGCGTCTACCGGCCGGCCACTGTGCCGGCCGAGGCGGTGCCCCAGTACGTGACCTTCCTCGACGGCGAGCGCACCGTCGTCGACCCCGTGCCCGTTCCGGCCGCGCCGGTGTCGCCCGTGCCCTCCCCCACCCCAGCCGCAGCCGCCCGGGACTGGGGCCCGGTGGTGCGAGCGCCGCTCGGCCGCGTCGCGGGCACCCGCTCCGGGGACAAGGGCGGCAACGCCAACCTCGGCGTGTTCGCCCGCTCCGCCGATGCCTTCGAGTGGCTCGACGGCTTCCTGAGCACTGAGCGCTTCGGCGAACTCCTGCCGGAAGCGGCCCCGCTGCGAGTGGACCGGCACCGGCTCGGAAACATCTGGTCGCTCAACTTCGTGGTCCACGGTCTGCTGGGCGACGGGGTGGCCGCCTCCGACCGCCACGATCCTCAGGCCAAGAGCCTGGGCGAATGGCTCCGGGCCCGGGTGGTCGACGTGCCCGAGATCCTGCTTGACGGCTGATTCGTCGAGATCAGGTGGCGTGACGGGGTTGACAGGCGATATCTTCCTAGGACGGTAACTTCCTGGGAAGGAACTCGCGGACTGTGAAACTGGCCGACCTGCTCCAGGACCTGCTCGACGAGCAGGCCAGCCTCGACGAAGTCGTGGCGTCGCTGGACGGGGACGACTGGGACCTGCCCACTCCCAGCCCCCGATGGTCGATTACAGACCAGATCGGCCACCTGTGCTACTTCGATCGGGCCGCCGTGCTGGCCATCCGCGACCCTGAGGCATTCTCGGCCCACACCCGGCGGCTCATCGAGGCCTCGCAGGTGAGCAGGACCTCCGGAGACGACTACACGCTGGGCGATTTCCGTGCCCTGGATCCGGCCCGCCGCCTGGAGAGCTGGCGGCAGGCCCGGGCCGAGCTGGCCGAGGCCGCCGCCGCCCTGGGCGAGCGCGACCGGATCCCGTGGTACGGCCCGTCGATGGGCGCCAAGTCGTTCGTCACCGCGAGGCTCATGGAGACGTGGGCCCACGGCACCGACGTGTGCGACGCGGTGGGGGCGCGCCGCGAGCCCACCCACCGGCTCCGCCACGTGGCCCAGCTTGGCTATATCACTCGGGGATGGTCCTACGTGAACCGGGGCATGACCCCGCCCGGGGGCGATGTCCGGGTCGAGCTGACCGCTCCGGCTGGGGATCTGTGGACCTGGGGTGACGCCGGCGCAGCCGGAGACAACAAGGTGACCGGACCAGCCCTCGACTTCTGCCTGGTGGTGACCCAGCGCCGCAACGTGGCCGACGGCGCCCTGGAGGTCTCCGGGCCGCGTGCACGCGAGTGGCTGTCGATGGCGCAGGCCTTCGCCGGGCCGCCGACCGATGGACCATCCGCACGTGAGAGGGTCGGCGCGTGAGCTTGGTCGAGACGGCCCGGGACGGCCGTGGTGTGGTCACGGTCACGCTGGCCGACGAGGCCAACCGCAACGCCCTGAACCGCCGGCTGCTGGCCGAGCTCACCGCCGTACTCGACGACATCGATGCCGACCCGGAAGTGCGGGTGGTCGTGCTCACCAACGCGGGACGGGTGTTCTGCGCCGGCGCCGATCTGCGGGAGAGCTCGGCTCCTGCCGGCGACAACCCGGTGGTCGTCAAGGCCAGCGAGCTCTTCGGGCGGTTCCGCCGGTCCCACAAGCCATACGTGGGACGCATCGCGGGCCATTGCGTAGCGGGCGGGATGGGCCTGGCCGCGGCCATGGACATCTCCATTGCCCGTGACGATGCCAGGTTCGGGTTCACCGAGGTACGGGTGGGGGTGGCACCGGCCATGATCTCGGTTCTCTGCCTGCCCAAGATGCGCCGGGCCGAGGCGACCGCGGCCTTCCTGCGGGGCAACCGCTTCAGTGCCGCCGAGGCCGCCCGATTGGGCCTCATCAACGCCGCGGTGCCCCCGGCGAGTCTCGACGCCGAGGTGGAGTCGGTGGTCACCGACCTGCTGGCCGGTGGCCCGTCGGCGCTGGCCGCGGCCAAGCAGCTGGTCGAGCGAGTCCCTGAAATGCGCTTCGACGACGCCCTCGCCTGGGCGGAACGGCTCTCGGCCGAGCTGTTCGCCGGCGACGAGGCGGCCGAGGGCATGGACGCCTTTCTCAACAAGCGCACCCCCACCTGGGTGCCTGACACTCCAGACACTGGGGAGGAACGATGACTGAGATCCTCGGTTCATTGTCGGCGATGACTCCGGAATGGCTCGAAGGGGCGCTCACCGAGGCCGGGCACGCCCCGCCGCCGATGACTGCGGTCGAGGTGCGCCCGATGGACGGTTTCTTGGGCGCCATGGGCGAAGTGGTGATCGTGTCGGTCACGTACGCCGGCGACACCGACCTGCCAGCGGAGTTCGTGGCCAAGTGCCCCAAGGACGACGAGTTCGCCCGCCTGAACGCCCAGGTGATGATGTCGTATCAGCGCGAGCACGGCTTCTACGGCCAGATGGCGGACGGAGTCGCGGCCCGCACCGGCATCAGCATCCCGAAGTGCTTCGTCAACCTGTTCGACCCCGAGACCCACGCGGCCACCCTGGTCATCGAGCGGATCCATCCAGCTACCAAGGGCGACATCCTCGACGGCACCACCTTTGAGCGGATGCACACCCTGGTCGGCGACCTGGCCCGGATGCACGGCGTCTACTGGATGGACGGGTCGCTGAACGAACACGACTGGCTCATCGACTGGACCGCGCCGTCGCTGCTGGCGGGCATCCCCCGCACCCTCGAGAGCTGGAGCAACATCCGCGAGCAGTACCCGCACTTCCACTCCGACGAGTTGGTGGCGATGGCGGAGGTCTTCCTGGCCGACATCCCGAGCTGGCTCGGCCGCTTCGCGCAACGGCCGTGGACCCTCATCCACCAGGACTACGAGCTGGACAACGTCCTGTTCGGGGCCGGCGGTCCGGTGATCGTGGACTGGCAGTCGCCGATGCGGTCGTTCCCCGGGATGGACCTGGGCTGGCTGCTGATGGCCAGCCACAACGATGAGACGCTGGCCCGCGAGCCCGAGCTGCTCGACCACTACCGCAGCGTGCTGGCCGCAGCCGGCGGGCCCCAGTGGAGCGAGCAGGATCTGTTCGAGGACCTGGCCTGGGCCTGCCTCTTCTGGGTGTCGGTGTCGCACCTGCCGTTCATGGAGACGGTTCAGTTCGGCGAGGAGTTCCGCTTCCACCGCCGTTTCAAGGCCATGTTCCAGGGAACCATCGATGCGGCCGAGCGCTGGGGCGCGGCCGAGCGCATGAGGGCCCACGCTTGACGGCAGGCGACGGACTGGAGGGAGAGAGATGGCTGAGATCCTTAGTTCACTGTCGGCAATGAAGCCGGAATGGCTCGAAGAGGCCCTTGCCGAGGCCGGGCACTCCCCGCCGCCGGTCACCTCGGTGCAAGTGAGCGCCATGGACGGTTTCGCCGGGGCCATGGGCGAGGTCGGGATCGCACGCGTGGCCTACGGTGCCGAGACCGACCTGCCGTCGGAGTTCGTGGCCAAGTGCCCGCTCGACGACGACCTCGCCCGCCTGTACAACTCGGTGAGGCTGTCCTACCAGCGCGAGGCCGGCTTCTACCGGGACATAGCCGAAGCGGTGACCGCCGTCAGCGGCATGCGCGTCCCGAAGTGCTTCGTGAACCTGTTCGACCACGAGACCCACAGCGCAACCCTGCTGCTGGAGCGGATCCATCCCGCCGACAAGGGCGACAACCTGGACGGCACGACCTTCGAGCGGATGCAGGCCCTCGTACGTGACCTGGCCCGGCTGCACGGCGCCTACTGGATGGACGAGGCACTGCTCGAGCACGAATGGCTGACGGACTGGCACGCCCCCACGTTCCTGTTGGCGATCCCGTTCGTCATCGAGGCCTGGAGCGACATGCGCAGCAAGCACCCCGAGCACCACCCCGACGACCTGGCTGCGCTGGTGGACGTCTTCACAGCCGACATCGAGGGGTGGCTCGAACGTTTCAACCAGCGGCCGTGGACGCTCCTGCACCAGGACTACGAGCTGGACAACGTCCTGTTCCGGGCCGACGGCCCCGTGATCGTGGACTGGCAGACACCGATGCGCTCCTTCCCCGGCGACGATCTGGGCTGGCTGTTCATGTCCGGCCACAACGACGAGACCCTGGCCCGCGAACCCGAACTGCTGGAGCTCTACCGCCGGGAGCTGGCCGCGGCCGGAGGCCCCGACTGGAGCACCGAGGATCTGGCCGAGGACCTGGCCTGGGCCGCCTTCTACCGGGTGTCGTCGGTGTACATCGCCTGGCTCCACGCGTGGGACGCCGGCGAGCGGGGGCGCCTCCTGCGCCGCTTCAAGGCCATGACCGACGGCAGCGTCGCCGCGGCCCAACGGTGGAACGCAGCCGATCGCATGCGCGCTCACATCTAGAAGGTGCGTGGAGAGGCCATGCCGCTTTGCCACCAGGCGGTGTCATTCCCGCTCTTGTTCGCTGCGCTCACGGGCCGCTCGGGCCACGGCCTCGCCCGTATGAGCCGGACTTGCGCACCTACCCGCTCGGCCTCTTAGCCTGCAACCGGCAGCCCGCGGATCCGGATCGAGGACTAGGAGGAGCCCCGGTGCAGGGACTGATACTCGAGGGAACCACGGAGGACAGCGTCCGCTTGTCCGGCGACCTCGAGCTGGTCGGGTCCTTGGCCCCGCGCCAGGTCCGGGTCGAGGTCCGGGCGGCCGGGGTGTGCGGCAGCGACCTGAGCTGCGTGCTGGGCAAGTACTACATGCCAACCCCCCTGGTTCCCGGACACGAAGCCGCCGGGGTTGTGGTCGAGGTCGGCTCGGCCGTCACCTACTGCTCGGTGGGCGACCACGTGATCCTGTCCACCTTCGGCAACTGCGGCCACTGCGGTGACTGCGAGGGAGGCGATCCGGGCAACTGCACCAACGTGGCCCTGGGGTCGCTCAGCCAGCCCTTCGCCGAGAACGGCCGGCCCATCTACAACTTCGCCAACATCGGCGCCTTCGCCCAGCAGGTGGTGGTCGGCGAGAACCAGTGCATTCCCGTCCCTACGGCGATGCCCCTGGTCGCGGCCGCGCTCATCGGCTGCGGCGTGGTGACCGGCACCGGCGCGGTGTTCAACCGGGCCAGAGTGCAGATCGGCGACATCGTGGCCGTGATCGGCGCGGGCGGGGTGGGGCTCAACGTGATCCAGGCCGCCCGGCTGGTCGGCGCCTCCGCCATCATCGCCATTGACCGCGTCGCGGCCAAAGAGGCGCTGGCCCGGGAGTTCGGCGCCACCGACTTCGTGCTGGCCGAAGGCGACGACTTCGACCCGGTCGCCGCGGTCAAGTCACTGTGCCCCGCGGGGGTGCACCACGCCTTCGAGGTGGTGGGCAGCACCGCGTTGCTGGCCCAGGCGATCTCGATGACCCGCCCGGGAGGCAATGTGTGCGCGGTGGGGGTGCCCGACCTGGGGGCCAAGGTCACCTACCCGTTCCTGGACCTGCACCAGAACAAGAGCCTGCTCGGCATCCGCGCCGGCGGGGCCCGTCCACGCAAAGACTTTCCCATGCTGGCCGACCTATACCTGCGGGGCCGGCTCAAGCTCGACGAGATGATCTCCCGCACGGCCGGCCTCGACGGCCTCCAGGAGGCGTTCGACGCTCTCAAGACCGGCGCTGAGGCTCGCACCGTCCTGCTTCCCAACGGCTAGAAACGCGTCTGGAAGGGGGTCTCGTCGAGGCCGCGGGTCAGCTGTTCCATCTCGGCCACCAGGCATGCCGACACCGATGCTCGGGCGACGGCTTCGCAGCGGCGAAGGTCCCCCTCGTCCAAAGGGCTGATCGCCACCAGCGTCACACCGAGACCGTCGTCCCGCACCAGGTTGGCTCGCAGCGCCACCCCCTCGTCGTGCGGAGCCTCCAGGACGCCACTGACGCATTCCGGAACTGGGGCAGTGTCGAGACTGGTGAGAACGTTGTCCACCTGGCCGGCAGGCAGCGATGTGGTGAACGCGTATGAGGTGGTCTCACAACCTGAGACCCGGTACAGGCCGCCCCCGAGGTGGTGCATGTCCATGCCGGATGAGGTGAGGGTCAGTGTCGGCTCGTCCGGCAGGGCGAAGCCCAGCAACCTGCCGAGCATCGGGCCGTTCCCTGCTGCCAGGACCAGTTGGCGGAACTCGGCGGGGTGCAGTGTGCAGCGAGGATCGGTCATCGGTCCGATCGAGCAGCGCTGGCCGCTGGGACTGGTCAGCTCGAGGCGGGCGCCCGGCAGGTGGAAGACCAGAGCGGCCGCTATTTGAAGGGTTCCGGCCATGGGGACGGTCGAGGGCATGGGAGTGCTCCTTTCGGCGTGGAGAGATCGCCGCCGCGACAGCCGGCGGCGTCGAAGGGAGCGAGACCTCGCCTGGGCGCTCCGACCCAGGGCCGAATCCGCCGCGCCGGGCGCAGGGTTCGGCGATCGGCCGGTGACTCTAGCCACCAACCGGGCCCGGCCGCGATCCGATTTCTGCCTAGCTGCGCGGATGGCGTGCATCTGGCTGCAAGTTCCCGGGCCGCTAGCGTCCACGGCAGGCCTATTGGAGGCAGGTGACGAGCCATGCGACGGATGCACATCGGGCTGCAGGTCGACGACCTCGAGGAGTCGATCGCGTTCTACACCCGCTTGTTCGGCGTGGAGCCCATCCTGCGGCGTGCCGACTACGCCAAGTGGATGCTGGAGGACCCGCGGGTGAACTTCTCGCTCGACACCCACGGCGAGGGCGCCCCCGGCTCGGCCCACTACGGCATCCAGGTGGAGTCCCACCCCGAGCTCGACCAACTCCGGGACCACATCGACTCGGCCGGCATGCCCCGCGCCGACCAGGACGACCTGGTGTGCGGCTACCAGCTGCAGCACAAGTCGTGGGTCGCCGACCCCGACGGCGTCATGTGGGAGGCGTTCTTCACCGAGGGAGTGGTCGACTCCGGCTACGGCACCGCCGAGATGCCCGACCCACACTGAGCGTTCCCGGCGGTCGGCACGCCGGGCTTGCCGGGAACTAGTCGAGGCTGGGGCCTGTGGTGTGGGTGCCCGAGCGCAGCAGGGTGCCGGGGCGGGCGCCGGTGAACTTCCCCTGGCGGACGATCTCGGTGCCGTTGCAGACCACGTGCTCGATGCCGGTGGCCCCGGCGTACAGCCGGGACGCTCCCGCGGGCAGATCGGAGCGGAACTCGGTGGGTCCTGAGCCGACCTCGCTCTCGTCCAGAACCACCAGGTCGGCGTAGGCGCCCTCGGTCAGCACTCCCCTGTCCACCAGCCCGTAGAGGTCGGCCTGGACCTGGGTCAGCAGGTGCACGGCCTCCTCCAGCGGGATGAGCCCCCGCTTCACGACGGCCTCGTTCAGCATGGTGGTGGCGTAGTTGGCGGTGAGGAACAGATCCAAGTGGGCCCCTGCATCGGAGGCTCCGATCACGGCCCGCGGATCGCGCCAGATCTCGACCCTGGCCTCCCAGTCGGCGGTCGGCTCAGGCAGGGCCGGATTGCCGAACGACGTCTCCAGGTCGTCGGCCAGGGCCATGTCGCACAGCGCGTCCCACGGGTCCTGGCCCCGCTCCTCCGCGATCTCGCCCACCGTGCGGCCCGCGCAGCCCTCGTTCTCAGCCGCGGGTGAGTGGAACACCACCTTGTGCTCCCAGCGGGCAAGCCCTCGCAGCGGGTGGTCGCCCTGGGCCAGCTCGTTGAGGCGGCGGCGCTCGGCCGGGTCGGCCAGGATGCGTCGCTTGTCGTCCTTGGGCAGCAGCATGACCTCCTCCCAGCCGGGCAGGGCGTCGAGCACGAAGCCGCTGTTGAAGTTGAGGTGCAGCGACAGCATCTGGGGCACGGTCAGGGCCACCACCTTGCCGCCCCTCGCGGCGGCGTGGTCGCCGGCGGCCAGCTTGGCCCGGTTCATCTCCATCGACCGGGCGGTGACCGTCATGACGTTCCAGTTGAGCGGGCTGCGGGCCGCGGTCGACATGTCGGACATGAGCTCCACCGCCCAGTCCTCGAACGGGCCCAGCGCGGGGATGAACTCCACCGACGTGCCGTCGAAGTCGGCCAGCACCGAGCAGAGCGCCACCAACTCGTCGCGCTCCGCACAGCGGCTGGGCACCATGTTGCCCAGCGGGTCGTTGTGGGTGCGCGACCACGACGACGAGAACCCCAGCGCTCCCGCTTCCAGGCCGTCTCGCAGGAGTGCCTTCATCGCCTCCAGTTCGTCTCCGGTGCTGGCCCGGCGAACGCTGTCGTCACCCATCACCACCCGGCGCAGGGCCGAGTGGCCCACCTTGAAGCCGGCGTTGACGGCCACGTTGCCGTCGATGGCGTCGAAGTACTCAGCCGTGGTCTTCCAGCTCCAGGGCACCCCCTGCTGCAGTGCTTCCAGGGGTATGCCCTCCACCCTGGCCAGCATCCGCATCAGGTAGTCGCCGTGAGCGGGGTCGTCGCCCAGGGGGGCGATGGTGAACCCGCAGTTGCCGCCGATGACGGTGGTCACGCCGTGAAGCGGAGACGGCGACAGGTCGGGATCCCAGAACACCTGGGCGTCCAGGTGGGTGTGGACGTCTATGAAGCCGGGGGTCACGACCAGGCCGGCGGCGTCGATAGCGGCCGTCGCGGCGGCCCCGCCGTCCACCAGGTCCCCGATGGCCGAGATCCGGTCGTCGACGATCCCGATGTCGGCCCGGCGCCGGGGCCCGCCCCGGCCGTCGATCACGTCCCCGCCGCGGATGAGAAGGTCGAACATGGCTCCGACGCTAGCCCAGCCGCCGACTGGTCCAGATGAACTCCACCGACCTGATCAGGTTCCGGCCCCCATCACCCCTGGGCCCGTATGACTCCGTAGTTCAAGCCGATCTCGGTCAGGTAGCGCCGATAGGCGATCGACGACTTGTCGGCCCTCACAGGAGTCTCGGCGCGGGGGTCCAGGGGGAGTCGCTTCGGATTCTGATTCTCGAGGATCGGCTTGTCCTGGCCGACGATGGTCTGAACGAATCGACGGACATCACCCGCGGTCGCATTCCCCTCCACGACGCAATCGAAGAGGTGGAGCCGTATCCGTTCCTCGGACAGTGCATGCACGAACCCCGCATATATGTCCATCCGGTCGCTGGCGGTCTCGGCCCTCTTGTAAAGCACGGCGCAGTGCGGATGGGGTACCCGGTAGATGTACTCCGCCAACCCTGCGCTGGTCGACTCGGCCGCCATTCTCGGCTGGTAGAGAAGGATGTCCGACGCCCAGATGTCACCATCCACCGTGCGGACTTCATAGTCCCGGATCTCCGTGTGGGGCTCCTCGCCCAGCGACCCGGGATGCACGAATGCCAAGTGGGCGACATCGAGGAAGTTCTCGACGGCACGCGGCGCGGACACGTTGATGCCGACCGTGATCGCGTTGTGGACGATCCGGCCGGGCTCATCGACCTCCGGAAGCGAGAACAGCCGCGCCGGTGGAGAGCCGATGCTGGTCCACAGGTATCCGAACTTGGTTCGGGCCGGCAACCGCCGACCCTCTTCGGGGATCGGCGTCGCGCCGGCCTCGGTGCGCTCGACAAGCCAGACGACCGGTGTGCCGTCGTCGCCTCGGGTGTAGGCGATCGGCTCACCGAGCAGAAGGGTCTCCTTGATCGTCGCAGGAGGGATCTCGCCGATCGCGGCAACCGGGTGCCACTGATGCAGGATCACCGGATCGTCGCACTTGCCGCCCTGCCGGCTGTAGCCACCGGGTTCGCGAGCCATAGTGCGCACTGCGGTCGCCGCCTAGCCGCGGGCCGAGTCGGACGCGACTTCGGTGATGATCCGGGGGTCCCGGTTGTGCCAGCCGGTTGCTTGCTCGTAGGCGGCCGCGACTCTCAGGATCCGTGACTCCCCGAACTCCGGACCCACGACCTGGAGCCCCACGGGCATCCCTTCGGACGTGAAGCCGCACGGCACGCTGATGGCCGGCTGTCCGGTGAGGTTGAACGGGCAGGTGTAGGGGATGAGGGTTCCCAGTTCCTCCCCGGGATCGAACGCGTCGAGCGGCATCGCAGCCCGGGGCGTGGTCGGGCTTACCAAGGCCTCGATCTCGGCCGCACGGAAGCTCTGGGTGACCTCGTGTCGCAGCCGCGTGCGCGTGTCCACCGCATGTTCGATCTGTTCGGCTGGAGTCTCGAGGGCCAGGGTGAGCATCGCACCCACCGCAGGGTGGTAATCCTCCTGCTTCTGCGCCAGGAGCTCACGGTGCGCCGCGGCCAGTTCGGTCGAGAAGAAGGTGACGATCGCCTCGGTGCTGTGGACCAGCGTCGGGAGTTCGATCGGCACCAGCGTCGCCCCGAGATCCTGCAGCTGCCGGTAGGCCGCATGCACCACTTCGACCACGTCCGGCTCGGGCGCGACCAATCCGTCGAGCGCAGACTGCGTGCCTTCCCCGAGCACAGCCAGCCGGGTGCCTTCGATTGACGCTCGGAGCCGGCTCAGACCCTCGGCCGGCGAGGACGCGGGCGTCGCCCGGAGGGTGGCCGCGTCGGCGGGGTCGGGCCCCGCGATCACCTCGAGCACGTCAGCCGCGTCGCCGACGCTCCGCGCGAGGATGCCGACGTGGTCGATGGACGGTGCTGTCGCGCCGCGTACGATACCGTGGGAACTCACGTAGCCCGCGGTCGGCTTGAGTCCGACCACTCCGGTCATGGCGCCCGGAATGCGGACGGACCCGGCGGCGTCGGTTCCTAGCGCGAAGTGTGCGGAACCCACGGCCACCGAGACACCGCCCCCGGCACTCGATCCACCCGGATAGCGTCGGAGGTCCCACGGGTTGCGTGTCGGCGGCTGGTCGAGCCCGCAGGTCAACTCGTGAGAGACTTGAGTGCCGACCAGCACTGCGCCAGCCCGCCGAAGCCGCTGCACGACGGTTGCATCCTGCTTCGGGACATGGTCGGCGAGCACCTGCGAACCGCCCGACGTCGGGATCCCCGACACCTCGATGACTTCCTTGGCCGCGAACGGCAAGCCGTGCAGTGCGCCCACCGACTCGGCGGCGTCGGCTGCCTGGGCGGCCGCCCGGGCGCCGCTGGCATCGACGTGCACGTACGCGTGAACGAGCGCTTCGGTTGCTCCAAGCCGCTCCAGCGCGTGCTCGACACGGTGAACCGCCGGCTCAGGCACGGGCGATCGCCCTCATCGCCGCCGATGCCGCGCCGTCGATGCGGAGGGTCGCGCCGCTGACGTGCTCGGCGGCGCCGGATGCCAGCCAGAGGACAGCCTCCGCGATGTCGGTTCCGGACCCGTGCCTGCCCGACGGTGGCGCCCCCCACGTCGATGCGTCCTCGGCGTGATGGCCGTAGCCCGCGATGGTGGATTGGACCCCCGGAACTGTCGCACCGGGGCAGATGGCGTTGACTCGCACACCGTGGGGGGCCGCCTCCGCCGCCAGCACCTCGGACATCGCGAGGAGGCCGGTCTTGGAGATCGTGTACACGGGGATGTGGTGTATGCCGCGGATGGCAGCGTCAGACACGATGTGCACGATCGACCCGTGACCCTGCGTTCGCATGATCCTCAGGCAGGCGCGGGAGTACCGGAACGCGGCCGTGAGGTTGACCTCCAGCAGTTCGCGGTAGACGGCCTCGGGCGTCTCCTCCAGCGGGGCCGCGAATACGAGCCCGGCGTTGGACACGAAGAGGTCCAACCGGCCCCCTAGCGCGGCCAGTGCTTCTTCGATCGATTGGTCGCATCGACCGCGATCGGTCGCGTCGGCCTGCAGGAACGTCGCTCCCGTAGCCGCGGCTACGTCGGCGCCGCGCCCGACGTCGCGACCCGTGAACGCCAACTGCATCCCCGCCCCGCTCAAGTGCTCGACGATGGCGCGGCCGATGCCCGATGTGCCACCGGTGACGAGAGCGGTGCGGCCGCCCATCGTGTCGCTCATCCCCTTACTCGGTGGGCCCGCAGGGCGGCCCGCATGGCTCCGTCGACGGCCAGGACGGCACCCGAGCAGAACGCCGAGTCGGGCGACAGCAGGAAGGCCACGGCCGAGGCTGCGTCGGCCGGCGTTGCCAGGCGTCCAGCGGGCGGCATCACCGGCGGGCCGTGGTCGCGTGGACCCCCTCCGTTCACCAGTGCGCTCATTCCCGCCGCGGTGTCGCCGGGGCAGACCGCATTGACCCTCACACCGTGCTGCGCGCTCTCGACCGCCAGCATCTGGGCCATCGACAGCAGCGCCCGCTTGGAGACCGAGTAGGCCCCGAGCTCCATCTCGGGCCACAGCGCGGTACCCGACGCGATGGTCACGATGGCTCCGCCGCTGGCGCGCAGATGCCGCAGGCAGGCCCGGGCCACGAGGAACGGTGCCACGACGTTCAGATCGATGATCTGGTCCCACTCGTCGTCTGAGGTCTCGGAGAGCCGAGCCCGGTGCAACACCCCGGCGGAGAGCACCAGCCCGTCCAGTCCGCCCAGCGAGTCGACAGCCTCCTCGACCATGGCGCGGATCGCGGTCGAGTCGGACAGGTCGGCGGCGACGAAGGCCGCGCCGGTCGCCTGTCCGAGCGTCGAGCCCCGACGGTGGCTGCGGCCGGTGAACGCCACGGATGCACCCTCGGCCCGCAGGTGCTCAACGATGCCCGATCCGATTCCTGAAGTCCCGCCGGTGACCAGGACGCGCAGCCCGACCAGCGAGTACATCGACTCAGTCGACCATGGATGGCAGCGCTGCGATGGACCCGTCGCCGGCCAGTTCCGGGTTCCGGCTCCGCCACTCGTCGCGGGGGTTCAGGGCGCGCCACGCATCGACGTAGTCGGACTGGCGCTGGAAGACCAGATCGCCGGCTTCCGATGCCCGCCCGATGAGCCGCTCGAGCATCTCCAGTCTCGGTCCGCGGCCGATCACCTGGGGATGAACGGTCAGGTTGAACACGCCGCCCGGGCAGTGCTTGTAGGCGTAGTCGAACTCGCCGGTCCACATCTCCTCCGCCGCGGACGCCGGTGCCAGCCCGCTGATCTCGCCCCAGACGAACTCGAAGATCGGAACGTCGTCCATGGGCCAAGCCACGGGGATGCCGACAACGTCGGTGAGTTCGCCGAACTGGAAGGCGCCGTCGGTCGGCCAGCGGTCACCCTTGCGGACGTACACCGGCATGAAGTCCGTGGACATGCGACTGCCGTCGAAGTCGAAACCGAACTCATCGACCAGGTCCATGGTGTGCTCGCTCATGTTCCAGGCGGGCGCGACATGGCCGCGAGGTCGGACGCCGGCCACGTGGTCGAGAGCCTCCAGCCCCCGTTCGATCACAAGCCGCTGGCCCGCGACGTCGAAGTCGCGTGCGTCCTCGTGCATCCACCCGTGGTAGGCGAGCTCGTGCCCCTGATCGACGATGCGGCGGATGAGGTCGGGATAGGCCAGCGCGGTGTGGCCCGGAACGAGGAACGTGGACTTGATGCCGTAGCGGTCCATCAACTCGAGCACCCGGTGGGTACCGGTGATGTCCATCTCGCCGCGCGAGATCATGCTGGCGTTCGTGCTCTTGAACGAAGTGACCCACAGCGACAGGGCGTCCAGCCCGATCGTCAGGCAGAAGGTGAGCCGGGGTAGCGCGGCCACCCCTCAGGCTCCCGCCGCGGCGCTGCGGTCGAACCCGGCCGGCGGGTGCACCTCGCAGATGTGCATCACGTTTCCCTCGGGGTCGTAGAAGGAGCGGAAGCGGTACCAGATCCCTTCGAAGTCGTCGCCGGGCGACTCCTCAAGGAAGTCTCCGGCGCCGTAGATGTTCGTGTCGCCCGCCCACTCGATGCCGTGCTCGTCGAGCGCGGCGATGGCCTCGTCGATATCGTCCACCTGTGCCGCGAAGGAGTGGACGCCTGCGGGGTCCTCCGCATAGTTCGCGGTTCGCCGCCTCTCGGCCCGGTCCGCGTCGGGAACCGACAGCAGGACCAGGTCGACGTCGCCGCACATGAACATCGCCCATCCCTTCTCGGGCTCGTAGCCGTGGGGATGCAGCGGAAGGCCGAGCACGTTCCGGTAGAAGTCCACCATCGTCGGGAAGTCGTTCACGACGATGTCCATGTTGTCGAGTCGGCGCAGCTTCAACATGGCTGCTACCTCAGCGGTACGGCCACCGAGGGCATGGGAGCGCCGGTGGCGCCGCGGATCTTCATCGGGAAGCCGAGGAAAGCGAACTCGTACATCTCTTCCGCCGCGATCTCCTGCATGTTCACGACCTCGATGATCTGGCAGCCGGCGGTGGCGAACATGTAGCAGTGCACTGGCGCGTACTGGCCGTAGTAGGGCTGCGGCTCGAGACCGATGTTGTCGCCTGCGATGGCCATCGCGCCGGTCTCCTCGCACAGGTACTTGGCCCCGTCGACGTTGATGCCCGGCGAGGCCGCCAGGTACTCCATCGACGGCCACATGTTCATGCGGCCGGTGCGGATGAGGACCACATCGCCCTTGCGGAGCTCCGTGCCCTGCTTCCTGGCGGTCTCCTGGAGGTCCTTCGAGTCGATCTCGTAGTGGTCGTCCAGGATGTCGACGCCGTGCATGTCGGCGACATCGAGCAGGACCCCCCGGGCGATGATGGGCGGGTAGCGGTCGGTCCCGCCCTTGGTCCAGACCATGCTCCCGAGGTGCTCGTCCTGGGTCCAGCCGTTCCAGAAGGTGCCGTAGTACCCCATGTGGTTCAGCGTGTCGATGTGCGTCCCGCAGTGGGTGTACATCGAGATCGAGTCGCCCGAGTAGGCGTACTCCTTGTGGATCTCGGGTCCGTAGCCGGAGCGGCCGTCGAGGATCGAGCCCTTGGGCGTGTGGGTCATCCAGATGCTGAACGGCGGATCGCCGGCCTCGGTCCACGACGGCATACCCGACCAGTAGTCCACGGCAAGGTCGAAGACGTGGCGGCCGTCGAGTCGCGAGATGATGGCCTGAACGGATTCCGGCTTGACCCAGTTGAGCCGGCCGATCTCGTCGTCGGGGCCCCAGGGACTCTTCGACACCTGGTGGCCGTTGCCTTCGAGCAGCGGTTCTGGATGGAGTTCAGGATCGGAATGGAGTTCGGGATCGGAATCGAGTTCCGGATCGGAATCGAGTTCCTGTTGCTCCGGGTCGAGGACCGCAATGTCGTCCAAGCCACACATGGCACACCCCTTGTCTCGCCAGTATCTGGAGGCGGTTTGCAGGATCCAACCTAGGTTCTGACCATGGTGTACGTCAAAGACAGAAATCGGATATCTGGCATAAGAGATGGCTAATGTAGCTGTGGTTACCCGGCGTTGGGCTTGCCGTCGACGCTCGCGGGCAGATCGCCCCAGCCACCGTGGACCGACGCCCAGCCGGCGAACATCTCCACACAAGATCGATCGTTCAGGCGGATGGTGACCACACCGGCATCGCTCAGCCACTCCAGCGCCTCGTCGGACCAACTCTCGCTGTCGCCCACCACCACTTCGCCGATCCCGAGGAACCGGACCATTCCTGCGCAGTACCAGCACGGCGTCATCGTGGTTACCAGCGAGGTGCGCGAGTAGTCCACGAGTTCGCCCGCCGCTCGGACGGCGGCCGTCTCGGCGTGGGTCATGAACTCGGTGCCGTCCTCTCCGCCGGCCCGTCCGGACCCGAGGACCGTCCCGTCGGCGCCGGCCAAAACCGCGCCGATCGGCAAGGCTCCCCGCGCCGCCGCGGCATCTGCCTCGCCGATCGCCAACTCAAGCAGATCGCGATGCTGGGCCGTCACGTCGTCGCGGCGACCTTGTTCATGATCCATTCGCCGGCAGGAATCGGCTCCGGCGGCTGCTCACCGGGCTTGAGGCACGTGGGGACGGTCTGCACCAGTGCATCGAGGCTGGGGTTGAAGAAGAGCGGGACCGACAACCGGTCCGTGGACATGTCGTCGGGGCAGACCACCCGGTGCAGGCTCGACCGCCACCGGCCGTTGCTCCAGACGACCATCATGTCGGCGAGGTTGATCACGTAACCGCCCGAGACGGTGGGCACGTCGTGCCACTCGCCATCGGGGGTCTTGACTTGGAGGCCGGTCTTCCCGTCCGTGTACAGCACGGTGAGGCCGCCGTAGTCGGTGTGCTCGCCGCGGCGGAATCGTCCGGGCTCGGCGGAATCGTCACTGGCCGGGTAGTAGTTGATGGACAAGGCTGAACCGGGCTGGTCGAAGAGGTCGTCGAACCAGTCCGGGGCCAGTTCGAGCGCAGTGGCCAGGATGTGGAGCAGCCGGAAGGCGAGCTTGGTCGCCTCGTCGTAGTAGCGCTCGATGGCCGGTCTCAGCCCCTCTGTGTCGGGCCACACGTTGTCGGCGAAGAAGCTGTCGACGTGTTTGACGCCTCGCTGGTGGTAGTCGGCACGCTGTTCGGGAGGCAGCTCAGGCCCGAAGGCGAGGAACTCGAGGTAGTCCGGTGGCGTGTCGATGTCCAGGCTGCGGGCGGTCGCCATCGACCCCACTCCCCACCAGCCGCGCAGAACATCACCTTGCTCCGGGGCGAAGACGGACTTCTCCTCGACCGGCTGGCGGAAGAAGCGACGTGCTGCCGCATCCATGTCGTCGTTCACTTCAGGTGAGATCCCGTGCCCGACAACGACGAAGAAGCCGTGCTGCTCGCAGGCACCCCGGATGGCGTCGACTACCGCTTCGGCGGCCCGACCGCCGGACTCGAACGGTGAGATGTCAATGACTGGTATCGCCGTGCCCGCAGCCATAGTGCACGCCTCCGGTTGCCGTTGCCGCGCTCGTAGTCAAGCTTGGAACGCTTGTGCTTATATGTCAAAGACAGGGATCTGATACCGACCATAAGGATTACCTAATGTCTGAGTTGTTCGACCACGCTGACCTTGTCAATCTCCGTCACCTGAGAGCCTGGCTGACGGTGGTGGAGGAAGGATCGGTGACCGCCGGGGCCAGGCGCCTCTCGATCTCGCAACCCGCTCTGTCCCAGCAGCTGAGGGCGCTCGAGCGGTTCTTCGGCAGCGAACTGCTCGAGCGCCTGCACAGGGGGGTCCAGCCGACACCGCTCGGCCGGGCCCTGCTCGACGACGCGCGGGCCACCCTCGTGGCCGCCACCCGGCTCGCCCGCCAGGCTCACAGCATCGCCGGCTTCGAGGCCGGCATCCTCGAGATCGCGACGCTACCGACACTCGTCGACGCGACCCTGCTGGAGCCGATCAGGCGCTGGCATCGCGAGCACCCAGACGTCGCCATACGGCTGCAGGAGTTCCCTCTCCAGTCGATGATGGCCGAGGAAGTGGCGATGGGAGTGGCCGACCTGGCGATCGGGGTTCGTCCGCTTCGGTGGTCGGGTCCTGTCGTCACGCTCGGCTGGGAACAGTTCGTCGTGGTGTTGCCGCCGGGGGATCCGCTATCAGGGACGAAGGAGCCCGTCTCCCTCGGGGAACTCGCCGATCGCAGCTGGGTGCTGTACGACCCGTCTCAAGGACTGTCGGACTACGTGACGGCCGCATGCGCCCACGCCGGCTTCCGGCCGCGTGAGGCGGTCTCGACGTCGCAGGTGCAAGCGGCGGTTCATCTCGCGCTGGCTGGGGTCGGACCGGTGCTCGTACCGTCGGAGAATGTGCCGCTGGAGCTCGCTCACGCGGCGCGACCCCTCGACCCGCCGATCGTGTGGGAGCTGGCCGCCTTCACCCGTACGATGTTCTCGCCGCCGGCAGCGGCGTTCGTCGAGCTGCTCCGCGACCGCAAGCGGGTGGATCCGCCGGCCGACGCGGTGGTGTTGCCCACCGGGTGAGTCGGTCGTCAGCCGTCCCGACGGCCGTCGGCGAGTGCTATGTCCTCGGGCCGGACGGGAACCCTGGACAATTCCAGTCCCGTCGCCGCCCGGATCGCGGCCACGACCGCTGGAGTAGAAGAAAGGCTCGCGGTCTCACCCACGCCCTTCGCTCCGAAGGGAGCCCCGTCCTCGGGTTCCTCGATCAGGGTGATCTCCACGGACGGCATGTCCGCAGTCGTCGGTATGAGGTAGTCGGTGAACGAGGGGTTTCGCACGATGCCGTCGGTGGTGACCACCTCCTCCATCACCGCCAACCCGAGCCCCTGGGAGACGGCCCCCTCGATCTGACCTACAACCGACAGCGGATTCAGTGCCTTCCCGACGTCCTGGCCGGTCGCCATCTGGACTACCCGCACGAGGCCGAGGTCGAGATCGACGTCGACCACCGCGCGGTTGGCGGCGAACACCCACGAGACGTCGGTGTCCCCCTGGCCCGTGACCGGGTCCATCGGGAACGTCTCCCGATGGTGATGGTTCACCTCGGCCTCGAGCGGCTCCTCGCTGGCGCGCCCGATCGGGATGTCGATGGAGAGATCACGGCTCACGATCCGGCCTTCGTCGATCTCGAGCGCGTCGACGGCCACAGCATGCCGACGCGCCACCGCCCGCCGAGCCCCCTCCGCCACCTGGCGGCAGGCCATCGCGATGGCCGCTCCCGACATGTAGGTCTGGCGGCTCGCGGCCGACGACCCCGCCGAGCCGATTGTCGCAGTCGAGGCCGGAGCGATCACCACCTCGTCGATGCCCAAGACAGTCCGGGCGATCTGCTCCGCGACGGTGACGAACCCCTGACCCAGCTCCGCAGCCGCGCAGGTGATCGTGGCCACCCCTCCATCAAGCCGGCATCTGGCCCTCGTGTCGTCGTCGTATCCCTCGGCGTAGGCGAGATTCTTGAACCCCAGGGCATAGCCGACCCCTCGCCGGATCCGCGCCCGGTCAGCGGTCCGGCCCGCGCCACCGGGCAGACCGTAGCCGTCCACTTGGCTGGCAGGTGGTGGCATCGGGACCCTGGCCGCGGCCTCGAGACACTCCCGGACGGGGGCGGGCACATCCACCGTCTGGCCGGTGACAAGCTCGTCGCCCCGCGCCAGCACGTTGCGGAGCCGGACCTCGACCGGGTCGAGCCCTAACGCCGCGGCCAGCTTGTCCATCTGGCTCTCATGGGCGTAGCACACCTGCACCACGCCGAACCCCCTCATCGCCCCGGAAGGAGCGTTGTTGGTACGGACACAGGTCGCGTCGATCACCGCGTTGGGAACCCGGTACGGCCCACACGCGAACCGCGCCGAGTTGGCCGCGGTGTAGGCCGACGTGGAGGCGTAGGCTCCGCCGTCGAGGAGGATCCGGGCCTCCACCTTGACGAGTCTCCCTTCCGGAGTGGCGTGGTGCCGGAACCACATCTGCGCCGGATGGCGGCGGACGTGGCCGACGAAGGACTCGTCTCGCAGGTAGCTCATCTTCACCGGCCGGTTGACGTGAAGGGCCAGCATGCACGCGTGGACATGCATGGACAGGTCTTCCCTCGCTCCGAATGCGCCTCCGGTTCCGGCCAGATGAAGTCGCACCTGCTCCGGTGCCAGCCCGAGACAGGGGGCGACTTGAGCATGATCCTGATGCAGCCCCTGGGTGGCGACGTAGAGGTCGACCCCGCCGGCTCCGTCAGGGACGGCCATCCCCGACTCCGGGCCCAGGAAGGCCTGGTCCTGGATGCCCATCTCGTATGTGCCCTCGACGATGACGCTTCCCACCGCGTCGACATCTCCCCGCCGGATCGGCACAGTCCGGATCAGGTTCCCGTCGGGATGGACGGCGGGCGACTGGAGAGCCCTCTGCGGGTCGGTGACCGCCTCGAGCAGGTCGTACTCGACGACAATCGCACCCAGCGCTCGGCGTGCGGTGTCGGGATGGTCGGCAGCCACGATCGCAACCGGTTCCCCCTCGTACCGGACGATGTCGCGGGCCAGCACGGGCTGGTCCGGCACCGTCAGCCCGTAGTTCGGCCGGCCGGGAACGTCGTCGGCCGTGAGCACGGCCGAGACGCCCGGGATGGTCAGGGCCGGACCGATGTCGATGCCGAGTATCCGAGCATGAGCGTGAGGCGACCGCAGCGTCCGACCCCACAGCATCCGGTCGGCGTGGAGATCCGACGAGTACGCGAACTCGCCCCTGACCTTCGGGCCGCCGTCCGGGCGGCGGGTGGACACACCGATCCCGGTACGTGGACGGTCGACCACACGGACACCGTCAGCCACGGCGCAACTCCACCACCCGCTCGACTGCCGCCTCGATCCGGCCGTAGCCGGTGCATCGGCAGAGATTGCCGGCCAGCGCCTCCTTGGTCTCGAGCCGGCTCGGACTAGCGTTCCCGTCGAGGAGGTCGTGTACCGCGACGACGAAGCCGGGTGTGCAGAACCCGCACTGAACCCCACCCTCGGCGACTAGCGCCTCCTGCACGTCGGAGAGCGTGCCGTCGGGTGAGAGCCCCTCCACGGTGACGATCTCGGTCCCCTCCGCGGCGGCCGCCAACTCCAGGCAGGAGCACACCAGGCGACCGTCCACGAGGACCGAGCACGAACCGCACTCGCCCTCCTCGCAGGCGTTCTTGCTTCCAACCAGTCCGAGCCGTTCCCGCAGGACATAGAGAAGGCTCTCGCCCAGCCACGACGATTCGACGGCGTGGTCTGCTCCGTTGACCCGGAGCCGGTAGGTGACCGCCTCGGTCACGAGTCAGGCACCGGGCTCGAAGGCGCGCATCAGCGCCCGCGTGGCAAGGACGTAGATGCCGTGTCGTCGGTACCGGCTGGTTGACCGGTGGTCGTCGATGGGCGATGACGCGGCCGCGCACATGGCACCGAATGTCTCGTATACGCGCGGGTCGGGCAGGTGGAGGCGGTCCCAGTCGATCTCGGCCTCTGCCATCGCCTCCCCTTCGGAGCAGCGGATGACGGTCGGCCCGACCGATCCGAGAGCGCACCCGATGCGCTCGTTGTCCCCGTCCACGACCAACGCCACGCTCGCCACCGCGATCACCATCGCGTTGCGAACTCCGATTTTCAGGAACTCCTGAGGTCCCCTGGCCGCCGGAATGCTGATCGACACGATCAGCTCATCATGGGCGAGAGCGGTCCGCTTCGGCCCCACGACCAGCTCTTGAATGGGCACTACGCGGTCGCCGCGAGTGCTGGACACGGTCACCTCGGCGTCCAGTGCGTACAGGACCGGAAGGGTGTCACCGGCCGGTGAAGCGGTCGCGACGTTGCCGCCGATGGTCCCGGTGTTGCGGATCTGGGGAGAGCCGACGGTACGGGCCGCCTGCGCCAGGGCGGGAGCCGACGCCTCGAACTCGGACTCGAGCATGTCGACGTAGCGCAGTCCGGCACCCATCGTCAAGCGGTCGCCGTGCCGGTGCCAACCCCGCAGTTCGTCGACTCGCCGGAGACTCATGACCGCGGTCGGGCGGCGATGGTCGTAGTTGACTTCGACCATGAAGTCGGTGCCACCAGCAAGCACCTGCGGGTGCGGGTCGGCGGCCAGGAATTCGAGTGCCTGCTCGAGCCCTGTCGGCAGGAGGACGCTACTCATGGGGCGACTGCCCCCGGGTGCCGGGCGGTGGGACCGGGACCCAGGGGCGTCGTGTCACTGCTAGCCGATCAGAGTCCTTCCACTCCATCGACGTTGGGCATGACCCAGGCCATGGACCGGAGCGCTTCGACACCGAGCGACTCTCCCTCTTCCGCGATCACGTTGCCGTGGATGTCCACGAGCGGACCGACGAACACCGTCCCCGGAGCGCTCGCAACGCGAGCCAACTCAGCCTCGACATCGGCCTTGGCCTCATCCGACAACTGGTCAAAGAGGGGTCCCCAGTCGGTCATTGTGACGACTCCGTCGCTCATTCCCTGGTAGGCGAACGAGGTGTCGAAGTTCCCGTCGAAGATCGATCCCAGATACCTCTCGAGCATCGGCGTCCAGGTGTACTCCCGCGTGGTGAGAGTCGTGTTCGGCGCGTACTCGCTCGCGTCGAGATAGACCCCGGTGTGCGGGGTTCCGGAACTCTCGGCGATCTCGCCGATGGTGGCGCCGCCGATGCTGGAGGCGATGAAGCTCACGCCCGAGTCGACGAGGCTTCGCGCCGCCTGGGCGAAGAGATTCTGGTCGACCCAGTCGTTGGTGAAGACGGTGCTGACCCTCGCGGTCGGGTTGCTGTGTTGGAGTCCGAGGGCGAATCCGTTGATGGTCCGGATGTCGTAGGGGATGGCGAACGCGTCCACCCACCCGACGGTCTCGCCCTCGCCGATCAGATGGCCTGCGATGACACCCTCGATGTAGGCACCGTCCTCCGGCGCGTTGACGTACCCGGCGAAGTTGTCGAGATCACCGGGGTTGTCCCACTGGCTGACGATGAAGAACACGTCCGGGTTCTCGGCTGCGGCCGCGAGCATGGGTTCCCCCTGCCCGAAGCTGGTACCGACGATCACATCGGCGCCGTCGAGAAGCCCCTGGTCGATGACCTGAGAGATCAACTCCGCGCCGAAGAGGCTCTCCTTGAACGTGGTCTCGATACGACCGGCGAATGCGACCTCGAGTTCCTGGCGAGCGATGTCGAACGCCTCGGTCCATCCGCCGTCGTTGATGACACCCGAGTACAGGAACAGAACCTGGAGGGGCTCGGCTGCGGGTTCTTCGGCGGCGGGTTCTTCGGCGGCGGGTTCTTCGGCTGCGGGTTCTTCGGCGGCGGGCTCCTCCGCAGCCGGTTCCTCCGCGGCGGGCTCCTCCGCAGCCGGCTCCTCTGCAGTCGGTTCTTCGGCGGCGGGCTGCTCGGCGGCGGGCTGCTCCGCCGGCTCGTCGTCGTCACCGCAACCGGCCGCGATCAACGCTCCCACGGCGAACATGGCCATGAGTCGCAGGAGCAGACGTATGGCTCTATGGCTGTTGGCTGAGCTTTGCATCAAGACGTGAACCTCCGCTTTGCGTGGCGCGTGCGAGAGGTCAATGGACCGCCGCAGAGCGGCGCCCAGGGACCCCAGCGGCTCGCACCCCCTTCGTTGTGCACCAGCCTGACCGATCGGTTGGCAAATGTCAAAGAACAGTACCCTCTAATTGACATAATTGAATACTTATGGCGCGGGTTGTTGCGTCAGGCATCCTCGCGGCTGTACGGATCGCCCAGCGCCGCAGGGGGATGCAGGCGGCCGCGCCCCCAACCGCTGGAGACGAGTACGACGGCCACGATGGTCAACAGGTACGGCATGGCGCTGAAGATCTGGGAGGGGAGGTCCACGCCCCGGGTCTGGAGAGTGAAGCCCAGGCTGGTCACGATCCCGAACAGGTAGGCGCCGACCAGCAGCAGCCCCGGCCGCCAGAAAGATGTAATGACCAGCGCTATCGCGATCCAGCCGGCCCCCGCGGTGATGTTGTCAACCCAGTTCGGGGCGATGGCGAGGGTGTAGTAGGCCCCCGCTATGCCGGCCATGGCCCCACCGAACATGGTGTGGGCGTAGCGGTACGCGACGACGTTGACTCCCATGGCGTCGGCCGACTTGGGATCCTCGCCGACGGCGCGGAGATGCAGCCCCGGCCGGGTCCGGTGGAGGTAGAGGCTGGCCAGGACGACCAGTACCCAGGAGCCGTACACGAGGATGTTCTGATCGAACAGCAACGGCCCGACGACCGGAAGATCGGCGAGCCCGAACGGGTCGTAGTCGGGCAGACGGTGCTTCCCGGTATCCCGCGCGAGGTCGCCGATCGAGGCTATGTAGCTCGACAGCCCGGCCGCTCCTCCGAGTATCAGGAGCGCCAGGCCGGCCACGATCTGGCTGGCTCGCAGGGTCACCACGGTGAAGGCGTAGATCGCAGCCAGCGCCGTGCCGGTGGCGGCGGCCACAGCCAGCGAGACGGTCAGCGCGATCCAGCCAGGACCATCGAACGACTGCGATGTCCAGAACGCGGTGGCGGCACCCATGAGCATCATCGCCTCGACCCCGAGGTTCATGACGCCGCTGCGCTCGGCGAAGAGTTCGCCGATGCCGGCCAGCACCAGGGGCGTCCCGTAGAGGACCCCGGCTGCCAGAAGGGTGACGAGGAGGGTCTCGTTCATGGTGCCGCTTCCTGGCCCGCGCCCGCGGCTGTCTGTTCGTCGATCTCTCGAGGGGGCCCCGTGCCATGGGGCTCGGATCTGGCCCGGCGCCCGAAGACGAACCGGTAACGGGAGCTGACCTCGCTGGCCGCGACGAGCAGGAGAATCAGCCCTTGGATCAGTCCGATCAGCCCCAGCGGGAGATCGACACCCTGGATGGCGAAGCCCGCGTTGGTCATGCCGCCCACGAGGAAAGCGCTCAGCACCACACCGAGGGGGTTGTACCGGGCCAGGGCCGCGACCGCGATGCCGGTGTAGCCGTATGTCGCGAACTGGAGCGCCTTGGGCTCGATGCGATGGGAGAAGTCGCCTACCTGGGAGGCGCCCGCGACTCCGGCGAGCGCACCCGAGATGACCATCACGAGTATCAGCAGCCGGACCGTGCGGATGCCGGCGTAGTGGCCGGCGGCCTCGCTGTCGGCTGCAACCTTCATCTGGAACCCCAGGCGAGTGCTGCGGAGCAGGACTGCTAGGAGCACAGCGAGGACCACGCCCACGACCAGACCGAAGGGGACGGCGATTCCCTCGCCGTACTCGGGCCAGAAGTCGGATTCGGCCAGGGTCTTGCCCTGGGGGAACACCCGGGCGCTGGGACTCTCCAGATCCCTCCAGTAGGAGGTCGAATCGATGATCAGGTAGAAGAGGATGAGCGGCGCGACGTAGTTCAGCATCAGCGTCGTCAGCACTTCGCTCGTTCGCAGGTAGGCGCGCAGCAGCGCGGGGATGAGAGCCCAGGCGACGCCTCCGATCACACCGGCCACGAGCATGGCCGGAAGGCTGATGGCGATGCTCCGCTCGCCGAGGGCGATACCGACGCCGGCGGCCAGGACCGCCGCGATCATCAGCTGACCGTCGGCGCCGATGTTCCAGACCCGCATGCGGAAGGCGACCGCGGCGGCGAGGCCGGTCAACAACAGCGGTGTCGCGGCGGTCAGGGTCGCCGACAGTGCTCCCGGGTTCGTGAACGCGGCCTGGAACATTCGCTGGTAGATGACGACCGGATTGCGGCCGCTCACCAGGAGGATCGCGGCACCCAGGAAGAGCGCCGCAGAGACGGCCACGAACGGCATCGAGGGTCCGAGCCAGCGCGGGGGCTCGAGCCGCTTCTCCAGCCGGAACTCAATCCACGGCATCGGCGGTCCTCTCGGCTCGCTCCACTGAGCCACCCATCATGAGCAGGCCGATCTCCTCCACGTCGGCCCCTTCGGCGTCGAGCACGCCCTGGATCCGACCGGCGCAGATCACCGCCACCCGATCCGCCAGATCGAGGATCTCGCCGAGATCCTCGGAGATCAACAGGATGGCGACGCCCGCCTCGGCCGCGTCGATGAGCAGTCCGCGAATCGTCTCCATGGCCGACACATCGAGGCCCCGGGTAGGTGTGGCCACCACCAGCAGGCGGGGCTGGGAAGAGATCTCGCGAGCCAGCACCACCCTCTGGGCGTTGCCGCCCGAGAGTTGTCGGGCCAGCGTGTCGACTGTTCCCTTCACGTCGAACTCGGTGATGAGAGCGTTGGTCCGCTCCTCGATCCGGGGCCTGCTGAGGAATGGTCCGCGGCCGTACTCCGGGCGCCGGAACGCCTTCAGCGTGATGTTGTCGGCGACCGACAACCCCGGTGCCAGACCGGTGCCCATCCGATCCTCGGGCACGTAGGCGATCCCCCGGTCCACCGCGGCGCGAACATTGCCGGGCGGGATCGGCTCGCCGTCGAGCGCGACCTCGCCACTGGCACTCGGTCTGACGCCCGTGATGACTTCGGCCAGTGCCAGTTGGCCGTTGCCGGCGACTCCGGCCAGCCCGAGAATCTCGCCGGCGCCGATGCTCAACTCGACGTCGGTGAGCACTCGGTTGCCGTCCTCGTCGACCGCGCTCACGCCGCTCATCTCCAGAACGGCGGTTCCCTCGCGGGCCGCCGCGACCCGCGAGCGACGCTCGAAGTGGATGTCACGGCCGACCATCAGTCGAGCAAGCCCCCGGGCGTCGACTCGTTCCTCGCGCAGGTTCGCCGAACCGGACGTCCGACCCTGCCGGAGAACGGTGACGCGATCGCACAGCGCCGACACCTCGTCGAGCTTGTGCGAGATGAAGACGACCGATTCACCGGCGTCGGCCATCCGCCGGAGCGAGATGAACAGCTGATCGGCCTCCTGCGGAGTCAGGACGGTGGTCGGCTCGTCGAGTATGAGGGTCCTAGCTCCCCGGTACAGGGCCTTGAGGATCTCGACCCGCTGCCTCTCGCCGACTGACAGCCTGGAAATCTGAGCCCGGGGGTCGACGTGCATCTCGAGACGCTCGGCGACCGCCGCGACCTGGTCCTCGATGTCGGTCCGGTTGAAACGGAACCCGCCCTCGCGTGTCCAGCCGAGCACGACGTTCTCGGCGACCGTGAGCGGTCCGACCAGGCTGAAGTGTTGGTGGACCATGAAGATGCCCGCGGCGTAGGCCTCAGCGGGTGACCGGAAGTGCACGGGCCGACCGTCCACGAGGACCAGGCCGGCGTCGGGCCGGTAGAGGCCGGTGAGGATCTTGCACAGCGTGGTCTTGCCCGAACCGTTCTCGCCCAGGAGGGCGTGGACCTCGCCCGAGACCACGTCGAAGTCGATCCGATCGTTGGCCAGCACACCCGGAAAGGCCTTGGTGATGCCCCGCGCCGCCAGCGCAGACGAGCCGACAGGCGCCGAGTCGGCGACCGATTCCTCGATCATCTTCAGCATCTCGCGGTCTTCCATGTACTCGTGATGCTGCATGCCGCTCGGTCCCATTAGACGGGTTCAGTTGCCGATCATCAGCTCGGCCGCGGCGTCGGCAATCACCCTGGCCGCCGTCTCAAGTTGCTTGATCTCCACCCTCTCGTCGGCGCAGTGACATTCCGCAACGTTCCCCGGGCCGAAGTTCACTGCGTCAATGCCGGCGTCGTTGACCAGGTTGCGGACATCGCTGGAGTACGGAGCCCCGTAGACCTCGCCGGGCTGGCCTGTCACCCGTTCAACGCTGCGGACCAGTTGATGGATGAGGCTCGACTCGACGCTTATCTCGGCCGGTTCGAACCGGTTGTAGGCGACGCTCACCTCCACCTCCACCTGTGAGTCGGCGGGCCGGGCGGCCGACAACCGCTCGGCAACCTCCCGCAACTCGCCGTCCACCGTCTCACCCGGGACGAGGCGCCGGTCCACCCACAGGTCGATCGAGTCGGCCACCGCGTTGGGGGTCACTCCCCCGCTGACCACCGTGGGAGTGCACGATCCGTGCGACAGGAGCGGGTGATTGCGCTTCTCGAGGTCATGCCGGTATTGCTCGAGGGCCTCGAGAACCCACTTGAGACCCCAGGCCGGGTTGATGCCGAGGTGACCTCGACTGGCGTGGATCGACCGGCCCTTGAGGTGGATCTGCAGCGGCGCGAGACCCCGGGTGGCGGCCGCGATTCGCAGCTCGGTCGGCTCGGTGACGATCCCGTAGTCGCCCCGGTAGCCGGCCTCCAGCAATGACAGTGTTCCCGGCTCGGCCCGTTCCTCGCCGGCGGCGAAGTGCAGCACGAGGGTGCCGTTGAGGCGATCCCGGCCCTTGGCCAGGTGATGGGCAACCGCGATCTGCACCGCCAGGCCGGCCTTCATGTCGCACGCGCCGCGTCCGTACATGAAGCCCTTGCTCACGGACGCACCGAACGGATCGACCGTCCAGAGGTCCTCGTCGTCGATCGGTACGGTGTCGAGGTGGCCGTTCAGTATTAGACGAGGACCCTCCCCCCTCCCCTCAAGGACTGCGCCGACCGAGGGGCGTCCCGGCATCGACTCGACCAACTCGGCCTCGACTGGTGTCGGATCGAACCACTCGACGACTCTCCGGGCCAGGTCGCCCTCGTAGGCGCCCGGGTTGGTGCTGGGGATGCGCACGAGGTCGGCGAGGACGTTGGCGACGTACGCCTCCGACAGCGGATCGGTCGCGGCCTCAGTCTTGTCGAGCGCTGCCATGAGTCACGAAACGTAATCTGTCTCGAGTGCCGGCATCGTCGAACTGGCCGTCGAGTCGGGCGCAAGGACACGGTAGGCCTGCTTCAACATCTCCTCGGTGGCCGTGAGGTGGGCAGCCAATGCCTGGCGCGACACGGCCCGGTCGCCCGCCTCGAACACCGTTGCGAGCAGGTGATGCTCTGAGTGGAAGGACTCCGATCGGTCAGAACTGGAGAACTCCGGGAGCTTCCTAGCCGCGAGTGCGACGTAACGGTCGACGCTCTGCCACAGACGCTCCAGCACCCGGCGGGCCACGTCGGTGCTGGCGGGTGCGAGCAACTGCCAGTGGAAGGCGCGATGAGCTTCGAAGAACTCCGGAGAGTACGGCTCCGATTCGCCCAGCCGCCGCAACGCCGCACGGCAGCGGCGGTGATCCTCGTCTGTCGAGAGCTCCGCGGCTCGGCCGGCCAGCTCGGCCTCCAGGATCCGTCTGAGTTCGTAGACCCCGGCGAGGTCCTCCAGGCCGATCTCCGCCGCGTAGGTGGCGCGCTGGGGAGACGCCACAACGAGGTCCTCGGCCTCGAGCCGGCGCAGGGCCTCCCTGACGGGCACCACGCTGAGGCCGAACCGGTCAGCCAGATCCTTGGGCATGATGCGAGAGCCGGGACTGATGGTGCCGTCGAGCAGCTCCCGGCGGAGCTGGTTGGTGACCGCCGCGGCCGCGCTGGTCCGCAGATCGATGGCCTCACCCGGACCGCTCATCAGATCGACTCCACCTCCTCGGCGAGGAACGTGTCGATCCTGGCGTGGAGCGCGGCACGATCGGTGGCGTCGCAGAAGGCGGCGTCGGCGGCGCGCCGGGTCGCGGCGACCAGATCGTCGAGACTCCAGTCGTGAATTCCAGCCACCGCCTCGAACTCGCCCGACAACGTCACGTTCATGGCCAGCGGATCGTCGGAGTTGACGGTGACCGGGACGCCGGCATCGATGAACCTGCCGACCGGATGGCTCGGCAGATCGGGGTAGAGCCCCGTGATCACGTTCGACGTCGGGGTGATGTTCAACGTGACTCCCTCGTCCGCGAGTCTCGCGGTGAGGGCGGGATCCTCGATGGCACGCACTCCATGGTCGATGCGGTCGACGTGGAGGTAGTCGAGCACGTCGCGCACCCCCTCGGGCCCCGACGACTCGCCCGCGTGCACAGTACGGCCCAGGTCGAACTCTCCGGCCCGCGCGTAGGCCTCCTCGAACTTGGGCGTGGTTCGCCCGAGCACCGCTTCGTTGCCGTCGAGACCGAGCCCCACGACTCGGGTAGGACGCTCGGCGCCGATCCACTCGACCAATTCCATGGCCCACTGCGCGGATTGCTCCCGGCTGATTGACGGCACCAGGCGGCAGTCGGCGAGGCCGTCGCGGTGAGCCCGCTCGAAGCCGGCGCCGAGGGCCCGGATCAGCTCCCGGTCGTCTACATGCTCCCAGTACCGGGGACCGGTCAACACATCGGCGTAGACGATGCCATCCGCAGCCAGGAGTGCAGCCGCGTCGTAGGCGACGATCTCGGCTGTCTCCGGCGTTCGGAGCAGGTCACACCACCACTCGTATATCTCGAGGAACTCGGCGAGCGAGTCGTACTCGAACAGCTGCTCGACCGGTCGAAGCATGGGTACTCCCGCCTCGGCCGCAAGGCTCTCGATCCGGGCTCCGCTGATGCAGGCCTCGACGTGGACGTGCAACTCCACCTTCGGAAAGGCACGAATCAGATCTCGGCTGAGCTGTGTCGTCACATATGATAAAATATCATCGCCATGGGCAGGCTTCAAGGCTCCTAGGCGGGGCACCATGACCGCACGTTGGGAGAAGGCCCGGGAGGGCCGCTTCCGGCCCGATGGTGTCGTCGGAACGCCGCTGCACTCGCGCACAGCCCGGTCAAGCGCGACGCCCTGGGTATTCGCCTGGGATCTTCACCACGTCGTCGACGTGTACGACGACTTCCACGCCGAACTGAGGGCAATCCGCCGGACGGCCGCCATGGGCGACATGTCGCCGCTCAGCAAGTGCACGATCAGCGGCCCTGACGCTGGCCGGCTCCTAGCCCATCTGATTCCGCGGCGGACCGACGATCTGGGCGTCGGGTCGGTCTGGTACACACCGTTCTGCACCGACGAGGGCAAGGTCGTCTGCGACGGGCTGGTATTCAGGGTCGACGCCCAGCGCTACCGGTTCACCGGCGCCCCGGTGTTGGAGTGGATCGGTCAGAACTCGTACGGATTCGACGTGGCGGTCACAGACGAGACCTACGACTACGGGATCCTGATGGTGCAGGGACCTCGGTCGCGCGACGTGGTCGAGGCAGCCACCGGCGTGGACTGGTCCGGGCTCGACTTCTCCCGGAGGACAACTGCAGTGATGGGCGGGGTCGAGGTTGAGCTGGCACGCCAAGGGTTCACCGGGGAGTTGGGGTACGAGATCATGATGCGGGCCGGAAGCGGATCCGAAGTATGGGACGCGGTGGCCACAGCCGGCGAGACCTTCGGATTGCGGCCGTGCGGGGAGTGGGCGATAGATGTGGCTCGCGTCGAGGCGGGCCTCCTGATCATCGGGGCTGACTACGCGCATGCTGGGCCCGGCCCGACCGACAGTCACACTCCGTCAGGGAGTGATCCCGGGTATCAATCTTCACCATTCGAGCTTGGGATGGGGCGCTTCGTCGATCTCGACAAGCCCGACTTTGTCGGCCGGGAGGCTCTGCTCGCCGAACTGGCTGCTGGGGGACCACGTCGGACGCTCGTAGGTCTCGACATCGACTGGAAGGCGGTCGTTGACGCCCATGTGACGAGGGAGGTGGCTCCAACCATCTCGCCCCGTGTTGAGTGGGTCGCCAAGCGAGTGACCGTCGATGGTGAAACGGTGGGCCGAGCGTCCAGCGTGACGTGGTCTCCAACGGTGGGGAAGCTCATCGGATTCGGCCATGTGGCCAGGGCAGTGGCCGAGGTCGGCTCAGTGGTGGCGGTCGAGTGGGAGATTCCCGGCACCGGTGACCATGTTGCAGTGCCCGCAATTGTCAAGGCACTGCCGTTTCTCGAGCTTCGCCGGACGTGAGAGACCGAGAGCTGCCGTCAGGGCCTCGTGGATGTGGTCGGCTCGGTCTGGCCGGGCGTTCTGTGCTTCGCCATGAGGTCGTCGGCGCCCTCAGGCGTCTACGCCGGTGTTGTCGGTGAACTCGGGCAGCGGTTCCAGATCGGGATCGGCGACCAGGATGCTGAAGCGGTCGTACATGGCTGCGAGGACCTGATTGCTGAACAGATCGATGCTCGGTACCAGGGTGGCCTCACCGGCCGCGACCTCCTCCATGCCGTCGGCCACTTCGGTCAGGAACGCCGGATCGATCGTCGTCCTGCCGTAGTGGTGAGGGACGACCATGCTCACGTTGCCCGCCATGTCTGCGAGTCGCCGCGTCGACGCCGCATAGGCGTCGAGGTCGGCTTCATTGAACTGCGCCAGGTTCGCTCCGGTCAACACTGTGTCGCCTGTGAACAGGAGGCCGTCGCGCTCGTCATACAGGCAGATCGAGTCAGGAGTGTGGCCGGGCGTATGCATCACGACCAGAGTCCGACTCCCTAGGTCGATCCGGTCGCCGTCGGTGACGGTGGAAGTTGGCGGGCCGGTGACAATGTTCCACGAGTCCAAGTCGAACCCCGGCGGCAGCGGCCCGATGTCGTTGAACGACTCGAGCAGGTGGAAGTGCTTCCGATCGATCGTTCGATACGCGTCGGCGCACGCCAGGAGGTCGCGCAGGTAGCTCGCGAACCCTGAACGCCATTCCTCCGCAAGGGGTGCGGCTACCAGTTCCGCACCGTGCTCGTGGGTGATGACCTCGTCGAACTCAGAGTTTCCGCCGATGTGATCGGAGTGATAGTGGGTGTTGATCACGGTGACCGGCAGATCGGTCAGCGCGGCGACGACAGGCCGGATCGGCGAGATGCCGCAACCCGTGTCGAGAAGGACGGCGCGTTCGGTGCCTGTGATGAGCCATAGATTGACTAGTGCTGGCTCGGCAACCAGCCAGACACCGTGGGAGAGCTTCCGGGTGCGGAACCAGTCCATTCGCCTCCCCCTACATTGACCGACCCTTGGAGCCTCCTAGACCGTAGCTTCTACGGCGCGTCGGCTGGGACCTCCACCTCGTGGAGCGTGCCGTCGGCGACGTCGTACACGAAGCCCCGGATGTGGTCCTTGCAGGGCAGGAACGGGGAGGAGCGCAGGCGCCGCATCGACTCGGATCACGTCGTCGGTGATCACTCCCCCGGCGTTGCGGATGATGTGGGCCTCGCCGGCCCCCAGCCCGAGGATCCTGAGCACATCGAGCCGGGCGTCCATGCAGGCGACCACCGCCAGCCGGCGCGCCGGCACCGCCGGCATCCCGGCACCGTCGAAGTCCCGGGCGAAGGCGGCGTTGCCGGCGAGCAGGTCCTGCATGCTGGGACATGAGTCGCTCGTCACGGGAGCCCTATCAGGAGATCTCCAGCAACAGGAGCAGGCGGCCCGAGCCCTCGAACTCCACCTCGAACACACCGGGGATCGACGCGGTGAAGGCGAAATGGGCCGGATGGCCGTCGGACACGGCCCGCAGGATGTCGTATCCGTGGACATGGACCTCCTCGGCGATGTCGGAAGTGACCATCAGTGCCACCACCGAGCCGAGCTCGACCTCCACCCGCCGCAATCCGCCCACCGGGGCACCGTCCACCGCATCCACCGTGATCGTCTGGACGGCGTCGGCCACGTCGGCGTCGTACCGGGTCGACTCACCTGCCGGTCCGTGATCGTGGTCGTGCGTGTCGTCGGGGTCGGTGCCGGCTTCGTCGTGGTGGTCGTGGCCGGTCTGAATGGTGGCTTCGTCCTCTGACACCTCCAGCGTGACGAACGCCGCGATCGCGACGCCGCCCCTGGTGACCGGGGCGTGGTCGTTGTTCCGCAGGGACACCGTGATGTCGTGAGTCCCGGCCGGCAGCGGCGGCAATTGGGACCACGTCTCGTAGATCCGGGCCACCTCTTCGCCGTTGATGTCCAGGTACATGTGGCCCTCGCCGTCGACATGGTCGCCGGAGGCGTTCTCAGGGGCCAGACGGAAGTTGGAGGGCATCGCGTGGAGGCTCCATCCTCCGGCCGGGTCGTCCACCAGCTCCACAGTCACCGACGGGTGCGGCTCCCGAGCCTCCCTCGGCTCGGCGTGGCTGTGGCCTGTGGCTTGGTCGTCCATCTCTGCGGCCACGATGACGGCGGTGGCGTCGATGATCTCGCCGCCGGCGGCCATTGCCGAGTGGTCGTTGGCCGACAGCTCGACCCGCACCTCGTGCTCGCCGGGCGCGAGCGGGCCTATGTGATGCCATTCGCCGTAGAGCCGCGACACCTTCTCCCCGTCGATGTAGAGGTGCATGTGGCCCTGCCCGTCGATGTGGGCGGTGGAGACGTTCTCGGGCACGATCTCGAAGTCGGTCGTGCGGACGCGGAGGTTCCACCCCTCCACTGGGTCCTCACTGACCTCGATCGCGATGGTCGGCACCGGCCCGCCCTCGGCCACTTCGATGGAGCTGCCATGGTCGTGATGGCCGCTGCCGTCCTGGCCGCTGCCGGCCATGTCGCCCATCTCCTGGTCTGGCTGCGTCTCGGTCGTGCCGGCAGTCTCGGGGGCGGCGCTTGCCGGGCCGTCGTCCGATTCACTGCAGGCAGCGGCCAGCAGGATCAGGACCAGGGCCGCTGCTCTGAGACCTCGACGGACGGGCATCACGGGATTCTTCAAGTCTGGGCCTCGCGTCCGGGGGTCCGCTTGGCCCGCACACTAACGACCTGGGTCTAGATTGGGACACGTGACGAGCACCGAGGCCCAAGCATCCGAGCGCCGGGCATCCGCCAACGGCGGCGGTGCCACCGTCGTCGGAATCGCGGCGGGCTACGACCCCGATCCGACCCGGTCGATGTCGCTGCATGCCGACGCCTACACCGAGCCTCGCTGGCACGAGGTCGATCAGCGCGAGATCATCGCCCGAACCTGGCAGTGGGTCGGTCACGTCGAGTCGCTGCGCGAGCCCGGCTCGTACATGGCCCTCGAGATTGCGGGCATGCCGATCGCGCTGGTGCGAGGCCGCGACGGAGAGCTGCGGGCGTTCTACAACGTGTGCCAGCACCGCGCCCACGAACTTCTTTCCGGGTCGGGCCGCACCGACAGCATCGTGTGCGGGTACCACGGCTGGACCTACGAGCTGACGGGCCGGCTGGCCCGGGCCCGGCGCACCGCTGACATGGCCGGGTTCGATGTCTCGAGCGTCTGCCTCCGTGAGGTCCAGGCCACCGAGTTCGGGGGCTTCGTGTACGTCAACCTCGACCCCGCGGCCGCGCCCCTGGCCGAGCAGTCCGGGGGCCTGGGCGACGAGATCGCCCGCTGGGCGCCCGACGTGGCCGATCTCACCCACGTGCGCCGCTTCGAATACGACATCGCCTCCAACTGGAAGAACGTGGTCGACAACTTCCTGGAGTGCTACCACTGCCACGTCGCCCATCCCGACTTCGTGACGCTGGTGGAGATGGACACCTACCGGGTGGCCACCCACGGCATCTACTCAAGTCACATGGCGAGGGCCGGCCACTCGGCCAACTCGGCCTACGACACCGAGGGCTCCTCGGTGAAGGACCTGGCGATCTGGTGGCTGTGGCCCAACACCTGCCTGATGCGCTACCCCGGCCGGGGCAACTTCAGCGTCATGCAGATGGTCCCGGCCGGGCCGGAGCGCACCCTCGAGACCATCGACTTCTACCTCGAGAACGACCAGCTGTCCGAGGCCGACATCGAGTCGATCCGCTACATCGACGAGGTGCTCCAGCCCGAGGACATAGCCATAGTGGAGAGCGTTCAGCGGGGCATGCGCACCCCCGCGTTCACCCAGGGCCGCATCGTGTGCGACCCGGGCGGCTCGGGCCTGTCCGAGCACGGCGTGCACCACTTCCACGGCCTGGTGCTGGACGCCTACCGCCGGGCCGGCGCGGCCTAACCGATCGAATACCCGGCCCCAGGGGCGAATAATCGCCCCAAACCGCCCGAAGTTGAGGCGCGGGGCATTCGCGCCGTTCAGTGCCGCGGGGCTGAGTGCTCTACCGGGCCGTCCAGCCGCCGTCTACGACGATCGTCTGGCCGGTGATGTAGCTGCCCGCGTCGGAGGCGAGCAGTAGCAGGGCGCCGTCGAACTCGTCGATCTCGCCTGCCCGCCTCATAAGGGTGTTGCGCTCGATATGGCGCAGGCCGGGAGCATCGTCGCCCGCGAACATCTCCTCGGTGAGCCCGCTGCGGAAGTAGCCCGGAGCGATGGCGTTGACCCGTATGCCCTCCGGGGCCCATTGCTTGGCCAGCTCCCGTGTAAGGCCGATCAGACCGCTCTTGGAGGCGACATAGCCGGCCTGGTGGTTGCCGCCGGAGGCCACGATCCCCAGCATCGACGCCACATTGACGATGTTGCCGGGCCGGCCGTGCTCGATCATCCAACGGGCCGCGGCCGCCGACAGCACGAATGCGGCCGTGAGGTTGATGTCCAGCACCCGCCGGAAATGATCAGGGTCCTGATCGTGGGCCCGGATCACCGCGTCGCTGGTTCCCGCGTTGTTGACCACGATGTCGGGGCCGCCATGGGTGGCGGCCGTCTCGACCAACTGCCGCAGTTGCGAGTCGTCGGTGACGTCGCACCCTGCCGGCACCACGCCGGGCACCTCGCAAGCCAACGCTTCCAGCCGGTCCAGCCTGCGGGCCGCCGCGACGACGGTCGCTCCCCGGCCGGCCAGCACCCGGCAGTAGCGCTCTCCCAGCGTCCCGCTGGCCCCGGTCACGACGGCGACTCTGCCGTCCAGCGAGAAGATGTCCGCGGTGGGGCCGGCGGTGGATGCCATGCGGCGTCCCAGTTCCATGCTCGTCTTCCTAGCGGCCCGTCCGGCTCAACCCTCAGCCGGGTCCCGGCAGGCCGGGCCCGTCGAGGTGCGGTCCGGTGGTGCCGCCCACCTCGATGGCGCCGAGCCCGAGTTTGCGGTGGTCCCAGCTGCGGACGCGTTCAACGTCGAGGCGCACCGCCACTCGCTTGTGCAGCATGGCCTCTACCAGGGGCCGCACGTCCTCGGAGTAGGGCGCGGTGTAGCGCTCCCAGACGTTGACCCCGACCCGCCAGACCTCCTCGGGATCCTCCACGATCACCCCGCGGCCCTCCAGCGACGCCCCCCGCAGGGTGTCATAGGTGTTGCCCGCCTCGATCATCACCGACAGCCGGTCGTCACGGCGCAGGTTGATGATCTTCTGGGCCTTGGCCTTCGACTCCAGCCACACCTGGCCGTCGAGCCAGGCGTACCACATGGCCACGACGTGAGGCATTCCACTGGGGCCGACGGTGGCCATAGTGCAGGTGCGCGACTGGTCGATGAACCGGGCGAGCTCGGTGTTTGTCATCTCGATGCGCGAGCGCAGGTTCTCCCCCACGGTGCTCCTTTCGGGTTCGGGCGGACGACTCTAGCCATGCAGCCCGGTAGCGTCTTCGAGCGGTCCGGGGGCAAGCCCTGTGCCATGTCGGTACCACGCGAAAGGGCGAGGAACATGTCGAAGGTCTCAGTGTTCGCCAAGTTCTCCTGCAAGGAGGGCAAGGGCGCCGAGATGGACGAGGCGCTGCGGGCCGTGGTCGCGGCCAGCGAGTCGGTGGACGGCGTGGAGTCGTACTCCTACCACCGGGGCGAGGACGGCACCTACTGGTTCTTCGCCCTCATGTCGAGCATGGAAGCCGCTCAGCAGCACGCCGGCAACGAGGCCATGCAGGCCGCCATGCCGGCCATGATGGCCCTGCTGGACGGCCCGCCCGACATGGGCATGACCACCCCGGTAGCGGCCAACGGCTTCGACTTCTGAGCACGGACCGCGGTCGGGTCAGGCTCGGCGGAGGATGCCAAGGTCGAGGTCCAGCCGGCTAAGCAGGCGTTCAACGGCGGCATTGGCCTCGGCCATCACCTCAGCCTCGTCGACCCGTGTGCAAGCTCCGTTCTCGAAGACGATCTCTCCGCCGACGATGGTCATCTGAACGTCTGAGCTGCGGGCCGAGTAGGCGACGGCGGCTACGGGCGCGGGACGGGGGGTCATGTGGGCGCCCTGAAGGTTCACCACAGCAATGTCGGCCAGCTTGCCCGGAGCGAGTATCCCCGCGTCGATCCCCATGAAGCGGG
Organism: Candidatus Aldehydirespirator sp.; assembly: GCA_965205155.1. GTDB lineage: Bacteria > Actinomycetota > Acidimicrobiia > Acidimicrobiales > Aldehydirespiratoraceae > Aldehydirespirator. The sequence goes on along the minus strand of OZ242033.1, from coordinate 2,724,381 downwards.
CGCCCTCCCGGGTGGCCAATTCCAAAGCCTCGGCCGGGCCGGACAGGGTGGGGTCCATGGCCTTGAGCCGCTGGATCATCACCGCCATCTTCATCTGCTCGAACATGTCGTTGCGGAAACCGGCCACCGCTCCGTCGTATCCCAGACCGATGATCGCCCCCGCGGCCCGCAGCTCGGCCAGCCGCATGGTCCCCAGCCCGAAGACGCCGTGGGAGATCGGGCAGTAGGCGATGGCGGCATTGCTCTCACCTGCCCTGTACACCTCCTCGTCGTCGAGGAAGATCATGTGGGCGAAGCGACCGTCGGGCCCGAGCAGTCCCGCTTGGTGGAGCCATAGAACCGGGCGGATGCCGTGCTCGGCCAAGTAGACGTCGGGGTCGGTCTTGTACTGGGAGCAGTGGGTGTGCCAGCCGACGCCCTTGTCCCGGGCCAGCTGCACCGAGGCGGCCACGAAGTCCTGGTCGTTGTAGATGATGTCGCCCGGTGCGGGCCAGATCTCGACCTTGCTGCCCGCCGGCCGGGCATCGATGGCGGCATCCATCATGGAGAGCTGCTCCGACTCGGGGTACGGCTGCTCGCGGCCGAGGCCCCGGCCGATTGCGCCTCGCATGCCGACCCGCTCGACGGCCTCGGCCACGGCCAGGGTGGTCTCGATGTCGGTTCCCGCGTAGTGATGGTCCAGCACTGCGGTGGTGCCGGTCCGCACCTGCTCGACGATGGTCATGGTGACCGCCGCGACCGCCTCATCGCGGGTCATGTTGAGGGCCAGCGGGAACATGAAGTCGGGCAGCCACACCCGGAAGTCCACGCCCTCGCCCAGGCCGCGGGCCGCGTTCTGGAACAGGTGGTCGTGAGCGGACACGAACCCGGGGATCACCGCCGATCCCCGACAGTCGACGGTGCGGGCCGCGTCCAGGCAACCCAGATCCGCGTGCGACCCGACCGCGCTGATGCGGTTCCCGGTGACCGCCACCGTTCCCGGTTCGAGAATCCGGCGCTCGTCGTCCATCGTTATGACCGCGCCACCGCTGAGGAGCAGGTCGCAACGGGAGTCTGCAGGGTCGTAGGGGTGTCCGGTCATGGAAGGCTCCCGTCTCCTCAGCCTGAACTTGAATCCTGACCTCTCCATGGTGTCGCGTGGAAGCCTCGGACACGAACTCCACTCACCGCGCCGCATGGACTCTGGGGCCATGAGCCTGCAAGCCTCAGAGTCGCCTTCGATACCCTGCCCCGAGACCTGAAGGGAGCGACTGGCGACCGATGTCTGATAGCGATCCTGAGATGCAGATCGGGCTGACATTGGCCGAGTCGTCGGCATCACGTCCTCCGAGTCCATTCCGCCCGGGCGGTCCCAACGTCCTGCTGGTCGTGCTCGACGACTGCGGCTTCGCCCAACTCGGGTGCTACGGCAGCCCGATCGCCACCCCCACCATCGACCGGCTGGCCGCCGAGGGGTTGCGGTACACCAACTTCCACACCACCGCGTTCTGCTCGCCCACCCGAGCCTGCGTCCTCACCGGTCGCAACCACCACCGCGTCGGCATGGGAGTGTTCCCCGACCTGCCGCTCTCGTTCCCCGGCTACACGAGCGTGATCCCGCCCGAGGCCGCCACCCTTCCGGCCCTGCTCCGCGAGTCGGGCTGGGTGACGTGGGCCGTCGGCAAGTGGCACCTCACGCCCCGCGACCATCGTGGCCCCGGCGGGCCGTTCCACACCTGGCCCACCGGGCAGGGATTCGACCGGTACTACGGCTTCCTCGGCGGCGAGGAGTCGCAGTGGACCCCCGATCTGGTGCGCGACCAGAGCTACGTCGACCCGCCCCGGACGCCGGAGGAGGGCTACCACTTCACCGAGGACATGGCCGACGAGGCCATCGGGATGATCCGCGAACTGCGGCTGCACCAGCCCAGCCGACCGTTCATGCTCTTTTGGCCCACCGCGGCGGTCCACGCCCCGCACCATGTGCACGATGAGTGGATCAAGCCGTACGAAGGAGCGTTCGACGACGGCTGGGATGCGCTGCGGGAGCGCACTCTGGCTCGCCAGATCGAGCTCGGCGTGGTGCCGGAGGGCACCGAGTTGAGCCCGCGGCCGGACTGGATCGAGGCGTGGGACGGCATCGACGCCAGCACCAAGCGGCTGTACGCCCGGCTCCAGGAGGTGTTCGCCGGCTACCTGACCCACACCGATGCGCAACTCGGCCGGATCATCGACTGTCTCGACGATCTCGGCGAACTCGACAACACCATCGTCATGGTGATGTCCGACAACGGCGCGTCGGGTGAGGGCGGACCCCACGGCTCGACCAACCACCTGACCCAGATCAACGAAGGCCTCGAGTCGCTCGACCGGCTGAAGGAAACGGTGGACACCGCAGGCGGCCACCGCGGCTACAGCCACTATCCGTGGGGATGGGCTCACGCCGGCAACACACCTCTGCGGCGCTGGAAGCGCTACACCCTGGAAGGCGGCGTCCGCGACCCGCTGATCGTCCGCTGGCCCGCCGCGATCAGCGATCCCGGGGGGTTGCGCTCCCAGTACTGCCACGCCATCGACGTCCTGCCGACCGTGCTCGACCTGCTCGACGTCGAGATGCCGGCGTCGGTGCGCAGCGTCCCGCAGATGTCGGTTGACGGCCGGTCCATGGTCCCGTCGATCGCGGACGCCGGCTCACCCGAGTTCCGCACCACCCAGTACTACGAGTGCTGGGGCAGCCGGGCCATCTACCACGACGGCTGGAAGGCCGTGACCAACCATGTCAACCAGTTCAACCCGCACGAGCGGGACGTGATCGACGGCAGCGTCGACTTCCGTGCCGATGAGTGGATGCTGTTCGACTCCGACCGGGACTTCGCCGAGTCCACCGACCTGGCCGAGACCCACCCCGAGCGCCTGGCCGAGCTTCGAGCCCGTTGGGATGCGGAGGCCGAGCGGAACGACGTGCTCCCGCTCCAGGACGGCCCGGCGTACCTACAGAACCCGCACCTCATTCACATGCCCTTCGCGGGGTACCGGCGCAGCTACGAGCTCCGCGCCGGGGACCGCATGAACTTCCAGGCCGGCCCGTTGATCTTCGGCGGGCTCAACATCGCGGCCGAGTTCGACGGCCCGCTCGGCGATGGCGACGGGGTGATCGTCGAGCATGGCAACTGGACTGCCGGATGGGCGTGGGCGGCTCTCGGCGACGAGCTCGTGGCGTTCGTCCACGCGCCCGATCGCGGACTCCGCCGGTTCGCCGTGCCCCGGCCGGCGGGTGCTACTGAGCTCGGGTTGAGGATCGCCGAGACGGACGGCGGCAGCACGGTCGAGCAGTTCGCCGACGGGTCGTCACTGGGATCGGCGACCATCGACGCCACCATCCCCTTCATCTCCACCGCCAACGGCACCTGGACCACGGTCGGCTACAGCACTCCGTTCCCGGTCAGCGACGAGTACGAGCCGCCGCTGCGGATGGCCGGGCTCAAACGGATCGTGATCGACACCGACACGTCGAGCCTCCCCGGCCTCGACGACATTCTCGACGAAGTCATGCGCCACCAGTGACCTAGCCGGCAACCGGAGAGCGAATGGACAACGCCCGCAACCCGATCCGCGCCGTGGCCATGCCGTCCGAGCACGGCGGGTGGGGTCTGACCATCGAGCCGGGTCTGCTCGGGCTGCTGGTCGCTCCGAGCCTGGCCGGGGCGTGCCTGGCGGTGGCCGCCCTCGTGTTGTTCGTGCTGCGGACCCCGCTCGAGTTGGCTCTCGTCGACCGCCGCAGGCACCGCCGCCTGCCCCGCACCCGTCTGGCCGAGCGCGTCGCCGCGGCCGAACTGGTCCTTCTAGCGGCTCTGGTTGCCGTGGCCGCGATCATGGCCGCTGACAGCCGCTGGTGGATCCCCGCGGTAGCGGCCGCTCCCTTGGTCGCGGTGGAGCTCGCCTACGACATCCGCTCACGCCGGCGCCGCCTGGTGCCCGAGCTCACTGGAGCGGTGGCCATCGCGGCGGTGGCCGCCGCGGTCGTCATCGCCGGTGACGGCGATCCTCGTCTCGCCGCGGGACTGTGGCTGATCCTCGCGGCCCGGGTGACCACCTCCATCCCTCACGTTCGAGCCCAGATCGACCGCCTGCACGAGCGGGACCGGCAGCCGCGCCTGACCGTGCTCACAGACATGGCGTCCGTGGCGCTCGCCGTGGCTGCGGTGGCAGTCGACGAGCGACTCATCGTCGGTGCGGTCGCCTTGGTTGCCCTTGTGGTGGTTCAGGGTGTCCGCCGGCGCCGGCCGGTCGCCCCGGTGAAGATCATCGGCATCGGCCAGATGGTCTTCGGCTTCGCGGTGGTGGCGGCCTCCGCGATCGGCGTGGCCTCGCTGTAGTTGCCGGGCACCGAGCCTGTCCGCTGGTACGGTCCACGCCGGATGGACAACGAGCCAGGCGAATCCGACCCCGGCCGGCCGCCGGCGCCACCGAAGGGGTTCCGCGGATCTGGTCGCCTGCTGGTGTCGCGGCCCTTCCGCATCATCGGCCCCCGCGTCATCCCTCCGCTCCACCGGGCCATCAACCGGCTCACCGGGGGCCGCACGCTGCTCGACACCCCGGCGCAGCCCATGCTCATGCTCACCACGAGAGGCGCCAGGACGGGTCGGCTACGGGAGACGCCGCTGGGCGCCGTCCCGCTGGAAGGGGGCCGGTTCCTGCTGGTGGGCAGCAACTTCGCGCGCGAGCACCATCCGGCCTGGACGGCCAACCTCATCGCCAACCCCGATGCCGAGATCGTGTTCCGGGGCAAGCGGACGCGGGTGAGTGCCCGTCTGCTGGAGGGCGCCGAGCGCGAGCAGCGATGGCAGACCGCGGTGACCTGGTTCCCCGTCTGGACCCGGTACGTAGCCGTCACCGATCGCGAATTCCGTCTGTTCGAACTCGAACCCGTTGCCTCCTAGCTGGAGCGCGGCGTGATCGACGGGCTGCTCCGGCGGATCGCTGAGTTCCACCGGAGCCGCCCAGTGGTCCCGGAGTTCCCGATGGTCGCGCCGGTGCTCGAAGCGCTCGACAACGCCCTCGGTCCCGCCGGCATCGAGCCTCGATTCCTCCCGGTGGTGCGGCACCTCGACGCGGTCGAACCCAGCGGCGATGCGGCCATCGATGCGATCCTGGAGGAGTTCCTGCGTCTCGCTCCGGTCCTGCCGTGGCACCAGACCGTCGGCTACCTCGACGTGTTGAGCCAGGACTACCTCGACAACTACGGCTACGTGCAGTTCGTGGGCCCGAACGCGATCGTCGAGCACCCCGCCGTGAGGGTCGGGATCGGCCTGTGGGGCCCGCACCTGCACTACCCCGCCCACAAGCACGAGGCCGAGGAGCTGTACCACGTCCTGGCCGGAGAGCCGTCGTTCAGCGGCTGCGACGAAAACAGGCGCACTACCCGGCCGGGCGACGCCGTCCACCACGCACCCTGGCAGGTGCACAGCCAGGACTTCGGCGCCACGCCGACCGTGTTGCTGTACTGCTGGACCGGAGCCGTCGGACCCGACGCGGTGCTGGTGAACGCCCACTGACTCCTGACCGGATTGGAGGACGGTCACTCGTTGGTCTTGGCAAAGTTTGCCAAAGCGGTACACTCGGAGGCTGTGACTACGATGAATGTGTCGCTCCCGGACGATCTCAAGAGTTTCGTCGACTCCCAGGTCGATCACGGCAACTACGGATCGACCAGCGAGTATGTGCGAGATCTGATCCGGCGGGACCACGATCGACGCCAGCTCCGTGCCGCTCTCCTCGAAGGAGCCCGCGCTCCCGTCGTCGCCAACGCGGACGCCACCTACTTCGCGTCACTCCGAGACCAGGCCCGCACCGACGTCTGAACTCGCGTCGGCGCAAGTCAGTCTTCGCGCCCCGGCGGCCGCCGACATCGAAGCGGCCGTGGCTCATTACCGCGACCAAGCCGGCTCGAAGGCCGCACTCGACTTCGTCGACGCGCTCGAAGCCGCGATCGACCGTCTCCGCCGCCATCCGCGCATCGGCTCGCTCCGATTCGCCTTTGAACTGGAGATCCCAGAGCTGCGCAGTTGGTCTTTGCGGAGGTTCCCGTACCTCATCTTCTACGTGCCCGACGACGACCGCGTCGACATCTGGCGTGTCCTGCACGCCCGAAGGGACATCCCGGCCTACCTGACATCGGACCCGCCCGAGCGGGCTGCGGGCTAGGGCTTCTCGGTCGTCGGGTCGATGATCTTGCTGACCTCGGTCACCACCGTGGCCGGGAACCCGCTGCGCTCTGCATGCTCGTCGATCAGTTCGGCGTCGTTGCAGACGTAGATGCAGAAGGTCTTGTCGCCGGCCACGTAGCTGTGCTCCCACTGGATGGCCTTGCCCTCGGACTGCATTGCCTGCAGGACCGAGTTGGATTGCCCGGCTGCGGCCCGCAGCTGCTCCCGTTCGGCAGAGCCGATATCAGGTATGTCCCGTTCGATGACGAAGCGCCGCATAGTCCTCCCCTTCGGTACTTGTCCCGTCTGACTCTATCCCTCCAGGCCCCCGCCAGATCAGTGGGAGTACCCCATCAGCTCCTGCAACTCGTCGGGCAGCGTCCGGGCCAGGGCCAAGCTGTAGACAGATATGCATGCAAAATGTAGACTCAGATGTATGGCTACCACCACGATCCGCATCGACACCGACACTCACGCCCGTCTCGTCGAGCTCAGCGATGCAGTGGGCGCCTCGCTCATCGACACGGTGCGGGACGCGGTCGAGGCGCTCCGGCGCCAGCGGTTCGGTCGACGCGTGACAGCCGAGATGGCCGAGCTGCGCAGCGATCCCGAGGCGTGGGCGTCCTATCTGGCCGATGCCGAGACTACATCGGTGACCGATGGCGTCGGTTGACGATCTGTGGCTGGTCGACTTCGGGGATCCGTACCCGGGTGAGCCTGCCATCACTCGTCCGGCGCTCGTTCTCGGGCCGCCGGACACGTTCGGTCCCAACTTCCCGTTTGTGATCGTGGCACCGCTGACGACAGCCCGGCGGGGGCTCTCGCTACATGTCGAGATCGAGCCGGGGGGAGAGACAGGTCTCGACGAGACCAGCTACGCCCAGTGTGAGTTGATCCGATCGATCAACTGCCGTCGCCTCGTGCATCGCCTGGGTCAGATCGATTCCAGCGCGAGCCTCCAGGTCGCCTCAGTCGTCAAGACGCTGCTCAACCACTGAACGTCGTTTCGGAGACTCCGTGGCGGGACGTTCTAGCCCGGCTCAGTTGAGGGAGTCGACGATCAGGTCGGTGTTGGTCCGCAGGTATCCGGTGTAGGTCTCTGCGCCGCTGCCAGGAGGTCCGAGGCTGCCGGTGTAGAGGGTGACCACATCGACATCGCCCACATGGGCGGCCAGGGCCTGGATGTCGTCGCCGGAGTGCTGGGTCTCGGCGAAGATGGCTTTGATGCCCTCGTGCTCGATGATCTCGGCCAGCTCCTCGAGCCCGGCGGGATTGGCCTCTGCCATGCTCGACAGTGACGGGATGACCGTGCCGATGACCTCGAATCCGTACCGGGCCGCGTAGTACCCGAACGCGTCGTGGTTGGTGACCAGCTTGCGGCTCTCGGCGGGTAGCTGCTCAACCTTGGCGGCGATCTCGGCGTCCACCGCCTCCAGCTCAGCCCGGTAGCTGTTCAGGCACGCTTCGACCGCGGCCGGGTCGAGGCCGGCGTCGGCTGTCAGTGCCTGGGCGAGGACTGGCAGCGCCTCGGCCACGCGGTGGGGGTCCATCCACACGTGCGGATCTTCCGATCCGTGGGCGTGGTCGTCGTGGCCTTCGTGGCCTTCGTCGTCGTGGCCTTCGTCGTCGTGGCCTTCGTCGTCGTGGCCTTCGTGGCCTTCGTCGTCGTGGCCTTCGTCGTCGTGGCCTTCGTCGTCGTGGCCTTCGTCGTCGTGGCCTTCGTCGTCGTGGCCTTCGTCGTCGTGGCCTTCGTCGTCGTGGTCGTCGTGGCCTTCGTCGTCGTGGCCTTCGTCGTCGTGGCCTTCGTCGTCGTGGTCGTCGTGGCCTTCGTCGTCGTGGTCGTCGTGGCCTTCGTGGCCTTCGTCGTCGTGGTCGTCGTGGCCTTCGTCGTCGTGGTCGTCGTGGCCTTCGTCTTCGTGGCCCATGTGGCCTTCGTCTGCGTGGCCTTCGAACGGGATGGGGTCCATGACTGCGGCGAACTCGAGTACCGGAGTGCCGGACGCCGCCACCGCTTCGAGAGTGTCCTCCAGGCGCCCCTCCAGCGTCAGGCCGTTGGCCACCACGAGCGACGCGTTGGTCATGCGCTCGGTGTCCTGCAGCGAGGGCTCGTAACCGTGCGGATCGCCGCCGACCGGGATGATGGTCACCACCTCGGCCAGCCCGTCGCAGGCCACATTGGACACTACGTCGGCCCAGATGCTGGTGGTGGCCAGGATCGTCGGCGTCTCAGCATCTGCGCTCGGCGGCTCGGGCGAGGGGTCTCCCGAGCAAGCCGCTGCCACCAGAGCTGCCAAGGCCAGCATCCAGCAGCGGTTCCATGATGATCTTGCGGAAACTCGGCAAGGATGGCTCTGAACTCTCGTCCTGTGTTGCACGGCAACGCTCCTTCGGTGGTGCAGGCGGTACCTATCATAATGAGAATGAGTCTCATTTTTGCAACCCGGGCGACATCGGCGGCGCACCCCACTTCGGTACGGCCGCGGGCGACGTTCGGTTAGGATCCGGTCGTGCCCAGCGCCTTGTTGATCCTGCTGAGTGTCGGAGGGGGGACTTGAACCCCCACGCCCATACTGGGCACTAGCCCCTCAAGCTAGCGCGTCTGCCAATTCCGCCACTCCGACGTGGGCTGCCCGATGCTACCTGCGGGCATGCCGGCCACCACGGCGGCGCGCTGCTTGAAGCAGCCGGCCCGCGCTTCCTCGCGCCCGCGCCCGGGCGCCGTGAAGAAGCCGGCCGGCGGCAGACTCCGCGTCCTTGAGCGGCTGGCTGGTGCGGGCCCGCTCCCCCAGGGTGATCAGCATGCGACCGATCGCCGAGTCCGCCTCCTCGGGGCTCGGTGGGGCTTCGGCCTCAGGGGCCTCGACGCGCACGAACCTCGCCGACAGCACGCCGTAGCGCTGGCGAGAGTCGGCATGGTTGAAGAAGATGCCCTGCTCAGCGCTCTGATATGCGCCGCCGCCCTGCTTCTCGCAACAGCGGAGGGACTGGACGGCGAACTCCGGCGCGAACAGCTCGACCACGCTCCAGTCGAAGCAGACCGGTTCCTGGGGCGTCGGCTCGTCGTGGACGTCGGTGAGCACGAGCAAGAGCCCCCCAACCGCGGTCAGCCGCTTCAACTCGGCGATTGATGCATCCAGGTCGTCCACATGGTCGAGCGAGTTGAACGAGCAGACGATGTCGAAGCTATGGTCGGGGAACGGGATGGACTCGGCGCCCGCCGCGACGTAGGTCATGGCGTGTTCGGCCGCTCCCATCTGCAGGTACTCGTTGGCGATCGGGTCGACGCCCACTCGCTCCCGGGCCATGGTCGCCCACTCCAGCGAACCCCTCGGGCCGCATCCGATGTCCAGCACCCGCTTGTCGCGGTAGTCCTCGCGGCTCAAGCCGAAGTGGTCGGTGTAGAACCTCTCGAACCAACTGTTCTTCAGCGCTCCCTCGACATTCTTGCGCTTCGACCAGTAGGCGAGTTCGCCGGCCCGCTTGGTCTGGGCCTGTTCGTCACTGGCGCCGCCGGCTTCGGGGGTGTCCTGGCCGGTGTCTTCCTGTTCGTCGCTGCTCACCAGGGCTCCTCGTCGAGTCAGCCTACGGCCGGGGCGTAGGCACTCCGGCATGCGACGGATGCTGAAGTCGCTCCCCGCAGGTTGAGCGCGGCCTCTAGGCGCAGCAGGTGTCTTCGAGGGAGTCGGCCCGCCAGGTGTTCACGGTCTCGTAGCCGGCCGCGCCGGCGATGAACAGCCCGGCCAGCGGGTCGGCCCACCACCATCCCAGGGCCGCGTTGGCGGACAGCCCAACCAGCAGCGCGCCCGACAGGAAGGCGCACAGGAGGGTCTGCTTCGCCTCGACGTCAACGGCCCGCGATCCCATCAGCGGAGCCAGCCTGCGCTTGGCCCGGGCCAGGAACGGCATGACCACCAGCGACAGGGCGGCCATCACGATCCCGACCGGCGACTCGTCGGGCCGGTCGGCCATTGCCAGGTCGCGTATCGACTCGACGCCCACGTAGAGGGCCAGCGCGGCGAAGCTCACCGCGATCAGGCGCTGGGCCCGCTTGTCGACGTCCTGCTTGCAGCCCGTGCGGCGTTCCTGGGCCAGCCGCCACGCCAGGATCAGCGCGGCCGACACCTCGATACCGGAGTCGAGGCCGAAGCCGATCAGGCTGACCGACCCCGCGGCGATGCCGGCGGCGATGGCCACCACTCCCTCGAGGCTGTTCCAGCCGATGGTGACGGTAGTGAGCCACCTCTGCCGGGCAACGGCAGCGTTGCGATCTGTCGGTGTCGTCAGCGTCATCCGGCGGCACTCCTCGCTCCTCGCTCGAGCAGTGTTGCGAACGGTGGGAAGTCGTCCGCTATTCCATCACGGTCGTTGCCGCACCAACCCGAGCGGTTTCGTGGACATGTTGCGCATGTGGCTGTCAGCACTGTACAATACACAACATGGCATCAGATGATATAGTCATGGATGTCACATTCAGTGAGTCGGTTCCCATGGGAGGCACCTACGCCAACGGCGCACTGGTGTGGAACACCCCGCATGAGTTCACGGTTGATTTCACATCGCACCGCTCGCCGACCCACGACGGCGAAGCCCACGACGTGCTGGTGGTGGCGCGGATGAAGATCCCGACCAGCGCCATGTTCCGGATCGTTCAGGCCATGTCGGCCAACATCGACCGGTACGAGCAAACACACGGGCGGATACCCCCGAGACCACCGAAGGAGTAATCATGAGCGAGAACGCCAGTGGCCGTGCCTCCGGCCACTCCGGACGCTTCCACTTCACCGTCAAGGCGGGCGACGACAACGTCTCGATCTCGCGGCCGGTCAGCCCCGAAGACATCGACCGGGTGCGCCGCCAGCTAGCCGAGTGGGAGACCCGCCGCCCCGCTCAGCCCGCCTAGCTACGGCCCGCGGCACTTGGCACCCGTCCGAGACATACGGCACGGCCACTGCCGTTCACAAGGCCTGCACACCACCTGGAGGAAGGAACTTAACATCGCTCTCATCCGGCAACTCAATGGCCGAGGCACGCTTGCGGTTCGAGCTGATTTCAACCTCGGCGACGGGACGGCGCCCCTGCGACGTGAGCATTAGGTTCTGGCCAGTGACTGATGAGCATTCACCCCAGGAGTCCGGGGACGAGCGGGCGGCGTTGTTGAAGGCTGCGTACGCGGTGAAGAGCCCGGATGACAACCGGGAGCTGTACGCGAGGTGGGCGGCCACCTACGAGCAGTTCCTCGACGACTACAGCTACATCTACGCACGGCAGGTGGCCGAGATGTTCGCCGAACGGTCGTCGGCTGTAGGCGAACCGGTGCTCGACGCAGGATGCGGCACGGGCCGCTTGGGATGGGAGCTGTCCCGGCTCGGGATCTCGCCGGTCGACGGGATCGACATCTCGCCGGAGATGCTGGCCGAGGCCGGGACCATGACAGGACCGGGGGGCGCACCCTCCTACCGGCAACTCTTGGAAGCCGATCTCACCGGTTCCATCGACCTGGGAACCGACAGCTACTCGGGCCTGGTCAGCTCCGGTGTCTTCACCCATGGGCACCTCGGGCCCGACGCGCTGGTGGAGCTGCTGCGGGTGGTCCGGCCCGGCTCCGTCGGCGTGATCGGCATCAACGCCTCGATCTTCGAGTCCAACGGCTACAAGACTCGTCTCGAGCGCTACGCCGCTGACGGCGTCATCGGCGATCTGGAAGCGCAGTTGCTCAAGGTGTACGAGGACGCCGACGACAGCAACGCCAACCACTTCGCCTACATCGCCGCGTTCAGCGTCAACTGACCGACGACGTCCGCTCGCCGGCGGCGCTCAGATGATCAGGGCGTAGGAGATCGACGCGAAGGCGAAGACCAGCGCGGCGACCACGGTGATCCGGTCGAGATTGCGCTCCACCACCGTGGAACCGGCCGCCTGGGCGCCGAGCCCGCCGCCGAACATGTCCGACAGGCCCCCGCCCTTGCCGCTGTGCAGCAGCACGAGGAACACCAGCAGCAGCGCCGACAGCACGTGCAGCGGGGCGACGAACCAGATCACGGCGTCGAGGCTAGCAGTGAGTGCTCCCGGCGCCGCCTGTTCTCATGCCGCGTAGAGGCGGTGGTTGACGATGCGGGCGAACTCGGTGGCGTCCAGGCTGGCCCCGCCCACCAGCGCTCCGTCGATGTCGGGCTGCTCCATGAGGTCCGGGGCGTTGGACGGCTTGACGGAACCCCCGTACTGGATGCGCACGTCAACCGCGGCCGCCCTCCCCCACCGGTCGGCCACCCGCGCCCGCACATGGGCGCACATGTCCTGGGCGTCGGCGGGTGTGGCCGTCTCGCCGGTGCCGATGGCCCACACCGGCTCGTAGGCCACCACCAGCTTGCCCACCACGCCGGCGTCGAGCCCGTCGAGGCTGCCGGCCAGCTGGCCGGACACCACGTCGCGGGCCTGTCCGGCCCGGCGCTGCTCGATGGTCTCGCCCACGCACACGATCGGCACCATGCCGTGGCGCAGCACCGCCCGAGTCTTGGCGTTGACCACCTCGTCGGTCTCGCCGAACAGCGCCCGGCGCTCGCTGTGGCCCACGATCACGTACGACACGTCCAGCTTGGCCAGCATGGCGGCCGACACCTCGCCGGTGAAGGCGCCCGCGTCCTCGGCATGGCAGTCCTGGGCGCCCAGCGCTATGGGCACGTCGTCGGCCTGCAGGACCGTCTGCACCGAGCGCAGGTCCGTGAACGGCGGATGCACCGAGACCTCCACATGCCGGTAGTCGTCGCTGTTCAGCGCGTAGGCCAGTTTCTGGATGGTCTGGATCGCCTCGAAGTGGTTGTGGTTCATCTTCCAGTTGCCGCTGATGAGCGGCTTGCGGCCGCCGGCCGGACCGTCGTCGCGGCCCGAGGCCTTGCGTCTAGGTCGCATCGGCGCGTCCCTCCCCGTTTCCTTCGTCTCCTGTTGCGTTCCCTCGCCTCAGCGCGGCCAGTCCCGGCAGGTCGCCCTTCTCGATCAGCTCCAGTGAAGCGCCCCCGCCGGTGGACACGTGGTCCATGTCGCGGTCGACCCCGAAACGGCGGGCCGCGGCCGCGCTGTCGCCCCCGCCCACCACGGTGAACGCCCGGGTCTCGGCCGTGGCCGCCGCCACTGCCCCGGTCCCGCCGCCGAAGCGGGGATCCTCGAACACGCCCATCGGGCCGTTCCACAGCACCGTTCCGGCCTCGTGGATCACATCGCCGAAGGCGGCTGCGCTGCCCGGGCCGATGTCCACCCCCATCCACCCGTCGGGCACATCGGCCCCGATCTGGCGGACCTCCCCGCCGGCGCCGGGATCGCCCAGCACCCCGCCGGGACCCAGCGCGGTCAGGTCGTAGGGCAGGTGGATGGGCGTATCGCCGGCGAGCATCTCCCGGCAGCGATCGACCATCGAGTCCTCACACAGCGACGAGCCCACCCGATGCCCCCTGGCCTTCAGGAACGTGAAGCACATGGCCCCGCCGATCACCAGGGAGTCCACCATCTGGAGCAGAGCGTCGATCACTCCCAGCTTGTCGGACACCTTGGCCCCGCCCAGCACCGCCACAAAGGGTCGCCGGGGCGAGTCCCGCAGCCCGCCGAGGACCTCCACCTCCCGGGCCATGAGCCGGCCTGCAGCCGCCGGCAGCCATCGGGGCGGGCCCACGATGGAGGCATGAGCCCGGTGCGACGCCCCGAAGGCGTCGTTCACGTAGGCGTCATGACCCGCAGCCAGACGCTCGACGAAGGCAGGGTCGTTGGCCGTCTCGCCCGGATCGAAGCGCAGGTTCTCGAGCAGTTCCACACCCGGGGCCAGCGAGGCCAGTACAGCTCGGACCGGCTCGACCGAGTATCGAGGATCGGGCCGCCCGTCGGGACGGCCGAGATGGGTGCAGGCCGTCACGGCGGCCCCCTGTCGCTGGAGCTGTCGCAGCGTGGGCAGCGCGGCCCGGATGCGCAGGTCGTCAGCCACTTGCGGACCCGAGCCGCAGGTTACGTCGGCCAGCGGCACGTTGAAGTCGACCCGCACCAGCACCGAGCGGCCCTCCAGCGGACCCAGATCCTCCAAAGAGGGCAGTCGGCGCACGACTGGCGCGCTCAGCTGCCGGTCGGCGGGGCGACAGACGCCGGGTCCGCCGAGGATCTTCGTTCTTGACGTAGTTGTGCTGCCACAGTGCGAACAACTACGTCAAGAAGTGGGCGGAGCGTGCGGGACGGGCGCTGGTCGGCCGTTCGGCGTCATCTCAGTGGTTGGCCGCGCCGACGATGGTCGCCATGTCGACCAGCCGGTTGGAGTAGCCCCACTCGTTGTCGTACCAGCCGTTGACCTTCACCAGGTCGCCCATGGCCATGGTCAGCCCCGCGTCGAAAGTGCACGACGCCGGCGAGCCGACGATGTCGGCCGACACCAGGGGGGCTTCGCTGTAGTCGAGCACGCCGGCCAACGGGCCCTCGGCGGCGGCCTTGGCGAAGGCCTGGTTGATCTCCTCCACGCTGGGCTCGGCCGCCAGCTTGGCCGTGAAGTCGGTGATGGAGCCGTCGGGGATGGGAACCCGCAGCGAGATACCGTCGAGGTGTCCCTGCATGGCCTGTAGCACCAGCCCGGTGGCGCGGGCCGCACCGGTGGACGTGGGCACGATGTTCACCGCCGCACCGCGGGCCCGGCGCAGGTCGGAGTGCGGACCGTCCACCAGCGCCTGGTCGCCGGTGTAGGCGTGGACGGTGGTCATCAGGCCCCGCTCCACCCCGAAGGCGTCGTCGAGCACCTTGACCATGGGCACGAAGCAGTTTGTGGTGCAGGATGCGTTCGACACCACGGTGTGGACCGTGGGATCGAAGTCCGAGTCGTTGACGCCGACCACGAAGGTGGCGTCGGCTCCTGAGCACGGCGCGGAGACCAGCACCCGGGGCGCGCCGCCGTCGAGATGGCGGGCCGCGGCGTCGCGCTTGGTGAAGATTCCGGTCGACTCCACCACCACGTCCACTCCCAGGTCGCCCCACGGAAGATCCTCGGGGTTGCGCACCGACAGGACCCGCAGCGAGTCGTCGCCGACGCTCAGCACATCCCCGCCCACGGACACTTCGACGCCGAGGCGGCCGTGGACCGAGTCGTGGCTGAGCAGGTGGGCCATGGTGTCGATGGACCCGAGGTCGTTGACCGCCACCACGTCTAGGTCGGTGACCTGGTTCCGCGCCGCCCGGTAGAGGTTGCGTCCGATGCGGCCGAAGCCGTTGATGCCCACTCGAATGCTCATGGCGCAGAGGCTAGGCCGGGCCGGGCGGCGTCCGGGGGAATGTCCGGTGCCTACTTGTCGATGTCGCGATGGACCACCGCCGGCTCGTGGCCCATCGCGCCCAGCACCCCGGCGAAATGTGCGGTCACGGCCACCGAGCGATGCCGCCCGCCGGTGCAGCCGAAGGCCACCGTCAGGTACGACTTGCCCTCGGCCACGTACTGGGGCACCAGCAGCTCCAGCAGCGATTCCAGGCGCGCCAGGAACTCACCCGTCACCGGCTGCTGCATCACGTAGTCGGACACCTCCGCGTCGAGCCCGCTCAGGGGCCGTAGC
Organism: Candidatus Aldehydirespirator sp.; assembly: GCA_965205155.1. GTDB lineage: Bacteria > Actinomycetota > Acidimicrobiia > Acidimicrobiales > Aldehydirespiratoraceae > Aldehydirespirator. The sequence continues at coordinate 2,708,633 of OZ242033.1, read as the reverse complement.
TCGTCGACATAGTGGGGGTTGGGCAGGAACCGGCAGTCGATCACGATGTCCACGTCGAGGGGGATGCCGTGGGTGTAGCCGAACGACAGCACCGTGATCCGCATGGTCTGGCCCTCGCCGACGCCGAACAGCTCGGCCATCCGCTCACGCAGCTGGTGGATGTTCAGATCCGAGGTGTCGATGACCACGTCGGCGGTGGCCCGCACCGGTTCCAGCGCCGACCGCTCGGCCTCGATGGCCTCGGCCAGGGTGCCCGTCCCGGCCTCGGAGAACGGGTGCCGCCGGCGGGTGGACTCGTAGCGGCGGACGAGGGCGTCGGTGGTCGCGTCGAGGAACAGGATCCGCAGCCCGTCGAACCCCTCCCTCAGGCCGTCGATCATGCCGACGATCTCGTCGTGGTAGCGGCCGGTGCCCACCACCAGGGCGAGCCGGTCGATGCCCGCCCCGGGCGCCCCGGCCAGATCGGCCACCTTGCCGATGAGCGACGGCGGCAGGTTGTCCATCACGAACCAGCCGAGGTCCTCGAGGTTGTTGGCGGCGTGGCTGCGGCCCGCTCCCGACATCCCCGCGATGACGACGAAGGCACTCACTCGTCGGCATGGTAGTTGCGAGACGGGCCAGGCCCCGACGATGGACGTTCTCAGATGATGGCCGTCTCCACGAACGGCTCGCTCCGGTCAATGCGCTCGTAGCCGAGCTCCGACAGGTCGAGCGTGCGGTACTCGCCGTAGCACAGCAGCTCGGCCACGGCCCGCCCCATGGCCGGCGACTGCTGGATGCCGTGGCCGGAGAAGCCGTTGACGAAGAAGAAGTTCCGCACCTCGGTGTGGGGTCCGACCACCGCGTTGTGGTCGAAGTAGTTGTAGGCGTAGTGCCCGGCCCAGCGGCTGGTGACCTTGATGCGCTCGAAGGCGGGAACCCGGTTCGCCAGGACGGGCCACACCTTGTCCTCGAAGATGTCGTGGTCCATGTCGAAGTCGTCGAAGGCGGCCGGGGGGTCGACGTCGGGCGGGCACCCGGTCATGTAGGCCGCGCCGTCGCTGCGCACGTGCACTCCACTCGGGTCGATGGTCAGGGGCAGGTCCCGCTCCAGCGGCTCGGCCGCCTCGAAGATCCATGTGAACCGCTTGCGGGGTTCTACCGGCACTTCGAGGCCGGCCATGGCCGCGGTACGGGCCGCTCGCGGACCGGTGGCGTTGACCAGCGCACCGCAGCCGACGCAGTCACCGGACGCCAGCTCCACCCCGGTCACGGTGTCTCCGGAGCGGTCGATGCCGACCACCTCGTCGGTGACATAGGTGACGCCGTTGCGGCGGGCCTGGCGCCGCCACCAGTCGAACACCGTCCCGGAGTCCCACCAGCCCTCGTCGACGAGGTTGTGGCTGCCGCACACGATGTCGTCGACGTTGTAGAACGGGTAGGCGGCCGCGATCTGGGCGGGGGTCATGATCACCGTGCCGGCCCCGAGAGAGGCCTGCACCTGCTGGTTGGCCTCCAGCACTGCTGCAGCAGCCTCGTCCGCGGCGAGATACATGTAGCCGAAGTGGTTGACGGGCACCTCGGGCGCCTCCGGGTCGCCCATCCAGTTCCGGAAATCGCGCACGAACTCGGCACCGAACTGCGAGATGCGGATGTTCACCTCGGTGGAGAACTGCTGGCGCATGCAGCTGTTGGTGCGGGCCGTGGAGCTGTTCACATACGACGGGTCTCGCTCCACCACCAGGATGGACCCGCCGAAGTCGGGATTGCGCGACAGGAAGAAGGCGACCGAGGACCCCATGACCGCCCCGCCCACGATCACGACGTCGTAGGGCTTCTTCAAGACACGTAGCCCTGGGCCAGGTCGTCGGCCGCCGCGGCCGGGTCTCGCTCGCCCGGGTCGCCGAAACCGCCGCCGCCGGGGAGCTCCAGGATCAGCCGCCGGCCCGCGGGCACCGTCTGCTTGCCCTTCGACCCGAAGGGTGTGCCGTCGTCGAGGCGCACCCCGCCGCGGGCGCCGTCGAGGCCGCCCGACCGGCCCCGGGCCGGGTTGTCGACCCGGTCGAACATGGCCGAGAACTCGAACAGGTAGCCGTCGGCCGGGGCGATCTCGATGACCTGGCCCAGACCGCCCCGGTACCGGCCGGCACCGCCGGTGTTCTCACGGATCTCCTTGCGCCAGATGACTATCGGGCCGACCTGCTCGGTGGCCTCCACGCTCATGGTCCTCACACCCGACGGGAAGGCGGTGGCGGTGAGCCCGTCGCGGCTGGGCCGGGCGCCGCTGCCCCCGCTGTTGAACATCAGCATCTCCACCGGCGGCCGAGGGTCGGTCGGATCAGCGCTGCGGGCGCTGGCCTGGAAGTTCCACAGCGCCCCGGAGCCCTCGGCCGGAACGACATCGGGCAGGGCCTGAGCGATGGCGCCCAGGCACAGGTCGGTGACGAAGTGGCCGATCACGTGGCGGATCGCCACCGGGTGGGGCTCCACCGCGTTGAGGATGGCGCCCGGCGGCGCGCTCACCGTGAAGGGCAGCAGGGAGGCGTAGTTGTTGGGCAGCTCTGGGGCCAGCGCCACCAGCATCCCGTAGGTGAAGTACGCCTGCGCGTAGGTGATGGGGACGTTGATCCCGAACGGGCTGACCGGCGATGTCCCGGTGAAGTCGGCGTGCATGCCCTCGTCGGAGACGGTCACCGCGGCGGTCAGGGTGACCGGGTCGCCGTAGCCGTCGACCCGCATCGTGTTGCGGTAGACGCCGTTGGGGACTCTCTCCAGCGCGTCGAGGGTGGCCCGCCGGGTGCGGTCGAACACGAAACCGGCCAACTCCTCCAGGTCGGTCAGGCCGAACTCGGTCAGCATGTCCAGCAGCCGCCGGCGACCGGTCTCGTTGGAGGCGGCCAGCCCGTGGATGTCGCCGATCACCTGGTCGGGCTCCCGCACGTTGCATCGCACGATGTTGATCAGATCCGGGTTGAGCCGGCCCCGCTCGGCCCACCTCATGATGGGGATGCGGATGCCCTCCTCGTACAGCTCGCGGGCGTCGGGGCCGAACCCGCGGCCGCCGATGTCGACCACGTGCGCGGTGGAGGCGAAGAAGCCGATCAGATCCTCCGGCTCGTCCGCTTGCTTGTCGGAGCCCTCGCTGGTGAACACCGGTGTGGCCACGGTGATGTCGTGGAGGTGGCCGGTGCCCTTCCACGGGTCGTTGGTGAGGTACACGTCGCCGGGGCGCATGCTCTCGGTCCCGATCTCGTTGATGAAGTGGCCCAGCGACGCGGCCATAGTGTTTACGTGGCCCGGCGTGCCGGTGACGGCCTGGGCGATCAGGCGGCCCTCGCGGTCGAAGACTCCCGCCGAGAGGTCGCCGGCCTCCCGCACCGACGTCGAGAACGCGGTCCGCACGAGGGTCAGCGCCTGCTCCTCGACGACCGATACCAGGCGGTTCCACATGATCTGCATGGGGACCTCGCGCTGGGCGGAGCGGCCGGTCTGCCGGCGGCTGGACGCCGACTGGTGCGACATCTCGTCCCGGTCTGATCGGGAGATCCTCAGCGTGAGATCGGGTTGGACTACCGCGGTGTGCCCCGATCCGACCACCGTCGTGGTCTGGTCCTCGGTAATCAGCGCCGGGCCGGAGATGGTGTCCCCGACTGCCAGGGTGTTCCGGTCGAACAGGGCGGCAGACACCCAAGTGCCAGTGGCCGGGTCGTAGACCGGCCGGGTGCCCGCCGCCTTCCGGGGTTCGCTGGCCGCGACCGGCTCGACCGTCTGTGGAGGCTCACGCCTCGACGACACCCGCACCGACCAGCTCACCGCCTCGATGGCGAGGCCCTCGATGGCTCGCCCGAAGAAGGCTTCGTAGGCCTTCACGAATGTGGTTGCGAGCTCCCCCGCCGCGATCTCGTCGAAGTCGCCATGGGGCAGCGCCACCGGGATCTCCCAGCCCTGGCCCCGGTATCGCATCAGCACCTCGCGCTCGACGGTAACCGCCTCAACGGTGCCTGTCCGCACGAACGCCTCGGCCTCCGCGGCCAGCTCCGCCAGCACCGCCCTGACACCGCCGGTGTCGAAGTGCTCGGAGGTGGTGTAGTAGCTGCGGGTGGCCTCGTAGGAGAACGGAGCGAGCAGGAATCCGATGGCCGAGCCGACGCCCGCACCGACCGGCACCAGCACCTCGTCCATGCCCAGCTTGTCGATCAAGCGGCTGGCATGGAGCGGCGCGGCCCCTCCGAAGGCGATCATCGAGTAGCCGGCCAGGTCCTTGCCGCTCTCCACTGCGTGGGTTCGGGCTGCGTTTGCCATGTTCTCGTCGACCACCTCGGCCACACCCACCGCGGCGTCGTCGTCATCGAGTCCCAGGGGCGTCCCCACGCCGTCGCGCAGGGCGGTGGCGGCCAGATCCGGCGACAGCGATATGTCGGGCGCAAGGAAGTTCCCCGGATGCAGCCGCCCGAGCTGCACGTTGGCGTCGGTCACGGTCGCGGCCGTCCCGCCCAGGTCGTAACAGGCGGGACCGGGATCGGCTCCCGCGCTCTGCGGCCCTACCCGGATCTGGCCCAGGGTGTCGACCCCGGCGACCGACCCGCCGCCCGCGCCGATCTCGATCATCTCGATGGCCGGCACCGAGATCGGCATCCCGCTGCCCTTCTTGAACCGGGCGGTACGGGCCGTCTCGAAGGTCTTGGCCGTGCGGGGCGAGCCGTCCTCGATCAGCGCGATCTTGGCGGTGGTGCCCCCCATGTCGTAGGAGACGATCCGGTCCCGGCGATGGGCCCGGGCCAGGTGCGCGGCGAACATCGCCCCGCCGGCCGGCCCGGACTCGACGAGGCGCACGGGGAACGAGGCCGCCGCTTCGCTGCTCATCAGGCCCCCGCCAGAATGGATCAGCAACAGCGGGCAGGCCGCGCCCATGCGGCGCAGCTCGGCTTCGAGCCTGCGCAGGTACGAGGCGATCAGGGGCTGCACGTAGGCGTTGGCGCAGACCGTGTTGAATCGCTCGAACTCCCGCATCTGGGGTGAGACCTCGCAACTCAGCGACACCGCCACCGAGGGATCGGCCTCACTCAACAGCTCCCGGAAGCGGCGCTCGTGGTCCGGGTTCCTGTAGCTGTGCATGAACCCGACCGCCACCGACTGGTACCCGCCCTCCACCAGCCGGGTGACTACGTCTCGGGCGAGCCGATCGTCGAACGGCAGCAGCGCCTCGCCCCGGGCACCGATCCGCTCGGGCACTACGAAGCGGTCCTTGCGCTCGATCAGGGGCGCCGGGAGCACGATGTTGAGGTCGTACTGCTCGTAGCGGCTCTCGGTGCGGGTCTCGATCACGTCGCGGAATCCAGACGTCGTGACCAGTGCCGTCCTGGCTCCGCGGCGCTCGATCAGGGCATTGGTGGCCAGGGTCGTGCCGTGGATGATCTGGGTGATCCTGCCGAGGGTTGTGCCCTCCTGCTCAATGACGGTCGATATGCCGGCAAGGACTGCCTCCTCGGGCCGCTGGTGAGTGGTCAGCACCTTGATCGACGCGAACGTCCCGTCCGGGCGTTCGAGGGCGACATCGGTGAAGGTGCCGCCTACGTCCACCCCGATCCGGGGAGCGGCCGCGGCGGGTTCCATCGCTAGAGGTCCTCGACGGCCGGGAAGGTGCTGGGCGGGACGATGTCCACGGTGGCCGAGCGCTGCTGGGCCAGCATGCCGCCGTCGACGCGCAGCGTCTCCCCGGTGATGTAGGCGGCGTCGTCGGAGGCCAGGAACAGCGCTGCGCCGGTCATGTCGAGGGGTTCGCCGATCCGGCCCAGGGGAACGTTCTCGCCCCGCAGCGCCCGCTCCCCCGCCGGCATGCCGGTCGTGTCGATCGATCCCGGCACCAGCGCGTTGACCCGCACGTTGTAGGGGCCGAGGTCCAGCGCCATGGCCCGGGTGAGGGCCTCGATCCCGCCCTTGGTGGCGTCGTAGGCGGTGAACGACCGGTGGGCCCGGGTGGCGCCCCCCGAGCTCATGTTGATGATGCTGCCGCCGCCCTGCTCGGCCATGATGCGGGCCACCGGGTGCGACACCAGGAAGTGCCCGGTCAGGTTGACGTCGATGATGCGCCGCCACCATGCCTCGTCGGCCTCGAGGAAGTGCAGCATCGGACTCACGACTCCGGCGTTGTTGACCAGCACGTCGACACGGCCGTGCGCAGCCATGATCGAATCCACCATGGCGCCCACCTGCGCGCTGTCGGACACGTCGGCCGGCGTAGCCATGGCCGTGCCTCCGTCGTCGCGGATGCTCTGGGCGGTGGCGGCCGCAGCCTCGCCGTCGATGTCATTGACGGCCACCGACGCGCCCGCGCCGGCGAAGCGCTCGGCGATGCCCCGCCCGATGCCCCGCCCGGCTCCGGTGACCAGGACCACCTTGCCCCTCAAGGAGTCGTGCAGCTGCCCACCTCCCTAATCGGCAGTACGGGCAGTTTACGGGTGGCCGTGCCCGCCGACGGTGGCCGGCTCAGCCCGAGTCCACCACCGCGGTAATGATCTCCACATCCTGGTACTGGCGGTGCGTCACCGACGTCGCGTAGTGGTTCAGCAACCGCAGCGCGGCGTCACGCTCGACCACCACCTCCAAGTCGCTCGCCTCGGGCTCGGACAGCAGCATGATGCGTTCCTGGAGGTTCTGGGCGCCTGACGGCGCGGCCACGAACTCTGCCTCGACGTTGGCTCCCTGCAGGGTCACCGTCAGCCGCATCTGCCGGTTGGCGTCGTAGGAGTAGACGTCGGACTGGATGAGCACCATGAGCGCCTCCTCGGAGACCGCGGCCAGCCGGTGCTTGGCGTCCTCGCGCTCAAGCGGCAGGCTCCAGACGAACTCTGCGATCTCCTCGGCGCTGAAGGACGCCAGCGGCACGTCGATCCGGTGCCGGCTGGCCCGCCGCAGCCGCAGCACCGAAAGCGCGACCAGCACGATGCTTCCCGCGGTGAGGCCGTTGACCGCCCGGAAGCCGGTGCCGTCCCACAGCAGCGCGGCGGCGGCCTCGAAGACGACTGCGGTGGCGATCGGCGCCCACATCGACGAGGGCATCCCGTGCTGTCCGATGGAGCTGACCGGGATCAGCTTCCTGAGCAGCAGGAATATGACGAACACGATGTACACCACCACGAGGCTCCGCGGCACGGCCATCAGCACGGCCTGCAGCTTCGGGCACACCGCCGCCGCCACAAGCATCGAGATGATCGCGGTGCCGACACGGCGGGGGTCGCTGCCGCTCTGGGCCATGGCGATGGGACCGGCCGGCGAATAGCCCAGCGGGATGGTGCCGGAGACGCTGGCGAGGATGCTGCCGGTGCCGATGCGGGCGTTGGCCCGCTGCACCTCTCTGAAGTCGAACACTGCCCGCCCGGACACGAATTGCGCCAGCAGCGACGCCGTGTTGGCCCGGGTGACCTGCACCAGCGCCAGGATCGCGAACGGCGGCAACAGCAGCGCTACCACGGCGATGTCAAACCCGCCCGAGGGGATCCACCCGGCCGTGGGCAGGCCTATCCAGGCGGCCTCGGCGACCGGGCCGGTGTCATAGATCCCGTAGGCGGCAGCCGCGGCGGCGCCGGCCGCGAGCCCCAGCGGCGGAGCCCACGGCTGCAGCGCCGAGGGCCCGAACCGGCTAATCGTGTAGATGGCCGCGGCGGTGAGGGCCATGGACACCGGCACCGCGCCCGGTCGAGCGCCCTCCGGTGACTCGATGATGCGGGCGAACACCGGCACCAGCGATATGCACGCCAGCAGCACCAACGTGATCGAGAAGTCCGGGTTGATGATCGATCGCAGGCGGGCCAGTCGCAGCCCGGCGACGATCTGGAACACGCCGGAGGCTGCTACCAGCACTGCCAGCGCCACGATCCCGCCCAACTCGAGGGCCAGGATGCAGAAGGGGATGCTCATCGGGTCGGGCATGGCGACGTAGAGGCCCACCGAGCGCAGCGGTCCCGCCCGCAGCAGCGAGGCGGCGGTGACGGCGGCGCATACCACCAGCGAAGCCACGATGACCCTCGACGGGTTTAAGCCGCGGCCGAGCTCCACCACCACCAGCGGCAGCAGGATCAGCTGCACCGTGGTCTGGAGCGAGACCTGCGCGATGGCGCCGAGTGCACGCATGATGATCAGGTGCTGCCGCGCAACGCGGCGTGGACGTTCTCTGCCACGGCGTCGGGCAGCCATTGCAGAGCCTTCAGCTCATTGAGTTGCGCCCGCCGGACGGCTTTCACGCCGCCCAGCTCCTTGGTCAGGCGGGCCTTGCGGACGGGACCGAGGCCGGCGATGCCGTCGAGGGCGGAGGTCGTCATGCGCTTGCCCCGCAGGCTGCGGTGATATGCGATCGCGAAGCGGTGGCTCTCGTCGCGGATGCGCTGGAGCATGTACAGCGCCTCGGACTGGCGCGGGATCCGCACCGGCCCGGAGCGGCCGGGCACGAACACCTCCTCGAACTGCTTGGCCAGCGCGGCCGCGGGGATCTCATCCTCCAGGCCCAATTCCTCGAGCACCTGAACAGCCACCCCCAGCTGACCCTTGCCGCCGTCCACCAGCAGCAGCTGGGGCGGGTACGAGAACCGGCCGTCGCGCTCGGCCACCGGCCGGGCCCGCTGCTCCAGGTAGCCGGTCAGGCGCCGGGTGAGCACCTCGTGCATGGCCGCGAAGTCGTCATTGCCCGGCACCGACCGGATCTTGAACCTCCGGTAGTCGGCCTTCTTGGGAAGGCCGTCCTCGAGCACCACCATCGAGCCCACGTAGTCCTGCCCGGACAGGTGGCTCATGTCGTAGCACTCGATCCTCAGGGGCGCCTCGGCCAGTCCCAGGTGCTGCTGGAGCTCGTTGAGGGCCCGGGCCCGGCTGTTGTGGTCGGTGCTGCGCTTGAGCCGGTGGCGGGCGAAGGACTCCTCGGCGTTGCGGGTGACGGTGGCCTGAAGCGCCCGCTTCGAGCCCCGCTGCGGGACCCGGATCTCGACTCGCGAGCCCCGCATCTCGCTGAGCCATTCGGTGTAGAGGTCGGCCTGGGCCGGCGTGTCGGGGGCCAGCACGAGCTTGGGCCAGCCCAGCGGGTTGTCGTCGAAGTACAGGCGCTCCAGGGCCCGGCTGACCAGCTCGCCCCGGTCCAGGTCCTCGGCCTTGTCGATCATGAAGCCGCGGCGTCCCATCACCCGGCCCCGGCGCACGAAGAACACCTGCACCGCGGCCTCCAGGGCGTCGTCCACCAGGCCGATCACGTCGAAGTCCTCGTTGCGGGACCCCACCATCTGCTGGGTCTCCACCGCCTTGCGCACCGCAGACAGGCGATCCCGCAGCCGGGCGGCCCGCTCGTAGTCGAGGTCGATGGCCGCGGCAGACATCTCGGATTCGAGCCGGTCCAGTACCGGGTCGCTTTCGCCCTCCAGGAAGCGCAGCAGCTCGGCCACCATCTCGGCGTAGTCGCCGGCCGACACCTCGCCCACGCACGGTCCCGAGCACTTCTCGATGTGGTACAGCAGGCAGGGCTTGCCCAGGCTGGCGTACCGGCGGAACTTGCCGTCGGTGCAGGTGCGGATGGGGAACGTGCGCAGCAGCAGGTCGAGGGTGTCGCGGATGGCGTAGGCGTGGCCGTAGGGACCGAAGTAGCGGTTGCCCTTGCGTCGCCGGCCCCGCATCACCATGGCCCGGGGCCACTCGTCGACCATGGTCACGCACAGGAACGGGTACGACTTGTCGTCGGTGTAGCGGACGTTGAACCGGGGCCTGTGGCGCTGGATCAGCGAGAACTCGAGCATCAGCGCCTCGACCTCGTTGGCCACCTGGATCCACTCGACCGAAGCGGCTGAGTCCACCATCTGGCGGGTGCGCAGCGGCAGGTGCGAGCCGAAGTAGTTGTTCAGCCTCGAACGCAGGCTCTTGGCCTTGCCGACGTAGATGACCCGGCCCTCGCCGTCGAGGAACTGGTAGGACCCCGGCGCGTCCGGAACAGACCCAGCCGCGGGCCGCTTCACCACCACACCCCCCTTCAGTGCTGTATATCGCGGTTTCTTGTCGATATAGCAAGAAAGCGCGATATACAGCCGGGTCGCTGGGGAGCGGGAGTGGTTGGGGGCCGTCTCAGCTTCAGCACAGCATTGAGCGCAGGTACCGGCCGGTGTGGCTCTCGGGCACCTCGGCCACCTGCTCGGGGGTGCCCTCGGCCACGATGCGGCCCCCGCCCGAGCCGCCCTCGGGCCCGAGGTCGATGATCCAGTCGGCCGTCTTGACCACATCCAGGTTGTGCTCGATCACCACGACCGTATTCCCCTGGTCCACCAGCCGGCCCAGCACGCCCAGCAGCTTGCGCACATCCTCGAAGTGCAGCCCGGTGGTGGGCTCGTCGAGGATGTACATGGTGTGGCCGGTGGAGCGCTTGGCCAGCTCGCTGGACAGCTTTACCCGCTGGGCCTCGCCGCCCGACAGGGTGGGAGCGGGCTGGCCCAGCCGCACGTAGCCGAGCCCCACGTCGACCAGCGTGCCCATGTGGCGGGCGATGGGCGGCTGGTTGGCGAAGAACTCCAGCGCGTCGGCGCAGGGCATGTCCAGCACCTCGGCGATGTTGCGGCCCTTGAAGGTGACCTCCAGGGTGTCGCGGTTGTAGCGCTTGCCCTTGCACACCTCGCAGGGCACATAGACGTCGGGCAGGAAGTGCATCTCGATCCGGATGGTGCCGTCGCCCCGGCAGGCCTCGCAGCGCCCGCCCTTCACGTTGAACGAGAACCGCCCCGGCATGTAGCCCCGGATCCTGGACTCGGGCGTGTTGGCGAAGAGCTTGCGGACATGGTCGAACACCCCGGTGTAGGTGGCCGGGTTCGACCTGGGGGTCCGGCCGATGGGCGACTGGTCGATGCAGATCACCTTGTCGAGATGTCCGACGCCGTCGATGCGGGTGTGGCGCCCTGGCGGGGCCTTAGACCGGTAGATGTGCTGCATCAACGCTCGGTGAAGGATCTCGTTGACCAGCGACGACTTACCCGAGCCCGACACACCGGTCACGCACACGAAGCGCTGCAACGGGAAGGCCACGTCGATGTCGGCCAGGTTGTTCTCCCGGGCCCCCCGCACCACCAGGCGGGTGCCGTCGCCCTGCCGGCGCATCTGCGGCACCTCGATGCGGCGCCGGCCCGACAAGTACTGGCCGGTGACCGAGTCCTCCAGGTCGAGCAGTTCGTCGAGCAGCCCGGAGTGCACGATGGTCCCGCCGTGCTCGCCCGCGCCCGGGCCGATGTCCACCACATGGTCGGCGACCCGGATGGTCTCCTCGTCGTGCTCCACGACCATGACGGTGTTGCCGAGGTCGCGCATGCGCAGCAGGGTCTCGATGAGGCGGCGATTGTCGCGCTGGTGCAGCCCGATCGACGGCTCGTCGAGCACGTAGAGGACGCCGACCAGGCCCGACCCGACCTGGCTGGCCAGCCGGATTCGCTGGGCCTCGCCGCCGGCCAGGGTGGCCGCGCTGCGCGAGAGGTTCAGGTAGTCGAGGCCGACGTCGAGCAGGAAGCCGAGCCGGGACCGGATCTCCTTGAGCACCTGCTCCGCGATCATGGTGTCGCGGTCGTCGAGATGCATCTCGGCCAGAGTCTTGGCCGCCTCCGCGATCGACATGGCGCACAACTCGTGGATGTTGCGGCCGTCGACGGTCACGGCCAGCGCCAGCGGGTTGAGCCGGGCGCCGTCGCAGTCCGGGCACGGCACCTTGCGCATGTAGCCCTCGATGTTCTCCCGGGACGCGTCGCTGTCGGTCTCGTCGTGGCGGCGCATCAGGTGCGGCACGATGCCCTCGAAGCGGGCTTGGTACACCCGGCGCCGACCGAAGCGGTTCTGGTAGCGGACCTGCACCCGGCCCTTGACGCCCCTGGCGTAGAGCAGCATGTCGTGTTGGCGAGGGGTGAGCTCGCGCCAGGGCACGTCCCGGGGGATCGCGTATTCTTCGCATACCGCCTGCAGCAGGCGGGGGTAGTAGCGCGACCGGCTCTCGGACCAGGGCGTTATCGCCCCGCTGGCCAGGGTGGCGTCGGGGTCGGGAACCACGAGCTGGGGGTCCACCTCGAAGACGGTGCCGAGGCCGTCGCAATGGGAGCAGGCTCCGTACGGCGAGTTGAACGAGAAGTTGCGGGGGGCCAGCTCCTCGAAGGACTTGCCGTCGGAGGGACGGGCCAGGTGCTGGCTGAACACGATCCGGCGGGGCCGTTCATTCCTGCCGGCCGCTCCGTTTGCTGCCTCAGCGCTGTCCGCGGCGTCGACACCGCTGGCATCATCGCCCGGGCGCGGGCGCGAGACGATCTCGATCTCGGCGATGCCGCCGGCCAGGCGCAGGGCGGTCTCGACCGAGTCGGTCAGCCGGCGCTCGACCCCCTCGCGCAGCACGAGGCGATCGACGACCACCGCGATGTCGTGCATCTCGTAGCGGGCCAGCTCCAGGCCGTCGGCACCGCCGGAGAGGCCGGTGGCGCCGGCCATGTCGGCCAGTTCCACCAGCTCGCCGTCGACTATGGCCCGGGCGAATCCCTGCCCGGCGAGGTCGGCCAGCAGCGTGTCGTAGGTGCCCTTGCGGCCCCGAACCACCGGCGCCAGCACCTGGAACCGGGTGCCCGGCTCCATCTCCAGGATGCGGTCCACGATCTGCTGCGGGGTCTGGCGGATCAGCCGCTCTCCGGTCTCGGGATCGTGGGGGACGCCGATACGAGCGAAGAGCAACCGCAGGTAGTCGTAGACCTCGGTGATGGTGCCCACGGTGGAGCGGGGGTTGCGCGACGCGCTCTTCTGGTCTATCGAGATGGCCGGGGACAGGCCTTCGATGAAGTCCACGTCCGGCTTGTCCATCTGGCCCAAGAACTGCCGGGCGTAGGCCGACAGCGATTCCACGTAGCGGCGCTGGCCTTCCGCGTAGATCGTGTCGAAGGCGAGCGAGCTCTTGCCGGAGCCCGAGAGCCCGGTAATGACGATGAGCCGGTCGCGGGGCAGGTCGAGATGAACGTCTTTGAGGTTGTGCTCCCGCGCCCCCGAGATCACCAGCCGCTCAGCCACGCTCAGACTCTACCCGCTGGCCCGATCCACGTAGCGAACACTCGTTCGCAATGGCTGTGGAATAGCTAGCCGCTCGGCCTCTGGCTGTGGATTCAGCCGTACGGCGGGTCAGCGCCAGAGCGCGACCGCGATGGTGGCGTTGTCGTTGAGACCGAGACTCCGGGCGCCGTCCAGGATGCTGCTTGCGACGTCCTCGGCCGTCTCGGCGCGGGCTCCGCAGGCTGCGCCGATGCCCTTGCCGGGGGATTCGTCCGACAGCCACTCGACGCCGTGCTGGTAGACATACGGCTCCCAGGCGCCGTCGCTGGCGAGTATCACCGCGTCGGGCTGGACTCCGTCACCGGACTCCCCGATTATCTCGACCTCGACCGAGCCAGTGTCCAGCGAGTTGCCGACGGGCGGCATCCCCAGGCAGATCTCGATGCTGCCGCCTGGGATCCTGTGAGGGCGGCCGCAGAGAAAGCCGTGGAAACCACTGTGCCCGTCGGGTCCGGCCGTGGCCAGGAAGGGCAGGGTGTCGCCCATCCAGCCGATGAGCAGGCCGCCTTCACGGGTCCAGGCGGCCACACACAGCGTGCTCATCGGGAACATGAACAGGGGCAGGTTCTTCTGCCACGTCTCCGGCCCGGTCAGGGCTAGGACCCGCTCGTTGGCCTCCCCGAAGGCCACGGCCATCTCGTCGGCGCCGGCGATCCGATGGGGCAGCCCCTCCACCGCGGCCTGGGCGGCCTCGTCGCCGCGGGTATGACCGCCCAGCCCGTCGGCCACTGCGATCATCCAGCTCCCGTCGGACTCCGAGACCACCGCCACCGCCCGATCCTCGTTCACCCGCCGTGGCCCGATGTCGGTCACAGCCGCGACCGATGCGACCTGCCCCAAACGATGCTCGGACCCACTCACGCTCCGATCATGCCACCGCGCGGTTGCCTATGCCCTCATTTCGAATCGCTGCCGCATCTCTTGTCGCGGCCTCACGTCGCATCACGGCCACATCTTGTTTCACCGCCCCATGTCGGATCGCGGCCACATGTTGGATCGCGGCCACACTTGGAATCGCAGTGACATCTCGAACGTTGGCCAGACCGGGCATCATCGCCAGGAGCGCCCGCACTCGCACGTCGAACAAGGCCGCCCTCGCCGAGATGGCTCGGCAAGCCTGCACGATTTCCTGAAGCTCCTCGATCGAGGCGCCCTCGATCCTGGCGAGACTCACCATCCTCGCTGCGCTGGATGAGACCAGGTCGGACGCCCTCAGCATCTCGGCGACAGTCACGAGGTCGCCCGCCGCCCACGCCAGCATCGTCGCGAGTCCGGCTTCAACCTGCTCAGCGGCATCCCTCCAGTGCATCTCAGCCCTAGGTGACCGCGAGGAGCGGTTCGGCTTCGACATTGGGCACCCTGGACAGGCGACTGGACGTGCCGGCCCGGCGCCGCACCCTGGGCGGGCTGTTGATCGGCGGCGGGTCGGGGGCGCGAGCCGGGCCGTAGCGGATCCGCTCCGGGGGCGCGATGGTGTAGAGGTCTCCACTGGGCACGACCCGCCAGCCGTGGTGGTGGACCTTGTCGTGGCATCCCCAGCACAGCAGCATCAAATTGTCGATGTCGGTCGGTCCGCCCTGGGACCTGGGCCGGATGTGGTGGGCTTGGCACACCGCGTAGTGCTCACCGCATCCCGGGCAGCCGCCGTAGCGGGCGATCAGCGCGTCCATCTGGGCCTTGGTGGGCCGTGGCAGCGCAGGACCCCGCCACAGCGGCACGCCCTTGCTGCTGTACACGACCCCCACGATCCTGGCGTTGCAGAAGTGCTCCTCGAGCACACTCTGAGGGATCACTCCCCCGCCGGCGACCTCGGCGAACGCCTTGTCGCCGTCAGGGCTCAAGTGCTGCACGAGGGCTACGTCAGGCGAGGGTGCTCCCTTGCTCCCCTCGCTGCGGCCAGTCGCAGTCAGCGTGTCCAACGCATCAGCCATTCGCTGGTCCAGGCTCCGCTTCTCGCCGCCGGGATTCTTGAGGTCGTGGCGTCGCAGCCGTTCGGCCTCCAACAGGAACCTCTTGTGCACCTTGGCGCCGGTCACCGGGTCGAACTCACCCCGCAGATGCACCATCCCGTCATCGCCGTCCCAGAAGCTCAGCCGTCGCCGCGCCCTCTTGCGCCGGTACTCGCCTTCGCCCCCGTCGTCCTGGCGCTGCGCGACCCAGCGACCCGTCTCCCGGGCGAACTGCTCCGGCGACAGCGAGGCAGCCTTCTCCAGCAGATTCTCATCCCGCTCAACCTGAGAGGCGCTGGTGCTCTCCGAGGCCCGCGCCAGGGTCTTGGCGTTTGCCAGCGGGATCTCCCCCTCCGTCAGGGCATCTCGCACGCCGGGCATCGACTGCAGCTTCCCCACCGCCTTGACCTGCCCTGCTGCATCGCGCCTAGAAAGGCCCGCAGCCTGGGCCAGCACCCCGGCCCCGCCATCTCCGTGCTGCTCACCGGCTGCGACCAGCGCGGCCGCGTCAGCCTGCAGCACCGCCACTTGGGCAGCGAAGGCTCTCGACTCCGAAAGCACCCACCGGGCGTCCGACGTCGACGCGCCCCCGGAGTTGACCAGACGGATCAACTCCGCCAACCCCTCCCGCACCCGCTGAGCAGCTTCCAATGCCATGCTCACATCATGCCATAGGGGTGTGACACTTGTCAAGCATTGTTATGTTATTTCAGTGATATATCCTGATAATCGCTGGAGATCTGAGGAGGAGGCACCGATGACGGGCACAATTCCCTTCGCACGCGAGTCGTGGGTCGCGGTGAACTTGTATGCGATGCGGACCGACGGACGCCAGACCCTGACGCTCGACGGCGTGCCGCCGCCGGACTACGACCCGCAGCGCGCCGTGGACTACCTCGACAAGTACGAGGACGGTCCCCACGAGCTCGGGATCGGCGGCACCTTCTACTGCATCAAGACCAACGAGCCCGCGCCACCGGACATGGTCTCAGCGCTGGTCGAGGCGCTCACGGCCAGGGGCCGGGGACGCTGGCTCAGAGTCGTGCGCGAACCCGTACGCGAGCACACGCTGCAGCTCTGGGACACCGAGGGCCGGCTCCTCGACGACGAGCGGCCGAGATGCACCTGCGGCGGCGGCATCGCCGTGGATCCCGTCGCGGTGCTCTGCTGGTCGGGAGCCGAGATCTTCGAAGCAACCTGACTCGCAGCCGGCCGCCTAGCCGCGGATTTCGGCCAGTTCCCGGCGCAGGTCCTTGATCTCGTCCCGCAGCCTCGCGGCGTACTCGAAGCGCAGATCGGCGGCGGCCTCGCGCATCTCCTCGTCCAGGGTGCGGATCAGGCGCTCCAACTCGGCGTCGGGCAGCTCGCCCAGGTCCGGCCCGTCGCGCCGCCGGCGGGCCTCGGCCAGCCCACCCCCGCGCTCGCCGCCCACATCAGCATCGGGCAACGGCGCACCGTCACGGTCGGGGCGGATCATGGCCAGGATGTCGGTGACCGCCTTGCGGATGGTGGTCGGGTCGATCCCGTGGGCCTCGTTGTGGGCCTCCTGCAGGCCCCGGCGCCGCATCGTCTCCGAGATGGCCCGCCGCATCGAGTCGGTGACCACGTCGGCGTACATCACCACCTGGCCGTCGACGTTGCGGGCCGCCCGCCCGATGGTCTGGATCAGCGACGTCTCGCTGCGCAGGAACCCCTCCTTGTCGGCGTCGAGGATGGCCACCAGCGACACCTCGGGCAGGTCCAGTCCCTCCCGCAGCAGGTTGATCCCCACCAGCACGTCGAACTCCCCCAGTCTCAGATCCCGCAGGATCTCGATGCGGCGCACCGTGTCCACCTCGCTGTGCAGGTACCGCACCCGCAGCCCGAGTTCCAGCAGGTAGTCAGTGAGGTCCTCGGCCATCTTCTTGGTGAGCGTCGTCACCAGCACCCGCTGGCCCTGCTCCACCCGCTGGCCGATCAGCTCGTGCAGGTCGTCGATCTGGCCCTTGGTCGGCTTGACCACCACCTCGGGGTCGACCAGCCCGGTCGGACGCACGATCTGCTCCACCACCTGCTCGGACACGTCCAGCTCGTAGTCGCCGGGCGTGGCCGACATGAAGATGACCTGGTTGAGCCGGGTCATCACCTCGTCGAAGCGCAGCGGCCGGTTGTCGGCCGCCGACGGCAGCCGGAAGCCGTGCTCGATCAGGGTCTCCTTGCGGCTGCGGTCGCCCTCGTACTGGCCGTGCAGCTGCGGCACGGCCACGTGCGACTCGTCGATCACCATCAGGAAGTCGAAGGGGAAGTAGTCGAGCAGCGTGTACGGCGACTCCCCCGGGCCCCGCCCGTCGATGGGCGCCGAGTAGTTCTCGATGCCGTTGCAGTAGCCCAGCTCGGCCATCATCTCGAGGTCGTAGCTGGTGCGCATCTGCAGGCGCTGGGCCTCGAGCAGCTTGCCCTCGGCCTCGAAGTGGGCCAGCCGCTCGGCCAGCTCGACCTCGATCCGACCGATGGCCTTCTCCATGCGCTCGGCGGTGGTGGCGTAGTGGGTGGCGGGGAACACCACCAGGTCCTCCAGGGTCTCCAGCCGCTCGCCGGTGAGCGGGTCGACCACCGTGATGCGGTCCACCTCGTCACCGAACAGCTCGATGCGGACCGCGGTCTCGTCGTAGGCCCGGTGGACCTCGATGGTGTCGCCCCTGACCCGGAACTTGCCCCGGGTGAGGTTCATGTCGTTGCGCTCGTACTGCATGTCCACCAGCCGGCGCAGGATCGAGCGCTGGTCGTAGGTCCCTCCCCGGTTCAGCACCAGCAGCTGGGTCTCGTACTCCTCGGGGGAGCCGAGCCCGTAGATGGCCGAAACCGACGCCACGACGATGGTGTCCCGGCGGGTGAGCAGCGCCGAGGTGGCGGAGTGGCGGAGCCGGTCGATCTCGTCGTTCACCGACGAGTCCTTCTCGATGTAGGTGTCGCTGGCCGGCATGTAGGCCTCGGGCTGGTAGTAGTCGTAGTAGCTGACGAAGTACTCCACCCGGTTGTGCGGGAACAGCTCCCGCAGCTCGTTGGCCAGCTGGGCGGCCAGCGACTTGTTGGGGGCCAGCACCAGCGTGGGCCGCTGGGCCCGCTCGATGGTCCAGGCGATGGTGGCGCTCTTGCCCGACCCGGTGATGCCCAGCAGCGTCTGGAAGGGATGCCCGTCGGCCACTCCCGCGGCCAGCGCCTCGATGGCCTTGGGCTGGTCGCCGGCGGGCTCGAACGGGGCCACCACCTCGAAGGCCCGCCGGTCGCTGGGCACGGTCACCGGCGGCATCAGTCGCGATGCTAACGGCGCGCCCGCCGGTCAGCCGAGCGAGGCGGCCCAGCGGTAGCAGGCGTCGATCTGGGGCTCCAGTTCGTCCAGTGAGCCGTCGTTGTTGATCACGAAGTCGGCCACAGCCAGGCGGGACTCGCGGTCGGCCTGGCTCAGGATGCGGGCCCGGGCGTCGTCCTCGGACAGGCCCCGCTGGGCCACGAGGCGCCACACCGCCAATTCAGGGTCGGTGTCCACCACCACGATGCCGGACAGGCCCCGGTATCGGTCGGCGATGGGCTCGCCGTCGGGGCGGACCAGCAGCGGGATGTCGAGCACCACGACGGCGTCGGGCGACTTCGCGGCCGCGGCAGCCCGTCGCGCCGCCATCTCCTTGCCCACCGCTGGATGGACGATGGCGTTGAGCGCGGCCAACTCGTCGGCGTCGTTGAACACCACCTCGGCGACCGCAGCCCGGTCCAGGGTGCCGTCGGGTGCCACTACCGCCGGTCCCCAACGCTGCACCATGGCCTCGAAGACCGGCTCGCCCGGCTGCTGGAGGTCACGGACGATCCGGTCGGCATCTATGAGGACCGCGCCCCGCTCGACCAGTCCGGCGCCCACTGTCGACTTTCCGGCGCCGATCCCCCCTGTCAGTGCGATCTCGGGCAGAACTCAGCTCTCGTCGGCGGCTGCGACGAACTCGTCGGCAGGGGCGTCGTGATCGGCAGCGTCGCTCTCACCGGCCGCCTCAGCCATCTCTGCGGTCTCATTCGCGTCCGCAGTCTCCTCCGAGTCGGCGTCACCGGAGTAGTAGTCCTCCCAGGCCTGCTGGCCCTCGGAATCGCCGGTGCCGATGTAGTTGCCCTCTTCGTCGTAGGCGTGGTCGCCGAAATGCTCCTGGTACTCGGCCGCGACCACCCCGCCCTCGGCGGCCTGCTTGATCGACAGGCTGATGCGGCGGCGCTGCAGGTCGAGGTCGATGATCTTCACCCACAGCTCCTCGCCGGGGGTCACCACCTGCTCGGGCAGCTCCACATGGTGGGCTGACATCTCCGAGATGTGCACCAGGCCCTCGATGCCGTCGCCGACCTGAACGAACGACCCGAACGGCACCAGCTTGGTGATGCGGCCGTACACCAACTCCCCCACCCGGTGGCTGGCCGCGAACTCCTGCCACGGATCCTGCTGGGTGGCCTTGAGCGACAGGCTGATGCGCTCCCGCTCCAGGTCGACCTCCAGAACCTGCACGTCGATGCGGTCGCCGGCCGACACCACCGCGCTGGGGTGGTCGACGTGCTTCCAGGACAGCTCGGAGACGTGCACCAGGCCGTCCATCCCGCCGAGGTCGACGAACGCGCCGAAGTTCACGACCGACGACACCACGCCGCTGCGGATCTCGCCCGGCCTCAGATTGTCGAGGAACGCCTCGCGCTGCTCGCGCTGGGTCTCCTCCAGCCACGCCCGCCGGCTCAGCACCACGTTGTTGCGGTTCTTGTCGAGCTCGATGATCTTGGCGTCGAGCTCGCGGCCCACGTACGGCTGGAGGTCGCGTACCCGGCGCAGCTCCACCAGCGACGCCGGCAGGAAGCCTCGCAGGCCGATGTCGACGATCAGCCCGCCCTTGACCACTTCGATGACCATGCCCTTGACCGCTTCGTTGGCCTCCCTCTGCTCCTCGATCCGTCCCCAGGCCCGCTCGTACTGGGCCCGCTTCTTGGACAGGATCAGCCGGCCCTCCTTGTCCTCGCGGGTGATGACCAGGGCCTCGATCCGCTCGCCCATGTCGACGACGTCGCCGGGGTCGATGTCGTGGCGGATGCTCAGCTCGCGGGCCGGGATGACGCCCTCGGACTTGTAGCCGATGTCGAGCAGGACCTCTTCCTTGTCGATCCGGACGATCGTGCCCTCCACGATCTGGCCGTCCTCGACTACCACCATGGTGGAGGCGTAGGCGTCGTCGAGGCTGATGTCGCCGAGGTCGTCCTCGACGATCTGGCGTGGGATGTAGGAGCCGTCCTCCGCGAACGTGCCCATCTCGGGCGTTGCGGGGGGTTCGAGGACGGCGGTGGCGGTGTCGGTCACGGTGTCTTTCCGGGCTGGTCGGTAGGGGTCAAGGGACCCAGTGAGGCTACCGGCCCCAGAAGTCAACCAGTCCGGTGTCGGCGCCGGATCTCGGCTAGCCCTTGGCCCCGGCCCAGGTGTTGGCCACCTGGAGGTCGACCTCGAGGGGCACTCGCAGCTCGAACGCTCCCCGCATCACCTCGCGGGTCAGATCCGACGCCGGTGCGATCTCTGCGTCGGGCGACTCCAGGATGATCTCGTCGTGGACCTGGAGCACGATGCGCGACGCCAGGCCCTGGTCCTCCAGGGCCCGGTCGAGGCGCACCAGCGCCACCTTGAAGATGTCGGCGGCCAGCCCCTGGATGCCGGCGTTCATGGCCTGGCGCTCCCCGGCCTGGCGCAGCCGGACATTGGGACTGGCCAGCTCCGGGATCTGACGGCGCCGGCCGAACAGGGTCTCGGTGTAGCCCCGGCTGCGAGCCTCGGCCACGGTCCGGTCCATGTACTGGCGCACCGCGGGGAAGGCTTCGAAGTAGGCATCGAGGATCCCGGCCGCCTCTCCGGTGGCGATGTTGAGCCGTTGGGCCAGCCCGTAGGCCTCCATGCCGTAGGCCAACCCGTAGGACACCATTTTGGCGGTCGACCGCTTCCCCACCCCCACCTCGGACACCTCGATGCCGAACACTCGGGCCGCGGTGGCGGTGTGGATGTCGTCGCCGGCCTCGAAGGCGGCGATCAGGCCCGGGTCCTCGGCCAGATGAGCGATGCATCGCAGCTCGATCTGGTCGTAGTCGGCGACCAGCAGCTTGTGGCCCGGCGGCGCCACGAAGGCGGTGCGGAACACCCGGCCCCGATCAGAGCGCACCGGGATGTTGTGAAGGTTGGGGGCGTCGGAGCTGAGCCGGCCGGTGCGGGCGACCGTCTGGTTGAACGTGGCCCGGATGCGCTCGTCCGGATCGACCTCGGCCACCAGGCCGACCCCGTAGGTCGATCGCAGCTTCTCCACCTCGCGGTAGCCGAGCAGGTGGTCGACGATGGGGTGCTCGCCCCTCAGCTTCTCCAGGGACTGGGCGTCGGTGGAGTACCCGGTCTTGGTCCGCTTGGTGGGGGTGAGCCCCAGGTCGTCGAACAGGACCTCGGCCAGCTGCTTGGGGGAGTTGACGTTGATGTCGCGCCCGGCGTCGTCCAGCACCTGGGTCCTCAGCGCCTCGGCCTCGGTGTCGAGCTCGTCGCGGATGCGCTCCAGCACCGACCGGTCCACCCCTATCCCGATGTGCTCCATGCGGGCCAGGACCCTCACCAGAGGCACCTCCACCTCATCGTTGAGGTGGTCGAGGCCCTGCGCGGCCAGTGCCTCGCGCAGGGGCGTGACCAGACGGTCGATGGCCAGCGCCGCCCATGCGGCCTGCTCGGCAGGCTCGACCGCGTCGCCGTCGAGGTCCAGGCGCCCCTCCGGCGGGGCGTGCGCGGGCGGGTCGATTCCCGCGTAGCGGTTGGCTACGTCGCTCAGCTCGTAGCGGACGTCGGCCGGGTCGAGCAGGTATGCGGCCAGCATGGTGTCGATCAGGGGGTCGCGCATCTCGACGCCCCGGTCCAGCAGCGGCCGCATCAGGGCCTTACCGTCGTGCACCGCCAGCGGCCGGTTGCCCTCGCCGGCATTCGAGATGCCGCCGACGAGCGCTGCCAGCGCATCGCGAACGTCTGGGTCGTGGAGCAGGTCGCCGGGCACGAAGGCCACCCGGCCGGCGTCGGCGTCGACCGTCCAGGCCAGGCCGGCGTCGAGCCCCGCCGAAGGAGTGGCCAGCGCCAACCGTGCGCCGATGGCCTCAGGAATCGCCGCGGCTCGAAGCGCCTCGACGGCCGGCGCGGTAGTGGCCAGCACCGACACTTGCGGGTCCAGGGTCCTGGCGGCGGATTCTGCGTCTGCGGACTCGTCGGCCCCCAGCGTGTCGCCCAGCACATCGGCCAGGCGGCGGTGCAGGGTCCGGAACTCCAGGAAGTCGAACAGCTTGCGCACCGCGTCGGCGTCGATGTCGCCGAGAGCCAGATCGTCGAGCCCGTCCTCCAGCGGCACGTCGCGCACCAGCAGCATCACCTCGGCGTTGGTGCGAACCTGCTCCTCGGCCGCGGCCAGGTTCTCCCGCAGCTTGGGGGTGAGGGCGTCCAGGGAGGCGAAGATCCCGTCGAGCCCTCCCCTCTCGTTCACCAGCTTCGCGGCGGTCTTCTCCCCCACTCCGGGCACTCCGGGCAGGTTGTCGCTGCTGTCGCCCCTCAGCGCCGCGTACTGCACATAGTCGGCAGGGCGCACCCCGGTGCGGTCCAGGATGCCGGCCTCGTCGTACAGCTTGTAGTCCGAGACCCCCCGCATGTTGTAGAGCACCTTCACCTGCGGGTCCTCCACCAGTTGGTAGGTGTCGCGGTCGCCGGTCACCACGATCACGTCGTCGCCGCGGTCGCGGCCTGCGGTGGCCAGGGTGGCGATCACGTCGTCGGCCTCGTAGCCGGGAGCGTCGATCATCGGCACGGCCAGGGCGTCGAGAACCTCGCGCACCAGGCCCATCTGCTGGCGCAGGATGTCGGGCGCGGCGTCGCGGGTGCCCTTGTAGCTGGGAACCCGGGTGTGCCTGAAGGTCGGCTCGGGACGGTCGAAGGCGACGACGATCTGGTCGGGGTCGTGGTCGCGCCACAGGTTGATGAGCATCGACGTGAAGCCGAACACCGCGTTGGTGATCTGCCCCGAAGCCGTCGCCATGTCGGTGGGCAGGGCGAAGAAGGCGCGGTAGGCCAGCGAGTTGCCGTCGATCAGCATCACCTTGGCCATGGTGTGAATCTACGGCAACCGGCCCGGGTCCGCCGCCGGATCAGGGCGAGATGCGGCCTTCTAGCACATCGCCGGCGACGTCTCGCATCGTGCGGCGCTGCGACATGGCGGTGCGCTGGATGAACGCGTAGGCGTCCTGCTCGCTCAAGTCCTGGTCGTCGATCAGGCGCCCCTTGGCCCGTTCCACGATCTTGCGGACCTCCAGCCGGTCCTCGAGGTCGTCGATCTGGCCCTCGAGCGCCTCCATCTCCCGGTAGCGGGCCAGGGCCAGCTCCACGGCGGGCACCAGAGCGTCGCGCCGGTATGGCTTGATGAGGTAGGTCATGGCCCCGGCCTCTCGGGCCTGCTCGACCAGGTCGCGCTGGCTGAACGCGGTGAGGATCACCACCGCGGTGCCCCGCTGCGGCGCGATCCGTTGGGCGACCTCGATGCCGTCGAGGCCGGGCATCTTGATGTCGAGGATGGCGACGTCGGGACGGTGCTCGGCCACTAGTTGGACTGCCTCGTCGCCCCGGCCCGTGTCGGCCACGACGTCGAATCCCTCCTCGCGCAGGGTCTCGACCAGGTCGAGCCGGATTATGGCCTCGTCCTCGGCGACTACCACCCGAACGGCGCCGGGCGCGTTCACGACGCGCTGAACCGATCCAGCAAGGCGTCCTGGTCGGCCTCGAGGCGAGTGATCCGGGCCGCGATCTCATCCCGGTGCTGTTGCAGCCGGTCGGCATGCCGCTGTGCCTCCCGGTACTCGCGCTCGGCCAGCGGCGTCTCCGACACCAGGGCCCGCAGCCGGCACTCGTCGGCCTCCTCGCTGACCTGGACCAGTTGCTCCTCGCAGACGCGAAGGTCGGTCCGCAGCACGTTCAACTGCTGTCCGACCCCCCGCAGGCGACGCTCGATCCGGTCGCGCGACATGGATTCAGTCTAGAAGGCGGCTCCGGGGACGCTGTCGGATGGCGCCTGCACGGCCATCTCCCAGATGCGCCGCAACTCGATCTGCTCCTGCGTGCCGGGCACGTCAGGGCACCGCGCCGGAGAGGACAGCGCCGCGTTGACAGCGGCCGTGAAGGCATCACAGGCCGTGGTGTCCTCGTTCACCACCCGTGTCACGCTGACGCCCGCCACCGATTGGACATCCTCGATCGCGGTCCGCACCGCCTCGCAGTAGGAGCCGGCCTCCCGGGTGAAGTCCAGGTAGTGGACACCCAGGAAACGGCCTATCCCGGCGTCATCGCATCCCGCCTCATAGAGGGCGTCGGCGACTTCGTCGTCCAGCAGGCTCCTACCGCCGGTCTCCAATGTGAAGTCGAACCTGCTTCTGGTGGTCCTAGCCATCGATCCACTCCTATTCGGATCATGCCAGCCTTCTCTGACATTTTCGAAGCGCCCGACGAAGACGGTTCGCCTCGTCGTACTGATTGTGCGGTGTGCCGTAGATGAACCGTACGCAGCTGGACGCCCTGCCCGGGCTACTCGGATGCTGGTGCCGGCATGTCGCAGTCCCCCGCCGGTGGGCGTGACCGCCCACGGCTACCTCGATCGTCCAGCCTGCCGCCCTGAGTTCCTTGATCGCCCTGCGGACCTCCTTCTTGGGATGGGTGCCCCTCGCCATGAGCCCGCTCCTTCCGCAGCACTGCGTGAGGAGCCGGTCGGGGCCGACAAGGCTCGAAGCGAGGAACAACCTGCTAGATCGAGATTTGATCTCAACAATCAGATTATCATGATAAGGCGGCAACACCAACCGCGGTGGGTCTCCCGCCGGGCCCCGGGGTCAGGACTCCTGCAGGCGTCCTCCGGGCCAGCGGACCGTGAGCCGCTCGAGCAGGCCGATGAGGTTGAAGAACACGATCCCGCCGGCCGATGAGAGCACCAACCCGGCGAAGAGGCGCTTGGTGTCGAGCCGGTAGCTGGCCTGGATGATCACGAACCCGATCCCGCGGTCCGATCCGGTGAACTCCGCCACGATGGCGCCGATGACCGCCAGCGTGGAGGCGATGCGCAGTCCGGCGAAGATGTACGGCAGCGAACTCGGCACTCGCAGGTGCCAGAACACGGCCGTCTTGCGGGCCGACAGCACGCTCATCAACTCCAGGGCCTGCCCGCTGATGGATCTCAAGCCGCGTGTGGTGTTGACCAGCACCGGGAAGAAGCAGATGATCGCCGCGATCACAACCTTCGGCACGAGCGTGAAGCCGAACCAGATGGTCAGCAGCGGCGCGATCGCCACGATCGGGATCGTCTGAAGCACGATGGCCCAAGGAAACAGGGCGCCCTCGACCGATCGCATGTGCACGAAGACGACGGCGGCCACGAACGCCGCGGTGCTCCCCACCGCGAAACCCAGGACCGCCTCGAGCATCGTCCAGCGCAGGTGGCCGAACAGCGACCACCCGTGCTCGCCCAACTCGGCACCGATCTCCGAGACCCTCGGCAGCAGATAGGTGGGGACGTCGCGCACCACCACCCAGAGTTCCCAGATTCCCAGCGCGGCGAGGAACAGCAGCGCCGATGGCACGTAAGTCCGCCACTTCGAGCGCCTGCCGGCGTCCGTCATGACCGCTCGCCCTCCCCGTCGCCGCTAGCCGTCGAGTCGACCTGCAACAGTTCGCGCAACTCGCCGTTCAAGGCGGCAAAGTCGGGTCGGTAGCGGATGGAGAGCTGTCGCGGCCGCTCGAACGGTACGTCCGCGACCCTGATGACGCTGCCGGGGCGGGGGCTGAGGACCACCACCCGGTCGGACAGGAATATGGCCTCGGAGAGGCTGTGGGTCACGAACAGCACCGTGCGACCGGTTTGCTGCCACACCTCCAGGAGCTGGATGTTGAGGTTGTCTCTGGTGAACTCGTCCAGTGCGCCGAACGGCTCGTCCATCAGCAGCGTCGACGGGCCGTAGCTGAGGGCCCGGGCGAGCGCCACACGCTGCTGCATCCCGCCAGAGATGTGCTCGGGGTAGTGCTCCTCGAAGCCCTCCAGCCCCACCTCCCGGAGTAGGCCCCGGGCGTGCGCCTGCGGGTCGCCGACCGCCAGTGGGTTGCGTTTGCCGAGGATGCGGTCGGGCAGCATTACGTTGCCGAGCACCCGCAGCCAGGGGAACAGCACGGGACTCTGGAAGACGAAGCCGAACTCCACGTCGCGCCGGGCCTGGGCCGGGGTCTTCCCCCGAACCGTCACCGACCCGTCGGTAGGCGGCTGCAGCCCGGCGATTATCCGCAGCAGCGTCGACTTGCCGCAGCCGGAGGGGCCGACGATGGCGACGAACTCGCCGCCGGCGATCTCCAGGCTGACGTCCCGCAGTGCGGTGACCGCATCGCGGCCGCCGAAGCGCATGGTGATGCCGTCGATGACAATTCCCCCGGGCCCTCCGGCTCGGTCCGGCTCGTTCACGAAGTGCTCTTGGTCGCCTCGTGCCGCCAGATGCCCTCGAGCGCTACATCGATCGCGTTGTGCCAGCCGGTCACGAGGGGTTCGTTCACGCCCTCGTAGTCGATCTCGGCGGGTGCCGTAAAGTTGTAGGACACCGCGCAGACCATGGCGGCCTTGACCTGGCGCAGGTGCGCGATCGTGAAGATCGCCGACGACTCCATCTCGACGTTCATAATCCGCTGCTCGATCATCCGCTCCACCCACTCGGGACTTTCGGCGTAGAAGGCGTCGCTCGTCACGTTGAGGCCGATATGGCTCGCGAACCCCCGTTCGGGGGCGAGATCCGCGGCCGCGTCGATCAGCGCCCGCACGAGGAAGTGGTCGGCGACGGCGGGGAAGCCCTCGTCCACGTATGTGGCGCTGGTCCCATCGAGGCGCATCGCGGCGGTGTTGATGAGGATGTCGCCGGCACTGATCCCCTCTACGAAGGCGGCGCTGCTGCCGACCCGGATGAAGTGCGAGGCGCCCACGTTGCAGAGTTCCTCCACGGCGATGGCCGCAGAAGGACAGCCGATCCCGGTGGAGGTGGCGCTCACTCCGATGCCCCGGAACGACCCGGTGACCGTCCGGTACTCGCGGTGGCAGGCCACCTCCCGCGGCTCGTCCAGATGTTCCGCGATCAGTCCCACCCGAGCGGGGTCGCCGGGAAGGAGCACGTAGTCGGCGACATCACCGGGCCGCACCCGAACGTGGTACTGGAGGATGTCCCGGGTGGACGCGCTCTTGTCGAAGATTGCCAAAGCGCTCCTTTCGTCGTCGAGGCTATGTCGAGGGGGCGCCCCGACGCCATTCACTACCCGACGCCTTCACGGCGCCCTTCGCTACGAGTAGCACATGGCCGAGTAGACCGAGTTGAGGTCCACGTCGACGTCCAAGCCTCCGTAGGTGCGCATGACTTCGTCCACCGTCTCCCAGCGGCTGTGCTTCATCGAGCCGATGCCGTCGGCGACCGCATCGGGCGTGAGCACGGCGTCCTTGATGGCTTCGAGGCTGCGGGCCTCCTTCTCCGGGTCGAGGTTTTCGGGATCGACTGCGATGACGATGTCCAGCGCCTCTTCGGGGTTCTCGAAGGCGAACTCCCATCCTCGGGAAATGGCCCGGACCATCCCGCAGACCACCTCGGGGTTGTCCTCGAAGTAGTCCTGGGTGGTGAACAGCGCGTTGGCGGAAGTCTCGACCCCGTAGTCGTAGGGGACGAAGACTCTCGCCGGGAAGCCCTGCAGCTCGGCGAGGATGGGCTCGTTGGTGGCGAAGACCGTCTTCAGGTCGACCGAGCCGTCGAGAATCGGCGCCAGGTCGAAGCCGATCGCCACCTGCTCGAGATCGTCGACGTCGATGCCGTTCTTGGCCAGCATGGCCTGGGTCAGCTGCCACGGCCCGCCCTCGGCGAATCCGATCCGCTTGCCCACGAAGTCCTCGAGGGTTTCGATTCCGGACTCTTCGAGCGCCATGACCGCTCCCGGATGCTTGTGGAAGTAGGTGGCCACGGTTATCAGCGGGATGTCCTCGGCGGCAGCGAACAGCAGCGAGCCGGTGTCGTGGAGTCCGAAGGTGTCGGAGCCGGCCGCCACCAGCGTGATGCTGTTCACGTCGAATCCCCCTGGGTTGATCGTCACGTCGAGCCCCTCCTCGGCGAAATAGCCCTTCGCCGCGGCGACGTACGAGCCGCTGAACTGCGTGTTGGGGAACCAGGGGAGCCGCAGCGACACCGAGACCGGTTCCGGTTCGGGCTCGGGTGCCGGTTCCGGTTCTGGCTCGGATGCCGGTTCTGGTTCTGGCTCCGGCTCGGGCGCGGGCTCTGCCGGGGCCTCAGCCGCAGGCGCGGTCGTCGGCGCCGGCTCGGGTGTCGCGGCGTCCTCGTCTTCGCCGCAGGCGGCCGCCACGAGAGCCACCGCGAGCAGCAGTGCCAGGCCAGCGCTCCAGTGCTTCGCACGTCTCATTGGTTTCCCCTTTCGTTGCTCGATCTCTTTGTCGAGATCGCGTCGGATTGCCCGTCCGGACGGGTCGCGCAGTTGCAGGACTCCCGGAAGACGGCTTCGGTCGCGACTGTTACCGGGGCTTGCGGCGACCCGTCGTGGATCGCCTGGCGCAAGGTGCGGATCGCCTCGTGGCCGAGTCTGTCGGCTGGTAGGCGCACGGTTGAGAGTGGCGGCGCCGCTAGGCGGGCGAACGGGATCTCGCCGTAGCCCATCACGGCGACGTCGCGCGGGACGCGAAGGCCGCGTTCGTGCGACGCCGAGATAGCGCCCAGAGCCAGGATGTCCCCGGCGCAGAAGATGGCGGTGGGGGGATCGTCCTGAAGCAGCAGATGTGTCGCCGCCTTCGCCCCCGCTTCCAGCGAGAAGTCGACCACATTGGCCACCAGTTCGGGATCGACCGGGAGGTTCGCGGCAGCCAGGGCCCTGGCGTAGCCGGTACTGAGGAGGTTCGAACTCGAGTCAGTCGGCGATGCCACGTGAGCGATCCGGCGGTGGCCGTGCTCGATCAAATGCATCGTGACCTCGAAGCCGTCGGTGGCGCGATCGGCCAGGATGTGCCACCCCATTCCGACGTTGGCGCTGTCGACGAACACGAACGGCCGCAGCGCGGAGGAGGACTCGACCACGTCCACTACTGCTTCGTCGCCGGCCGCGGTGAAGTGGATCAGGATCACGCCGTCGACGTTGCGGCTGAAGAGTTGATCGAGATGCCGCGAGGTGACCCCTGCGTCGTAGTGCTGGGTCTGGCAGATGATCGGGAGCCATCCTTCGAGTTCGGCCTCCAGGCTCAGGGCTTGGAGGAAGTCGGCGTAGTAGTCGGTGAAGGCGGGGACCATCACTCCGATGCTGTAACTCGGGTGCGAATCATTGCGGACTAGGGCGCGAGCTCGGTCGTATCCGAGCACGCTGGTTCGGGAGCCGCGGCTGATCGACACGATGCCGTCGTCGGCAAGTTGCCGGTAGGCGGCTCGGACCGTGTGGACGCTGACGCCGAGTTTGTCGGCAAGCTCGGCGATCGGGGGGAGAAGGCTTCCGGCGACGATCCGGCCTGACGCCACCTGCCACATGAACTGCCTGGCGATCTGGGTGGCCAGCGGCACCCTGCTGGAATCGCTGACCCGGATCGCAGCGGCCGACCGCGAACCCAGTAGGCGCCCCTCTTGAAGATCTTCCGCACGCACATTTCAATACTGCCAGACATCCAGTTATACGGTCAAGCAGATGTTTAGCGCGCCGATAAAGGCGCGTCGAAGAGAAGGCGTACAGGAGCGGGTTAGCCGCCTGCCAACTGCTGTTCGATCTGGTCGAGCACCTCGTAGCAGGGCAACACCGAGGTCACGCTGGCGATCGGCTCCCGGCCGTCGACGATGGCGGCGATGAAGTCGCGGTCCTGGAGTTCGATGCCGTTCATCGATACGTCCACGCCGGACACGTCGACGGGCTCGTCGTCGCCGGTGAAGAGGTCGTCGTACCGGGCGACGTAGGTCCCGGTGTCGCCGATGTAGCGGAAGAACGTCCCGAAGGGCCCGTCGTTGTTGAACGACAGCGCCAGCGTGCACAACTGGCCGGCCTCGGTCAGCAGCTGGATCGACATGTCCATGGCGATCCCGAGCTCGGGGTGGATCGGCCCCTGTAAGGCCTGGGCCGCCACGACCGGGCTTCCGGTCTGGTACTGGAACAGGTCGACGGTGTGGGCGGCGTGGTGCCACAGCAGGTGGTCGGTCCAGGAGCGGGGCTCGCCCAGCGCGTTGGTGTTGGTGCGGCGGAAGAAGAACGTCTGCACGTCCATGTGCTGGATCGAGAACTCGCCGGCCTGGATGCGGTTGCGCACCCACTGATGGCTGGGGTTGAACCGGCGGGTGTGCCCGCACGCGGCCACCCTGCCCGAGCGCCGCTGGGCCTCGACCACGGCCCGCCCGTCGGCCAGGTTGTCGCACAGCGGGATCTCGACCTCCACATGCTTGCCGGCCTCCAGGCATGCGATGGCCTGCTCGGCGTGCACGGGCGTCGGGGTGGCCAGGATCACCGCGTCGACGCCGTCGTCGGCCAGCACCGGGTCGAGGCTGGTCTCGACCCGCTCGATGCCGCGGGCCTCCGCGGCCTTGCGGGCCGCAGCCTCGACCGGGTCGACGACGGCGACCACATCGGCGTCGGGTATCGACGCCAGCCCGTCCAGGTGCTTGTTCCCGAAGGCGCCCACGCCGGCCATCGCCACCTTGACCATCTCGCACCCCTTCCTAGGCTGCCGGGACAACTGGCGGGGACGATTCCCGCCATCCGCAGAACTCTGGCATCCTCTGAACGACGCTCAGCGAGCGTCCGCCGAGCAGTATGTCGGCCTGCCCTACCGGTACCACAAGCGGAGCATCATGGCCCTAGACAAGCCCTATCTCGACATCCCGGGGACCACCGTCTTCGACACCGACCAGGCCGCCAAGGGGTACCACCTCAACCAGTTCGCCATGTCGTTGATGAAAGCCGAGAACCGCGAGCGGTTCACGGCCGGCGAGGACGCCTACCTGGACGAGTGGGCCATGACCGGCGATCAGAAGCAGGCCGTGCGGGACCGGGACTACAACCGCATGATCGAGCTCGGAGGCAACATCTACTTCGTGGCCAAGATCGGCGCGACCGACGGGCTCAACTACGTGCAGATCGTGAGCTCGATGACCACCAACGACGCCGACGCCCACACCGAGATGATGCTCAACGGGGGGCGCTCGCCCGAGGGCAACCGCTACCTGCACGAGTGGGAGCACAGGGACTGAACATGGCCAGGATCACCGCGAGCGTCTACACCAGCCACGTGCCCGCCATCGGCGTGGCCATGGACCTGGGCAAGACCGCCGAGCCCTACTATGCGCCCCTGTTCGCCGGCTACGAGCCGGCCCGTCAATGGATGGCTGCCAACCCGCCCGACGTCGTCGTGCTGGTCTTCAACGATCATGCCAATGCATTCAGCCTCGAGATGGTGCCGACCTTCGCGCTCGGCATGTCCGCACGGTACGAGCCGGCCGACGAGGGCTGGGGCGCCCGGCCGGTGCCGCCCGTCGTGGGACACCCGGCGCTGTCCGCCCACATCGCGCACTCGGTCATCCGGGACGACTTCGACCTGACGCTGGTCAACGACATGCCCGTCGACCACGGCTGCACCGTGCCCCTGTCGATCATGTTCGGGCAGCCCAACGCGTGGCCGTGCGCTGTCGTCCCACTGGTGGTCAACGTGGTGCAGTACCCCGTTCCCTCCGGACGCCGCTGCCTGGAGCTCGGCAAGGCCATCCGCCGCGCCGTCGAGAGCTTCGACGAGGACCTGGACGTGCAGGTCTGGGGCACCGGCGGCATGAGCCACCAGCTCCAGGGGCCGCGAGCCGGCCTCATCAACCAGCCGTGGGACAACCAGTTCCTCGATCGGATGATCCACGATCCGGTGGGCCAGGCCGCGGTGGAGCACGTGGAGTACGTGCGCGAGGCCGGGTCCGAGGGAATCGAGCTCGTTATGTGGCTGGTGGCCCGCGGCGCCATGGCCGACCTCGCCGGCGGCGGCGCGCCCACCGAGATCCACCGGCTCTACCACGTGCCCGCCAGCAACACCGCGGTCGGCCAGCTGATACTCGAGGACGCCCCGGCGGGATCCGCTCGTGGACGGGACGCACAATGAGCGCCGGCGCCGGCCTGATCCCCATCCGACGGGAGGCGCCGTGAGCGCCGGCGCCGGACCTGCCCGACCGCAGTCCCCCACTGCGTTCACCGTCGCCGCCAACCGATCGGTGGTGGTGTCGTTCGATGATCCGGGCGACCATGATCGGGCGACCAGGGGATGGATCGCGCGGCTGGACAGCGGCCGCATCGCCGCCGGCGACCACGTCGTGTTCGACGTGGCCCGCCGTGAGTTCGTCGGCCAGTCCGAGACCGCGCCGGACTCGGTGCATCCCGGGCTGTGGCGGCAGGCCCGGCTGAACGTCAACCACGGCCTGTTCGAGGTTGCCGACGGCATCTGGCAGGTGCGCGGCTACGACATCTCCAACATCACGTTCCTCGCCGGGGACGACGGCGGCTGGATGGTGATCGACCCGCTGACCAACGGGCCCACCGCGGCGGCCGCGCTCGAACTCGCCAACCGCACCCTGGGCGAGAGGCCGGTGACGTCGGTGATCTACACCCACTCCCACGTCGATCATTTCGGCGGCATTCTCGGGGTGACCGACCGGGACGCGGTCGATCGGGGCGACGTGCGCATCGTGGCACCGGTCGGATTCCTCGAGGAGGTCGTGGGCGAGCTCGTGGTCGCGGGCCACATCATGGCACGCAGGGCTGCGTACCAGTTCGGCACCCTCCTGCCGCCCGGCCCGCTGGGGCACGTCGACTGCGGTCTGGGATCGGCGTTGGGCCTGGCGCCGTGGGCGCTGGTTGCGCCCACCGACACTGTTGCCGAGACGGGCCAGGAGATGACCCTCAGCGGCATCCGGGTCGTCTTCCAGAACACCCCTGATGCCGAGGCGCCCGCGGAGATGAACTTCCACTTCCCGGATCGGCGGGTGCTGTGCATGGCCGAGAACTGCACGCACACCCTGCACAACCTCCATCCCATCCGGGGAGCGAAGACCCGCGACGCCCTGGCCTGGAGCAAGTACATCCAGGAGGCCATCGACCTGTGGGCCGATGACACCGACGTGATGTTCGCCAGCCACCACTGGCCCCGCTTCGGCACCGACGACGTGCGCGGGTTCCTGACCATGCAGCGGGACGTGTACCGCTGGATGCACGACCAGACGATGCGGCTGGCGAATCAGGGGTACGGCCCCGACGAGATCGCCGCCGAGCTCCGGCTGCCCGACGAGTTCGACCAGTCCCACGTTCGCGGCTACTACGGCGCGGTCCCGCACAACTGCCGAGCCGTGTTCAACCGGTACCTCGGCTGGTACGACGGCAACCCGGCCAACCTCGACCCGCTGCCCCCGGTGCAGGCGAGTGCCAACTACGTCGAGTTCATGGGCGGTGCCGACGCGGTGCTGGCGAAGGCCCGGTCGAGCTTCGAGCGCGGCGACTACCGGTGGGTGGTCCAGGTGGTGAACCACGTCGTGTTCGCGGACCCGACCAACCAGGCGGCCCGCGAGCTTCAGGCGGATGCGCTCGAGCAGCTCGGCTACCAGTCCGAGTCGGCCACCTGGCGCAATGCATACCTGATGGGGGCGATGGAGCTCCGCCAAGGGCCGTCCGGGCGGGGCAGGCTGCCCATCGACTCGATGGCGCAGGCGATGGAGGCCGAGCACCTCTTCGACCTCGTCGGCGTGCGGTTCGACCCGTCACGGTTCACGAGAGGCCCGGTGGCGTTCAACTTCCACTTCACCGACCTCGGCGAGGATCATGTCCTGGGCGTCGGGCGGTCGGTGATCCATCATCGAGCCGCTGCTGCCGACGACGAGGCGGTCGCGTCGATCCGTATCGGCAGGGCCACCTTCGCCGCCGCGCTGTCCGACCCGGCCGCACTGGAGGGTGCCGAGATCTCGGGAGACCGCGGCACCGTGACGGAGTTCTTCGCCGCCCTCACAGTCTTCGAGACCGCGCCCCTGGTCGAACCGCGCCCGGAAGGCTGACCGCTACACCCGACCTGACCAACGCGCGGGTTCGCGATTTGCCGAGCCGTTCGCCCAGAGACCGTGGCCCGCGACGACCAACGATGGCACGTCGCCAAGGGATTCCTGGCAGCCTGGCTGGGCATCAACCATCGGACTCTGTCGGACCATGTGACCACCGACCTGTCAGATGAGTTCGCCCGGCAGCGCCCGCTCGGCAGCGCCGCTACGCAACAGACAACGAACCCGCCCATCAGGGCTTACGCCCGGCCCGGATCAGCCCGGTACGGCGCCGGGGTCGTCCGCGTCGGGCTCGGAGTCCAGCAGCCTGCCCTCGATGGCCGCGTCGACCTCGACGGTCTTGTTCAACACAGCGATCAACGCAGTCAGCTTCAGGTTGATCTCATCGATCTTCGCGTCGAGCGCGTCGATCTTCGCGTCCTGCTCGGCGAACCCGATGTTCATGGTGTCTTCGAGGCGGTCGATGCGATTGTGGATCTGGGCGAACGCAAGGACGAGCAGCGCCACCGCGAGGGTGGCCAACGCGGTCAGCAGCGGGTGGTCGCCGAGTATGGCCCAGCGGTGGCCTCCGGCCTCAGCCGCGTTCGACTCGGCGGCTGCGGGCGGGTCGGGTCGCGGGTCGGGGGTGTGGGCCATCTGGGTCGGTTCGGCTGTCGTTGCGGTCACGGGAATGCCTCTCAGATGTCCTCGGCAGAGATCCTGTCGAGCAGTGTCATGCTGACTGGCCTACCGCTGACACCCGGTGGCAAGGTTCGATGTTCAACATATCATCCCATGCTTTGCCATGCTACCGACCATGAAGTGGGCGATGGGCCGCGGCCTGCGCGAGATCGACCCCACATCGGCGGCTGTCGCCGCGATGCCCAAGCACCGCAATCCCTCGTCTGCTCGAGCTTCTACGTCTTGTCCCACGATGCACGGTACGTCTCGACGGTGCCGGGGCCGTCTGGGAGTCTCTCAGATTCCTAGGCCTGGTGCTGGCCGGTTCGACGGCGGCAGGTTGGGGGTACGGAGGTCGGGGTGTGAGATGGTGTTTGTGGCCGTGTAGTCGTCGAGGGCGTGTTGTGTGGCGTCGATGACGATGCCGAGCATGGCGGCGAAGTCCTGGTGTGGGTCTTGGATCATGCCTGTTCGGGTGATCTCGGTCCATTTTTCAGCGAGTTCTGCTTCGTGTTGGTACGCGTTGTCGAACAGGATGTCGAACCAGTCGCGGCCAGCTGTGGCGGGGTGTGCGTCTTGGTGGCGTGCGGTGAACTCATCGAGGGCCGCGTTGGTGTCTATCGAGGGATCTTGGAGCAGGCGGTTCAGGTCGTAGTAGTCGCGTGGGGCGAGCCGGTAGGGGTTCGCGATGCAGTCGAGTTTTGCTGCCAGCATCGAAGCCGGTGAGTATCCCAAGATGGGGTTGGTGGTGTCGACTTGTGGGTATCTGTCCAAGATGGTCCAGTGCGCGGCAGTGGGCCCGGCCCCGGGGTGCTGGCGGGGTTTCACGTCGGTGAAGATGACGCCGGTCGTGGCGTTGGGCAGCTCCCAGTAGATGTTGAGTTTGTTGGCGCCCCATTTCGTGTCGAACGCGGTCCGGTAAGTTCTCGACGCCGAATTGAGGACTCGGTCAAAGAAGTCCTGTATGGCTGGCTTGGTGTCGTCGGCGTGGATCCAGTCGAAGTCCAGGTCTTCTGAGAACCGCCAGTCGCGCCGGTAGCAGACCCGAAGCAGAGTCCCGCCCTTGAACATCACCCGCGGGACGCCTTGTTGGCGCGCCGCGACCGCGGAGACTATCTGGTGCTGGACCAGGTCGACCGGCTCCCATCTGCTGCGGCGGCTGGTCGGCCCGCTCATGTCGAGACCACAGCAGCGACAGCGTCGGGGGCAGCCGCCCAGTTGACCTTGCGGGCCGTGTCTCGGTACGCAACGCGGGACGGGCTGCCGGTGCGGTGCAGCGGCGCAAGGTGTATCCAGTCGTCGCCGCGAACCGCTGCGGAGCCCAGTTCGGCCCAACGGGGGTCGATGTCGAACCCCAGACTTCGCCCTGTCTGGGACTCGGCCAGGCCTTGCGCCAACGACGAGATCCGCCGCAGGCCGGCGCGCCGTCCCAAAGCGTCGGCGGCGGCGGCGACCTCGCCCGGCGGGCACACCTCGAAGCGGTAGGCCAACATGCGGCCCAGATACTCCTCCCAGCGGTGCGAGCGGTGCGGCCAGTGGGCGCATTCCAGCACTGCCCGCCCGGGAGTCGACACCCATGTGCGCTCGGTCAGCTGCACCGCTGCCACCAGCAGAGACTCCCGGCGCTCGCGCCAAGACACGAACCCGAACGCGCCGGTGTCGAACGCGACACTGTCGGCCACGGTGACCTCTGGCCGGCAGATCAACGCCGCCCCCGCCATCCCCAAAGCGGTCAGACCTGAGATCCGTCGAACGGCGCCGCCGTAGGCCGCCTCCAGCTCCGCTTCCCACTGCGCAGTCCAGTGATGCGAAACAGAGCCAGCGCTGACCAAGAACTCGGCCGCGGACGGCCATGAGACAACGAAGTTGCGCCACGTCCCCCGGCGGATCTTCTCCACCCGGCCCACAGCCGCCAACTCGCCCAGCGCCCGCGACGCCGAGGACGGCCGCACTCCAGCCGCCCGCTCGAACTCCCGCGTCGAGAACACCGGCGCGAGGCTTCCCAATACCTCGACAGAGCCCATATGAGAAATATACCAGAGCCGATATGAGAAACATACATCACGGTCGCTCGATCCCCCGCTGCCACCACCGCACCCCACCGCTACTCGTTGATAGCCACAAGCTGCGCCCGCATCCGCCATCACACACCCCCCCCCCGAATCGTCGCGGACGTTCCCACAGGCACTGGGTCGATGCACAGGCCAGGGCGCCCTCAGGCAGGTGATGCAGGGGCGTCACTGGCAAGCGGGAGGCCGGTTGGCGAGCCACTCATCGATGATGTGACGGGGCCAGCCGATGGAGTTCGCGCCCAGCCTCAGCGCTTGGGGGAATGTGCCATCCGCGCGCCATCGACACAGCGTTCGGCGGCTGACGCCGACGCGGTCAAGCACGTCTGGCACTCGCAACATGGCCTCGGCAGAGACCCGCGATGACATCTCAGCTCCCTGCACAGTCGCCGTCGATCGCGCTGCGACGCCCGGCGGCCCAACCCGGCTTGTCCGGCGGCTGGCCCAACACCTCCAACGCCCCGGAGTCGTAGACGACCACGCCGACGTCGCTGCCATCGTGGCGGGCCCGAACCAAAGTGGCCAGCCGCACAGCAACAGTGGCGGCGCCTGCACAGGAACGCTGAGGAACGCTCGCGAACGCTGCGATGCCCGTTGAGCCAGAGCCGCTGGTCTGTGCTGCAAGATCTGAGTCCTGCGCCCTGCCTGAACTGGCGCTAGCTGAGGGCGGCTCGCCGTTCCTCCTTCATCTGCTCGACGAACTCGGGCTCGAAGGTCCCAGCCGGATAGTGCCATGGGCACGCGCCCGACACCGGCACCGTAGTCATCTGCCACAGGGCGCCTGCTGCGGCTTGGACCAACTCCGGCGAGGGTTGGCCGCCGTCCTCCAGTATGAACTCCTCAGCAAGAGCAGCTGCGGTCGCC
Source organism: Candidatus Aldehydirespirator sp. (assembly GCA_965205155.1). Classification (GTDB taxonomy): domain Bacteria; phylum Actinomycetota; class Acidimicrobiia; order Acidimicrobiales; family Aldehydirespiratoraceae; genus Aldehydirespirator. The sequence continues at coordinate 2,670,883 of OZ242033.1, read as the reverse complement.
TCATCCCATACGGGGTCCTCGACCGGCGTGTTGCAGGCTCGGTTGAGCCGGTCGGCCCAGATGTCTTCGTCGACGGTGGCTCGCAGACCGGTCGCCTCCCACCAGATGTCGCGAGTGCGGGGCGGAAGCGGCGGCTCCACCCGCCAGAACATCCTGTCGAACCGGGCCTTCACTGCGGCCAGCGCCTCCTCGGTCATGTGGGTGCCGAATTCAGGGGGCAGCTGCCCCTGGGTCGAGCCGCCAGTCGAGCCGCTGGTCGAGCCGCCGGCGCGGGGGCCTGCGTCGAGGAACTCCGGGGGGACCCGATCCCAGCACACGTTGGGTCCGTCGAGCCCGGTCCTTTGCACGATCATGATCCACAGCGTCGTGGACAGGCCGCTCAAGAACTGCTCCCGCCACCGTGGCGGCAAGTCGGGCCTCAGGCCGTCAGCCTCGGCGAATTCCTCGCCCAGAGCCTGCGCGGCCTCCCGATCCCACACCGGCGAGTCGACATCGGCACCCAGAGCGGTCTTGCACACCCGGTCAAGGCGGTCGGCCCACACGTCCTCGTCCGCCGTCAACAGCAGCCCGGTCTGGTGGTACCAGATATCGCGAACACCCCAAGGCAGCGGCGGCCGAACACGAACCTCGTCGACGGCCTGCGAGTCACCAGCAACAACAGCATCGCCGCTACAGGCCGCGGCCAGCAGCGCCACCGCGACCGCAGCCAGAGCCAACCTCGGGCAACGGGTCACCATCGCCATCGGGCCCCCCTCGGCGCTGATCGTACATCGCAACCACGAACCAGCGTCGACCTCATCGGCGGAGACTTCCCCGCCGACTTCCGCCGGGCCATCGCCGCTCATGTCAGGCCTATGCGGAGCCGGTGGTGCTGCGCAGCACCAACGGCATCCACTGGGCCGAAGTCGACATGGATGCTGTGGACCCCCCTGAGTACTACTGGGCCCACGATGTCGTCGACGCCGGCGACGGCGTCGTGTTGGTGGGCTCGGCCCCCAGCGTGCTCGCCTCGCGCTGGCCGTCCAGCGCGGCGCCCCCGCTGCGGGCGCCGCCCGAGACCCTTGAGGCGCCCGCCTTCGAACTCGCCTGGAACGCCGCCGAACTGGCCGTCGGGACCACGTACCGGCTTCCGCTCTACATCCACTGCGGGATGGACTACCTCGCAGACCTCAACGGCCGCCACTGGTACCTGGCCGACGCACCCAAAGGCACCGTCGAGACCGGTGCCGGGCACAAGCCCCCATCGAACTGGCCCGTCGCCCAGCAGACCATCTTCGGATTCGTCACCCTCATCGATGACAGCACCATCGAATACACCATCACAGACGGCGAAGTGATCGCCACATACGAACCCTCCGACCAGCAGCCGCCAGGCTGCATCTCAGGAGCCACGCCGACAGGTGACCCTCCACCGGTTTAGGTAGTTCCTAGTGCCCGGAGAGGTGTGCCCGGAGAGGGATTCGAACCCTCACACCCTTGCGGGCGGCGGATTTTGAGTCCGCTGCGTCTGCCAGTTCCGCCATCCGGGCCGGAGAGACGAGCCTACCGGCTGGGCACCAGGCGGCCCGCGCCCGCCGAAGGCTGTATACGCAGCAGGCCGCACACGCCGTCATCGCGTCTAACCTGTTGGGTCTTGCGCCGAAAGCGGGCCGGCGATTCGAGGAGTTGACGCTACGACCATGAGCGACTGCCATGAAACGCGAAGATGCTGCGCAGGGTCTGAACATGAACCGGCCCAGAGCATCGGCGGGTCCAGTGTCGCGGTGAGGGGGATCCACCGATGATCGTCTTCATGTATCCGGGCCAAGGCTCCCAGCAGCCCGGTATGGGCGAGGCGTGGGTCGACCATCCCTCCTGGGAGCTGGTGACGGAGGCGTGCGAGGTGACCGACCGCGACGTCACCCGGCTGCTGCTCACCGCCGACGCCGACGAGCTCACCCAGACCCGCAACAGCCAGCTGGCCACCTTCGTCATGTCCATGGTCGCGCTCGATGCGGTGACCCGGCTCGGCACCGAAGCCGCCGGCCACGCCGGCCACAGTCTCGGCGAGTACTCGGCGCTGACCGCTTCGGGCGTGCTCGACTTCGGCGACGCGGTGGCCCTGGTGGCCGAGCGGGGCGACGCCATGCAGGCCGCGGCCGAGGAGCGCGAGGGCACGATGGCAGCCGTGCTCGGCCTCGACGACGACGACGCGCAGATCGCCTGCAACCGAGCCCCCGGAGAGGTCTGGTTGGCCAACCACAATGCTCCCGGCCAGGCGGTGATCGCCGGGACGCCCGAGGCCATCGACACCGCGGCGGGAATCGCCCGCGAACTGGGGGCGAAGCGGGTGATGCCCCTCCAGGTGGGCGGCGCGTTCCACACGCCGTTCATGGCGCCGGCGCGCGATCGGCTCACCAAGGCCATCGACCGCACCGAGTTCCGCGACCCCCTCGGAACCGTGATCGCCAACGTCGATGCGGCCCCCCACGGCCGGGGCTCCGACTGGCCGGACCTGCTCAAGGCCCAGCTCACCAGCCCGGTGCGATGGCGCCAGACACTGAGCACCCTCAGCGACACGGGCTTCACCACTTTCGTGGAACTGGGCCCCGGAGAGGTCCTCGGCCGCCTGGTGAAGCGCACCCTCAAGGGGAGCCGGCCCCTGTCGGTGGCCGCACCCGACGATCTGGACAGCCTGCTCGAGGCGCTGGCCGCCTCACCGGCCCGGCCCGCCACCGCCATCGAGGGGGAGCACCTGTTCGCCACCGAGAGACTCGTGGTGAGCCCCGCCGCCGGCATCTTCCAGCCCAGTGAGGGGATCAGCGCCGGAGCGGCGGTCGGCGTCGGCCAGATGGTCGGGCGAGTGGGCGACCACGAAGTCCGCAGCCCCTTCGCGGGGGAGCTGATGGGTGTGCTGGCCGTCGACGGCGAACGGGTGACCGCCAGCCAGCCGATCGCCTGGCTGAGGACGAACTGATGGTATTGACTAGGGATTCCGCAGGGGGGTCTTGATGGGCGCAACAGTCATCGGCATCGGAACATCACTGCCGGAGAAGGTCCTGACCAACGACGACCTGGCCGCCATGATGGACACCAGCGACGAGTGGATCCGGGAGCGCACCGGGATACGCGAGCGCCGCATCGGCCTTCCCACTTCTGACATGGCCATCGAGTCGGGGCGGGCCGCCTTGGAGATGGCCGGCGTCGAGCCGGGCGACATCGACCTGATGATTCTGGCCACCACCACCCCCGACCAGCGGGTCCCGGGGACCGCGGCCGTTACTCACGCCGAGCTCGGTCTAAGCTGCGGCGCGTTCGATCTGAACGCGGCCTGCGCCGGCTTCACCTACGGGTTCGTGACCGCGAACGCCATGATCGACGCTCCGGGAGGTCCCGAGCGGGTGCTGCTCATCGGCGCCGACTCGCTGTCGCCTCTGACCGACTGGAGCGACAGGGGCACCGCCATCCTGTTCGCCGACGGCGGCGGGTCGGTGGTCCTCGAGCGCACCGACTACCCCACGCTGCTGGGGTGGGATCTCGGCGCCGACGGCAACCACCGCCGGCTGCTGATGGGCGACCACGACTCCTTCATCACGATGGAGGGCCGCGATGTGTTCAAGGTGGCGGTACGAGCGGTGTCCGACTCGGTGCTGATCGCCCTCGACCGGGCCGGGGTCAGCCCCGAGGAGGTAGATGTCCTGCTGCCCCACCAGGCCAACATCAGGATCATCGAGGCCATCTGCAAGCGCAGCGGCATCGACTTCGCCAAGAGCCACAACGTCATCGACCACACCGGCAACAACTGCGCGGCCACCATCCCGCTCTCGATGGCCAAGGCCCACGCCGACGGCGCTCTCGAGCCCGGCGCGATCGTGGTCATGACCGGCTTCGGGGCCGGCATGACTTGGGCGTCCACCGTCGTCCGGTGGTGAGGCGCACTCCTGCCCGGTGGTGAGGCGCACTTCGTGAGCGACGGAGAGGACGGGGGCGACGGAGTCGGCCCCGGGCGAGTAGCGCTAGTCACCGGCGGCAACCGCGGCATCGGGCTGGCCATCGCCCGCCGGCTGAGCCTTGCCGGATACCGGGTGGCCGTCACCTACCGCCGCGAGCCGCCCGCAGAAGTAGACGCTCACAACCTGACGTGGGTCCGCTGCGATGTGACCGACCCTGAGTCGGTCACCTCCGCCCTGGCCGAGACGACCGAGAGGCTCGGGACTCCGGAGATCCTCGTCTGCAACGCCGGCATCACCCGCGACGGGCTCGTGCTGCGGATGTCGGAGGAGGACTTCGGCGCGGTCATCGACGCCAACCTCACCGGCAGCTTCCGGGCGGCCAAACAGGCGGTGAGGGCCATGGTCCGGGCCCGGTGGGGCCGCATCGTGCTCATCTCGTCGGTGTCGGGCATCGGAGGCCAGGCCGGCCAGGCCAACTACTCGGCCTCCAAGGCCGGCCTCATCGGTCTGGCCCGGTCCCTGGCCAAGGAGTTCGCGTCCCGCAACGTGACCGTGAACGTGATCGCCCCCGGCGCGGTCGGCACCGACATGCTGGCCGCCCTCAACGACGATCAGCTGGCCGCCATCGTGGACCGGGTGCCGCTGGGCCGCGTCGGCGAGGCGGACGAGATCGCGGCTGCGGTCGAGTTCCTCGTTTCGGAGGACGCGAGCTACGTCACCGGTATCGTGCTTGCGGTGGACGGCGGCCTCTCGATGGGCTGAGGCGCCGTGGCAGCGACACCGGCCCGTCCGGAACCCCCAACGCAAGCCAGAGATGGAAGGACAAAGCCGTGAGTGACGAGAACTTCGAGCGCTTCAAGCAGTGCACCGTGGAAGTACTCTCGGTCGAGGAGGCCGACGTGGTGCCGGAGGCGGATTTCGCGGACGACCTGGACGCCGACAGCCTCGACATCGTCGAATTGGTGATGGCCCTCGAGGAAGAGTTCGACGTCAACGTCGACGAGGAGGAGCTCGAAGGAGTGGCCACCGTCGCCGAAGCCTTCGAGCTGATCACCTCAAAGCTCTGATGGGCAGGCCCGAGCGCAGGCGGGTCGCAGTCACCGGCCTGGGCGTCGTATCGGCGGCCGGCATAGGCACAGAGGCCTACTTCGAAGGTCTGTGCAGCCCTGCGCCCGTGGGTGATCGCCGGGTCACCGGCTTCGACCCCAACGACCATTTCGACAGTCCGAAGGAGGCACGGCGGTCCGACCCCTACACGCAGTTTCTGGTGGCGGCTGCCGATCAGGCCCTGGCTCAGGCCGGCGACATCGAGGCGGACCCCACCCGCTGCGGTGCCATGATCGGCACCGGCGTCGGCGGGATATCCACGCTCGAGCACCAGATCGGTGTGTTCCAGGAGAAGGGGGCCCGGCGGGTGTCGCCGTTCCTGGTGCCGATGATGATGGCCAACGCCGGGGGCGCGACCCTGTCGATGCGCTACGGCTGGATGGGTCCGTCCGAGAACGTGGTCACTGCGTGCGCGGCGGGAACCCACGCGGTGGGCAACGCGGCCCGCCTCATCGCGGACGGCCGCTGCGACGCCGTGCTGGCCGGCGGCACCGAGGCCCCGTTCACCCCCACCGCGGTGGCCGGGTTCACCAACATGACCGCACTGTCCTCCAGCGGCGTCAGCCGCCCGTTCGACGCGGAGCGGGACGGGTTCGTCATGGCCGAGGGCGCCGCAGTGCTGGTCCTCGAGGATTGGGACATGGCCGAGGCCCGGGACGCTCAGATTCTCGCAGAGGTGCTCGGTTCGGCGTCCACCGCCGACGCCCATCACATAACCGCCCCGTCGCCGGGCGGCAGTGGCGCGGTGCATTGCATGCAGCTGGCGCTCGACGACGCGGGCGTCGGTCCGGCCGATGTGGTCCACGTCAACGCGCACGGGACTTCCACCGATCTCAACGACGCGGCCGAGGCCGAAGCCTTGTCGAAGGTGTTCGGAACCTCGCCGGGCCCGCTGGTGACCTCCACCAAGGGAGTCACCGGCCACGGTCTCGGAGCCGCAGGCGCCCTGGAGGCGGTGGCGGTGGTGCTGGCCATGCGGAAGCGGCTCATACCGCCCACCGCCGGCCTCACCGTGCTGGATCCCGAGTTGCCGCCGATCCAGGTCGTGACGGGCGAACCGGCTTCCTGGGAACCCGGCGTGTCGATCTCGAACTCTTTCGGGTTCGGTGGCCACAACGGCACCCTGGTGATCGCCCCGGCCGGATAGCGGGGCCTCCTGAACGTGCGCTGGTAGACGAAGCCGCCTCGCGTCGCGGCGGTGTCATGCCCGCTCTTGTTCGCTGCGCTCACGGGCCGCTCGGGCCACGGCCTCGCCCGTATGAGCCGGATTCGCTCGCCTGCCCGCTCGGCCTCTGGCCGGTCAGGCGTCGGCGATCACGAACATCAGGTCGCACTCCGCGGCGACCTTGCCCTCGAGCAGAGCCCGCCCCGAGCCCCGTCCGGCCCGGCTCGACAGGCGGGTCATCTCTACTTCGAGCTCGAGGGTGTCGCCGGGACGCACCTGCCGCCGGAAGCGGGCCCGGTCGAGTCCTCCGAACAGCGGCAGACGCCCCGCGTAGCGTTCGTCGGCGAGCAGCGCCACCGCCCCGAGTTGAGCGATGGCCTCGCACATCAGCACTCCGGGCACGGTGGGCAGGTCCGGGAAGTGACCCTCGAAGAAGGGCTCGTCGCCGCGCAGATGCCAGCGCCCGCGAATCCGCTCGCCCGGCACCAGCTCCGTGACCTCATCCACGAACAGGAACGGGTCTCGGTGCGGGATTACCTCGTCGGGTCGGGGCAGGTTCACGGGTGCTGGCTTCAGCGACGAACCGGCTCAGCCCCTCGCCGCGGCCTTGAGTCTGGCGCCGGGCTGGACCTTCACCCCGGTCGACGCGGGGATGGTCACAGACTCGCCGGTCTGCGGGTTGCGCCCCGTTCGAGCGGCCCGCTGCACCGTCGAGATCTTCAGGTAGCCGGTCAGGTTGATGTCACCACCCGCGGCCACCTCGTCGCAGGCGAGTTCGAGCAGGGCATCGATGCACTTGGCGGCATCGGCCTGGGACACGCCGGCTCTGAGGGCCACAGCAGCTACAACATCACGCTTGTTCATTCATTGCTCCTTTGAGAGACGGCGCTGACCGCCGTACCTGTTTGCGGCCTGCGACTATACGGCGGGCGTCGGGACGCTTCGGGGATGCTGGCCGGATCGCCGCGCCGCCAGAGGCCGAGCGGATGGGCAGCGATTGGATGTGCATTCTCGATGTGGTTGGCGAGGCCGTGGCCCGAGCGGCCCGTGAGCGCAGCGAACAAGAGCGGGAATGGCAGGGCTGCGACGCGACATGTCGGCACCTATCCGCGCAGCTGCCAGTGCCCGGAACTCGGCCGAGGACTCCGGCGTCAGCGGCGGACGATCACCGACGAGCCGTGGCCGAACAGGCCCTGGTTGACGGTGATGCCCACCCTGGCTCCGTCGACCTGGCGGGCCCCGGCGGTGCCCCGCAGCTGCCATGTGAGTTCGCACACCTGGGCGATGGCCTGGGCCGGGACGGCCTCCCCGAAGGCGCCCAGACCGCCGCTGGGGTTGACGGGCAGGCGTCCCCCGATGGCGGTGTCGCCGTCCCGGAGCAGGCGCTCGGCCTCGCCGGCCGGGCAGAACCCGAGCTGCTCGTACCAGTCCAACTCCATGGCCGAGGACAGGTCGTACACCTCGGCCACGTCGACATCGTCGGGGCCAAGCCCGGCCTCGTCGTAGGCCCGGGCCCCGATCGACTCCTTGAAGCCCACCAGCGGTGCGGACGGGTCGGCTGCCGAGTCCGCAGCCAGGTACGGCAGGTCGATGACTGGGTCCGGGTACGTCGGGGACACAGTGGAGATGCCCGCCACCCGCACGGGATCGAGGTGGCCGTGGTCGCGGGCCCATTCCATCGACGACACCACCAGGGCCGCTCCCCCGTCGGACGTGGCGCAGATGTCGAGCAGCCGCAGGGGGTCGGACACCACCGGCGAGTTGCGCACGTCGTCGAGGCCGTACTCCTTGGTGAAGCGGGCGTTGGGGTTGTGGGCGCCGTGGCGGGAGTTCTTGACCTTGACCATGGCGAAGTCGTCGGTGGTGGCTCCGTAGAGGTCCATGCGCCGCCTGGCGTGCAATCCGAAGTAGACGGGGTTGGTGGCGCCCACGAGGTGGAAGCGCAGCCAGTCGATGTCGTCGGGGCGGTCCCCGGCGTTGGGGGCCAGGAACCCCTTGGGGGTGGTGTCGGCCCCCACCACCAGGGCGACATCGCAGGCGCCCGAGAGGATCTGACCCCGGGCCACCTGCAGGGCGGTCGCCCCCGAGGCGCAGGCCGAGTAGCTGCTGGCCAGCTGGGCCCCGGTGAAGCCGAGGGCCCGGGCGAAGGTCGAGCCGGCCACGTAGCCCGGGTAGCCGCACCGCACCGTGACCGCGCCGGACACGAAGCCCACGTCGGCGTAGTCGACTCCCGCGTCGGCGAGGGCGCCGCGGGCCGCGGCCACGCCGTACTCGGTGAAGTTGCGGCCCCACTTTCCCCAGGGGTGCATCCCGACCCCGAGGACGGCGATCTCGTCCATGGCTAGTGCTCCGATCCTGCGGCTATCGGACGCCACTTCCAGACCAGGTAGTCGCAGTCGTCGTCGCTGTAGAGCGTGTCGACGGCCAGCTCCATCTCCATGCCGACTTCGAGATCCTCGAGCCCGACGTCGCCGGTGCACTGCCCCAGGACCACCATCTTCTCGCGTTCCAGCTCCACCGCCGCGATGGTGATGGGCTCGTACGGCTCGGCCGTCACCACGAATGGCGGCGGAGGCGGGTAGTGGCTGGTGGTGTAGGACCACACCCGGCCCTGGTGGCTGAGGAGCACCTCCTCGAGCTCGACCGGGCCGACCCGGGGATCGGCCCCGCCCAGGTGCTTGGGAAAGAAGTACGAATCCGTGCCGGGAACCCGCCCCCCGATCAGCCGCGGCTCGCCGGCGTCCAGCGTGAACAGCCCCTCCACCGCGGGAACCCGGGTCCTAGGCATCGGGGCAAGAGTAACCGAGGAGTGAAGGGACAGGAACCGAGCCGCCGATAGCGTTCCCGTCCATGAACTCGTATCGATCGATCTCGGCCTGGGACGACTACCCGGTCCACCAGACCTCCGAGTACGTGCGCCATCCGGCCACCTCGGACCGCAACTTCTACGACCGCTACTACTTCAACCTGCACCCGTCGGGTGGCGAGTACTTCGCCATCTTCGGGCTGGGCCAGTACCCCAACCTGGGCACCACCGACGCCTACCTGGCCGTCACCCGGGGCGACGACCACCTGGCGGTGCGGGCTAGCAAGCCCCTCACCGACCGCTCCGACATCTCGGTCGGACCGGTGCGCATCGAGGTGGTCGAGCCGCTGCGCAAGCTGCGGGTGATCGTGGAGCCGGACCGGCCGGCCGACTCGCAGCTCGCCATGGACGTCACCTGGACCTCCCCCATCGACCCCTTCGAGGAGCCCCGCCAGTACCTGCGGACCCGGGGCACGCTGGTGTTCAACACCCAGCGGTTCGCCCAGCTCGGCCGCTGGGAGGGAACCCTCACCGTGGACGGGGACGACATCGCGGTCACCCCGGACCGCTGCGGCGGGGCCCGGGACCGGTCGTGGGGCGTGCGCCCCGTCGGCGAGAAGCAGCCCGACGGCATCCGCCAGACCGTCTCGGTGCTGGCGGGCATGTGGAACTACATGCCCGCCGACTACGGCGACCACTGGGTGATCTACATGTGCCACGAGGAGCCCGACGGCAACCGCACCATGCAGACCGGCATGCGGGTGTGGACCGACCCCGAACGGCCCCGCGACTACCTCGGGCGGCCCGAGTGGGTCCACGACGCCATCAGCGGCACCCGCCTGCTGTCCGGGTCGCACATCACGTTCCCCGAAGCGCCCGGCGGACCCATCACCGTCGATGTCGAGCCTCTGGCCACCAACTTCATCTCCATCGGCGCGGGCTACGGGGTCGAGCCCGACTGGCGCCACGGCATGTGGCAGGGCGAGGAGCTCGTCGAGCAGGCCCGGGCTTACAAGGTGAGTGAGATCAGGGGCCTGGGCCAGTACGGGGTGGTCGACTCGGTGGCCCGCTTCACCTACGACGACCCGGACCGGGGCCCCCAGGAGGGCTACGGCCTGTACGAGCACGGCTTCTTCGGCCCGTTCCCCAAGCTGGGCCTGACCGGCCGGGGCGATCTCTTCGCCTAGGGGCCGAGCGCGATAGGGGCTGGCCGAGCCCTCGGGGTAGATTTCCGTATCGATGACAGATACCAGACGTGCCAGGCCCCGGTTTGACGATCTCCGCGACCGGCGGGCCTTCCATAGCCGCCACATAGGTCCGACTCCCCAAGACATCACCGAGATGCTTGCGACGGTCGGCGTTGCCGACCTCGACGAGTTGATCGACCGCACCGTGCCCCACGATGTCCGCCAGCGCGAGCCGATGGAGCTGCCCACCCTCGGGCCCCGCCTGACCGACTACGACGAGTTGCTCGCGATGGCGCGCTCCAACCGCCTGATGGTCTCGATGATCGGCATGGGCTACCACCAGACCATCACGCCGGCGGTCATCCGGCGCAACGTGTTCGAGAATCCGGGCTGGTACACGGCCTATACCCCGTACCAGCCGGAGATCTCCCAGGGCCGCCTGGAGGCGCTGCTCAACTTCCAGACCATGGTCAGTGAGCTGACGGCCATGGATCTGGCCAACGCCTCGCTGCTGGACGAGGCCACCGCCGCGGCCGAGGCCATGACCCTGCTGCACCGGGTCGGCCGGGGACGCCAGGGCGACCGTTTCGCGGTGGACGAGGCCTGCCATCCCCAGACCATCGCGGTGGTGCAGGCCCGGGCCGAGCCCATCGGCCTGGAGGTCGTGGTGTGCGATCCGGCCACCGCCGATCTCGAAGACGTGTTCGGCCTGCTGGTGCAGTATCCGGGCACCACCGGGGCCATCCCGGACCTGCGATCCATTATCGAGCGGGCCCACGGTTCGGACACGCTCGTGGCGGTGGCCGCCGACCCGCTGGCCCTCTGCGTGCTCACCCCGCCGGGCGAGGCGGGCGCCGACGTCGTCGTGGGCTCCACCCAGCGCTTCGGCGTTCCCATGAGCTTCGGCGGACCCCACGCCGCTTACATCGCGGTGCGCGAGGACTACCAGCGGGCGCTGCCCGGCCGCCTGGTCGGGGTGTCCAAGGACGACGCAGGCCGCCCGGCGCTGCGGCTGGCCCTCCAGACCCGCGAGCAGCACATCCGCCGCGAGAAGGCCACCTCCAACATCTGCACCTCCCAGGTGCTGCTGGCCGTGATGGCGTCGATGTACGCCATCCATCACGGGCCCGAGGGGCTGTCCAAGATCGCGGGGCGGGTCAACCGGGTGGCCGCCATCCTGGCCCACGGGCTACGCGAGAACGGCATCGAGATAGTCCACGACCAGTTCTTCGACACGGTGTGCATCCGCGTGCCCGGCCGGGCCGACAAGGTGATTGCGGTTGCCCTGGCCGGTGGCGTGAACCTGCGCCGGGTCGACGCCGACACCGTCTCGGCCACTGTCGACGAGAGAACGACGCCCGCAGACCTGGAGGCGGTGTGGAAGGCGTTCGGATACCGGGCCGACTTCCGCATCCTGGACCGCATCGTCGACGATCCCCGGCCCGTCGAGTACCGGCGCACCACTCCCCCGCTGTCGCACCCGATCTTCTCGGCGTTCCGCAGCGAGACCGAGCTGGTGCGCTACATGCGCCGCCTGGTGAACCGCGACATCGCCCTCGACCGGTCGATGATCCCGCTCGGCTCGTGCACGATGAAGCTCAACGCGGCCACCGAGATGGAGCCGGTGAGCTGGCCCGAGCTGGCCAACATGCACCCCTTCGCGCCCTTGGACCAGACCGTCGGCTACCAGCGTCTGATCGACCAGCTGGAGCACTGGCTGGCCGAGATCACCGGCTTCGCGGCGGTGTCGCTGCAGCCCAATAGCGGAGCCCAGGGCGAGCTGGCCGGCCTGCTGGCCATCCGGGCCTACCACCGCAGCCGGGACGACACCGGGCGCGACGTGTGCCTGATCCCGTCGTCGGCCCACGGCACCAACGCGGCCAGCGCAGTGATGGCCGGGATGCGGGTCGTGGTGGTCGACTGCGACGACATGGGCAACGTCGACGTGGACGACCTCAAGCGCAAGGCCGTCGACCACAGCGACACCCTGGCCGCCCTGATGATCACCTACCCGTCCACCCACGGCGTGTTCGAGACCGCGGTGCGCCACATCTGCGACGTCGTCCACGAGCACGGCGGGCAGGTCTACCTAGACGGGGCCAACCTCAACGCCATGGTGGGCCTGGCCCGGCCGGGCCGGTTCGGCGCCGACGTCAGCCACATCAACCTGCACAAGACGTTCTGCATCCCCCACGGCGGCGGAGGTCCGGGGGTCGGGCCCATCGGGGTGGCCGAGCACCTCATCCCGTTCATGCCCAACCATCCGCTCGCTCCGGTGGCGGGACCGCCGACCGGACCGGGGCCGATCGCGGCCGCGCCGTGGGGCTCGGCAGGCATCCTGGCCATACCGTGGATGTACATCCACATGATGGGGGCCGAGGGCCTGAGGCGGGCCACCGAGGTCGCCATCCTCAACGCCAACTACGTGGCCACCCGGCTCAGCGAGGCCTACCCGATCCTCTACACCGGCTCGGAGGGGTTCGTGGCCCACGAGTGCATCATCGACACCCGGGTGCTGCGCGACACCTGCGGCATCACCGTCGACGACATCGCCAAGAGGTTGATCGACTACGGCTTCCACGCCCCCACCATGAGCTTCCCGGTGGCGGGCACGCTGATGATCGAGCCCACCGAGTCGGAGGGCAAGGCCGAGCTGGACCGGTTCTGCGACGCCATGCTGGCCATCGCCGGGGAGGCCCGTCGGGTGGGGCGGGGCGAGTGGCCCGCGGAGGACAACCCGCTGGTGAACGCCCCCCACACCTGCGAGGACGTGACCGCCGACGAGTGGACCCACCCCTACACCCGCAGCGAGGCCGCCTACCCGGAGGCCCACCAGCGGGCCAACAAGTATTGGTCGCCGGTGGGCCGGATCGACGGGGCCTACGGCGACCGCAACATCATGTGCTCGTGCCCGCCGATCGAGGAGTTTGCCGACGATGCCTGACGCCCTGGTCGAACGCGACGGCCACGTGATGATCATCACGATGAACCGGCCGGCCCGCATGAACGCCATCACCGGCCCGATGCTCATCCGCATGTACGACGCCTACGAGGAGGCCTCCAACGACCCCGAGGTGCGCTGCATCGTGGTGACCGGGGCGGGAGGCAACTTCTGCTCGGGCGCGGACCTGAGGGCCATGGCCGGAGACGCCGACGCCAGCGACCCGCTCGACACCCGGGCCCGCATGGCGGAGGACCCCGACATCGTGTACAAGGCCCTGTTCCGCCACTACCGGCCGACCAAGCCCATCGTGGCCGCGGTTGAGGGGGTGGCCATCGCGGGCGGCACCGAGATCCTCCAGGCGATGGAGATCAGGGTGGCCGGCGAGTCGGCCCGCTTCGGGGTGAGCGAGGTCCGCTGGTCGCTGTACCCGATGGGCGGCTCGGCGGTGCGCCTGCCCCGCCAGATCCCCTACACCCACGCGGCGGAGATCCTGCTCACCGGCAAGCACATCAGCGCGGCCGAGGCCCTCGAGATCGGCCTGATCGGCCATGTGGTCCCCGACGGCCAGGCCCTGGAGAAGGCTCTCGAGATCGCCGGGGTGGTGGCGGCCAACGGCCCCCTGGCCTCCGCAGCCATCACCCGCACCCTGCACGAGTGCGACGGCATGGAGCTCGACGACGCCCTGCGCCACGAACGGGACTACGGCCAGGCGGTGTTCCGCTCCAACGACGCCAAGGAGGGCCCTAGGGCCTTCGCCGAGAAGCGGCCCCCCAACTTCACCGGCACCTGACCCCCGGCCGGTAGGGTGCCGCGCTCGATGCGCCACTTCGACCTGCTGATCATCGGCGCGGGCTCGGGCAACTCGGTCATAGGGCCCGAGCACGACGACTGGGACATTGCCATCGTCGAGCACGGCCTGTTCGGCGGCACCTGCCTCAACGTCGGTTGCATCCCGTCCAAGATGTTCGTGTACGCCGCGGAGGTGGCCGAGTCGGCCGCCGACTCCGAGCGCCTGGGCGTCCATACCAGCTTCGACGGCGTCGACTGGCCCGCGGTGCGCGACCGGATCTTCGGCCGGATCGACCCCATCGCGGAGGGCGGACTCGACTACCGGATGGGGCTGCCCAACGTGACCGTGTACACCGGCACCGCCCGTTTCTGTGGGCCGCGCACGGTGGCGGTGGGAGACGAGACCATCACCGCCGACAAGGTCGTGGTCGCGGCCGGGGCCCGCCCCGCCGTTCCCGCCATTGAGGGCCTGGAGAGCTGCGGCTACCACACCTCCGACACGATCATGCGCCTCGATGCCCTCCCCGAGCGGCTGCTGGTCCTCGGCGGGGGCTACATCGCGGCCGAGCTGGGCTCGGTCATGGGCGCCTTCGGCTCACACGTCACGTTCGTGCTGAGGGGCGACACCTTCCTGCGCCGGGAGGACGAAGAGATCCGCGAGCGATTCAATGCCGCCTACAGCGGCCGCTTCGACGCCCGCTTCAACACCCGGGTGCTGGCCGCCCGCCGCGACGGGGCCGAAGTGGTGCTGGACACAGAGGACAAAGCCGGCGGTCGGCGCGAGCTGAGAGGCGACGAGCTGCTGGTGGCCACCGGACGGATACCCAACGGCGACCGGCTGGACGTGGCCGCCGGAGGGATCGGCATCGACCGGTCCGGCTACGTCGTCACCGACGATCAGCTCCGGACCACCGCGGAGGGCGTGTGGGCGCTGGGCGACGTGACCAACCCGGTGCAGCTCAAGCATGTCGCCAACCACGAGGCCCGGGTGGTGCGCCACAACCTCTCCCATCCCGATGACCCGGCCCACGTCGACCACCGGTTCATCCCCCACGCCGTGTTCGGCCACCCCCAGGTGGCCAGCGTCGGCCTGACCGAGAGGGAATGCCGGGAGCGCTCACTCCCCTATCGCAGCCATGTGCAGCCCTTCAGCTCGGCCGCCTACGGCTGGGCCATGGAGGACACCGAGAGCGCGGTGAAGGTGATCGCCCACTCCGAGACCCGCCGTCTGCTGGGCGCCCACATCATCGGCCCCCAGGCGTCCACGTTGATCCAGCAGCTCATCCAGGGCATGCACTTCGCCCTCACCGTCGACCAGATGGCCCGCCACCAGTACTACATCCACCCCGCCCTGCCCGAGGTGGTCGAGCAAGCCCTCCTGGAGCTCTAGATCACCCCTTCAGCGGTGCCGCGGCCTGGCCCACAGCGGCAGGCCTACGGACCGCCGAGGCGCGAAGGCGAGGCCGGTGGGTGGCGGCGAGGAACGGGCGACCGACAATGGGGCGAAGCCCCGTCGGTCGGACGGCCTCGACGACAGGACCCGCCGGCCGGGGACACACGGTCCCCATAGGGCGGTCCGTATGCTGGACGCCATGGCCAGCACGTTCGGGACCTTGTTCCGGGTCACTACTTTCGGCGAGTCGCACGGCGGCGGCGTCGGCGTGGTGGTCGACGGCTGCCCGCCCAGGCTGGCTCTCGACCCCGCCGACATCCAGGCCGATCTCGACCGGCGCCGACCGGGCCAGAGCCGGCTGGTCACCCAGCGCGCCGAGTCCGACACGGCCGAGGTCCTGTCGGGCACTTTCGGCGGCTACACCACCGGAACCCCGATTGCGATCCTGGTGCGCAACAAGGACGCCCGGCCCGAGGCCTACGAGCATCTGCGCGACGTGTACCGGCCCTCCCACGCCGACTTCACCTACGACGCCAAGTACGGCTTCCGGGATTGGACCGGCGGGGGTAGGGCCTCGGCCCGCGAGACCGTGGGCCGGGTCGCCGCCGCTGCTATCGCCCGCAAGCTGCTGGACACCGCGGCCGGCATCGAGGTGCTGGGGTGGGTGCAGTCGGTGCACGACATCGAGGCGGCCGCCGATCCGACCGCGGTCACCCGCGCCGATGTGGAGGCCGGGCCCACCCGCTGCCCCGATCCGGCTGCGGCCGACCTGATGGTCGAAGCCATAGAGGCCGCCCGGCGCGACGGCGACTCCCTGGGAGGCGTCGTCGAGTGCGTCTGCCGGGGCGTGCCTGCCGGACTGGGCGAGCCGGTGTTCGACAAGCTCGAAGCGGCCCTCGCCGGTGCGATGCTGTCACTGCCCGCGGCCAAAGGCTTCGAGATCGGCAGCGGCTTCAGCGGCACCCGGCTCAGCGGCCTGGCCCACAACGACCCGTTCACCCCCGACACCGGCGACGGCATACACACCGCCTCCAACCGCTCCGGCGGCGTGCAGGGCGGCATCTCCAACGGCGAGGACATCGTGGTGAGGGTGGCGTTCAAGCCCACCTCCACCATTGCCTCGGAGCAGCAGACCGTCACCCGCGACGGCGAGGCCGCCACCCTTGCGGCCCGGGGCCGCCACGATCCGTGCGTGCTGCCCCGCGCCGTACCCATGGTCGAGTCCATGGCCCTGCTGGTGCTAGCCGACCACTGGCTCCGCCAGCAAGCAGTAGACGTGCTGCCGCCGCTGCCAGACCGTCCCTGAGGGGCAGTATTGCCAGACCGGTCGGCGGGTCCTGTCGTCGAGCCGAAACGACCGACACGGGCTTCGCCCTACTCGTCGGTCGTTTGACTCGCCGCCACCCACCGACCTACCGGGCTGCGCCTGTGGCTTGAAGGGCCGTGTCTGGTGAGGATCCGCTATTGGTGGAAAGGAGGTCTGACCACCGTGGCGGGAAGGTCGCGGCCCCGCACGTCGATGACCACATCGTCGCCGACACCGATGTCGGGCGCGAGGAACGCCAGCGCGATGCCCTGTCCCAGTACCGGCGAGAAGTTGCCGCTGGTGACCACTCCGACCTCCTCGTCGCCCCGCCGGACGGCGCAGCCGTCGCGGGGCGGGCGGCCCTTGGCGGCCAGCAGGCCCCGGAGCCGCCGCCACGGCCCGGCCTCGCGCTCCGCCTCCAGCGCGGCCCGGCCCCTGAAGTCGCCCTTGTCCCAGCGCACGACCCAGCCCAGTCCGGCCTGAAGCGGCGTGATGCCCGGTCCCAGCTCGTGGCCGTGCAACGGCAGCCCGGCTTCCAGGCGCAGGGTGTCGCGGGCCCCCAGACCCGCCGGCGAGACGCCCGCGTCGACCAGTCGCTGCCACACCGCCGGGGCGTCGTCGACCCCGACCGCCATCTCAACGCCGTCCTCTCCGGTGTAGCCGGTGCCGGCCACCGTGACCGGGATCTCGCCGAAACGGGCGGATGCGACCTTGAACCGCCCGATCGAGGCGACCTCCTCCCCGCCGGCGGCCGCGAGGCGGGCTCGGGCCTCGGGACCCTGGACGGCGATCACCGCCCGGTCGGCGGTGACGTCCGCAATGTCCAGGTCGGCCGACCCCTCCCTCAGGGCCCCGACGACCCGGTCGGTGTTGGAGGCGTTCGGCATCACGTCGAACCGGTCGGGGCCGACCCACCACACGATGATGTCGTCGAGCACGGAGGCGTCGGAGGCATCCAGCAGGTGGGTGTACTGGGCCGATCCGACTCCGACGCGGTCCAGATCGTTGGTCAGCGCCCATTGCAGGCTGCGGTGCGCGGCGGCGCCCTGCGCCCGCACTGTCCCCAGGTGCGACACGTCGAACATGGCGGCAGAGGTGCGGCATGCCATGTGCTCGGCCACCGTGCCGGTGGAGTACTGCAGGGGCATGTTCCAGCCGCCGAAGGGCACCAGCTTGGCGCCGGCCTGCTCATGCACCTCGCGCAGAGGCGACTGTCTCAACTCCTCAGCTATCAAGCTCGGCCTCAGTCATGTCCGCTCCTGTTCGCTGTGCTCACGGGCCGCTCGGGCCGTGCTGCCCGCTCGTGTTCGCTGCGCTCACGGGCCGCTCAGGCCCGGGGCCTCGCAAGCTCGGCCTCAGGCGGCAACAGGCAGGCCGTACTTGCGGCCGATCCACTCCATGTCTCGACGGTTCAGGAGCTTCACCCTCACGTCCGGATAGTTCTCTGCCAGGAGCCGCAACTTCTGCTTCTTGCGGTTCACCAGCCGTTGCCGCAGCGTGGTCAGCTCCACGTACGTGTCGAAGTCGGGCAGGTAGAAGTCGGGTGTGAACCCGCACGCCGTGTTTCCGTCGGAGTCACGATCGAGCACGAACATGCGCGGCTCGTACTCCCAACGGATCCCATAGGAGTCGAGCAGGCTGGCGAAGGCCTGCTCGGAGGGATGGGCGAACGTCATCAGGTCAGGACTCGCCGATCGCCCTGTGGAACTCGTCTGCGGACCCCTCGCCCGCCTCGTCCGCAGGCTCTTCGTCGGTGTCATCGGCGGACGGCCTGAACTCGATGATGGCCGCATCCACCTCTTGCTTCACATTCGACAGCGGCAGCACGTTGAGCACGCCCTGTCCCCGCTGGAGCACATCGATGAACTCGGCGTCGCTGCGAGCGCACACGACGTTGGATCCGTCGATCACGAGGTTGGCCCGCGAGATGTCCTCCTGCAGCTCGCTGCGCATGTAGTCGAAGATCGACCGGACCTTCTCCAGCTTGATCCCCGAGTCGAGCAGGCGCTTGATCACCTTGAGCTCGAGCAGGTTGGAGTAGCTGTACTGGCGGCGGCTCCCGCTGCCGGTGGCCTTGGCCAGTGAGGGCACCACAAGGTCGGTGCGGGCCCAGTAGTCGAGCTGCCGGTAGGTGATGCCGACAACATCGGCCGTCAGCTTCGCGCTGTAGCCGTGGATGGTGTGGGCCGTGGGGTCCATGAGCCGCTCCTTGCTTGTCGCTGGCGCTCGTCGCGGACGAGGAACGCAATGACAACACCGGAATTACGACGCTGTCACCTGTGGAAACTCTACGGTGACACGGCGCGCGAGTCAACCACTGGCTCTTCATGCCCTGTCTTCACAGCCTGAGTCACGGGCCCCAGGCGGCCGTCTATTGATTGCCGAAGTCCTCGGGAGAGACCGAGTCGATGAACTCCTTGAACTGCTCCACAACCTCTTCGGCCTGCTGCTGGCCCGCCACCGCGACGCCGTCGGTGGTGTAGCCCGCCTCCTGTATCACCGCCTCCTCCGCGAAGATCGGCGTACCGGTGCGGGCCGCGAGGGCAATGGCATCCGAAGGGCGGCTCGACAGCACGACGCGGCCGCCGTCACGCAGCAGGTGCAGTTCCGCGAAGAACGTCTTGTCACGCAGTTCGGTGACCACCACCCGCTCGACGTCGGCCGACAACTCCTCGAGCACGTTGCGGAGCAGGTCGTGGGTCATGGGCCTGGGCGTGGTGACCCCGTCGAGGGCTATGGCGATAGCGGTCGCCTCGGGAGCGCCGATGAAGATCGGCAGCAGCCGAGCCGACTCGGACATCTCCCGGAGCAGCACGATCGGCGTGTTCGACGGCAGTTCCACCCTCACCCCGACCAGTTCCATCTGCTGCACTCCCGAATACTACCCTTCCTGTCTCCCGCTCTTGTTCGCTGCGCTCACGGGCCGCTCGGGCCGTGCTGCCCGCTCGTGTTCTCTGCGCTCACGGGCCTCGCAAGCTCGGCCTCTGGCGCTCGGTCGATCCGTAGAGGGCTGCAACGTATGCGTCGGGGTCGGCGGTCAGCAATTCGACGTCGGCCGCGGCGATGAGGCGGAGGTTGCGGTAGCGGCCCTCGTGGTCGAGCCCGAAGCCGATCACGAACGAGTCGGAGACCTCGGCTCCGGCGAAGTCGATCTCCACCGGGACCACCCGCCGGACCCGACGGTCCAGGAGCGTGCACACCGCCACCGACCGGGGTCGGCGCCTCTCCAGTTCCGAACGGAGGAAGGCTGTGCTGAGGCCGGTGTCGACGATGTCCTCGACAATCACCGCGTCGCGGCCGGCGATGTCTAGATCGAGGTCCTTGAGCAGGCGGACCCGGCCGGAGTCCGGGGTGTAGGGCGTGATGGCCATGAAGTCGACGTTCACGGGCACGGTCATGGCCCTCACGAGGTCGGCCAGGAACGGCACACTGCCACGTAGTACGCCGATGAGCACCACGCCGGCCGGATAGCGGGCCGACATCGCGGCGGCCAGACGGGCGATGATCTCGTCGATCTGCGCCGCGGTCAGCAGCACGCGCGGCTCGCCCCGGTCCCGGGAGTCGGACGGCACCGTGTTCAGTCCAGATGGGGGCGCATCGCCCGCTGCAGCAGCCGCCGCCGGAGCGATTCGGTCAGGTCGACGATCTCGGCGAGCTCGGCGCGCAGTCGCTCCGTGTCGCCCCGAGCGATCAGCGCGCCCAGCAGTTGCTCGTAGATGCCGGCCTCGCGGTCGGCCGCGACCTTGAACATTCTCAGATTGCGGGCCGGTATGCCGTGGTCGGCCAGCGCGGCGGCCGTCGTCGCCACCAGCAGCGCATCGTGGTCGAACACCGGTCCGGCGTCGCTGTCGGCACCGGACCGCTCCGCTGCCGGCGTGATGATGCCGAGCCGCTGGAGTTCGGCGATGTGCTCGGCGTCGACGCCGACGGCGCGGGCCAATTGGGCCAGGGTGAGGCTGACCGAGCCGTCCACCGCTTCCACCGCCTCGACGTCGTCTCCGGCGGATTCGTCTCGGGAGCGGGCTGCGAACAGCGACGGTGTCGCTGCGGCCGCCTCGGACTCGCCCGGGGCGCGCTTGGGGGCCGTCTTCGCCACCGCGCCCTCGGCCAGTCGACGCTTGATCTCCTTGAGGGGCAGGAAGTTGTCGCGCTGCTGGATGAGCACCCAATTGAGCCGCTCGACGTCGGCTTCGAAGAACTTCCGGTAACCCGAGGGGGTGCGCTGGGGAGCGATGAGCCCCTGGCTCTCCAGGAAGCGGATCTTCGAGATGGTCAGGTCGGGGTGCTCCTCCGCGAGCAGTGAGAGAACCTCGCCGATGGACCGGTACCCGCGGCTCATCGGGGCGACGTTCCGTGTACGAAGATGAGCTTGAACTTCCCGACTTGCACCTCGTCACCCTCGCTGAGCTCGCCCTGATCGACGAGTTGGCGATTGACGTAGGTGCCGTTCAGCGAGCCGACGTCGCGGATCGAGTACCGGGCCCCGTCGCGGGCCACCTCGGCGTGACGCCGCGATACCGTGATGTCGTCGAGGAAGATGTCGCTCTGCGGATCCCGGCCCACCGACACGAGGTCGGCGTCCAGTGCGTAGCGGGCGCCGGCCTTCGGGCCCTGGTTGACCACGAACAGGCCCTGGTGGCGACCGAAGGCGGACCGGTCGACGTGGACCGTGCCCGGTGAGGCGTCGGGCTCCACCACCCGGTGCTCGGTGGTGGCGTCCTCGCCCTCAGGCTCCGAGCCGCAGGACATGTCGGCGTCTGCTCGGCGGCGGTTGCTGCGACCGCGGTCCGGGAACGGCGTGGACGCCACTTCCCTACCCCGCTATCAGGTCCCTGTAGCCGTCAGCGTCGAGCAGGCTGTCGAGCTGAGCGGAGTCATCGAATGTGACGGTGCAGATCCAACCGTCCCCGTAGGGGTCCTCGTTGAGCCGTTGCGGTACCCCGGCGAGCTCATCGTTGACCTCGCTCACCACACCGCTCACTGGAGCGAACAGCTCGGAGACCGACTTGGTCGACTCGACCTCTCCGAACGCCTCGCCCTGCTCGACCCGGTCGCCCACTTGGGGCAACTCCACGTAGACGACGTCGCCGAGAGCGTCCTGGGCATAGTCGGTGATTCCGATGCGGACAACGTCGCCGTCGGCCAGAGCCCATTCGTGGTCGCTGGAGTAACGCAAGTCCTCAGGAACGTTCATGTCCCGAAGCTACCCCATACCGGCGACGAACTCGCGACCGGTCGGCGCGATGAGCGCTGATACGGGGGCTTTCCCGTCGCCCGGCGGGAGGGCCAGAGGCCGAGCGGGCATGCGGCGATTAGTGAGGGGTTCTGGCGACGCTGAGCGAGGCCGTGGCCCGAGCGGCCCGTGAGCGCAGCGAACAGGAGCGGGATCACCGCGCTGCACGTCGAGGCGCCCGTCACCTACCCCGCGCAGCCTCTTGGTGTTATCGTGAAGTTGCAAGCGTTTACGAGCGTTCTGGGAGTGTCCGGTGGCCGACGTCGTTCTGGAGGAAGTGAACAAGGAGTACGACAACGGGTTCCGGGCGGTGACGGATCTCAACCTCGAGATCAACGAGGCGGAGTTCCTGGTGATGGTGGGCCCTTCCGGCTGCGGCAAGTCCACCACCCTGCGGATGATCGCAGGGCTTGAGGACATCACGTCGGGGACGCTGAAGATCGGCGAGCGGGTGGTCAACGAGCTACCGCCCAAGGACCGCGACATAGCCATGGTCTTCCAGAACTACGCGCTCTACCCGCACATGAGCGTCTACGACAACATCGCCTTCTCGCTCAAGCTGGCCCGCCGCCCCCGGGCCGAGATCAAGGAGAGGGTTATGGACGTGGCCCGCATCCTCGAGTTGGAGAGCCAGCTGGACAAGCGTCCCGCCCAGCTCTCGGGCGGTCAGCGCCAGCGGGTGGCCATGGGCCGCGCCATCGTGCGCCGGCCCCGGGTGTTCCTGCTCGACGAGCCTCTCTCCAACCTCGACGCCAAGCTGCGGGTGCAGATGCGGGCCGAGATAACCGGCCTTCAGCGAGAGGTGGGCATCACCACGTTCTACGTCACCCACGACCAGGTCGAGGCCATGACCATGGCCGACCGGGTGGCCGTCATCAGCGCCGGGGTGCTGCAGCAGGTCGACACACCGATGACGCTGTTCAACGAGCCCGACAACATCTTCGTGGCCGCCTTCATCGGGTCGCCCTCGATGAACATCATGGAAGGCGTGCTGACCCGCAACGGCCAGGGTCTGCGGCTGGCGCTCGGCAGCCAGTCCTTGGCCGTTCCCGACGAGGTCCTGGGGCGCAGGCCGGCCCTGGAGGGCTACCTCGGCCGGCATGTGGCCGTGGGGCTCCGGCCCAAGGACCTGGAGGATGCCGCGGTCGTCTCCGATCATCCGGCCGATCAGCGGGTCCGGGCATCGGTGCTGCACACCGAGGCGCTCGGCTTCGAGATCATCGCCTACTTCGACGTGGACGCCAAGCCGGTCATCTCCAAGGAGGCTCTCGAGTTGAGCGATGAGGAGATCAGCGCGGCGGAGACCTCCGAGACCAGGGTGCACGCCCGGTTCAACCCCACCACCTCGGTGCGCTCTGGCGACACCATCGACGTGGCCGTCACCGTGGAGAACGCCCACTTCTTCGACCTGGAGACCGGCCTGGCCATACGGGACTGAGCGCTCCGGCTAGTCAGGACGCGACGTTCCTGGACCCGCACGTGTCGGTCGGGCAGGTGTCGGCGTTCGAGACGATCGGGCTGCTCAAGAAGGCCCCCATGGAGTCGGTGACCCGGATGGCGCTGATGGGCGCGCACGAGCGCCTCAGCGCGGCGCGGGCCCACCAGCTCGGCATCGTCTCCGAGGTGGTGGCCGCCGAGGAGGTGCGCGACCGGGCCGGCGCGGTGGCGCAGCGGTTGGCGGAACACGATCCGGCCGCACTGCGAACGGTCAAGCGGGCCCTCTGGTCCGCATTGGAGGCACCATGACCGGCATGCCGCCGTCAGCTGACCGGAAGCCGTCGCCGCTGTGGAGCCTGATCGAACAGGCCGCCCGACGTTGGCCCCGGGAGCCGATGCTCGTGTCACGCCAAGGCGACCGAGCCACCTTCGGCCAGTACCGCGAGCGGGTCCTGGCCATGGCCGCGGGACTGGCCGACCTGGGTATCGGCCGGGGCGATGTCGTGTCCTGGATCCTGCCCACGTGGGTCGACACCGTGGTCCTGGCCGGCGCCCTGTCGCGGCTCGGAGCGGTCCAGAACCCGATCATCGGCATCTACCGTCATCGCGAGGTCGGGTTCTGCGCTCGCCAGGCCGGCTCGAAGTACCTGATCTCGCCGGGCGTCTTCGCCGGCTTCGACTACGGGGCCATGGCCGCCGAGATCGCCGGGGACCTGGACGGACTCCGGACGCTCGCCGTGGGTCCGGAGTCGTTCCCGCGGGGAGACCCCGCAAGGCTCGCGCCCGCGGTCGCGGCCGAGCCCGGTGACGTGCGCTGGATCTGCTACACGTCGGGGACGACGGCGGACCCGAAAGGGGCCAAGCACAGCGATCAGACCGTCGGCGCCTTCGGGGGTCCGATGGCCGAACGCCTGGATGTGCAGCCCGGCGACCGCTACTCGCTGGTGTTCCCGTTCCCCCACATCGGCGGCATCGGGCTGCTGTTCATGGCGCTGGAGCGGGGCTGCACCCACCTGCTCGACGAGACCGTCGATCCAGAGGCCACGGTCCGGTTCCTGTCCGAGCAGGGCTGCACCCATGCCGGAACCGGCACGCCCTTCTATCTCATGTATCTGGCCGCCCAGCAGCGGCTGGACCGGGCCCTGTTCCCCCGTCTCAAGGTCTGCCCCGGCGGCGGCGCTCCCATCCCTCCGGCGATCCACCGGCGAGTGGTCGAAGAGCTCGGCGGGGTCGGCGTGGCCTCCGGCTGGGGGCTCACAGAGGCGCCGGTGCTGACCAACGGCGCGGTGGACGATCCCGACGAGAAGCTGGCCAACACCGAGGGCAGGGCCCTGCCGGGAGTGGACCTGATCGCGGTGTCGGACGACGGCACCCGGTGCGAGCCGGGCGTCGAGGGCGAGCTCCGGGCCAGGGGTCCCCAGGTGATGCTGGGCTACATGGACAGCTCGCTCGACGGCGAAGCCTTCGACTCCGACGGCTACTACCGCACCGGCGATCTGGGCGTCATCGACGCCGACGGCTACGTCACCATCACCGGACGTCTCAAGGACATCATCATCCGTCACGGCGAGAACATCTCCGCCAAGGAGGTCGAGGACCTGCTGTTCGGGCTGGACGGCATCGCGGACGCGGCCGTGATCGGGCTGCCCCACGAGCGGACCGGCGAGTCGGTGTGCGCGGTGGTGGTTCAGGCCGAGGGCGCCCGAGTCACGCTGGAGGGTCTGAGCGCCGCGCTGGCGGCCGCCGGCCTGCGCCGCCAGGCGACCCCCGAGCGCCTCGAGATCGTGGATGGGCTGCCCCGCAACCCGGCCGGCAAGGTGCTCAAGCGCGAACTCCAGCAGCAGTTCGGGCCATCGAGCACTCAGGACTCCCGGGACTAGCGTTGGGTTTCCTCCCGCCCCTGCCAGGATGAGGTGATGATGAACTCAACGACAAACGGGGACCGGTACACGATCGTGTCCGCGGACTGCCACGCGGGCGGCGACATCGACGACTACCGGCCCTACCTGCCGTCGAGGCTGCACGCCGACTTCGACGCCTGGAAGCAGACCTACATCAACCCCTTCGCCGACCTCCGGGACTCCAAGCGGGTCCGGAACTGGGACACCCCGGTCCGCCGGCGGGAGCTGGAGGCCGACGGCCAGGTCGCCGAGGTCGTGTTCCCCAATACCGTTCCCCCGTTCTTCCCGTCCGGTCTGCTGGTCGCCCGCCCACCCGCGACGGCGGCCGAGTTCGAGGAGAGGTGGGCCGGTCTCCAGGCCCACAACCGGTGGCTGGCCGACTGGTGCCAAGAGCTCCCGGGGCGCCGGGCCGGCCTCGCCCAGGTGTTCCCCAACGACATCGAAGCGGCCGTCGCTGAGGTCGAGTGGGCCGCGGAACACGGGCTGAAGGGTGTGCTGGTGCCTGCGGTCCCTCCCGACTCCGGTGTACCGGCGCTGTGGAGCGACTACTACGACCCGCTGTGGGCCGCCTGCCAGGACACGGCGCTCTCGGTCAACCAGCACGGCGGCGCGGGCATCCCCGACCTTCAGGACTCGCCCAACCGCAATTTCTTCATGATCATGGAGGTGCCCTTCTTCGCCAACCGCAGCCTGTGGCACCTCATCCTGAGCGGCGTGTTCGAGCGTTTCCCGGAGCTCAAGTTCGTGATGACCGAGCAGCGGGTCGGGTGGGTCCCGGCCACGCTCTCCAAGATGGACGCCTTCTGGCGGCTCTTCACCGGAAGCGGCAATGTCGGGGAGATGTCGGCGGACGCTGCGCAGCTGCGCAACCCGCCCAGCAGCTACTTCTTGAGCAACTGCTACATGGGGGCCAGCTTCCCGGGACGGGACGAGGCCGAGGCGATCAAGCAGATCGGGGTCGACCGGTTCATGTGGGGCAGCGACTACCCCCACGCCGAGGGCACCTTCCCCGACTCGGTGGCGTCGCTGCGGCACGTGTTCTGCGACTGGTCGCCTGAAGACCTGCGGCTGCTGTTCGGCGCGACCGCTGCGGAGGTGTACGACCTCGACCTCGACGCTCTGGCTGAGGTGGGGGTCGGGCCGACAGTGGCCGAAGTGGCCGAGCCGCTTGCGGAGTTGCCCGACAACCCGAGCATGGCGTTCGGGACCCGCCCCTGAACCTGGCCGGCCCGTCCAGGTCGTGACCGACTTCCCGACCAGGCCGGAGGCGCTCGGACCCGACGAGCTGACGAATTACCTGCGGGCCGCGGGCCTGCTGGCCGGCGGACGGGTGGCCGAGGCCCGCTTCGAGTTGATCGGCACGGGCAAGATGGGCGGCAACGCCCGCTACTTCCTGTCCTATGACGGCGCTGCGGGCGGCGCGCCCTCGACGCTGGTCGCCAAGTTCCCCGCCGCCGACGAGCGGACCCGGTCCCTGGCCGGCACGGTGGGCATCTACTACAGGGAGGCGATGTTCTACCGGGTGCTGGCTCCGAGAGCGTCGATCCGCATCCCGGCCGTGTACGGCAGCGAGATCAGCGCCGACCGCCTGTCGTTCCTGATATTGCTGGAGGACTTGGCCCCAGCCGAGCCGGGCGTCCAGATGGTGGGCGAGACCCGTGCGCACACCGTCCTGGCGCTGCGCGAGGCAGTGAAGCTGGCCGCCGCGTTCTACGGCGACGACAGCATCCTCGACATGGACCACGTGGGCAGGGCTCACGGCAAGAACGCCGACTTCGCGCAGATGCTGCTCGTCGACGCCTGGCCGGGGTTCGTGGACCGGTTCGGTCATGGCCTCGACCGCGGCCAACTGGCCTTCGGCGAGCGCTACGTGGCCAACTTCTCCTCGGCCGCCTCCTCCTACGAGGGGGCGACCACGCTGGTGCACGGCGACTTCCGCAGCGAGAACATCCTGTTCGGCGGCGACATCGCCACCACCGTCGACTGGCAGACCGTGGCCGTTTCCGGCCCGCTCACCGATGTCTCCTACTTCATAGGCGGCAGCATCGAAGCAGACGACCGCAGAGCCTGGGAACGCGACCTGCTGTCAGGCTGCCGGCGGCAGTTCGGCGAGGCCGGCGTCGAGCTGGGCGAAGCCGAATGCTGGGACCTGTACCGGCGGGGCGCCATGCACGGGGTGATCATCACCGTCCTGGGCTCCACCGCCAGCAGTACCGACCCCCGCAGCGACGAGATGTTCATGACCATGATCCAACGGCACACCCAGCACTGCCTGGACGTGGGCGCCGAGGAGTTCCTCTGACTCCTTCTATGTCCCTCCCAGGGATGCAAATGTTTGCAGTCGGGACCGTGGCGCGCCCAACTCCCGGAATCAACCCAGCGGAGCGGTCGTTTCCCGCACCATCAGGGGCACGTCCCAAGTGATGTCGGACACCGGCTCGTTGTCGATCAGCGCCAGCGCCGTCTGCGCGGCCCGCACACCCATCTCGTCCACCGCCTGTCGCATGGTGGTCAGTCCCATTGCCTCGGAGAGATCGTGGTCGTCGAAGCCGATCACTGAGAGGTCGCCGGGTATGTTCAGGCCGCGTCTCGCGGCCGACCACAGCACGCCGAACGCCATCTGGTCGGACATGCAGAACACCGCGGTGGGCGGTTCGGCGCATTCGAGCAGCTTGGACACTGCGACGGTGCCGCCAGCGGCCGTCCATTCGCCGCTCACCGCCAGTTCGGGAGCGCAGGGCAGCCCTGCCGCTCGCAAGGCGTCCTGATAGCCGAGGAGGCGCTGTGCGGGGACCGGCGTCGGAAGGTCTGCCGACTGGGGGCCCACCACCAGGCCGATGCGCTCATGCCCCAGTTCGATGAGGTGCTCCACGGCCCGCCTGGCTGCGAGCCGGTTGTCGATGAAGATCGATGAGGCGCCCTCGAGACGCTCGTTCACCGCGACGACGGGCCGGTCGAAGAAGTCGCCGGCCGAGTTGCCCTCCGCGCTGACGAAGGTGTCGATCAAGATCATCCCGTCGACACGCCTGCAGAAGGAGCGGGCTTCATGAAGGAACCGCCGACGGTCCTCCGGAGTTGCCATCATCGAGATGAGCAGGTCGTAGCCCGCCCCGGCGAACACCGAGTTGATGCCGCCCAACGCCCGGGACGGGAACCATGTCCCGAATTGGGGCGCCACTACCCCGATGGTCCAGGTCCGTCCCGAGGCGAGGCGGGAGGCCTGGGGGTGGGCCGCGTACTGGAGTTCGGCCGCCGCCTCCACCACCCTGGAGCGTGTCGCGGGCGCGACGTAGGGCAGATCGCGCAGGGCTCGACTGACGGTGGCCACCGAGACTCCGGTCACCCGCGCGATGTCCTTGATGGTCGGCCGGCCATTTGCCACGGCTCTCGAACATAGCCCGGCGGGCTAGCCCATCCATTGACCGCCATTGACGTCGATGGTGGCTCCCGTGATGTAGCCGGCGTGCGGTCCGCACAGGAACTCCACCACTGCGGCCAGGTCGTGGGGGTCTCCCGGCGCGTCGCCGGGCACGGTCGCGAGTATGCGCTCGCGCCATGCGGGGTCGAGCGCGTGCCACATGGGCGTGTCATGGGGCCCGGGGGCCACCGCATTGACGGTGATGCGATCGGCGGCATGGTGCAGGGCCAGGAAGCGGCTGAGGGTGACCAGCCCGCCCTTGCTGGCCGCGTAGGCCGGACCCGACAGGGGCGATCCGCCGAAGCGGGCGTTGACGGACGCGATGTTGACGATCCTTCCCCCGCCCGCGGCGCGCATGCCCGCGACGACCTGGCGGGTGCACAGGTAGGCGCCGGTCAGGTTCACGTCGATGATGCGGCGCCAGTCCTCGGGGCTCTCGTCCTCCACTCCCCCGGCGCCGGTGACGCCTGCGTTGTTGACGAGCACGGCCGGGTCTCCGTGCCGGCCGCGGATGGCGTCGAAGGCCTCGGCGACCGACTCGGTGTCGGCAACGTTGCAAGCGAGGATCTCCGTGCCGGCCCTCCCGGGGGCCGCGGCCGTGTCCAGGCCGACCACCGTGTCCCCTGAAGCCCGCAGGCGAGCGCACACCGCTGAGCCGATGGCACCGGCTGCACCAGTCACCACCGCCACCCGGCTCACTCCGTCGCCCATCCCTTGCTCCGCTCCACAGCCCGCTTCCAGTCGGCATAGGCGACGTCGGCGGGGGCTCTCTCCGCGCTGGGGATCGCTTCGAAGTCGAGTTCCCAGTGCCCGGCGATTGCTTCCAGCGACGGCCAGACGCCGGTGGCCAGCCCGGCCAGGTAGGCGGCCCCCAGCGCGGTCGCCTCCTGGAGCTCGGGGCGCTGGACGGCCACTCCCAGCTGGTCGGCCTGCAGTTGCAGCATGGAGTCCATCACCGAAGCGCCCCCGTCGACGCGCAGGCTCCGAACCGGTGTGGAGGTGGCGGCGGCCATGGCCTCGACGACGTCGCGCGTCTGGTAGGCCATGGCCTCCACCGCGGCCCGGGCGATCTCTGCTCGCCCGGTGCCTCGGGTGAGGCCGACGATGGCGCCGCGGGCGTAGGGATCCCAGTGCGGGCTGCCGAGCCCGGCGAAGGCCGGGATCAGGAACACCCCGCCGGTCGAGTCGCACTGCAGGGCGAGCTCCTCGATCTCCGCGGCCTGCTCGATGATCCCGAGGCCGTCTCGGAGCCACTGGATGGCCGCCCCGGTGGCGAAGATCGCTCCCTCCAGCGCGTACGTCGGGGCCGGGCCCTGCGGGGTGTCCAGCAGCCAGGCGACCGTCGTGAGCAGGCCGTCCGCGGGCGGCGGTACCTCTGCCCCGACGTTCATCAGCACGAACGAGCCGGTGCCGTACGTGTTCTTGGCGTCGCCGGGCGCGAAGGCGGCCTGGCCGAAGAGAGCGGCGTGCTGGTCTCCGGCGATCCCGGTGATGGGCACACCGCGGCCGCACGCCGCGTTCGAGCCGGTGACTCCGAACATGCCGCTGGAGGGCAGGACCTGCGGCAGCGCCTCGATGGGAACGCCGAACAGCGAGCACAGGTCCGGATGCCACCGCAGGGCCCCGATGTCGAACAGCATCGTGCGGCCGGCGTTGGTGGCGTCGGTGGCGTGCACCTCGCCGCCGGTGAGGTTCCACACGATCCAGCTGTCGATCGTCCCCAGCGCGAGGTCGGGGCCGTCGGCTACCCCGCCCTCGGTGAGCATCCACTCCAGCTTGGAAGCCGAGAAGTACGGGTCGAGCACGAGTCCGGTGCACTCGCGCACCATGGGCAGGGCACCGTCCCGTTCGAGTTGGGTACATCGCGACGCGGTCCGTCGGTCCTGCCACACGATGGCCCGGTGGACCGGTTCGGAGCGCCGCCGGCTCCAGGCCACCACCGTCTCGCGCTGGTTGGTCACACCGATCGCCGCGGGCGGCTCCTCCAGCCGGCCGCTCACCTCTGCCAGCGTGGACTGCACCGCGTTCCAGATCTCGGAGGCGTCGTGCTCGACCCGCCCGGGCATGGGGAAGTACTGGGGGAACTCGTGCTGGGCCGAGGCGACGATCCGGGCGGAGCCGTCGAAAGCGATGGTTCGCACGCTGGTGGTGCCCGCATCGATGGCCAGAACGACAGTCATGCCGCTGATTGAAACAGGAGGCTCTCGGCCCGTTCGACGCCCGGATCGCGGCGCAATGTCTCGGCGGTCTCGAGCATCGCCAGCATGGTACGGCGCCTCAGGAAGTCGTCCATGGTCAGGATGTGCTCATGGCGGGCCATGACCATGACCTCGGCCGCGGAGCACTCGACCCGATCGCTGAGAGGCGCTCCCAACTCAGGGGACTCGCCGACCACGTCGGCCACCTCCAGCGCCCGCCGGCCGTGACGGCGCCACAGCCTCGCCGCCGCGGACTCGTCCATTCCCACCCGCGCCGCACTGCGGTGGAAACGGGTCCGAACAGCCTCGGGAGGCTCGCCGAACCAGGCCCGGCTCGGGATCACGGGTTCGAGGCCGCATTCGCGAGCAGCCTCGACAACCTCCTCACCCACGTTGAGGCAGTCGCTGAGCTTGCCGCCGAGAATCGAGATGGTCCCCCGCTGCTGGTCGGCTTCGACGGCGTGGCGGCGCGACAGTTCGGTCCAGTCGCGATCGGTGTCGGTGTCCTCGTCGACCACCAGGGCGCGCACACCGCAGCGGTACGCGATCACGTCATCGCTGCGGAGGACGCCGGGCAGCCGGAGCCGGGCGTTGGCCTGCTCGAGAAGGAAGTCCCGGTCGTCGTGGGTGATCGACGCCTCAGCATCCTCGACGCGGGTGTCGGTGGTGCCTATCAACGACCGGTGGCCCATCGGGATGACGTAGAAGAGCCGCTGGTCGTCGTCGAAGAACGCCAGCACCCTCCCGGACTCGGTCACCTGGGGCACGACGATGTGGGCTCCCTTCGAGTAGCACAGATCCTGGCTCAGCGTGGTGCCGGCCAGTCTGGCGAGCTCGGTGGCGCGCGGGCCGGCTGCGTTGACCAGGATCGCGGCCGACACCGAGTGGCGGTTGCCCGTCAGCCGGTCGGTCACGCCGGCCCGCCAGCCGCGGCGGGCCCGCTCCGCGCCGTCGAGCCTCACTCTGGACACCGCCACCGCACCGTTGTCGACCGCATCGAGCAGGAGTTGCAGCACGAAGCGGGCGTCGTTGTCGGCCAGCAGGTAGTCCGAGTACTCGACGGCACCCTGCACGTCTTCGGAGTCGATGGCGGGCTCGGCCATCGCCAGGGAACTCGACGAGAGGAATCGGGGACGACCGGTGGCGAATCGGCCCAGGGCCCAGTAGGCGTGCGCGCCCAATGCCGCGTAGGTAGGCGAGTAGGGAGATGTGGGGCCCAGCGCGGCCAGGAACCGCACCTCCTGGATGCGGCTGGCGTAGGAGCGGGCCAGCAGATTGCGGGAGCGGCACAGCCCCGCGACCAGCGCGATGTCGTAGGACTGGAGGTATTTGAAGCCGCCCCAGATGAGGTTGGACGACTCCTGGCTCACACCCGAGCCGAAGTCCTCGGAGTCGACGAGTGCCACCCGCAGCCCGTGAGTGGCCAGGGCCAGCGCCGATATGGCGCCGTTGATTCCTCCGCCCACGATGAGGGCGTCGTGGTCCTGGTTGGTCAGCCGCTCCAGGCTCCGGTCGCGCGCCGCGGTTGTGCGGTACGCGCCGTTGCTCGACGCCTCCGCTGGTGTGGCGCTCATTCGAATACGACGGGCTCCGGTGAGGGCAGCGGAAAGTCCCATTCGCCGCCCAGAAGCTCCGACAGGGACTTGGCCGCCGTGCACACCAACACCGCGCACTTTCCTACCGTCTCCTCGTCGAGGCGCGTCGCAGGGCCCGATATGCCGATGGAGGCTCGGATGTTCCCGCGGATGTCGACCACGGGCGAAGCGACGCAGCGAACCCCGATGTTGAGTTCTTCATTGTCCAGCGCGAAGCCCCGCCCGGCAGTCGCGGCGAGGTCGCCGAGCAGTTCCGCCTGGCCGGTGATGGTGTGCTCCGTGAATCTCTCGAGAGCGTCGAGATCGATGACCTGCCCCAGATCCTCGGCCGAGTCGCGGCAGTACAGGGCCTTCCCGGTGGAGGTTGCGTGCACGACCACCGGAGCCCCGATCTCCGTCTCGACGGTGATCTTGCGGGCCAGCCGCTCCCTGGCTATGTAGACGCCGCCGGTGAGGGTCCGGTGCGCGAGGTGGACCGACTCGCCCGTCATGTTCATCAGATCAAGCATGAGCGGGCGGGCCTGGGCCACGATGTCCATGTTCCGCAGCAGTGAGCCGGCCAACTGAACCACACCCGCGCCCAGCGTGTAGGTCTTGTTGGCCTCGTCGCGATGAACGTAGCCGCGTCTTGTGAGCACCCCCAGCAGCCGGTGCACATGGCCGTTGTCGGCTTGGAGCGTTCTGGCCAGTTCGGCGAGTCCGATCGGCCCGGGAGCCGATCCGAGAGCCTCGAGCACGTCGAGGCCGGTCATCAGCGCGCCCCCTACACGAGGCTCGGCCCCGGCCATCAGGCGCCTCCTCCGGACGGAGCCGATCGCAGCAACTCCGACCTCACCGCCTGTGGCGACCGGCCGACCGCGTCCGGCACCGAGACGACGGAGCCGTCCCTGGCCGATTGCTGCGCGGCGAGCGCGGCGGCGAGTACGTCGCGACCCTCCGCCAGGGTGAGGATCGGCTCCCGGCCCGAAGCGATGGTGTCCAGCAGGCTGCGGGTGGCTCCGATGAAGGACTGCTCCCAGCCGGTCGGGCACTGGTAGGTCTCGATGCGGCCGTCGGTGTAGCTGACGACCGGCGGCGCCTCGCCGATCTGCCCGTGGCCCCGGTTGACCCAGATGACCCCTCCGGCGCCGGTCACTTCCATCCTGTCGTCCTGGGCGTAGTGCTCGGTGCCCTGGATGAGCAGTTCCTGCGAGTACACGACCTCGAGGTTTGCCACTGCGCCGGACTCGTAGCGCATCGAGACCAGCGACGGGGAGTCCAACTCGAACGACAGCACGAACGTGGACCCGATCCAGGCATGCACCTCCGACGGCTGGCCCAGCACTATCCAGGCCAGCGAGAACTTGTGATGTCCGTCGTCGAACACCAGCGGTCCGCCACCGCACTCCTCTGGCCGGTGGCGCCACAGCAGAGCCTCCAAGGGGATGTCCCACGCGCTCGGGCTGTACCCGGCGTTGCTCTTGAGCCGGACCGACAGGGGCTCGCCGATGACGCCCTGCTCGATGAGTTCCAGCGCCTTCAGGACCGGCGGGTAGAACAGGAAGTTCTCGTAGAGGCGCACCACCCGGGACGTGCCGGAGCCGGCGCTGAGCAGCCGGTCGGCGTCGGCGAGACTCAGCGACATCGGCTTCTGCAACGACACATGCAGGTCGCAACCGATGGCGAACGCGGCGATCTCGTAGTGCAGGTGGTGAGGGACGATGATCTCGACCAGGTCCACCAGCCCCGACTCGCACATCCGGCGGTAGTCCTCGAAGACGGCGGCATCGGGCAGCTGCCACTGCCTCGACTTGGCTGCCGTGTTCTCGGGATCGACGTCGCAGAGCGCCACGATCCTGGCATCGTCGCGGCCCCGGTAGCCGAGCATGTGCAGATCCGAGATCCGCCCGCATCCGATGATTCCCACTCGCAGCACGGCTACTCCTTGAGGGCCCCGGACAGCAGGCCCCGAACGAAGTGCTTCTGGAAGACGAAGAACACCACGACGGTGGGGATGCTGGCGATCACCGCCAGCGAGGCCTGGGTGCCGTAGGCCACCGTGAACTGGCCCTTCACATTGAGCAGCCCCAGCATGATGGTGGCCACGTCGTCACGGGCGCTGGTGAAGACCAGCGGGTACAGGAAGTCGTTCCAGATGAAGGTGAACTGCAGCGTGGCCAGGGCAGCCAGCGCGGGTCGGGCCAGCGGCAGCATGACCCGCCAGAAGACGTCGCCTTCGCTGGCACCGTCGATCAGGGCCGCGTACCTCAGCGAGTCAGGGATCTGCTCGAAGAAGTTCCGCATCACCAGGGTGCAGATCGAGAACCCCACCGCGGAGTGGATCAGGATCATGGGCCACAGGGTGTTGAGGAGGTCGAGGCTCCTGAACATTGTGAACAGCGGGACGAGCAGCACCTGGGGAGGGACGAAGAGCCCCGAGACGATTACCAGTTGGATGATGGTTCCGCCCCGGGGCCGGAACTTGGCCAGTGCGTAGCCGATGAGCGTGCCGCCGGCGATGGAGACGGCTACCGCCGGAATGGCCACCTGGAACGAGTTGATCAGGTAGCGGACCGTGTTGGCCGTGCTCCACACGTCGATGTAGTTGGCCAGGGTCAGCTGTCCGGTCAGCGCCCAGATGCCGCGTTCGGCGATCTCGGCATTGGTCTTGAGCGAGGTAGAGACGACGCCCGCCACCGGCACCAGATAGAGCGCTACGAACACGACTATCAGCACCATCCCGGCGCGCCGCCGCAGCACGCGGCCGCGGCGCGCCGCCTCGTGCTCCTGTGCGGCGCTCTCCACCGCGGCCTGCTCTCGGGCAACGGCGCAGGTGGTGCTAGTCGACATAGCTGCCTCGCCGGCCCCACCACGTCAGCCCGCCGACCACGACGAGCGTCATGGCGAACAGGATCAGCGACACTGCGCTGGCCAGTCCCTGCTCATGCTGGCGGAACAGGATGCGCCACACCAGCATCGGCATGGTCTCGGTCTCTCGAACCGGGCCTCCCTGCGTCATGGCGAACACCAGGTCGAAGTTCCGCAGCGAGTTGATGGCTATCAGCGACAGCACGACCGTCGTTATCGGACGCAGCAGCGGCACGATCACCCGGCGGAACACTTGGAAGCGGCCCGCTCCATCGACCCTGGCCGCCTCGACCAGCTCGCCGGGGATCGACGTCAGCCCGGCCAGGTAGAGGATCATGGCCAGGACGGTCTGCTGCCACGCCCAGGCGATGAACACGGCGGACAGCGCAGTCGAACGGTTGGCCAGCCACGCCTCCTCGAGGCTCTCGAGCCCGGCCATCCCCAGGAACTGGTTGATCAGGCCGTCGCCGGGTTGGTAGATCCAGATCCACACCTGGCCGACCACCACCAGGCTGATGGAGATCGGCACGAACAGTGCCGACTTCATGACGGCCGCAAAGCGGGTGTTGGCCTGCAGCGCCATGGCGATGGCCAGACCCAGCGCGGGCGGGATCAACGCGCCGAACAGCGTCCATACCAGCGTTATGCGGATTGACTTGCGGACGTGCTCGTTGGTGAAGGCCTCGACGAAGTTGTCGAAGCCGATCCACTCGCTGGTCTGGCCCAACAGGTTGGCATCGGTGAAGCTGAGCCGCAGAGCCATGGCCGTTGGCAGCACGACAATGGCCGCGAACAGCGCTATGGGCGGTCCCATGAAGAGAAGGGACCAGCGGGTTGTCGGCTTCATTCGCCGTCTACCTGCAGGACCCTGCGGGTCGGCGTGACGTCATCGCGGTGAAGCATGGTGTTTTCCGCTCTTGTTCGCTCCGCTCACGGGCCGCTCGGGCCACGGCCTCGCTCCGCGCCTTCGCGTTGCCCTTGTCACTGCGATCCATCCGCTCGGCCTCTGATCCTGCCCGTCTGGTTACCAACAACCGGCCACCGATGGCAATACAGCCAGCAGCGCCGGACCCGAACTGGCCGGGCCCGGCGCCGCCGGCATCACCTGTTCAAGCCGGGGGCAGCTTGACAGGCGCGTATCGGACTCCCGGAGTTGAGGGTTCTAGCCCGCGAAGGCTGCTTGGGCGTCGGCCTGAGCGTTCTCCAGCAGGTCGGTGTAGCCCGACGGGTCGTCCATGAAGGCCTGGAACATGTCCAGCCCTACCTCGGCCACCGGCGGCGGTGTCGCCAGGTCGTAGTTGAACGAGTAGGAGTCGGCGTTGCCCACTTCCACCAGCGCCTTGGCCATGACCGGGTTGAGCTGGGTGGTGTCTGCGTTGGAGTTGGGCGGCAGTGCCCCCTGCTCCAACGCCCACGTGAGCTGGTTGCCGGCGTCGGCATAGTGCTCCAGCAGCAGCATGGCGCCCTCGGCATTGGCCGCATCGGCCGAAAGGGCCCAGCCGTCGATCGGTCCCAGGGCGGCGTTCTCGACGGCGGGATCGAGGACCGGGAAGTTGAAGAAGTCGTAGTCGGTCACGGGCTCGAGTCCGATGCCGTTCCAGTAGCCGGTGATCCAGGTGCCCATCAGGGTCATGGCGGCCTCCCCGTTGGCGACCTGATCGGCTGCGTCTGTCCACGTGTAGGCGTTGGCGTCGTCGACGAAGAAGCCCGAGTCCACCAGGCCCTTCCACAGCTCCATCGCTGCCACGACCTGAGGATCGGTGTAGGACGCCTCGCCCGACATCAGCTTGGCCCGGAATTCGGGACCGGCGGTGCGCAGGATGAGGAAGTCGAACCAGAACTGGGCCGGCCAGCGGTTCATCGATCCGAGCGCGATCGGCTTGACCCCGCTGGCGGCGATCTGCTCGGCCGCGGCGAGGAACTCCGGACCGTTGGTGGGCATCTCGGTGACTCCGGCCGCCTCCATCACGTGGGGGTTGTAGAAGAAGGCCACGTAGTGGAAGCCGAACGGCAGCAGGTGGGGCTCGCCGCCGTGGATCCCGGCGTCGACCAGAGCCTGGGGGAAGGCGTTCCAGACGTCGGCGTTGTCGAACACCTGCGTGATGGGCTGCAGATGGCCGTTCTCGAACACCGACTGCGTCCGGGCCCCGGCCCAGTACGAGAACACGTCGGGCGGCTCCCCGCCGGCCAGGGCGACCAGGATCTGGTCCTTGAAGGCCTCATGCTCGATGGGGCTGACGACGGCCTCTCCGGCCTCGAACGTGGCGTTGACGTCGAGTATCCCCTGCTGGCCGAGGTCAGATCCGTAGTAGTGGGCGACTTCGACTTGGCCCCCGCCGTCATCGCCACTGGTGCCGCTGCAGGCGGCGGCCGCGAGCGCGACTATCGCCAGCAGCGCGAGCGGGTAGCCTCGTCGGGACTTGATGAGTTTGGTCATGGGTTCCCCTCGTGAACTAGGTACGGGCGCGGCCTTCTCCGCGCGGGATCGGACTTTAGCAAGTGATGCCAAATAGTCAATGGTCTTGCGTGATCATCAACTCATCGGGTCCGGTCGCGGCCGTGACTCACCCTCGGCCCAGGCCAGGGGCTTGGCTTACAGGCTCATTCTGTGCCGTAGGGCCTGCGTGTCCTCCACCCAGCTGCCCACGTTCCAGCGGCCGAAGGCCTCTACGGAGCCCTGGGGGTCGTCGCCGTAGTACACGGGAACGTGCACCAGCCCCACTCCCCCGTGGTCGAAGACGCGGTCCAGCGCGGCGATGAGCCCTTCGGGCCCGCCGGCTCCCGACACCGCCTCGACTCCCTCGATGGACGACGCCAGGGCCACGTAGTCGACGGCTGCGTCGTCGTAGGTCGCGTAGGCCTCGCCGTACTGGGCCTGCTGGAGGGCGGAGATAGCGCCCATCCTGCGGTTGTCGAGCACCACCACCGCGCCGCGGGAGCCGTGCACCACGCCGTCCACCAGTGCCTGCGGGTTCATCAGGAACGAGCCGTCGCCGACCACCGACAGCGAATAGGGCGCTTCGGGGCTGAGCGCGGTGGCGAGCAGGGCCGAAGTCCCGAAACCCATGTAGCTCGCCCCGCCGTCAGTGAAACTGAGGTCGGGAGACGCGTCCCGGCTCACCTGGAAGGCGGTGGCCTGAACGTCTCCCGCGTCGAACCACCGGAAGGCGCCGCGGCGCACCGCCCAGTCCTCGATGATGCGCAGCGCGGCGGCCTGCGACAGCACAGGCTGGTCCCAGCGGGAGTCCTGAAGCAGAACCGGGTCGGTTCGGGCTTTCAGGTAGCGGTCCCACTCAGCCTTGGCCGACGCGCAGTCCGCGAGCCACTCGGCGGAGTCCTGGTCGCGGTCGGGGAGCCGGTCCAGTTCGTCGCAGAGGACTTCCAGGGTGCGCTCGAGGTCTCCGACGAGCGCGGTGGTGTTGGCGTAGTGGGTGGCGGTGCTGGGGTCCGCGTTGATGTTCACGACCCGTCGGACCTCCGGGTATCCGGTGCGGGAGCAGTCCGACTGGCACACCGCCCGGGCTCCGAGCACGACCAGCGTGTCGGCGTGCTCCATGGCGAAGTTCCCCGAGATCGATCCCTTGGACCCGCCCACAGCCATGTTGCGCGGGTTGTCGGGCCCGAGCGCGCCGACCGAGTTCGGGGACAGCACCGCCATCCCGTCGACGCTCTTCAGGAGCCGGTCCAGGAGCGGACCGAGCGAGCGGGCGCCGCCGCCCACCTTCACCACGACCCGTCCCGCCGCTTTCAGCAGGCGGGCGGCCGCCACGATTCTCTCCGCCTCGGCCGCGCCCAGCCGGATCCCGCCTCCTCGCGGCAGCCGGCGCAAGTTGAAGTCGGCAACCTCCTGGGGCTGGGTGTTGAGCGGCAACAGCAGGAAGAACGGCCCGGGCCGGTAGGGGTGGTCCACCACGGCCGCCCCCTGCTGGAGGGCGTGGGTGACGGCGTGGGGGGTGTGGAGGCTGTAGCAGCCTCCCATCGTCGATGTCAGTTGCTGCCAGCCGGACTGCGCCGAGCCGGGCAGGTCCTGCATGTTGGGCCCCTCCGCCTCGGTGGTGGCGTCGCCGTAGATGTGCCATACCCCGACACCGTTGAGCGCCGACGTGAGCGACCCGGCGAAAGCGTGCAGCGCGCCCGGGCCGATAGACGTCACCACCGCGGCCCGCTGGCCGGTGGCGATACGGAGCGCGCTGGCCGCATGGGCTGCCTCGGTCTCGTGGCGAACGGCCGCGAACCGAACCACACCGGCCGCCTCGTAGATCCTGAGCACCTCGCCGAGGGTGGTCGAGCCGTGTCCCAGCACCCCGACATAGGTGCGAACGCCCTGCTCGAGCAGCCCGAGAACCACCAGCTCGGCCAGCGAGGCGGTGACTGTCGCCGGGACCGCCCCCGCGGTGATCGCAGCCCTGAGCGACCCGTGGACCGCGACGGCATCAGCTCTGGCAAGCTGCCCCTCAGCGGCAAGCTTGCGAGAGTCCACGGCGAGGCATGCTAGCGCCCGCTTCATGCCTCCTCCCCGAGCGTGGCCGTCTGGGCTCGAGTGGGCGGCGGTCGCTGGGCCGCCCGGTTGGTGGCGGTCGTCTTGGCTCGAGTTGGCAGACCGCTATGCCGGTGGGTCGGCGTCCATGGCTCGGGGTGACTCCGGATCGGTGATCCACTCGGTCCAGGATCCGTCGTAGACGGCGACGTCGTAATGGCCCGCGATGGCGTAGGCCAGAGCGGTGCCGCAGGCCCCCACCCCGCCGCGGCAGTAGGCGATGGTGGGCTCGGGCGCGCCGGCGCCGGCCGCGGCGAGGCGCCGGCGGGCCTCACCGGGCCCCGCCCAGGTGCCGTCGGCTCCGGTGAACTCGATGCCGGGCGCGGTGATGCTTCCCGGGATGGCACCCCCGTCGGCCTCGCGGGCGCCGGCCATGCGCCCGTCCACCAGGCGGACCGAGGTGCCCACCGCGGCGAGGACATCCTGATGGGTGGCGTACAGGCTGGGGTCGTAGCGGGGCGTGAACTGCGTTCGCGGGTAGCGGGGCACGACATCGTCGGTGGGGCGGCCCTCGGCCTGCCACTTCGCGATGCCGCCGTCGAGCACGGCCACGCCGGTGTGGCCGTAGACCCTCAGTGCCCACCACAGCCGGGCCGCCACCGTCACGTGCTGGTCGTCGTAGGTCACTACGAAGGTGTCGTCTGCGATGCCGCGGGAGGCCATGGCGTCGGCGAAGCGATCGGGGCCGGCCAGCATCCACAGGTCGGGCCGTTCGGGGTCGGCCAGCTCGGTGTCCCAGCGGGCGTGGACCGCGCCCGGTATGTGGGCCTTGGCGTACTCGTCGTCGCCGTTGCGCATGTCGAAGGGGCGCAGGTACCAGCGGCAGTCCACGATCCTCACACCCGGGTCGTCGAGGTGCTCGGCCAGCCACTGCGTCGATACCAGCGGTCCTTCAGGCATGGATCAGAGCTTGGCAGACGGTCGCCCCGCCGTCATCTCCGAGTCGTTGCGGCGGGCGGTCACGAGTCGACGACGGCGGGGCGGACCTGTTCGGCCAGCAGGCGTATCCCGGCGTCGCGGTCGGGTCCGAACGTGTACCACGCCAGTGGCAGGTCGAGGCCGGCGTCGTTGAAGGCCAGGAGCCCCTCGATCACGTCGTCGGGAGTGCCGGCCACCCCGAACACGTCCACCAGGCTGTCGCTGAGGACCGCGGCCCCGGCCTGCTCGCCGCCTTCAGCGACCGCGGCCCGGACCGCGGCCACTGCGTCAGGGTCGGCGCCGGCCTCGTCAACCACCACGCCCTCCACGCGGGCCAGGTAGTAGGCGAGGACTTCCTTGACCGCGTTGCGGGCCTCGCTGCGGTCCGGGCCGACGCTGGTGAGCACGTTGGCGCTCAGCAGCAGGTCGTCGACGTTGCGACCGGAGCGCTCCGCGCCGGCTGCGAGCCGGTCGCGGGCCCAGCGGGTGTAGCCC
Organism: Candidatus Aldehydirespirator sp.; assembly: GCA_965205155.1. Lineage (GTDB taxonomy): Bacteria > Actinomycetota > Acidimicrobiia > Acidimicrobiales > Aldehydirespiratoraceae > Aldehydirespirator. The sequence goes on along the minus strand of OZ242033.1, from coordinate 2,629,675 downwards.
ACGCTGGTGATGGCACCGAGCTGGACGCCGTCGGCGAACTCGCCCGAGACCTCCATCATCCGCCGGCTGACTGCGCCCACATCCACCGGCACCGGCTCCGGCGGCGGCCGATCCAGGCGCAGACCCGGCGCCACCGAGAACGTCGTCGGGACGAAGTCGAGGTCCTCGCCGGCGGTGAGGCGGCGCACCGCCCGCACCGCCTCGACGGTGTTGGTGAGGGGCCGCCAGCCGGGCGGGTCCATGCCGAAGCGCCTCACCGTCCACTCGGCTGCTCCCAGCCCGTAGCGCAGCCGGCCCGGCCCGATGTCGGCCAGCGTGGCCGCCTCGAGGGCCAGCAACACGGGGTTGCGGAACACGGGGTTGGCCACTCCGATGCGCACGGTGACCCGCTCGGTGGCCTGCAGCGCCACGGCCGCCACCGGCATCACCGAGTTGAACAGGCGGCTCTCGGGCAGTGACACCTCCTCGAAGCCGAGACGGTCCGCCGCAGCCACCACCGCTAGCGTGTCGGCGACGGGATCCTCGTTCGACAGCGAGAGGCCCAGGCCTCGGAACCCGTTCATTATCCTCGCAATCGTCACGGCGACAGGAGCTGCGAATGTGGATCTCTACGATTCCATACGACGAGGCTGAGGGCGAGTTGAGGGCTCACTACGACCGCCAGGCCCGAGCGCTGGGCGAGCCGACGGAGATGACCATGGCCGGATCGTTGCACCCTGCGCTGGTGGCCGCCCGCCTCGACCTGTACGCCGCCACCGAGAAGTGCCCGTCGGGCCTCACGCCCCATCAGCGGAACCTGATCAGCTTTGTGACCTCGGCCATCAACGGCACGGTTCACTGCATGAGCCAGGTCACGATAAAGCTGCGCCAGACCGGACTCGACGACGGGGCCATCGCCAAGCTGGCCGCCGACCCCGACTGCTTCGAGTCGCTGAGCCTGTCGCCGGCCGACGCCGCGGTGGTGCGCTACGCGGCGAAGCTCACCCGCTCCCCCGCCTCGGTGACCGAGGCCGACGTCGAGGAGCTGAGGGCGGCGGGGTTCGACGACCTCGACATCGTGGACGCCAACTCCCAGTGCGCTCACCTCAACTACGTGAACCGGGTGGCGATGGGGTTGGGGATCCGCTCCGTGGTGGACCCTGACTTTCCTGCTTACTCGGCTATTCCTCAGGGATAGTCGGCACTCCCGGCCGGCGGGTCCTGTCGCCGGGCTCCGTGCGGCCGACGGGGCTTCGCCCCATTGTCGGACGCCCGGACCCGTCGCCACCCCCCGGCCTCTTGGGACGCGCCCTCACCGCTCGGAGCAGGCGTTGCTACACGGACTAGGCGTTGTTGAGGATTTTGGCGCTGGCTTGGATGTGGTCGGCTGAGGTGGCTTCTTCGTTCATGGGGAGCATGAAGATGTCGAAGCAGTCGCGGAGTTCGCCGATCTGGGCCGAGACTTCGGCTGGGGTGCCGGCTACGCCGTAGCGGTCCACCAGGGTGTCGGGCAACAGCTCGGCCGCCTTGTCCATGCGGCCGGCCAGCATCAGGCGGCGGACCTCGGCGGTGGTGACGTCGTCCAGGCCGTCGGCCTCCCGCACCCCGGCGGGGGCGTCCACGGCCATGTAGGAGAAGTGGGGCAGCACCCGGCGCCTCTCGGTGTCGTTGTAGGCCAGGTAGGCCGACCAGGCGATCTTGGCGGAGCCCGAGCTCCTGATCCGTTCGGCGGCGGCCGGGAGGTGAGCCGGGGGCGCCGCGGAGAGGATCACGCAGTCGGAGTGCTCGGCCGCGAGGCGTTGCACCCTGGGTCCCCTGCCGGCCACTGCGATGGGCATGGGGCGGTCGGGGCGGAACCAGGGCAGGGACGCACCTCCCACCGTCTCCCCCGCCAGCAGGCGCCGGTTGAGCCCGAACGTCTCGCGTAGCGCAGTGAAGGGACGCTCCGGGTCCATCCCGAGCGGCTGGAGCACCCGGCTGCCGCCCACGCCCAGACCGTGCATCACCCGGCCGGGGGCCAGCTCGGCCAGGGTGGCGATGGCTGCCGCGGTGGCGACCGGGTGGCGGCTGAACGGGTTGGTGATGGCCGGCGCCACCGTGAGACCGGTGGCCTCGACGATGGCCGTCAGCGCGACGTACACGTCTCGCTCAGTGCCCTCGTCGGCTACGAAGCACATCTCGGCACCCAGGGACTCGCCTAGGCGGGCCAGCTCGACCAGGCGGCGAACCGGCTGGGTCGGCTCGAACCAGACTCCCCAGGGGACACTCACGGGGCCTGACCCTCCCGTTCGGCCCGTCCCTGGCGCAGCGACTCGCGGCCCAGCGGTATGTACTGCACCGCCGACAGGTAGCTGTAGACCAGCGAGGGCACCGCGCAGACCCACCCCGCGATCCGGAAGCCGTCGGCCACTGCGATGTCGGAGGCGCCGGCCAGCAGCAGCGGGAAGCAGAAGTACAGCCCGAAGGTGGCGCACTTGCCCCACCAGGTCACGTCGATCGGCTTGGCGCCCAGCGACAGCAGCACCAGCCCGACGACGGCGACGATCCCCTCCCGGGCCAGGGTGAGGATCACCAGCCACCACGGCACCGAGCCGTCGATGCCGACCGCAAACACGCCGACGAGCAGCACGGCCCGGTCGGTGATGGGGTCGAGCATCTTGCCGACCTTGCTGACCGAGTTGAAGCGGCGGGCCCACCAGCCGTCCACCCAGTCGGTGGCACCGAGCGCGCCCCACAGCAGCGCCGCCCCCCAGCGGTCCCCCGAGCTGAACAAGAGCCACAGGAACCACGGGATGCAGGCCAGGCGGGCCGCCGAGATCAGGTTGGGAACGGTGAGGATCCGGTCCTCGCCGGTGTTCTCCCCCGTACTCGGCGATGTCATGGCTGTTCAGCCTACGATCATCGGATGCCCTCAATCTTCACCCTGATCATCGACGGCGAGATACCCGGCCGGTTCGTGTGGCGGGACGACAGGTGCGTCGCGTTCTTGGACGTGCGGCCCCTCAACCGGGGCCACGTGCTGGTGGTTCCCCGAGCGGAGGTCGATCACTGGGTGGACCTCGACGGCGACACTGTGGCCCATCTGATGGCGGTGGCCCACCGGGTGGCCGCGGCCCAGCAGGCCGTCGGGCTGGCACCGGACCGGGTGGGCCTGATGATCGCCGGCTTCGAGGTGCCCCATGTGCACGTCCACGTCGTGCCCATCTCGACTATGGCTCATCTCGACTTCTCATCGGCCGACACCAACCCCGACCCCGACGACCTGGACACGGTCGCATCCCTGCTACAGGCCGAGTTGGCCGGAGGCTGACCCCGCAACCCCCGCTTCAGCGAGACTGATGCGGATACTGGCCCAGAACGGCACCAGCCCCCAGTGCAGCGGGTCGAGGCTGCGGGCGCCGGCCCGCTTGCGGACGGCGTACACGGTCTGGGTCGGTGCCACGTTGTGGTTGGGTGGCAGGGTGAGGTCGGCGCGTGGGGCCGTCGCCCCGAAGTATTTGGCCAGCTCATCGGGCGGGGTAGCCGACACGTAACGCCCGCACATGGAACCGGACGCTACTGGGGCGCTGTCGGGGCGAGCCGGTCGAGGGCGGCGATGGCTTCGGCCAGAATGCGCTCGATCAGCTCGGCGCAGGTGGGCAGGTCGTCCACCACCCCCACGCACTGGCCGGTGGGGAGGATTCCGGCGTCGACGTCGCCGTCGACCATGGTCGCTCGGGTGAGCATCGGGGCGTTGGCCGCCATCGCCATCTGGCTCCAGGTCAGTTCCTGAGCGCGACGCATGGCCATTCCCTCCCGAAGCATGGCGGATACCGACATGCCGGTGAGCCCCCGGAACCGCCATGCATTGACTGCGGCCCGGGCCAAGCGGGTCAGGCGGGCCGACTCAAGGGACTCGACCAGCCGGGTGCGGATCACCCGCTGGGGCTTGCCGTCGATGCTGCTCGACACCACGGTGCCGGTGACCGGCGTGCCGAGGTACACCGCCTTGACCGCGTCGGGCACCTTGGACTCGACAGTGAGCAGGAAGCGGGTGCCCATGGCCACTGCGTCGGCGCCCCAGGCCAGGGCCGCGGCCAAGCCCCGACCGTCGTGGAACCCGCCGGCGGCAATCACCGGCACTTCCACCGCGTCGAGCACCTGGGGCAGCAGCAGCGAAGTGGGTATCGAGCCGGTGTGGCCACCGCCCTCTCCGCCCTGGCACAGGATGGCGTCTGCGCCGAGTTCGGCCATCTTCTCGGCGTGGCGGCGGGCACCCACGGTCGGCATGACCAGCACGCCGCCGTCCCGCAGGCGCTGCACCACCCTGGCCGGGGGCGGCCCGGCGAAGCTGGCCACCCGCACGCCGGCCTCCACCAGCCGGTCGGCCCGGTCGTCCAGGTCGGCTGCGTCGGGGCGCAGGTTCACCCCGAAGGGCTGATCGGTGCGGGACCGGACCTCGCCGATGGCGGCGTCCATCTCGTCGAGGGTCATGGTGGCCGAGGCCAGGATCCCGAGTCCCCCCGCCTCAGCTGTGCCGGTCACCAGCGACGGGCCGGCGACCCATCCCATCCCCGTCTGCACGATCGGATAGTCGACGCCGAACAGCTCCGTGGCCCGGGTCCGGAGCCGGTGGTCGACGCTCACGGCTGCACCCTACCGGCCGGTCCCTTGCCCCTACGGCGACTCGGGACCGGGTGTCCGCCGGTGCCGCAGAACGCTGCGCCTATCCTGCGGGGACTCCAGTCCTGCCGCGGTTAGATCCCGCGGGGGTTCCGAAACGGTACGCATGAGAGGGGGTGACCGCAATGGCCAGAAGGCTCACCGAGTTCAGCCACGGCGCTGGTTGAGGCTGCAAGATCGCTCCCGGCGATCTAGCGCACGTGGTGCGCGGACTTACCCCTGATCCCCCGCCGGAACTGCTTGTCGGCCTGGCCACCGCGGACGATGCCGCGGTTTGGCGGATCGGCCGCGGGCGGGCCCTGGTGCTCACCGCCGACTTCATCACGCCGGTGGTGGACGACGCGCGCACCTGGGGACGCATCGCGGCCACCAACGCCGTCTCCGACGTGTACGCCATGGGCGGTCGGCCCCTGCTGGCGTTGAACCTCGTGGCCTGGAACTCGGAAGAGCTGTCCAACGACCTCCTGACCGAGGTTCTGGCCGGAGGCGAGGACGCGGCCCGGGCCTGCGGCTTCGTGGTGGGCGGCGGCCACACGGTGGACGATCCCGAACCGAAGTACGGGATGGCCGTGGTGGGCGAGGTCGACCCGCGGCGCATGCTCACCAACTCGGGACTGCGCCCCGGCAACGCGCTGGTGCTCACCAAGCCGCTGGGCTCAGGCGTGATCTCGACCGCCATAAAGCAGGGTGAAGCCCACGCCGAGGTGGTGGATCGAGCTGTCGCGGAGATGACCCGGTCCAACGCCACCGCGGCCACGGCCGCGATGCGTCACGGCGCCACCGCCGCCACCGACGTGACCGGGTTCGGCCTCCTGGGCCACGGCCTGCGCATGGCCCAGGAGTCGGGCGTCGACCTGGAGATCTCGGTGGGCGAGGTGCCGATAATCGCGGGCGCCCGAGGGCTGGCCGCGCTGGGCATGGTCCCCGGCGGCACCCAGCGCAACCTCGACTGGGTGTCGCCTCATCTCGACACCGGTGACGCGAGCGCCTCGTCGGTGACTCTGCTGGCCGACGCTCAGACCTCGGGGGGCCTGCTGCTCGGCATGGTCAGCCGCGACGCCGGCCTGGCCGTCGTCACCGAGCTGAGGTTCGCCGGCCACGAGGCCGCCATCATCGGCACGGTCACCGAAGGCTCCGGCCGCATCCGCCTCCTCTCCTGACCGGCGGCCTCAGTCGAGGTCAGTCGAGGAGGTCGGGCTGCTCCCGGACTACCTCGGTGTAGAGGGGCTGGAAGGTGAACCACATGGCCAGGCCGGAGCCGACCATCGAGTAGGTGTGCCGGGCGACGTCGCCGGGGATGTCGATGGGGTCGCCGGCGGCCTCGGCCAGCAACTGCGACCGGCAGGCTCGGTCCATGGCAATGAACGCGCCCGCGGCGGCGTCCACCGAGGCGCCCACGGTGAGCAGGCCGTGGTTCTGGAGGATGGCCGCCTTACAGCCGCCCAGCGCGGCCGCGATGCGCTTGCCCTCGTCCAGCTCCATCACCACGCCGCTGTAGCCGTCGAAGATGACGTGGTCGTCGTAGAAGGCGCAGGCGTCCTGGGTCAGCGGGCGCAGCGGGCGTCCCAGCGTCGAGAACGACTTGCCGTGCATGGAGTGGCTGTGGGCCGCGGCCACCACGTCGGGGCGGGCCGCATGGATCTGGGAATGGATGGCGAAGGCGGCGCCGTTGAGGAGCGCACCCTCGCCGTCGACGATGTTGCCGTCGGAGTCGACCCGGATCAGGCTCGAGGTCGTGATGTGGGAGAACGGCACGCCCCACGGGTTGACCCAGAACGTCTCGGGATCCTCGGGGTCGCGCACGGTGACATGGCCGGCGGCGCCTACTGCGCCGTCCTCGAAGCCGAGCTTGGCGAAGATCCGGTAGGTGGCGGCCAGGCGCTGCTTGCAGTGCTGCCGCTCCTCCTCCACCGTGTCGAAGGTGGGCAGGTACCACTCCGGTTCCAACGCCAGTCCGCCGTCGTTGTCGTGATCAGAGCTCATGGCTGGATCGTAGTCCTGGACGGTCAGCGGTTCCCCGGGGGTCGGGCGGGACAGAGGCGTTCAGCGGTTCGGTAGGGGTCGGGCCACCGTTCGGGTGGTGAACACGCCGATGGCAGCCGCGAGCATTAGCCCGCTGCCGACGATGCCGAGCACGGTCGCTCCTGCGGTGTCGATGAGCAGGCCGCCCAGCAGCGGTCCTCCGGCGCGGCCCGCGGCCATCAGCGCCTGGGCGTCCCCGACCCGCTCCTCGGGGTAGCGGGACCGGCTGGCCAGCACCTCGAACACACCCGGTATGGCGGCCCAGAAGAAGAACCCCCACACCACCAGGGCAGTCAGGAACAGCCATCCCCAGCCGGTGGTGGCCACCACGATCGCGCAGACCGCGGTCGCCGCCATCCACGGGCTCGGGATCCGTCGGATGGCCCTGATGCGGGACGCGGGGATCGCCACGACTGCGTTGAGGCTGAACCCGGCCGCGACGAGCGTGACCGACAGCCCCGGGTCGCCCGTTCCCAGCACCACTGCGTAGATGAAGACCGCGGATCCGCCGAGGGTGAACAGGCCCAGGCAGACCAGCAGCACCCGAGCTGCGGTGACCGCCCGGTGGCGCACCCTGTCCCTGGGGAGTTCTGCCACCTCGCTGCGGTAGCCGAACGCCAGCGGGACCAGCGACACCGCGGCCAGTCCGGCGAACACGAGCCGGGGTCCGCCCGCCTCCAGCAGCACCGACACCAGGGGTGCGGCGATCACCCCGACCACCGGCCCGGCCACAGCCACGTCGCCCATGCGGCGGTCGTCGCCGAAGGCCTGCACCCAGCCGTACCAGGCCAGCAGTCCCAGGGCCACGCCGCTGACGAGGCGCAGCGGCACCAGCAACGCGAAGGCGGGCAGGGCCGCGGAGGCGAGGTTGGCAGCCGATGCGGCCAGCAGCGCAGTCACGAAGACCCGGTCTCTGGGCTGGAGCCATCGTCCGGCGCCCCAGGAGGCGATCACGAACCCGCCCAACTGGAACACGCCGATCATCGACGCCACACCGAGGCTTATGCCGTAGTAGTCGGCGATCTCGGGCAGCAGGAACGGCGTGGATACGAAGGCCAGCACGCTGAAGCCGACCGCGAGCAGGATCCCGACCTTGACGGTGGGCCGCAGCAGGTAGACGAGCCGAACCGGACTTTGCACCAGTCGAAGCTACCGTCGCGGGTCCGGACCACTCGTGCTGCGCGGGTGACATCGGCCACACAACGCCGCTCGCACTATGTGCGGCCGCGATGGTGCGAGACTGGCCGAGTCAGGAGCCTGTGCCGGGAGGAGGGCGGTTGATGTCTCAGCGGCTGTGCGAGGGCCGGGTTGCGCTCGTCACCGGCGCCAGCAAGGGCGGCACCGGCACCGCCATCGCCCTGCGCCTGGCCGCCGAGGGGGCCCGGGTGGCGATCACCGCCCGCAGTGTCGACGGCCTGGAGAACACCCAGTCCCGCATCCGCGACCTGGGTGGAGAGTGCCTAGTGCTGCCCTCTGATCTGAGCGATCCGCACGGGACCCGCACCGAGTTGGTGGGGCAGACCGAGGCCGAGTTCGGCCCCCTCGACATCCTGGTCAACAACGCCGCGGCCGGCGGCTACGGGGCGTTCGAGTCGGTCGGCCCCGAGTGCCTGGAGCGGGCCCTTCAGGTGAACCTGTGGGCACCGTGGGAGCTGATGGCGGAGGTTGTCGGCGGGATGCGCGAGCGGGGCCGGGGGGCGATCGTCAACATCACCACGTTCTCGGCCGAACTCCCGCCGGGACCACCGTTCCCGACCAACAAACCGTCGAAGGCCGGCGCGATGTACGGAGCGACCAAGGCCGCCCTGAACCGGCTCACCGTGTCGGTGGCCAGCGAGTGCGAGGGCCAGGGAATCGCGGTGAACGCCCTGGCGCCCCAGGGGGCCATCGCCACCCCGGCGCTGGTGGCCGCGGGGTGGGTGGAAGGCGTGATGTTCGAGCCGCTGGAGACGATGGCCGAGGCGACGCTGGCCCTGTGCACGGCCGATCCTTCCCTGCTGACCGGGCGGATCGCCTTCAGCCTGCAACTGCTGGCCGAGTTGCAGCGCCCGGTCCTCGACCTGCGAGGCGAGGAACTGGTGGAGGGCTGGCAGCCCGAGGACCTGCCGGAGATCATCGCCAGCCAGGAGGAGAGCGTCGCCGGCCGAGGCTGGCCCGACGCCTATAGCTTCGGCCGGAGCCACAGCCCGAGGCCATGATGGTCAACAGACGTTGCTGCGGAGGAGTCGCATGTTCGATCTGAGCGGACGCACCGCATTGGTGACCGGCGCGGGCCGCAACATCGGAGCGGGCATCGCCCGGGGTCTGGCCGCCCAGGGTGCCCACGTCGTGGTGAACGACTTCTTCGTCGAGCGAGCCGACGAGGTGGCCGCGGAGATCGCGCGGGCGGGCGGGAGCGCCTCGCCCGCGGCCTTCGACGTGACCGACCTGGACGCGGTCAAAGAGGCCGTGACCGGGATCGGCGCCGTCGACATCCTGGTGAACAATGCCGGCCTGGCCGGCCCGACGGACATGAAGGCCGAGCAGTTCCGCGGCATGGATCCGGCCGACTGGCAGACCTCGGTGAATGTGAACCTCTACGGTGTCATGAACTGCTGCCACGCTGTGCTCGACGGCATGTGCGAGCGGGGTTGGGGCCGCATCATCACCATCTCGTCGGCGGCGGGCACCCACGGCGTGCACATCGGGGTGGCGCCCTACAGCGCGGGCAAGGGCGGGGGTCTGTCCTTCACCCGCACGCTGGCGCTGGAAGTGGCCCGCTTCGGCGTGACGGCCAACACGCTGGCGCTAGGCCTCTTCGAACGCAAGAACCACGAGATCACCGAGCATTTCGCCAGGGCCGTCCCCGTGGGCCGCACCGGCCGTCCCGAGGATGTGGCCGCCGCCTGCATCTGGCTCGCCTCCAACGAGGCCGAATGGGTCACCGCCCAGACCATCGGCATCAACGGCGGCTCGCTGACCAGTTGACCGCGAGAAAGGGAGTGTCTATGAGGCTTGAGGGGAAGGTGGCGCTGATCACCGGCACGGCCAGCGGGATCGGGCGGGCCACCGCGCTGCGGTTCGCTGAGGAGGGTGCCCGGGTGGTGGCGGTCGACATCGTCGAGGCCAACGACGGGACAGTTGAGACGATTCGAGCGGCCGGGGGCGAGGCCACCGCGGTCCATGCCGACGTGTCCGACGACGCCGAGGTCGCGCTGGCGGTGAAGACGGCGGAGGCCACCTACGGGCAGCTGGACATCGCCTTCAACAACGCCGGGATCATGCTGGCAGACGACGCCGACGCCATGGCCACGAGCGAGGAGACCATCGACAAGACCCTGGCCGTCAACCTGAAGGGCGTGCTGTACGGCTGCCGCCACCAGATCCCGGCGATGCGCCGGGCGGGCGGGGGCTCGATCATCAACACCGCTTCGTTCGTGGCCTCGGTGGGCGCGGCCACGCCCCAGATCGCCTATACGGCCTCCAAGGGGGCGGTGCTGTCGCTGACCCGCGAACTGGCCGTCATCCACGCCCGTGAGAACATCAGGGTCAACGCCCTGTCGCCGGGCCCGCTGCGGACCGAGCTGCTGATGTCGTACCTCGACACCGAGGAGAAGCGCCGGCGGCGCCTGGTGCACGTGCCCATGGGCCGCTTCGGCGAGGCTGCCGAGATGGCTTCGGCCGCCCTGTTCCTGGCCTCCGACGACTCGTCCTACATGACCGGCGCCAACCTGCTGGTCGACGGCGGCCTGACCGCCGCCTACGTCACCCCCGAGTAGCGGCCGGGTCCAGCGGCTATCTGGGTTCGCGGGGTAGGCCGAGGATGCGCTCGCCGATGATGTTGCGCATGATGGCCGACGTGCCGCCCTGGATGGTGTAGGCGGGGGCGTAACAGACAGCGGTGGGCACAGCGTCGCCCACGGTGGCGGCCGGGCCCAGGACCCGGGCCGCGAACTCTGCCACCCGCTGCTCGTGCTCGGTGCAGTACGCCTTGGTGCCCGCGCTGTAGTCGGCGGAGCCCTCGCCCAGCGCGCCCCGGTACACCATGAGCCGCCCGAGCCGGTAGCCGGTCTCGATGGCTGCGATCTCCTGACGTGTCTGGGGATCGGCAAGGTCGGCGTGCTCGAGGGCCAGGTCGTACAGGGGTCGGTTGGACACCAGCCGGTCGATGCCTCCCCGCTCGTAGCCGAGCTGGATCATGGTCTGCTTGAAGGCCCCGCCCTCGGTGCCTACGAGGTTGGTGACCGGCACCCGCACGTCGGTGAGGAAGATCTCGCAGAAGTGGGAGTTGCCGACCATGTCGCGCACCGGCCGGACTTCGATGCCGTCGAGTCCCATGGGCACGATCAGCTCGCTCAGGCCCCGATGGGGAGGGCCTTCGCGGCTGGTGCGGCAGATCACGTAGCAGTACTCGGCGCTGGCCGCGCCGCTGGTCCAGATCTTCTGGCCGTTCAACACGTAGTGGTCACCGTCGCGGTCCGCGGAGGTCTTGAGCGAGGCCAGGTCGGATCCGGCGTCGGGCTCGCTCATCCCGATGCACCAGGACGTCTCCCCCGACAGCATCCCGGGCAGGAAGGCGGCTTTCTGGGCCACGGTGCCGTAGGTGTAGATGGACGGGCCCATCTGGCGGTCGGCGAACCAGCTGGCCGCGATGGGTGCGCCGGCGCTGATCATCTCCTCGGCCATGATGATGCGCTCGATCCCGGGCCGCCCTCCCCCGCCGTATTCCAGCGGCCAGGTCATCCCGATGAAGCCCTCGGCCGCCAGCACCTTGGAGAACTCCTTGGAGTGCCCGTTGATCCACGAGTCGCTCCACCGGCCGTAGTCGGCCACGCCCCGTCCGGCTACGGCCCGGGCCCGGGCTCGCAGCGCCTCCCACTCGGGGCGCATAGCGAAGTCGAGGCTCACGACAGCCTGTATATCCGGGTGGCGGTGCCCGAGAACAGATCCTCCTGCTCGGCGTGGCTGTAGCCGGCGGCCATGATCTGCAGCGCGTTCCACAGCACCGGGTAAGGCAGCGTCTGGCGGTCGACCGGGAAGTTGGACTCGAACATGCACCGGTCGGGGCCGAAGGCGTCGATGCAGAACCGCACGTCGTCGCCCCAGTGGGCGGCCACCTCCTCGGAGCCCGGCGGTGAGTCCCGGTTCGTCCAGCCCGTGCCGTAGTAGATGTCCATGCCGATGCCGCCCACCTTGAGCACCACATTTTCGCAGCCCTCCACCAGCCGCATCGATGCCCTCCAATCGGCCCGAACCCGGTCGCCGTCATGGCGGTAAGGGCCGATCCTGAGCGGCCCGCCCAGATGGTTGAGCACGATCGTCAACTCGGGCACGGCTCCAGCCAGCGCAGCCAGTTCCGGGAGCTGGGGGTGGTACAGCCAGGCGTCGAAGCTGAACCCCATCGCCGCCAGCCGCCGGGCTCCGGTGCGGAACTCATCGGTGCTCATCATGTGCTCGAACGGGTTGCTGTGGCTGTTGTGGACGTCGTCGCTGGCGTCCCAGCCGGTGGCGTGGCGGATCCCCCGGAACCGGCCCCCGCCGGCCGCGTCGTGGGCGGCCAGGACCTCCTCGACCGCCTCTCCCAGCATCAGGTCGGCGTGGCCGACGATCCCCGCGATGGTCGGACCGCCCGCGGCATCGAGCGCGTCGGCCTCGCCGGCCACGAACCTGGTCTCCCCCACCGGCTTCATGTGCTCGGCGCAGCCGGTGTCGTAGTTCGACATGCAGTCGACGAACACCGTCTTGACGACGTTGTGGCTGCCGGTCAGATCCCCCAGCAGTTCGGGCGCAAGATAGGTGCCCAGAGCCCCCCGCCATTGATGCCCGTCCCACAGATGGTGGTGCGGATCGACGATCACCCGGTCCGGGTCCACGGCCTCCTCATGCCGTAGCGCCAGCCACTCGAAGCGATTCAGATCCATCCAGCCCTCCTGAGGGCGTGATCGGACGAGTCAGCTGCCCGGACCGCTCCAGGCGACCCGGGGCAGCTGCTTCTCCTTGTCTACGAACGGGAGGGTGTCGACGGTGGCCTCATGGGGCTTTCCGTCGCGGTCGTGCAGCCAGACCGTCTTGGCGTACCAGTCGTCGCCGGCCAAGGACTGATCGAAGCGCACGTAACCGATCCCGGCGTCGAGCGTCGGCGACCACGACCCGGAGGTCATGTGTCCGACCGGGCCGCCATCTAAGTGGACGTGCATACCCGCCTCCGGCGTGGCCGTGGAGCACACCAGGCCGAACAGCAGCTGGCTGCGATCAGCAGTCTCCAGCGCCGCCCGGCCGATGAAGTCGCCCTTGTCGAGCTTGACGAACTGCCCGAGACCGGCCCCGTAGGGCGTCAAGCCGGGCTCGATGTCGGTGCCGTTGTCGAGGATCCCCGACTCGATGCGCCGCAGGCCCATCGACGACGACGAACTGAACTCCATCCCGAAGGGCTCCCCGCAGGCGAGCAGGCCGTCCCAGAGGGCGTCGTGGTCGGTGGGCTCCGGGCCGCTGTTGCAGTAGATCTCGATCCCCGCCTCCCCCGTCCACCCGGTGCGGGACACCCACAGCCGCTGCCCGCAGACGTTGAAGAAGCCGGCGTGGAAGTACTTGAAGTCCTCCGACAGCCCGCCGCCGATGGCCGCGTCGAGCACGTGGAGCGACTTCGGTCCCTGGATCTGCAGCACCCGCGAGTCCGGGTCCGAGACCCTGACGTCGAGACCGATGGCGTTGGCCTCGAGCCAGCTCTGGAACTCGCCGTTGGCCTTGACGTACCAGAACCGGTCGGGGGCCAGCCGCATCACCACCCCGTCCATCAGGATGGTGCCGTCGGTATGGCAGGCCAGGCCGTAGCGGGCTCGCCCGACCGGGAGCGCCTCGATCCGGCAGGTGAGGACCTTCTCGAGCAGCCGGCTCGCATCGGAGCCGGCGATCTCGAGCGGCTTCTCCGGGACGTCGTACAGCATCACGCCGCGGCGCAGCTTCCAGTAGTTGGGGACGGGATCCTCGTCGGCGGCCATCTTCACCGGGTAGAGGCGGTCGCAGTACAGGCAGAAGACCGTCTCATCGGTCACGTAGCGGTGGGCGAACGGAGACTGCCCGATGCGGAACGCGCTCAGCTGGATCGTGCCGAACGACTCGATGTAGAAGTGCTTGCCGGTGGTCATCGATACCTCAAGCGCTTGGTGGGCCGGCTCAGGGTAGCCACCCAACCCGTGTGCCACGATTGTGGGCATGGTCGACACCGCGCCCCCGGACGAGGCCCAGATTCTCGGCACCGCCGGCACGGCGGGCTCATCAGGTTGCGGTGGTTCGATTACCGGATGGCGAGGCGCAGCGTTAGTTCGTAGATGCCGTCGCCGAGCCACTTGCGGACGAACAGGGCCGGTCGGCCCAGCATCCCCTTGACGTAGCGGCGGCGCGGCCTGTCGGTGGTGGCGGCCTCTACGAACACCGCGGCGAGCACCTCGGCCCTGGTGCCGCGGTCCTTGACACGGCCGTCGTCCCTCATCTTGAGGAGGGGCGCTACCTGAGCCCGGTAGGCGCCGTCGCCGTACTTCCTCAGCTGCTCGGCGGCCACGTCGCCGAAGTCGGTACTGATCAGGCCGGGCTGGACCAGCACGACCTGGATGTTGAACGGCGCGGCCTCGAGGCGCAGGCAGTCCGACCAGCCCTCCAGTGCGTGCTTGGTGGCGTGGTACCACGACCCGAAGGGCGAGAAGACCCTGCCCCCGACCGAGGAGATGTTCACGATGCGGCCCGAGCCCTGCGCTCTCATGTGGGGCATCACGAGCTGGGTGAGGTGGGCCACGCCGAACAGGTTCACCTCGAACTGGTATCTGGCGTCGTCGAGCGGGATCTCCTCGACCGGCCCGTACAGGCCGAAGCCCGCGTTGTTGATCAGCACGTCGACGCGTCCGGTGGCCTCGACGATCTGGTTCACGACCCGCTCGTTGTCGTCGCTGTTGGTGACGTCCAACTCGACCGGGGTGGCGCCGTGGTCGGCCAGGTCCGCCATGCGGTCCATGCGGCGGGCGCCGGCATAGACCCGGTGGCCGCCCTTGGCCAGCAGGATGGCGGCCTCGCGCCCCATGCCCGCCGATGCTCCGGTTATCAATACGACCTTGCTCATTGGTTCGGCTCCTGATGAACGAGGCTTGCAGCCTCTACCCTGCCGGGCACTCTATGGAGACCGATGACGCCGCCATCCACAACGACGACTTCCGGCTGGCCAACGGCCTGGCCGGCGAGGCGCTGACGATCCCGTCGGCCAACCCCAGGAACTTCCATCAAGCGATCTCCGACACCGGCGCCATGCCGGGCCAGGACCTGCGGGCCAAGCTGTTCCTGCCCGAGGGACCGGGGCCGCACCCGGTGGTGATCATCGCTCCGGGCAGCCTCGGGCTCCAACTGCACCACATGGAGATCGCAGCCGCGATCACCGACGGCGGTGTCGCGGCCTGCGCCGTCGACCCGTTCAGCACCCGCAGCGTCGTCAGTACCGTCGTGCGACAGGTCCAGTTCTCGTTCGCGGCCAGCGCCTGGGACGTCCTCGCCACCGCCGAGGTCCTCGCGGCCCGACCCGACATCGACCCGGCCCGGATCGGCGCTCAGGGCCACAGCCGGGGCGGCTCGGCCGTGCTCAACGCGGCGTCGGTGCACCTGGCCGCGGCCTCCGGCGCCCCCAAGCTGGTCGGGGTGTACGCCGCCTACCCCTGGTCGGGGCAGCAGTTCCTCGACCCCTCCGTGGGTGCCACTCGGGTACGGGCCATCATCGGCGACCGGGACGACTGGTGCCCGCCGGTGCAGGTCCAGGCCCACATCCAGGCCATGAGGGTCGCGGGCGGAGACGCCACCGTGAGGATCGTGCCGGGAGCCAACCACAGCTTCGACCGCACAACCCCTCTGGAGCACATCCCGGAGGCCTCGGTCACTCCGGGGGCGCCCACCTTCTACATCGCCGACGACGGAGCCTTCATCCTGCCCACCTCCGACACGCCGGACCCCGATCTGGTCGACCGCGACGGCTTCCTCTACGCCATAGAGGCCGGTTTCGGGGTCCGCGGCGCCCACATCTCCGGCAACCCCGAGCTCGTGCCGCTCTTCTACGAGGACATGATGTCGTTCTGGGCCGACGTCATGTCGCCGGACGGATAGCACCTAGATTTCAGATTTACTCTAAGTTTGGACTTAGTCCAGAATAGCTGCTATGGTGGCTCCATGATCCAGGACGCCCAGCAGCTGCTGCGAGACCACGGCCTACAGGTGACCGCTCAGCGGCTGGCCGTGTTGAACGCAGTGTCGGCCCGTCCCCATGCCACTGCCGACGATCTCGTCGGCGATGTGCGGACCAGTCTCGGGACCGTCTCCCGGCAGGCGGTGTTCGACGCCCTGGGCGTGCTGTCCGACAAGGGCCTCATCCGCCGGATCCAGCCGGCCCGCTCGCCGGCCCGCTACGAGGACCGGGTCGACGACAACCACCACCACCTGGTGTGCCGCCACTGCGGCCGCATGGTCGACGTCGACTGCGCGGCCGGCTACCGCCCATGCCTGGAGGTCGACGACGACTTCGGCTTCACCATCGACGAGGCCGAGGTCATCTACTGGGGCTTCTGCCCCGCCTGCCAGAAAGCGCCCGTCGCCGCCGGCCAGGAATCCTGAGATCGACACAATCAACCCCCAACAGCCAAGGAGCATCGATGACCACCCAAGACACCAGCCCCGCTACCGATACCGCGCCCGCCGGAGGGTGCCCCGTGCTGCACGAGACTCCGCCCATGGCCATGGGCTCGCTCGCCAACCAGCACTGGTGGCCCGAGCAGTTGAACCTGCGGCCGCTGAACAAGAACTCGCCGAGGATCGACCCCATGGGCGACGGCTTCGACTACGCCGCCGAGTTCAACAGCCTCGACCTCGCCGCGGTGAAGGCCGACATCGCGGACGTGCTGACCACCTCGCAGGACTGGTGGCCGGCCGACTACGGCCATTACGGGCCGCTGATCATCCGCATGACGTGGCACAGCGCCGGCACCTACCGCATCCATGACGGGCGGGGCGGCGGCGGCTCGGGCACGCACCGCTTCGCGCCGCTCAACAGCTGGCCCGACAACGCCAACCTCGACAAGGCCCGCCGGCTGCTGTGGCCGGTCAAGCAGAAGTACGGCCGCAAGATCTCCTGGGCCGACCTGATGATCCTGGCCGGCAACGTGGCCCTGGAGTCGATGGGCTTCGAGACGTTCGGCTTCGGCGGCGGACGCGTCGACGTGTGGGAGCCCGAGGAGGACATCTACTGGGGCCCCGAGACCGGATGGCTCGACGACGAGCGCTACAGCGGCGACCGCGAGCTCGCCGACCCGCTGGGTGCGGTGCAGATGGGCCTGATCTACGTGAACCCCGAGGGCCCCAACGGCACACCCGACCCGCTGGCCGCAGCCCGCGACATCCGCGAGACGTTCGCCCGCATGGCCATGGACGACACCGAGACGGTGGCGCTGATCGCCGGGGGCCACACCTTCGGCAAGACCCACGGAGCGGCCGATGGCGACCAGTACGTCGGCCCCGAGCCCGAGGGCGCCAGCCTGGAGGAGCAGGGCCTGGGCTGGACCAGCACCTTCGGCACCGGTGTGGGTGGCGACGCCATCACCAGCGGCCTCGAGGGGGCGTGGACGCCCACCCCGGTGGCCTGGGACAACAGCTTCTTCGAGACCCTGTTCGCCTACGAGTGGGAGCTGACCAAGAGCCCGGCCGGCGCCTGGCAGTGGGTTCCCGTCGACGGCGGCGGGGCCGGCACCGTGCCCGACGCCCACGACCCGTCGAAGAGCCACACGCCGGTCATGCTGACCACCGACCTGTCCCTGCGGATGGACCCGATCTACGAGCCGATCTCGCGGCGCTTCCTGGAGAACCCCGGCGAGTTCGCCGACGCCTTCGCGAGGGCGTGGTTCAAGCTCGTGCACCGCGACATGGGACCGGTCGTCCGGTACCTGGGCCCGGAGGTCCCCGACGAGGAGCTGATCTGGCAGGATCCGGTCCCCGCGGTCGACCACGACCTGGTCGACGACGCTGACGTGGCCGCGCTCAAGGCGAGGATCCTCGACTCCGGGCTCTCGGTGTCGCAACTGGTGGCGGCCGCGTGGGCGTCGGCGTCGACGTTCCGTGACAGCGACATGCGCGGCGGGGCCAACGGCGCCCGCATCCGCCTCTCCCCCCAGAGCGACTGGGAGGCCAACGACCCCGAGTCCCTGGCCGAGGTGCTAGGAGCCCTCGAAGGCATCCAGACCGAGTTCAACGGCGCCCAGAGCGGCGGCAAGCGCATCTCTCTGGCCGATCTGATCGTGCTGGGCGGCGGCGCGGCCGTCGAGGAGGCCGCCCGGCGCGCCGGGGTCGAGGTCGTAGTCCCGTTCTCGCCGGGGCGCACCGACGCCTCAGCCGAGCAGACCGACGTCGATTCGTTCGCGGTGCTCGAGCCGACCGCCGACGGGTTCCGCAACCACTGGCGGGCGGGCGACAAGCGCCGTCCCGAGACGGTGCTGGTGGACCGGGCCAGCCTGCTGTCGCTGACCGCGCCGGAGATGACGGTGCTGGTCGGCGGCATGCGGGCCATGGGAGCGAACTCGGCGGGATCTTCGCTGGGTGTGCTCACCGGCCGGGCCGGGACGCTGACCAACGACTTCTTCGTGAACCTGCTCGACATGGGCACCGAGTGGCGGGTGTCGGAGACCGAGCACGTCTACGAGGGCCGCAACCGCGACAGCGGCGAGCTGCGCTGGTCGGCCACCGCGGTCGACCTAGTGTTCGGCTCGAACTCCCAGCTGCGGGCCATCGCCGAGGTCTACGGATCCGACGACGCCCACGAGAAGTTCGTGCAGGACTTCGTGGCCGCTTGGCACAAGGTCATGAACCTGGACCGCTTCGACCTGTCCTGAACCCGGCCCGAAGCCCCGACTACCTCCCCCTCCCCCCCCGAAATTGATGCGGATCCGGCCCGCATAGGCCCGATACCGCCATCAATTTCGGCGGGGGGTGGCCTGTAGCCGCTAGCCGCCGCCGGTAGCACGCCTACCCTTACGGACATGGCCATGCAGGACCGCAGGATCGCGCTGGTGACCGGCGCCGGCTCCGGTGTGGGCCGGGCTGCCGCGGTGGCCCTGGCCCGCGACGGCTGGCATGTGGTGGCGGTGGGCAGGAGGTCCGACCCGCTGGCCGAGACCGTCGAGGAGTGCGAGCGCGCCGGCGGGTCCGGTTCGGCCGTGCCAGCCGACGTGAGCGACCCGGCTTCGGTCGCGGCCCTGTTCGAGAGGGTGCGGGCCGATCACGGCCGTCTCGACCTGCTGTTCAACAACGCGGGCACGGCCGCCCCGCCGGTGCCGGTCGACGAACTCGACGTCGAGCAGTGGCAGCGGGTGGTGGACGTGAACCTCACCGGCTCGTTCCTGTGCGCCCGCCAGGCGTTCGGGCTGATGAAGGCCCAGGACCCGTCGGGCGGGCGGATCATCAACAACGGGTCGGTGTCGGCCCATGTGCCCAGGCTCAACAGCGCGCCGTACACGGCCACCAAGCACGCCGTCACCGGGCTGACCAAGTCGCTGGCGCTCGACGGCCGGCCTTTCGGCATCACCTGCGGCCAGATCGACATCGGCAACGCCCTGACCCCGCTCACCGCCCGGATGCCCAAGGGGGTGCTCCAGTCCGACGGCGAGATCAGGCCCGAACCGACCATGGACGCGGCCGACGCCGGGAGAGCCGTCGCCTACATGGCCAGCCTGCCCGCCGGCACCAACGTGCTGACGATGACGGTCATGGCCAGCGGCATGCCGTTCATCGGCCGGGGCTGACGTTGCCGGTTGCCCGGGGCTGACGCAGGTGCGGGTCCTCATCACCGGCGGCGCGGGCATGCTCGGCCGCAAGCTGACCGGGCGGCTGCTGGAGCGGGGCCGTCTGCGGGGTGAGGGCATCGACGCCATCAGCCTGGTCGACTTGGTCGAGGCCCCGATCGAGTCCGATCTGTGCACCGCCCATGTCGCCGACCTGTCCCGTCCGGGCGAGGCCGAGGCGCTCGTCCCGCTGGAGCCCGACGTGGTGTTCCACCTGGCCGCGGTGGTCTCCGCCGAGGCCGAGGCCGACTTCGACAAGGGCATGGCGGTCAACCTGGACGGCACCCGGCAGCTCTTCGAAGCCATCCGGCTCTCCCCTATCACGCCCCGGGTGGTCTACGCGTCGTCCATCGCAGTGTTCGGGGCGCCGTTCCCCGATCCCATTCCCGACGACTTCCATCCCACCCCGCTCACCTCCTACGGAACCCAGAAGCTGATCGGCGAGGCGCTGCTGGCCGACTACTCCCGGCGCGGCTTCTTCGACGGCATCGGGATCCGGCTCCCGACCGTCAGCGTCCGCCCCGGCGCGCCCAACGCGGCTGCCTCGAGTTTCTTCTCCGGCATCATCCGCGAGCCCCTCAACGGCCTAGAGGCTGAACTGCCGGTGAGCCGCGACGTGCGCCATCCTCACGCCAGCCCCCGGTCCGCGGTCGGATTCCTCGTCCACGCCGCCGAGTTGGACACGGCGCAACTGGCCGGTCGCCGCAACCTCACCATGCCGGGAGTGTCGGTGACGGTGGGCGAGCAGATCGAGGCCCTCGGGCGGGTGGCCGGTGCCGACGTAGTGTCACTGATCACCGAGTCGCCCGACCCAGCGGTCGCGGAAATCGTCGCCGGATGGCCCTCCCGTTTCGACATCACCCGGGCCGCCGCCCTCGGGTTCGTAGCCGACGACAGCTACGACGACATCATCCGGGCGTACATCGAAGACGACTTTCCCGGGCGCGATTGAGCCGCCGTCACGCTCGACGGGAACCCGCTTCGACGATCGCGGTGACGGTCTTGCGGCCGAGCCCCGACGTCTCGGCGATCTGCCTCAGCGAGGCGCCCACGCGGTGGGCGGCGCGGATCATGTCATCGCGGATGGCGATCTCCTTGTCGGCCCGCTCCGCACTCAAGCCGACCACGGCCAGCGCAACGCCGACCTCGTAGTCGAGCCCGGACCGGTACTTGTCCATCGCCGCGATCGCGGCGGACACTTCAGCTTCCGTGTAGCTCATAGACCCTCCCGCAGGCTGCCAGCCAGCTTGTCGCGGATGCCCAGGAGGGTCGCGACGCGCGGCGACAGATCGCCGGACGCTTCGGCGATGTTGAGATGGGCGACAACCATCCCCAGCAGCTCCAGTGCGTCGATCCGCTCCAACTCAACCGGCATCATTGGCCCGTATCGTACCATTATTGGCCCATATTGGACCACCTGCGGGGTGGTTGCGGCCTTTCGGAGTGGCCCACTGCGTCGGTAGCTTCTCGACGGCGGTTTCTTCACATCGCGTGACCGTCAGTGGTTGTGGCGGGGAAGATCCTTGGTGCGGGAGGTGTCCTGGTACTTCAGGGCGGGGCGCAGGACCATGCCCTCGTCCATCTGGGTGACCATCGACCGCTGGATCTCCTGCCAGGGAGTGTGTGACTCCGGCACCGGGTAGCCGCCAGAGGCCTCCAGCTCGGCCCGGCGGCGCTCGATCTCGGCCTCGTCGACGAGCATGTCGGCCCGGCCTCGCCGCAGATCGATGCGGATCCGGTCGCCGGTTCGCAGCAGCGCCAGCCCGCCGCCCACCGCGGCTTCGGGCGATGCGTTGAGGATCGACGGCGAGCCGGAGGTGCCCGACTGCCGGCCGTCGCCGATGCACGGCAGCGAGTGCACTCCCCGCACCAGCAGCGCGGCCGGGGGCTGCATGTTGACCGCCTCGGCCGCGCCGGGGAAGCCGACCGGGCCGGCGCCGCGCACGATGAGCATGCAGTGCTCGTCGATGTCGAGGTCGGGGTCCTCGATGCGGGCCCGGTAGTCCTCCGGGCCGTCGAACACGATGGCCCGGCCCTCGAACGCGTCGGGGTCGTCGGGGTCGGACAGGTAGCGCTGCCGGAACTCGTCGGAGATGACGCTGGTCTTCATGATAGCGCTGTCGAACAGGTTGCCCGACAGGTGCACGAAGCCGGCGTCGTCCAGCAGCGGCTGGTCGGTGGTGCGGATCACGGCGGGATCGGCAATGCCCGCTTCCCCGCAGTTCTGTCGGATGGTGCGGCCGTTGGCGGTGATCGCGTCGGGATGGGGCAGCAGCCCGCCCCGCATGAGTTCGCCCACCACTGCGGGGACCCCTCCGGCGTGGTGGAAGTCCTCCCCCAGGTACTCCCCCGCCGGCATGAGGTTCACCAGCAGCGGCACGGCCAGCCCGTGCTTCTGCCAGTCGTCGTTGTCGAGGGCGACGCCCAGGTGCGCGGCGACGGCGTTGAGGTGGATCGGGGCGTTGCTCGATCCGCCGATGGCGGAGTTCACCACGATGGCGTTCTCGAATGCCTGCCGGGTCATGATGTCGGAGGGGCGCAGGTCCTCCCGCACCATCTCGACGATGCGCACCCCGGTGCGGTAGGCCATCTGGCCCCGCTCCCGGTGCGGTGCGGGGATGGCGGCCGAGCCCGGCAGCTGCATCCCCAGTGCCTCGGTCAGGCTGTTCATGGTGGTGGCGGTGCCCATGGTGGAGCAGTAGCCCACCGACGGCGCGGCCGACGCCACCAGGTCGATGAAGCCGGTCTCGTCGATCTCGCCTGCGGCGTACAGCTCGCGGGCCTTCCAGATGATGGTGCCCGAGCCGGTGCGCCGGCCCTCGTGCCAGCCGCTGAGCATCGGGCCCACCGACAGTGCGATGGCGGGCAGGTTGACGGTGGCCGCGGCCATCAGGCATGCCGGGGTGGTCTTGTCGCAGCCGATGGTGAGCACCACCCCGTCGAGGGGATAGCCCTGGAGCACCTCGACGATGCTGAGGTAGGCCAGGTTGCGGTCGAGGGCGGCATTAGGCCGCTTGCCGGTCTCCTGGATGGGGTGCACGCCGAACTCGAAGGCGATACCGCCCGCTTCCCGGATGCCCTCCCGCACCCGTTTGGCCAGCTCCAGGTGGTGCCGGTTGCACGGCGACAGGTCGGAGCCGGTCTGGGCGATCCCGATCATGGGCTTGCCGGACTGGAGTTCCTCGCGGGTGAGCCCGTAGTTGGCGTAGCGCTCCAGGTAGATACCCGACATGAGCGGATCGTCGACGATGTCGAACCAGGCCGCCGACCGCAGCCCACCGCGCCCGGGTCCCGGGTCGGAGCCGGATGCAGGGCGCAGCGGGCGGGGTTCGCCGGGTCCGGGGGAAGCAGTCATCGCAGCCACGCTACGCGCTGGCCGGCGAATTGAGGCTCAGCCGGAGAGCTCGTCGAGCACGCGGTCCAGGACGCCAACGAAGCGGTGGATGTCGGTGAACGAGTTGTACAGGGGCACCGGCGCGGCCCGGATCACGTCGGGGTAGCGCCAGTCGCAGACGACGTCGGCGTCCTCCAGTGCCCGATGCACGCCCCGGCCGTCGACGCCGGGCACCTTGACCCGCAGCGCGTACTGGCATCCCCGCTCGGCCGGCGCGGTCGGCGTGATGATCTCCACCCGGTCGCCGATCACCTCGGCCAGAAGCACGTCCAGGTACTCGATCTGCCGTTGCGACTTGGCCCGCAGCGGCTCCATTCCCCCGGCCCGGTCGAACACGTCGAGCGAGGCCCGCAGGGCGGCCATGGTGAGGATGGGCGGGTTGGAGAGCTGCCACGACTCGACCGTGCGGACGGGATCGAAGACGGTGCCCATCTCGAAGCGGATGTCGGGGCGCTGGCCCCACCATCCCAGGAACTTGGGCAGCGATCGGTCGCCGACGTGGCGCTCGTGCACGAAGGCGCCGCCCACGCCGCCCGGGCCGCCGTTGAGGTACTTGTAGCTGCACCACACTGCGAAGTCGACGTTCCAGTCGTGCAAGGCCAGCGGGATGTTGCCCACCGCGTGGGCGAGGTCGAAGCCGACCTGGGCGCCGGCGTCGTGGGCCGCGGTCGTGATGTCGGCCATCGGCAGCACCTGGCCGGTGTAGTACTGGACGCCGGGGAGCATCACCAGCGCCAGCTCCGGGCCGTGCTCGGCGATCAGGGCCAGCAGATCGTCCCGCCGCAGCGTCTCGGAGCCCGCCCGCGGCCGGGCGACAACCAGCGACTCGGCTGGATCGTGGCCCCGCTGGCGGATCTGGCTCTCGACCGCGAAGTGGTCGCTGGGAAAGGCGTGGTCCTCGATGAGGACCTTGTGCCGATCAGGGGTGGGGTCGTAGAAGCTCACCATCAGCAGGTGAAGGTTGACGGTAAGCGAGTTCATGGCGACGACCTCGCTCGGACGCCCGCCGACCAGCCGCCCCAGCGAGCCGGTCAACAGCTCGTGATACGGCAGCCACGCCAGCTCGCCCCCGAAGTGGGCGGCCGCGCCGAGCCGGGCCCACCGCTCCAGCTCGGCGTTCACGTAGCCGGCTGCGGCCCGGGGCACGGCCCCCAGCGAGTTCCCGACCAGGTAGATCTGCGACGAGCCGCCCCGGCCCTCCGGCAGGTGGAACTCCTCGCGGAGCGAGGCCAGCGGGTCGGCCGCGTCCAGGGCTGCCGCAGTCTCGGCGCCGGTGGTGGGCACAGTCACTTGTTACAGCTTGACCCAGCCTTCGGGGGGTTCCTTGCCCGGGTGCAGCGCCCCGCACCGGCCGCAGGTGCGCAGGTCCTCGTGCTGGTAGAAGCGCTCGAACAGCGGGGGCAGGTCGCGCACGATGCTGGTCAGGATCACCTCGACACGGTGCACGAGCGACTCGCACTCGAAGCAGTACCACTCGAAGCCGTCCTGGGCCCCGTCGGGACGCTTGGGCTCGACGACCAGCCCGATCGATCCGGCCTGGGGCCGCTGGGGGGAGTGGCGCACATGGGCCGGCAGCAGGAAGATCTCGCCCTCGCTGATGGGGACGTCGTAGTGCGTGCCGTCCTCGATGACCTTGAGCACCATGTCGCCCTCGAGCTGGTAGAAGAACTCCTCGACCGGGTCGTCGTGGAAGTCGGTGCGCCGGTTGGGGCCGCCGACGACGGTCACCATGAGGTCGGCTTCCTCCCAGATCTGCTGGTTGCCGACCGGCGGCTTGAGCAGGTCGCGGTGCCCGTCGATCCACTTCTGGAAGTTGAATGCCGCTAGCCGGGTCCCGTTCGTCATGAGCGCTCCCTCCTGGGTCACACCCGCAGTCCGCATAGCTCGAAGGCCTCGCGTGTGGCTGCCTTCTCGCTGTCGGTCAACTCCAGCATCGGCGGTCGGACACGGCCTCCGACCTGTCCTAGCAGGTGCTGCCAGTACTTCTGGTGGGCGTGGGGCTTCTCGGCCGGCCGGGTCCGCTTCAGGGCGTCGCGCACCGGGTTCAGGCTCTCGCTGATGCGGCGCGCCGCCACGGCGTCGCCGGCGAACGCGGCCTGGGTGTAGTCGTGCATCCGCCGGTCGGCGGCGGTCTGCAGCAGGTACGGCGGCGACGAGCACAGGTAGAGCTTCCAGTCGAGTTCGAGGATGTTGTCGAGCCACTCGTCCTCCGACGCGGTGCTCACCTGGATGCGGTCGGAGGCCAGCGCGGTGAGTTCGGCGTACATCGGACGGGGGACGCTGTACTTGATGGCCACCACGTTGTCGAGGTCGGCCAGCCGGTCACACAACTGCGGCGACATCAGGTATCCGCTGTCGGGATGGCTCCACAGCGCGATGCCGATGTCAACGCTCTGCGAGATCGTCTCGTAGTACCGGTAGACGGTCTCGTCGTGCTCCGAGACGAAGTGCAGCGTCGGGGCGTGCACCACGATGTAGTCCGCCCCGGCTCCCTCGGCGTGGCGGGCGAGGTCTATGACGACGTCGAAGTTCTGGTCCGAGCACGACATGATCGTCTGCGCCCGCTCTCCGGTGGCCTCGACGGCGAGCTCCAGGCTGCGCTTGCGCTCGTCGATGCTCATCGAGAAGAACTCCCCCTGCTTTCCCGACACGAAGATCCCGGCGATGCCGAGGTCCTCGGTCCAGTGGCGAACGTTGTCGCGGAACCCGTCCTCGTCGATGCGCAGGTCGTCGGTGAACGGCGTCAGCGCCGCGGCCCAGACGCCCTTCAGGTTGGCCCGGGCGTAGTCCTTGGCGTCGGCTCTGGCGTAGTGCATTTGGCGGCGCGAAGCCTCCTGTGGCTAGACGATCGAGATGCTGTGGGAGACGTTCTTGACGACCATGTAGTTGTGCAGGCCCTCGACCCCGCCCTCGCGGCCGTACCCGCTGGACTTGACGCCGCCGAAGGGCGTCTCGGGCACCGACGCCTCGAGCGTGTTGATCGACAGGTTCCCGGTCTGCACCCGCTCCACCATCCGGTCGGCGTAGTCGGCGCGGTTGGTGAACCCGTAGGCAGCCAGCCCGAACGGCACCGAGTTGGCGCACTCGATGGCCTCGTCGAGCGAGCCCACCCGGTTGACGATGGCCACCGGCCCGAAGGGCTCCTCCTGCATCACCCGGGCGTTGTCGGGGACGTCGGCGAGCACGGTGGGCTCGAAGAAGTAGCCCGACGTCCCGATCGTGGAGCCGCCGGTGGTGACCTCCGCGCCCTTGTCGCGGGCGTCGGCCACGAACTCGGTGATGGCGGCCAGCCGGCGGTCGTTGGCGAGTGGGCCCATCTCCACGCCGGGCTCCATGCCGTCGCCGACCATCGTGGCCGCGGCCCGCTCGGTGAACACGTTGAGGAACTGCCGGTAGATGCTGTCGTGCACGAGGAAGCGCGTCGGGGAGGTGCACACCTGCCCGGCGTTGCGCATCTTGCGCACCGCGGAGGTGACCGCGGCCGCCCTCACGTCGGTGTCCTCGCACACGATCACCGGCGCATGCCCGCCGAGCTCCATCAGCACCGGCGTCATGTGGTCCGACGCCATCCCGGTTAGATGCCGGCCCACCGCGGTCGACCCGGTGAAGGCGACCAGGCGGATCGACTCGTGCGGGATCAGGTACTCGGAGATCTCCGACGGCACTCCGTACACCAGGTTCAGCACCCCCGGCGGCAGGCCGGCGTCGTGGAAGGCCCGGGCGATGTGCATGGCGCCCGCCGGGGTCTCCTCGGCCGGCTTGAGGATGATGGAGCATCCCGCCGCCAGCGCGCCCGCCACCTTGCGGGCGGGCTGGCTCATCGGGAAGTTCCACGGCGAGAACGCGGCCACCGCGCCGATGGGCTGATGGTGGACGATGTAGTTGATGCCCGGCTCGCTGGGGATGACCCGGCCGTAGGTGCGCACCGCCTCTCCGGCGTCCCATTCGAAGAACTCGGCGCCCCGGATGACTTCCAGCTTGGCCTGCGGGTACGGCTTGCCCAGCTCAAGGGTGATGTCGTGCCCGATCTCGGCCTGGTGCTCGCGCATGATGGCCGCGGCCCGGCGCAGCACATCGGCCCGGTCCTTGGGCGCGGTCTGGCTCCAGACCTCGTACCCCTTGGCGGCCGCCTCCAGCGCGTCGTCGAGGTCTTGGCGGCCGGCCCGGGCCAGCCGGCCGATGACCTGCTCGTTGGCCGGGTTGACCACCGGCAGGTCGTCCGCGGTGGTGCGCCAGGAGCCGCCGATGTAGAGCCCGACATCGGGATAGTCAGTCATCGCCCGCATGGGCATGAATCTACGTCTTCGCCCGGCCGGACTCGAATGCCGAGTTTCGGGGTCCTCATACCAGCCGTGGTAATGGCCTAAGCCTCACCCGTCAGGCTCGGACCGGGCGCGGGCTGCATGTCGCAGCGCCTCGATGAGGCCGTGAGCGCTGGCGGGCAGCTCGCCGCCCGATCGGGTGATGATCCCGACCGGGACGGATGTGCCCTCAATATCGACCGCGAGCGACACCAACGCGTCGCGTTCAAGGTCGTCGACGAAGATTCCCGACGGGACGACGGCCAGATGCTCACCCCGCAGCACGAGCGCCCTCAGGGGCACCGGAGCGACGCACTCGGTGACGTTGTCCGGTGTTCGGCTGCATTCGCGGATGAACGCGGTCTCGATCTGCTGGCGCAGCGACGTGTCCCGCGGCGGCAGGATCCAGGCGTCGTCCACCAGCTCGCCCAGGCTGCCACGGTGCCCGGACCGGAGGTGGCTCGGGGTGCAGACGACCTGCACGTCATCGTCGAACAGCGGCTCGACGTCCACGCCCGGCATCGAGGCCAGAGGGGTCACACGCCCTACGACGAAGTCGACCTGACCCGACATCAGGTCCTCGTGGAGCCGGTCGGGGGTGCCCTCGGAGATCGCGACGCCCACGCCCGGATACCGGCGGGTGACCTCGAACACCGCCGCCGGCAGGATGTCCGCGGTCCCGGCGAGGAGCGTGCCCACCCGCACCTCGCCGCGGTGGCCGCTGGCGATCTCCTCGGCATGGCGCAGCAGCGAGCCCACCTCCGATGTGACCAACTGCATGTGGGTGATGAGCGGCGCGCCGGCCGCGGTGACCGTCATGCCCTTCGGTCCCCGATCGAACAGCCGCACGCCGAGGATCCGCTCCAGTTCCGCCAGCGAGCGAGACATGGCGGGCTGGGTGAGGTGAAGCACCGCGCTGGCCTCGCGGATCGATCCGCGGTGGGCGATGGTGGCCGCCACGATGATGTGCCGGAGCCTCATTTGCCGTGACAGCAGCTCAGCCGGACGCACGACATGATGATATCGATATGTGCTACGTCGAATCCAGCCGTTCTTGCGAAGCCCCCCGTCGCAAGCCGTTCCAGAAGCGAGCGCCTCGGGACACGACTTTGCTCGGCGCTACCCGAAGATCGGCATGAAGTGGTGTCTATCGGCTGGGATTCTGAGGTGCCATCCTCGTCGTATATCGTGCCCGGCGGGATGAGCGCAGAGCAGGGTCGATGGTTCGAGCGTCGGGCGGCGCACTTGATCGAGCGACATCTCCCCGAGGCCGATACCGAGATCTTCTCCTTGTTCTTCAACCTTCTGAGTGCCTCGAACGCAGCATCGTCGGTTATAGAGGCGAGGGCCTTCCGCCCCAAGGGCCTGACGTGGGGCAGTTTCCGAACCCTCTTCACGCTGATGGTCCTCGGGGACCTGAACCCCAATGAGATCGCCTCACGCTCCGGAGTGAGCGACGCAGCGGTCTCGGGGGTCCTCAAGACGCTGGAGCGGCAGGGCCACCTGGACCGCACGGTCGATGACTCGGACCGTCGCCGGGTGCGGGTGTCGATCACTGAATCCGGTCGCCAGCTTGCTCTGGCCGCCTACGGCGATCAGAACAGGGTCGAGCGCGAGGTCGTCGGCCTGCTGACAGACGAGGAGCGCGCCGTGCTCGAGGCCGCCTCCCGCCGCCTGCTTCTCGCACTGCGTCCTGGCAAGACCACCGACGATCCATAATGCCTAGGGTCTTGACTATTAGGTCCTTAGGTAGTATAGCTGGTGCACCCGTCCGCGTGCGAAGGAGGAGCACCATGAAGCGGATCAAGTTTGGATGTCTGACCGTGTTGGCAGCGTTCGCGCTGATCGTCTCGGCCTGCGGTGACAACGACGAGGCGTCACCCACCGTGACCCAGGCGCCGAGCGAGGAAGCGTCCGACGCCCAAGCGGCACCGGAACCAGCCGAGCCGGAGACTGAGCCGGTGCCCGAGACGGCAGAGGCGCCGGAGGCCGCCGATCCGGACGCACCGTCCGAGGAGACGCCGGCTGAGGAGACGCCGGACGAAGGCGAGACCGAGCCGCCTGCCGGCCCGGTGACGATCGGGCTCCTGTACTCGAACTCGGGCCCTGGAGGCGTGCTTGGGCCGCCGGCCGAGCGGGCGCTACGGCTCGCAGTGGAGGACATCAACGCTGCTGGCGGGGTCAACGGTTCCGAGGTGCGGATCGAACTGGCCGACACCGCTACCGACCCCGCGGTGGGACGCGATGCCATGGAACGGCTGGTGTCGGAGGCGGAAGTGGATGTCGTGATCGGCATCCACTCCTCCGCTACCCGTGAGGCGGCCAGGCCGCTGGCCGAGGAGTTCGACACCCTCTATCTCTACGGCTCCCTCTACGAGGGAGGGGAATGCTCCGCGGCGATGTTCAACTCCGGCGAGGTTCCGGCTCAGCATCTCGGCCCGGCAATTCCCTGGATCATGGAGCGCACCGGCGGGACCCGCTGGTTCCTGCTCGGCAACGACTACGTCTGGCCCCGCAAGAGTTTCGAGGCGGCCAAGAGGATCATCGAGGACGCCGGCGGGGAGATTGTGGGCGAGCAGTACGTGCCTCTCGGCACCCAGGACTTCGGCGATGTGCTCGCTGACCTAGCCGCGGCAGACGCCGATCTGATCCTGCCTGCCCTCGTGGGCGGAGACGCCATCGCGTTCGAACTCCAGGCCCCCGACTTCGGCGTGGGCCAGAACGAAGTGGCCCGTTTGGCCAACATCTACGAGGAAGGGGTGCTGGGCGCCATCGGGCCAGAACTCACCGCGGGCATGATCGTGACTCTTGGATACGTCAAAGAGGTTGACACCGCCGCTAACCGTTCCTTCGTGGAGAGGTATGTCTCGGAGTTCGGCCAGGACTTCCCGCCCAACACGTTCGCAGCCCACGTGTATGAACTCGCCCTCCTTTGGGCGGCCGCAGCCAACGATGCGGGCACCACAGGGGCGGCAGACGTAAGCGCCGCTCTCAAGGGCCGGTCCATCGACTCCGTACGCGGTACCGTGACCGTGACCGAGTCGCGCCATCTGGCCCAGCCGATGTTCCTGGTCGAGATAACCCCCGACGGAGAGCAAGTCATCGTGGAGTCCTTCGAGCCACTGGATCCCGAGGAGGACTGCACGCAGTGACCGCCGCTCCGGCGGTGGCGGGCCTCGCCAGCGGTGAGATCGCCCCATTCCATCCGTGCTGCATGTACTCAACGCGCTCAGCCTCCTAGCGACTCTGGGCCTTACCGCGCTCGGGCTATGGATCGTCTTCGGGCTGATGAACGTAGTGAACGTCGCCCATGGCGAGTTCGCCATGCTGGGCGCCTACGCGATGCTCGTGCTGACCGAGGCGGGACTCAATCATTGGGTCGCGGTGGCCATCACGCCCGGGATCCTGCTGCTGGTCGGCGCCGCATGCGAGCTGACGGTGTTCCGGCGGCTGCGAACCAGGCGGGAGGTCAGCCTGCTGGCCGCCTTCGGACTCTCGATAGTCATCCGCGAAGTGGTCCAGTTGGTGTTCGGGCGGCAGCAGCGATCGATCCCGAACCCGCTGCGGGGCGGAACGGAGATCCTCGGCGTCACGTACCCCAGATACCAGCTCCTCGTGATCGCGATCGCCACCGGAGTGCTTCTGGCAGCATGGCTGGTGTTGCGCTACAGCCGGGCTGGACTGGTCATGAGATCAGTGGTCGCCGACCGGAACCTGGCCGAGACGCTGGGGATCCGAGCGGCGCGGGTGGACACCGTCGCCATGGCGGTGGGAGCAGCGTCGGCCGGCTTGGCGGGAGCCCTGCTCGCGCCCCGAATCTCAATAGAGCCCACCGCGGGCCTGAACCTGCTGCTCGGCGCATTCCTCGTGGTGATCGTGGGCGGCTTCCGCAGGGCGAGTGCGGTGGTGTTCGGCGCGGCTGCCGTCGCGGCCATCACCACAGTGGTGGCCCTCTGGTACGACGCAGTTTGGGGGCAGGTGGCCGCAGTGGCTGCGGCCGCACTCGTGCTCCAGACCCGGGTGGAGACCGGGCTGAGGGGGGTGGTGCGGTGAGACTGGAGCTTCGCTGGCCGGTGCGGGCAGCGTTGATCGTCGGGGTCGCAGTCGTGGCGGTGGCCGCGCTCCAGAACCAAACAGGCTTCTACGCGGACCAGATCGCGCAAGCGGCGACGCTGGCCCTGTTGGCCGTGAGCCTCGACATCGTGTGGGGTCACGGAGGCATCGTCAGCCTGGGCCAGACGGTCCCGTTCGGTGTCGCCGCCTACCTGACGGCTCGGCTCACCATGGAAGCGCCGAACATGACGATCCCGATCATCGTGCTGGCCGCCGTGGCGGGATCCGTCGTCGGCTTGCTGATGGGCATGGTGCTCCTGCGCCGGAGACGCTCGGCCATGACCATCGCCCTGTTCACGATGATGCTGTCGCTTCTGGCGGAGCGGCTCGCCGCCAAGCTCCAGATCATCGGTGGATTCAACGGCCTCGGCGGGGTGCCCCCCTTCCACCTCGGACCGATCGAACTGTCGAGCGCCGCCCGGGATCTGCTGATCGTCGGGGCATGCGCGGCGACCGTGGTGGGGGCATGGTCGCTGTTGCGTCGCCCGGTGGGGGGCGTACTCCTGGGAGTGCGCGACTGCGAGCCGCGAATGGCCGCTTCCGGCTACCACACCATCGCCGTGAAGATCGCCGCAATGGCGGCAGGGGGCGCCGTTGCCGGACTAGGAGGCTCCCTCTACGCGATGCAGGCCGGGTTCGTGTACCCCGGAGTGTTCGGCTTCGGGTTCATCGCTGACACCTTGCTGTGGACCCTCATCGGCGGATTCGGAACAATCGTGGGTCCCGTGTCTGCGACGACCGGGTTGACCCTGCTTGAGGAATACCTGGCCAGCGAGGCGATCGAGTACTGGCTCCTGCTCACGGGGTTCGCCTTCCTTCTTCTGGTGATGTTCGTCGAGGGCGGCCTAGCCATGCAGTTCCGTCGCTGGCTGGGGCGAGGCCCGAGGACCCCCAACCGGGTGGAGTTGGCCAACAGGGAGCACAGCCGCAGGGATCCGTCCCGCTTGCGTGCGGTGTCCGTGAACTGCAGCTTCGGCGCGTTCCGAGCCTTGAATGGTGTCGACCTGGATGTGGCCGATCCCGGTGTCTATTGTCTCATCGGACCTAACGGCGCGGGCAAGACGACGCTGCTCGACTCGTTGTGCGGGTTCCAGCGGATCACCTCCGGTCGGGTCGAATTCGACGGCACGGACCTGACCGGCCAGCGGCCGTGGAGGTTCGCCCGTATGGGCGTCGCACGGAAGTTCCAGACCCCCCATGTGATGGGCTCGCTCACGGTGTCCGAGAACGTGGCCCTGGCCGCGTTCGCGAACAGCCACAAGGCGGCATGGATGTGGAGCCGCACCTGGCACGCGGAGGTCCCATCCGAAGCCATGAACGCGCTGGCATCCGCAGGGCTGCATCAGCGCCTCGACGTTTCGGCCGGGGACCTCTCTCACGGCGAGCAGCAGTGGCTTGAGACGGTGCTAGCGCTGTGTACGCGGCCCCGCATTCTCTTGCTCGATGAGCCGACGGCGGGAATGACGGCCACCGAGAGCCGCCACGCCGCCCGGCAGCTTCGAGCCATCGCCGCGAGCCAACGAATCCCTCTCATCGTGGTGGAGCACGACACAACCTTCATCAAGGAGGCTTCCGACCATGTCACGGTGCTCGCCGGAGGCGAAGTGATCGCCGAGGGAACAGTCGAGGAGATCGAAGCGGACCCGCGAGTCAAGGACCTCTACTTTGCGCAGTGAAAGCCCTCTGCTGATCCCCTACCGGGGCGCGGTGCCCACCATCGGCAAGAACGTGTACATCGCCCCCAACGCCGCGGTGATCGGCGATGTCGTCATCGGCGACGAGTCCAGCATCTGGTTCGGAGCGACGGTGCGGGGCGACTTCGGTCCGATCCGCATCGGGGAGCGATGCTCGGTGCAGGACAGCGCCACCGTCCACGTGTTCCACACCGACTCGGGCCCGGTACCCACACAGATCGGCGACGACGTCACGATCGGCCACGGAGCGGTGATAGAAGGCTGCGTTGTGGGCGACGGGGTGCTGATCGGCGCCAACGCCGTGCTGCTTCCGGGGGTGTCGGTGGGCGACGGATCGATCGTGGCTGCGTCGGCGCTGGTCAAAGGGGGCGAGCAGGTGCCCTCCGGTCACGTGGTCGCGGGTGTGCCGGCCAAGCTGATCGGGCCGACCAGCGCCGAGTCGCGGTCTCTTGCCCGGTTCTCGGCCGCGGAGTATGTGGAGCTGCAGGCGGCCTATCGAGCCGGACAGAGCAGCCGGAATGCCATCGGGGACCGCGGAGAATGAGCGGCTCGGGCCGCTGGTCCAAAGCGGAGTCGATGGAGCCCGAGGAACTGCGCTGCCTCCAGGAAGAGAAGCTGAGAGCACAGCTCGCAAGGTTGTACCGGACCTCCGCCTTCTATCGCCGCAAGTTCGATGAGGCCGGCGCAACGCCGTGCGACATCGTGACCCTCGAGGACCTCTCCGGCTTTCCGCTCACCGAGAAGCAGGAACTGAGGGACAGCCAGCGCGATCACCCGCCGTTGGGGGCGCACGCCGGCGTGGCTATGGCCGATGTCGCGAGAATCCATGCCACATCCGGAACTACGGGCACGCCCAGCTACATCGGCGTGACCGAGCACGACAGCGGGCTGTGGCGGGAGGCGGTGGCCCGCGCCTACTTCGCCCAGGGGGTCAGGTCCTCCTCGGTGGTGGCAATCGGCTTCGGCATCGGATTCTTCGTCGGAGGGCTGCCGGTGCAGCAGGCACTGGCCGCCATCGGGGCTACCGCGATCCCGGTGGGTGTCGGGGCCACCGACCGGCTCGTCACAGCAGTCGCCGACCTGAAGGCCGATGTACTCACCTGCACCCCGTCGTATGCCGCCCACATCGCCGATCACATCGCTTCTCACCGCGGAACGAAACCCTCGGAACTCGGGCTGAAACGCATCCTGGTGGGCGCCGAGCCGGGCGGCGGTGTCCCGGCCGTGCGGGCCGCGCTCGAGCAGGCATGGAACGCCAAGGTCACCGAATCCGTCGGCAACGGAGACGTGATCCCGATCCATTCGGGCGAGTGCGAGGCGCAGACCGGAAACCACTTCCTGGTGCCCGACATGGTGCTGCCCGAGATCATCGACCCCCACAGCGGCGCAGTCGTGGATGTTGGCTGCCGCCCGGTATGCGGAGAGCTGGTGCTCACCCACCTGGACCGACAGTGCGGAGCGCTGATTCGGTTCCGGACCCGGGACCATGTCGAGATCCGCGGCGACCGGTGCGAGTGCGGCCGGACCGGCCCCCGGATGGTCTGTATCGGCCGGACCGACGACATGCTGCTGGTGCGGGGCGTCAACGTGTGGCCCTCTGCGATCAAGGACGTCGTCACCGGTTTCGCGCCCCGGATCACCGGCCATCTCCGGATCGCGCTCGACGGAGACGGACATCATCACGAACCTCCGTTGCGCGTGGTCGTCGAAGCCCACCCCGACGCCATCCATCCGAGCGAGATCGAGGCAGCGCTGCGGGCGAGGCTGGTCGCGACCTGCTCGGTCTCCCTCGTGGCGCCCGGAACGTTCCCCCGAACGCACGCCAAGGAGAAGCTTCTGTGGCGGCGAGACCTGGACCCCGACCCCCGCCGAGCCGGAGCGTGAACCCATGACCGCCATGACCTTCGACAATGTCCGGATCCTCGACCGCGGGTACTGGTCGAGTCCCTTCCACCGCTGGCAGGGCGCATTCGCCGACGCGTCCCCGGTCGAGCTAGCAGCCGATTGCGGCCGCAAAGCGGCAGCGGTGGGCCGTATCGACTTGGAGGCCGTCGATCAACTCCACCTCGGCGTCACGATCCCCTCCCCCGCCGTCTTCTTCGGCGCACCCCGCCTCGCTTCGCTGCTCGGCGCGCCCGCGACAGTCACCGGCCCCACCATCAGCCAGGCCTGTGCCACCTCGGCCGCAGTGCTGGCCAGCGCGGCTTCGGCCATTGACCTGGGAGACAGCCGCAGTGCGCTGACGGTGTGCGCCGACCGCACCAGCAACGGACCCCACCTCTATTACCCGCGCTCGTCTGCGGCTCCGGGAATCAGCGAGGACTGGGTGTGGGACAACTTCACCGATCCGGACCTGGGCCACCAGATGATCGCGACCGCCGAGAACATCGCGGCCGAGGGCGGCTTCACCCGGCGCGACCAGGACCGGATGACCGTACTGCGCCACGCCCAGTACGAGCAGGCTCTGGCGTCGGACCGGGCGTTCCAGCACCGCTACATGGTCGAGCCCGAAGTCGCCACCCGCGGAGGCGCCAGCGGCGGTGACCGGGGACCCCGAGTGGCCACCGAGCAGACGGTCTCGGCCAAGAGACCGGTCGTGGCATCGGGAACGGTTACCTCACTGAGCCAGACGTTCCCCGCCGATGGCAACGCCGGCGTACAACTCGTCAGCAAAGATGTCGCCGCGGCCACTACCGGGACGAGCGTCCACTTGCTGGGCTACGCCACCGCCCGAGCCCGTCCGGCATACATGGGCCAGGCGCCGGTCGCAGCCGCGCGCTCGCTGCTGGACCGGCTGTCGCTGGGTGTCGGCTCCATCGCCGCGGTCAAGACCCACAACCCCTTCGCAGTCAACGACGTCTACCTCTGCCGGGAACTCGACCTGGAATGGGAGCAGGTGAACAAGTACGGCAGCTCGCTCGTGTGGGGGCACCCGCAAGGACCAACCGGTCTGAGATCGGTGATCGAACTGATCGAGGAACTCCGCGCCGAAGGAGGTGGCTACGGGCTGTTCACCGGCTGCGCAGCCGGTGACACCGGAGCCGCGATCGTCGTGAGAGTCGATGCCTAGCGCGGCTGCCTCGCCGCTGCTGGTTGCCAGGAATCTGCGGGCCGCATACGGCCGTGTCCCGGTACTTCACGGCGTCTCGCTTCATGTGGGCCGGGCCGAGATCGTGGCGGTGATGGGACGCAACGGCGCGGGCAAGACGACGCTCGCCTCCGCGCTGGCGGGAACTCTCCGGCCCAGCGCAGGCGAGGTTCTCCTCCACGGCCGGGACGTGACCGGCCACTCGGCCTCGGCCGTGGCCCGAGCCGGGATGGCCTGTGTACGCCAGGATCAACCGCTGTTCGGCGAGCTCACGGTGGAGGAGAACCTGAGCCTGGCCGGTCTCGCCGGTTCCGCTAAGGAGGTCCTGTCGGTGTTTCCGGGAGTGTTCGAGGGCCGGGCTTCTCAGAGGGCGTCCACCCTTTCGGGGGGCGAGCAGAAGATGCTCGCCTCGGCGCGCTGCCTGTGTTCGGACCAGCCGCTCATGCTCTTCGATGAGCCGACCGAGGGTCTCCAGCCGGCCAACGTGTCCCACCTGATGCGGCACATGGAAGCGGCACGGGCGAGGGGCTGCGGCGTGCTCCTGATCGAGCAGCACGCCGCGGCAGCGCTTGCGATCGCCGACCGCTACTGCGTCCTGGAGAAGGGCGAGATCGTTGCGGAGGGTGTCGCGGATGCCGAGGCGGCAGAGCACGTCGCGGCGCTGCTGGCCGTGTAGGGGCAGCCATGACCGAACCATTCGAACTGCTGCTCGACGAGGCGCGGAGCCTGCTGGACGCGGGCGAACTGTCGGCGCGGGAACTGACCGCCTCCTGTCTTGATCGAATCGAGGACCACGATGCGGAGATAGGAGCCTTTGCCCGGGTGTTCGCCGACGAGGCGTTGGCACGCGCCGCCGAACTCGACGCGTCGCAGCCGCGTGGAACGCTGCACGGCATACCGGTGGCGGTGAAGGACCTCATCGAGGTGGCCGGGCATCCGACCGAGGCAGGCAGCCCGGCCTACTCGGGACACCTCTCCGGTGGTGACGCGGCAGTGGTGAGCATGCTCCGGCAGGCCGGCGCGATCATCATCGGCAAGACCAACACCCACGAGTTGGCCTTCGGCGTCTCGACTCCGTCCGCTCGCAACCCGTGGTCGCTTGACCGCATGACGGGCGGATCCTCCGGAGGCAGCGCAGCGGCCCTGGCCGCCGGGATGGTCCCGGCCGCTCTCGGCACCGACACGGGAGGATCGGTGCGCAACCCGAGCAGCTACTGCGGAACGGTCGGGCTGAAGACCACGCCCGGGCTGGTGTCACGCGACGGGCTGTTCATGCTCTCGACCCGCTACGACGTGATCGGACCGATGACGCGCAGCTGTGCCGACGCGCGCCGCTTGCTGGCGGTGATGGTCGGCACGAGAGCGATCGGGCGGTTCGACGACCGCGGCGCGGGCGCTACGGAGATTCTCGTCGGGTTGCCCGCAGCCCCGTTCTACGAGGGCATGAACCTGGCCCCCGAGGTCGAGGCTGCGTACCAGAACAAGGTCGAACAGCTGATGACCATCGGCGCCTCGATGCGAGAGGTGTCTCCCCCCTCGCACTTGGAGCACAGCGGACCCGGCTCGGTGATAGTGGCGGCCGAGTCTCTCCATCAGCACCGGCGCGTCCTAACCGAGACGCCTGAGCTGATTTCCGAGGACATCCTCGGGTTCATGTCGCTGGCCGACGGCCTGGCCGCAGCGGAACTCGCAGCCGCCCATGCGGCCGTGAGCGGCTTGCGGCGGCAGTGGCTGAGCATCTTCGACGAAGTCGACTTCGTCGTCTGCCCGGTGACTCCCAACCATGTCCCGCCCCACGGTTTGAACGAGCTGGCCGGCGTGCCGCTGATACCGGCCACCACACCGTTGACTTTCCCGATCAACGGCGCCGGGCTTGCCGCGCTGGCGATACCGGACGGACTGGCCGGCGACGGTCTGCCCGTCGGGGTCCAGATCATCGGTCCGCCCGGCAGCGACCTCCGCTTGCTGGCCCTGGCCGAACAACTGGAGGCGCAGGGCCTGATGTCGGCGCCGCTCGCCACCGTCGGAGGGAACCCTGGCTAGCAAGTGAAGCATCAAAGCATCAAATAGTTGAAGTGCTATGGTCACGCTCGGTTCAGATGACGACAGGACTGAGGCGGTTCTCGACGCAGCGAACGAGATTGAGGGCCGTGATCCGCCTCCTCGATGTACGCCACCGCCGATGCGGTGGCGGTCTCGTGGCCGATGGTGCGGTCGATGTCGTCGCCGTGGCCGTTGCCGGCCAGCGTCGGAGTGTGAACGGTGTGGCCCTCGGCACGGATGCGCTCGGCCACGTCGGACCACCCTGACCCGTCGTGCCACGCCCCGTGGATGAGGACGTAGGTGTCAGCCATAGTGAGATCCCCCTGTCTGGCTTGTGCTGCGGTGCCTCCGTCTGTGAGAACCGGAGGTGGCGGGGACAATGATCAGGCCCCCAGTCGCCCCGCGCCATTGCGATTCACGTCAGCTGACTTGTTGATTCTGGTATGCGGTGCCATCGGCCGGTCATCCTCGACCAGTTGTGCGATCCGGACTCCCCCACCGGCCGGTTCATGCTGGGGCCCGCCCCTTAGACGGGTCAGAACGAGGTGCGGATGGCCCAGAGGTCGGGGAAGGCGGGGCGCATGATGGTGGTGCGCAGGTAGGCGGCCCCGTCGGAGCCGCCCGTGCCCTGCTTGGTGCCGATGGTGCGCTGCACCATCATCACGTGGCGGTACCGCCACTCCATGAAGCCCTCGTCGAAGTCGGTCAGCAGCTCGCAGACCTCCAGCAGCGCCGGGTGGGACCGGTAGATCTCGACCAGGGTGGCCTGCACCCCGGGCGAGGGCTCGTGCGGCAGGGTCACGTCGCGCTCGACGACCTCCTCGGGGATGTCGAACCCGGCCCTGGCCAGGTACCGCACGAAGGCGTCCCACACGGTCGGCTCCTGAAGCCGGCGCTCCAGGCGCCGGCGGGCGTCCGGTTCGTGGTCGATGAGGTCGAGGTGGGCGGTGTCGAACTGGCCCAGCAGCAGTTCGAGCTCACGGAACTGCGACGACTGGAACCCGCTGGCGCTCTCCAGGAACGGGCGGAACGAGGCGAACTCGAGCGGGGTCATGGTCTCGAGCACGTCGAGCTGGCTGACGAGGGTCTTGAGGATCTTGAGCACCCGCTTGAGCTGGTGGACGCCCCTCGACGGAGCGTCGGCGTCGAGGTGGCGGCAGAGCTCGTCGAGTTCGTGGATGACCTGCTTGAACCACAGCTCGTACACCTGGTGGATGATGATGAACAGCGTCTCGTCGTGTTCGGGCGCACCGGTCTCGGGGTCGAGCGAGCGGCACTGCTGCAGCGACAGCAGCTCCCCGATCTTGAGGTACGACCCGTAGGTGACTTCGTCGCTCATCGCAGCCCTCCTGTCACACCGACAGGGCGTCGGGGCGGGCCAGCGGGTCGGGTTCGGGCAGCGGCCGGAGCCCGGCGACGAGCTGAGCCGCCCTGTCCATGTCGACCTCGGCCGGCGATGCCCGCCCGGCGGTGAGCTCGCCCAGGATCTCCGCTTGGCGGGCGGCCCGGGCGGCGGCCTCGGCGTAGGGCATCGTCGAGAACATGACCATGTTGTAGCGCGGGCTCAGCCGGTCGGGGTGCCGACGCTGGAGCTCCAGGGCCAGCTCGCGCCGGATCACGTAGCCGGCGTCGACCACGCCTGCTCGCATCTCCACGTAGTTGTCGAGGGCCATGTCGGCGATGGCGTCGGCGTTGGGCTTGCGCTCCGCCTCGAAGGCCGTGAAGGCTCCCGCGATGTCGTCGGGCCGGTTGCGGAGATGCCGGTC
This sequence comes from Candidatus Aldehydirespirator sp., assembly GCA_965205155.1. Classification (GTDB taxonomy): domain Bacteria; phylum Actinomycetota; class Acidimicrobiia; order Acidimicrobiales; family Aldehydirespiratoraceae; genus Aldehydirespirator. The sequence goes on along the minus strand of OZ242033.1, from coordinate 2,589,783 downwards.
GAGGGCCCGGGCCGACTCCATGGCCAGGTTCATGCCCTGCCCGTGGAAGGGCACGATGGCGTGGGCCGCGTCGCCGAGCAGCACCGCCCTGTCGCCTGCTGACCAGCCCCGGCAGCGCATGGTGGCCAGCCGCCCGGCGGGGTTCTCGAAGAACTGCTCGACGAGGTCGGGAACAAGGGCCGCGAAATCGGGAAACTGCTGCTTGAAGAACCGCGACACCGCCTCGGGGTCCGCCAGCGAGGCGAAGCTGGTGTCGCCGGTGCTGGGGGCGAACAGGGTGGCGGTGAAGTCGCCGCCGGGGTTGGCCAGCGCGATCAGCATGAACTCGCGCCGGGGCCAGATATGAAGGGCGTTGGGGTCGAGGCGGAACCCGCCATCGCCGGCCGGCGGGATCTGCAGCTCCTTGTACCCGTGGTCGAGCCGGCTCACCTCCGCCGTGCCCCCGTTGGCGGCCACGACCGCCTTGCGGAGCTCCGATCCGGCCCCGTCGGCCGCGAAGACGGTGCCGAACGGCACGGTGCGTGCGCCGTTGCCGGGCCCGGCCACGGTGAGCGTGCCCGCGTCGAGATCGATCGAGTGCACCGGGCTGGCGAACTCGATGCCGACCCGGCCGGTGGCCTCGGCCGCGTCGAGCAGGATGGCGTTGAGGTCGCGCCTCGACACCGAGTGGATCACTTCGTGGGGTTGGGTGCCGTAGGGCTGCAGGACGGGCTCGGTGGAGTCGTCGGCGTGGATCATCCGGCCCCGCATGGGGATGGTGATGGCGTCTACCCGCTCGATCACGCCCACGTCGACGAGAGGGACGATGCCGCGGGTGGCGAGGGCCAGGTTGATGGACCGGCCGGCTGAGATCTCGACCCGGCGGATGTCGGGCCGGGCCTCGTACACGGTCACATCGCATCCCTGCCTGGCCAGGTACAGAGCCATCAGAGCACCGGCGGGCCCCGCGCCGACCACGACGATCGGGCCTCGCCGGCCCAGCGTGCTGTCCACGAAATCGACGGTAGTGGACGCCGGGTGCCCCGCCTAGAGGGGTCGGCGCGGGTCCAGCGCGGTCCCCGTCGGCGCGTCTGGGCGCGGTCCCGCCGCCGCTCGGGCAGAATGTCGGTCCTCATGACCGAGACGAGCGAGCTGACCCTGCTGGACCCCTACGCCTACGCCGAGGGGTGCCCCCACGCCCGCCTGGCCGAGCTGCGGGAGGCGGGCACCACCAGCTGGCAGCCGGGGACGTTCGACCCGAGCACGTCGCAGCCGGAGATCCTGGGGGCGTGGTTCGTGCACCGCTACGAGGAGGTGAAGGCGGTGCTGCGGGACCCGGCGACGTTCTCGTCGCAGCGCCGCACCGCGCTGCTGGTCGACCCCGACCCCGACCGGGTCGAGGCCATGGCGAACATGCTGATCAACATGGATCCGCCCAAGCACAGCCAGTACCGCAGGCTGGTGGCGGCGATCTTCACACCCCGCCGGGTGGAGGCGCTGCGTCCCCGGGTGGAGGCGATCGCCAGGGAGGCCATCGACAAGATCGCGCCCAGCGGCACCGCCGACGGCATCAACGACATCGCGGCCCAGATGCCGATGCGGGTCATCGCCGAGTTGCTGGGTGTTCCCGAGCGCAGCGAGCAGATCTTCGACATCTCCAACCGGATGATCGGCGCGGTGGACGGAGGTCCGGACACGCGGCTCGAGAAGGCGTTGGAGGCGGCCCTGGAGATTCACCTGCTCGGCCAGGAGATGGCCCGCGAGAAGCGGGGCTCCGACGACGGCACGGTGATGTCGGCCTACGTCAACGGCACCCTCGACGGCGTCGAGGGCGAGCAGCGGGGCGCCACCGACGAGGAGGCGGGCTGGTTCCTGACGCTGATGTCGGTCGGCGGCAACGAGACGGTGAGGACCGCCACCGCGCAGGCCATCCGCATCCTGGCGGAGTGGCCCGACCAGCGCGACCTGCTGGTGTCGGACCTGGACCGCCACATTCCGGGCGCGGTGGAGGAGATCCTCAGGTACCGGGCGCCGTTGCGGAACATTCGCCGCACCGCGGCCGCCGACACCGAGATCGACGGCCAGAGCATCGACGAGGGCGGCAAGGTGGTGTGTAGCTTCACCTCGGCGTTACGCGACCCACGGGTGTTCGAGGAGCCCGACGTGTTCGACATCACCCGCGAGCAGCCCCGCACACAGCTCGCCTTCGGCTTCGGCGAGCACTACTGCCTCGGTGCGAACCTGGCCCGGTTGCAGCTCCGGGTAATCCTGCGCGAGATCTACAGCCGCATACCCGACATCCACCCCTCGGGCGAGGTGGCGCACCAGCCCACGGCGCTGCTCGCGGGCCTGTTGAGGATGCCGGTGGCCTTCACCCCCGAGCGCTGATCACCAGAGCCCGGGCATGCCGGTGGAGGCCGGCTCGGGTCGCCAGTCTGCCCGGCTAGCCGTTCAGCGCCCGGTCGAGTGCGGCCATCTCGTCGCGGTACCAGCGCTGGGAGATGTCGGAGTTGGGGACCATGAAGTTCGAGCCGTGGAAGGCGCCCGGGTACACGTGCAGCTCGCAGGGCACTCCGGCGTGGAGCAGGGCCTGGGCGTAGGCGATGTCCTCGTCGATGAACGTGTCGAGGCTGCCGACGGTGATGATGGCCGGCGGTAGCCCGGCCAGGTCGGTGGCCCGGGCCGGGGCGGCGTAGGCCGGGACGTCCTCGGCGCCGTTGCGGCCGTCGAGGTAGGCGGCCCAGCCGGCGATGTTGGCGGTGCGGTTCCAGACCCGGGTGTCGTCGACCATGTGGCTGGAGGGCGTCTGGTTGCGGTCGTCGATCATGGGGAACGTCAGCAGCTGGAAGCAGGGGCTGACCCGGCCCCGGTCGCGGGCCAGCAGCGCGAGCCCGGCCGCGAGGCCGCCGCCCGCGCTGCCGCCGCCGACGGCGATGCGGGCGGTGTCCACGCCGAACGCCTCGGCCTGGTCGAAGAACCACACCAGGCCCCAGTAGCAGTCCTCCAGCGGGGCCGGGTACGGGTGCTCGGGGGCCAGCCGGTAGTCGACGGAGGCCACCACCACGTCGAGGTTCTGGGCGATGGCCGCGCAGCGGGCGTCGTTCATGCTGACGTCGCCCAGGATCATGCCGCCGCCGTGGATCGAGTACAGGCCGCCAGTGCGGCCGCGGCGGTCCTTGCGCCGGTAGACCCGCACCAGCACCTGGTGGCCGTCGTGGGCCGGGGTGTGGTGGTCGGTGATCTCGATCGAGTCGTCGATCTCGGGGACGGGCGCCTGGGCCATGAAGGCGGCCCACCGGCTGCGGGCCGCATCCAGGTCGGTCAGGTCGAGCAGGTCGCCGGGCAGCGTCTCCAGCACGGCGAGATGGTCGGCGTCGAGATGCTCTTCGAGGTTGATGCCCATGGCCCTATCTTGTCGCGCCGGGGTTCAGTCTCCCAAGAGGTGCTCGAACGCGTCGGCGGCCTCGTGCACCGATTCGGGGGTGTAGCCGGCGTCGGAGGGGTACAGGATGGCGATGTCGAGGCCGGCGTCCTTGAGGGTTACGGCTTCGGCAATGGGCCCGTCGAGGGGCTCGGCCGGGTTGTAGAAGATGTGGGTGGAGCTGACGATCTCGGTGGGGTCGCGGCCGATCTCGTCGCAGCACTCCGCCAGCCGGTCCAGCCCGGCCCGCAGGCCCTCGGGCGGGCCGCCGGGGTAGTTCCAGTGGTCGGCGTGGCGGGCGGTCAGCGGCAGCGTCCGCTTGGGGCCGGTGCCGCCGATGACGATGGGCGGGGCCGGCTGCTGCGGCCCCTTGGGCTCGTTGCGGGCGCCGGTGAGGGTGTAGAAGCGCCCGGCGAAGTCGGTGACGGGCTCGCTCAGCAGCGACCGCACGCACTGGAGGTACTCCGAGAAGCGGTCCTGGCGGTCCTTGATGGAGCCGATGTCGATGCCGTAGGCGCCGGCCTCGGTCTGGTTCCAGCCGCATCCCAGCCCCAGTTCGAGGCGCCCTCCCGAGACGATGTCGAGGGTGGAGGCCATGGCCGCGAACAGGCCGGGGTTGCGGTAGGGGGCGGCGTTGACCATGGAGCCGACGCGGATCCTGGTGGTGGCCTGCGCCAGCGCGCTGAGGGTCACCCAGCCCTCCAGGCAGGGGCCGTCGTCGCCGCCGTAGATGGGATAGAAGTGGTCGAAGGTCCAGGCCGAGTCGTAGCGGGGGTCGGCGTCGAGCTCCTGCCAGGTGGCCAGCATGTGGGCCCACTCGATGTGCTCCGGCTTGGTCTTGAACGCGAGCTTCATGAGCAGCGAAGGTAGCCGTCCCAGAGAGCGCTGTTCAGGCTGCACCCGCGCCAACATCCCCGAGTTCGCCCTGCTCGCCAAGGTGGCCCGAGGCCGCCTGGTAGCCGCGTTCTTCGCCTACGTATTCGCAGTGGCCATAGCCGCCGGCCTAGTCACCGACCTCCTCCTGTAACGACCGCACTCTGCTCGCAGCGACTTCTGCGCGCTCGCCGATCTCGGGCATCGCTTGAGCAGCCCGGCTTCAGATCTGGTCGATACGTGAGAAGTTCCCTGCTGCGAACTTCGCCTCGCTCGCTGCGATCGCGGCCATCGTCTCGTCATCGGAGAGAATGTTGACGGTCTCGACCAGCGACTCGTACTCATCGTGGGCGAGCAGTACCGCGACTGGCTTGCCGTGCCTGGTGATGGTGACCTCGCCGCCAGTGCGCACGATTTCGTCGACGACCTCGCGCAGATTGCCTCGCACGTCGGTCGGCGACAGCGTGGACGACGACGGTGCATTGTCTACAGCCACATCCATATTGTACAGAACCACGTTCACCAGGCTGCTGGCGGTGCGGCACCGCCTGAGCTACCTGCGAACGAGTAATCCCGCAGTTCGGGATATGCTTCCCGGAATATGGAAAGAGGTCGTGCGCCCAACCTCCTACCGGTTCTAAGGTCGCGACAGCAGGGCGAGCTGCTGGCGTGCCTGCTCGGCGATCCAGAGTTGGAGGCCAGCCTCACCGATCTGGCGGTGCGTCTGGACGTTCCGATCAGCTCAGTGCATCGGGAGGTGGATAGAGCCGAGTCTGCGGGGCTCGTGACCAGCCGCAAGGTCGGGAACACCAGGCTGGTACGCGCCGACACCTCCAGCCCCTACTTCGAGGGCCTCGCCGACGTGCTGGTCAAGGCGTTCGGGCCGCCCAGCGTTCTCGCCGAGGAGCTTGCAGGCGTAGGTGGCATCGACGCCGCGTACATCTACGGATCCTGGGCCACGGCCCTCCACGGCGCCGGCTCGGCTCTCGGTCGCCCCGTCGGGGACATCGACGTACTGGTTCTCGGCTCGCCTGACCGCGACCCGCTGTATGCGGCTCTGTCCGCGGCCGAGCCTCGTCTAGGCCGCCCGGTGCAGGTCGCAGTACGGCCGGCGGGTTGGCTGCGCAGCGGCGAAGGCAGCTTCCACGCAACCGTCACCCAGCGCCCCCTGGTGGAGATCCACCTCGGCGAGTAGGGATCCGCTACAGACTCGTCACCCCGGTGATCCGTCGAACCCCATCCAGCGCCGAGTCGACGCGCTGGTGTGCCCGACCCTGACCCGCACCGACATCCCCGCCGACCTGGTCCCCTACCGGCTGGCTGCGTCCCTGGATGCCGAGCAGGGCCGCTTCTTCGACACCCGCCGCCCGCCGTTCGGCGCGGCCTGAGCGACATTCAGTCCGCACACCGGTGCCGTCGTCGCTTCGATTACCCGTAGGATGTCCGCCACTAGTCACTTGTTGCAGGAAGCTCGCGACTGCTTGGAATCGAAGACTTGGCGAGAACGCCCTATCTGCTGGCCACGCTACCATGGTGTAGTCGTTTGTAATACAGTAATATGGCAACGACCCCGTTCGACATAGACCTCCTCGATGACGATGACCCCTTCGAGATCACCGGCCAGGCTCCGCACCTGTTCAAGCACGGTCCACTCGGGATCGATGACATCTTGGATGTGTGGCGCAGCGATCCGCTGTTCTATCCCGCCAGGCCGCCGGCTCACTGGCTGATGGTCGCCCAGGTAAACGGCTTCGTGCTGGTGGTCCCGCTCGCTCCGGCCGAGTCCGGCGACCGGAGCAAGTGCCGACCCATCGGCTGCTATGTCGCATCTGAACACTTGGCGGCCCGCTACCGGGAGGATCGATGAACGACAGCGACATGACCCCAGAAGAGGAGCACGAGTTCTACGGCCGGCCCGAGAACCAGATGCCTCAGGGACCGGCGCGACGCCGCAAGCAGCAGCGCATGACCGACCCGGTGCCCGTGCGGTTCCCTCCTGAGATGCTCGAACGGGTCAAGGCGGCCGCTGACGCCGACGACCGTTCTGTGTCGTCATGGATCCGCCGGGCGGTCGATCTCACTCTCCAGGCCCAGCAAGCCTGACCCGCGTCTAGCAGGGCCGCCCATTCTGGCTTCGGTGATCCGCAGAACCCCGGCCGGCGCTGTCAGGGGGTGGTGGTTCGGGCTAGGAACTGTTCGAGGTGGGCGGTGAGGACCTCGGGCTGGTCGATGGGGATGAGGGTGCGGCTGTCGTCGACCCACACCAGCTCGGCGTTGTCGAAGTGCTCGGCGAGGCGCACGGCGTGCTCGGGCGGCATCAGCTTCTCGTCGCGGGCCCACACGATGAGCACGGGGCCGTCGAAGGCGCGCTGCTGTTCGGCCCATTCGAGCAGTTGCGCCTTGCCGGGGACGCTGCGGAGGTACTTGTCGAGGTCGCGCCGCACTCTGGGGTTGTGGCGCAGCGGCTCGATCAGGCTCATGAACTGGTCGTTGGGGAGACGCTTCTTGGTGAGCGCCCCGCAGGTGAACGGCAGGTGCCTGATCAGGCGGGGGCGCAGGAGTTGCGCGGTGAGGAAGGTGCCGCCGGGCAGCGACGCGTTGAGGCACAGCAGCCGGCCGGGGATGCCGGGCGGGTAGTTGTCGAAGGCTTCGCAGGACACCAGCACCAGGCTGCCGACGCGGTCCGAGCCGCCGGGGGCGACCACGAGCTGGGCGCCGCCCCAGTCGTTGCACACCAGCGTCACGTCGCGCAGGTCGAGCTCGACGAGGAAGCCGGCGATCATGCGGGCGAGCGACTCGAGACTGAGGTCGGCGTCGTCGGGCATGGGTGTGCGGTGGGCGCCGAAGGGCAGCTCGGGCACGATGCAGCGGTAGCGGTCCCGCAGCCCGGCGACGACGGAGTCCCACAGCGCGCCGTTGGTCAGCACCCCGTGCAGCAGGACCACCGCAGGCCCGTCCCCGCCGGTGTTGGAGTACATGAGCCCAGCCGACGACGGCCCCATGAGATCACCCCGCACGCGACCGACGGTACCGATCCGGTGGCTACAGCACTCCGCCGCGTGGCGGCAACATCTATTCGAACTCGGAGGATTGGGCTCCGAGGCTGCTGGCGTTCTCTGAGACGGTGCGGCGGGTGGATTCGTCGAAGCCTTCGTCGCTCTTGGATCGGACCTCAAGCACGAGTTCCACATCGGCGCCGAGCTTGCTGATCACGTGGTCTTCGATGTCCCCCAACTGTGTGTTGCAGCGCAAGGGATCGAGGTTGAACTGCGCGTAGAACTGGGTCGGCAGGCTCGACACGGGCTCGGGTGGCTCTATTGGCGGGTCAGTGGGGCCATCAGTACCGCCCGGGCCGTCTGTGGGAGCTTCAGGCGGACTCGTGGGCACTTCGGGCTCCGGAACATGATCGGGGTGGATCAGTAGGCCGCTGGGTGCGGGCGGGATGGCGCCGTCGGTGTGAAGGCCTACCCAACGTTCGCCGTCGTGGGCTTCGGCGTAGGCGAAGGTGTCCTCCTGCCAGGTGATTGTCGAGGCCCGGTTCGCGATGGCGCTGTACAAGACATCCCGGCTGGCTAGGCGGGGCATGTAGGGGAACCGGGCGTAGGTTTCCCACAGCTTGTGGACGGCTACGTCGCCGCGCTCTGACCAAAGTTCGCGGCGATCGAGGTCCATGCGGATGCGTACTCCGCTGTAGGTGCTGATCAGCTTCTCTTCGCTGCTGAGCTTGTCGCTGGTTCGCTGGGCCAGGTCACCAACTGCGGTCACCCGGGTGGTCTGCCATTCGATGTCGCGCTGGCCGGGCTGCTTCGACGGGGTGAGAGCCAGAGTGAACGACTCAGCTATGAGGCTGTCTACCTGTTTGGAGGTCTCAGCCAGCTTGCTGTCAGCCTGGCGCTGCTGGTGGGCGGTGAGGTTCATGGACTGGTCGCCCACGATCGACTTCCAGGCCAGGTACATGCGGGTCGCGGCCCGCAGTTCGGCTAGGCGGTTGGCGGCTGCGGCCAGGAACACCACGAGGTTGGGGTTGACCCTGGGGCCGGCGTCGCGCTGGGCCAGGATCCGAGCCGCGAGTTCCACTGCCGGGGAGTTGTCGTCGTTGGGCGAGTGGGTGGCGTCGGGCTCCAGGATCACCAGCCGCACACCGTCGTCGTTGTCGGGCACGTCACCCGGGCCCTCGGCGAACACCTGCACCGCCGCGAAGGCGCCCCGGTCGCGCTGGTTGCCGATCCGGCGCCGCACCTCGTCGTCGGCGTCGCGGTCGTCGTAGTTGGAGCTAGCCCGGTCCGCGGCGATTCGGGTGACGTTGGGGATCAGCGAGTACCAGTACTGGGCGCCGTCAACATAGAGGTGGGTGGCCTCGCCCGACAGGCGCCGCAGCGCGTCGGCGAACTGGCCGGGGGACTCGCCGGGCTGTGCGCAGCCCAGCACCACCGACTTGAGGTCCACTCCCCTTCTGCCGTCGGGCCGGGGCGCGGAGCCCATGTAGACGGCCCGCGCTGCCCGCCGGGTGGCTGACAGCCGACCGAAGTGGCTGTTGTTCTGGTCGATGCGCAACGGCAGCGAGTTGGCTCCATCTACGTCGGCCTTGATGACGGGGTCCCAGCCGTCCTCGAGGTACTTCTTCATCTCACTGACCAGCAACCCGTAGTCCATGGGCAGGTTGCCCGGCATGATCAGCAGCGACCGGTCGTCACGCTGCCACAGCTGTGAGATGGCCAGCGCCATGAGCCGCAGCACGCCCCGCGTGCGCTGGAACTTGTCGAGCGCGGACCAGTCATCAAAGAGCCTGTCGAACAGCTCCGGATGGATCGGATAGCACAGCTCCATGCGCCGGCGGTACTCGCCTTCGCTGACTCCGGCCGGGAATCTGTCGGGCTGGTCGCGGTACATGTCGCAGAACGCTCGGATCACCCCGTCGCGAACTCTGGCCTTGTCGGCGGGCACGGGGTCGAACAGACGGCGGCGCACGATCTCGAAGGACTCGTCCGGCGACGCCGGCTGCCACTGGGCTCCAATGCGTGCCACGACGTTCTTCAACTTCTCCAACGCAGTCCGCCCCCGCGGGCCGCCCACCTCCACATCAGATGCAGGTATCGAGATCAGCGCCACCACATTGGGCACCGCCGCCGCGGCCTCGGTAAGGGCCTGGGCGAAGGTGAACTGGGTGTCGAAGTCTCCCCCGGCGAGACGCTCGCCTTCGGGACCGTCATCGGTGCCGTCTCGCAACTGGCGCGCGTACGCGACCCACTCGTCGATGAGCACAACCGCTGGGCCGAACCGCTCGAACAGTGCAGTGAGCGCGGCACCCGGGCTGGTTCCGGCAAGGTCGTCGGCCCGCACCATGTCGTAGCCGTCCCTTCCGCCGAGTTCGTAGGCGAGCCGGCCCCACAGCGTGTGCAGGCGGATGCCATCCTCGACAGGCACGGGTGATGACGGCGAGATGCTCTGACCGACCAGCACGGCCCGATTCACCTTCGCCGGCAGCGTCAGGCCCTCCTCGGCAAGGATCTCCGCCAGCCCGGGCAGCTTGGCCGCGTCCGCCCCGGATGCCAGGTGGTATAGCGCGATCAGCGAGTGGGTCTTGCCCCCACCGAAGTTGGTCTGCAACTCGATCACCGGGTCGCCGCCCGCTCCGGACAGCCGCCGGGCCGCGCCGGTCAGCAGGTCGCGCAGGCCCTGGGTGATGTAGGTGCGGGCATAGAACGACTGCGGATCCTGGTACTCGGCCTCAGCGCGGCCGTCGGCGACCTGTGCAAGGTCCGCTGCATACTCGGCCTGCTCGAAGCGCCCCGCAGCCACATCCGCGTGAGGTGTGATGATCTCCCGCCAGGGGGTGAGCCCAGCGTGGGGCGTTCCTTCGGTGGGCTTGGCCGCGGTGCGACGGCGCTCACTGCGGGACTCCTCGTCAAACATCTGGCGCATCAGATCCCGGCGCAGGCCCCGTATCTGGTCACGCTGTTCGCTGTTGCCGAAGGCCTCCAGCACCCGCTCCATCGAGTCGAGAGCCCGCACAGTGTCGTCGCTGGTCAAGGACTGCTGATGGGCCCATCGGTTGCGCACATCGGACACCTCGAATACCAGTGATCGCACCGACGGGCCGAACCCGTGACTGAATACCTCGTTCCAGGTCGCCTTGATGCCCTTGAACAGGAACGCCGCGTCCCCGGTAGAGGGCTTACGGTCGGGCTGGTGAAGCCGCGAGTTGACCTGCTGCAACCAGCCGTCGCCGTAGAACCCCAGCCACGTCGCCTTACACGCCGGGCCGAGCCCGTCCCGCAGCAGATCCAGCGCCTTGGCGACCCGCTCAGTGTTGGCCATCACCATGGTCGTCTGCTCCTGTTGGGGTCTGCTGGTCGCGGTTCAGTCACGGCGCACACGATGCCACGTCGGTGCGACACCCACGAGGCGCGGCTTTCGCCGAGCGCCTGGTCGGCGCAACATCGAACGCCTATACATCAGAGTTTCAAGGCTTCGCCAGCTATGGGCGGTCGGGGTGAACGAGGCCGAAGCCCAAGCGGTGGCTCATCGGCTCGAAGTGCTTCAGATTGTTGGTGATGATCGGCAACTCGTGCGCCAGAGCGGTCGCGGCGATCCACATGTCGTTCTCGCCCACTTGATCGCGGAAAGCCTTCTTGACCTCTCCGTATTGGTGGGCGACATCGTACGTTCCGGGGATCGTCGTGTAGCGTCTGAGAATCTTTTCCATCTCCGAGATCCTCTGCTCGCCCCAGCCCCGATTCGCTGCACCGAAATACATCTCGCCGACTGTGGCGAATGAGATCGCCAGCAACTTGCCCTCGACCAGAGGCAGGAAGGCTTGGGCCTTGGGTCGCTTCCACGCAATGTACGAGAGCACATCAGTGTCCACGAGCAACCCGTTAGCCGCCACAGGTCACAACTCCAATGCTGCGATGAAGGCCTCGGCTTCCTCGTCAGAGATCGTGTCGTCCTGAAGCACTTCAACGGATTCGACAACGCCGACTCCCTGCGCTTCGGCCAGTTCGTCGAGTGATCGCTTGGACCAAAACTCCTCGACGCTGGGCATCAGCGCCAACTGCTCTGCCGGTGCGATCTCGGTCAGATCAACCGAGACGATGGCTGAGGTCGTCTCGTTGTAGGTGATGCGGCCTTGGAGCTGCGAGTTCTCGCGGAGCGCCCGCTTGATGTCCTGCGCATGATCGTCATCGAAACGGACGTTGACCGAGGGCCCGTGAGACGTCCGCAACCGGGCGGTGTTCCTCTCGAAGTCGGCCTCATAGAGGGTGCCGACTAGGGCTCCGTCATCATCGCTGCGAGTGCGCGGTTGCGCGGCTGTCGACAGTCGCTGGCGGGCAGTGCTGTCCAGCACTGCCTCGCGAGACACATCCCCGGACTGTGCGAGGGCCAACGCGTCGTAGCGCTCCCCGATGCCGAGATCCTCGGCTAGCTGGTTGAGAGCGCTCGCAGCCTCTGGGAATCCGGTCTGGGAGCCTGACAGCACGTCGATGATGGTGCTGATGGACGAGTCCGTCAGCTGGGGATCGTCGAGATCCAAGGACTCCTGTTCGGTGGCTTCTTGGTCGGTGGGCGCCTCGAGTGGTGCAAGCTCCATCACGAAGCTGCCCTTCTTGATGTCGACCAACCTCAGCCTGGCCGCGCGTGCGACTGTGTTGGGAAGCCGGCCGGCCGCTCCCGGCGCTCGTCCAACTAGCTGGGCAGCGGTCCGAGCAACGGCTCGCTCGATACCGTCAATTAGACGGGCCACGTCTGACGCATAGAGCTCGCCAAGACGGGCCTTGTCGCCAGTCAGTCGCAATACGTATCGAGTGGTCAAGTGGTCACCCCCCTGAAGCATTCGCCCGCCGTCGCCTGACCGGCGTCCGCAGTGGGTGTGGAGGCCAGTCGCGCTCTTGCAGCCTAGAGGGGGTCAACGACACGGTGCGACTGTCCGGTCGCTACAGCAAGGCTTGCTGGGCGGGACCCGAGGTAGCGGCAGCCACGTTTGCTGCGCCGGTGCGCAGGTTGGGCCAGGCGGTGATGAGGCCGTTGTAGGCCCCGGCCTCGGCGGCCCAGCCCCGGTCGTTGGCCTTCTGGTACAGCAGGTAGGCGAGCTGGCGAGCCCGGTCACCGTTGCCGCCGAGGACGTGCAACAGCTCGGCCGCCTCTGACTCTGAGCGCTCCAGCGCAGCAGCCAAGTGCTGGGTGGCCTTCCATACGGTGAACCGGTGGTCATGCACTGGCGACCAATCCGGCGGCAACTCGCTGCGCTTGCGGAGGCAGAACTTGCCGACGCGGGCCTCGCCGATACCGGATTCCTTGATGCCGGCCAAGGATGTGTTCTTGGCCCGAGCCACGCTGTCGGCGTCACCTGAGGGACCGGAGTCGTAGCCATGCTCAGCGAACCAAGCCAGCGCGAAGCGAGTATCGGCATCGAGTTCGGCCTCCTCGCCGTCGAGCACCTCGCCCAGCACGTCGTTGATGATGGCCAGCGCGGCCGACACCGGCATCGACGACCCATCGGCCTCCACCACGCGGGCATACCGGGAGAACACCTTGATGCCCGGCCCGATGGTGGACTGCGCCATGTCCACCGGAGCGATGTTGCCCGACTGCAGTACCCGGACCGCGTCCGGTAGCTCTTGTCGTAGCGCGGCGATGAACTCACCGCGCGTAGCTAGAACCGCTGAAGTAGGCCGCGGCCGGCAGGCCAACACGATGGAAGACGCAAGGGCGTTGGTCCCGGAGGCAAGGAGACGGTTGCCCAACTCGGTCCGCATCGGCCACGTGGCGTTCACTTGAAGGCCAGCATCGAGGACAGCTTGTAGGAACGTGTCCCAGCCGGTTGTGCGGATCTCACCTTCCTTGGTCTCGGTCGCTTTGTACGCGTAGTAGATCGTGGCCGGCACACCAGCCGGTTGGTGTTCGGCGACCTCAGCCATGAACTCAGCCATTCCCGACTCGAAGTGCTCCTCGGCTTGAGCCCTTGAGCCTGCGCGGTACTGGTTCGCGATCAGCTCATCGGCCTTGGGCGTCAAGAGGGTCGAGCATTCGTCAGGCCAAACGTCGGACAGATTCCGTCGCAGCCACACGTAGAAGAAGTCCGATAGATCGGCATAGGAGATGTTGTCGTAGTAGGGCGGATCAGTCGATAGCAGCGCCCCTGCCGACGTTTGGACGCGCGCTCGCGCGTCTCGCTGAAGTGCCTCACCGCCTGAAGTCGACGCAGGAACGTGATCGATCGCCTTCACGATCCAATCCACCATCGCCATCCAGTTGCCGGTCGATCCGGAGAACGGATTGCACTCCGCAAAATCCCATGTCATCGGGATCGCTTGACGTCCAAACGTGTTGCGCATCTTCTCGCCAGAGTTGTGCCATGTGCAGATCGTGGACCAGTAGTCGGCACACTTGTCAATGGCAAATGCCAGATAGGTCACAATGGCGTCTGCGTACGCATCAGCACCCCCGCCGCCATCTCGCAGTCGGACTCCATCAGTCGCTAGTCCCGCAGTTGACGCATCCGATTTCACCTGCTCCTGCACCTCGCCGAGGAAATCAGAGAAGGTCGTCAGCGCCGTCAGCTGCCGCGGCGTGAAGAGCTTCCACCACTCGTCCAGTCCATACACGTAGACAGTTCCGCCAGTCAGCCGTTCCGGATTTCGCCCCTCAGGCATCCAGAAGGGCACCTCACATTGCGCCGCGGCGGCGTCCGCGCCCGTCGCCCGAACGTAAGCGCGGCCTCTCTCCCCTTCAGCTACGACGGCCATCAATTGTTGGCCCATCCGTCCGGCGCGGCTCTCAGACTTGATGTAGTCCCCGGGGACGGCAGCACCCGTTGCGATACACGTTCCATTTCCACGTTCCACGGTCTTCTCACGGGAGGGCTCGCCGCCCTCACGAACGGCGTAGGTGACCGTCATCGCCTCGTGATCCACAATCGGTTCAATCCAGACCTTTGGTTTGCTGGGTCGCTTGGCGAGTATCCACGAGGCCACCAGCGGCACATTGCCCGACCAACTCGGGTCGGGTGACTCCACCGTGCGCGCCCAGACCCAAGCGATAGGCGTGAGCTTCTCGCCGTCGGGTCCGGTTGCGTCGGGATACAGGTGGCCGATGCGGCGCTTGGCCTCGTCGCGCATCCACTGTCCGTACGCCTCAATGTCGGCGGCAAGGCCCTGGGCCCGCTCCCAGGTAGTGAGGGTCTTGTCGATGTCGGGATGTACCGGCGGCATCCCCGCGAAGCGGGACGGGATCTCAATCATCGCCTTATTGATGAGCACCGCCACGGGGTTCAGGTCCCCGGCGAGTGCGGTAAGCCCGAGCCGCTGGGCCTCCAACGGGATGGCCCCGCCCCCAGCAAAGGGGTCCAGGATCGGCGGCGGCCCGTCAGGAAAGCACCGGTCGATCTCGGCCCAAGCATCGGCCAGCACGTTCAGGTTGTTCGAGTTCTCCCACTTGACAAGCCGCTCCAGGATCCCGAACAGCCGCTGTCGCTCAGCGTCTACCTTCTGCTCGCGCTCTACCCTCTGCTCTTCGGTCTCGTCGTCAGGGGCCGCGAACTCGTCATAGCCCGAGGGGTCGTCCACCAACGACGCCCAGATCACCGCACGAGCCGCAGCCAGCGGCCGACGAGCCCACCAAAGATGCAGCGTCGACGGATGCCCATGCCGAATCGACTTCTCCCGCGCCGCCTCAGCATTGATCGCCGCCAACGGCAGCGCTACCTCTATGAGTTTCGGCATGACACCTCATGCGGTCCATCTCGACGGCCGGTGCCGACATCGCGGGACTCTAGCCGTTGATTCTGTCAGCTTCGCACTCCGCCCAAAGCCTGATCTCATCCAACGCGTGCGAGGATCCCTTGCCGTCCAACAGCCAGCCCAACGCCAGCAGCGTAGTGTCATCGCGTTTGGCGAGAGATGAACCGTACACGAGAATTACGATCGGCGAGAACACAAGCACCCAACTCCACCAGGCAATACCAATACTTGCCAGCAGTATAATGAGCGCAGGCATCACAGCTATTCGATACTCGTTCTCGCTACTCGCAGCATCAAGACGCTCTACCAAGCCCTTGGCATCCTCGGCCATGAAGGGCGATGACGGACTTCTCTCAAGATCCTGTTCAAGGTCGATTATGAGCGAACGCAATTCCGATTCGCTAGACAATCGTCGTCGCATTTCCTGTAGTGGCTCCGTGTCTCGATCCCAGCGGAGTTTTGGAACGACCTGCCCGGTCACCCATCCGACTACCTTACGATCCCATTTTGGCTCCAGCCAGAAATTCTCCGTATGGTAGGATACGTAGGCTGATCTCCCGGGCATCCAGTCGCGAATCCATTCTATCGCGTTTCGAATATACCTGTGTCGACGTCTGACTAGTTCCTGGGCGATATCTGACTGAGTGCCGCCCATCTCGAAAGGACTCCACCGATTTGATCGGTAATGTTGCGAACAGCGCACCGTTCCTGCCATCGTGCAACTAACCACCGCATCGGTGGCTCCAGTAGTAGACTTGACACTCGGGTTGATACACTACCGATGACGCCTACACAGAGAATCAATAACGTAACGACTCCGATACCTTGAAGAGAATCCAATATCTTCGATCCCTGCTCCACAACCGGCGCAGTGGACCAGTCGGTCGGCAACTGCTCAGCGAGCTGAATCCAGGCTGCCATGCCAACCAGAGCGCCAGCGGTGAGCGGTGCGCGTGACCGGCGGAAAGCCTGAAATATGGAGTCAAGTAGAGTGTGCATGCTCGTGACCTGATCCACGTCTCCGCATCAGTACTACCCTCTTGGACGAACTACTGAGGAACAGAACCAAGATTCGACACCTCCGTCACTCCTTCACATGGTGAAAGACACCTATCGCAGGAGACATCCATCCCATACTGGAATGACGGACCCAACTCCTCCCGTAGGTCGTGATATGAGATTGAACAATACTCGATTCGGGCATCCGGTTGATTCGGTCGATCCACGAGCGAGATTTCCAGGATTCTAGCTTTCGTAATACGACGAATACAGTTCACTCCGTCGTAGGTCTGACCCGTGATGTGGTCACAGTCTTCTGGATCATTGCCGCATATGGAGCATTCGGATTCCTCTATGACGATAGTAGGACTCATACCTATGCGGTTGTGAGCAAGCGCTACCGGACATGTCTGAGCGTATCCTCGCTCTGAGTCGAAAGTAACTATGCAACCAAAAGTCAAGCGGACTCTTCTCCCGGCCCCATCAAGGGCTTCATGTGCGTCCTCAAAATGTTCGGTATCTTCCAACCAGTCAAGCGCCGATCGCAGTGTCCTAAGAGCCAACCGCGCTCGCCGCTCTGGCTCATCCGGCAAGTGTGGCGTATCACAAAGTAGTATCGCGGCGTCTAGTGCTCTCCTACCCTGAGCGAGTTTGTCTAGACCGACAAGAATTCTCGGGTTTCTCGCGGGCAGTGATGAAATCATGTCGAGCGATCCTCCGCGATCCGATGCGTGTCACCAAAAACTCGCATGGCACGCAGGACATCACTTGCTCGACCGTCAGCCTTGAACTCATGGATGGTTCCATCCGCGCCCTTCTGCATGAAGCGCACATGCAGCTGCGAGTCGTCAGATATCCATCTGCCGAACACCTTGAGAATCGCTGCGCTGAGGATGTCACTGGGAATCTGCGCCACATCCTGGAGCGCAAAGATCAACACAGGTACCCAGAGATCTGCGGCGTTGATCGATACAGGAGAGCGGTCACCTCGGCTAACGGTGTGTTGGACCCGAAAGCCCTCAAGTCGGAACTCCTTGACAAAATCCGACGTTGAACTTGGATATGGATTCTCTACCCCGTGGTCGGCCCCGGTGTCTGCCCACCCGGGTATGCCAGGCACAACTAGGATGTCTGCCTCGGGCCAAGCCGGATCCCACTCAGGCGCGGGCGCGTCGCTGATGGCGTCGGAGTGGGGAACTAGTTCCGTTTGTGAGCTACTGGAATCTTCCGCCATATTGACAATTCTCGATCTAGACGATTGAACGAACCGCTGGATGCCTGTGCTGTGGCGGCGGCATGGATCACGTCAGTGCTTGGTGTCCGTGGGTGGGTGGGGGTCGTTGCCCGGAGCGACCGTGTCGCTGTTCAGGAATCGGCCATCGCGTCCCTGGATGCGCACCTCTCCCCCTCCGGCGTTCCCCACGACTTTCTTCGCGTGCTGGATGGCCTCCGCCTGGGTACGCGTGTGCTTGGACGAACGTTTGGCATGGGCAGCCTTCACGTCCCATCCGCCGTCAGGGTTGCGAACAACGTAGCGGTCGTTGGGATTCGGCATTGCGAACCTCCTTGGTTCATGTTTCTCGTGCGCCGTCGCCCGCACCCCCGAGGGGTTCCAAGGCTCCGCCCGCATTGGCAGGTTACAGTGATGGAATTACAATCGCAAACAGATGTTCGTAGCCAATTGACCTAGCAGACGAGCACCAGCGGCCGTGTCACATTCCCGCGATTGCATTCGCCAACCCTCCCAATCCGGCTCGCACGCACACAACACTCGTCATCGGGCATGCGGGCCATCCACGACACCGCCGACGATTGGCCCTTCGACAACGCTGACGATCCTGCGATCATCAAGACGACCCCTACAACCAGGTCAGCGGGTCAGGAACTCCTAGGCAAGCAGGCTGCCGCTCGGGGGCATGGCAACGCTTGGTGCTGCGTCATCCTGATCGGATCGAAGGGAGTCGCATCATCATCTATGACGATATCTGCACCACCGGCCTTCAGCTCAACGTGGTCGCCGGCGGCTGCGCGAGTGGGGAGCTGTCACGGTGCATGGAGTCCTCCTCACCCGCCAGTCGTGAAGTGACGGAACTCCCCAGTGACCACCGAGCGACTCGTTGCCGCTGGTGACGTCCGTAGATTGGGAGCCTGATGCAGGACAACTTTGTGGGTGACATCGGTGACTTCTCGAAGTTCGGTCTACTTCGTGCTCTGGCGGGTATCTGTCCGGAGGCCGAACCGGTCCTAGCTCTCGGCGTGGTCTGGTACGTACCGGACCGGCGGACCATCGCCGACACCGACCCAGGCCACGGCCAGAACCGGGGCTACCTTGACCGAGGGAGCGATTATCGCGACTGCGACCCAGCCCTGTTCGACTGCCTGCGTAACATCGCGGCCCGCGACCGGAGCCTTGCCGCCGTCCAGCAGAGCGGCATCCTTGGCAACGGCACCGTCTTCTGGTCCGAGCCCATTGCACCCGCCAGGACGCGGTGGCTTGAACAGGCTCTGGCGGCAACGGCGGACGCCGAGATCGTGTTCCTCGATCCAGACGTAGGCCTAGCGAGTACGGCCATGGAAGAGAAGCGGAGACCTTCGGCCAAGCACGTCCATCGCAATGAGCTCCGAGCATTCATGCGGCTGTCCCACAGACAGACGGTAATCGTGTACCAGCACTACCCCCGTACACCCAGCACCCGCCAGGCGCAGGTTAAAGCTTGGCGGGCTGCGCTCAGGACGCGGTTGGCATCCGAACCGCCCAGAATCGTCAGCAGCGGCAATAGAGAACTCGTCATCCTCGCCGCGGACCGGCACGCTGCCACTATCGCCGACCGGCTCGCAAGCCTTCTGTCAGGTCACTGGGGACGCCATCTGGAACCCGGGACGCTCGGATCGTACGACTGACACCGACGAGGACTACAACGGCGGACCCGTCCAGGCAGCGGGCGAGTTCAAGGTGATCGAGCTAGAGGGAGCCAGGGTCGTGGCAGCGCTCAACAACGTGAGCGGCCACTACCGGCCCGGCCCCGAGAGCCTTGATGTGGCCCGTCGGTCCCTCGATGCACGCGGGCTGCGGATCTTGCCGGCAGGTGTCGAACAGTACGACTTCGTCAACTACCGCATCAGGGCCCTGCTAGATGCCAGCAAGCCCAACTGGGCGCTACTCGACACCCTCATTCCGACCCGCAGCGCGGAGAGCCACTACGTCCTCACTCGAGTTCCGGCTCGACTAGTTGCCAGTAGATCTCGGTAGCGAGATCAAGAAAGTTCCACGAGCTGTTGTAGCTGCGTAGTTGCTCCGACACTTGAACCGGCTGGCCGCCTGACTCTTCGGACAGCATCTGGAATGCCGCTCGATGCGTCTGCAGGGCGCGTTCGATTGAGCGGCGATCACCAATGGGGCGGGAGGACCACACCTGCATGATTCCGTACGTGCCTTTGGGGAAGATGAGCCCCTTTAACCGCTCTAACCGGCGGAACCAGCGTGGACGCTGCATCGATTCGGCCAGAATCACTGCTTCGACAAGATTAGGATCGAGCCCGCTCTCCATTGCGGAGCGGCGCGCGTACCACAGAAGTTCCGGCCCGGCACGCTGTCGTTGCACCCGTACGACCTCAGCGAGATTTCGTTCAGGAGCCTGTGTCCAATGCACGAAAGCGAATGCAAGCAGCGAGGCAATAAGGCCAGCCCATACCGCGTCGCGAATGCTCTCGAAGTCGGGGACCCAAGTGGAGAGGTGCTCCCCAAGCACAGCCGCACCGACCAAACATGCGGCGACGGTGACGGCGGTCAATAGATGAAGCACAATCAATGGTGCGGTCCGTTCGCCAGCCCCCCGATAGCGGACCAGGCGCCACGTAGCACGCAGAGACGTCAGACTGGCGTGCACCACGGCCGCAGTGACGACAAACGGCCAAGCTGGCCAATCCAGATCGGCCAGTTGACGACTGAAGAACACGCCAAGCAGCACGACGGGACCGAAGCGAAACAGCACGTACCTGCTCGGAACTTGCGCCTTCACATGTGACCAATAGTCGCTGAGCGAGAAGTAGCTCTGCGGCCATTCGGACTGAATCCGTCGGTAGATGAGGTTCAGAACCATCCCGCCGAGAAGGCCGAAGGCTGCGGATCCCAGGTGCTTCACAGCTGGCGATACCTGTGGCGAGGCATCGCCGTCACTTGGGTGGGCCAGCGAAGGCGAGGAGGTCGGCGACGTTGAGGGGGACGCTGGTTTGGGCTGGGTGCAGGGTCACGTTCTTGAACGGCTCGACCAGGTAGTGGACCTCGGGTTCGGCGTCGGGGTCTTCGGGGACGGAGACCACTGCTAGGCGCCAGCGCTCGCGGTTGTTGTGGGACTGGCCTACCTGGCGGCGGCTGACGCTGATCTGTTCGGTTTGGGGTAGGTGGCCCTTGACTTCTATGAAGTAGCACGCTCCGGAGGCTGGGTCGGTGGACAGTACGTCGTAGCCGGGGTTGCTGTGGGCTTGTTCCTCGGGTACTCGGCCCAGTTTCTGTTCGGCTTTCATCACTGCGGCCACGGCTCGGCGGTCGGTTTCAGCATTCTTGGCGGGGTCGACGGAGACTACGGTTCGGCCAGCTAGCTCGTTGAGCAGACCTTGGGGTACCACGACCGCGGCGGCGACGATGGTGGGTGGGCTGTTGTGGAGGTCATCCTCTTGGGCCAGCTCCAGGCGGCGTCGTGTGAGGCGGGCCTGCAGTTCGTCGGCTCTGGCTCGGGCGCGACCTGAGTTGATGCGGGGCTTCTTGCCGGCTATCTCCTGGGCCTTGATCTCTTCTGTACGCCGGTCCCAGTAGCGAATCTCGGACTCCAGGCGTTCCCGCACCGCATTCCAGACCTTGGCGACCCGAGTGTGGGTGATGGTGGCGACCTCGTCGAAGTGCGGGCCGGCCAGGTGCTCGATGGCCCATGACCGGGCGGTGTCCTCCGCGGTTCGGTCTGCCCATTCGAGGTCTAGTTGCCCGTCCAGGAGTGTCTGCTGGTCCTGGGTCAGGGGCGCGTAGTTGAGGTAGGGCTCGTCTCCGGGGTCTCCGACATTGCCAGCACGGTCGATCTCGACATAGTGGAACCGGCGTGACACCACTTGGCGGGTGCCGTGGACCTCGCGTCCGTCGGTGATGGTGTGGTCCAGGTAGACGAGCAGGCGTGGATCGGTCGACGGATCGCTCCCGTCTACCAGCACTGCGCCCCGCCGCAGGGTCGAGCCGAAGTCGACCATCACCTTGTTCACCACCGCCGCCAGCAGCGGCGTACCAGGGGAGATCAGATCGGCCCGCAACGATGCGCCCGGTGGGCCCTCGCTGGCGCGGTTCGGCTGGATATGGGCCTTGTCGAATGTCACCCGCTCGTAGCGGTCATGCACCGGTCCCAGGTCTGCTTCGGCGTGGGCGCGGACCATGGCGGGCACCCGGGTGATCTCGAAACGGCCATGCTCGCGGCCCGCGATCCGCCCGCCGTACTTCCGCAGAGCCTCGGTGAAGAACGACTCCACGAACCAGGGCTGCAACCGGCGAGCCCGAGCGATCTCCATGTCGCGGCGGATCTTGTCATTGGCCGCAGGATCGGCCAGCCCCGCCACCAGCGCTCGCTCGTCGAGCACGCCCTGCATCTGGCGCCCGATGTCATCGTCGATCACCTCGTCCATCCACTCGAAATGGGCAGGATCCTCATCAGAGGCGATGGCCCGCATCAGCAGATCGCGCAGCGACAGGTTGATCTGGGCGTCGCCCAGCACGTCGTACACCTGGTCGCCGTAGACACCGCGCTGCTCCTCGATCTTGGCGAACAGCCTCTCGAACACCTTGCCCTCACGGGTCTCGAAGGCGACCAGGTTCCACAGATGGCACGGCCGATGCTGGCCGATGCGGTGCACCCGCCCGAAGCGCTGCTCGATGCGGTTGGGGTTCCAAGGCAGGTCGTAGTTGACCACCATGTTGGCCACCTGGAGATTGACGCCCTCGCCAGCCGCGTCAGTGGCCACCAGCACCCGTGCCGTCGGATCCACCCGGAACCGGTCCTGGATACTGCGACGGTCGTGGCGCTTGATCCCGCCGTGGATCCTGACCACCGCCTCCGGCTGACCCAGTTCGGACTCGATCCGCGCTGCGACATAGTCAAGCGTGTCCTTGTGCTCGGAGAACACGATCAGCTTGCGGGCTGATTCTGAGTCGGCACCGGAATCCGGTCCAGAGTCGGACGTATCTGAGGGCGTGGCCGCCGCGAAGCGGTCAGAGCGCAACAGGCCCCGCAACTGGAGCCACTTGGTGTCGACGCCGCTGCGACGCACGCCGTCGGCCAGCTTCACCAACTCCTTGAGTTCCTCGACCTCGGCCTCCAGCTCTTCGGCGGTGCTGGCTGCGGTGGCCGCGTCGATCACGATGTCCTCCAGGTCCTCGCGCTCGGAGTCGTCGTAGTCGTCGAAGTCAAAGTCCTCCAGATCCGCGATCTTCACGCCCTTCGGCAGATCGATCACTGGCACCGGACCGCCGGAAGCAGCCAGACGGCGCAACTCCGCGGCCTGGTCGTTCAAGCGGTCCCGACGGCGGCGCAGCGAGTGGTAGATGGCCGCGGGGGACGAAGCCAAGCGGCGCTGGAGACCGGCCAGCGCGAAGCCGACAATGATCCCGCGGCTCTTGTCGCCCTCCTCGCGCATCCGTGCCGCTCGGTTCATGCCGTTGCGCACGTAGTCGGTGACTTCCTTGTACAACTCGGCCTCCGGCTCGGAAAGTTCGAAGTTGAGGCTGTGGGCATGGCGCTGAGGGAACAGGCGCTTGCCCTCGAAGGTGCGCAGGTTCTCCTTGACAAGCCGTCGCATAACGTCGCTGACATCGGGCATGACCGGGCCGTCGCCGTCGGTCTCTGCCCCCGAGCCGCCGCCACTGCCGTCTCGCAGCCGGCCCGCGAAGCGCTCGGGATCGATCAGGGTCATGAAGGCGAGGAAGTCCTCGTTCTTGCCGTTGTGGGGCGTGGCAGTCAGCAGCAGCAGATGGCGGGTGCACTCCCGCAGCGTCTCCCCCAGCACGAACCGCTTGGTGCGTCGCAACTCGTCGCCGTAGCGGTGAGCCGACATCTTGTGGGCCTCGTCCACGATCACGAGATCCCAGTCGGAAGCCTGGACCTTGGCCATCAGCTCCTCGGACCTCGACAGCTGGTCCACCCGGGCGATCAGCAGGTTCTTCTCGGTAAACGGGTTGCCGGTGCGAGACGCCTCCACCGCCGCCCGCGACATCAGGTCGAACGACAGGCCGAACTTCTCCCACAACTCGTCCTGCCACTGCTCCACCAAGCTCCCAGGAGCCACGATCAAGCAGCGGGCCACATCACCCCGCAGTACCAACTCACGGATCAACAGACCCGACATGATCGTCTTGCCCGCGCCCGGATCATCAGCCAGCAGGAACCTCAACGGCCTCTGGGCAAGCAGCCGGTTGTAAACGGCATCGATCTGGTGCGGGTAGGGATCGATGTTGGACGTGTCTACCGCCGCGAACGGATCAGCAAGGTGAGCCTGTCGCATGCGGCGGGCCTCGGAGGCCAGACGGAACATCGCGCCGTCGGCGTCGAAGCTCCACCGCCGCTCAGAAACCTCTGCCAGCCCGGCCAGGTCGTCGACAAGCATGACCCGCTCACCGAGGCGCCCTTCACCTGTCCGGTAAGTGAGGGTGGCCGAGTTGGCGCCGTGCATCTCGACTGCCACCAGCGTCACATCTGCGTCAGCCACCACCCCCGACAGCCGCATCCCCGCAGCAAGATCACCGAAGCCCAGCGTCACGCCGCCGACTCCTCGCTTCGACTCTCACTACACATCGCTGTCCGCTCCCGGCCGCCAAAGCGGCGATTCAATCCGACAGCAGGGTACGCATCCCGTATGACACAAGAAAGCCCCGCCAGTGCACCACCGACGAAGCGATGGTGGACGGCGGGGAAGATTGATCGGCAATATAGCACGGCCAAGGCGGCCTCGGCGTCGAGCGGGCCCTGGTCGGCGAGGCCGTGGGCCGAGATGGGCAATTGGCAGCTTGAGCGCTTGGCGTACTCGGGATTACTTGCGTAACTCACCGGACGGCATCAACGCGACAGACTCTGCCGAGTAGTCACGTTGGCGACGGGAATGCTCTCTCAAGGACGCCTCTACGGCGGCGGCAGCCAGCACACTCACCGCACTCGCTGTTGCCGGCGTAACAGGAGACGGTCTGCTGAAGGATCTCGTTCGCAAGGCCGCACCCAATCAACAGTTCGTGGGGAGGTGTCCTCGCGTACGGAGCGAGAATGCGAATGTGATGCTCCTGATCGAACACGAGAGCATTGATAGAGGCGATAAACCGAGCAGTGTTGTCAGCGTGTCGCTCATCGTCGCCGGCCACCAATCCGAGGATGACTGCATGCAGGCCGTGCTTCGCCGCGTAAGCGGCACCAATCGTCAATAGAAACTGGTTCCTGAGCGGGAACCACTCCGGCGTTGGGGCGTGCGCAACTTGGGGGGTCGTGGTCAATATGCCAGAGCCGAGAGCAGATAAGTCGATCGTCAGTTCTTCCAAATCGATGGAGAGGTGTTCCGCAACAGCCTGCGCAGCGGACCGCTCGGACTGCGCCGCGGCCTGGCCGTAGTCCACAAAGAGCGCACATTCTGGCTTCTCTACGGCGGCGATAGCAGCCGAGTCGAGCCCCCCTGAGAGCATCAGCAGACTACCCGCCCGCCTGGCAGCCTGCTGATGCTCAATGGCTGCCCAGACCGACTTATAAGCCGCGGTTGGAAGATCAGACACGACTGTGGCTCCGGTGCCTCGAAGCATCGTGAATCGGGTCTCATCCTTATCGCTGCTTACGACGATGATCGGCAGCCCGATGCAGGCAGCCCACCCTGCTTCGAAGAAGGGACCTGTTCGAGCGACATCGGCTAAGAGCACGACTGCGTCACAAGCATCGAGTGCATCGAGATCCTTCTCGGCAGTTTCCCTTGGATCACCCTTAGGTCCGAAATCACGAAGCGGCGATAGAGGACGGCCCCCAATGTCAGCAATGCCACTGGCAATCGTGTCGACGGACCAACGTTGTTCAGGATTTTCGAAGGAACCTGCCACGTACACCATTGGAGGCTCCTGAACGGATCGCCGGGTCGGAGTAGGGAGGGGCCTTGCTAGATCGGCCAGATCGATCAGGCCCAGTTGTGACTTCCACGCGTACGCAGCAGTGCGCTTGGACGCCGCGTGAGCGGACTCATAGAGATCTCCGTGTTCAAAGTAATGAGCCGCCAAGGCTGCGGTGAATACGTCGCCAGACCCGATCGGAGAGACTTCCTCGGTCGCATATGCCGGAACACCCTGAGTCGCGTTGTCGGCCACAAGGACGAGAGCGCCATGCGCTCCACACTTGATGACTACGGCTATTGCTCCGGTGCGGTCCTGTATGAGGCGAGCCGCCGACCGCAAGTCCCTATGCCCGGTGAGCTTGTGGGTTTCTTGTCGGTTGGCGACGACCACGAGTTCACTTGCGCTGACTGTTGAGCAGATATCGTCCAATGACATTGAGTGTTGTGGATCAACAATGGCTCTCTTGGTATGTACGACAGGACGTGCCTCAACCATGCCGAACACGACAGCGTCTTCTGCCTGGATGGTCGGCATCTCCACCCAGCGGTCTGCGGGATCAATGACCACGTGCGGCGGGCTTAGCGGCGTGTCATAGGCGAACTCGATTGTCCGCTGCCGCGCCGTCGCCTTGACGGTTGTTGAATCGAGCACACCACGACATAGCTCCAAGTCGTCCTCGCAGGCGGCGGTCATAAGGAACTCAATCGTGCCGTCCATCACCGCCGCGGCCCGGACCCCTGAGCCAAGGAATCGATCGATATCTGGTTCGCGGCAAGTCTCGCGGTAGGCCCCACCAACAACTACGGCGGTCATCGGACGACGACTGTTGCTGCTCCCGACGTCTCCACGCGAGCCTCGAACTGCACGGAGACTCGAAGCAACGACCGAAGCTCGCAAATGCTCTCCCGAGAGATCGTGTTGGGTCCTGCGAGGACATCCGTTGCCCTGTCGGGATTCTCGACCTCGACCGAGAATGAACCTTCTGTTGCTTCTCCGTCGACTCCATAGGTTCCTGCGGCGCGGGCTATATCAGACGGCCTGACCCTGACACTGTTCACATCGGCGGTCGAGTCGAGCACGTCCGCGACGTATGCGACACCCTGATTCATGCAGCGCAGGAGCTGAGCCGCCTGGTTGAGAATGGTCCCAACGATCTCACCGTCGTCGTCAACCGCTGCCACTGCTGTACCTGCACCAGCCTGAACCTTGAGCACCTCCAACACGGCACCTGGAGCCTGGAGGGGCCCGTTGCGAGCCATCTGCAGCGTCTCGAGCGGCTGGAGCAAGAAGCAGTCTTCTTCGTCCTCCTGGCCACCAGCGCCCGAGTGTCTAGAAGACCAATACTGATCGCTTGAAGATCCTCCCATTGTCGCTCGACTTTCTCTCGGGGAGGTAAAGGCTAGGTCGCGGAGAATTGAGAGTGGCCGACCGTACGGGCCTGCTCCCAGATGCACAGGTCAAGGGCGCCTGGTGACACGTTGCCATGAGCCGCATACTGGAGGAAGGCAGCTTCATATCGGTCGTAGTGCCGCTCCACCCGCCACTCCGGCAAGAACACACCTATCCGCGTTAGCGCTCGCACGAGCCAGACATCGATTATGGCCAAGTCGGTGCTACCCGTGACATTTCGCACAATCCAGGCCGCAGTCTTCGGGCCGACTCCATCGAGGCTCAGCATGTAGTCGCGGAGCAGCAGGGGATCCCGAGGAGGATCGTCGGCTTGAAGTTGAGCCACTGCAGAAGCAACGCGGGCCGCTCGTTGCCGCGGAAAGCGGTAGTGGCCGGAGCCGTCAGGTAGCGGACGCCTAAGCACGGCCTCAACATCTTCGGCCGTAGGCCTTGTCTGGTCGTCCAAGAGGCTGCGCACGGCCCGATGCGCCGACCGTGCTGACTCAGCCGTAACGCCGAACCCGCCGAGCAGACAGAACAGTGTCTCTGACAGCACATCCGCTCCGCGAGCTATCGCTGCTACCTTGTTCGCGTACATTCCACGCACGGTCTGGTCGACCCAATAGGCAGCCGTTCCGAAAGCGTCGAAGCGCCCCCATTCGACCTTCCAATCTTCACGCTCCACAGAGAAGTGAAGGTGGTCTCTGCTATCTCGCCCGCAATGCGGATCAGCTAAGGGATCGACGAGGACGCTGCCGGTCACGAGCGCCCTCCCCTCCGTGGCCTTACGAAATAGGTGAGGGGCTTGCCGAGTGCGTCGGCGATCGCGGCCACGGTGAACACGCCTGGGTTCGCGACCCGTCCCTGCTCAATGCGGCGGAGGTTGTCAACTGACACGTTCGCCGTCCTTGCGAGCTGCGCCTGCGAGCGATTCTTCGATTCCCGCTCGGTCTGGAGTGCCTCACCGAGAGCAGCGCCTCGTTTGCGTTCCTCGCTGGTTGCCGCCGGCTTGGACATAGTATTATTATACTAGGATATTTATTAGTCCCTCGTCAATTGCGGGTTCTATGGCAGGAGTATCTCTAGAGTCATCAGAAGCCGCCATCGCGGTCAGAATCTTTGAAGTCGCGAGAATGGTTCAGTGAAGAAGGAAGCGCGCCTGCTGCACGGCAAAGCTGTCGACTCGCTGATCCTGTCGATCGAGTTCTTCAACCGTCCGGTCGAGCGCGCACGAGCCGACTCGGTGCTGATCCTGATGGATCATGCATTCGAGATGCTCCTAAAGGCTGCAATCGTGCATCGAGGAGGCCGGATTCGCGAACGTCGCGCGAAGCAGACCATTGGTTTCGACGCCTGCGTTCGCAAGGGCTTGAGCGACGGCACGCTCCGGTTTCTGTCAGACGAGCAGGCACTCACACTTCAGACAATCAACGCGTTGAGAGATGCCGCCCACCACTACCTACTGGAACTCTCTGAGCAGCAGCTCTATCTCCACGCGCAAGCTGGCGTCACGCTCTTCGCGGACCTCCTCGATTTGGTGTTCGACGAGCCCCTCTCCGACCACCTACCGGCGCGAGTTCTTCCGGTCACCGCGAACCCACCCCAGGAGCTAGGTCTGCTCATGACGAGTGAGATCGAACAGATCTCCTCGCTACTGGAACCCAGAAAGCGCCGGAGGGTCGAGGCGAGAGCCCAAGCTCGTGGACTCGCGATCATGGAGGGCTCCATCAACGGCGAGAGGGTGCAACCCGGCGATGGCGAGCTTGACAAGATCCTCAACCAGATCGCAGCGGGTACACACTGGACCGAGATCTTTCCGGGCATCGCGGCTCTTCGCCTCGATCCGGACGGCGGTGGGATTCCATTCTCCCTCCGCATCGTGAAGAGCGAGGACGCGACGCCCATTCGAGCGGTTTCTGCATCCGACGAACCCGGCGTCGCGATCGTCGCTCTGAAACGGGTGAACGAGTTGGACTTCTACACTCTCGGCCTCCAAGACCTGGCCAACAAGACAGGAGTAGGCCGAAACAAGTTGCTCACCGTGATCCTGGAACTCGATCTCCGGTCAGATCCGGAGTACTTCAAGGAGATCCGCATCGGTCGAGCCGTCTACAAGCGGTACAGCCCAAAGGCCCTTGACCTATTGAAGGAACGCCTTCCCGAATTGGACATCGATGAGATCTGGGAGCGGCGCAGACCCCGAAGAGGGCTTAGCTGACGGGCAAGCGGGTGCTTCCTGACTCAGGGCATCGTGTCTTGGTCGGGGAGCTGGTCAGCTAGTGATGTGATCTCGGGTGCCATCGCAAGCTTCTGGCGCCAGGGTGCTGGGATCGTCTGCGCTCCGTAGTGGGCGCCGGCGATCTGACCGTAGATCGCGCCGGTGGTGTCAGCGTCGTCGCCAAGGTTGACGGCTAGCAGAGCACCTTCGCGGAAGCTGTCGGAACGGTGGAAGGCCCACAGGGCCGCTTCTAGCGACCGGACTACGTAGCCGGTGCCCCTGATGCCTGGTGGGTTGCGGTCCTTGAACGATCCTCCGGCGACCCGAGCGATCTGCTCAGCCAGTGGCTCGCTCTCCCATAGCCCGTCTACAGGGCAGTAGGCCAGCGATAGGAGCGTTGCCTTGTCGACGCCATGCAGGGCGCCGACCAGCAGGCCTGCGAAGTAGCGGCAGGCGTCGACTGCTTCCTGCGCCTGGTGAGTGGTCCTGGAACTCTCAGCGGCCATGGCGATGGCCTCGGCCGCGTCGCTCGCGTAGTACATCGGCACCGGCGCGAGCCGCATCAGTGAACCGTTGCCGGCGCTGTACGGATCGGTGGACCCGGCGTACGGGTTGCCGTCCTCGACGAACCGGGCCAGCGCGGCGCTCACGGTGTTGCCGATGTCGAAGCAGGACCCCGTCGAGGACATGTAGCCCTCGCGCCACCAGCGGACGTAGCGCTGCATCTGGTCCGCCGCGTCGAACCCGCCGCACTCGAGCAGGCTCTCGGCCAGGCACAGCGCCATCGACGTGTCGTCGGTCCACTGGCCGGGCTCCAGGCGGAACGGCCCGCCGCCGACCATGTCGTCGATCGGCTCGAAGGTGCCGGGCGGTCGGAACTCCAGGGTGGTGCCCAGCGCGTCGCCGACCGCCAGCCCCAGCAGGCAGCCCCGGAACCGGTCCCGGGTCGTCGGCTCACCGGCCGGCGCCGCAGCAGCACCGCTCACGGCTGCTCGCGCCAGCGGCGTATGTACTCCCGCTGCTCATGCGTCTGCGGGGAACGGGGGACCCGCACGCTCTTCTCCACGTGCTGCCACCACTCGGCGATCTGCTCCAGGGCCCCGTCGCCGGTGAGCCCGTGGCGCACCAGCCAGCAGCCGACCACGGTCCCGGTGCGGCCGATCCCGCCCCAGCAGTGGACATACACCGTCCTGCCGCCGTCCAGGGCGCCGTCGACGGCGTCGAGGATGGCCGTCATCTCCGCAGGGCTGCGAGGCACCGACATGTCGACGACCGGGTGATGCTCCCACCGGACCTCCACACCCTCGGCCCGCCCCTGCTCCAGCGCGACCTGCGCGTACGGCTCCAGGCCGTCGGCCGGCCGGGTCAGGTCGACGAAGTGGTCGATGCCGGCCCGCAGCAGGGTCCGCAACCGGCCAGCGGCCTCCCTGCGACGCCACGCCCCCGGGTACTCCCCCGCCGCGAACCGGCCCGGCACCACCCAGTACGCGTTCGCCATCGGCCGATCAACGCTGCCAGATGCGCTCATGTTCACCTTCTCACTGTGCCTCACTGTGCCGCCCCGACGCGCCCAACGCTAGATCGGGCCGCCGTACGGGTCGCCGGGTCGGGCCTTCCTGGCGACCCGGCGGGTGCCGAGCGTGCCCCGCTCGGCCAGCTCGTCGTACAAGTCGCCATTGATGCCCCACACCGTCAGCCGGCTGAGATCCGGCTCGTAGCCGTCCCACCCCTCCCTCGACACGGCCGGCTTGCCGTCGGGCTGCATGCCGTGCAGCAGCCGCCCCCGAAGAGTGCGCGGCGGCCAGAACTCCGAGTCGTCCTCATAGCCGCGGTTCGCCCACGCGTCGTAGAGGTCGTAGTTGCGCTGGGTGCCCTCGTCGGGCCATACGTACGGGAACAGCCGGTCGTCGTAGCCGCTGTCTTGCCAGCGAGTCATCCCGTGCGCGTAGCGCTCGGCTTCGACACCTTTGTAGATGGCACCGGGCAACGCCTTAGCCGTCTCGCGGTCCATCCGGGGGCGGAACGGTCTGAGCACCTGCAACCGAAGCGAGTCGGCCAGCACCATCGCGCGTCTCGCAAGCACACGGACTCTGTACATGCCCCCATCGTCCCAGAGCCATGTGACATCAAGCGTCAGCGCACCGACCTGCCCGTACAGAATCCGTCCGAGTCTTGGCTGGCTGTGACGAAGGAGGCGACCCGCGCAGCGTTGACTCCGATGGCCAAGCGTCGGATAATGGACGCGCCAAGGGCATTAGCCCGCGGAAGTGAAGCCCGGTACCTCACCGGACGGTGAGTGGCCGGGCTCTCGCGCGTCTAGCGGCGCTTGTCGACATCCTCCATCCAGCCCGACGCCGTCCGCATCGCCGGAGAGTGCGCATCCCGCATCACGCCATCAACCTCACCCGCAGTGACAGTCACAGCGCCGACAGCAAGTCCGACACGAGAGTTGTGAGCGATGCTGCGGTCGTATCGGGATCAGCACTGGGCCCTGCAGCGCGGACCGCCATTGCAACCCCGTCAGCGTCGATGCTGCCGAATAGCGGCGCGAGATGTCCGATGGCCTCCCTGGTGACCTCACCGCTCAACTCGTGGGAGCGCAGTCGGTTCAACCGCGAAGCGAGATCGGTGGTGTCAGTGGCCTGGAGTAGCCGGCGCACATCGTCGGCGTCCTTGTCCACCAGGCGGTCACGCGAGTCGATGCGTTCTGCGATCTTGTGCACCTTGGCTACCACGAGCGCCCCAGGTCCAGCGACGTCCATGACGACGCGGCGCCTGTCGGAGGGATCGAGGGCTCGGATCTGCATTTGCTGCCTGTCGATTAGCGCGGCCTCCAGCCCCTTGGCTCGCCGAGCGACGCGCTTGCCGTGCGGCCCAAGCCGTGCGCCCCGCGATCCGGGGCCAGCGAGCGCCTCGGGCACCATGAGATCGACTGAGACACCGTCATCACTGACCCAGCTCCCGGGGTGCTCGCTCGGGGTGAAGCCATGACGAGTCATCAGATCGCTCAGAAGTGGCGAGTCCGCGAGCTGACTCGGCCGGATGGCCAGGTCGGCGTCCTTTGAGTAGGGCGCTCCCGCGTCGAGCAGGTCGGCCTCGCCGGCGTGAAGGTAGATGGCCTGCGCGCCTACGAGCACGACTGCCTCCAGATGCGCTTCGAGAGCATCGGCCGCGTCGAGCAAGGCGCGGCGGGCGCGGACGTACAGGTCAGGCTCGCCAGGCATCTTCGTTCTCCTGCATCCACTGGAGCAGTTCCTCGCCCTGGGGTGGTTCCCGACCCGGTCCTGTCAACAGATCCACAGCGAGCTGACTGGGGGCCACGCATCGCAGCCGGTCGCGAGTGACGGTGCGGTCGAACACCACAGGATCGAAAGGCTCCAGCAGTACGACGTTGGCGCCTGCGTCGGCCTCGCGCAGTCCCAGTCGGTTCGAGGCCTCTTCTGCATCCTCCACGTAGAGCGCAGCAGTCCGGGCGGGCGCAATGGGATCGAAACGCTGCGCCGCGAACGCCCCCGTCGCGGCGCAACGGAGCCGAGTACGTGCGAGCGAGTTCTCCAGCGCGGAAAGGCCGCGAGGTTCGAGGTAGGTGACCGCGGTGTTCGAGGCTGTCTGGTCGTAGTCCTCGGCCCACCTTCGGAGGGCAGCCTGCCAGTCCACGCCCGACACTGGCCCCCGCCGCGAGCGCTCGATGATCCCCTCACGCTCCAACAGCTCCAGCACGCGCGACAGCGTCGCCGCAGAGACATCAGCGGATGCGGCGAGCTCCCTAACACCGAACGGGGGCGCGGAGTCGACGATCGCCCTGACGGCCCGCGCCGCGCCACGGCCCCGAAGGGACCGCAACTCGTCGTCCTGGGGCCACGGATCCCGGTCGGCGCCCGACGTGGAAACGAAGAGCCCCGGTTCGGACACCTCGATCCGGACATTGCCCGTGATGTCCATGTAGCCCACCCCGAGACCCTCCAGCATCTCCCGCGAGCGGGGCGACAGATAGGACGCAGCCACGACGGGGACTCCCGCCGGATCCGCCTGACCGGCCGTCATCACGACCTGCTCTGCAACCGAGCCCACGTTGCGTGGCTCCATCCTGCGCTTGACTTCGATCGTCAACACAGCGTTGGCGCCACTCGGAGCACCGATCTCCGCAAGCAGGTCGGGGCGGGCGCGTCCAACACGTACGTTGCGTTTGGAGCGCAGCGACCAGCCCGCAGGAAGTCGCTCAGCGAGAAACTGCTCGACCCGGCGGACTACATCGATCTCACGAGGAGGAAGGTTGCGCGGCATTGGAGAAACCCTGGTCAACTTACTGTGATCCAATTAGACTAATGTTTCACTGCTCGTGAAACAACTTATTTTCCGAGACGCTCAGTGGGCCATCGCGAGGTCGGCGTTGGAGGATGCGCTCATGGCTGCGGCGGCTCCTGGGGCTCGTCGCCCATTGGGCCGGGTTCCGGGTTGGGGAGCAACTCGGCGAACAGCTCCGACGCTGGGACCTCCGACCAGTCTCTGCCGATGGCGGCCACCGCCACCAGGTCCAGCACCGTGTCGGTGTCCATCCAGCCCGACGCCGTCCACAGCAGCAGCCGGGCGGCCTCCAGTTCGTCGGGACTGTTGACATCGGGGTCGCGGTATAGCGAGTCCTCGGGATAGCCCAGGGCGATCAGCAGCTCGGCCCGGCGCACCACCTGCAGCGCCGACAGCTCGGTGTGCACCTGCCGGAGCCCAGGCGGGCCGTCGGCGGGCCATCCCCGCCACACTCGCCGCGACCTCTGCGCCGGCAGCGGCGCCGCCGGCGCAGCGGCCTGGTCGGCGATGATCGCCTTGGCTCGCCGGGCCCTGAGACGCTCGCGGGCCCGCCGGGCCCTCTCCGCGGGGTCGGGCTGGGGCGCCATCACCGGTCCTCCGCCCCGGTGTCGCCAGGCCACGAGCGTCGCCAGGTGAGCCTCCGCAGTCGTTCCCGCGCCAGGCGGTGCATCAAGGCGACCGTCTCCGGGTCCAGCGGCTTGAACGGGCCGCAATCGATCACGGTCGCCGGCCCCGACGGGTCGGCCCGCAGGCCCACCCGCAGCTCCATCAGCATCTGCAGATCGCCCTCGGTCGGCGGACCGTCGACCAGCGTCCGCAGCAGCTCGGGGGGCGACAGGCCCCGCTCCCCCGCCGGTGCAGCCGGCCGGGGCCGGCGCTCCGCGTCGTCGTTGTACTTGTCGATGGATTCTTCGTGCTCGTTCACGGCACCGCTCCCTGCTCGTACGCGTCTGGGCTAGGCGGCCGCGTGTGAAATGCAGGGGCTCGATTTCCGATCTAAGTCTCGATGATGAATCCGATGTCTAAGCGCCGCCGCCAGCGACCATAGCCACCGGGTACGACACGCACACGGACCCCGAGGCCTAGCTCATGAGTCCCTCCCGTTGGAACACCGATCACATGTCCGTCAACTGAGTTGGCCTGGCTGTGTGCCTACCCGAACATCTCCCGAGGGTGATGCAGAGTGTTCGGCAGAGGAGGCCCGTGGAATTGGTGCCTCTGGACTGCTCCGCGGGCCCTAGCCGCCAGCGCCTCAAGCTTCTCGGCAAAGTGCGTGATCCCTATATCCCGGTAGTGCTGGGCATTGGTTCGCAGGACCCGGTACAGGTCCGCCCAGACCTTCGCCCCTCCCTTGGCGGGCACGAACTCATAGCGCTCAATAAGCGCCGCAGCCCGCTCGAAGGGTGTGGCCTTCCGCGAATCTGTGGCTGCCGGTGGCGAGTCCGGGTCGAATAGGTGGCTCATGCGGCTCTCCTCCGCTTCAGGTGCCAGACAGCCGGGCAGTCCCCGGACGGCTAAAGACTTACAGTGGTGAAACTACATCAGTGCAAGACATTCTGCAAGGGGTGCAAGCGCTCGCGCCGCATTCGTGTGCTCTTTCGTCAATCTGGCATCATTGACTGTCACACCCCCGTAGCATCATGTGTGACAGCATCTGCAACGAACACGGTACGACGGCCGAGCCATCAGGTCGGGCTGGAGAGAATGAGGACGCAATGACAGGCGAGGAAGACCGCTACGCGGACATCGAGGTCGACGTGTTGGACGACGCGGGCGTCCGCACTGTCATCGACAACGCCCTCGCCCGGGCAGGATGCACCTGGGAGGAGCTTCAGGAGCAGGCCAAGGCTGGAAGCTTCTCCAGCGAGATCGCTCGGCGGGCGTGGTTCGTCGTGTCGTCCTTTGAGCCTTCGGCAGCCTGACCTGGAGCGTCAGGCCAGGGAGTTCGCAGGCAAGCTGTCGGAGCTTCTCAACGGCACCGTCTCCCACGGCATCCGGCTCCGGTCCTACATGGACCGGGATGGGCGTGCCGTGGTCGGCTACCAAGTGAGCGCGGCCAACCCTATTGGTGGCTACGTGCCGTTGACCATCTCGAGGTCTCCGGCTCGTTTGTACCTAAGTGTGCTGCAAACTCTTGAGCTCGACGACTCCGAGACTTTCCTGACCACCAGCAAGAGCACATACACGCTCCAAGAGGACGACGACACCGGCGCGATCCTCACGTACGACTTCGTGAGGGAGCCGCCCAACGAGTTCCCCGAGGCGCACATCCATGTCCACGGCGAGTCCGATGTCCTCTCCAGGATGCTGCTAGCCGGCGGGCGCGACAGGAGCAAGCCCGCCGACCTCCACCTGCCCGTCGGGGGACGGCGCTTCAGACCATGCCTAGAGGACCTCATCGAGTTCTGCATACTGGAACGCCTGGTTACCCCTCGCGATGGATGGGCGACGCCGTTGAACAAGTCAAGAGACGAGTTTCTCGATCAGCAACTGAGAGCAGCAGTGCATCGTAGCCCCGCCAAGGCAGCCGAGGTCCTCAGAAACGATGGCTGGCAAGTGATCGAGCCAGCCGCCTGATCCGGAGTTGAAGGTTGCCGAGCGCCGCTACCTTCGTGTCAGTCCCCCCGAAACAACCTGATTTGTGAGACACCCAGCACTGCGGGCAGGTTCGGCGAGCCAGTTTCGGCACCGTCGCGCCGAGACACGGTCGCTGGCGGTCATCGGGCCGCGGGCGGTACGGGCCAGCGCCACTGCTCGGACTCGTCGAGTGGCGTGCCGCAGCGGCGGCAGAACCGGTGGCTGTCACCGGATGGCAACTCGTGGGAGCACCTGTCCCGTCGAGCGGAGAGCCGTATAGAGCTCACCGCCACGCGCAATGCCACCGCCGGCAAGGGCTTGCCGTCGGCGTCGTAGAGGTCCGCTTCCCGGCCGGCCGCGACCTCGATGCCGACAGCGCCCCGAGTTCCCCACAAGTCGGCGCAACCAGGATCAGCGGCGACCTCGACCCGCCAGTGGCCACGACGCGCCCGCAAGTAGAAGCTGCGGCCGTCGTAGTTGCCTGCCACCACGAACGGGAATGCCCAGCACGCCACTTCGGCGTCGACGCCGAGTTCTGCGGCGACCCCGGCCAGCTCGGCGCGGGCTCGGTCCTGCTCCGCCAACAGTGCTTCGGTCGCGTCATCGGGCTCAAGCAGGGGATCCCAAAGCTCGGCGAGTTCTGCTCGGGTCAGCTGGCAAGGGCACCGTGCGCCCCCTTCGTGCGTGTCTGGACTCGCCGGGGACGGATGGCAAGAGCATGAACAGTCGGCGGCCTTGCCGATGTCGCGGAGCGCCGGCCCTGTTGAGAGGACGGTCCGCCTGGCAGCGCGCTGCTCCTCCCGCCGCGCCCGGGCCTCCTCCTTGAGAGCGTCACGCTCCGCCTGATCGAGTGGATCAGGCTGCTCGGGTGGATCAGGCGGCAGCCAAATGCGAGGCGGATGCAGATTCATGAAAGCAGTATAGATTGGGCTCCAGTATATTCATTCTTGATAGATATTGATGATCTTCATTATGAATCGAGGGAGAGGGATATACGATCGTCCGTACAATGCCAACGCGAGCGAAGCACCCGTGAGTCCCATGTCTAAGACGATTCGAGAACTCATCGACGATGCGAGAGCGAGCGGAGACTGGGACGCGGTCGCCGACTGGTGCGAGAACTTCGACTGGTCGCAAGCCGAAGAAGTCCCGGTAGACGAGTATCTGCTGGAGCGGGCAGTCCGGCAGCGAGACAGCATCTGCAGATCGCCCTCGGTCGGCGGACCGTCGACCAGCGTCCGCAGCAGCTCGGGCGGCGACAGGCCCCGCTCCCCCGCCGGCACAGCCGGCCGGGGCCGGCGCTCCGCTTCGTCGTTGGACTTGTCGATGGATTCTTCGTGCTCGTTCACGGCACCGCTCCCTGCTCGTACGCGTCTGGGCTAGGCGGCCGCGTGTGAAATGCAGGGGCTCGATTTCCGATCTAAGTCTCGATGATGGATCCGATGTCTAAGCGCCGCCGCCGGTAACCATAGCCGAGGGGTGCGACACGCCGTCGCATCCCTGATCGGGGCACGGCCCGGTTCTATGCTCAGAGCGAGATCCGAGTCCAGGAGGCAAGATGCTGTGTAACCGACAAATCATCGTCATCTCGGTGGTGGGGCTGCTTGTAGTGGCCGGGCTCACAGCCTGCGGCGAGGACGACGTAGCCGGGGTGGGGCAGACCGCGGCTGCCGTGATGTCGGGACCCGACGGCACGCCGATGGGCACCGTCACCCTGCAGCAGGGACCCAACGGAGTGCTGGTGTCGGCCGACGTCAGCGGCTTGGCCCCCGGGCCCCACGGATTCCACCTCCATGACACTGGTGCCTGCACACCGGACTTCTCCGCAGCCGGCAGCCACTTCGCGCCCGGCGACGAGGGCCACGGCTTCATGCACACCGAGGGATCCCACGCCGGTGACCTCCCCAACATCTATGCCGGCAGCGACGGCACCGCCAGGGCGGACCACTTCACCAGCGCGGTAACGCTGGCCGCAACCGGCGACACGACAGTGTTCGACGCCGACGGCTCGGCCATCATCATTCACGCCAAGCCGGACAGCTACGGCCCGGAACCCGGCGCCGGAGACCGCGTCGCCTGCGGCGTGATCGAGCGGACCTGAATCACACTCGGAGCGGATCCGCTTCGACCGAAGGCGTGGAGGCCTCGTCGCACCGGACCCGGCGAGCGACTACGACATCCCCAGTCGGTACGGTCGGGGCGTGGTGAGCGATCAGACACCAGTCATCGTTGGCGTGTCCATTGCGACGCCGCATGATCCGGATGCGCTGACGGAGCCTGTCTCGCTGATGATCGATGCGGCACGGGCCGCGATCGACGACTGCGGCGCGCCCAGCATCGCCACAGGTGTCGACCTCGTGGCCGTGGCCGGTGGGCTGTGGCGCTACCGCAATCCCGGCGGCTGGATCGCTGAGGCGATCGGAGCCGACGCTCGCACGATGCTGACCACCTTCGGCGGGCAGACACCGGTCGCGCTGCTCGCCGACCTCTCCGACCGCATCCAACGGGGCGCGCTCGGCGCGGCACTGATCATCGGGGGCGAGTGCACCCGGTCCCGCCGGATGGCACGGCGCAAGAGCATGGAAGAACCCAGACTCCCCGATGAGCAGCCTCCGCCCGACGAGATGTGGGGACCGCCACTGGTGATCGGCGATCCGGGCGCGGCAGCCATCGCCGCAGCCCTGCCCAGGAACGCCTTCGCGCTGCTCGAGAGCGCCATCCGCGCCCAACGGGGCGAGACGATGGCCGACAACCGCCAACGGATCTCGGAGCTCTGTGCAGGATTCTCGGCAGTCGCGGCCGGCGTCGAGCATGCCGCCACCCGTCACGCCATGTCGCCCGGCGAGATCGCCGAGGTCTCCCCCGGCAACCAGATGGTGAGCTGGCCCTACACCAAGGCCATGGTGGCCAACAACACCGTCGACCGGGCCGGCGCCCTGCTCGTCTGCTCGCTGGCCGTCGCACGAGCGCACAGGATCGCGCCGGACCGCATGGTCTTCCCCCACCGCACCGCCATCGCCGACGACACCGACTTCGTGGCCAGCCGGAGCGACCTCGCCGACCACCCCGGCCTGCAAGCAGCCGCCGACGACATCCTCTCCATCACCGGAGATGCCGACGGCATCAGTCACCTCGACCTCTACGCCTGCTTCCCCTCGATGGTCGAGCTGGCCACCGGCGCGCTCGGGATCGTCGACCAGCGTCCCCTCACCGTCTCGGGAGGTCTCGCCTTCGCCGGCGCGCCCGTCAACTTCAGCGCGGGCGAAGGCCTCATCGCCATGGCGCAACGCCTGCGCGACGACGCCCCCGGCAGCACCGGCCTGGTGCACGGCAGCGGCGGCATAGCGGCCAAGCACGCCCTCGGGCTGCTGTCGATGTCGCCGCCGACGTCTCCGCACGTCACGTCGAGGCTCACCCCGGACCTGAACCCCCGCGACCTCGCCCCGGTGGACCGCGACGGCCCGGCCGTCATCGACGCCGTGACTGTCGACTACCTCCAGCCGTCACCCACCGCCATCGCGCTGGTCCGCTTCGACGACGGAACACGAGGCTGGGCCACCGCATCCGACCAAGCCACGATCGACGCGGTGACACAAGAGGAGACGGTCGGAGCCGCCGCCGACATCCGCGACAGCCGCCTGATGCTGCACTGAGTCGACAGAAACCTGCTGACAGCCGGGACCGCA
Source organism: Candidatus Aldehydirespirator sp. (assembly GCA_965205155.1). Taxonomy (GTDB): domain Bacteria; phylum Actinomycetota; class Acidimicrobiia; order Acidimicrobiales; family Aldehydirespiratoraceae; genus Aldehydirespirator. The sequence goes on along the minus strand of OZ242033.1, from coordinate 2,550,491 downwards.
AGCTCTACTCTGCGGACCTCCTATGGCACGCATCGAGATCATTCCTGACGACTCCTGGGACGGCGAACTCGGCGAGATCCACCCCCGGGTCGTGGATCCCACCTACGGCCGGGTCGACCATGTCATCGCGGTGCACTCGCTGAACCCCCGTTCCATGCGGGCCCATCTCGCCCTGTACGAGTCGGCCATGGCCGGCACCGCCACGCTGCGCAAGGTCGAGCGCGAACTCATCGCCCTTGTCGTGAGCCTCGAGAACGGCTGCCACTATTGAATCGTCCACCACCGGCGCGGTCTGCGCCGGCTCATCAACGACGACGAACTGGTCGCCGCGGTAGAGCAGGACTGGACGACCGCGCCTCTGTCGCCCGAGCGGACCGCGATGCTGAGCTTCGCGGTCAAGCTGACCAGGGCGCCCAGCGCCATGGACGACGCCGACGTCGAGACGCTGCGCTCGGCCGGCTTCTCCGACCGCGACATCCTCGACATAGTCGAGGTCGTCGGCTACTACGCCTACGCCAACCGCATCGCCGACGGCCTAGGCATCGAGACCGAGTCCTGGATCCCCGACTGACCCGCGTCGGGCCACCGCTTCGACGCCGCTATGCAGACGTCGACCTTAGGGTTCACCGCCAGACCAATCGGCGTAGCCCGCGACCTTGGTGACCCGGTCCCCCACCCGCACGGTTCCGGGCTTCACGACCCGGGTGTTGAGGCCGCGGAGCCTCAGCTGCATTCCGACCTCGGAGTTGACCCAACGCATCGCAGCCAGGCCGAACCTCTGGGTGAACTTCGAGCACCCGGTGTGAGGCTTGGCCGTCACCTCCAGCAGCGCCTCGCCCACCGACAGCCTCGTGCCCGCCGGCAGGTTGTCCTCGCTGAGGTCGAGATCGACATAGAGCTGGTCGCCGGCCAGCGGCCAGCGCTCGACCGGCCCGGCCATCACCTCCAGGACCCGCGAGTTCATGATGGTCAGCTGGGCGAGGGGATGGGCCTTACCGTCGTCGCGCAGAGGATTGCCCCGCGCCAGCCAGTCGTCCCCCACCAGGCCCACCTCGAGGTCGAGGTCACCCTCGACGAGGGTCTCGCGCTCGTCCTCGCGGGGACGACGCACGATCAGCCGGAGCTCCCCGCCGTCGGACGGCGCATCACGGACATGCGCCAGGCTCGCCTCTAGTTCTTCGGGAGTACGGTGCGTCATAGCCGCAGAGGCTACGCCGTGAGCGTGCGAAGGTTCGTGGACGCCCCACTAGCTTGGGCCCGGTGAGCGGAACAGACCCGGCCCCGCAGCCGGATGACGATCAGGCGGGTCCGACCCTGGACAGGCTGCCGGACGACTGGGACCGGGCCCTGGCGGTGGTGGCCCATCCCGACGACCTCGAGTACGGCGCGTCGGCGGCGGTGGCCCGCTGGACGGCGGCGGGCAAGGACGTCCGCTACGTGCTGGCCACCCGGGGCGAGGCCGGCATCGACTCCATGCCACCCGACCGGACCGGTCCGCTGCGCACCGCCGAACAGGTGGCCGCCGCGGCCGCGGTCGGAGTGTCGGTGGTCGAGTTCCTGGACCACCCCGACGGCCTGGTCGTCAACGGGATCGACCTGCGGCGCGACCTGGCCGCCGCCATCCGCCGTCACCGGCCCGAGGTGATCATCGGGTCGAACTTCCGCGACCGGTGGGGAGAGTCCGGGCCCTGGAACCACGTCGACCACCGGGAGCTCGGCCGGGCCCTGCCGGACGCCGTCCGGGACGCCGCCAACCGCTGGCTGTTCACCGACGCCGGCGAGCCATGGGGCGGGGTGCGCTGGATCGCCTTCGCCGGCTCGTCGATGCCGACCCACGCAGTGGACGTGACCGACCACATCGGCGAGGGCGTCGCCTCGCTCGCCTGTCACAGCACCTACATCGACAACCTCGGCGATGGCGCGTTCGATCCCGACTCGTTCCTGCGCGACGCCTGCCAGCAGGTCGGTGAGCTGGCGGGCACGCCGTTAGCAGTCGCCTTCGAACTGATCCCGGTGTGATGCTCGCAGACTCGCCGGTCCCCGGTTGAGGCCGGGTTCGGGGAAGCCCTTCTACGTCTATGCCTAGGTGGCCGCCGGGTTGCGGCTCTTGAGGTCGTTGAGGGTCTCGGCGAGGCGGGCCAGGCCCTCCAGGATGGTCTCGGGGGCGGCCGCGAAGCTCACCCGCACGAATCCCTCGCCGCCCTGGCCGAACGCCAGCCCGGGCACGACCACCACCCGGTGCTGCTCGACCAGCCTGGTGGCGAACGCCCACGAGTCGAGGCCGCTGTCGCGGATGTCGATCATCAAGAAGAACGAGCCGCCCGGCTCGACGTAGCGGATGCCCTCGGCGTCGAGCAGCGCGGTGGCCTTCCGGCAGCGCTCAGCGTAGGCGGCGACCATCTCGCCCACGCAGTCCTGGGGGCCTTGCAGGGCCACGGTGGCGCCGTGCATGGAGATGGTGGCCGCGCTGGACACGACCGGCTCCTGCAGCAGCGACAGCTCGCTCACGAAGTCGGCCGGCCCGACCGCGTAGCCGATGCGCCAGCCGGTCATGGCGTAGGTCTTGGAGAACGAGTAGATGGTGAGCAGCTGGTCGGACTGCACCCGTGACGCCACGGAGAACGGCTCGGTGTCGAACACGACCTCGTCGTAGGCCTCGTCGCTGATGACGGCGACGCCGCGGCCGGCGGCCAGCTCGGCCACCGCGGCGAGGTCGTCGGGGTCGAACACCACGCCGGTCGGGTTGCCGGGCGAGTTCAGTATGAGGGCGCTGGTCTGCGGGGTGATGGCGGCCTCGACGACGGCGGGATCGAGCCGCCAGTTCGTCGAGGCGTCGACCGGGTAGGGAACGATCCGGGCCCCGAGGACGTGGACCTGAGCGGCATAGTTGGACCATCCGGGGTCGGGAAGCAGCACGTCGCTGCCCGGTTCAACGGTGAGAGCGAGGCTGGTGAACAGCGCTCCGCAGGCGCCCGTGGTCACACAGACCTCATCGGGGCTGGCAGTGACGCCGTTGACCCGGGCCAGCTTGTCGACGATGGCTTCTCGCAGCTCCAGGAAGCCCTCGCCGGGGGCGTACCCGGTGGATCCTGCGGTTGATCGTGCAGCGGCACCGTCAATGATGTGCTGCGGCGTGGTGAAGTTCGGATCCCCCCCGCCGAGCTGGATCGGATCGTCGATGGTGGCCGCGAGGTCGGCCATGCGCCGGATGCCCGAGTGGGGCGTCTCCAGCAGGTGGGGGCGTACCCGCATCAGCTGCCGCCGGAGTCGAACATGCCCGGACCGGTGTCGGGCGGTTCGATGACCACATGCTCGTAGGTAAACCAGAACTGGCCGTCGGTGCGCGCGTAGTTGGGGACGTCCTCCCAGGCCTTGGCCGCCAGCGGGTGCTCGTTGGCGCGGGCATGGTCGTCGCGGTTCGGGTACCAAAGCTCGATGAACGCATCGACGGTGCGCTCGATAGGAGCGCTCACCGTCTCACGGACACGCGACACGACATAGCCGGAACTCCCGGGGATCGACGAGGAGATCGGTGCGTGCACCGTCTTCCAGTAGTCGAAGAACCCCTCAATGGTGAAGTCCTCCCGCTTGGCCGCCGTCCCGAACAGGTTGAGCCGGGAGTGCTCCCCCGACGGCCGCCGATCAACCGGCGCCAGAAACACGATCTCCTCAACCAGCCAACTAGACACCTTCGCACCCACCGACCCAGTCAGCTTGCCAAGAACCGCCCCCGCATCAGCAGAATCCTCGATCCAAGCCTGCACCACAGCAATGGTCTCCGCCGGTCCCGTCAGCGACTCGTTCAGGCTGCTGACCGTCAAACCCACAAGCCCCGCGGCCCCGTCAGCACCCTCAACCAGCCGCCCCACCGCATCGTCCCGCTCCCCCGCCGTAACAGCGTGATCAGCGTCCAGCAGAACCACATACTTCTGCACACCCATTCTTCGTCCCCTTGCTAAGCGACGGCGCTGCCCGATCCGCCCGCCGACAATAGACCTACGGAATCCCGGCGGCCCATCCCAGCAGGACCCCGGGCTCCGACTCGCAAGGTGGAGCGCCCGCCAGCAGCGTCACTAACTAGAGTCGGCGAGACGCCCCCAGGACCGGACAAGGCTGGACCACTCCACCGGAGGACGCACATGCGGATCACATTGACTGTTGGGCATCGAGCGCGGCTCTCGACGCGTCCAGAAACTCCTCGGCTTTGACCAGGTATGCCCTTGCTTCGGCGGCAGTGACCTTACGCGTGGGAACCTGCCGTGACACTACGACGACCTCGCAGGTGTTCCGCGCAGCTGCTCGATGGTGGCCCCGAACACGGTGACACCGTCGCGAACGACGTCTCGCCATACAACGGCGCGACCGCGAAGCCGTTCTCCGATCTCGTTCTCGGTGATCTCGAGTATCTCGACCGGGTTGCCGGTCAGGCGCTCAGCCTTGCTGTGCCATTCCTCGAGCGCCCCGCGCCACCCGCCGTCGTCCTCCTCGACAGCCTCGGGCCGCACCACTACCACGTCAATGTCGCTGTCGGCATGCGCGGCGCCGCGCGCGAACGAACCGAACACAATGACGCTCACCGGCGCCGGATCGAGCGCCGCGGCCGTCCGTCCCATTTCGTCGATCACCGATTCGCGGGCACGGGCAAGCAGACTGATCGCCGGAACCGCCACATGGTCGGGCACGAACCTGAACAAGGCCGATGGTGGCACCTCGCGCCGCGTGACAAGACCGAGCGCGACCAGTGACGGCAGAATCCGTGACGCCTGAGCGACGCTAACTCCCGACAACCGAGCGACGGTTCGTAGATTCAATTCCATTGTCGTCTCGACCAGCACGGCCAGGATCTTGCCCTGCGCGCCCGGAATCACCGCTTCGACTGGCCGCTTGAAGTCCACGCTCCGACTCTATCCAACATCGCTCACTAATGAAACAATCGTTCTATTTCTGAAGGGTGCCGAGTGCATGCGTAAGCCCCGGCTCCCGTCCTAGTCGACCCAACAGGATCCTCGGACTGGCCCTCCGGGGCTTGCGACTTCCTCACAGAACAGCACTGCGAGACTGTCTCACTATGCATCTCACGAACTCTTCGATCAACCGGAGCAAGGAAGCTCATGGCGGGAGTCGGTGTCGCACCCTCGTAGCATCATGTGTGACAGCCCAGCGACGAAAGGCGGACGCACATGCGGATCACATTGACCAACGTCATCGTCGACGACCAGGCCAAGGCCCTCGCCTTCTACACCGACGTCCTCGGATTCCAGAAGCATCACGACGTGCCCGTCGGGGACTACTCGTGGCTCACCGTGGTCTCCCCGGAGCAGCCTGACGGGCCGGAACTGCTTCTTGAACCCGCCGCACACCCGGCCGCCAGGACATCCCGCGACGCCCTCACCGCCGACGGGTTCCCATCAGCACAGTTCACCGTCGACGACGTCCATGCCGAGCACGCGCGGCTGCGCGCCGCCGGCGTCGAGTTCTCCCAGGCGCCCACCGACCTCGGCACCGTCGTGATGGCCATCTTCGATGACACCTGCGGCAACCTGATCCAGATCGTGACCCCGGCTCCAGAACCTGCATAAGCCACATGGCGGTGGGTCTCCGGCGGCACGCGAACTAGCAGAAATGGCGGCCATGAAGTGGACATGGTGCTGGTTGTGGTGAGATTTGATGTCTTGATATTGTGATGTCATGACTAGACAGACGACGGTTCGATTGCCGGAGGACTTGGCACAGCAGGCCGAGGCGGTGGCCCGCGTACGGGGCTCAAGCGTGAACCAACTCGTTGTCGACTCGCTACGCGCAGAGATAGAGCGCGTGAGAGCCGATGAGGACTTCACGGCTCGGGCAAGGCGGCTGATCGAACGAGACCAGGAGTTGCTGGATCGCCTGGCCCAGTGACGAGATACTTGTCCCTCGCTGAGTATCTCTGGCTCTGCGAACAGGTCACTGGCATCTCCGCTGACGTGCTCTCCCAGTCCGGCCGCATCGAACTCGCGGGCTCTGCGCTCCATGCTCTGATGTCAGGCTTCGGCGACGAGGACTTCTATCCCACTCGGGACCGCTGCTGGCGCTTCATCGTGGCGGGCGGGGGGCTTCGGCGGAGTGGCGGATATCGGAGAGGAACGCCTCGACTTCGGCGAGGTCGATGGTGCGGCGCAGCGGCGGGAGGCCGCGGAGGAGGTCCTGGCGGTACCGGGCAGTCGCCAGCCGCGAGTCGAGCACCGCCACAACGCCCCGGTCCCGCGCAGAGCGGATGAGCCTCCCCGCGCCCTGGGCCAGCAGCGTGGCCGCGCGGGGAACGTCGATCTCGCGGAACGCGTGCGGCCCGAGCCGCTTGCGTCGGGCGACCATCAGCGGCTCGTCGGGCCGCGGGAACGGAATGCGGTCCACGACCACCAGCGACAGCGACCGACCAGGCACGTCCACGCCCTGCCACATGGTCATCGTGGCGAACAGGCAACTCTCCTCCTCCGCGGCGAACCGGCCGATCAGCTCACGATTGGGCAGATCCCCCTGGCAGTAGATCCGCAGCCCCGTCGTCTCCCGCACAGCCTCGGCGGCGCCCCTCATGGCCCCATAGCTGGTGAACAGCGCCAGAGTGCGCCCTCCGGCTGCGACAGCCATCCGGGCGATCTCCTGCTGCACGGCCTGCGCCCATCCAGGATCCCTGGGGCCGGGCAGATGCTTCGCGCAATAGAGCAGGCCGAGGCTGCGGTAGTCGAACGGACTGCCCACATCGAGGCTGTCGTGGCCGTCGTCGGGCAGTCCGAGCCTGTCGGCCAAGTTGATGGGGACGGTCGCGCTGGTCAGAACCGCCGGAGTGCGCGCCCACAGCCGCTCCTCCAGCATCGGGCCGACATCGACGGGAGCGGTCCGCCAGACCGGATTCCTCCCGGAGCCCTCCACCCAGACAGCGTCCTCGTTGTCCGGGTCGGACACTCGGGCGAGATCCTCGGTGAGGGCGTCGAGGAGCTGTCGGGCCATTCTCCGCCGCGTCTCGTCGCCTTCCGCCTCGCGGACCTCGGCGCCGGCCGCGCCGAGCCGTCCCCGGCACAAGGCGACCGTCTCGATCAGGTCGTCGGGCAGCGACGTCAGCAGCGTGTCGCGGTGGGGGTCGAGAGCGTCCCGCAGAATGTCGCCCGCCTCCCTTACGCGGTCGGCCGTCGCCGAGCCCGACACCACGGCCCTCACCGCCCGGGCCGCGTGCCTGAACCGGCCTCCGGTGATCGACACCCCGGCGGCTCCGGCTGCGATGTCCTCGAGAGTGTGGGCCTCGTCGAGCACGACCGCATCGTGGGGCGGCAGGATCTCCGCCTCAGTGAACACATGCAGGCAGTAGAGGTGGTGGTTTACCACTAGCACATCCGCCTCAGCAGCCCTGTCGCGGGCCTGCTCGGCGAAACACTCCGGCCCCGACGGGCAGTTCGCCGCGCCCGGACACTCCCGCCCGGACACGCTCACCGCCTCCCAGGCCCGCACTGACGGCTCGAAGTCGAGTCCGGCCCGGTCGCCGTCGGCGGTCACATCGGCCCAGTCGGCCAACTGTCTGAGTTCCTCGCGGATGCGCCCGGCTTCGGCGGCGGAATCCGCTGCGATCAACTGCTGCTGCTCACTGCCGGCAGCCGCGGCCAGGTCGGCGAGCTTCTTGCGGCAGATGTAGTTCGACCTGCCCTTCAGCACCCCGAACTTGAGCGGCATGCCCAGCGCCTCGGCAAGGAGGGGAAGATCCTTGTCCACGAGCTGGTCTTGGAGGGCCTTGGTGGCTGTGGCCACGACAGCCTTCTTCCCGCCCGCTGCCAGCGGCGCCAGGTAGGCCATCGACTTGCCGATGCCGGTGCCGGCCGCCACCACCAGATGCCGGTCTTGGTCTAGGGCGGACGCGACCGCCTCGCACATCTCGAATTGGCCGGGCCGGCTCTCGCCGCCGCCCGGCATCGCCGAGACGACCCCATGAAGCGCTTCGACGGCTTCCTGCGGTGCGTCCACGGCCACCGACCGTACCTGTGTACAGACCCAGGTCGGCCTAGATGACGCAAAGTGTCCAGAACTTCAGATCTGGTACAAGTCCGCGTGTCAACTGATCGATCATGGACTGCTTTCGATCAACCGACTCTGACGGGATCAGTCAGCCAGTAAGGAACTGACCAGCCGGTTGAGGCTGACGCCGCTCTCAGCTGCTCGCACCACCAACTGGCGGTGGGTCTCCGGCGGCACACGAACCAGAAACCGTCCGCTGTAGGACCGCTCCGCCAACGGCGTCGGCAAGGGCTCACCATTGGCCCGCATGTCGGCAACAACGTCCTGCACCAGCTCTCGGATCCCCGAGAACGCCTCGTCAAGAGTCGACGCTAGCCAACTCAGCGACGGGAACTCCAGGCAAAGACCCACGTGCTCGCCATCCTCCGCCGACCACGTCACCCGGTACGTGTAATGGTCACTCACGCAGCGCCTCCAACTTCTCGATGGCCTTAAGCACCTGCCGAACCTGATACGGCTTGGCCATGCCCCTGCGACTCTGGATGTTCACCCGAGGATCTCCAGGCCAGGGCGTCCGGTAGACCCGGTGGCTGCCTCCCGCCCGGCGGGGCTCGCCAAACTTCTCATCGCACAGCTTGGCGAGATCCGAGTACCGCACACCCTTGGGGTTATTGCGGATTGCCTCAAGCAGCGCCTCCACATCCACACGCTCCAATAGTATCACTAACGATACTATCAAGCCTCAGGCGTCGGGCGCCGTCTTGAGGTGACGCTCGATGAGGTCTACCCAGGCCTCAGCCTCAGCCATTACCTCCGGTGACGGCTCGCCGACCCCCGCGATCAGTTCGGCCAGATAGCGGTCCGTCTCGCGCAGAAGCTCTCCGCGGCGTTCCGAGTCGGAGCTGCGAGCGCTCCGGTCGTCCTGGGCCGTGCTTCGAGTCTCGTCAACTGTCGCCATACATGAGATGATACAACATAGAATGAAAACTTCATCCCATTGGCACGATTATGCTGCTTACGAGCCTCCGGTGACGGCAGGGGGCCTTCCTCGCCGATCGTCTACGGCCTCAGTGATCGAAGCCGGTGTCGATCAGGAACTCTCGCCATTCGGCGGTGCGGTCCTCGGTGGCTGCCGGCGGCAGCGGGACCTCCAGCTCGGAATCGGTCTCATACACCGAACGGGTCTCGACGATGAGCTCAGCACCCTCCAGAGCTTCCTGTGCCTCTCGCCGCTCCTGATCCGTCGCACCGGCGGCCAGGCCCTCCACCTCCAAGACCGCGGCGAAGACACCCGACAGGTCCTCCCGGGTCGACAGGACGCTCAACAAGCCCTGATCGTCGAGCTCGATCACGACCTCTGCCGCCGCGGTGCTAAAGACCTCAGAGAGCAACTCGGTCATCTCATCAATGTTCACCGGGGAAACCAGCGACATCCCTGCGACAGTCGAGCGAGCCGTGTCTGCGAGATCGGCGCCCTGAGCCCGCCGCAGGCTCGCAACAGTGGTCGAGCCGACAAAGATCGGGGGATCCTCCGAGGTCTGTTCGATGGTGTCCAGGGATGCGGGAAGGTTCTCGGCCAGATCCCTCAAAGAAGGGGGCGAGACGCCCACTAGTGCGGCCAGGAGCTCGGGGTGGCTAGACCCTATGGCGGCCAAGTCGACGAAGAAGAGCCCTGGCTCCATCGGCCCCAACTCGGTGCCGGGAGCGGCATCCACGAGCCGCTGGTAGTCGCGAGTGTCCATCACCAGCCGCTCGCTGTCGCTCCACATCTCGAATTCGATCGCGTCACCGCCGGCGATCTGGCTTCCCGGCGGTAGCGCAATGCTGAGCAAGAAGTGCTCGCGGCCATGGCCGACGGTGGCGGCCACCGTGGGCGCCACGCCCGCTGGCTGGGGGCCTGCATCGGCGCCCATGTCGGGCATCGTGAGCAGCGTGGTGGCAGAGGTGGTCACTCGATAGACGGGTACCTCCACGGTGCCGGCCAGCGCCCCACTCACCGCGTCGGTGGTGACAACGCCGGCGTCGTCCGCGTCCTCGCCACACCCCGCCGCCAGCAGTGCCACGGCAGCAAGCGCCAGAAATCCGAACCTCATCCGACCCACGCGGCAACTATAGGCCAGGCAAGAGCGCACGGTGTTTCGCACGCACCGTACTGCGTCGTTCCGCCCCACGAGCCGAGCCCGCCACCACGGGCGCAGCCTGACCCCGAAGGTCTTGGACTGCGGGATTGGGTGATCTAAGGTGCGCGTATGAGCTATCCCGCGTCGCTTCAGATCGACACGCCTGAGCGGATCGCCAACTGGCGGCCGCTGGTTCACTGGCTGCTGCTGATCCCCCACTACGTCGTGCTGTACGTGCTCGCAGTGGTGAGCTGGATCGTGGTCCTCGTCTCGTGGATCGTGATCGTGCTGAGCGGCAAGCTGCCCGCCGGCCTCGCCGGCTTTCAAGCCATGTACCTGCGCTACAGCACCGTCGTCTGGGCCTTCGCCTACTTCCTCACCGACCGGTACCCGCCCTTCGACTTCGACACCTCGCCGGCCGACCCCGGACGCTCGCAGACGTCGGTGAGCCTCTCCCCCGCGCTCGAAGGCCGCAACCGGCTCACAGCGCTGTTCCGGATCATCACCGTCATACCCGCCTACGTCTACAACCTGATCATCGTCGTCATCGCGACGGTCTGCCTCCTGCTCGGCTTCTTCGCGGTGCTGTTCACCGGCCGCTGGCCCGACGGGCTGCGCCGGTTCGTGGTCGGCTCGCACCTCGTCAACCTCCGCTACTTCACCTACGGGCTGCTGCTCACCGACCAGTACCCACCGTTCTCGATCGACTGACCCCGCCAGCAGGGCAGCCCGCCTGAAACCCGGTCGGTTGTGAACCGGGCACAGGCCACGAGGTAGGTTGAGTCACAGGTCACGACCGAACGCTGGGGGGCGAGATCCATGCATGACGTGCTCGTTGTTGGCGGCGGCATCGCCGGCCTGACCGCCGCCCGCGACCTGGGCCACGCCGGCTATCGGGTGCTGGTGCTGGAGGCGCGGGACCGGCTCGGCGGGCGCACCTGGTACAAGCAATTCGGTGATACCGGCCGCCGCAACGAGATGGGCGGCACTTGGTTCGACGAACCCACCCAGCTCAACATCGCCCGCGAGATCCAGCGCTACTCCCTGCCCACCGTTCTCAGCCCCGCCGGCCGGGAGTTCCGGGTGTCGCTCTGCGGCCGCAGCCTCCCCCGCCCGGACCAACCGGTGCCCCGGGAGTTCCGTCCCGATCTCGACAAGGCCCTCGACTACATCATCGAGCAGTCCCGCCGGGTCACGTTCGGCGCCGGCCTGGACAACCCGGACCTGCACGACCTGGACATCTCCTTTGCGGAGTTCATCGCGCCGTACACCGAGCAGCCGTTCGTGGCCGAGTACCTCACGATGTGGTCCGCCTTCGCGTTCGGCTGCCACCCCTCGGAGAACTCGGCGCTGCAGGTCCTCACCTGGGTCGCGGGCTACGACAACGCCGTCTGGACCCTCGACGACGCCCCGGCCACCAAGTTCGCCAAGGGAACGGCCACCCTCGTCGAGGCCCTCGCCGACGACAGTGGCGCGGACATCGAGCTCTCGGCTCCGGTCGCCTCCGTCGTTGACGCCGGCAACCACATCGAAGTGACCACATCCAGTGGCGACGCCCACACCGCCCGGTTCGCGCTGCTGGCCGCCCCGGTCAACACCTGGCAGGACATCGAGCTGCCCATCGGGGCCGGCTCGCTCAAGGCCCGCTTCGCCCGCGAGGGGCTGGCCGGCCACGCCCTCAAGTTCCACGCCCTGGTCGACAACGTCCCCGAGTTCCTCATGGCCTCGGGCTGGGGCGGGCCGCTTTGCTGGACATCCGAGCAGGCCAACTTCGACGGCGGGAGGCTCCTGGTGGGAATCGGCGAGGACGACTCGGCCATCGACGCAACCGATCCCGCCCAGGTGCAGCAAGCCATCCGCCAGTTCGCCCCCGAAGCCACCGTGCGGATCTGCGACAGCCACAACTGGACCGCCGACCCGTACGCCAAGGGAACGTGGACGACTTACCGCCCTGGGCAGCTGTCGCGCTACTACTCCGACTTCGCGGTCCCCCACGGCCGGCTCCACTTCGCCGGCTCGGACCTGGCCCGGGGCTGGGCCGGATTCATGGACGGCGCCATCGAGAGCGGCACCGACGCCGCGGCCGCGCTCTCCCAGCAGCTCCGCGACGACGGCTAGCGGGGCGCTCGCCGCGCTCGAGGTGCCATCCGATCTCTCGCGGGTATGCGGTAGGCGATCTGTTCAGCAGCGAATGCTGCGCTCCCCGTCGGCACCTGTGCCGGCCAGTCCGCGGGGTCCTGGCGCCGCGCCTTGATGTAGTGGAGGTTCAACTGGAGGTACCAAGCTCTGAGCCAGCGCTGGATAAGCCGCCGCGACCGCTGGGCATCGGCATCGGTCGGATCGGCGACCGCGAACATCGGGACGTGACGCCACGGACTCTCGGGCCCGAGCTCGCTCTCCGACAACCGGGGGCCGATGGTCACCAGGGCTGATACCGCGGCGTTGTTCTGAGCGAGAACCAGGTTCGTCGCCCGCCCGTGAGCCACGACCGCAGGCGGCGGCGTCGTCTGCGAGGCGCAGTGCGCGATGGCGAGCTCCACCGCCTGGCATCCGTGCTCATCCCAGGAACCTCCGCTCAGGCCGTGCCCGGGCAGGTCAACGAGCAGGGCGTCGAGCAGCAGCTCTCGGAGGGGTCGCGAGATCGGGCGAAGGGCATCCAGATCCTCGTCCCTGTCATGGAACAGCACCACCGCGCCCATCGCGTCCTGGGCCCGCGACCATTCTCCGATGCAGGCCACCCCCGAGCCGAGCGAGAACTCGACGACGTCGCCCGACACGGTGGCGGTCATTGCTCGCCGGGCAGGCGCGGGATGGCGGCGACGAGGTTCTTCGTGTAGCTGTGCTCGGGCTCGCGCAGGATCCGATCCGGGTCACCCTCCTCGACCACTTGCCCGTTGGACATGACGATGATCCGGGAGCAGAACTGCCTCACCACGCCGAGGTCGTGGCTGACCATGACCGTCGTGAGGCCGTACTCGTCGCCAAGTTCCGCGAGGAGGTTGAGGATCTGGCCCCGAAGGGAGACATCGAGCGAGCTCACGGGCTCGTCGGCGACGATTATCCGCGGCTCCATCGCCAACGCGCGGGCGATCGCCACCCGTTGCCTCTGGCCGCCCGACAGCTGGCGGGGGAAGACATCGACGTGTCGCTTAGCCAACCCGACCATTTCCAGGAGTCGTTCTGCCTCGGTCCGCCGCTCACCGGAAGCGAGGCCCCTCAGCCCCTCGGTGACGATCCGCCCGATGCGCATGCGCGGATTCATCGATGAGAACGGATCCTGGAAGACCGCCTGAATGATCTTCGGAAGGGTCTGCCGCTCCTCGCGTTCACCTCTCCACACGTCGATTCCGCCGACCTCCACCCTGCCCGCAGAAGGTGATATCAGTCCGAGCATCATGCGAGCAGTGGTCGTCTTGCCAGAGCCGCTCTCTCCTACGATGCCGAAGGACTCCCCCTCGTTCACGACGAAAGAGACGTCGTCGACCGCGACCGTGGTCATCGCGCCATAGCGCGACTTGAACACCTTGGTGAGGTGCTCGGCGGCAACGACCGCGGTCATGGACCGGCCTCGGGCACCGGATGATGACAGCGGGTCATCCGACCCGGACCGGTCTCTGCCAAGTCCGGGTGCGCGGTGCACACAACGTCGAACCTCGGGCATCGGGGCCCGAACCGGCACCCCTCCCCCCAGTCCGACGTCTCTGGCACCGTCCCCTGGATGAACCCGAAGGGCTCCCCGAAGGGCCGGTGCGTGGCGCTCTCCAGAAGACCGGCGGTGTAGTGATGGCTCGGCTGGGCGAAGAGCTCCAGCGTCGGACCGGACTCGACCAGCTCGCCGGCATACATGACAAAGACGCGGTCGGCCAGATCGGACACCACCGCGAGATCATGGGAGATCCACAACACGCTCATCGACCGCGCCTCGCACAGTCCCAGCACCAGCTCCACTATCTGGGCCTGGGTCGTGACGTCCAGTGCGGTAGTCGGCTCGTCCGCGATGAGAACGGAGGGTTCGAGCACCAGGGCGCCTGCGATCATGGCTCGTTGACGCAGGCCGCCCGACAGCTCGTGGGGGAAGGCCTCGAAGCGGGACTCCGGCTCGGGTATCCCGGCATCACCCATCACGTCGATCGCCATCTTGCGAGCGGCTTGCCTTGAGACGTCGCGGTGTGCCCGAACCGCTTCGACGATTTGCTTCCCGACGTTGAAGCAGGGATCCAGGCTCGTCATCGGATCCTGAAAGATCATGCCCACGTCGGGACCGCGCATGCGGTTCCACTGGCGCTCGGAGGCTTCCGTCATATCCCGTCCAGTCAAGAAGACGCGCCCGCTCACGCGTTCGAGACCGCTGGGAAGGAGCCCCATGGCCGCCAGGGCAGTAATGGTCTTTCCGGAGCCGCTTTCACCGACCAGGCCGACGACCTCGCCCTGACCGATCCGGAGGTTCACGCCGGTCGTCAGCGGGAGCAGGCCGCGGGCGTAACGCGCCGAGATGGAGACCTGCTGCAGCTCGATGGTTGATGTCTCGGAATCCGCCGCCGCGGCGCTGGGGGTTGATTGGATGGGCATCGGTCGGTGTCCTACTGGCGCTCGACGTTGGCGGGATCCAGCCGATCGCGGAGATAGTCGCTGGCCGCGTTGAGAAGCATGACCAGCCCGCCGAGCAACGCGCTGGCCAAGACCACTAGCCACCACGCTTCGTGCAAAGAATCGCGGCCCCGCGCCAGGATCAGACCGAGGCTCGGCGTCGGCGGCTGTGCTCCGAGGCCGAGGAACGACAGTCCAGCCTCCGCGATGATGGCCGCCGCCATGTAGAACACGGTCATCACCATCATGACCGGCACCAGGTTCGGTACCAGGTGGCGGAGGCTGATGCGTAGCTTCGACATCCCGAGAACCGTCGACGCTGCCACGAAGTCCCGCTCGCGCAGCGACAGCACCTCCCCGCGAACGATCCTCGCGAAGCTCGCCCACCCTGTGAGAGCCACGGCCAGGACCACCGAGCGAAGACCCGGACCCAGCCATCCGGCCAGCATGATGGCCAGCAATATCTCCGGGAACGCCCACGTGACATCGACGACCACCCCGACGGACACCCCCGCAGCCCGCCCAAAGAACCCGCCGACAATGCCCAGCACAAGTCCGAGGACGATGGACAGCGCGGCCGCGATCACACCGACGCTCATAGAGACGCCGAGGCCGCCGATGAGCCGCCACATGAAGTCCCGGCCCAACTCGTCAGTCCCGAGCGGGTAGCCCTCAGAGAGCGGCGGCTTGAGGAAGTCGATCAGGTTCTGTTCGTTGACCAGCCGCTCCAGCGGCGGAACGATCGGGGCGATCAGCCCGACCAGAGCGACGGCGGCATAGATGCCGAGCGCCACCGCCAGGAATCGCCCGGACCGCCACTTCGGAGTGTGCCTTGACTCCTTCGTCGTCGTCAGCATCGCTTCGCCCCCGCGGTCACTCTGCATCCGAGCCGGCCAACCGGACTCGCGGATCGGCCCATCGGTGCAGCAGGTCGGCCAGCACGCTGGACACGACAACGACGGCCGCCAGCAGCAGCGTCAAGGACTGCGCTACCGGGTAGTCGCGGTTGAGCACGCTGCCGACGAGCTCGGACCCGAGTCCGGGCCAGCGGAAGATCACCTCGACGATGAGGGTGTAGCCAAGCAGGCTTCGAACCTGGACCCCGCCGAGCGAGATGACGGGTGACAGGGAGTTCCGCAGCACGTGGACCCACTGGATCCGCCATATCGCCACGCCACGAGCCCGCAGCGTCCGCGTGAAGTCCGACGAGAGTTGTTCCAGCACGGCAGTGCGACTGACCCGGGCCGTGAGCGCGCCGGGTTCGGCGGCCAGAACGAGGGTCGGCAACACAAGATGCAGAGGCCCGTCGGCGCCGGACACCGGCAGCCAGTCGAGCCGCACCCCGAAGACGAGTACCGCCAGCAGGGCGAGAACGAAGTTCGGAACGGCCTGGAAAATACTGATGAAGACCCGGATGATGCGGTCCAGCATCCGGCCGGCATTCAGGGCGGAGATGACACCGACCGGTGCACCGATGCCGAACGCGGCGACGAAGGCCGCCGCGGCCAGCAAGAGCGTGTAGCCGATGGCGCTGCCCACCAAGTCGATGACAGCCTTGCCGCGGACAATCGAGAAGCCGAGGTCGCCGCGGAGCACGTCGGATATGTAGTCCCAGTACTGCTCCCACAACGGGTCGTCGAGCCCCAGGTCGGCGATGGCCTGCTCGACCGCCTCCTCTCCCACGGTGATGGGATTGAACAGCGACGTGATGACATTGCCGGGCGTCGTGCGCAGCGCCAGGAACGTCACTATCGAGACCAGGAAGATGACACCCACAGCGTGAGCGATACGTTGGACCACGTACTGCACGTGTGCTCCGGCTTGTCTTGGGCCGAACCCTCCGCCCCCGGGCCGGCCCCGAGGAGTCCCTAGCGGTCGAGCGCGGCTATCGGTTCATCCAGACGTCGTTGTAGAAGGGGTACAGGTTGACCTGGTTCGGCTGCCAGCCGACCACATCCTTGTGGTTCACCCAGACGGTGTTCGGGGTGTAGATCGGGATGAACGGCAACTCCTCCGCCACCACCGCCTGCATGTGCTGGGCCGCGGCCCGCAGGCTCTCCTCGTCGCCGGCGACCTGCCACTGGACGTACGATGCCGATGCGCCCGCCGCCGCGCCCGCAGGCTGAAGGTTGTTGAAGAAGTATGCGGACAGGTCGGGAGCGCTCGACCATAGTCCCTTGAGGCTGAACGACGCCAGCTCGAGGTTTATCTGCGGCCAGTAGGCGGAGGCTTCCTCATCGGTGTTCTGCATGTCGACGCCGACCTCCTTGAGCATCTCCACGATCGCCTCCATCACGGCATTCTCCGTCGTCTCCGACAGGTGCAGCATGGGGAACGAGAGCGGGACGCCGTCCTTCTCGCGGATGTCGCCGCCGGAGGACACCCAGCCTGCGTCATCGAGGAGCGAGCGCGCCTTGTCCACGTCGTACTGGTTGAAGTTCTCGACCTCGGGGTTGTACCACTTGTAGGCAGGCCAGAACGGCCCGTAGGTGGCAACCGCCCGACCGCGCAGCACCGCAGCGACAATGCCCTCGCGGTCGATCGCGTGGCTGATCGCTTGCCGCACGCGGAGATCGTCGAACCCGTGCTGGGTGGCTCCGATGTTCAAGCTGAGGAAGAAGTTCGAGAGTTCCTGGAACTCCTGTACGACCAGGTCCTCGTTGTTGCTGAGCGCTTCGACGTCTTGTGGCGGCGGGTTCTTGATCGCATCAACGTTGCCGGTCTCGATCTCGTTGCGTCTCTGGGCTGACTCCGGGATCGGAATCAATTCGACCGTGTCCAGATAGGCCGTGCCCTTGTTCGCAAAGAACGGGACAACAGATCCGGGATAGTCATCCCAACGCGTACCGACGGCACCCTGCCTTGTATCGAACGACGTCATCATGAACGGACCGGTTCCATCGACAATGGCTGCCCCGTACTGATCGCCTTGCGCGTCCCGTGTCGCAGGGTTGAGAATGTAGGAGTACTCGGTGCTCACGGTCTCCTGGAAGGCCGCGAACGGACCATCTGTGTGGCACCGGATGATGTTTCCCTCGCTTGTGACGTCCGTGATCGGAGCCCAGAAGACGGCGTTGACGCCGGTAGCAGGATCCCGGAACAGGTTGAAGTTCTCGACAATGACCTCCGGCGTGACGTCATCGCCGTGGTGGAACTTGAGGCCGTCGCGCAGGGTGAACTCCCAGCCGGTGTCGCTGCTGACGAACGCCGAGGCCATCATGGGAACCAGGACGCCCTCGGGGTCGCGGATTGCAATCGCCTCGTGGAAGGCATTGAAGGTCGGGTCGGCCCACGCGCTGGAGACTGTGTCTGGCCCCGTCAGATCTCTGTCATAGCCCTCACGGAACGTCCCACCGACCTTGGGCCCGCTTGGCTCGGGCGCCGCGGTCGTCGTGGTTTCCGGCGCAGCCGTTGTGGCAGGCGCTTCCGCCGGAACGTCGGCGGTGTCGTCGTCATCGCCGCACGCAGCGAGAATCTGGCCGGCAGTGGCCGCACCAACCCCCAACAGCGCAGCGCGCTTCATGAAGGCGCGACGTGAGATACCCGTTCGCGCCAACTCGGTGAGTGAATGCTGAGCATCCCTCGGCCCCATAATGAACCCCCCGTTCATTCGACGGATCCCCCATCCGTCGTATGCAAGAATCGTATTGCAGGCGGGTCTCTTGGTCAAGCCGATCAGCAGTGCGTTACCGGCCTGTGAGACTGTAGTGGAGGGTGTGGTAGTACGGGTAGAGCATGCCCGGCCGCGGGTCGTAGCCACTGAACCGAGAATCCCATACCCAGACATCGTCGGGCGTGAGCAGCGGAACGTAAGGAAGGTCCTTCGCGAAGGCGTGTTGAGCCCGACTCGCCGCGGTGTGGAGATCGTCCAGAGTTTCGGCCCGGGTCCACGCATCGAACGCATCGTCGAGTGGCGGGCTCGATGCGTTCGACCAGTTCAGGAACGGACGCTTATCGCTCGCACAGAATCCGATCAGGGCGTCCATCGGATCCTGCCAGAGCCACTTGTTGATCGTGCAAGCGGGATCGTGCCGGCATGCCTCGTAGTACTCGACGAACGGCTTGTAGAACTCGAAGCGAAGATCGACACCGATGTTCGCGAGTTGGCGGGCGATGATCGCACTGACTCGCCGGAAAGTCTCGTCGTCTTGGACGACGCATGGAACAGACATGCGATGCTCGTCGCGCTGTCGAATCCCGTCGGCACCTACTGCGAACCCCGCAGCATCCAGCAGTGAACCGGCCTGCCGAGGATCGAAGTCGCGCCGGGCGTCGATGCTCGAGTCATAGAACTCGAGATTCGGTGGTAGCGGACCCCACGTCGGCGACCCACAGCCCGCCAACGCAGTTGCGACGATCTCCTCGCGGTCGAGAGCGAGATAGAAGGCCTGGCGCACTCGCAGGTCGTCGAACCCGAGGTCACGGTGCTCCCAGTTCAACGTCAGGTACATGCTCGCCGGCTGCGAGTACCGGAATGTCTTGTAGCGCGGATCGTCCGCAAGTCGCGCTACTTGATCGGCTGGCGGGGCGTGGATGCAGTCGAGTTCACCGGCTTCGAGCATGCCCAAGCGCTCCGACTCGCCCAGCACAGCGACCCACTCAATGCGGTCAGGCATCTTTGCCGACGGTCGAGCGAACATCGGCGCTGACGGCCGCACGTATCCATCCCAGCGTTCGGCCGCAACTCGCTCCTCGGACCAGGAAACAACGCGATACGGGCCGGTCCCGTCGACGACGGTCGATCCAAAGTCCTCCCCGTACTCAAGCCGACCCGCCTCGTTGTGGATCAAGGTGTGCGGTCCCCACAGCAGTGAAGCCACCCGAGCGCTCGGGTGATGCAACGCGAGACGCAGCGTCTCCGAATCGGCCAGCGTCACGTCGCTTACCGCGTTCCAGTACGAGTCATCACCCGACTCAGCCAGGACGGTCCGAATGGCGTTGAGTGCCTCCAGGACGGCTTGCGCATCACATGGTGCCCCCGAGTGGAAGGTGACGTTCGGTCTGATCCTCAGCAACCACTCGGTGCCGTCCGCGCTGACCTGCCACGAATCGACGAGCAGCCCCGCCGGCTGCGAATCGATGCCCTTGGCCAGCGGCGATTCGTAGGCGGCCAAGGCGGGAGGGTCGATGTGGTCCGACATCGGCTGGAGGGCAGAGAACTCGTACTCGAACCCCTCCCTGAAGACCAGTTCTCCACCAATGGTCGTTCCACTAGCCATCATTCCCCCTGTCCCTCACACGAGGTCGGGCGGAACCCCGATCCTTATGCCAGTTCGTCAGCCAACGGGTAGACGTTCGCCGTCAATCCCCCGTCGACGACGATGTTCTGACCGGTGGTGTAGGCGCCGTCGGCCGACGCCAAGTAGGCGTAGGTGCCCGCGATCTCCTCCGGTAGACCCAGCCGGTTCATGGGCACCATCGGCCAGCTCTCCCGGGCGGCCTGCATCGCCTCCTCGCTGCCGAGCAGCGCGAGCGACATCGGGGTGTCGAGCGGGCCGGGACTGATGCAGTTCACCCGTATGTTGTGTTCCACAAGCTCGATGGCCATCGTCTTGACGAGACTGATGATGCCGGCCTTGGACACGCCGTAGTGGGCGTCGCCGGTCGACGCGAACACGCCCGAGATCGACGCGGTGTACAGGATCGTGCCGCCGTTGCCGGCGGCCACCATGGCCCGGGCCGCGGCCTGGCCCAGCACAAACGACGCGGTGAGGTTGATGTCCATGATCCGGTACCACTCGTCGAGCTCCAGCTCCAGGAAGTCGTGGATCGAGTCGGCGCCGGCGTTGCTGACCAGCACGTCAAGGTGGCCGTCGCCCCGCACCGCCTCGTCCACCGCCCGCCGGCAGTCCGCCGGGTTGCTGACATCGCCGACCACCGACCGGGGCTCGGCGCCGATCTCGGCCAGTTCCGCGGCGACGTCGGCAATGCGCTCAGAGTCCTTATCGAAGAGCGTGATCCGGGCCGCACCCTCCTGGGCGAAGCGGTGCGCGGTGGCACGCCCGACGCCGCTGGCTCCCCCGCTGATCAACGCAGAGATACCGTCGAGTCGTTGCATTTGTGGTCTCCTTTCGCGCGTCGGCGGCTACACGGCAGCCGGTTCGCGGCTCATGAGGTAGTGAAAGGTCTCGGCGGCGTCTCCACCCGATGGGGGCGTACCCGCATCAATCCCCGTTCGAGTCAAACATGCCTCGACCGGTGCCGGGAGGTTCCATGACCACATGCTCGTAGGTCAGCCAGAACTGGCCGTCGGTGCGTGCGTAGTTGGGGACGTCCTCCCAGGCCTTGGCCGCCAGCGGATGCTCGTTGGCTCTGGCGTGGTCGTCACGGCTCGGATACCACAGCTCAATGAACGCATCGACGGTCCGCTCCACCGGCCCGCTCACCGTGTCGCGGACCCGCGACACCACATAGCCGGAACTGCCCGGAATCGACGAGGAGATGGGGGCGTGCACCGTCTTCCAGTAGTCAAAGAACCCCTCGGTGGTGAAGTCCTCCCGCTTTGCGGCCGTGCCGAACAAGTTGAGCCGCGAGTGCTCCCCCGACACCCTGCGATCAACCGGCGCCAGAAACACGATCTCCTCAACCAGCCAGCTCGACACCTTCGCATCCACCGAGCCAGAGAGGTCAGCAAGCACTGACCCCGCATCGGCACCGGAGGAGCCGTCAATCCACGCCTGCACAACCGCAATAGTCTCCGCAGGCCCCGTCAGCGACTCGTTCAGACTGCTCACCGTCAAACCGACCAGCCCCGCGCCAACACCACCGGCACCCTCTACCAGCCGACCTACCGCGTCGTCGCGCTCACTCGGCGTGACCGCGTGGTCGGCATCGAGCAGGACCACATACTTCTCTACAGTCATATCCGCTCCCCCTAGCGAATTGCACGTAACGAGACTGCAGGAATTAAAGGACGCAAGAATCGTGTTGTCAAGGTGGAAGGGTGTCAGTTCACCGCGTCGCACCCGGGGCCATTGACGTCGCGAAGCTCGAGTCGTCCATCCTGTTGAACGAAGCGGTAGGAGTAGCCGCCTTCGACGGCTCGGGATGCGGATACTCCCTCGTGGCTCTCGACACGCACCTCATAGGTATGGTCTGCGTCGGGCAGCCACAACAATGCCGGAATCCTGCTTGTGCCGAGGAACACCGTCGACGTTCCGAAACGATCCTCCGCGACCACTGTCTCGCCGTCATGGAGCACAACCGTCCCCCCGTATGACCCGTCCACATCGACACCAACCCAGTTGCACCCCGTGACTGTCGTGTTCTCCAAGACTCTGACAGGGACGCCCGAGCCACCCAGGAACAGGTCCAGGTCGCCGTCATTGTCGAAATCAGCGGCCTGTAACGACCGAGCCGAAGGTGGATGACCACCAGCTATCTCGACCTTGACCTCATCAAATCCTGATCCGTCTCCGAGACCTCTCCACGCGAGCAGGGGGTCGGTTGCATAGCCACTCTCGTCAAGGGGCGCAGCGCCGAAGCCCTCCGGGAAGTACATTCCGGCGGCCGAGACAAGATCATCATGGCCGTCGTGATCGAAGTCGTCGCGAATGATCCCCCAGCCCCAACCGCCGGCCGCGATTCCCAAAGCCGAAGCCTCATCCCTGGGCGGGGCTCCTGCGGTGTTGACGTAGGCACGGTTGCCCGACAGGCCGTCGCCGCAAGCGCCGAACGGGCACGGCGGGGGCGCAAAGATCGATGTCACGAGCCAATCATCGACGCCGTCCGCGTTGAGGTCGGTGACCAAGCCACCCATGCCGTTCTCGTCGGTCAGCGAGGTTTGAACCTCGTCGTTGAGATGGAATGCGCCCGCAGCCGACCCGAAAGCGATCAGCGATGTGTTGTAGTCACTGGCCAGCAAGATGTCGTTGTGGCCATCCATATCAAAATCTGAAACAGAGACGGTGAAGCCATAGCCGGTGGCCGCAATCTCGCCCAAGCGACTCGAGCTGGTCGCATCGATGAACGTCCCCGGCTGCGCTCGGTGGCCGCGGAAATAGCGCGTCGTCGGCTCGCCGGTTGCGTTGAGAGCGGCGCCGGCCCGCCACTCGGTGACGATGACGTCGAGTTGGCCGTCAGCGTCGACATCGCTTACGACGGCACTCGTACCCAGGAGTGCCTGACCATCGCTTCTTGTGCCGCTCACCCCTCGACTGCTGGCCTCTTCGCTGAAGCCTGCCTGCCCGTCATTGATGAGCAGGAAGTGCTGCTGGGTCCCGTATCCGGCGATGAAGATGTCCGCATCGCCGTCGCCGTCAATATCTCCAATGGCGATTCCGTTACCGGTCACCTCCTCGGGAATCTCCACCTGTCTGTAGGTGCCGTCGTTGGAGTCATACACACCCACGAATACGGGTAGACCGGCGCGCGTGCCAACGACATCGATCCAGCCGTCGCGATTGAAGTCAGCCAGCGCGACGCCTCCCGTCATGGAGTCAATCATGCAGCCCATGCCGCCACTGGTGACGCCAACCGCGTCGGGCACGCACGGACCCGAGTATCCCGTGCCGTAGGACTCAGTTGGTAGACCGAGATCCCGGGTAATGTCGGTAAAGGAAAGACGACGCTCTCCCGGATCCTCGAGCGAGATGCCCAGGTCCTCCGGCGAACTGCTTCCGGAACACGCGCCAGCCAGCACTGCCAACCCTGCAAGAAGGCAGGTTGCCCACCGTCTCGCATCGATGTTCACGACTGCTCCCGTCACCGGCGTCAGCCAGACACTCCTAAGGCCGGTGCCGACTACGACTCGCCGCCGGCCAATCCCCCTGGAGGCAATAGACTAGCCGAACGCTGGGGTCGAAGGCGGGGCTGTCACCGGGGGCGAGCGGGGCTTGTATGGCTGACATCACGGTATTCGTGGCCCGCACGGTGCGAACGATGGAGCCGTCGCTGCCGATGGCGGAGGCGGTGGCGGTCCGGGACGGCCGCATCGTGGAGGTCGGGACGCTCGAGACGATGCGCCCGTGGCTGGATGCCCACAGTCACGAGGTGGACGACACCTTCAGGGACCACTGCATCATGCCGGGGTTCATCGACCCGCACCTGCATCCCTCCATGGCCGCCATCCTGCTGCCGATGCACTTCACGACGTCGGTGGGGTGGGACCTGCCGTGGGAGGACATCGGGCCGGTGCACGACGGCGAGCAGTTCCGGACCCGGATTGCCGAAGTAGACGCCGTCCTGGCGCCCGGTGAGCCTCTGTTCGCGTTCGGGCATCACCCCATCTGGCACGGCCCCGTCGACCGGAGCGGTCTCAACCAGATCTCGACCTCCCGCCCGATCGTGGTCTGGCACCGCGGCTACCACTCGCTGGTGGTGAACGACGCCTGCCTTCGGTGGATGGACGTCGACACCGCGGCCGCGGCCCGCCACCCCCAGGTCGACCTCGACGCAGGCCGGTTCTTCGAGACCGGACTGAACGTCGCGCTGCGCCACCTGCGCAGCTACCTGCTGGAGACGGAGCGGTTCCGTCGCGGGCTCGACCGGATGCGCCAGGTCATCCACCACGGCGGCCACACCACCATCGGCGACGCCGCTTTGGGCTTCTACGGGTTCGAAGAGGAGTGGGACCACCTCCAGGTGGTGATGGAGCAGCCGGATACACCGTTCCGGGTGCAGCTGATGCCCTTCACCATGGGACCGGAGGGCGACGAGCGCACCGACGAGGAGCTCGTCGAGCGAGTGCTGGCCTACCCGTCACGCAACACGCACCGGCTGCGGTTCAGCGACCACACCAAGATGTTCGCCGACGGCGGGTTCTTCGCCGAGCTGCTGATGCTCAAGCCGCCCGGCCATCTCGACGGCCGTCACGGCGAGTGGATGACGCCCCCGGAGAGGTTCGAGGCGATCGCCCGGGTGCTGTGGAACGCCGGGCTGAGGATCCATGTGCACTGCAGCGGCGACCTCGGCGTCGAGCTGGCCCTGTCCACGCTCGAGAAGCTGCAGTGGGAGCGGCCCCGCTTCGATCACCGGTTCACCTTCGAGCACTTCGGCATCTCCAGCTCCCAGCAGGTCGACCGCATGGCTGCGGTCGGGGCGGCGGCCTCCGTCAACCCCTACTACGTCTATGAGCTGTCCGAGGCGTTCGCGGCCCGCGTCGTCGGATACGAGCGAGCGTCGCAGATCTCGCGGCTCGGGTCGCTGGAGCGGGCCGGAGTGCGGTTCGCAGTGCACTCGGACTTCCCGATGGCGCCGGCCAAGCCCCTCAACAACGCCTGGGTGGCCGCCAACCGGCTCACCGAGTCAGGTGCGGTGATGGGCGCCAATGAGCGGGTGTCGCTGGACGCGGCCCTCAGGGCGATCACCACCAACGCCGCCTACGTGCTCGGGCTCGAGGAGGAGGTCGGGTCGCTGCGCTGGGGCAAGCGAGCCGACTTCACCATCCTTGAAGCAGACCCCTACGAGGTGGGCGCCGAGGCTCTGCGAGACATCCCGATGTGGGGAACCGTCTTCGAGGGCCAGAGGTTCCCGCACGGGGACGGCTAGCGATGGAAGCCGGATCGCTCAGGGATCTGGTGCCCGTGACCGTGGTCGCGGGCTACCTGGGTGCGGGCAAGACGACGCTGATCAACGAGCTGCTGGCCCTGGAGCACGGCCGGCGCCTGGCTGTACTGGTCAACGACTTCGGCGCGGTGAACATCGACGCGGCACTGATCGCGGAGCACCGCGGGCGGACGGTCAGCCTGAAGAACGGGTGCGTGTGCTGTTCGATAGCCGACGAGCTCGGCGACGCCCTCGACGAGGTGCTGGCACTGGAGCCGGCCCCCGACCAGATCGTGATCGAGGCGAGCGGAGTCGCCGATCCGGCCAACGTCGCGGCCTACGGCCAGGGCTGGCCCGGCTGCCGTCTCGACGCGGTCATCGTTCTCGCCGACGCCGAGACGGTGCGGCAGAGGTCGCGCGACCAGTTCGTGGGCGAGCTGGTCGTCCGCCAACTCCGCCGGGCCGACATCGTCATGGTGACCAAGTGCGACCTCGTGAGTGCGGCTGAACTCGCGGCCGTTGTGGACTGGCTTGCTGAGCAGAGCCCGGGCACGCCGACCATCGCCCATCGCCCCGGCCGGCTGGATCCTGCGCTGCTGCTGGAGGCCGGCCGGACCGTCGAGAGGACCTCGCCGGAGCAGCCTTTCGACGGAGACACCGGCCTGGCCGGCAGCGCCTTCGACTCGATCGTCCTCGAACTCGGCTCCCCGGTCGATAGAGCCCGGGTCGAGGCGGCGCTGCGGGATTGGCCCGAGACCGTCCTGCGGGTCAAGGGCATCGTCCGGTTCAACGGCGACGCCAACGGACTCCACGTCATCCAGAGGGCCGGCCACCGCTGGACCATCGAGCAAGCCCCGAGCAACGTCGACTCAAGCCACACCGGCAAGCTCGTAGTGCTAGGCCGGCGCGGAACCCTCGATCATCGAGTTCTCACCGCATCACTGCTCAGCCGGCGGCCCGCGTTCTGACCGGCTCCCCGCAGAGCAATCAGGCCCACCCGCTGCTGAGCCTCTATGGGCTGATTGCTATTATCGAACCATGTTCGACCTGACTGGCAAGGTCGCTCTCGTCACTGGTGGAGGAGGCGGTCTAGGGGGAGCAGTCGTCGAGGCGCTAGCCACCCAGGGCGCGGCTGTTGTTGTCACCGACCTGGACGGAAGTGCCGCAGAATCCGCGGCTGAGGCCGCGTCGGGCGAGCACCGGACCATCCTCCCGCATCGGCTCGACGTGACCGATGAGAACGATGTCGACCGGGTCTTCACCGAAGTCGAGCAGACGGTCGGCTCGGTGGATGTATTGGTGGCAATGGCCGGCATCGGCCAGGTGATCCGCTTCGAGGAGATGTCCTTCGAGGATTGGCGCAGCATGGTCGCCGTCCATCTTGATGGGACGTTCCTGTGCAGTCGCCGGGCCTTGGGGCCGATGCTCGAGCGCCGCAACGGCCGGATAATCACCATCTCGTCCATCGTTGCCACCACCGGTGTCGCCTACGAGGTGCACTACTCCGCGGCCAAGGCCGGCATCGAGGGAATGGTGAAGGCCCTGGCACGCGAGGTTGCCAGCCGGGGCGTGACCGTCAACGCCATAGCACCCGGATACTTCGACACCCAACTCAACGATCTCGCCCCACCGGAGATCATGGAGGCGATCGTTGCGAACATCCCCCTGGGTCGGTTCGGGCAACCGATCGAACTCGGCCATCTGGCCGTGTATCTGGCCTCGGACGAGGCTGCCTATCTCACCGGGGAGGTGATCAGCCCGCATGGCTGCTTCTCATACGGATCTGCAGATCAGATCCCCATATAGCCTCACGCCCAACAGCGTCTTCCTCCCGGCTGAGGCGTACACGTCGCCGGAGTTCTACGACGCCGAGATGCGCAGCGTGTTCCCGTCGAGTTGGTTCCTGGCCGCCGACCTGGCCTATGTCGCCAAGCCGGGAGACTTCGTCACCAAGATGATCGGGTACGAGCCGGTCCTCATCGTCCGCGACGACGACAACGAGCTCCACGTGTTCGCCAACATCTGCCCGCACCGGGGAACTGTCATCATGAAGGGCTCGGGCAACTGCGAGTCAAGGATGGTCTGCCCGTACCACGGCTGGAGCTACAACCCCGACGGCACACTGCGGGCGATACCGAACCAGCGGGGCTTCGACGATCAATTCGACCGGGACGAGATGAGACTGCGGCCCCTGCGCTTCGACATCTGGGAGCGCTTCGTCTTCGTGAATGTCGACGGATCCGCTCCCCCGTTGCTGGACTACCTGGAGGCTGCACCGAGCCTGCTGGCCGGACACAACATCGCCGCCCTGTCACCGACGGTGTCGATTGACGACACCATCGATGTCAACTGGAAGGTGTTCGTCGACAACGCCCTCGACGACTACCACATACCGATTGTCCACGCCGACACCTTGCAGCCCTTCCACGAGGGAATGGAGTTCCGGGAGGACATCGGCGACCGGTACGTGAACGTGCTGGTCGCGCCGATGAACGACTACGGCCTGTCGATATTCCCGTACCGGGAGGGAATGGGCGAAGAGCAGTCCCAGGTGACGTACGCGATAGACGTGTTCCCCAATGTGACGATCCTCGCCTTTCCCGACGGCGGGATAACCACATTGCAACTCCTGCCGCTGGCCATCGACCGGACCGCCATCGAGTTGCGGTCGTACTCTCACCGGCCTGACGAGATCGGGCCCGAGGAGGAGAAGTTCTCGATCGACTTCCTCACCGAGGACTACCGGGTCATGCACCGGGTGCAGCAGGCTCTGCGGTCAAGACACTTCCAGCCCGGTCCGGCCCATTACCGGGAGGGCCGGACGGCCGCGTTCCACCGCAGCCTGCTGACGGTGATGGGCTAGGAGCTACTTGCCCCCAGCCCCGCTGCGGCCATCTAGCCGAGCAGCTCGATCTGGATGTCTCGATAGCGCCTGACTCCGGAGTTGACCGCCACCTCGGTGGCGCCCTTGTGCAGGAAGATGCTCTGCCCCGGTGACACCTCCACCGATCCGTAGCCGTCACCCGATCGTTCCTCGCTCGCCTCGGCCGGCTCGACGGTGACGTGGTCGCCCTCCACCACCACGACGATGTAGTCGTTCTCGTGGTGGTGCAGCGGTGATCGCTGGCCCGGTTCCAGAATCATGTCCCAGACCCGGATGTGCTCGTCCTCGTACAGGACCCGGTCACCGATGGGGCCTATCTCGAGATTGTCTGGAGTGGTCATGGCACCTCCTGGAGCGTTTGCGGACGGCCGGATGCCTCCTCTAGAACACCAATCCGCCGGTGACGGCGATGGCTTCGCTGGTGACGAACCCGGCCAGGTCGGACAGCAGGTAGACCACCGTTCCGGCCACGTCGGCCGGCGTGGACAACCTGCGCAGCGGCGTGCTGTCGACGATCGTCTGCGCCACCACGTCCGGTTCGACGCCCTCGTCGGTGGCGTACACGTCGATCAGCTCGGTGTTCATGCGGGAGTCCACCGCACCCGGGCAGACCGAGTTCACCCGGATCCCGCTGGGGCCGATCTCGCGGGCCAGCGACTGGGTGAAGCCGATCACGCCGAACTTGGAGGCGCTGTAGTGGGCGATGTCGGGCTCGCCCCGCAGCCCCCCGATCGAAGAGAAGGTCACGATCGAGCGGCCGACCGCCGGTGGCTCCTCCGCGACCATGCGGCGAGCCGCGGCCCGGCAGCACAGGAAGGTGCCGGTCAGGTTCACGTCGATGACCCGGCGCCAGTCAGCGGCGTCGAGATCCACCACTGGCGCAATGGTCAACACACCGGCCGAGGTCACCAGCCCGGTCAGAGCATCGCCGGGGAAGCAGTCGTTGATGGCGGCGTCGACCGCAGCCTCGTCGGTCACATCGACGTGTCGGCCGGGCAGGCCGAGATCCCGCAGAGCGTCGTCGTCGCGGTCCCAGACCTCGACCTCGGCTCCGTGCTCGACGATCGTGGCGGCGACAACGCCCCCGATGTCGCCCACTCCGGTGACGACCACACGATGGTCCGACAGCAGTCCCATCAGTCGTGCTCCCGGATCAGCGGGATCGCCAGATAGCGGGGCGCGGCGGCCCGAGCGCCCATGATGGCGAGAGCCGCGATGGTCACCACGAAGGGCATCGAGAGCCACAGCTCCGAGGGAAGGGTGATGCCGGGCTGCACGAAGCTCAACACTAGGGTCGTGATCGAGACGGCTGCCAAGGCTGCCGCGGCCACGACGTGCCACTTGTTGTGCCAGTCGAAACGCCGCCGGACCAGCATGTAGACCAGCGACGCACCGGCCACTATGGCCAGGAGCAGCCAGACCTCGCGGGGCAGGTCGGGGATGATCTGGAGCCGCCGCTGCAGAGCGGTCGTCGCTCCGAACAGCAGGCACGCCCACAACAGGCCCGACACGCGCCACATGCCGAAGATCACCGCGGCTACCGCCAGGAATCCCCGGCCCGAGGTCATCTGGTTCAAGAAGATCCCGACCTCGCCGACCGACAGGAAGGCACCGGCCCAGCCCGCGAACCCTCCGGCGGCCAGCGTCGCGAGCCACCGGATCCTGCGGGGGCTGAGCCCCGCGGTCTCGGCCGCGTCGGGAAGGTCGCCGGCGGCCCGGACGGCCAGCCCCCACGTGGTGCGGTACAGGACGAACCAGACGACCGGAAGCAGCAGGAACGAGAGGTAGACCACCGGCCGCTGCCGGAACAGCGCCTCGCCCAGGAAGGGGATGCTCTCGAGTCCGGGGATCTCGAGCCGTCCCATGGGCTTGATGATGGTGGCCCGCTCGCTTCCCTCGAAGAGGGCGCGGAAAGCCGAACTGGTGATGCCGATGGCAAGGATGAGCACACCGATGCCGACCACGATCTGGTCGGAGTTGGTGTTGATCGAGAAGAAGGCCATGACCGCGGCGATGGCGATGCCGGCCACCACGCCGACGAGCATCGCCCCCCAGATGGTGCCGAACTCGAGGGCGGCCCAGTAGGAGAAGAAGGCTCCGAAGAGCATCATGCCCTCCAGCCCGACGTTGATCACTCCTGCTCGCTGCGAGATCAGCTCACCCATGCCGGCCAGCAGCAGCGGAGCGGTCGCGGCGAGCGCAGCCGCCACCCACACTGCGTCGAACACGCCCATCAGGTCACCGCCGCCGTGCCGGGAACATCAGAGGGATCGGCGTCGTCGCGATCGGCGTCGACCCGCACGGAACGGGCCTTGCGCACGATGGCGCTCGATCCCGTCACCAGTAGAAGGACTATCCCCAGGGTCACGAGGGTGAGTTCGGCGGGCACCCCGAGACGGGCCTCCATCAGACCGCCTCCCAGCCCGAGGCTGGCCAGCAGCACCGCCGCGGGGATGCTGGCGTAGGGCGAGTTGAGTGCGAGCAGGGCGACGACGATGCCTTCCAGGTTGTAGCTCGCCGCGAACCCCTCGGCCATGACCTCGGTCTCGCCGCCCAGCACCAGCCCCGCGCCCGCGATCCCGCTGATGCCCCCCGACACGATGAGCGACAGCATCCCGATCCACACAGTCCGCACGCCCGCTCCCCTGGCCGCCTCTACGTTGGCGCCGGTCAATCGCAGCCGCATCCCGAAGGTGGTGTGACGCAGCATCCAAGCCACCACCACCACCAGACCCAGCATCAGGAACAGGTCGAAGTTCAGTGGCGACTCGTCGACCAGATTGGGCCATTGGGCGCTGTCGGGGATCCTCTCTGAACGGTTGGTGCGCACCCCCTCGGCCTTCAAGGGCGAGCGCACGACCCACGACAGCATCATCAATGCGATGAAGTTCATCAGCAGCGTCGAGACGATCTCGTTGACGCCCCGCCAGGCCCACAGTGCCGCGGCGATGCCCGCGTATGCGCCGCCCGCGAGGAAGCCGACCAGGATCGCCAGGGGCAGGTGCAACGGCGCGGGCAGACCGGGCACGTAGAGCGCGACGCAGGTCGCGAAGATGCCTCCGACGATCAACTGACCCTCCATGCCCACGTTGATCCGGCGGGCGCTGAAGGCCACGATCCACGAGAGGGCAACCAGCACGAGGGGAATCGAGCGAGCCGCAGTGGTGGCCGCCTGCTTCATGCTGCCGAAGGCGCCGTCGAAGAGGGCCCTCGCAGCCTCGAGGGGAGGGTTGCCGTTGACGGCGATGATGGCCAGCGAGATGACCAGGCCGGCAACGACGGTGAAGATCGAGGCGGCCGGCCCGATGAGGCGGTTGGTGGCACCGGACCTCATGGCACGGTCTCCTCGCCGGCCATGAGCAGTCCCACCTGCTCCACGGTCGCTTCTTCGGCGTCGAGGATCCGCAGCAGGCGGCCCTCGAACATCACCGCGATCCGGTCGGCCAGCGTGAACGCCTCGTCCAACTCGGTGGATATCAGCAGCGTCGCCCCGCCGTTGCTCTTGTGCTCGTTGATCTGGTGGTACACGAACTCGACTGCGCCGACGTCCAGGCCCCGGGTGGGCTGGGCCGCGACGAGCACGGAGGGCTGGCGGTCCATCTCGCGGGCCAGCACCGTCTTCTGCTGGTTGCCGCCCGACAGCTGGTCGACCCGCACGTGCCAGCCCGGGGCCCGGATGTCGTAGTGAGCGATGAGCCGATCGCACCGGCCGTTGATGTCCGCTGTCTTGAGCACGCCCCGGTTCGAGTAGGCCGGCGTGGCGAAGTCGGCCATCATCAGGTTGTCTCGCAGGTTGAGATCGACGGCCACACCCCGTCCGTGGCGGTCCTCGGGGATCACCGCGCCGCCCAGACCGATGAACGCCCGAGGTGTGAGTTCGCCCCGTTCCTCGCTGCCGTGGAACACGATCTCACCGGTG
The DNA here is from genome assembly GCA_965205155.1 of Candidatus Aldehydirespirator sp. Classification (GTDB taxonomy): domain Bacteria; phylum Actinomycetota; class Acidimicrobiia; order Acidimicrobiales; family Aldehydirespiratoraceae; genus Aldehydirespirator. The sequence goes on along the minus strand of OZ242033.1, from coordinate 2,518,519 downwards.
TCTGCGACCACCAGGCCGGTGAGAACCTGCACGAGCTCGCTCTGGCCGTTGCCGTCGACGCCGACGATGCCCAGCACCTCGCCCCGCCTCACCTCGAAGCTGATGTCGTCGAGGAGGGCCCGACCCTCCGAATGGAGTCCGAGACCGCGCACCTCCAGGGCGACATCGCCGCTGTCCAGCCGGGGCCTCTCGACGCGCAGGACGACCTCGCGTCCGACCATCATCGTGGCCAGGGTCTGCCGGTCGGCCCCGGCCGCGGGGATGGTGCCCACGACTTCGCCGTCACGCATGACGGTGCAGCGATTGGCGACCCCGAGCAGCTCGTCGAGCTTGTGGGTGATGAAGATGATTCCCCGCCCCTCGGCCGCCAGGTCCCGGAAGACCTCCGAGAGGTCGAGCCACTCCTGCGGGGTGAGGACCGAGGTCGGCTCGTCGAAGATCAGCACGTTGGCCCGATGGTGCAGCAGCCGCAGGATCTCGGCCCGCTGGCGGGCGCCCACCGACAGCGAATCGACGACCGCGTCGGGATCGACATGCAGCCCGTAGCGGGTCGACACCTCTCGCAGCTCGCCCGCTATGCGGTTGATGTCGCTGATCGGGGGCCGCCGGGGCCTCAGCCCCAGGGCGACGTTCTCGGCCACCGTCATGGTCGGCACCAGCATGAAGTGCTGGTGGACCATGCCTATGCCCAGCCGGCGCGCCTGCTGGGCGTTGCGGATCTGGACCGGCTCGCCGTTGAGCTCGATCGTGCCGGCATCGGGGCGCAGGATGCCGGTGACGACGTTCATCAGCGTGCTCTTGCCGGCGCCGTTCTCACCGAGCAGTCCGAGGATCTCCCCCGCGTGGACCTCGATGCTCACGTCCCGATTGGCGACGACGCCGGGGAATGTCTTGGTGATGTTCCTCAGCCGCAGGAGCGGCGCGTCATCCGGGTTGGGGGGCTCGGGCGCCCCGGCGGGGACGCCCGAGCCGACACCCAATGTGCTGTCTTCCGTGTCAGCCACCGGCGCTGGTGACGGCGGGATCGTCAGGCCGCGTCCAGCAGGACACGCTATGGGGCCTAACCGGTGCCGGTGACGGCAGGATCGAGATCGACCTCGCCGGCGATGATGGCCGCGGTGACCTCATCGACGATGCCCTGATACTCCTCGTACCCGGGGCACAACTCCACATGCTGGATCGTGGGATCCTCCATGCCGAAGAACACGTTGTCATGGGCCAGAGTGCCGTCGGTGAAGGCGGTGACCACGAATCGCAGCACCTGCTCGGAGTTGGCGATGGCGTTGCCGATGACCTGCGGTCCGTCCGGGCAGTGGCTCACGGTCGCGCCCCAGAGGCCGACCGTCTTGCCCGACTCCTCGACGGCCTGCACGATGCCCGGGAACCCGGCGTCGACGAAGCCGTAGATCACGTCGGCACCGTTGGCGATCTGGGCGGCGGCATCGTTCTTGGCGCCGACCGCGTCGTTGAAGTCGCCCACGTTCGAGTCGGCCGTCGCAGTGCCTCCCGAGTCGGTGAAGCCCTGGAAGAACCCGGCCCGGGTCTCAGCCGTGGGCGGGATCTCGAAGCCGCCCACATAGCCCGCGCTGCCGGACTCGCTGAACTCAGCCGACACCACGCCCATGACGTATGACGGCACTCCCTGCGACACGACGTACGCGCTCAGGTTGTCGACCGCCTCGAACCGCGGCGCGGTGATGATGACGAACTCGATGTCGGGGAACTCCTTGGCGACGGTGGCCGAGGAGTCGCTCATCACACCGTCCCCGAGGACGAGCGATGCGCCCTCGTTGGCCAGATTGCGCAGACCGGCGACCTGATCGGCCGGATCCCACGCGTTCTCGACGATCCGAACCTCGTAGCCGAACTCCGCGGCCACGTTGTTGATGCCTTTGGCCTGGTCCTCGTAGAACCCGCCGTCGTTGGTGGGCCCTGACAGGACGTACCCGACGATGATCGGCTCATCGGCCGCCATCTCCTCCTCGGCCGGAGCTTCCTCCGCCATCTCTTCCTCGGCCGGAGCCTCCTCTGCCATCTCCTCTTCGGCCGGAGCTTCCTCTGCCATCTCCTCCTCGGCCGGAGCCTCCTCTGCGGGTGCCTCCTCGGCCGGGGCTTCCACGGCCGGTGCCGGTGCCTCGTCCTCGTCGTCGCCGCAGGCCGCGGCGATCAGCCCGAAGGCCAGTACCACGGCAAGTAGCTGCAGCCAGCCCCTGTGTGGATGTCTCATGTTGGTTATCCCCCTTCTGCCTCCGTTCGGAGGCAACGGTCCTCCCAAACCGGCGTTCATGCCGGGTAGGTCTTTCGCAGCCATCGGTCGAGCACCGCGGCGGGCGTCTCCCAGCCGCTCTCGACCGGGAACATGTGGCCGAAGCCGCGGATCTGGAAGTACTCGGCGCCGTAGACGCGGGCGACCTCGCGGTCGATGCCGCTGTTGTAGCCCTGCATCATGTCGTGGTCGGCAGAGATCACGCACAGCGGCCCGGACACCCTCTGGGGATCGACGTCGAGCTCGTTGCGCGACGCCTGGTTGAGCGCGGTGGGCGACTCTTCACCCATCAGTCCCGCGTAGCGGTCGAACCCCTCGTCGTCGATGCTGTGGAAGAACAGCGTCCGTATCGTCGCCGGATCGTAGGGGGGCACCGGGTACCGGGTTCCGTAGGTCGCGAAGTTGTACATTCCGACCTGCTCGGGCGGTGCCGGAGCCAGCAGAGCCAGCCCGGCCGGTTGGGTGAAGCCGATCTCCGCGTGCTTCAGCCCGATCAGGCCCCCGACGCTGTGGGCGACCACCACGGCGGGCCGTCCCATCTCGGCGGCCACGGTGTCTACGTCCTCGACGTAGTCGTGCAGGGTCACCTGCACGAAGTCGTCGGGTTCCATGGCCGGCGACGGCGGGTGGCCCCGCCAGCTCACCGCCGCGGAATCCCAGCCTCGGTCCGCGAAGTACGGCTGGAAGTGCTCCCACACCCAGCTCGCGCACCCGGCGCCGTGGACGAACAGCAGCGCCTCCTCGCGGCGGCGCTCGGCCGCCCCGTGCGTGGCCACATGCAGCCCGAGCGGGCCGACCGATGCCGAGCCGACCCCCGGGCTGATCGAGAGTTCGTCGCTCACGTCTTGGCGGCCGCCTTGAAGGCGTCGCGGACCATCGGCATCGTCTTGGAGGAGAACAGCTCCATCGAGTGCTTCACCGTCTCCCAGGGCATGAGCCCGAAGCTGAACTCGGCCATGTAGGTGTTCACGCCCAGGACCTCGCGCAGCATGATCATCTTCTCCGCGACCGTCTCGGGGCTGCCGTAGACGATCATCTGGGCCGGTCCGCTGAAGTTGTCCACGTCCTTGATCTGCTTGAACAGTGCCAGCAGGCCGGTGTAGACCCGCTTGAGGTCGGTGTCGCCGAACCAGTGGGAGCGGCCCTCCTCGTACTCGAACAGCGACACCTGCTCGGGGAAGTGCTCCTTGGCCAGCGCCTCGGCCTCGGCGTCGGTGTCGGCCACCACGTAGGACGACAGGTACCCGATGCGCTTCTGGTCGATGGGCAGACCGCACTCCTGCCAGCCCTCGTGGTAGGCGGCGAAGATGTCCTTGTGGATGTCGATCCCGAGCCATGAGAACCCGGCCACGGCGTAGCCGCGGCGCCCCCACTCCCTGGCGTTCTCCGGTGTGGCGGTGGGAATCCAGATGCGGGGGTAGGGCTTCTGCAGCGGCTTCCACGGCATCTCGATGTCGTAGTACTGGTGGTACTGGCCGTGCCACGAGAAGTTCTCCTCGTTGGTCCAGCACTTGATGAGGAACTCGAGGTTCTCGCGGAACAGCGGCGGGCCGTCGGGGCCGCGCCGGCCGTAGGTCGCGAGCTCGTGGTGCACGACACCGCGACCCACGCCCAGCTCCAGGCGCCCGCCCGACAGGTGGTCGATGATGGTGAACTCCTCGGCGATCCGGAGCGGGTCGGCGATCGGCAGGATGATGGTCATCGGCCCGAAGCGGATCCTCTCGGTCTCGGTGGCCGCGATCGTGCAGGTGACCGCCTGAGACGGCGACAGGCTGAAGTCTCCGCTGAAGTGGTGCTCCGCGGTGAAGTAGTAGTCGAGACCCAACGCCTCGGCGAGCTTCAGTTCGAGCTTGAACTCTTCGAGACGCTCCCCGACCGACATGGTGTTCTTGTGGCCGATGTGGTCGAAGTCGGCGAAGTACACGTCGTCCGTGGTGCCGCCCTCTGCGGATGCAGCCTCCTCGACGGTGGCCAGCCCGACACTGGCCGTGCCGTCCATGCCCTTGTCGAGGTACTCCTCGAGTCGACCGTCCTCGTAAATGGTTCCTGCTTGGCTTTCGCTCATTGGTTGTCCTCTCCTATCGATCGGTTGAGTAGGGCCCCTTGTCGCGCCACACGGCCATGGTGGAGCAGTTGAGGCCGCCCCCGGCTTTGAGGAACTCGCCGTAGGGAACGGGCAGGACCTCGACCCCGAGCTTGCGGACCTCGGCGATGGCCTTCGTGGCCTCCTCGATCATGATCACCAACCCGGGCTCGAGGGTGGTGACGTTGGTCGGCGCATAGAGGATCTGCTCGTCCCGCTCGACGTGGGCGATCTGGTAGCCGTGGCGCTCCAGCCAGTTGTAGGTCTCGAAGTCGATGCCGCCCGGATAGGCGATGACCTTGTCCACGTCGAGGGCGCCCATCAGCATGTCGGGGTGGGCGCTGGCGCCGCTCTGGGGGTCGAAGTACCACGGAGAGTTGGACTTGATGGTCAGGAACGTCATGTCCTCGGGGTCGAGGCCCGCGCTGCGGGCCACGGTCGGGTAGAGCTGATCCAACCCCTCCTGGTTGAAGGCGACCGACAGCGCTCCGACGAAGACGTCCTCGGCCAGGAAGAAGCATGGTCCCGCCTCGCACACGCCCTTGCCGGTGATGGCCAGTATCGGCGGCACGCTGAGGTTCTGGAAGGCCCACAGCGCCAGCCACTCGCCCCGGCCCACCGAGAAGGGCGTCCAGCCCATCTTGGGAATGACGGAGCCGCCCCGCAGGACGAGCAACTCCCGGGTCGCCCACATGTAGGTCATGGGACCGAACGGGCTCACCGGCGGATCCGGGAAGTCGACCCGGTGCACGACCACCCCGTTGTCCTCGAGGAGCTGCTGGTACTGGGCGCTCTGATCCTGCATCTGCGGGATGTCGAGCGTGTCGAAGGGGAGCTCCCACTGGTGGAAGAAGTCGGGATCGTCCTCGATCATCGGGTTCTTCTCATTGGGGGTGATGGTGGTGAGGGCCACCTCCCGGAGCTTCCCGATGCCGTTGCTGCCCATCTCGCGCCCGTACACCTGCGGGTAGACGTCGAGGTAGTCGAGGTTGTGCCAGACCGCAGCGTCGGGCGCCTGCCCGTGCCGGTAGCCGGGAACGTCCTCCAGCTTGAACTCCTTGTTCTTCAGGCGTCCCTGGAGTTCCTGGATCCGGATCTCATAAGGAGTTGGCATGGCGCGCTCCTTCCTCTCGCAGATGTTGACTTTGACGAGCTGTGCGCTACCAGGAGAGGAACTCGCCCTCCGACTCGTTCCAGCTGACCGCGTCGAGCCGGGCCAGTTCGTCGGCACCGAGCTCGATCGTGCCGCCCCCGACGGAAGCGCTCAACTGCTCGGGGCTGTTGGCACCCACCACGCTCGACACGACCTGGGGCTGATGCAGCACCCACGCGATGGCGGCCTCCGCAACGGTGCAGCCGTGGGCGTCGGCGACATCCGACAGTGCCTCGATGACGCTGAAGCCCGCGTCATTCATGTACTGGCCGCAGAAGCCGGCCCGCACGCTGTCGGGAACGGCCTCGTCGCGGCCGTACTTGCCGGTGAGGAAGCCTCCGGCGAGGGGGCTGAACGGGAAGCACGCGACGTCCTCGTTGACGCAGAACTCCATCAGGTCGGCTTCGTACTCGGCCCGGTTCACGATGCTGTAGCGGGGCTGCACCGAGGTCCACTGGGCGGTGCCCCCGGCCTCGGCGGCGGCCTTGGCCATCTCCATCAGCGGTCCGGGGAAGTTCGACGACCCGATCGTCTTGACCTTGCCTTCGGTGACGAGCTCGCCCATCACGCCCATGGCCTCGTCGAAGGGTGTCGCGTCGGGGAAATGGGCCAGGAGGATGTCGACGCTGTCCACCTGGAGGCGCCGGAGACTGTCCTCGACGGCGGGTATGACATGGGCCCGATGCAGGCCCTCGCCGTCGGGTCCGTCCCACATGCGGGCCCGCACCTTGGTGGCCACGACCACGTCGTCGCGATTGCCCCGATCCTTCATCCAGTTGCCGATGATCGTCTCGGTGACGCCCACCCGGTGGCCGCCCTTGGCGAAGGACTGGAGATTCTGGTTGGGGCCGTACATGTTGGCGGTGTCGATGAAGTTGCCGCCGGCCTCCACGAAGGCGTCGAGCAGGGCATAGCAGTCGCCCTCGTCAGGGATCGTCCAGCCCAGCTGCATGGTCCCGAGACACAGTGGCGACACCTCGAAGCCAGTCGTGCCGAAGGTACGGCGCGGACCCATATCAGTCATTGTTCCTCCCAGGGGACTCCTCTTGCGAAATCGATTTCAGCATGTTAGCGTCCGCGTCCTGGAGGAGCCACCCCACGCCGCGGCGCGGTGGCTGCCACACAACAGAAGGGGGACACAGAACATGCGCGGTAAGACCATCGGTTCCAACCGCGGCAGCATCATCGTTGTCGGTGTGATCGTCTTGGCGCTCGTCGCCGCCGCGTGCGGCGACGATGACAGCGACGAACCGGCTCCAGCTGCGCCGACCACCGCCGCTCCCGCCGTGGACAGCGACGCGCCCGCGGACAGTGACGCGCCCACCGAAGACAGCGAGGCCGTCAGCGATGCGGTAGAGGACTGCGGACCGCTCGAGATGGCGTTCCCGTTCGACATGCAGGTGCCCGACCCGGCGATCTTCTACCAGTCGGACGGACTCAACGTGACCCGCGGCGCCTACGAGGGCCTGCTCCGCTACAAGCCCAACACGAGCCTGCCCGAGATCGAGCCGCTGCTGGCGGAAAGCTACGACATCAGCGACGACGGGCTGGTGTACACGTTCCAGATTCGCGAGGGCGTCAAGTTCCACGATGGCACCGATCTGACCGCGCAGGACGTCATCAGGAGCTTCGAACGCAGAGTCGGCGTGGACGCCGGACCCGCCTACATGCTCTGGGACGTGGCGAGCTACGAGACGCCGGACGACTACACGCTCGTCATCACCCTGAACCAGCCCGACAGCGCCTTCATCCACTACATGGCCGCGCCGTACGGACCGGGCATAGTCAGTCCCGAGGCGGTCGAGGCCAACGAGGTCGACGGCGACCTCGCCCAGGCTTGGATAGCCACCAACTCGGCCGGGACCGGGCCCTACTACATCAGCAGCTTCGAACCGGGCGAGTACGAGCTCACCCGCTTCGACGACTACTGGGGCGAGGCTCCCTATGTCCCCGCCTGCTTCTCCCCGATACACATCCGCGTGATTCCGGACTTCACCACCCAGATGCTCGAGCTCGAGAACGGTGGGTTGGACATCATGATCCACGGCGTCACCAAGAACGACCTGCCGAGATTCCAGGACGCGGGATTCGAGGTGTTCCAGCACACCGGAATCAACTTCGTGGTCATGCACCTGAACACCCATGACGGGCCATTCACGGACCCGGCCATACGGGCCGCGGTGCCGCAGGCGATCGACCGCGAGTTCATCGTCGAGCAGGTCTACGGCGATTTGGCCAAGGTGGCGACGACTCTGTTCCCGCAAGGGATGCTGCCCCCGGGGAAGGGCCTGTACGAACCCGGGCACAACCCCCAGGCATTGGCCGACGCGGTTGCTGCCGGTGGCTGGGAAGACGCGACCATCGACCTGGCGTTCACTACCGACAATCCGAACAACCAGCAGGTGGCGGGCTTGGTCGCGGCTCAACTCACCGCGGCGGGTCTCAACACCACCAGCCGGGGCGTGACCCAGCCGGAGACGTTCGAGTACCCGACCACGCCGGACATCCGACCCGATGCTCTGATACTGCCCGCGACCCCGGATGCAGCCCATGCGTTCACCTGGTCGGATCTGTTCTACCGTCCCGGTGGAGGGCTCTCCTACTTCTCGCCCGAGGTCTGCGGCGAGGGTGACCAGTTCTCATTCGATGGTCTGAGGGTGGTCGGCGACGAGGCCGTGGCCGAGGTCTACGCCCAGGCCTCCGAGGCCTACGCCGAGTGCGGCGCCTTCGTGCCGCTGGCCGATGTCATCGAGACCGTGGTCGCCCGGCCGGGCATGACCGGATTCGAGCACCGGTACGACGATCTCTCGGCACTGCGGATCGCATCGCTGAGGGACGGCTAGCAGTCGAAATCGAGCCACCGCGAGACCCCGTCGCCGCCGGGCGGCGGGGTCGAGCGGCGGGCTATTGTCCGGTGCCTTGAGGGGCATGAAGACATCTTCAGTCGACGCCCCGGAGCCAGCAGGTGCGCCGGCGCGAGTCGTCGACGTGTCCGACTTGAAGGTCACATTCGAGCGCAAGGGCCGGCCTGTACATGCCCTGCGCGGCGTGTCGCTGAGGATCGAGCCCGGCGAGATCGTCGGGTTGGTTGGAGAGTCAGGGTCGGGCAAGACCGTCCTCAGTCTCTCGTTGCTCGGCCTGCTTCGCGGTGAGCCTGCCCCGAAGGTCAGCGGCACCGCCCGGGTCATGGGCGTCGACATGGTCTCAGCGCCCGCGGCGCAACGGCGTCGACTGCTCAACACTCAACTGGGCGCCGTGTTCCAGAACCCCATGACATCGCTGAACCCGACCATGACCGTCGGGCGCCAACTCCTGGAGTCCTCCGGGTCCACCGATGAGTCGGTCAGATTGCTCGAAGCGGTGGGCGTGCCCGACCCGCGGGACAGGCTCCACAGCTACCCCCATGAGTTCTCCGGTGGCCAGCTGCAGCGAATCATGATCGCCATGGCGATCGCCGGGAACCCGTCGCTCGTCGTGGCCGACGAACCGTCGACCGCCCTCGACGTCACGGTGCAGATGCAGATCCTGGAACTGCTCGCATCGCTGCGCGACCATCTGGGCTGTTCCTTCCTGCTGGTCACCCACGACCTGGGCGTCGCCTCCGAGATCGCAGACCGCATCGCAGTCCTGTACGCCGGCAAGCTCCTCGAGTCCCGCGGCTCACAGGCGATACTCAACGAGCCCGCGCACCCCTACTCCATCGGCTTGCTGCAGTCGCGGCTCAACCTGTCCTCCAGCCGGGAACGCCCCCTCATCTCACTGCCCGGGGAGCCCCCGGACCCTCGCCTTCCCCCCGGCGGCTGCCCGTTCGCGCCCAGATGCGAGTTGAGGATCGACGAGTGCGAGGCTCGCATGCCAGAGCTGGTCGAGTTGGCCGATGGCGGCCTGTCGGCCTGTATCCGTCTCCAGGAGGCAGCGACCTACCGGGCCGAGTTCGAGCCCCCGCTCCCCTGGGCCGAGGGAGCCGTCTCCGAAGACGCCGTAGTTCGCCTGGACGGCGTGACGAAGACGTTCAAGAAGCGGAGGGGCTGGTCCCACCAGGAAGTCCAAGCGCTGCGGGGAATCAGCCTGGAGGTTCGCAGGGGCGAGGCCATCGCACTGGTGGGCGAGAGCGGCTGCGGCAAGTCGACGCTGCTGCGGGTGGTGTCCGGCTTGCTCGATCGCGACGGTGGCGAACTCGCTCTGGCGGAGGACCTCGACCCGCAGATGGTCTTTCAGGACGCGCTGGCATCGCTGACTCCGTGGCTGAGTGTGCAGGAGTTGGTGGGCGAGCGTCTGCGCGGCCGCGGGCAGTCCAAGACCGAGGTCCGTCGCATGGTGATCGATGCGCTCCAGCGTGTCGGCCTGACCGAGGAGTTGATGACGGCCAAGCCTCGCCAGCTCTCAGGGGGCCAGGCTCAGCGGGTCGCTCTCGCTCGGGCGATCGTCGCGCCGCCCGGCCTCCTCCTGGCCGACGAACCGACCAGCGCACTCGACGTCTCGTTGGGTGCCGTCGTTCTCAACCTGATCGGGCAGCTCCGCCGGGAGTTGAGCTTGACCGTGATGTTCGTCACCCATGACCTGGCTGCTGCTCGAGTGGTGGCCGACCGGATCGCCGTCATCCAATCAGGAGAGATCGTGGAGATAGGCCGGGCCGACGAGGTCATATCGGCTCCGCAGCATGTGTACACCGAGACCCTGCTGGCCTCGGTTCCCGGCCAGGCACCCCCGATCCAATGACCGGCCGCGACACCTCGACTAGGAGGCTCGGATCGCCCAGAGAGCTCTTCTGGGGATCCTTGAGGCGTCTGCGGCTGCCGGATGGGCTCGCGCTGGCCGCACTGCTGATCCTTGTCCTGGTGGCCATCGCCGCACCGGTGGTTGCTCCCCACAGCGCCACCGCGCCTTCAGGCATCCCCCTCAGCCCGCCCAGCGGCAGCGCCTGGCTCGGAACGGACGAGGTAGGGCGCGACATCCTGTCCCGGCTGATATTCGGGCTCAGGCTCAGCCTGGTCGGCGCAGTCCTGGTCATCGCCTCGGGCGTGATCATCGGCAGCGTCATCGGGCTGGTGGCCGGTGCGGTGGGCGGCTGGGTCGACATGCTCCTGATGCGGCTCACCGATGTGTTCCTCGCCCTTCCCGCGCCGGTGCTGGCCATCGCGGTGGTGGCCGCCCTGGGGCCGTCGTTCACCAACACGCTGCTGGCGGTCTCGATCGTGTGGTGGCCCTGGTACGCCCGGATCGTGCGGGGAGAGGTCACCGCCATCGGAGCCCGCCCCCACGTCGACGCGGCCAAGCTCGCCGGCGTCGGCAAACCGCGGCTGTGGAGTCGCCACCTGCTCCCCGGCGCCGGACCCTCCGTGCTGGTGGTTGCCAGCCTCGACGTGGGCTACTTGGTGCTGATACTGGCAGGCTTGTCCTTCCTGGGTCTGGGAGCGCCCGCACCGGCGCCGGAGCTGGGAGCGATGGCGGCCCAGGGCCTGCGCTTCCTGCTCTCGAAATGGTGGGTTCCCATCTTTCCGGGCATCGCCGTCGCGGCCCTGGCCTACACCGCCAACCTGGCCGGCGACGCCCTGCGCGATCTGATCGGGGACCGCTAGATGGCCATGCTCATCCTGCGCCGGCTGGCGGCCATGGTGGTGGTGCTGCTCGTGCTCACCGCGGTGATCTTCCTGCTGCGCCAGATCACCCCGGCCAACCCGGCCAGGGTCGCGCTCGGTCCCCAAGCCTCCATCGGGGCGGTGGAGGAATACTCGCGAGAACTCGGGCTCGACCAGCCGCTCGTCGTCCAGTACTTCACCTACCTCAACGACATCGCGCACGGGGACTTCCAGGTATCGGTCCGCACCCGACGCGCCGTGTCCGAGGACCTCGCCGCCTTCGTGCCGGCCACCATGGAACTGGCGCTCTACGGCATCATGTTCGCCGCCTTGGGCGGGCTGGTTCTCGGGGTGGTGTCCGCGGCACGATGGCGAGGGTCGGGAGTCGTCCGCAATGTGATGCTCATGGGGGCGTCGGTGCCTTCGTTCCTGCTTGCCTTCGGCCTGATCCTGGTCCTCTCCAGGAACTTGGGCTGGCTGCCGGGCACGGGCCGATCGAGCCTGCCCGACATGCCGGAGGGTCCCACACAACTGCTCACGGTCGATGCCATCCTGCATGGCCGGCCGGACGCCTTCTTGAATGCCTTGCGGCATCTCATCCTGCCCTCGGTCACGATCGGGTTGGCCTCCGCGGTGGCGATCGGCCGTGTGTTGCGCAGCAGCCTCCATGCCAGCCTGGACTCCGACTACGTTCGCACCGCCCGAGCCAAGGGCTTGGCCGAACGGCTCGTCCTGCGCCGGCACGCTCTCCGGAACGCCTCGGGTCCGGCAATGACCATGGCCGGGCTCCAGTTGGGACTCATGTTCGCCGGCGTGGTGATCGTCGAGCAGATCTTCGCATGGCCCGGGATCGGCTGGTACACGGCTCAGAGCATCCCCACCAACGACTTCGCGGCCATCGCGGCCGTGACGTTGATCTTGGGCAGCCTGTATGTGATCGTGAACACCGCAGTCGACATCGCGCAGATGCTGGCCGACCCGCGAATCCGACGCTAGGCAGGGCGGTGACGGTCACATTGCCGAACGAAGGGAGCGAAACCGTGCATCACGACCCCGAGTTGTTGCGGCTGTTCGGTGAGGACATCCGCCGCCAGGGCGCCGTAGTGGCCGAGCAGGTGCCGTTGCTTCGCCAGGCCGCTGAGGCGGCCGCGGGCGATCTTCCGCCTCACCCCGAACGCGTCTATCTCATCGGATGCGGCGACAGCCTCGACGGCGCGATGGCATCCCGGCCGGTATGGGAGAGCCTGCTGCCGGACTCGGTTGTCGAGGCTGTTCCGGCCATGACCTTCTCGTCCTACGCCGTCGACGGCGCGCCACCCGGATCCCTGGTGGTGGCCTTGTCGCAATCGGGGAAGGTCACCCGGGTTATCGAGGGCGTCCGAGCGGCTCGCGCCCGGGGAATGGTCACGTTGGCGGTGACGGCCCGGGCCGACTCGCCGCTGGCGGCCGAGCCGGTGGATCACCTGATAGTCGTCCCGTTCCCCAAGCTGGGCCCGATCCCCGGGACAACGTCCTTCACCGTGGGATCGATCGCTCTCAGCGAAGTGGCTTGTGCCCTCGTGCCGGGGAACCGCTCCGATGAACTCAGGAAGGCTATCGACGAGACGCCGGCATCGATCGACGACACGGTGGAATCGGTCTGGGACGCGGCCATGGCGCAGGCTGCTCGGGCCACCCGAGCCACCACGCTGATGGCCCTGGCCGCCGGCCCGACGCTGGCTGCGGCGCGCCACCTCGTGCGGAAGGTGCTCGAGATCAGCCAGCTAACCGCGCTCTGGCAGGAGACAGAGGAATACGCCCACGACGAGTACTCGCTGGTGTCGGACTCATTCATGGTGATGCTGTTCGCACCCGGCGACCGCTCGATCACCCGGACCATCGAGATCTCGCACTACCTGCACCGGCTGGGTGTGGACCTCGGCGTCGTCACGACACCGGGCCACGCCGGATCCTTCTCGGGTCTGGCCGACTCCGTCTACGCCACCGACGGCCCCGCCGCCACCGCTCCACTGGTCGATTCCGTACCGGCCCAGATTCTCAGCTTCGGCCTGGCCGGCAGCCTTGGCGGTTCGATGTACGGCATGGGAGAGACAGTTCATCGCGAGGATGGGGATCCCCAGATCTACGAAAGCGCGATCGTCGTTGAGTGACCACCAGGGCATCCGTCTCGGGCTGGCCTTCCCCCCTCAGCCACCCGTGAGCTCGGTGACGCAGGGCCTGTCGCTGGCGCGGGCGGCCGGACTGGCCTCGTTCACCGTGTGGGATCACCTGGTCGACTTCGCCTCCGAGGCGGATTGGGTGCCGGGGGCCGGAATGCCCGCCTCTCCACACGAGAACCTCGAGTACCAGACGCTGCTCGGATTCCTGGCGGGCGCAGCGGGCGACGTTCGTATCGGAGTGGGCGTCACCGAGGCCGTGCGCCGCCATCCGGTCATCATCGCCCAGGCTGCCCTGACGCTCTCCCATCTCGTGCCGACCCGGCCCATCCTGGGAATCGGCGCGGGCGAGGCGGCCAACACCGCTCCGTACGGCCTGGTCGAGGAGAGGCCGGTGAGCAGGCTGGAGGAGGCATTGGCGGTGATCCGGGCATGCCTGCACTCCACCGGACCCATCGATCTGGACGGCGATTGGTTCCCGCTCGACCGCGCCCGTCTCGACCTTGGCCCCGGTCCCGGAGGTGTTCCAGAGATATGGGTGGGCGGCCGGGGACCTCGCATGCTCCGGCTTGCGGGGGAATTCGGCGACGGCTGGTACCCGACCGATATGGCCGACCCCGACCGCTACGGGTCCAGCCTGGCCACGGTTCGTGAGCACGCCCGCCGTGCGGGCAGGGACGCGACGAAGATCCTGCCCGCAGTGGAGCTCGTTCTCGTCCTCGCCGACCGCGACGACGACGCCCGCAGGGCCCTCGACGATGCCGGGTTGAAGCTCCTCGGACTGCTGCTCCCTGCCGGCGATTGGGTCCGCTTCGGCGACTCTCATCCCCTCGGCGAGAATCATCGAGGATTCGTCGACTACGACCCGTTCGCCCTGGATGGCGACGAGCGCCGCGATGCTCTCAACACGGTGCCGACCGAACTGATCGAGGAGATCGTTCTCTGGGGCACGCCCGAACGCGCCGCCGAGCAGCTCAGAGCCTTGGGGGAGGCGGGACTCCGGCACGCGGTGGTGTCTCTGGCCGTGGACGATGTCGTCGGCCGGCGAGACTGGACCGAGCGGGCCCTGCGCGAGATGGTCCGTCTCCTGGGAAGGTGAGGCAGGCGAGATGGCGATGAGACGGGAAACTCCGGTTGACGCGCCGTACGCGTTCTACCTGCCTGAGGATCCCGACTACACGATCATCGACAGCGCCCTCGACTCCATCAGGTTCGTGCACGCCGTGAGCGAGCCCGACCCCGACGGGAACCTCCACTGCCGGTCGGTGGATGCCTCTCCCGAGGGCCTCGTCCCCTATCGGGGCCGCTTCATGGAGGGCGTGGGATACTGCGCCGACTCGATCTTCGGCGCGCACTACATGGTCCGCTTCGGTCGCGCCGTCGGCCGGACCGAACTGGAGGCAATGGGCTGGTCCTTCCTGGACCACGCGCTCGGGGGCGGATTCTTCGACGATCAGCAAGTGCCGGTCCGCCTCTACCGGGACACCGAGACCGGCCGCTTTCTCGACAACCTCGAAGGCCAGGACGGGTATGTCGAGCACGGGCACATAGCCCGGGTGGGCCACCAGCTGCTGCTCGCGGCGAGGCTCGACCCCAACGAGGAGCGAGCCCGGAGATCACTTGAGGCCGCATCCAGGGTCGCGGCATGGATCGACGCCTCGCAGCGATGTTCCAACGGATGGTTCCCGCGGCGGAGCCGACCCGATGGAGCGGTGTTCTCGGATGCAGTCGATGCGCTCGGCCCCACGGACCTAGCCACCATGCGGTACCCGGACCCCCTCAGCGACTGCAGCGGCGGCGGCTCGATGGCGCTGCACTTCCTCGCGGCGGCAACCACAGCCGGGATCTGCGATGCAGTCGATTCGGTCCGGGAAGCTGCCAGCGCCTTCACCGATGCCGGAGGTCACTTCGGGAGCGTCAACACCGATACCGAGGATCCCGCCGAGAATGCCTCCTTCGCTCTCGGCTTCCAGGCGATGCTGGCTGCTTCGGACCTTGTGGGCGACGCCGGACTGGCCGACTTCGCGTTCGACGCCTGCCTCGCCGGGCTCGAGCGGTTCGAGCTGGCTCGCGACCTGAACGGCTGCGCCACCAAGGGCCTGCTGTACATGGAGGACTCCTGGAACGCGGCGTGCACCTGGGAGATTGCCATCTGCGCGGCGGCCTACCTGGAGGCCCACTCGCGGCGGCCCCGCCGCGAATACGTGCTCAAGGCGCTCACGATGCTGCGGGGACTGGCCAAACATCACCATGGCGAGCTGGGATTCCTCACCGAAGCCGTCGATTGGGACGGGCATTCGATCAAGACGAGGCACTTCGACGGAGCGTCTCGGGGCGATATCGCCACCACCCACCCCTTCCTCAACAACCTCTACCTGCTGGAGCCGACCGTGCTGTTCCTGGAGACCGGCGCAATCGGCCAGGACCATCACGAACTGGGTTCTGGGCTGTACGACCTGGAGGGAAACCGGCTCTGCGACAGCCCGGTCCCGTGCCGGGACTGGATGCTCTAGGCCTGCCCCTGGGTTGACGCCGCCCTCGCGAACTCTTCGACTGCGCTCTCCGTGAGCGGGTCGTGGGCCAGCGCTTCGAGCACCGCCAGTCCGGCCGTTACCGCGTCGGCGCCCTGCATCACCGATTCGACGGCCTGTTCCGGAGACTTGATGCTGGCCGCGAGCACCCCCACGGACGACCCTGCAGCCCTCAGCGCGTCGGCGACAGGGGCAACGACGGGCGAGTCCGGCCTCAGCCGGGCGGCCCGGTCCACGTAGCAGATCACCCAGGCCGCGCCGGCGCTGGCGGCAACCAGCGCCTGGGCCGGTGAGTAGACGGCGGTATAGGCCACGGTGACGCCGGCGTGGGCAAGCTCAGTGCCCAGCGAGAACATCCGCGCCTGGGCGGGAAGTTTCGCCACTACCCGTCCATCGCCGAGGCGGAGCGCCTCGACCAGTTCCGTCTCGGCGCGGTCAACAGAACCGGGCTGGAAGAACACGGGTCCGCCGGGAAAGGCCTCAAGCAGAGCCTCCAGTTGCTCGAGAGGCCGGCGGCCCGACTCTGCCATCAGCTTCGGGTTGGTCGTTATGCCTTGCACGTACCCCAACTCCGCGGCGCGCCGGGCATCGTCGACGCCGGCCGAGTCGAGATAGAGCACCGTTACCGGTCGCCGGCTTGCGGCGTAGACAGGTCGAGCCCGGTCATCAGTGGGGCTCTACCCGCAGCGAGCTCGACCGGACGACGAGTTCGGGAGCGAGCACCTGGTGGATGCTGGCCTCCCTCCCATCCTCCTCCGACGCCTCAGGCGGAATGGCCCGGTTGAGGAGCACCTCCCCCGCGGCACGGCCCAGTTCGTAGGTCGGTTGCCTCACGACGGTCAGCGGGGGCGTAACCAGCGATGTCCAGCTCGCGTCGTCGAAGGCCACGATTCCGAGATCACGAGGAATGCTCATGCCGTACGTGCGGGCAGCTCGGATGGCGCCGGCCGCCATCTGGGAGTTGAACACCAGCAGAGCGCCGGGGGGATCCGGTGCCCCGAGCAGCGACATGGCCGCCTGATACCCGCCCTCGGGTCGATAGTCGGCGTGCTCGACGACCTGCTCGATGGTCCGGCCGCTATCGGCCAACGCCTCGCCGCACCCCGTCAGCCGCTCGTTGGTTGCGTGATGCCCGGACGGACCCGCCAGGCAGGCAATCCGCTCATAGCCCTGCTCGATCAAATGGACCATAGCGACCTTGGCTCCGAGCCGGTTGTCCACCAGCACCGTGTCCAGGTCGCCGCAATCCACCGAGGCGGTCTCGATCAGCACCACGGGAGTGGGCGTGTCCAGCAGCGGCGCGAGGATCACCGGATTGGTCGTCTCGGTGGCCAGAACCACGCCCGACACATGGTTCTCGACCGCGAGACGGACATGTATCGCCTCGCGTTCGGGATCATCGTTGGTGTTGGAGACCATCACCGTGTGGTCATTGGCCAAGGCAATGTCGTCCAGGCCGCGAAGAACCGAGGTGAAGAACGAGTCCTCGATGTCGGCGGCGATGAACGACCAGTTCCGTGTCCGGCGGGTCCGCAGCGCCCTGCCGATCGGATTGCGGCGGTAACCGGCCCGTTCGACGGCCGCACGCACGCGGGCCGCCTTGACGGGGTCGACGGCGGTGCCGTTCAGCACGCGCGACACTGTCGCCGGCGATACGTTGGCCGCGGCAGCGACCTCGCGCATCGTCGTCATGGGCCGATTCTAGACAACGAGATGTCGAGCCGACCGCGGGCCGAGACTAGGGGGCACAAGGTGGACCACACCGACGATCCGGCTACCGGCGACGCCGGGCCTGTTGAGTTTCTCAGCGTGGGAGACATCGGTGTCGACATCATCGCGCTGGTAGACCACCTCCCAAGCCCCGGTGAGAAGCTGTGGGTCGACGTGGCGTCTGCGTACCCGGGCGGGATGGCCGCCAACGCAGCGGCCGTGTACGCGGCCCTCGGCGGTTCAGCCGGAATCGTCGGTCGGGTCGGGTCCGACAGCCACGGGATCATCTCGCTCGCGGACCTGGAGGCACGCGGCGTGGACACGCGCTACGTCGAGGAGGTGCCCGATCCGACCTTCTGGACGGTTGCGCTGTCGACGCCACCAGGACAGCGCGCCTTGATCCAGTTCGAGACGCCGGCGCTTTGGGCCCAGCCGGCCGGAGGCGACATCGACGCCATGGTCGGCGCGGCCGCGATCCACACGATGGCCGAACAGGGCGATCACGTGCTGCCACTGCTCCGGGCAGCCGAGGGCAGGCCGGTGATGGTCTCCATCGACATCGAGTCGCCGGCTGTGCATCAGGACAACCTGGCCGGCCTGGTGGCTCTGGTCGACGTGGCCTTCGTGAACACGGAGGCCGCCCGAGCGCTGGCCTCGACTCCCGAGGGAGCCGCCCGAGCGGTACAGGCCATGGGTCCGGAGACGGTGTGCGTCACGCTGGGCGCGGACGGCGCGCTCCTTCTCGATCGGGAGGGGTCGACCATTCCGGTCAGGGCTCACGAGGTTGCCGTCGTGGACGTGAACGGGGCGGGGGACTCATTCGCGGCCGCCTTCATGTGGGCTCGAGTGCGGGGATGGACCGACCACGAAGCAGTGGAGTTGGCCAATGCGGTCGCGGCGATCTCCACGACCGCCCGGGGCCGGTCGGCAGTGATCAACGGTGACGGCCTGCGCTCGCTGCTTGACGAGCGCGGCGTTCCTTGGGAACCAGCAGCATCGATATGACCGACGACTTCCTGATCGACATTCGTTCCCAGCCCGAGACGCTGAAGTCGGCCCTGGACACTCTCCGCCCGCAACTCGAGGACGTCGAGGACTTCGGCACTTGCCGCCGAGTGGTGCTCACCGGCTCGGGTGACTCGTTGATCGCGGCGATAGCCCTTGAGGGCTTGTATCGAGCCGTGCTGAGCACGGAAGTGAGAGCCGTCTCGAGTCTCGATGCAGCCGCCTTCGAGCCGGCGGACCACTCGACGCTTCTTGTCGCCATCTCGGTCAGTGGCGAGGTGTCGCGGACCATCGAGGCCGCGCTGCGATTCCGCCGGGCTGGAGCCGTGACCGCGGCCGTGACGGCCAACCCCTCTGCTCGGCTTGGGACCGTTTGCGATCACACCATCGAGATGCCCAAGCCGTTGGTCAGGTCCATTCCCCACGCCCGAGACTACACCGCTTCCCTGCTGGCTCTGCTCGTCGTGGCCGAACGGCTTCACGGTCAGCGGCTCGCGCCTATCGACGCCTGGATCGACGTCTCCTCCGAGGTAATCGACTCGAGCTTGGACTGGGCCGAGCGGCTCGAGCCGCACGACCAGCGAACCTGGTTCCTGGGCGCGGGCCCCGATCGGGCCACCGCGATGTACGGAGCTCTGAAGTTCTGGGAGGCCGGTGGCATGGATGCCACATGGGACGATCTGGAAGAATTCGCCCACGGCTCTCACATTCTGATGCGGCCGGGCGACAGGGTGTTGATTGCCACCCCGGACGGACGCGGTCTGGCGCGGGCCGTGGAGATGATCGAAGGCCTCAGGGAGATGGACGCGCCAACAATCGTCATCAGCGACGGCGACTGTTCTGACGATGTCCATTCCATCCGACTCCCATCGCTCGGCGGAGCCGTATGGCAGCCACTGGTGTCTTGCCTCCCCGTGCAGGCCATCACTCGCCGAGCGGCTCTCGTCAGGGGCATCGACATCCATGACCCGTACTTCGGCAGGGAGTACGGCCCATTGCTCGACCGGATCTACACCGGTTGGACTAAACACAGCCTGGTCAATCCGGCTGCGACTCCTGGAGCCCATGGGTCGAGCGAGAGTCCGCCGGGGGGCGGCCCGTGATCTCCGGGTGATCCTCGCTGCCCTTGTTGACAACGCTGTGGCCCACAAGGACGGCCAACAGGTACACGCCGGCCAGCAAGACAGTGTCAGTCGGCTGTTCCCCGATCCAGAGCCATACAAGCAGGGGCGCGAACAGAGTCTCCAGCAGGAGAACGAGGGCCACCACCGGCGCCGGCAGGAGTTCGGTGGCTCTGGCCACCGCCATGAAGGCAGCCGGAAGGAACAGAGCGCCGGTCAGGGTCAGCAGCAACACATCCCGCACGGCCACATCCCAGGGCACGATGAACGGCAGGGCGACGGCTGCCGAACATACCGAGCCGAACGAGAACGCCTTGGGGACGTCTCGCGGGTCCGAGACGCGCATCGCCGTAACCAAGCCAGCAACCAGAGCCGAATAGGCCAGCGCGACCACGTCGCCGCGCAAGTTCGCGGTTGACACGCTGTCAAGGAAGATCAGCACGAGTCCTGCTATGCACAAAACCGATGCGACGACGGTGCGCCTTGCCACCGCCTCGCGCAGAAAGAGCCTGCTCAGAAAGGCGGCGATCAGCGGCGATGTCGCCGCGATGATGAAGGTGTTGGCCACGTCGGTGGAAGTGATCGAGATGACGAACGCCACATTGGCCGCGCCGAGCAGGAGCCCCGCGATCAGCGCGGGCCGGCTGCACCGCAGTATCGGGCCCGCCGGTCTCGGACCTCTCGACAGCCCGGCCACTGCCGCGAAACCGACCGCCATCATGAGCCCGCGCCAGAACAGCACCATGAATCGATCCGCGTCGACCAGGCGAATGACGAGGCTGTCCGGGCTGAGCAGCAGGACGGCGACTATGGCAACGGGCAGACCGCCGAGGCGAGACGGCTTCACCTGTTCACCAGCCTCACGTGGTCACCGCTGGTCGACGATCGCACTCCATTCGTCGAAGGTGTATTCACGTTCGGGGTAGGCGACGGTCTGGAACGGCCAGTCGGCGGCGATCCAGGACCGCACGTCCTGGTACAGGGCAGCGTCAAGCCCCGTGCCCAGCTCGCTCTCCCGCACCCACATCGTCGCCGTGGCGTCGATCCGCGGGTTGGTGCACGGGTCGATGTACAGACAACCGGTCTGCACGGATGAGTCGACCGTCAACACCGCGAATGCGAACGATCTTCGAAGGGCGCGCTCGTTGGTGTGCCAGGACAAGTCAATGAAGTCCTGATGGAAGCTGAGCTCGTTGGTGGGCCATCCGAGCGCATTCCAGTAGCAGTCACGCAGGTGGTCGACACTGCTCATGACGGCGTCGTAGTCCCGCACGGTGTGAGCGGTCGACAGCGCTTCCAGCCGGAACCGGTCGGAGTCGAATACCTCCGGGATCACCGCATCGGGCGGCACGAACGGACCGGCTTCGGTTCGCAGCTTGTTCCATTCGTCGGGGGTGTACTCGCGTTCGGGGTAGGCGACGGTCTGGAACGGCCAGTCGGCGGCGATCCAGGCCCGTACGTCCTGGTACAGGGCGGCGTCAAGCCCCGTGGCCAGCTCGCTCTCCCTCACCCACATCGTCACCGCGGCATCGATCCCCGACTTGTCGCAGGGATCCACGTAGACATTCCCGAGATAGCCCGATCCGTTCGTTGACATCACCACGAAGGCGAACGACTTCCTCAGGTCCCGCTCCTTGTCGTGCCATGCGACATGGACGTGATTGTCCGAGTACGAGAGGTCCTGCGCAGGCCAGTTGGGCGTCCTGTAGTAAGTGCCCTGGAGGTGGGAGACGCTCGTCATCAGCGCGTCGTAATGCATGAGAGCATCGGATGTCCTCAGCGGTCGCAGCCGAAATCGATCAGCATCCAGTCCAGTTGGGACGTCGTAGCTTGTCGGCACAAGAGTCATGACACCTCGGTGGCATGGGCCTTTACTGGAGGACAGAAATCGATTTCTCCGACACTAATGGCGCGTTGACTCCCGGTCCAACGGACGCAACAAACTCTCCGGCTGCGCGTCGCTCGTGATATGGGCTCGGTCATGGAATGCGCGACCGTCCCTTCAGGCCGGCGACCGTAATGGCGTCGGAGAACTGGTACAGCAGCGCGCCGATGACGGTCAGGATGATGACGTAGGTGGCTGCCAGCGCGCCGAGGTCGCCCTCCCGGGCGATGCCGAGTTCGGCGATGACGATCGAGAACTCCCCGTGCGCGATGAGGGCCGCACCGGCCCGCACCCGCCCCGGCGTGCCGATGCCGGCTCGACCGGCTGCGATCCAGCCGGTGGCGACCTTCGTGACGACGCAGACGGCTGCGATGGCCGCCGCCGTCACGGCCACGCCTGGTATTAGTCCGGTGTCCACCTTCAGGCCGAAGAAGACGAAGAAGACCGCGGCGAACAGGTTCCGAAGCGGCAGCAGCAGCCCGCGGGCGTGAGAGACGATGTCACCCGACAACGCGACACCCACAATGAACGCCCCGACCGCGGTCGAGAGGTTGAGGCGGTCAGCGATGCCGGCCGCGAGAAGCGTGCCGCCGAGCAGGGTCAACAGCAGCGCCTCACTGGAGTGGCTCAAGGCGATGTCGCTGAGACGGTCACCGAGCACGTACGCCACGGTGAGGATGGCCAGGACGGCCGCCAGCGACACCGAGACCGCGACGATGGTGCTCAGCACCGATCCGCCGAAGAGCACACCGGTCACGATCGGCAGGTACAGCACCATGGCCAGATCCTCGATGACAAGCACGCTGAGCACGACCGAGGTCTCGTGGTTGCCGATCCGGTCGAGGTCGGCGACCAGCTTGGCCACGATGCCCGACGACGAGATGTAGGTGACGCCGCCCAGCAGGACGGCCACGATCGGATCGAACCCGAGCACGAACCCCGCCACCAGGCCGGGCGCGAAATTCAGGACGAGGTCCGTGACTCCGGCCAGGGTCGACCGGCGCACGTTGACGATCAGCTCGTGAGGTGAGAACTCCAGCCCGAGCATCAGCAGCATCAGGATCACGCCGATCTCCGCTCCGACCTCGATGAAGTCCTCCGACGCGGGCAGCTCGACCAGGCCGCCCTCACCCAGGGCGAGTCCCACCAGCAGGTACAGCGGCAGCGCGGGCAGCCCGGCTCGCCTGGCCAGGCGGGCGACGATCGCCAAGCCCAGCACGACCGCGCCGAGCTCGATCGCCAGGAGATCGCTGCCGGTGTGCACGGGGGTCTAGCCGGGTCGAGTCAGCAGCCTGGTCGCGGCCTTGACGGCGGAGGGAACGCCGACCACCACCGCCGTGTCACCCTGTTCAAGCCGGTCCGTTCCTCCCGGGATGGGAATCGAGCCCGAGTCGGTGACCAGCGCGACGACGCCCGCGCCGGTGCGGGTCCTCAGCGTGGCCTCGGCGAGGGTCTGCCCGGCCAGCGACGACTTCGGGCTGATCTTGACCCAGGAGATCACCAGATCCTCCAGCCGGTGCACCGCGTCGCCGAGATGCTCCAGCACCGGGCTGCCGCCCAGGATCTCGCCCAGGGTGTGGCCCTCGTCCTCGCTGAGCACCACGCTCTCGGCGGCGCGGTCGACATCCCGGTTGTCATAGACCACCAGGTCGCGCCGCCCCGACTGGTGCACGACCACACCCACGGCTCGCCCCGAGTCCGTCTGCAAGTCGAAGCGAACCCCCACACCGGGCAGGTCCGTCTCCGTCACCTTCCTCACCGCTCACTCCTCCCGACAGTCGCTGTTCCAAGCAGAACCGTAGTGTCGGACGGCTCCCGCGCTCTACGAAGTCGTCAGGTTGGGGGCACCGGCGCCGCGGTTGCGGCGGCGATGGCGCGCCACACCCGCTGGGGCGTGTAGGGCATGTCGAGGTGCGTGACCCCCAGCGGCGCCAGCGCGTCGAGCACCGCCGACTGCACCGCGGGCGTCGACCCGATGGTGCCGGACTCGCCGATGCCCTTGGCGCCGAGGGGATTGAGCGGCGTGGGTGTCTCGGTGTGGTGCGTCTCGAAGCGGGGCAGCTCCGAGGCGGCCGGTATGGCGTAGTCGGCGAAGTTGGTGTTGCGGGGATTGCCGTCCCCGTCGTAGAGCGACTGCTCGTAGAGGGCCTGCGATACGCCGGTGGCCACCCCTCCGTGGACCTGTCCCTGCACCAGCATCGGGTTGAGTATCCGGCCGCAGTCGTCCACCGCGACATGGCGCACCAGCCTCGTGTCGCCGGTGTCGGCGTCGATCTCCACCACCGCGACGTGCGCGCCGAAGGGGTAGGTGGCCTCCCCCTGATCGAAGTCGACCGCGGCCGCCAGGCCGCCGGATCCCTCGCCGCCCGCTTCCTCATCTCCCGTCAAGGCGGTCGCGGCGAGCTCGGCCCAGGACACGGCCCGGGCCGGCACGCCGGCCACGGCCAGGCCGCCGGGGGCGACCACGATGTCGGCCGCGTCGGCCTCCAGCAGGCTCGCGGCCAGGAGCCGGGACTGGTCGAGCACCTCGTTGGCCGCGGTCCACACCGCGCTGCCGCCGACCTGGAGGGACCTCGACGCCACCGTTCCCTGGCCGGTGGGCACCTCGGCGGTGTCGCCGCAGATGATCCGCACCCGCTCGGGCGCGACCCCGAGGACTTCTGCGAGGATCTGGCCGAACGCGGTGACGTGGCCCTGGCCCTGCGGAGCGGTGCCCACCCGGGCGGTGACCATGCCATCGGCCTCGACGGTGACCGAGCCGAACTCCTGGTACAGGCCGCCCGCGGTGACCTCCACATACACCGACACGCCGATGCCCAGCAGCCGGCGGTCGCCGCGGGCGCGGCGGAGGGCCTGCTCGGCCCGCAAGTCCTCGTAGCCGGCCGCCTCCAGCGCCAGGTCGAGGCCGCGGGCGTAGTCGCCGCTGTCCATGTTGGCGCCGGTGGGCGTGGTCAGGGGGAACTCGTCGGGTGCGAGCAGGTTCCGGCGCCGCAGCTCGGCCGGGTCCATGCCCAGCTCCGCCGCGGCCAGGTCGACGATACGTTCCAGCGACACGGTGGCCTCGGGCCGTCCTGCGCCGCGGAACGGGAAGATGGGCGCCTTGTTGGTGATCACCGACACGGCCTCGAAGTCGACGGCCGGGATCCGGTAGGGGCCCGACGCCATCGTCATCGTGAAGAACGGCAGCAGCGCACCGATGCCCGGGTAGGCGCCCGCGTCGGCAGTGACCCTCATCCGCAGCCAGCAGAAGCGGCCGTCCCGCGTCAGTCCCAGTTCGAGGTCGTGGACGTGGTCGCGGCCCTGGGTCATGTTGGTGAGGTTCTCGGTGCGGGTCTCGACCCATCTCACCGGACGGCCCAGTCGGCGGGCCAGCCAGGCGGCCACCACGAACTCCGGGTACGCCGACCCCTTGGCGCCGAACCCCCCGCCGACCGCCGGCGCGATCACACGCACCCGGTCCGGCGGTTCCTCCAGCGCGGCGGCCACGACGTCGCGGGTGTCGTGGGGCCGCTGGGTCGTGCACCACAGCGTCACCCCGTGGCCTCCGTCGCCGACTCCGGGAACGGCCAGCACCGCGGACGGCTCGATGGGGGCGGCGGCCATGCGATGGTTGACGACGCGGCCCGAGACCACCAGATCGTGGCCGGTCAGCGAGTCTGCCTCCGCGCCGAGCTTCAACGCCGACGCCTGGTTCGACCCGTGCGACTCGAACACGACCGCCGCGCCGGGTGCCAGCGCCTCGAAGGGGTCGGTGACCGCGGGCAGCGGCTCGTAGTCCACCACCACCAGTTCGGCCCCGTCGGCGGCGGCTGCCGGGGATTCGGCCACCACCGCCGCGATCGGGTCGCCCACATAGCGGGCCTTGCCGGTCAGCGGCAGCCGGCTGAGCTCCGGCGGCAGCGTGATGAACAGCGGCTGGGGCGCGATGGCCAGGTCCCCGGCCATGAAGACGTCGATGACCCCCGCCACGTCTCGCGCCTCGGCGGACTCGACCGAGCCGATCCGGGCGTGGGCCATGGTCGACCGCACGAAGGCCAGGTGCAGGGTTCCGGCGGGGGCCATGTCGGCCACGAATCGGGCGCTTCCCGTCAACAGGTCGGGGTCCTCGCGCCGCAGCACAGCGTTTCCCATCACCGGCGCCGAGGCTAGTGTTCCCACCAGCGGAACGCAGTTCCATTGCGCGATGGGAGCGGGAGGGTCGCTCATGCCTGATGTCGTCGGCTACCGGGCCAAGATCGGGGTGATAGTGCCGTCGACCAACACCGTCGTCGAGCACGACTTCGCCCGGGTGCGCCCGCCCGGGGTCACGTTCCACAGCGGGCGCTTCCTGGTCGAGGCGCCCGACCTGAGCAGCGACGAGGCGTTCCTGTACTTCCTGGACCTGATCCGCCAGACCATCCCGCACGCGGTGCGCGACATCATGACCTGCAAGCCCGACCACATCCTCATGGGTATGTCGGCCGAGACCTTCTGGGGCGGCAAGGAGGGCAACGCCGCCTTCTCGGCCCGGGTGCGCGAGATCGCCGGCGACATCGGCATCACCTCGGGGGCGGCCGCCTGCAACGCCGCCCTGGAGCTGCTCGGGGTGTCGCGGATCGCCTGCCTCACGCCGTACCAGCCGGCCGCCGACGAGCAGGTCTACGGGTACTTCACCGAATGCGGATACGAGGTCAAGCGGGTGCGGGGCCTGCGCTGCGAGTCGGCCACGTCCATCGCCGACGTGACCCCCGAGACCCTGGTGGAGGTGCTCAAGGAGATCGACGGCGACGACATCGACGCCATCGTGCAGTGCGGCACCAACCTGTCGATGGTCGAGGTGGCCGACCAGGCCGAGCGCTGGCTGGGAAAGCCGGTCCTGGCCATCAACGCCATCTGCTTGTGGCACGCGCTGCGCACCCTGGGAATCTCCGACCAGTTCGTGGGCCACGGGATGATGCTGCGCGAGCACTGATCCGTGGCCAGCCCCCGGGTGATAGTGGCGGGCGCCGGACCGGTGGGCTGTGTGGCCAGTGCCGTGCTGGCCGGGGGCGGGGTCGATGTGACCCTGCTGGAAGCAGCCCCCGAGTTGCCGCTGGAATTGCGGGCGTCGACCTTCCATCCGGCCACGCTCGACCTGCTCGACCGCTTCGGGGTGGTCGAGCCGATGCTCCGCCTGGGGCTGGTGGCCCCCGTGTTCGCCTACCGGGACCGCCGCAAAGGCGTGGTGGCCGAGTTCGACCTCGGTGCGCTGGCCGACGTGACCGACCACCCTTACCGGCTCCAGTGCGAGCAGTTCAGGCTGTGCGAGATCATGCTCGACGCCTTCGAGCGCCAGCCCGGCGTGACCGTCCGCTTCGGCGCGGAGGTGGTCGGCGCTACTGATCACGGCGACGGCGCCTCGGTGGTGCTCGCCTCCGGGGAGCGCCTGGAGGCCGACGCGGTGGTCGCCGCCGACGGCGCGGCCAGCGCGGTGCGCAAGTCGCTGGGACTGACCTTCGACGGGATGACCTACGAGGACCGCTACCTGGTGCTGTCGACCACCTTCGACATGGCCGCCCACCTGGATCGCCTGGCCGCCGTCAACTACATCTCCGACCCCGACGAATGGCTGGTCCTGCTGCGAACCGCTGGCTTCTGGCGGGCTCTGTTCCCGGTGAGCGAGGGCGAGAGCGACGAGCAGGCGCTGAGCGACCGCAGCGCCCAGCAGCGTCTCGGCGGGATCGTGGCCCGCCCGGAGCCCTTCGAGGTCGCCCACCGGACCATCTACCGCGTCCACCAGCGGGTGGCCGAGAGGTTTCTCGTGGGCCGGGTGGTCCTCATGGGCGACGCCGCCCACATCAACAACCCGCTGGGCGGCATGGGCATGAACGGGGGCATACACGACGCGGTGCTGCTGGGCGGGTCCCTGGCCGCCGTCCTGCGGGGCGACATCGGCGCCGACCGCCTCGCCCACCATGCAGAGCTGCGCCGGAAGCTGGCCATCGAGTACGTCCGCCGGCACACCCACCAGAACGCCGAGAGCCTGGCCGCCCCCGACGGCGCCGCCCGCCAGCGGGCCCTGGACCGCATGGCCGCTCAGGCCGCGGATCCGGCTACGGCCCGGGCCTACATGCTCCAAGCCTCGATGATCAACGCCGTCAGCGCCATGCGCGACGAGCTTGATGAAGTCGGCGCCGGGTCCGTTCGTTCCGTTGACCGGAACGCTGTTTCCCTCTAGCCTGTCGGGAGGCGAGCAGACGAGCGCCGGCCTGCGGGCCGGCAGCGTTGAACGCCGGAGAAGTCGAATAGTCCCTTGCGGGCCGAGAGCCTGCAAGCACGGAGGAGGATCAATGTCATATCGCGCCATTTCCCGGCTGCTGGTGGCCAGTGCCGCGGTCATGTTGGCCGCAGTGGCCCTGGCGCCGGCCGCGGTCGCCGACCACGGCGAGGGGCACAACGGCGAGACCCTGGAGCTGTCCAAGAGCGAGGACCTGGCCGACGGCGAGGTCGTGACCGTCACCCTGACGAGCTGGCTGCCGGGCAAGACCGCAACCGTCGTCACCTGCTACATCTTCCCCGCCGCCGGGCCCGGCGACTGCGAGTTGAGCAACTACGGCACGTACGCCACCACCATCGCCGACGACGGCACGGGCACGGTGGAGTATCCGGTGTCCATCATCCCGGGGCGGTGCGACGAAACGATCCCGTGCTTCGTCGTGGCCGGCGACGGCTTCGCCGGCGCGAACTTCGCGGCCCAGCAGTTCACCTTCGCGGCCGCAGCCGAGACCGAGCCGGTCGAGGAGGCCCCCGAACCCGAACCTGAGCCCGAACCTGAGCCGGTCGAGGAGGCCCCCGAACCCGAACCTGAGCCCGAACCTGAGCCGGTCGAGGAGGCACCCGAACCCGAGCCGGAGCCCGAGCCGGCACCCGAACCCGAGCCCGAGCCGGAGCCAGCACCTGAGCCCGAGCCCGAGCCGGAGCCAGCACCTGAGCCCGAGCCCGAGCCCGTTGAGGAGCCAGCAGCTGCGGCAGCCGCCCCGGCTGACGAGGACAGCGGCGGCTCAGCGGCGTCGTGGCTGGTGCCTGTGATCATCGTGGCGGTGGTACTGGCTGTGGCGGGCGGGGTGCTCGTGCGCCGCAGATCAACCTCATGAAGTGATCGGACTCAGGGTGGCCGCGGTCATCGCCGGGGCGGTCGTGGCGGCCGGCGCCTGCTCGCAACCGGACTCCGAGCATCCGGCCGCCCCCGAGGTGACAGCCGTGCCTGACACGACAGCCGCGGCCGGACCGGCCACAACCACCACAGCCGCTGCCGAACCGGCCACGACAACCACGACAGGCGCAGCCGAACCGACCACGACGGCAACCACCCCTACTGAACCGGCCACGACCACCACCACCGAGCCGACCACGACCACCACCACTGAACCGGCCACGACCACCACCACCGAGCCGACCACGACCACCATTGCCGAGCTGCCGGAGCGTTCCGGCTGGAGCATCCAGTTCGGCACGGACCAGCTCGACACCACCTTCGGTGTGTCGGCCGGACCGGACGGAGCGGTCGTGGTGGCCGCGGCCACCGAGGGCAGCCTGGCCGGCGACAACCAGGGCCAGCGCGACGCGTACCTCGCCCGGTACTCGGACCGCGGGGAACTCGTGTGGGCGCTCCAGGTCGGCGGACCGCGGAACGACTCACCGCTGGGCGTGTCGGTGGCGCCCGACGGCTCGATCTACGTCGGCGGCTTCACCGACGGCGACTTCGCCTCGGCCAATCAGGGCTCGGCCGACGTCTGGCTGGCCCGCTTCGACGCCGACGGCAACGAGCTGTGGCGCCGGCAGTTCGGCGGTCCTGCCTGGGACCGGGGCTTCGACGTAACCGCCTTCGACGGCGGCGCCTACATCACCGGCTACACCGCCAGCACGCTCGACGCCGGCACCGACCTCGGCGGCTTCGACGGCTTCGCCGCCCGCTACGACGCCGAGGGCAACCAGCAGTGGATCCGCCACATCGGCACCGACGCCACCGACTGGGGCCAGGGCTCGGCACTGGCCCCCGACGGCGGGCTGTACATGACCGGCTACACCGAAGGCGCGCTCGCCGGGACCCATGCGGGCGACAAGGACCTCTTCGCGGTGCGGATCAACGTCGACGGCAGCCTGGCCTGGGCCACCCAGTTCGGAACCGCGGCCCTGGACTGGACCCAGGGAGTGGGCGCCGGGCCCGAGGGCGGGATGCTGATCGCGGGATCGACCGAGGGAGCCTTCGCGGCCGACCACTCGGGCGAGCGGGACATGCTCGTGGTGTCGCTCGACACAGAGGGCAAGGAGCGCTGGCGTTGGCAGGCAGGCACCGAGGGGACGGACACTGCATTCGAAGTGCGCCAGACCGGGGAGTTCATCGTGATCACCGGCACGACCACCGGCAGCCTCGCCGGAGCAGGAACGTTGCTTGGCGAGCGCGACGCCGTGCTGGTGTGGCTAGACCTCGGGGGCAACCTGGTCGAGGTGGAGCAGTTCGGCACCGGCACCGGCGACGACGCCACCGGCTTGGACGTGTCGACCGACGGCGCGGTGGTGTGGAGCGGCTACACCTTCGGCTCGTTCGAGGGCGCCGGCGCGGGGGGCGCCGACCTGCTGCTCGGTCGCCTGGAGCTCGGGAGCTGACGGGAGCACCGATGGGGTCGCGAGGACTCGAGCCGGCCGAACGAGCGACAGGTGAGCTCCTGGTCGAGGACATGACCGGAGCCGAGCGCGAGCGGGCCCTGCGGGTCGACCGGGTGCTGCCCGCGCTGGCCGCCCGGGCCGAGGAGGCCGACCGCGCCGGCGAGTTCCCCCTCGAGCATGTCCGCACCATCTCCGACGCCGGTCTGCTGGGCATCACCGTGCCGGTCACCTACGGGGGCCTGGGCGGCGGGCTGCGAGACCTGGCCGCGGCCACCTTCGCCCTGGCCACCGCCTGCCCGTCCACCGCGCTGGCCTACTACTTCCAGTGCAGCGGCTCGTCCCGGGGCCTGCTCCCGCTGGCCGCCATCGAGGCCGGGCTGTTCGCCCCCGACGAGGTGCCGCTGGCCCGCTCGTTCGGCGAGCGGGTGCTGCGGCGGATGGGCGAGCACGGCCGCTGGGTGGCCAACTTCGCCAGCGAGTCGGTGCGGTCCAAGCACGCCGCCATAACCATCACCACCGAGGCCTCCCCCACCGACGGCGGATGGCTGATCAACGGGGTCAAGTCGTTCGGCTGCTCCACCGGAGTGGCCGACGACTACCTGGTCACGGCCAAGCTCGCGGGTGGGGAGACGGCCGAGTCGCTGGCCATGTTCCTGATCCCCCGCGACACGCCCGGCGTGAGCGAGCGAGCGAAGTGGGACGCCATCGGGATGAGGGCCACCGCCACCCACGGCATCGTGCTTGAGAACGCCTTCGTTCCCGATGAGAATGCGCTGACCGTGCCGGGAACGTTCGTGAAGATGACGCAGGTGAGCCGGGGCAGCTTCGTCGGCAACCAGGTGGCGCTGTCGTCGGTGTACGTGGGGGCCGCCCAGGCGGTGTACGACTTCGCCCTCGACTACCTCACCTCCACGACCTATCACGGCACCGACGAGCCCATCGGCGGCGGCGACCTGCACCAACAGCTCATCGGGCAGATGCGGGCCCATCTCGACACCGCCTACATCTGGACGCGCCGCCAGATCCTGCTGGAGACCGCCGACCCCGAGCTGATCCCCAAGGACGACGTGGTGGCCAACTGGCGGATCGCCAAGGGCGAGATCGCGGAGAACTGCTTCCAGGTGGCCGTGCACGCGCTCAAGGCCTGCGGCACGGGCAACACCGGGATGTCCGGGGCGGTGTCACGGGGCCTGCGGGACCTCTCCATGGCCCTGGTCCAGGGCTTCCCCCCCGAGCGGGGGCGCCTGGAGGCCGCCTCCTATCTCGTCTTCGGCGCGGAGGGCGCCCAGTTCGGCACAGCCGGGGGCGGGCAGTGAACCGGATCACGTCCCGCCCGTGGTTCGGCCCCGGAGCGGGCGCCTTCCTCTATCTCACCGGCATGAACGACGAGGCACTGCATCACATCGGGACATGGTGGCTCAGCCTCGGAAGATGGGGCCAGACCGCGGCCGTTCTGGCTGCCCTCGCTCTGGCGGCCTACTTCATCCAGGGCGCGCTCAGCCGCCGCCGGACCGCCTTCCGCTCGGCACTCGGCGCCGCCGACGCCACCCGCCTCCAGACCGCCGCGGGGCCCGCCCGCGGCGACGGCCCCGACCCGCGAGGTGACCCATGATCGATCCGGCCAGCCCCCGCTCCCGTCCCGCCGGCGGTGACAGCGTCGCGCCCGGCGGCCGCCGCCTGCCGGTCCGGCCTGACCGCCGGAGGCACAGGCGAGCCCTCGGGCTGATGCTGGCAGCGGCCACCCTGGCCGCGGCGTGCTCCGAGCCCGTCGACGAGGCCGCCACCGGCGCCGACGAGACCCAGGCGGCCGACCAAGCCTCAGCCGAACCCACCGACGAGACCGGCACAACCGCCGAGGACGCCGGCGAGACCGAGGCCGCCGACCAGACTGCCGGCGAGGCCGAGACCGCGGATCAGCCGGTCGGCACCGGGGAGGCCCAGCCCGCCGACGCTCCGGCCGGCCCGGTGCCGGCCGGGCCCGACACTCCCGGCGTGACCGACGACACGGTGACGCTCTCGATCATCATCACCGACACGTCGATGGTGGCCCAGGCGTTCGGGTGGGAGGTGCCCGACGAGGGCGACCGCGAGGCCCAGGTCGAGGCGCTGGTCGAGCACTTCAACGCGGCGGGCGGCTTCGCCGGCCGCCGGATCGAGGCCAAGGTCACCGTGTTCAACGCCATCACCGACGGCCCGGTGGCCGAGGAGGCCCTCTGCAACAAGATCACCCAGGACGACCAGGCCTTCGCGGTGGTTCTGACCGGACAGCTCCAGGAGAACGCGCGGCCCTGCTACCGCAACGCCAACACGCTCATGTTCGACGCCACGCTGTACCCGGTGGACGTCGCCGGCTTCGAGGAGCTGGCCCCCTACTACTGGTCGCCGCTGCTGCCCACCTACGACGACCTGGTGGGCGGCCTGGCCGCCGCGCTCATCGACGACGGCTGGTTCTCCGGCGGAACGCTCGGGGTCATCGCCATCGAGTCCGAGCTGAGCGAGCGGGTCTACACCGAGCAGTTCGTCCCCCGGCTGGAGGCGGCCGGCGTGGAAGTGGCCTCCTACAACACCATCGACCCCACCGACGGCACCTCGTTCAACAACGACCAGCTCCAGGCCATCATCAACTTCCGGGAGGCGGGCGTGGACAAGGTGGTGGCCATCGGCGGCTCCCGGCTGGTGTCGTGGTTCATCGACACCAGCGTGGCCCAGAACTTCGCCCCGGCGTACGCGCTGACCAGCTACGACGCCCCCGACTTCAACGCGTACAACTTCCCCCAGATGATGGGCGGGTCCGGCGGCATAAGCGTGCTCCCCGGCTACGACCTGGACGACGACCAGCTCCCGTTCCCGGCATCGGCGGCCGAGCAGGAGTGCGCCGACATCTTCACCGCGGCCGGGCTGGAGTTCAGCGTGCGGACCAACATCCGCACCGGGCTGCTGTTCTGCGACGTGTTCCGCCTGCTGCGGGACGCCTCGCCGCACCTCACCGAGGTGAGCGCCCAGGGGGTCACCGAGGCGGTGTGGAGCCTGGGCGACAGCTTCGAGGCGGCCTCGGTGTACGGGGTGGAGTTCACCGAGGGCAGCTACGCCGGCGGCGACCTGTACCGGCGGTTCACGTTCGACGCCGGCTGCGAGTGCATGGTGCTGACCAGCGACCCCGCTGACTTCGACGGGTGAACGCCTCACCCCCACCACGATGAGCGAGGCGGAGGAGGGCGAGCACCGGGGCCGGCCGGGCAACCCCGGGCTGCTGGTCGCCGTCGCCGTCCAGGGAGCGGCACTGGCCACCGCGCTGCCGGTGCTGCTGTTCCACCGGGAGGAGATCGCCGAGCGTCTCGGCGTGGTCGGCGCGGTGGCGGGCGAGGCCGCCCTGATCGGCGCGGCCGCGGTGGTGGCCGCTCTGGTGGTGCCCCGGCTGCGCAGCGTGCTGCCGGCCGGGGTCCTGTTGACCCTGGCCGGATTGCTGGCCGCGGCCGGGCTCGGTGTGATGGCCCGCACGACCGGCATCGCGGTGTTCACCGCCGGCGGCGTCATGCTGGCCGCGGGCGCGGCGCCCGGGCTGGTGCTCCACCGCCTCCTGCTGGCTGCCGACGCCCGCCAGGCCGACCGGTTCCGCACGCTGTCGTGGTACTGGGCCGCGGTGGCCGCCGGCGCCTGCTGGCCGCTGGCGACCCGCGTGCTCGCCCCCCTGGCCTACGGCACCGTGCTGTGGGCCGCCGCCGCGCTGGCTCTGGTGAGCGCGGTGCTGATCGCCCGCCACGCTCTGGCCCACGACGACGACCTCGAGGTGCAGCCCACCGTCGCCCGGGCCGATGTGCCGTGGGCCCGCCGGTCCTACGGCGCCGCTCTGGCGGTGGGCGCGGCCGCGGTCGGCGGCGCGGCCGCGGCCCAGTCGCTGCTGCTGGGCGAATGGCAGCGCAGCCCGGCCCAGAACGCGGCCGTGCTGGCCGCCGGGGCC
This sequence comes from Candidatus Aldehydirespirator sp., assembly GCA_965205155.1. GTDB lineage: Bacteria > Actinomycetota > Acidimicrobiia > Acidimicrobiales > Aldehydirespiratoraceae > Aldehydirespirator. Next base: position 2,484,447 of record OZ242033.1, on the reverse strand, counting down.
GCGGCGGCCGCCCTGATCAGCGCGTTCGGTCCCTGGTACCACCGGCTTCACCGGCTCGCCGGCGGCCGCCGAGCCGACGCGGTCGGCACCCAGCTGCTGGTGGCGGGCGTGCTGGTGCTGCTGGGAGCGGTGTCGTTCACCTACATCGGGCTGGTGGCCTGCTGGTTCGTGGCCGGCGGCGCCATCGCCCTGGCCCTGGCCGGGCTGGACGCCGCGGTGTTCGCCGGCATCGCTCCCGAGCTGCGACGGGCGGTGGCCGCCCGCCAGGTGCTGTGGGCCGGTGCCGGCGCGCTGGCGGCGGCCTCGTTCAACGCCTGGATCGCCGGTGGGTGGCCCGACCAGTGGAGGCTAGGCCTGCTGGGCCTGCCGCTGGTGATGGTGGGATGGGCGGTGCGCCGGTTCGCGGCCCCGGCCCGTGACGCCAAGACGGTGGTGGCGGTGTCCAAGGCCACCACCGTGCCCCGCCGGGTGTACCCCGCCGCGTCCGGGCCACCGCTGCTGTCGGTGGAGCAGCTGTCGGTGTCCTACGGATCGGTGCAGGTGCTGTTCGGGGTGGACCTGACGGTGCAGGAGGGCGCGGTCGTGGCGCTGATGGGCACCAACGGGGCCGGCAAGACCACGCTGCTGCGGGCCGTCTCGGGGCTGGAGCCGACCATCGGGGGGCGCATCGTCTACGCCGGTCTCGACATCACCAGGACCCGGCCCACCTGGAGGGTGGGCATGGGGCTGCACCAGGTCGTCGAGACCGACGCGGTGGTCGGCCCGCTCACCGTGGCCGAGAACCTGGCGCTGTTCGGCCACGGCCTCGACCGGGCCCAGCGGGCCCTCAGCATCGCCGAGGCCTACGAGCTGTTCCCCCGCCTGGCCGAGCGGTCGCGCCAGCGGGCGGCCACCCTGTCGGGCGGCGAGAAGCAGATGCTGGGTCTGGCCAAGGCCGTCGTCACCCCTCCCCGCCTGCTGCTGATCGACGAGTTCTCGCTGGGCCTGGCGCCGACGGTCATCGCGGACCTGCTGCCGGTGATCCGCCGCATCGCCGATCGGGGCGCGGCCGTGCTGCTGGTGGAGCAGTCGGTGAACGTGGCCCTGTCGGTGGCCGACCACGCCTACGTCATGGAGAAGGGCGAGATCGGCTACTCCGGCCCCGCCGCGGAGCTGCGGGCCCGGCCCGACCTGCTGCGGGCCGCCTACCTCGAGGGCCTGGCCCACGCCCTCCACATCGACCGGGCAGAGGCGTAGGGCGGCGCGGATGGGAGGCTTCGACGTCTCCGGCCCCCTGCTGCTGCTGGGCACGATCTTCGGGATCGGCTACGCGCTGCTGGGCATCGGCCTGGTGCTGGCCTACCGGTCCAGCGGCTTCATCAACTTCGCCCACGGCGCCACCGGCCTGCTGGCCGCGTCGGCCATGTCGGTGGTGGTCAACGACTACGGCGTGCCCTACTGGCTGGGCTTCGCCGGCGCGCTGGCCGCGGCCGCCCTGCTGGCGGCCGGCATCGAGGCCTTGCTGGCCGGCAAGCTGGCCGGCGCCCCCAAGGTCCTGTCGATGGTGGCCACGCTCGGCGCCGGACAGGCGCTGCTGCTGCTGGCGCTGTCGTTCGCCAAGGGCGGCCTCGGCGGCGGGAGCTTCCCCCAGCCTCCGGGGTTCCCCCAGTTCGAGCTGACCGTGTTCGTGTCGCCGTCGGCCACCGCCCTGCTGTGGCTGTCGCCGGTGGTGGTCGGCGGGCTGTACCTGTTCCTCCAACGCAGCAAGTACGGGCTGGCGGTGCGGGGCGCGGCCGCCAACGGCGACGCGGCCACCCTGGCCGGGGTCGATCCCCGGCACATGGCCGCGCTGTCGTGGGCCCTGGCCGGGGCCCTGTCGGCCTTCGCGGCCATGCTCATCCTCCCCAACCAGTCGACGGTCACCACCGACGCCCTCGGCCCCGACTTCATCGTGCGGGGCCTCGCGGTGGCCGCCCTGGCCCGGTTCGCCAACTTCCCGGTGGCGTTCGCGGCCGGCCTGGGCATCGGCGTCGTCGAGCAGGTGCTGGCCTCCAATCCCGACTCCACCGGCTGGTTCGAGGTGGCCCTGTTCCTGCTCATACTGGCCGGGGTGGCCCTGCGGGTGGGCTCGGGCCGGGACCAGGCCGAGCAGTGGGCCAGCCTGTCGCCGAGCCGGCGGCTGCCCGACGCCTACCGGGGCGTGTGGCTGATCCAGCACCTGGGCTGGGTGCTGGGGGGCGCGGGCGCGGTGGCGGCCGCGCTGGCGTCGCTGTGGATCAGCAACCGGTCCGCCTTCCTGCTGTCCACCGTGATCGCCTTCGCCACCATCGGTATCTCGGTCAGCTTCCTGACCGGCCTCGCCGGGCAGCTCTCGCTGGGGCAGGTGGCCTTCGCGGCCATCGGCGCGGTGGTGGGCGTGCGGGTGGCCACCGACACCGGCAGCCTGGCGCTGGGCCTGCTGTGCGGCGGCGTCACCGGCGCGGCCGCGTCGGCCGCGGTGGGGCTGCCTGCGCTGCGGATGCAGGGCCTGCTGCTGGCGGTGGCCACCCTGGCCTTCGCGCTGGCCACGTTCAGCTGGCTGCTGCGCCAGGACTGGGCCTTCGGCGCGGGCCTCTCGTCGCGCCCGGTGAGCGTGCTCGGCATCGAGGTGACCAACTCGCGGGGCTTCTACTACGTGGCCCTGGCCGTGTTCGTGGCGGTGCTGGCCACCGCCGCGACGCTGCGGCGGTCGTCGTTCGGGCGCACGCTGGTGGCGGTGCGCGACAACGAGGCCGCCTCCCGGGTCCTCCAGGTCGCCCCGTGGCGCCTGCTGGTGACCGCCTACGCCTTCGCCGGGTTCGTGGCCGGGGCCGGCGGCGTGGTGCTGGCCATGAACAACACCTTCGTCACCCGCAGCATCTTCTCGCCCAGCGACAGCATCAACGTGGTCGCCATCGCGGTCATCGGCGGGCTGTCGGAGCTGACCGGCCCGCTGCTGGGCGCGGCCTACCTGATCGGCATCCGCGAGTTCTTCGACCTGGAGCTGTCGGCGCTGGCCGGGCTGAACGCGGCGTGGCTGATCCTGATCCTGGAGCAGCCCCGGGGGATCCACGGCCTGCTGGACGGCACCCGGCGCAACCTGATCGATCAGATCGCCCGGTTCCACGGCATCGACCCGGACACCGCCGAAGTCCCGCGGTCCGATGCCGCAGCCTCTCCCGCGCTGGCGCCGGTGGTGGCGGCCGTGCCCAGCAGCTCTGCCGGCGAGGGCGGCACCGTGCTGGAGGTGCGGGGCCTGTCGCGGCGCTTCGGCGACCTGAGGGCGGTCGACGACGTGTCGTTCAGCGTGGAGGCGGGCGAGACGCTCGGGCTGATCGGACCCAACGGCGCCGGCAAGACCACCGTGTTCGAGCTGGTGAGCGGGTACCTGCGCCCGCACGCCGGGTCGGTGGTATTCGACGGAGAGGACATCACCCGGCTGTCGCCGGAGGCCCGCAGCCGCCGCGGGCTGGTGCGCTCGTTCCAGAACGCCTCGCTGTTCCCGACCATGACGCCGCGCGAGATCGTGTTCCTGGCCTGCCGGTCGGCGGCCGGCGGCCGCTTCGTGCTGGGCGGGTCGCGGGCCGAGCGGGCCGTCGAGGACCAGGCCGACGACACCCTGGCCGCCTTCGGGCTGGCCTCGGTGGGCGATCAACCGGCCGGCCTGCTGTCCACCGGCACCCGGCGCCTCGTCGAGCTGGCCGCCAACGTGGCGCTGCGGCCCCGGCTGCTGCTGATGGACGAGCCGTCGGCGGGCATCGCGCAGGCCGAGACCGAGGCTCTGGGCGAGGTGATCGTGCGGATCCGCGACGCCTACGGGATCACCCTGGTGGTGATCGAGCACGACATGCCCCTGCTGGCCTCCGTCTGCGACCGCATGATCGCCCTGGAGGTGGGCCGGGTCATCGCCGAGGGCGCACCCGCCGAAGTCCAGACTGACCCCGCGGTGGTGCGCAGCTACCTTGGCGGAGGCCCCAGCCCTCATGCAATATCGTAGGGTTCGCCGACCGTGTGTCACGAACGGGAGATGGTGAATGGTCCGGATTCTGTGGATCAACCCTGTCGGCGCCCACGCAGACGACGCGTCCAAGGGTGCCGGGATGCGGGCCGGAGCCGCGCCGGCGGCCCGGGTGGATGTCGGTCCCCGCCCCTGAGCTGCAGGGAGGACTCTGAGCATGGACAGGGATGCGGTGTCGGTCCGGGTCGCGGGATGCTGGCGGGACGAGATCGTTGGAGAGCTAGAGCGCTACATCGCCCTGCCGGCGCTGTCGCCGGCCTTCGACGCCGGCTGGGAGGAGGCGGGCCACATCGAGGCCGCGGTGCAGCAGGTGTCGGCCTGGATGTCGTCGCGGCCCGTGGCCGGGATGACGGTCGATGTGCAGCGGCTGCCGGGGCGCACCCCTCTGATCGTCGTCGAGGTGGAGCCGTTCGGCGCTCGGCCCGCCGGCGGTGCCGGCGAGTCAACGGTGGTGCTCTACGGGCACCTGGACAAGCAGCCGGAGATGACGGGATGGCGCGACGGGCTCGGGCCTTGGACGCCGGTGCGCCACGGAGATCGCCTCTACGGCAGGGGCGGCGCCGATGACGGCTACGCGGCCTACGCCAGCATCGCCGCCATCGAAGCAGTTCAGGGCTGCGGCGGCAGCCACGGCCGGTGCCTGGTGCTGATCGAGGCCTCCGAGGAGTCCGGCAGCCCCGACCTGATGGCCCACCTCGACACGTTGGGGGACCGTCTGGGGGATGTGGCCCTGCTCGTGTGTCTGGACTCCGGCTGCGCCACCTACGACACGATGTGGCTGACCACCTCGCTGCGGGGACTGGTGGAGGCGACGCTGCAGGTGGATGTGATCGCCGAGGGCTGGCACAGCGGCATGGCCAGCGGCCTGGTGCCGTCGTCGTTCCGGCTGGCTCGCATCCTGCTGGACCGGATCGAGGACTCGGCCACCGGCCGGGTGCTGCTGGACTCGGCCAATGTCGAGATCCCTGCCCATCGGGTCGCGGAGGCTCGGGCCATGGCTGAGCTGCTCGGCGGAACCGGTGAGGACTTCGGCCTGATCGGCGACCTGCAGCTGATGGAGGAGGACCCTGCCGAGGGGCTGCTGGCCCGCACGTGGCGCCCGGCCCTCAGCGTCACCGGCGCCGACGGCCTGCCACCGGCCGCTTCCGCGGGAAACGTGCTGCGGCCCTATACCGCCCTCCGGCTGAGCCTGCGCCTGCCCCCGACCGCCACCGCGAGGGCCGCCGCGTCGGAACTCGTTGATCTGCTCGGCTCCGATCCGCCCTTGCAGGTGTCGGTCAGCATCGATGGCGTCGAGTGGGCCGACGGGTGGGACGCGCCCGAGTTGTCGCCGTGGCTGGCGGATGCGCTGAACGACAGCGCGTTGCACCGCTTCGGGCAGCCCATGCAGCTCTTCGGGGAGGGCGGCAGCATCCCGTTCATCGCCATGCTGGGCGCGATGTTCCCCGCGGCGCAGTTCGTGGTCACCGGGGTGCTGGGCCCGGAGTCCAACGCTCATGGACCCAACGAGTTCCTGCATGTGGCCTACGCCGAGAAGCTCACCGGCTGCATCGCCGACGTCCTCAACGCGGAGGCCGCCCGCCCGCAGCGCTGAGCGGGGGTGCACTCAGGCGATGAGCTGATCGGTCAGTGCCGCGATCTCGGGGTCGACGTAGGCGCCGTCGGCTTGGATCTGCTGGTCGTCTAGCCACACCGACGGGCTCAGCACCACGCCGTCGGAATGCGCCGGAGAACCGAGCTCGGTGGCGCCGATGCCGATCTGCACGCATCCGAAGATCCGCTCGTCCTCCAGGATCCGCCCCGAGGGCCGCGTCACGCCGGGATTGAACCCGTAGCAGAAGTGGTCGAACATCAGAGCCTCGGCGTTGCCGAAGGACCGTAGCCACTGCTCGTAGAGCTTGGCCTCGGGTCCCCCCGAGAACTCGGTCGCGTATCCGTTCACGATGGTCATCACGATCGGCTCGTTCAGCAGCCCGAGGCTGTCGGGAGGCCAGGCCGCGCCGTCGAACACCAGCGTCCCGTTGGCGGACTCCCGTACGACCATGCACCCGGACTGGCCGCCGAGCATCTGGGGCCAGCCGCGGTCGGTGGGCGGATCCTCCCAGAACGGGTCGCCCGCGGGGTCGATGTCCATCGTGATGTCGCAGCCCGCGGGGTTGGTCAGCCGCAGCGTGTCGACCGCCTGCGATCTCCGGTACAGCAGCGTCTTGACCTCCTCCAGCAGGGCGTTGTCCACCTGGCCGATGGTGCGGACCATCATGTCCACGTCCATGCCGGTCAACTCGACGTAGACGCAGCCGTTGGCGAGGGCGGCCTCGTAGGCGGCGCTGTAGAGGTGGTACCCGACCGAGAAGTTGATCCAGTGCCGTGCCCGCAGCGCCGCTCCGGCCACCGGCTCGGGCACCGGTCCCACGGGAACACCGGTCGGGTAGGTCAGGACGGTGGGCACCGCTCCGAGCGCATGCGCGGCGGCCGCGGTGGCCCGCGCGACCCGCTGGTCGGCCTGGCTGTCAGCAGTGATGAGAACCTGGTCGCCGGGCTCTACCGGCCGCACCTCGGTCAGGAGCACTCGGGCAGCGTGGTGCAACTCGAATTCGGCGAACTCCGGTGTCGCCTCGGTTCCCAACGTGCTCATTGCTTCTCCTCTGGGCGCAGGCCGGTCATGTCAGTGGTGGTCCTACCTCGGCGGGTTCCGTTTGGCCGGCCTGGCACTCTCCTCGGCGGAGGAGACCACAGGGCCGTTGAGCAGGTCCGTGAGGTTGATGTCGGACTCGTACTTGATGTCGGTGATCAGGTACGAGGTGACCGACAGCACGCCGTCGATGGTTTGGATCTCATGGTGCAGCACGTGTTCGAGGTGGGACACATCGCGGCAGAAGGCGTCCACCATCAGGTCGTGATCACCGGCGAGGGTGGCGATGTAGCCGGTGGCGCCGAGAGCGACGAGTTCCTCCGTGACCTGTGCGAGCTTGCCGGGCTGGACCCTCATCAGGAATGTGGCGGCCAGGCCGATCCCGGCCCGACGCGGGTCCAGCCACACCCTGAGATGCAGGGAGCCCGAGGCGCGCATGGCCGTGATCCGGTTGCGCACGGTGCTGACCGACACGCCCACGACTTTGGAGATCTCGCTGTAGGTGGCGCGTGCGTCTCCGCTGAGGACCCTAAGGATGGCTTGGTCTAGGTCGTCTAGCTTCAAATCTTGGACTTTCTAGGATACTTTCACTAAGATTTGTGACGATATAGGCACAATATGCTAATATCTGGTGGCAACGAAGCCACGCTCTCGTGGCTTTGGATCATACGTCGGGACTGGAGTGAGAGGGGCGTTCCCATGATGATCAGACGCACACTGGCGGCACTGTCGGTGCTGGCTCTGCTGGCCGCTGCCTGCGGCGACGAGGACGATCAAGCCGCAGACAGCGCCGCGGCCGGCGGCACGGACGTAGCGCCCAGCGACAGCGACCAGCAGGACGGCGCGGCCGAGACGGACGCTTCAGAACCTGCCGCGGACGAAACCTCGACCGACGCCGACACCGCGGAGTCCGAGCCTGACGCCGCAGCCGACGATGCCGCTCCGGAGGACGGCACCGACGCAGTGGCGAGCGCGGGCCGCTTCGTGTATGCCAGCGCGTTTCCCTTCGTAGACCTCGACCCGTCGTCGGCGTTCTCCGCGGAGCACATCGTGCTCCAGAACGTCTACGAGACCTTGACCAGGTTCAATCCGCCCGGATCGTCGGAGCTGCTGTCCCCCGGTCTCGCCGTGGAGTGGGAGTCGAACGACGACGCCACCGCATGGACATTCAAGCTGCGCGAGGGTGTCACGTTCCACGACGGTTCTCCGTTCAACGCCGAAGCGGTGAGGACCTCGCTGCAGAGGACCATCGATCTCGGGCTCGGCGCGGCGTTCATCTTCCTTCCGATCGCGTCCATGGAAGCCGTGGACGACCTGACCATCAGCTTCAGCCTCGCCTGGCCTGCCCCGCTCGACCTGGTCATGTCGTCGAGCTTCGCGGCCTACATCATGAGCCCCGACTCCGCGGCACAGGACAGCCAGTGGTTCAACGACGGCAACGGAGCCGGCACGGGCCCGTACACGATCGAGTCGGTGTCTCCCAACGAGAACGTGGTCCTGGCGCGGCACGACGCCTACTGGGGCGGCTGGTCCGACGGCCAGTTCGACGAGATCGAGCTTCGCATCATCGAGGATCCGGTGCTGGCCGAACAGATGATCCGCAGCGGCGACGCCGACTTCACCTTCAACCTGCCGTTCGACGCCTATCCCTCGCTGGGTGAGGACGACAGCCTCTCAGTGGTGCGAGGCCTCTCGATGACGAACCTCTTCGGGCTGCTGAACAACGTCCGTCTCTCAGCCGATGTGCGCGAGGCCCTCGTGCTCTCCTTCCCCTATGACGATGTGGTCGACAATCTCTACGGCGGGGAAGCCACCCGGGCTGTAGGGCCGATACCGCAGACCATCTGGGGCTCGACCACCGACGTGAGCCTGCCGCAAACCGACCTGAGCCGGGCCGCTGAGCTCCTTTCCGGGGCCGGGGTTCAGGACCTCTCGCTGACCTACAGCTACGACGTCGGCGAGGTGGAGCAGGAGCAGATCGGCGAGGTCTGGAAGGCCAACCTGGCCTCCATCGGCGTGGACCTCGAACTCGAGCCTCTCACCTGGGACGCGCGATGGGCGATCGCCCAGGGCGACCCCGCCAACGCTCAGGACGTGTTCACCATGTTCTGGTACCCGACGTATGTGACGCCGACCGACTTCCTGTACTCGCTGTATCGCTCCGAGGAAGCCCCGTTCTTCAACCTCGGCTACTACAGCAACCCGGACTTCGATGCTCTCCTCGATGCCGCTGACGCCACCAGCGGAACAGACACCGACGCCGCCAGCGACATGTTCCGGCAGGCCCAGCAGATCCTCATGGAGGACAACGCGGCAGTGTTCATGCTGGACGTGCCCAGCGTCTCGGTGATCGGAGCCGACATCACCGGGTACACGCCGAATCCGGCCTACGCGAACGTCGTCCGGTTCCATGACCTGAGGCGCACCGGCTAGCACGGTGCCGGGCTCCTGAGGCTGCGGTCCACTGAGGGCGGCAACCTCCCGGTCCTGACCCGGAATCGACGATCCTGCGTCGTTCACCCCGGCGAGCCATGATGGATTCCGGTTCCAGGCAGGGCTGACGAGGCGGATCCATGAAGGGTCTACGAGGCGACCGCGCGAGGTACGTGCTGCGGCGGGTGCTCACGAGCCTGCTGGTGGTGCTGGGCGTGGTGACGATCACCTTCGTGGTGTCACGGCTGGTGCCGTCCGACCCGGCCTCGCTGTATGCCGGGGCGCGGGCCCGGCCCGAGCAGGTGGAGCAGGTTCGCCGGGACCTGAACCTCGATGCCCCGGTCCTGTCGCAGTACGTCTCGTACCTGGGAGACCTGGTGCGGGGCGACCTCGGGGTGTCGTTTGCCACGAAGCGACCGATCGCGCAGGATCTTCGCCGCTTCCTGCCCGCCACATTGGAGTTGGCGCTCGCGGCCACCGCGCTGTCGATGCTGCTGGGAATCCCGGCCGGAGTGGCGGCCGCGGCCCGCCATCGCCGCATCGGCGACACCTCGATCCGGTTGTTCGCGGTCGCAGGGGTGTCGATTCCCGTCTTCTGGTCGGCTCTCCTGCTGCAGCTGCTCCTGGCGTCGAAGCTGGGGTGGCTGCCACTGGCGGGGCGCACGGACTCGGCCACGAGCTTCAGCGAGCCGACCGGCTTCTTCCTGATCGATGCGGCGCTGTCGGGCAGTTGGTCCAACCTCGCCGACGTGGCAGTTCATCTCGCGATGCCGGTGGCGGTCATGGCCGCCTACCCGTTGGGGCTGACCATCAGGCTGATACGAGGCGAGATGCTGGAGGTGCTCGGCAGCGACTACATCGAGGCCGCGACGGTCGCTCAGGTACCCCGGCGCACCGTGCTCAGCCGCCTGGCGCTCAAGAACGCCCTGCTGCCCGCCCTGACCGTGCTCGGGTTGACGTTCGCCTACTCGGTGTCGAGCGCATTCTTGGTGGAGGCGGTATTCGCCTGGCCCGGGCTGGGCAAGTACCTGACTGACGCCGTTGTCCGGGTTGACTTCCCGGTGATCACGGCCGCCGCGCTGGTGATCACGGTGGTGTACGTAGCAGTGAACCTCGTCCTGGACCTGATCCAGGTGCGGATGGATCCGCGGGTGCGGCTCGGATGACCCACCAGGTGCGGATGGATCCGCGGGTGCGGCTCGGATGACCCGGACCGCGCTGCCCGCTCGCCGGTTCGGCCTCGGCCGTCTCGGAGCACGCATGAACATCGCGGCCCCTGGGGGCGCGCTCTGGCACTACCGCCGCAGCCGGCTGGGGATGGCCGCGGCAACCGTCGTAGCGCTGTTCATCTTGGCGGCATTGCTCGCCCCGTGGCTCACACCGTATGCGGACGCGGGTCGCGGGGTGCCGGAGCTGCCCGCAAGACTGCAGGGGCCTGGCTGGACCCATTGGCTGGGCACCGACGACCTGGGGCGGGACGTGCTCGCCCGGCTGCTCTTCGGTGCCCGAACCGCGCTGGTCGTCGCCTTCGGGGTTGTGGCGCTGTCGGTCGCGGTCGGGGTGGTGGTCGGCGCGATGGCCGGCTATTTCGGGCGCTGGGTGGACGAGGCCCTGATGCGGGTCACCGACACGTTCCTGGCGTTCCCCCCTCTCCTGCTGGCGGTGCTGGTGGCCGCGGCGCTGGGTGCGAGCCTTCGCAACACAGTCATCGCGATCGCGGTGTCCTGGTGGCCGTGGTACGCGCGCCAGGTGCGCTCCCAGGTGCTGAGTCTGCGCGAGAGGCCCTACATCAAGGCTCTGCAAGCCATCGGAGTGCCCCATCGGCGCATCGTCGCGCTGCACATCGTTCCCAACGCCATGGCGCCCGTCTGGGTTCAGGGCACCGCCGATCTGGGCGCAGCCGTGCTCACCGCGGCCGGATTGAGCTTCGTCGGGCTCGGGCCGCGTCCGCCGACCGCCGACTGGGGAACCATGATCTCCGAGGGACGCCAGTACGTGCTGTCAGGCCAGTGGTGGATCGCCGGCTTCGCCGGCGCAGCCATCGTCATAGTCGCCATGGCCTTCAACCTCGCAGGCGACGTCGTTCGCGACGTGACCGACCCCAGGACCAGGCAGGGCTAGCCATGGCGGCCAGACACATCGACGAGTCCGATCCCGTCGCCGGGACTGCACTGCTGGAGGTGGAGGGGCTCCGTGTCACGTTCAATGCGCCCACCGGGCCGGTCCGCGCTGTGCGGGGCGTCTCACTGCATGTGAAGCGAGGCGAGATACTGGGGGTGGCGGGCGAGTCCGGATGCGGCAAGTCCGTGCTGTTCCGCGCTCTGCTCGGGCTGCTGCCGGCCACGGCCAGCGTCGAGGGCGCCGTGCGCTTCGACGGCGAGCCCGTGAGCATGGACGGCGGGCTGCAGTCTGCGGCCGCTCTCGTCTACCAGAACCCCGGCGCCGCGTTGAATCCTGTGTTCACCGTCGGCCAGCAGCTCCAGTTCGCGGCCGGCACCAGGGATCGCGGAGTCCTGCGCGACCTGCTGGCTCAAGCTGGGCTCAGCGAACCGGAGCAGCTGTTGGACGCATATCCCCATGAGTTCTCCGGCGGCATGAGCCAGCGGGCGGTGATCGCCCTCGCTCTGGCGCAGAAGCCGCGACTGCTCATCGCCGACGAGCCCACCACCGCGCTGGATGTGACCACCCAGAGTCAGGTCCTCGACCTGATCGCCGAACTCCGGGACCGGCACCGCCTCGCGGTGGTGCTGATCAGCCACGACCTTGCCGTGATCCGGCGGGTCTGCAATCGAGTGGTCGTGCTCTACGCCGGACAGGTCGCCGAGACCGGCGCGACCGCGCAGGTGCTGACCGCGCCCGGCCACCCCTACACACAAGCCCTTCTCTCGTCGGTGCCCCGCCCGGAGGCCGTTGGCGCCGAGCTCGACTCGATCCCCGGACTGGTCCCCGACGGCCGCCACGAGATCTCCGGCTGCGCATTCGCCCCCCGCTGCCTGCACTCCCGCGAAGTCTGCCATTCGGACCAGCCGGCCCTCCGTCCACTCGGGGCGGGCCATGAAGCCGCGTGTGTCCTCGTGGAGCCGCAGACATGAACCCGCTGCTGTCGATTCAGGACCTGCGAGTCGAGTATCGGGGCCACCACCGCGGCCGTCGACGCTTGGTCAAGGCCATCAAGGACCTTCAGCTGGAAGTGCGTCGCGCCGAGACACTCTCCGTGGTGGGCGAGTCAGGTTCGGGCAAGTCCACCCTGGCCGAAGCAGTAGTCGGCCTAGCACGCCCCGCAGCGGGCAGCATCCGCTTCGACGGCCGCGAACTGGTCGGCCTCAAGGGCCGACGCAGACGCGAGACGCGACGCAGGATCCAGATGGTCGCTCAGAACCCCCTGCTGTCGCTCAGCCCCCGCAGACCCATAGCAGCCCAGATAGGGGAGCCTCTCAGGGTCCACACCGGTCTCAGCCGCACCGAGCGCAAGGACCGCGTCGACGAGATGCTCACCGCGTTGGGGCTCAGTCCCGCCGTTCGCGATCGATACCCCCACGAGCTGAGCGGCGGCCAGGCTCAACGCGCGGTGCTGGCCCGGGCACTGGTTCTTGAACCGTCGATGATCATCTTCGACGAACCCACCTCCGCTCTCGACGTGTCGGTCCAGGCCGGCGTCCTCAACCTCCTGCAGCGCCTCAAGGCCGAACACGCGCTGACCTATCTCTTCATAACCCATGATCTCGCCGTCGCCCGACACCTCGCGGACCGCATCGCCGTCATGCGGGCGGGCGAGATCATCGAGCAGCAACCGGCCGAGGCGCTCTTCGCGGATCCCCGACACCCCTACACGCGCGTCCTGCTCGAGTCCTCTCTGACCGTCTAGCGGTCACTCCGTGTCTAGGTGGGCGAAGAGGTCGCGGGTGCGGAACGGGGCGGACATGAACCGGGCGAAGGCTCTGCGGCGGGTGAGCCAGGCCACCCGGGCCCCCGACTTGTCGGCCACCAGCATGTGGTCGGTCAGCCACGGGGTCACTTACCTCGGCGGCGGTTGTGGGGTTCGAGCCGGGGGCGGGTCCCAGCCGGGTCGGTCGGTCTCGCGCCGGGGGGTGTGCCTAGCGCTGGGGGGATCGTTCTCGTTGGACAGGATCATCACCGTGGCCGCATCGCGCACAGGCACGGCTTCAGGGTCGTAATCGCCCCCGCCCCCGGGATCACGCGTCGCCGGGCGGGGGATCGTCCGACTCCTCGGTGGGCAGCGTGATCGTCGCGTAGACGCGCTCGCCCTTGCCTTGAGAGTTTCGGGCTCGGACCCAGACGTTGTAGGTCTGGCCCGCGTCGAGCTTGTTGTACGTCACCTGAGTCTTGGGCGCGTTGGGATGCTTGGTCTTGCCGCTGCCGCGGTCGCCGCCTTCGGGCTTCAGGTGCACGATGTAGCCCTTCGGAGCCGACCCGACGTCGGGCGCTGTCCAGCGGACCACGACCTTGTCGCCGTCGGCGGTCAGCGTCAGCTCGGTCACCGGGCCGGGCAGCTCCACGGCCTGCTGTTGCTGCTGCGCGGCGGGCACCGTCACGTCGAACGTGTCGCTCACCCGGTTGCCGTCGGAGTCCTGGGCGGTGACGGTCATGGTGGCCGTGCCCTCGTCCACGCCGGTGACCGTGACGGCGGTCACCGACCCGGTCGATGCGTCGATGGCGGTCGAGATCTGCGCGACCGCAGTGTTCGATGACGCTGCGGTGACGGTCAGGCCGTCCCCGTCGGCGTCGCTGAACACGCCCGACAGCGAGACGTCGTGCGTCGCGTCGATCTCCAGCTCGCTCACGTCGGCGATGGCCGAGGCCACCACCGGCGCGGCCTTCACCGTGACAGTGAAGCTGTCCTGGGCCGTGCCGCCGTTGCCGTCGTCTGCGGTGACCGTGACGGTTGCCGTTCCCCGCGCCTGGGCGCTCACCGTGAGCGTCGAGTGGTCGGCGGACACCGACACGGTGGCGACGCTGTCATCCGACGAGTCCGCCGTGACGGTCAGGTCGTCGCCGTCGGCGTCGCTGAACACGCCCCACAGCGATACCTGGCTGGTACCGCTCTGGTTTGGGATGGCGGCGTCTGCGATGGCGCCGGCAACTGTGGGCGACTCGTTGGGCGGGGCCACCGGCGTGGTGTGCGCGCCCTTGGTGCGGACCCACTTGCTGGAGCTCCCGTCGCGCTCGCTCATGTTGGTGCGGTAGCCGACCATCGAGCGGATGAACACGCCGGTGGCCACGCCGTTCTTGAGCCCGGTGATCGTGTAGCTGGTCACGCCGGGGTCCACCGACAGGCCGTCGTTCTTGCCCACGGCCCGGCGGTCGCGCGGGTTGGCCCACACGCCGAACTCCTGGCTCCACCGCAAGACGTGCCAGATCTCCGCGTCCTCGTATCCCGCGCGGGAGGAGATGTTCCACGTCACCGTCAGCGTGCCGTCGCCCGGCGTGACCTGGATGTTCCACGGCTCGGGACCCTCCGGCGGCTCGTCGTTGTCGTCGATGGTCACCGTCGCCGCGCCGGTCTTGGCGGGCTCCACCGCCCACAGCGGCTCGCCGACGTGCGACACCGTCACGGTGAAGCTCTCGTCGTCCTCCACCGCCTCGTCGTCCACGATGGGCACGGCGATGCTTGCGCTCCGCTGGCCCTCGGGGATCGTGACCGTCGACACGATCTCGCCGACGTCAGCCGCGGTCGCCCCGCCGTCGCCGTAGCCGGCGCTCACGTTGAACGACACGCCGCCCCGGGTCGCCGGGCTGCCCAGGCTCACCGTCACCTGCCCCGTCTCGCCCTCCGTGAGGCGCAGCTCCGGGGTCACCTTGAACGTGCGCGGCGGCGGGTCGATAATCACCAGGTGCGTGTGGACCTGGTCGCCGTTGGTGACCCTGACCCACACGTAGGTGTTGCTCTTCTCGGCGCTGAGCGCGATCGCCCCGGTCAGCCCGTCGGCGCCCACCGCGGTGAAGCTGGCCGGAGGAGCGTCCCAGGCCCCCTTGCCGTACTCGATCGTGCTGCCCGGCCAGTCCCCGCGCAGCAGCAGCCTGGCATGGGTGGTGATCGCCTTCTCCCTGGTGTAGAGGCTGACGAACTCGCCCGGAATCACGGCGATGAGCGCCTCGCCGAGCGTCGCGTGGGGCTTGGGCCGTGCGACGTCCCAGCGCACGAAGCCGTCCACCGCCTGCCCGTTCCGCATCTCGTCGTAGTAGACACGCACCGTCTGCAGGCCGGTGGTGACCGGGATGATGCGCACCCCGACCGTCGAATAGGCGCCCCAGGCCAGGGCGTCGCTGCTCTCAAACCCCCAGACCCAGGTGTTGGTGTTCCCCACCCGGTTCTGGCGGCGGATGGGCAACTGTATCGATTGCCGGTTTGCCGTCAGCTCCAGCATCATGCCGTTCAAGCTCACCGTGCTGTAGCCGAGCTCGTCCTCGTGGACGGTGAGCGTGACGCGGCGAATGATTTCGGAGTGGCCGTACCGAGCGACGAACTCCACCGTGAGCTCCTCGACGTGGTAGCTGCGCAGCCCGCCGTACCTGGGGGCGTTGACGGAGAAGCGGTTGCCGCCGAACACGACGGGGTCGCTGCAGTCCACGTCGCTCCCGCAGCCGGCCTTGGCGTGGCTGTTGTTGATGCGGCGCGCCCTCATCGTCGGCTGCCACTCCGTCACGCTGGGGCCGACCGGGTTCAGGTAGAGGCCCACGTCGACCACCTGGTCGTCTGCGTGCTCATTCTGGGCGATGCCGGTGTCGGACCACTGGATCGAGTTCGGGGCACTCTGTGGGCTGATGCCGTCCCGGAGCGGGAACGAGCGCCCGTCGAAGACCAGCGTCAGGCTGTTGCGCAGGCTTTCCGGGACATCCTGTGTGAAGGTCAGGACCAGCGTTCTCGGCGCGTTAGCGCCCTCGTTCTTGGTGTGTAGCTCGCTAATCCTGACGCCGCCGTATTGCCTGGAGAACCGCCAGTCGTTGTCCCCCCGGCTTTCCGTGTCGGTGGCGGACCAGCCTCGCCCGCCGGCGAAGTAGAAGGTGTCCTGCGACAGCGTGGACGTGTTGTCGCAGCGGTCGCCCGCAGCGAATTGAGTCATGGTGGAGCAGCCCAGGAATGTCCCGTTGAGGTCCCGCATGACCAATGCGGCGGTCCAGACGGCGTTCCCGAGCTCCCCCGCCGCTCCGCCGCCGCCCGACGAGAGCACGAAAACGTAGGATTCGACTACCCCGGAGGGCGGCGTTACAGCCACAGTGACTCTGCCCGCGCCGACCGGGATGGCGGCGCTGGACGCGCCGCTGGCCGTTGCCACTGCGTTCACGGTGATCGTGGCGTCGGGGTGGTTCGCGGTGGGCGTGAACTTGACATGGGTCGCGCTGGGGGAGATCTCCATCGTGTAGGTGCGCGTGGCCGGATCGAACTCCGGCGTCAGCTTCCCACTGCCGGGAAAGGTCACGCCACCGTCTGCGCTGAAGCTGAACGACAGCGCGCTCAACGTCGTGTCGTCGGGGTTGACCGCCACCGCCACCGAGCCGATGGAGAGGCTGCTCGGGTACTTCGGGTCGGTGCTGGTGGCCGCGTGCCTGATCGTGGACGATCCCGAGGCCACCCCCGTCACCGTGAACGTCTGCGGCGTGTTCCAGTTGGTCGTCGTGAACGTCCGCGACGCCGGCGCCACCGTTGCCCTCGCCGGTGTGCCGCTGGTCGCCGCCACCACGACGTTCGCCGTGGGTTGCGAGTCCAGCACGACCGTGTAGGTCGTCGTCGCTCCGTCCTGCACCGTAAGCATGGTCTGGCTGACGGTCACCCCGGCGGTGTCGTCGTCGGTGATGGAGATCGACGTGGTGCTGGTGGTCCCCGCGGATACGCCGCTGGGGAACGTCCCGAAACCCAGCGTGACTGACTCGTCGTCGTCGTCCACGCTGTCGGAAGTGGCAGCGAAGGTGATGCTCTTCTCCGTATCGCTGGCGCCGAAGGTCAGGCTGGCAGGCACCCCGGAGTAGTCGGCGCTGGTTGCCCCGCCCTGGTCGGACTTGGTGATCGGGATCGTGATGCTCCGCTCCGGGGCGACGCTCAGCGTCACCTTCACCGTCACGCTGCTCCCCTCAGCCACCGTGTAGGAGCTCTGCTCGAAGGCCGCGTCCACGTCGGCAGGCGGGTCGTCGTCGGTGATGGAGACCGACGTGGTGCTGGTGGTCCCCGCGGATACGCCGCTGGGGAACGTCCCGAAACCCAGGGTGACCGACTCGTCGTCGTCGTCCACGCTGTCGGAAGTGGCGGCGAAGGTGATGCTCTTGGAGGTCTCTCCCGTGTTGAAGGTGACGTTCGCAGGCACGCCGGAGTAGTCGGCGCTGGTTGCCCCGCCCTGGTTGGACTTGGTGATCGGTATGGTGACGGTGCGTTTCGGGTCGGCGCTCAGGGTGACGGTCACCGTTACGCTGCTTCCCTCAGCCACGCTGTAGGTCGCCGCCCCGAAGCTGACCGTGACACTGGGAAGGTCGTCGGTGATCGTCACCACCGCCGTGTCGCCGCTGCCGCTCACGACATAGTCCGCGTTCTGGACGGCCTCGAGCACATACTCGATCTTCTCGTCCGGGTCCTCCACGTCCGTGTCCGCCACCGCCGCCACCGTGAACGTCGCGGTCGTCGCGTTCGCAGGCAGGGTCAGGCTGAGACCCGTCAGCCCCGTCACCGAGTAGTCCGAACTCGCGGCCGTCGTCCCGCCGCTCGCCGTGATCACGTTCACGCTGCTCTCCGTCGTCAGCGCCGGCGAGACGTTCACCGTCAGCGTCACGCTCGCGCCCTCGGCCACGCTGTAGCTTGACTGCGCGAACGACACTTGGCGGGTCGAGGCACGCGGCGTGAACGTCAGCCAGTCCGAGGCGCTCCCAAGCAAATTGTCCGCATCCACCGCCCGCATGTTGGCGATGTATTCCCTGCCGTTCGTCAGGCCGGTGACCTCGCCCGACGTGGTCCCGGCCCCGCTCACCATGACGTTCTTCGTTCCGAACGTCGAGCCCGCTGGCGGGTCCGCCTCCCGCACCGAGATCCGGTAGCCGCCGAGCGTCCTGCCGCCGGTGAACGACGGCGCGCTCCAGGTGAACGTCGCCTTGGTGTTGCCGGGCGTCACCCGGATCCACATGGGCGGGTCGATGCCCGAGGGTCTCGAATGCACGCTTTGGACAGCTTCCTCGATGTCCGACCACGGGCCGGCGCCGGTGGCGTTCTTCTTGCGGACCCGGAACTCGTACGTCTTCCCCACCGTCAGACCGGTGATGCGGGCGAACCACGACGTCCCGCTGTGCGGATGGTCGCTCCACGACGTCGTGTCCTTCTCCCGGTACTGCACGTCGTAGCCCGTGACACTCGCGTCGCGGCGCGTGTCGTCATCCACGTAGTCCCGCCAAGTGACGTCGTAGCCGAGGTGAACCCCCCGAAAGACATTGGTGATGAATGCCTTGCCCGTCGGGGCGCTCTGCGCATCCGCGGGCGCGGCCGGGAACACCGACACCAACGCGACGGCCACCAGCACCAGCAACGACACCAGCGGGACCCGCAGCATCCTCAGCCCCAACCGACTTCTGCCGCTGCCTTCGTTCTTATACCTCGCCGTCATGCGTCCTCTGCCCGGTATTGCTGACGAGGGTGACGGTCAGGCACCGGGCCACCCCGGCCCGGCGGGTCCGGCTAGATCAGAGAGAGAGAGAGAGAGAGAGAGAGAGAGAGAGAGAGAGAGAGAGAACGGGCCCGGGCGCCTGCCATGGTGGTCTCCTTGTTTGACGGGACACTGGACTAGGCGGCGTGCCGGAGCCTGCACCTGCCGGGCGGCGTCGGCGAATCCGGCTCAGGCGTGCAGGAACCCTGCTGCGGCGGCCTCGGTGTATGGACAACACCCGTTCATACAGAATGTCGACCCTATTATCGCGCATACTATTATCGCGTGCATTCTACAGCAGACATGGCATAAATCATCGTGTCCATATGACATCGTGCATGGCGATCCAGTCCATGCGACGCCCGAGGCCAGCCCCGCGCGCCGGGCCACCGCGACGACGCTGGGCGTTGTGTTGTGGGTTGTCGTGTGTTCTCATAGTCTGTGGTTGCACCGCGGCGCGGTCGGGGGTAGCGTCGGGTGCAGCGGATCGGAGGTGCGCTCATGGGTTCGACAGTGACCAGACCTCCCGAGGTGGAGATCTACTACCCGGAGGGGCCCCCGATGCCGGAGGGGGATTTGCAGACGAAGCGGCGCATGGAGCTGGTGTGGGCGCTGCGGCGCTGGTTCGACGGGCGCGGCGACGCCGGGGCATGGGTGTGCTGCGACATCAACGTCTACTACCGCAAAGGCGACCGCAAAGCGGTGGTCGCGCCCGACGTGGCCGTCGCGTTCGGGGTGGACACGGCCGCAGTGAACGGCAAGAACACCTACCGGGTGTGGGACGCCGGCGCCGCGCCGTGCTTCGCGCTGGAGATCGCCTCGCCCAACACGCTCAAGGTCGACCTGCAGAACAAGCCCGACAAGTACGCGGAACTCGGCGTGGCCGAGTACTGGCGCCTCGACCCCACCGGCGGAGACCTGCTCGACCCGCCCCTGCAGGGCGAGACACGCCACTCGGGCCGCTGGACCCCCATCGAGGTCACCCCCGATGCCGCCGGCGCTCTGCGCGGCCGCAGCGACGTGCTCGGCCTCGACCTGTGCTGGCGGCCGCCCAAACTGCGGCTATGGGACATCACCGAACACACCTGGCTCCCCGACCCCGACGACACAGACGCCGCCCGCAAAGCAGCCGAAGCCCAAGCATCGGCCGCAACGGGCCGAGCAGCCGCAGCCGAAGCACGGGCGTCCGCCGCCGAGGCACGGGCCACCGAAGAAGCCACTGGCCGCACAGCCGCCGAGGCACGGGCAACTGCCGCCGAAGCGGAGTTGGCGGAGCTTCGGGCCCGCCTCCGCGACACCCCCGGCGAGCCCGACCAGTAGCCGCCCGCCGGCGCGATCGCGCTCGCCCCCTCTCTGACCGTCTAGCGGTCACTCTGTGTCTAGGTGGGCGAACAGGTCGCGGGTGCGGAACGGGGCGGACATGAACCGGGCGAAGGCTCTGCGGCGGGTGAGCCAGGCCACCCGGGCCCCCGACTTGTCGGCCACCAGCATGTGGTCGGTCAGCCACGGGGTTACGGTGTGGACCTCGTCGCCCAGGATGTTGAAGATCCGCTTCGCTCGCTCGAACTCCTCCGACGTGGTGTCGTAGTCGCCGACGAGCAGGTCGGTCACCACTATTCCCGGTGACACGGTGCAGACCTGCACCGGGGTGCCTGCGGTGTCCTTGCGCAGGGCCTTCTGCAGGTATCGCACCGCCCGCTTGGTGGCACCGTAGGCGGCCATGCCGGGCTGGGTGGCGCCATCGGACCCGAATCCCTCGGTGTTCCATAGCTGCCCGTGGCCCTGCTGCAGCATGTTGGCGATGGCGGTCTTGCTGGCCAGCATCGCCCCGGTCACGTTGGTGTCGACCACCGCGGCCAGGTCCTGGTCGTCCTGCTCCCACAGCGGCAGGCGCCTGACGCTGATGCCCGCGTTGTTGACCCACATGTCGACCCCGCCGAAGGCGTCCGCCGCGCAGTCCCACAGCTCCTGGAGCTGCTCGGGGTCAGTCACGTCGCAGGCCGCGCCGCACACCCTCGACTCGCCGTAGTACTGGCCCAGCTCGGCCACCACCGCCTCGACCTGGCCGGCCGAGCGCCCGCTGACGGCCACCCGGCACCGGCGCTTCAGGAACTCCCGGGCCAGCCCGTTGCCGATCCCCCTCGTGCTGCCGGTGATGACGATCCGCTTTCCCATGTCGGCTCCCTAGCGCCGGTCCCAGCGGGCCACCCGCTCGTGGGCGACCAGGCGTCTCAGGCCGGCATCGGCCCCAGGCTCCAAGCAGGAGGCGATGAACGCGGCGATCAGGTCTCCGAGCAGGTCCCGCACCGCCGGGTCGGTGTCCGGGTCGGGCTCCAGGAAGGCGCGGCCGGTGGTGGTGTCCACCGGATGGCAGACCGCGAAGTGGCCGGCGCCGGCCAGCTCGACCAGCCACGAGTCCCCCCGCCGGTGCCCGACAGCCTCCTCGAAGGTGCGCCGGACGGGATCGTGGACGCCGCCCCCGCCGGTTCCGTCGCGGTGGTAGCGGTCGCGGCTGGCCGCGATGACCCCGTCGCTCGCCCCGCCCATCAGCATCACCGGCACCTCGGCCGGGATGGCCACCACCTCGGCCTCGCCGTGACCCAGCGAGGTGGCCGTCATCGTGTGGCCCCCGTAGGCGAACACTGCCCGCAGGCCCGGCACCAAGCCGGGGTCGCTGCTGTGCAGCGCCGCGGTGCCGCCCGCCGAGTGGCCGCCCACCACCACCCGGCCCAGATCCAGCCGGCCGACGACCGGGGAGTCGCCCGCGCCGGAGATGCCGGCCAGGCAGTCGAGCAGCGGCTGGAGCGCGGTGGCCACCGGCCGGGTGCCGAGGCTCGCGGGAGCGAGTGCGCCCACGTCGAGGCCGGGGGTGATGCCCCGGCCCGCGGGACCCAGCGACCCGATGGTCGCGTAAGTCACCACGCACAGCCCCGAGGGCACGAGCCGGTGGGCCATCCAGCGGTAGCTGTCGGGCGCCAGATTGATGCCCGGCATCATGATCAGCACCGGCCACGGCCCGCCGGACTGCAACGCGGGCACCTGTCCGGTGAGCCGGGCCTCCTCCAGCCGGCTGCGGTCGCCGGGGTAGTAGAGGGTGGCCAGCGCCGGGTCCCCGCCGGCGTCGAAGGAGAAGTGCCACCCTCGAACCATCGGAGTGCAGGCCCCGCCGGCGCCGGACTCAGCCACGGAAGTTCCGCTCAGAGGAACGCAGTTTCATAGTTGGTGTCCAGACTCTACTATTCGACGGATGAGCGGAGACAACGACTACGGCGTGCCGTCACCCCGGCCATACCAGTGCTTCATGGGCCGCTGGGAGGGGCTGTGCAAGAGCTTCAGCCCCGCCGGCGACTTCCTGGAGTCGAGCGCCGTCCACATGGACGTGTACTGGCTCGACGACCGGACCTGGCACCTCCACGAGCACTTCGAGAACCTCTACGGCGTCGGCGAGACGGTGTACGACACCCCGATCTCGGTCGACGGCAAGCAGTGCTTCGCCGAGAGCGACCAGCTGACCCTCGAGGGCGCCGAGTTGACGCCCTACAACTACGTGTTCACCATCGACAGCCGGGTGAGCAACACCATCGTCTACAACAACCACTACTTCCTCGACCCCGACACCCGCCGGATCATCACCCACAAGGTGCGCGACGGCAGGACCAACCTGTTCCAGATCCAGGACTTCGCCCGGGTGCAGCGGCCATGATCGTCCAGCCGCCCGCCGGCGGCGCCGCCGACGCCGCCCACTTCGTGATCGCCATGCACCAGCACACCGCCTTCGCGGGCTCGCTGGCCGCCGACTTCGGCAACGACGCCTTCGCCGGCCTGGAGCCGGCCGAGCCCATGCAGTACATCGTCGACCACCACGACGCCGGCTGGGCCGACCTCGACGCCCGCGCCCCCCAGAACCCCGACACCGGGCTCCCCTACAACCTGACGGCCACCCCGCTGGCCCAGATCGTGGCCACCTCGGCCTCCTCGCCGGCGTTCAACGAGGCCCACCATCCCTTCAGCGGCGTCATCTCGTCGATGCACACCTACGGGCTGTACTGCGGCCGCTACGGGCTCAGCGACAAGATCTTCCTGGACATGATCGGTGACGACATGCGCCCCGAGGTGGACGCCATGCTGGAGGCCGAGGAGAGCCGCCAGCACCGGCTCAAGCAGGACCTGGCCGGCGAAGACGCAGCCCTCGCCGACGAGGACTTGATCTTCAACGCCTACAAGCAGCTCCAGTTCTTCGACACGCTGTCGCTGTACTTCCACCTGGTGCCGGAGGGCGAGCGGGGCACCGCGGAGTTCCACAACGTGCCCCGGGCGGTCGGCGACGACGTGACCGTCTCGGTGACCGAGCGTCCCGGCGCGGTGTACGAGGTCGATCCCTACCCGTTCGCCACCGACGGGCTGGAGGTGGCTACCGAGGGCCGGTACCTGGCCCCCCAGCCGCCCGGCACCGACCTCGGCCCGGTGCTGGTGGCCACACCGGTGGACACCCAGACGGTGCGCCTAATGCAGGCGTGAGCGGAGGCTCGTTCCGCCGGGGACTCGGTGAGTGGGTCGGCGCGGCCGAGGTGTACGGCGCCGACGGCCGATTCGCCGGCATGGGCCGCGACACCCGCACGGTGCGGGCCGACGACCATGCCGGCCGGGTCACGGTGGAGGTGAGCTTCGAGGGCCCGTTCTCGCTGTCGGGGTCCTACACCATCGCCGACCACGGCTCGCACCGGACCTACGAGGGCCCGCTCAACATCGGGTCGGCCGAGGTGCTGGGAGACGGCCTGGTGGCCGCCCACAACTACTGGCCCAGCGTGGGCCTGTCGCAGCGGTTCTTCCTGCTCGTCGTGCCCGACGGCACCCGCCAGCTCTCGCTGGCACTGCTCAGCCGGGGCGACCGGCTCCGCTGGACGGTCGTGGGCGAGTACCTGCGCCGGGGCGACGCCTCGGAGCCCCCGCCGCCGCAGGCCGAGCCGATCGACGCGGCCGCAGGGCGCGACGACCCCGCCGCCGGCCGCGACCAGCTCCTGCTGCTCCGACCCGGACGGTGGTCGGGACGGCTGGACTGCCTCGGCCCGGATCTCCGGCCGTCGGACCCGATCGACTGCACCGAGACAGTGGCGCCCGACCACGGGCAGCGCTCCGGGCCCGGGCACGACGTTCTGGCGGTGGAGCAGTCGGGGCTCGGCTTCGCTCCCGACACGTCGTTCATCCTGGCATCCGACGGCTGGACGGTGTGGACCCCGGCGGGCGAGGTGGTGGGCAGCGCGGCGCTGAACGGCGGACGCGGCCTCAGCGGGCAGTTCCTCCACAGCGGGGCCGGTCGCCGGGTGTGGCGCCGCGAGGTGGCCTCATTGGACGGCTCCACCAAGGCCGTGCTCCACATCTGGTACCGGGGCGAGCAGCGGCTGGGGGCCGTCTACGGCACCATGGCCTTCGACCCGGTATGAACGGCTCGCCAGGCTCATCCAGCCGCGACCCGTCCCGAGCCGACCCGTTCGAGGGCGACCCGTTCGAGGGCGACCCGTACGGCAGCGACCCGTTCGGGGGCGACCCGTCCCGAGCCGACCCGTTAGGGGGCGACCCGTCCCGAGCCGACCCGTTCGGGGGCGGCTGGCTGGTCACGGAGTACGTCTTCGATCCCGACGGCGCCTTCCGGGGCTCGGTGACCCAACGCCGCCGCGTCGAGCCGGCGCCCGGAGGCCGCCTGCGGGTGGTCCAGCACTGCGAGCCCTCGCCGGAGCTGGACGGGCACGCCATGGCGGCCTTCGCCGGCGAATGGGCCTTCGACATCGAGGTGGACGGCGCCCAGCGCCGTTACCTCGGTCCCGACGTGATCGGCACCGGCACCGAGTGGATCCCCGGGACCATGACCGGTCGGGGCGCCTGGCCCCGGTTCGGCTACGAGTTCGAGTCCTACAGCGTCCTGGCAGGCCCCGGCCGCCAGCTCACCGGCGGGTTCTTCTCGCTCGCGGGCCGGTCGGTGGCCGATGTCGTGGGGGTGGCCGTTCCCGAGTCCGCCGGGATCGAGCCCAGCCTCGACCTGTCGGCGCCGGTTCCCGAGGTGGAGGGCAGCTGGCCGCTGCGCCGGACGGTCGGGCCGATGCTGGTGGCGGCCGCCCAGCCGTCGCCGTTGCGCAGCCGCCGGCTGTGGGCGATGCGCGACCCGGTCGGCGCCTCCGGATTCGAGCTCGTGCAGGACACCGACGAACACGGCCGCGCCGTGACCGTGACCGTGGGCTGACGCTCTCTAGCCGTCCGGCGACCAGGTGAGGGCACCGAAGACGACGTCGGTCATCCGGTCGCCGGTGTACAGCTTCCAGACTGCTGCCATCGTGTAGTCGCGGTCGATGATGAACTCGCGGCCCTTGACCTTGAAGGCCTCGCTGGCGTGGTGCTGGGTGGTGTACAGGGCCCGGCCGTAGGCCAGGGCGTTGCCCCACAGGTCGGGGCCGTCGTAGGTGTGGCGGTTGCCGTTGGACCGGGTGCGCACGTAGGTGGACGACCGGTCGACCTCCCCGGACATCTCCCACCGCTGGGTGGCCCGCACCAGGTCGATCGGGTCGTGGCGGATGCGCACACTCACGCTGCCCCGGCGCTGCTGGTCGGCCCCGAACACCTCGCAGTCCCCGGCCCACTCGCCGCCGGTGCGGTCGGGCAGGGTGTGGGGCCAGGCGGCCATCTGCTGCTCGGTCTCCAGGTGGGCGTCGATGCGGGCCTTGGTCTCGGGGTTGGTGTCGTAGTCGTGGGCGTTCAGGTACACCCCGTTGAACACCGAGAAGATGGTGGGACCCTCGTACAGCAGCGACGAGTACACCTGGGTCACCCCGTCGGCCAGGATCTGGTTCATCGTGTTGAGGTCGGCCCGCCAGCCCGGCGCGTAGTAGTGCGAGTCCACCAGCGAGCCGTAGGGGTGGCCGGCGCCGTAGAAGTCGGGTCCCTGGTAGATCCGGTTGTCGCCCTGGTCGTCCACCCCGAACTCGAAGTCCTTGATCTCGAAGCGGTTGCGCAGCGGGCCGGTGTTCATGAAGTTGCACTGCATCCAGTAGGTGACCTTGCCGTCGGCGAACACGCTGGCCCGGCTGACCTTGTTGAACCCGGTGTGGCTGCCGTCGGCGTCGAACACCGACGGCAGGCCGTACCACTCCCCGGTGATGCGCTGCTGCCACTCGGAGGCTTCGGACTCGGTCATGTCTGCTGCCACTCGGAGGCTTGGGACTCGGTCATGTCTGCCGCCACTCGGAGGCTTCGGACTCGGTCATGTCTGCCGCCACTCGGAGGCTTCGGTCTTGGTCATGGTGGGACTCCGTTCTAGGTGCGGGCCGCGGTCTTGAGGCTGTCGCGGATGCGGGCGCTCACGTCGGGGCCGAGCAGGCGGTCCACCTGGGCCCACACCGGGTCGACGTCGGGGTTGAACAGGGCGGCCCGGTGGCGGGCGTCCCGCTCGGCGAACTGCTCGGCGGTGGCGCCGTCGAGCACGCTGTCGGGCACGCCGTCGACCACCAGGTCGAGCCAGTGGTCGCGGTAGGCCGCGACCGTGCCGAACACCGCCCTGAAGCCGCCCTCGTCGGCCCGGTGGGCCAGCATCCACGCCGACATGAGCTGCCACTGGCGCCGCGACAGGTGGGCGGGGGTCAGCCCGTCTATCTCGGCGGCCCGGCTGTGGGCGTCGGTGAGCGGCACGAAGCAGTGGTCGATGTAGGCCAGGCCGGCTCCGGGGTCGACCCGGGGCAGGAGGTCGAGGTGGAAGGCGTAGTGGGGTCCGGCCAGCACCGAGTCCACCGTGAAGTGGGGCACCGCGCTGTCGGGCGGGGTGAACGCGAAGCACATGTGGCTGTCGAGTCCGAAGGCTTCGACGGTCATGGACACGTACACCAGGGCGGCCACCCCGTCGCGGGCCAGCACCCGGTGCACGCCCACCGGCGACCCGTCCATGGCCGAGGCCAACTCGGTGTGCTCGGCTTCCTCCAACTGAAGGCGGGCCGCGATGGTCTCCACCGTTCCCAGGCACAACTCGGCCGAGAGGCTCATGCGTCCGCTCCGGTCGCAACCGGCGGCCCACAGACCTGCCCGGAGTTCATGAGTCCGCTCCGGCGGCGGCCGATCCGACCGTGGGGAACACCCAGGCGCTGGCCATCTCGGGCTCGGCGGCCCGGGCCGGCGACGGGATCACCGCCGCGGCCCGCCTGGACTCCTCGTCGGTGGGGGCGGCCAGCCCCAGGCCCTTGTCCAGCTGCTCCTGGCGCCAGCGCCGGTAGGCCAGCTGGATGGAGTCGGACTTGACGTGCAGCTCGGCCGACAGGTCGAAGGGCAGCAGCTCCGGCCGCTGACCCTCCACGGTCGGCTGGTCCTCCCGGAAGATCTTGAGGGTGCGCTTGTGGGAGTCCTTGTCGGCCCAGCCCCCGGTGAAGAACGAGCGCATCATGCAGAACTTCGACACGGTGACGTGCTCGTCGAGGGGCACCGCGGCGGTGAACAGGCGCATGTCCCCCATCGGCAGGCGCACGATCAGCAGGGACACGTTGGGCGGATAGAAGCCGGTGGAGGTGCGCACCGGCGGGCGCTCCTTCCTGGCGATGAGCCGCCATATCCCCGACGGAAGGGGCGGCTTGAGGTCGACGGTGGCGCTCACCGACGCCAAGTGGCCGTTGTGGTGTACCTCCTCGAGGTCGAAGTCCTGGATCTCCGGCTCGTCGCGGTTGCCGAACGACCCGGCGTGCACGAACGGGGTGTGGGCGATGTCGATGGCGTTCTCCAGCACCCGGTCGTAGTTGGCGTTCCAGGTGAACTCGCCCTGCACGGCCCGGAACCCCTCGGC
The DNA here is from genome assembly GCA_965205155.1 of Candidatus Aldehydirespirator sp. Taxonomy (GTDB): domain Bacteria; phylum Actinomycetota; class Acidimicrobiia; order Acidimicrobiales; family Aldehydirespiratoraceae; genus Aldehydirespirator. The sequence goes on along the minus strand of OZ242033.1, from coordinate 2,456,920 downwards.
CCGGGCCTCGGTGTGCAGCTCCATGCCGTACAGCTCCGGCAGCGGCGGCCGCTGCTCGGCGGCCAGGTCGCCCAGGAACACCCACACGAAGCCGTAGCGCTCCACGCAGGGGTAGGTGTCGATGCGGGCCTTGCGCGGGATGGGCAGGTCATCCCGGTTGGCCGGGATCTCCACGCACGCCCCGTCGCTGTCGTAGCGCCAGCCGTGGTACGGGCACCGCACGCAGTCGCCGACCACCTCGCCGCCCGCCAGCGACCCGCCCCGGTGCACGCACAGGTCGGACTGGGCGTTGACGGTGCCGTTGGGGCTGCGCCACAGCACCAGGTCGTGGCCGTGGACCTTCACCTGAAGGGGCCGGTCGCCGACCTGCCGGCCGAACTCGACGGCGTACCAGTGGTTCTTGATGAGCATGGGGAGCCTCCCTGTGTGCTCTCAGCTCGGTCGGGGCAGCACCCGGTCGCCGCCCCACAGGGCCCGCACCAGGCGGTCGCACATCTCGGGGCCGAAGAACCGCACCCCCATCACGTTGGCCGGGTCGCGCTCGGCGATGGTGCGCCGCCGGGCGAGGTCGTCGGCGGCCAGACGCTCGCGGCGCTCATACCGCACGGGCTCGGCCTCGTCCACCCAGTGCAGCCACTGGTCCACCCGGCGGTGGGCCAGCCCGCGCACCTGCTCGAGCCGGGCCTCGTCGTGGGTGATCCCGGGGGTGGTGAAGCACACCGCGGTGTGGCTGAGGGCCTGGCGGATGTAGAGCTCCCGGGAGGTGAACGTCGACAGCCCCGGGTCGGCTCGCAGTTCCAGGAACTCCTCGTTGAGCGGCTCCCAGTACTTGTCGAGCGCTTCTGTGTCGAGCATGAGGTCCGAACGGGGGTTGAAGTCGATGTAGAACCAGAGGTCGGGCAGGGTGCCCCAGGCGATCCCGAGGTGGGGCACGTCGATGTGGGGGCCGAGCCAGGCGGTGACGTGCATGTTGGTGAACCCCAGCGGCGGGTTGCCGATCCACGAGTGGACGAGCCAGTCGATCTCCGGTCCGGCGTAGGCCGCCAGCCGACCCCCGGGATACTCGGCCTCGCCCCGGTACGACTCCAGATCGTCGGTGCTGGGGTCGCGGGCCAGCTCGAATCGGGACTGGAGCTTGGCCATGATCTCGCCGGTGATCGACCAGAGCCGGTCGAACGTGGCAGTGGCGTCGGTCGGACCTGCATCATCGAAAATGTCCTGGACGCCCTTCAACGTCTCGCGCATGGATCCTCCGGCCATCTGGGCGGCTAGTGTTCCGTCGACAGGAACAGCGTTTCGTTCTACTGACAGTATGGGCGAGCGCCCACCAGCGTCAACCTCCTGAAGCAGGCCGCTAGGAGCCGATACCGCCATGACCCGCACCTCCCTGTACGTTCCCGGCGACACCCCGGAGCGCTTCGACAAGGCCCTGGCCTCGGGGGCCGATGAGGTCATCTGCGACCTAGAGGACGCGGTGGCCGAGGCGGCCAAGCCGGCCGCCCGGGAGGCGGTGGCGAGCTGGTTGCGAGCCAACTCAGGCGCGCCGGTGTGGGTGCGGGTCAACAACCGCCCCGACCTCCTCGACATCGACGCCGCCATGATCCGGTCGCTGGTGGCCGACGGCATCGGCCTGGCCGGGGTGGTCGTGCCCAAGGCCGACCCCGACACCTGTGCGACCGACTTCGGCGGATGCCCGGTCATGGCGCTCATCGAGTCGGCCGAGGGCGTGTTCAAGGTGTACGAGGTCGCCTCGGTTCCCGGGGTGGTGCGCCTGGCCCTGGGCGAGGCCGACCTGGCCGCCGACCTGGGCATGATGCCGTCGCCCGACGGGCTGGAGATGTGGCCGATCCGCACGCGCGTGGTGGTGGCGTCGGTTGGCGTCGGGCTGATCGCGCCGTGCGGGCCGGTGTTCACCGACCTCGACGACACCGAGGGCCTGGCGGCCACCAGCGAGTCGCTGCGCCGCCTCGGTTTCGGCGGGCGGTCGGTGATCCACCCCAAGCAGGTGGCCGCGGTGAATGAGGCCTTCACCCCGACGGCGGAGGAGGTCGCCCACGCCGAGGCGGTGATGGCCGAGCTGGAGGCGGCCGCCGCCGAGGGACGGGGAGTGGCCGTGCTCGACGGCGAGTTCATCGACCCTGCCGTGATACGTCAGGCCCGGTCGGTGCTGGCCCGGGTCCCCGACCGCTAGGCGCCGCGAACACTCGCGGGCAGGTGCAAGCCCGTCACGTCGGGGCAAGATCATTCCCGCTCCTGTTCGCTGCGCTCACGGGCCGCTCGGGCCACGGCCTCGCCCGTATGGACCGGATTCGCGCGGCTACCTGCGAGGCCTCTGGGCAGCCGGCTGGGCCAGCACGGCGGCGGCGGCCCGGGACCGGCCGCCGACCAGGTCGGTGTCCCTGGACACTTCCCGGCGGGCGGCCCGCCCGGGATGCAGGGCGCCCACCAGCAGACCGTCACCCGGGGCGGCCCGTACGCACACCGGCGCGTTGATGGTGCCGTCGAAGCTGGTCGACCGGCGCGGGTTCCACAGCGAGTCGGCCGGGGGGTCGAGCAGCATGGTGGCCGCCAGCGGTCCGGGCGGCGCGCAGGCGGCCAGACTGACACGGTTCTCGGCGGCCCGCTCCACCAACCCCAGATCGCACTCCCAGTGGTGCTCGGGCTGCCAGCACACCGCCACCAGGTTGGCGCCGGCCACCGCGGCCAGCCGGATGGTCTCCGGGTGGCGGTGGTCGTCGCCCACGATCACCGCCATGTCGCCGAACGGCGTCCGGTAGAGGCTGATCCCCTCCCCCAGGCGGGTGACGTCCGAGTGGCGGTCGCAGCGGTGAATCTGGGCTTGCTCGTGGACCATCCCCCCGGCGGTCCACACCTGGCCCACGTGCTGTCCGTCGCGCTCGGCGGTGGTGACCACCAGCACCCCAGCGGGGATGCCGGCCGGTGCCGGGGTCAGCTCGGGCAGCACCACCAGCGAGGCCCCCGAGCCGATCGCTCGACCTATGAGATCAGGGTCCGTCTGTGCCGCGGGCACGCATGCAGCCGTCACGCCGACAGCCTCCACCGGGGCCGGAGTGGCCGTGCCGGTCCCGGCCAGCGGGCCGTATACCCGAGGCCTGCGACCCTCCAGCCGTTGAGGCCGGCCCTGTGACAGGTCGACGTCGGCCACCACCACCGCCTCGCCCGTCAGTGGGGCCTTGACCACCACCGTGCCGTCAGGGTCGACGATCTGGCTCTCTCCCGCGCCCTCGAGGGCCTCGGCGGGAACGCCGAGCGCCTCGGCGAACTCCGCCGCCCGCCCGGCCGGCAGGAGCGAGCCGACCTTGTTGGCCGCCGCCACCCAGACCCCGTTCTCCGCGGCCCGCACCGGAACGTGCAGGCTGGCCTCGTCGCGGGCGAAGGAGTTGAGGCTGTTGCACAGCAGCCGGGCGCCGCTCACCGCCAGGGCGCGGGGCGTCTCGAAGGTCACGCCGTCCATGCACGCGTAGAGCCCGACCGGCCCGAATGCGGTGCCGGTCACCGCGCTGGGTCTCTCCCCCGCGCTCAGATAGGCCCGCTCGTTGCCCATGAGCATCTGCTTGTCGGCGGTTGCGGTGATCCGGCCGTCGGGTCCGAGCAGCACGCTGGTGAGCGTCACCGTGCCGTCTGGGCGAGGCACGGTCACGGCCAGGGCCGCGTACATCCCGTTCCGGGCGACCCGTTCAGCCAGCGAGCCCATCCAGGCACCATCGAGTGGCACCGCCACCGCCCGGCAGTGAGCGCCGTCGGTGTACACCGAGATGTGGTTGCAGAACTCCGGCAGCACGGCCAGTTCAGCGCCCTCAGCTGCGGCTGCGTCGAGCATCCGGATGCAGGTGGCCCGGTTCTCGTGAACGTCGGTGCCGGTGGCGAACTGCACCGCCGCCACCCGCACCCGGTCGCGGGGCTGGCCGAACTCAGGCACTACTGAGAGCGCGCGCCGAGCTTGATCGACAGGGCCCGGGTGGCCTCCACGACGGCCGCGGCCGAGGGGGCGATCTTGTTGCGGAACCGGTCGATCGGCCCGCAGACGCTGATGACCGCCACCGGGTCATGATTGTGGTCGACGATGGGCGCGGCCACCGAACCGGCGTCATGCTGCCGCTCCCCCAGCGACACCGCGAAGCCCTGGGCACGGATGCGGACCAGCTCGGCCCGCAACTCACGGTCCGACACGATGGTCGCGTCGGTGAGGGCGTCCAGCGGGTTGTCAGCCAGATGGAGGTCCAGTTGCTCGGCGTTGAGCCAGGCCAGGAACGCCTTGGACGAGGCTCCCGCGTGCAGCGGGAACGACCCGCCGATGGGGACGGTCATCTTCACCTCGCGGGGCGGGGTGATCTGATCCACGTAGACGCGGCGGTTGCCGTAGCGAACCGACAGGGTGGCCGTCTCGTCCATCTCGGCGCTGAGCCGCCGCATCTCGTCGAGGGCCAGGGTTCTCACATCGAGCTGATCCCGGTAGGCGGCCGCCAGCTCCATCACCGCCGGCCCGAGCGCGTACCGGCGGCTCTGCGGGTCGGCAACCAGGAGGCCGCGCTCGCACAGGGAGGCCAGTATCCGGTGGACGACGGCCTTGGACACTCCCAGCTCCCGGGAGATCTCGGTCACTCCCAGCGTGCCCGAGGAGCGGGCGAACAGGAACAGCACACCCACGGCCCGGTCGATGGCGGCCACGCTCCGGCCGGAGCCAGTGGCTGAATGTGGTTCTGCTGGTTCTGTGCTCAGAGACACGAGACGATACCTCCTGGGTGGTTGGCATCAAGGCCCTCGCTGAGAAACACTACGCTGGTGTTCCTGTGGGAGAAACAGCGTTCCGCATGAATGGCCCTCTGGCGGACCTCCGCGTGATCGACGCGTCCAACGTGCTGGCCGGACCGCTAATGGGTCAGGTCATGGCCGACTTCGGCGCCGACGTGATCAAGGTGGAACACCCCGAGGCGGGTGACAGCCTGCGGGGGCACGGCCCCCAGAAGAAGGGCCACGGCCTCTGGTGGAAGATGGTGGCCCGCAACAAGCGCTGCATCGGCCTTGATCTGAGCGACCCGGAGGGCGCCGAGGTCTTCCTGGAGCTGGCCACCACCGCCGACGTGGTGATCGAGAACTTCCGGCCCGGAACCCTCGAGCGCTGGGGACTGGGCTGGGATGTGCTGTCGGCCCGCAACCCCGGCCTGGTCCTATGCCGGATCACCGGTTTCGGCCAAGCCGGACCGTACGCCCGGCGGCCGGCCTTCGGCACCCTGATCGAGGCGATGAGCGGCTTCGCCCACATGACCGGCGTGCCCGACGGGCCACCGACGCTGCCTCCCTTCGGCCTGGCCGACAGCATGGCGGGCATCAGCGGAGTGGCCGCAGTGATGATGGCCCTGCACCACCGCCGCTCCAGCGGCGAGGGCCAGGTGGTTGACCTGTCGATCCTGGAGCCCCTGGCCACCGCGCTCGGACCCCACATCGTGGTGTGGGACCAGACCGGCCACATCACGCAGCGTTCGGGCAACCGCTCAACCAACAACGCCCCCCGCAACACCTACCTCACCTCCGACGGCCATTGGGTGGCGGTGTCCACCAGCGCCGACCCGGTCGCCCGCCGGGCCATGGAACTGGTGGGCCGGGGCGACATGGCCGCGGCGCCCTGGTTCTCCACCGGAGCAGGCCGGGCCGAACACGCCGACGAGATCGACCGGGCCGTGGGATCCTGGATCGCGGCCCGCTCTCTGGCCGAGGTGACCGAGGCGTTCGCAGCGGCCGAGGTGGCGCTGGCCCCGGTCTACGACGCCGAGCAGTACGTCGAGGATCCCCATGTGCGGGCCCGCGAGGCAGTCATCCCGGTGGACGATCCCGACCTCGGACCGATCCGGATGCAGAACGTGTTGTTCGGCCTGTCGGCCACGCCGGGCGCCGTCCGCCACACCGGGAGGACGCTGGGCGCCGACACCGACGAGGTGCTGGCAGAGGTCGGAGTGGATGCCGGCCGTGTCGCCGAGTTGCGGGCCAGGAAGGTGGTGGCGTGAGCCCCGGCGCCGGCCGACCGACCGACCGCCTGGTCGACCTGGTCTCCGAGGCAACCGTGTACGACCTGGGCCGCCCCATGCGAAACGGCATGGCGCAGTCGCCCAACCATCCCCCGTTCCGCCACTGCCTCGACCGGCGCCACGGCGACCGGACCCGAGCCTGCGGGGGCTCGGCCGCAGCCGACCTGCTCACCACCGGCTGCCATGTCGGCACGCACGTGGACGCGCTGGCCCACGTGAGCCACCAGGGGCTACTGCACGGCGGCGTCGACGCCTTCCAAGCCCAGTCGGGCGGACGTTTCGAGGTGCTGGGCATCGACGAACTACCTCCTTTCGCGGGCCGGGGGGTGCTGCTGGACGTGCCTGCCCTGCTGGGTGTGGAGTTCTGCGAAGGCGGGCACGAGATCACCGTGGCCGAGCTGGAGGGGACGGTCGCCCGCCAGCAGACTCCGGTGCGTCCCGGCGACGCCGTGCTGGTGCGCAGCGGCTGGGGTGCGCACTTCGACGATGTCGGGCTCTTCGGGGGCGCCGATACGGGCGTGCCCGGCGTGGGCGAGTCCGGCGCCCGATGGCTGGCAGACCAGGGAGCGGCCCTCGTCGGTGCCGACACGCTGGCGTTCGAGCGCATCCCCGCCGGCCAGGGCCATGCGCTGCTGCCCGCCCACCGGGTGATGCTGGTGGAGCGGGGAATCAACATCATCGAGACGATGGACCTGGAGTCTCTCGCCGCCGACGGGGTGCACGAATTCGCGTTCGTGCTGGCCCACCTCAACATCGTCGGCGCGACCGGGTCCCCGGCCCGACCGCTGGCTCTGGCATGAGCCGGAAACGGTCCGGCAACGGCGCGGCCGAGACGCTGAGCCCGATCCTGCTGCAGCTCGCACGGCTGGCCGATGGCCCGGTGCCGCCGGAGATCCGGGCCGGGATCCCGTCGCGCATCGTCGACATCGTCGGGATAGCGGTGCGGGCCTGCCCACTGGACACCTCCCGGGCGGCCACCGGGTTCGCCCTCGCCCAGCAGTCCGGCCACCAGGCCACCGCCATCGGCGCAGGCCAGAGGATGGCCGCGGCCGAGGCGGCCTTCGTCAACGGCGTCCTGGCTCACTCGCTGGACTACGACGACACCCACCTGCCGTCCATCCTCCATCCCAGCGCGTCGGTCGTGCCGGCCTCGCTGGCCGTGGCCGAGTGGCGGGAGGCGACCGGCGCGGCCCTCGTCGATGCCGTAGCCGTCGGCCTGGAGGTGGCCGTGCGCCTGGGCATGGGCGGCTACGACCCCGCCGCCCGCCAGTCGGTGTACTTCGAGCGGGGTCTGCACGCCACCTCGATCTGCGGAGCGGTGGGATCGGCCGCGGCCGCGGCCCGGCTGCTGGAGGCCGACGACGAGCGCATCGCCGACGCCATGGGCATCGCCTGCAGCATGGCCAGCGGCATCATCGAGGCCAACCGGGCCGGCGGCACGGTGAAGCGGCTCCACTGCGGGTGGGCCGCACGGGCGGGAGTCACCGCCGCGCAGCTCGCAGTCCGGGGCTTCACCGGTCCGCCGACCGCGATCGAGGGCCGGTTCGGGCTGTTCCGGGCGCTGCTGGGCGACGGAGCCGCCGCCGGCGCAGTCACCGCCGATCTGGGACAGCGCTGGGAGGCCGACCGCATCTTCTACAAGCCGTACCCGGCCAACCACTTCACCCACACCGCCATCGACGCCGCCATCGGCCTGCGCCGGCGAGGCCTCGAAGCCGACGACATCGCATCGGCGACCCTCGAGGTGGCACCCCCGACGGTCCGCACCATCGGCGAGCCCATCGACACCAAACAGAAGCCTGAGACCGGATACCACGCCCAGTTCAGCGGGCCCTACACAGTGACGGCGGGACTTCTCGGCGGCAACGGCCTGGGGGTGGGGCTGGCCGACTTCAGCGACACCCTGGCCCGGGATCCCGCCCGGCGGAAGCTGATGTCGCGGATCGATGTGGCCGGAGACCCCAGCCTGATGACGATCTACCCGTGGCAGCTCCCCGCCCGCCTGACCGTCACCACCACCGATGGCGCAACGCTGGTCGAGGAGGTGCTGGCCAACCGGGGCGGTCCCGACGATCCGCTCTCCGAGGAGGACCTGGCCACCAAGTACCGTGACAACATCGCCGGTCTGGTTGCCGACGACGCCGCCCAGGAGGTGTACGACACCCTGGCGGGCGTGGACGCAGTGCCCTCAGCCGCCGGGTTGCTGTCTCCGCTGGCCGTCGTTGCGTCCGGTGAGGAGGACCCGTGATCGACACCGTCATCACCGGAGCCACCGTCGTCCGCCCCGACCAGGGCACCGCCGACGAACTGGACATCGGCATCACCGGCGGGCGGGTCAGCCACCTGAGCGCCGGGCTGGCGGCCACGGCCGGCGCCGCCGAGGTGTTCGACGCCACCGGTCTGATCGCCTTCCCCGGCTCGGTGGACGCCCACACCCACATGGGGATCTACAACCCGCTGGATGTGGACGCGGCCACCGAGAGCCGGGCCGCGGCCCAGGGCGGAACCACCACCGTGCTGAACTACGTCCGCACCGGCCAGTACTACCTGAACCGGGGCGGGCCCTACGCCGAGTTCGTCCCCGAGGCGCTGGGCCTGATGGAGGGCCGCAGCTACGTGGACTACGCCCTGCACCTGGCCCCGATGCAGGCCTCCCATATCGACGAGATGCCCGCATTGGTGGACGAGCACGGGGTGACCTCGTTCAAGATCTTCATGTTCTACGGCAGCCACGGGCTGCACGGCGCCAGCGACGACCAGTCGAGCTTCCTGATGATCCCGCCGGGCGAGCGCTACGACTTCGCCCACTTCGAGTTCGTGATGAGGGGCCTGGCCGGGGTGCGCCGCGACCGGCCCGAGCTGGCCGACGTGCTGTCGCTGTCGATGCACTGCGAGACGGCCGAGATCATGACCGCCTACACCAAGATGGTCCAGGCCGAGGGCCGCCTGTCGGGGCTGGCCGCCTACTCGGCCGGCCGGCCGCCGCACTCCGAGGGCCTGGCGGTGACGATCGCCGCGTATCTGGCCCACGAGACCGAGGTCGTGAACATCAACCTGTTGCACCTGTCGTCGGCCAAGGCCATGGACGCCGCCCTGCGGATGGACCGGTGCTTCGAGAACGTGGACTTCCGCCGGGAGGTCACCGTGGGGCACCTGCTGGCCGACATCGAGACCGCGGGCGACCCGTGGGCCAAGGTCAACCCGCCTATCCGGCCCCGCGCCGACGTGGAGGCGCTGTGGGAGCACGTGCTGGCCGGCGACGCCCACTGGGTGGTCAGCGACCACGCCTGCTGCCGGGCCGAGGCCAAGGTCTCAGCCGAGAGCCCCGACGACATCTGGCTGGCCAAGAGCGGCTTCGGCGGCACCGAGTACCTGCTGAACGGCCTGTACTCGGAGGGCTCCAAGCGGGGCTTGGGGCTGGTGGAGATGGCCCGGATGCTGTCGTGGAACCCGGCCCGGCGCTTCGGGCTGGGCACCAAGGGAACCATCGGGGTCGGCTACGACGCCGACATCGCGCTGCTCGACCCGGCGGCCAGCCACGTGGTGCGGGCCGGCGAGTCGGAGTCGAGCCAGGGCTACACCCCCTTCGAGGGCCACGAGCTAGACGGCAGGGTGCGCCACGTGTGGCTGCGAGGCGAGCGCATCCTGGCCAGCGGCCAGGTGGTGGGACTGCCCCGCGGCCGCTACCAGAGGAGGCCCACATGAACGCGCCGGGCGCGCTGGTGGGCGGTTCAGCGGGGCTGCGGGAATCCGCCGGCCTTAGCCACCAGGCTGGGCACGCGGTGGCCGAGCTGATCCTCCAGCCAGGTGCTGGCCTCGATCAGGACGTCGAGGTCGAGCCCGGTATCGAAACCCATCTCGTGCACCATGTACACCACCTCCTCGGTGGCGACGTTGCCGGTGGCCCTAGGCGCGAACGGGCAGCCGCCCACCCCACCGAGGCTGGAGTCGAACACCCGCACGCCAACTTCGATGGCCGCCGCGATGTTGGCCAGCGCGGTGTTGCGGGTGTTGTGGAAGTGGCCCCGCAGCACGATGTCGGGGGCCTGCTGGGCGGCGCCCTCGAACAGGGCGGCCACCTGGGTGGGCACCCCGACGCCGATGGTGTCGGCCAGGGCCACCTCGTCGGGTTGGGTCTCGGCCAGCTCGGCCACGATTCCCAGCACCCGGTCGGCGTCGACCCGCCCCTCGTACGGGCAGCCGCACACTGCCGACACGGTCACCGCGGCGCGGATCCCGGCCGCCCGGGCCGTGTCGGAGATGGCCCGCCACCGCTGGATCGACTCGGCCACCGTGGCCCGCTGGTTCGCCTGCGAGAAGGTCTCGGTGGCCACCACCACCCCGCACACCTCGTCGGCGCCCGCTTCGATGGCCCGCTCCACTCCCCGCTGGTTGAGCACGAGCGCGCTGTAGCTGACACCCTCGGTGCGGGGCACGCCGGCCATGACCGCCTCGCCGTCGGCCATCTTGGGCACCGCCTTGGGGCTGACGAAGCTGGCCGCCTCGACCCGGGTGTGGCCGGCCGCGACCAGGCGCTCGATCAGCCCCACCTTCTGCGCAGTGCTGAGGTCGGCGGGGTCGGCCTGGAGGCCGTCGCGGGGGGCGACATCCACAATCTGGACGCGCTCGGCTCCGCCGTCGTCGCCGATGCGGGTGCGTGCGGCGTGCTGGTTGGGCCCGGTCGCGATGGGGCCGAGGATAACGGAGAGGGGGATCATGCCCGGAGCACTGAGTGACATTCGGGTGGTCGAGGTGGGCACGCTGCTGGCCGGTCCGTTCTGCGGCCAGCAACTGGCCGACCACGGCGCCGAGGTGATCAAGGTCGAGCCGCCGACCGGCGACCCCATGCGAGCCTGGGGCCAGGAGATGGCCGGCGGCAAGTCGCTGTGGTGGCCGGTTGTGGGCCGAGGCAAGAAGTCGGTCACCATCAACCTGCGCGAGCCGGCCGGGCAGGACCTGGTGCGCAGGCTGGCGGCCGGGGCGGACGTGCTGCTGGAGAACTTCCGTCCGGGCACGTTGGAGAGATGGGGCCTCGCGCCCGAGGTCCTCCACGAGGCCAATCCCCGGCTGATCATCACCCGGGTCTCGGGCTACGGCCAGACCGGCCCGTACGCCGCCCAGCCCGGTTTCGGCGCCATCGGCGAGGCGATCGGAGGCATCCGCTACACCACCGGAGATCCCGATTCGATGCCGAGCCGGACCGGGATCAGCATCGGGGACACCCTCACCGCCATGTTCGCCACCATCGGCACGCTCGACGCGCTGCACGCCCGCGAGCGCACCGGCCGGGGCCAGGTCGTCGACGCGGCGCTGTACGAGTCGGTGTTGGCCGTAATGGAGTCGCTGCTGACCGAGTACCACGTGGCTGGGTTCATCCGCGAGCGCACCGGCTCGGTGATTCCCAACATCGCGCCGGCCAACGCCTATCCGACCCGCGACGGGAAGGTCCATCTCATCTCGGGCAACCAGGACACCGTGTGGCGGCGCCTGGCCGAGGCGATGGACCGACCCGAGTTGGGCACCGATCCCCGCTATGCCACCCACATCGTCCGGGGCGACCACCAGCAGGAGCTGGACGAGATCATCGCGGCGTGGACCGCCACCGTCGACTCCGACTGGCTGCACCAGCACCTCAACGCACACGGCGTCCCCAACAGCCAGATGTACCGCGCCCCGGAGATGCTGGCCGACGAGCACTTCGCCGCTCGCCAAGCCATCGCCTGGGTGGACAGTGCGGACTTCGGGTCGGTCCCCATGCAGAACGTCGTGCCCCGCCTGTCCGACACCCCCGGTTCGATCAACTGGTCGGGACCTGGGCTGGGTGAGCACAATGAAGAGGTGCTGGGCGAGATCCTCGGGTTGGATGCGGACGTCATCGAGCGGCTGCGGGCAGACGGGATCGTGGCATGACGTCGCGGGAAGCCAAGACGGGCGAGGAGCTGGCCGAGGACTACCGGCAGGCAGGGTTCAACAGACGACTGGGGTTCGGGACTCGCCCGGCGCTGGTGGTGATCGACTTCTGCCTGGCCTACCTGGATCCCGCGTCTCCCCTCTACGCCGGGGTGGAGGACGCCCGAGCATCGTGCCAACGGGTGCTGGCCGCGGCCCGGGCGGCCAGGATCCCGGTTCTGCACACCAGGATCGAGTTCCAGCCGGGCGGTGCCGACGGCGGAGTCTTCTTCCGGAAGGTCGGGGCGTTGGAGTGCCTCGTCCGGGGCAACCCGCTGGGCGACTACGGCGAAGGACTGGCGCCGACGGACGACGAGGTCGTGGTGGTGAAGCAGTACGCCTCGAGCTTCTTCGGAACGTCCCTGGCCTCGACGCTCACTTCGATGGGGGTCGACACGCTGATCCACACCGGCGTCTCCACCAGCGGCTGTGTCCGGGCCACCGCGCTCGACGCCTGCCAGCACGGTTTCGTTCCCATAGTGGTGCGCGACGCCTGCGGGGACCGGGACCCGCAGGTCCACGAGTCCAACCTGTTCGATCTCGACGCCAAGTACGCCGACGTAGTCTCCGAGCAGGAGGTCCTCGACTACCTGTCAGCCCTGACCGTCGAAGAATGAACCACGCCGCGGCCACCTACGACATTGAGCTGGACCGAGACGTTTCCTTCTGCTCCCCACCGCCGGCCGCCGATATGCCCTTCGCGCATCCTAGGGTATGACGAATGGAGGTTGCCCGCGCCCTGGTCGTGTCGGCGCTGGCCGCGGCCCTGGTCGCTCTGCTGGCGTCGTGTTCGGGAGGGACGGACAGCGCGGTCCTGGCCACCACCGGCAACTACAACCCCTTGAACTTCGTGAACGACTCGGGCGAGATCGACGGGCTCGAGAGAGAACTGGGCGACGAGCTGTGCCGCCGCGCCGAGCTGGAATGCGAGTGGGTCATACATGAATGGGAGACCCTGATCCCGAGCCTGGCCAACGAGCAGTTCGACGCGATCATCGCAGGCATGAGCATCACCGCGGAGCGGGACATCGTCATCGACTTCACCGAGCCCTACTACCCGCCCACCCCATCGGTGTACCTGGCGCTCAAGGGGGCGGGAGACGAGGCGGCCGGCGGCCGGCTGGGCGCGGCGGCCAACACCATCTACTCCGACTACTTCGAGGGCCTGGGCATCGAGTTCGAGGCCTTCGGGCCGGACCGGACCGGACTCGACGCGCTCCTCGACGGCGAGGTCGACGCGATCCTCGTGGACCACGCCTATGCGGTGGACAGCGTGATCGAGCTCGAAGGCCAGTTGGCCATCGTGGGCCCGGAGGTGCCGCTGGACATGGGCTTGGGCATCGGCGTCCGCGACGGCCACAAGCTGAAGGGTCAGCTCGACGACGCCATCGAGTCGATGAAGGCCGACGGCTCCTTGAACGCCCTCATCACGAAGTGGCTAGGAGCCGACGCAGCCACCTTCTGACAAGCAGACCTCGCAGTGGCGGAGATCCTCGCCGATCACCGATGTCCGCGCCTGCCGATTGTCTGCGCACCTTGCACCGGTCGAACTGGCAAGCCAACTGCCCGCGATGGACATTGCCGCCACACTGCGTCGCTACGACGGGAAGCGGGTCGCGCCGTTCCGTGCGGTGGCCGAAGCCGTGCAAGACGCCCCCGAGACCTTAGGCATTATTTGTCGGGCTGGGGAGATTTGAACTCCCGACCTTCGGTCCCCCAGACCGACGCGCTAACCAAGCTGCGCCACAGCCCGTGGGGGCGAGGTTAGCGGCTACAGCAGGAGGGCGACACCCTGCACGGCCCGCCACACGAGGTAGACCGCAGCCCCGCCCACCAGCAGCCAGAAGTGCCACGGGATGCGCTCCGCGGCCACGGGCGGGCGTTCGGACGGGTGCTGGACCTCCCTGCCGCAGGCCGGGCAGGCGCCCTCAGCGGTGAGCGTGGCCGGTGTGAGGTATCGCTCGCAGGACTGGCACCATGCCATGGGCTCAGTCGCGGCGGATGGCCATGATGGCAGTGTCGTCACCGATCGTGCCGCCCGCGAAGTCCTTGGCCGCGTCCAGCAGCGACTTGCACAGCACGTCGGGGGAGGCGTTGAGGTCGCGCTCCACCGACTTGATGATGCGGCCCTCGCCGAACTGCTGGCGCCCCGCTCGGGCCTCGGCCAGGCCGTCGGTGTACATCACCACCAGATCGCCCGACGCCATCGGGATCTCCCTGGAGAAATACGTCGCCTGGGGATCCAGCATCAGCAGCGGACCGGTCGAGCGCAGCGGCTTGGTGCCGTCCTCCTGGAACAGGAATGCGGCCGGGTGCCCGGCCGACGTGTAGCGCAACGTGCCGGCCTCGGTGTCGAACACCACCACGCACGCCGAGATGAACTCCTCGTTGCGGTCCCCCGCCGAGAGCTGCGCGTTGATCTCCTCGAAGGCCTGGGCCGGATCGCGGAACTGGCGCAGGAACACCCTCAGCAGATACTTCGCCTGGAAGGCGGTTATCGACGACTCGATGCCGTGGCCGGCCACATCGCCGATGACCGCGGCCACCCGGTGGCGACCCACCCGGTGCACGTCGAAGAAGTCGCCCGCCATCAGCCCCGATCCCGCCTGGTAGACCCGGCCGATCTCGAACCCGCTGAAGTCGGGAACCTCCTCGGGCGCCAGCCGGGCCGCCCACGCCTTGGGCGCGAGGTGCTCCTGCTCCAGTGCCTGCTCGGCCCGGCGCTCCAGCGCGTAGCGGTTGCGGGCCATACGGACCTCTTCCAGCGCGGTGCGGGCCCACCACACCGACATCACCGCGGGCACGCCCATCAACCCCAACACGACGGTGACGTTGGCCACGTCCACCCGACCCACCACCAGCGCCACCACGAATAGCAGGCCGTAGACGACCGCTCCATGGACATCCTTGCGGAACGACGCGTCGGCCAGCGCCAGCGCTTCAGGATGGGTTCCTGCATCGCTCTTGATCAGGCGAAGGAACCGCTGGCGGTGGCGCGCCGAGCGGATGTAGAAGATCATGGCGAGCGCGCAACTCAAGGCCAGAAGATCGAGAACGATCGTTACCACGCGCGCCCCTCCCCTCGGTTTCGTGGCCCGCTGCCGCCTTCATCGTACCGCCTGGGAGCGACAGCAAAGGTCGCTGCTCCCTGTCCAGAGTGCTCGACAGCGCGGGGGTTGCGACTTGCCGCCGGAAGGGGCGCTCCTTCATACGCCGCCGCTACCCCGCCCAGAGCACCCCGCAGCGCGGGCCCAGCCTGCCCGGTGCGCTACTCGTCGCGGCGGCGAACCCTGAACTTGAGCGCGGTGATGCCGAGGTCGAAGTGCTCGCGCAGCTTGCGCTCGATGTATCGCAGGTACGTGCGGGGCAGGGTCCGGTTGGCGAACAGCGTGAACGTGGGCGGGTCGGTGGCCACCTGCGTGGCGTACAGGATCCGGGCCCCGGCCGGCGCGGGCTGGGCGCTCTGAGCGGCCCTCACCACCTCGTTGACCCTCCGGGTGGGGATGCGGGTGCGATACTCGGACACGGCCACACTCAACGACGGCCACAGCCTGGTCACGCCCTTGCCGCTGAGCGCGCTGATGCGCAGCACCGGCGGAGCGCCCAGGAAGCCCAGCCTGTCGTTGACGTCGCGGCCCAGGTCGAGGCGGGCCTCGGTGCTGATCAGGTCCCACTTGTTGAGCAGGATCACGACCGGACAGCCCGCGGCGTCGACCCGCTCGGCCAGGCGCTGGTCCTGATGGGTCACGCCGACCGAGGAATCGATCACCAGCAGGGCCACATCGGCGGTGTCGACCGCCCGCAGGGCCCGCACCAGCGAGTAGTACTCGGTACCCGAGTCGATGCGGGCCCGGCGCCGCATCCCGGCGGTGTCGATGAAGCGCACCGGTCCCTCCTCGGTCTCGACGAGGGTGTCGATGGCGTCGCGGGTGGTGCCGGGAAGGTCGTGCACGATGGCGCGGTCCTCCCCTATCAGCCGGTTGAACAGCGTCGACTTGCCGGCGTTGGGCCGGCCCACCAGCACCACCGAGAACGCCTCGGCCGCCGTGGCCGCCAGGTCGCCGCCGACCAGGCCGGAGCCCGATCCAGCCGGCTCGTCGGCCGCCGTCGAGGCCTCGGCCGCGTCTAGGCGAGCGATGAGTTCCTCCAGCAGATCGCCGGTGCCGCGGCCGTGCAGCGCACTCACCTCATGCGGGGTGCCGAGACCGAGCCCGAGCAGCTCCCAGACCGAGTCGGCCTGACTCGCATGGTCGACCTTGTTGGCCACCACCAGCACCGGCACATCCGCGCCGTAGAGCACCCGGGCGACCTGCTCGTCGTCCGCGGTCAGGCCCACCGAGGCGTCCACCACGAACAGCACCGCGTCGGCGTCGCGCACGGCCAGCTCGGCCTGAGCGCTCACCTTGGCGTCGAGAAGATCGCCGCCGGCGCTCCAGCCTCCGGTGTCGAGCAGCGTGAAGCGCCGGCCCTGCCACTCGGCGTCGACCGCCTTGCGGTCCCGGGTGACGCCGGGACGCTCCTCGACGATCGCCTCCCGCCGTCCCAGGATGCGGTTCACCAGCGTCGACTTGCCGACGTTGGGCCGGCCCACCACGGCCACCACCGGATTCATGACAGCTCCAGCGCCAGTCGCAGCGCCCGCCCGTGGGTGGCGACCACCTCCACCGGGCGGGGAAGCTCCTGGGTGGTCATGCCGTCGAGGAAGCGGCCCCGGCTGAGGCACACGTCGGGCAGCAGGTAGCGGTCACCCTCCGGTTCGTCCGCGAGCACCCGGGCGACGTCGGTGCCCACCATCAGCCCGGTCACGCCGATGTTGCCGCCGAAGAAACGGTTCTCCACCGGCACGACACGAGCGTCGCGGCGGCCCACCGACGCCACCAGGGGAGACACCACCGCCGCGCCCAGGGTGCCCGTGAGCACCGCGACGGGCGCGTCCCGGCCGGCGCGGCGCGGCCCCAGCGACACCGCCACCGGAGAGCCGTCGGGCCCGGCCACCACCTCCGCGGCCGAACCCTGGCGAGGAGCCCGGTAGCCGTCGGCGGGAGCACCGTCCACCCAGGCGAAGAAGCCCGAGCGCGGCGGGGTGGGCGCGTGGCCGTCCTCGATGAACTCGGTCTCGAAGGCTCGGGCCATGCCGATGCCGTCCTCGTGCATGTCGAAGCCCTCGTAGTGCTCCGCGGCCGGGAAGCTGCGCCCGCACATCAGGTAGTACTCGTCGGCCACGAAGGCCAGACGGCGACCGAGCAGGCGCAGGAACACCAACTGCCAACTCTCGACGAGATCGACGACCGCGGCGGCCTCGGCCGGGGTGTGGAGCCGCATCCTGGACTGGCGGTTGTACCGCGACAGCCCCAGGGGCACCACGCACAGCGTCCGCAGCTCCGGGAAGCGGTCGAGCACGCCCGCCAGGGTGTCGGCCAGCACGTCGCCGTCGTTGACGCCCGGACACACCACCACCTGCCCGTGGACATCGATGCCCGCGTCGAGCAGCAGCCGCAGCCAGCGCAGCGACACCGCCCCCCGGCGGTTCTGGAGGATCGCGGCCCGCACGTCGGGGTCGGTGGAGTGGATCGACACATACAGCGGCGACAGCCGCTCGGTGACCACCCGCTCGTAGTCGAGCTCGGTGAACCGGGTGAGCGTGGTGAAGTTCCCGTAGAGGAACGACAGCCGGTAGTCGTCGTCCTTGAGGTACAGCGAGCGTCGCATACCCCGCGGCAGCTGGTGCACGAAGCAGAACTCGCAGTGGTTGTCGCAGGTCTGTACCCCGTCGAACACGGCCGCGTCGACCTCGGCTCCCAGCGGCTCGCCCTCCAGCTTGGAGACCACGATGGTGAAGCTCGAGCCGTCGCGCCCCACCTGTAGGGGGACCTCGGCTCCGTCGCTGAGCAGCTGCCAGCGGATGACGTCGCGGGGCGCCTCCCCGGCGATGGCCGCGACCTCGTCCCCGGGCCTCAGCCCGGCCCGCTCGGCCGGAGATCCGGACGCGACAGCCACGATCTGCGGACCGGCCACGGTCCAAGAGTACCGCCCTAGGCCGCCCCAGCAGTGCCGTGAGCGCGCCTCGCAGCACTTCAGTTGCAGTATCGAGCATTAACATGTATTTTACTGTTATGTATATGATTGAAGATCTACTACGATGCTGTGACACCGAGACAGCGAGAGCGGACGGCCGGCCGTGGCCGCGGTGACGGTCACCCGCTCGGACGACCGGCTGATCGCCGTCAAGCAGGTCCCGGCGGAACGGGCGGACGAGATCGAGCGGGAGGCGGAACTGCTGCGGCGTCTCGACCACCCCGGCCTGGTGCGCTTCGTCGACATCGTCGAAACCACCGACGGTGGTCGCGCCCTGCACACCGAGTTCGTCAACTCCGACACCTGGGCCACCCGGCCCCTGACCGACCCGGCTGAACGGGCTGCGGGGATGGCCTCCCTCGCAGCAGTGGTGGCCGACCTGCACCAACTCGGAGTCGCGCACCTCCAGCTCACACCGCCGCACATCCTGCACGGAGCTGACGATCGCCCCGTGCTTTGCGGGCTGACCTGGGCCGCGGAAGCCACGCCCGAGGCCCAACAGACCGACCTGGCCGCGTTGGGCGAACTCTGCCACGACTCGTCGCTGGGGAGAGGAGCGCTCGCCGGGAAACTCGCCTCGCTGTCCGACGCGGCCCGGGCGGGCATGCTCAGCGCCCGCGAATTGACCAGGCGGCTCGACCTGCTCTCGGCCAAGAAGCCGACCAGATCAGACCCAACCCGGGTCGTTGGCGGCGGCCGTATGGCGAGTCTCAGGAGGCGATTCAGGCCCAAGTCGCTCATCACTGCCGGCGCGTTCGCGGTCGCAGTCGTTGCGGCCTTCGCGCTCGGCTCCCGAAGCGAACCTCCGACCCCACTCCCGGAGGCGCCCGCGGCAATTCCTCCCGAGGGTCAGACTGTCACGGCCGATGCTGGACCGAGCCAGGGCATCGAGTTGACCCCGTTCGATGATCCCAATCTGGCCAACGAGCCAGCCCCAACCGGACAAGCAGCGCCGACCGACGAATCGAAAGTCGTCGACGGAACAGAGCAGGCCGGCGCGCAGAGCCCGATCGACTACACGGGCCACGCCGCCGGAGCCAACGCAACCGACGAAGCTGGCATTGCGGTGTCCATGCAGGAGGCGGCCGCGGTCCTCGAGCACGGTGGGCGTCGCTACGCAGTGGGTGCCGTCGGCGACTTCGTGGAGACCGGCGACTGGGACTGTGACGGCCGGGTCACCGCCGCGATCGTGCGTCCCAGCACCGGCGGGGTGGTGCTGTTCGACGCCTGGCCTGAGCCGGGCAAGACCATCGGGCTGCCTGTGCGCTGGAGCGTGGACTCCCCCACCGGAGCGGAGGCGGTCGCTCACGGCCAGTGCGACCTGCTCAGGGTCTACACCACCACCGGCTCGCGGCTGTTCAATCCCGGCGAGGCCTCATGAGGACGAGCCGATTGATCGCCATCGCCGCGCTGGCCGCAGCAATGGCCTCGACCACGGCGGCGGCATCGGCGAACACGACCCCCTACGCGATCAGCGACATCAGTCCGGCGCCGGCCGCCGCGTTCAAGATCAGCGACATCGGCGCAGCCCCAGCCCCTGGCTACGACGCCGCCGCCAACTCCGGCAGCGCACCGGCCGTGCCGGAGGACCTCTTCAAGATCAGCGACATCAGTCCCCGCTGACACCGCCCGCCGCCGGCAGGTGGCCACTGCGTCGTGCCCCCAGCACCGCGGCCACCGCGATCGCGGCGGTCTCGGCCCGCATGATGTGTGGGCCAAGACACACGTGGCGATCCGCCGCGGCCAGCTCCGCTTCGGTCCACCCGCCCTCGGGACCCACCAGCACGAAGTTCTCCCCCGCCGCCAGTATCCGGCCCTCCGACACCGCCAGAGCAGCCCCTCCCAGGTCGAGATCACCGAAGTCCCGTACCGGCTCCACGTGCGGGAGCCAGAGCCGGCGGCACTGCATCACCGCCTCGCGGGCCACCCGCCGCCACCGCTCCGCCAACCGGGCCGTCTTGACCTCGTCCCAGCGCACCACCGACCGCTCGGCCACGAACGGCACGATCCGGTCCACCCCCAGCTCGGTGAGCTTCTGCACGACGGTCTCAGAGCGCCCACCCTTGAGCACCGCAAAACCCACGGCCAGCGCGGGACTCGGCGCGGCCACCGACAGGACATCGCCCACCGGCTCGACCAGGTCCCCGAACCGGCACGGCCGCCACCGGCCGGCTCCGTCGCCGACCGTCAGCAGGTCACCGGAGCGCAGACGCAGGACGCGCTCAAGGTGGTGCCGGTCCTCGCGAGCCAGCTCGGGAGCGTCCACATCGGCGACCAGCACGTGCGGGCCCGACCGAGCGTCGCCCGCGACCGTCTCCAGGCCGCTCACCGAAACGCGGTGCGGATCCGACCCAGCAGGCCCTCACTCGGTTCGGCGACCTCCTCGCCCCGCAACTCGGCCAGCCGGCGCACCAGCTCCTCCTGCTCGCCGCTGAGATCGTCGGGCACGTCCACCACCAGCTGGACGAGCAGATCGCCCCGGCCCCGACCCCGCACATGGGGAACGCCGCGACCCCGCAGCCGCACCACCGCACCGGTCTCGGTGCCCTTGGGGATCACGATCTCCTCGGCGCCGTCGAGCGTCTCGTAGTCGAGCCGGGCACCCAGGGCGGCCTGGGTGAACGGCACGTGCAGCTCATGCACGAGGTCGCTGCCGTTGCGGTGGAACCGCGGGTGGGGCCGCACCCTGGTGTGCACGTAGAGATCGCCGTGGGGACCGCCCCGGGGACCGGCCGCTCCCCGGCCGCTCAGCCGCAGCGTGGTGCCGTCGTCCACGCCCACCGGCACCTGCACGCTGTAAGTGCGCCGCTCCAGCTTGCGCCCGTGGCCGTCGCAGTCGCGGCACGGCTGCTCGATCATCTCGCCCAACCCCCCGCAGACATCGCAGGGCGAGGCGGTCACCATCTGGCCCAGCATCGACTGGCGCACCGTGCGGACCTGCCCCGAGCCGCCGCACTGCGAGCATCTCACCGGCGAAGTGCCCTCCTCGGCACCGCTGCCGTCGCACGGCTCGCAACGCACGGCGGTGCGCACGGACACCTCCCGTTCGGCTCCGAAGACCACCTCGTGGAGGTCGAGGTCCACATGGGCCTCCAGGTCCTCGCCCGCCGGCGGGCCCTGATGGCGCGCCGACGACCCGAAGCCCCCGAAGGGCGAGTCGCCGCCGAAGAACGCGTCGAAGATGCTTCCCAGCCCCCCGCTGAACGGATCGGCCATGCGGGCCGCCTTGACATCGTCGGTGCCGAAGCGGTCATACAGCGAGCGCCGCTCGGGATCCGACAGCACCTCGTAGGCCGCGCTCACCTCCTTGAAGCGGGCCTCGGCAGTGGCGTCGCCGGGATTGGCGTCGGGATGGTACTGGCGGGCCCTCTTGCGGTAGGCCCGCTTGAGCTCCTCGTCGGTAGCGTCGCGCGCCACCCCCAGCGTCTCGTAGTGGTCGGCCATCTAGGACTGGCTCGGAGCCGGTGCCGGCTCCCAGCGATCGGCCATGTCAGACGTCGCCCAGGGCTGGGCCGAGCCGGCGGCTCACCGCCGCCACCGCCGACAGCGCCTGCGGATAGTCCATCCGGGTGGACCCGATGATGCCGATCGTGCCGCCGTCGGTGCCCTCGGTGCTGTAGGGGGCCAGCACCAGGGAGCACTCCGCCAGCGACGGCACCCCGGTCTCATCGCCGATTGCCACCCGCAGCCCCCGGTCGATCACCCGGCGCATCAGCGTCACCACCACGAGCTGCTGCTCCAGCAGGCCCAGCACCTCGCTGAGCTGCTCCACCGCGTCGAAGGCCGCGGCCAGCTTGGAAGTGCCGCCCACGAACACCTCGTGGTGGGCGCGGGCTTCCTGCAGCGCGGCGATGGCCGCAGCCAGCAGCCTGTCGTCGGGCTGGTCGCAGTCGTCGATCTCGGCCAGGGTCCGTCCCACCACCCGGCGAGCCAGCCGCTCCGAGGCGTCGGCCACCACCTCGGGGGTGGTGTCGGCGGGCACGTCGATGGTGCGCTTCTCGATCACGCCGTTGGACATGACCGCCACCACCATGACCGTACCTACGGACAGCTCGACCAGCTGGGCCGAGCGGACGGTGGCCGCCGCGGGGCTGGGCGCCACCACTACCGCAGTCCAGTCGGTGAGGTCCGACAGGAGCCCGGTGGTATCGCTGAGGATCGCCTCGAACCCTCCGTGGGAGATCGAGAAGAACTCGTTGACCTGATGCCGGTCGGCAGCGTCGAGGGTGGGCGAGGGCGACCGCCGCCGCCACTGGTCGACGAAGAAGCGGTAGCCCTTGACGGTCGGCACCCGGCCGGCGCTGGTGTGGGGCTGGACCAGGTACTGCTGCTCGGACAGCGCAGCCATCTCGCTGCGAACCGTGGCCGGCGACGCGTCGATCCCCGGCGCACGGGCCACGCGGCCCGAACCCACCGGCTGGGCGGTGCGGATGTACTCCTGAACGACGGCGTAGAGGATCGCGGCCTTGCGGTCGTCGAGCATGGTCGAGATGCTACCCGTCCAACGTGAGCGCCGAGTTGCCAGCCGCCCGACGTCAGGGGCCGAGTTGCTAGCCGTCCAACGTGAGGGCCGAGATGAAGGCCTCCTGGGGAATGTCCACCCGCCCGATGCTCTTCATGCGCTTCTTGCCCGCCTTCTGCTTCTCCAGCAGCTTGCGCTTGCGGGTGACGTCACCGCCGTACAGCTTGGCGGTGACGTCCTTGCGGTAGGCCTTGACGGTCTCGCGGGCGATGATGCGGCCCCCGATGGCGGCCTGGATGGGCACCTCGAACTGCTGGCGGGGTATCAGCTCCCGAAGGCGGCCGACCATGGCCCGGCCGTAGGCGTAGGCCTTGTCGCGGTGCACGACGGTGGAGAAGGCGTCCACCGGCACCCCCTGCAGCAGCACGTCCACCTTCACGAGATCGGCTCCGTCGTACCCGTCGTGCTCGTAGTCGAGGCTGGCGTAGCCCTGGGTACGGCTCTTGAGCTGGTCGAAGAAGTCGATCACCACCTCGGCCAGCGGCAGCCGGTAGCGCAACTCGACCCGCTCCGGCGACAGGTACTCCATGCGCACCAGCTCGCCCCGGCGCGACTGGCACAGCTCCATCAACGTGCCGGTGTAGTCGGTCGGCGTGATCAGCGCGGCGGCCAGGCAGGGCTCGGCGATGGCTGAGATCTGGCCGGCCGCGGGCATGTCGGAGGGATTGGACACCGCCACCGTGTCACCGTCGGTCATCGTCACCCGGTACTCCACCGAGGGGGCGGTAGAGATCAGCGACAGGTCGAACTCCCGCTCCAGACGCTCGCGAACGATCTCCAAGTGCAGCAGGCCCAGGAACCCGCAGCGGAAGCCGAAGCCCAGCGCGCCGGAGGTCTCGGGCTCGTAGGTGAACCCGGCGTCGTTGAGGCGCAGCTTGGACAGGGCGGCCCGCAGGTTGGTGAAGTCGTCGCCGTCGGTCGGGTACAGACCCGAGAACACCATCGGCTTGGGCTCGGAGTACCCCTCTAGGGGCTCGGGCGCGGGCCGGTCCTCGTCGGTGACGGTCTCGCCCGAGCGGGCCTCGCCCACGTCCTTGATCCCCGCGATCAGGTACCCGGTCTCGCCGGGGTCCAGGCGGTCGACGACCTCGTTGGCAGGGGTGCGCACACCGAGCTCGTCGGCGCTGTGGACCGTGCCGGCCTGCATGAATCGCAGCCGGGTGTCGGCAGACAGCACCCCGTTCACTACCCGCACCGACGACACCACACCCCGGTACTGGTCGAAGTGCGAGTCGAAGATCAGCGCCTGCAGCGGCGCCTCGGCGGACCCCTCGGGAGGCGACGTGCGCTCCAGCACCGCGTCGAGCAGCTCGGCCACGCCGTCCCCGGTCTTGGCCGAGATCTGCAGCACGTCGGCGGCGTCGATGCCGAGCACTCGCTCGATCTCCTCCGCGTACCGGTCCGGGTCGGCCGCGGGCAGGTCGATCTTGTTGAGCACGGCCACCACGTCGAGGTCGTTCTCCATGGCCTGGTAGCAGTTGGCCAGGGTCTGGGCCTCGATCCCCTGGGCCGCGTCCACCACCAGGATCACCGACTCGCAGGCGGCCAGCGAACGGCTGACCTCGTAGCTGAAGTCCACGTGGCCGGGCGTGTCGATCAGGTTGATGA
Organism: Candidatus Aldehydirespirator sp.; assembly: GCA_965205155.1. Lineage (GTDB taxonomy): Bacteria > Actinomycetota > Acidimicrobiia > Acidimicrobiales > Aldehydirespiratoraceae > Aldehydirespirator. The sequence continues at coordinate 2,432,722 of OZ242033.1, read as the reverse complement.
CGTGGTCGCGCCAGTTCAGGCGGACCGACTGGAGCTTGATGGTGATGCCCCGCTCGCGCTCGAGGTCCATCGAGTCGAGGTACTGCTCTCGCATCTCCCGGGCCTCGACCGCGCCGGTCAGCTCCAGCATCCGGTCGGCCAGCGTGGACTTGCCGTGGTCGATGTGAGCGATGATCGACGTATTGCGGATGCGATGCAGGTCCATGGGGCTCTCTATCGGCTCCCGCGGGCGGGACGCGACGGTGGGACGACGGCCCAGCAACGCTAGCCTCGACCGTCGGCCCTACGGCCCCAAGATGATCGGCAGCCCAGGCAGCCAGCGGCTCGAGACGACCGGCAGGTGAGTGTGGCCAACATCAAGTCCCAGATAAAGCGCAACCGGCAGAACGAGAAACGCCGCCTGCGCAACCGGACGGTCCGTTCCGAGGTGAACACCCGGACCAAGGCGGCGCTGGACGCGGTCTCGCACGACGACGAGACCGCGGATGAGACTCTTCGCCTCGCCATCAAGCGGATCGACAAGGCGGCAGCCAAGGGCGTCATCCACAAGAACACCGCGGCCCGCCGCAAGAGCCGGCTGGTGCGGGAGATCGAGCACCTCCGGTCCGAGGAGGACTGACCGCCTCGAGACGCCTCGTCAGCGGGCCGACAGCGCGGCCAGCCGGGCGACCAGTACCTCCACTACTAGCTCGTCGGGCCAGTCGACCGTTCCCCTCAGAGCGAGGTCGGCGTCGGCCAGCAGCCGGATCGCCCGGGCCACCTTCTCCGAGCCCAGCCTCCGGGTCTGGCCCAGGATCTTCTTCGCCGGGAACGTCGAACCCTTCATCGCCAGGATCTCCGCGGCCTGGCGCTCGTCGGCCGCGCCCGCGCCGTCGAGACGCAGCATCCGCTGGTACCGGCCGCCCAATGCGGCCAACAGCTGGAGCGGGTGGCGAGACGGCAGCAGCCGGTGCAGCACCCTCAGCGCCTCGGTGATGTCGCCCCGGTCGATGGCGTCGTCGAGTTCCCACGGAACCACCGAGCCGGGATCCCCGCCGTAGACGGCCACGTCGTCGGCGGTGACGGTCGCTCCCGAACCCAGCGCTCCTTCCAAGGTCCGCAGTAGCCCGACCACGTTGCCGTGGTCGGCGCCCACCAGGTCGTCGACAGCCGCCACCGCGGCCGGCTCGAAGTGCAGGCCCGACTGCTCCAGTTGACCGCGCAACCACTTGTGGGCATCGGACTTGCCCCTCGGCGGGGTCACGTTCAGCGAGGTGCCCCCGGCCGCCTTCACCGCGGCCCCGAGCGCCTTGGGCACCGCGGGCAGGCGCCCGCCCATCACCGGGTCCACTCCCCGCTCCCACACCAGCACCAGATGGGTGGTGGCGGGCAGCGTCTCCAGCAGGCGCACCAGCTCGTCGCAGTCGCCCTTGCGGGAGAACCGGGCCAGATGGCGCCCCACCACCACCCGTCGGGAGGTGAGGAACGGCTGGGTCTGGGCCGCATCGACGAGCGGTGCGAGCCGCCAGCCCCCATCGGGGTCCCGGAGGCTGGTCTCGTCGAGATGTTCCAGCGCCAGGCTGCGGTCCTCGTCGCCCAGCGCCTCCTTGACGACCCTCGCAACCGCCTCGGCTACCAGCACGGGATCGTCGCCGCTGACGAGCTGGACGCTCATAGTGGCCGGATGATAGGACGACCCGGCCCACCAGCGCGGCGGTGTCCCTCCCCCGCCTCGAAATCCCGGCGATATGGCGCGACTATCGCGCTCAACTCCCGGAATTTCGGATGGCGACATCGACGGCGACATCCACGACGAGTTCCGGCGAGTCGGACACGACCTCCACAGTCACCGCGCCGACCCGCACGACATCACCGGCCCGGACGGTGCGCGCTCCCGGCACCCGGTGCATGGGCGGCGCCACCGCAGCAGCCGTCCGGTAGCGGTCCCGCAATGCCAGCACGGCGTAGGCGTCCGCAGCACCGCCGCCCGGCGCCACCACCAGGTCCGCCCGATGAACCCCCGCCCGGCGAAGAGACTCCAGCAGATCCCTGGGCCGCACCGGCTCGTCCAGGACGACCACCACTGCGGACTGATGCTGGAACAGACGCGCTCCGGCGGCTTCCGACCAGCCCGGCGGGGGCGACGCGGCCGCCAGCCCGCTGTGAACCAGCGCGACGGTCACCACCGCCGTGCCCACCACACCCAGGAGCCTGGCTCGCTCCAGCCGGCGAGAGACGAGCACGAGGGCCACACCGGTCCCGACCGCCGTCGCTCCCCCAGCGCCGAGCATCGCCGGGGGCGCGGCCGCCGCAGCCGAAGCGACGCCTCTCACCCACCACAACAGCGCGGCCGTGGGCCGGTGCATGAGCCACGCGACCGGTCCGCCGACCAGGCCGGCGCCCAGCCCGCCGGTGAGGCCCCACATCATCACCGGCGCCGTCGCCGGCCCCGCAGCCACATTGGCGGGAAGCGAGGCCAGGGGAACGACGCCGAACACAGCCACCAGCAGCGGCATCACCGCCAGCTGGGCCCCGGCGGTGGTCGCCACCGCCAGCCTCAGCGGGCGGGGGCCGGGCAGCTTCTCGGCCAGCGCGGGCGTGATCCACAACAACCCGCAGGTCGCGCACACCGAGAGCTGGAACGCGAGGACCCGCACCAGGAACGGATCGACGACCACCACCGCGGCAACGGCCCAGGCCAGGGTCCGCCGGCCGGTCTCGGGACGTCCCAGCGCGGCGCTGATCACCGCCACCCCCGCCATGGTCACCGCCCGCAGGACTGACGGCTCGAAACGAGTCAGCACTGCGAACACCCCCAACAGCATCAACAGGACGATCAGGCGGACACCGGGACGGGCCCGCACCGCCAGCGGCGACGCCAGCGCCAGCACGAAGGCGACGTTCTGGCCCGACACCACCAGCAGGTGCCCCAGGCCCGCGGCCCGGAAGTCGTCGTAGAGGCGGGGGGACTGGCTGCGGTCGTCGCCGTAGACCATCCCCGCGAACATGGCCCGGCTGTCGTCGGGCAGACTGCGAGCCCCCGAATCCAGCAGCCGTCTGAGGTGGTTGGTGAACGCCGCCAGCGGTGCGGCGTCAGCCCGGTCGCCTACGGCATCGACATTCAGCGTGGCGGCCACATGCCGCCAGCGGTGCCAGTCGCTGGTGGCGGGCCGAGCGGTGCCCGAGACTTGTACCCGCTCGCCCGCCAGCAGGTCGTCGAGCCGTGCGGCCACCGCTCCGTAGGCCCTGGCCTCCAGCCTGGCAGAGCCATGGCGGACCGTGACCCGCACCCCGTGCGTGCCCAGCGGCCGGGGATCCTCAAGCAGGATCACCCAGCCGTCGACAGGTCCCGACGGTGGATCGGCGAGACCGTCCAGCGCCCTGGAGCCGAAGAACCCGGCAAGGACCGCGACGGCGACCAGCACAAGGAGCGGGCTCGGCCTCCACAGGCACGCCGCGGCCAGCAACAGGACGACCGCGAGCGGGACTCCGACCAGCAGCCACGCGCCCGTCACGGCACCGGCCGCGGCCGCGTAGGGCATGACCGGCCCGCCCCAACTCCGGCGGAGCTGCTCGACGCTCACGGGCCGCCCACGTTCGCCAGACCCCCGACCCCGATCCACACCAACGGGTCGCCCACCGTCGCTACGAGGCGGACGTTGGCCCGCGCTCACGGGCCGCCCACCGTCGCTAGGAGGCGGACGCTGGCCCGCGCTCACGGGCCGCCCACCGTCGCCAGGGGGCGGACGCTGGCCCGCGCTCACGGGCCGCCCACCGTTGCCAGGGGGCGGATCTGCTCGAGCTTGACCGGGCCGATGCCGGCGACCTCGATCAACTCGTCAACGGTGGCGAACGGACCCGTTCGCTGCCGGTGCTCGACGATGGCCGCGGCCAGGGAAGGCCCGATGCCCGGCAACTGCCGCAACGCGGCCGTATCGGCGTGGTTCAAGTTCACCGGCGTGGCTCCGAGCAGGCCGCCAGCTCCGTTGCCGCCCCGGTCGTCCATCCCGGCGGTGGCCGGCACGACCTCGGGCGCCGCCGCCTCGCCGACCTCCGGCACCCACAGGCGCGAGCCGTCGCTCAGCGGCTCGGCCAAATTGAGCCGCATCCGGTCCGCTTCGGGCGCCAACCCGCCGGCCGCGGCCACCGCGTCGGCGACCCGGCTGGCCGCAGGCAGCTCATGCAAGCCGGGACGCACAACCGCCCCGACCACGTCGACCACGATCAGGCCGGGATCCGGCGCGGGCGACGTGGCCGCCGTGGGAATCTCCACTGAACCGGCCATGGGAAGTATTTCTGCGGGGTCCGGACCGGGCGGAGGCCGCAGCGCCCACCAGCCCCCTGCGGCGGCCCCGACTACTCCCAGCAGACCGAGAACCACGGCCGTCGCAGAGACCCCCAGCCGGTCGGCCAACGCTCCAGGGGATGGAACCGCGAACTTCCGGCCGCCGCCGGGTGGCGTGTCCACTGAGCATCTCCCGCGCCGCTTGCAATCAGACCGACACGGGATGGCGGCCGGCTAGCCGCCAGTGAGAATAGCGCCCCTCGATTCAGACCAGCACTGGGCGGCCCGCGGCGCCTGCCCTCGCATTCTTGACGTAGTTGTGCACCTCACAGCGGTACAACTACGTCAAGAAGGAACCATCGGCCTCCCAGGCGGCGATCCAGCCGCCGCAGCACCTTAGAACAGTGCGGTCGAGAGCCGTTTGCGCCACGCCGAGGTGCGGGGATCGTCGGGTCCGAGAACCTCCAGCAGGTCGACGAAACGCTGCCGGGCCTCCTCGTCAGCCTTGACCGCAGACAGCAGTCCGGCCAGTTCGGCCTCTATGTCGGACGCCTCGCCGGCCGGAACGTCATCCGAGCCCTGCACCCGTGCGAGAGCCGTCAAGCGGCGGGTCTCCGGCGTCTCGGGGACCCGTTCCAGCAACTCGGTGGCCTCGGCGACTCGACCGTCGTCGATGAGCAACGCGGCCAGAGCCGTCACCGCGGCCGCATTGTCGGACTCGATCTCGAGGGCAGCCCTCAGAGAGGCCTCATCGCCGGCCGCGATCAGCCTCTCGATCTCGGTCATCTCCGGCGTCGGCAGCAGCCGCTGCACGAACTCGCGCACCGCGACCTCGCCCTGGGCGCCGAGGAAGCCGTCGGCCACCTGGCCGTCCACCATGGCGTAGACCGCCGGGATCGACTGGACCCGGAAGGCTTGAGCAACCCCCGGGTTCTTCTCGATATCCACCTTGGCCAGCTCGACCGCCCCGCCGGTCTCGGCCACCACCTTCTCGAGCAGCGGGGTCAGCTGCCGGCACGGCTCGCACCACGACGCCCACAGGTCCACGATCACCGGGACGGTCCGGGACCGGTCCACTACTTGGGCCTGGAACGTGGCGTCGGTAACGTCAGCCATCGCCATCGCAACGTATCGGACACGGCGACGGATTCAGCCAACCCGGCATCCGCCCGCACCAGTCCCTCCCCCGACCCGACCAACCCCCTCTTGGAGACGAACATGAAGATCGACGCCTGGATCGGCCTTCCCGAGGCGTCCAGCAGCAACGAACTGGCCAGCATCGGCGCCCGGGCCCGGATGATGGAGCAGGACGGCTACAGCGGCCTGCTGTCGGCCGAGACCAGCCACGACCCGTTCCTGCCCCTCGCGCTGGCCGCCACCCACACCGAGCGCATCGAGCTGATGACAGCCATCGCGGTGGGGTTCGCCCGCAACCCGATGGTGCTGGCCCACACAGCCTGGGACCTGCAGGCCCTCTCCGGGGGACGGTTCCTGCTCGGGCTGGGCAGCCAGATCCAAACCCACATCACCAAGCGCTTCTCCATGCCCTGGTCGCGGCCCGCGGCCCGCATGGAGGAGATGATCACCGCCATCCGGGCCATCTGGGAGTCCTGGCAGACCGGCGAGCGCCTCAACTTCCGGGGCGAGTTCTACCGCCACACCCTGATGACGCCCATGTTCAGTCCCGGCCCCATCGACGTGGCACCCCCGCCCATCCTGATCTCCGCAGTGGGACCGCTGATGACCAGGGTGGCCGGCCGGGCCGCCGACGGCCTTGTGTGCCACGGCTTCCAGACCGCGGACTACCTGCACGACGTGATGCTGCCCAACGTGGACGCCGGGCTGGCCGAGTCGGGCCGGGACCGCTCCCAGTTCGAGATCTCGATGCCGGTGTTCGTGGTGTCGGGATTCGACGAGGAGGACGTCGCCGCCCAGGCGGCCCGGACCCGCAAGCAGATCGCCTTCTACGGGTCCACGCCCGCATACCGGGTCGTGCTGGAGCACCACGGCTGGGGCGACGCCCAGACCGAGCTCAACCGCTTGTCGAAGCGGGGGCAATGGGACGAGATGGGCAACGTGATCGACGACGAGATCCTCGACGCCTTCGCCATCGTGGCCGAGCCCCACGACGTGCCGGGACGCATAGCCGAGCGCTTCGGCGGCACGCTCGACCGGCTCCAGTTCTACGCCGGCGTGCGGGACAAGGACCGCTGGGGTCCCATCATCGAGGAGATCAAGGCCGCCTAGGCCCGCTCGGTGGGTTCACCCACGCCCGGCCGCTAGCCTGTCGGCACCCTCGGGGCTATAGCTCAGTTGGTAGAGCGCTTCCATGGCATGGAAGAGGTCAGGGGTTCAATTCCCCTTAGCTCCACTTCATCAAATCACAGTCGGCTACCGGATGGCCCACGGGGAGACATAGAGCCATACTGCGATTCATATGTCAGTTCTGTGAATCACTTGCGATTCATAAGCTATAGTCGGGCATCATCCACTACACGTGCCCGTCCTTCCTCCCGCGTGTTTGCCTGACGAGCACTCTCGTGGCCCATGAGGAACCGGCACCGGCAGACCGAGCGCTAGTCACTGGGGGCTCTCTAACGAGGATTCCAACGGCTAGTGCAGCGGAGGGTGCTCGACCGTCCTTCCGGCAACTCGTACCAGGATTGCCTCCGATTGCGGTCGAACACCACGGCGGGGGGTTGTGTGCAGCCCTTGGGTGACACGGACGCACAGGCCCCCCGCCACCACCTCGGTCGACGGGCTCCGGGCCGCGGGGTAGCTCATATTCCTGGCGGATGTTCCGAGCCCTGGTGGGGGTTGCTGGGGCTTCGAACAATCTGACTACAACCTCGTCAGGAAGCCCCAGCGCCCCCGGCCGCCTGCCGACATGGCCGGCTAACCCACAACATCACCAGTCAGCCTGGCGTCGGATGAAGTCTGCGTAGCGACGCTCGCGTCCTGCACGAGCCCGGTGCCCAGCAGCTGACCGGTCGTCACCTCTCGCAGTCGCTGCGTCGGCTCGCGCCAGGAACTTCTGTTCAGCCATTTCGCAACGCCGGACACCCCACTCGCTCAATCGATCCTGCCATCGGAAGATGTGACGAAACCGCGCAAAGATCGCCGGAACAGGTGCGTCGCTCCCGCTGATCCCCGCCCGTTCGGCCCGACCGACCGCGAAACGCAGCCGAACCTTGGCGGCAACAAACACCGCGAGACCCACCGGCAGCATCGCCACCAAACCCAATACAGGCGAGTCATACAACCCCCACGAGACGGCCGTACCCACAATCTCCAACACGACAGAGAGCGCCAATAGACCCAACGCCAGCCGATCGAACCAGAAACTGGCGACAGCTCCGTCGGACCACCGGACCCGGCGAAACAACAGATCCCAGATCCTGCGGGTCGTCAACCGCATCGGCGATCATCTGGCCGCCACAGCAAACGCGGCGGCTGGCCAGCGGCCGCTAGGACCCTCGACATGGAGATGTCCACACCGGCGATGGTACCGCTAGCGAACAGGTCAACGCCCGCGAGCGCGCCGCCGGGCAGCGATCTGCCTCACCCAAGCCACCGCCAGAAAGACGTGGGAGCCTCCCGGGTTGGGTGGCGGCTGTCGTGTGGCCGCGCCACGCTGGCGTGTGGGACCCGCTTCAGTTGCCATAGCTAGGCTCGCCGAAGTGTTGAACGGGCCGGCGCGAGGTCTATTCCAACGATGAGCCATCGCGGCCGCGCCGTCCGCTTGGTGCTCACAGCCACGCTCTTGTACGCGTCGGTGCCGCCCATCCTTCACGTCGCTGCTTCAGACGCCAACCCCTTCTATTTCAACTTCATGATCACGATCATGCAGGTGTCCATACCTGGTCTGTTTCTTCTGTACTCGAAGGACGGCTATGTCGACCAGCGTCTGAGCGCAAGTCAGCGCCAACACCTCATGCGGCCAAGAACTCACTGCACCTATTTTCGGCGGACAAGCGGAACTACCGAGAACGAGAAGGCTGTAGTCCTGAAGGAATCAGGTCCGAAGGATGTCCCCGGTTGGGCCAAGATGCCGATCGTCTGGGCGCTGATCTCGAGTCTGCACTACGGCTTCCTGGCATGGTCGGCCACGCTTCTCGAGACCGCCATTGCGACAACCATCTTCGAACTCTGGCCCGTGTTCCTGGTGTACGCCCTGGCCCGCCATGAGGACAGTGACCGGCTGTTCCGCGGCGCGTCCACGTCAATCGGGCCCGCCCGCCGTGCCATCTCCAAGGAGGGCATGGTCCTCACCGCGCTGGCAGGATCGGGCCTGGCCTTGATGCTGGGCAGCCAGGCAGGAGGACAGATCCGCTCGGCGGTGGACTTGGTGTCCTACAAGGTGGCCGCCGGAATGATCATCGCCGTAGCGGCCTCGCTGCTGGCTGCGTTGAGCGTTCTCAGCAATCTCGCCTACGGGAAGGCCCTCTACTACGCGCTGGTGACCGGCGGAGCAACCCAACCGTCCGACGGGTACGGGAGTCTCGGGACGCGACCCATCGAGCAGCGAGGGGATCCTGATCGCCGGTTGCTCGTCTGGCTGACCTTGTTGGGATACGTGCTGTCCCGGTTCTTTGCGCTTCCTGTCAATGTCCTGATCGGATTGCTCACGCCACAGGTTCAAGGATCGCTGACATCGGAGGCCGTGCTCGGCGCCCTGGTGATCGGTGCCGCGGTCTCGGTGGCCGGGATGTTGCTGCGAGTCGGGAACATCAGATCCGAGGACGCCGCCGTCAATTCGCTGCTGTGCCTCGGGCCGGCAGTCTCCCTGCTGGCTCTGATGGCGCTCGGCATCACTCTTCCGAGATTCGACCTGTTCGTCTTGGGCGCGGTCCTGATCCTGGCTGTCAACGTCCGGATCCAGCTGAGGCGCGACGCGAGCGATGGGACCCGATAGCGCTCGCGGCTACGGTGCGGGCAGTCCTTGGTCGTCGGAGCAGGACAGCGACGGAGGAGATCTGTTGGCTGATCGCAAATCGTTCTGGGCGTGGTGCCTGGAGTCGGAGGAGCCCTCCGGTGCCGACCGGGCCGCGCTGGCGGCCAAGCTGTCTAAGCGGTACGGCACCGAGATCACGGCCAAGCCGGTGCCGTCGCTGGACGATGCTGAACTGCGGGCGCCTCGCATCAGAGTGCCCGACTCGGTGACCGGCTGGTGCTCGACTACCACCTACGACCGGGCCCGGTACGCGTACGGCGCCCATTTCACCGAGCGGGTGCGGGCCTTCAACCTCGACTTCGGCAACCCTCCCGACGTGGTGGCCCACCCCCGGGATGAGACCGAGGTGGAGGCCACGCTGGAGTGGTGCGACGCCAACGGCTACGTCACCGTCCCCTACGGCGGAGGGTCTTCGGTGGTGTGGGGCGTCACCCCCCACGACGACCTGGGGCCTACCGTGGTGATCTCGCTCGACCGGCTCGACCGGGTGCTGGAGATCGACGACGTGTCGCGGGCGGCCCGCATCCAGGCGGGAGTCTTCGGTCCGCACCTCGAGGACCAGCTCCGCCCCAGCGGCCACACCCTCAGGCACTTCCCGCAGTCGTTCCGGTTCTCCACCCTCGGCGGCTGGATCGCCACCCGCTCGGGCGGCCACTACGCCACCAACCACACCCACATCGACGACTTCGTCGAGTCGGTACGTATGATCACGCCGGCCGGGTGGTGGGAGTCGCGCCGGCTGCCCGGCTCGGGCGCGGGACCGAGTCCCGACCGGATGGTGATCGGCTCCGAGGGCGTCTACGGCATCATCACCGAGGCCTGGATGCGGATCCAGCGCCGGCCGGTGTACCGGGCCACCGCCGGTGTCACCTTCGGATCCTGGCAGGCCGGCTGTGAGGCGGTGCGCCGCATCGTGCAGGCCAAGCTCTGGCCGGCCAACCTGCGCATTCTCGATCCCGCCGAGGCCCGACGGTCGGCAGGGCTCGACGGCGAGGAGGCCCTGGTGATCGTGTCGTTCGAGTCGGCCGAGCTCAGCCAGCGCCACAACATCGCAGCCGCGGTCGAGATGGCCCGCGACAACGGCGGGAGCGTGGACGACGACGACATCCGGGTCGACGACGGCACCGGCAAGCCGACCGGCCGGGGCGGCGCGGTGGGCACTTGGCGCAACGCCTTCATCGGCGTGGGCAACGGGGTGGAGACATCGCTGGGCCTCATCAACGACACCTTCGAGACCGCCGTCACCTGGGACCGCTGGCCCGACTTCGACGCCGAGATCCGCACCAGGGTGGGCGCCGCCCTCACCGACACGTTCGGACCGCACCACTCGCTGTCGTGCCGGTTCACCCACGTCTACACCGACGGCCCCGCTCCCTACTACACGTGGTCGGGCATGGGAGCGCCGGGCTGCGAGATCGCCCAGTGGCAGATCATCAAGGACGCGGCCATCCAGGCCGTGGTCGATGCGGGCGGCACCGTCACCCACCACCACGCCGTGGGCCGCATGCACCGGCCCGACGGCTACGACCGCCAGCGCCCCGAGCTTTTCGCTCAGGCCGTGCGGGCGGTCAAGAAGCGCCTCGACCCCAACGGCATCCTCAACCCCGGCGTCCTCATCGGCCCCTGAGCCGTCGTTCATACACTGGCCGCTGTGACGGACGAGAACACCGCTGACTCTGGGCCCGGCCCGGGCCTGCTGGCCGGCGTGCGGGTGATCGAGTCGAGCCTGCTGGGACCGGGGCATCTGGGCACGTTCCTGGCCGACCTCGGCGCGGACGTGATCAAGGTCGAGTCGCCCGCCGGCGACTACATCCGCCAGATGACCTGGCCCATCGTCGAGGGCGTGTCGCTGCTGCACCTGCACACCCACCGCGGCAAGCGCAGCGTCACCCTCGACCTCAAGAACCCGGCCGGCCGACAGCTGTACATCGACTTGGCCGCCACCGCCGACGTGGTGGTGGAAGCCATGCGGCCCGGGACCCTGACCCGCCTCGGCCTCGGCTACGACGTGCTCAGCGCAGCCAACCCCCGCCTCGTGTTCGCCACCCTGTCGGGCTACGGGGCCACCGGCCCCTACAAGGACATGCCCAGCCACGGCATCGCCTACGACACCTGGTCGGGGATCGTGCAGCCCGTCGTCGACGACGAGGGCTTCACCCGCATCCCGCCCGACATGCCCAACGTCGGCATCAACGTCGGCCCGATGCTGGCCGCGCTGGCGGTGCTGGCCGCGGTCATCAAGGCCCGCGACACCGGCGAGGGCTGCGAGATCGAGGTGGCCCAGTCCGACGCCTCGGCCTACATGGACTGGTACCGAATCGAGTCCGAGCGGGCCTACCTGCGACCGGAGGACGAGGTGACCGGCAACCCGTCCGACGACTACGAGCGCCGCCCCGCCGGCCTGGCCGGCATGTGGGAGGGCGTGCGCTACCAGGCCTACGCCGCGGCCGACGGCCATGTGCTGTTCATGGCCTCCGAGCAGGCCTTCTGGCGCAACTTCTGCGAAGGCGTCGACCGCATGGACCTGTTCGAGCGGTGGCCGGGGTCGACCTACGCCGACCACGCCCGGGGCAACACCGAGCTGCAACACGAACTCAAGGCCATCTTCGCCACCAGGACCTGCGCCGAGTGGCTCGACTTCAGCAACGAGGTCAACACGCCCATCGCGCCGTTCAACACCCCGGCCAACATAGGCGACGACCCCCAGTTCCAAGCCCGCATCGGCTTCCTGCCCACCGACGAGGTCGGCTGCGAGCAACTCCCCCTCCCCGTCTACGTCGACGGCACCAAACCCGGCACCCCGTCAATGGCCCCCACCGTCGGCCAACACACCGACGAGGTAATCGTCCAGGTCCTAGGCCGCAGCCCCGACCAGATCGCCGACCTCCGCGCCGACGGCGCCTTCGGCTAGACGCTCCGCAGCCGCCGAAACTCGGCGATTGCGCTCGTCGCGCAGTTCCTCATACTTTCGGCGGCCGAAGGTGAACTTGATCTGCTTGCTCGCGACGAAATTCACCTCAGTAAAGATCCAGAACCCGCTGATATCGATGCGGCCGGTGCCGATCCGTCGAACGCTCACGGGTGGTTCTTCTTGTTTCGGCGCCTTCGAGTCTTGCGAACAGCCATGGCTGGCAGCCTAGCCAGGGGATGGTCTATGGGCAGGTGCACGTGCTCCCGGCTGTCAGAGTCGATCAAGGGCTTCAGCGCAGCGGGCCAGGGAGTAGTCGATGAACATCCGGGCTCCGCTGTCGTCGTAGTGCTGATTGTCGCCCATGGCGCCCGCTGTGTGGCGCACCCTCACACCTTCGATGATGCACGCCACCCGCCAGAACTGCAGCGCCACGTACCAGTCGAGCGACGACAGGTCCCGCTCGGAGCGCCGGCTGTAGCGCTCCAGCACATCCGCGGGCGTGCCGAAGCCGTCAACGGTGGTGGGCATGTCGGCCAAGCGGCCCTCGCCGGCCTCTGAGTCGCCCCACCACGTCACCAGGCCGGCCACGTCGATCAGTACATCGCCGAGGGTGCACAACTCCCAGTCAAGGACCGCTGCCACCGAGCCGTCCGACGCCATGATGCAGTTGTCGAGGCGGTAGTCGCCGTGGACGATCCCCACCCCCTGCTGCTCGGGGATCGACGCCACCAGCCGGTCGTGCAGCTCGCGCACCAGGGGAAGGTCACGGTCGGAGCCCTCGTCCACCTGACGCTGCCAGCGCCTCAGCTGGCGGGCGCAGTAGCCCTCGCGGCGGCCCAGATCTCCCAGACCGACCTCGTCGGGGTTCAGCGAGTGCAGATCGGCGAGGGTGTCGATGATCGCTTGAGCCATCACGGGGCGGACCGCCTCGTCCACCGCGGTGGCGTCGGCCCGGTCGAACACGACCGAGCCCTCCACGAAGTCCATCACGTAGAAGTCGGCCCCGTTGACAGCCGGATCGGTGCACAGCCCGAGCACGGGCGGCACCGGCACAGGCGCGGGCGCCAGAGCCGAGATCACCCGGTGCTCGCGGGTCATGTCGTGGGCGCTGGCCAGCACATGGCCCGTCGGCGGGCGCCTCAGCACTACCCGACGGCCGTCGGCGTCGGTGACCACGAAGGTGAGGTTGGACGCCCCTCCCGCGATGGACTCGAAGTCGAGCGGCGGAGACACTCCCACCTCGGCTGCCAACCACGCGGTAACCGGCTCCGGATCGATTCCCTTCGGTGCTCGGGCCACGGCGCTAGCGTCGCCGGACCGCAACTCGATTGCAAACGGCGGCCGCGCCAGATGCCGCCGAACACACCGCCAGGGGGGTCGATCATGCGAGTGGGCTTCATCGGATTGGGCAACGTGGGGTCGAAGCTGGCCGGCAGCCTGCTGCGCAATGGCTTCGACCTCGTGGTGCGCGACCTAGACCGGTCGGCCGCGGCAACGCTGGAGGCCAAGGGCGCGGGCTGGGCCGACAGCCCGGCCAGGATGGCTGCTGAGGCCGACATGGTGATCACTTGCCTTCCCAGTCCCGCGGCCAGCGCCGTGGTGATGGAGGCCAGCGATGGGATCCTGGCAGGCCTGGCCTCCCGGGCAGGTCGCGGCGACGGAGAACCCCCGATCTGGGCCGAGATGAGCACGACCGACGAGGCAGAGGTACGGCGGCTGGCCGCGCTGGTGGAGGACGCCGGGGGCGTGGCGGTGGACTGCCCGGTGTCGGGCGGCTGCCACCGAGCCGCCACCGGCAACATCTCTATCTTCGCGGGCTGCGACCGGCCCACCTTTGAGCGGGCTTTGCCCGTTCTCACCGCCATGGGCCGCAACATCCTGCACGCTGGCCCCATCGGCTCGGCCTCGATACTGAAGGTCGTCACCAACTATCTGGCCACCGCCAACCTGGTGTCGCTATGCGAGGCGCTGGTCACCTCCAAGCTGGCCAGCATCGATCTCAACACTGCCTACGAAGCGATCCGCATCTCCTCGGGCAACTCATTCGTACATGAGACCGAGAGCCAGGTGATTCTCAACGGCAGCCGCGACATCAACTTCACCATGGACCTGGTTCAGAAGGACCTGTCGCTGTTCGCCGCAGTGGCCGAGCGGGCCGGCGTGCCTCTGGAGCTGTCGCCGGTCCTGATCGACATCTTCGAGGACGCTGCGGCCCGCTACGGGCCGAGGGAGTGGTCCCCGAACGTCGTTCGGCGCCTGGAGGAGGCCACCGGTGTGTCGGTACTGGCCCCCGGGTTTCCGGCCGCGATGATCGACGACGAGCCCGAGGTCCCTGGCTGCGAGGTTGTCGTCTCTCGCAACTAGCAGGACTCCATACGCGGCAGGCTTGATCCCCCGGCTCAGCGCCAGCCGGCCGTCTCAGCCCAGTGCGGCGATGGCGGCGTCGTAGTCGGGCTCGTGGGTGATCTCGTCCACGAGCTGGGAGTGCAGCACGTTGCCGTCGGCGCCGATCACCACCACCGCCCGGGCGCACAGACCGGCCAGAGGACCGCCGGCGATGCCGACCCCGTAGTCGTCGAGAAACTCCGCATTGCGGAAGGTCGAGGCAGTAGTCACGTTCTCGATGCCCTCGGCCTCACAGAACCGTCCCGCCGCGAACGGCAGGTCGGCCGATACGCACACGACGGTGGTGTCCTCCATGCCGGCGGCGCGCTCGTTGAAGGCGCGCACGCTCTGGGCGCAGACGGGCGTGTCTATCGACGGGAAGACGTTCAGCACTACTCGGCCACCGAGCAGGCTCTCCGACGTCACGGCGCCGAGGTCGCCTCCGGTCAGGGTGAACGCGGGGGCCGCCGAACCGGCGGCCGGCAAATCGCCGCTCGTGTGGACGGGATTGCCCTTGAATGCGGTTGTGGCCACGGATGTCTCCTTCGAATCTGATCTCGGTCTTGCACTCGACGGGTCGCCACACCGGGTGCGTGACGAATGATCTGTGTGCAGATCGGAGGCTACCGGGGCCCGGCGTTACCATCCCAATGATGCAGCCGGAGCAGGTGCCGACGCCCGACCCGCTCGATCTCGAGGCATTCCGCCGCAACGCCCATGCTCTGGTGGACTGGGTGACCGACTACCTAGCGGGGCTCGGCAGCAGGCCGGTACGCGAGGCGGTGGAGCCGGGCGAGGTGCGGGCCAAGCTCCCCGACAGCGCCCCCGAGCGGCCAGAGCCTTTCGACGCGGTTCTGGCCGATCTGGACCGGGTGGTGGTGCCGGGCCTTACCCACTGGCAGCATCCGGGATGGTTCGCCTTCTTCCCGGCCCAGACCTCGCCGCCGGCCGTGCTCGGTGAGTTGGCCGCGGCCGGGATCGGTGTCCAGGGGATGCTGTGGTCGACCTCCCCCGCGGCCACCGAGATCGAGAGCCACGTGCTCGACTGGCTGGTCGACCTGCTGGACGTGCCCCAGTCGTGGAAGACGACCGGACCGGGCGGCGGGGTGCTCCAGGCCGGTGCCTCGACCGCCACCCACACCGCCATGGTGGTGGCCCGCGAGCTGTGCCGTGAGCGCACCGGAGCGCCGGCCGAGAAGATGGTGGCCTACACCTCCAGTCAGGCCCACTCGTCGCTTGAAAAGGGAGCGACGATGACCGGGTTCGGCCACATCCGCCTGCTGGACGTGGACTCCGAGTTCGCGGCCCGGCCCGAAGCGCTGGTCGCAGCGGTCACCGCCGACCGCCGATCGGGCCTGGTGCCGGCCTTTCTCGGCTCCAACGTGGGCACGACCGGCACCGCAGCCGTCGATCCCCTGCGTCGTCTCGGCGAGATCGCCCGGACCGAGCAGATGTGGCACCACGTCGACGCCGCCTACGGCGGCTCGGCCATGATCTGCGACGAGTTCCGGCACCACCACGACGGCCTTGAACTGGTCGACAGTTACACGTTCAACCCTCACAAGTGGCTGGCCACCAACCTCGAGTGCTCGGTGATGTGGGTCGCCGACCGCCGGCCGCTGATCGAGACCCTCAGTGTGCTGCCCCCCTACCTGCGCAACCCGGCATCGGAGTCGGGGCAGGTGATCGACTACCGCGACTGGCACGCGCCCCTGGGCCGACCGTTCCGGGCCCTCAAGCTGTGGTTCGTGCTGCGCGGCTTCGGTGCCGAGGGCCTGCGGCGGATGATCCGCAGCCATGTGGGCTGGGCCCGAGGGCTGGCAGACCGCATCGACGGCCATCCCCGGCTGGAGCGCATCGCGCCGGTGCACTTCGCGCTGGTGTCGTTCGTGCATCGCGACGGCGACGCAGCAACCGACGCACTGGCGACTGCCGTCAACGCCGACGGTCGCTTCTACGTGACCCCGTCGGAGGTCGACGGGCGACGCTTCCTGCGGATCTCGGTCGGCTCCACCTGGACGACGGAGGACGATGTCGACGCGCTGTGGGACCTCATCGAGGCGAGCGCCTGAGCTGGACCGGAATCAGCGGCCCAGCGACTCCAGGTAGCGGCGGGCCGCCTCGCGGGACTCGGGGTCGCGGCGGGCCGCGGCCAGCGAGTCGGCGTCATTCCAGGCGCCGCCCGTGGGAACCAGCGCCTCGGCGGCCGCATCCACCGCCATCAGAGTGGACCGCAGCGTGTAGGCCGACTTGGAGGCCAGCGCCCGGGCCAACTCGGCCGCGGCGTCGTTCAACTCGGATTCCGGCACGACACGGTTGACGAAACCCAGTGCTTGAGCTTCGGCCGCGCCGAAGGGGCGGCACGTCAGTACCAGGTCGCGGGTGGCGGCCGGACCGATCTCTCGCACCAGCCGGGGGATCCCGCCCCACGCCAGCGGGATGCCCAGATCGACCTCCGGTATCACGAAGCGCACATCCTCGGCGGCGACTCGCAGATCGCAGGCCGCAGCCAGCACGACCCCGCCGCCCACGCAATGGCCGTGTATGGCCGCCACCGTCACCGCCTGCATGGCGGTCACCGCCTCGGCCATCACTCTCCCGGCGTCGGTCCCGGCGCGGTCCGGGCCGCCCCCGCTCGTGAACGCGGCCAGGTCCGCGCCCGCAGTGAAGGCCCGACCGTTGCCCCGAACGATCACCGCCTTCACGTCATCTTGCCGGTCGAACCAGCGAGCCGCGTCGGCCAGCTCCATCAGGCACGCCACCGACAGCGGGTTGAGCTTGGCCGGCTTGTCCAGCAACAGCGTGCCAACCGCCCCGTCGACGCTGACCGTGATCGTGTCGTAGTCCATCGGCTCTTCCCGTTCAGTCACTTCCACCAAGACAGGATGCAACCGATGGCGGCTCGGCAGCAAACGCCTGATAGAAGGAACCGCCATGAGAAGCAATCCCATGCGAGAGCGCTGGGCGTCAGGCGAGCCCTCCCTCGGCGGATGGCTGGGCATCCCCAGCACCGCCTCCGCGGAGATGGTGGCCCGATGCGACCTCGACTACGTCTGCGTCGACATCCAGCACGGACTCGTCGACTACAGCGACGCGTGGCCCATGCTGCAGGCCATCAACATCGGCTCGGCCACCCCGCTGGTGCGGGTGCCGTGGAACGAGCCGGGCATCATCGGCAGGAGCCTCGACGCCGGGGCCAGGGGGATCGTCATTCCGATGGTCAACACCCGGGCCGAGGCCGAGGCCGCGGTGCAGGCCTGCCGCTACGCCCCCGACGGCAGCCGCAGCTACGCCGGGACCCGGGTCGTGCGCCAGGAGGGCTCCGACTACTTCGCCAACGCCAACGCCGACGTGGCCGTGATCCCGATGGTGGAGACCGTCGAGGCAGTCGACAATCTCGATGACATCCTGTCGGTGCCCGGCGTCGACGCGATCTATGTGGGCCCGTCGGACCTGTCGGTCAGCCTCGGTCTGAACCCGGGCAACAACGACGGCGAGCCCTCCTTCGACGCGGCGGTGGCCAAGATCCTCGACGGCTGCGCCCGCCACAACGTGATCGCCGGGTGCCACACCGTGTCGGAGCTGTGCCAGCGGCGTGCCGAGCAGGGCTTCCGCATGATCACCGTCACCTCCGACACGGTTGCGCTGGCGCGGGCCCTCGAGGACGAACTGCGCCGGGCCCGCGGCCAGGAGCCCGCCATCCGCTCGGCCTCGATGTACTAGCGGCACTTACCGGACCGGCCGATCACCGGCAGCCGTGTAGCGGGGCACGGATACGCTGGCCCGCACGCCGGGCGGTCCACCCGCAGCCGGCAGCAGCAAGGAGCCGCCAATGGACTTCGAGTTCTCCGACGAGCAGCGAGCCTTCGCAGCCGAGGTGGAGGCCTTCCTCGACGCCAACGAGGATCCCGAGGTCTTCGACGTGACCCGGGAGAACATGGCGCAGCTTGTGGACACCCCCGAGCGCCGGGCCTTCATGAAGGAGATGGGTCGCAAGGGGTGGCTGGGCATCACCTGGCCCGCCGAGTACGGCGGGAGCGAGGGCGAGGGGGTCTACGAGTACCTGCTCAACGAGGCCCTGGCGGCCCGGGGCGGCCCCCAGATCGGCAAGGGCGTCGGCATCGTGGGCAAGACGATCATCGCCCACGGGTCCGAGAATCTCAAGGCCGAGTTCCTGCCCATGATCCTCGAGAACGACGTGGAGTTCGCGGTGGGCTACTCCGAGCCCGACGCGGGCTCCGACGCCGCCTCCATGAGGCTGAGAGCCGAGCGGCACACCGCCTCCGACGGCACCACCGGCTGGCTTCTCAACGGCCAGAAGATATGGACCACGTCGGCCCACTTCGCCGAGTGGTACTGGCTGGGCACCCGCACCGACCCCGACAACAAGCACATGGGCATCACCTTGATGCTGGTGCCTCTCGACCAGCCCGGCATCACCGTCGACGGCATCTGGACCATGGGCGACGAGCGCACCAACTCGGTCTTCCTGGACAACGTGTTCGTGCCCGACGACTACGTGGTGGGCGAGGTCAACCACGGGTTCCGCTACATCAGCCAGGCCCTCGACCTCGAGCGCTTCACGATGTTCACCTTCTCCCCCATCAAGCAGCGTCTCGACCTGCTCACCGAGTGGGTGCAGGAGGCGGAGCGCGACGGCGAGGCCCTGCGGTCAGACCCCAGGGTGCGGGCCCGGCTGGCCGACCTCCACACCGAGGCCGAGGTGGCCCGGGTGCTCGGCCTGAAGTTCGTGGCCGAGGCGGTGAAGGTGGAGCAGGCGGTGCGCGAGGGCAAGGAGGGATTCCAGCCTCCGACGGTGGCCGCCTCCGAGTACAAGCTCTACGCCACCGAGCTGTCAAAGCGCCTGGCCGACGCGTCCATGGACATCGCCGGGCCCGGATCGCAGCTCCGGGTCCATACCACCGACGCCCCCATGGCCGGACGCTCCGAGTCGACCTACCGCTTCACCGTCATCGACACGATCGGCGGAGGCTCCTCGGAGATCCAGAAGAACATCATCGCCCGCCGGGGCCTCGGGCTTCCCAAGAACTTCTGAGACCGTGACGCCCGTGACCCCGGAGACGCCTGATTCCGCCCCGACGGGCGCTCTCGCGGGAGTCCGGGTGCTCGACCTCGCTCCGGTGGGCCCCGCGGCCCGGGCCACCCGCCTGCTGGCCGACTACGGGGCGGACGTGGTCAAGGTCGGTCCGGTGCCCCGTCACGCCGGCGTGGCGGTGGTGCCTCCCCCTTACGCCTACAGCGGCTACCGCGGCATGCGCCGCGCCCTGTTCGACCTGAAGAGCGACGAGGGACGCGACGCCTTCCTGACCCTGACCCGCGACGCCGACGTGGTGGTCGAGAGCTTCCGGCCCGGCGTGGCCGACCGTCTCGGCGTCGGGTACGAAGCCGTCAGGGCCCTCAACCAGCGGGTCGTCTACTGCTCCACCAGCGGCTACGGCCAGACCGGCCCCCGCCGGCACTGGGCCGGCCACGACCTCAACTACCTGTCGGTGTCGGGCTACGTGCATTGCAGCGGCCGCGACGCCGACGGCATTCCCGCGCTGCCCGGCGCCACCGTGGCCGACATCGCTGCGGGCGGCATGCACGCCGCCATGGCGATGCTGGCCGCCCTGCTGCGCCGTGAGCGCACCGGAGGCGGCGAGTACCTCGACGTGTCGGTGGCCGACGGAGCGATCGGGATGATGTCGCTGTACGCCGACGAGCATCTCGCCACCGGGGCCGAGCCCGGACCCGGCCACTACATCCTCACCGGCCGCTACGCCTGCTACGGCGTCTACGCCTGCGCCGACGGCCGGTACCTGTCGGTGGCCGCCATCGAGCACGTCTTCTGGGCGAACCTGTGCCGGGAGCTGGGCCTCGAGCGCTACATCGACGCCCAGACCGACGACGCCGCCCAGGACGAGATCCGGGCCGCGATCGCAGCCGTGCTGGCGTCGGCCGACCGCGACGAGTGGGTGCGGCGGCTCGGCCCCGCAGACTGCTGCGTGGCCCCGGTGAACAGCGTGTCGGAGGCAGTGGCCGACGAGCAGTACCGGGACCGCGGCGTGGTCGTGAAGGCCGAGCATCCCACCGTGGGCACCATCGAGCAGGTCGCTCCGGTCTGGGCCGGGGCCGAGCCTGCCGGCTCGCCCTGCGAGCTGCCCGACCTGACCCTCACCCACACCGCCGAGCTGCTGGCCGAGGCCGGCTACGACGAATCCCGCATAGCGGAGATGGCGGCCGCAGGAGTGATCGCATGACTACCGAGACCGGCCAGAACGTGCCGGCCGACATAGCCGAGCTGATCGGACGCCCCCAGTACCCCGACACCGCCGACTTCCCGGCCGAGTTGGGCTACGGCTGGAACACGCTGGCCGCCACCGAGAACGGCAACCCGCTGTACTGGGACGACGGCGTGGCTCAGATGCTGACCGGCGGCAGGATCCTGCCCCTCAGCACCCTGTCGCTCTGGCTGCGCCCCCACCGCTGGTCGCCCGGGGCGACCACCGAGCAGCGTCCCATGCAGTCGCACTTCGACCTCAAGGACCGCCTGGGGCTTCCTGAGGGGATCATGAGCGACAACACGGTCGTGTTCCATGATCCGGTGCGCCCCGGTGACGTGATCAGCCATCGCCAGGTCGTGAAGTCGCTGAGCGGTCCCAAGACCACCTGGCTGGGCACGGGCCACTTCTGGGTGATCGACATCGAGTACCACAACCAGGCCGGCACCCTCGTGGGCGTGGAGTCCTACACCGGTTTCGGCTACCGCCGCGCCGACAGTCCCGCCAGTGCGCCGTCGAGGGCTGCCGGCGAGCCGTCCGGCTCCGAGACGGACGCGCCCCGGCCACAGGCCAAGCCGGACCCCACCCACGACCAGGTGTCGGTGGGCGACGCACCGCCCGACCTCACCCACGACGTGACCGCCACCACCGTCGTTCTGGGTGCACTGGCCAGCCGCGACTGGCGGCCCATGCACCACGACTACCACTTCGCCACCGAGCGCAACGGAACCCGGGACATCTTCTTGAACACGCCCAACCAGCTCGCCTGGATCGAGCGGGCCGTCACCGACTGGACCGGGCCCCGGGGCCGCCTGGGGCGGGTCTCGTTCCGTATGCAGAATCCGGTCTTCCCCGGCGACACCATGACCATCTCGTCGGTGGTCACGGCCGTGCCCATCGACGACTCCGGCTGCGGGTGGGCCGAGCTGGACCTGGTGATACGGGCCGACGGGCGCGTCTGCACGACCGGGAAGGCCAGGGTGGCCCTGCCGATGTCGGCCGCCGACAATCCGTGGCAGCGCCGCGGCGAGGACTGGCAGCCATGACGGCCCGCCGGCTCGGCCTCCCGCTCCTGTTCGCTGCGCTCACGGGCCGCTCAGGCCACGGCCTCGCTACCGCTCGGCCTCCGGGGAGGGAATGATGCTGGACCTCGACTTCACCCAGGAACAGGAGATGCTGCGCGACATGGTGCGGGGCTTGTGCGCCGAGTTGTCGCCGCTGGAGCGAGTGCGAGAGTTCGAGGACGACCCCGACGGCATAGCACGAGACCTCTGGCAGCGTTTCGGGGAGCTGGGCCTGTGCGGTCTCATGGTCCCCGAGAGCGCCGGCGGCTCCGGCATGAGCCTCCTCGACGGCGTCGTGGTCTACGAGGAACTGGGACGCTCGCTGGCCCCGCTGCCCCATTTCGTCAGCTGCGTGCTGTCCGCCGCGGCGATCTCGGAGGCAGGATCGCCTGCCCAGCAGGCCGAGCTGTTGGGCGGCATCGCATCGGGCGAGACCATCGCCACCGTCGGGTGGTTGGAGCCGGGCGGGGGCTACAAGCCCCGCGGCGTACAGTTGGCCGCCCGCGCCGACGGCGACGGCTTCGTGCTGGACGGCTCCAAGGAGCATGTCCAGTTCGCGGCGTCCGCCGATCTCATCGTCGTGCTGGCCCGCAGCGGCGACCGTGACACCGACATCGACCTGTTCGTCGTGGAGGCGGACGCCTCGGGCCTGAGCCTCGATCAGCGGATGTCGATCTCGTCCGACACCCAGTACCTGGCCACCCTCGACGGCGTGCCCGTTCCCGCCGGCGCACGGCTGGGCACCGCCGACGCTCCCGTCGGAGCCGGCTGGGAGGCCTGGCAGCGGGTCATGCACGCCGGTGCGATCCTGGCCGCGGCCCAGGCCGTCGGCGGCGCTGCCTACGCGCTCGAGATAACCGTCGAGTACGCCAAGACGCGACAGCAGTTCAACAAGGCTCTGGCCGAGTTCCAGGCCATCTCGCACTACCTGGCCGACGCCCGCACGGCGCTCGACGGCGCCCGGCTCCTGGTCTACGAGGCGGCGTGGGCCCACAGCACGGGCCGCTCCACCGAGCGGCTGGCCCCCATGGCCAAGCTCTTCGCCTGCCGCACCTACCGGGAAATCACCGCCATGTGCCAGCAGGTGTTCGGCGGTATCGGCTTCACTGTGGAGTACGACATCCAGCTCTACTTCCGGCGAGCCAAGCAGCTCCAGCTCTCCTGGTGGGACCAGGCCACCTGCGAGGACCGCATCGCCGACGCCGTCCTGGGCCCGGTCTAGCCGTCGTCGGCTGCGTCCTCCAGCGCGGCGATCCGCTCGCCGTGGTCCGCCGTCTGAGCGAGCAGACGACCATGCTCTTCCAGGGTTCCCTCGATCGTGGTCAGTCGACGACCATGCTCTTCCAGGGTTCCCTCGATCGTGGTCAGTCGACGACCATGCTCTTCCTGGACGGTCTCGATCTTGGTCAATCGCTCCACCACATTGACCAGAAGCGCCTCACAGCGTTCCAGGCGCGTGCCGAGAGCTCGAATGTCCGACTTGATTAACGACATGAAGAGGCCGAGCATCCCCAAGATGCCCGCACCCAACACGCCGATGATCGCTTCTGCCACCGTGAATCCCCAATCATTCATATCATGTCCAACCTTCCAGGCCATCAGGCAATAGTGATGCAGATCAACATAGCATGAAAAGTACTATAGGGCTCACTTCCCGCCGGGTGGATCTGCTGCTGGGCGTGGTCGTGACCGTGGCCGCGGTGAGCGGGCTGGTGTCCTGGGGCGTGGGCTCGGGCTGGGCCCGCTGGGTGACGGTCGTCCATGCGCTGGCCGGCCTTAGCGTTCTTGCCCTCGCCCCGGCCAAGCTCAGAGGCTCTGTGCGGATCGGACTGAAGCGTCGCCGGGCCACCCGATGGCTGTCGGTGCTGCTGGGACTGCTCGTCGTCGCAACCATCACGCTGGGGATCCTGCATGCCACCGGACTTTGGCACGGGGTGGGCTACTGGACGGCGCTGTGGACCCATGTGCTGCTGGCCGCGCTGCTGGCCCCGCTGGTGGTGTGGCACATCGTGAGCCGCCCGGGCCGCCCCCGGCTGGCCGACCTCGACCGCAGGACCCTGATCGGCGGCGGGGCCGCGGTGGCGGCCGCCGGCATCGCCTACGGGGTCCAGCAGCTGGTGGTGGGCGACAACCGGCGCTTCACGGGGTCCCATGAGATCGCCTCGTTCAACCCGGCAGAGATGCCGACGACCATGTGGCTCAACGACCGGTCGCCCCGGGTGCCGGCCTCAGGCTGGCAGTTGACCATCGCGGAGGAGCCGGTGTCGCTGGAGGACCTGCGAGCCCGGGCCGTGCCGTTGCAGGCCGACCTCGACTGCACCGGCGGGTGGTGGAGCCGGCAGTCGTGGGACGTGGTACCGCTGGCCGAGCTGATGCCTCCGCTGGACGCGCCCACCCTGGAAGTCACCTCGCTGACCGGCTACAGCCGCCTGTTCCCGGCCCGCGACGCCGCCAACCTGTACCTGGCGGTCGGCTACAACGGCGAGCCCCTGCGCCGGGGCCACGGCGCGCCCGTCCGCCTGGTGGCGCCGGGACGGCGGGGCTTCTGGTGGGTCAAGTGGGTGAGCCGCATCGACCCCGTCAACCGCCCCTGGTGGCTGCAACTGCCGTTCCCGCTGGAGTAGCCGCCGCTGGTCGCCGGTGCCGCTGTAGAAACTGCGGTGGTCAGTTGTTCTCGTCTTGTTCGGCGGGAAGGGTCACATACGCCTCGGGCGACCAGGGGCCTGTTCCGTGGGCGTTCGCGGCGGCGACGCGCACCTTGTAGGACCCGTCGCTGAGCCCGAACACCACCGCTCGCGTCGTCGAGCCGTCGTCGCCCTGCACGCGGGCGGGAAGCACATGCAGCGTTGCCTGGTCGGGAACCGAGTCGGCGGCCAAGGAGGGGTAGTCGGCGTCTGCGGACACGACCTGCACCACATAGCTGGTGGCGCCGTCCACGTCGTCCCAGTCCAGTGCGGCCAGGCCGGGTGCCGGCAGCGCCCGGGCGGAGATCTGCGGCGCGGCGGGAGCCAGGGCGCCCGGCGCGACCTCCACCGTGAACGTTGCGCTGTCGGAGACGCCGTTGCGGTCCGTCACCGAGTAGGTGACCTGCGCTTGGCCGGTGAGCGTCGGTGTGCCCGACACGATCCGGGTGTTCGGGTCGAACCGCAGCCCCGGGATCTGCGGTTCCATCCGGTATCGCAGCCACACAACCCGCTTGGACCCGCCGGTGGCCTCGGGCAACTCGATCGACACCGGCTGGCCCACCGTGACGGTCTTGTCGGCGATGTCGGGCAGCTGCGGCGGCGCCGCCACCGCGACGCTGCCGTATGCCACCGCCCGGGCGCCGTTGCTGTCCTCGGCCCAATAGGTCAGCGCATAGGCCTGACCGGCCTCGGGCTCATCGTTGCCGGTGCGGCTGGTCAGCGTCCGAACAGCCGGGTCGAACGACAGGCCCGGCGCATGGTCGCCGATCGGCACCCGCGGCTCCCTGTTGTCCAGCCAGTACGCCAGCGGCCCCTCACCGCCGGAAGCTTCGGGGAACACCACACTCAACGGGGTCGCCTGCCCCACCGTGTACTCCAAGACGTCGTTCGTGAAAAAGCTCAGGCTCGCCGGGTCGAACACCACCGGCGCCATGACGGTCACCCCGAACTCAAGCGAAGCCGTCGCTGTCTCGCCGATCTGGTCCCCGTCGACGTCCACCGCCCGGCCCGTCGCCGTGAACGTGACGGTCACCTCGCCGTCGGTGGCCGCAACGGGAGTGCCCCGGATCACCCGGTCGTTGCCCACGCTCAGCCCTTCGGGCAAACCCGCAGCCGAGTAGGACAACTCGAACTTCGACGCGCTCGCCGGCACCACCGCATCAACCTCCGGCAGCCTGTCCAAACCCCCATCGGGCTTGCCCGCCTCAGACCGGTCGACCCTGGCCCCCGCGGTCCAGACGCGGTCGACCGCCTCCAGCAGCGACACCGCAGCGTCGCCGAAACTCACACTCGCCGGCTGGTCGGCCGCGGCGCGGGTGACTGCCACGGTGTAGGTGCTCGTCGCGTCGCTCTGCGCGGTGACCTCCACAGTGATGTCGGTCTGGCCGTCGCCCAGGTTCACTTGGTGGCCCGCCTTGTCGCTGTCCGCGTCAACAGGCGTGATCACCGCCTTCGCCGACGACTCGGTGGTCGTCGCGGTCACCGTCACGCTGTCGGTCTCGAACTGCGCCGACGCCGTGTACGACGTCGTCTCTGGCGCGAACGACGGGCTGAGCGTCAAGTCGCCCACCGACAGCGAACTCAGCGACGGGTCATCATCGAGCGCTCCGACGCTCAGCGAGTATGTCGTGGTGCCGGCGAAGGTGCTGTCGAAGGAGACTTGCAGCTCGTAGCGGGAGCCGGGGGTCAGACCGGTCAGCGAGAGCCGTTCGAGGTTGCCGGCGTTGTGTCGCGGCTGCGCTGTGGGCCACTCTTGCCCGGAGCGGCGGTATCGCCAGTACATCGTCGAATCGTCGGTGTTGGCGATGCGCACGACCGCCTCGGCCGAGGTGGTGCTGACGACGTTGAACGACACCTCCCACACCACGTTGACGTCGCTTTCCTGGAGCAGCAGGATCGGCGCGGTGTTCTCGGTGAGCTGCGACAGCCCGCCGTAGTCGCTGGGCGCCAGGGCGACGTGGAACACCTCCGTCTCGCCGTCGTTGTCGGCGCTGGCGCGGTCGTCGTGCAGCTCGATGACGACGGTGCGCTTACCGCCCGCGGGGGCGGAGCCGTCCCAGTCGAACTTCTCGTAGCCCCAGATGCGGTGCACGCGGCGCGAGCCGCCCGAGAACAGCTCGCCGTAGCCGTGGTTGAAGCCGTCGCGTTGCGGCGACTGCTCGCTGAGCGTGAGGTCCTTGCTGTATGCGGGGTCGACGTCGGCGATGACCGGGTCCTCGCTCACGAGCGCCCGCGCCTCGTCGAGGGCGCTGTGGAGCACCGCCACCACCGGCCACGGCTGCGGAGTGGCGCCGTTGTTGGTGAGCGTGCACTCCACGACCGACCCCTCCCACGCTTCGGCCGGGCAGGAGAGCACGAAGTCGTCGAGCGTGACGGTGACCGTCGTGGCGCTGCCGATGGCGCTGCGCACGATGTTGATCGGATGGATGGCGACGGTGCCGTCCTCCGCGGTCACCGTCAGCGTCACCGAGGTGGTGCCGACGCCGAGCGGCACCGACGCGCTCTGCTCACCGCTTTCGACTGCGAGGCTGGTGACGCCGCCCACCGCGAGCACCACGCTGCTGCTGTTGTAGGTGGCGGCGATGGTCATGGCGGCGCGCTGGTGGGCCGTCTCGGCGGTCAGCGTCGCCTCGGTCACCTGGTAGCCGACGTTGACGGTCTGCGCAAACGTGCTGGTCGCCGTCAGGGTGTGCTGGCTGCCGCCCGCAGTGACCGAGAGGCTCGTCAATGACGCGTTCGAGCTCATGGCGTCGTCCTCGGTGATCGTGATCGACGCCTTGTTGGTGGACAGCAGGCCGACGCCGCGGCTGCCGTCAGGCCCGAGCGCCACGTAGAAGCGCTCGTTGCCCTCCTGCAGGGCGTCGTCGGAGATCGCGATGTTCACCGTGCGGGCATTGGCGGGCAGCGACGACGTCGACGTCGGGGGGGTGTCCGGGGCACCGGGTGCGTCGCCGCTCCAGTCGAAACGCGAGTAGCCGACCAACGTGTCGCCGATCCACTCGACGCCGCTGTCGAGCTCGGCAGCCGGCTGGCGTGCAGCGAAGGCCGCGTCGATGGGGCTGCCCACCACCAGCGCCCGGTCGGTGTCGTCGGACAGATGCACCAGCGCGACCACCGGCCACGCCTCCGCAGTGGCCGACGTGTTCGTGAGGGTGCACGCCAGCGTCTCGCCCTCAGCCACCGACGCATCACAGGTGAGCGTGAAGCCGCCCTGGGTGACCGTGACCGTCGAATCGCCGCTGGCCGGCCAGACCAGAACAATCAGCGCCAGCCCCGCGACGAGCGCCAGCGCGCCGAGTCTCGTCAGCCAGGCTGCCGGCCGTTGATGTCTGCGCCTCCGCATAACTCGCCGCGAGCATAGCCGCTACCATATGAACTAGCGTGTGGAATTGCGGACATAGCATGATTGTCAGATGATATGGCGCGTGTAGGGGTGGCGGCGATGTGTATAGCGGCCGTGCTGGCAACGACCACGGCGGACGGTTCGGCCGGCGCGACGGCGGCGGGCGAGGGGTTTCTGCCTGCGGCGGGTATTGCCGATGCGGAGTACTCGGTGCCGTTCTACGGCCGCGTGTGGAGCGATCACACCGTTGACCGGGTCTTTTCGCCCCAGGCGGCGGCCACCCACAGCGCGAACTACTTCGCGCAGGTTGCCGTGACCGGGCGCGACGGCAGCGCCCTGGACCTGTCGTTCGCCGTGGAAGACCAGTCGGGCGCGTCGGAGTACCAGACCTGCCATCCCGACGAGGGATGCACCGACGTGACCGTGCGGGCCACTCCCGACGGGCTGCTGTACCTGCACACCGAGCGCGACAGCGAGTCAGGCCGGGTGTACTACACCCATCTGGGCGGGTTCGCGAGCCGCGCGGTGGAGCTGTCGGCAGCCGACGCCGACTCGGGCCTGAAGGTGTACCGGGAGGTGACGGTGGATCCGTCGCCAGCCGTTGCGGGCTGCGCCGACTACGGCGGCGATACGCCCGAGGCGTTCACGTGCCTGTTCCTGCGCCAACTGCTGCCGGCGGGCCAGGCCGCCTCCGCCGACGAGGCGGCGCTGCGCGCCAAGCTGCCCAAACTGGTGCAGGACGACTCCAACTACCGGCTGGTGTTCGCCGAGGAGTTCAACGGCACCCCGCCCGCAGCCGACGCCAACGGCTGCCGCGACGGGCTATCCACCCTCGACGCGGGCGTATGGAACTACTTCAACGCCTGCAGCAACATCGACTCGCGGGGCGAGCCGTGCGGCAACGTCGGCAGCGGCGGCTACACCATGGCTGAGGCGGGGACATGCACGCCGGGAGTAACGGGACCGTTCGCCTCCTCAGACCTCAACACGTCGGGCCATCTTCACATGAAGTACGGCTACATCGAGATCGCATACACGTTCAACATCGACCAATGGCGGTGGATCTACTACAACTACACGACCCTGCTGAACCTGCGAGGTCACAGACTGCATGACCTGCGCGACCAGTACGGGGTGGAGATAGAGAGCTGGGAAGACCATCTCAAGCACTCCGGGGTCGAGGTTGACATCTTCGAGTTCTCCGGCGGTTTCGACCTTGGCTATCAAAATTTCGACGTTGCCCATCAATACGCCAATTGGGCCGTCAGAGACCTTCCCGAGACATTGCTGCCGCTCCAGGCCCAGAAATGGGTCGACTTCTGCTCAATCGACGGCGGGCAGGGCATCGTGGCGAATCCTGGCGCTCTCGACAATCGCTGCAAGAGCACCGACAGCTTCACCGTGACCAGGGGGATTGAATGGACCCCGCGCGGCTACCGCACCTACATCTGGGTGCACGGTCTCCAGGATGGGCTGACGCTGATACCCAAGGACAAGATCGGCATCCGGCAGTTCCGGAACGGCAAAGTCAGAACGGCAAAGAAAAAAGCTAGAGATCAGTTCTTCGAGAACTTGGTTCCCGGCGACGCCAGCACGCTGCTCGAAAAGGCCGGCATTGCTCACGTGCCGCTGCCGCTGCACCTCAGCACCTGGGGTTTCATGCTCCCAGATCGGCACCCCTACATTCGCCAGCGCTTGACGTTCGACTACGTGCGGGTGTGGCAGCCCGAGAACCACTACGCCGACATGGAGCCGGTGTACCAGTGAGCACCGCGTCGCTCCAGGCGGCTTCGCGTCGACCGCCGGGTCGCCGGATGAGCCGGCGCCGTGGGGGTCTGGCGGTGCTGTGCGCGGCGGCCGTGGCGGCGGCGACCATGGCGGACAGCACAGCCGGCGCGACGGGCGGCGGTTCGGCCGGCGCTTACCAGCCTGCGGCGGGCTTCGCCGACACGGAGTACGCGTTGCCGTTCCAGGGCGCGTTGTTGAACGACAACGACAAGATCCTCACGCCAGGGGCGGTGGCCACCAACGGGGCGAGATTCTTCGGTCAGGTGACCGTGGCCGAGCGCGACGGGAGTTCCTTGGATCTGTCGTTCGCGGTGGAGGGCCAGTCCGAGGGCGCGCTGCATCAGGCCTGCGGACCCGATGAAGGCTGCAACGACGTGACCGTGCAGGTCACCCCGGCGGGGGTGCTGTATCTCTACTGGCCCCTGGACAGTCAGGAGGTCCGGGTGCACAATACGTATTTCGGGGGGTTCGCGTCCCGTGCGGTGGAGGTGTCGGCATCCGACGCGGACTCGGGCCTGAAGGTGTACCGGGAGGTGGCGGTGGACCCGCCCGCGGAGGCGGCGGGTTGCGAGGACTACGACGGCGGCACGCCCGAGGCGTTCACGTGCCTGTTCATGCGTGAGCTGTTGCCGCCGGGGCAGGCCGCCTCCGCCGACGAGGCGGCGCTGCGGGCGAAGCTGCCCAAACTGGTGCAGGACAGCGCCAACTACCGGTTGGTGTTCGCCGAGGAGTTCAACGGCACCCCTCCGCCGGCTGACGCGAACGGCTGCCGTGACGGGATGTCCACCCTCGATCCTGGGGTGTGGAACTACTACGACGCCTGCGACGACGTCGACTCGCGGGGCGAGCCGTGCGGCAACGTGGTCAACGGCGGCTTCACCATGGGCATCGCCTCGCCATGCGGGTTCAGCGGGGCTGTCGGATACCTGCTGGGGACTCGCGGCCATCTGCATATGAAATACGGCTACATCGAGACCCAGTACACCTTCAATATCGACCAATGGCGAGACGTCTACCAGAACTACAACATGATCCTGAACGTGGCCAGCGGCGGGCTGCACTACCTGCGCGACCAGTACGGAGTGGAGGTAGAGAGCTGGGAGGACTACCTGAAGTCGTCCCAAGTCGAGATCGACATCTTCGAGTCCCCCAGCAGTCCGAGTTCCTACAGGCAGTTCGATATCGCCCATCAGTACGCCAACTGGAACGGTGCAGACAACCCGACCCACTTGAAGCCGATCCGCACCCTCAAGTACACCCAGTACTGCGCCAGACCGAGTTGGCCGAGGGAGCGAGGGATCGTCAACAACCCCGAGGGCAGATGCAGTGACACGGACACGTTCACGGTGACCAAGGGTCTGGAATGGACCCCGCGCGGCTACCGCACCTACATATGGGTACACGGCATCCAGAATGGGCTGACACTGCTGCCCAAAGACCAGATCACTGTTCAGCAGAAAGTCCCCCTCCACAACGTGACCCTCACTGTGAAGGGGCGCGCCAGGGACCAGTTCTTCGAGAATCTCGTCCCCGGCGATGCCAGCACGCTGCTAGAACAGGTCGGCGTCTCGCACATTCCGATGCCGATCTTCCTGAACGTCTGGGGCTGGATGTCGCGGCCCGAGGAGGGCGAGTTGGGCAGGCACCCCTACATTCGCAAACGCATGACGTTCGACTACATCAGGGTGTGGCAGCCCGAGAACCACTACGCCGACATGGAGCCGGTGTACCAGTGAGCAGCCGCGCCGCTCGATTGCCTCGCTCCAGCGGGCCGCCTCGCCGGATGCGCCGGTGCCGTGGGGCTCTGGCGGTGCTGTGCGCGGCGGCCGTGGCGGCGGCGAACATGGCGGGCAGCACAGCCGGCGCGACGGGCGGCGGTTCGGCTGGCGCTTACCAGCCTGCGGCGGGCTTCGCCGACGCCGAGTACTCCGTGCCGCACTACGCCCATGTCTGGAGCGACTCTGTGGGCCGCAAGGCGGAGTCGTCCGAGTCGGTGAGCTACGGGATGGACTACCTGGCGCAGGTCGCCGTGGTCGAGCGCGACGGGAGCGGCTTGGATCTGTCGTTCGCCGTGGAAGGCCAGGCCGGGCCGTCGTTTCAGAACTGCCATCCCGATCACGGGTGTACCGACATCATGATCGGGATCACGCCGGAGGGCCTGCTGTACCTGAGGGATCGGTGGCTCGATGCCAGCAAGAACCGGGCGTATCTCGGAGGGTTCGAGCGTCGCGCGGTGGAGCTGTCGGCGACCGACGCGGATTCGGGCCTGAAGGTGTACCGGGAGGTGGCGGTGGAACCGCCGCCGGGGGCTGGGGGCTGCACCGACTACGCCGACCGCACGCCGGAGGCGTTCACATGCCTGTTCCTGCGCGAGCTGCTGCCGGCGGGCCAGGCCGCCTCCGCCGACGAGGCGGCGCTGCGCGCCAAGCTGCCCAAACTGGTGCAGGACAGCGCCAACTACCGGCTGGTGTTCGCCGAGGAGTTCAACGGCACCCCGCCCGCAGCCGACGCCAACGGCTGCCGCGACGGGCTGTCCACCCTCGACGCGGCGGTGTGGGACTACCCCAATACCTGCAACAACGTCGACTCCAGGGGCGAGCCGTGCGGCAACGTCGCCAACGGCGGTTTCACCATGGGTGTCGCGGGCACCTGCCCGTCCTCCGGATTCATCATCCACACCGGCGGACACCTCCACATGAAATACGGCTACGTCGAGTTCAAATACACCTTCAATATGGACCACTGGCAAACGGTGTACGACAATTTCAATCTGATCCTGCACGCCGGAGGCTCACGACTCCCGTACCAGCGCGAACGGTACGGCATCGAAGTGAACGACTGGGAGGACCATCTCAAGACCACCGAGGTCGAGATCGACATATTCGAACACAGCAACGGCATCGAGTCGACGGGTCAGCATGTCAACTATCAACGTTTCGACTCTGAACTGACGCCTGTCAGCACCTCGGCACGGGTGCGCTTCTGCCGCAGGGATCATAAGTTGTCCGAATTTGCGGTGGCTGAGGGTCATCGCTTCTGCCACGACCGAGATTCCTTCACCGTGACTCGCGGGTTCGAATGGACCCCCCGCGGCTACCGCACCTTCGTCAAGATCGACGGCACCCACAGTGACTTCGTGCTTGCCCCCCAGAACAGGATCTACATCCAGCGCCACCACGCCGACGGCGCCGTTCGCGTCAGGGGCGACGACGCAGACGCAGACCAGCACTTCGAGTACCTCGTGCCCGGCGACAGTTGCTCGCTGCTCCAGCTGGCCGGCGTCGGCCATGTGCCGCTGCCGCTGAACGTGAACGTGTGGTCGTTCCTGGAAGCCGACAAGCACCCCTACATACGCCGTCGGATGACGTTCGACTACGTCAGGGTGTGGCAGCCCGAGAACCACTACGCCGACATGGAGCCGGTGTACAACTTCGACGCCCCGGAGCCCGTCCAGCAGCCTGAACCGAAACCCGAACCCGAGCCGTGCATACCACAACCCAAAGAAGCAGAGGAGGAAGAAGCACAGGACGAAGAAGAGGAAGAAGAAGCACAGGACGAAGAGGCACAGGAAGAAGCACAGGAAGAAGAAGAGGAAGAAGAGGAAGAAGAAGAGGAGGAAGAAGAGGAGGAAGAAGACCCCGTGGTCCGCTACGACGCCAACAACGACGGGATCATCGACTACTCGGAGTATCAGGCCGCGATCCAGGATTACGCGAAGAGCCTGATCTTCCCTGAGGACGTCATCGCGGTTCGTGCGGCCTGGGTCGCAGGCGGCTACAAGCGCTGATGCGGCTACCGCACCTACATATGGGTACACGGCCTCCAGAATGGGCTGACGCTGCTAAAGGGGGGAATGAGGCAGTGCGCGGGCTCGTGTCCCGGCTGAGCGAGGCCAGCTTGCTCATCAACCAGAGCCTGGACCGCGACGACGTGCTCCAGGGCGTCCTGGACGCCGTCCGGATGCTGACCGGAGCCCGCAGCGGAGCGATGGTCCTGTTCGACCCCGAGAGCGGCGAGCAGGAGCTCTTGGTCACCGGGCTGACGTCGGAGGAGACCAAGCAGTTGATGAGCACCCCGCGGAGCCAGGAGGTGTTCGAGGCTCTGACCGACCCTTCCGGGGCCATGAGGAACCCCGACATCAAGGAGCACCTCCACCGCCAGGGCCTCACCCAGTGGTCCCCCGTCAAACAGGCAGACAAGGTGGCCTTCGTGACGGCGCCCCTGGCTCACCAGGATCGCTACCTGGGCCACGTCTTCGTGGCCAACAAAGGCGGCGGCGGGCAGTTCACCGAGACCGACGAGGAGATCTTGGTGATGTTCACCGCCCAAGCGGCTCTGGTCATCGAGAACGCCAACTCGCACCGCAGCGAGCAGATGGCCAAGGCGAGTCTGGAGTTCATGGCCGAATCCTCGCCGGCGGGCGTCGCCATCCTGGACGCCCAGACGGGCGTCATGAGGTGGTCGAACCGGGAGGCATCGCTCATCATGGACGGCATGTGGACCAAGGGCCAGTCGTTTCAGGAACAGCTCGACCAGGCGATCTGTGTGCAACCGGACGGCCGGGAGATCTTCCTCAGAGATCTGCCCTGGGTGGAGAGGCTCGGGGCCGGGGAACCGGTTCGGGGCGAAGAGATCGCGCTGCGGACCCCCGACGGGCAGATCATCACCATCTTGCTCAATGCCAGCCCGATCCGATCCGAACACGGCCGGATCGACTCTGTCATGGTGGTCTTCCAGGACTTGGCGCCGCTGGAGCAGCAGGAGCGGCTGCGGGCCGAGTTCCTGGCCATGGTAAGCCACGAGCTCAGAGCGCCGCTGGCGGCCGTCAAGGGCTCGGTCACCACACTGCTGGAGTCGGCCAACGTGCTGGGCCCTGTGGAGATGGCCCAGTTCTTCGGCATCATCCGCGACCAGTCAGACCAGATGCACTTTTTGATCAGCGACCTTTTGGACGTGGCCCACATCGAGACGGGCACCCTCCCGGTGGCCCCCGAGCCCGCCGACGTGTACCTGCTGGTGGACGAAGCCCGAACACGGTTCCTCAGCCAGAGCGCGCACAATGCCGTGGAGACAGAACTGGGCGAGGGCCTGCCCCCGGTGATGGCCGACCGGCGGCGCATCCTCCAGGTGCTGGGCAACCTGCTGTCCAACGCCTCCCAGGCTTCGCCCCATGGCCTGCCGATCCGGGTGGCCGCGGCGCTCGACGAGGGCCACGTCGCCATCACCGTCACCGACCAGGGCAAGGGCGTCTCGCCGGAAGTGCTGCCCTATCTGTTCCGCAAGTACACCCGGAGATCCGACACCCACGGATCGGGCCTGGGGCTCGCCATCTGCAAGGGCATCGTGGAGGCCCACGGAGGCCGCATCCGCGCCCAGAGCAGCGCCCCGAACCTCGGCGCGCAGTTCACCTTCACGCTGCCGGCCGTAGCGGCGCCAACCGCTGGTTCCGCGCCGGATTCCCCGCAATCTCGGTCCGCAGGCCCGAAGCCGGTGCGCGTCTTGGCCGTGGACGACGATCCCCAAGCGCTGCGCTACGTCCGAGACATCCTCACCAAAGAGGGCTACGCGCCCATCTCGACCAGCGATCCCGCCGACGCGCCCCGCCTCGTCGCCTGGGAGAAACCGCATCTGGCGCTGTTGGACCTGGTGATGCCGGGCACCGACGGAATCGAGCTGATGAATGCCGTCCGCAAGACCGCGGACATCCCGGTCATAATCATGTCCGCCTACGGCCAAGACAACGCCGCCGCCACGGCCCTGAACATGGGGGCCGCCGACTACATGGTCAAGCCCTTCTCGCCCACCGAGCTGGACGCCCGGATCAGAGCCGCCCTGCGCAAGGCGGTGGATCCCTTGTCCGACGAGCCGACAGAACCCTACGAAGCCGCGGGACTGCACATCGACTACGCCCGGCGCCGGGCCACCCTCGACGGCCAACCGGTGGAGCTGACCGCCACGGAGTACGCGGTGCTCTACGAACTCGCCGCCCATGCCCCCAGGGTGCTGACCCACAGCGTGCTGCTCCGTCGGGTGTGGGGACCAGAGAGAGTGGGCGAGTCCCAGCCGCTGCGCGACATCGTCAAACGGCTCCGCCGGAAACTGGGCGACAACGCCGACAATCCCAAGTACATCTTCACCGAACCCCGTGTCGGCTATTGGATGGCTGCCCGGCTCTAGGTTCTTGAAGGTCACCTGTGTCTTGTTGGCTTAGGTGCCTGGCGAGCCCTAGCCCCCGACCCCGCTCTGACTGCCGTCGTCGACAGTTATGTGTACGCCGCTATAACTGCCTGGGAGGGTAGATGTGATGACGATGATCGCCTGTTCTGGTGTGTTGTCGCTGTCGGTTCGGGAGGTGATGGTCACGACTTGGGGCTTGTACCAATTTGCGCTGGTGAAGGTGAGTGTTTGCGGAAAAATGGACACGGCATCTCGGTCCCAGGTGTAGCCGGGCGCGCCGAATTGGGGTCCCAGGGTCGCGGCCATGAAGGTGACGGTGGCGGTCGTGCTGCCGGAGAGTGCCTCCAAAAGGTTGTAGGTGAAGGTCTGGTTCTCGCCCTCGTCTGAGAAGTGCATTGAGAGGTATTGGCTGGTGCCGCCATTGACGGGGTCGTCTATCGTTTCTTCTTCGACCGAGTCGCTGACTAGCTTCCCGCCGTAGGTCTCAACGTCGGTAGACGGGTCTTCCTCGAGAGTGACGGTTACGGTGTCGACGGCGTGGGCGTTGCCGTGCGATACCGCCAGCTGGAAGGAGAGGGTTTGGGGCGCGGCGGGCGGCACGAAGTTGGGCTGCTGCGCTGTGGAACTGGACAGGGTGACGGGTGGTCCGGCTGTCTGGGTCCATTGGTAGGTGGGGGTCTCACCGGAGGACACCGCCGATCGCGAGCCGTCGAGGGTGATCTTGTCTATGCGGCCTGGCACCGTCAGGTCGCCTCCGGCGTCGGCGGTGACGGCGGTCATCTCGACGATTTGGACGCCCTCGTCGTCGGTGGATGCGACGATCGCGTAGTGGCGGTTTCCTATCGTGAAGGTGTCGATGCCGTATGCGCCATCGAGCTCTGCGCTATTGGTGTCGCCGACGTTGGCTTTGGGCACGGGGTTGTAGGGGTTGGTGACGTCGATGATCTGCACGCCGTCGTCCGCTTGGGAGGCCACCGCCGCGTAGTGGCGGCCTCCGATGGTGTGGACGGCCACGCTGCGTGGGTTGTCCAGTCTGAGGCTGCCGCTGTCTGTGACGCTGGCGGTGGGGAAGATGTTGTGCGGATCGGTGATGTCGATGATCTGGACTCCGTCGTCGGAGTTGGCGGTCACCACCGCAAAGTTGCGGCCCCCGACGCGGTAGATGTCCACCTCGTCCGCCCCATCCAACTCGAGCTCGTCTGTGTCCGACAGATGGTCGGCGGCGGTGATGTCGTCGGGATCGGTGACGTCGACGATCTGGACTCCGTCGTCTTCGTTGGAGACCACCACGGCATAGTGGCGGCCGCCCGTCGGGTAGTGAGCGACGCCCGACGCGCCATCGAGCTCCAAGTCCCCACCGTCGGTGATGCTGTCTTTGAGAGCAGCGTTGCCGAGCCCGCGAGGGTCGGTCACATCCACAATCCGAAGGGAGTTCGACAATTTCCCGACGACAGCCGCATACTGCTTGTCTCCCACCTTGTACACGAAGAGGTCTGCGGCCAAGTTCATCTTGCTGCCGTCAACAACATGGGAAAGCTCGTCCAGCCGCCCATTGTCGTGGATGTGGAACGTCTGAATCGCGTCGGAAGTACTCCAAGACAACACGAAGTAGAGCTCGCCGTCGTTGGCGACATAAGAGGTCACCGACTCGCCGCCAATGGCGTTGTTGAAGTTGTTGTTCCCAGATTGCTGCTGCCGGCTCGGGTGGCGCAGCTCGTTGATGCTGGACGGGTCCGAAACGTCCAACAGATGCACACTCTCGTCGGCGGAGGCCACCACCGCCAACGTCCTGCCCTCATGCGCAAGAGCCTCCACCCGGGCTGGGCTGGCCAAATAGGTGAAATCGCTGTCAGCCACACTGTCCCGCAACGCGAGGTCCACCGCCGTCTTGCCCACCGACACCTCAGCATTGGGGTCTGCGGCCACCGACACGGCGACCGTGTCGGTGGAGCTGGCGCTGCCGTGCGTTGCGGTGAGCGAAAAGACGAGCAACGAG
The DNA here is from genome assembly GCA_965205155.1 of Candidatus Aldehydirespirator sp. Classification (GTDB taxonomy): domain Bacteria; phylum Actinomycetota; class Acidimicrobiia; order Acidimicrobiales; family Aldehydirespiratoraceae; genus Aldehydirespirator. Next base: position 2,394,875 of record OZ242033.1, on the reverse strand, counting down.
GGCGTGGTCGGCGCCGTAAAGGAAGGCCGCTGCGCCGTGGCGCTGGACAGGGTGACTGTTGGCCCGGCTGTCTGGGTCCATTGGTAGGTGGGGGTCTCACCGGAGGAAACGGCCGATCCCGAACCGTCCAGGACGACGGCGCTGCCGGTCCTCGCCGACTGCCCATCTCCGGCGTCGGCGGTGACGGCGGTCATCTCGACGATTTGGACGCCCTCGTCGTCGGTGGATGCGACGATCGCGTAGTGGCGGTTTCCTATCGTGAAGGTGTCGATGCCGTATGCGCCATCGAGCTCTGCGCTATTGGTGTCGCCGACGTTGGCTTTGGGCACGGGGTTGTAGGGGTTGGTGACGTCGATGATCTGCACGCCGTCGTCCGCTTGGGAGGCCACCGCCGCGTAGTGGCGGCCTCCGATGGTGTGGACGGCCACGCTGCGTGGGTTGTCCAGTCTGAGGCTGCCGCTGTCTGTGACGCTGGCGGTGGGGAAGATGTTGTGCGGATCGGTGATGTCGATGATCTGGACTCCGTCGTCGGAGTTGGCGGTCACCACCGCAAAGTTGCGGCCCCCGACGCGGTAGATGTCCACCTCGTCCGCCCCATCCAACTCGAGCTCGTCTGTGTCCGACAGATGGTCGGCGGCGGTGATGTCGTCGGGATCGGTGACGTCGACGATCTGGACTCCGTCGTCTTCGTTGGAGACCACCACGGCATAGTGGCGGCCGCCCGTCGGGTAGTGAGCGACGCCCGACGCGCCATCGAGCTCCAAGTCCCCACCGTCGGTGATGCTGTCTTTGAGAGCAGCGTTGCCGAGCCCGCGAGGGTCGGTCACATCCACAATCCGAAGGGAGTTCGACAATTTCCCGACGACAGCCGCATACTGCTTGTCTCCCACCTTGTACACGAAGAGGTCTGCGGCCAAGTTCATCTTGCTGCCGTCAACAACATGGGAAAGCTCGTCCAGCCGCCCATTGTCGTGGATGTGGAACGTCTGAATCGCGTCGGAAGTACTCCAAGACAACACGAAGTAGAGCTCGCCGTCGTTGGCGACATAAGAGGTCACCGACTCGCCGCCAATGGCGTTGTTGAAGTTGTTGTTCCCAGATTGCTGCTGCCGGCTCGGGTGGCGCAGCTCGTTGATGCTGGACGGGTCCGAAACGTCCAACAGATGCACACTCTCGTCGGCGGAGGCCACCACCGCCAACGTCCTGCCCTCATGCGCAAGAGCCTCCACCCGGGCTGGGCTGGCCAAATAGGTGAAATCGCTGTCAGCCACACTGTCCCGCAACGCGAGGTCTATCCCCGGGTCCCCAGAGGAGTCGCCATTGGCAGCGAGGGCGACCCCTCCGCCGGAGGCAGCAACAACCGTGGCCGCCACGACCACCACTGCAAGCAACAAAGCCGGTACGCGCATGAACATCTCCCTGCACTATCGGTACCGGATAATTCTGCCACCCACTTTCGCAGATCAAAGCAATAACCGTACAACTACAGTGGAAATGTGCCCTCTATCCATACAAAACTTCGTGCCAACCGCTCAACCGCTAGAGTTTCAAGCGCGACCCCCTTCGCCCTCTGGCAATCGGGCTCGCCGTTGGTACATCCGGGTGTGGCAGCCCGAGAACCACTACACCGACATGGAGCCGGTGTACAACTTCGACGCCCCGTCGACGCCCTGGAGCCCGTCCAACAGCCTGAACCCGAAACCCGAGCCCGAGCCCGAGCAGTGCACACCACCACCCGAAGAAGCAGAGGAGGAAGAAGACCCCGTGGTCCGCTACGACGCCAACAACGACGGGATCATCGACTACTCGGAGTATCAGGCCGCGATCCAGGATTACTCGAAGGGCCTGATCTTCTCTCAGGGCCTCATCGCGGTTCGTGCGGCCTGGGTCGCAGGCGGCTACCAGAACTAGGAAGATCGCGCTCGAGGGGCGGTTCAGATCCGTGCCGGTGCTGGGGCACGATGCGACCGCCCCCGGACGGTGCCATCATGACGAGTTGACATGCCGCTTCGACGGGTCGCTCACCTTCTGTTTGTGGCCGGGCTCATGGCAACGGCGTGCTCGGATGAGCCGTCCGCGCCCGATGGCCCGGCTGGAGAAGGCGATCACGCCGAGGCAGCCGCCACCGATGACCGCTCCAGTGCCGAAGCATCGATCACGTCGCCGTCTGCGCCGGTCGAGGGGAGATTCACGGCGGTGGCGGCCGGGTACTGGCACGCCTGCGCGATTCGCGCCGACGGAACCGTCGCCTGCTGGGGGCCGAATCGTGCCGGTGTGTTGGACGCTCCAGCGGGACAGTTCTCAGCCATTGCGACCGGTTACGAGCACAATTGCGCCATCACCGTCGGCGGCACCATCGAGTGCTGGGGCTGGGACAACATGGGCACAACCGACCCGCCCGACGGGAGTTTCACGGACATCTCAGCCGGCCGCTACCACACCTGCGCCCGGCGCGTCGACGGCGACATCGAATGCTGGGGCGGCGACCACGCGGAGGCTCTCACTCCTCCCGGCGGGCATTTCGCGGCGGTGGACACGGCCGGAAGTCATGCCTGCGTGCTGCGCGACGGCGGGGCCGTTCAATGCTGGGGACTGGACGACAGCGGTTCTACCCGGGCACCCGGCGGGATCTTCACGACCGTCTCGACCGGGCTCTCGCACGTTTGCGGCATCCGCGCCGGTGGCGCCGTCGAATGCTGGGGCAACCCCTTCGGAGATGTCCTGGACGCCCCCGGCGGGCAGTTCCGCGGCATCTCAGCCAGCATCGAGCACTCATGCGCGGTAGGCATCGATGCATCCGTCGAGTGCTGGGGCTCCAACGCCTTCGGCAAGGCCGCTGCGCCCAGCGGCCGGTTCCGTACGGTGTCGGCCGGCGGGGAGCACACCTGCGGATTGCGCACCGACGGGGACATCCAATGCTGGGGTCGGCGCTTCGGTGCCGGCGCCGACGCGCCGGGCGGCGCCTTCACCTCGCTCGCAGCCAGCGGCGACCACACATGCGGGCTGCGCACCGACGGTGCCGTCGAGTGCTGGGGGTCGGATCTGGTTGGCCAGATGGAACCACTCGGCGGACGCTTCAATCGGATCGCTGCCGGGAACTACTTCGCCTGCGGCCTGCGCACTGACGGGTCCATCGAATGCTGGGGTTTCGACCGTTCGGGTGTGCTGGACAGCCCGGACGGACAGTTCATCGACGTCACCGCCGGCATTGGGCACGCCTGCGGCCTGCGAGATGACGGCACCGTCGAATGCTGGGGCTCCAACTCGCACGGACAGACCGACGCCCCTGCCGGCACCTTCTGGGTCATCTCGGCAGGGAGTTCGCACACCTGCGGCATCCTCTTGACGGGCGCGGCCGAGTGCTGGGGGAACCCGTACGGGGGGAGGCTGAACCCCCCGCAGGGGTCCTTCGTTACCTTCACGGCTCCAGAACGCCAATCCCGCGACCCCCGGAGGTTCATCGCGGCCGGTGAGAGCCACACCTGCGCGCTGCGAAGGGGCGGCGAGGTCGAATGCTGGGGCTCCGACTCGCACGGACAACTCAACGTGCCCGACCGTGAGTTCGTTGCCGTCTCCTCCGGGGTGCACTCCTGCGGGCTGTTGAAGGGCGGCGACGTCGAGTGCTGGGGCTGGTCGGAAACTACGCCCGATGGGCCGTTCGCCGACGTGGAGGTCGGCCAGGGCTACACCTGCGGACTGCGCCCTGACGGCGCCGTCGAGTGCTGGGGCACGCTGCGCGCGCCTCCGGTGGGAGTGACTTACACCGACTGACGCCGGCTGCCCCCGGGCATACCCGGGAGCCGGGCATACTGAGGCGTGTCCTGGTGGCGGAGGCTCGACGCGGGCCGGATCGCGATCCTGGCTGTGCTGGTGCTGGGAGTGACCGCGTTCCTGACCCGGGGACAGTGGCTCACCACCGTCGAGACCGCCGTGGACGTGGCCGTGGACGCCGTCGACGTCGCGGTGGACGGAGAGATCGACGACGATGAACTGGTGACCGGGGGCGCGGTGGTAGCCCCCTCGGTCGTCGACATCGAGGACCCCGAGGACTTCGACGCCGAGACCGAGCGGCTCTACCGCATCCTTCCCGAGGCCGGCTCCCGGGCCAGCTACCACATCGAGGAGCGCCTGGGCGGGCTGTCCCGCACCACCGTGGGCATCACCACCGTCATGGCCGGCGAGATCGCAGTGAACCTGGTCGATCTGGCCGCCAGCCGTATCGGCGAGGTCGTGGTGAACGTGGAGATGTTCCAATCGGACTCGGTCTTGAGGGACAAGCGCATCCGCCACGACTTCCTGGAGTCGAGTCACTGGCCCTTCGTGCGGTTCAGGCCCACCTCGGTGCAGGGACTGGACGCGGAGTTCGCCGACGGGGCGGCCTACGACGTAGCCATCACCGGTGAGATGACGGTTAAGGAGACGACCCGCACCGAGACGTTCACCGGCACCGTCACCGTCACCCCCGACGCACTCACCGCGATCATGTCAACCACCGTGCTGACCAGCGACTACGACGTCGGCCCGATCAACATCGCCCGGCTCGCCCACACTTCCGACGAGGTGACCCTGACCTTCGAACTGGTCGCCGACCGGGTCGAGATCGGCTCGGAGCCGACCGGGGACCTGCGCCGTGAGATCCCGACCCCCGAGTTCGCCGTCGGCCGGTTCTCGGGCACCGTGCAGCCCATCCTGGAGACACGCTGCGTGAGCTGTCACACCTCGAACGGTCCGGCCTGGAGCACCCTGGCCCTCGACACCGCCGGCGACGCGGCCGCCATCGCCGACGACATCGCCTTCGTCACCGGGGTCAACTTCATGCCGCCGTGGCTGCCGTCGGACCTGAGCCCCCAGTTCGTGCACGACTGGTCGCTCGACGAGTCCGAGAAGGTCGCCATCAGGGAGTGGGCCGACGCCGGGGGCGGGCTCGACGTGCGTCCCGACACTCCGCTGGTGGCCCGCGTCCAGGCCATCATCCCGGTGGAGGAGGACCAGAGGATCGGGCCCCGCGACGGCCTCTACACCGGCTACTCGAGACCCGACGGCTGGCCGGTCAAGAAGGACGACTACCGCTGCCAGGTCCATGAAGTGGCCGATCCCGAGGGCGACGGCACCTGGGTCAAGGGCTTCGAGTTCCGGCCCGACCAGGTGGAGGTGGTGCACCACGCCATCGTCTACCGGGTGCCGGCCGAGGCGGCCGGCGAGGTCGCGGCCAGGATCGCGGCCGAGGACCGCATCGAGACGGCCGAGGGCTTCTCCGACGAGCCGGGCTGGACGTGCTTCGGGCTGTCGGGGCTCAACACCCAGGGCGTCTACTCGATCCAGGGCTGGGCGCCGGGCCAGTCGCCGACCATCTACCCCGACGGGTACGGCATCTACCTGTGGCCCGGCGACATGATCGTCAACCAGATCCACTACCACTACGACCACGACACCCCGCCCGATGGTTCCTGGATCATCCTCGACACCGCCACCGACGCCGAGGTGGCCGCGGGCATGACCCACATCACCGGTGCCAACTACTTCACCCCGGCCGAGGTCCCCTGCACGCCCGCGGAGGCCGAGGTGGCCGCCGAGCGAGCCGCCGCCATCGAGGGGTACGTCAACCTGTGCGAGCGGTCCAACGTGCTCGACGAGATCGGCGAGAAGTACGACGCCTTCGCCCCACTCATCCCCGACCTGATCCTGGCCCAGTGCCGCGGCACCGTCGACGACTACGACGACCTCGACGGCAGCATCGGCTACAGCTCCTGCGACCTGCCGGCCCGCGACACCGGCACCATCCACACCGTGCTCGGCCACATGCACGAGTTCGGCGCGGCCTACCGCATGACGCTGCACCCCGGCACGCCCGACGAGCGGATCCTGCTCGACATCCCGGTATGGGACTTCGAGTGGCAGCTCAACTACGAGCCGGTGGATGCCATCCGTATCGAGCGGGGCGACACGGTGCGCTTCGAGTGCTGGTGGGACCGCACGCTGCAATACATGCCCGAGCCCCGCTACATCACCTGGAACGAGGGCACCGTCGACGAGATGTGCTTCTCCAGCATCGCGGTGATCCCGGACGCCTGACCAGCGCCCTCCCGGCGGTTCAGTGCGGCGGGCTACGGTCTTGGCGTGAGGCTGCGCAAGACAGCATGCGGCCTCGGAGCGATCGTCGTGCTCGCGGCCGCAGCATGTTCAGGCGAGCAGGCATCCGCGCCGGACGACCACATGGAGGCTCCCGCCGAAGCTGACCGGCCCAGCGGCGCCGAGTCGGGCGGCGGCGACACCGGCGGTCGGGAGCCGACTCCGGAAAGTGTCGCGTCCGGGGACGGACCGTTCACCGCGGTGGCCGCGGGGCGGGAGCACACTTGCGCGTTGCGCAGCGACGGCGGGATCGGATGCTGGGGCGCCAACGACGGCGCCAAGGCCGAACCGCCCGGCGGGACGTTCACCGCCCTGTCGGCCGGCAAGGATCACACCTGCGGCTTGAGACCCGATGCCACCATCGAGTGCTGGGGCCTGGACTACGGCGGGCGCCTGGACGCTCCCGACGGCGAGTTCGTGGAGGTGTCGGTGGGCGACGTCCACTCCTGTGCGGTGCGCATCGACGGGGACATCCAATGCTGGGGCGTCGGAGAGCCCGGGGTGCTCCTCCCGCCCGGAGGCCACTTCGAAGCGGTGGCCACCGGCAGCGGCCACGCCTGCGTCCTGCGCGACAACGGAACCGTGCGATGCTGGGGCGACAACCACCGCGGCCAGACCGACGCCCCCGGAGGGAGGTTCGTATCCCTGTCGGCGGCCGGCGACCACTCGTGCGGGGTTCGGCCCGACGGTGCCGTCGAGTGCTGGGGCCGGCCCTTCGCAGTAGGCCAGGACGTGCCGGCGGGAGCCTTCAGTTCGGTAGCCACCGGCGGGCGGCATGCCTGCGTACTGCGCACCGACGGCCGCATCGAATGCTGGGGCTCCGACTATTGGGGCCAAACAGCCGCGCCGGACGGCCGGTTCGTGTCGGTGTCGGCAGGCTGGAACCACACGTGCGGGGTGCGCGCCGACGGCTACATCGAGTGCTGGGGCCGGCGCTTCGCCTCCCGGATCGTCCCGCCCAGCGGCCAGTTCACTGCAATGGCGGCGGGCAACGACCACAGTTGCGCAATCCGCACCGGGGGCGCACTCGAATGCTGGGGCGTCAACGACGGCGGCCAGGCCGACGCCCCCGAGGGGCACTTCATTGCGATCGCGGCCGGCACGGGCTTCTCATGCGGCTTGCGGACCGGCGGCGGAGTGGACTGCTGGGGAGTTGACCTGCCCGACATGCGTGAGCAGATGCAGGTGTTCTCCGAGCGCCACAACGAATGGATCCTCCGGGGCGAAGGGTCCACACCCGGTGCCTTGCTCGAAGGTCTGGACGGATCGGAGCCCGCCGGCTTCCGAGCCGTGTATGCCGGAGGCAGCCGCGCCTGCGTGCTGTACTCGAGCGGCTTCGCATTCTGCTGGAACAACGACCAGAGAGCCGATCCGAGCGTCAGGGCCAGTATCGGAGTCGTCGGACCCTTCACCTCCCTGGCGGTCGCCTACGGCCACTCTTGCGGGCTGCGCACCGACAAGACGCTCCAGTGCTGGGGACCCAGGGCAAGCTTGTGGGGCGCATCGCCCGCTGGACGCTTCCAGGATGTGTCAGTAGGAGCCAGCCACTCGTGCGCCATCCGCACCGACGGCGCTCTGGAGTGCTGGGGCCTCAACTACGGAGGACTCCTGAACGCCCCCGACGGACAATTCACCGCAGTCTCAGTGTCGCACTACTACTCCTGCGCCATCCGCGATGGCGGCGCTCTGGAGTGCTGGGGCCTCGACTACGGAGGACTCCTCGACGCCCCCGACGGACAATTCACCGCAGTCTCAGCCAGCACAGCCCACGCCTGCGCCATCCGCACCGACGGCACCCTCGAGTGCTGGGGCACGTTCCGCGCCCCACCCCGAGGCGTGACTCTCCGCTGACCCTGAGACGTCGCTCAGCAGGTGACTCCGAGTAACAATGCAGGCACTCGGAAGGAACACTCGAAGGGCGGTTGCGATGACGGGCACGCGAGTGGGGGCGGTGGAGGCCGGAGGGACGAAGTTTCGATGCGCGGTGGTGTCCCCGGACTTGACCATCGTCGACGCCCGCTATGTGATGACAACAGACCCCGACTCGACGCTGGCAACCGTTACCGAGTTCTTCGGGCGGTTCGAGCCGGTGGCCGCACTGGGGATCGCCTCGTTCGGGCCGGTCGATCTTGATCCCGACTCGCCCGGCTACGGATCTGTCATGGCCACGCCCAAGCCGGGATGGTCGGGCGTTCCGATCCTGGGCCGGCTGTCGGAGGTCCTCGGAGTGCCGACTGGCATCCAGACCGATGTGGAGGCGGCCGCGGTGGCCGAGCAGGCCCTGGGGCCAGGGCCGAAGCCGCGGCGGCTGGCGTATGTGACCGTGGGCACGGGCATCGGCGCGGCTGTCGCGGTGGACGGGAAGGCTTGGCGGGGGCGCCACCACAGCGAGCTGGGGCACATCCCCGTGCGCCGCGTGGCAGGCGACGACTACCCGGGCCGCTGCCCGTTCCACGGAGACTGCCTGGAGGGGATGGCCTGCGGACCGGCCATGGCCGAACGCTGGGGAGTCGACCCGTCCGGCGCGGGTGGCCGCGCCGACATCTGGCAACTCGAAGCCGCCTATCTTGCTCAACTCGTCCGGGTGCTCACTTACTCGTTCGCCCCGGATCGCATCGTGTTCGGCGGCGGCGTCGGCAGCCGGCCCGGTCTGGCTGAGATGATTCGAGCCGAGAGCCTCAGAGACCTTGGTGGCTACGCCGAATACACCGCCGGCAATGACACGTTCGTGACCGCACCCGCTCTCGCAGACGACTCCGGACTGCTGGGAGCGGCCCTCCTCGCCCGATCACTGCTCGACGGCTGACGCCGTCAGGGGGCGGCGATCTGGCGGCCCAGCTCGGCCAGCTGCTCCTCGGCGTGGCCCAGGGTGAGCTCGATGTGGCGGGCAGCCAGAAAATGGCGGTGCAGGGGGTAGTCGCGGTCGACGCCCACCCCGCCATGGACGTGAACGGCGGCGTGCACGATCCGGAAACCGCCCTCCGAGGCCCAGTACTTGGCGATGGCGATCTCGCGGTCGGCGGGCAGGCCGGCCGACAGGCGCCAGGCGGCCTGGTAGGCGGTCAGCCAGATGGCCTCGGCGTCGATATAGGAGTCGCCGGCCCGCTGGGTCACCGCCTGGAAGGTGGCGATGGGCCGGTCGAACTGGTGGCGCTGCTGGGTGTAGGCGGCGGCCAGCCCTATGGCGGCCCGGGCCGCGCCGGCCACCATCATGCACAGTCCGACATTGGCATGCCGCTCGATGAACCTCACGACCTCCGCCCCGTCGGCCTCGGGTCCGCCCAGCAACTCGCCGGCACCCACACGCACGCCTGACAGCTCGAAGCGGGCCTCGGGACGGCCGGTGGTCACCCCGACCGGAATGCGCTCCAACCCTTCGGCGCCGGCGCGCACAACGAACACGCCCACACCACCGCCGTCGAGCCGGGCGGGCACCAGAGCCACATCGGCGTCGAGACCGCCGGCCACCAGCACCTTGGTGCCGTCGAGCGCGAACCCGTCGCCCGCCGAACGGGCCAAGGTGGTCGGCTCGGCCGGAGTGGTCCCGTCCTCGGCCAGGGCCGCGCAGGCCAGCACCGAGCCGTCGGCAATGCCGGGCAGCCAAGCCTCGCGCTGCGACTCGGTGCCGAAGGCTGCTATCGGCATGGCCCCCATCACCACGGTGGTAAGCAAAGGCACGGGAGACGCCCGCCGGCCGACCTCCTCCAGCGCCACCGCGGTGGCCAGAAAGCCGAGGCCGAGCCCTCCGTGGGCCTCGGGGACCGACGCACCCGCCACTCCGGTGGCGGCCAGCGCGGCCCACGCCTTGCGGTCCACGTGATCGCCCTCGACGGCCAGCTCCTTGAGGCGCTCATGCGAGGACATGTCGTCGAGGACCTGCGCGGTCAGGCCCCGGATGGCCTGCTCCTCCTCGCCCAGCTCGAAGTCCACAGCCGCCCGTCCGCTAGCGGGAGGCTCGGGGGTAGCCGAGGCCGAACTGCGAGATCAGGTCGCGCTGCATCTCGTTGGTGCCGCCGCCGAAGGTGAGGATCACCGTCGAGCGGTACATCATCTCCAGCCGGGACAGGTAGCCGGGCGAGCCCTCCACCACATAGGCCCGCTGGCCGTACACCTGCATCAGCCTGCGGTAGGCGTCGACGTAGAACTCGGTGCCCGACACCTTCACCGCCGATGAGTCGGCCACGAACCCGGAGATGGCGTCGATGTCGGGCTCGGCGCCGTCGATCTTGTTGGCCACCGTCCACGCCACCTTCCAGTTGGCCAGGCGCAGGAACTCGAGCCGGGCCGCCACCTCGGCCAGGTTGCGCTGCACCCACGGCTCGTCGATCACGTAGGACCCGTCGGCCCGCTTGGTCGACTTGGCCCACTCCACGCACTCCTCGAAGCGCTTGGTGACCATGCCCGACGAGCAGATCGTGACCCGCTCCCGGTTGAGCTGGCTGGTGATGAGGCTCCAGCCCCGGTTCTCCTCGCCGATGAGGGTGGACGCCGGCACCTCGCAGTCGTCGAAGAAGGTGTGGTTGATGTTGTGGCTCGACAGCAGGTCGAGGCGCTCGAGGCTGATGCCGTCGGTGTCCATGGGAATGCAGAACAGCGAAATGCCCTTGTGCTTGGGGACATCGGGGTCGGTGCGGGCCGCCAGCCAGATGTAGTCGGCGTCCTTGGCCAGCGACGTCCACGTCTTCTGGCCGTTGATCACATAGGTGTCGCCGTCGCGCACCGCCCGGGTGGTGAGCGAGGCCAGGTCGGTGCCGGCGTCGGGCTCGGAGTAGCCGATGCAGAAGGTGAGCTCGCCGCCGGCGATGCGGGGCAGGAAGAAGTCCTTCTGCTCGTCGGTGCCGTGCTCCATGATCGTCGGGCCGACAGTGTTGATGGTGAGCATCGGAATGGGCGCGCCGAGCGCCACCGACTCGTCGAACACGATGAACTGCTCCACCGCCGACATGCCCCGGCCGCCGTACTGGGTCGGCCAGCCCACCGCCAGCCATCCGTCGGCTCCCATCTGGCGGACGATCCGGCGGTGCACCGGCCCGGTGCCGTCCTCGGCACCCAGCTCGGCCCGCACGTCGTCGGTGAGCATCTCGGCGTAGTAGGCCCGCAGCTCGTCCCGCAAAGCCTCCTGCTCAGCCGTGTACCCGATGTGCATACTTCCCGCCCCTGTCGCCCGAGACTATTCGTAACGGGTTCCGTTGGCTTTGATGTAGTCGAGCCACAGCGAGCCTGCGTCGGGGGCCAACTCGCCCGGGCGGTAGGTGACGGCGTGCAGGTCGCCCGTGTACGGGAACGGCCCGTGGCGCTCGTAGACGTCCCAGCTGACCGGAGACCGGCGGTCGATGCCCACGTCGATGCCCTCGAACGGCGCCATGGCCATCAGCGACACCAGGCCTGGAGCCTCCCCGACCGTGTCGCCGTCCACGCCGACCGAAGCGTTCCAGGTGAGGCTGCCCGGGTTCTCCATGGCCAGATGCACGCTCGACGCGCCCCCGGCCAGCGGGCCGCAGTCCACCACGGTCATGTCGCCGTAGGCGTTGTGGGCGAGGAACAGCCGGTCGTCCTGCACGTACAGCATGTAGCCGCCGCCCTGGTCGCCGTGGGCCACCAGCACACCCGCGTCCCCGGGCCGCCATCGCAGCGACACGTCGATGTCGAAGCTCTTCTGGAAGATCAGCTGCTGGGACCGCCACCGCTCCAGGGTGGGAGTGCCGGGCCTCAGCGTCGTGTCGGCCGCCAGTTCGTCGTACCACGGCGGGCGCAGGATCCTGACCAGTTGGTTGCCCTCGTCGAGGGGGTACACCTGGTTGGCCCAGGCGGCCCGGTCCCAGGCCTGCATCATCTCATCCAGCTTCTCGGGGTGCTCTTCGGCCAGGTCGCGGCACTCGGTGGGGTCCTCGGCCAGGTTGTGCAGCTCCCAGCGGTCCCGGCTGAACGGACGGCGGGAGCGGTGGCAGGTCACCACCGACCAGCCGTCGCGGTAGAAGCCGCGGTGCCCGAGCATCTCGTAGTACTGCTCGGGGTGGGTCGAGGACGCCGACGAATCCTCCAGCGTGGCCGCGAAGCTGGCTCCGACCATCTCGGGGACGGGCACGCCGTGACGGGTGGTGGCCACCTCCACATCGCACAGCTCGGCCAGAGTCGGGAACACGTCGGTCACGTGCTGGTACTGGGTGCGGATCCCTCCGGCCAGAGTTCCGGACGCAGCGCCGGCTGCGCCAGTACGCCCGTCCGGCTCTGCGGTGCCGGCCGGTTCGATGTCCGATCCGGCGACCTGGAGGCGGGCGGGCCAGCTGACGATGAACGGGACGCTGTGGCCGCCCCGGTGGGTGTTGATCTTGTAGAGGCGGAACGGGGTGCACGACACCATGGCCCAGCCCATCGGGTAGTGGGCCAGCGCGCGGGGCCCACCGAGCAGGTCGAGGCGCGGGTAGTCGGCCTCCACCTGCTCCAACTCGGTCTCCCACACCTGGGTGAGCAGCGTGCGGAAGTAGGCCGACGTGCCGGTGTACTGGCCCTCCCGGGAGCCGCCGTTGTCGCTGGTGAACAGCACGATGGTGTTGTCCCACTCGCCGACGGCCTCCAGGTGGCGGCGCAGCCGCCCGAAGTTGCGGTCGACGTTGTGAACCATCCCCGCGTACACCTCCATGTAGCGGGCGAACAGCTCCCGGGAGCGGTCGTCGAGGTCGTCCCAGGGGCCGACCTCGTGGCGCTCCTCGGTGTTACGGGGCGGCAGCACCGCTTCGGGCGGCACCACGCCGAGGGCCCGCTGGCGCTCGAAGCGCTCAGCCCGAAGCGCGTCCCAGCCCCGGTCGTAGCGGCCCCTGAACCGCTCGATGTCGGCAGCGGGCGCCTGCAGCGGGGCGTGCACCGCGCCGTGGGAGAAGTACAGGAGGAACGGCCGGCTCGGGTGCGACGACCGCAGCTCGTCCACCATCCGGACGGCCTGGTCGGTGAGGTCGTCGGTGAAGTAGTAGCCGTCGGGGTACTCGTCGACGGCTATGTGGTGGTTGTCCTCGTACAGCCGGTGGGGCTGGTGGAAGTTGGTGAACGCGTCGAGGATGCCGTAGTAGCGGTCGAAGCCCCGCTGCAGGGGCCAGCTGGCCTTGGGGGCGCCGTCGCTTAGGTGGGCGTCCTTGGTGAGGTGCCACTTGCCGACCATGAACGTGGCCCAGCCCGCGTCGCGGAATGCCTCGGCCATGGTGACCGTGTTGTCCCGCAGCTCATGGGCGTAGCCGGGGAAGCCGGGGTCGGAGTGGGGGACGGTGGCCATGCCGGCCATGTGGTGGTTGAGCCCGGTGAGCAGAGAAGCCCGGGTGGGCGAGCACATGGGGTTCACGTGGAAGTCGGTGTAGCGCAGGCCCTCGGCCGCGAGCCGGTCCAACTCCGGCGTGTCGATCTCGGATCCGTAGCAGCCTAGGTCGGAGTACCCCAGGTCGTCGGCCATCATCACGATCACGTTGGGCGCGCCCGCCGGCGCCGTGGGTGGCTTGGGCCAGTGCGGCTCCGAAGTCGAGAAGATCCTGCCGACGGTGCCCTCGAAGCCGGCGTAGGGCGCGGCCGAGTCTGCCGTGCCGGTCACGGGCCGAGGCTCGCCGGCTGACGAGGCCCGCCTTCCGTCGGCTTTCTCTGTGCAAGAAACCCGCCCCAGGCGGCAAATCTGCACACAGAAAGCCTGGGGCTCACGGCTTGAAGAAGGCGGGGCTGGTGGCTTTGGCCGGGATCTCTGCCAGCGGGGTGGCGACCTGCTCCACGCTGGGACCGTGCGCTGCGGCCAGCGGGGCCAGCCGGTCGAGGTCGAAGCCGTACAGGTCGGCCGCGTTGCCGCCCAGCAGCGCCCTCATCTCACCGGCGTCCCAGTCGCTGAACGCCCGCTGGAGGCTCTCCAGCGAGTAGGGGTAGGTGCCCTCGTGGTGGGGGTAGTCGCTGCCCCACATCACCCTGTGCACGCCCACCTTGCGGATGGCGGCCGCCTCGCCCGGCGACGGGAAGCTGGCCCCGATCCACACGTTGCGGTCGAAGTACTCCGAAGGCTTCAACGGCAGCACGATGTCGGCCGCGAAGCCGAGCTCGCCGACGCGTCCGCCGCGCATCTGGCGGTGGTAGCCGTCCATGCGGCGCAGCTCCTCCACCAGCCAGGCCACCCCCTGCTCGGTCATCACGTATCGCAGGCTCGGGAAGCGCTCGAACACGCCCGACATGATCAGGTGGGCCAGGTTGCGGTGCGAGTAGAACGGCACCTCCATCAGGAAGATCACCCCTGCGGCCGGCGCCTTGCCGTAGTCGGGTCCGCCGTTTCCGCCGTGCTGAGTCATGATCAGGTCGAGGTCGGCGGCCGCGGCCCAGAGCCGGTCCCAGCGGGGATCCCAGTAGCCGGGGAGCTCGCTGTCGGGCGGGACGTGGGGCAGCAGGAAGCTGCGGAACCCCTCGGCCGCGGCCCATTCCAGCGTGGCCACCGCGTCGTCGAGGTCCTCGGCGAAGATCTGGGGAAGCCCGCAGCGCTGGTCGGGGTAGCGGGCGCACCAGTCCCGCAGCCAGCGGTTGTGGGCGGTGATCCCCGCGAAGCGGCGCTCGTAGTCGGCCCGATCCGACGGGGGCCGGGCGATCAGGGAGCCCGTCGGGTAGAAGGGCGGGACGGTGTTGGGGAACGTGATCTCGGCCACGACGCCATCGGCGTACTGCTCGCTCAGGCGCCGGTCGTCGTCCCAGTTGCGGGAGCGCCCGTCGTCCTGGAGGTCGCGGTACGGGTTGCGGTAGGCGCCCCTCCATTCGAGGAACTCGTCGCGCCACGCCGGGTCGAGGTACTCCTCGTAGGCGGCCATGTTGCCGCCCGCATGGCAGTCCGCCGAGATGATCGTGTACCGCTCGGTCGCGTCGCTGTGTGGCCCGCCCATCGGTTGGTGCTCCTCGTTCATGGTCCCGGCAGGCGGGCGGCCACCGGCTCGACCTGGCGCCGCGTGCTCCGGAATCGCCGTCGCGCTCGCCTGTGGCCCGAAGTGTACGCTGGCGGCCCCGCAGATAGTTCGGAGCCGCGATGGTCTCGGTCGACATGCGCACCCGGCTCGACGCCGACGTACTCCTCATCGATCCGGTCACGTTCGTGGCCGACGAGTTGCCCGACCTCCTCGACCGCAACGGCCGGCTCGCAGCCCGGGGAGCGGCCCTGGTGGGAGCCAAGGCTCTCGGGATCGACGTGGAGGGCACATGCTTCACGCTCGTGCCGACCGAACACACCATCGAGCTGCGCGGCGGCACCTCCAGTGCCCGGGTTGTGGTGGAGCTGGACCGGAGCTCCTTCAGCGACCTGGTGCAGGACCTGCAGACTCCCCAGACCCTGGCCACCTCCCTCGTCACCCGCCTGGCCATGGCCGACCACTTCCGCTGGCTCAAGTGGTGGCCGGTGCTGCGGGCCATCATCGACGGACGCCCCGTCCATGAGCCCGGCGACATCGAATTCCACGACCGGGACGGCCGGCCGCTCGACCTGGGCCGGCGTTTCACGCCGACCGATGACGACGCCGAGATGGCCTACTTCCTGGGCGAGGCCGGCTTCCTGCACCTCGGGGGTTGGTGGCCCGCTGAGATGATGGCCGAGATCTCGGCCGACATGGACCGGGCTCTGCCCGGCTACCGGCCCGACGATGGCCGCAGCTGGTGGGCGACGACCGGCGACGGTTCGAACCGCTGCGTGAGGATGCGCTTCTTCCAGGAGCACTCGCCGGCGGCCGACGAGCTTCTCGCCGATCCCCGACACGCCCGCATCGGCGCCCTCACCGACGACGGCCATGTCCCCCGCACCCGGGTCCACGGCGAGAACGCCATCGAGGCGCTGGTGAAGCCGCTCGACGTGGTGTCGGGCATCTCCGATCTTCCGTGGCACAAGGACTGCAGCCTGGGACGCCACAGCTACGACTGCTGCGCGATGACGACGGGGATCTCGGTCACGGGCGCCGACGACCGCTCGGGCCAGCTGGCGGTGGTGGCCGGCTCGCACCGGGCCAACGTCCAGCCCAACTTCATCCACCCCTACCTGGATCTTCCCGTCGTGCCGCTGCCGACACGGGCCGGGGACGTAACCGTGCATCTGAGCTGCACGCTCCACATGAGCTACGCCCCCGTCGACCGCGAGCGCCGGGTGATGTACACCGGGTTCTCGCTGCCGGGTGAGAGGAGCAACGCCGTCGGCGCCGACCTGGGCTCGGTGCGCGAGAACGCCCACCACAACGCGAGCCAGACGCCGGCCGCCCTCCAGCACGCGGGGAGCTAGGAATGGTCGCGTATCCGCTCGCCGACTGAGAGAGCCGAGATGATCAACGCAGAGGTCGTGCACGCCGCCGAGGCAGGTCTGGGCGAGGGTTGTGTGTGGTCGCCGGTGGAGGACCTGCTCATCTGGGTCGACATCAACGGCCAGGCCGTGCATCGCTTCGATCACCACACGGGCCAGCCGGCAGGTGTGTGGCGCTACCCGGACATGGTCGGCAACGCAGCCCCCCGCGCCGGCGGAGGGCTGGCCCTCGGCCTGGGGCCCTCGGTGGCGCTCACGGACCGGGTCGGCGCCATCGAGACCGTGATCGAACTGCCCGGCGAGCCCGAGTCGAACCGGACCAACGACGGTGCGGTCGACCCCCGGGGCCGGCTGTTCCAGGGGACGCTGAGCGGTACCGAACCCGGTGCGCCGGTGGCCTCGCTGTACCGGGTGGACGGCGACGGGACGGTCCGGCGAGTGCTCTCCGACGTGATGATTTCCAATGGCATCGGCTGGAGTCCGGACCGGGCCACGATGTACTACATCGACACCCTGACCTTCCGCGTGGACCGCTTCGACTACGACCCCGGCACAGGCGAGATCGAGGGTCGGCGCCCCTTCATTACCTTCGACGGCAGCACCGGCGGCCCCGACGGCATGACGGTCGACGCCGACGGCTGCCTGTGGGTGGCGATGTTCGGCGGCTACCAGGTGCAGCGCTTCTCGCCCGACGGCGAACCGCTCGAGACGGTGGTCACCCCCGGCTCGCCGCTGACCACCTGCTGCTGCTTCGGTGGCCCCGACCTCGACACGCTCTACATCACCACCGGACGAGAGGCGCTCGCCGGCATCAGCACCGACGGCGAGCCCAATGCCGGGGCGCTGTTCGCCGCCGAGGTCGACGCGGTGGGGCAACCCACCGACCTGTTCGCCGGTTGACCGCCGGCCCGGCGTATATTCACCGGTAGCCCCCGGTTACTGCCTCCGAAAGAGCGCGCCTGAAATGACGATCGAGCATGCCCCCCTCCCCTATCCGCTCGACGGGCTCGCGCCCCACATCTCCGAGCGCACGATGAGCTTCCACTACGGCCGCCACCACGCCGGCTACGTCGCCAGCGTCAACCGCACGATCGAGGGCACCGCGCACGAGGACTCCTCTCTCGAGGAGATCGTGGCCGCGGCCGACGTGCCGTCGGCACTGTTCAACTGCTCGGCCCAGGCCTGGAACCACGCCTTCTACTGGGACTCGATGAGTCCGGGGAGCGTCGAGGCGCCCTCGGGCGAGCTGCTGGCCGCGCTGGAGCGCAGTTTCGGCTCGCTGGACGCCTTCAACACCGAGTTCGCGGCGGCCGCGGTGGGGAACTTCGCGTCGGGATGGACGTGGCTGGTGGCCGGAGCCGGTGGTCTGAGCATCGTCAACACCGACGACGCCGACACCCCGCTGCGCCACGGCCAGCGGGCCCTGCTGACCATCGACGTGTGGGAGCACGCCTACTACCTCGACTACCAGAACGCCCGACCCGCCTACGTGGACGCCTTCATCGAGCAGCTAGTCAACTGGGAGTTCGCCTCCGCCAACTACGCCGCCAACAGTTAGGCAAGGCCGGGCTGACGGCAGGGGCGTCACCGCTCCGTAGCATGCGAGAGCCGGAGCGGCTCCCTCACGTCGTTAGCAGGGAAGCGGGGAGTCGCTCCGGCACCGGACCACACTGTATCCGCTGCCAAGGCACGGTCACAAGTTCATAGCGAGAGTGAGTGCAAGTGTGGATCGCCCCGCATGGTTGTTCAGTCATCGACTAGCAGTTCGATCAGCGAGCTGGTGTCCCAGCGGCCGCGGCCCTGGCGCTGGAGGCGGGCGTAGTACTGGTCGATCACCGCGGTGAGCGGCAGGGTGGCCCCGATGCGTTCGGCCTCTGCGAAGCAGATGGCCAGGTCCTTGCGCATCCAGTCGAGCGCGAAGCCGAAGTCGAACTGGCGGCGGGCCATGGTCACTCCCCGGTTGGCCATCTGCCACGACCCGGCCGCGCCCTGCGAGATCGTGTCGACCACCTGCTCGACGTCGAGCCCGGCCCGGCGGGCGAAGTCGATCCCCTCGGCGAGGCCCTGAACCAGTCCCGCAATGCAGATCTGGTTGACCATCTTGGTGCGCTGACCGCTTCCCGGACCGCCCAGCAGGGTGACTGCCTTGGCGTAGGAGTCGATCACCGGCTGGGCCCGGTCGAAGTCGGCCTGGTCGCCGCCGCACATGACGGTGAGCACGCCGTTCTCGGCACCAGCCTGGCCCCCGGAGATCGGCGCGTCCACGAAGCCGACCCCCCGCTCGCCCGCGGCCGCATGCAGTTCCTGGGCCAGGTCGGCCGACGCCGTGGTGTGGTCGACCAGGACCGACCCCGGTGCCATCGACTCGAGCACCCCACCGGGACCGAGAGTCACCGAGCGAACGTCGTCGTCGTTGCCCACACACACGAAGACGAACTCGGCGTCGCCAGCCGCGCCGGCCGGTGTCGGCGCGGCCGTGCCGCCGTGCTCAGCCACCCAGTCCTCGGCCCGGGATGCGGTGCGGTTGTAGACGGTGACATCGTGCCCGGCGGCAACGAGGTGGCCAGCCATGGGATAGCCCATGACCCCCAAGCCGACGAATGCGCAACCAGCCATTAGGCGCCTCCTTCAGGGATGCAGCCTGCGTACCCTACGCAAACGCTGGGCGAGCTCAAGCATGCCGCGGACCGTGCCGCGCATGAAGAAACAGACGAGCCCATGACCGAAACCGACGCCGCCGCCGGGCTCAGTTGCCGGTGGGGAGGGGCTGAGCGCCAACATCCGGACGGCGGCGCCGGCCGGTTAAGCACAGGATGACGAGATGAGCGAATGGGGCTCACCCGTCTGCTAGCCACGCCCTGATCGTGTGACGCCGCTCACCCGCGGCCCGAGCGATCTCTGACACCTCTGCTCCGGCTTCGTGCGCCGCCCTGGCTGCGGTCATTTTCGCCTGGTGGGCGCGCTCGGTCTCGTTCGCCAGACTCGCCAAAGCGTCGTGGTGGGTGTGCGTGGCTTCCGCTTTGTGGTCTCCAGGTTCCTCGTCTGCCCACACAGAGTCGTCATCGCTGGCCGCGGTGCGTACCGTCGCGACGAAGCCGCTGGTTACCCGTTTGCCGATCTGTTTCGCTGCGCGCCCCGCGGACGTGCCGGCCGTCGCGACTGCTGCCCCGGATGAACGAGCGATGCGTTTGGCGGCCTGTCCGGTGGTGTTGCCGGCCGTCGCGACTGCTGCCCCGGATGAACGAGCGGTCCGCCTTGCCCGCTCCGCGACCGCGCCAGCGACGGCTACAGCCGCCCCGGCACGCGCCGCTGCCTTGAGTGACCGCTTCCCCAGCATCGATGACTCCTTGCGCCCGAGATTTTGAACCCGGCGAAATCTAACCCCTTCGGAGGCCTGCTTGCGGGTCGTTTGAGTACGAGAGCGAAGGAGGGCCCACCGCTGGCCCTCTGAGCGATAGACACCTGACCCCGCAGACTCACCCTTGCGATGCAGCGCTCCTTGTTGTCCGGAGACTCCAGCCAATCTCGCAGAGCGTCGATGTCCAGGTCAGTACCCAGCTCCCAGTCCCGGTCCGCTACGGGACGGGGCCCTCGATCCACAGGCGGAGGGCCACCACCGCGGCGGTGCCGGCGACGAGGCCCGGCGCCCATCTGACTTTGGCGCCGCGGCCGTGGCGGGCCAGCGCCACCGCGGCCGCCGGCCACGCGGCCAGCGCTCCCGCCGTGAGGGCCCACAACGCCCAGGCGGGGCCCCACCAAGCCGCCAGCAGGCTGTTGACCACTATGAGGCGCACGTCGCCGAAGCCCATCCACTGCGGACGCAGCCGCCACACGATCTCCAGCGACACCGCGACCGCGGCGGCGGTGGCGGCGGCCCACCCGAAGCGGCCCCACCCTGCGCCGGTTGCGGCGGCCGCGCCGAGCAGCGCGGCGACCGCCGCCGCGGCTGGCCACACCGCCCGGCGGGGGATCACGGCGCGGCGCAGGTCGGTGCCAGAGACGTAGGCGCCCATCGCGGCCCACACCGCGGCCGCGGCCCAGACCAGCCCCGAACTCATGTCTGTGTCCTCCTCTGCGTTCAACCGGTGGGTGTTGGCGATGATGGTGCCGGTGGAGCGCGGCGCTCGGGACAACTCCGGTCAGCCGTCGTTGTCGATGATGGTGCCGGTGGCGGCGAGCTTGCGGCCGGGGACGCCGGTTAGCTCCACCAGCAGCGTCTCGCGGCCCTCGGCGGCTTCGTCGTCGCAGATGGTGATGGTGATGGTGGCCGAGGTGGCCGACGCGGCCAGCGTCACGCTGCCCGACGGCGTGATGTAGTCCACGCCGTCGTCGTCGCAGCTGGCCCCGCCGGTGGCCGACACGCCTGTCACCGTGTATTTGAGGGTCACCGGCTCGGTGTCGGTGTGGTCGCGCACGACGCTGAACTGCATGGTGCCGGCTTCGGCGTTCTCCCAGACGCTGCGGTCCTGTTCGATGCGCCAGCCGGGGTCGTCGTCGGTGATGGTCCCGACCGCGGAGGCCTTCTCCAGGGTGAGCAGTTCGGGCTCGTACAGCTCGAGGATGAACGTCTCGTCGGCCTCGTCGGCGCCGTCGTCGGCGACCGGCACCGACACGGGGACCGACTCGGTCCCCGCGCTGATTTCGAGGGTGCCGGTGGTCACGACGTAGTCCTCGTCGGGGGTGGCCGCCGCGTCGCCGGAGGCGTGCACCAGGGTGCGGTAGCGCACCGAGGCGTCGTACACGCCGGGCGCGTGCAGCTCCACGGTGAAGACGGCCTCCCCGGCACCCTCCGCCACCGACAGGTCGTCCACGGTGACCAGCGGCCGGTCGTTGTCCTCGATGGTGACGGTGGCCCGGCTCTTGCCGAGGGTGGCGTTGGCCGGGTCGTGCAGCACCACCAGCAGCTTCTCGTCGAGTTCGGGCAGCCGGTCCCGCTGGATGAGGGATATCCGGAGGCTCGCCTCAGTCGCGCCCGGCAGGAACCCCACCGTGCCCGAGGCCGGCTGGTAGTCCCCGCCGACCAGAGCGCCGGCGCTTGTGGGCGTGGCTGTCTGCGGCCCCGGCGGCAGCGCCACGGTGGTGTACGCGACCGACACCCAGTCCTCGGGCGGCGCTATTCCGTACAGCGCGCAGAATCGCGGGGACAGCTCCGCCCCGTTGTACAGGCATGGACCCCCGGGCGCGGGCTCGCTGAGCGTGACCGTCACCGTAGCGCTGCCGTCCTCCTCGATCGCGACGGCGTCGGCGATGGTGATGACGGGCAGGCTGTCGCCGTCGCGGATGGTGGCGGTGGCAGTGGCCTCGTCGTCGCTGACTGTCGCGCCGGAGGGACTGCTGAGCTGCAGCGTAAACGTCTCGTCGGCCTCTTCGACATCGTCGTTCAGGACGTCCACATCGATTGTGCCGCCGGTGGCGCCGGCTTCGATGTGGAGCGTTCCAGTGGCCGCGGTGTAGTCCTCGCCGGCGGTGGCGGTGTCGTCCGCGGTGGCGTAGACGACGGTCACATCGGAGGCGCTGGCCCGGTCGAGCGTCACGTTGAAGGTCGCTGTGCCCGCGTCCTCGGGGACATCGGCGTCGGTTACGGTGATCTCCGGCGGGGTGTCGTCGTCGATGATGAACGCGTTGTCGAACCCTCGGCCATAGTTCAGGCCACAGATGGCGACGCTGTCGCCGACGATCTCCAGCGCGAACCCCTCGATGGGCTCCACGGTGTCGTCGTCGAGCAGCGCGACGCTCACCGACGCCTGGCGGCTGCCTGCGGGTATCGCCACGGTCCTGGACAACGCGGTGTAGTCGCTGCCTGCGGTTGCCTGCGCCTGGGGCTGGAACGCGTAGGGCGACGCGCTGGTGGTGCTCACCCCGACGTTCAGGACGGTTTTGGCGGCGCGGTTCAGCGTCACCGTGAAGACGGCCTCGCCCGCGCCCTCCTGTACGGCGCCCTCCATCTCTGGCCCATCGGGTGCCGAGATGCTCGCGCAGGGCGCCACGGTCGCATCCCACACCCTCAGGCTGAGCCGGCGCCGCGTCGTCAAGTTGCTGCCGTCGTAGAGTTCCGCGTTCACCGCGTTCTCCAGGAACAGGCGCAGAGTCCGGGCGTGGGGCTGGTTGTAGCGCCAGTGGCATGACACCCCGTCGTCGACGATCGTGACCGGGATCGTGGCAGCCACCGATCCGGGCTCGAAGACCAGCGTGCCTGCCGTGACCTGGGCGGGAGACTGGCAGCCGTTGGTGCCTTCGGGCAGCGTGTCCTGGGTCCGTGAGGGGCCGTGGCCGCCGGGGGAGTAGTCGACTCGTATCTCGCGGTCGCTGGGCTTGTCGAGCGTGACCTGGAGCTCGACGGCGCCGACGTCCTCGTTGAAGTCGTAGTAGGCGTCGGCGACGATCTTCGGCAGGGTGTCGTCGTTGAGGATGACGCCTATGGCGTTGTCGTTGCGGCGGTCGATCTCGGCGCCGGTGCCGGGGTTGCTGAGGCGCACCCGGAAGGTCTCGGTGTCCTCGAAGTAGATGTCGTCGACGAGGGGCACCGACACGGTGGCGGCGGTGTCGCCTGCCGCGATGGTGAGCGTTGCGGCGGTGGCGGTGTAGTCGCCGGGCTGGGTGGCGGTGCCGTCGAAGGTGCTGTAGCGCACGGTGACCGCGGCTGGGGGTGCGGGCGCGGCGGTGACGGCGAAGTCGATGGTTGCGTCGTCCTCGGAGGCTTGGGCGCCGGTGATGGCGATGCGGGTGATGTCGTCGTCGAGGATGGTTCCGACAGCGGTTCCCGACCCTTCGGCGACGACGGCGTTGGTGGGGTTGTGCAGGGTGATGGTGAAGGTCTCGGCGCCCTCGATCAACTCGTCGTCGGCGATGAAGACGGAGATCTCGCCGGTGTCGAGCCCGGCGGGGATCACCAGCGTGCCGCGGGCGCCGCCGGTGGTGCCGTAGTCGGCGCCGGCGGTGGCGGTGCCGTCGGTTGTGTAGTAGTCCAGCGACACCGGCTCGGTGCTGCGGCGGCTCAGGGTCACCGTGAACACTGCGGGGCTGTCGTCCTCGGCGACGTCTGTGCCCGCGATCGACGCCCTGGGCAGGCCGTCGTCGTCGAGGATGGCGCCCACGGCCCTGCCGTCGTCGACGGCGGCGTTGGTGGGCTCGCCGAGGTTCACGAAGAACGTCTCGTCGGCCTCGGCGATCTCGTCGTCGACGGTGGCGACGGTGATGGTGGCCGCAGTGGCGCCGGGCCGGAGCCTCAGCGTCGCGGACCCGGCGGTGAAGTCCGTCCCGGCGGAGGCCCGGTCCTCGTCGGCGGCGGAGCGCTCCGCGGTGGCCCACGGCACCGTCACGGTGCGTCCGCTGGCGGCCGAGAGGCTCACGGTGAAGCCGATTGGGTCGCCCTCGGTGGCGCCGGCGTCGGCGATGGACATCTCCGGCAGCGGGTCGTTGTCGGTGATGGTGCCGGTCGCGGTGCCGTCGCCCACGGTGGCGTTCTCGGGGCCGGTGACGCGCAGCCAGAACGTCTCGTCGTGCTCGTCGAGGAGGTCGTCGCTCAAAGGCACCCGCACCGTGGTCGACGTCGCGCCGGCCGCTATCTCGCCGGTGCCGGCGACGGCCTCGAAGTCCAGCGCGGGAACCGCGGCAGCGTCGGCGGTGGGGTCAGCGACCGCCGTGTAGCGGAAGGTCACCTTGCGTTTGGAGGCCTTGTCCAGGCCGACCTCGAACACCGCGGCGGCGCCCTCGGCCGCGGAGGCGTCGGCCGCCGACAGCTCCGGCAGGCCGTCGTCGTCGAGGATCGCGGCCACAGTGCGGTCGTGCTCCGCGCCGACCGCGGCGTTGGTGCTGGGGTTCGACAGCACCAGCTCGAACGTCTCTGTTTCCTCCTCGTCGTCGTCGTCGAGGACGGTCACGCTGACCTGTTTGGACGTGTCGCCGGCGGCGAAGGTGAGCGTGCTGGACGCCGCGGCGGTGTAGTCGTCGCCCGCGGTGGCGGTCACGTCCGCGGTGGCGTAGTCGACGGTCACGTCGGCCTCCGCGGCCCGGCTCAGGCGCACCGTGAAGGCCGCCGACGCGTCGGCGGCCTCGCGCACCGGGTCGGGGCCGTCGACGAGGATCCGGACGAGGCCCTCGTCGTCGACGATGGTGCCCACCCCGATCGAGTCGGCGATCGTGGCGTTGTCGGGGCGCGACAGCACCAGCTGGAACCGCTCCACGTCCTCGGGGTCGTCGTCGTCGAGCAGGCCGACCCGCACCGGCTCGGATGTGTCGCCGGCGTCGAAGGTGAGCGCGCCCGACGCCGCGGTGTAGTCCTTGCCGGCCTCGGCGGTGAGGTCCGCGGTGGCGTAGTTGACCTTCACGGCGCGTCCGCTGGGCTCGCTGAGGCTCACCGTGAAGGTGATCGGGTCGCCCTCGCCGTTCTCGGTCGCCTCGGGGTCGTCCACCGACAGCGCCGGCAGCGGGTCGTCGTCGATGATCACCCCGATGGCCTCTTCGTCTTCGAGCACCGCCCCCGCGGGGTTGCTGAGCGTCAGCACCAGCCGCTCCGCGTCCTCGTCGAGGCGGTCCTGCACCGTCGCCACCCGCACCGCCGCAGAAGTCTCCCCGGCCAGGATCCGCAGCGTGCCCGCGACCGACTCGAACGTCGCGGCGTAGTCGTCGCCGGCGGTGGCGGTGCCCGCAGTGGTGCGGTAGCGCACGGTCACGTCGCGGCTCGAGGGCGCTTCGTCGAAACCGACCCGGAACACCAGCGTGCCGCCCTCGCGCACGAACGCGTCCGACACGCTGAGATGGCGCTCGGTCACGTCGCGGATCGTGCCCGCCGCGACGCCGTCGCCAATGACCATGTGCGACGGGCTGGTCAGCCTCAGCTGGAACTGCTCGTCGCCCTCGACGACGTCGTCCTCCAACGACGCCACGCTGAACACTATGTCGGTCTCGCCGGTGGGGAAGCTCACCCTCTCGAACCTCCGCGCCGGCCGGTAGTCGGCGCCGGCGGTGGCGGTGCCGTCGACGGTCCTGACCAGCGCCGTGGCCTCGCGGCCGCTGGGAGCGTCGAGGCGCAGCACGAACCGCACCGGGTCGCCCTCGTCGGCCGACGCGTCGAAGACCCGCACCCGCGGCCGGGGGTCGTCGTCGAGGATGCTGCCCGCAGCCGTCGCGCCGCCGGCGGCCAGCGTCGCCCCGTCGGGGTTGCTCAACTCCAGGTCGAAACGCTCGGTGCCCTCATAGAGGCGGTCCTCCACGGTGCGCACCACCACCGTCTCCGACAACTCCCCCGCTGCGAGGCACACCCTGCCCGACACCGTTCTGTAGTCGGCGCCCGCGGTGGCGGCGCCGTCCCCGGCGGCGCGGTCCGCAGTGGCGTAGTTCACGCACACTTGCAGCCCGCTGGGCTCATCCAGCCGCACCGAGAACCCCAACGGCTCGCCCTCGACCGCCGACGCCGGCTGCACCGACACCTCCGGCTCGCCGTCGTTGTCGACGATGGTGCCGTCCGCGAAGACGAACTTCGTGTACCGGCCCCCGAACGACTGGACCCAGAGCCTGACGTTCTCGTCGGGCTCGTCGAGGGTGTCGTCGATCACCGGCACCGGTATGCGATGCTCGGTCGTGAGCCGCTGCAGCGAGAAGTTGTGGTTGACGCGGTGCCCGTAGTCGACGTGGGGCGTGGCGGGGGAGGCGGGCACTCCGGCCCGGCGGTTGCCGGAGCTGCTGACGGCGGGGTCCACGAGGTAGGCCGAGAAGCCCCAGTCCACGCACATCGGTATGGGCAGCTCGACGACGAACTCCATGACGGCGTCGGCCTCGGACACCGACTCGCCGCTCACGGTGTAGGTCACCTCCTCCTCGTTGGGCACCAGGCAGCTGCCGTCGACGATGGTGCCGACCGCGCTGGCGTCGGCCAGTGACGCCCCGCCGCCGCCGGAGACCCCGGTGACGTTGACCAGGAACGTCTCGTCGGTCTCGAACACGTTGTCGTCTAGGGCCGCGACCGAGATGGTCGCCGACGACTCGCCGGCGCCGATCGTCACCGCCGCGCCGGACAAGGAGGCGGTGTAGTCGTCGCCCGCGGTGGCCCGGCCGAGCCCGTCGGGCCTGGCGGGCTGCTGCACCGTCTCATAGGACACGGTCATGGCGGACGCGGCCGCCGCGCTCAACGTCACGTCGAACTCGAGGTCGTCGCCCTCGGCGGCGCTGGCGTCAAAGATGCGCAGCCGGGGCCGTTCGCCCTCCAGTATCGTCCCGACCGCGATGCCGTCGTCGATGGTGGCGATGGGGGGGTCGTCGCCCTGGCCGGCCTGGATCCGCAGCTCGACCTGGAACGTCTCGTCGCCCTCGGCGGCGTCGTCGTCTTGCAGCGCGGCCATGACGATGACAGCGCCGGTGCCCCGCGCCGGGATCGTCGTGCTGATCCAGCGATTCTCCGCGGCGTTTTGGTAGTCGCTGCCGGGTGTGGCCGAGCCGGTGGAGACGGTGCGGTACTCCACCACTATCGGGCGTGAGCTGCGGCCCCGCATGGTCACCGGGAACGAGAGATTCTCGCCCTCCCGGGCGGCGGCGTCCTCCATGCGAAGGCTCGGCGGCGGGTCGTTGTCGATGATGGTGACAGTGGCCTCGGACCAGGCCTGGCTCCGGCCGGCGATCCTGAATCGGACCGTGAACGTCTCGTCGGGCTCGTCGATCCCGTCGCCGGTCAATTGGACGCTGACCTCCTGATGCGCGTCCGGCCAGGTGTAGGTCCCATTTAGAGGGTACGACCTTGTGCCGATCCACAGGTCGGCAGATGAGGCTGTTCCGTCGTACTCGACACTTTGCTCAACCCTGAACTGGCCGCAGACCGGGTGGCTGAAGCGGGCTCGGGTTCGGGAGTACGCACCTTCGACGCCCCGAGTGCCCTGATCGAGGGTGACCACCGGGATGGAGTCGTCGAGGGTCCTGCACACGGGGTCGATGGTGCCGATGCCGAACTCCCTGGCAATGACCGCGTTCTGCGGGCTGCTGAGCACCACATGGAAACTCTCGCGGCCGTCGCCTCCGGTGGTGGGGCGGATCGTGGCCACAGGGAAGTTCTTGGAGGTCTCGCCGACGGCGAACACCAGATCCTGCGACACCGCGGTGTAGTCCTCGCCGGCGACCGCGGTGTGGTCCTCGGTGCTGGCCCGCACCCTCACCACCTCGCTGGTGGCTTTCAGCTCGAACTCTCCTCGGGAGTTGCGGACCCCGAGCTGCACCTGGAATGTGAGCGTCTCTCCCTCCCTGCCGCTGGCGTCGGTGATGCGCAGCGCCGGTGGCGGGGCGTCGATGATGGTGCCGGTGCCCTCGGGGTCGCCGAGCACGGCGGCGCCGTTGCTGGGGTCCACGGTGAGGTCGAGTTTCACTGTCTCGTCGCCCTCGTTCACGGTGTCGGCCAGCGTCTCGACATCGACGTTGCGGGTGGTGACAGGCGACGCGTCGCCGGGTGTGAAGGGTGCGAACGTGTAGGACCCGCCGGCCGCGGTGTAGTCGGCGCCGGCGGTGGCGGTGCCGTCGCTGGTCGTGTAGTTGACGGTGACGGCGTTGAGGAGGCGTTGGGCGGGGTCGCCTTTGTCGTCGAGGAGGGAGATCACGAACCGCAGCGGCCTGGCGGGGTCGCCTTCTGGGGCCCGGGGGTTGTTGACGGAGACCACCACGGGGTTGACGTTGACGATGGTGCCGACCCCCTCGCTCTTGGCGAACCCGACCCCGGCGGGGCTGCGGTCGCTGAGCACCAGCGCCAGGGTCTCGTCGTTCTCGGCGATCCTGTCGGTGAGCGTCTGCACCGTGACCGCGTCGGCCTCGAGGACGGCGTCGGCGTCGTCGGGCAGCACACAGGCGGCGGGCAGCCGGGCGCGCATCGTGGCGCGGGCGGCCGCGTCGGCGAGCGCGACCCTGTGAGTGGAGGCGTCGAGGGTGAGCTCGCCGGCGGCCGGCTGCACGAAGTCGCCCCTCACTGCGCCGGTGACAGGGTCGACGCTGCGGCGCTTGGCCGAGCGCTGCTCCACGCGGTGTCTCACGGTCACGTCCTGGCCGTCGCGGGGGTTGATCACCACCACGGTGAACGTGATCGGCTCGCCCTCAAGGGCGCTGGTGTCGAGGGCGCAGATCTCGGGCGGCTCGGCGTCCAGGACGGTGCCCACCCCGTAGGGCTCGTCGTCGGCGGGGTCGCCGTTGCCGTCGGCGTCGTTGGTGGGGTCGCGGTCGAACAGCTCGGCGCCGGTGGGGTTGGCGAGGGTCAGGCGCAGCGTCTCGGGGACCTCTTCGATGGTGTCGGCGAGCAGGCTCACGGTCACCTCCGCGGACGGGTTGGCGGCGTCGAGTCTCAGCGTGCCGTCGAAGTCGCCGGCGGTGAGGGCCAGCGTGCGCGACGTTCCGCCGGTGTCGAGGTCGGTCTGATCCACCATCTCGAAGTCCGCCGGCGCCGTGCCGTGCGGGTTGGCGGCGTTCGGGGGGTGGCCCGCCACGGCGTAGTCCACGGTCACGGTCTCGCCGCTCCGGGCGTCGGAGAGGGTGACTTCGAAGCTCGCCTGCTCCTCCTCTTTGCCGGTGAAGTCGACCACCGACAGCACCGGCGGCGGGTCGTCGTCGATCGTGGCGGTCGCCTCGACGCCGACGAGCGCCGCGGCGTCGTCGGACTTGCCGTCGCTCAGGCTCAGCTTGAACGTCTCAGACGCCTCGCTCTCGTAGTCGGCGAGCAGGTCTATGGCGACGGTCTGCGCGGTCGCCTCGCCCGGGCCGAAGGTCAGGCTGCCGCCCAGGTTCGTCGCGCAGTCCCCCGCCGCCACCCCCGAGAGCCGGTAGTCGTCGCACTGCCGGGCCGACACCGGCGAGTCCTGCTCCAGCAAGTAGTCGACCACGACCTCGTCGGCGAGGTCGGCAGGGTTGCCTCCGACGGTCAGGTTCACCGTGAATGTCAGGGCCGAGCCCTCTGTGCCGGTCCCGGTCACGGGGGTGACCTCGATCACCGGCTCCTCGTCGTCGAGGATCGTGAAGATGCCGCCGCTGCCGGGAGGGACGTGCACCTCCCCGCTCGCCCGCTCGACCGCGATCCACAGGCTCTCGTCGAACTCCACCACCGAGTCCTCGCACATCTGCAGCTTGAACGTCTGCTCGATGTCGGTGGACGTGAACGTCAGCGTCCCGGTCGATTGCACGTAGTCCACCCCGGTGCCGCAGGCCGCTCCGCCCGTCGCTCGGGGCAGACCGGTCACCGCGGGCCGGTCCTCGATGCGGTAGCGGAGCACCACGGGCGCGCTCGGGGCCGCGGCGAGCCTCACCGTGAGCTCTATCTCGGCGTCCTCTTCCTCGGCCTCGTGGGGCGGGAACTGCACACGAGTCTGGCCCTCGAAGTCCTCCGTCACCAGCACAACCTCGTCGTCTTTGATCCTGATCACCACCCCGGACCGGTCACACAACGGCGCGCCCATGGGGTTGGCCAGCTCAAGCCTGAACGTCTCGTCCGGCTCGCCCACCGGCGATGCCTCGTCGTCTACGGTCGCGACGGTGACCGACGCGGGACTCGGGCTGGCCGACCCGGCCGCGAACGTCACCCTCTGTGACACCGCCGTGTAGTCGCCGGACTGGGCCGCCTCCTCGCCGGACAGCGGGGCGTCATCGACGGCGGTCACCACATCGACGGAGACCGCTCCGGCGCTTGGCGGTGCATCCTGCGTGTCGTCCCGGCTGCGCAGGCGCACCCTGAAAGCGAGCGACTCGTCCTCGTCCTCGAGCACGTCGTAGACCTGCGTCCCGTCCGCGCGCGTTGCCGACAGCATCGTCGCGCCCGACGGCGCCAGGCACAGGTGGGGCTGCTCGTCGTCTTCCTCGATCACGCCGGTGGCCGTGGTCCGCGCGTCGTCCACTCGGGCGATGCCGGTGTCCAGCAGGATGCTCGAGTCGTCGGGATCGCGCACCTGGACGGTCAGCAGCTTCAATTGGAGCGTCTCGTCGCCCTCATAGATCGAGTCGTCGGTAAGAGTGATACTGATCTGCGCGGACTCCGCGTTCTGGGGGATCTCCACCCGGAGGGGGTCGGGCGCCGTGTAGTCCTCACCGTCCGTGGCGGTCGAGGCGGGCGGGGCGACAATCTCATAGGTGACGACCAGGAGCTGCGGCGCCGGGATGGTCGAGGTCACGGTGAACACCAGATGAGTGTCGTCTTCTGAGTTTCGGAACTCGGACTTCTCGAAGCCGATGCCGGGAGTGGGCGGCTCCTGGAGCACCACCTCGGCGGCCTGGCCGCGGAACGTCACCGTGGGGAACACGCCCCGCAGCGGGGCGACCGCGCCGTCGGTCTCGCACAGGAACCGCACCCCCAGCACGCCCACACCGCCGGTGCTGGCGCCCGAGCCCGGCTCGAAGTCCAGCCACTCCTCTTGCAGGAACTCAAGCCCGGTCCCGCTGTCGGGGGGAGCGTCGGGGCGCGCCCCGCCGATGCAAAGGAACTGCAGCCCCGGCCGCGACCTGAGCACATCCTCGACGATCACCTCCCGAGCGCGCTCGCCCGCGTCGTCCTCATCGCAGCACACCGCGGCCGCGGTGGCGGCCTCCTCCGCGGCCAGGTCCGCGGTCAGCCCCGCGCGGCCGCCGCGGCCCGCCCACAGCACGAACACCGCCAGCAGCATCAACACCGGCACCAGCAGCACCAGCTCCAACGACACCGACCCCGACTCGCCCGACGCAGCCTGCGCGGAATGCACACGACCCCGTGGCAGAACCGGCTCCTCCGACCCCGACTGGTCCCCGCGCCGGCCTCCGGTCCGGCCCGTCCATCCGGGCGCGTGGGCCTTGGTCGAGTCCGGCGACACAGCCCCTGCTCAGCCGGCCAGCACCGAGCGCGGCACCGACTGCGCCATCCGGCGGGAGGGCGCGTCGGGATCGGTGGACCAGACCGGCCGGCCCTGGCTGTTCAGCACGACGAGTTGCCCGCCGCATCGGGGCGGAGGAGCGTTGGTGTAGTCGTACTCGCTCAACCGGCCGATCGACTCCGCCGCCATGGGCAGACCGTCGGGCCACACCTGCGCGGCGGCCCAGCCCGCGTCCTGCCAGTCGGCGGCCAGGGCCACATGGGCCGCGTCGCTCACCACCACGTCCGCCTTCGGCTCCGAGCGCCCGATTGCCACCAGGCAGGGCAGGAACCATGTCTCGCCTGCGCCGGTGCACGCGGACTCGCTGGTGTGGGCCGGGTCGGAGCAGGTGCCCTTGAGGGAGTCGCTGTAGGAGCCGCGCAGCGAGGCCATGTCGACGCCGAGGTTTCCGAGGTCGCGAAGCAGCGCCTCGAACAGGAACTCGCACATCGCGTCCCACTCTTTGAGCAGTTCCTCGAACTCGTCGAATCGCTTCCTGAGATCGTCTTTGAGTTCCTGGTTGGTGCCGGCTACGGCCCCCCAGGGCGGCTGCTGCCTCAGCCCCTCGCGCAACTTGTCCAGTTCCATGTTGAGCGCATCCAGGTCGGTGAGGAAGTCCACATCGTCCGGGTCCAGCGCGGTGATCTTGCCGTCGAGAGCGGCCATGTCGGCCTGCTGCTGTGCCGTGCGGGCCGCGCAGTCGGGTGGGAACGCCGCCAGCGGGCCTTCGGGGTCCTGGGCGCCGTCGCGCCAGGCGACGGTGAACATGGCCAGATCGTCGGCGGCCTCCTGCACGGAGGACTCCGCGGCCAGCCTCTGGGGGCCGGCCATGGCCACCACCGCCGCGAACGCCGACACCGGCACCATCAGCACCACCCAGAGGCTCACCGCACCACCCCGCTGATCGCCGCTTGCGCTTGCTCTGCGACGCCGCACGATCCCGGCCGGGGGTGTCACCGGGTCACCGCCGATGCCTCCCGTCCGGGCCAACCCTCGATCTTCAGTCGAGACTTACTGGTTGTCCGCCGGCGCCCCGTCGGTCTCGTCTACGTTGTCGCGGGTCACCGCCTCGGGCTCGACCACCACGTGTCCGGTGTTGTGGACGCCGCCGAGCAGGAAGTCGCCGCAGGCCAGCCCGGCGAGGCGGGCCTGCTCTGAGCGGCGCTCGTCCATGGCCGTCACCACCAGCCGCTCGCGGATGTAGTCGGCCACCGGCGCGCTCATGTGGAACCCGACGGCGTACATGTCGCCGTAGAGCAACTGGTCGGCCATCACCGCGGCCAGTTGCTCGAGCCCCGCATCGGTGTGGAACACCACGTCGGCGTCGACGTTCTCGAGCACCCACGCCTCGGTGGCGTCATACACCGCGAAGGGCTCGAAGCCGAACGAGTCGACGTCGTTGGGGGTGTTGGCCCACTCCAGGCCGGAGTGGATCTCGCTGAAGCCGTCCACGAACCCCCTCATCAGGTCGAAGGACCGCTGGTCGCCCGCGTCGCCGGTGAGCACCCCGCCGCGGCGCATCAGGATCCCGCCGTCGGCGGCCCACAGCCCGACGAACTGCCCGGTCGCGTAGCCCGAGGCGTAGGCGTCGATGCCGTAGAACGCGAACCGCTTGGAGTCGGGGCTGTCGCCGCCCACCGACACCACCGGCACGCCCGCGTCCACCGCCGCGTCGATGGCGTCGGTCATCAGCCGCAGCCCGGCCGCCTCCACCGCCAGACAGTCGATGTCACCAGTCTCGACCAGCGACTCGATGGTGGCCGCCTGGGCCTCGGCGTCGGCGGAGTTGGGGCCGATCACCCTGGCATGAACATCGGCGCCGTACTCCTCGGCCACCTCGCCGGCCGCGCTCGACCAGCCGGGCTCGAACTGCGCCGCGTGGCCGTCCTCGCCGACCGCGGTGAGCGAGATCACGAAGTTCAGCCTCTCCTGGGCTTCGAGCTTGGCCGCGATCCGCTCGGCCAGCACGAAGTTGCCCCACGGCAGCTCGGCCACATGCGGCGGCCCCGACGGCGCCTCCACCGCGGGCTCGTCCTCGCCCGGGGTCGCCGTCGCGTCGGGCGCCTCCCCGTCCGGTGCCTCCCCATCCACGGGCGCCTCGCCGTCGACCGGCGCCTCGTCCGGCGGTGCCTCCCCGTCCGGCGGCGCCTCGTCAGGGTCCGCAACGCCGTCAGGGTCCGGTCCCGGATCGGGTTGCTCAGTCACCGACGGCGCCACCGTCGGCGCAGGCGCCGAGTCGCCACCGCCGCCGCACGCCGCGGCCAGCAGCACCACCGCGGCCACAGC
This sequence comes from Candidatus Aldehydirespirator sp., assembly GCA_965205155.1. GTDB lineage: Bacteria > Actinomycetota > Acidimicrobiia > Acidimicrobiales > Aldehydirespiratoraceae > Aldehydirespirator. The sequence goes on along the minus strand of OZ242033.1, from coordinate 2,361,353 downwards.
CGCCACCAGCGCCCCCGCGGGCTCGATGAGCCTCCCGGGCCTGATGAGCCTCGCATGACTGGTGCTCCTTGCGTGCCTGGTGTTCATGGGGCCACCTCCAGATGGTCGCCTCGGGAAAGTGCTCGCGCCGGGTCGCAGCGGGTAAGTCCTTGCGTTCATGGGGCCACCTCCAGATGGTCGCCTCGGGTCTGTCCTTGCCGACGCCGGAGGGCGCCGGCGGTATCGTGGCGGTCGTGTTGCGACGCGGAGCCGCCGCAGGCCGGCCGCCAGTTCGCAGGAGGCGCGACGAGCGGGGCGAGACACTGGCCCTGCTGGTGGTGTGGCCCGCGCTGATCACCGCGATCCTGCTGCTGCTGGTGCACGCGTTCATCGTCACCAACGCCCGCTCCGAGGCCGAGCTGGCCGCGTCGCAGGGCCTGCGCTCGGCATGGCGCGCCGCCGCCGGCTCCGACTTCCTGACCGACCCGAACACCGGGAACCTCTATGAGGCCGACGAGCCGCATCCGGACGTGCTCGCCATGGCCGCGGCAGCCGAGGACGCGGTGGCCCGGGCGGCGGCCACCGAGGGCGGATGGCGCTGGTGGACACCGGGCGTGGCCGAGGTGCACAGCGACTGGTGCTTCAATCCTCGAGGGGATCCCAGCGGTCCGCCGGGCAGCCGCAGGCCCGTCGCCGACGAGGCGGGGTGGGTGCGCGTGGTGGTCTCCGGCGAGGTGTTCGGGCCGCTGGCCGCGCTGTGGCCCAACCGCTGGGACCGCGTCTACGCGGCTGCTCAAGGCCCCGCTCTGCTGGTGCCGCCCGACGACCCCGCCAACCGGCGAGGGATCGACATCCCCGCCCAGCTCCCACCCTGCTGAGGCCCTCGCAGCCGCGACCGGCCCGGCGCTGCTGCTCCCGCCCCAGCAGGGCCAGCAGGATCTGACGGTCCCCGCCGACATGCCCGAGTGCTGACCCGAACCGCCCGCCCGCTGCCGGCCGCTGTCCGCACCTACGGGGCTAAGAGCCATCGCCTAGCCCCCCAAGCCCGCCGATTGTGGCGTGACCACGCACCTCGCGGGCACGTCGTCGTCGAGATTGGCCGGCGTGCCCGAGTCTGCAGGCGGCGTCCAGACCGTGTTCGCGACTACATCGCCGAAGTCGGTCCGGACGCCGGTGCAGCGACTTGAGAAGTTCCCGTCCACGTAGGAGGACGGGTTCCCGGCGCTGACCGCCGCGTCGAAGTCGGCCTGGGCGTCGGAGGCCACGAAGGCGGCGGCTATGTCGGCCTCCAGCAGGCGCACCACCGGGTCGGCGGGCGCCTCGGCGGTGTCGTCGATCACCCGCTGCACAGCCAGCACCGAGAACGCGGCCAGGCCCGCGACGGCGCCCACGATGAGGAGCCACTCCAGGGTGATGAGGCCGGCGTCGGCGGCGGCGCTCACGGTGCGGGCCTCACGGCAGGCTGGTGATGCCGCCGCCGGTGAGCGACGTGAACGGCGGGTAGACGAGGATGCCGGCCAAGGCGAGGGCCACGCCGGTGGCGGGCACCACGATGATCTGGGCCCGCCGGGCCGCTTTCTCGCGCTCGCGGGAGGTGCCGTCGCGCCACAGCGTGTCGGCGGCCACCAGGATGGCCTCGGCCATGCGGGTGCCCCGCTCCGCGGCCAGGCCCAGCGCCGAGACCGCCGGGGCAAGGGTGTGGATGCCGTAGCGGCTGACCATGTCGCCCAGGCCCTCCCAGACCGGGCGGCGGTCCTGCTGCGCGGCGAGCAGGAACCGGTGCAGCAGCCGCCAGCTGTTGCGCTCCCCCACCCGGGCCGCGGCCAGCATCGCCACCGACGGGTCCACCCCGGCCGACACCTGCTGGGCCACCAGCGCGATCCACACCCTGATGACCTGGTCGATCTCGGCCCGGGCCTTCTTGGCGGTGTCGCGCACGCCCAGCATGGGAAGCACCCAGCCGGCCGCGCCGGCGGCGACCGACAGCAGCGCCGCCCCCACCAGGCCCCGTCCCGTGGCCGCGCTGATGACCGCGCCGACGGCCAAGCCGACCACCAGGCCGCCGAAGCGCTGCAGCGAGTACGACTCCGGGGTGATGCCGGCCAGGCGCAGGTTCTGCTCGTCGCCCTCCTTGATGGTGGGCAGCAGGTCGCGCAGCGTCTCGCCGGGGGTCTGCGACCTGCGGCTGCGCTCCGGCGGCCCCACCACGCCGACCGCGATCAGCACCACCCCGGCGAAGAACGCCAGCGCGGCCCCCAGCACCAGCGGGCTCATGGCGTCCCCTGCCGGGTGGAACGCGGGCTCATGGCGTTTCCTGCCGGGTGGAACGCGGGCTCATATCGGGTCCTTGGCCCGGCTGCGGCGGCGGGGCGGCACCAGCACCGAGTTCTCGGTGCGGACCACCGAGTGGTACACCAGAAACGACGTCGACAGCAGCAGCAGGCCCGCGATGCCGACGAACACGAGCTGGCCGGTGCCCTGCTCGTAGGGCTCGAAGTAGGCCGGGTTGTTGCGGTACATCAACAGCACCACCCCGCCGGCCAGGCCCAGCAGCGCGATGGTCTGGGTCCAAAGCTGAACCACAGCTTCAGTCTTGGAGCGGTGCAGGTCGACCACGTCGCCGATGCGGCCGCACAGGTCGAACAGCGGATCGGCCACCGCGCCGCCTGAGGTGGCGGCCACGCGCAGGCCGGCGGCCACCTCGGGCTCCCACACCGTGCCGGCGGCGGCGAGGCTGTCGAGGGCCTCCTCGAGGCCTTCGAGCTCGGCGGTGACCGCGACGTGCTCGACGGTGGCTGTGATCTCGGCTGGGGCGTGCTCGACGCTGCCGCGCAGCGACTCGACCAGGCTCGAGCCGGCCCGGGCCAGCTCGGCCAGCTGGCGGCTCCACAGCGACCACGCCAGCGCCTGGCGGGTCTGGCGGCGCCGGCGGGCGGGCGCGGCCATGAACGGCGGCAGCAGGGCGCCCAGCCCGCCCAGCAGGACCATCATCCCCAGCAGGCCCGTAGCGGTCCAGCCCAGGATCCCGCCGGCGACGGCCGCCACCAGCTGCACCGCCATCAGCGGGCTGATCCGCTGGGCGCCGGTGGCCTTGGCCGAGGCGCGCCGCGCCGCGGCGTGAGCCGCCCTGCCGTCGCGGTCCTGGTCCTTGCGGCGGACGCGGAGGCGGCTGAGCGCACCCGACAGCGCCACCAGGGCCAGCCCGGCGGTGGCCAGCACACCGAAGATCAGGCCCTCGATCATCCCGATGCCCCCGCCCGCACCGATCCGGAGCCCGTCGCGTCCGGCGCGCCGATGATCGGGGCCTCCGCCATCTCAGCCGTCCTCGGGCCAGATGCGGTCGCCGAGGTCATCACCGAAGCCGCCCTCGGGAACCGCCCACGGCCGCGCGGACCGGCCCCCCGCACCGGCGTCGTCGCCGCCGTCGTCAGGACCATCGCCCCCGAAGGCCCACGGCCGCGCGGACCGGCCCCCCGCCCCCGCGCCGGCGTCGTCGCCGAGGTCATCACCGAAGCCGTCGCCGGGAACCGCCCACGGCTGCGCGGACCGGCCCCTCGCGTCGGCGTCGTCGCCGCCGTCGTCAGGACCGTCGCCGGGGAAGGCCCGCGGCCGCGCGGACCGGCCCCCCGCGTCGGCGTCGTCGCCGTGCTCGGGCCAGTCGGAGATGTCGAGACCGCCCTCGGCGAGGCGCTCGATCACCTCGGGGCTGCGGGGCCGGCCGAGCAGGGTCATGGGGCCGCCGCGCTGGCGGCGCCCGAACACGTCATGCAGTTCGAAGCGGTCGCCGTCGGAGCTGAGCACCTCCGAGATGGTGTTCACGCCCCGGAACCCGGTGCGGGGGTCGCCCCGCAGGTGCGCCACCAGGTGGATCACCTCGGAGGCCTCCTGCACCAGCGCCGACTGGGCGGGCGCGCCGATGGCGCCGAGGCAGTAGCGCACCAGGCGGGCCATGGCCTGGCGGGGAGAGGAGGCGTGGATGGTGGCCATCGAGCCGTCGGACCCGGTGCCGCACGCGGAGAGGAACGTGGCCGCCTCCGAGCCGCGCAGCTCGCCCACGATCACCCGGTCGGCGCCCGAGCGCAGCGACCGCTTGGCCAGCTCCTCCATGGTGATCTCGCCTGAGCCGTCGCTGTTGGCCTCGCGGGTCTCCACCGCGAAGGTCAGCGGATGGGACTGGTCCAGGAACAGCTCGAAGGTCTGCTCGAGGGTGCACACGATCTCAGAGGGGCCGATCTCGGCCAGCAGGGCGCGCAGCAGGGTGGTCTTGCCCGCGCCGAGCGCGCCGCACACCAGCATGTTCACCGGCGCCGGGGGGCGCACCGCGGCCCGCAGGAAGTCGGCGGCCTGCTGCGACAGCGACCCGCTCTCCACCAGGTTCTCGAGCCGGATGGTCCGCTGGCGGTGGCAGCGCACCGTCAGGAACGGGGTGCCGCACACCGCCATCGCCGCGAAGATGCGCTCGCCGGTGCGCAGCCGCAGGTCCAAAAGCGGCGCCGACTGGTCGAAGCGGCGGCCGGTCTGGCCGTGGGTGGTGGCCAGGTGGGCGATGTAGCGGACCATCTCGTCCTCGTCGGCGAACACCGGCTCGCGCACATGCTCCTGGCGCCCGCCGGTGAGGCCCAGCACCGCATAGTTCGGCCCGAACACGTAGATGTTCTCCACGTCGCGGCGGCGCAGGAACCGCTGCATGGGGCCGGCCCCCAGCAGCGCGGAGAGCTGGTCGAACACCCACTCCAGGTCCTCGTCGGAGAGCATCTCGCCGGTGCTGTCGAGCGCCCGGGCCTCGCGGGTCCGGATGGCGGCGACGGCCATCCGCTGGCAGGCCTCCGACTCGTCCTCGTCGTCGGCGGTCAGCCGGAACTCGCGCACCTCCGGCAGCACCGCCTCCCAGATCTCCTCGCGCAGCACCATCGTCAGAACCTCCCGCGGCGGGTTGCGCGGCTCCGGCCGGGGGCCTCGAGCCCCTGCTCCGGGGCGTGCTGTCCCGGCGCCGTCACACTCCCGGCGGGCGACGGCCCCGGCGGGCGCGCCGGCGGGACCGGCTGCGGGCGCGGCTCGGGCCGCGCCGGTACCGAGCCGCCGGGCGCGGAGCCTGTGGACACGGGCTGGGGATGGCCTGTGGGCACGCGCTGAGGTTGGGGGGCGGGCTCGGGCTGGGGCGGGGCCTGTGCGTCCGGCTCGCGGCCGGGTCCGGCGCCTCGGTCGGCGTCGAGCTTGGACGCTTCCAGCAGCCGGGCGGAGATCCTGTCGAGGCTCTTGATGAACGCCCGGTCGCGGCGCCCGCCCTGCAGCCGCAGCAGCCTGTCGTCGGGCACGGCCGGCAGCCTCCCGGCCACCACCATGCCCGTCTCGGTTCGCAGGTCGTCGTCGTCGAGGGGCGATTCGCCCTCCACGATCAGCACCCGCAGGCCCCGGTCGAAGCCGTGCAGCCCGGCGTCCCTGCACGCCGTCCAGAGCGCCTTGGCGGCGTCGGCGGACTCGACGGGGGCCAGCACTGTCACCATCCGCGCCGCCTTCAGCAGCGGCACCACCGGGTCGGCGGCGGCCGGCAGCGACGACGACACCACCACGCGGCGCTCGACGTCGACGGCCCTCAAGCCGGCGGCGCTCTGGCCGAGCCACGCGGCGGCGCGCCTCGCGCCCGCGGGGTGCGACGGCGCCAGCAGCGCCCACAGCGACCCGCCGGAGGTGTCGAGGCTGTAGCAATGGTCCGCCAGCAGCCTGAGAGTGACCGGCTCGCGGGCCACCATCAGCGACGGCAGGCCCCGCACCGCGGGCGAGTACTCGGCGCGGTCGGCCTCGCCGAGACGCTGCGCCAGGCCCGAGCCGGCCGCGTCGGCGTCCACGAACAGCACCCCCTCGCCGGAGTCGCTCCAGCGGCGGGCCACCGCCAGCCCGACCGACCCGGCATCGAGCTGCGCGTCCCCGACGGCGACCACCGCTAGCACGGCGCCTCCCCAACCCAGCGGACGACCGTCACTGCGCCCCCGACGGCGACCACCGCTAGCACGGCGCCTCCCCAACCGGGCGGGCGACGGTCACTGCGGCTCCGGCGCCAGGGCCGCGGCCGCGAAGGCCTCCCAGGCGGCCCGCCACTCGGCGTTGAGGCGGGCGGCCATGTCGTCCACGTCGGTGCCCTCGGCCACCGGCAGCACCAGCGGGTCGGCGCCGAGCAGCACCGGCAGGGTGAGCCAGTAGTGCCACTCCTCGGGCGGCACGAACATCTGGATCACGCCGTCGGCGTAGTTGTCGAGCTCCAGCAGGCCGATCACCTCCATGGGACGGCCCGAGTCGTTGCCCTCGGGCGCCTCGCCGGGGTCGACCAGCAGCACGGTGTCGCCCTCGGACACGCCCGAGGGCACCAGGCCGTCGTCGAGGGCCACGATTATCTCGAGTTCGCCCGGCCCGGCGGTGGGCGCCGCCTCGGCCAGCGACTCGGCCAGCTCGGCCACCGCCTCGTCCCACTGGGCCTGCCACACCGCGTTGAGCCGCGCCTCGGCGTCGTCGGCGTCGTCGCCCAGCTCGAGGTCGACGATCATCAGCGTTCCGCCCGCCTCCTCGACCAGCTCCTCCCACTCGGCCCACTCCTCGGGCGCCAGGAACAGCTGCATCCGCGAGCCGTCGAAGTTGGTGAGCTCGAACTGGCGCACCACCTGCCGCGGCCGGCCGTCGTCGCCGGGCACCGGCGGCGCTCCGGGATCGACCAGCAGCACCGGGTCGCCCTCGGCCACCGCGTCGGTGGCCATGATCAGATCGAGCGGTATGTCCAGCTCCAGCACGACGCCGTCGGTGGGGGTCTCGTCCAGCTTGACCATCTCGTAGCTGACGAGCGCGCCCTGCGGGATCGGCTGGGTGGCCACCATGCCCTCGAACGCGAACGGAGCGTCCGGCGTCCACGCGATGTGGGGGATCGACCCGACCAGCACCCGGTCCGAGGTCAAATCGGCGGAGCTCAGCGCCTCGCCCGCCTCGATGCGCCTGGCCGACACCAGCACCGGCACCCGGTCGTCGAAGGCGTCGGAGGTGTAGTAGAAGCCGTAGACGCTGCCCGCGAGCACCACCACGCCCGCGAGGATCAACAGGATCCGCTTGGTCGAGTCCGGCAGCCCGCGCCGGGACTTCTCCGCCGTCGCCGCCACCGGCGCGGCCCCGGCCTGGCCCTCGGGGCCGTCCTCAATGTTCACATCGGTCAAATCGCCGACCTCCTACAGACAGCCGAGCGCCCGCAACGGCGCTGCCGGGTTGCATGACATTGCACGGAATGGCGAGGTCGAGTTGCATGACAATACACGGACTGATATGGTGCGGGACGAGCCTCGCCACCGGGCATCGACGGTGCGCCAAGATGCCCGACACGATGCGACGGGCACCTCCACCCCGGAACCGCAGCGAGGCGCCCCATGACCGCAACCCAACCGACCCCGATGGCCCCCACCTCCGACCTGCGACCCGACCCGGCCCCAGCCCCGGCAGCCACCGCCGCCGAGCCCGAGGCCAAGGCCCGGTCCTGGGCCCGGCTCGGCGACCACCCGATCCAGACCGCGCTCGCCACCCTCGCGGTGGGACTGCTCTTCTTCTCGCTCACCACCCTCGACAACAAGATCGAGAAGGTGGACACCAAGATCGACAAGGCCGAAGCCAGGCTGACCGCACGCATCGACAAGGTCGAAGCCAAGGTCGATGGCCTTGACGCCAAGATCGACGAGGCCAACCTGAAGCTCACCACGCTGATCAACGAACTCGACCTGAAGCTGACTGCGCTGATCGCAGGGCTGGAGATGACCGGCCTTGTGGACGCCGCCGTCGAGGGCAGGCTCCCAGCCGCCGAACCCGCCGACTCCGAGCCGGCGGACGCGGCGGGCTGAACCGGCCGGACACGCCGGCAGGGCCCGCCGGGCGTTCTCGGGCTGCGCCGGGTCCGGTGCCGGCTCAGGCTGTGTCTCGGAGCGAGTCAAGTCGACGACCTCCCGTCGGACCGTTCACCGCCCGCAGGCGACACCCGCCGACGGGACGGGCACGGCCGTGCCTGCACGAAGCGCCGCATCGACCCTTCGACCGCCCCGGCGCCGCGTCCGCCGCACAGGGGCGGCGCCGAACGAGGACACCCGGGCCCGGGCGGGCCCACCGTGGCGGCCCGGACCCGTCGACCGGGCCACGACCGCCAAGGCGGGGGAAGCTCGGCACCGGCCCGACCGGCAGGGCTCAGCCGACGTCGCACTGGACCTGCGCCTTGACCGCGGTGGCAGGCTGCCCGTCGGCCGCAGCCGTATGTCCGGCCGCAGCCGCGTCGAAGGCCGTGCCCCCGGTCGCCCGGTTGAAGTTGTTGCTCAGCACCTGGACGCCGGAGTCGGCGTAGAGCACGTCGATGAGGCTGCACTCCCGGCGGAAGTGCCTCTCCCAGTCGCCCCACGAGTCGAAGTCGCCGGCCGAGGCAGCCTTGGCGTCGCTCTCGACACCGAAGGCCGTGTGGACCGCGGCTGCAGCCCGCGCCTCGGAGTTCGAGACCCGCTCCGCAGTGTGCTCAACGTTGCCGGCTACCACGACCACGTCCCGGCGCGGTCAAGCAGGAACCGCCGAAGTCTCAGGTCGCCGCCGTTCACTATGGCACATTGACAACACAATGCGCTACTGCCTGTCCCGACGTAACTGGGGCGTCTTTGAGCCCATTGGTGTACCCGGTGGCGGTACTTCCTTCGACGTCGTAGGTGGTGATGCTGGCGGCTGCGACAGCGTCGTTGTCGGTGTGGCTTCCTGAAACGTTGTAGTCGAATCTCGCTTGCGTGGTGACTCCCGCGTCTCCATAGGTGATCGCAATGATGTTGCACTTGCTGGTGTAATGGGTCTCCCATTTGCCGAACGTCTTCGCTGCCGCCGGCTGCTCACCCGCGTCTCTGTCCGCGTCTCGCATGACCTCATCACCAGCGACCCGTGCGGCGATCGCGCGGGCGCTCTGGCCGGATATCTGTTCGGACGTGTCGCCGACCACGTTGGTTACCAACACAACCGCCAAGGCGGCCAAACCGGCCACCGCCGCGACGATCAACAGCCACTCCAAGGTGGTCAGGCCGCTGTCGCCGCGTCGGCGGCGCTCGTCATGGCTCCGACCGGCCGTCTGGTTCGAATCAAGGCAATTCATGGTTCCTCCTGCTACGGCAGACCGGTGAGTACACACTTGGACGCGGGGGCGACTTGGGTTGGATCCCAGTTGGCGTCGAAGCCATCCAAGTCGCTGTAGACGATCGGCAGTCTCTCGCACCGCTCCTTAGCCTCATCGTTATCAAGTTCGGCGGGATGTCGATCGCTGATGCTCTGACCTGCGACTTTCGCGGCCGTCGCTCGCGCGCTCTGGCCAGATATCTGCTCGGAGGTGTCGCCGACCACGTTGGTGACCAGCACCACCGCCAGGGCGGCCAGGCCGGCCACGGCGGCGACTATCAGGAGCCACTCGAGGGTGGTGAGGCCGCTGTCGTCGCGGCGGTAGCGCTCGGGCAGCCGCCTGCTGAGCGTCTGGGTCAGCCTGCGACAAGTGCGGGCAAAGAGACCGGTCATAGATGTCCTCCTGGATGCTCTCAACGTTGGATGGTCGGGTTGCTGGTTCGGACGGTGCAGGCGCGGCCCCAGGGACCGGGCGCGGCAGAAGAGCGGCGTGCCCTACCGGGCTCGGTCATGTCGGGGCACCTGACGCCAAGGGCCACCGGCGCCGCCGCGCGGCCCCGGCCCGGTGCCGCTAGAGAGCCAGTGCCGCTAGAGAGAGAGAGAGAGAGAGAGAGAGAGAGAGAGAGAGAGAGACCGCGCCGCGGACGTCGTCGCGTCAGGGCCGCGCAGCGAGGCAACCGGGGACAGGGGACGCAGCCGCCCCAGCGGGCGGCGCACTTCGCGGCGGCTGCTGGTCCCGGTGTCGGATGTGAGGCCCATCAGCACAGAAGGGTATCGCATGCGTGCCGCATGAGCCGAATGATGCACATAAGAACCGTACGGTAGCCAAGTCAGCAGATGTATCACTCTGTCCGGTGCGCGACGATGAGCGGCGGGAGCGGGCCTCCGCCACCCGAGCCGACAGGAGCGTCCGGTGCGGCCAGGTCGGGGCGCCCGGTTCGACTGGGCGGCGGCGCCGGGGCGCGGGTGGGCAGCGACATCGACGCCCACTGCAGGCGGGGCGACCCCGGAGCGGTGGCGGCGCCCGGCGTGGCCGTCGTGTCCAGCGCCCGATCCGCGCCCTCAGGGGTGCCGTATTGTGAGTTGTCATGTGTTTTGGGGGTCTCCGGTTGCGGTCCGGCCGGGTGCAGGGGTAGTGTCGGGTGCAGCGGATCGGAGGTGCGCTTTATGGGTTCGATCGTGACCGAGCCTCCCGAGATAGAAGTCGACTATCCGGAGGGGACCCCGATGCCGGAGGGGTACCTGCATCACCGGCGGCGCGTGGAACTGGAGTGGGCGCTGCGGCACTGGTTCGACCGGCGCGGCGACGACGTGGGCGCCTGGGTGTGCTGCGACATCAACATCTACTACAAGAAGGGCGACCCCGAAGCCGTGGTGGCGCCCGACGTGGCCGTCGCGTTCGGGGTGGACGCCGCCGCGCAGGAGGCCGAGAACACCTTCCGGGTGTGGGACGCCGGCGCCGCGCCGTGCTTCGTGCTGGAGGTCGCGTCGCGCGCAACCGTGAAGACCGACCTCGAAGACAAGCCCGACAAGTACGCCGAGCTCGGCGTACAGGAGTACTGGCGCCTCGACCCCACCGGCGGCGACCTGCTCAACCCGCCGCTGCAAGGCGAACGACGCGTCTCGGGCCGCTGGGCGCCCATCGAGGTCACACCCGAGGTCGGCGGCGGGCTCCGGGGCCGCAGCAACGTGCTGGGCCTGGACCTGCGCTGGCAGCCGCCCAAACTGCGGCTGTGGGACATCACCGAACAAGCCTGGCTACCCGACCCCGACGAGGAGGCCGCCGCCCGCCAAGCAGCCGAGACACGCGCCGCCAATGAGGCCGCCGCCCGCCAAGCGGCCGAGACACGCGCCGTCGCCGCCGAGGCGGAGGTCGCGGAGCTTCGGGCCCGCCTCGACCGAACCCTCGGCGAACCCGCCGAATAGCCGCGCGGCGGCTACCGCTGCGGCTGCTCCGACGGCGTCGCGGCCGTACCCATCGCCGCCTTCGGGCCCTGAGAACCTGCTGTCGCGTCTGCCGGGTCCTGCGAATCCGACGTCCGAGGTCGCGAGTGCACGGTCCGGAAGGTCAGCGAGATGCGGGTCGTGATCAGCGGCTTGGATCCGCCTCGTTCAACGTCAAGTTCCCGTCCGAAACCGAAGTCCAACATTCTCATGTAGTAGTCGTACCGAAAGTGCTGTCGATCACGGATGATGTAGTCCTCCATGTAGCCGGCACACTGCTTCAGTGTCGCATCCTCAGGTATGCGATACGGCACACGCGCGGTGCCTGTCTTGCTGATCACTCGGTCACAGGCACCCAGGTACTGGTGTCTGAGCCTCATGTCACGCGCTCCTGCCACGACGCCGACGCTAGCCGCATGCCGAACCCTCCGACGGCAACTCCAGCCAGGTCTCGACCGGAAGCGGCCAGACCCGCGGGCCGCGAACCGGCGGCACCATCTAATGCTGGTCCTGGGACGCTCGCAGACTGCCAAGACGGCCGAACGAGGCCGGAATCCTCTGTGTGGTTTCATCTGGTCGGCGTGGGGATTGTCTTGCGGGTCGTGGAGCGGTGAGGTTGTTGTACCGTTGGAAATGTGGGGTTTGTTCGCCACGTCCGGCGTGGGGAGCGACAACCCCGACAGCAGCGGCGTCCACTGTTGCGGGCTGGGCACCGACGGGCGGATCGGGTGCTGGGGTCCCGTGTTCGTTGCGTCACCGGGGTCCGTGCGCCAACGGAGTCGAGGACATCCTCTCGGACCCGCACGAGTCGGCGAGTTCGGCTCGCGAGAGCCGCGGCGGCCGCGGTGGCGGCTGCGGTCCTCGCCGCCGGTTGCGGGTCCGACGGCGCGGTGGGTTCCCGCGATGGGTCCCAGCTCGCCGGGGAAGTCGGAGCCGACCAGCGCGACGGCAACATCGCCGGTACCGGGACCAGCGACGGGACTGCCGGCGAGCAACCTGCTCCGGACCCGGGCACCGACGGCCAGGATCCTGCTCCGGACCCGGGCACCGACGGCCAGGATCCTGCTCCGGACCCGGGCACCGACGGCCAGGATCCTGCTCCGGACCCGGGCACCGACGGCCAGGATCCTGCTCCGGACCCGGACACCGACGGCCAGGATCCTGCTCCGGACCCGGATACCGTCGGCCGGCAACCAGACCGGGGCCCGGACACCGACAGCCGACAACCAGACCCGGCGCCGGACACCGATGGCCGCGTTGAGGCTGGCGGCGCACAGTCGACTGACACCGCGGCGGCGATGGTCCCCGATCCTGTCGGGGGCAGGGTTCTCGCGGTGGGCTACGCCCACGGCTGCGTGATCCTCGCCGACGGCGGCGTCGAATGCTGGGGCAACAACCTCTTCGGCTCCGCCGAGGCCCCAGCGGGGTCGTTCATGTCGGTCGCGGTGGGCGGCGTCCACAACTGCGGGCTGCGCGCCGGCGGCGCCGTCGAATGCTGGGGCAACAACGACTACGGCCAAGCCAGCCCGCCTGCTGGGGCTTTCAGCGCTGTGGCCGCCGGCGGGATCCACAGCTGCGGGCTGCGCCCCGGCGGCGCCGTCGAGTGCTGGGGCGACAACGACGAGGGCCAAGCCGACGAACCCGAGGGCAGCTTCATCGACTTGGCCGCCGGTGAAGCGCACACATGCGGGCTGCGCGCCGGCGGTGGCGTCGAGTGCTGGGGCAACAACGACTACGGCCAGGCCGACCCGCCCGGCGGGGCCTTCAGCCGGGTCTCTGCCGGCACCGCCTACTCCTGCGGTCTGCGCAGCGACGAGACGATCGCCTGTTGGGGAGACTCCGAGTGGGACCTCTTCGACTGGGGCGACGGCGGCGACGGGATCCAGCCGCCCGAGGGGGCCTTCACCGACGTCTCCGCGGGCTCGACCTACAGTTGCGGGCTGCGCACCGACCGCACCGTGGAATGCTGGGACTTCGACGACGAGCCGGCGGGAGCGTTCACCGCGGTGGCCACCGGACTCTTCTTCTCGTGCGGGCTGCGCACCGACGGCACCGTGGAATGCTGGGGCGGTGACCCGACGCTGTTCGCGCGGGTCGCTGCGCCCCACGGCGCCTTCACCGAGGTGTCAGCGGGATCGGACCGCTCCTGCGGGCTGCGCCCCGACGGCACCGTCGAATGCTGGGGCCACATCGATCTCTACGACAGCGAACCGCCCCCAGGCATCCTCGACGAGCCTCCGGCGGGTCCCTTCAGCGCGGTGACCTCCAGCGGCTGGCATCACTGCGGGCTGCGCACCGACGCCACCGTCGAATGCTGGGGATACAACGAGACGGGCCAGGCCGACGCGCCCGCGGGCACCTTCTCCTCGGTGTCGACCGGCGGCCTCCACAGCTGCGGGCTGCGCACCGGCGGCGACATCGAATGCTGGGGCAACAACGACCACGGCCAGAGCGACGCACCGGCGGGCGCCTTTGCCTCGGTGTCGGCGGGCGCCCTCCACAGCTGCGGGCTGCGCCCCGGCGGCGCCGTCGAATGCTGGGGCGACAACGACCACGGCCAGAGCGACGCACCGCCGGGCACGTTCAGCGCGGTGGTGACGGGCTCGCAGCATTCGTGCGCGCTCGACGCTGACGGCGCGCTGAACTGCTGGGGCGACAACGACCACGGCCAGAGCGACGCACCGGCGGGCACGTTCGCGTCGGTCAGCGCCGGGGCCGACCACACCTGCGCCGTGAGATCGGACCAGACCTTGACGTGTTGGGGCAACAACGACGAGGGCCAGGCCGACGCACCGGCGGGCGCCTTCAGCGCCGTGTCGGCGGGCGGCGGGCACTCCTGCGGGCTTCGCACCGGCGGCGCCCTGATCTGCTGGAGCCCCCCGTGGACGCCGGCGCCGCCGTTCGTGCGCTGGTTCACGCCGCCGGACCCCGGCGCGGGGTCCGGCGAGCCCCCGGCCGAGCCCGACGACGGCGCAACCGCCGCCAAGACGGTGGCCGACTCGGGCGAGGCTGTCGCCGTGTACGCGGTGCGCGAGGTGACCCGCTTCGAGTCGGTCTCCGCCGGCGATTCCCACGCTTGCGGCCTGTCCGCGGACGGAACGGTGGCGTGCTGGGGGAACAACGAGTACGGAAAGGCCTTCGCACCCTCGGGCGAGTTCGTGTCGGTGTCGGCCGGCTGGTGGCACTCATGCGGAGTGCGCGCCGGCGGCGCCGTCGAATGCTGGGGCGACGACCACGACGGGCGGCTCGCCCCGCCGGAAGGGGCCTTCACGCAGGTGTCGGCGGGGACCTGGCACACCTGCGGGCTGCGCAGCGACGCCACCGCGGAGTGTTGGGGCGACACGTCCATCTGGGACGCCCAGGCGCCCCAGGGACGCTTCAGCGAGATCTCCACCGGCCGGTATCTCGCCTGCGGGCTGCGCCCCAGCGGCGCCGTCGAGTGCTGGGGCACCCGCGCCGGCATCGACCCGCCCGCCGGGGCGTTCACCGCCGTGTCGGCCGGCCACGAGCACGCATGCGGCCTCGCCGCGGGCGGGACCGTCGAATGCTGGGGCAACGGCCAGTACGGCCAGGCCAACAGCCCCCGGGGAACGTTCGTGGCGGTCGCGGCCGGCGAGTACCACTCCTGCGCGGTCCGCGAAGACCGCTCCGTGATCTGCTGGGGCCAGGACGTCCTCGGAGCCATCAACGACTTCTGGCCCGGCTTCGTCCCCGCCCCCGGCCGCTACACGACGGTGTCGGTCGGCAGCACGATCGCCTGCGGGGTCCACGCCGACGGGTCCGTGTCCTGCTGGGGCCACAACGACGCCGCGGCGAGCGAGCCGCCCCCCGGCGAGTTCGTCGCGGTCTCGGCCGGCAGGGACCACACCTGCGGGCTGCGCCCCGGCGGCGCCGTCGAATGCTGGCATGACCGCACCGCGGGAACCGGCCCGCCGCCGGCAGCCTTCACCGCCGTCTCCGCGGGCTACGTGCACACCTGCGGGATCCTCTCCATCGGCGCTGTCGAGTGCTGGACCAACCTGCGCGGCGGCAACAACTACGGGCAGTCCGACCCGCCGCCGGCAGCCTTCACCGCCGTCTCCGCGGGCGCGTTCCACACCTGCGGGCTGGACCCGGCCGGCACAGTGCAGTGCTGGGGCAAGAACTACTCCGGCCAGGCCGACGCGCCCGACGGGGCCTTCAGCGCGGTGTCGGCAGGCGAGGACCACTCCTGCGGGCTGCGCACCGACGGCGCCGTCGAGTGCTGGGGCAGCAACCGGGACCACCAACTGGACGCGCCCGAGGGTTCCTTCAGCGCGGTCTCCGCCGGCGTGTGGCAGACCTGCGGGGTCGCCGCCGGCGGCGACATCGAATGCTGGGGCGGCCTAGGCGCCGACCCCGACGGCTTCACGGTCACCGGACCCTTCAGCGCCGTTTCGACCGGACGGGGCCACTCGTGCGGGCTGCGCACCGGCGGCGCCGTCATCTGCTGGGGATGGACCCCGTCGGACTACATGGTGCGCCTCGCAGGCACCTTCCGCAGCTTCTCCACCGGCGAGCAGCACTCCTGCGGGCTGCGCACCGACGGCACCGTCGACTGCTGGAGCCCCTACCACCTCGCGTCGCCCAGCACCATCCGATGGGCCGCCACCACCCCCCGATCGACACCATGACCGTCCACAGCGATCTGGAGCTGACCCGGTTTCGTTGACACCGGGTGGCCATGCAGCTTGGGCCGCGGGCTGGTGGCGTCCTTTGTAGCGGGCGGGTGGCCTCACGACACTGCTTCGATTAGTGCCCTCAGGCTTGCGGACGCGTCGGCGCGGGCTGCGTGGAGTTCCCGCTCGGCGTCGCTGCATCCGTAGAGTCCGCCCATAGCCGTGCCGCGAGCGCATAGAGGAGAACGGAATGCCTCAACGAGCCACGCCGATGATCCACATTTCCCATCGCTGGGAACCTGTGAGATGCCCGCAGCGTCCAATGGGCATGACCAAGCTGATCGCATCCCTGCTCGCGCTGTGCCTGATAGCAGCGGCGTGCGGAGACACCCCCACGCCAGGCTCAGCCCCAGACTCCGACACTCCCACCACGGTCGCGGGCCCGGACCCCGACCAGCCAGCAGCCGATCCCGGAGCGCCCACGACAGCCTCAGGCACGGACCAGCCAGCGGCCAGCCCTGACAACTCCACGACGGTCCCGGCCCCAGAGACGGTCCAGCCAGCGACTGAACCTGGCACTCCTACGGCAGTGTTGGAGCCGGTGGCTGACCGGCTGCCCGCCGATCCCGACGCACCCGTCGACGCCTGGGTCGCTGGGATCAACGCAGCCGGATGGGGCTTCCACCGCCACCTCGAAGGCAACGCAGTCTCCAGCCCCATGAGCATCGGCATCGCGTTCAGCATGAGCCGGGCGGGTGCTTCGGCGGACTCCGCCGCCGTTCTCGACGCGATCTTCGGATACCCCGAGACTGGCGTCCACGAGGCCGCCAACGCCGTCGATCTCGCGCTGGCAGGGGCCTCAGTGGATACCACCACCTTGGAGGTGGCCAACCGCCTGTTCCCCGACGATGGCTTCACGATGCGGCCCGAGTTCCTGGAGGTCGCCTCCACGCACTACGGGGCGGGCATCGAACCGGTCGACACTGCCGACGGCGACGCCGCGGCCGAGGCCGTCAACCGGTGGGTAGCACAGAGCACGCGGGGACTGGTCCCCGTGATAGTCGACGGCGGCACCGTGCAGGACCAGAGGCTGGTCCTGGTCAACACCGTGTACCTGCAAGCGGCATGGGCCCAGCCGTTCCTGGCCGGGCACACCCACAGCGGCTACTTCGCCACCGGCGACCGGTCGGTGACGGTGCCGTTCATGACCGACAGCGAACCCCTCTGGCGCCGCTATGTCCGCCTGGACGGCGCCGATGCGGTCGAGCTGCCGTACCTCGACGGCGGGCTGGCTATGTGGATTGTCGTGCCTCGCGACCGCGACGGGCTCGCAGCCGTCGAAGAGGCACTCGACGCAGCGGCGCTGACCTCGCTGGCGAGCGCCGCCCAGGCCGGCTACGTCGACCTCACCATGCCCAAGTGGGAGCAGACCCTGCCGCCCACCGACCTGTTCGAGTGGCTGTGCCCGCAGGGGTTCTGCGCCGGCGCCGGGTTCGACGGCATCGCGCCGGGCATCTTCATCACCGCGGCGCTCCACGGGGCCAAGGTCATAGTCGACGAGAAGGGCACCGAGGCAGCCGCAGCCACCGCCATGGCGTTCCAGGAGTCCGCCCCTCCCCTGCCTGATATCACTGTTGTCGCTGACCGGCCGTTCCTGTGGGCCATCGTCCACCAGCCGACCGGAGCTGTGCTGTTCCTGGGCCGGGTGGTAGACCCGGCCGAGAACCGCGACAGCGCCGAGGCCACAGAGCCGGGAGCCCCCTCACAGGCCCCGGACGCGCCGACGGTCTCGTATCCGGTGGACACAGCCCGTCCCGGCAACTCCGCTGCTTCGGACGCTCCGCAGCCGGGTCCGGAGCCTCCGACGGGCACGCACTCGCAGCTCGGGCCGCTGGGGCGGCTCCACTGGGCGCAGCAGCTCACCGTGCCGCTGGTGTATGCCGACGCGGCGTTCGACGCGCCGGCGCTGACCGCCGCCGCGGACGGCGGCCGGATCCTGTTCGAGATCGCAGACGGCAACACCCGCGACCGGACGGTCGTCGAGCTGGAGGGCGTCGGGCTGTGGGAGGCGGTAACCCCGGACCCCGAGGACTACATCGACGCGTTCCTGGTGCCGGCTCCGGCGCTGTCCACCGTCAGATGGAGAGCAGCCTCCGCGGCGGCGCCCGACGCCGGTGACGGCCGTTACCGGATCGGAGCCTGGACCGACTGGAGCGTCCTGCAAGTGCCGCAGCCGGAGCCTCCGTCCGCGGGAGTGGACCGGGCCGAGGCGCCGTGACAACGGCCGGGTAGTTCCATTGGTTCTCTCTGGTACGCAGCGGCCTGCATCTCACGTTCATCAAGCACAGCCGCCGAGGAGAGGTCCAGCAAGTCCAGCAGGAAGTCGTCCGGCCGCATCACCTGTATCCCGTAACGGTGAGTGCTCGATTGCGGAAAGTCCACGTCGTTGAACGTCACGATGGCCCCGGCCTTGGCGTGAACCGCGGCCGCGAGCACATGGCGGTCGCCCGGGTCGCAGGTCATCGAATCGATCAGCGGCTCATAGCCCACAACGGAGGCGGCGGGGAATGCAGCCGTCATCTGGGCGACAGTCCGGCCAATTGATTGCTCGTCAAAGCCCCGCCCGACTAGGGCACGTCGCAGTTCGATGCGTAACGCCATGAGATCGGAGGACCACAGCTTGATCCTCGTGCCACGTTCGGGCTGTTTCGGAGCCTGCCTCGGGTTGTCCGTCGCCCTTGATGGCTGCTGGCCCGCCAGTGGGCGTGCTGGTCTGAGGTTCTTGGCTGATGTTGCGGTCAAGCCGCTAGCGCCAGGTGCCTCTTCGGCCCATTGCATTCCCACCCGGTTCTTGGCCGGGACGCGCCTGGGCTCCGGGTATCCGCTAGAAGTGTTGAGGGAGATTTGTTGGCGTGGGATGGGAACTCGCGGCGGCGCCGGGGTCGTCATAGGGGATATGAGGGCGTTAGCGGTTCTGTTGATGGTGGCGGTGCTGGCCGTGGGATGCGGCGGGGACTCCGGCGACGTTGTGGTCGGCGGCTCGGAGCTGGTGCCGTCCGGCGTGGAGCCGTCCGGCGTGGAGCCACAGGATGTGCCCGCCGGCGCGGGTGGGCTGGCAAACTGTGAGGACCTGCCGGAGCTGAGGTCGCAGCTCGAGGGCAAGCTCGGTGCCCGCCAGAACCCCGATCCGATCATCGACGGTGTGCTGTTGACCTACGGGATGGAGCATCCCGACACGTTCGCGGGCCGCTGGATCGATCGTGACAGCGGCGGGGTGCTGATGATGGGGTTCACCGACGATCCCGAGCCGCACCGGGCCGCGATCCTGGCCCGGCGCCCCACCCCCGACGACTACCCAGCGGTGGACCCGCCCCCGCCGATCACCGACGACCGGCCGCTGGGCGAGCGCGACGACGTGGTCATCGACGTGATGCGAGTCCGCTTCAGCCTGCCCGAGATGGAGGCCCTGCTGGATGAGACGTCACGGTCCATCCCCATGAGCGAGTGGAGAGAGCTCGGTCTCGACGGCACGTCATACGACATCCACCGCCAGCGGATGAACCTGATCCTGGTGAACCCGCCCGAGGGGGCGCTGGCCGAGATCGCCGAACGGATCCCGGATCCTTCGGCGGTGTGTGTGGAGGTCACCCGCACGCCGCAGCCGCCCGAGGGGCCGCTGGACGTGATCCCGGATCTGGATGTGGAGGATCCTGTGGTGTCGTGCCCGGGCACTCCTGCGGTGCGCTACTCGCAGATGATCGCCCCGCCCTCCATCGACGACGTCGACCATCCGGCAGTGGACGTTCTGCGGGCCGAGCTGGACACTGCGGGGGGCGAGCCGCTGCCCCGGGGCCGCTGGGTCGTGATCAGCATCGACTCAGACAGCGCCACGTTCGCGGCGCTGTCCGAACACAGCTTCGGCGTCGCCGGAGTCGAGCGGCGCGGCGACCGATGGATCTTCGCCGGGGAGGCGTCCGGACGCCCCTGCGAGCCGACCATCCCGCTGCCTCCGGGGCTCGCGCCGGTGGAGGTGCTCCTCGATCCCGACTCGATGCCCGGCCCTGGTGACAGCACCGTCGACGTGCTGGTGTCGGAGCTGGGATGCGCCAGCGGACGCGAGATGGGCGACGCACTGCGGGGCCCCCAGGTGATCGAGACCGACAACGCGGTGGTGGTCGCCTTCGCGGTGGTGCCCATCGCCGGGTCGGCCGCCTGCCCGGGCAACCCCTGGACCGCTGTGACCGTCGAGCTGGCGGCGCCGCTGGGTGAGCGCTGGATATATGACGGGCTTCACTTCCCGCCCAAACCCCTGGTGGCGGTAGCCGATCCGCCGACCTCCTCGGAGTACCGCGACTCCTATCCGTGCCGCTCAGGGTCGGCCTACGCAGAGGCCTCTGGCACCGAGGGCCCTGACACCTTCGACACCGCCAACCGGGCTCTGATGGCGCACCTCGGGGACCTGTCGGAGCCTCTCTATGACATCGAAGTCGCCGAACGCGGCCACCGGCACACAAGGTGGCGGATCGCGATCGAGGACTCCAGCGGCGACGTGCACCTCGGCACCGTGCAGTCCGAACAGACCACCGACGGCCGATGGCACATCCAACAGGCCCGGTGGTGCCTGACCGACACCGGACAGAGCGACACCGTCAGGCTCAGCGTGGCACAGATACGCGAACACCTGCAGCCACCAGCGGACTTCTCCGACTGCCCGCTGGTCACAGCAGGCCACGACCAGGTCCCGGAGCCACTCCTACAGCCCACCCCTGGAGCGGCACTGACCGAGCACCTGAGCGCGCTGCCGACAGTGAGCTACACCATCGCCGTCGCCGAGTCCACACAGTCCATCGTGCGCTGGGAGATCATCACCACAGGAGCACCCTGGGGACCGACCATCACCGACACGGTCGCGGCAGAGGACAACGGCTGGAGACTGCAGACCGACCAGTGGTGCCACCTCGAACCCCAACAGCCCTGAGACAACCCGACAACGCCCGGCACGCCAGCACCACCAGGAATCCGCCCCAACCGCGACGACGCTGGGGGATCTGAGTCCTGCGCCCTGCCTGAACTGCCGTCATTTGAGGGCGGCTCGCCTTTCCTCCTTCATCTGCTCGACGAACTCGGGCTCGAAGGTCCCAGCCGGATAGTGCCATGGGCACGCTCCCGACTGCGGCACCGTAGTCATCTGCCACAGGGCGTCTGCTGCGGCTTGGACCAACTCCGGCGAGGGTTGGCCGCCGTCCTCTACTATGAACTCCTCAGCAAGCACAGCTGCGGTCGCCTCATCCCATACGGGGTCCTCGACCGGCGTGGAGAGAAGACAGTCGTACAGACAGAGAACCGTCGCGAGAAAATGCGACTCAGTGCTCTGGGATGACGAAGCGTCGGATCTCTCCGGAATAGTGGACCCCGACTATCACATTGCCGTTGATCTCGAAGCGGTGATCCCAGGCCGTATGGAACCGCTCGGCCAACCAGTTGACGCCATCGGCCGAACCGACGACGTACAACCCGTCGCCCGCGTCGCCCGCGTCCAGTCTCTCGGCCATCCCCACTACGCCCGGTCCGGCGCCCCACAACCGGATGCGCCAGCGCCCTGGAGGCAGGGGCAATCCAGCCGGCTGTCCTCACCCTTCAGGTACCTGAACTGCTGACCAAGCCCTGTCAAGTTGTCAAGTGTCAAGTGTCAAGTTCCGGTATGGCGTTGGCTGTAGCTAGAGTGGTAACTGACTTTGTGGCTTGACTGATATCTAGAGGTCAGAGGCTATTTTTTGGGTGGTTCTTGGTGCCCGGGGTGGGACTCGAACCCACATGCCCGTTAGGGCAGCCCGTTTTAAGCGGGCCGCGTCTGCCAGTTGCGCCACCCGGGCACGCGCGTCACGGTAGCCCGTGTCCCGCTGACCGCCAGCCTGAGCGCGGTCAAGCTGCGGTGGCTTCCCTGGGTTGGGGTGGTGAAGGCGGGGCGGTCTCGACTACCTCTGTCCTCAAGGTGAGTGGGCAGGCATCACCCTTTCCATCCTCGCCGTCGATTGCCAGCCACAGCGCGGACCGCACCAGGTCCGCTCGGGCGCCCTCGAGATAGTTGGCCACCACGATCCCCTCGATCATGTCGGCGAGTACCGCCCCGCGGGGCCGGTTCCGTAGGCGGATCGAGACCACGGGTGACCCGTTGCGGCGGCGGATGGACCGGTCTAGGTCGGAGCGGGACGGCGGGCTGGCAAAGACTGGCACTACCAGACCGCGCAGGTGGGACGCCCGTGCGAGCGAGCGGGCTGCGGCTCCGAAGTCGAGAGATGTCATTCCCACGAGAGCTATCGTCGCGCTGGGGTGTGACATCGCCCCGCCACCGCTCAGGAGCCTGTCCCCAGCCCCATGCACGCCGACCAGTACAACCCGGCCCAGCAGGCGGTCGTGAGCCTGCTCGGAGCCCCTAAGGATGACCGTCCCACCTTCGACGCGGGCCTGCGCGGCGAGTTGCGAAGCCTGCTGGAGGAACGCCTGGAACCGCTGGTGGACACCATCAAGTCCGACCGGTTCGACGACGACATCCTCTACCTGAGCAAGTACATGCTCACGCAGGCACTCGGGTGCGAGCGGAAGTTCATGGCAGAGCTCGCAGAGCCGTTCCAATGGTCCATCCCCACCGCGCGGGGCACGGTCACCCACAAGGCCATCGAGCTGTCGGTGCACTGGCGGGGCGAGGCATCACCGCTGGAGCTGGTCGACGAGGCCATGGCCCGCCTCCAGAACGCCGACAAGAGCATCGCCGACTACCTGGAGCGCTGCGACGAGACCGAGCGGGCCGAAATGCGGGCCGAGGCCGGAGCGGCCATGACCCAGTTCCTGGAGTGCTTCCCCCCGCTCAAGACCAAGTGGAGGCCCACGACGGACAGTCCGATCCGGGCAGAGCTGCACGGCGGTCTGATCGTGCTGTCGGGCAAGCCCGACCTCACGCTCGGCCAACCCGAAGGCACCTTGGCCGGCAAGGTCATCATCGACTTCAAGACCGGCAAGTTCTCACCTTCGCATCGAGAGGACCTGCGCTTCTACGCGCTCCTCGAGGCCTTGCGCATCCTGCCGCCCCGGCTGCTGGCCACCTACTACCTCGACCAGGGCCGGTTCCACCCCGAGGAGGTCACCCGCGACCTGCTGCTGTCGGCAGCCGAGCGGGTCATCGACGGCGCCCATCGCTATGTGGAGCTCGCGTCCGGTCACCGCTTGCCCGATGTCGCCCCCGGTCCGGCCTGCCGGTGGTGCCCGGTGCAACTCGACTGCGACGAGGGAACCGAGTACCTGGAGTCGGCCGGGTGGGAAACATAGTCAGGTGGTCGGGCTACGGCGTGAAGTCGCCATGGCCTATGTCCTCGGATGCGGCCGGCGGGGAGGCGCCGGGGTCGTCGGGTGGATCTCGGGCGCCACCTGAGGAGAGTACCCCCCGACCTCGATGTCCAGCTGTCGCAACCAGCCCCTGACGTGGAGCACGGCCGTCCCGGCCAGCAGCAGAGCGCCGTAGAGGCCGAAGGCGGGCCGAGCGCCGATCGCCTCGATCAGCTGGCCCAACGCAAGCTGTCCGAGAGGGTTGGAAGACATCAGCACCATCACATACAGCGACATCACCTGAGTCCTGCGTTCCTCGTCCACCTGGAGCTGCACCGCGGTGTTGAGCGCGCTCGCCGACGCGAGATGGGCCGCCCCTATCGCCGCCAACGGCACCAGATACACCAGGAAGGTGGGGGCCACCGCCAGCGCCAGGACGGCCGCGCCGTAGACGACGAGCGCGACCCTCTGGATCTTCGACCGCGACACCCGCCCACCCAGAGACGCCACCATGGGCGCGGCCACCACCGCACCCACCCCGAGCATGGTGAGCATGAGTCCGAACCCGCCCGGCCCCCGATCGAACACATCCTCGGCGAAGACGACGGTGAGCATCTGGACCGGCAGCCCGAGCGCTCCGATGAGCGCGACCGTGACGAAGGCGACCACCAGACCGCGGCGGGCTCTCACGTACCGGGCCACGGCCAACGTATTGCGGATCACCCTCATGCTCGGAGTCCCGGCCAACACAGCTTGCCCGGACTGGACAAGGGCCAACGCGAACAGCACTACCACAGCACCGGCCGCGCTGATCCAGAACGCCACTGCCGGACCGGCCGCAGCCACGGTGATGCCTCCCAGCATCGGGCCGACCAGCCGGGAGCTGTTGAACTGGGCGGAGTTCAGGGTCACCGCGTTGAGGAGGAGGTCCCTGGGCACCAGCTCGCTCACGAACGACTGCCACACGGGCAGGTTCAAGCCCCCGCCCAGCCCCGAAGCCGCAGCCAGCGCCACATAGGCGGCCGGGGAGCGCACACCCTGGGTCCACGCCAGGGCCATGGCCACCGCGACCAGGCCCATGAAGGCTTGCGTGACCATCAGGATCGTGCGCCTCGAATAGTGGTCGGCCACCATCCCCGCAACCGGGGCGACCACCGCCATCGCCGTGAACTGCGCAAACCCTGCGAAGCCGACCCAGCCGGGGCTGGCGGTCAGGTCCCAGACGACCGCGGGCAGGGCCACGTACTGGAACCACCGTGCCGAATTGGTCGTGATCCCGCCGAACCAGAAGTAGCGGAAGCTGCGATGGCCGAAGGAGGCGAACGCAGCGGGGGGCACCCGGGCACCGTACCGCCGCGGGCGCGCCGCCACGGGCATCGGGCCCCACATCGGCGCCGACCCGCCATAATGCCAGCCATGCCCTACGTGATGATCGACACCTCAGACGGCGTTGCCCAACTCACGCTCAACGATCCCGGCAAGCGCAACGCGATCAACCAGGCCATGAACGACGAACTCGTCGCCGCCCTGGACGAGCTCGAGCCCGACCCGGCCATCGGCGCACTGGTGGTGACCGGCGCGGGCAAGGGCTTCTGCGCGGGAGCCGACCTGGACGACCTGCTGGCTGCGAAGTCCACCGGCATAACCCGCATCTACGAGGGATTCCTGCGGGTGGCCCACTCACCGCTGGCCACCGTGGCCGCGGTCAACGGCGCCGCGGTGGGCGCGGGCATGAACATGGTGCTGGCCTGCGACATCGTGCTGGCCGGGCGCCGCTACGCCCGCTTCGACTCGCGCTTCCTGCAGATCGGCATACATCCCGGCGGAGGCCACACCTGGCGCCTCCGGCACGCGACCGACCGCACCACCGCCATGGCGATGGTGGTGTTCGGCGAGGTTCTGGCGGCCGACGAAGCGCAGCGCACCGGGCTGGCATGGGAAGTCGTCGACGACGACTCCCTGCTGGCCCGGGCCCACGATCTCGCCGCCCGGGCCGCGGCCCAGCCCAAGGAACTGGTGGCCCGGACCAAGGCCACGATCCTGTCCCTGGACGAGATTGCAGACTCGGCCGCCGCGGTCGACCACGAACTGCATCCCCAACTGTGGTCCATGGACCAGCCCGCCTTCACGGACCTCGTACGCAGGCTCCAGTCGCAGATCGCCTCAGCGAGGTCCTAACAGCGAACAATCGACTGTCAGCCTGGATGTAATCTCAGCCGCATGGAGAAGCTCCTGGTCGCCAACCGCGGTGAGATAGCCATCCGAGCCTTCCGGGCCGCTACCCAACTGGGCATCAGGACCGTCGCCATCCTCCCCATCGAGGAGGAGCGCAGCGGTGCGCTCCATCGCATCAAGGCCGACGAGGCCTACGTGATCGGCGAGCCGGGCCGTCCGGTGAGGGCCTATCTCGACTACGGGGCCATCGTGGCGAAGGCCGTCGAGGTCGGAGCGGACGCCGTGTATCCCGGCTACGGCTTCCTGTCGGAGAGTCCCGACCTCGCCGGGGCCTGCGCCGACGCGGGGGTGACGTTCGTGGGACCCAGCGCCGCGGTGCTGAGGCTGACCGGCAACAAGATGCGGGCCCGGCGCGCCGCCGAGGAAGCCGGGCTGCCGGTGCTGCGCCAGTCCCCACCGATCGACGATCCGGCCGAGGCCGAGGCGCACGCCGCCGAGATCGGCTTCCCGCTGTTCGTGAAGGCCTCGTCCGGCGGCGGGGGGCGGGGCATGCGCCGGGTCGAGCGCCCGGCCGACCTGGTTGAGGCTGTCGAGGCGGCCCAGCGAGAGGCCGGGAGTGCCTTCGGGGACTCCACCGTCTTCCTGGAAGAGGCCATGACCGCCGTCCGCCACATCGAGGCCCAGGTACTGGCCGACACGGCCGGCAACGTCATCCACCTCTACGAACGGGACTGCTCGGTCCAGCGGCGCTTCCAGAAGGTGGTCGAGATGGCGCCTGCCCGGGATCTGGACCCGACGGTGCGCGACAGCCTGCTGGCCGACGCGGTTCGCTTCGCTTCCTCGATCGGATACGCCAACGCCGGCACGGTGGAGTTCCTGGTGGACGGCTCCGGCCGTTACGTCTTCATCGAGATGAACCCCAGGATCCAGGTGGAGCACACCGTGACCGAGGAGGTCACCGACATCGACCTGGTCGAGTCGCAGTTGCTGATCGCCTCCGGCGTCACGCTGCCGGACCTGGGGCTGACCCAGGATTCGATCAGCCTTCGAGGCTTCGCCCTGCAGTGCCGGGTGACCGCTGAGGATCCCTCCAACGACTTCCGGCCCGACACCGGGAGGATCGTGGCCTACCGGCCGGCCAGCGGAGCCGGCGTGCGCCTCGACGGCTGCGTCTACCAGGGCGTGGAGATAACCCCCCACTTCGATTCGATGATCGAGAAGGTCACCTGCCGGGGCAAGGACTTCTCCACCGTCGTGCGCCGGATGCAGCGCACGCTGGCCGAGTACCGGGTGCGGGGGGTGTCGACCAACCAGCCCTACCTGCAGGCCATCCTGGCCGACGACCAGTTCCGGGCCGGTCCGGTCACCACCAGCTTCATCGACGACCGCCCCGAGCTGACCGCGGCGTCGGTGGGGGCCAACCGGGCCACCCGCCTGTTGCGATACCTGGCCGACGTGACCGTCCATCTCCCCCACGGGCCCGCTCCCACGAGGGTCAGCCCGGCGACCAAGCTGACGGAGTCCCGCACCGGACAGCCGCTGCCGGGGTCGCGCCAGCGCCTGCTGGAGCTCGGGCCCGTGAAGTTCGCGGCCGAGCTGCGGGCGGCGGGCCCGGTGCAGGTGACCGACACGACCCTGCGGGACGCCCACCAGTCGATCCTCGCCACCCGGTTGCGCACCATAGATCTGGTGGCCGGAGCCCGCGAGATGGCCCACACCATGCCGGAGCTTCTGAGCATGGAGTGCTGGGGAGGCGCCACTTTCGACGTGGCCCTGCGGTTCCTGCACGAGGACCCGTGGGAGCGGCTGGCCCGGATCCGGGAGGCTGCTCCCAACATCTGCACCCAGATGCTGCTGCGGGGCCGCAACACGGTCGGATACTCGCCCTACCCGGACTCGGTGGCGGGCCACTTCGTGGCCGAGGCAGCCGCGACCGGGATGGACATCTTCCGGGTCTTCGACGCCTTCAACTCCATCGACCAGATGCGCCCGGCCATCAGCGCGGTGCTCGAGGCCGGGGCCATCGCCGAGGGGACGATCTGCTACTCGGGCAACCTGTCGAGCCCGGCCGAGGACCTTTACACGCTCGACTACTACCTGGGGGTCGCCGAGGAGTTGGTGGAGGCCGGGGTTCACATCCTGTGCATCAAGGACATGGCCGGGCTGTTGCGAGCCGGCGCGGCCACCACGCTGGTGACCGCGCTGCGAGAGCGCTTCGACCAGCCCGTGCATCTGCACACCCACGACACCGGCGGCGGCCAGCTGGCCACCTACCTGGCCGCCATCGAGGCCGGGGTGGACGCGGTGGACGCGTCCGCGCCTCCCCTGTCCGGCATGACCTCCCAACCGTCGATCGCCTCCGTGGTGGCCATGACCGACGACACCGAGCGGGCCACCGGCCTGGACCTCAATGCCATCGGCGACCAGGAGCCCTACTGGGAGGCGGTGCGGCGGGTGTACGCCCCCTTCGAGGCGGGCCTGCAGTCGCCGACGGGCACCGTCTACCGCCACGAGATCCCCGGCGGGCAGTTGTCGAACCTCCGGGCCCAGGCCCGGGCTCTGGGCCTGGGCCACCGGTTCGAAGAGGTGGAGAGGCTCTACGCCGCTTGCAATGAGCTGCTCGGGCGGCCCATCAAGGTCACACCGTCGTCCAAGGTGGTAGGCGATCTGGCCCTCCACCTGGTGGCGTCGGGCGTCACACCGGAGCAGTTGCTGGAGGATCCGGCCAGCGTCGACCTGCCCGACAGCGTCGTCGGGTTCCTCCACGGCGAGTTGGGCACGCCGCCGGGCGGATTCCCCGAGCCCTTCCGCTCCAAGGCCACCGAGGGCCGGTCGTGGGCGCCGACCCACAACGACCTCACCGAAGCCGACATCGAGGGTCTGTCCCTCCACCGGCGCAACACCCTCAACCGGCTGCTGTTCCCCACGCCGTCGGCGTCGCAGGCCGAGAAAACGGACCGCTACGGCGACCTCTCGGTGCTGCCGTCGCTGCTGTTCTGGTACGGCCTCGACCCCCACTCCGAGGACACCGCGGTGGTGCTCGGCCGGGGCGTGCGGCTGCTGCTCGGACTCCGCTCGATAAGCGAGCCCAACGACGAGGGGATCCGCATCGTCGGCTTCCGGGTGAACGGCCAGCCCCGCGACATCGATGCCCTCGACCGCACCGTGGCCTCGGACCGGCCCGAGCACGCCCGGGCCGACCCGACCATGCCGGGCCATGTGGCCGCACCGTTCCGGGGCGCGGTCAACGTGTCGGTGGCGGTCGGCGACCGCGTCGCAGCGGGCGACACGGTGGCGGTGATCGAGGCCATGAAGATGGAGTCGTCGATCTCGGCACCGGTGGCCGGCACGGTCGCGTCGATCATGGCCCCGCCGGGCGCCCTGCTGGAGCCCGGGGACCTGATACTCGAGATCCGCCCCGCAGGCCGCGCCGCCAGCCCCGAAGCCGCCAGCTAGCCCGGCAGCTGGGCCCGCACCGGCGCGATCCATTCGGCGATCAGCTCCGGGGCCCGCATCCGCCACTCCTCCTCGGTGATGGCAAAGCGGTGATGGTCCTCCCACACCCCGTTTATCTCGACGTAGCGCTCGGCCAGCCCCTCGTACCGCAGCCCGAGCTTCTCGACCACCCGCAGGCTGGCCGAGTTGCGGGGCACGATGGACACCTGTAGCCGGTGCAGCCGCAGCTCCTCGAAAGCGAAGCGGGCGGCCACCACCAGCGCCTCCGGCGTGTAGCCGTTGCCGCCGACGGCCTCGTCGATCCAGTAGCCGACGTAGCACGACTGGAACGGGCCCCGCTGGATGGACGACAGGTTCATCTCGCCCCGGAAGGACCTGTCGACGAACACGCCGAACCCGTACCCGGTCCCCTGCTGCCGCTCCCGCCGGCGGGCCGAGCAGCGCTCGCTGAACGCCTTGGGGTCCTCGGCGGTGTCGGGCCGGCCCGGCATGGGCCGCGGCTCCCATTGCTTCAGACGGGCGCGGTTGCGCCGGCGAACCTCCCGCCATGCGCCGAAGTCGTCGCGTGTCAAGGGTCTCAGCAACACTCGCCGCCCCAGCAGTGTGCTCACGGCCGCGCACTCTAGTCCTTGGACCGTATGGCGATGAACATGAAGCGGTTTGCCACCGCTGAGGTGGTTAACTCCTTCATGTTCGGCCATGTTCGGCGGCAGCATGGCGCCGCCGGGACAGCTCAGGCTTCGAGCAGCGACAGGGCGAGGCCGTCGAGCAGGTCGGCCTCCGACACCAGGCACTCGTCGAAGTCGAAGTACCGCATGATCATCACCAGGATGCAGACTCCGGCCACGATCACGTCGGCCCGGCCGGGGTGCAGACCGGGATTGTGGACCCGGTCGGGGAGCGCCTCGGTGGCCAGGGTCCGGAACACGTCCTCGGCCGCGTCCTTCGACAGCCTGAAGTGATGGACCCGATCCCGGTCGTAGGTCGCCAGGCCCAACTCCACCGCCGCGACGGTCGTGATGGTCCCGGCCACACCGACCAGCCGGCAGGGCCCGGCGAGGGCGGGAACAGCCCGCACCGCGTCGTCGAGATGAAGCTCGGTGACGGACAGGCACGCCGACAGCTCCTCGGGCAGGGGCGGGTCGTGATCTATGTACTTCTCGGTCAGGCGCACGCTGCCGATGTCGAGCGACAGCGCATCGGTGCAGTGACGCTCGCCGAAGGACAGCTCGGTGGACCCGCCTCCGATGTCTACGACCAGATACGGGCCCTCGGCCGGGTCCAAGTCGCTGACCGCGCCCCGGAAGGCTGTCTCGGCCTCCTCGCGTCCCGACAGGACCTCAGGCGCCGCGCCGAGGATCCTCTCGGCCGGCTCCAGGAACTCCGACCGGTTGGCCGCGTCACGCACCGCGGAGGTCGCGATGACCTTGACCGCGGTCGGGTTGTGCCCGTCGATGGCCCGCCGGTACTCCCTCAGACACTCCAGGGTGCGCTCGACGGCGGAGGGATCAAGGCGGCCGGTGGCGTCCACGCCCCTCCCCAGGCGGGTTATCTCCGAGCGCCTGGCGGCCGCGGGCTCCCGGCCGCCGGTGATGAGAAGCCGGGTGGTGTTGGTGCCACAGTCCACCACGGCCACTGGACCACCGGTCACAGCACCCTCCCGGTCACAGCACCCTCCGAAGGGATGCCGCCGCGCTCGGTCCGAGGCGCTCGGCGACCCAGCGGCCCACCGGGTCGTTGCCGCCGGCCAGATGCCACGCATAGTGGGCATGCAGGCACTTGACTCCGTGGCGGGTGCCCCCCACGCCGTGAGACGGACGCGGCCCGTCGTGGTCGCCGGGCAGGGCTGCGTCACGCTCGGCCCCGTAGCGAGCGTGGGCCGCGGCCAGTTCCGCGGCGTCGACGGCCGCCTCCGCGGCCCGTACCCCGCCGTCGGACTCCAGCTGCCCGACTAGGCGTCGCAGATGCTCGTCGACCAGCCAGTAGCGGGTCGGCATGGGCCGCCCGCCGGCCAGGATCGGAGCGTTGCGGATCACTGCAGGGCACCCCGAGGCGTCCCGGACCACCACCTCGAAATCGCCGGCCGGCGGGCGGCCCAGGAGCTGCGCCACCTGCTCGTAGTCGTCGCCGGAGGTGGCGGTGGTCACCGACAGTCCAGCGCGTACGACACTGCCCGGCAGATTCGCCCCATGACTGCGCCGTCGAGTTGCCCGGCGAGCTCGCGCAGCGTCGACCGCCTCACCGTGTACAGGCCGTCGCAGTTGACGACCGACTGTCGCGAGAGGCCGCTGATCTCGGAATCGATAGGCACCTCGACGGAGAGTCCGCGGCCGCTGGTGGTGACCTCGGCGACGGTCACCAGCTCGCGGACGGCGATGACCTCATCACGGGTGAGCACCAGCACCGGGCGCCTCTTCGAGGCGATCTCAGTCCACCAGATCTCGCCGCGGTTCATGCATCGCTCCAGGCTTGGGCCTTCTCCCAGAAGTCGTCGGGCTGCTCCGGACGACGCAGGTAGGCCTGCCTGTCGGCCTCCGCCAGTGCCCTTCTGACCGACGCAGCGACGCCGTCTCGGGCCGCAGCGGAGACGTTCACGTTGAGCCGGCGGGCCTGCTCGGCCAGTTCGCTGTCCAGAGTAAAGGTGGTGCGTACTGTATCCATGATTTCATACTAGCAGCAAACGATAGCTGGAGCCGCTCGCGAGGCTTGCCCAGACCTACTGCTCGAAGCGAATGCCGGGCCAAGGCGAACGAGAGCCGGCCGGCAACTCGCGCCGGCGCAGCCCACCCATGCTGATCAAGCAGTCGCGACGATGACGACGATGACCACGATCAGGATGACCGCTACGATCACGGGCGCCAGGCGCTTCAGCAACGGAGCCCCGGCAACTCCCAACAGGTCCACGGCCTCGACCTCGGCCGCGGGAGCCTCGGGAGTGTGAGCCGCGGGAGCCGCGGGAGTGTCGTCCGCCGATGCCTCGGCATCCCCCGCGTCCGCGGCGGGCTCGGCGTCGGCGGCTACCAGCTCGGCGAGGTTGTCGGCGAACTGCCCCATCAGCTTGCGGCTCACGTCGGCCAGCACGCCCCGACCGAACTGCGCGACCTTGCCCGTGATCGTCAGGTCGGTGTGGACGCTCACCCTCGTGGACGTCTCGGTCACGGCCTCGAGCGCCACGGTGATCTCAGCCGACGCGTTCCCCGCGCCGCGGGTGTCCCGCCCGCTGGCCGACATCAGCAGCCGGTGGGCGTCGTCATCGCGCTCGGTGAACGAAGCCTTCCCCTTGTACTGGGAGGTGATCGGTCCGACCTTGACCTTGACGAGGCCCTCGTGGACGTCGCCGTCGCTGCCGGTGAGCTGGGCGCCCGGCAGGCACGGCGCGATCCGTTCCACATCGGTGATGACCCCCCAGACGGCGCCGATGGGATGGGCTACTTCGAACGAGTCGTTCAGTTCCATTTTCGGAGGTCCTCCAGCGTGTCGATGTCGTCGGGATTCCCCTCGCATGGTATCGCCCGCACCAGCTCCGGTCTGCGGCGCATCAATACCCGGCCGCCCTCGTCGCCGGTCAGGGGCAGGTGGCTCCACAGCGCGGCGCCGATCCGGACCGGAGGCCGGCGGGCCCCGCCGAAGTCGGCCACCGCCAGGTCGCAGTCGGCGCTCGCCACCGCGGCCCAGGCCTCCGCGGGCACGCCGGGCTGGTCGCCGCACCCGAACACCACCGCCCGGTGGCCCCGCGACCCTGCGTAGCTCACCGCCGCGGCCAGCGATGTGGCCTGGCCCTGCTCCCAGGCCTCGTTGTGCAGCACGGTCACTTCCTCGGGCAGTACCTCCAGCAGGTCGACGGCCCCCATGACCACGATGGTCTCGTCGAGGCCGGCGGCCAGGGCCGCGTCCACGGCCCGGCGCACCAGCGGCACGCCCCCCACCTCGCACAGCAGCTTGTGGCGCTCCCCCTCGAAGCGTTCGCCCGCTCCTGCGGCCAGCACGACCGCAGCTGCCCCCAGGCGGCGCTCCTCGCGATGATCCTCGGTCACCGCCCCAGTCTGCCCGCCGCCGGCACGACTAGGACCAACCGTAACGCCCGCCGGTTGCGCGGCGCAGCGAGTGAAGTTACACTAGATATCACGCAAGTGCCGGAGCACCGCCCCACCGGTCTCCAAACGGCGTGGGGGGCGGCATTCCGGCACTTCGCATCATTACATGTATTTTGTGCTACACAACTTGTGCCGGGCCGCAGTTTGGCCGGGATCAGTCGTGGATGGGGCCGGTGGTGGCTGAGAGAGCTTGGGCCTGGCGGCCGGTGCGCAGCGAGATGATCTCCGAGACGATGGAGACCGCGGTCTCCTCGGGGGTGGCCGCGCCGATGTCGAGGCCGATGGGCGAGCGGAGGCGAGCCAGCTGCTCGCCGGTCACCCCGGCCTCGACCAGCCGGCCGGTGCGGTCGTCGTGGGTGCGGCGGCTGCCCATCACCCCGATGTAGCCGACATCGGTGGCCAGAGCCGAGGTGATGGCGGGCACATCGAACTTGGCGTCGTGGGTGAGCACGCACACCGCGTCACGCGGGCCGAGGTGCTCCCCCACTGCGTCGAGCAGCCGGTCGGGCCATGAGACCACCACCTCGTCGGCCATCGGGAACCGCTTGGAGGTGGCGAACACCGACCGGGCGTCGCACACCGTGACCCGGTAGCCGAGCACCTTGGCCACCCGGGCCAGGGCGGAGGTGAAGTCCACCGCGCCGAAGATCAGCATCCGGGGCGGCGGGGCGAACGACTCCACGAACACGGCCACCTCCTCGCCGCAGGTCTCGCCCTGCTCGGAGTACTCGCCGTGGGTGGAGTAGCGGCGCAGGCCCGAACGGCCCGCGACCAGCTCGCCGCGGGCGTCGCGCTGCACGGCCCGGTCGAGGCCCGGCTTGCCCAGCGAGCCGACGGTCTCCAGACCCTCCGGGCGCACCAGCATCTTGGCGCCCGTTCCGGGGCCCTCGACCACGGTGGCCAGCGCGGCTGGGGACTCGGCGGCGAGATCCGAGCCCAGCTCGTCATGGACCGGGCCCCAGTCCAGGGGCTCCACGAACAAGTGGATGGTCCCCCCGCAGGTGAGCCCGACCGCGAAGGCCTCATCGTCGCTGTAGCCGAACGTGACGATGCGCCGGTCGCCGGTAGCGATCACCTCGAGGGACTCGGTGACTACCGCGCCCTCCACGCAGCCGCCGGACACCGAGCCGACGACCTCGGCCTCAGCGGTGACGGCCATCGCCGCGCCGGGAGCGCGCGGTCCCGACCCTTCGAGGTCGACGACCCGGGCCACCGCGGCCCGCTCCCCGCCCGACCGCCAGCGATCCAGGTCGGCGAGGATCTCCTTCACTGCCGGATCCCCTTCACTGTCCCGCTCCCACGGCTACTGGAACCGGACCCTCATCCGCGGTGTGCGGCCGCGGCCCCCGCGAGCGGTGACCGGTCTCGGTGAGGACGAGTTCGGCCAACCGTTCCAACGACTCCAGGTTGTGCCCCTCCACGAAGTCGTCCACGAACGGCAGGGCCGCGGCCATCCCCCGCGCCAGGGGGGCATACCCCGGCGAGGCCTTGAGGGGATTCACCCACACCACCCGATTGGCGACCCTGCGGAGGCGCTGCATCTGTTCGGACATCTCGGCCGGATCGCCCCGGTCCCAGCCGTCGGAGAGGATCACCACCACCGCGCCGCGAGCCATCCCCCGGCAGCCCCACTCGTCGTTGAATGACCGCAGGCCCGAGCCGAGGCGGGTGCCGCCGCTCCAATCGGGGACTGCATCCGACGCGGCCCGCAGGGCCCGGTCCGGATCGCGCGACGACAACTCCCGGGTGAGCCGGGTGAGCCGGGTGCCTAGAGCGAAGGCCTCGACCCGGCTGCGGCCCGCGACTGCGGCGTGGACCAGGCGAAGTAGAGCCCGGGCGTAGCGTTCCATCGACCCCGACACGTCCAGCAGCAGCACCAGGCGCCGGGGCCTGCGGCCGCTGACCCGGCGGTGCATGCGCATGGGCTCGCCCCCCGAGCGCATGGCGGCCCGTACCGTGCGCCGCACATCCAGGCGGCCCCGGCACGACCGGGCCGGCTCGAGACGGCGGCTGGGCCGAGTCGGGCTGCGGAACCTCAGCCGCTCCATCAGCCGGCGGGCCTCTTCGAGCTCATCGTCGGTGTAGTCGGCGAAGTCCTTGGTAGCGAGGGTCTCGGTGGCGCTGTAGCGAACGGTGATCACATCGGAGTCGCGGCCGGGCTCCTCCTCGTCGGTGGCGGCGTCGCCGGCGTCGTCGACCTGCAGCACCACCGGGATGCTCACCGCGGTGGTGGGTGAGACCGTGCCCAGGGGCTTGCCCAGCCAGTAGGCCCCGAAGACGGCGTCGTACACCCCGACGTCCTCGAAGCGGTGGACCAGCGCGCACCGGCCGGCCCAGTACAGCGACTCGCGGCTGGTGACGTCGCAAACCGACAGTGCTTCCGAGTAGAGCAGCGCGGAGGTGAGCGAGACCTCCAGACCGGCCCGGCGCAGCGCGCCGGCGAATCCCACGGCCACGTCGATCGGATCGGAGCCGCCGCGGCCCGGCTCCCGGACCAAGTCGCTCTGCTGACTCATGTGCTGTGGGCGGCTGCAGCCTCGTTCACGATGGCAGCCAGGTCGTGCTCGATGACCCGGTCGCGGTCCTCGCGGTACTTCAGCAGGGCGCCCAGGGTGGCGGACGCGTTGGCCAGATCGAGCTTGGCTCCGCCGAGGAGGCTCAGGGCGCGGGCCCAGTCGATGGTCTCAGCCACTCCGGGCGGCTTGTAGAGGCCGACGTCGCGGATGGCGGCCGCGGCATGAGCCACCTCCTGGGCCAGAGTGTCGGCCACCTCCGGTGCCCGCAGCCGGATGATCTCCGCCTCGCGCTGCGCGCCGGGGTGAGACACCCAGTGGTACAGGCAGCGCCGCTTCAGGGCGTCGTGCACGTCGCGGGTGCGGTTGGAGGTGATGACCACCACCGGCGGATCGACGGCCACGAACGTGCCGACCTCGGGGATGGTTATCGAGTAGTCCGACAGAACCTCGAGCAGGAAGGCCTCGAACTCGTCGTCGGAGCGGTCGACCTCGTCGACGAGCAGCACGGGAGGAGGACCGTCGCCGGCCTCGATCGCCTCCAGCAGCGGCCGGCGCACCAGGAAGCGCTCGTTGTAGAGCTCGTCGGCGAGGCTGGCCTCGTCGGCGCCCTGGGCCCTCCCGGTGGCCTCCATCGTCCGGAGGTGCATCAGCTGGCGGGCGTAGTCCCACTCGTAGACGGCCTGGGAGGCGTCGATGCCCTCGTAGCACTGCAGCCGGATGAGCCGCCCGCCGCCCCAGTCGGCGATCACCTTGGCCACCTCGGTCTTGCCCACGCCGGGCTCGCCCTCCAGCAGCAGCGGCCGGCGCAGGCGCAGGGCGAGGTACACCGCAGTGGCCAGGGCCTCGTCGGGCAGGTAGGCGTTGTCGCGAAGTCCCTGCCATACGTCTTCGACACACGAAACGGAGCGCAGGTCAACAGCCGGCATCCGACCGAGCATATTCCGGTGCGTCGCTATCTCACCAAGAGGCCGAGCGAGTAGGTACGCGAATCCGGCCCATACGGGCGAGGCCGTGGCCCGAGCGGCCCGTGAGCGCAGCGAACAAGAGCGGGAGACACCCCCTAGCAACGCGACAGGCTTGTGCCTACCCGCGCTATCTCACGAAGTAGGGGGCCAGCGCCTCGGCCAAGTACTCGGGGGCCCGCACCGGCTTGCCGTCGTTGTCGGTGATGGCGGACCTCAGCTCCTGGCGGGCCACCACCTCACCGTCGCGCACCAGACGCTGGCGCCAAGTCGACGAGGCCCGCCTCATCTCCACGACCTCCGTTTCGACCGTCACCGTGTCGCCGGCGTGCACCGGACGATCGAACGACGTGTGGATGCGATTAACCACGAACCGGTATCCGCGGGCCGCCAAGGACTCCAGGTCCATCCCGACCTGCTCCAGCAGCTCGATCCGTCCGGTCTCGAAGAACTGGATGTAGGCGGAGTGGTTGAGATGGCCGTAGGGGTCGAGCTCATAGAACCGGACCTTGACACTGAACCGATGGGCGGGCACAGAATCCGAAGGCTAGGGGTCGCCGGACTGCGTTACGCAGCCTTCGAGGCCCATCACGGCGTAGACCTCGGTTCCGGGCTCCACGTAGGGGCCGAAGCAGAGCGCCTCGCGCCGCACCCCGTCGTCGCTGGTCCGTCTGGAGATCTCGCCCTCGAGGATGGCGATCCGGGCATCCAGTTCGGCTCCGAGGCTCTCGGCCTCCCGCTGCTGGGCGTTCTGGTCCATCCAGGTGCGCACCGACGACGCTCCCAGCAACGCGGCGGCGACCGCCATGGCCACGACCAGGCCAGCCAGCAACAGCCGGTGCCACCAAGCCGACTTCATCACGATCCAGCCGCTTCCTGGTTGGTCCCCAGCGCCAGCGCCGCCCGGCCGCGATAGGAGGCCGCCTCGCCCAGTTGCTCCTCGATGCGCAGCAGCTGGTTGTACTTGGCGACCCGATCGCTGCGGGCCGGAGCCCCGGTCTTGATCTGCCCGCAGTTGGTGGCCACGGCGAGATCGGCGATCACGGTGTCCTCAGTCTCGCCGCTGCGGTGCGACATCACCGCTCCGTACCCGCCGCGGACGGCCAGCTCGACGCAGTCGAGAGTCTCGGTGAGCGAGCCGATCTGGTTGACCTTCACCAGGATCGCGTTGGCCACGCCACCCCGCATCCCCCGGGCCAGCCGCTCGGAATTGGTGACGAACAGGTCGTCTCCCACCAGCTGGACACGCTCCCCCACCGCGGCGGTGAGCTCCGCCCAGCCGGTCCAGTCCTCCTCGGCCATGCCGTCCTCGACCGACAGGATCGGGTACTCGTCGCACAGGCGCTCCAGCGCGGCCGCCATCTCGCTCGAGTCCAGTGTCCGGCCCTCGCCGGCCAGCACGTACCGACCGCCCTCGAAGAACTCGGTCGACGCCACGTCCAGAGCGAACCCCACGTCGTCCCCCAACCCGAGGCCGGTGCGCTCGGTCGCCTCGGCCAGCAGGGCCAGCGCCTCGGCGTTCGACCCGAGATCCGGGGCGAACCCCCCCTCGTCGCCGAGTCCGGTCGACAGGCCCCGGCCCTTCAGCACCGCCGACAGTTCGTGATAAGTCTCGACGCCCCAGTGCAGCGCCTCGGAGAAGGACGCGGCGCCGACCGGGACCACCATGAACTCCTGGAAGTCGACGTTGTTGCCCGCGTGCGCCCCGCCGTTGAGCAGGTTCAACATCGGCACCGGCAGCACGTGGGCGTTGGCCCCTCCGACGTGGCGCCACAGCGGAACCTCGAACTCTGCGGCCGCGGCCCGGGCGGCGGCCAGCGACACGCCGAGAATGGCGTTTGCACCCAACCGGCCCTTGCCGTCGGTGCCGTCCGCATCGATGAGGGCGGCGTCCACGGCCCGCTGGTCTCCGGCGTCGAGGCCCCGGACCGCGCCGGCCAGTTCGCCGGTGACGTTGGCGACCGCGTTCAGGACGCCCCGGCCTCGTAGGCGGCTGCCGCCGTCGCGCAACTCGACGGCCTCGAACGCTCCGGTGGACGCACCCGACGGGACCATGGCCCGGCCGCTAGCGCCCGACTCCAGCACGACATCGACTTCCACGGTGGGATTGCCGCGCGAGTCGAACACCTCACGAGCACGGACTGCCTTGATGGGACTCACCGGCGAACCTCCGGTCGTTGACGACGCCGCGCCGAACCCGGCTCGACATCACAGTCGGGCGCCGCTCCGCTTGAGTCCCTCGGCGTCCGTCGGTGCGGACATCGATCTTAGCCGGGGTCCTGCTCCAGTGCGCGATACCGGCGCTGGGCGCGCTCGGTGGCGGACCGCAGGGCATCCTCGGGATCGACTTTGAGGCGCCGGCCCAACTCCACCACAGCCAGCAGCAGCTCACCGAAGTCTTGCTCGCTCCGGTCGGCGCGAAGCTCCGCCAAGGCCCGCTCGGTCTCAGCGAACTCGCGCTCGTCCCAGTCATCGATCAGGAGTCCGGCCGCGGCGGCCCGCTTCTGCACCTTCACCGCCCGCAGCAACGCGGGCAGCGTTGCCGGTATGCCGTCCATCACCGAGTCCCGCCCCTTCTCCCGGAGCTTGATGGCGTCCCACATGCCCCGCACCGCATCGGCGTCGTGGGCCTCCACGTCCCCGAAGACATGGGGGTGGCGGGCCACCAGCTTGGTGCGAACCTCTCGG
Organism: Candidatus Aldehydirespirator sp.; assembly: GCA_965205155.1. GTDB lineage: Bacteria > Actinomycetota > Acidimicrobiia > Acidimicrobiales > Aldehydirespiratoraceae > Aldehydirespirator. The sequence goes on along the minus strand of OZ242033.1, from coordinate 2,322,426 downwards.
GCTACGTCCGCCATGCCGAACGCATCGCGCTCGGAGGCCAGATGGGCCTGGAACCAGACCTGGTACAGCAGGTCGCCGAGTTCCTCACACAGGTGCCGATCCAGATCCTCGATTTGGCTGCCTTCGCGGTCGCCGCCGCCGTCGCGGTCGGGACCAGCAATCCTGGCATCGAGAGCCTCGAGCGTCTCGTAGGTCTCCTCCAGCAGGTAACGCCGCAGGCTGGTGTGGGTCTGCTCACGGTCCCACGGGCACTGCCGGCGCAGGGTCCGCACCAACTCGTCGAGACGGAGCATCGCGCTGATCAGGTCGATGTCGGCAGCCGCGTTGCCACCAGGGCACAGGTCGCCGTCGGCAGTGTCTTCGTCCACGCAGCCCAACCCCCGTCAGCCGGGCGACTCCAGGACCACCCGGAACTGCTCGGGATCCCAGTACCCGTAGCGCTCGTCGATCCGCACCTCAGGTGCGTAGCTCAGCACGACGGTCTCCTGCAGGTTGACCAGCAACTGCTGGCGCTCGTCCTGGGCCGCGCTCTGGGCTCGCTCGGCTGCCGCCAGCTCGGCGTCCTCGGCCATGAGAGCCAGCCGTTCGGCGTCGAGCTGGGGATGGTTCTCGGGGGTCGCCGGACCCGAGCTGATCACCTGGATCACGTGGAAGCCGAACTGCGACTCGGCCACCACGGTCTCGCCGGGCCCGGCGGCGTAGGCGGCCGTCTCGAAGGGCGCCACGAAGGAGCCCTCGACCACACAACCGAGATCCCCGCCCAACGATCCACTGCCCGGATCCAGCGAGAGCTCGATGGCCAGGAATCCGAACTCCTGCCCCGCGTCGAGGAGGGCCAGAACCGCCTCCGCCTCCGCCTGCGACTCAACGAGGATGTGCCTGGAGCAGAGATGGCGCAGCGGGCCGGCGACCGGCGCGCCGGGCGCCTCGCGCTCGGCCCACTCCAGCGCGGCAAGGACGATGGCCCGCTGGTGGACGGCGAAGTCGCCACCGCCGGCACCGGGCACGAAGGAGGGGTCCGCCTGGGTCATCTCGGCGACCGCCTGCGCCTCATGGTCGTTGGACACGGTCATCCCCCGCTCGGCCAGCTCCAGCTCCACGGCCGTGAAGAACACCCAGTCGCTGAGCCACAGGGCGGCCGCCTCGCGGGGTGCCCTCGCGGCGTTGTCGGGATCCGTGGTGGCCAGGTAGTCGTCCAGGTCGTCGACCGTGTACTCCACCCCGCCGACCTCCGCGGCCACATCCGCGGAAGCGCCGCAGCCGGTCGCCAGGATCAAGACCGTCGCCGCGGCGGCGCCGACCGCTGCGATGGGGCGAACGAGGCTCACGAGGTCTGAACCCTATCGCTGCTCCGGCACGTCACTTCCGCTCCTGTTCGCTCCGCTCACGGGCCGCTCGGGCCGTGCTGCCCGCTCTTGCTCGCTCCGCTCACGGGCCGCTCGGGCCCGGGGCCTCGCAAGCTCGGCCTCTCGGCTGCCACCACATCGGTCAGCAGCGAGACGACCTGGTCGATCACCGGGCCTGCGTCGGCTCGGAGGGGAACGTGCAGTTCCCGGGAGTCCTCCTTCAGGATGGCCCGGTCCCCGTGGAGCCGGCGAAGCCGCACCCGGCGGCTGGCCGGCAGGTCCACCGGAGCCAGACGCGTCGCGAAGCGCTCCGCCGACAGAGCACTCCCGCCGCGGCGGGTGACCACCACTTCCGAGACACCGGCCAGAAGGCACTCCACTCGCAGCCTGCCGATGGACAGCAGTGACTCGGCCGGCTCCGGAACAGGGCCGAACCGGTCGGTCCACTCGGCCCGGATGTCGTCCAGCTCGGCGTGCCCGGTCACTGCGGCCAGCCGGCGGTACGCCTCGAGGCGGGCCGCTTCCCGGCTGATGTAGGTGGCCGGGATGTGAGCGTCGACGGGCACCTCGATGCTCACCTCGGGCGGCTCCGGGATCGTCTCACCCCGCAGCTCGGCGACCGCTTCGTTGACCAGGCGGCAGTACAGGTCGTACCCGACCGCGGCGATGTGCCCCGACTGGGCCTCGCCCAGCAGGTTGCCGGCGCCGCGGATCTCCAGGTCGCGCATGGCGATCCGGTAGCCCGACCCGAGCTGGGTCGCCTCACCGATGGTCTTGAGCCGCTCGTAGGCGTCCTCGCTGAGCACGCGGTCCACCGGGTGGAACAGGTAGGCGTAAGCCCTTCGGCCCGCCCGGCCCACCCGGCCCCGGATCTGGTGCAGCTGGCCCAGGCCCAGCCGGTCGGCCCGGTCCACTACCAGGGTGTTGACAGTGGGCATGTCGATGCCCGACTCGATGATGGTCGTGCATACCAGCACGTCGTATCGGTAGTCGGCGAAGTCGAGCACGACTCGCTCCAGCGTGCCCTCGTCCATCTGGCCGTGGGCGACCGCCACCCGGGCCTCGGGGACCATGCGGCGCACCCGCGCCGCGGCATGCTCGATGTCGGCCACCCGATTGTGGACGTAGAAGATCTGCCCCTCCCGCAGCAGCTCGCGTCTGATGGCCTCGGCCACGGGCCGGTCGGCATGCTCCCCGACGTAGGTGAGGATGGGCTGGCGATCGGCGGGAGGGGTGTCCAGGAGCGACATGTCGCGTATGCCGGTCAGGCTCATCTCCAGCGTCCGGGGCACCGGCGTAGCGGTGAGCGTGAGCACGTCCACGTCGGCCCGAATCGACTTGATGGCCTCCTTGTGGCGGACTCCGAATCGCTGCTCCTCATCGATGACCAGCAGCCCCAGGCGCTTGAAGCTCACATCGGCTGACAGCATGCGGTGGGTGCCCACCACGACATCCACCTCACCGGCTGCGAGTCCCCTCAGCACCTCTCGAGCCTGTGGAGGGGTCAGGAACCGGCTCAGCGTCTCCACTCTCACCGGGAACGGTGCACAGCGGTCCCGGAATGTCTGGGTGTGCTGCTGGGCCAGCAACGTGGTGGGCACCAGTACCGCGACCTGGCACCCGTCCTGCACCGCCTTGAACGCCGCCCGCACCGCGATCTCGGTCTTGCCGAAGCCCACGTCCCCCACGATCAGGCGGTCCATGGGCACGGACCGCTCCATGTCGCTCTTGACATCGGCGATGGCCTGCAGCTGGTCGCGCGTCTCCTGGTATTCGAAGGAGTCCTCCAGCTCTCGCTGCCACGGGGTGTCGGGACCGAAGGCGCGGCCGGCGGTGGTCATCCGCCTCTGGTAGAGCACCACCAGCTCCTGGGCCACCACGGCCACAGCCCTGCGCACCCGGCTCTTGGTCGCCGACCAGTCGGAGCCGCCCATGCGCGACAGCGCCGGTGCCTCCCCGCCGGTGTAGTGGCGGATCGAGTCGATCTGGTCGGAGGGCACATAGAGCCGGTCACCGCCCCGGTACGCGAGCAGCAGGTACTCGCGCTCATGGCCGCCGATGGCCCGGCGCACCATCCCCTCGAATCTGGCGACCCCGTGATGCTGGTGAACCACGAACGCGCCCGGCGCGAGGTCGGCGAGGAAGCGGCGCTGGTCCCGCGATCGGGCCCTGGGGGGTCGGTGGGTGCGCCGCCGGCCGGTCACGTCGGTCTCCGCCAGTACCGCCAGCTTGATGTCGCCCAGCACCGCGCCCCGGTCGAGGCTGGCGTCCAACGGCTCGACGCGGGCACCGTGTTCGGCCAGCAGGGCGCTCAGCCGATCCGCGGTCGAGCCCGGCGCGCCCAGCATGACCTGGTAACCGTCGGCCGCCAGATCGCGCAGGCGCGCCGCCAGCGGTTCGATGCTTCCATGGGTGCGGTCCCAACCGGATGCGGCGAGAGCCTGCGTGCCACCGGAGTCGGGCGCGGCAGGCATCATCCAGACGGGCGCGGTGACGCCGTCGAGCAGGTCCTCGAAGCCGCCGTGCAATCGCGGCATCCCGGCCGCATCGGTACCCCAGGTCTTGGCCAGTCCAGCCGCCAGATCCTCCTCCTCGGCCAGGATCTCGCCGGCCCTGTCACCCAGCCGGCGGGGCTCGACCAGGACGACCGCCCCGTCGTCAGGCACCAGATCGGGTACCACCGCGAGCCGCTCGACCAGCCAGGGCCACCACGACTCCATGCCCTCGAAGAGCTCTCCGTCGGCCAGGCGGTCCCACTGTTCGCGGCCCCAGGGCTGGCCCGCCACCAGTGACGCGGCCCGCCTGCGCATAGCCGCATCGGGTCGCAACTCCCGGGCGGGATAGACCTCGACCTGCTCCAGCGACGCCACCGAGCGTTGATCCCCCACCGAGAACTCAGCGATCCTGTCGACATCGTCTCCCCAGAAGTCGATGCGAACCGGCGCGGCCGCCGTCGATCCGTAGACATCGACGATCGAGCCCCGCACGGCCATCTCCCCCCGGTGCTCCACCTGGTGCTCGCGCCGGTATCCGAACTCCGACAGGCGCTGCACCAGTTCGAACTGGTCGAGAATGTCCCGGTGGCGCACCGTGACCGGCGCGGTCGCCGTGGCCGGGTCCACGAACTGGGCCAGCGCCCGGGCGGAAACGACCACCACGGCAGGCCGTTGCTGCCCGTCATCCGCCATACGGTGCAGCACACGGCAGCGGCGACCCATCGTCTCGACCGAGGGACTGACCCTCTCGAATGGCAGTGTCTCCCAGGCGGGCAACTCCTCGACCTCGCCCGGCCCCAGGAAGGCGGTGAGGTCCGCCGACAGAGTCTCGGCCTCCAGGCGGGTCGGCACCGCCACCAGCAGCGGCCGCCGGCCGGACGCCGCGCTGAGCCCGGCCACCGCCATGGCCCGGGCCGCGGTGGGCACAGCCAGCGTGGCCGTGCGCCGCCCCAGCAGCGACAGGAGCGCGGGATGCTCGGCCAACCGCGGCAGCAGCCGGCGCAGGCCGGCCTGGCTCGCGGAAGTCCCGGCTGCCACGCCCATCAGGGCGCGTTGAAGCGGTTCATGGTGGACTCGAGGCCGTGGTCGAGGAAATGCTCGACGGCCTCGGCGGCCCGCTCGACAGTGGCCTCCAACTCAGCTCTCTCCGCCCGACCCGGCCGCTTGAGCACGTAGTCGCCTCCCTTGGGGGTGAAGTCGGGTCGGCCGACGCCGATTCGCACCCGGGTGAAGGCGTCACTGCGCAGGTGTGCGCGGATCGACTGCAGGCCCTTGTGCCCTGCGATCCCGCCACCGGTCTTGACCTTGAGGCGCCCAACGGGCAGGTCCAGCTCATCGTGCACGACGACGAGGGTGCTCAAGTCCCCGATCCTGTAGCGACGCACGAGCGGTCCGACCGCCCGACCGGACTCGTTCATCCACGTGACGGGGGCAGCCGCGGCGACTCGCCGCCCGGCCAGGCGCAACTCGCACACCAGGGCCTGCTGGCGCCGAGCGCGGCGCAGCCGTCCCCCATGGCGCCGCACGAACTCGTCCACCACCCAGCGTCCCGCGTTGTGGCGGGTGAGGGCGTACTGGTCACCGGGGTTGCCCAGACCCACCACCAGCAAGTCGGCCGAAGATCCGGAGCGCGAGCCTATGGCCACTACTAGAAGGCGCGCCGGCCGGTCTCAGGACTCTTCTTCGTCCTCGGCCGCCTCTTCGTCATCGGCGGCCTCGCCCATGACGATGAGCGCCTCCGCGGCCTCCTCCTCGGCCTTCAGCTGGCGCAGGTACTCCTTGGTGGAGCGGGTGATGAGGCCCACCGCGAAGGTGGCGTCGCCGTCGCCGGCCGGCGTTACCCCCGCGGGCAGATCGATGTCGCTCACCCGCAGCGAGGATCCGACCTCCAGGTCGCTGACGTCCGCGGTGACCTCGACGGGGATGTCGGCCGGCTTGGCCAGCACCGGCAGGTGGTGCATCACCTGGTCGACCATCCCGCTGGCCTGGGTGACCTTCTTGGCCTCGCCGGTGAGGATAAGAGGAACGTCGACCTCCACCTCCTGGTCGGGATCTATCCGCAGGAAGTCGACGTGGAGCACGTCGCGGCGGACCGGGTGGCGCTGGAGGTCCTTGACGATCGACAGCTGCCGGCCGCCTTCGACGTCGAGCGTTATCAGGGCGTTCAGCCCGGCCTCGGTGTTCAGCGCGACCCGCAGGTCGGTCTTGTCCACCGACACCGTCAGCGGCTCTGCACCCATGCCATAGACCACTGCGGGGACGCGCCCGGTCCGGCGCAGCCGCCGGCTGGGCCGGGTGCCTTGCTCCCGGCCGATCTCGGCCTTCACCAGGTTCATAGCCATCCGCCTGAGGCTACTGCCGAGCGGAGTCCGCTCCACTGCCCCGAAAGGTGTACTACACCAGGTTGTTTCCGCCGAAGATCTCACTGACCGACGTGTCCTCGAACACCGCCGAGATGGCTCGGGCCACGATGGGCGCCACCGACACCACCTGCAGCTTCGAGAACTGCTTCCGGGGTGTCAGCGGCAGTGTGTCGGTGCACACCACCACATCGATGACGGAGTCCCTGAGGCGCTCCACCGCCGGCCCGGAGAACACGGCATGGGTGGTGGCCGCGATCACCCGGCTGGCCCCGTTGGCGGCCAGCAGCTCCGCGGCGGCCACGATGGTGCCGCCGGTGTCGATCATGTCGTCGACGATGACGCAGGTGCGGCCGTCGACCTCGCCCACGATCTCCTTGGCCGACACCTCATTCTTGGCGTTCTGCCGGCGCTTGTGGACGATGGCCAGATCGGCGTGGAGCTGATGGGTGTATCGCTCGGCCACCTTCACCCGTCCCGCGTCGGGCGACACGATCACCAGGTCCTCGCCCTTCAGGGACTGCAGGTACTCGAGGAGCACCGGCATCGCGGTGAGATGGTCGACCGGACCGTCGAAGAACCCCTGGATCTGGCCGGAGTGCAGATCGACCGACAGCAGCCTCTTGGCTCCGGCTGCCAGGAACAGGTCGGCCAGGAGCCGGGCCGAGATGGGCTCCCGGCCGGAGGCCTTGCGGTCCTGGCGCGCGTATCCGTAGAAGGGAGCCACCACGGTGATGCGCTTGGCGGAGGCCCGCTTGGCCGCGTCGACCATGACGAGCTGCTCCAGGATGGCATCGTTGATGGAGCCGCCTTCCCATTCGGCATGGGTCCCGACGATGAAGGCGTCGCAGCCCCGGATCGACTCGCCGTAGCGCACATGGATCTCACCGTTGGCGAAGTTCTCGATGTGGCTCGTGCCCAACTCGACGCCGAGTTCCGAGCACACGCTCGCGGCGAAGGCCTCGCTCGACCGCCCCGACACGATGCGGAGCTCTTTCTGGGTCTGCTGCTTCATGGCGACCGGCATTGTAGGACGGCCAAGGGGCAGCGCGGGCTTGAGCATTGACGGTGCTGGCCGGGCAGGGCTCGAACCTGCAACATCCGGAGCCAAAGTCCGACGTTCTACCAGTTGAACTACCGGCCATCGGCGCCCGCCCGGGGGCGGACGGCCGCGGCCAACAATAGCCAGTGTCGTCAAGATGCGTGTTCGGACGCCCATCCCGGTAGCGTTCTCCCTCCGTGGGATCGCTCGTAAAGAAGCGCCGCAAGCGCATGCGCAAGAAGAAGCACAAGAAGATGCTTCGGCGAACCCGACATCAGCGACGCAAGTAGCGCCCTACACGCCGCGCTCGCACTCCTCAGGCTGGTCGGGCGACCGCCTGGTGGTCGTGGTCACGACGCGGCCCGGACCCGGGTGGGCACCGCCGACGAACCAGGTGCTGCCGCTTCCTGCCAGCCTCGGGGTCAGCCCGGTGGCGTTGCCCAGTTCGTCGCGCCAGGCCGCCAACTCCGGGACAACCCGCAGAGCCGCGGCTTCCAGGTCGTTGCCGTGCTCGCCGGCAGGGCCCCCCAGTTCGTCCCAGGCCGCGTACACGGCCGCGGTGTCGCATCCCACTGGTGCCAGCGACAGGGTGTACTGCTCGGACAGGTAGGGCAGCGGCTCGATGATCTCGCCGATGCCCGTCACCCGGGCTCGGCCGCCCGCAAGGCAGAACGCCACGTCCGCGCCTATGGATGCGGCCGACACCGTGTCGGTGATCCCGGACCAGCGCAGCACCGCGGCCGCGTCGGCTGATCCGCCCCCGAGCCCGGCACCGATCGGGATCCGCTTGTGCACCGTGACCCCCGCCCGGCGCCCGGCCAGGACCAGCGCACGCTCGACCAGGTTCTCGCCGGGCCCGGCCACGCCGTGGAGTTCGGTCCCCACCCCATCGAGCATTCGCACACCGGACCCGCCCTCGGTGATCTCGAGACGATCCCCAAGATCGAGGGTCACCATCTCGGCGTCGACCTCGTGGTAGCCGTCCTGCCGGACCCCGGTGATCCGCAGACTCAGCGTCAGCTTCGCCGGCGCGAATGTCTCGATCACACTGCTGCCTCGATCACATCAACGCCTCGATCACACTGCGAAAGCTACAGTCCACGGGTCTCGCCGCGAAGAGAGGAGAGAACCTTGCCATCAGGCTCGTTCATGGGCAATGCCGTGCTGAGACGCGAGGATCCCGACCTGCTCACCGGCAAGGCCCGCTATGTGGGCGACATGGACCCGCCCGCCACGGTGCACGTGGCCTTCGTGCGTTCGGTGATGGCCCACGCCCGCATCGCCTCCGTCGACACCGGAGCGGCGCGGTCGGCACCGGGCGTCCTCGGAGTGTGGACCGCCGCGGACGTGCCCATTGCCCCCCAGCCCCTGTTCATAATGCTCCCACCGGAGTTCGCCCGCCTGCCGCTGGCTGACAAGGCCCGCTATGTGGGCGACCCGATCGCGGCGGTGGTGGCCGAGTCCCGTGCCGCCGCGGTGGACGCGGCCGAACTGGTGGAGGTGGACTACGACCCGCTGCCGGCCGTGATCGACCCGTCCGAGGCTCTGGAAGCCGACGCTCCGGTGGTCATCGAGGCTCACGGATCGAACAAGGCGATCGAGTTCGTCACAACCGCCGAGGCCGAGACCATGACCGGCCACGACGTGGTGGTGAAAGGACAGTTCGTCAACCATCGAATGTCGGGAGCCCCGATCGAGCCGTCGGCGGTGCTGGCGGCCCCCGGCAACGGAGACCGCGACAACGGTGTGACGCTGTGGTGCACGACCCAGCGGCCCCACGAGACCCGCGACGCGGTGGCCGCAGCCCTCGGGGTGCAGGGAGACCAGGTGAGGGTGATCGCCCCGGCCGTGGGGGGCGGCTTCGGCCCGAAGGCCGTGGTGTACCCGGAGTTCGTCGCGGCCGCGTGGCTGGCCCGGCACCTGCAGCGACCCGTCAAGTGGGTGGAGACTCGCAGCGAGAACCTCATCAACATGACCCAGGGGCGAGACCATGTTCACGACGTCGAGTTGGGCCTCACCGCTGACGGCATGTTCCGTTGGCTCAGGATCAGGGCAACCGCCAATGTGGGCGCCTATCCCGGCATCGGCGGGTTCATTCCCTTCTTCACCATGTCGATGGCATCGGGTCCCTATCGCATTCCGGCCGTCCACTACGAAGCGGTCGCGGTCGTCACCAACACCACGCCCGTGGCGGCCTTCCGCGGGGCGGGTCGGCCCGAGGCAACTATCACGCTGGAGCGGATCGTCGACATGGCTGCGGCCGAGATCGGAATGGACCCCGCCGAGTTGCGACGTCGCAACCTGCTCGCGCCGGACGACTTCCCCCTCACCACCCCCACCGGCGCCACTATGGACTGCGGTGAGTACGCGCAGGCTCTCGAGTTGGCTCTGGAGAAGGCCGGGTACGCCGAACTGCGGCAGGAACAGGCCCGCCGGCGCGCCTCGGGCAGCCGGAGGCTGCTCGGCGTTGGGGTGTCCACTTATGTGGAGGTGACCGCAGTAGGCCTGTTCAACGAGTTCGGAGCGGTCACCGTCGAACTCGACGGCACCATCACCGCCCGGGTGGGCACCGCGTCCCACGGTCAGGGCCACGCCACCGCCTTCTCCCAGATCCTGGGCGAGGTCCTGGGCGTTCCGGCCGCACAGGCCCGGGTGATCCACAGTGACACCGGCCAGGTCCCCCGCGGCACCGGCACGGTGGCGTCCCGGTCGCTGCAGATCGGTGGCAGCGCGGTCTTCACGGCCGCCCATGAGGTCCTGGAGACGGCCAAGCGTCTTGCCGCCGGCCTGCTGGAGGCCGACCGCGACGACATCGTGGTGGCTCCCGGCGGCCTGGCGGTAGCCGGTGTGCCGGCCGCGACGGTCTCCTGGGCCGACCTGGCCGCGGCCGCTACGGCCGACGATCTACCGGACGGCGTCGAACCCGGTGGGCTGGCTGTCGAGACTGACTTCAGCCAGAGCGAGTCCACCTATCCGTTCGGCGCTCACGTCTCGGTGGTCGAGATCGACGCCGATACCGGCGACACCAGGGCGCTGCGCCACATAGCGGTGGACGACTGCGGCCGGATCCTCAATCCGCTCCTGGTGGAGGGACAGGTTCACGGAGGGGTGGCCACCGGGATCTCGCAGGCCCTCTACGAGGAGACGACCTACGACTCCTACGGCAACCCCCGCAACACGAACTTCGCCGACTACGCCGTTCCGGCCGCATCGGAGCTGCCCCGATTCGAGACCGCCCACACCGAGACGCCGACGCCGCTCAACCCGCTCGGCGCGAAGGGCATCGGCGAATCGGGGACCATCGGGTCCACCCCGGCCGTTCAGGCCGCGGTGCTCGACGCGCTGGCGCCACTGGGAATCGACCACTTGGACATGCCGTTCACTCCCCAGAGGGTGTGGCGGGCCATCGACGCCGCTCAAGATGCCGGATCCTGAGCACTACGTCATTCCCGCTCTTGTTCGCTTCGCTCACGGGCCGCTCGGGCCACGGCCTCGCCCGCGCCCCGTCGGCTGGCCGCGGTCCATTGGCTCGGCCTCCGCGGCACGGGCCAGGTCGACCCACTGGGCCAACGTGAGCGTCTCGGGTCGGCTGGCCGGGTCCACCGCGGCACTCGCGAAGCCCTCGGGGGTGACCAGTCCGGCCAGCGACCGGCGCAGCATCTTGCGGCGCTGACCGAACCCCGCCCGCACAAGCAGCTCGAAGCGAGCCTCTGTCTCCGGCGGAAGCGTCAGCCCCTCCGAACGCGGGGGGCGCTCGATCCGGACCACGACCGACTCGACCTTCGGTCGGGGCCGGAAGACCGACGCCGCGACCCTGCCCACCACCCGCGCCGTACCCCGCCTCTCCACGAGAACGCTGGGTATGCCTCGAACTCTCGATCCAGCCGGCGCGGTGAGTCGCTCTCCCGCCTCCCGTTGCACCATCACCACCATCGTCTCGACGGAAGCGGCATCGCGCAGCAGGTCCAGTACCAGCGGCGTGGCGATGTTGTAGGGCAGGTTGGCCACCAGCATCCATCGCTCAGAGCCTCTCAGCACCTCGTCGAAGTCCAGCGTCGAAGCGTCTCCTTCGACCACCTCGACATCGGATGCTCCGGCCTCCGCGACCACCTCGCGCAGAGCTGCGGCAAGACCGGTGTCGACCTCCACGGCCCGTACCGCCGCACCGGTCTCGGCCAGGGCGAGGGTGAGCGAACCCAGCCCGGCACCGATCTCCAGCACGCGATCCGACGGCCCCGCACCGCTGAGCCGGGCAATCCGCCTGACCGTGTTGGGATCCGCTACGAAGTGTTGCCCGAAGGATCGGCGCGGCGCCACACCGAAACGGTCCATGAGCGCCTTCAGCTCCGACTCGGTGTGGGTCAGTAGGGCAGCCTCTTCTTGCAGGTCGGCCAGGGATCCCAGCCGTTGATCTCGTAGAGCGTGTAGGCCATCTTGTCCTGGTCCGAGGGCGAAGCGTCTATGGGATCAACCCCGACCAGGTCCGGGTAGTGCATGCCTGCGACCCAGTCCCAGGTACGGATCGAGAACTGGTAGGCGCCGCGGTACCGGCCGCTCTTGCTCACAGCCCGGTAGTTCTGCGTCGACTCGCACTCCCGCAGGGCATGCCACTGCTCTTCGGTGGTTCCCTCGGGTATCGGGTGCTTGATCGGAGCCGGCTCGGTCGCGGTCGGCGGCTCCGTGGTGGTTGTCGTCGTGGTGGTCGTGGTCGTGGTGGTCGGCGCCGCAGTGGTCGTGGTCGTCGTAGTGGTTGTGCTGCGGGCCGCGTCGGCCAACTCCTGGGCGCGCTTGAGGGCTGCCTCCCGGGCTCGGCGCCGGGCTTCGCTCCACTGCTGGGCCCGATCGGCGAAGTCGTTCACGTCGACGACCTCTGTCGGCTCCACTTCGGGAGACGTCGACGATGTCTGGGCCGCCGCGGGCCCGCCCATCAAGGCCAGCACGAGGGCGGCGGCCAGCCCGACCAACCCCAGCCGGGCGCTCCGAGCAGGCGCTCTCATCTCAGCCGACCTCTCGATCGAGGCCGTAGAACGCTCGGGTGGTCGCCCAAGTCGACTGCTCCACATCAGTCACGTCGAGACCCTTGGCCTCCGCCACCGCCGCTCCCACGACGCCCACGAGGGCGGGGCGGTTCCTCCTGCCGCGATGGGGTACCGGAGCCAGGTACGGGCTGTCGGTCTCCACCAGCAGGCGGTCGAGCGGGCAGGCCCGGGCGGCGTCGCGCACTTCGGGAGCCTTGGGGAACGTGACTATCCCCGAGAACGACAGGACCGCGCCCCGTCGCAGGCACTCCTCGGCCTCATGGGGGCCGCCCGTGAAGCAGTGCATCACCGTCCGGGACGGCATTCCCTCACGGTCGAGCACCGCGAGGGTGTCGTCCCACGCCGACCGGGAATGGACCACGAGCGGCAGATCGTGGCGGTTGGCCAGCTCGACCTGCGCGGCGAACACCCGCCTCTGCACGGGCCTCGGCGAGTGGTCGTAGTGGTAGTCGAGTCCAGCCTCGCCCACGGCCACCACCTCGCGCCGCCCGATCAAGGACTCCAGCCCGTCGATGCCGCTCGACGCCTCGTGGGGATGGACCCCCGCGGTGGCCCACACCCCGTCGTGGGCCTCGGCCACGGCAAGGGCTCTGCCCGAGTCCTCCACATCGGTTCCGACATTGATCAGCACCTCGACGCCTGCGGCCCGTGCGTCGGCGATCACCGCGGCGGCCGCTTCCCCGGCGGGGAGGTGGCAATGGTGATCGGCCCAGGCCACAGCAACCACGCCCCTCAGGCCATCCGCGGGCAGGCGATAGCCCGTCGTGCCGCAGCGGTGTCACTCCCGCTCTTGTTCGCTTCGCTCACGGGCCGCTCGGGCCACGGCCTCGCTATGTGCCTCGCCATGATCATCACGAATCGCCGCCTATCCGCTCGGCCTCTGGGGCCCCGTCCCCGCCGGCGGCGAGATCGATGGCGTCCAGGTCCACCTTGGCGAACAGCGGCACAGGCTTGGGAACCGCTGTGCCCGGCGGCAGGTCGGGGCGTTCCCAGTTCTCGACCGGACCGAACAGGTCGTCGAGTGCCTCGGTCGAGAACGGCAGGTACGGGGCCAGGCCCGTGCGCACTCCGGCCATCGCCTCCAGCGCGGTCACCAGCACCGCCGCGGCACGGTCCGGATCCGCCGAGGCCAGCTTCCACGGCTCATTCGAGTTGAGATAGGCGTTCACCCTGGCGGCGGCCTCCATGGCGCGGCGGAGGCCGGCCCGCAGCTCCACCCGCTCGATGCAGTCGGCCTCCTCGCGCAGGGCGTCGTCGGTGGCGGACAGCAGGTCGGTGTCGGAGGGGTCCCGATGGCCGACCTCCGGAACCACGCCCCCCAGCGCCGACTGGGCCAACGACAGCACCCGGTTCACGAGGTTGCCCCATGTGGCGACCAACTCGTCGTTGATCCGCCGGGCGATCTCCTCGATGGAGACCTCGGTGTCGGCGTGCTCGGGCAGGGCCGCGGCGAGCGCGTAGCGCAGAGCGTCGGGCTCGAAGAGGCTGAGGCCCGCACCGATGGTCAGGCCGACGCCCCGGCCCGCGGCCATCTTCGCCCCGGAGAAAGTCACGTACTGGTTCGCGGGAACGTTGTCGGGCAAGTGCAGGCCGCCGTAGCCCATCAGCTGGGCCGGCCAGAGCATGGCGTGGAACGGGATGTTGTCCTTCCCGATGAAGTAGGCGTGGTGTGCGTCGTCGTTGTGCCACCAGCGCTTCCAGGCGTCGGGATCACCACGGCGGGCCGCCCATTCCTTGGACGCCGACAGGTAGCCGATCACCGCGTCGTACCACACGTAGATGCGTTTGCCCTCCCCCAGGTCGTCGACGGGCAGTTCCACTCCCCAGTCGAGGTCACGGGTTATCGCCCGGTCCTGGAGACCCTCGTTGGTCCAGCCGAAGCTGGAGTTGAGCACGTGCGGTCGCCATCCCTGGCGGGTCCTGAGCCAGGCATCGACCTTCCCGGTGAAGTCCGAGTAGCGGAAGTAGAAGTGCTCGGTCGTACGCAGTTCCGGCACTGCACCGCTGATCTTGGACCTCGGCTCGATCAGATCGGTGGCATCCAGCGTGCTGCCGCAGTGCTCACACTGGTCCCCGCGGGCCGCGCCGTAGTCGCAGCGCGGGCAGGTGCCCTCGATGTAGCGATCGGGCAGGAACCGTTCGCCCACGGGGTCGTAGAACTGCTCGGAGACCCGCTTGTCGATGTAGCCGTTCTGAAGCTGCACCAGGAACATGTCCTGGGTCACCTCGGCGTGGTTGGCGGTTCCGGTGGTGGTGTACAGGTCCCACGAGATCCCGAGCATCTCCCACTGGCAGCAGAACTCGGAGTGGTAACGCTCCACGATCTCGGACGGAGTGACCCCCTCGGCATCGGCACGCACGGTGATGGGCGTGCCATGGACGTCCGACCCGCTCACCATCAGAACGTCGTTGCCGGCCAACCGCTGGTACCGGGCGTAGATGTCGGCCGGCAGGTAGGCCCCGGCGAGGTGGCCGAGGTGGCGACTTCCGGACGCGTAGGGCCACGCCACTGCGACCAGTACCGGCACCGCCATAAGGGGCCACATTATCCCCAGATGCCAAGACCGTCCCCAGCCGGGGCGACCGCCCCGCCGTCGGATTGTGGATTGCGAACGTCTTGCTACTTCGGGGCTCAGTCCTCGGTGTTGACGACGAGGTTGTAGAGCTGACGGCGCGACACCCCATGAGCGGCCGCGGTCACCTCGACTGCATCCTTGCGGCTCGCTCCGCCGGCCACGAGAGACTCGACTGCGACCCTGAGCTCATCATCGGTCGCGGCGGCCATGTCCTCTCCGGCTCCCTCGATCACGATCACCACCTCTCCCTTCACCGGGCCGGCGGCCCATTGGCACAAGTCGGCCAGGCTCCCTCTCGCGACCTCCTCGTGCATCTTGGTGAGCTCACGGGCCACAACGCCCCGGCGGGACGGCCCGCACGCCTCGGACAGGTCTTCGAGGCTGGACCGCAAGCGATGCGGTGACTCGTACACCACCGTCGTGCGCCCCTCCCGCGCTATCTGCTCCAGGCGCTCGGCACGGGCCTTGCCCTTGCGGGGCAGGAAACCCTCGAAGCAGAAGCGGCCTGCGGGAAGACCGCTGATGGCCAGGGCGGCCAGACCGGCGGAAGGGCCGGGCACCACGGTCACGTTGTGGCCCGCCTCCGCGGACGCGGCTACCAACCGGCCGCCGGGATCGGTCAGCGCGGGCATGCCGGCATCGGTCACCACCGCAACCAAGGCTCCGCCGGTGAGCAGCTCGAGGACGTGGGTGACCGCCGCGGCCTCGGTGTGCTCGTCGACGCGCCGGAGCCGCACTCCTTGCAGCCCCGCATGCTCCAGCAGCCGCCCAGTGCGCCGCGTGTCCTCGCAGCACACCAGGTCGGCGGAAGCAAGAGCCTCCACCGCCCTCGGGCTGAGATCGCCGAGGTTGCCGATCGGCGTGCCGACCAGGACCAGCGAACCGGTCATCGCCGGCGGTGCAGATCCAGGTTGCGAACCGGTCATCGCCGGATCTCTAGCTCCACACCGGGAGCAACGCCCCAGCGCTGCATGCTTCCCGCCTCGGCCTCTATGACCACGGTGGCCCGCCACACCGGTCGCCCGACGCGGTTGGGCCGCATGGTCGCCACCCGCAGGACCCGCATGTCGGCGTCGCAGTGGGCCACGTCGATGGGAAAGCGCATGCCGAACGAGTGCACCGAGCGGGTTCGCTCGAGCAGCAGGGCACCCTCGATCCCGTCGCGTCCGGACAAGCCCCTACGACGCTCGCGGCCGGTGGAGGCGATCTCGAGGGACGCCACCACCCGCTCACCGACCATCAGCCAGGCCATGGACGCAAATCTAGTTCTCGGAGCCTCCTGCACCGGTCTATCGGCTACGCCGATCGGGCGGGCGAGCGCTAGAACTCCCCGACCCCTTGCTCCTCCCGGCGCGATCGGCGCTCAGAGCGGCGCTCCAACATGAGCCGACCGACGCGGCCGATCCGGTCTATCAACTTCATGAGCCTGTCCCGGGCCGCCTCGGCCACCCCCGAAAGGCCGGCGATGCTCGGAAGGTTCCAGTCCCGCATCACGACTGGCTGAAGAATCTGATCGTGATGGATGGCCATGTCGTAGATGCCTGCCTCAGCAATCGTGCGGGCGTGTGCATCGAAGTCGGTTATTCCCACACCCGGCATCGCGAAGCGCTTCACCTGGTTGGCGATAGCCACTACCGCTTGGGACGGCTCCAGCTTGAGCGCAGCGCCCATCGCGTCGCGATAGAAGAGAAAATGGAGGTTCTCGTCGAAGGACACCCGGCGCATGATGGCCCTGCCGGCCGGGTCGTCGATGTGCCGCCCGGTGTTGAAGTGCGAGATGCGGGTGGCCAACTCCTGTAGGGCTACATAGGCGAGACCCTCCAGCGCATTGGGCGGCTCGGGAACCCGCCCGCACTGCACCTGGGCCATGCGCGCCCTCTCGAGACTGACGGGATCGACGGACCGGGTGACGGCGAGGTAGTCGTGTATCACCTGCCCGTGACGGCCCTCCTCGGCGGTCCAACGCCTCACCCAATGGCCCCAGGCGCCCTCGCGGCCGAACATGCGCTCAATGTCCCGGAAGTAGTAGGGCAGGTTGTCCTCCGTCAGGACGTTGACGAACAGCGCGCTACGGGCCTCGGCGCTGAGCCCCGCCTCCTCGGGGCTCCATTCGTAGTCAGCCGGGAAGTCCTCGCCCCGGCTCCAAGGCACGAGCACGTGGGGATGCCACTCCTTGGTCTGTCGAAGGTGCCGCTCATAGAGTCTCTCGACGCTGGGCTCAAGTTCGGTGAGCAGCCCGACATCGGAGGCAACGGGCACGAATCGCGAGCCTAGCCAGTTGCTGGCGGGCACCGCAATGAGAAAGTGCGGGTACGTCAGCAGCCGTGGCCGCTCAACCACAGTCACGCAGTCAGGGGACGGTCCGCATCGGCCTCTCAGACGTTGAACTTGAACTCCAGCACATCGCCGTCGGCCACGCGGTAGTCCTTGCCCTCGGACCGCACCAGGCCCTGATCGCGGGCCGCGACCCAGGAACCAGCCTCCAGCAGCTTGTCCCAGCGGATGGTGTCCGCTCGGATGAAGCCGCGCCGAATGTCGGAATGGACGGCGCCGGCGCATTCCACCGCCGACGCTCCGGCCCGGAAGGTCCAGGCCCGACTCTCCTTGGGGGCCGTGGTCAAGAAGGTCCGGAGTCCGAGCAGGTGATAGGCGACGGTCAGGAACCGGTCCAGAGCGCCGCTGCCCAGGCCCAGGGCGGCCAGCATCTCGGGCCGCTCCGGCTCATCGAATTGAGCCGCCTCAGCCTCGAGCTGCACGCACAGCGCCATGACCTCCGCGTCGCCCAGCTCGGCCCGTACCGGTTGGGCCAAGTCGTCTGCGGCTTCGATCTGATCCTCTCCGATGTTGACCACGGCAAGCACCGGCTTGTTGGTGATCAGGAAGAACGGGCGAAGACCGGACCTGGTGCCGTCGTCGAATCCGGCTCGGTACAGCGGCACGCCGTCTTCGAGCACCCCGATCACCCGCGCCAGCAAGTCGCGACCAGCCCGGAGCGAGGGATCACCCTTGGCAGCCCGGGCAAGCTTGTCGAGTTGGCGGGCGGCACTGTCGAGGTCGGCCAGGGCCAGCTCCGTCTCGAGCACCCGGAGGCTGTTCAGCGGGTCGTCATCGCCGGCAATGTCGGGATCGGCAAAGGCACGCAGCACATACACGATCGCGTCGGTGTCACGAATGTGCCCCAGGAAGGCGTTGCCCAGTCCCTCGCCCCGGTTCGAGCCCGATACCAGGCCGCCGATGTCGGTGAACTGCACGGATGCATGCACCGTGCGACGGCTGCCGCTCATCTCCGCCAGCGGGAGAAGGCGCGCGTCGGGAACCCTCGCCACCCCCACATTGGCCGACTTCGTGGAGAAGGCGTGCCGGGCCGCGACCGCGTCGCCGCCGGCCAGAGCATTGTGCAGCGATGTCTTGCCCGAATTGGGCAGCCCGACGAATCCGAATCGCTCCATTGCGGGCTCCGTGTCCTACCGGCCACACCGGCCGGCCGCGCAGCCGTTCAGCTGTCTAGCTGTTCCGGCCGGCGTTGGGCTTGCGTCCGTGGTTCGCCTTCGATCGGCGAGCCTTGGCCCGGCGCTTGCTCGTGCGCTTGGACATGGCGAAACAGGCTACCGCCGGACCTACAGGAATTGGCAGCCGAGAACGCCCAAACGGGCACCCACCGCGGCCAATTCCGTTTCAGGCGGGACGTGTGCATGCAGAATGGAGGCGTGCTGCTGGTCTACGACGGCGAGTGTGGCTTCTGCATCCGGTCGGCTCGCTGGATCGAGGCCCACCTGCCCGCCGATGCCCGGGTCGAGCCGTGGCAGTCGCTGCAACTGGACCGGCTGGGCCTATCCGAGCCTGACGTACGGGCCGCGGTGTGGTGGATCGACGACCGCGGCAGCGGCACACGGCGGTCACGCGGCGCCGAGGCGATCGGGCGATCCCTGGTCGCGGCCGGTGGGATCTGGGCCGCGGCCGGACTGTTGATCATCCACCCTCCGCTGTGCTGGCTGGCGCGTCCGGCCTACGCCCTCATCGCGGCCAACCGCCACCGGCTCAGAGGCCGAGCGGGCGGGCGCTAGTTCATGTGTGTCTCGCGAGACTCTGAGCGAGGCCGTGGCCCGAGCGGCCCGTGAGCGCAGCGAACAAGAGCGGGAAACACGGCCCCCGAGCCGCGGCGCCGTGACGGCCGCACCCGACGGGTAGCTTCGGTGGTTATGCGGCCTTCGGTGGCACTAGGGCTTGCCGTGCACTACCTGGACCGCGAACTCGCCCCCGCCCCCAAGGTGCGAGCGTTCCAGCGGGCACTGGCAGTGGTCGAGGCCCTCGACAGCACCGAGCTCGCCGAGCGAGTCGCGGCGGGCACCCTCACTGAGATCGACGGCCTGGGCCCCAGCACGGCGCGGGTCATAGCCGAGGCCATGGCGGGCGTCGACGACGGTTACCTCGCTCAGCTCGAGCAACGCAGCCGGGTGCCCGCCGGCGCGGGCGGCCCCGTGATGGAGAGCCTGCGCGGCGACTGCCACTGCCATACCACCTGGTCCGACGGTGGGGCGTCGCTGCGGGCCATGGCCACCACCGCGGCCGCCCTCGGCCACGAGTGGGTGGCGATCACCGACCACTCGGCCCGCCTCACCGTCGCCCACGGGCTCGACGAGGGCCGGTTGCGACGCCAGATGTCCGAGATCGCCCGACTCAACGTCGAGATGGCTCCGTTCAGGATCCTGACCGGGATGGAGGTGGACATCCTCGAGGACGGGTCGCTGGACCTGTCCGAGGAGCTGCTCACCGAGCTGGACGTGGTCGTGGCCTCAGTCCACTCGAAGCTGAGAATGCCCTCGGACGAGATGACGCCGCGCATGGTGGCCGCGATCGCCAGCCCGCACACCGACATCCTCGGCCACTGCACCAACCGCAAGGTGGTCGGAGGGGGGCGCCCGCCGTCGTCGTTCGACGCCGACATCGTGTTCGCGGCCTGCGCCCGGTTCGACAAGGCGGTCGAGATCAACTGCCGCCCCGAGCGCCAGGATCCCCCCGAGGAATTGCTGCGGCTGGCGGTGGAATGGGGATGCAAGGTGTCGGTCGACACCGACGCCCACGCCACCGGTCAGCTCGAATGGCAGCCGTACGGCGCCGACAAGGCGGTGCGCTGCGGCGTGCCCGTCGACGACATCGTGAACACGTGGCCGGTTGAGGCCTTCCTGGAGTGGACCGCGAATCACTCTCTCCACTCGCGGAACTGAGCATCCGTCCATTAGCATTCGCGGCCTAGACCGCCTTATCGACCCTGGAGGAAGGCCAATGAGAAAGCGCTTGCTTGCGCTGACCGCGATCCTGTTGTCGTTTGCGCTGCTCGCTGCCGCGTGCGGCGACGATGACGACCCGGAGACCGTCAGCGCACCCGAACCGGCACCGGCCGAACCGGAGCCGGCCCCCGAACCCGACCACGAGGACGAAGCCGACCACGAGGACGAGGCAGACCACGACCAAGAGGACGAAGCCGACCACGACCACGAGGACGAGGCAGACCACGACCACGAGGACGAAGCCGAGCCCGAGATGACCGACATCTCCGTCGGCCTGGTGTTCGACATCGGCGGCCGGGGCGACCAGTCGTTCAACGACTCGGCCGCCGCCGGCATCGAGCGGGCCGCGGCGGAACTGGGCATCACCTTCACCGAGGCGTCCCCCGAGCCCGACGGCTCGAACCGGGGCGAGCTGCTGCAGCTCGCCGCCAGCGAGCACGACATCGTCATCGGCGTCGGCTTCCTGTTCGAGGGCGACGCGGCCGCGGTCGGCGCGGAGAACCCCGACACCATGTTCGGCGTGGTCGACTCGGCCATGATCAACTGGGGCGCCGATCCTCCGGCCCCCTACGGCGAGAACATCGCCGGCCTGGTGTTCGCCGAGCATGAGGGCTCCTTCCTGGTCGGCGCAGCTGCCGCTCTCAAGAGCCAGACGGGCACTATCGGCTTCATCGGCGGGGTCGCCAACGTGGGCGGCCTGATCGAGCGCTTCGAGGCGGGCTTCAATGCCGGCGCCCGGGCCGTCAATCCCGACATCGAGATCATCAGCAACTACATCACCGAGGCCCCGGACTTCGACGGCTTCAACGCCCCGGACCGGGCCAAGGAGATCGCGCTGGCCATGTACGAGGGCGGCGCCGACATCGTGTACCACGCGGCCGGAGGCTCCGGCGCGGGCCTCTTCCAGGCCGCCCTGGAGCAGAGCGATGCCACCGGGTCCAAGGTGTGGGCCATCGGCGTCGACTCCGACCAGTACCACACCGCCGACGCCGGCGTGCGCGACTACATCCTGACCTCGATGCTCAAGCGGGTGGACGTGTCGATCTTCGAGATGATCAAGTCCGTGATCGAGGGCACCATGCAGCCCGGACCGACGGCCTACGACCTGTCGGTGGACGGCGTCGGATACAGCACCTCGGGCGGCTTCGTGGACGACATCGCCGGCCAGCTCGAGGCGTTCAAGGCTCAGATCGTGTCCGGCGACATAGCGGTGCCGACCGAGCCCTAGGAGCCGAGCGTCTGGAGCGCGCGAGCGTTCTGGACGATTTGCATTCGTGATGAAGCGACCGGGCCGGGCTAACGTCCGGCCCGGTCGTCGCGTTGAAGAGGAGGCCAAGTGCCGCTGGCCATCGAGCTGACAGGGATCACCAAGCGGTTCCCCGGCGTCGTGGCCAACGACGACATCAACCTGGAGGTGGCCGAGGGCGAGATCCACGCCATCTGCGGCGAGAACGGGGCCGGCAAGTCGACCCTCATGAAGATCCTCTACGGCATGCAGCCGCCCGACTCGGGGACCATAAGGATCCGGGGCGAGGCCGTGGAGCTGCACTCGCCGGCCCAGGCCATCGACCTGGGAATCGGCATGGTCCACCAGCACTTCATGCTGGCCGATCAGCTCACCGTGCTGGAGAACGTGATCCTCGGGGCCGAGCCGATGCGCTCGTTCGGGCGGATCGACTTCGACGCCGGGCGCGAGCACCTCGACGAAGTGGGCCGGGCCTACGGCCTCGACATCAACGCCGACGACCTGGTGGAGACCCTCGAGATCGGCGAGCGGCAGCGGGTGGAGATCATCAAGGTCCTGTACCGGGGGGCCGAGATCCTCATCCTCGACGAGCCGACCGCGGTCCTGGTGCCCCAGGAGGTGGACGAGCTGTTCCGCAACATCCGCGAGCTCAAGGCCAGCGGTTCCACCATCCTGTTCATCGACCACAAGCTCGACGAGGTGCTGGAGATCGCCGACACGATCACCGTGCTGCGCCAGGGTCGCACGGTGGGCACGGTCAGGCCCGACGAGGTGACCGCCCACGACCTGGCCGAGATGATGATCGGCTCGGAGCTGCCCGTCCCCGACGCGGGCGCCTCCACCGTTACCGAGGACGCCGCCCTCTCAGTCGACGGCCTGCGGGTCGTCGGAGAGGGTGACCGGGCGGTGGTCGACGACGTGAGCCTGCGCGTCCACCGGGGCGAGATCGTCGGCATAGCCGGGGTGGAGGGCAACGGGCAGGCCGAACTGGTGAACGCCATCATCGGCCTAGACGACCCCGATGAGGGCACCATCACCCTGCTGGGGCGCGAGATCACCCATCTCTCGGTTCGCCACCGGCGGGAGATGGGCCTGGGCTACGTACCGCAGGACCGCCACCAGGACGGCCTGCTGCTGGGCTTCACCCTCTGGGAGAACGCCGCCCTCGGCCACCAGACCGAGGCGCCGTACTCGCGAGGCCCGTGGCTGAGCCGCGCCGGCATGAGGGGCCGGGCGAGCAAGATCAAGACCGACTTCGACGTCCGCACCCCCAACATCGAGGTGTCAGCCCACGCGCTGTCGGGGGGCAACCAGCAGAAATTGATTCTCGGCCGCGAGATGGTGGCCGAGCCGGCCGTCCTCATCGCCAACCACCCGACGCGCGGGATCGATGTCGGGGCCCAGGCCGCAGTGTGGGACGACATCCGCGAGGCTCGGGCCCAGGGACTGGCCACCCTGCTGGTGTCCGCCGACCTGGAGGAGCTCATCGGACTCTCCGACACCATCGCGGTGATGCTGCGGGGCCGCCTGGTGGCCCGCCTGGACCCCAATGAGATCACCCCGCGGGACCTGGGCGCCTACATGACCGGCGCTGCGCTAGAGACCGACGTCGCATGACCGGGCGGCTGGCCCACAGGCTGATGCTGGCCTCGGCCGCGCCGGTGGCGGCGGTCGTGATCGCAGTCGTGCTCTCCTCGATCGTGCTGCTGATATCGGGCAGCAACCCCCTGGCCGCCTACGCGGACATGGTCGAGCACGCCAGCAAGCTCGAGACGCAGGTGGACATCCTCAACCGGGCCACCCCCCTGTACCTGTCCGGGGTGGCCGCGGCCATCGGCTTCCGGATGAACCTGTTCAACATCGGCGTCGAGGGCCAGTACCTCCTCGCGTTCATCGTCTCGGCCCACCTCGGCGCCCAGGTGGAGCTGCCCGCGGTCCTGCACATCGCCTTCATCCTGGTCGTGGCCATGGCCGTCGGCGGGGCGTTCTCGGGCGCGGCCGGAGTGCTGAAGGTGACGCGCGGCGTCAACGAGGTGATCTCCACCATCATGCTCAACGCAGTGGTCATCTCGGGACTCTCCGCCTGGTGGATCGTGGAGTGGCAGGCCGGCGGCGAGATATCTGCCACCGGGGGGCGGGTCGGCACCGAGCCGATCGCGGAGAGCGGCATCCTTCCCAACATCAACGCCTGGCTGGAGGTGTTCACCCGGGAGATCGGCCTGGGCAAGAAGCTCACCGGCATGCTGGTCGTCGCGGTCGTAGTGGGGGTCGTCTACCACGTGATCCTGAACCGGACGGTGTTCGGCTTCGACCTGAGGGCCAGCGGTGCCAACCCGACTGCCTCCCATGTCGGGGGCGTGTCACCCAAGCGCATGGTGGTCATCGCCATGACCCTGTCGGGTGCGGTGGCCGGGCTGGTGGGGATGACCGAGCTGATGGACACCGGCTACTACCCGTCCAACCCGATCAGCCTGCTGGGTTTCATCGGCATCGCGGTGGCCCTGCTCGGGCGCAACCATCCGGCAGGAGTGGCCGTGGCCGCGCTGGTCTTCGCCTTCCTCGACGTCTCCTCGGGGATCCTCCAGATCTCGGGGGCCGCCTCCCGTGAGATCGTCGAGATCATGAAGGGTGTCATCATCCTGACCGCGGTAATCGCCTATGAGGTCGTGCGACGGATCCGAGAGCGCGAGGAGGCCGCCGCCGCGGCCGCAGCCATGGCCACAAGTCCGTCGGCAGCATCATGACCGCGGCACTGGGACGGCTGCCCGCGTGGGCCCGCTGGATGATCTACGCGGCCATCGGCGTGCTGGTGCTGACCGTGGTCCAGGGCTTCGACGACACCGAGCGGCTCACCGCAGTGACCTCGTCGCAGGCCATGCTGCGCTGGGCCGTGCCCATCATGCTGGCCGGCCTCGGTGGACTGTTCTCGGAGCGGGCCGGAATAGTGAACATCGGGCTGGAGGGGATGCTGATCCTGGGCACGTGGTTCGGCGCTTGGGGGGCCATCAACTACGGGGGGTGGGCCGGCCTGCTCACCGGCATGATCGGCGGCGCCCTGGGCGGGCTGGTCCACGCGGTAGCCACCGTCTCCTTCGGCGTCGACCACATCATCTCGGGCGTGGCCATCAACGTCACCGCTCCGGGGGTCACCCGGTTCCTGTCGTCGGAGATTTTCACCAACTACGACGGCGGCTCGATCACCCAGTCGCCCCGCACTCCGGGGGTGGGCAAGTTCACCTTCCCGTTCCTGGCCGGCGGGGACCTCTTCGGCTGGGACACGCCCGACATCCTCGGCTGGTTCACCGACCGGGACTGGTTCTTCGTGTCGGACCTCACCGGGCTGGCCCGGGGCCTGGTGGCCCATCTCTCGCTGGCCACCATGATCGCCTTCGCGCTGGTGCCGGTGACCGCGTGGCTCATCTGGCGGACCCGGTTCGGGCTGAGGCTGCGCATCTGCGGGGAGCACCCGGTGGGCGGGGAGACCCAGGGGATCAACATCTACCTGTACAAGTACTACGGCGTGGTGATCAGCGGAGCGCTGGCCGGATTGGGCGGGGCCTTCATCGCCAGCCCGGAGCTGGGCGGCATCTACCTGGAGGGCCAGACGAACGAACGCGGGTACATCGGTCTGGCCGCGCTCATCTTCGGGAACTGGCGTCCGGGCGGGGTGATGGCCGGGGCCCTCCTGTTCGGCTATCCCTTCGGCGTGGGCCTGCGGGACCTCGACGGCTCGGCCTCCCATGCGCTGCTCCTGGTGACCACGATCGCCCTGGTCGCGGTGGTGGCGTGGGCCCTGAGCAAGCGCGGCCGTATCGACGCCGGCATCGCCGCCGGGCTCGGGCTGGGTGCGGCGGTGTGGTACTTCCTGTCGACGACCGTGCCCGACTGGTGGATCGAGATCCTGCCCTTCGTGATCGTGCTGGTGGTGCTGGTGTTCTTCTCGCAGAGGCTGCGGATGCCCAGAGCCGACGGCCTGCCCTACCGCAAGGGTGAGGCCTAGAGGGGGCTGTGCCGGTGCTCGACGCCTCGCAGCTGGCCGATTGGGGGCGCGACGGCTTCCTGATGCTGCCCGGCTTCGTGGAGCGCCAGCGCTGCGAAGCGCTCAAGGCCCACGTGGAGGCGATGCTGGACGGCATCGACCCCGAGCGCGACGGCGGCCTGACCGTGTTCTCCACCACCGAGCAGAGCCACGCGCAGGACGAGTGGTTCCTCGGCTCGGGCGACACCGTCCGCTGGTTCTTCGAGGACGGCGCCATCTCGGGCGGGCGCCTCACGAGGCCGATGCCGCTGGCGGTCAACAAGATCGGCCACGCCATGCACGACCTCGATCCCGCTTTCGACTCCTTCTCCCGGACCCCGGAGTTGGCGACGGTGGCGCACAGTCTGGGATTCCAGGACCCGAGGCTGCTGCAGTCGATGTACATCTTCAAGCAGCCCGGCATCGGCGGGGAGGTGATCTGCCACTGCGACCACAGCTTCCTGTGGACCGAGCCCCAGAGCGTGATCGGTCTGTGGTTCGCCATCGAGGACGCCACCGTGGCCAACGGCTGCATGTGGGCCATACCGGGTGGCCACCGGATACCGGTGAAGACCCGCTTCCGCTTGATCGACCGCGCCGACCGCAGCCGCGGCACCGTCACCGACGTCCTCGACGACACCCCGTATCCCGTGGACAGCCTGGTGCCTCTGGAGGCCGCCGCGGGAACGCTGATCGCCCTGCACGGCACCCTGCCGCACTGGAGCGCGGCCAACACGTCGGACCGCAGCCGGCACGCCTACACCATGCACCTGATCGACGGCACCGCCGACTACCTGGCCGACAACTGGCTGCAGCGCGGGCCCGACTTCCCCCTGCGCGGCTTCAACTGAACCCGAAATTCCTGTGGCCGAGAGGCCGAGTGAATAGAGGATTGCGCGTCTACATCCGCATGACGGGACCCCGGGGTCCCGGGGCAGCCCGCCCCCGGGTCAGCAGCAGGTACAGCGCCGAGGCCACGATCAGCACGAGGCTCATCCAGATGTTGACCCGCACGCCCAGCAGCAGGCTGGCAGGGTCGATGCGCACGGCCTCGATCCACAAGCGGCCCAGTCCGTAGCCCAAGGTGTAAACGGCCAGCAGCGAGCCGGGACGGCTCACCCGGCGCGGGTCGGTCACCAGCGCCGGGACGGAGCGGCGCACCCTGCGGCGGTCGATGATCACCAGCAGGCCGCACAGCAAGAGGTTCCACACCGCCTCGTACAGGAACGTCGGATGGAAGGTCGCCACATCCAGGTACTGGGCCGGACGGTGCGCCTCATCGATCTCCAGCCCCCACGGCAGGTCGGTGGGCGAGCCGAACAGCTCCTGGTTGAACCAGTTTCCGAGGCGGCCGATGGCCTGAGCCAGCGGCAGGCCGGGGACCACTGCCGCGATCACCTCGCCCTGGTTCATGTGCTGGCGCCGCGCCATCCACACACCGACCAGGATCCCTGCCGCCATCCCGCCCGGTATTCCCAAGCCGCCGTTCCAGATGGCGAAGACCTCCAGCCAGCCGGCGGACTGGAATTTCTTCCAGTCGGTGATCACGTGATAGAGGCGGGCGCCGATCAGGCCGGCGGGAACCGCCCATAGCGCGAGCCGGCTGATCTGGTCGGGATCGCCTCCCCGGGCCTCCCAGCGACGCCGCGACAGCCACACGGCGGCCAGCACGCCCAGCGCGATCATCACCCCGTAGGCGCGCAAGTCCAGCGGCCCCAGGCTCAAGCCGTTCCTGGGCGGGCTCGGTATCGACGCGATCAAGACGCTGGTCATGGCGCCATCAAGTCGCCCCTATCCGCTCGGCCTCTGGGCCAGGATCCGCTGACGGGCGGCGGCGAGATCGTCGGCGGGCTCGGCTACCGCCGCGATCAGCCCGGGCACAGCAGAGAGCCGGCTCGCGGCGAAGAACCGGGCCAGAACGGCGCGGTCGGCAGCGGCGTCGGGATCGCCCAGCCGGGTTGCCGCCAGCGCGCCGTCGGCCAGAGCCGCAGCCCCGGTGGTGACCGCCAGCATCCTCAGAAAGGCGTCGGCGCCCGCCAGCCGCGCCGCGGGCCCGGCCTTGAGCAGGAACTCGGTGGCTGTACCGGTCGCCTCAACGGCGGTCTCGAGGTGCCGCTGCACCGGCGCCAGGTCACCACGCCCGTCGAGCGCCTCCGCGGTGATCTGGATCTGCGCCAGATGGTCGCGCACCACGCCACCGTCTCGCATGGACAGCTTGCGGCCGACCAGGTCGGCGGCCTGGATGCCGTTGGTTCCCTCGTAGATCGGGGCGATGCGGGCGTCGCGATAATGCTGGGCCGAGCCGGTCTCCTCGATGAAGCCCATGCCGCCGTGCACTTGGAGACCCACGCTGACCAGTTCGCAGCCCACGTCGGTGGCCCACGCCTTGCTCAGCGGCGTCAGCAGCGCGGCCTGCTCGTCGGCGGACTGGCGCTGCGAAGCATCGGATTCGTGCGAGGAGCGGTCGATAGCCTCGGCGTTACGATAGGCGAGGCCCCGCATCGCGCTGATGCTTGAGCGCATGTCCAGCAGCATGCGGCGTACGTCGGGATGGTCGATGATCGCCGAGGACTCTCCCGCCGGCGCGCCCGGCGCCCGGCCCTGGCGGCGCTCATGGGCATGGGCGAGAGCCTGCTGGTAGGACCGCTCCGCGATGGCCACCCCCTCCAGGCCCACGCTCAGGCGGGCGTGGTTCATCATCGTGAACATGGCCCGCATGCCGCCGTTCTCCTCGCCGACCAGGAAGCCCACCGCGCCCTCGCCGTCGCCGTAGGACATCACGCAGGTGGGGCTGGCGTGGATGCCCAGCTTGTGCTCGATCGAGACGCAGAGCAGGTCGTTGCGGGCGCCGGGCGAGCCGTCGGCCGCGGGCAGGTGCTTGGGCACCAGGAAGCAGCTGATGCCCCTCGTGCCGGGCGGCGCGCCGGGGGTGCGGGCCAGCACCAGGTGCACGATGTTGTCGGCCAGGTCGTGCTCGCCGTAGGTGATGAAGATCTTCGTGCCGTGCAGGCGGTACGAGCCGTCGGGCTGCGGCAGGGCCCGGGCCGCGACGGCGCCCAGGTCCGAGCCAGCCTGCGGCTCGGTCAGGTTCATCGTGCCGGTCCAGTCCCCCGAGGCCATCTGCGGCAGGTACAGCGCCTTCTGCTCGTCGGTGCCGTGCGCGCTCAGCATGTTGATGGCGCCCTGGGTCAGCAGCGGGCACAGCGACCACGACATGCAGGCCGAGGTGAACATCTCCTCCACCGCCAGCCCGACGAGGTGGGGGAAGCCGCCACCGCCGTAGGTGGGATCGATCGACAGCGACCCCCAGCCGGCCTCCACATAGGAGCGGTAGGCCTCCCGGAAGCCGGTGGGCGTCGCCACCGAGCCGTCGTCGAGGCGGCGGGAGCCTTCGGTGTCACCGACCCGGTTGAGGGGTGCGATCACCTCCTCGGCGAACCGGGCCGCCTCCGCGAGGACCTGGTCGACCACGTCGGCCTCCACGTGCTCGAAGGCCTCCAGCTTGGCCAGGCCGTCAAGATCGGCGACATGGCGCAGGTTGAAGGAGATCTCGTCAAGGTCGACCCGGAAATCACTCACACCAGCGAGAGTATCCCTACGCGGCGGGTTCTGTTGGCTTGTTCAAACCCCGGCGGTCGTTGAGCACGCTGTTGATCTCGGCGCCGACGAGCAGGCCCATGGCCAGCAGGTAGAGCCAGACCAGCAGGGTGAGAGCCCCTCCCAGCAGCCCGAACACGGCGTTCATCCCGCTGGCGGCCGCATCGAGGTACACCCGGAAGCCGAGCGACACCGCGAGCCACCACACGGTGCCGACGACCGCCCCGGGCAGGTCGCTGCGCCACGGGGTGCGGCGGCGGGGCGCGAAGTGGTAGACGGAGGCCGCCCAGCAGACCACCACCACGAACACGACCGGCCAGCGGAACCAGTCCCACGCGGTGGTGAAGGCGGAGCCGGCCCCCAAGCGGTCGGCCAACTCCTCCCCGCCGCCGAGCAGGGGGCCTACCACGACCATGGCCGCCACCAGTGCCGACACCAGCACGGTGAACAGGGTCAGCACGAAGCCCATGACCCGGGTGGAGATCCAGTTCCTGCGGTGCTCGTGGCCGTAGGTGACATCCAGGGCCCCTACCACCGCGGTGAAGCCTCGCGACGACGCGTACACGGTCAGGACTACGCCGGCAGTGATCAGCCCGGCGTTGGAGCGGTCGAACAGCTCCTCGACGGTGTCCCGCAGCGTGTTGTCGCGGCCGAAGGTCTCGACCACCCGGTCCAGGAGCCATCGCTCCGTGTCGGCGGCCGCGCCCGCCCCGATGACGACATCGAGCGAGCCGAGAGCAGCCGCGAACACGATCACCGCCGGGAACAGCCCGAGCAGGCCGAAGAAGGCGATCTCTGCCGACAGGCCGCCTATCCGGGCCCGGGACCACTCGCGGCGCAGGTCGTCCACGAGCTTGAGCGACTCACGCCAGAGCGTGCGCGGAGAGAGCAGCGGGAGGCGCGCCATGCCCGACCGATACTACGGTCCGGCACGATGCACCCCGACGACGCGGCCCCCGGCGACTCGACCGCCATCACCAATGAGCTGTTCCGCTACGCGGAGCTCATCGACGCGGGGCGCTTCACGGAGTTGGGCGAGCTCATGGAGCACTGCACATTCCGCTACGGCGAGCAGGGTGACCCGGGACCGTCGGGCGCGGCCGCCATCGCGGCGAGCTACCGGGACATGGTGGTCACCTACGACGACGGCACCCCCCGCACCCGGCATCTGACCACCAACCCGATCATCGACGTCGACGGCGACACGGCCACGGTGCGCTCCACCTACACCGTGATGCAGCAGGCGTTGGGTTCGGCGATGCAGCCCATCATCAGCGGCCGCTACCACGACACCCTCAGGCGTATCGACGGACGGTGGCGATTCATCGAGCGCCGCTTCCTGGTCGACCTCACAGGCGACCTGAGCCGTCACCTACGATTCGAGCTGTTGCCCCAGGAGCAACCAACCGACAGCGAGGAGCAGCAATCATGAGCCGATGGAGCCGAGCTGAGATCGAGGAGGCGTTCGCCCACTACCAGGAGACGGCCCTGAGGGCAGGCACCACCGGGGACTGGCGCGAGTGGGCCAACCTCTTCACCGAGGACGCCACCTACATCGAGCACCACTTCGGCACCATGGGCGGGCGCGAGGCCATCTACAACTGGATCCAGTCCACCATGAGCCAGTGGCCCAACAACGAGATGATCCACTTCCCCATCGAGTGGTACATCATCGACGAGGAGCGGGGATGGCTGGTCTGCCAGGTCTGGAACCGGATGGCCGACCCCGGCGACGGGTCGCTGCATCAGGAGTACAACTTCACGTTGCTCAAGTACGCGGGCAACGGCCTCTGGAGCTACGAGGAGGACGTGTACAACCCGGCCCGATTCGGCGAGATGATCAAGACCTACCTGGGCCGCAAGAAGGAGCTCGCCGCCGAGGCTGAGGGTGGCTGAGTCTTCGAGTCAGCTACAGCCGCTCGTCGCTCCGCAGTTCGAGCACACATAGCACGAGCCGGCCCGGCGCATGGGCACGCCGCAGGTCATGCAGAACGGCGCGTCCAGCGCGCCCGAGCGCGCCGAGGCGGGAGGTTCGGTCGGCGCCGCGGCGGCGGAGAAGTCGAGCTGGGCCGTCATCTGCGCGGGCGAGGGGATCGACGGCGGATCGGGCGGCAGGTCGTGCCCCTGCTCGGTCTCAGTGACCTGCTCCTCGACGCCCGGCAGCGTGGGCTGGGTGCGCTCGCCGGTGGTGAAGACACCGAGCGCGGCCCGCTCGGCGGGGGTGAGGTACATCACGGCCAGCTTGCGGAACAGGTAGTCCATGAGGCTGGTGGCGATCCGGATGTCGGGGTCGTCGGTGATCCCGGCCGGCTCGAACCGGACGCCCACGAACGTCTCCACGAAGGCGCTCAGCGGAACGCCGTATTGAAGGCCATGGCTGAGCGAGATGGCGAAGGCGTCCATGATCCCGGCCAGGGTGGAGCCCTGCTTGGAGACCTTCACGAAGATCTCCCCTGGCCGCCCGTCGGGATACTCCCCCACCGTGACGAATCCCTTGCAGTCGGCCACGCGGAACTCGAACGTTCGAGACCGGCGCGACTTGGGCAGGCGCCGGCGCACCGGCTCCGGCGTCAAGCCGCCCTCCACGGCCACGCCCGCCTCCGGGGCGGAGGCATCGGCACCGGCGGAGTCCCCGCCGTCACCAACGGTGAGGGGCTGGGCCACCTTGGAGCTGTCGCGGTAGATGGCCACCGACTTGAGGCCGAGCCGCCAGGCGTCGATGAACAGTCGCTCGACGTCGTCGACAGTCGAGGATGCCGGCATGTTCACGGTCTTGGAGATGGCACCGGACAGGAACGGTTGCACCGCGGCCATCATCCTGACGTGCCCCGAGGCGCTGATGGCATCGTCGCCCAGCGAGCAGGAGAAGACGTCCCGGTGCTCGGGCTCGATGGGCGCACCGTCCACGGTGTGGTGCTCGGCGATGTGGTCCCGGATCCGGTCGGTCCGCTCCTGGCTGTAGCCGAGCCGCCGCAGCGCTCTCGGGACCGTCGTGTTGACGATCTCCATCGTTCCGCCCCCTACCAGGCGCTTGGACTTGACCAGCCCGAGGTCGGGCTCGATGCCGGTGGTGTCGCAGTCCATGAGCAGCCCGATGGTGCCGGTGGGCGCCAGCACGGTCGCCTGGCTGTTGCGCACGCCGTGGCGGTCGGCCCGCTCGCAGGCCCCGTCCCACGCCACCTGTGCGGCCTCGAGCAGGTCCGGGGGCGCGAGCTCCTCGTCTATCGATGCCGTCGCGCTCCGGTGCTGTTCGAGCACCCGCAGCATGTGCTCGCGGTTGGCGTAGAAGCCGGCGCACGGACCCATGCGCTCGGCCAGCCGGGTGGAGGTGAGGTAGGCCTCGCCCGTCATCAGCGCGGTGATGGCTGCGGCCACGGCCCGGCCCTTGTCGGAGTCGTAGGGCAGGCCCAGGGCCATCAGCAGCGCCCCGAGGTTGGCGTAGCCCAAGCCGATCTGGCGGTAGGCCCTCGTGGTGTCGGCAATGGCCGGCGTCGGATAGTCGGCGTGGCCGACCAGGATCTCCTGGGCCGCGAACACCACCTGCACCGCCCGGCGGAACCCGGCGACGTCGAAGGTGCCGTCGTCGTCGAGAAAGCTCAGCAGGTTGATCGAGGCCAGGTTGCAGGCGCTGTCATCGAGGTGGACGTACTCCGAGCACGGGTTGCTGGCTGTGATGGGACCGGTGGCTGCGGCCGTGTGCCAGCGGTTGATGGTGGTCTCGAACTGCACGCCGGGATCGGCGCACTCCCAGGCGGCCTGAGCCATCTGCCGCAGGATCGAGCGCGCCGGCACCCGCTTGAGCACGGCACCGTCGGTGCGGGCAGTGAGATTCCAGTCGCGGCCGTCGATCACGGCCTGCATGAACTCGTCGCTGACCCGCACGGAGTTGTTGGCGTTCTGGTACTGCACGGAGTCGCTGTCGGCGCCGTCGACGCCCATGTCGAAGCCGGCCGCGGCCAGAGCACGCGACTTGCGCTCCTCCCGGGCCTTGCACCAGATGAAGTCCTCGATGTCGGGATGGTCGGCGTCGAGGACCACCATCTTGGCGGCCCGCCGCGTCTTGCCGCCCGACTTGATGGTGCCCGCCGAGGCGTCGGCGCCCCGCATGAAGCTCACCGGGCCCGATGCCGTGCCCCCGCCGCTCAGCGGCTCGGTGCTGGCCCGGATGCGCGACAGGTTCACTCCCGCGCCGGAGCCCCCCTTGAAGATGCGGCCCTCCTCGGCGTACCACTCCAGGATCGACTCCATGGTGTCGTCCACCGACAGGATGAAGCACGCCGAGGCCTGCTGGGGCACGCCGGCCACTCCGATGTTGAACCACACCGGCGAGTTGAAGGCGGCCCTCTGCGTGTACAGCAGGTGCGACAGCTCGGCTCGGAACAGCGACACCTCCGACGTGTCGGCGAAGTAGCCGTCGCCGTCACCCCATCGCGCGATGGTGCCGACGATGCGGTCCACCACCTGCCTCAGCGACCATTCCCGCTCGGGCGTGCCCAGGGCGCCCCGGAAGTACTTCTGGGCCAGGATGTTGGTGGCGTTCTGCGACCAGCTGGCCGGGACCTCCACGCCCAGCTGTTCGAATGCGACCGATCCGTCGCTGTGGTCGAGCAGGCGCGCGTCGCGTTGCTCCCAGGCGATGTTGTTCGCCGGGTCGCCCGCCATGTCGTCGCCGTCCGGCGGGAGGCCGGTGCCGGCGAGGAGACTGTTCCGCTCGGAGGCCAGAGTCATCGGATTACCTCACTGAAATTCTACCGGCCCGCGCCACGGGCATCCCCCGCGCGACCTTACGACGCCCGCCGCCCGCCACGGCGGCGAGACTGTGGAACAACCTCGGGATTGCTGTGCAAAGCACTGTGCACAGCCGCGCCGGCCGTCCAGAGATTCCCGTCAGCCTGTAGAGAACCGCTCGCCGCTGCTGGACCCCGACGGGGCGGTACCGTCTGATCGTGCGAAGGCTTCTGCCGGGACCGGTCGCCGAGGTCGACCCGATGGAGCTCTACCCGTCGCTGCCGAGACCCAAGCCGGCGGGACGGCCGTGGCTGATGATCAACATGATCGCCTCGGCCGACGGCGCCATCGCGGTCGACGGAGTCAGTGAGGCGCTCGGCAACCCCGCCGATGAGGCCGTGTTCTCGGCCGTGCGGGCCTGCCCCGACTGGATCGTTGCCGCGGCCGGCACGGTGCGAGCCGAGCGCTACGGCCTGCCCCGGCCGGGAGCGGCGTCCCGGCAGGCACGGCGCGCCGCCGGACGCGCCGACCGCCCCAGGCTGGCCGTGGTGAGCGGCAGCCTGGACCTCGACCTGGACCTGCCACTGTTCGCCGACCAGCACCCCGGCGACGATCTGCCGGTGATCCTCACCGGCAGGGATGCTGCGGTGGGAGCGGTCGAGGCGCTCGAGCCTGTCGCCGAGGTGGTGAGGCTGGACTCGACCCGGCCCCAGCCGGCCGAGATCCTCGCCGAACTGGACCGCCGCGGCGCGGCCGTGGTCCTGTCGGAAGGCGGCCCGTCGTTCAACGGGCAGCTCGCCGATGCCGGGATGATCGACGAGCTGTGCCTGTCGATCGCGCCGCTCGTGGCAGGGGGAGCCAGTCCCCGGATCGTGCACGGATCTCGGCGGACCGTGCCACTCGGCCTGTCCATCGACCATCTTCTCGAAGCCTCCGACACGCTCTTCGTGCGCTACTTGTCTGGGCCGGGCGGCCCGGGGACGGCCTCCTGACCGACCTGCAGGCTCGCCCCTTCCGGGCCGTCTGCGATCGACGAGGCGCCGATCACGATCTGCTGGCCCGGCTCCAGCGCGGCTCCGCCGGCCGCCTCGGCCAGATCGTGGACCAGGGACCTGGGATCGCCAGGAGCGATGGCCAGGGCGATGTCCCACAGCGTGTCGCCCGGCTGCACCACGTAGACGCCAGGCAGGTCGGCCGGGAGCGAGGCGTCGCCCGTCGAGGGCCAGGGGTTGGTCTCGCCCGGCGGCACGCGATCGGGCCGACCCAGGGCCAGAGTCAGAGTCAAGGCCAAGAGCAAGATCATGGCCACGGCCAGCCGGCGGCGACGGTACACCGCCTCCGGCAGCCGCACGGGCAGCGGTGATGCCGGTGGTGCCGGCGCCGGCGGGACACCGGAGGGGACCAGGGTGAGAGCGGGCGGGCAGGGCGGTTCCATGCCGCCATCCTCCCGCAGGGGTATGACAGCGGCGCCGAGTCCGCTCCGGGAAGCCAGATGCTTGACATCGAACGCATGTTCCGCAAACATTTGTATGGATTACTCCCCCATATGCCCGTGGGCCTCGTATGATGTGATCGAACGGACGTTCGGTCACACTATAGCGAACGTTTGTTCGCACAACCACCCGGCCCCGAGATCGGAGACACGACATGACGCCGCCGGCCAACCGGAAGCCACTCACCGCCCGCCGCCGCCAGATCCTCGACGCCATCGTGGAGCATCAGCGGACCCACGGCTACCCGCCCTCGATCCGGGAGATCGCCTCTCAGGTGGGGCTCAAGTCCCCGGCCTCGGTCAAGGCCCACATCGACGTGCTCGACTCGGCCGGCTACCTGCGGGTCGATCCCACCCGGCCCCGGGCCATCGAGGTGCGCTACGACGAGAACTCGGGAGCCGCACTCGAGCGCCGTCCGGTGCGCCATGTTCCCCTGGTGGGCGAGGTGGCTGCGGGTTCCGGCGTGCTCGCCGCGGAGAACGTGGAGGAACTGGTGCCGATGCCGGCCGATCTGACGGGCGAGGGCGACCTATTCATGCTCCGGGTACGGGGTGACTCGATGATCGACGCCGGCATCCTCGACGGCGACTACGTGGTCTGCCGGGCCCAGAGCACCGCCGAGAACGGCGAGGTCGTGGTGGCCGGAATCCCCGGCGACGAGGCCACCGTCAAGACGTTGCGACGGGGCCACGGGCGGATCGTGCTCGAGCCGGCCAACGAGTTGCTGGAGCCCATGGAGTTCGCACCGGACGAGGTGACCGTCTACGGCAAGGTCGTCACCATGATGCGGCGGTACTAGGCACCATCTTCAGCCGCACCGCTCGCGGCGTTCAGGCGCCGTCGATCAGCAGACCCTCGAGTGCGGCGTGCACGGAGACGAGCTCGTCCCGGTGCACATGCTCGCCCGCCGCGTGCGCCAACCGGGGGTCGCCAGGGCCGAAGTTCGACGCGGGCACGCCGCGCGCCGCGAAGAATGCCGCATCGGTCCAGCCCAGCTTGGCCCTCACCGGCGCACCGCTTCGCCGGATCAATCCGGCCAGCAACCGGTCGCCGAGGCCGGGAGAGGCCGCCGGGGCCATATCGGTCAACTCGACCATGTCGCTGTCATCGAGCACGCTCTCAAGAAGCCGCCGCACATGCTCCTCTGCCTGCTCAGGGGTCCGGTCGGGCGCGAACCGGTGGTTCAGCGTCAAGGTCGCGGAGTCGGGCACGACGTTGCCCGCCACCCCGCCGCTCACAGCCACCGCCTGAAGGCCCTCGCGGTACTCGCAACCCTCCACCACGGGGCGCCGGGCCTCGTAGGTCGAGACTGCGGCCAGCACCCCCGCGAGCCGGTGGATGGCGTTGCGGCCCATCCATCCACGGGCGGTGTGAGCCCGCTCACCCGCCAGCGTCACCTTGAGCCGCATCGTGCCCTGGCAGCCGGCCTCCACCGCGCCTGCCGTCGGCTCCCCCAGCAGGGCCACGTCGGCCTCGAGAAGGTCGGGACGGGCCTCGGCCACCTCCAGCAGGCCGTTGTCGGCCGCGTTGACCTCCTCGCGGGCGTAGAACACGTAGGTGACGTCGACCGCCGGCGCGGCAACTGTTCGCGCCAACGTCAGCATCACCGCTATGCCACCCTTCATGTCGGCCGCTCCAAGACCCCACAGCACATCGCCCTCGACTCGGGCCTCAGCGTTGCCGTTGGCCGGTACGGTGTCGGTATGGCCGGCCAGCAGGATGCGCCGGTTCCGGCCGAGTCGGGTTCGGGCCACGAGGTTGTCCCCGACGCGTTCCACGCTCAGGTGTGGAGCCTGGCACAAGTCGGCCTCGATCAGGTCGGTGATGAGTTCCTCGCCGTAGCTCTCGGAAGGGACGTCTACCAGCGCAGCCGTCAACGCGAACAGATCGCCCACAGGCAGCGACCCGCGGGACATGTCAGGTGGTGGGCACACGTCCAGCAGGGGACATGTCAGGTGGTGGGCACACGTCCAGCAGCGGACATGTCAGGTAGTGGCGCCGTGGTCGCGCAGGATCTGGTTGAGGGCCGACTTGTCGTGGCGCTCGCCCTCGTTCAGGCGCTTGATCACCAGCACCGCAGGCAGGCCGTACTCGCCGCCGGAGAACTTGCGGGGCCGGGTTCCGGCGACCGCCACCGACCACGGCGGCACCTCACCCCGTCCGAGTTCGGAGCCGGTGGAGGTGTCGATCACCGGGATGGAGCCGGTGAGGATGGCCCCCGCTCCCAGAACAGTCCCCTGCCCGACCCGGGCACCCTCGGCCACGATGCAGCGGCTGCCGATCAGGCAGTCGTCCTCCACGATCACCGGCTCCGCCTGGGGAGGCTCGAGCACGCCGCCGATGCCGACCCCGCCCGAGAGGTGCACGTTGGCGCCGATCTGGGCGCATGACCCCACCGTGGCCCAGGTGTCGACCATGGTGTTGGCCCCCACATGGGCGCCGATGTTGGTGTAGCTGGGCATCATGATCACGCCCGGCGCCTGGTAGCTGCCCCAACGGGCCGATGCTCCCGGCACCACCCTCACACCCCGCGCCGCGTAATCGGTCTTGAGCGGGATCTTGTCGGCGAACTCGAACGGTCCGAGTTCGATGGTGCTCATCCTGGCCGTCGAGAACAGCAGCAGGATCGCCTGCTTGCACCACTGGTTGACCCGCACCGTGCCGTCGTCGAGCACCTCGGCCACCCGGGCCCGGCCGGTGTCGAGGGCGTCTATGGCCTCATGGATCGTCTCGATCACCTCCGGGTCATCGGCATCGAGGTTGGGGCGGGCTTCCCAGAGCTCGCCGACGCGGGACTCAAGGTCGGACATGGCCTGAGAGGCTAACTCGCCCACTGTCCGCCTACGTTCACGCCCGACGACAGCCCCCCAGGGAATTGGCAGCACATTGCACGGTATGCGTGCGTTTCACTGCCAATTCCGGCCCTCACACGAGCCCGCTGGCGAATTGGCAGCACATTGCACGGTATGCGTGCGTTTCGCTGCCAATTCCGAGGTGCGGCTAGTCGAGGAGTCTTCCCAGGGCAAGCTCCAGGCGTTCGACGGGCTGGACCGCGGCGATGCGAACGTATCCGTGCGGGTTGCGGGGACCGGCGGCATCAGGGTCCGCGCAGTAGAACTCGCCGGGACTCACGATCAGGCCGGCTCGGCAGGCGAGAGTCTCCGCGAATCCCCACGCGTCACCATCGGACGCCTGAACCCAGATGTAGAAGCCCCCCGCTGGACGACCAACCGGTGTCAGACGGCGCTCGTTGAGCGACGGCGTCGGCTGCACTTGGACACTGGGCGCACGCGCCATGTTGGCGATGCGCGCGATCTGATCAAGTCTCAGCAAGTATCGCTCGCGTTGCTCCTCCACATGGTCCTGATCGCTCCAGGCGGCCGCGGCCGCAGCCTGGACCGGACCGGGCACCATGCAGCCGGCGTGTTTGCGGCATTCGCGCAGGTAGTGGACCAGTTCGGCATCTCCGGCGTAGAACCCGGCTCGCACACCGGCCATGTTCGAGCGCTTCGACAGCGAGTGCACGGCCAGCACACCCGTGGTGCCGTGCTCGAGGATCGAACACGGCGACCCGTCCCAGGTGAACTCGGCATAGCACTCGTCGCTGGCCACCAGCACGCCGTTGCGCCTGCCCCAGGCCGCGGCCACACCCAGGTCGTCGAGTGCTCCAGCCGGGTTGCCCGGCGTATTGACCCACAGACAGAGTGCCCGCTTGGCATCGCTGCGCTTGATCGAGCCGACATCGATGCGAAACTTCTCGTCCACTGCAACCGGAACGGCGCGACAGCCGGCCAGGGTGGCACCCATCGCGTACGACGGGTACGAGACCGACGGGTACAGCACCGTGTTGCGGTCCGGGAAGCGGAGCTTCAGGTAGCGCGGCAACGAGACCACGAACTCCTTGGTGCCTATGCATGCCGCCAGCTCGGTGTCGGGGTCCACGCCGACTCCAAAGCGACGCTGCACCCAGGCGGCCGCGGCCTCCCGAAATGTCGACGAGCCGATCGAGGCTGGGTAGCCGCGTTCTGTGCCCGACGCGGCCAGCGCCTCCACAACCTGCGGAGGCGGTGGGTCGCAGGGAGTGCCGACTGAGCAGTCCACGGCGCCCCCCGGCAGCGCCGCGGCCGCGATCCGCAGCGGGCCGAGCCGTTCGTAGGGATAGACAGGCGGCACGAAGCCCTTCGTCACGAGCCGTCCCATCCGTTGACCACGTAGCGACGCAGAGCCCCGACCGAGCCGGGCTCCATGCGGGCCCGAACCTTCATGCCCTCCTCGGTGGCGGTGGACTCGAGCACCTGTCCCTCCCGGTGCACGCCCGCGAGCACGTCGCCGCGGTCCCAGGGCACCACCAGCTCCACCTCGCTGGCAACCCGACGCATCCGGTCGCCGATAGCGCCCAGGAGCCCCTCCATTCCTTCGCCGGTGGCGGCCGACACCGCCACCGCGCCCTCTGTCCGCTCGGCCAGCCGGGCTGCGCCCCGACCCAGGTCGCTCTTGTTGAACACCACCAACTCTGGGATCTCGTCGGCGTCGATCTCGGCCAGCACCTGGCGCACCGCGGCCATGGAGCCGTCGGGGTCGCTGTCGGAACCGTCCACCACATGGACCAGCAGGTCGGCGTCCCGGACAACGTCGAGGGTGGTCTTGAACGCCTCCACCAGCTGGTGGGGCAGCTTGCGGACGAAACCCACCGTGTCGGTGACGAAGACCGTCTCGCCGCCGGGCAGCCCCAGTCGCCGGGTGGTGGGGTCGAGGGTGGCGAAGAGGCGGTCCTCCACCGCGACGGTGGCCGACGTGAGCCGGTTGAGCAGCGACGACTTGCCCGCGTTGGTGTAGCCGACGATGGCGGCGGATCGGTTGCGGGTGCGGCCGCGGGCCTTGGACTGGGTGCGGCGATGGCCGGCGATGCGGCGAAGATCGCCCTCGAGCTTGTGTATGCGTCGCTCCAGGCGGCGACGGTCCACCTCGAGCTGGGTCTCGCCGGGACCGCGGGTGCCGATCCCGCCCGCCTGCTGCGACAGGCGCCGCCCGGCGCCCCGCAGGCGGGGCAGCCGGTAGCGGAGTTGGGCCAGCTCGACCTGGGCCTTGCCCTCCGGTGTGCTGGCGTTCTGGGCGAAGATGTCGAGGATCACCGCGGTGCGGTCCAAGGCGGTGCGGCCCAGCAGTTTCTCCAGGTTGAACTGCTGCGCGGGGCTGAGGTCGTCGTCGAACACCACCGTGTCGCAGTCGACCTCCTCGGCGATGGCCCTGATCTCGCGGGCCTTGCCCGCGCCCACGAATGTGGCGGCATCGGGCGCGGCCCGCCGCTGGCAGACCCGCTCGACGGCATCGGCTCCCGCGGTGTCCACCAGCAGGCTCAACTCGTCGAGGGAGGCGTTGGTGGCGGAGGCGTCCCGACCGGGCCGGGTGACGCCGACCAGCACGATGCGCTCCCGGAAGGCCCGATCGATGAGCCCGGGCCCGTCGCCGCCGAACTCGCCGAACCCGCCCCGATGGGTGTCGTCGCCGTCCGCGGCCGACCCGCCCCGATGGGTGTCGTCGCCGTCCGCGGCCGACCCACCCCGATGGGTGTCATCGCCGTCCGCGGCCGACCCACCCCGATGGGTGTCGTCGCCGTCCGCGGCCGACCCGCCCCGATGGGTGTCGTCGCCGATCATGTTTGCCTCGCTGCCGTCGAAGTCGCTCGCTGGCCCGCCGTGACCCGGTAGCGGCTCGCCGACGTCAGACACTGGCGACATCCAACTCGGCCACGTGAGTCGATTCTCCGGTGAGGGTCACCGGCTCGGATAGATCGACCTGAGCCTGCCCACCCGCCATTCGCACGGTGACATTCTGGCCCACGTCGCCCCAGCGATGGAAGACGGCGGCTGCGGCCACCGCTCCCGTCCCGCACGCCGCGGTCGCCCCCGCGCCACGCTCCCAGACGCCCAAGGTCAGCTCGTCGGACCCGGTGACCGCACCGAAGTGGACATTGATGCCACCCGTGAAGATGGCCTCCACTGCCGGGCCGGCCTCATGGACGGGCACCGCGGCAGGATCGCCCACGGCCACCACGACATGGGGATTGCCCACATCCAACGTGGCCCATCGTGCGATCGCGCCCGGCCCGAGGATGCCCTCCGCGGCGGCCTCGGGGTCGCCGCTGAGCCTGTCGGGGCGGGGACCGGGACCAGGGGTGCCCATCTCCGTGGTCCCGACGACGGTGTCCGGCAGGTGCGTCGGCCGAATCGAGCATCGGCGAGGACCGGCGACGGTGTTCACGACGATGTCAAGTTCGGCCTCTCCCAGCGTGCGGGCGATGGCGTGGGCGAGGCACCTGAGGCCGTTGCCGGACACCTCGGCCGGCGAGCCGTCGGAGTTCCACAGCCTCATGGTCGCGGCGCGGTCCGAGCCGCTGCTCGGCGGGTCGACCACGGCATAGATCAGCCCGTCCGCGCCGATGCCGTCGCTCCGATGGCACAGCGCGACGGCCGTCCGGGCAGCATCGGTCTCAGCGGGAAGCTCGTCGACGAGCGCGACGATGAAGTCGTTGCCCAGTCCGTGGAGCTTGTGGAGTCGCAGCCCGCCGGTCATCCCTGCATTCTGGCGCGCCGGAAGGCCGAGCGGACAGGCTGTGATTGCTACCGCCGTTCTTGACGTAGTTGTGCCGTTCTGGTGCGGTCAACTACGTCAAGAATCGCAGGCGGACAGCACATCGCCGGGAGTTGCCGGGGCGTCCAGCCAGTGGATGCGGGGGTCGCGGCGGAACCAGCGCTCCTGGCGGCGGGCGAAGCGCCGGGTGCGCACGACGGCCAGTTCCAAGGCCTCGTCGAGGGTCATCTCCCCCCGCAGATGGGCGAGCAGCTCCCTGTAGCCGAGAGCTTGCGACGCGGTCCGGGAGATGGGTTGGCCCGCCAGCGGCCGCACCTCGTCGAGGAAGCCGCCGGCCATCTGGCGCTGGTAGCGGGCGGCGATGCGCTCATCGAGGCGATCCCGATCCCAGCGCAGCCCGACCTGCACGAACGGTGCGGCCGGGTAGTGCGCCAGGCCGGGCCCGTACGACGAGAACGGACGGCCGCTGCCGATGGTGACTTCGAGGGCTCGGACGATCCGGCGCCGGTTGGTGGGCTCCATGCGGCCG
Organism: Candidatus Aldehydirespirator sp.; assembly: GCA_965205155.1. GTDB lineage: Bacteria > Actinomycetota > Acidimicrobiia > Acidimicrobiales > Aldehydirespiratoraceae > Aldehydirespirator. The sequence continues at coordinate 2,280,078 of OZ242033.1, read as the reverse complement.
GCGGCGACCGGGTCGAGACCCGCAAGCCGGCGATGCAGGGCCGCGGTGTCGGACTCGGCCTCGAGTTCGCCCCTGACCTCCGGGTAGCGCCCCGGGATCTGGAGATTGTCGATCACGGCGCGGACGTACAGACCTGTTCCGCCGACGAGCACAGGCACAGCACCCCGGCCGCGGATGTCCTCGATCGCCGCAGTGGCCTGAGCCTGGAGTTCAGCCACCGCGAACTCCTCGGACGGGTCCACCAGGTCGATCAGGTGGTGGCGCACTTCGGCCTGCTCCGCTGCGGTGGGGGTGGCCGTGCCGATGTCCATGCCCCGGTAGACCTGCATGGAGTCGAGGGTCACGATCTCGGCATCTCCGATCAGCCGGGCCACACCCATGGCAAGGTCCGACTTGCCCGACGCGGTCGGGCCCACGATTACCAGCGGCCGCTTTGCGAGCCTCGCCCGATCAGCAGTCATGCGGCCCCGCATGCTGTCGTCTGAGGCCTGCTGATTCGAGACCACCGCCTCGGTCAGTTCGCAGCGATGGCCACCGGGATGCGTCGACGGCCTGAGGATGCACCGGCCACGAACGCAGCCGGCGGTGCCTCAAGGTCGACCAGCTCTCCCTGCAGGAAATTGGCGGCGGCTGCGGTGACCTCGACCTGGGCATAGGTGCCGGTCGGTGGCGTCCCGCCCTCCGGTGAGGGGAAGTGCACAAGGGTGTTCCGCCGGGTTCGGCCGGTGGTGACGGCTGGATCCTTCTTGCTGGGACCTTCGACGACGACCTCCTCGATCCGGCCGATGCGGGCCTCGTTTGCGAGACGGCTGGAGCGCTCGATGACCCGCCGCAGCCGCTCGTAGCGCTTCACGGACACCTCGTGGGGCACGAACCGGTCATCCATGTCGGCCGCGGCTGTTCCGGGCCGGGGCGAGAAGATGAACGTGAAGGCGCTGTCGTAGCGGGCCTCGGCCGCCACCTCAAGGGTCTGCTCGAAGTCCCGCTCGGTCTCGCCGGGGAACCCGACGATGATGTCGGTCGAGACGGCCAGGTCGTCCACCGCGGCCCGGGCCGCTCGCAGGCGCTCCAGATAGCGCTCGGCGGTGTATCCCCGCTGCATGGCCCGCAGCACGGCGTCGCTGCCCGACTGCAGCGGCAGGTGCAGGTGCTCGCACACTGCCGGGACTTCGGCCATGGCTGCGACCGTCTCGGGACGCAGGTCCTTGGGATGCGGGCTGGTGAAGCGCACCCGCCGGATGCCGTCAACCTCCCCCACCGCCCGCAGCAGGTCCGCGAACAGCGGCCGGGGTCGCCGATCGTCCAGCCAGGCCGATCCGCACCACCACGAGTCGTCGCCGGTCGGACCCCTTCCGTTGCCGTTAGGACTCCCCCGCCGCGACAGAGCCAAATCCCGGCCGTAGCTGTTGACGTTCTGGCCCAGCAGGGTGACCTCGCTGACGCCCTCGGCCGCCAGCGCTCCTACCTCCTCCACCAGCTCGCCGAAGGGCCGGCTGATCTCCGGGCCGCGAACCGCGGGCACGATGCAGAAAGTGCAGCTGTTGTCGCATCCGATCTGGATCGTGACCCAGGCGGAATGCGCCGCCTCTCGGCGTACCGGCAGAGCCGACGGGAAGGCCTCGACATCCTCTCGCACCGTCTCGGTGAGGATCTCCACCACCGGCCCGTGCCGGCAGGCATGGTCGATCAGCTCGGCCGCTCGGTGCACGTTGTGGGTGCCGAACACCACATCGACATGGCCGGCCCGTTCGCGGACCAGGTCACGGTCCTTCTGTGCGAGGCAGCCGGCCACCGCGATGAGCGCGCCGGGCCGCTCCGCCTTCACCGCCTTGAGCCGGCCCAGGGCGCCGTACAGCTTGTTGTCGGCGTTCTCCCGGATGCAGCAGGTGTTGAGCACCATCACGTCGGCGTCCTCCAAAGCGGAGGCGCGCTCGTACCCGTCATCCTCAAGCAGGCCCGCGATCCTCTCGGAGTCGTGCTCGTTCATCTGGCACCCGAAGGTGCGGATGGCATAGGTCCGCACCCTCCCAGGCTACGGCATCGCATCCCGCGGACCTGCGGCAACCAGGCTCTGAACCTTGGAGATGCATCGCGCGAGGTCGTGCTGAATCGGCCCCGACCTCGCGTAGCCCGCAATCAGCCTCAGCGCGCAGGGCTGCGGTGCGCTATGCGGCTGCGGTGACTTCCACCACCGCCGCGGTGCACAGGGGATCCGGGATCGGCTCGCCGTGGTCGCGCAGGCTCTCGATGTGGAACTCGATGGCCTCTCGGATCGTATCCAGCAACTCCTCCCGGGTGTTGCCCGTGGCCACGCAGCCGGGCAGGTCCGGCACGTAGGCCGCAAGGTTGTCTGGCGCCCTCTCGATCACAACGGTGTACCTCATCGCGACCCTCGCTCCTTCAACCCCGCCTGCCTCACGATACTCGCCCAGGTGCGCGGCGGCAGATCGTCGCCCGCCCTGCCCGCAATGGTGACAGTGCCCGCCTTGGAGGGATGACGGTATTGGCGATGACTGCCCCTGGTCCGGACCCGCCGCCAACCATCCGCTTCAACCAACCGGATGGCATCCCGCACCTTGGGCACAGCTTCCCCGAAGCGTGTCGACCATGCCCACGGTGCAGACTGTCAGGCGGCGGCGGTGGCTGAGGGCTCCGACGTGGCGGGCTGCTCCCACTCCTGCTCGGGTTCGGGTTCGGGCATGACGGCCCGCCAGACCAGGTCGGAGATCTCGACCATCAGCTCGGGGTTGTCCTGCAGGAACGCCTTGGCGTTCTCGCGCCCCTGGCCGAGCTGCTCGCCGTCGTAGGTGTACCAGGCCCCGGACTTCTTCACGATGGACTCGGTGACGGCCAGGTCCAGCACCGAGCCCTCCCGGGAGATGCCCTGGCCGTACATGATGTCGAACTCGGCCTGCTTGAACGGCGGGGCGCACTTGTTCTTCACCACCTTCACCCGGGTGCGGTTGCCCACCACCTCCATGCCGTTCTTGATCGCCTCGATCCGGCGGATGTCGAGCCGCACCGACGAGTAGAACTTGAGCGCCCGGCCGCCCGGCGTGGTCTCCGGCGAGCCGAACATCACCCCGATCTTCTCGCGCAGCTGGTTGATGAAGATGCAGATGGTGTTGGACTTGTTGAGGTTGGAGGTGAGCTTGCGCAGGGCCTGCGACATGAGCCGGGCCTGCAGGCCGACATGGGTGTCGCCCATGTCGCCCTCGAGCTCGGCCCGCGGGGTGAGCGCGGCCACCGAGTCGATCACGACCACGTCGAGCGCCCCGGAGCGGATCAGCATGTCGGTGATCTCCAGGGCCTGCTCGCCGGTGTCGGGCTGGGAGATGAGCAGCTCGTCGATGTCCACGCCGATGGCCTTAGCGTAGATCGGATCCATGGCGTGCTCGGCGTCCACGTAGGCGCAGATGCCGCCGTTGCGCTGAGCCTCGGCCACCACGTGGGTGGCCAGGGTGGTCTTGCCCGAGGACTCCGGGCCGTATATCTCGGTGACCCGGCCCCGGGGCAGGCCCCCGATGCCGAGGGCCAGGTCCAGCGACAGCGCCCCCGTCGGGATCGCCTCGATGTTCATGGCGGCCTTCTCGCCCATCTTCATGACCGAGCCCTGGCCGAACTGCTTGTCGATCTGGCTCATGGCCATGTCGAGTGCCTTGTGTCGATCGTCCACGTCTTTCTCCTGTGTCTGTGCCCCTCGGGGCGGATGGATGTCTGGTGGCCTCTCGGCGAGTCGGGGATGTTTGGTGAACCTACGCGGGGGGTGTGACAGGCCCGGCGTAGGTTCACCAAGCGCCGTCGTTCCTCGCACAGCTTACAACAATGTAGTTACGAACATGTGTTCAGTCAAGCATCCGCAAGCAGGGATCGAGCGGGCCGGCAGCGCTCGCATCAAGGCACCGCGGGACTCGATTCGCCGGCCGGGAACCATACGAAGACCGCGTGCGTTGCCTACCGTAGAGCCGTACAGGAGAAAGGCAACACGATGCCCCGGCGAATCTTCGGATCAAGGCGCCGAACACGCTCGCCTGCAGATCAGGACCACAGAAAGGCAACCGCCATGACCTCCCAGACCTCTCCCGCCCGCCAGACCTTCGACGACGCCGAGCTGCGGGACCGCCTCACCCCCCAGCAGTACCAGGTCACCCAGCAGGCCGGCACCGAGCGGGCCTTCACCGGCGAGTACTGGAACTGCCACGACGACGGCACCTACCGCTGCATCGTGTGCGACGCCCCCCTCTTCTCCAGCGACACCAAGTACGAGTCCGGCACCGGCTGGCCCAGCTTCTGGGAGGCGCTCGACCCCGACGCGGTGGAGATCCACACCGACCGCAGCTTCGGAATGGTCCGCGAGGAAGCCGTGTGCGCCAACTGCGGCGCCCACCTGGGCCACCGGTTCCCGGACGGCCCCCAGCCCACCGGCGACCGCTACTGCATGAACTCGGCCTCGCTGCGCCTGGACCGCACCTCCGGCTGACAACCAGAGCCGGGACCGAGCTAGGGCACCGCGAGCGTCAGCGACTCCACGCCGTTGACCTCGACGGTGTATGTATCGCCGGTCGCAAAGGGTTCACCCACGCTCGTGTGCGGCAACGGGTTCCGCGGGGCTCGCAGTGTCACTATGACGCTCCGACACCGGCGCTGGTTCGCGCTCCATCATGACCCTCGTACGCTCCGGTCGTGCGCATTGTCGATGCCCGGACACGCAGCAGCCAGGACCTCGCTGCTGCGCTGGCGCTCCAGCAGGAGCTGGACCTCGAGCGCGACCCCGGTCTTCCCGTCACCCCCTCTGCCGAACTGAGGGCGCGGTTCGAGGACGACGCCACCGACTACGCCCGCCACCGACGCTTTGTCGCCTTCGACGGATCTGCGGCCGCGGCGATCGGGCATCTGGAGTTGCCGGCGGACCCCAACAATCTGGGGTTGGCGCAACTGGAGATCACGCCGGCGGACGACGAGGTCACGGCTGCGGTTCTGGCGGAGCTGCTGAGCCTCGCCCGGGCCGGAGGGCGCACGTCGGTGGTGGCTTGGGGGGACTACACGCCTGAGCGCCACGACTTCTGGACCGGACTGGGTGCCGAACTCCGCTACACCGAACAGGAGTCGAGCCTCGACATGGCATCGGTGGACCCTCAACTCATGGCCCGGTGGATCGAGGCCGGACCCGCCGATCTGGAACTCGTCCACTGGGCCCGACGGTGCCCCGAGGAGTGGATCGACGCTGTGGTCGCCACGGCCAACGCCATGAAGGACGCACCCACCGATGATCTCGAAATGGCCGACACCGTCGTTGATGCGGCCATGGTGCGGGCCGAGATCGAGGCCCGGGCGGCGCTAGGCCTGGAGTACCAGGGCGTGCTGGCCGTCACCCCCGACGGCGAGGCCGCAGGAACCACCGAGGTGTTCGTCAACCGCCATCGGCCCGCCGCGTCGTGGCAGTGGAGCACGGTGGTGCTGCCCGCCCACCGGGGCCGCCGAATCGGACGCTGGGTGAAGGCCGCCATGTGGCAGCGGCTGCGAGCCACCGAGCCGGAGGTGACGGGCCTTCAGACCGGCAATGCGACCAGCAACGCCCACATGCTGGCCATCAACACCGAGATGGGATTCCAGCCCACCCATCTGATGGGCTGCTGGCAGGCCGATCTCGAAGCGCTGGACGCCGCCCTCAGCCAACGCGACTGACCGGAGCCATCAGCGCCCCTGTCCGGGCGCGCTCAGTGGACGGCAGGCGACAAGCGCTAGTCCTCGGCCAGGAGTTGCTGGAAAGCGGCTGCGACCTGCGGCTGGCGGGAACGGAAGAACTCCTCGACTCGGTCGCGGATGCCCTCTCCGAATATCTCCTCCATGGCGGCGTCGTCGTCCACATGCGGGAAGTCCGCCAAATGCTGGAGAACACCCGTGACCTCCGAGTACTGCAGGGCGATGCCGTACCTGCGGAAGTGCAGCATGACGGCCTGTTCGAGGCGAATGCCGCCGTCGGTCTCGATGAACATGATGTCCACTAGGTCGCGCATCTGCCTGCGGCCGGTGATCGCCCTGAACTTGCCCGCCGCAATGTCCTGGAGCGAAGCGACGTGAAGTCCGTCGATCTCCAACGGCGGCGCGAGTCGGTAAGCGCCGTCCTCGCCCACGACGTCCACGTTCACCCCGTCTACTACGCCGCGCACAAGCAGCTCGGACGCGTCCCGGAGCAGGAACTCGCCCGATGCCGACAACGCTGACACAACGCTGTCGACGTCGAGCCTCCCGGGACAGAAGATGTCAAGGTCTTCACTTCGCCGGTGGCGCAGCCAGATCGCCAGGCCTGTGCCGCCCATGAGGACATTGCCCCCAGGAAGCGCGGCAGCCACTCGGGGCCATGCCCTGATCGTGCCGTCCGGCAACAGGCTCGCGTAGTCAGACAGGCTCGCCACGTCGCTGGGCCAGCGTGTTGCTAATGAGTTGCCGACAGTCCTGTCTGACATGGGGCTTCCCAGCCACGCTCTCAAGGGCTTCGCAGGGGAGGGTGAACAACGCCCAGCCGACGGACGCGACATCGCCATTCGTGAGGATCTGCTCCGCGACGAAGTCGGCGTAGCGGGGCAGCTTGTACAGCGACGTGTCGCCCCACCAGAACAGGTGCGCGAAGCGCTCCGGGAGGCAGTCGGGCATCGGTGCGGGCGGCACCTCGGGGAGCTTCGTGAAGCGCAGCACGTCCGGCACCTGCGACCAGGCGGCCGCGACGTCGAGGCGCCAGACAACCTCGCGCCGCACGGGCCGGGCCAGCACCAGCTCGGGGTCGCCCGTGATCAGGCCCAACTCGACGAGCCTCTCCAGGCACGGCAAGGTCTTGTCGCGGTCGGTCCCGGCCGCGACCGCGACCGAGGCGACCGGGTAGAGCCCGAGCGGGCGCCGCGACAAGGCGGCCAGGATGCGCTTCTCCACCTCGGACAGCGCCGGCGGGCCGCCGGGCTGGGATTCCGACAGCGCCGGCGGGCCACCGGGCTGGCTGCCGTTCGCTGCGCCGACCTGCTCCCCCATGGCATCAAGGCTAGGGGATGCGCCGACGCGTCAGGAGGCGCGTCTCAGCCGCGAACGCGGTCGAGTCAGCCGTCGCGGGTGAGCAGGCGGGTCCGCAGCAGGTTCAACGCAGTGATGGTGCCGAGCTGGCGCACCATGATCCGGGCCATGTTGAAGCGAAGTCTGACCGCTTCGCCGGCGCCGTCGAGATACAGGCCGATCCAGACTGTCCCCGGCTCCGCGCCCTCGTGGCTCTCCGGGCCGGCCGCGCCGGTCGTGGCCAGGCCCACGTCCGCACCCAGCACCCGGCAGGCTCCGGCGGCCATGGCCAGCGCCATCTCCTCGCTTACCGCGTTCACGTCGGGCGCGCCGAGAACACCCGTCTTGAGCGCCCGGTCGTAGGGCACGACCGCGCCGCGCAGCACGTCGCTCGCGCCGGGAACCTCGGTCAAGCGAGCCGCGATGAGCCCGCCGGTCACCGACTCCGCCAGTCCCAAGGTGAGGCCCCCCGATCGCATCAGGGCCAGCACCACCGACTCCATGGTGTCGTCGTCGGTACCGAACACCGCCTCCCCGATCACGGCACGGGCCCTCGACTCCACCGCCGACAGCACTCGTTCGACGGCCTCGTCGTCGGCCGCCTTGGCGGTGATGCGAACCTTGAGACCCTCCATGCCGCTGGCCAGGAAGGCGATGGTGGCCTCTCCGGTGGCGTCGAGGCGTCGCATCTCCGGTTCCAGCAGCTCGGCCAGGCCCGACTCGGAGTAGCCCCAGGTGCGCAGCGTCCGGCTGCGGATCACCTGCCGCTCGCCGGCCCGGCTCTGCAGATCGGGCAGCACGCACTCGCTGACCATCTTCTGCATCTCCCAGGGAACGCCGGGAACGGCGTAGATCACCTTCTCGTCACCGGTCGCCCCGTCGCCGCCTGCCCTCTCGTCGCCAGTCGCCCCGTCGCCGCCTGCCCTCTCGTCGCCGGTCGCCCCGTCGCCGCCTGCCGAGTCTGTCGAACCGACGCCTCTTCTCACCGGGCAGATCAGGCCGGGGGCAGTGCCGGGCTGCACATCCATCACCCGGGCACCGACAGGCACGTCGGCCTGCTGCAGGTTGTTGGCGGGCATCTGGCGGTCGCGGCGGTAGAACATCGCCCGAATCCGCTCGACGACAGCATCGTCGCGGCGCAGTTCGGCGCCCATGACGGCCGCGATGGCATCGCGGGTGATGTCGTCGGGAGTCGGGCCGAGGCCTCCGCAAACGATGACCGCATCGCTGCGGTCCAGCGCCTGCTCCAGCGCGGCGGTCATCCGGCCGAGGTTGTCCCCGACCTTGGTCTGGAAGTGGCTGTCGATCCCGGCCAGCGCGAGCTGCTCACCGATCCACGACGAGTTGGTGTCAACGATCTGGCCGAGCAGCAGCTCGGTCCCGACGGCCACTACTTCGCACCTCACGGGCTCTCCCTAGGGCGAGCGCTCGGACCGGGACTGCGCCCGCACCGAACGGCCATCGAGCATGTACTGCAGTCCGGTGACCACGGTGAACGCCACCGCCACCCACAGCGCGACGGTCAGCACCACATCGGAGTTCTCCAGGGTCGGCATGATGGCCATCGCCAGAGCCAGCGCCTGCACGGAAGTCTTGTACTTGGCGGACCGTCGGGCCGGAATCGACACTCCCTCTCCCGCCCACCGGGCCCTCCAGGCGGTGATTCCGAGCTCGCGGAAGGCGAGGATGGTGACCGGCACCCACCAGTAGCGCTCCACCGCGACCAGGCAGTAGGCGGCGCCGAGCACCACCACCTTGTCGGCCAGCGGGTCGAGGAACGCACCGCTGCGGCTGGTCACGTTGGCCCGGCGGGCCACCCGCCCGTCGAAGAAGTCGGTGCCGGCCATCGCGACGCCCAGACCGAAGGCGGCCCACGACGCCCCCCGGCTCTCCTCGGCCTGCAGGATCAGCAGGAACAGCAGCGGCGCCAGCAACAGCCGGGCGAGGGTCAGGAGGTTGGCGGGATGGAGCAGGCTGGCCTGCGCGGGCGCCTCCGCCCCGCCCGGAGCGCTCACGCGGCCTCCAGGTCCCAGCCGGTTGCGGCGGTGACGGTCACCTCCGCGAAGGTACCCGCGGCCAAGCCGGCGGGCACGTTCAGGACGCCATCGATCTCGGGGGCCTCGCGATGGGTCCGGCCCACGCCGGGCTCGTCCACCAGGACCTCGACCCGGTGGCCGACCAGCATGTCGCGGCGCCGGGCGGTGATGGCGTCCTGCAGCTCCCCCAGTTCGGCCAGCCGCTCGGAGCGCAGGGCCTCGTCCACCCGGCCGTCCAGGGTGGACGAATAGGTTCCCTCCTCCTCCGAGTAGGCGAAGAAGCCGCACCAGTCGAGCTGCGCCTCCTCCACGAAGCGGAGCAGCAGGTCATGGTCCTCCTCGGTCTCGCCCGGGTAGCCGACGATGAAGTTGGACCGGAAGGCCGCCTCCGGCTCCCGCCGGCGGATCGTTTCGATGCGGTCCAGGAATCGCTCGCCGTCGCCCCACCGGCGCATGCGGCGCAGCAGCGGTCGCGACACATGCTGGAGCGACAGGTCGAAGTAGGGCACCCCGGTGGCGCAGATGGCGTCGGTCAGGGTGTCGTTGAGGTCCGACGGGTACAGGTACAGCAGCCGGGTGCGGGGGGCGCGGGCCGATACCGCCTCCACCAGCGGCACGATGCGGCGCTCCCCACGGCCCTGGTCCCGCCCGTAGGAGGCGAGGTCCTGGGCCACCAGCACGATCTCGACTGCGTCGAGCTGCTCGACCTCGGTGACGATCTGCTCTACCGTGCGGCTGCGCTGGGGGCCGCGGAAGCTGGGAATGGCGCAGAAGCCGCAGGCCCGGTCGCATCCCTCGGCGATCTTCACGTACGCCCACGGGCGAGGCGACGGCGGTCGGGGCAGGTTCAGCAGGTCGAACTCCGGGATCGTCCGGGCCGAGCGGCGGCCGAGCTCCACCGGGACACCGGCGGGCCGGGGCTGCGCCGAGAGCCCGGCCGCCAGCGTCATCCCGAAGCCGGCTATGCGATCGGCCTCCGGCAAGGCCTCGGCCAACTCGTCTCCGTAACGTTCGGCGAGGCAGCCGGTCACCACCAGCGACGCGCCGGGTGCCTTGGCCTCGGCCAGAGTCAGGATCGTGTCGATCGACTCCTGGCGGGCCTCCTCCACGAACGCGCAGGTGTTGACGACCACCATGTCGGCGTCGTCCGTCTCGCGTGCCGGCGACATCCCGTCGGCGACCAGCAGTCCGGCGAGCTTGTCGGAGTCGACCTGGTTCTTGGGGCATCCCAGCGTGTGCACCACGAAGGATCTGGGCCTGCCGGACATCTTGCTAGATGCCTGCGGTGCCCGTCGGCGGGGGCAGCGTGGTCGTGGTGAGCGGAGGCGCGTGGGGGCCGCAGTCGCCCGAGATGATGTCGCGGATGCGGTCGACGCGGGGACCGGAGTCGGCCGGAACGGGCACGCCGTCGACGTCGAGCAAGTGGGGATGGAACGTCCAGCCGACAACCCTGTCCCCGTCGAAATCGATCTGCAGGACGCCCGTCTCGCCACCCATGTTCTGGCGGGGCTCCCAGATGAAGTTCCCGAGCGAGAAGGCCACCAGCTTCTCGCCGGTGAACACCACCGGCTGCAGCACGTGCGGATGGTGACCGATGATCGCATCGGCGCCCGCGTCGAGGAGTTGGCGGGCGAGCGTGCGCTGCGCCTCGGTCGTGCAGGGGTTGCGCTCGATTCCCCAGTGAACGGCGACGACCACGGCGTCGGCGGCGGCCGTCGCAGCCCGGACGGTGTCGAGCACGCGGGCCACGTAGGGCGTGTGAGCCGATGCGATCCCCGGCGTGGACGGCCCGGCTGTGAAGTTGGAGGGAACGATCAAGGAGGCTCCCACGAAGGCCACGCTCAGTCCGCCCGCGGTGGTCAGGACCCGGTAGCGGTAGGCCTCGTCGGTGTCGCGGCCGGCGCCGACGGTCGTGACCCCGGCACCCTCCAGCAGGTCGATGGTGTCGGAGAGGGCGTCGGGGCCGTAGTCCATGGCGTGGTTGTTGGCCAGGTTGGCGACCCGCACGCCTCCGTCCGCTATGCGCCCGGCCGCGGAGGGCGGTGCCCGGAACACGTACGTCTTGTCACGGGGTGCGCCCCGATCGCTGATCGTCATCTCCACGTTCACCACCGAGAGGTCCGAGGACCCCAGCGGGGGCATGATCGACGCGAACGGATCCAGGCCCAAGCTCTCGGACCGTTCCATCAGCACGTCGCCTCCGGCCAGCAGGGTCCAGGTTCGGGTGGACTCGCTGGTCGTCGTGCTCGGTGCGGTGGTGGTCGGGGCGGTCGTCTGCGGGGGCAGGGTGGCGGTGCTCTCGGGGGGCAGGGTGGGTGTGGCCTCGGGCGAGCGCACCTCGGAGCTGTCAGTGCACGCCGACGCCATCAACACAGCCACCAGGAGTGCGCATCCCCTGAGCACCGCGTTCCTTGATCGCACCTACGGCACCTCCACTACGCGCCAGCGCGAGTAGGTGAGGGCCCGTCGCGTCGCAGCGGCGCCATTCCCGCTCTTGTTCGCTTCGCTCACGGGCCGCTCGGGCCACGGCCTCGCTCGGCTCTTCGCGAAGACTCTCATGAATCGCTCCTAATCGCTCGGCCTCAGGCGAACCCTGTAGAGCCTGGGCCAGAGCTTGCCGGTCATCCACAGGGTGGCGGTATTTTCGTCCACCGCCACCCCGTTGAGCACATCGATCTGGCTGGTGGGCGAAGCCCGGGACACATCCTCGACCAGAGGTCCGGCGTCGATGGACGCCACCACCCGTCCGGTGTCCGGATCGATCACCAGCAGGCGGTCGGTCTGCCAAACGTTGGCGATCACCATGCCCTCGACGCACTCGAGCTCGTTGAGGTGGTCGAGCCGCCCGTCGTAGCCGGAGGCGGAGGCGGTCACGGTGGCCCGTAGTTCGAAGGTATCGAGATCGCGGCGGGACAGCCGGTCCGAGCCGTCCGTCATGATCAGCTGGCCGCCCATCTCGCAGAGGCCCCAGCCCTCCCCCTCATAGCTGCGCTCCTGCAGTAGTTCGAGGGTGGCGCGGTCGTACACGAGGGCGGTGCCGCTCTGCCAGGTGAGCTGGATGATCTCGTCCCCGACGACGGTGAGGCCCTCACCGAAGAGCTCATCCGGCAGGTCGACCCGTGCGGTCACCTCACCGGTGGCCGGGTTCACGGCCCGAAGCGAAGACTGCCCCCACAATCCGGTGCTCTCGTACATGGTCCCGTCGGCCATCTCGAGCCCCTGAGTGAAGGCGTCTGGATCGTGCGGGGCCCATTCCAGGATCTCGATACCCCAGCGAGCCACGCCCTCACCGACATCGATCGGCGGGAACACCGACGCCCCTACTCGCTCACCGCCCTGATCCGTTGTCGAGAGCGCCGGTGCCGTTGTAGAGGAAGCCGCTGCGGACGTGGAGGAAACCGGCGCGGTTGTGCCGGAGGGCTGCGCTACGTCTGGTGAGGCCGACGGCTCAGCAGCCGGAGCCGGAGCGTCGGTGGCTGCCGGTGGGCTCCCGGACTGTGTATCCGACGCGCAGCCTGCGACCAGGAGGCCGGCGCACACCAGGGCGCGCAGCAGGGAACGAGGCCGCGTCACGGTCAACCGGCCAGCAGTGCGATGCTCACCACCCACAGACCCAGCAGCACAACGCCGTCGATGCGGCTGACCTTGTGGCCGATGGCCATCGCCACCCAGCTCACCAGGCAGATCACCACCATCATCAACGATCCGAGAGTCTGCACAGTGACATCACCGACCGGTCCCGGCCCCACCAGACCGATCGCGCCGCCCACCGCCAGCGAATTGAACACGTTGCTGCCCAGCAGGTTGCCGACCAGCAGCTCGGTCTCGCGCTGGCGGGCCGCGGCCACTGCGGTCACCAGCTCTGGTGCCGATGTGCCCACCGCGACCATCGTGTACCCCACGAAACCGCCCGACAGGTTGAGCGCCTCGGCCACCCGCTCGGCGCCCTCCACCAGGACGTAGGCCGAGCCGGCAACCAGAGCAAGCGACACGATGGTGCGCACGGCCTCGACGCCGAGAGCAGGAGGATGCTCGCCCACGATCTCCGAGAGGTCCTCCATGTCGGCATCGCCGATGCGGGACCCGCGCAGTACCAGCACGAACCAAGCCACCAGCGCAGCCACCAGCACGAGCCCCTCGAGGCGACTCACGTCGCCCTGCACGAGCAGGGCGAACAGGGCGACCGCGGCGACCGACACGGCCGCGTCCCGGCGCACCACGCTGGAGCTCACCGGGACAACGGCCACGAACGACGCCGCGCCCAGCACCAGAGAGATGTTGGCCACGTTGGAGCCGACGATGTTGCCGACGCCGATATCCAGCCGGCCGTTGGCCGCGGCCACCGTCGAAACCAGCATCTCCGGCGCGCTGGTGCCGAACCCCACCACGACGGCTCCCACCACGATCGGTGCCATCCTCAGCACGACCGCCAGGCGAGCGGCCCCTCTCACGAACTGGTCGGCCGCCAGTGACAGCACGACCAGCCCGACGACGGACAGAACGAGGCCGACCAGCATCACAGAGAACGTAGAGCCCGGCGAATGGTCATGTCAGTGGGACTGGCGGCTCTCGAGTTCCTCGACGGTGATGAGAACCTCGCGCGCTTTCGAACCGGTGGATGGCCCCACGATGCCTCGCTGCTCGAGAAGGTCCATGATGCGCCCCGCCCTGGCGAAGCCCACTCGCAGCCGGCGCTGCAGCATCGACGTGGAGCCGAGCTGCGTCTCGACAACCAGCGCCATGGCGGCGTCCAGCAGCTCGTCGCCGTCGTCCCCGGCGGCGGGCGGCGGAGCCTCCGTGATGCTCGAGGGCATGATCGGCGCTCCACCCAGGTCCGGCGCCGAGGCCGGGGCGGACTCGCCCGTAAGGGGACTCTCGGTCGAGACCGAGGGATCGTCGTCGAAGTCGGGGGCCTGATCCACCCAGTGGTTGACCACGGAGCGGACTTCGTCCTCGGTGACCCAGCATCCCTGGATCCGGTGGGGTGTCGACGATGACGGTCCGAGCCACAGCATGTCGCCCTGGCCGACCAGCCGCTCGGCGCCGGGCTGGTCGAGTATGACCCGAGAGTCGGTCAGGCTCGACACCGCGAATGCGAGTCTGGCCGGGATGTTGGCCTTGATCACGCCGGTGATGATGTTCACCGACGGCCGTTGCGTGGCGATCACCAGGTGGATGCCGACCGCACGAGCCATCTGGGCAATGCGGGCGATGGACTCCTCGACGTCACGGGCGGCCACCATCATCAGATCGGCGAGCTCGTCCACCACCACCATCACGAACGGCAGGCGCTGGTACCGCAGAGGCTCGCCGTCGGCGTCCCGAGCCCCTACCGGGGGCTCGAGAGTGTCGGCGTCGACAGCAGCGTTGTAGCCGGCGATGTCGCGGAAACTGGTCTCGTGGAGCAGGTCGTAGCGTCGCTCCATCTCGCGCACGGCCCAGCCCAGCGCGTTGGCCGCCTTGCGGGGATCGGTGACCGGCGCGGTCAGCAGATGGGGGACGCGGTCGTACTGCCCCATCTCGACCCGCTTGGGATCGACGAGGATCATCCGCACGTCCTCGGGGGTGGAACGCATCAGCACCGAGGTGATCAGCGAGTTGAGGCACGACGACTTCCCGGCGCCGGTGGCTCCTGCTATCAGCAGGTGGGGCGTGGTCGCCAGGTTCATCATGATGGCGTGGCCGTTGATGTCCCGGCCGATGGCCACCTCCATCGGATGCTCGGCGTCGGCCGCTTCCGGTGAGCGCAGCACATCGCCGAGGCGCACTATCTGGCGGTCGAGGTTGGGGACCTCCACCCCGATGGCTCTCCGGCCGGGTATGGGCGACAGGATGCGTATGTCGGGCGAGGCCATGGCCAGCGCGATGTCCTTTCGGAGGCTCTCGAGCTTCGACACCCGCACACCCTCGCCCAGCTCCAGCACGAAGCGGGTGACGGTGGGTCCCACCACCGGCTCCAACAGGAGGGTGGGCACGTCGAAGCGGGCCAGCGTGGCCTGCAGGAGCTGGCCCCGCTCGGCCACCTCGGCCTTGTCGATGGCCCTGGACGGCGTCGCCGCCAGCATGTCGATCTTCGGTAGCTTCCACTTGGACCGCGGGCCCCGACCCTTGCCGGTTGCCGCTGCACGTCGGGACTTGCCTCCGGTTGTTGCCGCGGGCACCACGGGCGAGTCCTCCGCGAACGTGGCCGGCGCGATCTCAGGCGGAGACGGCTCGACATCGGTACCCAGCCGGCTCGAATCCTCGTCCGAGCCCGCCGGCACACCACCGGGGTAGCCGTAGGGCTGGTGGCCGGGCGCTTGATCGGGAGCTTCCTTGATGTCGCTGAACAGGTTCACTACCGCAGACCGCAGCAGGCGTCCCAGGGGTCTGAGCACGGCCAGCAGCCACGCCGCCGCGGATCCGACGGTCAGCTGGGTGACGAAGATGAGGCCGATCAGCCCGACGAAGAGGAGCAGCAGCACTGAGCCCCACAGTGCGGTCCAGGCATGCAGGAAGCCGCCGATGCCAACCCCCAGCGCGCCGCCGGCGGCGCCGAGTTCGTCGATGCCGTCGCCCAGGCCGGGGCGGCCCCTGGCCAGATGCAGCAGGCCGGTGGACGCCACCAGCAACAGCACGCCGCCCAGAACCATCCTGGTCGCGGAGTCGGATGTCGCGACCTGCGCCGGGGCCGGGTCCTGATCGCCCTCAGCGTTGGCGTCGCCGGCGGCGGCCCTCGGTGCCGGGTCGCCGCGACGCCCACCCCACAGCGCGGCAGCACCGATGGCCGCCAGCCCCACTGGCAGAGCCATCCGAACCAGGCCGAACCCGGCTGCCAGAATGCGATCCACCTGCTCGCCGACCGGTCCGGCAGCCGAGAACCAGACGCTCCCGGCCACGAGAAGACCGGCCACGATCGCGGCCAGCCCCCAGATATCCCGGCGATGCCTGCGAACCACGGAGCCGACCGCAGCCGAGCCCCGCCGGGAGGCCCGCTTGCCCTGTTGTGGCTTCCTCGCCCCGCGGGAAGCCGGCTGGGCTCCCTTCTTCGCCATGAAGCGCGACGCTACCAGTGACGCCCCACCACCCCGTGAACCCCCGGCGCGGTCAGGCCTCGGTCATCACCGGCACGATCACGGGCCGGCGGCGGGTGCGCTCCCGGGATGTGCGCCGCGCCGTTCGCATCACCAGATCCTCCAAGGCTCGGGGGTCGCGGTCGCCGCCGGCCAGTGCCTTTCGCACCTCTGTCTCGACCGCGTCCACAACGGCGGCCTCATGCCCTACCAGCGCCGGGTGCTCGACCCATCCGCGGGACACGATCTGGGGACTCGACACCAGGACGCCCCGCTCCAGGTCAACGCACACCACCACCGTCACGAAGCCGTCGGCGCCGAGCTTCCGCCTCTCGTCCAGGACTGTCGATCCCAGATCGCCGACCGTCCCGTCCACGTAGACGTGGTCCCCGCCGACCGATCCGACCCGCCGCAGACCCTGGTCGGTCAACTCGATCCGGTCGCCGTCGGAGCACAACACCACCCGCTCGTCGGGCATGCCCATGTCGCGAGCCAGGCCCGCGTGGGCCACGAGGTGCTCGTACTCGCCGTGAACCGGTACGAACCACTCCGGCGACGCCACCGAGTGCAGCACCTGGAGCTCCTGTTGCTTGCCGTGGCCGGAGGTGTGCACTTCGAGGTTGCCGGTATGCAGCACCCGCGCCCCCCGCCGCGCCAGCCCGTTGCGCACCGCCCCGACGGCGGCCTCGTTCCCCGGGATCGGGTGCGAGCTGAATATCACCGTGTCGGCGGCTCCGATCTCAACCCACTTGCTGGTGCCCTCGGCCATCTGGGTCAGAGCGGCGCGAGGTTCGCCCTGTGATCCGGTGCACACGATCAGCACCTGTCCGGATTCGAGCCCTTCGAGGTCCGTGATGTCGCGCAGGGCGCGGTCGGGGACTCGCAGCAGGTTGAGCTCGCGGGCCAGCCCGACGTTGCGCTGCATGGAGAGGCCCAGGGTCGCCACCGTCCGCCCCGAAGCCACTGCCGCGTCCATCACCTGCTGGATGCGGTGGATATGGCTGGCGAAAGCTCCGACGATCACCCGGCGCCCCTGCTGGTGGGCGATCACATCGTGCAGGACCTCACCCACGTCTCGCTCCGAGCGTGAAGTCCCGGGTGCATCCGCGTTCGTCGAGTCGGCCAGCAGCAGTCTGACTCCCGGATCGTCGGCCAGCGCCCCGATGCGGGACAGAGCAGTGCGCCGCCCGTCCACCGGGGTGAGGTCGAGCTTGAAGTCGCTGGAGTGCAGGATCACTCCCTGGGGCGTGGAGAAGGCCGTGATCAGCCCGCCCGGCACCGAGTGGGTCACCGGCATCGCCTCGCACCGGAACGGTCCGGAGCGGAAGCGGTCGCCGTCGCGGACCTCGCGCAGCTCGGCCCGATCGAGCAGGCCCGCCTCGGAGAGCTTGTGGCGCACCAAGCCGAGAGTGAACGCCGAGCCGTAAACGGGAAACGACAAGTGCTCGAGCAGATGCGGGAGCGCGCCTATGTGATCCTCGTGGGCGTGGGTGGCCACGCATGCCTCCACTCCCCCGCTGTCCAGCAGCCACTCGAAGTCGGGCAGCACCGAGTCGACGCCGGGGAGGTCGTCACCCGCGAACATCCGGCCACAGTCGAGCAGCACCCGGCGGCCGGCGGTCTCGATGACCGCGCAATTGCGTCCTATCTCACCCAGGCCGCCCAGGAAGGTGACGGCGACCGTTGCAGCCACGGCAGGCGGTCAGCCCGTCCCGACCGGTGCCCGTTCTGGGAGTGCCTCAGCCGCGGTGTGCCTCGGCTCTCCGGAGCCGGGATCAGGTCCGTGCAGCGCGGCGAGGACCTCCCTGGCCCGGTCCTCGAGTCCTGACGGCTCGGGTCCCATGGGCAGGCGGCATGGCCCCGCGGGCAGCCCCAGCACCCGCATCATGCACTTGGTGGGCACGGGATTGGGAGCGGCGTCGCCGGTCTCGAAGTCGTAGGAGTCGAGCAGGCGGCGGTTGATCGCGGCCGCTTCGGTGACTCGACCGCTCTCGAAGGCATCGAACATGGCCGCCATCTGCAGCCCGGCCCAGTGAGTGGCCACACCGATGACTCCGACCGCGCCGATCGACATCAGCGGCAGGGTGAGCGAGTCGTCGCCCGAGTAGACCTCGAAGCCGTCCGGCGCCATCTCCAGCAGGCGGGCCGTCTCCCCGGGGGACCCGGCCGCGTCCTTGAGCCCGACGATGTTCGGAACCTCGTGGGCCAGCCGGGCCAGGGTCTCGGTGGCGACCTTGCGGCCGGTGCGCCCGGGTATGTCGTAGATGATGATGGGAAGGCCCGTCGCGTCCGCGCAGTGCCGGAAGTGCGAGTCCAGACCGGCCTGCGACGGCCGGTTGTAGTAGCCGGCCACATGCAGGATCCCGTCGGCGCCGGCATCCGTGCAGCGCTCGGTGAGGTCGATGGCGGCGCGCGTGTCGTTGCTTCCGGCGCCGGCCACCACCGGCACGTCAACTGCCTCCACCACCGCGGCCACCAGTTCGGCCTGTTCGGTGTGGGTGAGGGTCGGGCTCTCCCCGGTAGTGCCGGCCACAACGAGGCCCTCGTTGCCGTTGGCTGTGAGCCACCGGGCCAGTCGCGCCGCGCCGTCAAGGTCGAGCGCCCCGCCCCCGGTGAAGGGGGTGACCATCGCGGTGAGCACACGTCCGAAGCGGGCCATGGCCTACAACTGTAGTTCGGCAGCGGGGGCTTCTTGGCGTCCTGCAACCGCTCGGCGCAGGATCAGAGCGTACACCACCACCGCCCCGGCGGAGAAGAAGAACCACTGGAACGCGTACGACAGGTGGGGACCCTCCCCGAGGTCGGGGTCCGGCACCGGGACCGGCAGACCCTCGGGCTGGGCCGGGGACTGGACCCGCAGCCTGATCCAGACGTCCTCCACGTCCACGCCCGAGACCTCCGCGAAGCGGTCCAGGTCCATGCGGGAGATCTCGGGCGTCTCGTCCGGGGCGGTCTCCGCCACCCGGCCGCCGCCGACGCTGTCGAAGGCGAGGCCGGCCACGATCACCTGTCCCTCCGGTGGAGCCGGGCTGCGGTCGTCCAGTCCTGCCAGGCTGCGCCGGGGGACCCAGCCCCTTACCACTGCCACCGCCCGACCGTCGCCGAGTTCGAGCGGCGTCGCCAGCCAGAAGCCGGGCTGCCCGCCACTGCTGCGGTTGCCGATCCGCACCTCGGAGTCGGCGAGGTAGGTTCCCGCGGCCGCGACCGCGGTGTAGGTGGGGGGAAGCCCGCGCGTGTCGAGATACGCGGCAATGTCCGCCGGAGCCTGAGTCATCGCCGCGGCGACCTGGGCGTTGTCGGCGCGGCGCTCATCCAGCCGCCGGAGCTGCCAGAACCCCAGGTTGACCATCAGCACCACCATCGCCAGCGCGAAGATGTGCGAGACGATCCACCCCGGTGACGCCAGCCGGCGCACTCAGCGCCCTCGCTCCGGCCTAGATGCCCAGGACCCCGCCGAGGCCGACGGTCACGCCCGGCCCGAGCGTTACCACGCGCTTCACCGCGAGCAGCATGCCCGGCATGAACGCCGACCGGTCGATCGTGTCGTGACGGATCGTCAGGGTCTCACCGGGTCCGCCGAGCATCACCTCCTGATGCGCGACCAATCCCTTGAGGCGCACCGAGTGGACCGGGATCCCGGCCGGACCGCGTCCGCCGCGCGCTCCGGGCAGGCTCTCGCTGGCTGTGGGGTCCGGCGCCCAGTCGTCGGATGCCTCCGCCATCGCCTCGACGGTCACCATGGCTGTGCCCGAGGGCGCGTCCACCTTGCGGTCGTGATGCAGCTCGATCACCTCGGCGGTGTCGAAGTAAGGGGCGGCCAGAGCCGCGAATCGAGTCATGAGCACCGCGCCCACCGCGAAGTTCGGCGCGACGATGCAGTGGCTTCTCACAAAGCTCACGCGCAAGGCCTCCAGGTCGTCGGCACCCAGCCCGGAAGTGCCGATCACTGCGTGGATGTCTGCCGCGGCCAGCGCTGGAGCATTGGACCGGACCGCCTCCGCGACGGTGAAGTCCACCACCACCTCGACGCCGGCTTCGACGAACTCGTCGACCGAGCCGGCTGAGCCGATCGCGGCCAGCAGTTCGGTGTCCGGGTCGGCGTCGATGGCCCGGCAGGCCTCGGTGCCCATGCGCCCCGTGGCGCCGCAGACACCGAGCCTGATCATGGCCGTATTGCCCGCTCTTGTTCGCTGCGCTCACGGGCCGCTCGGGCCTGTCGCCCGCTCTTGTTCGCTGCGCTCACGGGCCGCTCGGGCCCAGCGGCCTCGCTCAGCGCCTCGCGATATGAGCGCGACATTGCCAGACCCGCTCGGCCTCTAGCGGGACCCGCGGGCACCGCGGCGTCCTCCGCGCCGGACCCGCGGGTCCGGGCCCAGCTCGCCGAACTCGCGTTCCAGCTCCGAGTCGAAGGAATCCTCGAACGAGACCGCCCTGGCGCTGGACACCGGCGCCGGCTGCCTCTGGCGGGAGCCGCCCCGGTCATCGCGACGCGTCCCGCCGTCGCCCCGGTCGGCACGACCCGCGTCCGATCGACGCGGCTCGGACCGGCTGCGGTCCCGATCACGCCCGAAGGTGTCCTCACGGCCACCCCGGCCAGAATCACGGTCCCATCCGCCGCCGGCCGCGCCGCGGCCCTGGGTCCGGCCATCGGAGCCGGAGCGGGCCGGATCCCGGCGCCGGGACGGAGAGGGGCCGTCACCGTCGGAGTCCTCCGGCTTGGGAATGAGCGAGATCTTGCCGTTGGGGTCGACGTCCTCGACGACGACCTCGATCTCCTCGCCAAGCTCCAGCACGTCCTCGACCTTGTCGATGCGCCTGCCGCCGCCCAGCTTGGAGATGTGGACCAGGCCGTCACGCCCGGGGAGGATGTTCACGAACGCCCCGAACTTGGTGATGTTCACAACCCGTCCCCGGTACGTGGCCCCCACATCGGCGGTGGGCGGATCCAGGATGAGCTTGATCTGCCGTTCGGCTTCGGCCACTGCGCCCCCATCGGTGGAGGCGATGGCCACGACGCCGACCGCGCCGTCGTCGTCGACGCTGATGTCGGCTCCGGTCTCGGACTGGATGGCGTTGATCACCTTGCCCTTGGGCCCGATCACCTCGCCGATCTTCTCCACCGGGATCTCGAAGGTGGTGATCTTCGGGGCGGTGTCGCGCACCTCGGGCCGCGGCTCGATGATGGTCTCGGCCATCACGTCGAGGATGTCCAGCCGAGCGGCGCGCGCCTGCTGCAGAGCGTCGGCCAGAACCGACGCCGGGATGCCCGCAATCTTGGTGTCGAGCTGCAGTGCGGTGATGAAGTCGGTGGTCCCGGCCACCTTGAAGTCCATGTCTCCGAAGGCGTCTTCGGCGCCGAGGATGTCGGTGAGGGTCACCCAGGCGTCCTCAGCGTGGACCAGGCCCATGGCCACCCCGGCCACCGGCGCCTTGATCGGCACGCCGGCGTCCATCAGCGACAGCGTGGATCCGCACACCGACGCCATCGAGCTCGACCCGTTGGACGCCATCACCTCCGACACGGTGCGCACCGTGTAGGGCCAGTCCTCGAACCCGGGCACCACCGGGAACACGGCTCGCTCAGCCAGCGCGCCGTGGCCGATCTCGCGCCGCTTGGGCCCGCGCATGAAGCCGGTCTCGCCGGTGCAGAACGGCGGGAAGTTGTAGTGGTGGAAGTAGCGCTTCTTCTCGGTGGGCGACAGATCGTCGATCAGCATGTCGCTACGGCCGATCCCGAGCGTGGTGAAGTTCAGCACCTGGGTCTCGCCCCGCTGGAACAGCCCGGAGCCGTGGGCCGTGGGGACAACCCCGACCCGGCTCATGAGCGGGCGCAGCTGGTCGGTGGCCCGGCCGTCGATGCGGACGCCCTCGGTGACGATGCGCTTGCGCACGACCTCCTTGGTGATGGAGCGCACTGCACTCTTGACCTGCTTGGCCACCGAGGGATCGTCACTGAAGCGGCCCTCCATCTCGGCCGCGACCTCCGCGGCCAGCGTGGACTCCGCCGCCTGGCGCTCGGTCTTGTCGGCGATCGTCTGAACGGCGGCGATGCGGTCAAGTGCGGTGTCGCGCACCGCGTCGAGGATCTCGTCGGTGTAGTCGACAGCCAGCGGCACCTCCATCTTCGCCACCGGGCCGACCGCGTCGATCATCTGCTGCTGCAGTTCGATCATCTCCCGGATCCAGGTCTTGGCCGCTTCCAGGCCGCCGGCGAGCACGTCCTCATCGACCTTGGGCGTACCGTCCTGGTACAGCTCCCAGGTGGCGGAGGTGCCTCCGGCCTCGACCATCATCACCGCCACGTCGTCACCGGCGAGCCGGCCGGCCACCACCATCTCGAAGGCAGAGCTCTCGCCCTCCTCGTAGGTAGGGAACGGCACCCACTCGCCCGACGACGACCAGGCCACCCGCACCGCGCCGATCGGCCCGTCGAAGGGGACGGGCGAGATGCACAGCGCCAGGGAGGCCGCGTTGAGCGCAGCGATGTCGTAGGGATGTGATTGATCGGCACCGAGCACGGTGGCGACGACGTGAACCTCGTTGCGGAACCCGTCGGGGAAGCTGGGCCTCAGGGGCCGGTCGATGAGCCGGCAGGTCAGGATGGCCTGCTCGCCGGCGCGGGCCTCGCGCCGGAAGAACGAGCCGGGGATGCGGCCGGCGGCGTACATCCGCTCCTCGACGTCGACGGTGAGGGGGAAGAAGTCGGCGCCCTCCCGGGGGGACTTGGCGCCAGTAGCGGTGACGAGCACCACGGTGTCGCCCATCTGGGCGGTGACGGCGCCACCCGCGAGCGGGGCCAGCAGGCCCGTCTCGAAGGTGGCGTCCTTGCCTTCGGCGCGTGTGAACGCACCAGTGACAGAAATGGCATCGGCCATGGGAATACTCCTTGAGGACCCCGGCAGGGGTCCGATCTCGGCACGACCCCGCCAGTTCCCAGTCGTATCGGTCCCACCCGGCGAGGGGCGGGGCCGATGCGACTAGCACCGGAGCGGTCGCGCCTGATGTCGGTTGTCACTGGGATCGTCGCTGGCTGGTCGACGCCGACCTCGGCGCCTGGCAGCCAGAGGGGCGGCCCTGGAGCCGCCCCATCGTGCTCAGCGTCGCAGACCGAGATGGGCGATTAGCGCCCGGTACCGCTCGACGTCGTTCTCCTTCACGTAGTCGAGCAGCCTCCTGCGCCGACCCACCAGCATCAGCAGGCCCCTCCGGCTGTGGTGATCCTTCTTGTGGACCCGCAGATGCTCGGTGAGGTGGTTGATGCGATCCGACAGCAGAGCGACTTGGACCTCGGGAGAACCGGTGTCGGTCTCAGAGAGTCCGAAGGTCTCCACCATCGAGGCGATGGTCTCGGCCTTGGGAGGGAGGCTGGTTGGCATGGGATCTCCGTTGGGTATCGGACCCGGCTGCATGGCCCGCAGTGCGAGGCCGGCAGCCTGCGTGCTGCGCACGACACGTCCCGCCGTCGGCGGGACCGCCTCAGGCTACCGGCACCGGACGACGAATCCCGCGGACGCCGCTGGATTCGCAGGCCCAGCCAGAGCACGCTCCGCTCGGGCGCGTGTGAAGTGACACATCATGAACTACACTCTCATGGCCCCAGGATCGACATCTTGGAGGCATCGCTCAGCTGCTGAGCCAGACGTGAAGCCACGATGCTGGAGCCGCCCGGCGGAAGGGAAGCAGCCGATGGGAGCAACCTACGTGACCGTGACGGTCAAGAACCCGGCCGAGCCGGAGCGGACCTGGGAGGGGACGTTCCTCGTGGACGCCGGATCGACCAACAGCATTGTGCCGCGCAAGCATCTCGAGGCCATCGGCATCCAGCCCGCTGGCACCCGGCGGTACGAACTCGCCGACGGCAACGTCATCGACTTGGACACCGGGGGCGCCAACTTCGAGTTCCTCGGCCAGTGCACACCGGCCTACGTGGTGTTCGGCGACGACGGCGCCGAGCCGCTGCTGGGGCTGACCGCGATGGAGGCGGTCGGCGTTCAGGTGGACCCGGCCAACAGGCGCCTGACGCTGCTGCCCCCGCAGCGCCTGTAGCGACAGCAGGCCTGCCAACATCCGACACGACGCCGGGCCGCCCCGGCAGGAAGGAACCGGGCCGTGGGCGAGACGTTTGTGACTGTGACGGTCAGGAACCCGGCCGAGCCGGAGCGGGCCTGGGAGGGCGAGTTCCTGGCCGACACGGGGACGACCACCAGCATCGTCCCCCGCAGCAGGCTCGAAGAGATCGGGATAGCGCCGGTGACGAGTCGGCTGGTCGAACTGGCCGACGGCAGCCCGGTCAGGCTCGACCTCGGACTCGCGATCCTCAGCTTCGCGGGCGAGGACTCCCCCGCCGCCGTGTTCTTCGGCGCCGAGGGCGCCGACCCGCTGCTGGGCACGACGGCGATGCAGGTGGCCGGCGTGAAGGTGGACCCGGTGAACCACTGCCTCGAGCGCTCGAAGATCCGGTACTAGCCGGCCGCGCCCCGCGCTTCGCAGCAGGGACAACGTCCTGGGTCGTCACACCTAGTCAGAACTCGGCGGCGAGGGCCTCGTCGAAGCTGGCTCCCTGCTCGATCAGGGCCCGGTAGCGCATCACATGGCGGGGCCGGTTGAACCCGAGCACGCCCGTGATGCGTCCCGCTCGACCGTAGATCGCCGCGAAACGCCGCTCCTCGACCGATCCCGTCACTACCCGGACATCGTCGTCGCCGCGCACGCGGCCGGCCAGCTGGATCTTGCGGTCGTACTGGTCGCTCCAGAACCACGGCACCGGAGTGAACGGCCCCACCGCCGGGTCGAGCAGGCGCCGGGCCGCGTGGGATCCCTGCTGGGCGGCGTTGTCCCAGTGCTCCACCCGCATCGTCTCGCCGAAGAGCTCGTTGGGCCAGCGGGCCACGTCGCCCGCCGCGGTCACCCCCTCGGCGGCCAGGCACGAGGCGTCGCAGAGCACACCGTCATCCAGCTCCAGCCCGGAACCGTCCAGCCATTCGGTGTTGGGGATCACCCCGATGCCGACCACGACCACGTCTGCGTCGACCGTCGAGCCGTCCGACAGCGTCACTTGCTGCACCCGGCCGTCACCCGAGATGCGGTCCACGCCGACCCCGGTGCGCAGGTCGACACCGTGGTCGCGGTGGACCTGGGCGCACACCTGGCCCATCTCGTCACCGAGCACCCGGCTCAGGGGGGTTGGCAGCGCCTCCACCAACGTCACGTCCAGGCCGCGTCCTCTGGCGGTCGCGGCCACCTCCGCCCCGATGAATCCCGCGCCCACCACCACGACCCGCTGCGGGATCGCCTCGAAGTCGGCTCGCAGCGCCAGGCAGTCGTCCAGCGAGCGCAGGACGTGCACTCCGTCGAGCTCCTCGGTGCCCGGCATCGTGCGGCAGCGAGCCCCGGTGGCGACGACGAGCCCGTCGAAGGCGACGGTCTCACCGGTGTGAAGGGTCAGCTCGCGAGCGGCCAGGTCCAAGGCGGTGGCCCGCACACCGAGACGGGCCTCGATGCCGTCGGACTCCAGCTCCTCGGAGTCGGTCAGCGCGGCCCGCTCGGGCTCCCAGTCGCCCGCGAGAACCTGCTTGGACAGGGGAGGCCGGTCATAGGGCAGGTGAGCCTCGGCACCGATCAGCGTGACCGGACCATCGAAGCCCTCACGACGCAGGGCCTCAGCCGCGTTCAACCCGGCCAGCGAGGCCCCGACGACGGTGACGGCGCGCGGGGCTTGGGTCATGTGCAGTCGGCTCCCGGGGTCGGCTCAGTCCTCTGCTACGGAGATGGCCTGCTTGGGGCAGCGCTGCACGCACTCCTCCACCCTGGCCCGGTCGGCCTCGCCGGGCGTCTCGTTGAGGATGTAGAGGAAGTCGTCGTCTCGCACCTCGAAGATGTCGGGCGCGATCTGCATGCAGACGGCGTTGCTCTCGCACAGGTCAAAGTCAACAACGATGCGCATCGGCTCTCCTCTTGTCGTTGGCGATGTAGTCGGCTTGGCCGTGTCCCACGGTAGCGAACCGCGGAACGCCGAGCGTGGTCACGCCGTGATTCCCGCTCCTGCTCGCTGCGCTCACGGGCCGCTCGGGCCCAGGAACTCGGCCAGGCGGTCCTTGGCCTTCATGTCGCCCAGGGGCCGTCCGATGATGGCCCGATCGCCCCGCACCAGCACCGGGCGCTGCAGGAGCCTCGGGTACTTGAGCAGCACCTCCACCACCGCGTCGGGGTTGGCGACGTAGTCGGCGGGGTCCAGCTCGAGCTTGGAGAACTGCGAGTCCTTGCGAACCAGGTTCTCGACCGGGTCCTCCAGCCGCTCGACGATGCCCCGGAGCGTGTCGCGGTCGGGACGATCGGACATGTAGAGCACCACATCGAACTCGACGCCGGCGTCCGTGGCGACCGCCACGGCATTCTTGGAGGAGTTTCAATGCTTGTTGTGATAGATGGTGATTTCAGCCATTGATGCGCCTCAATCCTCTTCCTGTCGTGCCACGTAGAGCTCCCGCCTCTCCAAGAAGACCGGCCGCCTGGTCTCGTAGACCTCCCGCAGCTTGTGCTTGAGAATCTTGAGGGTGGCATTGCGGGGCAGCGGGCCGGGATGGATCTCGAGCTGCTCGGGGACCTTCTGGCGGGCCAGGCCGGCCGCCAGGCAGGCCTCCACCATCTCCTCGAAGGTCAGGTCGTCCGAGCCGGGCGCGGTCTCGACCACCGCGCAGACCCTCTCGCCCCGCTTGCGGTCGGTCAGGCCGATGACCGCGGCCGCCCCCACCTTGTCGTGGGTGTACAGCACATCCTCGATCTCCTTCGCCGAGATGTTCTCTCCCTTGCGGATGATGATGTCCTTGACCCGTCCGGTCAGCGTCAGGTGCCCGTCGGTGCCCAGCACGCCCAGGTCGCCGGTGCGGAAGCGGCCGCGGGCGTCGAAGGCCTCCGTGTCGAGGCTGGGATCGGTGTAGCCCGAGAACAGCATCGGTCCTCTCACCCTGACCTCGCCCTGGACGCCGGCGGGAGCGGGAGCCTCGCCGCCGTCGGCGGCCATGGCCACTATGGACACCTCGCAGCCGTGGACCGGCTTCCCGTCGGTGTATGCCAGCTGGTGGTCGCTGTCACGGGGAGAGCCCTGGGAGATCATCGGGCACTCCGTCATGCCGTAGCCGTGGGCCACGGGCACCGCCATCTGCTCCTTCACCCGGAAGTAGATCTCGGGAGGCTTGGGGGCGCCCCCGCCCGACAGGACTCGCAGAGCGGGCATGGCCGGGCGGCCGGTGGACTCCCGCGACTTGCGGTCCTCCTCGAGGAACATCTGGTAGAAGACCGTCGAGCCGCCGGCCATGGTCACTCCGTGGTGGGCGTAGGCCAGCACCGCGGCAGCCGGGTCGAAGCGCTCGACCAGCACCGCGCCGAACCCGGTCGCGAGCATCGTGACGATGTAGTCGGGCCCGCCGATGTGGGCGTAGGGGAAGGCGATGGAGCCGACATCGTCCTCGCTCATGTCCAGCGCCCGGGCCAGCCCGATCCCGCCGGCGATCAGCGACGGGTCCGTGTGCTTCACGCCCTTGGGGTCCGACGTCGTTCCCGAGGTGTAGTACAGCCAGCGCACGGTGTCGGCGCCGGCGGGGTCGGAGGCCGGCGGCAGGGTGGCCGGGTCGCCTTCGGGAAGGGCGTCGTAGCCGGCGAGCGTCCGAGCCTCGTGATCGAGACCGGCGACGATCTCATCGACCATGGCGCCGTAGTCGTAGCCGTTCCAGACGCCGGGATGCACGACCAGCTCCGCCATCGTCTGCCGGACGCAGAACTCGACCTCGCGACGGCGGTAGATGTGGATGATCGGGTTCTGCACGGCGCCCAGCCGGCTGAGGGCGAAGCTCAGCAGCACGGTCTCGATGCGGGTGGGCAGCACCCAGGTGACCGGTGTTCCCTCGGTGACCCCCAGGTCCCGCAGTCCGGCCGCCACCCGTTCGGCCTGGTCCTTGAACTCGGCGAAGGTCAGGGAGCGGCCCGAATCGTCGATGAGCATCTTCGTGTCGGGTGTGGCCGCGACCCGTCGGCAGAGCAGATCCCAGAAGGTCCGGGCGTCGTAGATCGGCTCGCTCATGCGGGTCACTCCGGTAGCTAGAACAGGGATGGATCGTAACGCGCGGCGGAGCCCGCCGGGCGAGACGCGCCGGAGCCCGCCAGCGCCATACTGGCGGGCTCCGCACGGTCCCTGGAGGGGGGGATTGTGGATCCGGTTCTGGCGAATCCTGTCGTTCAGACCCGGGTCCTGTTGACCAGGTTACACCATCGTCACCGGTTTGTCACATTTTTGTCACAGATTTTTTTGAACAACCGCGAACACTCGGAGAACACCGGCTGAAGATCGCGTTAACGGGTGCCGTAAACCGCAGCCGGAGGCTGCTCTGCCTCGCTCGAGCGGCGGGCCAGGTCGCCCGCCTCAGCCACTGTCATCGGCCTCTCCCCCACCGACATCACCGGTCCGTGCTGCCATCCGTCACACACGTTGAGCTGGCCCCCGGTGCACTCGAACACCCTCCCGGTGACGTCGCAGTCCGCGCTTCCGAGCCACACGACGAGGGGCGAGACATTGGCCGGCGCTTTGGGATCCCAGCCGTCGTCGGGCTGCTCCGGGTAGTCGGGGATCACCGCCGTCATCCGGGTGCGGGCATCGGGGGCGATGGCATTGGCGAGCACGCCGTAGCGGCCCCACTCCGCGGCCTGCTGGATCGTCAGCGCGGCGATGGCGGCCTTGGCGGCGACATAGTTGCCCTGGCCGATGGATCCCATCAGGCCCGCTCCCGACGACGTGTTGACGATCCGGGCGGCCGGCGCCTCACCACCGGAGGCCTTCTGGCGCTCCCGCCAGTGGGCGACCGCATGGCGCGCCGGCGCGAAATGCCCCTTCAGGTGCACCCGCACCACCGCGTCCCACTCCTGCTCGCTCATGTTGACCAGCATCCGGTCGCGCAGGAACCCGGCGTTGCACACCAGCGTGTCCAGGCGGCCCCAGGTGTCGATGGCCTGGCCCACCATGGCGCCCGCCTGGTCCCAGTCGGCCACGTCGGCATGATTGACGGCGGCCGAGCCGCCCGAGGCGGCGATCTCGTCCACCACTGCGGTGGCGGCGTCGTCGGAGCCGGGCTGCGAGCCGTCACTGGAAGCACCGAGGTCGTTGACCAGCACATGGGCGCCCTCGGCCGCGAAGGCCAGGGCATGGGCCCGACCGAGCCCACGGCCCGCGCCGGTGACGATCACCACCCGTTCGTCGCAGGCACCCATGACGCTCTCTTCAGGCGACGCGGCGGCCCCGCACCAGGCGACCGGGCCGCGCCCCGGTGTCGACGCCGCCGGCCCGGGTCTGCTCACCGGCCACGATGGTGGCCGTGTAGCCGTCGGCGTGCTGCAGCAGCCGGCGCCCCCCGGCCGGAAGGTCATGCACGAGGCGGGGCGTGCGCAGCCGGATGGCGCCGTGGTCGATCACGTTCAGGTCGGCCCGCTTGCCCGGCGCCACCACGCCCCGGTCGTTGAGGCCGAACAGTGCCGCCGTGTCCTGGGTCTGCTTGCGCACCACCCATTCGAGCGGCAGCTGCTCGCCCCGGCTGCGGTCCCGGGTCCAGTGGCTGATCATGGTGGTCGGCATGGAGGCGTCGCAGATCAGGCCGCAGTGGGCGCCGCCGTCGGAGAGTCCCATCACCGCCCGGGGGTGGGTGAGTTGCTCGCGGATCGCGTCGTGGTTGCCGTCCACGTAGTTGAACATCGGCACCATCAGCAGAGCGCGGCCGTCCTCGTCACAGAAGGCGTCGTAGGCGGCCTCGGCGGTACTGACGCCGGCTGCGGCGGCGACGGCCGAGACGGAGCGCTCGGGCGCCGGCTCGTAGTCGGGAGGGTCGCCGAGCATGTAGAGCTGATCGAGCATCTTGGAGACGAGCACGCCCACGCCCTCCTGCATCCCGCCCCGGCGCTCGCCGTCGGCCTCCGAACAGATCGCGGCCCGCACGGTCGGGTCGCGCAGGCGCTCGACGCGCTCGGCGATGTCGAGGTGCTCGATGTCGCGATAGGTGGGACGCAGCGCGAAGGGGTGGCTGGTCTGCCAGCCCACCAGCAGGCCGAAGGGGCGCCCCGCCACCTGCGGGTAGAGCTGCGCTCCCTCCTCCGCAGCCCGCTCCGACATGTCCATGAGCTCGCGCCACAGATCGGGCGCGGCGGGGACCTGCAGCAGGGCGAAAGAGACCGGCTGGCCGATCTCGGCCGACAGGCGCCGCATCCACTCCACCTCGGACCGGGGCTGGACGATGTCCTCGCCGGCCGACCCGACCGGGGCCAGCTCGAAGACGCCTCCGCCGCCGTCGCGCAGCCCGCGGCCCAGCGCGAACAGCTCGTCGGCGGCCGCGAACGTCCCGGGCACCGGCTCGCCGTCCATGGCCTTGTGAGCGATGGTCCGCGACGTCGACACGCCCAGCGCGCCGGCCGAGACCGCGTCGGCGACGATGCGCTCCATGCGGCCGATGTCGTCGGCGTCGGCCGGCTCGTTGCGAGCGCCGCGCCGGCCCATCACGTAGGCCCGCACCGCTCCGTGGGGGACCTGGGTGCCCACGTCGATGGCCCAGCGCCGGCCGTCGAGGGCGTCCAGGTATTCGCCGAAGGACTCCCAGCCCCAGGCGATCCCCTCCGACAGGGCGGCTCCGGGGATGTCCTCCACGCCCTCCATCAGCTGGATCAGCCATTCCTCGGTGCCGGGGCGCACCGGCGCGAACCCCACTCCGCAGTTGCCCATGACGACGGTGGTCACCCCGTGGCCCGAGCTGGGCTCGAGCAGGTCGTCCCAGGTGGCCTGGCCGTCGTAGTGGGTGTGCACGTCCACGAAGCCGGGAGTGACGATCTGGCCGGAAGCGTCGATGGTGCGAGCCGAGTCGCCCGTCAGCTCCGGGCCGACCGCCACGATCTTGTCGCCGACCACGCCCACATCGGCTGGGCGAGGCGGTTCGCCGGTGCCGTCCACGAGCAGCCCACCGCTGATCTTCAGGTCATACATGGCCTGGACTCTATGCGGCCGCTCAACCCGGCAACGAGCCACCCCTAGGATTCTCGGGTCGGATTGTCCGCACCTGCCGCAGGAAGCGCTCCCGAGATCCGGCTACTGGTCGGTCCGGTACAGGTAGCGGATGTCCCAGATGGCGTACAGGGTGGGCGTCGCGTTGCCGAACACGTTGCGCGTCGCGGTCAGCCGCTCACCCAGCGTCGTGTAGATGAGAGGCAGGTTGGACGCCGCGACCTCCTGGGCGTTCAGGTAGTACCGCACCCGCCGGGCGTGGTCGAGCTCTTGGCTTCCCAGCACGTACATCGCGTCGATCTCGGCTTCCCAGTCGGTGGCCGGCTCGGGCTGGTTGGGGTACCACAGGTGCAGGTCGCCGGTGCTGTGCCAGAGGGTGATCCCGCTGTAGGGGTCGGGGCTTCCGGTGAAGCCGATGACGATGGCCTCCCAGTCATAGGTGCTCGTCAGCTGGCCGACGAGCAACCCGAAGTCGATCGCCTCGTAGTCCACCCCGAGCCCGACGGCCTCCATTCCCTGCTGGATGATCTGGGTGACATCCTGCCGCACGCTGTTGCCGGTGTTGGTCACCAGCCTGAACTCGATGGCGTTGCCGTCGGAGTCCTCGCGGATCCCGTCGCCGTCGGTGTCGGTCCAGCCGATGTTGTCGAGGATCGCGTTGGCCTTGTCGATGTCGTAGGGGTAGCGCCTGACGTCCGGGTTGTGGAAGTCGCCGGCCGAGGGGCTCACGGAGGACCACTGCGGATAGCCGAGGCCGTGCTGGACGTCCTCGATGATGGTGCTCTTGTCGATGCTGTGGGCCACAGCCTGGCGGAACTGGACGTTGCCGAACCAGTCCAGCTTGTGGGCGGCGACGTAGGGCTCCCCGGTGTCGGGACTGACGCCCGGGTTGACGTTGAACGTGAGGAACGTCGTGCCGAAGCCGGGCCCCCGCCGGTGGATCGTGAAGTTTCCCTCCTCCTGTAGGGGCTCGAGCTGTGCGTACTCCTCGCCCAGCACCCCGTGGACATCGGAGTCGCCCGCCACGAACCCGGCCAGCTCCGCGTCCAGGTCTTCGACGATGTCGTGGACGATCCGGTCCAGGTACGGCAGGCGGTTGCCCTCGCCGTCGGTCAGCCAGTAGTCGGGGTTGCGGGCCAGGACCACCCGCTCGCCGGGCTGGTAGCTCTCGATGGTGAACGGGCCGGTGCCGATGATCTCGGCCGGGTCGGTTTCGATGTCCCACATCTCGATGAAGGTGCCGTCGTCGACGTGGGGCTCGAGGATGTGCCTCGGGTATATGGCGGTGCCCATGGAGCGCAGGAAGGGGGCGAACTGCACCGGCAGGGTGAACTCGACGGTGTGGTCGTCGATCACGGACACGGCCATACGGCTCTGCTGCCAGGCTCCGCCGGCGTCCAGGTACCGGAACTCGAAGGTTGAGCGGCTGCTGGCGGGGATGTCGTCGTTGTAGATGATCCGGTTGAAGGTGAAGCCCACGTCGTGGGCGGTCAGGGGCTCGCCGTCGTGCCAGGCGACGTCCCGGCGCAGGTGGAAGGTCCACGTCAGGCCGTCGTCGGAGCGCTCCCAGGACTCGGCCAGCAACGGCTCCACCTCGTAGGTCAGCCAGGAGGTCTCGGTGAGGCCCTCGAAGAGGTATCCGAGCACGTTCGACGACGACGCGTCGTTGGAGATGGCCAGGTTGAAGGTGAGCGGCTCGGAGATGGTGGTGACGGTGAGCGCGCCCCCGGGAGTGCCGATCGTGTACTCGAACTGCTCAGCGTTCCGCTTGAGGCGGTCCACGGTCGACGTGTCGATAGCCGCGGCGGTCTCCTCGACCGGCTCCGGCTCAGGCTCCTCCACCAGCTCAGGCTCCCCAGCCGGCTCCGGCTCAGGCTCCTCCACCGGCTCAGGCTCCCCAGCCGGCTCCGGCTCAGGCTCCTCGACCAGCTCAGGCTCCCCAGCCGGCTCCGGCTCAGGCTCCTCGACCGGCTCAGGCTCCCCAGCCGGCTCCGGCTCAGGCTCCTCGACCGGCTCGGGCTCCTCAGCCGGCATGACCTCTTCCGGCGGCGCAACGTCGTCGGCCGCTGGGGCGTCGGTACTCTGGCTGTCGGAGCAGGCGACGAGGAACGACACGGCAAGGGCCAGGCCTATGCGAAGCACCAGCCGAGTAATGGAAGTCACGGGACCGGACCTTACCGCTTGCGGCTACTGCCGAAGCGTCGGCTGCTCCGACAGGGGCGACGTAGCCGCGAGCCCCGCCCCGGGTGCCTAGATGGCGGCGTCACCGACAACTGAGCGCTTCGAGTTCACGGGCGGGGCCGGGGCCAGGCTGGCGGCCGTGCTTCACCGGCCCGGTGACGGCACCGCAGTGGTCGGGGCGGCCCTGCTGTGCCACTGCTTCACCTGCTCCAAGGACCTGTTCACCACCACCCGCATCGCCAAGGGCCTGGCCGCCGGCGGGTACCTGACCCTGGCCTTCGACTTCACCGGCCTGGGCGAGAGCGGAGGCGAGCTGGCCGAGACCACGGTCGCCACCAACGTCAGTGACGTCACCGCAGCCGCAGTGGCGCTGATCCGCCGCGGGGCCGGACCCTGCGTGCTGGTCGGGCACAGCCTGGGCGGGTCGGCCGCGGTGCTGGCCGCATCCCGCCTGCACACCGTGGCCCAGGTGGTGGCGGTGGCCTCCCCGGCCTCGGTCGCCCACGTGGAGCATCTCTTCTCCGACGATGCGCTGGAGAAGATCCGCGCCGAGGGCTCGGGCGAGGTGTGGATCGGGCCCAAGCCGGTGAGGGTGGGACGGGACTTCCTCGACGACCTGCACCAACACGATGTCGCGGCCGCCGCGGCGTCTCTGGGCCGGCCCATGCTGGTGGTCCAGGCCGGAGCCGACACCGTGGTGGGCCATGAGCAGACCGAAGCGCTGGCCCGGGCCGGCTCGGCCACCCTGCACACCATCGCCGGCGCCGACCACCTCTTCACCGACCGGCGCCATTCCGACGAGCTGGTCCTCACCATCCTCGACTGGCTGACAGGCGTCAGAGGCGGGGCCTGATCACCCGAGAGCCAGCGTGACGGCGCCGGCTCAACTGGCTGAAACGAACATATGTTTGTATATTGGGCTGATGGCGGTCCCATCCACGGCGCGGGTGCTTCCCGACCGGTCCAGCGCGCTCGCCGGAGGAGCCCATGAGCGGCGGATTCCGGTGGAGGGGGCTCTGGCGCCGCTGCTGCCGGGGGGCAGCATCCGGCGGGGCACCGCGGTAGCGGTCGGCGGCCACGGCTCGACGACGCTGGCGGTGGCGCTGGCGGCCGAGACCTCCCGGAGAGGCAGCTGGGTGGCCGCGGTCGGGATGGCCAATCTGGGCGTGGCCGCGCTGGCCGAGCGGGGCGTCGACCTGGACCGCTGGGCACTGGTGGACCTGCCGGCGGCAGGACGGGACAGGAGCACCGCAGCCGACGTGCTGGGCGCGGTGGTGAGCGGCTTCGATCTCGTGCTGCTGGGACCTGCGATCCGGGTGATGGGCGCGACGTCACGGCAGCTGCTGGCCCGGATGCGCGAGCACGGCGCCTCGCTGATCTGCGCACTCGGCGGCGCTTCGACAGACACCGTGTCCGGCCTGCAGCCGGAAGTCCGATTGATGATCGAGCAGACGCGGTGGACGGGCATCGACGGCGGTCACGGACGGCTGCTGGCCCGCCAGGCCGAAGTGACCGTCGGGGGCCGGGGAGCGGCGTCCCGACCCCGCCGGATGCTTGTGTGGCTGCCCTCGGAGGACGGCCGGGTGGCCTGTGCGGATCCCGCCCGGGCCTCCGCTTCCGCTTTCGACCGGGATCTAGAAGACCTCAGGGAACGTCGAGCGGGCTAGCCGCCGCCTGCACGCCGATGGCATGAGCACGTCTCATCAGCAACCTCCGGCACCACCCTCGGATGGCGGCGGACCGATGACGGGACCGATGGAAGCGACGACACCAGCGCAGGCCGAGCGGATTGTGGTCGTGCGCCTCGGAGACTCCGACGCCCGCGACGGTGAACTGGTGGCCGCGGCGCTGGAGCAGTTCACTCCCCTGGCCGAGGCGCTGCGGCCCGGATTGCATGTGTTCGGAGCGAGGGGGCCGTCGCGCTACTTCGGCGGCGAGCAGGCTCTGGCCGAACTCGTCGTCAGGGCTGTCGCCGACGCGGTGCCCTCTGCGCCGGGAGCCGGGGTGGGCGTGGCCGACGGACTCTTCGCAGCCGGCCTGGCCGCTCGATCGGCCGCTGCGCCGGTGGCTGTGCTGGTGGTGCCGCCCCGGCAGGGCCAGCAGTTCCTGGCCGGCTTGCCCCTGATCTCCCTAGCCGATCAGGTCTCGCCGCTGCACGGCGACGAGGACGGCGCCGGGGCGCTGCTCGACGTGCTGTGGCGGCTGGGGATCCGGACGCTGGGTGATCTGGCCGAGCTGAGCGAGCCCGATGTGCTGGGCCGTTTCGGCCGGCCGGGGCTGCTGGCCCACCGTCTGGCCCGCGGGCTCGACGACCGCCCGCTGCAGGCTGAGGCCACCGGTGAAGGCGCAAGTGTCGAGGCAGAGATCGATCCGCCCGCCGACCGGATCGAGACGGTGGCGTTCATGGCCAGGGCACTGGCCGGCGCCATAGTGGCCCGGCTGGCCCGCAACGGTCTGGACTGTGTGAGCATCGGCATCGAGGCCCATTCCGGCAGCGGTCATGCCAGCAGCCGCCGCTGGCGCCACGAACTCCGCTTCAGCGCGGCCGACGTCGTCGATCGGGTGCGCTGGCAGCTGGAGGGCTGGTACCGGTCGCCGGAGCGTCCCACCGGCCCGATCACGCTCATCCGGGTCACGCCCTGTGTGGTGGCTCCCGCCGACGGCCGTCAACTCGGGATGTGGGGAGCGACGAGCGCGGCCGATGAGCGGGCCGCCCGAGCGCTGGCCCGGTTGCAGGGTCTGCTGGGCGCCGAGGCGGTGACCGTGCCCCGCCTGGCCGGCGGGCGCCGCCCCGCCGACACCGGCCGCCGGTCTCCGTTTGGTGCCACCGTCCGCTCCCAGGAAGCCAAGAAGACCAAGAAGAAGGTCAAGGCGGCAGAGGCTCCTTGGCAGGGACGGCTGCCGTCACCCTCCCCAGCAGTGGTGTTGGCCCCACCCAAGCCGATCACTGTCACCGACCGAGACGGCGATCCCGTCACCGTCAGTGGCCGGGGTGAGGCGAGCGCGACACCAAGGCAAGTGACGGACTCTGCGGGTCGCAGCCGAACGGTCATTGCCTGGGCTGGGCCGTGGCCGCTGGATGAGCGCTGGTGGCGTCCGTCCGCCCGCCGGCGTCAGGCCCGTTTCCAGCTGGTCCTCGACGACGGCTCGGCCCACCTCTGCGTCTTGGAGACCGGCCGCTGGTGGCTCGAGGCCACCTACGACTGATGTTTGCCTCTCCAAAAGGGACTAAGCTGATTGTAATGTATCAATACTTAATAGATATGGTCGTCAAATCGACAGCAACGAGTTTGTGAGGCGGGCCAAACGCTATGCCCGCAAGACCGGCCAGACCTTCCGACTCGACGCTGGCCGAGGCAAGGGCAGCCATGCTCGCCTGCACATCGGCCCGCGGTTCACTACGCTTCGGCGTGGCGAACTACCGAAGGGTGTGCTGGCCGCGATGCTGCGCCAATTGGACATCGACGGCAAGGAGTTCTGATTCCTGTGGCCTACGCGTATCCGTGTGAGATCGACGCAGACGACGACGGGAACTTGGTCGCGACCTTTCCCGATGTCCCCGAGGCCATCACTGGTGGACAGGGCAGAGCCGAGACGCTTCGCCTTGCCGCCGACGCTCTTGCCACCGCCCTAGCCGGATACGCCCACGATGAGCGCGACGTTCCCGAACCCAGTATCGCGGCGGACGGTCAGGAACTTGTCGTCGTTCCTGCTGCGATCGCAGCGAAACTCGCCCTCTACGCAGCCATGCGCTCTCAGCACATGACCAATACGGAACTCGCCCGCCGGCTCGGCATGAGCGCATCTGCCACCCGCAAGCTCACCGACCCCGACCACCGATCCCGTATTGAACAGATTCAGAAGGCGCTCGACGCCGTGGGGTGTCACCTCGTGATCGACACGAACGTGGCCTGAATAGGATGCAACTCTTCCATTAGCGAACGTGTGTTCTTATCCATTAGGGTCGAGGGGTGGGGTTCGACAACCCGATCATCCCTTGGCGGGAGCTGGAGCGCCGCCTGTCGGACCGGGCGGGCACACCGCAGTGGTCGAACGGGAACCGCAGGAGCGACCGCGCTTCCTCCAATGGAGCAGGCGTGGTCCGCAGTCTCCCCCGCGAACAAGCCGGCAAGGGCTCCGGGCTTCCTCGGGTGCCGTATGCGGAGCTGCACACTCACTCTCGGTTCAGCTTCATGGACGGCTCGTCGAACCCGGAGGATCTGGTGGCCGAGGCCGTCCGGCTCGGGCTCGACGCCCTGGCGCTGACCGACCGGGACGGCTTCTACGGGGTGGTGCGCTTCGCCGAGGCCGCCACCGACGCCGGCCTGCCCACGGTGTTCGGCGCCGAGCTCACCCTTGACCTGCCCGGATCGGCTCGACGGTCCTCCCCTGCCCGTGCGTCTGAGCGGCGCAGGCGGGGCCGCTCGGTGGTGGTGCTGGCCCGCGACGCGGCTGGGTACGCAGCACTGGGAACGCTGATCAGCAAGGCTCACATGGCCGGACGCAAGGGCGAGCCCCGGCTGTCGACCGAGACGTTCCTGGAAGCGGCCGCGGCCCACCGCGACCGGTGGGCGATCCTCACCGGCGCCCACGGCGGCGCGGTGCCCTCGGCGCTGGTGGAGCACGGTCCCAGGGCCGCGGCCGCCGTGCTCGACCGGCTGACCGGCGCGGCCGGAGCCGGCAACGTGTACGTGGAGCTGTGGGACCACGGCGACCCGCTGGACAGCCACCGCAACGACGCCCTGGCCGAGCTCGGCGTGCGCCGGGGGGTTCGGCCGGTGTGTGCCAACGCGGTGCGCTACGCCACACCCGGCGGACGGCGCCTGGCCGACGCCCTGGCCGCGGCCGGCGACCGGCGCAGCCTCGACGACCACGACGGCTGGCTCGGCGCCTGGGGAGGCGCCCACATGCGCTCCGGGGCCGAGCAGGCCCGCCGCTTCGCCCGCTACCCCGGCGCGGTGGAGGCCGCGGCCCGGCTGGGATCTGACTGCGCCTTCAGCCTGTCGCTGGTGGCGCCGGAACTGCCGCCGTATCCGTGCCCCGACGGCCTCGACGAGGCCGCCTTCCTGCGCCGTCTCGCCACCGAGGGAGCCCTGGCCCGCTACGGCCCGCCAGAGGCCGAGCGGGTGCCGGGCGCCTGGTGCCAGGTCACCCACGAGCTCGACATGATCGAGCAGCTCGGATTCTGTGGCTACTTCCTGGTGGTGTGGGACATCGCATCGTTCTGCCGCAGCCGCGACATCTACTGCCAGGGCCGGGGGTCGGCCGCCAACTCGGTGGTGTGCTACGTGCTGGGCATCACCAACGTGGACTCGGTGGAGCTGGGCCTGCTGTTCGAGCGGTTCCTGTCGCCCGAGCGCGACGGCCCGCCCGACATCGACATCGACATCGAGAGCGACCGGCGCGAGGAGGTGATCCAGTACGTGTACGGCCGCTACGGCCGGGACCGCACCGCGCTGGTGGCCAACGTGATCGCCTACCGGGCCCGCTCGGCGGTGCGGGACATGGCCCGGGCGCTGGGCCATCCGCCCGCCCGCCAGGACGGCTGGGCCAAGTCGCTGGACCGCCGGGGAGGGCTGGGCACAGGCGACGGCGAGGGCGACCCCGCCGAGGGCTCCGGCATACCCGCCGACGTGCTGGCGCTGGCCGCCGAGGCCGAGGGAGGCCCCCGGCATCTGGGCATCCACCCGGGCGGGATGGTGATCTGCGACCGGCCCATCGCCGAGGTGTGCCCGGTGGAGTGGGCTTCGATGGCCGACCGGTCGGTGCTGCAGTGGGACAAGGACGACTGCGCGGCGGCGGGGCTGGTGAAGTTCGACCTGCTGGGTCTGGGGATGCTCTCGGCGCTGCACTACGCGGTGGACCTGGTGGCCTCGGCCCACGGCGAGCGCATCGACCTGGGCGCCCTGCCCCAGGACCCCGCCGTGTACGACATGCTGTGCGAGGCCGACTCGGTGGGCGTGTTCCAGGTGGAGTCGAGGGCGCAGATGGCCACCCTGCCCCGGCTGCGGCCCCGCCGCTTCTACGACCTGGTGGTGGAGGTGGCCCTGATCCGTCCCGGCCCGATCCAGGGCGGCTCGGTGCATCCCTACATCCGGCGCCGCAACGGAGTCGAGCCGGTCACCTATCTGCATCCGCTGCTGGAGCGGTCGCTGGCCAAGACGCTGGGGGTGCCGCTGTTCCAGGAGCAGCTCATGCAGATGGCCATCGATGTGGCCGGGTTCACGCCGGCGGAGTCCGACGAGCTGCGCCGGGCGATGGGGGCCAAGCGGTCGGTGGAGCGCATGCAGCGGCTGCGGGGCCGGTTCTTCGCGGGGATGGCCACCCGCGGCGTCGGCGCGGAGGCAGGCGAGCAGATCTGGCACAAGATGGTGGCCTTCGCCACCTACGGGTTCCCCGAGAGCCACTCGGTGTCGTTCGCCTACCTGGTGTACGCCTCGGCGTGGATCAAGCGGCACTATCCGGCCGCGTTCTGCGCCGCGCTGCTCAACGCTCAGCCGATGGGCTTCTACTCGACCCATTCGCTGTGCCAGGACGCCCGCCGCCACGGCGTGTTGGTGCTCGGCCCCGACGTGAACCGGTCGGCCGACGCAGCCGTGCTGGAGCCGTGCGAGACCTCCACGGGCGGGGTGGCGGTGCGCCTGGGCCTGTCGTCGGTGCGGGGCGTGGGCCCGGAGCTGGCCGCAGCCATCACCGGAGATGCCCCCTACGAGTCGATGGAGCACTTGGTCCGGGCCATGTCGCGGGAGCGGCCGCTGGACCTGCCGGTGCTGGAGGCGCTGGCCGCGGCCGGGGCGTTCGGCTCGCTGGGCCTGGACCGGCGCGAGGCGCTGTGGGCGGCCGGCGCGGCGGCCCAGTCGGCGGCCGGCCGCCTGCCCGGCGTAGTCACCGGGACGAGGGCGCCCGAGCTGCGGCCCATGTCGCCCCAGGAGCAGTCGGCGGCCGACCTGTGGACCACCGGCGTGGCCCCCGACGGCCATCCCACCCGCTTCCACCGGTCAGAGCTGGACGCCGCTGGGGTGGTGGTTGCCGCGGACCTGCTGACCTGCCCGGCCGGGCGGGTGAAGGTGGCCGGCACGGTGTCGCACCGCCAGCGTCCCATGACCGCGGGGGGCACCATGTTCATCAACCTCGAGGACGAGACCGGCTTCGTGAACGTGATCGTGTCGAAGGGCTGCCAGGCCAGGTTCCGCAAGACCGCCCTGATGTCGCGTGCACTGATGGTGCGGGGCCGCCTGGAGCGCCACGAGGGCGCCGCCAACGTCATCGCCGAGCACCTGGCCCCCCTGTCCCTGCCGGCCACCCTCCCCAGCCGCGACTTCCGCTAGCCAGCGCCGAGGTCAGGGTGAGACGGTGAAGGCGCGGCGGCGCGCCACATTGAGGGGCGGCCGGCGGCTACCCCACTTCGGGCCTGAGACCCCGCAGCACCTCGTCGGTGTCGGCGCCGAGATCGGGCGGCGGCAGCCGGTGCGACGCAGGCGTCCTGGACATAGTGATGGGATTGGCGACCGTGGGGACCTGCCGACCGTCACCGGCTGGTAGCCGGCGCACCGGGTCGAGACCCAGTTCCTGGGCGAGCGCGAAGGCGGCGTCCATCGAGTTGACGGGACTGGAGGGGATCCCGAGCGAAGTCAGACGCTCAACCCAATGCTCGCAAGGCCGGCCGAGCAGGACGGACTCGAGTTGCTCCGTCAGCGCCTCGCGGTGCTCGACGCGGGAACTGTTGGACGAGAACCGCTCGTCGACAGCGAGATGGGGCGCTCCCAGCGCTTCGCACAGGTTGGCGAACTGGCGATCGTTGGTGGCTGCGATGGCGATCGGAGCGGTGGCCGTCGCGAACGGCTGGTACGGGGTGATGCTCGGATGGAGGTTCCCCATGCGGCCGGGCACGACACCGGCGTTCACGAACGCCGACGCCTGGTTGATCAGTGCTGCCAGCGCCGACGACAGCAGGTTGACCTCTATGAACTGGCCCTCGCCGCTGGCGTGGCGCTCGGCCAGGGCGGCGACGACGCCGATGGTGGCGTACAGGCCGGTGAAGACGTCGACTATGGCCACGCCGGTCTTGGTCGGAGACCCGTCGGCCTCTCCGGTGATGCTCATCAGGCCGCTGGCCGCCTGCACGATGAAGTCGTAGCCGGTCAGGTCCCGGCCGCCCGCGGGCCCGAAGGCGCTCACCCGGCAGTACACCAGGCCGGGGTTGTCGGCCCGCAGCGACTCGTAGTCGAGGCCGAAGCGCTCCATGGTGCCGGCCCGGAAGTTCTCGACCACCACGTCGGCGGACACGGCCAGGGCCCGGGCCTGGGCGCGCTGCTCCTCGTCGGCGAGGTCGAGGATCACGCTGCGCTTGTTGCGGTTCACCGACAGGTAGTAGGTGGCCGAGCCGTCCTCCGCGAAGGGCGGCCCCCACGAGCGGGTGTCGTCACCCAGGCCGGGTCGCTCGATCTTGGTCACCTCGGCACCGAGATCGCCCAGCATCATCGCGGCCAGGGGGCCGGCCAGGACCCGGGAGAAGTCGGCAACGACGACACCGTCCAGCGGCCCTCGAGGCTCGGCCCCAACGTCAGCCATCGGCAATCACGCCGACACTCTAAGAGGTCGAGCGAAGAGGTCGAGCGGCTGGGTCGTGGCCGCAACGGAGTCGCCGGCCGGGCCGAGACGCTACCGTTTCGCTCCGATGGCGGGGCCGCTGGAAGGGATCCGGGTTGTCGAGCTCGGCGTGTGGGTAGCCGGGCCGGCGGCGGGCGGGATACTGGCCGACTGGGGCGCCGATGTGGTGAAGGTGGAGCCCATCGGCGGCGATCCGGGCCGGTTGTTCCAGTTCATTCTCGGCGGGGACATGCCCACCAACCCGGTGTTCGACATGGACAACCGGGGCAAGCGCAGCATCGCCCTGGACCTCACCACCGACGACGGGCGGGCCGTGATGGAGGATCTGCTCGCCAGGGCCGACGTCTTCGTCACCAACGTCCGCCTCGGGGGACTCGAGCGTCTGGGCCTCGACCACTCGTCGGTAACGGCCCGGCATCGCCGGCTCGTGTACGCGTCCGTCACCGGCTACGGCATGGAGGGCGCCGAGGCCGACCGCGGCGCGTTCGATGTCGCCGGCTTCTGGGCCCGTTCGGGCATCGCCCATCTGCTGACCCCCGAGGGCGGCGACCCGCCGTTCCAGCGGGGCGGCATGGGGGACCACAGCACCGCCTTGGCCGCCGCGGCCG
This sequence comes from Candidatus Aldehydirespirator sp., assembly GCA_965205155.1. Lineage (GTDB taxonomy): Bacteria > Actinomycetota > Acidimicrobiia > Acidimicrobiales > Aldehydirespiratoraceae > Aldehydirespirator. The sequence continues at coordinate 2,237,522 of OZ242033.1, read as the reverse complement.
GCGTGTGCGCGGCGCTCGTCGCCCGGCAGCGCACCGGCGAGGGCCAGCTCGTGAGCACTTCGCTGCTGCGCCAGGGCGCCTACACCATCAGCTTCGACCTGTCGATCACACTGGGGTGGGGACTCACGCTGCAGATCGGCCGCCGCGACAACATGGGCAACCCGGCCATGAACAACTACACCGCCGGCGACGGCCGCCGGTTCTGGCTCGTGGGTCTCGAGCCGGCACGGCATTGGGCGCCGCTGGCCCGAGCGGTGGGACGGCCCGAGTGGATCGACGACGAGCGCTTCGCCACACCCCGGGCCCGGCGCCACAACGCAGCCACGCTGGTCGTCGAGCTCGACGAGATCTTCGCCACCCGGTCTCTCGACGAGTGGGCCCTAACTTTCGCGGCCGAGCCCGAGTTGTTCTGGGCGCCCGTCCAGTCGCCCGACGATCTGCTGGCCGACCCGCAGTTCCTGACAGCCGGAGGGTTGGTGGATGTGCCCGACGGGGCCGGCACATCCACGATGGTCGCTACCCCGGTCGACTTTGCGGGCACGGCTTGGGCTCCGACGGGCATGGCTCCCCGCCTCGGCGAGCACGGCGCCGAGATCCTGCGCTCGTTGGGCCGCAGCGACGGCCAGATCGCAGCCCTGGCAGACGCCGGCGTAGTAGGCCTCGACCGCCCGGCCGATACAACTGCTAGATAGGTCATGGAGCCGGTCGGCGAATCCTTTACAATGCCCCCACATGACGCCGCCATCATCCTCCAATTCAAGCTCCACGACTGTGGCAGTGACCATGGACGGGGTAATCGCAAACTGGGTCAAAGGCCTGCGAGCCCATGTAGCCGCCCGCCACGCAGTCGCCGACCGGCAGTTGGCGTTGAACGTCTCCTGGGATCTGTCGGAATGGGACGTGGACGACCCCGCGGGAACTATCCGCGAGTTCCTGCTGTCCCCGATGTCGGGACGGCTCAAGCTTGTCGAAGGCGTTGAGAGCGGCATCGCCGCGCTCCAGTCGGCCGGCTTCAGGGTCCTCGCCGTCACGAGGCGCGACCACATGGTCGGCGACAACCCCGACGATCAGGACAAGACCCGCGAGATCGCCCGCCAATGGTTCGCCGGCCAGCCGCAGTTGGACATCGACGAGGACGACATCGTGTTCACCGAGGATCCGGTCGCGGTGGACGCCGATGTCTGGGTGGACGACGCGCCCCGCCGGGTGAGACGCCTGGCGGAGGCCGACAAGCCCGTGTGGCTGCTGCCGCAGCCGTGGAACCGGTCGGTCATGCAGAGCGAGGGCGTGAACGTGCTGTTCGACGGCTGGGACTCGGTGGACGATCTGATCGCCGCCCACTCCACCTGAAGCGCGCTTACTCCAAGCCTCGGCGCGGCTGCCGCGCCGACGACCGCGGGCTGGGCGGAAACCCCTCCGGACCTGCGCCGTAACAGCCCATCCAAGAGCGGTGTCACACCCGCTCCCCATACTCGCGACGAGCGCTGATCGCTCGCCTCGCAGCCCGGGACTACGGGCCGCCTGAAACCCGCAAGGCGAAAGGCCCCGGTCCCATGCATCCCGACCATCGGATCCTCCCCTATTCCTCCCGGCTCGACGACGGCCTCTCGGTGGACCGCACCCACCCGGGCGGCGTCGCTTGGGTGACGGGAAGCGCTCCGGCGAACACCGCGGGCAAGGATCCGCTGCTGCTGGATCTTGCCCGTCACGCCCTGGACCTGCCCGACGGCGGGGCCGTGCTGGCCACAATCACAGGCGCGAGAGCCACGCTCGATCCCCCGGCCGGCGGAAGGCTCGCTCTGATCGGCCTCAGATGCCCGCCCGAGACCGTGGCGGTAGCAGCCACTGCGTGGTGCGAGACCATGTGGCCCGACGGCTGCCGGCGTAGCGGCGCGTTGGCATGGTCGGTCGATCGGCAGGGCGGCTCGTTGGCACTGTTCCGCGACCATGAAGCGGATGACATGGAGACCCTCTCCGCGGTGGCGGGCACGCTGCTCGACGTCGGCCTCCGCGCCCTGGGACGATCCACGGCGCGGTGCTCCTCGCCGGTCGTGTGGTTCCCCGACGGCGTGTTCCTGCAGCTAGTGTCGAGGCTGCTTGACGAGCGCCGCGGATCGTGTACGCGCCGCCGGTTGACTTGGAACAGGGTCTCGCCGCTCTACCCGCTCAATGTCGTCGGCAGGCCGCTCCCGGCCCGCATTATCCGGCATCTGAGACAGGACTTCCAAGAGGGGAACACGTGGTCGTCGCTGCGGCGTGGAGTCGTCGAGCAACCCGTCTCGGCACCGCCGATCCTGCCCGGCCTCACGCCGGCAGTCGCCGGCTGGCTCGATGACGGCTCATTCGCCCGCTGGGTGCTGAGCCGGGTCTCGGACCCTCCCGTCACTCTGGAATGGCTTTGTGGACGGGTCGACGACGGCCTGGCCAACGACCTCACGGTCGCGCTGGGAGATGTGAACGGTCCGGCCGGAGCAGTCCGATGACACCCACGCCGCGAAACCGGAATACGACCTCAGGCCGCGCCCGTTCGGGCGCCGGACGGTTGGATCAGGCCCTGGGCCGCGCCGTTATGCTGGCCGGTCGTGACTGGGCCGAGACCGAGCGGCGGATCCATCGCCCGCCGCCGCCTGCTGCTCGCACTGGGGTTCGGCGCCACCAACGTTGCCGTGCTCCGCCGGCTGGGCTCCGGCACTGCCCCTGAATCTGAGCAACAGTCTGCCCCGCAGGCAACCCCGGCGGAGGCACCGACCACCTCGACAGCGGTGACAGCCGTCTCAGAGCCAGAACAGCCGGCGGGACCGCCGGAGGTTCCGGTACTGGACGAGTCGGCGGCGCGAGGAACCGATCAGTCCTTCGATCTGGCCATCGTCGGGGGCCGTGTGATCGATCCCGCTTCGGGCTTCGATTCCGTGGCCGGCGTCGGCATCAGCGGATCCACTGTCGCAGCCATTTCGGTCGATCCGGACGCGCCGCCCTTGCAGGCGGACAGGACCATCGACGCGACCGGCCTGGTGGTGTCGCCCGGATTCATCGACATCCTGTCGTACAGCCCCAACGGCTACGGCGAGTGGTACAAGCTGGCCGACGGCGTGACCACGAACCTCGGGATGCACGGCCTCGACAACCGCGCCGAGAACTGGTTCGCGGCCCATCCCGACGGCAGCTCCCCGGTGCACTTCGGCGGGGCCTCCGACCACGCCTTCGTACGGCAGGTGCGCGGCCTCGAGCCCTACGACACGGCGACGGACGGCACGCTGGCCGCCATGCTCGAGGACGCCCGGGCCGACCTGCGCAACGGGTTCATAGGGCTGCACATGCAACCCGAGTACACGCCCGGCACCAGCGCGGACGCGCTGCTGGCCCACGCCGCGGTCGCCGCGGAGCACGGCGTGCCCCTGTGCGTGCACGCCCGCTACTCCGACAACCTCCCGCCCGGCACCAACCTCCAAGCCATCAGCGAACTGGTCGGCGCGGCCCGCGAGACCGGGGCCCATGTCCACATCGAGCACATCAACTCGACCGGCGGCACCGGAGTGATGGCCGAGGCGCTCGGGCGCATCGGCGAGGCGATCGGCGAGGGGCTGTCCATGACGGCCTGCACCTATCCGTACGAGTTCTGGGCCACGTACCTCAGGTCGGCCCGCTACCAGGACTGGCAGGAGAAGTACGGCATCGGCTACGGCGATCTGCAGGTGGCCGGAACGTCGGAGCGGCTGACGGAGCAGACCTTCGCCGACGCCTACGCGGCCAACGCTCTCACGGCCGCGTTCGCCATGTCGCCGGAGGACATAGACCTGCCGCTGCAGGCCGACTTCGTGATGGTCGGCAGCGACGCCATCCTCGACCGGTCCCACAACAACCATCCCCGGTCCACCGGGTGCTTCAGCCGCGTGCTCGGACACTATGTGCGCGAGCGCGGTGTGCTCGATCTGGAGACCGCGCTGGCCAAGATGACGATCCAACCGGCCCGCCTGCTCGAGGGCCGTTGCCCGGCGTTGCTGCGCAAGGGCCGGCTCGGCATCGGCGCCGACGCCGACATCACCGTGTTCGACCCGGCCACCGTCATCGACCGGTCCACTATCGCCAACCCCGCCCAGGAGTCCGCCGGCATCCAATGGGTGGTGGTCGAGGGCCAGGTGGCCCGGTCACCCGACGGCTTCACCGACGTTCAGCCCGCGGGCAGGGGTCTGCGGTCCGACATCGGCGGAGCGTGAGGCGACCGGACAGCTATGGAGCCGCGATCACCCAGGGAGCGAGGCCTGTACGGGCATCAGCGGCCGTTCCGGCCACGCATGGAGCCGCGATCGCCGCTGGAGCGGGCGGTGGCCTGGCTGCTGTTCACCCTGCTCGTGGCCGGCGCGGTGGCGTCGATAGTGCTGGACTCCGGCGACCCCGACACTGCCGCCCCGCGAGAATCGCCGCCGGCCGAGGCCGCGACCACGCCGGAGGACGCCACACCGGCCACCTCCGAAGGGCAGGCCGCAACTGCCGAGGTGGACGACGGGCCGTCTTCCTTCACGATCGCGGCCACCGGCGACCTGCTCATCCACGAGTCGGTTGCCGACGCGGCCCGAACATCCGACGGCTGGGACTTCGCGCCGATGTTCGCCAGCGTCGCGCCGATCCTCAGCCAAGCCGACCTGGCCGTATGCCACGTGGAGAGCCCGATGTCGCCCAACAACGCCCGTCTCTCCTACTTCCCCGCGTTCCTCGTGCCCAGGGAGCTGGCCGAGGCGATCGCCTACGCCGGCTACGACACCTGCTCGCTCGCCTCCAACCACGCCACCGACGCCGGGCGCGACGGGATCGTGGGCACGATCGGCGCCCTCGACCGGGTCCAGGTGGCCCACGCCGGCATGGCGCTGTCACCGGAGGCCCGCGACGAGGTCACCCTGATCGAGGCGGGCGACGCCACCGTCGCACACCTCTCGTACACCTACGGCTTCACCAACAGGGAGCTCGATCCCGACGAGCCGTACCTGTCCAATGTCATCGACGAGGCGACGATCCTCGACGAGGCCCGGAGGGCACGGTCCGCGGGCGCGGACTTCGTGATGCTGTCAATGCACTGGGGCACCAACTACACCAGCGAACCCGACGGGATGCAGGTCGGCCTCGGACCCCGATTGCTGGCCTCCCCCGACATCGACCTGATCCTCGGCCACCACACCCACATGGTGCAGCCGGTGGTCCAGATCGGCGGCGAGTTCATCGTGTACGGGTTGGGGAACTTCCTGTCGAACCAGTCGCCGGAAACGTGCGACGAATGCCCGCTGCCCACCGAGGACGGCGTGATCGTCCATCTCACGGTGACCGAGGACGAGGCCACCGGCCGGTGGTCGGTCACCGAGGTCGCCCACACCCCCACCTGGGTGGATCGCTCCAACTTCGAGATCGTCGACGTTCTGCGAGACACCAGCCGCGATCCCGGGCTGCTCCAGGACTCCGCTCGAAGGACCGCCTCCGCCCTCGCCTTCCTGGGCACGACCATCGAGCCGCGCTAGAGCTGCGCTGCGAAATGACTAGAGCGGCGTAGCGGGTCGAAGCCCATCTCTGGGGCTGATCCAGGCGCCCGACCAGATCCGCGGCAGACCGCTAGAGGCCGAGCGGGCGGTAGAATTCACAGAGTGAGCTTCAAGGTCGGTGATCGGGTGGTCTACCCGCATCACGGCGCCGCTGAGATAGTGAGGCTGGAGAAGCGAAGCGCTTTCGGGGAGGAACAGGACTACCTCGTGCTGCGCATGACCCACGGCGAGATGACCGTGGCCGTGCCCGCCGACAGGGCCGAGGACGTCGGGATGCGCTGGCCCATCAGCACCGAGGACGTGGACGACCTCTTCGAGGTGCTGGCCCGACGGGACGTGCGCGAGCCGGCCAACTGGTCGCGGCGCTACAAGAACCACCAGGAGAAGCTCAAGTCGGGCGACGTGTACCAGGTGGCCGAAGTGGTGCGCAACCTGGCCCTGCGGGAGCGGGCCAAGGGGCTGTCGGCCGGCGAGAAGACGCTCTACAACACGGCTCGCAGCGTGCTGGTGTCGGAGCTGTCGTTCGCGCTCAATGTGAGCGAGGACGAGGCGTCAAGCCGCGTCGATGTTGCCCTGACCTGACCGACGGACCCGGGGCCGCTCAGCGGACCAGGCCGCCCCCGTCGACGATCAGCGACTGGCCGTTGACCATGCCGGCGGCATCGGAGGCCAGCCACACAGCCGTCTCGGCCACCTCGTCCGGGGTGAGCATCCGGCCGCCGATGTTGGTGGACGCGATCATCCTGGCGATCTCCTCATTGTCGCCGATGAAACGCCGGATCATGGGAGTGTCGGTCGAGCCCGGCAGCACGGCGTTGACCCTGATCCCCCGGCGGGCGTACTCCTGCGCGGCCGCCTTGGTCAGCCCGACCACACCGTGCTTGGCCGCGGTGTAGTGGGGCTGTCCCGGCGCAGCCACCACCCCCGCTCCCGACGAGGTGTTGACGATGGCGCCGCCGCCCTGGGCGGCCATGTGGCGCAGCTCGTGCTTCATGCACAGGAACACGCTGGTCAGGTTGACCGCGATCATGCGGTCCCAGCGGGCCATCCCGAGCTCGTGGAACTCCGACATCATGTCGGAGATCCCGGCGTTGTTGAAGGCGACGTCGAGACGGCCGTGCCGCGCCACGATCCCGTCCACCATCGACATGACGGCAGCCTCGTCGGTCACGTCCACCGCCACAGCCGAAGCCCGGGGCTGCGGCTCGTCGGAGTTGATGGCGTCCGCGGTCACCCGCGCGCCCTCGGCGTCGAGGTCGACCACCACGACATGGGCCGCTCCCTGCGCGGCGAACTGCCGGGCCGCGGCCCGGCCGATCCCGCCCGCGCCGCCGGTGACCAGAACGACCTTGCCCTGCGCCAGGCCGCTCACCGCGGCCCGGCCGTCGCCGGAGCCAGTGCCCTCGGCGCTCACAGGCGCTCGATGATGGTGACGCTGGGCAGACCGCCGCCTCGCCGGCCGGTGGGCGTGCGCACGGCATCGACGATGCAGGCCTCACTCATCGCCGATCCCCCTTCGTCCGGGTCATGAGGTCGATTATGCCCCAGCGCAACCGGAGAACCCATGACCGGCCGTCCGGGCGTCAGCCGAACTCGGGGATGACGTGGGCGCCCATCAGCTCGATGGTCTGCATCACCTTGTCGTGGGGCACCCGGTACGGGTTGAACAGGCAGAACACCAAGTCGCAGCCGGTGGCCTCATAGGCCCGGAACATCTCGATGGCCCGCTCGGGGTCGCCGCAGACGCAGGCGTTGGCCTCCATCAGGTAGTCCATGTTGAGGTGCTCGATCGAGCCGTCCTCGACATGGTCCGCGGTCCGGCCCAGGTAGTCGTAGGTGCCCAGCTCGTCCTCCATCTCCCGCAGCCATTGGGCCACCGACCCGATGAGGCGGGCCCCCGTCTTGGGGTACCACTCGAAGGACTCGGCCGACACCTCGACCGACTCGGACACCGTCGGCGCCACGTTGACCATGGTGAAGGTGGCGGCCCGGTCGTTCACGAACCGCCCGATCGGGTCGGTGCACGCGGCGATGCCCTCCCGGTATATGGCTATCCGCCGAGCCAGCTCCTCGGGAGGTGTGCCCACCGAGAACGACAGCAGCCCCAGGCCCGCCTCGCCGATCATGCGGTGCCCGCCGTCGGAGCTGGTGGCGGCCCACAGCGGTGGGTGGGGCGACTGCAGCGGCTTGGGCAGCACCCGCCGGGACGGCATCTGCCAGTAGTGGCCGTCCCATTCGAGCTCATCACGGGTCATAGCGGCCACGGTCATCTCCAGCGCCTCGCGCCACATGGCCCGGGTCTCGCTGGGATGGATGCCGAAACCCTCCAGTTCGGCTCTGGTGGCCGACCGACCGGTGCCGAGCTCCACCCGCCCGTTGGACAGCAGGTCGAGCACGGCCACCGACTCGGCGGTGCGAACCGGGTGGTTGTAGGGCTTGGGCATCAGACGCACGCCGTAGCCCAGCCGCAGGTTCTCCGTGACTGCGGCGAGGTGGCCGTAGAGCACCTCGGGATTGGAGCAGTGCGAGAACTCCTCGAGGAAGTGGTGCTCCACCGTCCACACCGAGTGGAACCCGACCCGGTCTCCCAGGCGCACCTGCTCCACCACCTCCTGGTAGGCCTGATGCTCACTCTGACGCGACCACGGTCGAGCCACCGGGATCTCGTAGAACATTGCAAACTTCACTGCGGTCTCCTTATCGGTCGGCTGGCTTGCGCCCCGCGGTCGCGATGGACGTGGGACTCAACATGGCGAAACCCGGGTCGCGCGCCTCGGACAGCATCGCCAGCCGGACACGCTCGATGTCAGCCTCGTCGTCGCTCACGCCGTAGCGTTCGCTGTGCACCTCCGCCACGGGTGCAGAGGGTAACGGTCATCGCCAGGCGTCAACGAAGGGATCCCGTGGTTCGATACCGCTCAGATCAGGACCCAGGGGGCTCCGACGACATCGAGGAGCAGGCCGAGTTCAGGGCCAGAGTGCGGGCCTGGCACGACCGCCACGCCACGGTCCGGTCCTACGACGACCTGTGGAGGGTCCCGCTCTATGTCGACGAGGCCCGGGCCGAAGAGTCCTTCGAGAACGGCCGGGCCTGGCAGCGAACCCTGTTCGAGCACGGCTGGGCCGGGCTCACGTGGCCCCGCGCCTACGGCGGGGGCGGGGGCGAGCCCTGGCAGGCCCGCATCTTCTCCGAGGTGGCCGCGGGCTACGAGGAGTGGCCCGGGTTCATCGGCGCGACCATCGCCATGCTCGGGCCCACGCTGCTGCGCCACGGCACCGAGGAGCAGAAGCGCCGTTTCGTGCCCGGCCTCCTGTCGGGAGAGCTGGCCTTCTGCCAGCTGTTCAGCGAGCCGGGCGCGGGGAGCGACCTGGCCGGACTGGCCATGCGGGCCGAGCGCGACGGCGACGAGTTCGTGGTGAACGGCCAGAAGGTATGGAACTCCCAGGCCCAGTTCTGCGACTGGGGGTTCCTGCTGGTGCGGACCGATCCCGAAGCGCCCAAGCACCGGGGCATCACCTTCCTTCTGGTGGAGATGGGCTCGCCGGGGATCGAGGCCCGACCCCTGGTGCAGATGAACGGCTCGGCCCACTTCAACGAGGTCTTCTTCGACGACGTGCGGGTGCCGGCGGCCAACGTGGTGGGCGATGTCGACGGGGGATGGGGGCCGGCCCGGACGGTCCTGCTCAACGAGTCGGCGTTCATCGGCGACCGCAAGGGAACGAGCATCATGGCCCCGCTGTCGGAGCTGGCCCGTCGCCACGGCCGGCTCGGCGACCCGCTGGTGCGTCAGCGACTGGTCGACGCCTGGGCCCGCGAGCGGATGCAGCGCTGGATGGGCGAGACCATCCAGAACGCGGTGCGCCGGGGCGAACCGCCCCCCATCGACCCCGGGATCATGAAGCTGTTCGCGGCCGAGTCGAAGCGGCGCAGCGGCGAGCTCGCCACCACCCTCGGCGGCCTGGCCGTGGTGGCCGACACCAGCGAGCCGGCCCGCTGGGCCCGCCACGAGCTGATGGGCCGCTACGCGGTCTCGATCGGAGGCGGGACCAACGAGGTGATGCGCAACAACGTTGCGGAACGGGCTCTCGGCCTGCCCAGGGAACCCAGAGTCGACCGGGACGTCCCCTGGCGGGACATTCCCAGGTGATCACGACGAGAGGGGGTGGATGAAGATGCCGATGGCGTCCATCCGGTCGGGGTCGGTCGGCGACGACTTGTTTTCTCAGGACGCTCCCAGGTAGGAGTCGAGCTCTCCCAGCCAGGCGCTGCGCTGGTCCTGCGGTGCGAAGCAAGCCTCGAGGCTGTTGCGGGCGCAGCGGGCCAGATCGGTGCGGGAGAGGTCCAGGGCTTGGGCCACGGCCAGATAGTTGTCGGCCACGTAGCCGCCGAAGTAGGCGGGATCGTCGGAGTTGATGGTGACCTTGAGCCCGGCGTCGAGCAGGCGCTTGAGGTTGTGGTCGGCGAGGTCGTCGACCACGCACAGGGCCAGGTTCGACAGCGGGCACACCGTCAGCGGCGTTTGCGCGTCCACCAGCCGGGCCACCAGGTCGGGATCCTCCTCGCAGCGCACTCCGTGGTCGATCCGCTGCGCTCCTAGAGCGTCCAGGGCCCCGGTGATGTAGGCGGGCGGCCCCTCCTCGCCGGCGTGGGCGACCGGCCGCAGACCGGCGGCCCGGGCCATGGCGTAGGCCTCGGCGAAGTCCTCGGGCGGGTGGTCGACCTCCGAGCTGTCGAGTCCCACCCCGATGATGTCGTCCAGCCAGCCCTCGGCGGCCCGGAAGGTGTCGCAAGCGGCCTCGCCGGGAAGGTGGCGCAGGAAGCACATGATCAGCCCGGAGGAGATCCCGCATCGGTCCTCGGCGTCGGCCATCGCCGCGGTGAAGCCCTCCATGAACACGTCGAAGCCGACACCCCGCTCGGTGTGGGTCTGGGGGTCGAAGAACATCTCGGCCCGCCGGACGCCGTCGGCGTGAGCCCGGTGCAGGTAGGCGGCCATCAGGTCGTAGAAGTCCTGGGTGGTCTGCAGCACGGCCGCGCCCTGGTAGTAGATGTCGAGGAACGACTGGAGGTCGGTGAACGAGTAGGCGGCCCGGACCGCGGCCTCGTTCTCGAAGGGCAGCTCGACCCCGTTGCGGCCGGCCAGCTCGAAGAGCATCTCCGGCTCCAGGGTCCCCTCTATGTGCAGGTGCAGCTCGGCCTTCGGCATACCGCGCACGAAGCCGGCCAGGTCAACGTCGCCGCTCATGACTCCTCACACCTTCGCTCGGGTTGGAGCGTGCCTAATGGGAGGCGACCACGACGTTGTCGAGCACCTCGCTGTCGCCGGTGCGGACGTACCACTCCCAGCGGGATCCGTCGGGATCGGTGAGCCAGGTCTCGGTCTTGGTGGCGTAGCAGCACAGGGTGTCGTCAACCCCGGTGGTCTCGAGGCCGGCGCCCGTCAGGCGCTGCTCGGCTTCGATCACCTGCTCGCTGGTTTCCGTCTCCACGCCGAGATGGTTGATGGTCCCGCCCGCCCCGCAGCATCCGGCGGGGTCCGAGGCGCCGTCGGCGGCCTCGAAGAGCACCAGCTTCAGGGGCGGCTCGTCGATGGCGAAGTTCGCGTAGCCGGGCCTGCGACGGGCCGGCTCCGTCCCGAACATGCGGGTGTAGAACTCCACCGCGGCCTCCAAATCGGCGACGTTCAGGGCGAGTTGCAGTCTCAACGGCTCTCCTTGACTTCGTCTCAATCGTCGATTCCAGGTGGTGAACCGACCAACCCCTAAACCCGGACTGGATCCAGGGTATTCCCGCCGAACGGGGGTAGGGAGTCCGCTCGGCGGGACGACCGCGGGTTGGCGGGTCCGTGCCCCGGTTAGCGTCTTGTCGTGCGGACCCGATACTCCGAGGACCAGCAGGCCGTCTCTGAGGCCTTCGGCGAGCTGTTCGCCCGGGAGGCGACCTCCGAAGCGGTTAGGGCCGCCGAGGCGGCCTGCGGATTCGACCCGGACCTGTGGGGCAAGCTCGCCGCTGCGGGCGCGCCGGGGATGGCGGTGGCCGTCGACGACGGGGGCGGCGGCGCCTCGCTCGTCGATCTGGCCGTGGTGGTCCACGAATGGGGCCGCCGGATCGCACCGGTCCCGCTGGTGGAGCACGCGGTGTGCGGCCGGCTGCTGGCGGCTCTCGGCGGGCGCGCTCAGCGGGATCTGGTCGCCGCGGCGGCCTCAGGCGAGGTGATTGCCACGATCGCCCCCGGGCCGGTCAACGCCGACGGCACGGTCCGGCTCGTCCCGGCCGGCGCGGTGGCCGACATCGTGGTCGCCCGACGCAACGACGATGTCGTCGTCGCCCGCAGCCGGCCCCCTGGAACCGCCCGGCCCAACACCGCCGACCTCCCCCTCGCCGACCGTGACCTCTCAGACGCTGAGACCATCGCGTCCGGGGCGGCGGCCGCCAGTGCCTGGGACCGCGCCCTGTCGGAGTGGAAGGCGCTCATGGCGGTGGCCTATGCCGGGCTGGCCGGCGAGGTGCTGGCCATGGGCGTGGCCTACACCAAGCAGCGTCACCAGTTCGGCGTGCCGGTCGGGACCTTCCAAGCCGTGCAGCACGGGTTGGCCGACGCCGCGACGAGGAGTGAGGGCGCCCGGCTGCTCGCCTTCCGGGCCGTCTGCGCCGTCGATGCCGGCCGGGCCGACGGCGCCCGGCTCGCCTCGATGGCGCTGCTGTTCGGGGCCGAGTCGGCCCGGTTCGCAACCGACCGGGTGCTGCAGTACCACGGCGGCTACGGCTACAGCGCCGAGTACGACGTCCAGCTCTACTACCGGCGGGCCGCCGGCTGGCTGCTGCAGCTCGGCGAGCCCTCGACCGAGATCGCCCGGCTCGCCGACGCCGACCTGGGCACCCAGAGGCCGAGAGGGCGGGTAGCGAATCGCGAAGCCCTGCGCGAGGGTCCTAGCGAGGCCGTGGCCCGAGCGGCCCGTGAGCGCAGCGAACAAGAGCGGGAGTGACACCGATGCGACGCGAGCGGCTCTCACCCGTCAACTCTCACACCAAGCGCCAGGTCGCGTGATGGACTTCGCCATGCCGGCACGAGCCGAGGCGTTCCGGGCAGAGGTCCGGCAGTTCCTGGCCGAGCACCTCACCGGCGAGATCATCGCGGCCACCCGAGACGGCACCATCCACTCCCCCGCTCTGCACCGGGCCGTCGCGGACCGGGGCTGGCTGTCGGGCGCGGTGCCGGCCGAGCTCGGCGGGGGCGAGATGGACCCGGTCGAGCTGTGCGTGCTGCTCGAGGAGTTGCAGCTCCACCAGGCGCCCGCCGACGCGTTGGGCGTGGCCGTGGTGGCGGTGTCGATGATTCTCGAGCACGGCCGCGATCATCTGCGCAGCACGGTGGCCCCCCGGTTGATGTCGGGCGATGCTCTGGCATGCCTGGGCTACAGCGAGCCTGAGTCGGGCTCGGACGTGGCCGCGGCCCGCACCCGGGCCGAGCGCGACGGAGACCGGTGGGTCATCAACGGCTCCAAGATGTGGACGACTCTGGCCCATGTGGCCGACTACGTGCTGCTGCTCACCCGGACCGACCCCGAGGTGCCCAAGCATCGGGGACTGACGTTCTTCGTGGTGCCCCTCGACACGGCCGGCATCGAGATCCAGGCCGTCGAGACGATGGGAAACGAGAGGTCCAACGCCACCTTCTACGACGACGTGGTGCTCGGCGACGAGTGGCGCCTCGGCGAGGTGAACGACGGCTGGACGGTGATGAAGACCGCCCTCAAGTACGAGCGCGGCATCGCCGGCGGCCAGTTCCCGTCGCCGCCGGTGATCGAGGCGGCCGTCGATTGGGCCCGGCGCGCCCGCCGGGCCGACGGCACCCGCCCCATCGACGACGACGAGGCGCGCCACAAGCTGGTGCGGGCCATGATCGACGTGGAGGTGTGCCGGAGCTTCGCCTACCACACCGCCGCGCTGGCTTCGGAGGGGGCCATGTTCGGGGTGGAGGGGTCGATGACCAAGCTGTTCGCGTCGGAGTCCTACAAGAAGCACTGCGCCTGGTTCCTCGACCTGATGGGCGCCGAGGGGCTGCTCACCCACGATGATCCCGGCTCGCACATGGACGGCCGCATCGAGGAGCACTTCCGCCACGCCCCGGTGACCGCCATCTACGGCGGCACAAGCGAGATCAACCGCAACCTGGTGGCCGAAGGCTGGCTGGGCCTGCCCCGGTCCCGCTGATCCGACTGGGGGGGCCAATGCCCTCCACCGGTAGCCTGATCAGTCGCACGGGACGTGGCGCAGCCAGGTAGCGCACCTGCTTTGGGAGCAGGGGGTCGCCGGTTCAAATCCGGCCGTCCCGACTCGCACCCACCATGAGCCAACTTCACGAAGCCCAACGCCGGGCCGATCCGATCAGACGATATGTAGCGCCCGAGTCGTTGGAGGACGCCTTGGCCGTGCTCGCGGCGCGCGGGCCCTCGGCCCGCGCCATCGCCGGCGGCACCGACCTGCTGCTGGAGCTCAGCCGCGGCGCGAGGACCGGCATCGACACGCTCGTTGATCTGAGCGTGCTCGATGGACTCGACACCATCATCGAGCACCGCGGGCGGGTCGAGCTGGGGCCTCTCGTCACCCACGGCGACGTGGTCGGGTGGGAGCGGATGCTGTCGGTCGGACTCCCGCTCGCGCAGGCCTGCCTGGAGGTCGGGGGTCCGCAGCTTCGCAACCGGGCCACGATCGTCGGCAACATCGTCACGGCCAGCCCCGCCAACGACACCATCTCCGCGCTGTACGCGCTCGGCGCCGACGTGACCGTCTCCTCGGCGGGAGGCGGCTCTCGGACCATGCCGATCCAGGACTTCTTCACCGGTTTCCGCACCACCGCGCTGGAGCCGGGCGAACTCGTGACCAGGATCTCCTTCAACGCCCTCGGCGGGGGCCGCCGGGGCATCTTCGTGAAGCTCGGGCTGCGGAAGGCGCAGGCCATCTCGGTGGTCCACGCGGCCGCGGTCGTCACCGAGGGCAGCGACGGGACCGTCGCCGACCTGGTGGTTGCCCTGGGCAGTGTCGGCCCGACCATCGAGCTGGTGGACGCGGCGGCAGGCATCGCCAGGGGCCGCCGGCTCGCCGACGCGGCCGACGACGTAGCGGCCGCGTCCCGGTCCGCGGTCACACCCATCGACGACCTGCGCTCCACCGCCGAGTACCGCAGCCTGACCACTGAAGTGGTGGTGGAGAGGGCGCTGCGCTCCCTGGCCGCCGGCACCGAGGCCGCCACCTGGCCCCAGCGCCCGCCGCGCCTGGTCAGCGTTCCCGATGCTGCGGCACCGGCAACGCCGGAGGAGCCCTCCCGGCGGGACATCACCGACTCGAACACCATCACCGCCACCATCAACGGCGTCGAGCGCAGCGCGGCCAACGCCGCCGGCCAGACCCTGCTGGACTGGCTGCGATTCGACCTGGGGCTGACCGGCACCAAGGAGGGCTGCGCCGAGGGCGAGTGCGGCGCCTGCACCGTCCACCTCGACGGCCGGGCCGTGCTGTCGTGCCTGGTGCCCGCCGCCCGTGCCGACGGCACGAGCATCACTACCGTCGAGGGCCTGGCCCCGCCCGGCGGGAGCCTGCACCCGGTCCAGCAGGCCCTGGCCGACTGCGGGGGCGTCCAGTGCGGCTTCTGCACGCCGGGGTTCGTGATGAGCGCGGCCATGCTGGCCGCCGAGGAGCCTCAACCCAGCCGGGACCAGGTGGAGCACGGCCTGGCCGGCAACCTGTGCCGCTGCACCGGGTACTACTCGATCATCGACGCCCTCGCCGCGAACGGCGAAGGCGCGGCGGTGGCCGGCGAGGCCGCGGTCCGATGAGCGTCGGCGCCTCCCCGGCCCGCATCGATGCGCCGGCCAAGCTCACCGGCGCGGCCGAGTACCCGAGCGACAGGATCCCGCCCGACGCGCTGTGGGCCATGGCGGTGTTCACCGACCAGCCCCACGCCCGCCTGATCGAACTCGACCTGGAGGCCGCGGAGGCCGTCGACGGAGTGGTGGCGGTGTTCGGCTCGGCCGACGTGCCCGTCAACGAGTTCGGCCTCACCATGACGGACCATCCCGTGTTCGTCGGCCTCGAGCACACCGGCCGCAGCCATCTGCCCTGCGACGTGTCCCGCTGGGAGGCGGACCGGCTGGCGCTGGTAGTGGCCGAGACGCCCGACGCGGCCCGGGCGGGGGCGGCCGCCATCGGGGCCCGGTGGGAGCCGTTGCCGGTCCTGGCCGACATCGACGACGCGCTGTCCTCGGACACGATGATCCACCCCGAGAACGGCGAGCCCTCCAACGCCTACTACTCGCTGCGCATCCGCAAGGGTGACATGGAGCGGGGCTGGGCCGACGCCGACGTGGTGGTGGAGTCGACCTACGAGTTCCCCTACCAGGAGCACGCCTACCTGCAGCCCGAGGCGGGCATGGCGTACATCGACGGCGAGGGGCGGGTGACGGTCGAGGTCGCGGGCCAGTGGACCCACGAGGACCAGGAGCAGATCGCTCACGCCCTCGACCTGCCCGCCGAGCGGGTCCGGGTGATCTATCCGGCCATCGGCGGCGCCTTCGGCGGCCGCGAGGACATATCGGTCCAGATCGTGCTGGGCCTGGCCGCGATGGTGCTCCACAAGCGGGGCATCGATCGCCCGGTGGCCACCGTGTGGTCGCGCGAGGAGTCGATCGTCGGGCACGGCAAGCGGCACCGGGGCCGGATCACAGCCCGCTGGGGCGCCCGGCGCGACGGCCGTATCACCGCGGTGAGCAGCACAGCGTGGCTCGACGCGGGGGCCTACAACTTCACCTCCAACAAGGTGCTGGGCAACTGCCACCTGCACCAGGCGGGGCCCTACGAGGTGCCCAACGCCGAGATCGACAGCATCGCGGTGTACACCAACGCCACGCCGGCCGGCGCGTTCCGGGGCTTCGGCGCCCCCCAGGCCGCCTTCGCGGCCGAGAGCCAGATCAACAAGCTGGCCGGGGCGCTGGGGATGGACCCGGTGGAGATCCGCCGCATCAACTCGCTGCGCGACGGCAGCATCGGTATCACCCAGACGGCCATGCCCGAGGGCGTGACCATGCCGGAGGTGATCGACCGCTGTGCCGACGCCGCGTCGGAACCCTCCTCCAGCGGCGACGGCGGTGACTTCAGCCCGTTCCCGTCGCTGCCGCCCGAGCCGTCGGCGCTGCGCCGGGGCCGGGGCTTCGCCTGCTCGTTCAAGAACGTCGGGTTCTCGTTCGGCTTCCCGGAGCGCAGCGAGGCCGAGATCGTGCTCCACGGCGGCCGGGACTCCGATGAGCCCGAGCGGGCCGAGCTGTACCACGCCGGCGCGGAGGTGGGCCAGGGCGCCCACACCGCGCTGGTGCAGATGGCCGCCGAGGCCACCGGGCTGCCCGCGGATCGCATCGAGCACCGCTTCAGCGACACCGCAACCTCCGGCGACGCGGGCTCGGCGTCGGCGTCGAGGCTCACGTGGATGTCGGGCAACGCCATCCTGGGCGCGGCCGAGGAGGCCGAGAAGGCCTGGCGCGACGGCCAGCGGCCGGCGGTGGGCCGCTTCCGCTTCGTGCCTCCCCCCACCGAGGCGCTCGATCCTGTCGACGGGCACTGCGTCCCCAACTTCAGCTACGGCTACGTGGCCCAGCACGTTGAGCTGACGGTGGACACGGGCACGGGCCACATCCACATCGATCGGGTGGTGAGCGCCCACGACGTGGGACGGGCCATCAACCCCCAGCTCGTAGTGGGCCAGATCGAGGGTGCGGTGATCCAGGCCCACGGCTACGCGCTGAGCGAGAACCTCCGCTCCGACGGGGGGCGCCTCCAGAACATGCGCCTGAGCACCTACCTCATGCCCGGCATCGGCGACATCCCCACCACCGTCGACAGCGTGGTGCTGGAACTGGCCGACCCGCTGGGCCCGTGGGGTGCCCGCGGCATGGCCGAGATGGGCATGATCCCCTACGCCCCCGCGGTGACAGCCGCCCTCCACGACGCCACCGGCGTCTGGTTCGACAGCTTCCCCCTAACCCCCGACCGCGTCCTCGCCGGCCTAGCCGCGGCGCAATAGGCCGCGACCCTCATCTCACGCCAACGTGAGATCGGCGACGCGGCGCACTCCAGGCAACTCACCACTCGTCAGATCTGCGTGGAGATCGCGAAGATGCTCCTCCAGGTCTTCCAACGTCTCGCCCTGCGTCCAATAGTCAGGGAATTCCTCAAGGTAGCCGAGCCAGCACCCGTCCTCCTGCCAGTAGACCATCTTCGTGGTGCGCATGCCGCATCTCCCCGCTGACTGCCTGCGCTCAACCTATCGCCCGGGCCAGCACGGACGCATCCCGCAGAGCAACAACTCCCATGGCGACAGCCGGAAGACCCGCTCGAATGGACCGCGGACCAAACCGGATAGGGACGGCCTGATCACGTAAGTCCTCCACGACCTGGAGCCATCGCCCCAACCCCGGTTGCAAGGCCCTAGCGCGTTTACCGTCAATCAACTAGCCGACGACCTTTATGTACGTGATGTACGCTTATCTCGGCTAAATCTGGAGACGCATGATGCAGTACCTCTCTTACACCGACACGCGTAGCCATTTGCGCGAGGTGCTCGACACCGCGGAGGCGGGACTGCCGATCGGCATCCGGCGCCACGACAGGCTGGTCGCCCTGATCGAGAGCGGGAGGCTTCGAGAGATCCTGATGGACTCCCGGCGGCTGCGCCGGCCCGAGGCGGTGGCCGAGGCGGGGGGCTGGTCTGTGTTCCTGCCGGGAACGCCGATCGCTGCCGACGGCGCCGACCTCGCCGAGGCCTTCGACGAGTTCGTCGCCGCCTTGCGCGAGTACGCGGAGGACTGGCAGGCGCGGCTCCGGTTCGCTCCCAACCACCAGCAACATTGGCCGCTCGTGCAGCTGGTGTCGCTCGCCTCCGACGCCGACCTCGCCGAATGGGCCCGCGGCAGCGGGCCGTGAGCCATCCGGCACCCACCCGACGAGACCACCTGCGCTTCTGCGAGATCGAGGGATGGAGCGTCGTCCGGTCCGGCACCGGGAAGCGCTCCAGCCACCACGAGACCTACGAGTTCGAGCTCCCGGACGGGCGCATCCTGCGAACCCGGATATCCCGGCCGCCGGACCGCAGCGGCTACGGCCCGGCCCTGTGGTCGCACATCCTTCGCGACCAGCTCCTGACCAGCCCCGAGGAGTTCTGGCAATGCGTGCGGACGGGCGAACCGCCCGCTCGGGGGGCGCGGCCGGCGCCGCAGCACGCCATCCCGACCGACCTGGCCCATCTGCTCAAGAACCGGGTCGGCCTGAGCGACGAAGAACTCGCCAAGATGAGCAGGCAGGCCGCGGTCGAGCGGGCCCAGCACTACTGGATGACCGGGAAGTAGCAGTCCCCCGCCGTGGACCGCAGGTTCAATGCATCGGAATCGGAACGCCGCAAGGCGTGGATGCTCGCCACACGAGTGATCCATGCTGCCGCATTGAAGACTCCCTACAGGGATTGGAGGCGCTTGATTCGGGGGTCGTCGGGGCCGAGGTGGGCGGCTATCGCCGCGGCCACCCACTCGGTGTCCAGGGTGCCGGCGGCTGCCATCTGCTCGAGGTCGGCCCAATCCTGGGTGCGGTCGAACAGCGCCTTGAAGACCGCTATGTCCCGGCACGACAGGAACGGGACGCGGTGCCCGGCGAAGGACTCGACCCGGACCCGGGTAGCAGCCTGCTCATGGAACGCAGCGGTGTTGAAGAACAAGTCAACCGGTGTGCGGCCCCACCACACCCTGGCCTGCCCGTCCACGGCGATGGCGCGGCGGGCGTCGCCGGTGACCGCCACGCCCTCCGGCAGCGCATCGAACACCTCGCCCGCGGCTTCGTGGCTCACGAAGACGTTCACGTCGATGTCGACGGTCCCCCGGGCGCGCTCGGTGCACCACGCCAGCGCCAGCGCTCCCCCGAAGGCGTGGGGCACGCCGGCCGAGTCCAGCGCGGCGTGGAGCGCCACGATGCGCTCGACGACGGTCACAGCCCGGCGCGGTTCGGCGCCCGCCCAAGGACAGGGCCAGCAAGCTCAGGCGAGTGGCGAGCGGGGAACTCCTCCGCCAACAACAGGACTTCCTCCAGTTCGGCGCCGCGGTCGCCGTCATCGCCGTAGATGCGGCGGCACAGGGTGATATCGAGCGCGAAGCCGGCGGCGCGCACGACGCGGTCCAGGGTCTCTGCGGTCGGAGACCGGAGCCCCGACTCATAGGCCGAGATCGCGGAGTGCGAGGTACGGGCCCGCCGCGCCAACTCCCTCAACGACAGCCCCGACCGCCTCCTCGCCTCCCTGATCAGTTTCGCCGCGTCCACAAGACCTGATGGTACCTGATCAGATACCAAGAAGGAGCCCGGCTAGCGGGGCCAGGTGGCGGTTAGGCGTTCCCAGCAGTCCTGCAGGCTCTGGGGCAGGACCCTCACGTCGGCGATGGCGGTCATGAAGTTGGTGTCGGAGCGCCAGCGGGGCAGCACGTGGATGTGGACGTGGTCGAACACGCTGGGGCCGGCGCCCTCGCCCAGGTTGACGCCGACGTTCACCCCGTCGGGCGAGAAGGCGGCCTTCACCGCGGCCACGGCGTCGTGGACGGTGTCCCACAGCTCGCGGCGCTCGTCCGGGTCCAGGCCCTCGAGGTCTCCAACGGCGCGGTAGGGCAGGATCAGCAGGTGGCCCGTGGAGTACGGGTAGCGGTTCAGGATGGCGAACACCAGCTCGCCGCGGTGCACGATGTGGGTCTTGTCGTCGGGCAGGCCCGAGTTGAGGATGGCCTCGAACAGGCTCTGGCCGTCCCCGCCGTCGGGGCCGGTGCCGGCTCCGGGGACGGTTCCCGGGATGGTGCCGGAAGAGTCCGCGATCCCGCTCGTAGTGGGCCAGATCGAGGGTGCGGTGATCCAGGCCCACGGCTACGCGCTGAGCGAGAACCTCCGCTCCGACGGGGGGGCGCCTACAGAACATGCGCCTGAGCACCTACCTCATGCCCGGCATCGGCGACATCCCCACCACCGTCGACAGCGTCGTGCTGGAGCTGGCCGACCCGCTGGGCCCGTGGGGCGCCCGCGGCATGGCCGAGATGGGCATGATCCCCTACGCCCCCGCGGTGACGGCCGCCCTGCACGACGCCACCGGCGTCTGGTTCGACAGCTTCCCCCTCACCCCCGACCGCGTCCTGGCCGGCCTGCAGGCTGCGGCGCTCGGCTAGAGGCCGAGCGCGTTGCGCAGTATCTCGTTGATGTCGTGGCGACCCTGCGCATCGACCCGCCCGAGCCTCTCGACGAGACGGCCAGTCGATACTGCTCGGACCTGCTCAACCTGAAACGCCGTCTCGGTGGTCAGACCGTTGCTGCGGTCGGGCGAGAGCACGACATGCAACGGGATCCGGCGAATCGTGGACGTACCCGGGACCACGATGACCATCCTCAGGTTCGGATGGTGCAACCGGTCGTCGGAAACGATGATCGCCGGCCGCAGGAAAGCCTGCTCAGGATCCTGCGGATCGGCGCCGAAGTCGACGAGCCACACATCGCCGCGGTGCAGCCGCCCCTCATAGGTCATCGAGGCCGTCCGCAGCCGCTGCATCCAGTCCGCGGCTCTCGGCCCGATACGAGGCCGCTTCGGCGTCGCTCAGATCGTCGAGTGCGCCCCGAACCGACAACCACCACTCTTCGCGGCCGAGCCGGTGCACCGCGTCGGTCACCACATCCAGCATCGTTGTGCCCCGCTGCTTGGCCAACCGCGATATCTCGTCCCTCAACTCGGTGGGGACCCGCAGCGTAGTAGTCTGAGAAGTAGTCTGAGAAAGCGCCATTCTTGTAGCTTAGCAAGGCTGCTCCTGAAGTTCTTCTCAAGAAGAGATTCCTTTGACGTCCCCACACCGCAACCGCACAGCGAAGCCCGGACACACCTGACGCTCCAGAGAACCGGGCGGTTCTCTAGACAGTTCGCCATGGCTGTGCAATGATTCTCACTTCAATCATTCGTGTAGCTGGAGGCTCATAGGTCATGGAACGCGGGTTGGCATCGGTCGCGCTGTCTCTCACGACCGCTTTGGCCGCTGCTGCGCCGTTCGTAGTTGCGCCCACCCCCCCCCCGGCGGCGGGGCCCGTGGCGCTGCCCAGAACTCAACTCCCTAGCAGCCGCTAGTTCAGAGGCGGCTTCGCGCGCCGCCACTCGCCGCGCCACGGGCTCGCCGCTGAACGGAGGCCAGGCCGGGCTTGCCGGCATCCCAGGTCCCCGATTGCTGTGATGCTGGCTGGTAGCTCCCCCAGGCCTTGGCGCCGCGCCCTCGCCTGTCTCGCCGTCGGCGGTGCCGCAGCAGCACTGCTCGCGGTGTCTCCCGCCGCCGCCCAGACCCCCGGCCACAGCGATGCGCCTACGGGCATCGCCAACGGCAGCGCAGCCGGAGCAACTGTCATCGCTCAAGGAGGGCTGCCCTACACAGATCTGAACGACACTTCCGTCCACTACTCCGACATCAAAGTGCTCGCCGATGACGGGATATTCGACGGAACCGACTGCGACCCGGGCCGCTTCTGCCCCGACGAGCCGCTGAAACGCTGGACCCTCGCCGTATGGCTCGTGCGGATCCTCGACGGCGACGACCCGCCGAACGAGCGATCGCGCTTCTCGGACGTGGCCGGCAGCCCGTGGTGGGAAGGACATGTCGAGCGCCTCGCCCAACTCCGCATCACCTTCGGCTGCGGGACCGGCCCGAGCTTCTGCCCGGATCAGAGCGTCAGTCGGGCCCAGATGGCCTCGTTCCTCACGCGCGCCTTCAAGCTGAGCGCCGCAGCCGACGCCGGATTCGAGGACGTAGGGGCGACCTACTACAACCGCGCCGACATCGACGCCCTCGCTGCGTCCGGCGTCACGCTGGGCTGCCATACGAGCCGGCAGCTGTTCTGCCCCGACGAGCCGACTACCCGAGCCCAGATGGCCAGCTTCCTGCACCGGGCCCGGACACTGCCCCAGCACCTGGAACTCAACGTCTTCTACTGCGGGCCGTCGGGCGTGTATGACGATGCCCGGCTGCAAGCGGAGGTCGACCTTCTACAGCAGCATGTGGGCAGCTTCTACCGACGCGAGTCAGGCTTCGACGCCAGCGGCGGAACCCGCGGAACCACGATCACGTTCAGCGTCGGCGGGATACTGCCGGCCGACATCCTGCCGCCCGGCGAGGTCTGGCAGCACCAGACGCTGGGCGACTGGTTCTACAAGACTCACAATGAGCGTTGGAGCACCGGCTCGGACGATCCGTGCAGGATCGCGGCCAAGAACCGAACGGGCAACTCGCGGTCGGTCATCCTGGTCAACATCGCCTCAGGCCCGGAAGACACGCTCGGATATGCGCCCGTGGGGGCCGGACCCGCAACATCGCTCATCGTCGAGAGGCAAGGCGAGTTCTACGGTTACTCGCAGCGGCAGTTCTTGAACCACACGGTCGCCCACGAGATCGGCCACGCCTTCTACGGGTGGGAACATCCGTGGAAGGACAGCGACATCGACGTGCCGACCTCGGAGCAACTCGGATCCCTGATGAGCACACCGGAGGAAACCGCCAAGCGGGGCTTGACTACCAGACTGAACCTGGCTCCGGGCGAGGCGAACTCTGCCTACATCGCCTGCATCAACCTCAAGCAGCAGAACTGGATAGATGACGAGGCCAACGGCAACTGCCGGACCGAGGAGAGTTCCGACGACGAGGACTTTCAACTCAGGCTCAGGATCTCCTGGGGCAGCGACGCGAGCAGCCGAAGAGACTGCCCGCCGGGCAAGGAATGCCGGAGCCTCCGATACGAGTACATCGGAGACTGGCCTCAGCCACCGTACCGACTTGTGTGCCGGAGCAGAGGCAAACCAGATTCCGGCCCAGTCACCTGGCTAGGCAATCCAGCCAGCGGCTGCATCTTCTGGGATGACGATGAGACCGCCCAAGTAGTCGTAAGCGGAATCCAGTCCAACGAACTCAACTGGCCCGGTGCTGCTACCACCACACAGCCTGCCGAGAGGCAAGAACATGCCACCGATAATGGCTGGGCCGCGCGATTTGCCAAACTCGCCGATCAATAAGGCAAGCGGCAAGTGCGACGCTATTCCAACCCGATTCACCCTGATAAGATGGCGAAATCCAATACTGATGGTAACTGCCATAATGCTCACGCTCCTTGCGGTTGTCACTACGACTTCTGTCGCTAGAGCAGATGACTGGCACACCACAACATCTCATGGAGAACAAAAGGCTGCGGTTACCCACGGCCTAGAGTTCACCGCGAAGAACAACTGCCGTGGATGGATTCTGCGTCATTGCAATACATACAAGTATGTGACTGGGCACAACGCGGCCGCGATCTATAGTATGGGCTGGCAGTCAAACGGCGAGTACAGACTCTGGTTCGAAACTCCCGAAATCGGTAGCCGCTTCGGCCCTGCGCGATATTGGATATTTGTGAATCGATCGGGTCGGAGTATTGAGAAGGCTAAACTGCTTACAGTATACTCAAGTGCTAGCATGAACAAGGGTTGGCGAAGGTTTACCACGGAGTTTGTTCTCGGGAGCAATAGCTTCGTTTGGGTGATGGTTACGAAACGAAATCCATATGATGCTAAACGGCTAGGCCTTGATGGAATTAGACTCAGCAAAGACCGTGACAGCGTGAATTGGCATATGTTCCTTTATGGAACACTTGGCGCTGAGTATGGGTGGTCTGAAGTAAGCGATGGCTGGACTGGTGCTATTACTCATGTGAACAGCGGTTGTTCTGCTGGACCTACTGCCGGAATAGACCTGACTGATGTACTCACTACCCTTCAGACGGCATGCGGTAACGAGTATACGGAACTGATTGATGCGCTGACAGGAGGACGCAAGTAACGGCATCCGTTGGTATTGCCGCGCCCGAACGCTGAGGTCGGACTGCTGGCCAGACATCGGCTCAGACAAGGATCCATATTTTCGGCAGGCTAAACCTCTACGGCAGCGGGCCATGAGCCTCGAAACGGAGAATATATCAGCTATTTCTCCTTATGAAAAGGAGAAATGGCGCGAGCTAGCGGGGCCAGGTGGCGGTTAGGCGTTCCCAGCAGTCCTGGAGGCTCTGGGGGAGGACCCTCACGTCGGCGATGGCGGTCATGAAGTTGGTGTCGGAGCGCCAGCGGGGCAGCACGTGGATGTGGACGTGGTCGAACACGCTGGGGCCGGCGCCCTCGCCCAGGTTGACGCCGACGTTCACCCCGTCGGGCGAGAAGGCGGCCTTCACCGCGGCCACGGCGTCGTGGACGGTGTCCCACAGCTCGCGGCGCTCGTCGGGGTCCAGGCCCTCGAGGTCTCCAACGGCGCGGTAGGGCAGGATCAGCAGGTGGCCCGTGGAGTACGGGTAGCGGTTCAGGATGGCGAACACCAGCTCGCCGCGGTGCACGATGTGGGTCTTGTCGTCGGGCAGGCCCGAGTTGAGGATGGCCTCGAACAGGCTCTGGCCGTCCCCGCCGTCGGGGCCGGTGCCGGCTCCGGGGACGGTTCCCGGGATGGTGCCGGAAGAGTCCGCGATCCCGGCGGCGGCCGCCTCCCGGTCCTCCATCATGGCGGGTATCCGCCATCCGGCCCAGAGGCGCTCGACCATGTCAGGACTCCCCCGGCATACGGGCCGGCACTATGCGCCGGGGCCGCATTCGACGCTCGACCATGTCAGGTCCGAGCCTCGACCTCGGCTGCCAGGCGGGCCGCGAAGGCTTCCAGCGGGACGTCGCGCTCGGGCTTCTTCGTGCCGCGGGCGTTGACGCCGACCGTGCCGCCGGCGACATCGTCGTCTCCCACCACCAGCACGTAGGGGACCTTGGCCACCTTGGCGTTGCGGACACGCTTGCCCAGAGGCTCCTCCGCGGGGCTGGTCTCCACCCGGAAGCCCTTTGAAGCCAGCGTGCCGGCCACCTCCTCGGCGTAGTCGGCATGGGCCGCAGCCACCGGCAGGACCTGGGCCTGCACCGGCGCCAGCCAGGCCGGGAAGGCTCCGGCGTAGTGCTCGACCAGCAACCCGAAGAAGCGCTCCACCGCACCGAACAGCGCTCGATGGATCATCACGGGACGAGGTCGCGAGCCGTCGGCGGCCACATACTCCAGCCCGAAGCGCTCCGGCAGGTTGAAGTCAAGCTGGATGGTTGACAGCTGCCACGACCGGCCGATGGCGTCGCGCACGTCGACGTCGATCTTGGGACCGTAGAAGGCGCCGGCTCCCTCGTCGATCTTGTAGGCGAGCCCGTTGGTGTCCAGCGCGGCGCGCAGCCCGGCGGTGGCCTCGTCCCACAGCGCCGGCTCCCCCACGGACTTGTCCGCGGGGCGGGTGGAGAGCTTGGCCACGAAGTCCGTGAAACCGAAGGCCCGTAGCACGCTCAACACGAACTCGAGCAGCGAGGCCAGCTCCGCGGCGATGTCGTCGCGGGTGCAGAAGATGTGGCTGTCGTCCTGGGTGAACCCCCGGCTGCGGAGCAGGCCGTGCACCGCGCCCGACAGCTCGTAGCGGTAGACCGTCCCCAACTCGAACAGCCGCATGGGCAGGTCCCGGTAGCTGCGCTGCGACGACCGGTAGATCATCACGTGGAACGGGCAGTTCATCGGCTTGGGGTAGTAGTCGGTGCCGTCGACCTCCATGGGCGGGTACATGCTCTCCGCGTAGAAGTCGAGGTGCCCCGAGGTCTCCCACAGCACCGACTTGGCGATGTGGGGCGAGAACACGGACTCGTAGCCGCCGTCGGCGTGGCGCTGGCGGGAGTAGTCCTCCATGAGCGTGCGCACCAGGGCGCCCTTGGGATGCCAC
The DNA here is from genome assembly GCA_965205155.1 of Candidatus Aldehydirespirator sp. Taxonomy (GTDB): domain Bacteria; phylum Actinomycetota; class Acidimicrobiia; order Acidimicrobiales; family Aldehydirespiratoraceae; genus Aldehydirespirator. Next base: position 2,211,155 of record OZ242033.1, on the reverse strand, counting down.
ACCGCCAGTCCCGGTCCCAGCTCGGTGGGCCACGACACGAGGTCGAGTTCGGCGGCGAGGCGCCGGTGGTCGCGCCGCTCGGCCTCGGCCAGGCGGTGCAGGTGGGCGTTGAGGTCCTTGCGGGTGGCCCAGGCGGTGCCGTAGATGCGCTGCAGCATGGGGTTGCGCTCGCTGCCCCGCCAGTAGGCCCCGCTGACCCGCTGCAACGCGAAGTGCCCCAGCCGGCCGGTGGAGGGCACATGGGGCCCCAGGCACAGGTCCACGAACCCGGCGGCGTCGCCGTTGCCGGCGTCGTTGCGGTAGCAGCTGACACTGCCGCCCCCCGACGCCTCCGAGGCGAGGTCGCCGCCGGCGCCCGCGCCCATGGCCACCGCCTCGATGATGGCCCGCTTGTAGGGGTGCTCCGCGAAGAGCTCCAAGGCGTCCTCGGCCGCCATCTCGACCCGCCGGAAGGGCTGGTCGGCCTCGATTATCTCCCGCATGCGGGCCTCGATGCGCTCCAGGTCGGCGTCGGTGAAGGTGCCCCCGTCGGGCAGCTCGAAGTCGTAGTAGAAGCCGTGCTCGATGGGCGGACCGATGGCGAAGGTGGCCCCCGGCCACAGATCCAGCACCGCTTGGGCCAGCACGTGCGCGGTGGAGTGGCGGATGGTGTGCAGGCCGCGGTCCGTCGCCGCAGTCACGATCTCCACCGAGGTCCCGTCGACCAGCGGAGCGATCAAGTCCCTCTCATCGCCGTCCACCACCGCCACCACCGCGTCGGCGGCCAGCCGGGGGCCGATAGCCGCGGCCAGGTCGGCCGCGCTGGACCCCTCGGCCAGCTCACGCTCCGAGCCGTCGGGCAGCGACACCGAGATGACAGACATCGACTCCGAGGCTACCGCTGCCCCTTATGGCCGAGCAGCTACTCGCGAAACAGCCAGAGAGCAGGACCAGCAATCTGAATGGAACTGGTGAGTGATCTATATGAGCTGATCTATGATCCTCTATGATTCGAGATAGTCGGGCCGTGCCGCGGCACGGCCGCCTCTTAGTGCTAGGAGATGCGATGACCGAGGCGGATCAGCGGGACCGGGAGCTTGAGGCGCTCCGGGAGCGGCTCACGCGGCTGAGCGAGGCCAGCGTGCGCATCAACGAGAGCCTGGAGTTCGACACGGTGCTGCAGGGGGTGCTGGACTCGGCCCGGCACCTCACCGCCGCCCGCTACGGGATGATGGCCCTCCTCGACGACGACGGCCGGGTCGAGGACTTCCTGGCGTCGGGGATCACCGCCGAGGAGGTTGAGCAGCTGGGGCTCACCCCGGACCCGTACGGGCTCTTGGAGTCGCTGACCGGGATCTCCAAGCCGTTGAGGGTCCCCGATCTGTTGGCACACGTGCATTCGCTGGGTTTCACCGAGTTCAGCATCCCGCTGCCGGTGGAGGTGTTCAGCTTCCTGGCGGCGCCGATGTTCTACCGCGGCGATCGGGTGGGCCACGTCTTTGTGGGCGACAAGGACGGCGCAGAGGAGTTCACCCGCGCCGACGAGGAGACGCTGGTGATGTTCGCCTCCCAGGCGGCGCTGGTCATCGCCAATGCCCGCCGCCACCGCGACGAGCAGCGGGCCCGCACCGAGCTTGAGACGCTGGTGAACACCTCGCCGGTGGGCGTGGTCGTCATCGACGCCGCGACCGGGGCGCCGGTGTCGTTCAACCGCGAGGCGCTGCGCATCATGGAGGGCCTGCGCGACGACGACCAGACGCCCCAGGACCTGCTCGAGGTGGTGATCTGCGTGCGCTCCGACGGCCGGGAGGTGTCCCTTCAGGAGTTGCCGCGGACCGAGGCGCTCGGCGCCGGTGATGCGGTCCGCGCCGAGGAGATCGTGTTGCGGGTTCCCGACGGGCGCAGCGTCAACGCCCTGCTCAACGCCACCGCGATCCACTCCGAGCAGGACGCGCTGGTGTCGTTCGTGGTCACGTTGCAGGACATGGCGCCGCTGGAGGAACAGGAGCGGCTGCGGGCCGAGTTCCTGGCCATGGTGAGCCACGAGCTGCGCACCCCCCTCGCGGCGGTCAAGGGATCGGTCGTCACGCTGCTGGAGACCGGCGGCGGGCTCGACCCCGCGGAGATGACGCAGTTCTTGTGCATCATCCGCGACCAGTCCGACCAGATGCGGCACCTCATCGGCGACCTGCTCGATGTCGCCCGCATCAACACCGGCACCCTGCCGGTGGCGCCCGAGCCCGTCGATGTGAACCTGCTGGTGCACGACGCCAAGAACCGGTTCATCGCCGGAGGCGCCACCAACCCCCTGAGCGTGGAGGTGGCGGAGGGCCTGCCGCTGGTGATGGCGGACCGTCGGCGCATCGCGCAGGTGCTCGGCAACCTTCTGTTCAACGCGGCCGCAAGCTCACCGGAGGGGTCGCCGATCGTGGTGGCCGCGGCCAAGGACGGCGCCCAGGTCGCGGTGTCGGTCACAGACCAGGGCCGGGGCATACCGGCAGAAGTGATGCCGGAGCTGTTCCGCCGGTTCTCGCGGGCGAACGGCGCGGACCCCGCATCCAGCCCCGCCGCCGGCGTCGAGCGGTCGGGTCTGGGGCTCGCCATCTGCAAGGGCATCGTGGAGACCCACGGGGGCCGCATCCGGGCCACCAGCGACGGGCCGGGCCTGGGGGCCCGGTTCACGTTCACCCTGCCGGCGGCGGAGCCCCCGTCGGCCGCTCCGGCAGCGGCCTACGGTGAGCCGCGGCCGGCGTCCCATCGCCAGGTCCGCATCCTGGCCATAGACGACGACCCCCAGGCGCTCCGCTACATCCGCGACACCCTCACCGCAGCGGGGTATGCGCCCGTCGTCACCGGCGACCCCGCCGACATCGGCCGCCTCATGGCTGAGGAGAAGCCGCATCTGGTGCTGCTCGACCTGGTGCTGCCGGACCGCGACGGAATCGACGTGATGAACGACATCCACAAGACCGCGGACGTGCCGGTGGTGTTCCTGTCGGCGTACGGACATGACGAGGCCGTCGCCAGGGCCTTCGACATGGGCGCGGCCGACTACCTGGTGAAGCCCTTCTCGCCCACCGAGCTGGCCGCCCGCATCAGGGCGGCTCTGCGCCGGCGGCTGGAGTCCTTCGAGGACGAGCCGTCGGCGCCCTACCAGGTCGGCGAGTTGAGCATCGACTACGCCCGTCGGCGCGCCGCGGTGGCCGGCCAGCCGGTGGAGCTGACCGCCACCGAGTACGCCGTGCTGTATGAACTGGCCGCCCACGCCCCCCGGGTGCTGACCCACAACGCGCTGCTGCACCGGGTCTGGGGACCCCACAGAGTCGGCGAGCCCTGGCTCGTGCGCGACGTCATCAAACGCCTCCGCCGCAAGCTCGGCGACTCCGCCGAGAGCCCCGACTACATCTTCACCGAGCCCCGCGTCGGCTACCGCATGGCCACCGGCCAGACCTAGCGTCAACCGGCGGAGGCGACATGTCACTCCTCCTCTAGAGGTCGTAGCCGAGCTCTGCGGCTAGGACGCGGACCATGTGCTGCACGCCTATCTCGTTGCGTCCGAGGACCATGGCGTGGTGCTGGCCGTTGCGCACGCCGTCGCCGCAGGAGGGCAGCATGGCGAAGTCCTCGTCGCGCACCGCGGCGTGGACCCGCTCATACACCGACTGGTAGCCGAGCCGGTCTGCGTCGCTGGCAGCGGGGAAGCGGGCCATCCAGCCGTGGCGCACGATGCTGCGGGTGGGAGCGCCCGCGGGGAGGATGTCGAGGACCTCCACGCCGAAGGGGCTGTTGGCCAGCATCAGGTTCGGGTACACCCAGTAGATGATGCCCATGTTGTCGCGGGGGTCCCACGAGCCGCTGGGGTCGTCTCGCAGGGCGGTGATGTTCTTGAAGGGCATCCCCAGCCGGAGGTGGCGGCCGTAGGCGTCGTAGGCCGCAGTATTGCCCACTGTGTTCATCCCGATCGCGCTGTCGGCGTGCACGTGCGGGAAGTGGTATCCCTCCGCGAAGGCCTCCAGCCCATTCTTCCAGTTGACGCCGGTCTCGAACTGCTGGTCCGTGAGGTACTCGTAGTCGCCGTAGCCCCACAGTGCGAGCTCGTCGTCGAGCGGGCCGAGATGCGCGGCCACGTCGATCTCCGCGCCGGCGGTGAGACAGGCCCACACGAAGCCGTGGCGCTCCTCGCACGGCAGCTCCACCAGCCCGTGCTCGGAGCGGTCGATGCCGTCGAAGCCCTCCGCTCCGGGGACGGCGACCAGCCGGCCCGCGGGGTCATACACCCAGCCGTGGTAGGGGCAGGTGAACACGGCTGAGTTGCCGCACCCCTCAGCAGGCCTGGCACCGCGGTGGCGGCAGTAGTTCAACAGCACACGGGCCGCCCCGGCCCGGTCGCGGGTCACCAGCAGCGACGTCTGCAGCGCTGAGCGCACCGCGAAGTCGTTGGGCCGGGCTATCTGCGCGCTGGGCACCACCGGCAGCGGCGTCGAGCGCAGCAGCGCCTCCTCCGACTCGAGGATCGCCGGGTCGCGGTAGTACTCCAGGGGCACGGGCAGCACCGCGCCGGCCATGTCGGTCGTCTCGCGCAGCACCAGGTCGAGCACCCGGCGGGTGAGGGTCTCGTCCAATCCGGCTGTCACCGCGCCCCTGAAAGTGCTCGAATGATCATCTGCATATTAATATGCTGTCTCTCTGGAATACTCTGAATGTCATAGACGATAGCTGGCTAATATGCAAGCATGCGTACGGACCAGCGGAGCGGCTTGAGGCGCCGGTCGGGAGCGTCGCAAGCGCTCGTCAAGGCGGCGGTGACGGTGGCCGCGGTCGCGTCGCTGCTGGCCCCCGCGGCCGCGGCTGAGGAGGTCAAGCCGGGCGACGACAACGAGGCCGAGCCCAGCCATGCGACCGGCCAGAGCGCGTGCGTGGGCGACGCCACCGCCGAGCAGGGGTTCGTCGATGTCCCCGCCGGGCACTACGCCAGGCCCGCCATCAACTGCCTCGCGTACTACCGCATCACCTCGGGCACCGGCGACGGCACCACATTCTCGCCGGACGCGGTGGTCACGGCGGACCAGATGCGCGGGTTCATGGAGGCGGCGGCCCGGGTGGCCGGCGCCGACCGCGCCGCCGTGCTCGTCGACTTCGACGCGACCGGCGACGCAGCGGTGACCCGGGGCGAGGCGGCCGCGCTGGTCGTGCGGCTGCTGGTCGCGGCGACCGGCAGGAACTCGCTGCGCAACATCGAGTTCGACGACGGCGGCGACTTGATGATCGACAGGAAGCGGCCCGACGACTGGTTCGCCGACTCGCGCGCCGCGCAGCCCCGGCGGATCGACGGCGCGGTCAGCGCGCTGTACGAGCTGGGCGTGGCCCGCGGGCGGGCCGACGGCAGCTTCGGGCCGGACGAGCCCCTGACCCGCGGCGCGGCGGCCGTGTTCATCACCCGGGCCCTGGCCTACACCCGGGTCCGCCCCGAGGGGGTCACGATCCAGCAGAACGTGCCGGGCGAGGTTGTGGTCTCGGTGCGCGACTCCGACTTCTCGCCGATGATCAACGTGCCGATCGACGTGTTCAGCGTGTCGACCAGGCTCATCGGCACCACGGCCTTCAAGTCCGACGGGACCTGCGGCAGCGTCCAGGTGCCCGACGGCGGCCACGCCGGCTCGAAGTGCAGCATCCACAGCAGCGACCCGGGCAGCGGTACCGGCGGCGACCTGCTGTGGCTGGTCGATGTCGACGACAGGGGCGGCACCACCGTGTGGGCGTGGACCGGCGAGGAGGGCGACCGGGTCGCGGACCGCGCCAGAGGGCTGGCCCGGGTCGACCTCACCGAGCTCAAGGAGGTCGTCGCGACCGGCGCCAAGGTCACCCACGACATGGCTGAGGAGGCCCGCAAGGCCCATTTCGGCACCACCGTCACCGTCACCCTGCAGCTCGTCGGCGCCGACAACAAAGATGCCGTGCCTCCCGCAGGGGGCGCCTCCTACCGGGTGGCGGTGTCCACCTGGCGCGGGCTGGACGGCACCCCGGCACCCGAAAGCGGGTCGCCCTACAACCGGTATTCCTTCACCGAGAGCGTCGACGGCTCCGGAAAGCTGACGTTCGAGCTCACCGCCGAGGATCCCGACCCCGACGACACCGGCGACACCGGCGACACCGGCGACGGCTCGACCGACGAGGTGAGGGTCGGCTACACGGTCACCAACGCGGCCGGCAACAGGCTGCCGGCCCCGACGGGCGCCCCATGCTCGTCGAGCGACACCGGCCCTTCGACGGTTCCCCGCTGCCCGGTCTTCTCCGACGAGAAGCCGACGATCCGCAGGGTCGAGGTGACGACGCCCACCAAGCAGGCCTCGCCCCCGGCCAGCGGCGGCGAGGCCTCCAATGTGGCCATCATCGCGGTGACCGACCAGTACGGCGACCCCATCAGCAACGTCGGAGTGCTGTTGACCTCCAGCATCGCCGATGAGGCCGCGGCGGCCGGGGACACCGAGGAGCGTGTGGAGCTGGTACGCGTGCCCCGGGTGACGCTCCGGGACGGCAGGGTCCGGCTCCCCTACCTGTACAAGTCGAGCAGGACCGCGGTCGAGACCCTCGGCGTCAATCTCCCCGGACCCGACCGCCGGTACGGCGACGACCCCGACACCGACGCCGACGAGTCCGCCGACGACATCGAGTTGAGCGATTCGCCCGATGACCCCCCGTACCTCGAGAAAGCGACCTTCTTCTGGCTGAAGGAGCCCACGCACACGGAATTCACCACCGACGGCGGGGCTTGCGTGCTCTCCTCCAGCGTCTCGGAGAACACGATGATCGTGGACATCGACGACGACCCCATGGACGAAGCCCCGGCCAACATCTCCTACAGCCTCAACGACCATCTGTACCTGAACAATTTGCCGGTCAAGCTCGCCACCTTCAAGGACGCGCTCGCGAAATGGGAGCAGGACCTCGCCGACGGCACCGTCGAGCCGAAAAACATCCGGTTCCGGCTCGGATGGCAGCACCGCAACAGTCGCGACGGGATCACCAGATGGATGCTCACCGAGACGCGCACCGGGACGCCCTGCTGAGGCGGTCAGGCTGACGCTCGGGCACCACCGCTTGCGGCCCCCGGACGTGGGCGGGGTCCTCTACGGGTCGGGCTGACGCTCGGGCACCAGGGCTTGAGGCCCCCGGACGTCGGCGGGGTCCTCGGCGGGTCAGGCTGAGATCTCGACGGTCACCGCCTTGATGATGGTGATCAAGGTCGGCTTGTTCAAGTCGGCGAACTTGACGACGCCGACCACGGCGTTGATGATCACCCCGCCCGCGGGAACGTCGACCGGCATGTCCAGGCGGAACGATCCGTCGCTGGCCACGTTCACCGCCGCGAGAATTGTGTTGATGTTGTTCAGCGCGCTGTCTCGCAGGAGCTTGTCGGACGCGTACACGCTCGACAGGTCCTGGGAGCCCTCGTCGGCGCTCAAGGTGCCGGCTAGGCGGTGCAGGCCGTCCGAGTCGCACTGACGGAAGAACTCCAGCTCCCCCTGGGAGGGCACTAGACAGCTGGTCACGAGCAGCACGGGATTGTTGACGACTCCGGCCGGGGTGGTGTGCAGGCCGGTCCAGTTCTTGCCGACCAACGTGAACGTCTGCGGGCCGGCCCCGTCGACCGAGGTGACCGGTGCCGACGTGTCTCCCTGGAGGTAGACGGTGAGCGTGGGCCTCCAGGGGTCGACCGTGACGGTCACCTCGATGGTGTCGTCGGTCTGCCGGGGCTGCTCGGCGTTGCCGTCGGCGTCCTTGCTGTCGGAGACCTCGACGGTGAGCGTGTAGGTGGCCCTGGTGGCGTGGTCCAGCGCGGCCCTCGTCTGGATCTGGCCCGTGAAGAGGTCGATCGCGAAGGACGCGGCGTCGGCGCCGGAGAGGCTGTAGATCAGCAGGTCGCCGTCTCCGTCGCCGGCCTCCACCGGATCGCCCACCGGATCGCCCGGCGATGCGTTCTCGACGACGCGGCGGGCCGCCGAGTCGCCCTCATCGAAGGCCGGCGCCTGGTTGACCGCTGAGTCATCGCTGCCGGAGCCATCGTCGCCGCCGGAGCTGTCGTCGCTGCCGGTGCCATCGTCGCTGCCGGTGCCATCGTCGCTGCCGGAACCGTCGTCGCTGCCGGAACCGTTGTCGGCGCCGGAGCTGCCGTCGCCGTCATCCGGACCACTGCTGTCATCACCGCCCGTCTCGTCGCCGTCGGGCTCGGCCCCCTCAACCTCCGGCTCAGGTTCCGGCTCCGGCTCGGGCTCCGGCTCGGGCTCCGGCTCGGGGTCGGCTGCCTCCGGCTCCGCCTCAGGATCGGGCTCCGGCTCGGGCTCCGCCACCTCAGGATCGGGCTCCGGCTCAGCCACCTCCGCCTCAGGATCGGCTGCCTCGGTCTCGGGCTCCGGCTCGGCTGCCTCGGTCTCCGCCTCAGGATCGGCTGCCTCGGTCTCGGGCTCCGGCTCGGCTGCCTCGGTCTCCGCCTCAGGATCGGCTGCCTCGGTCTCGGGCTCCGGCTCGGGCTCAGCCACCTCCGGCTCCGGCTCGGGCTCGGGATCGGGCTCGGGATCGGGCTCCGGCTCGGGCTCCGGCTCGGGCTCAGCCACCTCCGGCTCGGGCTCGGGCTCAGCCACCTCCGGCTCCGGCTCGGGATCGGGCTCCGGCTCGGGATCGGGTGCCTCGGGCTCGGGCGGCTGGGCCGCCGTCTGCTCTTCGCCGGCTGTGTCCTGCGAGTCGCCGCCGCAGGCTGCCGCGATCAATGCGAGCGCGAGGAACACTGCCAGCAGGCCGCGCCGCGGCAGCGATGCCGCCGGACGGGCCCTGAGGCGCCGGAGCGTGTCTGTGGTGGTCATGTCATTCCTCCTGGGGGAACGGTTCTCGGGTGGTCGTGCAGGGCCGTGCCGGGCGGGCCGCTAGGGCGCGGCGGCGATCACCACCAGCACGGCGGACTCGATCTGGGCGGGGTCGCCGACCAGGATGGCCACACCGCCGGCGGGCAGACCGCCCGCCGGCACGGTGTAGGCCAGGGTTGCGGAGATGCTGCCGTCGCTGCCGGGGGTGATGGACACCCGGTTGATGATGTCGCAGTCGGTCGGCGAGATGGAGTCGGCGCCGGCAGCCGGGACTGTGCAGAACAGGGCGAGGAGGTTCCGGGTCCAGTTGTCGCCGGTCAACTGGAACTCGTGCCGGCTGCCCGGCGCGGCGCCGGTCCGGTCGACCGACTCGGGCTCCACCGAGATCCAGGGCTCGGTCCGGATCTCGGGCTCGGGCTCGGTCCCGGGGTCGGCGGGGCCGATCACGACGGCTTCGGAGGTCTCGATCTGGGCGGGGTCGCCCACCGCCACGGCCACGCCGTAGAAGGGCGGGCCGCCCGCCGGGACGGTGTAGGTCAGCGTGGCGGTGATGTTGCCGTCGCGGTCGGGGGTGATGGGCGTGATGTTGGAGATGTCGCAGTCGGTCTGGCCCATCGCCTCGATGCCGCCGGCGGGGATCGCGCAGAACAGGCCGAACACGCTGAGGCTCCAGTTCCCGCCGGTCACCTCGAACACGTACTTGCCGCCGGGGGTCGCCGCGGCCCGGTCGACCGACCTGGGCCTCACTGTGATCCACGGCCCCGACGGCGGTTCGGGCGGGATCACCTCGGCGGCGGCGGACTCGGCGCCGTCGGCGCTGGCGAAGCTGATGGACACCCCGCCTGTGGGCAGGCCCGAGGCGGGCACGGTGTAGGTCATGGTGGCGGTGAACCCGCCGCCGTCCACGGTCGCGTCCACGCCGCCGGAGCCGCCGCAGCCGGCGCCGGAGATGGCGTCGGCGCCGCCCTCGGGCGTCTCGCAGAACTCGCCCGACAGCGACGCGACGCTCCAGTGGGTGCCGGTCACCGTGAACTCGACGCTGTCGCCGCGGCCGAGGGTGTCTCGGCCCACCGTCGCCGGCGACACCGAGATCGACGGCTTGGGGGCGGCCTCGATCACCACCGCGACGGCGGACTCCTCGCCGTCGCTGCCGGTGACCAGAGCGGCGACGCCGTTCTCGGGCAGCCCGCCGGCCGGCACCGTGTAGCCCATCCGGACTGCGAAGGCGCCCGACGACTGCAGCGCCGTGGTCGGCGTGCCGTCGCAGGTGCCCTCTGAGACTCTGCCCAGCCCGCCGGCGCCGATCTCGCAGAAGGCCACCGACACCGAGTCGCTGGTCCAGTTGGCGCCCGACACCACCACCAACTGCCGGTCGCCGGGCTCCAGCCGGCTCCGGTCGATCGGCGCGGGCGACACCGCCGACACCGACACGGTCGGGGGTGCGAGCGCCGCGACGATCGTCGCCGCGATCAGCGGCCTCAGACCGCCCGACAGCAGCGGCTCGACCACCTGGACCACGTCGGTGGCGCCGTCGTCGTCGGGGCCGGCCCGCACCGCCACGCCGTAGGCGGCAACGCCGCCGTCGGACACCGTGTAGACGATCTGCGCCGTGAACCCGCCGTCGCTGTCGGGGGTGGCGGTGACGGCGGTGCTCTCGTCGCAGCCGCCCGAGCCGTCCGCGCCGGTGTCGCCGGTGTCACCGTCCGCGCCGATGTCACCGTCCGCGCCGGTGTCGCCGTCCGCGCCGATGTCGCCGGTGTCACCGTCCGCGCCGATGTCACCGTCCGCGCCGTCCTCGCCGTCCGCGCCGTCCTCTCCGGTGTCGCCCACGCTTCCGGCGCCGGTCCCGCCGACGCCGTCCACGCCGGTCGCGCAGAGGACCACCGGCACCGGGCCGCCGGTCCAGTCCGTGCCCGTCACGGTGAGGGTCCTGCGGTCGCCGGCGTCGAGCCCGCCGCGGTCCAGCGGCGCCGGCGACACCGAGATCGACGGCCCGGCCTCGGGCGGGAGCACCACTGCGGTCGCGGTCTCGGCCCCGAGGGCCCCGGCCGCCTCGATCCCGATCACCCTGACCGTCTCGGCCACCTCGGCGGGCACGCCCAGAGCCGACACGGACACGCCGCCGGCGGGGACCCCGCCTGCGGGCACCAGGTAGGCCATGCGGACGGTGAAGCTGCCGTCGGACGGGGCCTCCGCGACGGCCGCGCCCCAGTCGCAGTCGTCGCCTCCGGGGCCGGTCTCGCAGAACGCCAACAACACCGAGTCGCTGGTCCAGCCGGCGCCCGACACCGTTATGACCTGCCGGTCGCCGGGATCCAGCAGGCTGCGGTCGATCGGCGCGGGCGACACCGGGGTCACCGACAGGCTCAGGGCCGCAGCCGGCGGCGGCGCCGCGTTGGGATCGAACACGACGACGGCCACGCCCTCGGGCGGGACCCCGTCCTCGGGCACCTTGTGCATCACCGAGACCGAGGTGGTGCCGCCGGTGACGGACTCGGTGACCGAGGTGATGAGGTCGCAGTCGGCTGCGGTTATCTCCTCCACCCCGCCGGGCGGGATGCGGCACACCGCCACCACCACGGTGTCGGTCTCGGTCCCCAGGTCGGCGACCGACACCTCGACGTCCTGCTCGTCGCCGGGCTCGAGGTCGGCCCGGTCCACTTCCGGCGTCGGCACCCACACTGCGGGCGGCTCGACGTCGGCGCCCTCGACCGCGGAGATCACCAGGCGGAAGGCGATCTCGGTCTCGGTCGGGTCGCCGAACCCGATGACCACGCCCCGCTCGGGGATGCCTTCGGCGGGCACGGTGTAGGTGATGGAGATCGTGAAGGTGCCGCCCGGGCCGAGCCGGATCACCTGGACGGTGTAGGTGATGTCGCAGTCGGACCGGCTGGCCGCGTCGATGCCTCCGGGCGGGATGACGCAGAACGCGCCGAACGGCGCCAGCGTCCAGCCCCGGCCGGTCACGTTGAATGTCCGCGTGTCGCCGGGGCTGAGCGAGTTGCGGTCCACCAGCGCCGGCGACACCGAGATCGACGGCCCGCCCTCGGGTGGCGCGGCCGTGATGACCACCGCCACGGCCGACTCGTCGCCGGCGGGGTCGCTGTCGCTGACCCTGATGGCCACCCCGCCGGCCGGCACGCCGCCGGAGGGAACCGTGTAGGTCATCGACTCGCCGCTGAAGCCGCCGCCGGCAGGGGTTATCGACACTGCGCCGGCGGTGTCGCAGACGGTGTCAGCGGTGATCGAGCCGGCGCCGGCGGCGGGCACGGTGCAGAACACCGCCGACAGCGACGCCGCGGTCCAGCTCGAGCCGGACACGCTGAACGTCGGCGTGTCGCCGGTGTCGAGCGTGTTGCGGTCCACCGTCTGCGGCGTCACCTCGATGGTGGCCCGGCCGGCTGCGACCACCACCACGGTGTCGGTCTCGGTGCCGGCGCTGTTGGTGACCCTGATGGCCACCCCCCCGGCGGGGACGCCCCCGTCGGGCACGGTGTAGGTCATGTCGACGCTGAACGTGCCGCCGCTGGCGGTGACGGTCACCTCGGTGCTGGTGTCGCAGTCGGTGGCGGCGACGGAGCCCACGCCTCCGTCGGGGATCGTGCAGAACACTGCCGTCAGCGACCCGTCCGTCCAGTTCTGGCCGGTCACGCTGAAGGTCTGGGTGCTGCCGGGGCTCAGCGTGTCGCGGTCGACCGGCGCCACCGAGATGAGCGGCTTGATCGCGGCCGGCACCGCGAAGGCCGCCGCCGACTCAAGGGTGTGGGGCGGAAGGAGGCGGATCTTGTCGTTGACGTCGCGCCTGACCCTGATGGCCACGCCCCGGTCGGGGACGCCGCCGCCGGGGACCGTGTAGGTCATGGTGACGCCGCTGAACGAGCCCAGAGGCGAGCCTGAGGCGGGCACCGTGATCGTGACCGCGTTGGCGCCGTCGCAGTCGGAGTCGGTGATCGCGTCGAGGCCGCCCGAGCCGACGGTGCAGAACTCGCCGTACACCGATCCCATCTTCCATGCACCGGCGGAGGTGGACGGCCCCGCGGTCCAGTCCGCGCCCGACACGGTGAAGGTGTGGGTGCCGCCCGCGCTCAGCGAGTCCCGGTCGGCGGGGGTCACCGACACCGACGGCGCGGTGCCTGCCCCGATAATCGGGACCGCCTGGCCCTGGAAGCGGCTGGTGTCGCCGGCCGAGATGAACACGCCGTAGGGCGGCAGGCCCCCGGTCGGCACGGTATAGGTCATCGTGCGCTGCCACCCGCCGTTGGCCACCGCCTGGCTGAGGGTGCCGGCACTCTCGCCGCTGACCGCGACGTTGCAGAAGTTGTTGGCGTTGCCCAGGCCGATCTGTCTCAGCTCGCCTTGGGGCGACCGGCAGAACAGCACCGCGACAATCGGTACCGTCGAGACCCACTTCGAGCTGGTGAAGCTGAACGTGACCGTGTCGCCGGGGTTCAGCGCGGTGAGGTCCTCGGACTGCGGCGCGGCCACCGCGGTGCCGCCCTTCACCACCGACGTCACCGTGAAGTCGATGACCGCCGGCGCGTGGATGGCCAGGATCGTGGCCGACTCGGTCGGGGCCTGGGTGCCGTCGGAGTTGCCGACCCTGATGGCCACGCCGTCGGCGGGGACGCCGGAGGCGGGCGTGGTGTAGGTCATCGCCACCGACGAGAACGAGCCGCCCGACGGGGTGATCGGCACCGGGCTGGTGTTGTCGCAGTCGCTGTTGGTGATCGCGCCCACGCCGCCGGAGGGCACGGTGCAGAACACCCCGTACAGCGACGTCGACGTCCAGTCCTGGCCCGACACCGCGAAGTTGGCGGTGTTGCCGGGGTACAGCCCGCCCCCGTCCCTGGTGGCGTGGCTCTTTTGCGCCTCGGTGGTCCACGGGGCGATCGAGATCGACGCGTCGACCTCGGTGACGTTGATGGTGACGGTGACGCTGTCGTCGACGGAGGTGTCGGCGGTCCCGGACGCGTTCTTGCCGTCGGACACGTTGACGGTGACGCTGTAGCTGGACTTGGTGCTGGAGTCGAGCGCGGCCTTGGTCTTGATCTGGCCGCCGGAGGCGCCGGACTCGAAGTCGAAGCTGGCGGCGTCGGTGCCGGTCATGGTGTAGGTGAGCGTGTCGTTGTCGGCGTCGGTGGCCGCCAGCGGGGCGCCGATGTTCTCGCCCGCGGCGGCGGTCTCGGCCACGCTGCGGGTCGCGGTGTCCGACGCGAACGCCGGGGCCCGGTTGGCGCCGGTGATGTTGATGGTGACGGTGATGGTGTCGTCGGTGTCGGTGTCGGCCTCCCCGGACGAGTCCTTGCTGTCGCGCACCGTCACGGTCACCGTGTAGGACTGCTGGGTTCCCGCCGGCAGGTTCGAGGACCCGACGCTGATCTGGCCGGCGCTGCTGACCGTGAACTTCGAGGCGTCGGTCCCGCCGATCCCGAACGTGAGCGTGTCGCCGGTGTCGGGGTGGGTCACCCCCAGCGCCGCGCCCACCGCGCTGTTGGCGGTGGAGCCGGCCACGGTGATGCTGCGGGTCGTGGTGGCGCCCTCGCTGAATGAGGGCTCGTCGTTGACGGCGTTGATGGTGATCGACACCGTCGCCGCCGCGCTGTCGAGGGCGCCGTCGTTCACCTTGTAGGTGAAGCTGTCCGAGCCGTTGGCGTTGGCGTTGGGGGTGTACTCGATCACCGTGCTGCTGCCGGACTTGAGCGCGGCGGTGCCCTTGGTGGGGTCGGTCACGATCGACGCGGTGAGGCTGTCGTTCTCGGGGTCGGTGTCGTTGGAGGTCACCGCGATCTCCGTCGTGCCGGAGTCCTCGTTGATGGTCACCGAGTCGGCGGCCGCGGTGGGGGCCTCGTTCACGTCGGTGACGTTGATGGTCACCGAGATCTCGTCGTCGATGGCGGTGTCGGCGTTGCCGGCCGCGTTCTTGCTGTCGGTGACCTTCACCGTCACCGAGTAGCTCGACTTGGACTCGCGGTTCAAGGACGTCTTGGTCTTGATCTGGCCGGTGGTGCCCACGATGGTGAACGACGAGGCGTCGGTGCCGGTCATCGTGTAGCTGAGCGTGTCGTTGCTGTCGGCGTCGCTGGCGGCCACCGGGCTGCCCACGTTGACGACCGCCGCCGAGTTCTCGGCCACGCTGCGGGTCGTCGACGTGCCGTCGTCGAAGGTCGGCTTGCTGTTGCTGTCGCTGATGGTGATGGTGACGGTGATGGTGTCGTCGGTGTCGGTGTCGGCCTCCCCGGACGAGTCCTTGCTGTCCCGCACCGTCACGGTCACCGTGTAGGTCTGCTGGGTCACCACCGGCAGGTTCGAGGTTCCGACGCTGATCTGGCCGCTGGAGCTCACTGCGAACTTCGAGCCGTCGGTCCCGCCGATCCCGAACGTCAACGTGTCGCCGGTGTCGGGATGCGTCACCCCCAGCGCCGCGCCCACGTTGCTGTTTGCGGTGGAGCCCGCCACCGTCACGCTGCGCTTCGCGGTGTCGCCGTCGCTGAAGATCGGGTCGTCGTTGAGCGCGTTGATCGTGATCCTCAACGTGCCGCTGTCGGTGCCGCCGGACCCGTCGGACACCGTGTACACGATGGTGTCGGTGCCGTTGGCGTTGGCCTTGGGGGTGTACTCGATCACCTTGCTGTCGGTCGCCTTGATCGCGGCGGTGCCCTTGGTCGGCGCGGTCGTGATCGCGGAGACCGACAGCGACGTGCTGTCGACGTCGGTGTCGTTGGTGATCACATTGATCTCCACCTTGGCGGAGTCCTCATTGATCGTCTTGGTGTCGTCGTTGGCCACCGGGTTGTCGTTCACCGCGTTGATCGTGATCGACACCGTCGCCGCGCTGCTGGTGATGGAGCCGTCGGACACCGTGTAGGTGAAGCTGTCGGAGCCGTTGGCGTTGGCGTTGGGGGTGTACTCGATCACGCCGGCGTCGCCGGTCTTGACCGCGGCGGTGCCCTTTTGCGGGCTGGTCACGATCGACGCGGTCAAGGTGTCGTTCTCGGGGTCGGTGTCGTTGCCGGTCACGTCGATCTCGACCTTGCCGGAGTCCTCGTTGATGGTCTTGGAGTCGTTGACCGCGGTGGGACCCTCGTTCACGTTGGTGACGTTGATGGTGACGGTGATGGTGTCGTCGATCTCGGTGTCGGCGACGCCGGACACGTTCTTCTTGTCGGTGACCTTCACCGTCACCGAGTAGCTCGACTTGGCCTCGCGGTTCAAAGACGTCTTGGTCTTGATCTGGCCTGTGGTCCCCACGATCGTGAACGACGAGGCGTCGGTGCCCGCCAGCGTGTACGTCAACGCGTCGTTGTCGTCGTCGCTCGCGGCCACCGCCGCGCCCACGTTGGTGACCGCCGCGGCGTTCTCAGCCACCTCCCGCGTCGTCGACGTGCCGTCGTCGAAGGTCGGCTTGCGGTTGCTGTCGCTGATGGTGATGGTGACGGTGATGGTGTCGTCGGTGGTGGTGTCGGCGACCCCGGCCGAGTTCTTGCTGTCGCGCACCGTCACGGTCACGGTGTAGGACTGCTGGGTCGTCTTCGGCAGGTTCGAGGACCCGACGCTGATCTGGCCGGTGTTGCTGATCGTGAACTTCGAGCCGTCGGTCCCGCCGATCCCGAACGTCAACGTGTCGCCGGTGTCGGGGTGGGTCACCCCCAGCGGCGCGCCCACCTTGCTGGTCGCCGTGGAGCCGGCCAGGGTCACACTGCGCGACGCGGTCGCGCCGTCGCTGAACACCGGGTCGTCGTTGAGCGCGGTGATCGTGATCGTCAAGGTGCCGCTGCCGGTGGCCGACCCGTCGGAGACCGTGTACACGATCCTGTCTTCGCCGTTGGCGTTGGCGTTGGGGGTGTACTCGATCACCGTGGTGCTGTTGGTCTTGATGGCGGCGGTGCCCTTGGACGGCGCGGTCGTGATCGCGGTGACCGACAGCGTGTCACCCTCCACGTCGGTGTCGTTGGCGATCACGTTGACCTCGACCTTGGCCGAGTCCTCGTTGATGGTCTTGGAGTCGGCGACCCCCACCGGCGCGTCGTTCACCGCGTTGATGGTGATCGACACCGTCACCGTGCTGCTGTCGACGGTGCCGTCGTTCACCTTGTAGGTGAAGCTGTCAGAACCGTTGGCGTTGGCGTTGGGGGTGTACTCGATCACGCCGGCGTCGCCGGTCTTCACCGCGGCGGTGCCCAGGGTCGGGCTGGTCACGATCACCGCGGTCAGGGTGTCGCCGTCGGCGTCGGTGTCGTTGGCGGTCACGTCGATCTCGACCTTGCCGGAGTCCTCGTTGATCGTCTTGGAGTCGGCGACCGCCACCGGCTTGTCGTTGATCCCGGTGATGGTGATCGTCAGAGTGCCGCTGGCGGTGTCGGTCCCGTCGGAGACCGTGTACACGATCTTGTCCTTGCCGAAGGCGTCAGCCTTGGGGGTGTACTCGATCACCGTGGTGCTGTCGGACTTGATGGCGGCGGTGCCCTTGGTCGGCGCGGTCGTGATCGCGGTGACCGACAGCGTGTCACCCTCCACGTCGGTGTCGTTGGCGATCACATTGACCTCTGTCTTGCCGGAGTCCTCGTTGATGGTCTTGGAGTCGGCGACCCCCACCGGCGCATCGTTCACCGCGGTGATGGTGATCGACACCGTCACCGTGTCGCTGTCGACGGTGCCGTCGTTCACCTTGTAGGTGAAGCTGTCAGAGCCGTTGGCGTTGGCGTTGGGGGTGTACTCGATCACGCCGGCGTCGCCGGTCTTCACCGCCGCGGTGCCCTTTTGCGGGTTGGTCACGATCGAGGCGGTCAGGGTGTCGTTGTCGGCGTCGGTGTCGTTGGCGGTCACGTCGATCTCGACCTTGCCGGAGTCCTCGTTGATCGTCTTGGAGTCGGCGACCGCCACCGGCTTGTCGTTGATCCCGGTGATGGTGATGGTGACGGTGGCCGCCGTGCTCTGGAGGGTGCCGTCGGAGGCCTTGTAGGTGAAGCTGTCCTTGCCGAAGGCGTCGGCGTTGGGGGTGTACTCGATCACCGTGGTGCTGCCGGACTTGAGCGCGGCGGTGCCCTTGGTGGGGTTGGTCGCGATCACCGCGGCGAGGCTGTCGTCCTCGGGGTCGGTGTCGTTGGCGATGACGTTGATCTCGGTCTTGCCGGAGTCCTCGTTGATGGTCTTGGTGTCGTTGGTGGCGGTGGGGGCCTCGTTGACGTCGGTGACTTCGATGGTGACGGTGATGGTGTCGTCGGTGTCGGTGTCGGTGGCGCCGGCCGCGTTCTTGCTGTCGGTGACCTTCACCGTGACCGTGTAGCTGTCGTCGGCCTCGTGGTTCAGCGAGGCGCTGGTCTTGATCTGGCCCGTGGAGGTGTCGATGGTGAAGTTGGTGGTGTCGCCGGTCATCGAGTAGGTGAGCGTGTCGCCGCTGTCGGAGTCCGACGCGGCCACCGGGCTGCCCACGTTGGTGACCATCGGCGAGTTCTCGGCCACGCTGCGGGTCGCCGAGGTGCCGTCGTCGAAGGTCGGCTTGCGGTTGAAGGCCTTGGTGCTGGCCGTCACCGAGCCCTCGTTGAGGACGACATGGCTGGTGCCGCTCACCTCCCGGCGCTCCAGCTCGAAGTCGTAGCTGGTGTTGTCGTCGAGGCTGGACACGGTGTGGGCGGGCGCTCCCGAGGTCCAGCCCGTGTTGGCCCAGGTCGACCATTCGCTGTCGGCGTCGGCGCTCTTCTTGTGGCGCACCCAGTAGGAGCAGGCCGGAGCGGTGGAGGTGCAGAAGCTGGCGTTGGTCCACGTCAGCTTCACCGAGCTGGTCGTCGTCGCGGCGCTGAGCCCGGCTATCGAGTCCACCGCGACCTTTTGTTTGGTGGTGGACGTCAGATCGACCGTCCCCGCCAGGAGCTTGTTGGCGTCGAAGGGGCCGGTCACGGCCGTGATGATCGTGCCGTCGGCGGGGACCGCGATCGCCATGTCCTGGGTGAAGCTCCCGTTGGATGCGACGGTGAACGTCGGCCAGACCAGGGCGGGGATGGTCGCCCTGAGAAGGGTCAGAGCATCCGATTCCGTCCCGTACATCGTCGTCAGGCCCTGCGAGCCGTCCCTCACCGTGAGCCCTATCGCTGTGGCCAGCCCGTCGGAGTCGCAGTCCGTGAGCAGGCTCAGCTCGGCGTCTCCGACCGGCGCCAGGCAGGCGGTCAGCAGCACTCCGAGGCCGCCCACTAAGTCGCTCGTCCAGCCGGTGCCCTTGACGGTGAACGTGTAGGAGCCGGACTTCGTGAGCGAGGTCACCTCGGTGCTGGTGTCCGACTTCAGGAACACCGTGATCGCAGGCCCGGTCGTGATGTTGATGGTGACGGTGATGGTGTCGTCGGTGGTGGGGGTCTGCTCGTCGTCGCCGTCGGCGTCTATGCCGTCTGAGACGGTGACGGTGACGGTGTAGGACTGCTGGGTATCGACGGGCAGGGCGTTCGACCCGACGCTGATCTGGCCGCTGGAGCTCACCACGAACTTCGAGCCGTCGGTGCCGCCGATGGTGTAGGTCAGCGTCTCGGACTCGTTGTCGGGGTGGTCCAGCTCGAGGGCGTCGCCCACCTTCGCGTTCGCCGTCGCGGCCGCCGGGGTGATGCTGCGGGTCGTGGTGCGGACCTCGTTGGTGACGGTGCCCTCGTTGAAGGCGGGGTTGTCGTTGACGGCGTTGATGGTGATCGACACGGTGGCCGTGCTGCTGTCGTGGGTGCCGTCGTTCACCTTGTAGGTGAAACTGTCTTCGCCGTTGGCGTTGGCGTTCGGGGTGTACTCGATCACCGTGCTGCTGCCGGACTTGAGCGCGGCGGTTCCCTTGGTGGGGTTGGTCACGATCGACGCAGCCAGGCTGGCGCCCTCGGGGTCGGTGTCGTTGGAGGTCACCGCGATCTCGGTCGTGGCGGAGTCCTCGTCGATGGTCACCGAGTCATCGGTGGCGGTCGGGGCCTCGTTGACGTCGGTCACGTTGATGGTCACCGCGATCTCATCGTCGATGGCGGTGCTGGCGTTGCCGTTGCCGTCCTTGCTGTCGGTGACCTTCACCGTCACCGAATAGCTGTCTTTGGTCTCGTGGTTCAACGACGTCTTGGTCTTGATCTGACCGGTGGTCCCCACAATCGTGAAGCTCGCCGCGTCGGTGCCCGCCAGCGTGTACGTGAGGGTGTCTCCGTCGTCGGCATCGGACGCGGCCACCGCCGAGCCGACGTTGGTGACCGCCGCGGCGTTCTCGGCCACCTCCCGCGTCGTGGACTCTCCGTCATCGAAGGTGGGCTTGCTGTTGGCGTCGCTGATGGTGATCGTCACCGTGATGGTGTCATCGATGGCGGTGTCGGCGGTCCCCGAGGAGTTCTTGCTGTCCCTGACGGTCACGGTCACCGTGTAGGTCTGCTGGGTCGCCACCGGCAGGTCGGTGGACCCGATGCTGATCTGGCCGCTGGAGCTCACCGTGAACTTCGAGCCGTCGGTCCCGCCGATCGCGAACGTCAACGACTCGGTCTCGTCTGAGGGATGCGTCACCCCCAGCACCGCACCCACATTGCTGTTCATCGTGGAGCCCGCCAACGTCACACTGCGCGACGCGGTGTCACCGTCAGTGAAGGACGGGTCGTCGTTCACCGCGGTGATCGTGATCGTCAAAGTGCCGCTAGCGGTGCCGCCTGACCCGTCAGACACGGTGTAGACGATGGTGTCTTTGCCGTTGGCGTCGGCATTCGGGGTGTACTCGATCACCTTGTTGTTGCCGGTCTTGATCGCCGCGGTGCCCTTGGTCGGCGCGGTCGTGATCACCGACACCGACAAAGACGTGCTGTCCACATCGGTGTCGTTGGCCACCACATTGACCTCGACTTTGGCCGAGTCCTCGACAATCGTCTTGGCGTCGTCGTTCGCCACCGGGTTGTCGTTGACGGCGTTGATGGTGATCGACACGGTGGCCGTGCTGCTGTCGTGGGTGCCGTCGTTCACCTTGTAGGTGAAACTGTCTTCGCCGTTGGCGTTGGCGTTCGGGGTGTACTCGATCACCGTGCTGCTGCCGGACTTGAGCGCGGCGGTGCCCTTGGTGGGGTTGGTCACGATCGACGCGGTCAGGCTGGCGCCCTCGGGGTCGGTGTCGTTGGAGGTCACCGCGATCTCGGTCGTGGCGGAGTCCTCGTCGATGGTCACCGAGTCATCGGTCGCGGTCGGGGCCTCGTTCACGTCGGTCACGTTGATCGTCACCGCGATCTCATCGTCGATGGCGGTGCTGGCGTTGCCGTTGCCGTCCTTGCTGTCGGTGACCTTCACCGTCACCGAATAGCTGTCTTTGGTCTCGTGGTCCAACGACGTCTTGGTCTTGATCTGACCGGTGGTCCCCACGATCGTGAAGCTCGCCGCGTCGGTGCCCGCCAGCGTGTACGTGAGGGTGTCTCCGTCGTCGGCATCGGACGCGGCCACCGCCGAGCCGACGTTGGTGACCGCGGCGGCGTTCTCGGCCACCTCCCGCGTCGTGGACTCTCCGTCATCGAAAGTCGGCTTGCTGTTGGCGTCGCTGATGGTGATCGTCACCGTGATGGTGTCATCGATGGCGGTGTCGGCGGTCCCCGAGGAGTTCTTGCTGTCCCTGACGGTCACGGTCACCGTGTAGGTCTGCTGGGTCGCCACCGGCAGGTCGGTGGACCCGATGCTGATCTGGCCGCTGGAGCTCACCGTGAACTTCGAGCCGTCGGTCCCGCCGATCGCGAACGTCAACGACTCGGTCTCGTCTGAGGGATGCGTCACCCCCAGCACCGCACCCACATTGCTGTTCATCGTGGAGCCCGCCAACGTCACACTGCGCGACGCGGTCGCGCCGTCACTGAACACCGGGTCGTCGTTCACCGCGGTGATCGTCACCGTCAAAGTGCCGCTAGCGGTGCCGCCCGACCCGTCAGACACGGTGTAGACGATGGTGTCTTTGCCGTTGGCGTCGGCATTGGGGGTGTACTCGATCACCTTGTTGTTGCCGGTCTTGATCGCCGCGGTGCCCTTCGTGGGGGCGGTCGTGATCGCCGACACCGACAAAGACGTGCTGTCGATGTCGGTGTCGTTGGCGATGACGTTGATCTCGACTTTGGCCGAGTCCTCGACGATCGTCTTGGCGTCGTCGTTCGCCACCGGGTTGTCGTTCACGGCGTTGATGGTGACCGACACCGTCGCCGTGCTGCTGTCGTGGGTGCCGTCGGACACCTTGTAGGTGAAACTGTCTTCGCCGTTGGCGTTGGCGTTCGGGGTGTACTCGATCACCGTGCTGCTGCCGGACTTGAGCGCGGCGGTTCCCTTGTCGGGGTTGGTCACGATCGACGCGGTCAGGCTGGCGCCCTCGGGGTCGGTGTCGTTGGCCGTCACCGCGATCTCGGTCGTGGCGGAGTCCTCGTCGATGGTCACCGAGTCGTCGGTCGCGGTCGGGGCCTCGTTCACGTCGGTCACGTTGATCGTCACCGCGATCTCATCGTCGATGGCGGTGCTGGCGTTGCCGTTGCCGTCCTTGCTGTCGGTGACCTTCACCGTCACCGAATAGCTGTCTTTGGTCTCGTGGTCCAACGACGTCTTGGTCTTGATCTGACCGGTGGTCCCCACGATCGTGAAGCTCGCCGCGTCGGTGCCCGCCAGCGTGTACGTGAGGGTGTCTCCGTCGTCGGCATCGGACGCGGCCACCGCCGAGCCGACGTTGGTGACCGCCGCGGCGTTCTCGGCCACCTCCCGCGTCGTGGACTCTCCGTCATCGAAGGTCGGCTTGCTGTTGGCGTCGCTGATGGTGATCGTCACCGTGATGGTGTCATCGATGGCGGTGTCGGCGGTCCCCGAGGAGTTCTTGCTGTCCCTGACGGTCACGGTCACCGTGTAGGTCTGCTGGGTCGCCACCGGCAGGTCGGTGGACCCGATGCTGATCTGGCCGCTGGAGCTCACCGTGAACTTCGAGCCGTCGGTCCCGCCGATCGCGAACGTCAACGACTCGGTCTCGTCTGAGGGATGCGTCACCCCCAGCACCGCACCCACATTGCTGTTCATCGTGGAGCCCGCCAACGTCACACTGCGCGACGCGGTGTCACCGTCAGTGAAGGACGGGTCGTCGTTCACCGCGGTGATCGTGATCGTCAAAGTGCCGCTAGCGGTGCCGCCTGACCCGTCAGACACGGTGTAGACGATGGTGTCTTTGCCGTTGGCGTCGGCATTCGGGGTGTACTCGATCACCTTGTTGTTGCCGGTCTTGATCGCCGCGGTGCCCTTGGTCGGCGCGGTCGTGATCGCCGACACCGACAAAGACGTGCTGTCCACATCGGTGTCGTTGGCCACCACATTGACCTCGACTTTGGCCGAGTCCTCGACGATGGTCTTGGCGTCGTCGTTCGCCACCGGGTTGTCGTTCACGGCGTTGATGGTGACCGACACCGTCGCCGTGCTGCTGTCGTGGGTGCCGTCGGACACCTTGTAGGTGAAGCTGTCTTCGCCGTTGGCGTCGGCGTTCGGGGTGTACTCGATCACCGTGCTGCTGCCGGACTTGAGCGCCGCGGTTCCCTTGGTGGGGTTGGTCACGATCGACGCAGCCAGGCTGGCGCCCTCAGGATCGGTGTCGTTGGCAGTCACCGCGATCTCGGTCTTGCCCGAGTCCTCGTCGATCGTCACCGAGTCATCGGTCGCGGTCGGGGCCTCGTTCTCGTCGGTCACGTTGATCGTCACCGCGATCTCATCATCGATGGCGGTGCTGGCGTTGCCGTTGCCGTCCTTGCTGTCGGTGACCTTCACCGTCACCGAATAGCTGTCTTTGGTCTCGTGGTCCAACGACGTCTTGGTCCTGATCTGACCCGTCGACCCCACAATCGTGAACGACGACGCGTCGGTGCCGGCCAAGGTGTAGGTCAGCCCGTCGCGGTCGGCGTCGCTCGCGGCCACCGCCGCGCCCACATCGGTGACCGCCGCCGCGTTCTCAGCCACCTCCCGCGTCGTCGACTCGCCGTCATCGAAAGTCGGCTTGCTGTTGCTGTCGCTGATCGTGATCGTCACCGTGATGGTGTCATCTGTGGTGGCCTCGATCTCGTCTCCGGTGCTGTCCTTGCCGTCAGACACCGTCACGGTCACCTCATAGGACTGCTGGGTCGCCACCGGCAGATCAGTGGACCCGACACTGATCTGGCCGCTGGAGCTCACCGTGAACTTCGAGCCGTCGGTCCCGCCGATCGCGAACGTCAACGACTCGGTCTCGTCTGAGGGATGCGTCACCCCCAGCACCGCACCCACATTGCTGTTCATCGTGGAGCCCGCCAACGTCACACTGCGCGTCGTGGAGCGGACCCCGTCGGTGACGGTGCCCTCGCTGAACACCGGGTCGTCGTTCACCGCGGTGATCGTCACCGTCAAAGTGCCGCTAGCGGTGCCGCCCGACCCGTCAGACACGGTGTAGACGATGGTGTCTTTGCCGTTGGCGTCGGCATTCGGGGTGTACTCGATCACCTTGTTGTTGCCGGTCTTGATCGCCGCGGTGCCCTTCGTGGGGGCGGTCGTGATCGCCGACACCGACAAAGACGTGCTGTCGATGTCGGTGTCGTTGGCGATGACGTTGATCTCGACTTTGGCCGAGTCCTCGACGATCGTCTTGGCGTCGTCGTTCGCCACCGGGTTGTCGTTCACGGCGTTGATGGTGACCGACACCGTCGCCGTGCTGCTGTCGTGGGTGCCGTCGTTCACCTTGTAGGTGAAACTGTCTTCGCCGTTGGCGTTGGCGTTCGGGGTGTACTCGATCACCGTGCTGCTGCCGGACTTGAGCGCGGCGGTTCCCTTGTCGGGGTTGGTCACGATCGACGCGGTCAGGCTGGCGCCCTCGGGGTCGGTGTCGTTGGCCGTCACCGCGATCTCGGTCGTGGCGGAGTCCTCGTCGATGGTCACCGAGTCATCGGTCGCGGTCGGGGCCTCGTTCACGTCGGTCACGTTGATCGTCACCGCGATCTCATCATCGATGGCGGTGCTGGCGTTGCCGTTGCCGTCCTTGCTGTCGGTGACCTTCACCGTCACCGAATAGCTGTCTTTGGTCTCGTGGTCCAACGACGTCTTGGTCTTGATCTGACCGGTGGTCCCCACGATCGTGAAGCTCGCCGCGTCGGTGCCCGCCAGCGTGTACGTGAGGGTGTCTCCGTCGTCGGCATCGGACGCGGCCACCGCCGAGCCGACGTTGGTGACCGCCGCGGCGTTCTCGGCCACCTCCCGCGTCGTGGACTCTCCGTCATCGAAGGTCGGCTTGCTGTTGGCGTCGCTGATGGTGATCGTCACCGTGATGGTGTCATCGATGGCGGTGTCGGCGGTCCCCGAGGAGTTCTTGCTGTCCCTGACGGTCACGGTCACCGTGTAGGTCTGCTGGGTCGCCACCGGCAGGTCGGTGGACCCGATGCTGATCTGGCCGCTGGAGCTCACCGTGAACTTCGAGCCGTCGGTCCCGCCGATCGCGAACGTCAACGACTCGGTCTCGTCTGAGGGATGCGTCACCCCCAGCACCGCACCCACATTGCTGTTCATCGTGGAGCCCGCCAACGTCACACTGCGCGACGCGGTGTCACCGTCAGTGAAGGACGGGTCGTCGTTCACCGCGGTGATCGTGATCGTCAAAGTGCCGCTGTCGGTGCCGCCTGACCCGTCAGACACGGTGTAGACGATGGTGTCTTTGCCGTTGGCGTCGGCATTCGGGGTGTACTCGATCACCTTGTTGTTGCCGGTCTTGATCGCCGCGGTGCCCTTGGTGGGGGCGGTCGTGATCGCGGAGACCGACAAAGACGTGCTGTCGATGTCGGTGTCGTTGGCGATGACGTTGATCTCGACTTTGGCGGAGTCCTCGACGATGGTCTTGGCGTCGTCGTTCGCCACCGGGTCGTCGTTCACGGCGTTGATGGTGACCGACACCGTCGCCGTGCTGCTGTCGTGGGTGCCGTCGGACACCTTGTAGGTGAAACTGTCTTCGCCGTTGGCGTTGGCGTTCGGGGTGTACTCGATCACCGTGCTGCTGCCGGACTTGAGCGCGGCGGTTCCCTTGTCGGGGTTGGTCACGATCGACGCGGTCAGGCTGGCGCCCTCAGGATCGGTGTCGTTGGCCGTCACCGCGATCTCGGTCGTGGCGGAGTCCTCGTCGATGGTCACCGAGTCATCGGTCGCGGTCGGGGCCTCGTTCACGTCGGTCACGTTGATCGTCACCGCGATCTCATCATCGATGGCGGTGCTGGCGTTGCCGTTGCCGTCCTTGCTGTCGGTGACCTTCACCGTCACCGAATAGCTGTCTTTGGTCTCGTGGTCCAACGACGTCTTGGTCTTGATCTGACCGGTGGTCCCCACGATCGTGAAGCTCGCCGCGTCGGTGCCCGCCAGCGTGTAGGTCAACGTGTCGTCGCTGTCAGAGTCCGACGCGGCCACCGCCGCGCCCACATCGGTGACCGCCGCCGCGTTCTCGGCCACCTCCCGCGTCGTGGACTCTCCGTCATCGAAAGTGGGCTTGCTGTTGGCGTCGCTGATGGTGATGGTCACCGTGATGGTGTCATCGATGGTGGTGTCGGCGGTCCCCGAGGAGTTCTTGCTGTCCCTGACGGTCACGGTCACCGTGTAGGTCTGCTGGGTCGCCACCGGCAGGTCGGTGGACCCGATGCTGATCTGGCCGCTGGAGCTCACCGTGAACTTCGAGCCGTCGGTCCCGCCGATCGCGAACGTCAACGACTCGGTCTCGTCTGAGGGATGCGTCACCCCCAGCGGCGAGCCCACGTTGCTGTTCATCGTGGAGCCCGCCAACGTCACACTGCGCGACGCGGTCGCGCCGTCGCTGAACACCGGGTCGTCGTTCACCGCGGTGATCGTCACCGTCAAAGTGCCGCTAGCGGTGCCCCCCGACCCGTCAGAGACCGTGTACACGATGGTGTCTTTGCCGTTGGCGTCGGCATTCGGGGTGTACTCGATCACCTTGTCGTCGGTCGCCTTGACCGACGCGGTGCCCTTGGTCGGCGCGGTCGTGATCACCGACACCGACAAAGACGTGCTGTCCACATCGGTGTCGTTGGCCACCACATTGATCTCGACTTTGGCCGAGTCCTCGACGATCGTCTTGGCGTCGTCGTTCGCCACCGGGTTGTCGTTCACCGCGGTGACGGTCACGGTGACGGTGGCGGTGGCGGCGCTCTTGAGAGCGCCGTCGGACACCTTGTAGGTGAAGGTGTCGGTACCCGAGAAGTCGGCGTCGGGCGTGTACTCGATCACCCCGCCGTCGCCCGACTTCACCGCGGCGGTGCCGTTGTCCGGGTCCGACACGTCCACCGCGGTCAAGTCGTCGCCCTCAGGGTCGGTGTCGTTGGAGGTCACCGCGATCTCGGTCTTGCCCGAGTCCTCGTCGATCGTCTTGGAATCGTCGACCGCGGTCGGGGCCTCGTTCTCGTCGGTCACGTTGATCGTCACCGCGATCTCATCATCGATGGCGGTGTCCGCGTTGCCCGCCGCGTTCTTGCTGTCGGTGACCTTCACCGTCACCGAATAGCTCGACTTGGTCTCACGGTCCAGAGACGTCTTGGTCTTGAGCTGGCCGCTGGTCCCCACAATCGTGAAGCTCGCCGCGTCGTCGCCCGCCAGCGTGTAGGTGAGGGTGTCTCCGTTGTCGGCGTCGGTGGCGGCCACCGGGGCACCCACATCGACGACCGCCGCCGCGTTCTCCGCCACCTCCCGCGTCGCCGACTCGCCGTCATCGAAAGTCGGCGCGGAGTTCTCGACGGTCACGGCCACGCTGCCGATGCCCATGCCGACCGGGTACCGGGGGTCTGCGCTGGAGGTCACCGCGTGGGCGACGGTGGCTGTGCCGACCTGCTTCCCGGTGACGGTCACCTGCTGGGGCACGCTCCAGTCGGTCGGCGTGAACGTCAGCGCCCCGCTGACGGTGGCCTTGGCCTCCGCCGAGCTGGTCGGGGCGATCACCACGTCGCCCGCCGGCTCAGCCCCCAGCACCACCGTGTAGGTCGCCGTCCCGTCTGCCGCGGCCACGCTCATGCTGTCCTTGCTCACGGTCACCGCGGCGGGGATCGCCACCGCAACCGCGGACTCCATGGTGTGCGGCGCCGGCAGCGCCACATTGCCGACGCCTCCGACGGTGGCGCCCACCTCCCTTCTGACCCTGATGGCCACCCCTCCGGCGGGGATGCCGCCCGCGGGCGGCGTGTATGTGGTCTTGTGGCCGCTGAACGAGCCCAGGGGCGTGTTCGTGGTGGGCAGGGAGATCGTGGCCGCGTTGTCGCCGTCGCAGTGGTCGTCGGTGATCGCCTCGAGGCCGCCGTCGGGGATGGTGCAGAACTCGCTCTTCAGCGCCCCCATGTTCCATCTGTTGAAGAACTGGTAGGTCACCTTGGGGCCGGCGGTCCAGTCCGAGCCCGACACGGTGAACTCCTTCGAGCCGTCCCCGACCACGTCGGCCCGGTTGGCCGGCTGCACCGAGACCGACGGCGCGGTCCCGGCCTCGATCACCACCACCGCGTTGCCCTGGATGCCGTTGGCGTCACCCGCCGAGACGGCCAGCCCGTAGGGGGGCAGGCCCCCCGCGGGCACCGTGTAGGTCGCCGTGTGGGTCCATCCATCGTCGGTGACGGTGACGGGGCTGAGGGCGAGGAAGCAGAAGTTCGACGAGTTCGCGAAATTGATCTGCCTCAGACCGCCCTGGGGCAGCCGGCACACAATCGGCACCACGGTCCCCACGATCCACTTGGATCCCTGCATCGCGAAGACCACCGTGTCGCCGGGCTTCAGCGCGGTCAGGTCCACATCGCCGGGGTTGGCCTCGACGGTGCCGTCGTTGCGGGTCACCGACGACACCTCCGACTCGATCACCCCCGGCGCGTGGACCACCCGCAGCGTCGCGGACTGCGATCCCCCGGCGGAACGGACCCTGATCGCCACGCCGTCGTCGGGGATGCCGCTGTCGGGCACCGTGTAGGTCATGGTCGCCGACAGTGCCCCGTCGCTGCCGACGGTGATGTCCACCGCGTTGGCGGTGTCGCAGCCGGTCACCGCGACCGACTCGACCCCCTTGTAGGACACCGTCTCGCAGAATTCTCCCTTGTAGGCGCCCGCCGTCCAGCCCGCCCCCGTCAGCATGAACTCCACCGAGGTGCCCTCATACAGGAGCCCCCCGTCCTTGGTCGGGTGCTTCGTGGGGAACTGCCCGATCGTGTCGAACTCCCCCACCGACAGCGTCGGCGTCACCGTCGCCGTCACCGAGGCGATGCTCAAGTCGGTCGGGTACTTGGCGTCGCCGCTCGAGGTCACCGAGTGGGTGATCGTCGACGCGCCCGCCGCGACGCCGGTGACCGTCACCTCCTGGGGCTGGTCCCAGTCCGTCGGCGTGAACGTCTTGGCCTGGCCGGCCACCGTGGCGGCCGTCGCGGTGCCGCTGGCCGGCGTGACCACCACATTGGCCGCGGGCTTGGTGTCGAGCACCAGCGTGTAGGTCGCCGTCGAGCCCGCGAACACGCTCAGCGAGGCCGTGCCCACCGTCACGCCCGCCGTGTCGTTGTCGTTGATGGTGACCGTGGCGGTGCCCGACCCCGTCGACAGCTCCACCCAGCCCGGGGAGTTGGTGCCGGTCGGGGTGACCGTCACCGTGAAGGTCTCCGCGTCCTCGGCGATCTTGTCGTCCACGGTGGGCACCGTCACCGTGAGGGTGCGGGCCCCGCCAGAAACCGTCACCGGGGTGGTGATCGTGCCCACATCGGCCGCCGACGCCTTGCCCGCCGCCGGGGAGGCGTAGCCGGCGGTGACCGTGAACCCCAGCCCGCCGCTGGGCGCGTCCTCGCCCAGCGTGATGACCAGCCCCGCGCCGGCGCCCTCCACCACCGTGGCCCCCGCCAGCGAGTAGGTCGTCGTGGCCATGGTGGTGGCCGTCACCGATGCCAGCGCCAGCAGGTCCTCGCTGCCGACGGTCCCTTGGATGACCCGCAGCTGGAAGTCGTATTCCGTGCCCGCCTTCAGCCCCGTCACCGTGTGGGCCGCCGACCCCGAGGCGGTCGTCCACGACGACGGCCAGCTCTGGCCGGATTCCCGGTAGCGGAACTGGTAGATGCACGCCGGGCTCGCCGAAGCGCACGCCGTCGGTTCGGTCCAGCTCAGCGCGACCGATTTCGCCGCCGTCGTGGCCGCCGCCAGCCCGGCGACGGAGTCGACGGTGACGGTGATGGTGACGGTGATGGTGTCGTCGACGGTGGCCTCCACCTCGTCGCCGGAGCTGTCCTTGCCGTCGGAGACGGTGACGGTGACCTCATAGGACTGCTGGTCCTCGACGGCCAGGTCGGTGGACCCGATGCTGATCTGGCCGCTGGAGCTCACCGTGAACTTCGAGCCGTCGGTCCCGCCGATCGCGAACGTCAGTGTCTCGTCCTCATCGTCGGGGTGAGTCACCGCCAGCGCCGCGCCCACATTGCTGTTCATCGTGGAGCCCGCCAACGTCACACTGCGCGACGCGGTCGCGCCGTCACTGAACACCGGGTCGTCGTTCACCGCGGTGATCGTCACCGTCAAAGTGCCGCTAGCGGTGCCGCCCGACCCGTCAGACACGGTGTAGACGATGGTGTCTTTGCCGTTGGCGTCGGCATTGGGGGTGTACTCGATCACCTTGTTGTTGCCGGTCTTGATCGCCGCGGTGCCCTTCGTGGGGGCGGTCGTGATCGCCGACACCGACAAAGACGTGCTGTCGATGTCGGTGTCGTTGGCGATGACGTTGATCTCGACTTTGGCGGAGTCCTCGACGATGGTCTTGGCGTCGTCGTTCGCCACCGGGTTGTCGTTGACGGCGTTGATGGTGACCGTCACCGTGGCTGTGCTGCTGTCGTGGGTGCCGTCGTTCACCTTGTAGGTGAAGCTGTCTTCGCCGTTGGCGTTGGCGTTCGGGGTGTACTCGATCACCGTGCTGCTGCCGGACTTGAGCGCGGCGGTGCCCTTGTCGGGGTTGGTCACGATCGACGCGGTCAGGGTGGCGCCCTCGGGGTCGGTGTCGTTGGCCGTCACCGCGATCTCGGTCGTGGCGGAGTCCTCGTCGATGGTCACCGAGTCGTCGGTCGCGGTCGGGGCCTCGTTCACGTCGGTCACGTTGATCGTCACCGCGATCTCATCGTCGATGGCGGTGCTGGCGTTGCCGTTGCCGTCCTTGCTGTCGGTGACCTTCACCGTCACCGAATAGCTGTCTTTGGTCTCGTGGTCCAACGACGTCTTGGTCTTGATCTGACCGGTGGTCCCCACGATCGTGAAGCTCGCCGCGTCGGTGCCCGCCAGCGTGTACGTGAGGGTGTCTCCGTCGTCGGCATCGGACGCGGCCACCGCCGAGCCGACGTTGGTGACCGCCGCGGCGTTCTCGGCCACCTCCCGCGTCGTGGACTCTCCGTCATCGAAAGTCGGCTTGCTGTTGGCGTCGCTGATGGTGATCGTCACCGTGATGGTGTCATCGATGGCGGTGTCGGCGGTCCCCGAGGAGTTCTTGCTGTCCCTGACGGTCACGGTCACCGTGTAGGTCTGCTGGGTCGCCACCGGCAGGTCGGTGGACCCGATGCTGATCTGGCCGCTGGAGCTCACCGTGAACTTCGAGCCGTCGGTCCCGCCGATCGCGAACGTCAACGACTCGGTCTCGTCTGAGGGATGCGTCACCCCCAGCACCGCACCCACATTGCTGTTCATCGTGGAGCCCGCCAACGTCACACTGCGCGACGCGGTGTCACCGTCAGTGAAGGACGGGTCGTCGTTCACCGCGGTGATCGTGATCGTCAAAGTGCCGCTAGCGGTGCCGCCCGACCCGTCAGACACGGTGTAGACGATGGTGTCTTTGCCGTTGGCGTCGGCATTCGGGGTGTACTCGATCACCTTGTTGTTGCCGGTCTTGATCGCCGCGGTGCCCTTCGTCGGCGCCGTCGTGATCACCGACACCGACAAAGACGTGCTGTCGATGTCGGTGTCGTTGGCGATGACGTTGATCTCGACTTTGGCCGAGTCCTCGACGATCGTCTTGGCGTCGTCGTTCGCCACCGGGTTGTCGTTCACGGCGTTGATGGTGACCGACACCGTCGCCGTGCTGCTGTCGTGGGTGCCGTCGGACACCTTGTAGGTGAAACTGTCTTCGCCGTTGGCGTTGGCGTTCGGGGTGTACTCGATCACCGTGCTGCTGCCGGACTTGAGCGCGGCGGTTCCCTTGTCGGGGTTGGTCACGATCGACGCGGTCAGGCTGGCGCCCTCAGGATCGGTGTCGTTGGCCGTCACCGCGATCTCGGTCGTGGCGGAGTCCTCGTCGATGGTCACCGAGTCATCGGTCGCGGTCGGGGCCTCGTTCACGTCGGTCACGTTGATCGTCACCGCGATCTCATCATCGATGGCGGTGCTGGCGTTGCCGTTGCCGTCCTTGCTGTCGGTGACCTTCACCGTCACCGAATAGCTGTCTTTGGTCTCGTGGTCCAACGACGTCTTGGTCTTGATCTGACCGGTGGTCCCCACGATCGTGAAGCTCGCCGCGTCGGTGCCCGCCAGCGTGTACGTGAGGGTGTCTCCGTCGTCGGCATCGGACGCGGCCACCGCCGAGCCGACGTTGGTGACCGCCGCGGCGTTCTCGGCCACCTCCCGCGTCGTGGACTCTCCGTCATCGAAGGTCGGCTTGCTGTTGGCGTCGCTGATGGTGATCGTCACCGTGATGGTGTCATCGATGGCGGTGTCGGCGGTCCCCGAGGAGTTCTTGCTGTCCCTGACGGTCACGGTCACCGTGTAGGTCTGCTGGGTCGCCACCGGCAGGTCGGTGGACCCGATGCTGATCTGGCCGCTGGAGCTCACCGTGAACTTCGAGCCGTCGGTCCCGCCGATCGCGAACGTCAACGACTCGGTCTCGTCTGAGGGATGCGTCACCCCCAGCACCGCACCCACATTGCTGTTCATCGTGGAGCCCGCCAACGTCACACTGCGCGACGCGGTGTCACCGTCAGTGAAGGACGGGTCGTCGTTCACCGCGGTGATCGTCATCGTCAAAGTGCCGCTAGCGGTGCCGCCTGACCCGTCAGACACGGTGTAGACGATGGTGTCTTTGCCGTTGGCGTCGGCATTCGGGGTGTACTCGATCACCTTGTTGTTGCCGGTCTTGATCGCCGCGGTGCCCTTGGTCGGCGCGGTCGTGATCGCCGACACCGACAAAGACGTGCTGTCCACATCGGTGTCGTTGGCCACCACATTGACCTCGACTTTGGCCGAGTCCTCGACGATGGTCTTGGCGTCGTCGTTCGCCACCGGGTTGTCGTTCACGGCGTTGATGGTGACCGACACCGTCGCCGTGCTGCTGTCGTGGGTGCCGTCGGACACCTTGTAGGTGAAGCTGTCTTCGCCGTTGGCGTCGGCGTTCGGGGTGTACTCGATCACCGTGCTGCTGCCGGACTTGAGCGCCGCGGTTCCCTTGGTGGGGTTGGTCACGATCGACGCAGCCAGGCTGGCGCCCTCAGGATCGGTGTCGTTGGCAGTCACCGCGATCTCGGTCTTGCCCGAGTCCTCGTCGATCGTCACCGAGTCATCGGTCGCGGTCGGGGCCTCGTTCTCGT
Source organism: Candidatus Aldehydirespirator sp. (assembly GCA_965205155.1). Lineage (GTDB taxonomy): Bacteria > Actinomycetota > Acidimicrobiia > Acidimicrobiales > Aldehydirespiratoraceae > Aldehydirespirator. The sequence goes on along the minus strand of OZ242033.1, from coordinate 2,177,761 downwards.
CGGTCACGTTGATCGTCACCGCGATCTCATCATCGATAGCGGTGCTGGCGTTGCCGTTGCCGTCCTTGCTGTCGGTGACCTTCACCGTCACCGAATAGCTGTCTTTGGTCTCGTGGTCCAACGACGTCTTGGTCCTGATCTGACCCGTCGACCCCACAATCGTGAACGACGACGCGTCGGTGCCGGCCAAGGTGTAGGTCAGCCCGTCGCGGTCGGCGTCGCTCGCGGCCACCGCCGCGCCCACATCGGTGACCGCCGCCGCGTTCTCAGCCACCTCCCGCGTCGCCGACTCGCCGTCATCGAAAGTCGGCTTGCTGTTGCTGTCGCTGATCGTGATCGTCACCGTGATGGTGTCATCTGTGGTGGCCTCGATCTCGTCTCCGGTGCTGTCCTTGCCGTCAGACACCGTCACGGTCACCTCATAGGACTGCTGGGTCGCCACCGGCAGATCAGTGGACCCGACACTGATCTGGCCGCTGGAGCTCACCGTGAACTTCGAGCCGTCGGTCCCGCCGATCGCGAACGTCAACGACTCGTCCTCATCTGAGGGATGCGTCACCCCCAGCACCGCACCCACATTGCTGTTCATCGTGGAGCCCGCCAACGTCACACTGCGCGTCGTGGAGCGGACCCCGTCGGTGACGGTGCCCTCGCTGAACACAGGATCGTCGTTCACCGCGGTGATCGTCACCGTCAAAGTGCCGCTAGCGGTGCCGCCTGACCCGTCAGACACGGTGTAGACGATGGTGTCTTTGCCGTTGGCGTCGGCATTCGGGGTGTACTCGATCACCTTGTTGTTGCCGGTCTTGATCGCCGCGGTGCCCTTGGTCGGCGCGGTCGTGATCACCGACACCGACAAAGACGTGCTGTCCACATCGGTGTCGTTGGCCACCACATTGACCTCGACTTTGGCCGAGTCCTCGACAATCGTCTTGGCGTCGTCGTTCGCCACCGGGTTGTCGTTCACCGCGTTGATGGTGACCGACACCGTCGCCGCGCTGCTGTCGTGGGTGCCGTCAGACACCTTGTAGGTGAAACTGTCTTCGCCGTTGGCGTTCGCGTTCGGGGTGTACTCGATCACCGTCGCATCGCCCGACTTGACCGCCGCGGTGCCCTTGGTGGGGTTGGTCACGATCGACGCAGCCAGGCTGGCGCCCTCAGGATCGGTGTCGTTGGCCGTCACCGCGATCTCGGTCTTGGCGGAGTCCTCGTCGATCGTCACCGAGTCATCGGTCGCGGTCGGGGCCTCGTTCACGTCGGTCACGTTGATCGTCACCGCGATCTCATCATCGATGGCGGTGTCCGCGTTGCCCGCCGCGTTCTTGCTGTCGGTGACCTTCACCGTCACCGAATAACTCGACTTGGTCTCACGATCCAACGACGTCTTGGTCCTGATCTGACCCGTCGACCCCACAATCGTGAACGACGACGCGTCAGTGCCCGCCAGCGTGTACGTGAGCGTGTCGCTGCTGTCGGCATCCGACGCCGCCACCGCCGCACCCACATCGGTGACCGCCGCGGCGTTCTCAGCCACCTCCCGCGTCGCCGACTCTCCGTCATCGAAAGCCGGCTTGCTGTTGGCGTCGCTGATAGTGATCGTCACCGTGATGGTGTCATCGATGACGGTGTCGGCGGTCCCCGAGGAGTTCTTGCTGTCGCGCACCGTCACCGTCACCGTGTAGGACTGCTGGGTCACCACCGGCAGATTCGAGGACCCGACACTGATCTGGCCGCTGGAGCTCACCGTGAACTTCGAGCCGTCGGTCCCGCCGATCGCGAACGTCAACGACTCGTCCTCATCTGAGGGATGCGTCACCCCCAGCACCGCACCCACCTTGCTGGTCGCGGTGGAGCCCGCCAACGTCACACTGCGCGACGCGGTCGCGCCGTCGCTGAACACCGGGTCGTCGTTCACCGCGGTGATCGTCACCGTCAAAGTGCCGCTGTCGGTGCCGCCTGACCCGTCAGACACCGTGTAGACGATGGTGTCTCTGCCGTTGGCGTCGGCATTCGGGGTGTACTCGATCACCTTGTTGTTGCCGGTCTTGATCGCCGCGGTGCCCTTGGTGGGGGCGGTCGTGATCGCGGAGACCGACAAAGACGTGCTGTCGATGTCGGTGTCGTTGGCGATCACGTTGATCTCGACTTTGGCGGAGTCCTCGACGATGGTCTTGGCGTCGTCGTTCGCCACCGGGTCGTCGTTCACCGCGTTGATCGTGATCGACACCGTCGCCGTGCTGCTGTCGTGGGTGCCGTCGTTCACCTTGTAGGTGAAGCTGTCAGAGCCGTTGGCGTTGGCGTTCGGGGTGTACTCGATCATCGTCGCGTCGCCCGTCTTGACCGCGGCGGTGCCCATGGTGGGGTTGGTCACGATCGACGCAGTCAGGGTGGCGCCCTCAGGGTCGGTGTCGTTGGAGGTGACGTTGATCTCGGTCTTGGCGGCGTCCTCGTTGATGGTCACCGAGTCGTCGGTGGCGGTGGGGGCCTCGTTCACGTCGGTCACGTTGATCGTCACCGAGATCTCATCATCGATGGCGGTGTCCGCGTTGCCCGCCGCGTTCTTGCTGTCGGTGACCTTCACCGTCACCGAATAACTCGACTTGGTCTCACGATCCAACGACGTCTTGGTCCTGATCTGACCCGTCGACCCCACAATCGTGAACGACGACGCGTCAGTGCCCGCCAGCGTGTACGTGAGCGTGTCGCTGCTGTCGGCATCCGACGCCGCCACCGCCGCACCCACATCGGTGACCGCCGCCGCGTTCTCAGCCACCTCCCGCGTCGCCGACTCTCCGTCATCGAAAGCCGGCTTGCTGTTGGCGTCGCTGATAGTGATCGTCACCGTGATGGTGTCATCGGTGGTGGTGTCGGCGGTCCCCGAGGAGTTCTTGCTGTCGCGCACCGTCACCGTCACCGTGTAGGACTGCTGGGTCACCACCGGCAGATTCGAGGACCCGACACTGATCTGGCCGGTGTTGCTGATGGTGAACTTCGAGCCGTCGGTCCCGCCGATCGCGAACGTCAGCGTGTCGCCGGTGTCGGGGTGGGTCACCCCCAGCGGCGAGCCCACCTTGCTGGTCGCGGTGGAGCCCGCCAACGTCACACTGCGCGACGCGGTCGCGCCGTCGCTGAACACCGGGTCGTCGTTCACCGCGGTGATCGTCACCGTCAAAGTGCCGCTGTCGGTGCCACCCGAGCCGTCAGACACCGTGTAGACGATGGTGTCTTTGCCGTTGGCGTCGGCGTTGGGGGTGTACTCGATCACCGTGTTGCCGGCCTTGATCGCCGCGGTGCCCTTGGTCGGCGCGGTCGTGATCGCCGACACCGACAAAGACGTGCTGTCCACATCGGTGTCGTTGGCCACCACATTGATCTCGACTTTGGCGGAGTCCTCGACAATCGTCTTGGCGTCGTCGACCGCGACCGGGTCGTCGTTGACGGCGGTGACGGTCACGGTGACGGTGGCGGTGGCGGCGCTCTTGAGAGCGCCGTCGTAGGCCTTGTAGGTGAAGGTGTCGGTGCCCGAGAAGTCGGCGTCGGGCGTGTACTCGATCATCCCTTCGTCGCCGGACTTCACCGCGGCGGTGCCGTTGTCCGGGTCCGACACGTCCACTGCGGTCAGGGACGAGCTGTCGACGTCGGTGTCGTTGGCCACCACGTCGATCTCGGTCTTGCCCGCGTCCTCGTTGATGGTCACCGCGTCGGCCACCGCCACCGGGGCCTCGTTGACGTTGGTGACGTTGATGGTGACTGTGATCTCGTCATCGATTGCGGTGCTGGTGCCGCCGGTGGCGTCCTTGCCGTCGGAGACCTTCACCGTGACGGTGTAGCTGGCTTTGGTCTCGCGGTCCAAGGACGAGCTGGTCTTGATCTGGCCCGAGGATGTGTCGATGGTGAAATTCGACGTCTCTCCGGTCATCGAATAGGTCAGGGTGTCGCCGCTGTTGGGGTCGGTGGCGGCCACCGGGGCACCCACGTCGGTGACCGCGGGGGAGTTCTCTTCCACGCTGCGGGTCGCCGTGAGCCCGGGAAACGCCGGGTCCTCGTTCGGCTCCATCAGCGTGGTGGCCGCGATGCGCCATGCTGCGAGGGTGGTGCCGCCCTGGCGGCGGCGCACGCCGAAGCGGTACTCGGTCTCGGAGTCGAGGCCGGTGACGGTGTGCGCCGTCAGCGATGTGGCCGCGGCCCACTCGGACCACTCGTCGCTGTCGGCGCTGCGGTGGCGGACCTGGTATCCGCACACCGGCGCCGAGGCGGTGCACTCTGGCGGGTTGGTCCACGACAGCGCCACCGACGTTGCCGCCGGGGTCGCCACCAGGTCGTCTATGGCGGCGCCGGTCACGCCGACCAGCACGTTGGCGCTGGTCACCGCCACCGGCGGGACGGGTCCGTTGGCGGAGCCCGCGCCGATTACCACGCCCCCGGCGGGGACCTCCACCGTCAGGTCCTGGTTGAACGAGCCGTCCGATTCGAGGGTGAACATCTCCCAGCCCGCCAACATGAACCGCTTGGCAAGGTCGTTGAACTGCTGGTTGGTGCCGTGGAGTCGGGTCAGGTCCTGTGAGCCCGGCGTCTCATCGCCGGCGGCGACCCCCGCCTGGACGTGGGCGCCGTCGGAGTCGCAGTCGCGGTAGAAGTGCACGTGGGCCTTGTCGCCGCTGTCGGGCACGATGCAGGCCGTCAGGAACAACTCCAGGTTGCCCAGGTTGCCCGAGTCGCCCGTCGTCCAGCCCGTGCCCACCAGCGTGAAGGTGGTGGTGCCGCCGCCCTCGATGTCGCCCAGCGGCGAGCTCAGGTCGCTGTCGGTGCCCAGGTACACCGTGAGCGTGCCCGGCGCCGGCCACGGCACCCCCCGCCTCGTCGCGGAGAAGTCGCCCGTGCCCCCAGCACCCACCGCGGCCACCTGCACCTCGTAGCCGGTGCCCTTGGTCAGCCCCGAGATCGTGTACGACATCGCGTTGCCCACGTCCTGGCCGGTATCGTCGTTCCCGCCGGCGCCCTGCCACATCCCCACCGCGGTGTTGCCGACCTTCTCGGTGCGCCACCGCACCCGGTAGCCGGTCGCCGCCGGCCCCGACGAAGGCGCCGACCACGAGACCGCCAGCTTCGTCGTGTCCCCGGACACCACCGCCACCGCCACACTCTCGGGCACCCCCGGCGCTGCGCTAACCGTGGTGGCCGACACCGACCCCTGGTTCAGGACGGCTGTGCCCTCGCGGCGCTCGATCTCGAAGTCGTAGCCGGTTTCGGCGTCGAGTCCGGTCACGGTGTGCGTCGGCGCACCGGAGGTCCAGCCCGTGTCGGCCCAGGACGACCACGAGTCGTCGCCGTCGGCGGTCTTCTTGTGTCGCACCCAATAGGTGCAGGTCGGGCTAGTCGAGGTGCAGAAGCTCTCGTTGGTCCACGACAACGCCACCGAGTCCGCCGTCGGCACCGCGGCCAGACCGGCGATCGGCGCGACATCGATCAGCTTGTTGACGGTGCGAAGAATTTCCGGAGTGAACCCCATGAGACGAGCGGTCCCGGAGCCGATGAACACGCCCCCCGCAGGCACATTGACCGGCAGGTCCAGACGGAAGGCGCCGTCGGTGATCGTGAAGAGGGTGCACACGGCAGTGGGCTTGGCGATCTGCAACAGTTGGCAGCCGCTGGTGGCCCGTATCGATGTCAGGTCCTGGGAGCCGGGCTCGGACGCAAAGTTGCCGGCAATCGGCGTCGCGGCGGCGCCGTCTGAGTCGCAGTGGGTGTAGAACTGTGTCGGGCCCAGCATGCGGTCCGGCGGCACCACGCACGCCGACACAAACAGCCCGAGGACGCCCAGGCGGTCCGCGGTCCAGCCGGTCCCGACGACGGTGAAGTGATAGGTGCCCGCCTTCGACAACTCGGTGACCTGCGCACTGAAGTCGGCGGCCGTGTCCGCGTTCGGCTTCAAGAACACCGCCCCCGCAGGCTCATCGTCGACGATCGTCACCGTGAGGGTGCCGATCCGCGGCGGCGACGTGACGGCGGCGGCGTTGATCACGATCGTCTCGTGCTCGGTGGCGATGGTCTGGCCGTTGACGGTGATCGTTCCCTCGCTGAGCGCGTCGTCGATCACGGTGATCGTGGCGGTGCCGGTGGTGGCGCCCTGCGCGATGGTGATGGAGGCCGGGCTCAGCGTGAAGTCGCTGTCGGCGGTTGCGGTGCTGGCGGGATCAACGGTGAGCGTCACCGTCACCGGGGCCATCGCCGGACTCTCGAGCTCCGCGGTCAGCGTCGCCACCCGCTCATCGACGCCCGAAGTGGCGCTGTCGTCCGCCTCCGACGGCATCCGGTCGGTGGTCAGGGTCAGCGAGGGCGGCGGCAGGGTGGTGACTGACACCGACCCCTGGTTGAGGACGGCTGTGCCCTCGCGGCGCTCGATCTCGAAGTCGTAGCCGGTTTCGGCGTCGAGTCCGGTCACGGTGTGCGTCGGCGCACCGGAGGTCCAGCCCGTGTCGGCCCAGGACGACCACGAGTCGTCGCCGTCGGCGGTCTTCTTGTGTCGCACCCAATAGGTGCAGGTCGGGCTAGTCGAGGTGCAGAAGCTCTCGTTGGTCCACGACAACGCCACCGAGTCCGCCGTCGGCACCGCGGCCAGACCGGCGATCGGCGCGACATCGATCAGCTTGTTGACGGTGCGAAGAATTTCCGGAGTGAACCCCATGAGACGAGCGGTCCCGGAGCCGATGAACACGCCCCCCGCAGGCACATTGACCGGCAGGTCCAGACGGAAGGCGCCGTCGGTGATCGTGAAGAGGGTGCACACGGCAGTGGGCTTGGCGATCTGCAACAGTTGGCAGCCGCTGGTGGCCCGTATCGATGTCAGGTCCTGGGAGCCGGGCTCGGACGCAAAGTTGCCGGCAATCGGCGTCGCGGCGGCGCCGTCTGAGTCGCAGTGGGTGTAGAACTGTGTCGGGCCCAGCATGCGGTCCGGCGGCACCACGCACGCCGACACAAACAGCCCGAGGACGCCCAGGCGGTCCGCGGTCCAGCCGGTCCCGACGACGGTGAAGTGATAGGTGCCCGCCTTCGACAACTCGGTGACCTGCGCACTGAAGTCGGCGGCCGTGTCCGCGTTCGGCTTCAAGAACACCGCCCCCGCAGGCTCATCGTCAACGATCGTCACCGTCAGCTCCTGCGCGGTCAGAGCCGGCGGGGTGCTCGACGCGGAGACCACCACCGTCTCGTGCTCCGTGGACACGATGTCATCGGAGGCGGTGGGCGTGCCCATGTCGTCGACGGTGATCACGCCCTCGCTGTCGCTGTCGTCGATCGCGGTGATCGTGGTCGTTCCCGTCGACTCTCCCTTCGCGATGGTGATGGTGTCCGCGGCCAGCGTGTAGTCGTCGTCACGGGCCGCGGTGCTGTCGGTCTCCACCGTCAGCGTCACGGTCACTTCCGCCGCCGCCGGCCGGTCGAGGGTCGCCGTCAGCGTCGCCACCTGCTCATTGGTGCCCGACGTGGAGGCGTCGTCGGCCTCCGACGGGTTCCTGTCGACCGACAGGGTCAGCATCGTCGGCACCGGGCTCGGCGACACGTCCGAGGGCGCGCTGCTGCCCGCTGCGCTGATGGCGACCACCCGGTAGAAGCGGTCGGTGCCCCTGGGCAACCCGCTGTCGCGGTAGCTGGTCGTCGACGAGTCCACGGTGGGATCCGCCGGCGTCGTCGCGTTGGGCAGCCGCGTCCACCCCGTGGTGCCGTCGGCGGAGTGCTCGATGTCGTAGCCGGTCACCGCGGCTCTGGCCGTGTCCGCCGCCGGCGCCGTCCAAGACAAGCGGTACTGGGTCTTGCGGTTGTTCGGTGTCGCCGTGAACCCCGTCGGCGGCGACGGCACGTCCAGGGTGGTGGCCGAAACCGAACCCAGCGCCAGCACGTCCTCGGAGCCCACCGTGCCCTGGCGAACCCGCACCTGGAACTCGTACTCGACTCCAGACTCCAGCGACGCCGCCGTGTGGCTCGTCGAGGACGATGCGGTCGTCCAGTCGTTCGGCCACGAACCGCCGGACTTCCGGTGCCGGAACTCGTAGATGCAAGCCGGGCTCGCCGACGCGCAGTCGGTCGGGTCGGTCCAGCTCAACGCCACCGACTTCACCACGGTCACCGACGCCGCCAAACCGTCCAACGCCGGTCCCGTCTCCTCAACGGAGAGCGCCTGGTACGCAGTCCCGCTGATGACTATTGAGAAGCCTTGAGCTCCGAATATCGCGCCACCGATGACTACCCCGTTGCTGGGAACGGTCACCGTTATGTCCTGTTTGAAGGTTCCGTCAACCGCTACTGTGAAGGTCGCGCATGCAGTGCAGACGTTCGTCTTGATGTAGGTGGATGAGACGTGCATGTCCGTCAGATCCTGCGAGCCCTCCTTTATGTCGCTCGTCTCCAGCCTCTCAGCAAGACCTGTGGTGTCACAATCCGTGAGGAAGTCGCCGGAGGCCAGGCTCCCGCTGGCTGGCGCCAGACAGGCGCTCAGGGCGTATCCGAAGTCGGTTCCGAAGAGATTGGCCGCACCGGTGAAGCCCGTGCCGAAGACGGTGAACATCTGCGAGCCGGCCGACGTCGACGTGATGGCTGAGCAGTCGTCCGCCGCGCTCGGACCCGCGCAAACCTTGAGCGAGGGCCCCGACTGCTGCTGCGCCTGAACGGTCACGTCGCCGGGCGTCTGCGCCCCGACCGGCGATCCCTGGCCCCCGGCCCCACCCGGCGCCTGCCCCGACCCGGGCTCCTCGGCCGGCACGATCTCAACCGTCACCTCCGGCTCCGGGCCAGGCTCCGCCCCCGGCACAACCTCAACCGTGACCTCCGGCTCCGGCGACCCCGACTCCGGCACAACCTCAACCGTGACCTCCGGCTCCGGCGACCCCGACTCCGGCACAACCTCAACCGTGAACTCCGGCTCCGCCGACCCCGACTCCGGCACAACCTCAACCGTGAACTCCGGCTCCGCCGACCCCGACTCCGGCACAACCTCAACCGTGAACTCCGGCTCCGCCGACCCCGACTCCGGCACGATCTCGACCGTGAACTCCGGCTCCGGGCCAGGCTCCGCCCCCGCAGCAGCCCCAACCCTCACCTCCGGGTTGACCCCTCCGGCCGGTCCGGGCCCCCCCGCCGGCGCGATCTCTACCGTGACCTCCGGCTCGGCCGATCCCGACCCCGCCCCCGGGACGGTCTCAACCCTCACCTCCGGGTTGATGCCTCCCGCCGGTCCCGGCCCCTCCGCCGTGACGGTCCGGACCTCCGGATCCAGGGTGGCCGCCTGCGCCCCGGCGGGATAACCGGCCACCCCCAGCAGGCTCGCCACCACCGCCACGGCGGCCAGCACCGACAGTCGCCGCCGCATCAGCGCCCCGCGACCCGCGGGCCGAGACCCCCCCCCGGCCCGAACGGCTGCCGCGCCCGCTGACCCGAGACCCGCCGCAACGCGACGGAGCCGGCCTCGGGACACCAGCTCATGGCGACCCTTCGCACACCCCCGAGCGGCTCGTCAAGCAACCCCAGCGGCCCACAGCACGCACCGACTGTCGCCGGCGTGTCAATGGCCAGTGGGACCTGCCCACTAGCGGCCAACACCGCCGAGAGTCGAACCCCAACAACACGCCATACATGATATGCCAACTATCTGAATGGTGCCTAGATTTTTCTGAGTATCAATACATGATGCTGCGTATTATCAGAGAGCCCAGCAACACCACGACCAACCCACAACACGGCCGGCCCACTCAACAGCAAGGCCTCCCCCGCCACACACGGCCAACCAGGCCCCGCCGCCGCGCACCCCAAATCTCGGGTCCGTCCCCAGCACCACAGCCCCGAAATCAACCCCGGATTCCCCCGGCCCCGCTCCGCATCGGGTGGATGCTCGCATCATGTGATATGATGAAACATCCCTAGATGAACGGGATGATGGCAGGCATCAACAGTTCATCCTCGAATCACCACCACACCGGGGAGGAACCAAGATGTCAGTCACCGAAGCAGAGCGCGCCGCACTCAGGACGGCGCTGACAGAAGAGATCGGAGAGGACCCCGCCGACATCCTCATGAGATCCACGCTCCCGCAAGGCCCAGACCGCCTCGCCACCAAAGACGACCTCAACGCCCTCGCAACCCAAGTAGCCGGCGAGTTCGCCAAAGTCCACGGCGGCTTCGCCAAAGTCGACGGAGGCTTCGCCAAAGTCGAAGGCGAGTTCACCAAGGTGTACGGCGAGTTCGCCAACCTCCACGCGAAGGTCGACGGAGGCTTCGCCAAGATGCAGGGCGCCATGTCGGAGTCCAGAGCCGACGTGGCGGAGCAGGTGGCCAAAGAGTCGCGCCGAACGATGATCGCGATGGCGGCGGCCGTGATGACGATCTGGGTCACGCTGCTGGTCGCCTTCGTCACCCTCATCTCCGTGCTGCCCGACACCCCCGCACAGCCTCCCCCGCCCCCCACCGCCGCACACGCCGCGTCCCCGGTGCCGTAGCCGGCATATGGGTGGCGCTGGACTTGCGCGTCTCGCCTCATCCACGAGAACAGCGGGTAGCCGAGGCCATCATCGAGAGCCTCCGATGACCGCCGCGGCTGTCGTTGTACTGCCGCCCCTAGACGGCCAGCAGGCACAGGCCTGGGACACCCTCATGGCTGTCGCCGAAGATCTCGGCACAGGCTGGACATTGGGGCTGGGTCGCTCGGCCGACGGTGGTCAGCAGCGCTGCACTCGTGCCGTCCCGTCCATTGGAAGCCAGACGCTGGCATTCCGTAGCAATGGAGTTTCGTTGCGGCGCAGAAAGTCTCTGGAGAAAGCAGGCATCGACTACGTGCTTGTCACACCCTGCCAATATGATCGGGACATAACGCCCTGAGCGCTTCGCCGCTCAGGACCAGGGGCCCCTCCTTGTGAGGGGCCCCTGTTACTTCCACAAGCTTGGCCGGCTCAGTGTGCGAGACGACCCCGGCTCTCGAACCTCGTCCGGCACTGGCACCGCACCCAGCAGGGAAGTGACCGTCAATAGCGCGCCTGCTTCCTTAGCAGGCCCGCTCGGGGGGGCGGCGGCGGCGACCGTAGGCTTACACGCATGTCAACGAGAACAGGGTGGATTGCCCTTACGGTAGAAGCCGCGCAACTAGCAGCTGGTGACATTATCACTAGGTGGCGGGACCAGGATGCCGCTCCTGCTGACTGGGTTATATGGCCTGTTTCAAGAGTCAGTGAGGGAGAAGACGGCAAGATCCTAGCTCTTTGTGGCGGATTGTGGGAAGCCGACCACCTGCACGGGGACGTAAGACAAGAATCGATTGCGAGAGACACTAGCCGCACGGCGGAGTTCGGACCGGGCGAACTGGTTGAGATTATCCGGCCCGTGGAAGACCACAACGAAGACGACCTAGCAAGAATGTCCTTTGTAGCCACCGAATGGCCAAGAGACTAACCCACTAGCAGGAGACCGAATGATACCCTAGTATTGGACACTGCCCCAACAGTCCTCCTAGTGACACGTCTGGGTTTCGTTAGCGTCGCGTCATTGTCAGGCACCGCTAGCTGTTCCACACTTCGTAGCGGTCGGCTTCAATTATCGAGGATTCGCTCACGGGCGGAAGTGCAGGTCTCTTGCGTGCTGTCAGTCCTCGTCCCCTCTACCGGCTTGATCTTGTTGTTGCATCAGGATTTCTGCGGCAACGATCAGCGGAACATTGTGGCGCTCCATGACGGCTCTGAGTTCGGGATTAAGCCCCGACCAGTTCGACAAATCGTGTGGGATTCTCCCGTCCTTATCGATGTTGTCCCAGTCGAATACAGCGCCTTGCCTTTCCATCTTCATCGCCATGACGACCAGTCGGATTCTGTGTGCAGACCGTGGCGTTAGTGGCACCTCGCCCGCCGAAATGAGGTCATACGCATACCACAGCAAGGCGGACGTACCGATGATCGTCGCTGCGATGACTAGCCATGGCCCGTAGGTCCACTTCGACAGCTCAACCGGAATCGCTGCTGTGGCTGCGAGAACGGCCAGTAGCTCGCCCACCACAAGTATCCGATCTCGCCATTCCCATTGTCGAGGGGAGAACATTCTCCTACTGCCGTAGGGATACACGAACTTCCGCCATCGTTCCTTCAGCAAGTTCTGATCTCCTGTCTGGACGTCTTGCGGGTAGCCGGCTGTCCTGTGTGAAGAGGGTAGCCGCCGACCCCTGGCGGGAAGCCTCGTGCTCCTTCGGGGATCGACCTCCATGACTGTGGCAACAGCGGGCAGCGAGCCGCCCGCCTCCAGAGGTAAGCGCGGCGCGAATGGGGCCAGCTCGGAGCTGAAGCGCCCAAGCAGCGCACTCCGATGCCTCGGCGGGAGCGGCCTGTGGCGTGCTGCCGAAACGTCACTTCCCACAGCGTCACGGTTGGGCGCACCCCTGACGGCTTGCGGCCTTTCGACGGCGACATGACCGAGGTGTGGGCCCAAGATCACCGCCGCGCCGCCGTCGCTGAGGCTCTCAGCCGCCCCGGCACCACGCTGCTGGTCGCCTTCGTCACCCCCGCCTCCGTGCTGCCCGAAACCCCCGCACAGCCTCCCCCCGCCGCCGCGGACCAGCTCGCGAAGGACCTCCAGGACCCAGGCCTGCCCCCGGAACTCAACCGGCCGGGACGCACCACCTGGCGCCGGAGAGCCCCCATCTCCACCTGGCACGCCGCCCGGGTCACCAACGCCCCCACCGAGAACGGCAGCACGAGACGCACCAGCTGAGACACGGCATCCTGCACTCACAAGCCCCGTGATCCCCAAGTCCTGCACCCGGCCATGGTCTCAGTTCCAGCCCGTCGAAGGTGAGGCCCTCTGAGAGCCACACAATACCGTTACCAGAGATCAGAAGTGATTATCTAGTATTTTCAGCAATATGCTGTTATACTATTGATGGGCACGGCGAGGCCATCTAGCCCAGTGACAGCACCACAAGGCAATCTGGCGTTCATCTGCGGAAGGTGTCGATCATGACGTCACAGCTCTACACGGGAGCAGCGCGAAACCTCTACCGAGCGATGCGCCAAGCCGGCAACAGACCCGAACTCGCTCCGAATCAGCTTGGGGTCCGGACCCAAGGGACAGTTCGCGACATCAAGCTCCACCCGAATGGGACGGTCTACCCCGATACTGGAGGCATGACCGTCGTTCCTGACGATCCGATGCAGATGCAGCGGCACCACAGGCCGGCAAGCCTGCTCGGTACGGGCAGAAGGCCAGTCTGGTCCATCTCGTCCGCGAGGATCGTCAATCCGTTGGCGATTCGACAGGACACTCCCAAGCATTGGCTGATCGAGCCGGCGCTGCCTATGCAGTTGCAGACGTTCTCTGACGCCCTTGCTGACACCGCCCCCTTCTGGCAGGTGAGCCATGTCTAGCGGCATCGCTCTCCCGTCCGGGCTGGCAGAGCTGGGGTCGCGGCTTCGCACCACTCAAGACGAAGCGGACCTAGCTCAGGTGCTCCGGGCATTGCAGCGTCTGCGACTGTCGGAGGCTGACCTGTGCGTGCACATCGAACGGCTCCGCGCCTACAACGACGCCACCGACCAGGACGAAGACTTCGAGGAGAACTGCCTTCTCGCGCTTGATCTTGCCACCGGATACGCACGCGGTGGACTGCGATGGGATGCGGCCGCCATGGCACCGATCCTTCTGGGCGAAGTGCTGGACCGTGAGACGCTCGAAGCAGGGTGCGTGCATGCCGTTCGCCCCAACGACTTGCTGCCGCCTCGACCCTACAATCAGTTGGCCCAGCACATTGCTCAAGACATCTCCGGCCCCTTGGTTGACTGGGCGCACGCCTGTCTGCAACACGATGAGTACCAGGTGTGGCGGGCGGACATCTTCCGCACACCAAAGTCGCCGTTCACGACTCGCCCCGCTGCCCTGCTGGCTCTTCCTGACCGACTCGCGCTTGAGGCGCTCGCAGAACTGATCAGCCCTCAACTAGACGAGCATCTCCCAGCCACCGTTCTCTGGCCACGCGGCCGCACAGGCGATAGCGCCGCCAGCCTGAGCATGGACTACCAGTCTCGAGCGCTCGAATGGGGCAGTGACTACATCATCAAGGCTGACATAGCTGACTTCTACGGCTCGGTCGATCACGCCATCTTGGGTCTGGTCACATCAACGCACCTCGACATGCCCAGGAAATACGGGCAGGCCGTCGAGAGCCTGCTATCAGCAGTCATGGCCATCAGTCGCGGACTACCGCAAGGAGTGCCGGCGAGCGATGTCTTCGCATCCGCGTTTCTTCTCCCTGTGGACTCGCATCTGTCAGAGCGCAGCATGACCTACTTGCGGTGTGCGGACGATTTCCTGCTCCCCGCTACATCTGTCGACGAGGCACGAGGGACACTGCGACATCTTGAGGAGAGTCTGCGCGAGATCGGGTTGTCACTCAATGACGAGAAAACCAAGATAATGCGCTCATCGACTTATGAGAAGGGACTCAAAGAGCACACACATGCCCTGACGGGTCTCGTCCGACAACTGCGGCGATCTGGCGGTCGGCCTGCGAGTGCTGACGATGCCTTCCGATGGTCGATAATCGAAGCCCAGTTTGAAGATGAAGAGGGCAACGTGCGGGAGGAGTTCTTTGATCCGTTGTGGGATGGAATCTACTTGGGGGATCTAACCCTCGACGATGTCATCGAGAGCTTGAAGGACACCGTTCAGTATGGTCTCGTGGAAGCTCACGAGATGCTGCTGCGTGCCTTAGCGCTCGAACTGAACTCGGGACCATCTGCCGACATCAAGAAGGCCGAAGACCTTGGACGACAGTGCTTGGCCGTCTTGACTGCTGACGGGAGGGTGGTGGACCTACAGAGTCTCGAAACACTGCTGCAGTGGTTCCCGAAATTAGCTCCAAGCATCTCCGTCTATCTCGGTTCGATCACCAAGGCTGAACCTAAGCGGGTCTTCCGCTTCATTCGTGACGCTCTAGAACAACAACCAAGATCAGATTGGGTGACCGGCTGGCTGTGCGCCGCAATTGACAAACACGGGCTAGAACTGAGCCGTGGTTTGGTTAAGCACCTCAACTCAGTGGCGGCAGACCCTACGGAAGGGCTCCTGACGAGAACCTCGGCGGTCCATGCGCTGGCCCGAGCGGGCGAGTTGAAGAAATCAACATGGCATGGTCTCGGCAGAGATGCGACACCGGCTGTTGAATCAGAGATGGTGTTCTCCGCGCTGTTCGACCCCGCGCACTATCCCCAGCCAGTCTCATCGCCCGCTCTCGATACCCCTTCTTCGACGCGGGAGCTAGAACACGAGCGCGATTAAGGGATCATGACCTTTCATGTAACACAGCATGCTGAGCTCCAAGGCGTCGAGGCCGGCGGCGGGGCCAGCCATGAACGCTGCGGCTAATGTGTCGGCGTGGACGACGAGGGGTCACGTCGGAAGGGATCGTGACAAGCCTCTCACCAGAGTCGGCTCACTGGGCACAAGTGGCTCAGGGGTTCGATGCCTCATAGAGTGTGTTTCCGCTCCAGCGGCCCCAGAGGGGCCCGCCCCGACCCGACGGACCGCACCCGCACATGCCCTCCCTGAACGTTCCCGACGCTTACAGCGTGCTGGATAGAGCGATGGGCGAGATTCTGCAGGAGACGATGCTGACGGAGCACGAGGCGGCTCGAGTGCTCAACGCGAGACGCGGGAGCGATGGCTCGCTGGAGCAATACCGGTCTCGATCGTGGCTGATCGGGCTGCCTACAGATCGAGGCTACCGATATCCGAAGTTCCAGTTCGACCAGGAGCAATCCGACGTCTATGAGGTCGTGCGAGACGTCAACGAGATGCTGGACGCAGCCGAAGATCCCTGGGGGGTAGCGTCGTGGTGGTTCACCCCTGTCGCACGCCTCGGCGGTCGTCCCGCCGACTTGGTAGGACTGCGTGACGACGCGGAGATCATCGCCGCATCGAAGGCTCTCCTCGCCCCGATCGGGTAGGCGGCAACGAGTCCCGCGACCGGTTACAAGCGACTGTTGGGACTCAGGCATTGACCGCTCCGATCTTGTAACCGTTCGGGACTCGTAAGCGGACAATGTCTCCGTTGGCCGCTCCGCCCGCCTCCTATGCGGGGACACCCTGCAGGCGAGTTGTCCGCAGGAAGGATCCTGACGCGGATTCACAGCATCGACTTTGGGCCGACCCAGTTCAATCCGAACTTCGTATCGGACGAGAGTGAGGACCTCGGCAGCCGTTTCGACTCGACGCCGGACGACCCGTATTCGTTCTTGTACGCAGCCGAAGGCGACGGCACCGCCGTCAGCGCGGCCACAGCCCGCCCCGCCGCCGGCCTCGCTCCGCATCGGGTGGATGCTCACATCATGTGATATGATGAAACATCCCTCGATGAACGGGATGATGGCAGACATCAACAGTTCATCCTCGAATCACCACCCCCCGAGGAGGAACCAAGATGTCAGTCACCGAAGCAGAACGCGCCGCACTCAGGACAGCGCTGACAGAAGAGATCGGAGAGGACCCCGCCGACATCCTCATGAGATCCACGCTCCCGCAAGGCCCAGACCGCCTCGCCACCAAAGACGACCTCAACGCCCTCGCAACCCAAGTCGCCGGCGGCTTCGCCAACCTCCACGCCAAAGTCGACGGAGGCTTCGCCAAAGTCGAAGGCGAGTTCGCCAACCTCCACGCCAAGGTCGACGGAGGCTTCGCCAAAGTCGACGGCGAGTTCGCCAAGGTGTACGGCGAGTTCGCCAAGATGCAGGGTGCCATTTCGGAGTCCAGAGCCGACGCGGCGGAGCAGGTGGCCAGAGAGTCGCGCAGGACGATGATCGCGATCGCGGCGGCCGTGATGACGATCTGGGTCACGCTGCTGGTCGCCTTCGTCACCCTCATCTCCGTGCTGCCCGACACCCCCGCACAGCCTCCCCCGCCCCCCACCGCCGCACACGCCGCGTCCCCGGTGCCGTAGCCGGGCGGCGAAACATCCCGCGAGAGACCTGCTCGACAGCAAGGCACCACCTGCCGTAAGCGGTCAACCGGGACGTGCCGCGGCATGCCTCAACGCAGGCCTGGCTCGACAGGCGCTCAGCGGCGACACCCGTGTGGCGCATGCCGCGAACCCGGCGGGCTTGAGACACGGCGCTTTATCTGGTGGTGATCTCCTCTAGTTTTGTAGGGTGGTGGGGTGATGGTCCAGGAGATGATGTCGCTGGCCGAAGCCGGCCGGGTCCTCGGTGTGGGCGCCGAGCAGGTGCGCCGCTACCTGCATCGGGGCCTGCTGCCGGCCGCGCGGATCGCCAACGCGTGGCTGCTGCCCGCCGGCGAGGTCCACGCGCTCGCAGCAGCCCCGCCCCGCGGGGGCCGCCCGTTGTCGGAGGCTGCGGCCTGGCGCGACATCCTCGCCGGGGGCGTCGACTTCGACGACCCTCACCGCTACGTCAACCGGGGCGCTCTCGGCAGGTACAGCGCCGGGTCGGGCATGGTGTCGGCCCTGCTCGCGAGCCCCGACGTGGCCGTCAGCGGCATGCACGCCGCGGCCGCGTATGCGGACATGCTCGATCCGCTGGCCGACGAGGCGCACGTCTACATCGAACAGGGCTGGCAGCAGCGGCTCGAGCATCCCCATCCGATGCACGGCCTTGCGGCGGATCCGCTGGGCCGGGTGCTGGTCCGGTCGATGTCCACGGACAGCTGGCGCTTGCTGCGGGCGCGTTGTGCTGCCGGTGCGGTCCGTCGCGCAGAGGGCGGCACCGGCGTGGTCGCGCCGGGCGCGGCGGTCGCGCTGGACTTGCGCGTCTCGCCTCATCCACGAGAACAGCGGGTGGCCGAGGCCATCATCGAGAGCCTCCGATGACCGCCGCGGCTGTCGTTGTACTGCCGCCCCTAGACGGCCAGCAGGCACAGGCCTGGGACACCCTCATGGCTGTCGCCGAAGATCTCGGCACAGGCTGGACATTGATAGGCGGCCAGATGGTGCTGCTGCACCAGGCAGAACGCAGCCCTGCCGGTACTGAGGTGGTCGACAGAGCCGCTCTTCGCTGGAGCTACGACCTGGACGTCGTGGTGAACCTCCGCACGAGCCGTTCACGCATGGGCCGCATCGACTCTGCCTTGAGGGGCCACGGGTTCAAGCAACAGGTCGTGCCGATCGGGCATCGGTACGTGGATGCGGCCGGCACCGTGTTCGACGTGCTCGCACCGGATCATCTCGGCCGGCACTTGCCGCGGATCGGGCGCGGCAACACGCTTCAGGCGCCGGGCGGGACGCAGGCATTGAAGCGCACCGCTCGGGTGGTGGTGGAGCACGACCAGCACCGTCCACGGCATTGATTTCTCTGGCAACCACAGGATGTGGACGCCAGGTTGTCGACGCTCCAACGTCTGGATCGCCACAGCGGAAGCACAAGACGACGCGATGAGGCTCATCGAGTTGCGGCCCGTGCAGCAACTGCCGGGCGCAGCACATCCGTTCGAGCGGCTCGTTGCGCTGCTCGGGCGCCGCGACTACCGCGCCGCGGCCATTGACGCTCCGTTCTCGCTTCCTGCTCGCCATCTTCCTCTGGGCGGATGGCCCGCACTGCTGCAAGATGTCGAACAGCTGCCGACGGAGTCCCGCCCGTTTGCCAAGGGGGAACATCTCGTCAGGTACGCACAACGGAACGCCTCGCTTGAGCAGAAGAAGCCGCTGCGCAGCACTGAGCAGCACTGGGCCGACAGAGGCCTCACCATCAGGTCAACGCTGTGGAACGGCGAAGGGAACGGCGAAGGTCGGCCCGGGGCTCCATTCACGGTCGCCTGCCTGACTCTGCTCGCGAGGGTCGACGGACCGGTCTGGCCTTGGACGCGCGCCAGCCGCGGCCTACTAGTGGAGGCGTTCCCGGCGGGCCAGCTATACGACTGGGGACTCAATCACAGGGGATACGCAGCGTCGCTCCCGAACCCCACAAGAGACGGCATCCTCGAGGACGTGTGTCGGCAGCGACTGGAGATTCCAGACCCGCTGCGGAGATGTTGTCGGTCGAATCCCGACGCGCTTGACGCTGTGCTGTGTCTGTTCGCTGCCAAGGCAGCCGCTGATGAACTGTCGACGCCGCATGATCCAGCGGCGGCGGCCAGCGAGGGCTGGATCGCCACTCATCCGAACACATGACCATCAGAGGTCGCCCCGCGCCGCCAATGGCAGCATGATCACCCCCACCGGCGGGACGAGGGGCGTCACACCTGCGGATTTGGGCAGTGAAGTGGTGGATGTACTGGACCGACATCGGCACCAGCGGCCAGTCCTACTCTGCCAACGCCGTGGGGGGCGATCGCGAGTTCGGCACCAGGGCCACATCACTCGCCGCGGCAACTACATCCTCAAGATCTCGGGCTTGTCCTGGGTCGTGCAGCCACCAAGTCCGAGGGGTTGGGCTGAGGTTCGGGTCCGGTCAGGTGACCGACGCGAAAGGCGGGGCTCCGGGAGCGGGCGGGGCCTGCACCCATTCGATGAGGGCGCGTGCTGGCACAGGGCCTTCGTCTGGATGCATGACGATCTCTGTCTCTCGGATCTCGATGGGATTATCCGGGTTGGTCACTGGTCCTCCTCAGTGATCATGCCGTCAGGCATAGTTGCAGCATAGTCAGCCAGATTCGCGACGAGAGCGTCGATGAGCTGCTTGACGAACAGCGGCGACATGTTCACTCTCTGCACAATTGCTGCTGCCGAACGCGATGACAGAGCCGCGGCCCAGGCTGCGCAGACGCGGGCTGGTCGGCTGCTTGCAGTTCGAATACAGGAACCGCTCGCCGAAGATGAACGGGTCGGTGTTGTGCAGACCCCGATACCCGCCGTCGGGGATCACGTAGTACGGATGCCACAGGTGCTGGGGATACCCGCGCGCCTCGGGTCCGTCGAGGCGGCGCAGCAGCCGGGACTGGGGCTCCCACTCTCCCCACGCCCACAGATCGCCGCTCGCGGTGTGGCCGTCGGTGTCGATCCACTCGCCGGAGAGCTGCATGAACTTGCGTGCATGCGCAGCCGTGAGCGTGTTCCACGCGCGGCCTCCGCTGGAGCCGGGTCGGTACTCGGCGCCCGGATGCGGGAACTGCACGAAGCAGCAGCTATCGGCCATCTCGGAATGCGTCCGCCGCGACTGCGCCCAGTTCGCGTCTCTGGTCGACGCTGATCGAACCGAGAGGGGTCTGGCTGGCGGGGCAGAACACGAACAGCGACACCCCGTCTCCGATCACATGCCAGCGAGCCTCGGCCCTGTAGGGGCGTTTGCGGGGCGCGCCGCTGGTCTTGCAGCTGAACGTGTGGATCGGCTCCCACCGCCGGCCCAGTGCCTCAAAGGAGACCCGCTCGAGGTGGCGCCTCGCGACGGAGACCAGCACCAGATCCGGTCCCAGCAACATCAGCAGCTCGTGCCACAGCGGGACGCCGTCGGCCATCAGCGCCCTCCTGTGGCCCTCGTCGAGGCGGCTCCAGGTCGGATCGGTGGCCACCGGCGAGCAGATGTCGGTATGCAGCGCCGTTGAGGCCGCGCCGGGGTAGTAGCTCGCGTCGGCCCCGTTCAGCAGCGGCTCCCAAGCCCCGAACCATCCCGCATAGGGATCGGCACGAAAGTACGCCGACAGCGCATCGAGATACCGCCACAGATCCGCGCGGTCGATGCCCTCAGCGAGCGGGAAGCGCTGGAACGGGTCATCGGCCGGGAACTCCCTAGACGA
Source organism: Candidatus Aldehydirespirator sp. (assembly GCA_965205155.1). Taxonomy (GTDB): domain Bacteria; phylum Actinomycetota; class Acidimicrobiia; order Acidimicrobiales; family Aldehydirespiratoraceae; genus Aldehydirespirator. The sequence goes on along the minus strand of OZ242033.1, from coordinate 2,157,064 downwards.
CGGGTTCAACCCCACCGTCACCACACGCAGCCGCGACCCGAGGTACGCATCGACGTCCCCGAAGAACAGGATCGGCACCGCCGGGGCCACTGCCGACCCCAGCGCCGCAGCCCGCCCGAACGAGCGCCACGCCCCCTCAACCACCTCACCGAACTCCGACTTCCTCATCACGCCATCCGTGCCCGACACGCCATACGAGCCCATCGACAGTAACAGGCACCCGGGGGCGTCCCCTGCGGCCCGGCTGGCGAACCTGCCGCCGAGGTGAGGTGCTTCCCCTCAGCAGCGCAGCAACCAAGTGCACCTCGCCGGGTTTCACTCCAGGTCTTCTGCGCAGTGTGGGAGCAGCCGTCGGAGTGGGCATTGCTGCGAGCGTGCACAGGCTCTGGCTCAAGGCTGTCAAGAAGAAACTGGGCCTCAAGGGGGCCGGGGTATACGGTTCAATCCAGCCGGCAATATCTTCCGTTGTGCATTTCGGTGCCCAACGTGTATTGTGTGCTCAGCGGAGAGGACCGACGTATTCGGTTCCGTGAGTTCTACTCCTCTGCTGCAATCGCAGAACCGTGCCCCGCTTCGGCGGGGCACGGACGCGTTAGGAGGAAGGTTGTACCTGTGCTTCGTAGATGAGTCCGGCACACACGGAGCGAGCCCGGTGCTCGTCGTGGGCGGAATCGTCATCCACGAGGAGGACGTGTGGCACCTGCAGCAGCGCCTGGATTCGTTCCTGTTCCGCAGGCTGCACACCCTCGGGCATGACCACACCGAGTTCGAGCTTCACGGATCCGAGATCTGGCGGGGCGGCAAGCAATGGGACAGCGTCGGCCAGGCCGACCGCCGCAGGATTCTCAGCGGTGCCTTCGGGGCGTTAGCCGGCTACGCCCCCGTCAACCCGGATCTGCCGTGGCGTCTCATCGGAGCCGTCATGGAGCGCGACCCTGCCAGCCGGAAGCTCCGTGCCTATGAACTCGTGACGAAGAAGTTCGACGACTTCGTGTACGTGCCTATGAACTCGTGACGAAGAAGTTCGACGACTTCGTGTACCGGATCAGCAGTGGAGGCCTCCAGCAGCGGGGACTGATCATCCACGACCGCAGCGGCATCGAGGGCACCCTCCCGCGCCGGTGATCGCGATCGCGGCGGCTGTGGTGACGATCTGGGCCACGCTGCTGGTTGGCTTCGTCACCCTCATCTCCGTGTTGCCCGACACCCCCGCACAGCCTCCCCCGCCCCCTACCGCGGCACACGCCGCGTCCCCGGTGCCGTAGAAGGACTAGCCGACACCAACACCAAGCACGCGCGGCGACGCCCGCGTGATGAGGCGTGATGAGGCCGTCGGCGCGCGCCTATTCGCCGGGCTTCCCGGGGGTGCCGCGGAGACGGACTCGAAGCTCCGCGAGCTCCGCCTCAGCGGCAGACGCACGGCCCTCCGCGGCCAGCCGGGCGGAAGCTTCCTCGACGAGCCGGTCGGCCACGTCGTCGGGGTCCGGGAGCCAGGCGCCCTCGGCGATGTCCCACAGCCGCAGCTTGGGCGGCCGCCAGCACAAGTCCAGGCCCAGCACCTCGCTGCGGCCCCGCAGACCGCCCCCTGCCTCGGCCGCCACCCCGATCGGCGCCCAGCGCCCCGAGACGCGCCTTTCGCCCTGAAGCGGCGGGTCCAGCAACTCGCCGCCGGTGGGGTCGAGCCGCCAGTACTCGCGCACCCCCAGTTCGGCGTACTTGTCGGGCTTCTCATGCAAGTCGACGTCGACCGTTGTGGGCGACGCGACCTCCAGCGCGAAGCACGGCGCCGCGCCCGTGTCCCACACCCGGAAAGTGCTCTCGGCCTCCAGCGCGTCGGCGTCCACCCCGAACGCCACGGCCACGTCGGGCGCCACCACCGCTTTGGGGTCGCCCTTGCGGTAGTAGACGTTGATGTCACAGCACACCCACGCGTCCTCGACGGCGCCGCGGCGGCCGAACCAGCGCCGCAGCGCGAGCACCAGCTCCATGCGCCGCTTCGTCTGCAGGTTCCCCTCCGGCACTCGGGGCCCCTCCGGATAGTAGACCTCCACCTCGGGAGGACCGGTCACCACAGAACCCACAAGCGCACCTCCGATCCGCTCCCGACGAAACTACCCCCGAGCCCGCCGGCCCGCAACCACAACACCACCAAAACACACAACAACCCCCAACACCGCGCCCACACCGCGACACCAGAGCCAAAGCTCCGGAACCTCCCCCGCCGGCCGTCGCCGTCGAATCCCTCACGCCGCCTTCCCTCTACACGTGACAGCGCATCGGATCTGCCGCCGGCTAGAGGGTTACCCCAAGGAGGCCCGCAGCAGCGCTGACGGGGTCGCCCGCCTCAGCTGCCGTGTCTACCGCGGCGAGGGCGCCGGGTACGTCGAGGTCGTCGTCCAGGAGTCGGCGCACCTCTTCCAGGAGACCCGCTCTTTCCAGGAGACCCGCTTTGGCGCCGTACACGCTGGTGACACCGCGCCATAGGGTCAGGCGCTGCTCGGCCTCCCGCAGCAGGCCGTCGTGCCAGGGCCACGGGGTGCGGTAGTGCTGCGACATCAGGGCCAGACGGATGGCCATCGGTTCGTGATCCCGGCGCAGCTCGTGCACGAACACCAGGTTCCCGAGTGACTTCGACATCTTGGAGCCCTGGTAGTGAACCAGCGCCTGATGAAGCCACAGACGGACGAACGGCTTGCCCGTCACCGCCTCGGACTGGGCTCGCTCGCACTCGTGGTGCGGGTACAGCAGGTCCACTCCCCCGCCGTGCAGGTCGATGGTCTCTCCCAACTCGCGCAGGGCCAGCGTGGAGCACTCGACATGCCAGCCGGGCCGCCCCGGCCCCCAGCGGGACTCCCAGGACGGCTCGCCGCCACGGGCCGCCTGCCACAGCACGAAGTCGAGAGGATCCCGCTTGGCCGGGTCGTCGGGGTCGTCGCGCCACTGCCGGGCCAGCTCGATCATCCGGTCGCGCCCGAACCCCGACAGCGAGCCGAAGCCGTCGAAGGCCCGGGTGTCGAAGTAGACGCTGCCTCCGGAGCGGTACGCGAAGCCCCGCTCCAGGGCGGCGTGGATGAAGCCGCGGATGTCGGGGATGGCCGACGTCGCCCTGGGCTCGGAGGCCGGGGGCAGCGTGTTCAGCGCGGCCATGTCGTCGTCGAAGCGGGCCGTCTCCCCGAAGGCCAGGTCGAGGTAGTGGACCCCGCGGCGCTCGGCCGCGGCCAGGATGTCGTCGTCCACGTCGGTGATGTTGCGCACGCAGCGGGTCTGGTGTCCGGAGTCCCGCAGCCGCCGCTGGAGCACGTCGTAGGTGATGTAGGTGGCGGCGTGCCCGAGGTGGGTGGCGTCGTAGGGCGTGATGCCGCACACGTACATGCGCACCACTTCCGGCGGATCGAAGTCCACGACCGCGCCGCGGGCTGTGTCATAGAGCCGCACGTTCTCAAGGTAGCGTTGCCCGCCGTGGGTCTACTCGACGGCAAGCGCATCGTGATCACCGGCGTGCTGACCGACGCCTCGCTCGCCTACGGCGCGGCCGAGCTGGCGCTGGCCGAGGGAGCCGAGATCCTCGTCACCGGGGCCGGGCGGGCAATGCGGCTCACCCAGCGGACGGCCCGCAAGCTCGGCGACAACATCGACGTGGTGGAGTTCGACGTGACCGAGCCGTCCCATGCCGACGCCCTGCGCGACCACCTGGCCGACCGCTGGGGGCAGGTGGACGGCGCGCTCCACGCCATCGGGTTCGCCCCCGAGATCTGCCTGGGCGGCACGTTCATGGACGCCACCTGGGACGACGTCAAGGTGGCCCTGGAGATATCCACCTACTCGCTCAAGATGCTCGCCGACGCGGTGGCCCCGCTCATGCCGGCGGGCAGCTCGATCGTGGGCCTGGACTTCGACGCCACCCGGGCCTGGCCCGCCTACGACTGGATGGGCGTGGCCAAGGCCGGCCTGGAGTCCACCTGCCGGTACCTGGCCCGCTACCTCGGACCGCAGGGCATCAGGGTGAACCTGGTCTCCGCCGGGCCTATGCGAACCATGGCCGCCCGCTCGATTCCCGGGTTCGCCGAATTCGAGGACGCTTGGGCGCAGCGGGCGCCGCTGGGCTGGAGCGTCACCGACCCCACCGGCGTGTCGCGCACGGTCGTGGCCATGCTGAGCGACTGGCTGCCGGCCACCACCGGATCGATCATCCAGGCCGACGGCGGCTACCACGCCATCGGCGCCTGAACGGGTGATGCCACTTTCTTGACGCAGTTGTACTCCATATACCAGCACAACTACGTCAAGAACGGCCGGGGAGCGACTCAGGCGCCGTTGTCGTCGGTCTCGTCGAAGATGTCGCCGACCAGCGCCTCGAGGATGTCCTCGAGGGTGACCACGCCCAGCATCCTTCCGGCGTCGTTGCGGATCAGAGCCATGTGAACCCGCGACCGTCGCATGTCGAGCAGCAGGTCGCGGCCGGCCATGTCGGGACTCACCACCCGCATGCGGCGCACCAGCTCCAACGGCAGGGGGTCGCCCCGGGCCTCTTCGGGCATGCGGATCAGATCCTTGGCGTGAACGAACCCCAGCACGTCGTCGGGTTCGGACCCCCACATCGGGATCCGGGTGTGGCCGGTGGCGGCCACCGCATCCTCGAGTTGGGCCACCGACGCGCCCCGGGGCACGGCCACCAGGCGGTCGGCGGGCACCATCACCGACCCGACCGACTGGGCCCGGAACTTCAGCGCACCCGAGAGCAGATCGTGCTCGGTGGGCTCGATCACGCCCTCCTCGCGGGCGCCGGCCAGCAGCGTGTGGAACTCGTTGATGGTGAGCGCGGTGTTGATCTCGTCCACCGGTTTGATGCCCATCAGGCGCACGATGCCCGCCGAGACCGCATTGAGTGACCAGATGGCAGGCTTGAACACGACACCGTAGATCCGCATGGCCGGTGCGAGCAGCCTCGCCGACGACTCGGGTTCGGTGATGGCCATGTTCTTGGGCACCATCTCGCCCACCACCACGTGCAGCGTGGTAACCACGAACAGCGCCACCGCGAACGAGATCGTGTGCAGAACACCCGAAGGGACCTCGACCACCCGCTCGATGACGGGCTCGATGAGATGGGCGATCGCCGGCTCGGCCACATAGCCAAGCACCAGGGAGGCCATGGTGATTCCAAGCTGGGCCCCCGCGAGCTGGGTTTGCAGATCGCGCACCGCCGCCAGCGCAACACGGCTGCGGCGATCCCCGTCGGCTGCGGCCGTCTCGAGCCGGGCGGCACGGGCCGCCACCAGCGCGAACTCGGCTGCCACGAAGAAGGCGTTGGCGCCGAGCATCACCACCGCCACCACTAGGGCCACGATCGTGCCCGTGCTCATGGCGACGGGCCCGGGGGGGCCGCACCGGGAACCGGCTCGGGCTTCTCGCTGGGCTCAGTTCCGGCTGCAGCGGGGGCCACCACCCTCACCGTGGCGATCCTGAGCCGGTCGACAGCCACAACCTCGAGGCGCCAGCCATTGACGGTGACAATCTCGCCCGGCACCGGGATGTGACCCAACCGGTCGAGCACCAGGCCGGCCAGTGTCTCGTAGTCGCCCTCGGGCATGGCGAAGCCAGTGGCGTCGAGCACCTCGTCGGTATGGAGCGACGCGGGCAGCACGGTCGAGCCCCGAGACTCCGACCGGGTGCGCTCAGGGGTGGACGAGTCGTGCTCGTCGTCGATCTCGCCGACGATCTCCTCCAGCACGTCCTCGAGGGTGATTATCCCAGCGGTGCCGCCGTGCTCGTCGACCACCACCGCCAGCAGGCCCGCTCCGGTGCGCAGATCATCCAGCATGTCGTCGAGATCGCGGGACTCCGGCACAGCCAGCACCGGCTGCATCAACTGCGACACCGGCGTGGACGGCCGTTCCGAATCGGGCACCGCGAACAGCGACTTCACGTGGACCACGCCGGCCACGCTGTCGAGATGTCCCGCCATGACCGGGAACCGGGAATGGCCGGTGCGGGCAGCCAGATCGGCCAGGTCGGCCACCGAGGCGTCGGCCTCGATGGCGACCACCTCCACCCGCGGCACCATGGCGTCGTCGGCCTGCTTGTCGGCCAGGCGGATCGACCGGGTGAGCAGCCGCACCTCGCCCTCGTCGAGCATCCCCTCCTGCCCCGAGGACACGAAGAGGTGCTCGAGCTCGTCGCGGTCGGGTACGGCGTCTATCTCCTCGCGCGGCTCCATACCGAGCCGGCGCACCATCCAGTTGGCCGAGCCGTTGAGGAACGCCACCACGGGCCGAGCCAGCAGGCCGTACACGGTGGTCGGAACGGCCACCGCCACCGCCATCCCGAAGGGCTTGGTGGTGGCCACCGCCTTGGGAACGAGTTCGCCCATCATCATCTGCACGATCGTGGCCAGCATCAGCGCAACCGCGACCGAGACGCCCCAGGGCGTGTTGGACCCGAACAGAGCCTCGACTCCGGGCGCGATCATCGGCGCCAGGGCAGGCTCGACCATGAAGCCGAGGAGCAACGACGAGACCGTGATGCCGATCTGCGCGCCCGACAGGTGAAACGACAGCCGGGCCACCAGGCGCTGAACCATCCGGGCCCGACGGTCTCCAGCCCCGGCCCGTTCGTCCACCCGGGTCCGGTCCACCGCCACCAGCGCGAACTCCATGGCGACGAAGAAGGCGTTGGCTGCTATCAGCGCCAGAGCGGCCAGAAGCCACAGCGCGGTCTCTATCGGTCCTCCCAGGTTCGCCGGGACCCGTCAGCCCTGAATCTACCGCGCATTCCCGTAGGTTGGCCTGATGCCGTCGTCTGGCCTGCACCCCGGCCTGCACCCCGATCGGAGCCTCGGCTGGCTGCGGCGGATCCTGCCGGTGGTGGGCAGGTACAGGGCCGTGTTCGCGGCCTCCGTGGCGGCCGGCCTGGTCTCGGTGGCGGCCACCGCGGCGGTGCCGGTGGTGATCGGGCGGGGGGTGGACGCAGCCGCGGCCGCCGAGGCGCTGAGGCCGTGGGTGCTGGCCCTGGCCGCCCTGGCCGGCACTCGCTTCGCGTTGGGCTTCGCCTACCGGTACGGGCTGTTCCGCACCGCCCACTGCATAGAGGCCGACCTTCGCAACCTCGTCTACGAGCGTCTCACCGAGCTGTCGTTCTCCTACTGGGACAGGACCCAGACCGGCCAGGTCATCTCGCGGGCCAACAGCGACATCCGCTCCATCCAGCTGCTGTTCGCGTTCGGTCCTCTCGTGGCCATGCAGCTCGCGCTGCTGGTAATGGGCACGGCCGCGATGGTGGCGCTGTCGCTGCCCCTGACCCTGGTGGCGATGGCGCCGTTGCCGCTGGTGCTGTACGTCGGGATCCGGCTGCGCAACAAGGTCTTCCCCCTCACCTGGGTGACACAGGCCCGGATGGCCGACGTGGCCATGATCGTGGACGAGAACATCCAGGGCGCGCAGATCGTGCGCACCTTCGCCCAGGAGCAGGCCCAGGTCGACCTGCTGGCCCGGTCGGCCCAACGGCTGCGCTGGGCCGGCACGGCCACAGCCGACGCCCGGGCCGGCCACGCCCCCATCATGGAGGCGCTCCCCCGGTTCGGACTGGCCCTGGTACTGCTCACCGGCGGCCTGCTGGCCATCGACGGCACCGTCGCGGTGGGCGACATCGTCGCCTTCAACGCGTACGTGCTCCTCATGGCGGCCCCGTTCCGGATGATCGGCTTCGTCCTGATCCAATGGCAGCGAGCCTCGGCGGCCGCCCAGCGGGTGTTCGAGATACTCGACGAGTCCCCCGAGATCACCGAGCGTCCCGGCGCCGCGCCCCTGACCGATCCGGCCGGCCGGGTGGAGTTCGACGATGTGGGCTTCACCTACTCCACCGGGGACGGCACCTCGATCCTCGACGGCTTCTCCCTGACCGTCGAGCCCGGCGAGACGGTGGCGGTCGTGGGCCGCACCGGCAGCGGGAAGAGCACCCTCGGCCGGCTGCTGCCCCGCTTCTACGACGTCGACCGGGGTGAGGTGCGCATCGACGGCATCGATGTGCGGGACCTGCGCATCTCGGATCTGCGCCGGGCGGTGACGGTGGCGACCGACGACCCGTTCCTGTTCGCCACCACCGTCCGCGACAACGTCGCCTTCGCCCGTCCCGACGCCGATGAGGCGTCGGTGGCCGTCGCGCTGGTCGACGCCGCCGCCGGCGGCTTCGTGACGGCCATGCCCGGTGGCACCGACACCATGCTCGGCGAGCGGGGCTCGACCATCTCCGGGGGCCAGCGCCAGCGGCTCGCCATCGCCCGCGCCCTGGTCGCCGACCCGGCGGTGCTGGTGCTGGACGATGCCACCAGCGCCATCGACACCGAGGTGGAGGAGCGCATCCACTCGGCCCTGCGCCGGCGCCGTTCCCAGCGCACCACCATCCTCATCGCCCATCGCCTGTCCACGATCGCTATGGCCGACCGGGTGGTGTTCATCGCCGACGGGAGGGTGGCGGCCAGTGGCAGCCACCGCCATCTGCTGCAGACCGTGCCCGCCTACGCCGAGGTCCTCACCGATATCGGCGCCACCGACGAGCCGGCGGTAGCGGACTGATGTTCAGCTCGCCCGTCGGGATGCGCAGCGGGCCGACCTCGATCCAGGCCGCGGCCCAGGCCGGCCTGCCCCACGCGGACGTGCCCGGCGATCTGCGGGCCCGGGTCGAGCGGGTGCTGGACGACGAGCCGGCACATCCCGATCCTGGGGTGCAGTGGTCCCGCACCACCGACGAGTCCGGCAGCCGGTTCGGGCTGGGGCGGTTCCTGTGGCCCCACCGCTACCGGCTGGCGGTGGCGTTCCTGCTGGTGGCGGTTGAGACCATCGCTCTGCAACTCGGCCCCGTGCTCACCCAGATTGGTGTGGACGACGGCATCGTGGCCCGCGACCGCAGCGTGCTGGTCGCTGCGGCTGTGGCCTATGTGGTCCTGCTGGCCGTGGCCGCCGCGGCCGGCGCCGCCCGGACGGCGTTCACCGGAAGGCTCGGCGAGCGGCTGATGGAGCGCCTGCGAGTCCGGACGTTCGAGCACATGCAGCGCCAGCAGATGGACTTCTACACCACCGAGAGGGCCGGCGTGCTGCTGACCCGCATGACGTCCGACATCGAGGCGCTGTCGGTGCTGTTCAACGAGGGCATCGTCAACTTCGCGGTTCAGGGGCTCACCCTGGCGGTGATCACCGTACTGCTGTTCAACTACGACCCGCTGCTCGCTCTCATCACCCTGGCCGCGGCCGTGCCGCCGACGCTGGCGTCGTCGATGTGGTTCCGGCGGCGGGCCGCGGCCGACTACCGCAGCGTGCGCGACCGCATCGGCGACCTGCTCGGCAATCTCCAGGAGTCCCTGGCCGGCATCCGGGTCATCGCGGCCCACGATCGGCGGGACGTCAACGTCGCCGAGCATCGCCGGGTGGTGAACCGCCACCGCGACGCCAACCTGCGGGCCTCGCGGGCCAACTCCCTCTACGGGCCGGGCAGCGAGGCCATCGGCATCGCCACCCAGGCGGTGCTGCTGGCCGTGGGCGGCGCCATGACCGCCAGCGGACGGATCACGGTGGGAGAGCTCGCCGCCTACCTGCTGTTCCTGACCGCCTTCTTCGCCCCGGTGCAGGCGCTGGTTCAGCTGTACAACTCCTACCAGCAGGGCGGCGCGGCCATAGCCAAGCTGCGCGAGCTGTTCAGCACCCGACCCACCGTGACGGACCGTCCCGGCGCCGAGGTCCTTGCCCCGGTGCGGGGCGAGATAGCCCTGGACGGCGTCTGCTTCTCGTACCGCGATGGCAGCCGGGTGCTCCACGACGTCAGCCTGCACGTCTCGCCCGGAGAGACGATCGCGCTGGTGGGCGAGACCGGGGCCGGCAAGTCGACCGTCGCCCGTCTCATCGCCCGGTTGTACGACCCGACGGAGGGGGCAGTGCGCATCGACGGCCGCGACCTGCGCGATGTCACCGTCACAAGCCTGCGGTCCCAGATCGGCGTCGTGTCCCAGGAGCCGTTCCTGTTCGCGGGCACGGTGCGGGACAACGTGGGCTTCGCCCGCCCCGGCGCCACCGACGCCGAACTGCACGAGGCTCTGAGCGCGGTCGGCATGAGCGAGGTGGTGGAACGGCTCGGCGGTCTCGACGGCATCGTCCACGAGCGGGGGGCCACGCTGTCGGCGGGAGAGCGTCAACTGCTGGCCCTGGCGAGGACGTTCCTCTCCCAGCCGCGCGTGCTGGTGCTCGACGAGGCCACCAGCAACCTCGACCTGCGCTCGGAGGCCCAGATCGAGCATGCGCTCGACGTGCTGCTGAGAGGGCGAACCGCGGTGATCATCGCCCATCGCCTGGCCACGGCCCGGCGAGCCGACCGCATCGCGGTGGTCGACGCGGGACGGATCGTCGAGATCGGGAGCCACCGCGAACTGGTGGAGGCAGGCGGGCGTTATGCGACGATGTTCGACATGTGGGAGAGCCACGCCGAAGGGTCGCGAGCCGCCCCGGGCCGGGACCGGGACGGCGAGACCCCATGACAGCAACGGGAACACCGGTGCCGCATGCCGGCCGCGACGGCGCAGTGCTGGCGCTACGGGGGGTTCAGCGCACGATCGACGGCGCCCGCCTGCTGCGTGACATCGACTGGGAGGTACGCCCTGCCCAGAGGTGGGTGGTGCTGGGTCCGAACGGCTCGGGCAAGACCACCCTCGTGCGGATCGCGACGATGTGGGACCACCCCTCCGCCGGTGTCGTGGAGCTGCTCGGCGAGCGTCTGGGGCGAACCGACGTGCGACGGCTGCGAGCCAGGGTCGGATTCACCAGCGCGGCGATGGCCGCCATGCTGCGGCCGTCGCTGACCGCGGCCGACGTGGTGATGACGGCCAAGCACGCCGCGCTGGCCCCGTGGTGGCACACCTACGACGCCGACGATGCCGGGCGGGCTCGGGCCGCTCTGGAGCGCGTCGGCTGCGGGGACCGCCTCGACCAGCGCTTCGGGACGCTGTCCTCCGGCGAGCAGCAGCGGGTGCTGCTGGCTCGGGCCCTGTCGATGGAGCCGGGGGTGATCGTCCTCGACGAGCCCAACGCCGGGCTCGACCTGGCCGGCCGCGAGCAGCTGATAGCCACCCTCAGCGGACTGGCGAGCGACCCGGAGACTCCCCCGCTGGTGCTGGTGACCCACCACACCGACGAGATACCGGACGGGTTCACCCACGCGCTGCTGCTGCGAGACGGCGCGGTGCTCGCGTCGGGGCCGGTAGCCGAGACCCTGACGAGCGCCAACCTCTCGGAGTGCTTCGGGCTCGACCTCACCCTGGAGCGCCGGCACGGCCGCTGGACCGCCCGGTCGGCCGCCCGGTCGGCCGGCCGGTAGGAAGCTGCGGACGTCCAGGCGGCCCACGATGGCCGTGTCGCCTGGGCAGAATAAATCTGAATACATCGTAGTTGCATTCAATGGGATCCAGAGCTAGTGTCCAGGCGATGGAGACGACGATCACGTTCGCGAGCCTGGCGCCCGTCATCGCGGCGGTGGTCGGACCGATGCTTCTCTTCGCAGCCGCGACCATGCGCTACCAGCACCTCGACAGCTCCAAGACCCGCGACCTCATCGACAGGAACCGAGAACTCATCGACAGGAACCGCGAGCTCAGCGAACAAGCCCACAAGGAGACCCGCGACCTCCTCGACAGGAACCGAGAACTCATCGACAGGAACCGCGAGCTCAGCGAACAAGCCCACAAGGAGACCCGCGACCTCCTCGACAGGAACCGAGAACTCATCGACAGGAACCGCGAGCGCAGCGAACAAGCCCACAAGGAGACCCGCGACCTCCTCGACAGGAACCGAGAACTCAGCGAACAAGCCCACAAGGAGACCCGCGACCTCATCGACAGGAACTACCGGGAGTTGAGCGGCAGCCTCGGGGACGCCCGTGAGCGTCTGAGCCGGATGGAGGGTTACCTGCGAGCCCAGCCTCCGCCCTCGCAGCCCGCCGGCGACACGGACATCGAAGCCGCCTGAACCCAGCGCCGGCTCCGACCGGTCAGCTCAAGCCGGCTCTCACCACTTCCGCCAGAGCGGCGATGCCCGCCAAGATGTCGTCAGGACGCAGATGGCCGAAACAGAGCCGCATGCGGCTCGCTCCGTAGTCGGGGTCGGTGCACCATCCCGATCCCGGGTTGAACTCGACTCCCCTGGCGGCCGCGGGCGCCACCAGGCGGTCGGTGTTGACGCCGTCGGGCAGCGCCACCCACACGAAGATCCCGCCCCGGGGCTCCTCGAAGCCGGCCAGGTCTCCGAAGCTGTCTCGCAGGGCGCCGCAGATCGCGTCGCACTTCTCGCTGAGCGCCGCGGTGAGCGCGTTGACGTGGTCGTCGAAGTGGGCCGCGGCGTACTCGGCCACCGTGATCTGCTCCAGCGCGCCTGATCCCGCGTCGGTCTTGAGCGCCAGCAGCCGGCCCATCATCGGCCAGTCGGCCACGATGTAGCCCAGCCGCAGCGCGGGGGCGAGCGTCTTGGAGAACGAGCCGCAGTACACGACCTGGCCGGCCCCGGCGTCCAGCGAGCGGATCGTCGGCGGCCGCTCGCCGTCGAAGACCAGGTCGGCGTAGCAGTCGTCCTCGAAGATGGCGACCCCGTAGCGGCGGGCTGTCTCCAGCAGCTCGAGCCGGCGCGCCACCGGCATCACCGTGCCGGTGGGGTTCTGCACCGTCGGGATCGTGTAGATGAACTTCGGTCGCCGGCCCTGGCGCCTCAGCGACTCCAGCACTTCGTTGAGATGGTCGATGCGCATGCCGCCGGAGTCGAGCTCGACGCCGTGCACATCGGCCCCCAGGGCGGCGAGACGGCTGAGCGTGCCCGCGTAGGTGGCCTTCTCGACGATCACCGGGTCGCCGGGTGCGAGCAGTGCGGCGTTCACCAGGTCGAGGGCCTGCAACGAGCCCGACGTGGCCAGAACCTCCGACGCATCGGTGACCATGTGTGCCCGGCGGGCGAGAGCCTCCGCGATGAACTCCCGCAGCGGCAGGTGCCCCTGGGGGCTCCCTCCCAGGTTGTAGCGGGCCAGAGCGGGACCGTGGCGGGCCAGAGCCGCGGCGGCAGCCTCGGCGAAGCCGCCGAAGGGAACGCTGGCGGGATCGTTGTGGCCGCCGACAAAGTTGAACGGCGGATCCCCGACCCATTCGGCCTCCCCGTCGGCGAGCCCCGGCCTCACCAGAGCCGTCATGTCGAAGCTCACCGGCGGGACGCTACTGGCCGGCTGGGATTCCTCCTATTCGGGTGCCTCCCGCCAGGAAGCGAGCAGCAGGGCACTAGACCGCGGCCAGGCCGGGACCGGCGACCGCGCCGCTCGGGCGGATGGCCAGCAGGACTCCCTCGACCACGTCCACCGTCGGCGGCGCGGCCACGATCACGTTGGACGTGCCGCGCCCGGAGGTCGGGCTCAGCGCCTCCTCGACCAGCGGGAACAGCAGACCGGAGGTGGACGCCACCAGCGCGGGCCCGCCGACGGCCAGAAGCGACACGACCTCCCCCACCTCGCCGCGCAGGCGGCGCAGGCCCCGCACCACGGTCACATGGGCCTCCCCCACCGTGGCCGACACCTCCAGCGCAGCCCATCGGGGCGAGGCCAGCACCGCCAGGCTGGCCATCGCCTGATCGAGCCGCCCCCCGGCGGGCAGCAGCACATGCATCGCCTCGACCTGCCCCAGCGCGGAGGCCATGGCCAGTTCCAGATCGGTCGCGTCCTTGTCGGCCGGGTGGGCGTCGATGACCGCGCCGCCGCGCTTAGCCCAATCCAGCGCCGCTTCGCTGGCGGAGTCCAGGTCGCCCACCACGGCATCGACGCGCAGGCGCCAGCGGCGGGCCGCGTCCAGCCCGCCGTCAGCCGCGATGACGAGATCGGGGGACCCCGTCGCGGGCGCCTCGCCATGCTGGTCGCCCGCCACCACCAGCGCCCATGGTCGACGCTTCACGAGTCAGCCCGCAGGGTCACGGCACGACGAGAACGTGGGTGCAGGCTCGACGGCGCCCGAGCAACATCCGCCGCCGCGCAAGCCACGCCGGAGGAGGTCACGGCAGGTACGGCGTGGGGTCTACGGCCTTGCCGTCGATGCGCAACTCGAAGTGAAGGTGGGGGCCGGTCGACCAGCCGGTGGAGCCGATGGCGCCGATGCGGTCCCCGCTCTGCACGTTCTGGCCCTCGGACACCTCGATGCGGCTGAGATGGCCGTAGAGCGTGCTGTACCCGAGCCCGTGGTAGATGACGATGGTGTTGCCGAAGCCGCCCCGCTCCCCGGCCAGGATCACCTCGCCGGAGCGGGCCGCCCGAACCCGGTCGCCGGTGTCGCCGTCGAGGTCGATCCCGTTGTGCTGGCGCACGGTGCCGAAGATGGGGTGGACCCGCGGCCCGAACCCCGACGTCTTCTCGCCGTCGGCGGGCCAGGCCACCAACTCGAACGGGCCGTGCTCGGCCTCGTGGCGGCGGCGCTCCTCCTCGATGGCTCGGCGGCGGCGCTCCTCCTCCTGGCGGCGGCGCTCCTCCTCCCGGCGGCGGATCTCCTCCTCGATGCGGTTGATCTCCCGCTCCATCTCCTTGTCGGACAGCTCGATCTCGGCCGACACGAGCTCCCATTCCTCGATGCGGGACTGGATCTCCAGGCGCAGCTCCATCGCTGTGGCGCGGGCGTCCTCGAGGTCGGCGAGCCGCTGCTGCTGGGCCCGCCGCTCCTCATCGGCGTCCTCGGCCCGGTCGAGGGCCCGCCGGCGCACCACCTCGAGCTGAGCCTCCGCGGTGCGCAGCTCGTCGGTGATCTCCAGCTCGTTGCCAATGGCCAGATCGAGCAGGAACAGCTTCACCGCGCTCTCGTTGAGGCTGGTCGAGAACTGCTCGACGAAGTCGACGGGCGGCTGCACGTAGGCCTGGATGGCCCGCTGGCGCAGGCGCTCCCGGATGGACTCGATCTCGTCGACGAACCACTCGGCCTCGGCTCGGGCCGCGGCTGCCTCGGCCTCCGCGGCCACTATGGCCGCCTCGGCCGCTTCGATCCGGGTGTGTTGGAGGTCGACGTAGTCGTCCAGTTCCTGGAGCGCCTCGATCAGGGCCTCGTCGTCCGCGACGAGCGCATCGACCTGGCTGGCCACGTCGGCGGCGTCGCGGGCCAGCTGCTCCCTCTGCTGGCGAAGATCCTCGATTCGCCCATCGCTCTGACCCACGGCGGCGGTCGCCATCAACGCTGCCGCCGACACGATCAGCAGCAGCGCGCCTGAGAGCCGGCTCAGCCTACGCACCGAAGGGATCGTAACAGAAACGCAATATTTTCGCAGTCTGCCCGCAATATGTCGGACGCCGGTGCGTCCCGGAGCGTCCCCCGCGCCCATCGGAACTAAGGCTTGTCGGAGCCGACGATCCACATGGCGTAGTACTGGGCCCCGCCGCCGTAGGCATGGCCCAACGCCCGGCGGGCACCGTCCACCTGGTGATCGCCGGCCGCGCCCATCACCTGCATCGCCGCCTCGGCGAACCGGATCATGCCGGACGCACCGATCGGGTTGCTCGACAGCACCCCTCCGGAGCAGTTGACCGGCAGGTCGCCGCCGTCGAGTTCGGTCGCCCCGGACTCCACCATGCGCCAGCCCTCGCCGGTGGCGGCGAACCCCAGGCTCTCCAGCCACATCGGCTCGTACCACGAGAACGGCACGTACATCTCGACCGCGTCGATCTCGGCTCGCCGGTCGACGATGCCGGCCTGCGCGAACACGTCGTCGGCGCACTGCTCCGACGCGGCCGGCGACACCATGTTGCGGCCGCCGTAGCTGTTGCTCTCGCTGCGCATGGCCGTGCCGTGCACCCAGGCGACCGGTCCGGGATGGCGGTCGCCGCCCGCCTCGTCGACGAGGACCATGGCGCAGGCGCCGTCGGAGGACGGGCAGGTCTCGGAGTAGCGGATCGGGTCCCACAGCATCGGCGAGTCCACGACCTGCTCGAAGGTGAGGTCGTGCTGGTGGAGATGGGCATACGGGTTGAGCAGGGCTTGGCGGCGGTCCTTGTGGGCCACCATGCAGCCGATCAGCTCCGGGGCGCCGGTCATCATCATGTAGCGGCGGATGATGGGCGAGAAGTAGCCGCCCGCGCCGGCGTTGACCGAGGTGGCGAAGGGCTGCGGGAGCGACAGGGCCCACATGGCGTTGGACTCCGACTGCTTCTCCCAGCCGATGGTGAGCACGCAACGGTGGATGCGGCTCTGCACCATCGACGCGGCCACGCAGCCGGTCGACCCCCCGACCGACCCCGCGGTGTGAACCCGCATGATCGGCTTGCCGACCGCCCCCAGCGCCTCGGCCAGGTATACCTCGGGCATCATCACGCCCTCGAAGAAGTCCGGCGCCTTGCCGATGATCACCGCGTCGATGTCGCTCCAGGTCCTGCCGGCCATCTCCAGCGCCCGGTAGGCGGCCTCGCGCAGCAGCCCGGCCATGGACACGTCGCGGCGGGCCGCGGCGTACTTGGTCTGGCCGACCCCGATCACCGCGGTGCGCTCAGCGGCCATGTCAGTCGCCCTCCAGGACGCACACCATGTTCTGCTGGAGGCACGGCCCCGATGTGGCGTGGGCCACGGCCCGGTCGCCGTCACCCCGCCAGATCCGCGACGCGGCCTCGCCGATGCGGATGAGGCCCGACGCCATCATGGTGTGCGCCGCGAGCGCGCCCCCCGACGGGTTGACGGCGGTGCGGTCCTCGTCCAGGCCGAGGGCGTCGATCAGCAGGTGCTCGGAGGTGGTGAAGGGGCCGTACAGCTCGGCCAGGTCGATCTTGTCGGCGGCCACGCCGGCGTGTTGCGCGGCCAGCCGGGCCGAGGCCGACGAGGTCAGGTCCCGCACCCCGAGGGTGTGGGCGTCGCCACGATGGTCCATTCCCCGGATCCAGGCCGGGCGCTCGCACAGCTCGCGGGCCCGGTCCCCGGCCGCGAGCACCACCGCGCAGCCGCCGTCGGCCTCGGCCGGGAGGTCCGACGGTCGCAGCGGGTCGATCACGTATTCCTCGGCCAGGATCTCGGCGACGGACTTGGGGTCGGTTCGCACCGCATGGGGATTGGAGGCCGCGCTGGCCCGGCTGCGGGCCGCGATCTCGGCCAGGCGGCTCTCGCTGACATGGCCTCCCTCCAGCATGAGCCGCGCCGCCAGCGCCTCGATCGCGTACGAGTCGGGCCACAGCGGGCACACGTAGTAGGGGTCCATCTGGGTGGCCAGCACGTCGCGCACCGATCCTGGCGAGGACTTGCCGTAGCCGTACACGAAGGCGGTGTCGATGCCGCCGCACTGGATCTTCACCCATGCCTCGTAGAGCGCCCAGGCGCCGTCCTGCTCGACGTGGCTCTCGCTGATGGGGGGCACCGGACCGGTCCCGTCGATGGTCATCACGAACGAGAACGCCTGCCCGGCCAGGAAGTCCGAGGAGCCCGAGCAGGTGAACCCCATGTCGGACTGGGTCAAGCCGACGGACGCCTTGGCCTGCTCCATCAGCGGGACCATGAACTCCACCTCGGACTCGCCGGAGATGGCCGCCTCCTGGCGCTGCGCGAAGGCCACGACGGCCACGTCGATCATGCCGGTGTCACCCTGCTCATGACCCTCGAACGTCGATCATGCCGGTGTCACCCTGCTCATGGCCCTCGAACGTCGATCATGCCGGCGATACCCCGGCCATAGCCCTCGAACCTCGATCATGGGTCACTCGCCTCGACACGGCCGATCCGCTCGTAGTCGGTGATCAACTCGTCGGGCTCGCCGGTGGGCTCCCAGCCCAGAATGTTGGCCGCGGAGGTCTCGAGCTCGGTGTCGGGCTTCCACACGGCGCGGACTCGCATGCCGATGCGGACCTCCTCCGGCGCGATGTTGATGACGAGGCCCAGGAAGCCCACCGACGCGCCGTCGAGGACGATCCAGGCGCTGCAGTAGGGAGGCTTGAGGTCGGGGCGCCGCTCTATGGGAACCCGGGTGATGTTGAAGGACTCGACGTAGCCGGTGTCGGCCAGCTCGACGACCTCGCTGGTGGCCGCACCGGCCAGGGGGCTCACGCCCCGGGGCGGCACGAACACCTGGCCGGTGGCGCCGCAGCGCTCGCCGAGGATCCGCTTGCCGGCCATGGCCCGCAGGTATCTCGACAGCGCCCGGCCCGGCGTGTACGTGTAGGTCATCCGGATGGGCGTGCACACGCTCTCCACCGGTTCGGCGCCGGCGAGCGCCTCGGGCAGCGTCACCGGCGCGGACAGGGCAGCCGGCGCCGCCAGCGGGTCGCGGGCCTCGGGCCGGTCGGCGCTCACGCGGCCTCCCGGTCCGGGATCGGCTCGAAGCCGGCTATGTCGGCGATGTGCCCCTCACGCTCGGTGCGCCACACGACCCGGACCCTCATGCCGGTCGACATCTCGGCCGCGCTGCCGGCGAACACCGCGTGCAGCATCGAGGTGTCGGCCCCGTCGAGACGTATCAGGGCCCACGCGAACGGCCGGTCGAAGGGCTGCATGGGACGGGGGTCACCGTTCCAGGCCCAGGTGAGGACCTCCCCGGCCTGTCCCACCTCCACCAGCTCGGTGAGCGGCTCGGCGGTGAGCGGGTCGTACTCCTGCGGGGGGCACAGCACGGTCCCGTCGGCCCGGCGGATGCCGCAGACCACGCCGTCTCGCAGTCCGGTGAGGAACGCCCCGATCACCGGACCGGTGGACCGGGTGAAGGGGTATTCAAGGACGAGCGGGGCCTGCAGGACTTCCGATGACACCGCCTCCGATGTTACGGGCGGCTGGCCGCCGCCCGGCGCATCCCGGCAGCCAATTCGCTCACGCGACCGCGCAGGCAGATGCAAGGCCCGTCGCGTCGGGGCGGGGCTTTCCCGCTCTTGTTCGCTGCGCTCACGGGCCGCTCGGGCCACGGCCTCGCCCGTATGAACCGGATCCGTCCGCGAACCCGCTCGGCCTCTAGGCACCCAGCAGGAGCAGTAGGCCGATGACGGTGTAGCAGATCATCACGGCCAGCATCGGGTACTGCGAGCGCATCGCCAGCCGGTGGGGCCAGCGCTCCACGGCCCGGTCGTGGGCCACTGCCACCGCCAGCACGTGGCCCACGGCGATGGCCGCGGTCTGCGTCCAGGCGATGGTGTCGGTGGAGATCGCCGTGTAGTCCACCAGGTAGGTGGCGGTGCCGAAGAGGTCCCATCCCCGGCCGAAGGGGTCGGAGAGGTGGGCGATGATCTGCTGGCCCTCCAGCAGCAGGTAGCTGAAGTAGTGGGCGATGGTGTACGCCGCCGCGATGGGCATCAGCGAGGGTGCGAAGGCCTCGGCCAGCTCCCTCTCGGTGTCGCCGGTGATGGCGGCCATGGCCGCGATGGCGGCCCGGTAGAGCACGAACACCGCGAATATCACGAACACCAGCCCCACGGTGTTGACCGCGGTCAGCTCCCAGCCGGTGCGTTCGGCGGCCACGTCGAGCCACACCGAACTGCGGCTGAAACCGTCGAAGGTGGTCGAGCCGAGAACGACGAGGATGAACGCCACCGAGCCCCGCTTGATGGGGAGGGTGGCTAGGCCGGCCAGCGGCGCTCGCAGCCGCAGGGCGCCGCCGTCGCGGTGCAGCGGAGCGATGGCCGACAGCTTGGTGAACAGCACGCCGAACCCCTCGGCGTCGCGCAACCAGCCCCTGCCGAAGACGGCCGCTCCGGCCAGCAACGCCACCGTGTAGGCGGCCAGGTACGCCCCCAGCACCCGGATGTCGGTGGTGTCGTGGAAGGCGAGTTCGAGCCATAGGAAGCCGAATATCGCGGCGACCGCCCACCATTGGTTGCCAGCGCCCCGGTCGTAGTCGGTGTGATCCCCGCTCTTGTTCGCTGCGCTCACGGGCCGCTCGGGCCACGGCCTCGCTGAGTTCCCGCTGGTCCCACATACAGAGCTGCCGTCTGCCCGCTCGGCCTCCGGGGGCCGGCCGCGGAGGCGGGCCCACAGCCGTGCCGAGATCTCGGCGATGGTGCCGAACGGGCTGAGGTGCAGCCACACGTCGCCCACCAGTGCCGACACGACCTGGAGCCCGACCCAGAAGATGATGTAGACCGCGACCGGTGCGATGTTCACCGATGGGTTGGTGTTGCCCGCCAGCCCCGCGTAGAGCAGCACGGCCAGAGCGAGCAGGCCGAGCGTCCGGACCACCAACGCCTGCACCCGGCACGCGGTCTGGAACGGCCCGGGGAGGATCCGCCCGGAAGCGGCGGACCGGAACTTCGGAGTGTTCCAGAACATGCCCAGGGCCACGAATGAGGCGGCCACCGCGAACGAGGCGGCCCAGGCGAGCTGCCACAGCGGCACGGGCAGGTCCAGCCGGCCGCCCACGCCGTGGGCCCCGGCGGGGTCGGCCGTCGCCCACAGCGCCGCGGCGGCCAGCACCCCCGCTGCCGGGATCCGGCGCAGGGTGTGTCTTGCTCTCACGGCAGGAACGGCTCGGGGTCTATGGCCGTTCCGTCTATCCGGGCCTCGAAGTGCAGGTGCGGGCCGGTGGTCCTTCCGGTGGATCCCATCGCTCCCAGGAGTTGGCCCGCTTCGACCTCGTCGGCGACTGCGACCGCGAAGGAGTCGAGGTGGGCGTAGACGGTGGCGAGTCCGGCTCCGTGGTACACGACCACAGTGTGGCCGTAGAAGGGGCAGGATTGCGCCGACAGGATCTCGCCGTCGAGCACGGCCGTCACCGGGTTGCCGGTGTCGCCCCTGATGTCGACTCCGTTGTGCTGGGACCAGTAGCCGGTCACGGGATGGACCCGCATCCCGAAGCCGGAGCGGATCTGTCCAGTGGCGGGCAGGTGCTCCATGGGCAGGAAGGAATCGATGGCGAGGTCAGCCCGCTGTAATGCGGCCCGCTCGCGCATGTCGGCCTCGACCCGGCGCAGCCCGCCGGCGATCAGCATTACGTCGTTGCTCGTCTCCTCACTGACCTCGAGTTCCTCCAGGTCGTCGTCCATGCTGCGGTACAGCAGGTAGATGCGCATCTCGTCGCCGCCGATGGCGTCGGCCACGACTTGAGCGAGGATCTTCTCCAGCGGCTGCGGGCACGGGACTCGCATGCTGGCGTGCAGCACGGCGGTGTCGGACACCGGGGACGCCGACGGCAGGGGCAGGTCGCACCAGCCGCGTGAGTCCTCCCGCCAGGCGCCGCCCAGCCCCTCGCAGGCTTCCTGGGGCGACAGCGGCGGCCCGGACTGCTGCTGTTCGGCGAGCTCGATGGCGGCCGCGATGGCCGCCGCGTCCACGGCTTCCTCCGGCGGCGGGGCGGCCGGTTCGGGCGGGACGGTCGTGGTGGAGGGAGCGTCCGCAGCCGCGGCGTCGGCCGCGTCGGCGGGCGGTTCCCGCGTGCCGGTCAGCAGGTCCGGGGTCTCACGGATCAGGTAAGACGCCGCACCCAGCACGACAACAAGCGCCACGACGAAGGCAAGGAAACCTCGCCATTCACCCACGACCCGGCCCGCTAGCGCAGTGGCGACTGTCCGGCATGACGGCTCTGTGACTGCACCGGTGGGCGATACTGGACTCGAACCAGTGACCTCTGCCGTGTGAAGGCAGCGCTCTAGCCATCTGAGCTAATCGCCCTGGGAACGGTCGAGGTTACCAGCATGCTAATGCGAAGGGCCCCGTGCGTCGGGCGCAGCCTTCTAGCCGCGGTTCGGACGAGTCGACCACTGAGTCTCATGATGTGTGAGGAAATATCATGAATATGTATTGTAATGGACTGAGCTGTGCCATATGCTGGCGGCATGGCGGCATCGGAAGCACTCAGCGTCCAGGGCGAGAGCGCCGCGGCCGCTTCCGGTCCAAGTGCCGCGTCGGAAGCGGTCTCCGTGCCGGCAGCAGGCGCCGCGTCGCAACGCCGGGGCCAGCTCATTCCTGTCGCACAGCTGGTGGCGACCGTTCTGGGAGTGTTCGCGATCATCTGGAACCAGCAGCAGACCACCGACAGTCTGCGCACCGAACTCAGCGCCGAAATCACCAGCGTAGAGAGCGAGCTACGCGCCGAGATCGCCGCACTGCGTGCCGAGGTGTCCGCGAACGGTCAGCGCCTGGCGCGCATCGAGGGCTTCCTCGGGATCGGAACCCCGGAGGCCCTCCCCGACTCGAGTCCGCCATGACTGCCCGGCCTGCCACAGAACCGGACGCCTGATGGGGACCTTCGCGGTAGCTCTCGGTGTCGGTGACCCGCAGGGCCGCCGCTACGAGGAGGTAGAAGCCATGGTCGATTCGGGTGCGGCCTACACCGTGCTGCCAGCCTCGATCCTCGAGGATCTGGGCGTTGCGCCGCACGAGGACCGGGGGTTCGTTCTCGCCGACGGCCACCGTGTGGAGCGGGGATTCGGCCAGACCTGGATCCGCCTCGACGGCAAGGAGTGCGTGTCGCCGGTCGTGTTCTGGGACGACGGCTCGATGCCGCTTCTCGGGGCTGTCACCCTGGAGATACTCGGTCTGGCCGTCGACCCGGTGAACGGGCGGCTAGTGCCCGTGGACGCGTTCCCGGTGTAAGCGGACGCCTCCGGCTGAGTCAGCCCGCCACGAGTCGAAGCTGCCGCTGAGGCAAGCCGGTTCGTGTCCAACATCGACCCGGCCAGGCGATTCATCCCGCCACGAGTCGAAGCTGCCGCTGAGGCAAGCCGGTTCGTGTCCAACATCGACCCGGCCAGGCGATTCATCCCGCCACGAGTCGAAGCTGCGACTGAGGCGGGTCCTCCTGCCCGTCCTGCGGGTTAGGCGGCCGCGGAGATCCTCGACGGGCCAGCGCCGGCGCCCGAGGCATCCGGGGAGCAACGTCCGTTGGCGACCCCGTTCGGGATGACAGTGCCGGCATAGATCCGGCTCGCGACGACGTCTTCTTCCGGTGCCGGGGACTGTGGATCGGGCGGTCCTCGGTGGCGTGAGCGGGTCCGTGGCGGACGCGGTCGGGCGGTTCGATGGTGCGGAGGCCCCGCCCGTCGGGAACCACCGTCCAGCCGTGGTGGTGGACCTTCTGGTGGCAGTGCCAGCACAGCGGAATCATGTTGGTGATGTCGGTGGCTCCACCCTGCGACACCGGCCTGATGTGATGGGCTTGGCACAGCAGGGGCGGCGCGCCACAACCAGCGCATCCGCCGTACTTGGCGATCAGAGCCCTGAACTGGGCCTCGGTTGCGATGGTCTTGCTGTGGCCGTGCCATAGCGGAACGCCCTTGTCGCTGAACACGATCCCGGTGATGGTGGCGTTGCACATGTGCTCATCGAGCACGCTCTGAGGGATCGTCTCGCCGCCCGCGATCTCCGCGAAGTCCCGGGTGCCCTCGGGGCTGAGATGCTGCACAATGGCGATATCGGCGCGCCGGGCAGAGCGTCGACCGG
The DNA here is from genome assembly GCA_965205155.1 of Candidatus Aldehydirespirator sp. Taxonomy (GTDB): domain Bacteria; phylum Actinomycetota; class Acidimicrobiia; order Acidimicrobiales; family Aldehydirespiratoraceae; genus Aldehydirespirator. Next base: position 2,133,696 of record OZ242033.1, on the reverse strand, counting down.
AGCCGCTTTCAGCGCGATCGGCAGTCAGTTCCTCCAGGGCGTCGGCCATGCGCTGGTGGCGGGTCCGGCGCTCGTCCTCGGGGAGCTTGAGGTCCTTCCGGCGGAGTTGCTCGGCCTGTTCGTGCAGACGCTTGCGCAGCTTCGCGCCCGCGACGGGATCGAACTCGCCCCGCAGATGCACCATGCCGTTGTCGTCGTCGTCCCAGACGCTCAAGCGACGCTGCCGCCTCAGCCGCTTCCATGCAGCCTCGCCTCCGTCATCCTGGCGCTGCGCAACCCAGCGACTCGCTTCCTTGGAGAACTGATCCGGCGTCAGTGACGCGGCCTTGGCCAACAGTTCTGAGTCCTCGGTGACCACCTCGGGGCTGGTCCTGTCCGAGGCATCGGCCAGGGCCCTCGCGTTGGCGAAGGACACCTGGCCGCTCTCGACGGCGCGCTGCACAGCGGGCAGGGCTTGAAGTCTCTGGGCCGTCTTGACCTGGCCGGCGGCTTCCCGACGGGACAGCCCCGCGGCCTGGGCCAGCACGCCTGCACCTCCATCGCCGTGGCGCTCACGTGCGGCCAGGTCCCCGGCGGCGCGGGTCTGGCAGACGTCGAGCTTGGCCCGCATGGACTTGAACGCCTCAAGCCCCATGCGCAGTTCGTCCGTCGAGATATCACCGGACTTGCACAGCGCGAGCACATCATCAAATGCCGTCTCGGCCCGCCGGATCGCCTTCCTCATCATGAGGAACATCATGCCACACCCGTGTGACATTTTCAAGCATTTACAATAATTTTAGAGGATTTTCGAGACCAAATCAGGGGTCGAACATACTGAAGCAGGGGATGATCATCGCGCGGCGCGCCGAAGGGCGCGTTCCATCAGGTCGCGATCGCCGAGCCTGTGTCGCAGATCGTCTTCCAACCCGGCTATCGGATACAGGTTCTGCGGTGCCCGGGAGTCCTTGTGAGGCTCGCTGGCGAAACGCGGCAGCGTCGCCGTCACCGTGTCTGCTCGACGGGCTGCATCATCCACGCTTCCTCGTCCGGGCAGCTCGCAACGCGCGATACCCGACATCGGATGGGCCAAAGGGCCGGGAAGGCGCAGATACCAGGACCATCGGGTGAAGCGGGGCCCACCGATCAGGAACAGCGGCGTGCGCTGACCGGCACAAAGGGTCGTCAAGACTTGCTGCTCGCGGTCAGGCAGGTACTGCACGTGCTGGGTCTTGACGAAGCCGACACCCTCCAGGTACGTCCGCCCGCGTAGCGGTCCGTCGAACACGACCAGTTCGGCGTCGACGCCCTCTAGCTGGGTCTCCAACAGCGTCATGCGCTCGTGGATCGCCCGGTAGAGGTCATCGGGGGCACTACTTGCGCAGGGAACGAAGTCATAGGCCCCGTGTCGAGTGACAATAGGACCCCCCGCCACTGTCGCATCTGCGTACACGCCACGGAACACCATGGACCCCACGACCCGAGCCTCGCCCTCTCTGCAACACACCGCTCCGGCCGCCACCGACGCGCACAATCCTGCATGGGTCCTCGATCCGACGGTGATCCACACCCGGGCGTCGACGCGGCGAACGCCATCGATGAACACCACCTGCTCTGGTGGAGTTGCCGGAGGCTGCGGATCTATGGCCAACCATTCGCCAGCCGGATGCTCGGCATCGACCACGACATCGCCCTCAACCTGCTCGAGGCGTTCAGCGTCGGCAGCAACCCCGTACTCCGGCGCCCACGTCTCCACCGTGAACTCCAACTAGGCCTCCACGCGGTCGACGGAGGAAGAGACGGGACTCTTGGACACCTCGAAGCGCACGGGCATCCGATCAGCCACCTCGCGGATGTGGGTCACAACGCACACCATCCGACCGTGAGAACTCAGTTCCTCGATAGCACCGGTCACCACATCGAGTGCGTCAGGGTCGAGTGTGCCGAAGCCCTCGTCCAGGAACAGCGCGTCCAGCCTGGCACTTCCATCGGTGGCCACCTCGGACTGGCTGTCCCGCAAGGCAAGCGCCAGTGACAGGCTCGCCAGAAAGGTCTCACCGCCTGACAGCGTCTTGGCAAGGCGTACCTCGTCTGCGTTGTGATGATCACAGATATTGAACGACGTCTCGTCGGCAACGAAGGAGTATTGACCGCCGGACAGGACCAACAGATGCTCGTTGGCCCGCTCCACAAGTCCCGCAACTGCCTCCTCCAGAAGCCAGCGCTCGAAGCCGTTGGATTGCAACAGGCGGCCGAGAGCCGACATCACGGTTCGCTCCTCACGGAACACCTCGATCCGCTTCTCGAGTGCATCTCGCTCCTCGCGAGCCTCGACAGCCCGACGATGATCGCCATTCGCTCGGTCCGCCGCCACCGCCATGTCCTGCCGGAGCCTGCCGACATCGTCGACCGTGTCCAAGTGAGGGGCACACAGATCCCGGGCCTGCGTGACGGTGTCACGTCGGCGACTCTCGGCCGTGCTCCTGCGCCTTTCAGCGGTCTCTGCTTCCGCACCGAGGCTCTGTGCCTGGTGTTCGGCCCATGTGACTAGGACGTTCCAGTCGTCCAGAAGAGAACCAGCCGGTTCTGGAGGCTTCAGAGAAGCAAGCCCGTCCCTCACGCGCCCATACTCCTGCCGAGCTACGGTCTCCTCCTGCTGGACCGCCTCGAGCCCGCTGCGCTCCTCCGCCAACTCCGTCTGCGCGGTCTCACTGGCGTCTTCAGCCTCGAGCTTCGCCGCCTCCAGTCGCTCAGCCTCGGCAATCATGATGTTGAGCGTCTCGGTATCGGGCTGTCCCGACAGCTGCTCGGCGAGTCTCGCGCGCTGCCGGACGTTCTCCTCCCGCTTGGTTGCGGCACCAACAGCCGCCCGGTCCGCCGTCCGCAGCGCGTTGTTCGCGGCTCCACGAGCCGTCTGGGCCTCACTGTGAGATGCCTCAAGCCCGGCTAGTTCTGCGTCGACGTCATGATCGGGGAGGTCTATGACCGTTTGCCGACACACAGGGCACGGCTCCCCAGCGCGAAGTTGAGCCACCAGGCTTTCAGCTCGCTTGACCGAACGCACCCTGTCGAGCGCTCCGAAGATCGCCTCGACTACTGCCTCGGCTTCGTCATGAGCTTCCCGGGCACCCTCCGCCTCCATCGCCGTCCGCTGAGCATCGCTTTCTAGTTGGACGTACTCCGCATCAAGCGCCTCCAGACGCTCACGGTCACCCAGTAGCTGCCGACAGCGCTGCAGGTCTGGACCGTTGTTCGCCTCGTAGCGGGCTTCCCGCTCCGCCGCCCGCTTGTTGCAGTACCGCTCATCGGCCCGCCTGTATGACTCGCTCGCCGCCTCCAGGCGGTCTGCGAGACCCGTGACCGAATCGGGCACTGCTACAGCCGACACCGCACGTAGCAGAGGATCAATTTGCCGGATTGCGGCGCGTGCCGCTTCCAGTTCCTCGACGACTCCGTCCAGATCGTCGAGCAAACTCTCCAACCCGGTCTGAGCAGCTTGAACGACCCCAGCACGGGCTTTGAGATCCGCTACCTCGTCCTCGGTGGGGACGCTCGACTGTAGCTGGTCCTCTAGCGCGTCAAGCGCGGCCTCGGCGTTACCTGCCCGGCCACGAGCCTCCGCTCCCATGCGCGTGTATATGTCCAGGTCGAGCAGGTGTCGCAGCAACTCTTGGCGGTCTCCGGCCTTGTCGTGCAGGAACTGGGCGAAGCGGCCCTGAGGCAGTACCACCGTCTTGGTGAATCGGTCGAAGTCGAGGCCCAGCAGGCTCTCGACAGCCGGACTCATGTCCTTGGCCCGACCGGCCAGAGTCTCATCGCCGCGCTCGAGCCGAGCTTCCCTCGTAGTGGCACCGCCAGCCGTGCGGCTCACGACCCGAGTGGCCAAGTAGCGCTCGCCGCCTGCCTCGAAGTCCAGCGAGACAGCGGCCTCTTGCGCAAGTGAATTGATGATCGGGGCCACCAGGCTGGCGTTGTCGTAGCGGGCCACGCTGCCGAACAGAGCAAACGTGATGCCGTCGATCACGGTGGACTTGCCCGACCCGGTGGGCCCTACCAGCGCGGCCAACTCAACATCGGTGAAGTCCACCTCGGTGTCCTCGCGGAACGCTCCGAACCCCATCAAGCGCAGCTTCACGGGCCTCATGTGTCCGGCTGCTCCGATCCAGTTTCGAGCTGCTCGTCAAGCAGTCGCTTGAACCCGGCTCGGATGCGGTCGTCGCTGATGTGTCGCTCAGTGAGGAACTCGTCGAACAAATCGACAGGGGACTTGCCGGCGCGAGACGGCCGCGGTGTTGCAGATGGGGACGCGTCCTTGATGCGTACGTCCACCGCTCGGTCGCCAAACATCTCTCGTACGTCGTCGGCCAGGCCGGCCCGCCGTTGCTCTCGCACGTCGACACGCAGCCACGGTTCGTCCGCGAGCGTCTCGGACTCTTCCCTCAGTTCTTCCAGGGTGCCGGACAAGGTGCGCAGCGCGCGGCCACTCGACAACGGCAGTGCTTTCACACTGGGCGGCTTGTCGGGCTCGATCTCGACGAGGTTGACTTGCTTGCGCTGCTGCTCCTCACCGAAGTCGAGTTGCAGGGGTGACCCGCAGTAGCGGATCTGCCCGGGGCCCGCGATCTTCTGGGGCCGGTGAACATGGCCGAGCGCGACGTACCTGGCGCTGGCCGGAAAGGCCTGGGCACTGAGGGCGTAGTCCTCGATGAAGTGGGCGGCCCGCTCGCCGCCGCCGAGTTGGCCGCCGTGCACGAACGCGTGGGCCATGAGGATGTTCACGGTGGTCGGCTCGAAGCCACGGGCAAGCGCTTCGATGACCAGCCTCATCCGCTCGGCGTATGCCTGTGCGTTCTCGTAGGCCTCGGAGTCCATCAGGTCCTTGGCCCTCACGATGCCCCGTTGCGACACGAACGGCAGCATCGCCAAGCGCACCTCCTCACCGGCGCTCGTCTGTAGACGGAGCACTCCCCCGTCGTCAGGTCGGAGCGGCTGGGCTACTACGTGAATGCGTCCTGCGGCCTCGAATACGGGCGCCACGGCCGCCAGCTTGCGGCCGTTGTCGTGATTGCCGGCGATCACCGCCACCTGTGCGTCGGTGCTGGCCAAGTCCAGCAGCACCCGGTAAACGATTCCCTCGGCCTCGGCGGAAGGAGCGGCTGTCTCGAATAGATCGCCGGCCACAAGCACCAAGTCAACAGAGTGCTCAGCGGCCAAGCCGACTATCTCGTGAAGCGCAGCCCAGTGCTCGTCGGCACGGCTGCGACCCCGGATGGTCTTGCCAACATGCCAGTCACTGGTGTGCAGCAGCTTCACGGCTCAATCAACACCCGCGGCACCGTCACTGCAGACCCTCAAATACGTCGTCGGGCTGGGCCGGCCCGCCCGTCGCCGGCGCGCTCGATCTGTCCGCTTCCCCAGAGCGGGTCGCCCACGCCGGGAACGGGAACTCAACCAACAGCGGCACCGGCAGCCGGGGCTGCGACACGTACATAGATCCCGGCTTGAGGATCGTCGCGCGCTGGCGTTGCACACCCGGCAAGAACCCGTATTGGTCCCTTCCCGCCTCAGCGCTGTCGAGCCGGCCCACTACTCGAATGGCGCTGTTGGCCACCACCCTTCGCTCTATCTCGCTGGCCGTCTGCTGGGCACCGATGAGGATGATTCCCAGACTGCGACCCCGCTCGGCCACATCCAGCAGGATCTCCTTGATCGGGCTGCTGCCGTCACGGGGGGCGTACTTGTTGAGCTCGTCCAGTACTACGAACTGCAGCGGCTTGGCGACACCGCTCGCTTCCTTGGCTTCAAAGGCCTGCCTCAACACGACGCCAACAACGAAGCGCTTGGCTCGGTCGTGCAGTTGGTGGATGTCGACCACGGTGAGCTGGCTGGAGTCCAGGTCGATGGAATGCTCGGGAGCGTGCGCTACATCGGCTCGGATCAGATGCTCAACGTGGCGTACCGAGGCGTGAAGCCGCCGAACGAAGGCGTTGATGGTTCCCCCACCGACGGCTCGGCCTGTCCATCGCTGGTCGGGGCGATCTTCCAGGTCTTCGGGGATGAGGCGGTTCTCAATCTCGTTTACGAGATCGCGGAAGGTCCGGACCGTCGTGCCTTCGATCCGAACCGCGCCGTCACCACCGGAGGAGTCCTTGGCGTACTGGGCCAGACGGGCTGTCACGGCCTGCACCACGATCGTGTACTGCTGACGCTCGTCCTCGGCGTCTGCGAACAGGAACGGCAGCAGTTGCTGGGAGCAGAAGTCTTCGATGGTCCAGAAGTAGGGCTTGACCCCGATGTGACGCGCACCGGTGGCGGGAGTGGCGTTGGCATCGCCGCGTCGTGGTGGAGCAAGAATGCCGACCGACCGGAACGGCGCAGCGTCAAGCCCCAGAGCCGAGTAGCGCAGCTGCTCATCAGGATCCAGACGCGTATTGGCATGGTCGAGGAACAGCAGGTCCTCGCCCTTCACGTTGAAGATCAGGGCCTTGGTGTGAATGGCCTCGTCGCCGAGCACACCGGAGTTGAACATGGCGTAGAGAAGGAACGTGGCGTAACTGGTCTTGGTAGCCACACCCGAGATGCCGCTGATGTTGATGTGGGCGCCCATGGTGCCGTCCACGAAGTCAAAGTCGAGGAAGATCGGGTCGTTCTCCCGGCTCAGCCCCGCGGGCAGACGCCGCTCCACGTCGTCGAAGTCGAGGGCCGCATCTCGCTCATCCTCGACAGCTCGTCGCACCTCGGCACCCGGTAGTGGTGGAACGAATGTCTCCGGTACCACCCGCGTCAGCTGTACCTGCGCCGCCTCGCTGACCTCTGCGGGAAGAATCCCCTGCGTGATCAGGAAGACGTCACTGTCGAAGCGGGCACCCTCATGCCGAGCTCGGACCTGACTGACTATGCCGTACAGGCAAATGCGGTCGCCGGAAGGCAGATCCCGGTCCATCGCCACGACATCGTCGAGCTGCAGATGCGCTCCAGGAGCGACCGCGACCCAGAACTCCAAGGGTGTGGCGTCGTCGGTGCCGAGCACACGGCCCACCACATCACTCATCTGCCGCCCGCCCGACAGAAAGATGCTTCGCAGGTGTCACTCATTTCACAGGCATCAGTCACTCAGGCTGACAGTACCGCCAAGCTGTGACAACCGTCCCCGCCAGGGGTACCTACGCCCGTTAGGCCGGATCGGGGGCGATGGGGTTGAGGGCCAGCAGGTCCTCGAGAACGGCGAGGGTCTCCAGCACGGCCAGATCGTCGAGCTGGTGGCCTACGACTTGCAGCCCGATGGGAACGCCCTCGGTGCTGAACCCGCAGCACACTGTCCCGGCCGGGCGCCGGGCGAGGTTGGCCAGGGGCGTGAAGCGGAACCAGTTGGGGGTCTCCTCGCCGTTGATGGTGCCGTGCCCGGCCGGGGCGGGGGCCTGGCCCGCGAGGGTGGGCATCAGCAGCACGTCGTAGCCGTCCATCATCTCGGCCAACGCGATGGACAGCTCGCCGGCCTGCTGGCGGGCCTCGTAGATCGACTCCGGCGTGGCCCTCCCGGACACGTATACGTCCTCCAGCATCACCGCGAGGACATCGGTCACGTTGTCCCACTCGTCGGTGCCGTACAGCGGGCGGAACGCCGGGCCGATGAGCCCCCCGAAGAACAGCAGCAGGAAGGCCCCCGGCACCGCGCTGAGCTCGGTCTGCGCCTCCACGACCTCCACGCCCTCGGCCGCCAGGCGCTCCACCGCGGCCGCGCACGCCGCCGCGATCTCGGCGTCGACCGGCTCCCCGTCGATCGATGGTGCCCACAGCACCCGGGCCGGCATGCGGGGGCTGTCCAACGCGGCCCGCCACGACACATCGGGCTTGGGCAGGCTGCGCAGATCAGCCGGATGGGGCCCGACCATGGAGTCGAGGCACAGGGCCACATCGCGGATGAGGCGGGCCATGGGGCCCACGCACGACAGGTCGATCAGGCCCGACGGCGGCGGGCCGCTCGGCACCCGGCCGTGGCTGGTCTTGATGCCCGACAGGCCGCATATGGCCGACGGGATGCGGATCGAGCCGCCCCCGTCGGAGCCGCTGCCCACCGGGACCATCCCCGACGCGACGGCCGAGCCCGTGCCTCCCGAGGACCCGCCCGGCGAGCGCTCCGTGTTCCAGGGATTGAGGGTGGGACCGAACCTGGGGTTGTAGGTGTCGCCCATGCAGCCGTGCTCGGGGGTGTTGGTCTTGCCCACGATCACGCAGCCCGCGGCCCGCATCCGGGCCACCTCGGTGCAGTCGGAGGCGGCCGGCGGGTCGTTGCGGGTGTACATGGCACCCCGGGAGGTGTGGAACCCGGCCGCGTTCACGAGGTCCTTCACGCCGATCGGGATTCCCGCCAGCGGCCCGACCTCGTCGCCGGCGTCAAGACGCTCGTCGATGGCCGCGGCCTGGTCCCTGGCGCTGTCGGCATCCACCGCGACGAAGGCGTTGAGCACCGGATTCAGGGTCTCGATGCGCTCCAGCGCGTGATCGGTGACCGCGGCGGCGGTGAGGGTGCGGTCCCGCACCATGGCCGCCAGGGCCTCCACGGTCACGGTCCGGAAGTCGGGTACGTCCATTGCACGAAGCCTTTCGTCAGTCTCGGATCTCTCGTTCATATCGGCTGGTACAGCGGACCACCAATGAGGGACATGGGGGGTAAACGAAGAGTGCGGTCAATCGAACTCCCAGCCGGCGTCCGTCGTGAACAGGAGCTCGTCGCCGTCGACGCTGGGCTCTACCTCGGAGAAGCGGCCCCGCACGGTGGCGGGATCGCCCGCGTCGCTACTGGCGAGTCGATCCACCAAGCGCTCGAGCCCGCCGACTCGAGATCCCTTGACAAGCACGGCGTCGCCCGCGCCTAGCTCGCCCAGCGAGGCGAGGGCGCTGTCGATGTCCGGCACCTCGATCACGGTGCTCTCGCCCGATGAGTAGCCCGGCGCGTCCACCGCCACAACGGTGATGCCGAGCCGGGTTGCCAGCGAAGCCGCGGCGGCGTGTTCTTCGGCCTCGAAGTCGCCCAGCTCGGCCATGACGCCCAGCACTGCAATCCGGCGCTGCGCCGGGAGTGCGGCCAGGGCGTGCAGGGCCGCCCGCATCGACAGCGGGTTGGCGTTGTAGCAGTCGTTGAGCAGGCGGGCGCCCGCGGCGGTCCGGGTGACCTCCATGCGCAAGGGCGACAGGGTCGGCTCGGCCAGCCCCGCGGCCACGCCCTCCAGGGAGACGCCCAGCTCCAAGCTCACCGCGGCCGCGGCCAGCGCGTTGTCGACCGAGTGGACTCCCCTGGCCCCCAGCTCCACCTCGACCCTCCCGCCAGGGCTGCACAGCACGAAGCGAGGCGTCAAATCGTCGTCGAGCTCGATGCTCCGGGCGCTCACCTCCCCGCCGGCGCCAAAGGTGACCACCCGAGCCTCGGTGGCCTCAGCCATGGACAGCACCTCGGGCACGCCCGCGTTGAGGAAGGCCACTCCCCCGTCGTCGGCCGCGGGGAGGGCCTCGACCAGCTCCCGCTTGGCCGACACCACCGCGGCCAACGATCCCAGCTCGCTGGTGTGGGACAGCCCGACTGTGGTGATCACACCCATGGTCGGTCGGGCCACGCGGCACAGTTCGGCGATGTGTCCCGTCCCTCTCGAACCCATCTCGACCACGAGCGCCTCGGCATCGGCGGGAGCCGACAGCAGGGTGATCGGCACCCCGATCTCGTTGTTGAACGATCGGGTGCTGGCCCACACCCACCGGTCCCGACCGAGCACCGCGGCCAGCAGGTCCTTGGTGGTGGTCTTGCCAACCGATCCGGTTATGCCCACCACCGGCACCGACCCGAGCCGGCTCCGTGCCTCGCGGGCCAGGGCGGTGAGCGCCGCCTGGGTGTCGTCGACCTCCACCGCGACGGCGTCGACCCCGGACGGGCCGCGGGCGGTGAGATAGGCCGAAGCGCCGCGTGCCACCGCGTCGTCGATGAAGTCGTGTCCGTCGCGCTCGGCTACCAGCGGCACGAACAGCATCCCCGGCTGAACGTCGCGGCTGTCCTGGGTGACGCCGTCCACCGCGGTGGACCCATCGCCGTGCAGCCGGCCTCCGGTAACCGCGGCGATCTCGTGCAGGGCCCAGCGCACGGCACGAGTGTGACACGCCCAGCCGCGAACTGGCAGCACAACGCACGCACACCGTGCAAGACACTGCCAATTCACCGCGGGCGCTAGCGTCGCCGGGGTGGAGGACCGAAGGGTGAGGCTGGTCGTGTTGTTCGGGGGACGCTCCGCCGAGCACGACGTGTCGTGCGTGTCGGCCCGCCATGTGGTTGCTGCGGCTGATCCCGAGAAGTACGTCGTCGAGCCGGTGGGCATCACCCGGGAGGGGCGCTGGGTGCAGGCCGCGGCGGCTCTCGAAGCCTTGGGGGGCGGCCCCGAGGCCCTGCCCGAGCAGCTCAGCGCGGCCGGTCCGGAGATCGAGCCTCTGCCGGCGCTGACCGCCAGTCCCGGAGCCGGTCCCGCCGGACCCACGGTGGTGCTGCCGATCCTGCACGGGCCGATGGGCGAGGACGGGACGGTGCAGGGCCTGCTGGAGCTGGCCCGGGTCCCCTACGCCGGGGCGGGCGTGCTGGCCTCGGCGCTGTGCATGGACAAGACCGCAGCCAACACGATGCTGGCCGCGGCCGGCATCGCCCACACCCGCTGGCGCAGCGTCACGCTCGACGATCCGGCCGCCAGCGACTCCGAGCTGACTCCGCAGGTCGAGGCCATCGTCACCGATCTCGGCCTGCCCGTGTTCGTGAAACCGGCGAGCATGGGATCCTCGGTCGGCATCACCAGGGCGACCACCCGCCAGGCCGTCGCCGACGGGCTCCGCCTGGCGTGCCGCTATGACCGCTCCATCATCGTGGAGGAGGAGTCCAGGGCCCGCGAGATCGAGGTGGCGGTCCTCGGCAACGACCAGCCCGAGGCCAGCCTGCCCGGCGAGATCATCCCCGGCGCGGAGTTCTACGACTACGCGGACAAGTACGAGGACGGCGCCGAACTGCTGATACCGGCTCCCCTCGACGACGACGAGATCGCCGCCTGCCAGAGCCTCGCCATCGACGCCTACCGGGCGCTGCGAGTGGAAGGCCTGGCTCGGGTCGACTTCCTGTACGAGGACGGGCGCGACGGCCGCGGCGACCGGGGCTGGCTGGTGAGCGAGCTCAACACGATGCCGGGCTTCACCCCCATATCGATGTACCCCAAGCTGTGGGCTGCGACCGGACTCCCCTACTCCCGGCTCATAGACCGGCTCGTGGACCTGGCCCTGGAGCGCCACTCCCGGCGCGAGCACCACACTCGCACCGACCCCGGAGCTGCACCGGATCGAGGCCCATCGTGAGCCTCCGGCGCTCGCGGGCACTAGAACTAACCCCGTGATCGTCGAGTCTCTCGCCAGCAAGCGGATCGCCATCACCGGGGCCACCGGGTTCCTGGGGACCGCTCTCACCGAGCGGCTGCTGCGCTGCGTGCCCGACTGCGAACTGGTGCTGGTGGTGCGTCCGGGCCGTCGGGGCGCGGCCCGGAGGGTGCAGCGAGACGTGCTCCGCAACGATGCCTTCGACGGGCTTCGCCGGCAGGCCGAAGAGGACTCCGGCGGCGAGAGCTACGACGAGATGACCGCCCGCAGGGTCACCGCGGTGGCCGGCGACGTCGGTGTCGACGGGCTCGGCCTCGACGACGAGGGCCGGGCCGCGCTGGCCGGCTGCGACATAGTGATCCACTCCGCGGCCACCGTGAACTTCGACTCGGCCCTCGACGACGCGGTGGAGGTCAACCTGCTCGGGCCGAGCCGGGTGGCCGCGATCCTGTCCGAGACCGGCTCCAACGCCCACATGATCGCGGTGTCGACCTGCTACGTGGCCGGCAGCCGCCGGGGCGCCGCCCCCGAGGAGCTGGTGGACGACTCGCCGTTCTTCACCGAGGTGGACTGGCGCGACGAGGTCGCCAGCGCCCGCCAGGCCCGCCGCGACGCCGAGCAGGCCAGCCGCAGCCCCGATCGCCTGGCCGCACTGTCGACCCAGGCCCGCCGGGAGCTCGGCGCGGCCGGTATCCCCGCCCTGTCCGAGAAGGTGGAGAGCTTGCGGCGCCGCTGGGTCGACGACCAGATGACTCAGGCCGGTCGGGCCCGGGCATCGAGCCTCGGCTTCCCCGACGCCTACGCCTTCACCAAGGCCCTCGGCGAGCGCGCCCTGGCCGAGACCCGCGGCGACATGGCGGTGAGCATCGTGCGGCCCTCGATCATCGAGTCGGCCCTGGCCGAGCCCTACCCGGGGTGGATCCGGGGATTCCGCATGGCCGAGCCGGTGATCGCCGCCTACGCCCGGGGACTGCTCAAGGAGTTCCCCGGCGTGCCCGAGGGCATCGTCGACGTGATCCCCGTCGACCTGGTGGTGGCGACCATCCTGGCGGTGGCCGCCAGAGGCCCGGTGGACCCCAGCCCCGACGTCGTCCAGGTGGCCAGCGGGGCCATGAACCCGCTCAAGTACGGCCAGCTCTTCGACCTGGTGAGCGGCTGGTTCACCGAGCACCCCGTCTACGACGAGCACAACCAGCCGATCCCGGTTCCCCGGTGGTCCTTCCCCGGTCGGGGAAGGGTGGCGAAACAGCTCCAGCGAGCGCAACGCTCCCTGGAGACGGCCGACCGGGTGCTGTCGGCGCTGCCCCTGCGAGGGCGCCACGCCCTGATGAGCGCCAGCCTCGAGGAGCGCCGCCACCAGCTCGAGAGGGCCAACGAGTACGTCGAGCTGTACGGCGCCTACGCCGAGTGCGAGGCGATCTACCAGCTCGACCGGCTCATGGAGCTCTGGAACTGGATCGACGACGACGATCGAGCCGAGTTCGGCTTCGATCCCGCCGTCATCGACTGGACCTACTACGTGCAGCAGGTGCACCTGCCGTCGATGGTCGAGCAGGCCCGCCTGAAGATGGCGCCCGGCAGCCGCTCGAGCCGCAGCGAGTCGCGCTCCACCCGCCTGCGCCGCCAGGTGCTGTCGCCCGAGCGCCACCTGGCCGTGTTCGACCTGGAGAACACGCTGATCGCCTCGAACGTCGTGGCCAGCTACGCGTGGCTCGCCACCCGGGAGCTCGACGACCTCGACCGTGTCCGCTTCGTGGCCCGCACGCTCGGCGAGGCGCCCCGGCTGCTGGCCCTGGACCGCAAGGACCGCAGCGACTTCCTGCGCTACTTCTACCGGCGCTTCGAGGGGGCCAGCGTGGACCGCATCGACGCGGACTGCACCGAGATGCTCAGCGATCTCCTCATCACCAAGTCGTTCCCCCAGGGCATCCGCCGCGTCCGCGAGCACCGCCGGGCCGGGCACATGACGCTGCTCATCACCGGCGCGCTGGACTTCGTGATCGCGCCGCTGCGACCGCTGTTCGACCACATCATCGCGGCCGAGATGGGATCGAGCGACGGCGTCTACGACGGCCGGCTCACCTCCGTGCCGCCCACCGGCGAGGCCCGCTACCAGACCCTCGTCGACTTCGCGGAGTTGCACGGCCTCGACCTGCGGGAGTCGGTGGCCTACGCCGACAGCACCTCGGACCTGCCCATGCTGGAGGCGGTCGGCTTCCCGGTGGCGGTCAATCCCGAGACCAAGCTGGCCGCGCTGGCCCGGCGCCGGGGATGGCTGATCGAGCACTGGTCCACCAGCGCCGGCGCCCCGGCCAAGCTCCTGCCGCTGCCGCCTCGCAGCCGCGGCGGGGCGCGCCGCACAGAACTGGCGAGGTCAGCCTGATGGCCGGGAGGGCACGCGGACTGGGACTCCCCGGGAGATCGGCCTGATGGCCGCCGAGCGCCGGAAGGCACCGCGGCCGGGACTGGTGCTCGACGTCGACCGCTCGACGCCGCCGATCCTGTTCCATCACGGCGAGGGCTTCCGCCTGGAGAGGCTGCCCCCGGGGCGCAGCCGGATCATCTACCCGGCCGAGCCCCTCGCCGGCCTGCCCGATCCCGAGGAAGCCATCCGCGACGCCCTGCTGAACCCGCTCGACTCCGACCCGCTGCCGTCGCGGCTGCGGCCGGGAATGAAGCTGACCATCGCCTTCGACGACATCTCGCTGCCGCTGCCGCCCATGCGACGCCCCGACATCCGCCAGCGGATCATCGAGCAGGTCCTCGACATGGCGGCCGCCGCGGGGGTGGACGACGTGCACCTGATCGCGGCTCTGGCCCTGCACCGCCGGATGACCGACGACGAGCTGCGCCACGCCCTGGGCGAGCGGGTGTTCGACGCCTTCGCCCCGCAGGGCGCGCTCTACAACCACGACGCCGAGGACCCCGACGGCATGGTGGAGCTGGGCCGCACCGACCACGACGAGCTGGTCACCATGAACCGGCGGGCCGCCGAGAGCGACCTGCTGGTGTACGTGAACATCAACCTGGTGGCCATGGACGGGGGCTGGAAGTCCACCGCCACCGGCCTGGCCGACTACTGGTCGCTGCGCCACCACCACAACGTCGGGACCATGCTGAACTCCCGATCGTTCATGGACCGGCCCCGCTCCGAACTGCACCACTCCAACTGGCGCCAGGGCGAGGTGATCAAGGCCAGCGGCCCGCCCATCTTCCAGATCGAGACCACCGTTAACAACAACACCTTCGGCCACGACGGCCCCCTGGCGGTGCTGCAGAAGCGCGAGTGGGAGTGGAGCGCCCGGGACCGGGCCTCGTTCATGGCCATGCACGCCGGGCTCAGGGCGATGCCGCCGGCGGCCTGCCGGGGCGTGTTCAACCGGTGGCTGGCGCCCTACGAGATGACCTCGGTGCAGGCCGGCGCGGTGGAGCCGGTACACGAGAGCACCACCGCCAACGTGCTGGCCCAGCACCTGGTGCCGGTGCAGGGCCAGACCGACGTGCTCACCATGGGGCTGCCCTACATCTGCCCCTACAACGTCAACTCGGTGATGAACCCGATCCTGGTGATGTGTTTGGGCCTGGGCTACTTCTTCAACCTGTACCGGGGCCGGCCGCTGGTGCGCGAGGGCGGGGTGGTCATCATGAGCCACCCCACCCGCTGGGAGTTCCACCCGGTGCACCATCCCAGCTACATCGACTTCTTCGAGCAGCTGCTGGCGGAGACGACCGACCCGGCCGAGCTGGAGGCCAAGTACGAGGCCCAGTTCGCCACCGACGAGTGGTACGTGCACCTCTACCGCACCAGCTACGCCTACCACGGGGTGCATCCCTTCTACATGTGGTACTGGGGGGCGCACGCCCTGCAGTGGCTGGGCCGGGTGATCGTGGTGGGCGGCGACACCAAGGCGGTGCGGCGCATGGGCTTCCAGCCTGCGTCCACCCTGTCGGACGCCCTGGAGATGGCGAGCGACGTGGTGGGGCCCTCGCCCACGATCACCCACGTGCACAACCCGCCCATCCTCATGGCGGACGTGGAGTGACCGGGAGGGCGTGGGAGGAACCGGCGACGATGGCCGACATGGAGTGACCGGGAGGGCGTGGTAGTGGGCATCGCGCACGATCTCGGCCTGGTGCAGCTCCGGCACCGTCTGCCGTCGCCGGCCCGCGCGTTGAGGGCTCGCTCGTTCCCGCTGCGGGCGCCCACCGTTCCCGGCGGCGTGGAGCCCCCCCATGTACCGGGACGTACCGGCGTCGATTTCGACACGGACTGGGCCCGCCGCTGGCCGGCGCGCATGTTCCGGGCCGCCATGGTCGAGGGACCCATGCGGGCCATGGTGCAGGTGCTCGCCTCGCCCCGCCGCCGCGGCACCGACCGCCTCAGTGAGCTCAAGGGGCCGGTCATCTTCGCGGCCAACCATCACAGCCACATCGACACGTCCCTGCTGCTCACGTCGATCCCCGAGCCCTGGCGCCACAAGATCGTGGTCGGGGCGGCCGCCGACTACTTCTTCGGCACCCGGGTGGCGGGAACGGTCGCAGCCTTGGCGATGGGCGCCATCCCCATCGAGCGTGCCCGGGTTGGCCGCCGGTCCGCCGACTACGCCGCCGGGCTCATCGACGACGGCTGGAGCCTGCTGATCTACCCGGAGGGAGGCCGCAGCCCCGACGGCTGGGGGCAGACGTTTCGGGGCGGCGCGGCCTACCTGGCTCTGCGGTGCGACGTGCCGGTGGTCCCCGTCCATCTGCAGGGGACGGGCGCCATCATGCGCAAGGGCCGCACGACGCCCAAGCCCGGCGAGGCGACGGTGACCTTCGGCTCTCCCATGAAGCCCGCGCCCGGCGAGAGGGCTCCCCGCTTTGCAGCCCGGATAGAGGCGGCGGTGACTGCCCTGGCCGACGAGGCCAGCACCGACTGGTACTCGGCCCGCAAGCGGGCCCACGCCAGCGCCAGCGGCACCCTCACCGGCCCGGATGTCGGGGTCTGGCGCCGCCAGTGGGCCCTGGACGGCCGCCGCCGCACCCCCTCGACCCGCTCCCGCCGCTGGCCCGACCTGTAGCCCGGCCAGTCGCCTCGCAGGCCTCTTGTTACACCTGCGGGAGCTACGACAGTTGCGCTGCCTCGGCTGGGGCTTCTTCGAGTTCGTACGGCTCGACTCGGAGCACCCTCAGTCCCGGCACGGACTCGATGGCGGCACATGCGGAGGCGACCGCCTCCTCAAGCGTGGGGGCGGCCCGTCCGAAGTCGACGTAATCGCCGTCCGGATCGGTGCCCACCAGCGCGTCGTCGCACCCAGCCTCGAACAGGGCATCAAACACAGCATCGTCGTCTATCACGCTCACACCGGCGGTACGGACAGTGAAGTGGTGCAGCGGCAAGGAGGCCTCCGTCATATCTTCTCGTCTCATTATGGAATACACCTACAGTTCATCATCTTATGCCGAATCCTACCAGCCAGATCTTCCGGCACTCGCGGAGTGCCTGACACCCCGAGCCGACAGACGCCGCTCGGACAGGCCAACACGCCCCAAGTGTGGCTCAACCGTCCCTTCGACCTTACTACGGACCATCCAGCGGCGCGGGCTTGCTTGAGCGCCTTGCGCACCTCCTTCTTCGGATGCTCCGGGAACGCTGGCATCTAACCAGCATATAGCTATTAATATTGATACAACTTGAAATATCATATAAATAGGTGTGACTTCTGGCCTGCTGGCTGGTGACTGGCGCTCGTAGGCTGAGAGCCATGGCTGTGTTCGCTAGTACTCCGGCGGAGTTGATCGAGGGTGTGTACGCCACGCTGGACGAGCGGGTGGGGCGGGCCCGCGCCGGCTTCGGGCGGCCGTTGACGCTGACCGAGAAGATCCTCGTCAACCACCTCGACCCGTCCGAGACCGGGGTCCCCGAGCGGGGCGTGTCGTATGTGGACCTGCGGCCCGACCGGGTGGCCATGCAGGACGCCACCGCCCAGATGGCCTGGCTGCAGTTCATGACCGCCGGGCTCGACGAGGTGCAGGTCCCGACCACCACCCACTGCGACCATCTCATCACGGCCCGCACCGACGCCAAGCGCGACCTGCTGGCCGCCCTGTCGGGCAACGACGAGGTGTACGAGTTCCTGCACAGCGTGTGCGCCCGCTACGGCGCCGGGTTCTGGAAGCCCGGCTCGGGCATCATCCACCAGGTCGTGCTGGAGAACTACGCCTTCTGCGGCGGGATGATGATCGGCACCGACAGCCACACCCCCAACGCCGGCGGGCTGGCCATGGTGGCGGTGGGCGTGGGCGGCGCCGACGCGGTGGACGTGATGACCGGATTCCCGTGGAACGTGCGCTGGCCCAAGCTCATCGGCGTCCACCTCACCGGCGAGCTCAGCGGCTGGTCGGCCCCCAAGGACGTGATCCTGAAGGTGGCCGACATCCTCACCGTGGCCGGCGGCACCGGCGCCGTCGTCGAGTACTTCGGGCCCGGGGCCCGCTCCCTCAGCGCCACCGGCAAGGCCACCATCTGCAACATGGGCGCCGAGATCGGCGCCACCACATCGATCTTCGACTACGACACCTCGATGGACCGCTACCTGCGGGCCACCGGCCGAGCCGACGCGGCCGACCTGGCCGCCGCGGTGGCCCACCATCTGTGCGGCGACCCCGAGACCGAGGCCGACCCCGAGCGCTTCTACGACCGGGTGGTGGAGATCGACCTCGACGCCCTCGGACCCCACATCAACGGCCCCCACACCCCGGACCTGGCCCGCGAGGTCGCCGACCTCGGCGAGGAGGCCCGCGACAACCAGTGGCCGCTGGAGATCAGCGCCGCCCTCATCGGCAGCTGCACCAACTCGTCCTACGAGGACATCACCCGGGCCGCGTCGATAGCCCGGGACGCAGCCGGCAAGGGCCTGACGGCCCGCACCCGGCTGCTGGTGACGCCGGGCTCCGAGCAGATCCGCTCCACCATCGTGCGCGACGGCCTGATGGACGACTTCGAGGCTCTCGGCGCGACCGTGCTGGCCAACGCCTGCGGACCCTGCATCGGCCAGTGGGACCGCTCCGGCGAGGAGGGCCACACGCCGGGCCGGCCCAACGTGATCGTCACCTCCTACAACCGCAACTTCCCCAAGCGCAACGACGGCGACCCGGCCACGCTGAGCTTCGTCACCTCCCCCGAGACCGTCATCGCGCTGGCGCTGGCCGGCACCGTCGACTTCGACCCGGTCGGCGGCACCCTCACCAACGACCGCGGCGAGCCGGTGGCGCTGGCCGAACCGACCGGCATCGAGCTTCCCCCCGACGGATTCGACCCCGGCGAGGACACCTTCGTGGCCCCGCCCGCCGACGGTGCGGCTGTCGAGGTCCGGGTCTCGCCGGACTCCGAGCGCCTCCAACTCCTGGAGCCGTTCGCGGCCTGGGACGGCCGCGACTACGAGGACCTGCCCGTCATCGCCAAGGCCAAGGGCAAGTGCACCACCGACCACATCTCGGCGGCCGGCCCCTGGCTGCGATACCGCGGGCACCTGGAGAACATCTCGGGGAACCTGTACCTGGGCGTGGTCAACGCGTTCAACGGCTACGAGGTCGGCCACGGCAAGAACCAGATCACCGGCGAGGTCCAGCCCCTGCCCGACATCGCCCGGGAGTACCATGAGGCCGGCCTGCGCTGGGTGTTCATCGGCGACTCCAACACCGGCGAGGGCTCCAGCCGGGAGCACGCCGCCATGGAGCCCCGGTTCCGGGGCTGCGTGCTGGCCCTGGCCCGCAGCTTCGCCCGCATCCACGAGGCCAACCTCAAGAAGCAGGGAGTGCTGGCGCTGACGTTCGCCGACCCGGCCGACTACGAGCGCATCGGCGAGGACGACCGCATCGGGGTGCGCGGCCTGGCCGACCTGGCCCCGGACCAGCCGGTGACGGTGGAGGTCACCGCGCCCGACGGCGCCGTCTGGTCCTTCGAGGCGCACCACACCCTCAGCGACGAGCAGATCGAGTGGTTCCGGGCCGGCAGCGCGCTGAACATCATCCGCAGCCGAGCCGGCCGGCAAGCCTGAACCTCCTGGTCCCGAGCGACGCTCTACCATGAGCGACGTGCCAGCTGCCTCCCAGGCGACCGCGGTCAACCTTCGCGCCGGATGCTCCGGGTTCGTCCGCAGCCGGGTGACGACCTTCGGCGACCGCAGAGTGGTCGAGATCGACGCCCGCTGCGCCACCGATGAGCGCAGCGGGGCGCTGGCACCGGCCGACGGCCAGAGCATGGCCGCCGCCGCCCGACTGGCCCGCACGCAGCGGCTCCCGCTGCTGCTGAGGCTGGCCTCCTCGGGGGCCGACCTCACCGAGGGAGTCGACGCCCTGCACGGCTGGGCCGCCGCGGCCGCCGAGCTGGCTCGCTGCTCGGGGGTGGTGCCGGTGATCGTCGTCGCGGCCGGTCCCAACGTGTCCGGCCCGGCCCTGCTGCTGGGGCTGGCCGACTTCGTGGTGATGACCGCCGACGCCTACGCCTTCGTCGTCGGGCCGCGGATGGTGGAGCACTTCACCGGGATGCCCGTCGACCGCGCCGACCTGGGCGGCGCCGAGACTCACGCCGTCCGGTCCGGGGTGGCGAGCTTCGTGGCCTCCACCGACGCGGAGGCCGACGAGACCGCGGCCGAGCTCCTCAGCTACCTGCCGGACAGCAACGCCGTCGACCCGCCCGGCCGCACCTGCACCGATCCCGTCGACCGGCCGGTGCCCGAGGCGTTCGACGTCCTGCCGGCCGAGTCGGGCGGGAGCTACGACGTGCGCGATGTGCTGGTGGCCGTCGCCGACGACGGCGTGCTGCTGGAGCCGCACCCCTTCTGGGGCGCCAACCTGGTCACCGCCTTCGCCTCCTTCGGCGGCCGGCCGGTGGGGATCGTGGCCAACCAGCCCCAGTCGCTGGCCGGGACGCTCGACATAACCGGCTCCCGCAAGGGGGCCCGCTTCGTGGCCTTCTGCGACGCCTTCAACCTCCCGCTCGTCACCTTCGTGGACACGTCCGGCTTCTACCCCGGCAAGGACCTCGAGTGGCGGGGAATGATCCGCTACGGCGCCCAGATGGCCTTCGCCTACGCCCGGGCCACCGTGCCGCGGGTGAACGTCACCCTGCGCAAGTCCTACGGCGGCGCCTACATCGTCATGGACTCCAAGACGATGGGCAACGACCTGGCCCTCGCCTGGCCCACGGCCGAGATCGCGGTGATGGGCGCCAAGGGAGCGGTGGGGATCCTCCACCGGTCGGCCACCGGCGCCGAGAGGGCGGATCTGGAGACCGCCTACGAGCAGCGGCTGCTCAACCCGTACATCGCGGCCGAGCGGGGCGCCATCGACTCCGTGATCGAGCCCGCCGACACGAGGCGGGAGATTTGCGCCGCCCTGGATCTGCTGTCCGCCAAGCGCGAGCGCCTGCCGAATCGCCGCCACGACAACGCTCCCCTGTAATGTGATCTCCGATGGGGGAAAGCGTCACGATCACAGACAACCGCACCGGCCAGTCGATCGAGGTCCCGATCGTCGACGGCGGAGTCGATTCGGTGGCCTGGCGGAAGCTGCTCGGAGGTGTCTGGTTCTTCGATCCGGGGCTGGCCACCACCGCGGCCGCGTCCAGCGCGGTGACCGAGATCGACGGCGAGGCCGGCATCCTGCGCTACCGCGGCTACCCCATCGAGCAGCTCGCCCAGCACAGCACGTTCCCGGAGGTCGCCTACCTGCTGGTGTACGGGGAGCTGCCCACGCAGCCCCAGCTCGACGAGTGGACCTACGACATAACCCGGCACACGTTCATCCACGAGAACTTCCGCAAGCGGATCTTCGACGCCTTCCACTACGACGCCCACCCGATGGGTCTGCTGACCTCGGGGGTGGCCGGCCTGTCCACCTTCTATCCCGAGGCCAAGCACCTCTTCGACGTCGACAACCGCCGGGCCCAGATCGTGCGGCTGATCGCCAAGATGCCGACGCTGGCCGCGGCGGCCTACCGGTTCTCGAGGGGCCTGCCGTTCATCTTCCCCGACAACGCCGACGACTACCCGACCCGCTTCCTGAAGATGATGTTCGACGTCGGCGGCGACTACGAGCCCGACCCGGCGCTGGTGCAGGCCATGCGGGTGCTGTTCATCCTGCACGCCGACCACGGCCAGAACTGCTCCACCACCGCGGCCCGGGTGGTCGGGTCGAGCCACGCCGACCCCTACACCGCCATCGCGGCCGGCTGCGCCGCCCTGTACGGGCCGCTGCACGGAGGGGCGAACGAGGCCGTGATCAACATGCTGACCAAGATCGGCTCCTACGAGGAGGTCAACAGCTTCATCGCCAGCGTGAAGCGGGGCGGGCACCGGCTGATGGGCTTCGGGCACCGGGTGTACAAGAACTACGACCCGAGGGCGATGATCATCAAGGCGGCCGCCCACGACGTGTTCAAGGTGATCGGCAAGAACCCGCTGCTCGACATAGCCCTCAAGCTCGAGGAGGTCGCGCTGGCCGACGACTACTTCGTCAGCCGGAGGCTCTATCCGAATGTGGACTTCTACTCGGGCCTGATCTACCAGGCTCTGGGGTTCCCCACGAACATGTTCACCGTGCTGTTCGCCATCGGCCGAACGCCGGGGTGGCTGGCCCACTGGAACGAGATGATCGAGCAGAACTCCCGCATCTACCGGCCCCGGCAGATCTACGTCGGCGCGCCGAAGCGCGACTACGTCCCGATGAAGGACCGCTGAGCGGGATTGACCGCTAGGCGGGATTGACCGCTAGGCGGGATTCACGTCGAGGACGATCTTCCCGGCGTTGAGGTTGGCCTCCATGCGCTCGTGAGCCGCGGGGGCCTCGTCGAGCGTGAACCGGCTGTCGATCACCGGGGCCATGGCGCCGGCGGCCACGTGGGGCAGCATCTCGGCCGCGAACTGGCGGGTGACCGCGATCTTCTCCTCGATGGGTCGGGCCCGCAGGGTGGTGCCGATCAGCGCGGCCCGCTTGAACATCAGCCCGGCCGGGTTGAACGGCACTGGCCCGCCGGCCATGGTGCCGACCTGGATGATGCGCCCACCGGTGCGCAGGCAGGAGACGTTGCGGGGCAGGTAGTCGCCGCCGACCACGTCGAGGACCACGTCCACGCCGGCACCGCCGGTGGCCGACTTGACGGCCTCCACGAAGTCCTCGGAGGCGTAGTCGATCACCACATCGGCGCCGAGCGCCTCGCACACGTGGTGCTTGCCCGCCGAGGCGGTGACCGCGATGCGGGCGCCCATGGCTCTGGCGATCTGTATGGAGGCGGTGCCGACGCCGGAGGCTCCGGCGTGGACCAGCGCCCACCGGCCGGTGGTGAGCCCGCCCTGGCGCACGAGCGCGTCCCATGCGGTGATGAACACCTCGGGGAAGGCGCCGGCCGCGTCCAGACCGAGGGCGTCGGGCACGACCATGGCCTGGCGGTGGTGCACCACGACCCGCTCGGCGTAGCCGCCGCCCCCCACGATCCCCATGACCGGGTCTCCGACGGCGTGCTCGGTGACCCGCTCGCCGGCCGCGGCCACCCGGCCCGCGAACTCGAGTCCCGGGATCTCGTGGTCGGAGGGCGGGCCGGGGTACAGGCCCCGTCGCTGCAGCGTGTCGGCCCGGTTGAGCGCCGAGGTCACGACGTCGACGAGGATCTCTGCGGGGCCGGGAACGGGGTCGGGCACGTCCTGCACCTGCAGGACCTCGGGGCCGCCGTGGGCGGTGATCACTACGGCTCGCAAGATGGTTATCCGATCAGTCGGTGGGCGGGTGGGATGCCGGACGGGGTACCGGACGGTTCCCAGCGCCGGCGTGGAGGCGCAGGGATGCCGGATAGGGGTACAGGTCGGGGATGTCGCCGGCGCGGTTGCGCTGCTTCATCGACTCCCAGAATTCGAGGGTGGCGATCTCGGGATGGTGCTCGGCGAAGACGCTGCCCACGATGGGCGGCGAGCGCAGGTAGGTGGCGAACTCCTCGGGGAACACGTCGTCGGCGCCGACCGGGAACCACGGCTGGTCGAGGAACTCGTCGAGGTCGTCGTCGGGCACGGGCAGGGCTCGGAAGTTCACCTCCGACAGCAGGGCCAGCTCGTCGTAGTCGTAGAACACCACCGAGCCGAGCCGGGTGACGCCGAAGTTCTTGGGGAACAGGTCGCCGGGGAAGATGTTGGCCGCGGCCAGGTCCTTGATGGCGTTGCCGTAGTCGAGCGCAGCGGCGACGGCCCGGTCGGGGGCCATCTCGCGAAGGTACAGATCGAGCGGGTAGACGCGGCGCTCGGTGTACACGTGGCCCAGCACGACCTCGTCGTCGGTGATGGTCACGGTGCGGGCGCAGTCGCGGCGCAGCTCGTCGAGGAGCTCGTCGTCGAAGCGGTCCCGGGCGAAGGTGAGGTTCTCGAACTCCTGGGCGTCCACCAGCCGGCCCATCCGGTCGTATCCGAACACGAGCCGGTAGCGGCGCTTCACGTCTTCGGGGGTGGTCCGCTTGCTGGGCGGGAACCGGTCCTTGATCACCTTGAACACCACGTCGAACGACGGCAGCGCGAACACGGCCATGACGGTGCCGGCCGCGCCCCGGGACTGCTCGAACCGGGTGTTGGAGTGCTCCATGTGCCGGTACAGGGCGCGGAAGAGGTTGGTCTTGCCGTGCTGGGAGTACCCCAGCGAGGTGTAGAGCTCGGCGACGGGCTTCACCGGCAGCATCGACTTGAGGAAGGCCACGACGGAGGCGGGGCGGGACGACAGTACGTGCATGTAGGAGCGGGCGTAGCTGAACAGCCGGCTGGC
This sequence comes from Candidatus Aldehydirespirator sp., assembly GCA_965205155.1. Taxonomy (GTDB): domain Bacteria; phylum Actinomycetota; class Acidimicrobiia; order Acidimicrobiales; family Aldehydirespiratoraceae; genus Aldehydirespirator. The sequence continues at coordinate 2,109,546 of OZ242033.1, read as the reverse complement.
CGCGGGCTCGGTGAGGAGGGCGGCGTCGACGCGCACGCCCGAGTCGTCGTGGACGATCGGCAGGATGCAGGGAGACACCCGGTTGAGCCAGCGCAGCCGGCCGACGAGGTAGGCGCCCTTCTGGCGGTAGAACACCGGGTCGAGCATGTCGATGGCGTCGAGGTCCCGCCATGTGCCGTCGAGGTAGCCGTCGATGCGGCCGGCGACGAGCGCGGCGTCGCGGGCGAGGTCGGCGAAGTGCGGACCCAGCGGGCTGCGTTCGAGGACGGCCGCGACCGCTTCGACGGTGGAGCCGTGCACGCTGATGCTGCTGTGCTCCGGTCCGGTGTCGTCGCTGGCGGGCAGGGTGGTGGGGCCGAGCCAGATGAACTCCAGTTCCCGGTCGAGGCCGACCACGCCGAACAGGCGCCTGGTGACGGAGTTGTAGAAGGTCTCGGCCAGTTCCAGGTCGCCCCGATCGGTGAGGAACTCGACGTAGCGGCGCTGGGCGTCGACCCAGGCGTGTCGGGCGCCGGCGTCGGGCAGTTGGACGCGGCAGGCTTCGACGGTGTCGAGCACCGCGTCGGTGTGCAGGTTCAGGCGCTCGAAGGCGTCCTGGCGGTGTCCGTGCCAGTCCGCAGCCAGGAAGCGGCCCTCGGCCCGGGCGGTGACGGAGATGAAGTCGGCGTGGAAGGCCTCGAAGCGCTCGTACAGGATCCGGGCCAGTGCCTCGGGTGTGCCCGGCGGGCTGGTCCCGGCCACGGCGGGCGCGCCTCAGAGGGCGCGCGGGTAGGCGATGCCGCCTCGCGGTGCGGCGTTGTCTCCCCCGCTCTTGTTCGCTGCGCTCACGGGCCGCTCGGGCCACGGCCTCGCTGCACGTGTCGCCGGGATTCGCACAGATCGCCGCATACCCGCTCGGCCTCTAGCTGTCCGCGGCGGCGTCGTCGCTGCGAACCAGCTCGTGATCGCGCCTCACCTCGGCGAACACGAGACGCAGGAACTTCTCGCTGAAGGAGGGGTCGAGGTCGACGGAGGCGGCCACTTCCCGCAGCCGGACGATCTGCTCCGTCTCGCGCTCGGGGTCCGCGGCCGGCAGGCCGACGCGGGCCTTGTAGATCCCGACCTGCTTGGTGATCTTGAACCTCTCGCCCAGCAGCATCACCAGCGAGGCGTCGATGTTGTCGATGCTCGACCGGTAGCCGGCCAGCGTCTCGTCCCCGGCACCCGCACTCACAGCCAGCCAACCTATCGCCGGCGAGCCGACGACGGCCCCTCTAGGCGACGGTGAACAGCGGCTCAGGCTCCGCTGGGCGCCGGTTGCCCTCACCATTCGGCGCCCGAGCCTGAGCATTGTCCTGGGCCGTTGCCGTGTCGGGCGGTCGAGCGGCCCGGCGCGGGCGCTGATGTGGGGATCCGCGCACGGGCGGCGGGTCGGGTGCGTGGGCGGGGCCGTGGCGGATGCGCTCCGGCGGTGCGATGGTGTACAGGCCCCGCCCGTCGGGCACCTCTCGCCAGCCATGGTGATGCACCTTCTGGTGGCAGGCCCAGCACAGCAGCATCATGTTGTCGATGTCGGTCCGCCCTCCTTGCGACACCGGCTCTCTGTGATGGCCATCGCAGATCCACATGTCGGCGCCACAGCCCCCGCAAGCTCCATAGAGGGCCCGCAACGCATTCATCTGAGCCTTGGTGGCGCGCCGCTTGGCGTGTCCGTGCCATAGAGGTATCCCCTCACTGCTGAACACAACCCCCTTGATGCGCGCGTTGCAGAAATACTCCTCGAGCACGCTCGGGGGGATGACCCCGCCCCCGGCGACCTCAGCGAAGGCGTCGCTGCCGTCGGCACTGAGATGTTGCACGATGGTGATGTCAGCCGACACCCGGCCACACCCACACCCACCACCAGCCCCGTTGCCAGCCCTACTGGCGTTGCCGACCCCGTTGGCACCACCCACGGTGCTGGCGTTACCGACCCCGTTGGCACCACCCACGGTGCCGGCGTTACCGAACCCGTTGCCGACGCTGTTGGCGCCATCAGCATCGCCGACGTCGCTGATCTCGTTGACACCACCCACGGCGCTGCCGTTGTTGGCGTCGTTGATGTTGTTGCCGGCGCTGACCGCTCTGGTGTAGATGCTGCCGTGTGAGGTCAACGTGTCAAGGGCGTCGGCCATTCGCTGGTCGAGGCTGCGCTTCTCACCCCCAGGACTGTGGAGGTCCAAGCGGCGCAGTCGCTCAGCCTCCTGCACAAACCGCTTGCGCACCTTGGCACCGGTCACCGGGTCCAACTCGCCCCGCAGATGCACCATTCCGTCGTCTCCGTCCCAGAAGCTCAGGCGCCTCCGACGCCGCTGTCGCCGATAGACGCCCTCCGCGTCGTCAGGTCGGCGCTGCGCGGCCCACCGGCCTGCCTCCCGCGTTAGCTGCTCAGGCGACAACACCGCAGCCTTCTGCAACAACTCCGAGTCCTGCTCGACCTGCTCGGCGCTGGTCCTCTCCGAGGTGCCAGAAAGCACCTTGGCATTGGCAATGGAGATGTCGCCGCTCTCCACCGCGTCGCGCACCGAAGGCAGCGACTCCAATTGCTTGGCCACCTTCACCTGCCCCGCCGCGTCGCGCCGGGACAACCCCACAGCCTGCGCCAGCACCCCCACACCCGAATCGCCGTGTCGCTCCCGCACCGCTACCCCGGCAGCCGTATCAGCCTGCAGCACCGCCAGCTGCCCGCCGAAGGTCTTGCACTCCCCCAGCAACACCCGAAGATCCGAAGTCCCCGTAGCCGGATCGTTGGCCAGCCGAATCAATTCCGCCAACCCCTCCCGCACCCGTCGTGCCGTGTCCATAACCATGCGAACATCTTGCCAGAGGGGTGTGACATCTATCAGCTATATCCAAGATTGTCTGAGATAAATCAATATATTTCAGTGGCCGGTATCGTCGGCTTCGCCTAGTCAGCACCAAGACGATGAACGAACCCAACCACCCAGCGACGGCTGAGTGCCCCGAGTCTGTTCAAGCAGCTCGCGCCGTACCGAGAGCTTCAGCGCGCAACAAGCGGACACGCTTGGCCAAGCGATCGATGGTCGTGTGGAGGTCCTCGATCGAGCCGGCGAGGTCTACGGCTAAGACCTCCAGCTGTTTGTCCGCGCCGGGAACCACATACTCGACCTGTTCAGCCTCGCCCTTGGCGTAGACCAACAACCCACCGGGCAAGCCGAGCGCGACGGCGTAGGCGAGGATCTGATAGATGTCGGCGTTCGGAACGCTCTTGACGTCTATGCGCTTGTACTTGGCGTCGCCCACGAACGTGCAATGACGACCATCCCACCACGTGAGATCAGGTCTGAGTCGGAGTCCCTTGTCCTCGGCGAGGAAGATTGACCGGGGAAATCGCTTGTCGGATCGAAGCGTGCGCTCGGAGACGCCGAGAGACTCCTGGAGCGCCCTCGTGATGAATCCCTGGAACACATCGTTCATGTCAATCAGGAAGCCCGACGCCCGGGTCTCGCCACGCTCAAGTTCCAGGGCCTGATATCGCAGGATCAACCGTGAGAGCGACACCACCTCCCGGTAGTGCTCGTTGAGCCGGTCGAACATGACCTCCGGCACGTCCTGCGGGGGGAACCGAACTCGCGTGACGTTGGCGAGCGTTGCACTCATCCACCGGAGCCCGCCCCGCGAGCGCGAGTCTTCAAGGCGCCCTCGACCAAGAAGCTCAGCAGCGGCCTTCACCAGACGATTCGCCAGAATGTCGTCAGTGAACTCGTCGTAGGTGACCTCAACTGGCACTAGCAGGTCGAACCTTCGCCTGAGCTGTTCTGCCATATCGATCCGGCCACGGACAGTCCGCAGCGCGTCCTGCTCGGTCCGATACCCGTGCAGCAATCCGCGCGCAAATGCTCTGCGAGCGGCGGCGGTCAGAGCGAACGCCAATGCCTCCACCAGCGTCGGCTCTGACGTGAAGTCGAAGCGCTGTTCCTTGGGTTTGTAGGCCCCCATCGCGTAGGAGGCCAGGTAGATCACACGTGAGATGTCGAGCTTCGGACGCACGACAACGGAAAGCCCCTCGAGCTCGAATGCGCCGATCACTGCTTCGGGCCGTAGGGTGTAGAGGTCGCTCGCGCCTTCCACCGCCTGGATCGTGAGGGACGGCAGCGCTCGCTTGAGGGCGTCGCGCTCGGTGACGCTCAGCCGTAGTGGCTCGCTCTCGCGATACTCCTGTAGCTCAATCCGGCGCATCGCCGCCGTCCGCGGACTCGTCGCCACCGTTGGCAGCCGGAGCCTCGGGCTCCGTCCCGCCTTCGCTCTCTCGCCTCAGGAGGTCCAGCTTGAACCCGTCAAGCTGATCGCGCTCGCCGAAGAGTTGCTCCTCGACATACGGCAGCACGTTGTGTTCCCAGATCATCTCGACCATTTCCTCGTCGAGATCTTCCTTCATGAAGTAGCTGGGCCCGATGGCAGCGTGTCGCTCGGCGAGCTTCTCATTGGCGCGGTCCACAACGCCTGCGATCCACTCCAGCTCACTGGCGTACTCGGCTAGCCATTGCCGTAGAAGTCCCTTGATGGGCGGCCTGTCGGGGTGGAACTCCACAAAATAGAATCGTCGCCGTAGCGCGAGATCGACCAAAGCTATGGAACGATCGGCGGTGTTCATGGTGCCGATGATCCACAGGTTCTTGGGCAACGAGAACGGCTCATCGAAGTAGTCGGAATATTGGAGCCGCATTGGGGTGTCGCGATACTCCAGAAGGAAGTACAGCTCTCCGAACACCTTGGCCACGTTCCCGCGGTTGATCTCGTCGATGACCAGGACATGAAGCTCGTCGGGCTCATCCTCGGCTCGCCTGGCCATCTCAAGCAGTGGACCGTCCCGCAGCTTGAACCCGTGTTGTCCGCCTTCGAGGGACGGACGGAATCCTTGCACGAAGTCCTCGTAGGCGTACGACGGATGGAACTGGACAAGCCGAACCCGCTCCGCTGATCCGGCCAAGCTCTCCGCCAGTTTCTGGGCGACATACGTCTTGCCAGTTCCCGGCGGTCCTTGAAGGATGACTTGTCGCTTGTCGCGAAGCATGATCGCAATCTTGCGCAGGTGTTCGACCTCCTCCCATAGGAGTTCGTCCGCAAGTTTCTCCAACCTTTCGAGAATCTCGACTGACTGCTCAGGCCCGCTATGTCCCGACCGCGCTCCAGGATCGTGACCGGTGAGCAGCATCTGGTGGAACCGCCATACGGCATCGTTGCGCGAGACCGCAAAGACGGTCTGTTGCGCGTTCAGCGAGTTGCGAAGGTCTTGACCTATACCAACCCAAGACATGTCGGGACGCTTCCAGTCCACCGACACGACGTGATACGCGCCGGGGTCTTGATTACCGTTGTACCAGTACGCCCGAGTCACTAGGCCTAAAGCAACCACGGGATCCGTCTTGTGAGGCTGCGCAACCAGATCGCCTGCACGAATCTCCTCGCGCAGCCTCCAGAGCTGCCCGACATGATTGGAGGCCGACCTGGAGACCGACGCCTCACTGTCATCGGGACGCTCTCGACGAAGTGCTCCGCGAACAGCGTCCTCCAGGTCAGCGCGGCTTAAGAAGCTCCTCAAGTCTGGGAGTTGGTCCCAGCCCATGCCAGCCAACCCGCGCTTGAGATTGAACTCGATGCGCTCACCGTCCTTGCCGGCTCTGATTACCCAGACCCTCGCCGGCGGAGCCGGTTCTTCGTGTTTGGCGGCGTACTCCATTTGCCAGAGGACCGATTCCGCTTCGAGACGGTCCTGGGGAGTGTCATCGTTGCTGCCGACCAGTCGATCCAGGAAGGACACGGCGTGCTCATACGCGGTTCCCTCATCAGCATCCTTTGGGGGCTGTGGATGACCTGTGTGCTTGTAAGCGCTGTCGAACTGCCGGAACTTGTAAGGCGGATAGTCAGGTCCTAGCGCCATCAGGAGAACCGAGACTGGCCTCAATCCCGTCCCCTTGCGCTTCGCGGGCACGTCAGCGGGGACTAAGTCGAAGAAGCCGCGGATTCGTTCACCGGATGACACGGCTCCCTCGTCCCACAGAGTTCTCAGGGCATTCAGCGCTTCCTCGGAACCTGACTTGAACCATTTCTTGAGCGGTTCGCCAGCACGCCAATCAAAAATGTCGTCTTCGAGCGTGACGCCCCTCACCACCAGCGACGGCCAGTCACTACTTCCCTTACGCACCGCATCGAGAGCCGGACCGAGCCCCTCGATGACTTCGTGCTTCCACTCGGCGATCTCTCTGGTCTCATCAAAGTCGACAACATCTTGAGCTCGCTCGATGTAGTCGGAGTAGGGATTGCGTTCGGCCATTTCTCACCAGATCCTTCTGCCATAGAGGCTTTGACGCCAGCAGCTGCTGTATCCACGATGCCCACCGCACGACCCTAGAGCCTGCATATGACAGACGGCCTCGAATCGGCTTCGCTGTCCCGTTGTCGGCACCACCCAATTGGTTGCCTCGGCGACTGGCGCGTCACGGCTCCTAGACGCGACGAGAAGTCTTGGCGTCAGGCGTTGGTGGCTATTCGGTAGAGCTCGCCTATCAGGTCGTCGTAGCGGCCGGTGGCCAGGGTGATGGCGTAGGCCGCGCCCACCGCGCCGCCCATTGCGGTCACGGGCAGGCGGTCGAGGAACCGCTTGGTGGCGGGCACGGCGTGGGGCAGCACGGCCAGCAGCAGGGCGGGCAGCAGCGCTCCCAGCATGTACACGAGCATCAGACCGAGCGTGCGAGCGGCCTCGGTGTCGGTGCTGTCGAGGATCTCGCCCAGCTTGGGACCGACGCACGGCCGCCACAGCCATCCGGCCAGCGCGCCCGCCACTGCGCCGGCCCCTGTCGCTGTCGATCACGTACACCCGGGGCCAGTAGCCGATGTTGCCCTCCTGCCAGCGGTGGAAGTTGCGCTTGTCGGTGTCGAGGGCGATGGGCCAGACAACACCGAGGTCGGCCGCGGCCTCGATGATGTTGTTGACGTCGGCCTCGTAGGAGAACTCGGGCGAGTGCACGCCCACGGTCTCCACCCCCTGGTCGCGGAAGTCGGTGTAGAGCTGCCCGAGGGCGTCGAGGGTGTTCTTGCAGTTGCGGCATGATCTCTCGATGAGCAGCCCTCGTCGGAGGCGGCGACAATCCCTTGTGAAATACATGAAAATAACTGTAATATAGCATTATCTATGAGCCGCAGAGACAAGGCACTTGTTAGAGCCAAGAACAATCCCCATAATGTGAAGTGGAGCGAATTGGAGGCCATGTGCAGGAGGTACTTCGGCAATCCCATTCGGACGAAGGGTAGTCACGTGATGTTCCAGCTTCCGTGGGACGACGATCCGCTGCTGAACATCCAGCGGCGTGGCAAGCAGGCCAAGCCCGAGCAGGTCAAGGACGCGGTGAAAGCGATTGAGAGGCTGCTTGACCAGTGAAGTCTCCAAACACCTACCAGTACACCGTTCATTGGTCAGAGGAAGACGGCGAATGGGTGGGCCGTTGCGACGCCTTCCCATCGCTCAGTTGGCTCGCCCCCGGCCGTGACGAGGCCCTAGCAGGCATCCGCGATCTGGTAGCAGAGGGCGTGGCGGGATTGGAGGCACTCGGGAGGAAGCCGCCCGACGCGAACGCGGCGACAGCTAGGGCTAGCCGGGGATGACCGCTATCGCCTCGATCTCTATGAGCAGGCCCTCGACGGCCAGGCCGGCCACCCGCACCGCGGTGGCGGCCGGACCGGGATCGGGCAGGTACCGGTGGCGGATCTCGGTCATGTGCTTGTAGAACTCGTCCTGGTCGTCGCCGTCGTGGACCCAGTAGGTGTTGAGCTTCACGATGTCGGCGAGGTCGGCGCCCACCTCGTTCAGCACCTTGCGGATGTTGGAGAACACCTCGCCGATCTGGGCCTCGATGTCGTAGGGATGCAACGGCCGGCCGTCGGGGGTCTGGGAGACCTGCCCGCCGACGAACACCAGGTTCCCCACCCGCCAGCCCTGCGAGAAGGTGGTGGGCAGCGGCCAGTCCCAGAAGCCCTCAGGCATGATCCTCTGCTTGTCCATCGGGTGCTCCTCCCCTGCCGGCGGGCGGGCCGCCGGCCTCGACTACACCGCCTCGGCGGCCCGGTAACGCTCCAGCAGCCAGGTGTTGAACTGGGCCAGGAAGAGGTCGCCGCGAGCCAGCGGACCCCGTGGCGCGTAACGGGACCGCAGGCCCATCTGGGTGGCGATATTGGCCGGCAGGTCCTCGTCGTTGAACAGGTCGACACCGGCCACGTGCTGGCGGAAGACCTGGTCGAACAGCTTCAACTCCACCGTCGAGCGGGGGAACACGAACGACATCGACAGCGTGAACGTCTCGGGCCCGGTGGGCGTGACCAGGAACCAGAAGGCGGAGTCGGTGCTAACCCCCATCAGCAGCGACGGCGGGACGCACACGTAGCACATGTGCCAGCGCTCCTCGTCGGTGAGGGTGGCGATGGGCGGGAACAGGCCCCGCTGGGTGGGGTTGAGGCCCCGGTCGCGGTGGGCGGTGCGGCCCCAGCCGGCGATCACGCCCGAGCCGGGCTCGTACTCGAAGCTCATGTGCCCCGCAGTGAGGTTCTCCAGCTCGGGGTCGTCGCCCTTGGCGAGGTCGTAGAGGTCGTGGTGGAGGCGATCGTTGTGGTAGCCCTCCATGAAGTTCTCGACCATGATCTTCCAGTTGAACGGCAGGTCGGCGAGCACGTCGCGGGGAGTGGAGACCATCTCGGAGAGGTGGTAGTTCTCCAGCAGCTCGGTGGCCTTGGCCACCTGCGGGGCCAGCGGCTCAGCGTCGGTGTCGAAGTTGGCGAAGATGAAGCCGTTCCACACCTCGCAGGCCAGGGCGGGCAGCCGGATGCTGGAGCGTTCGAAGTCGGATCGGTGGGCCATGTCCGGCGCGCCGAGCAGGCGCCCGTCGAGGTCGTAGGTCCACCAGTGGTAGGGACACCGGAAGGTGCGGACGTTGCCCCGCTGCTCACCGGGCTCCGCGTACCAGGAGTCGCGCTCGCGCTTGGCCGGGGCGGTCACGCACATGCCCCGGTGCTGGCACACCGACGATATGACGTTGACGTTGTGCTGCTTGTCCCGGGCGACGATGACCTTCTCGCCACCGGGCAGGGTGGTGGTGAAGTAGTCGCCCGGCTCGGGGATCTCGTCGATGCGGCCCACGCACAGCCAGCTGCGGTCGAACACCGCGGCCAGCTCGAAGTGGTGGAAGTCGGCCCGGGTGTAGGCGCCGGGCGGCAGCGTGACCGCCTGGTCGATGTCGGTGGCCGACGCCTCGAACTCCTCCAGCGGTATCGGGCTGACTAGCGCCGCGTCCATTGGTCCCCCATCCGGCCCGGATCGGCCCGCAAGCTAGCACCCAGCCGTTTATCGTCGCGGGTCGTGGATGCCCGGGCCGGAGCCGACGCCGAGCCAGATATCGAGCGAACCGCCCAGTTGGTGAATGACGCAGCTCTCGGGCTGGAACTCACCGCGGCTGGGTTCAGGCTGCTTCGAGTGGGCAACCACATCGTGCTGGGAAGCCTCGACGATCAGGTCGTGGCCCGGGTCGGGTACCTCAGTCGCCAGCCGCTCGAGCACCACATCGCTCATCACAGCCGCCTCAAGCAGTTGGCGGCAGCGGGTGCTCCGTTCGTGGCTCCGCTGTGCGATCCATGCCGGTTGAGCGACGGTCGGATCGTCACCTTCTGGCCGATGCAGTCCCCCGCACCGAAGGTGTCCCTCGAGACGCTCGTCGAGCTGGTCTGGCGATGCCATCGCATTGAGGCGTCGGACGCTCTGCCGGTGTGGGGCCCGGAGGCGTGTTTCCTGACGCGGTGGACGAACCGAGTGCCGCTGATGGAGGCGAGAGGCGTGCCCGCCCGTGTGCGTGCCTTCCTCGAGGTGACGCTGCACCGCCGGTTGGGGGCGCTCAGCGAGTGCTGGGCCGACTCCGGGGGAGAGGCTCAGTCCCGGGTGCTGATCCACGGCGACGCCTACCCGCCCAATGTCGTGCGCCGCGGCGACGGGACCCTGGCGTTCGTGGATCTCGACTACATCGGGATCGGCCCACCGGAGGTGGATCTGTCGACCGTGCGAGTGCAATACCAGCGTCACGACCAGGAGCCGGACGTGGTGGAGCGGATCCGCGCCGCCTATCACGGCGCGGTGAACGAGCGACTGCTGGCCGAGATCTACGCCGCGGAAGAGGTCAACGAACTGGTGTGGCTCGCCTGTCTGTGGGGCGTCGTGCCGGGCGCCGACAAGGAACTCACACGGCGCGTGGATCACTGGGACGATCCAACGCTGCGATGGCAGATGTTCTGAACGATGGAGTACTACTGCTCGCCGACTGCGATGACCGCGCTGCCGACCCACCCGCTGCTGTCCGATCTCCCGAAGGGCCGGTTCGGGCGCGACAAACGGTTGAGAGTGCCACGAGAGATCGTCAGCTACACCAACGGCAAGCCCACAAGAGTGCAACTGCCCGATCAGCCGGTCTGAACTGCTAGGCGAGCGTTGTTGTTGTCGTTGCCCGCATCGAGACGGGCACGCTGCCTGTCAGTCCACGCCGGACGGCAGCCGCGGTCGGCTCAGTCAGCTCAGCAGGTGGGGAGCGAGGGTTCTCCAGCCGTCGGCGGCGGTGTCGATGTTGTCGGCTAGGACCTGCACCCCGACGTGGTCGGCACCGGCGTCGAGGTGCTCCCGGACGCGTGACGTGACCTGCTCGGGGGTGCCCCAGGCCACGATGGCGTCGACCAGGCGGTCGGAGGGTCCGCCGCCGGGGCCGCCGCCGATGTCGGACTGCTCGAAGCCGAGGCGGAGGAGGTTGTTGGTGTAGTTGGGCAGCCCGAGGTACGGCGCCATGTTCTTGCGGGCGAGGGCGCGGGCGGTGGCCGGGTCGGTCTCGAGTACGACCATCTGCTCGGGGTACAGCGCCGCGTCGGGGCCCATGACGTCGCGGGCGATGGCGGTGTGCTCGGGCGGCACGAAGTACGGGTGCGCTCCGGCGGCGGCCTCGGCCGACAGGGCGAGCATCCTGGGGCCGAGCGCGGCCAGCACGATCTCGGGCAGTTCCTGGGGGCCGTGGGCCAGGAACAGTGCCTCGCGCATGCGGGCGAGGTAGTCGCGCATGTAGCTGAGCGGGCGCGAGTACTCGTGGTTGCGGAGGTCCTGCACCAGGCGCCGGTGGCTGACCCCGAGCCCCAGCAGGAAGCGGCCCGGGAACGCCTCCTCGACGGTTCGCTGGGCGTTGGCCGTCGTCATCGGGTCGCGGGCGTAGATGTTGGCGATGCCGGTGGCGACCTTGATCGAGGAGGTGCCCTGGAGCAGCAGCGCCGCCGCCACGAACGGGTCCCGCCCGACCGCTTCGGGGATCCAGATCGCTCGGTAGCCCATCTCCTGCACCTCGGCCGCCAGCTCGATCGCTTGGGACGACGGCACCTGGTCCAGGAGCCCGGTCCAGATCCCGACCCGGCCCAGGTCGATACTGCCCATACTCACGGACGGGAACCTATCGCCGGCTGCTCGTTCACCGCATAGACCAGGCTCACAGTGCCTGTCTTCTCGAAGACTCGTTGTTCCGCCAGCGTCAACCCGATCCGCTTGGACAGTTCCGGGACCAGAGGAATGCCATCGAGGCTCATGTGAAGGTTAGTTCACGGCCTCCAATCCCTGATGTATCACGTTTCGTGATACCCTACTCGCATGACCCGTGCGATCTCGGTGCGACTTGACGACGATGCCCTGCGGGCGCTCAGCCAGCTGGAGGCGCAGGGCCTTACACAGTCGGAGGCGATCCGGTCGTCTCTCGTACATGAGGCAGCTCGGCTGCGGGCCCGCCAGGCGCTCGCCGCGGAAGTGTCCGCCCTGGAGGCCGACGAAGCCGACCGGGCTGAGATGGCCGCAGTCGCAAGCCTCATGGAGCAACTGCGTGCGCCGGGGTGACATCTTCGAGCTGCGCGTCCCTCGAGGCGTGGGCCATGAGCAGCGGGGCCGCCGCTTCGGTGTGGTGGTGCAGTCCGACGCGCTCCTGCCTCGCTCCGTCGTGCTGGTAGCACCAACCTCCACCAGTGCTCGGCCCGCCTCCTTCCGCCCTCTCATCGAGCTCGACGGACAGCAGACAACCGTGCTCGTCGAACAGGTCGGAGCCGTCGATGTCACCCGTCTGGGCGACCTGGCTGGGCATCTGCGCCCCGAGGAGCAGTGGGGCATCGACACCGCCCTGAGCACCGTCCTCGACCTCCGCTAGAACGCCGACCGAGTGGCCGCTCCCACGCGGCTGCGACACTAACCGCCAGATCGCAGCACTCGAAATCTGCTCTGACCTGCAGTTTGTGGCCGGTCGCGATAGCCCGTCGCTCTGACGTTCACCGACTGCTGGCATCGGTCATCGTGGCCGATCCCGCGCCTCCCGATGACTGTGGCGGGCTCTTCGGAGTGTCGGAGGCGCTGGCAGGAATGCTGCGCCGGTCGATGGCCGGGGCGCTGGGCACGAACGGCTTGAGGTCCTGCAGGACGTCACCGTAGAAGCCGATCACCGCGTCGAGCACTGAGTCGATGAAGCCCTTCTTGCGTGTGCTGCGGCGACCCTGACCCATAGGCGCGGAGTAGCGAAGCTGGAACCGCGCTGGCATCTGCTTGGCCGGTCCCAGTCCGTTACGGGGATCATCGCGCAGTTCTTCCAGCGAGGCCGTGACCGGATGCTTGGCGTTGCGCGCGTAGGCATCCACCAGCAGCGACCCATTGGCTGACTTGAGCTGCTTCGTCAACCACACCACGGCTGCTCTGGGAGTGCGATCGTTCGGTGCAGCGAAGGTTGCGTGGAGAATGACGCGCGGCTGGCCCATTCCGCCGGCATCGACTGCGGGGTCGAACTCCTCTGATGTTATGATGTAGCGTCATGCGTACACAGATAGATCTCGAGGCTGAGCAGCATGCGCTCGTCAAGCGCAAGGCCGCCGAGTTGGGCATCAGCATGGCCGAGTACATCCGCCGCCTCGTCGAGCGCGACCTCGCGCAGACAGGCCCGGGCGCTGACATCTCTGCAATCTTCGGTATCGGAGACTCCGGCGGCAGCGACATCGCCCTCGACCGCAAGGGGGCCACGGCCGAGGCGATAGCCGCTAGAGCCGCCGAGCGGTGAGTGTCTTCGTTGACACGTCTGCGTGGTACGCGGCGGCCGACCTCGGCGGCGTCCATCACGGTCGAGCCGTCGAGCGGCTCAGCGAGTTCTCCGGAGACCTGCTGACGAGCGACCATGTGCTCGTCGAGACGTGGTTCCTGGCCGCGAACCGTCTCGGCGTCGATGTTGCCGAGACGCTGGTCACCGCGATCCGCGCCGGCAGGGCCCGCGTCGCGGTCGCCACTGTCGCCGATCTGGAGGTTGCCGCGCAGATCCACAATGCGTTCGCCGACCAGGAGTTCTCGATCGTCGATCGTACGAGCTGGTCGATCATGCAGCGTCTCGGCGTGCACGAGGCGGTCTCGTTCGATCGGGACTACTCGATCTACCGGTTCGGGCGCGACCGCCGCCAAGCCTTCACCGTCCACACCTAGCACCGTCCCGCGCAAGGCCCGCGTCTATCGCCTGGAAGACACTGATAGATCCTGATTTTTATCTGAAACCACTGACAGATGCCACACCCCCGTGGCAGCATGTGCGCATGGTGATGAACACGGCACGACGGGTGCGGGAGGGGCTGGCGGAGCTGATCCGGCTGGTGAACGATCCGGCCACCTCGACTGCGGATCTGCAGGCGGTGCTGGGAGAGTGCAAGACATACGGCGCGCAGTTGACGGTGTTGCAGGCCGACGCGGCTACTGGACTCGCGGTGCGGGAGCGTCACGGCGACGGCGGTGTAGGCGTGTTGGCGCAGGCTGCGGGCTTGTCGCGGCGTGACGCAGCGGGGCAGACCCGCCACCAGCCCACGGACCACCGCCCCCGGCTGGTCACAAGAGCGAAGCCCGGTGGGCCCTGTCAGTTTGGGGTCAGTGCCATGGGGAAGGTGTCGAGCACTTCGGCGCCGTCGTCGGTGACGTGGATCTGGTTCTCGAGCTTGACTCCCTCGGGTCCGCCGGGTTCGCCGACGTACACCTCGAGGCACATCACCACGCCGTCGGCGATGACGCCGTCGTAGCCGTGAGTGTCCCAGTCCTGGATGTAGTGGATCATGGGGTACTCGGTAGATAGGCCCAGGCCATGGGCGATGTCGGCGTACCGGTTCGGCAGGTACCGGTCCGGCAGCTGGTAGCTGCGTTCGGCGAACTCCCGGAAGGTCACCCCGGGCTCAAGTAGGGCGCAATTGTGGGCGAGCACGTCGCAGGCGAGCGAGTGCAGCGACTGCTGCTGCGGGGTCGGTTCACGGCCCGGTGTGACCCAGCTGCGGGACATGTCGACGGCATATCCGTAGGGGCCGATCAAGTCGGTGTCGAAGCAGACCAGGTCGCCGGCTTCGATCACCCGGTGGGAGCACTCCGCGAACCACGGATTGGTGCGCGGGCCGCTCGACAGCAGCCGGGTCTCGACCCACTCTCCGCCGCGGGCGATGTTGCCGGCGTGCAGGTGCGACCACAGCTGCGCCTCGGTGATCCCGGGCTCGAGCGCTTGCCACATCTCCCCCACCGCCTGCTGGCCGGCATGCACGGCCCGGCGCATGGCCACGATCTCTTCGGGGTGCTTGCGGTAGCGGGCCAACTCGGCCGTGCGCATCGTGGCGACGGTGTCGAGGCCGCGGCGCTGCAGCGCGGCCAGCCCGAGCCACTCGCACTTGTCGAGCCCGATCCGCAGGCTGCCCCGGCCATGGCTCCGCACCAAGTCGGCGATCTCGTCGGCCCATCGATCGGCCGCTTCGGCCTCCCGGGGGCCGTTCTCGAAGAAGAACCAGCCTGTCGCCGGCCTGACCTCGTCGATCAGCGGCAGATGCTCTACCAGATGCTCGCAGCGGGCCAGATCGAACAAGACGACCGGACCGTCGGTGGCCACGAACGCGTACCGCACCGGGTTGTGGGTGGTCCACACCTGCATGTTGGTCGCGTCGGTGGCGTACCGGATGTTGAGCGGGTCGAGCAACACGATGCCGGCCAGATCCTCGTCCTCGAGCTGGTCCCGGAGTTGGCGGAGCCGCCACGAGCGGACGGCGTCCATGTCCGGGGCCCGCAGACCGGCCGCCTCCCACTCCACGACGGCTGGATTGGATGCAGCCCCAGAATCGATGTCAGGCACAGAGCCCTGTGCGAGGCTCATGCCCTGCTGGGGCCAGACGTGTTCATCTCTTGTCATGGGTGTCCCCACAGGGGACTGCGGTCTAGGGGCCCTCGTCTCACAAGTTGCAGCGTCAGAGGGGGTTGCGCCAGCGCAGTCCCGGGAAGCGTGCGAAGTCGCTGTCGTTGGAGTGGACCTCGGCTTGGTGCTCGATGGCCAGCGCAGCGATGTGGGCGCCGGTAACGAGGTTCCCCGCTACGCCGGCGGCGACCAGCATGTTGCGGAAGATGGCGATGTGCTGGGTACCTGGGTTCAACGGTGTGACGCTGGGTGAGCGAAACCATTGGGCCATGAGGTCAACGGCCCGCTCGGGAGCCGCTGGAGTGCTCAGAACGCTGGGGTGGGTGAGCAGCCGCACGAACCCTGCCGCTACAAGCCACGGAACACCGACTCGCTCGGTTCCGTTCACCAGCCGCGTCGACCTCGCGGGTCTTGTTCAACGCGGCGATCAGCGCGGTCAGCTTCAAGTTGATCTCATCGATCTTGGCGTCCTGCTCGGCGAAGCGGTCGTTCATGGTGTCCTCGAGGCGGTCGATCCTGGCGTTCACTGTGTCTTCGACGCGGTCGACGCGACTGCGGTTGTCGGTGAGCACGAAGACGAGCAGCGCCACCGCGACAGTGGCCAACGCCGTCTGGAGCGGGTTGTCGCCGAGCACGGCCCGAAGGCGGGCCCCGGCCGCGGCCCCGTTGGCTGCGGGCGGGTCGGGTCGCGCGTCAGGGGTGTGGGCCATCTGGGTCGACTCAGCTGCGGTTGCGGTCACTCGGGTGCCTCTCGGGTGTCCTTGGCAGGGATCCTGTCGGGTAGTGTCGTGCTGGTTGGCGCATCGCTGACACCCGGTGGCAAGGCTCGATGTTCAATGTAATATCACATACACTGTCATGCAACCCAGCACAGTAAGGCCGACCCCTTGGGTTCGGGGCCATGCCCCAAGGCCAGCGTGGAGGCGCTGAAGGACGAGGCCCGCGCCGAGATGGTGACCTACACCCTCGGGGAGCTGCGCCGACACCGTGAGCTCACCCAGACCGAGCTGGCCCGACGCCTGGACCGCGCCCAGGCGTCGGTGTCGGCCATGGAGACGGCTGCCGGGGGCGCGGACGCGTCGGGCGCCTCCGGTCGAGTTCTTGCGGGGTGCAACCGGTCGACCCGGGCGCGCACCACCACGGTGCCGGCGGCCCTGTCGTGCCAGCCCTGGCCCTGCCTATTCCAGACCACCGACGCATACACGAGCGCAACCAGCAGATTTCCGAAGCCGGGCACCAAGAACAGGGCGGCGGGAACAGCCCAGCGTCCCAGCGACTTGCCCACTCCCGGCTCGCTCCAGGTGTCGGCGCGCAGCACCTTGAGGCCCACGATGAGCTTGCCGATCGTGCGACCGCACGCGGCTGTCGGCACAACCTCGAAGACCAGCCAGATCGCCAGCGTGATCAGCGGGATGACCAGAACTGCTCGAAGCAGTGAGGCGATGCCGGTGTCGAGAGCGTCACCCGTCACCAGGGAACTGAAATGGGCGGGCGGGGCCACATCCAGTGCCTCCAGCAGCCAGTACGCGCCGACCATGATCACAGCGTCTATGGCCCGCGCTGCTAGACGCACAGCCCTGCCAGCGAACTCGAGGTGCGCCGGCGCGTGCCCCGTGCCAGCGCCGGGAGTCCGGGAACTCACGATGATGCCGGGGCCCGCATCAGCGTCTCACGTGCCGACAACCAAGGTCTCCTTCACCTGCTCCTACCGCTCGCCACCCCGGCGAGGCGACCCGTGGATGGCGCGCCGTCCCGGCGAAGTGGCGGATGAACCGCAAACCGGACCGGGCAGGGGCCATCAGGGACTCGCTAGGCGGCGGCTGCCCGCTTCCGCAGACGCAGCGCTATGCCTGCCCCCATGTAGCCCGCGAAGACCAGCCATCCCCAGGCGACCAGAATGTTCACCGCGAAATCCACGGCGACCAAGAGGAACGCGGGCGCCAGATCGAAGCTCAGCAGGTTGTAGCCGTCCCAGTAGTGCGTGAACCAGGAGTCTGCACGCAAGAGAAGCATCACGACGCCTGGCAGGATGGTGAACGCAGCTACCGCGGTCGCTGTCACGACGGGATGTTCCGGAAAGAGCCAACCCGCTGCGAACACCGTCACCGGCAGGATCAAGAACCCCACCCACTCAGGCAGCAACACGACCCCAGCCACGGCAGCTATCGCGACCAGGAGGAGCAGCCTGGGATCTCTGCTCATCAGCCTGCCTAGTTGTCCACCAGCAACTCGATGAGCGAGCTGGTGTCCCAGCGGCCCCGTCCCTGGCACTGGAGCCGGGCGTAGAACTGGCGTAGAACTGGTCGATCGCCCGCGGTGACCGGAAGTGTGGCGCCGACGCGCTCAGCCTCCGCGAAGCAGATGGCCCGGTCCTTGCGCATCCAGTCGAGCGCGAAGCCGAAGTCGAACTCGCGGCGAGCCATCGTCACTCCCCGGTTGGCTATCTGCCACGAGCTTGCCGCGCCTTGCGAGATGGTGTCAACCACCCTCCAAGAAAGCCAGGCGGTTCAAGATTCCTAGAGGCACAATCCAACTCGTTGCTGATGAAACTCCGCGTCGCGCGCCCAGGGTCGCTTCATTCCCAGTCTGAGGACGGCCCGCCGTGGAGCCGCCGGTACACGTCCTGGAACGCCGCCTCGCGGTCCGGCGGGGTGTGCTCCAGGAAGACGAGGTAGACCTGCTCCTCGGTCGGGTGATGCTGGTAGTCCAGGTACCGCTCGTAGAGCTCCCGCATCGCCGACGAGAAGGCGGCCAGCCCCATGGCGCCGTACAGGTGGGTCAGGAAATACTGGCCCAGGGCGTAGCCGCACGGGTCCCGGAATTCGCTGGGCTCCGCGAGCGCGGCGATGGTGGCGACGCCGTTGTTCACGCACCACACCTTGCCGGCATACTCGTTGCCCTCGAACAGGGGCACCTCGCCGTCCCAGTCCTCGGTGCCGTCCCACGCATTCCGGTAGGCCCGAACGAAGTCGGCGCCGCCCTCCACCAGCCAGTGCGGCCCGACCTCGAAGGCCAGGTGGTAGTGGGCGACCTCGTGGTACAGCAGGTCGGCGTGGGCGAAGTCCTCCCAATCGCTCCCTATGGACAGCACCATCGAGTCCCGGAAGTTCGCCCCGCCGAACCCGTACCCGTACTTCTCGGCGTCGACCTGGAGCACGATGATGTCGGTCACCGGAAACGGGCTGGCCATCACCCGCTCGGCCGCCCGGGCGCCGGCCTCCATAGCACCCAGGACGTCGCCCTCGACGGCGCCGTGCCCGAAGGCCCACAGGCCGACCGCGCCGCTCAGCGGCAGATCGACGGACGCCGACTCGGTGAAGCGTTCCTCCAGCAGGTCGGCGTAGAGCGCGTCATCGCCGACGATCTTCGCCAGCACGATCACGAAGGCGCTCTCCTCCGGCGAGAGGCCGTCGGCGAACCACTCCTGGGCCTCCAGGCGCTTGAAGCTGTCCGGGTGCTGCCACGCCATGTCTCCCAGCGCGTAGAGGGCATCGACGTTGAGGGTCCGCACCGGCGTCTCCACGCTGTGGGCAAGCATCCGGCGCGCCAGGGCGGGGTCCCAGTCGTACAGGTAGGAGAGGCCGTAGACGGCGTCGGACTCCAGCGGGCCCAGGCCGTCGTTGAGCCACGGCGCGCGGGCCAGCTCCATGCCGAGTTCGGCGTCCTTCAGCCACACCTCGACGATTGGCACGACGGCGAGCGGGTACGGCGGATCGTCGTACCACGGGAGCAGTTGCGACAGGACGGCGTGCGCCGTTTCCTCGGGGCTGGGAGCGGGTGCGGGTGTCGGTGCAGACGTAGGCGTCGGATCGGGCACAGCCACCGGCGCAGAGGTCGTAGTAGGCGCAGCCGCCGGCGCAGAGGTCGGATCGGGCACAGCCACCGGCGCAGAGGTCGGATCGGGCACAGCCACCGGCGCAGAGGTCGGATCGGGCGTTGGATATGGTGTCGGCGCAGAGGTCGTAGTAGGCGCAGCCGCCGGCGCGGGGGTCGGAGACAGTGTCGGCATAGATGTCGGAGTGGGCGAGGCCGTCGGCGCGGAGGTCGGTGTTGGAGAGGACGTCACCGTTGGGTTGGGCGCCGGCGACTGAGCGGGCGTCGTCGTGGGCGCGAGGGTTGGCGGCGTCGGCGGATCGGTGCAGGCCGCCGTCACCGGGGACAGGAACGCCAGGGCCAGCGCCGACATCAGGCCGGCGCGGACCTTGCCCGGAGTCGTCATTCCTCGCCCGCCGCCTCCTCCTCCGCCGAGGCTATCTGAGGCTTCCGTCAAGGAGTACGGCGTCGCCCTGTGGTGGTCGCCGTTCGCCGCCTCGGCGGTAAGCGTTCCGATCGCGGCCGCGGTTGGGCTGACGTTCGCCTTCGGCGGATTGGGCGCTACCCGCTCGGCGGCCTTCGGGGCAGCGTCGGGACTGATCATGGGTTGCGCCCGCCTGCTGCACCGGGCCGGCAACATCGTCACTGCCGACACGCGCGTCAACAGTCTGCTGTACGCATCGCCAGCGCTGGCGGCTGAAAGGTCAGTGAGGCGAGCTGACTGCTTCTCTATGCTGTCTAGATTGTCACATAGGTATAGCTTGTGTACGCTTTGGACAGGAGGTGCTTGCCGTGCTCAGAGAACTTGACGGCGAGGATTCGACCACAAGAACGATCCGACTGGTCGGCGCTCAGGTTGCCGATTGCGCCCGATGGTTCACTCTGTGGGGCTTCGCGAACCCGGATTCCGCTCGGTCTGGCCTCAGATCGCAGCCGCATCGCGATGAGTACGAGTTCAGCGCAGCCGAGGCGCGCCGCGCCGTCGGGGATCGCTACGAGCGACCCGATCCGGAGGCTCTGCTGTTGAACGTGGCGCGTATCCACGCCGGACGGCAGGCGCTGGTCGACCAAGGGACATGCACGGTAGGGGAGATAGCAGCGGCGCGTGGTCGCCCTAGGAACACTGTTCACCAGGAGGTTCGGCGAGCCTGCGAGCGCGGTGCCCTCTTCACCGTTGGAGTCAATGGCGAGAAGCACGTGCCTGCCGTGTTGCTTGATGACGCGCTTGAAGTGCGCGAGGACTGGGCGCCTGTCGTGTCAACGTTGCGGGAGGCCGGTATGAACGGCTGGGGAATCTGGCGTTGGATAGCGGAAGCCAACGCCGGTCTGTCTGGCGAGGTCGCCGCCGATGTCATCGAGAACAATCCTGACCGCGTGTACGCGGCAGCCGAACGCCGAGCAGCCCAACTCGCAGAGTGACCTGCCCTGACCCGGCTAGCTGCCGGGTTCTACATCCTGGTGCTGGTAGGGCATTTCGACCGTATGTCATCAAGGCAGGCGCAGAGTGGTTCAACGTGTCGCGCCACGACGAAGTGCTCAACTCGGCTGGGGGAGGAGACAGCCGGTTCGCTCCGCTGTTCAGCTCCGCGGGTCAGGCGGTTCCCTACGTCTATCTCGCGCAGAACCCAATCGGTGCGCTGCTGGAGACCGCGCTTCACGATGTCTGGGGGACCAATCGGGCCGTGCAGCATGTCGATCTGAGTGGGCGTCGCCTGCGGCGCATCGTATGCACGAGCGACCTACACGTCGTTGACCTGCAAGATCAACAGCTCGCCAGATATGGACTCAGCCGAGAGCAACTCGTTTCCAGTCCCTCGGAGCACTACGCGTGCACGCGCCGCTGGGCGCACCATCACCTCCAATCCCACTTCAAGGGGAAGGCGACGACCGGGATGATCTGGCATTCCCGCCAGATGGAGCTTGCCGCTACGCATGCGAGGATGCCGATGCGGATCCTGTTGACAGGCGTCGAACAAGCCGCCCGCACGGCTGTCATCCATGACATCACCGGAGAAGCAATCAAGCATCTTGAAGCCTCAATCGAATACGACGACCTAGGGGACGGGGATGGGCTGGCTCTGGTCACGGAACTATGCACCGACTTGGGCCTCTACGTCGAGTACTGATCGAGAGGCTCCGTGTCGTTGTCCGTGGCGGTCGCAGCGGCGTGACATCCCTCGGTCAGTCAGTGGGGTGTTCGCGACCACCTCTGACCTCGGGGTTCTAGCACCTCGCTGCGAAACCTTCACATCCTGAGAGGTGCCTTCTTCACATTTCGCGGAGAAAACCCTAGGTCAGAGGCGGTGCGAGGATGGGCCCTCCGTTCAGGGTGCCGCGCTACGGCCGTGTGTGGCTCGACGGCGAGTGCGCCTTTACTGTGTGCCAGACGCGGCGTACAGCACCACGGATCCGCGACCGGCCATCTGACACAAGTAGCACCTATATCGAGTCAGCCCTATACTATGTTGGTGGCGTGGGAGATCAAGGCGACAGCGCAGGTGAAGTCCTGGCAGGAGTCGCTCAACGAAGAAGAGCGGCTCTCGTTCATCGCTGCCCTAGAGCTGCTGCGCGAGGGCGGCCCGACGTAGGGGCGTCCCATCGTCGAACGGATCCACAGCTCCCAACATCAGAACATGAAAGAACTCAGACCCCGCGGCGCGGGCAGGAACCTGCGCATCCTGTTCATGTTCGACCCGCGCCGGCAGGCGATCCTGTTGTTCGGAGGCAGCAAAGCCCGCCAATGGAACGACTGGTACCGGAGCGCCATCCCGGAGGCGGAGCGCCTGTACGAGCAGTACCTGGCCGATCTCCGATCCCAAGGCGAGTTCCCAGACCCGTAGCCAGCAGCCCCACGATGCACCGCCCCCACCACAGGAGACCACCCCACATGACCTACTACGACTTCGATGAACTCGTCGGCGAGTTGACCCCTGAGCAGCGCGCCCGGGTCGAGGCCCTCAAGGAGGAAGCCCGCGCCGAGACCGTGGCCTACACCCTCAAGGAACTGCGCCAGCGCCGCAATCTCACCCAGACCGAGCTGGCACGACGCCTTGACCGCGCCCAGGCGTCCGTGTCGGCAATGGAGACCGCCGCCGACAACCTGGTGTCGACTCTGCGGATGGCGGTCGAAGGCATGGGCGGCCACCTAGAGGTGACCGCCGTATTCGACAACGAGCGCATCCCGCTGACCACCCACACCCGCACAGCCCACCAAGACCACGAGGAGAGGCCTGACGCCTGGATCGCGATGTTCCGCACAGCGATACACCCAGCCAGCCGGAAGTTCACTGAAGAGCAGCGCGAGGCGCTGCGCCTGCTAGCGGACTTGGGGAACACCCTTCAAGAATCAGCAGAGACATACCGTGTCTTCATGCAGCACATCGCGGTTGACACCTCGGACCAGGCATCCTCGCAACCCGCTACCAGCGCATAGGGGCTCGACCCTCGGCACCCGTTGCCAGAACGGCTGCCAGAGCTCTGGACCGTGCCTGCGGACGGGCTCGTGCCGGCCGAGCTCCGGGGCGCCAAGAGTCGCATCCGCCACTCGCGCACCAAGAAGGAAAGTGACGCCGGGCAGCCGCCCGCGGGCTCTTCGCATCTTCCCGGCCAAGAATGCCCATCTCCCAACAAACTCGCGAACGCGGACCGCTCCATCTCGCGAACGCCCCATAGTTGTTGTAGGGTGTTCGCGACCTGCCTTGACCTCTACCTTCTAGCGCACTCCGAAGAAGAGGTCTCCACATTTGGTTGGTAGGGGACTCCACATTTGGCCGCAAAAGCCTAGGTCAAAGGTAGTGCGCGGCGACTCCCAGGCAGTGCGTGCTGGACGGCGAAGCCCGTCCGGTTCACTGCTAGCTCTTAGGATTCTGCGGAGCGAACGGAGTCGTCAGCATCTCAGAATCGAGGCGCTCAGCGGGCAGCCTGGCCGCTCTCGCCATCGCCTCAATGAGCGGAACGAAGTCCTCGGCCACCTGTCCGCGGTTGACTCGTGTCCTGAACACACGCAGTGCCTCCATGACCTCATCGTCGTCCAGATACGCGATGCCGACCTCGTTCAGTGCCACCCAGAATTCGTTGGGCACAGGGCTGACGTCTCCGGCGATCAGGTAGCGGTGTCCTGCGAGCTTGCGCAGCACGTCGCGACGCAGGCGGCGTCGTTCGGACCGGTCCGACAAGTGCTGGGCCAGTAGCACCACGAGCAAAGCCACGACCGCGCTCACCGCGGCTGATACCAGCACCGTCGTCACGCGTCACCGCCCGAGGGGAACCGCTCGCGCACGGGATGCCTCACGGAGGCGAATTCTGGCAGGTCCAGTCGGACGGTTCGGTGATCTCTCGGGACGAGGAGCACAGCGTTTGCTTTGCGGGAAGGTCTGGGCTGGGCGAGCCGACTCCCGCCCGCCATGCTCAGTTCTCTACCAGCGTCCAGACTTGCTTCAAGGGCAGTTTGGAGCTGACCCGGTTTGGTTGACACCCTGATCCTGGGATCCTTGAGGGGGTCCAGAGGGGAGTCAACTATGGGAGGACGCACTCGTCCGCCGTATCCGACTGAGTACAAGGCCGAGCTGGTGCGGCTGGTCCGTGAGGAGGGCCGGTCGCCGTCGGAGCTTGCCCGCGAGTTCGAGCCGTCGGCGCAGTCGATCATGAACTGGGTCGTCCAGGCCGAGATCGATGACGGCCAGCGGGGCGGGCTCACGACCGATGAGAAGGCCGAGCTTCGCCGGCTGCGGGCCGAGAACCGGGTGCTGCGCATGGAGAAGGACCTGCTGGAAAAAGCAGCCGCGGCCTTCTTCGCGGCGAAGAACGCCCCGACGCGGTGAGGGTGTTCAGCTTCATCGAGGCGGAGAAGGCCAACTTCCCGGTCAAGTTCATGTGCGAGCGCCTCGGCGTCACCCGCCAGGGCTTCTACGCGTGGCGCAAGCGGCCGCCCTCTCAACGTCGCATCACCGACGCGGCCTACACCGCGGTCATCAAGAAGATCCATGCCGACTCGCGGCACAACTACGGGGCCCCGAGGATCTGTGCCGAGCTCGCCGATGACTACGGCATTCGCTGCGGCCGAAAACGGGTCGCCCGCCTGATGCGCCAGGCCGGCATCGCCGGCTGTCACCGCCGCAAGAAGGCCTGGACCACACGCCGCGACGACTCGCAGTCGCCGGCACCGGACCGGGTCAACCGCCAGTTCACCGCGGCGGGCCCCAACGAGTTGTGGGTGGCCGACATCACCTACGTGCCGACCTGGGCCGGGTTCGGGTACCTCGCCACCGTGCTCGACGTGTTCAGCCGCCGCATCGTGGGCTGGTCCTACGCCACCCACATGCGCACAGAGTTGATCGTTGACGCCATCGACATGGCCATCCAGACCCGCCGACCGCCCCGAGGCCTCATCCACCACTCAGACCAGGGATCCCAATACGGCAGCATCGCGTTCGGGCGCCGCTGCCGCCGCGCCGGGATCGTGCTGTCGATGGGCACCAGAGGCGACTGCTTTGACAACAGCATGGCCGAATCGTTCTTCGCGACCCTCGAGTGCGAGCTGCTCGACAAGACCCGGTTCCGCAGCCACACCGACGCCCGCACCCAAATCATGAGCTTCATCGACTGGTACAACCACCACCGCCGCCACACCCGACTCGACAACCTGTCACCCATCCGCTACGAACAACACCACCAACCCGCGGCCCACGCCGCATAACCACCCGGTGTCAACGAAACCGGGTCAGCTCCAACCCGTAGAGGCCGGTTGCGGCTGAGAGGTGTCTAACTCGCGACGACCTCGCACGCGTCCGCCCAGCGAGCCAGCACGCTCAGAGCGGCCAGCTGCTCCAGCGCTTCCTGCTCTGTGATGTCCTCCGACGGATGCGCTTGCGGGTTGCGGATGCCCTGAGCGCAGCCCATCCCGAGATGCATGGCTCCCTCGTGCGCGGAGGTCCAGTCATCGGGTCGCTCGTTCCTGTCAATGTGCAAGAACCGAAGGCGGGGCATCTTGCCTGTCGGCTCCTTGACCGAGAAGGCTTGGGCGTACAAGTCCTTGCCGCTGATGTCGCGGCGGCCGACCTTCAACTGCGTTCGTAGCTCCACAGCCTTGGCCGCCTCATGCACGGCAGGCTCGTAGTGCCCGTCATCCCACAGGCTCGCCGCGGCGTTCCAGACCCAACGATGCAGACGACTAGCAGCCAACATCGGGCCCACAGGGCCGCTCATCCGCTGAAAGTCCGCGTCCTGCTCCACAATCCCGACGAGCCGAAGGGCCTCCACGCGAGCGGGCTCCCAACTCACTCCACCCAGGGGCAGAGCCACCGATCTCAGTTCTAGGACATTGCCGGGGTCCACCTGCTTCGCGATTGCTTCGATGATGGGCAGCGACCTATGAACTGCGTCGTGGTCGCTCTCTGCGATTAGCGCGAGAAACTCTCTCAGCTTCTCCAGCGCGAACTCGGAATCGGCTATACCCACGGCTGGTCTCCTCGGTCGGTGGTCGCACGATGTGAGCAGGTCACTCCGGGTCAACCTATCGACGGGGCGTGACGCCAGAGGGCCCTGCCTGTGGACTGGGGCTGGGATTCCTTGGGACGGCTGCTGGACCTGTCCAGAGATTCTGCCCGGCCTGTGGGGCGTGGCGCGAAATCACGAACCCCTAGGTCAGCAGCTTGCGCCGAGTCGTAGTCGGAACGCGATTTGGCGAATTCCCGAACGCGAATCGGGTGATTCGCGAACGCGGTCGACCTGCATGTCGGTGCGAGCTTGAGGGTCGAAGCCCAGTCGGAGTTTCTGCGGGTTCAGGTCCACGAAGGGGCATGCGGCAACACCGTCGCACGGCTCGTATCCAACCTCCAAACGCCATGTCGACGGCGCGCTGCACATCGTGGATCCCGAGCTCAACGCTCTGCTCAACCTGGACAGCTCACTCCAACCCATCTGACGCCATTCCATCGACGATGGGCTTCGCGCGGTGGGGTCCGACGCGTGCGGCTGCTGCACCTGCTGGCATGGTCGTGCTGCAGCAAGCAGTCTCGGGGCTTGCCCACTGTGACGGCCGCAGCTACGGTGCCCGCCGTCCGAGAACATCGGTATCCGGCAATCCCGTTGAGCGACTGGGCCCGCCGCGGTGGGCCCAGTCGAGGCTCCCTCCGGTCCTGTTGCAAGGCGTTCTCTGGCAAGCATGCCCAGACCCGCTCCAGAGATGCCACCTATGCCGAGAACAGCCACAGGCCAGGCCCTGCATCCAGTGCC
The DNA here is from genome assembly GCA_965205155.1 of Candidatus Aldehydirespirator sp. GTDB lineage: Bacteria > Actinomycetota > Acidimicrobiia > Acidimicrobiales > Aldehydirespiratoraceae > Aldehydirespirator. The sequence goes on along the minus strand of OZ242033.1, from coordinate 2,083,234 downwards.
TCGTTGCGAGCGCTACCAGCGCTCCGGCGCCGAGCCGCGGATGGGTCGGACACTTCAGCTTGCTACGACACGAGAGGAGCGGCCTTGAATGCCGACTCGCGCGACACCCACCCCACACCGGCCCAGGCCTGCATCTTGCGCCTAGCCGCTGTGTTGCTTGCAGTCGTTCTCTTGGCCGCGGCTTGCGGAGGCGATGACTCTCCCGCAGCGGAAGATGCGCAGCCCGAAGCGGCCGAAGTCGCCTTGGATGCAGGTGGGCAGGAGTCGCCGACAGATGCCAGCGAGCGCCCAGACGCGGGCACAGAACCCGAGCCTCAGATGACGGTGCGCCTCGGCAACCGGTTCGTCTGGTGCGCGACCATCCAACAGGCTTGGAGCGGGTTCTCAGGCCGTTGGATGGCGGCACATAGGGCCGAGCTTCGCTACTACAAGGCTCAGAGCCTTTTCGAAGCCGCCACAGACGAACTGGACAAGGCCGAAGCGCTGAGCGACTACGAGTCCGCTGAGGAGAAGTACGACATCGCACGGCTGGACCTTGTGCAGGCGGCAAGGGAAGCGATGGCGCCACTTGCCCCACATGCACTAGAAGGCTCTCCCTACGCGGACGAGGAAACGGCGCGGATAGCTATCAGTCGGGCCCGGGATGCCTTCGCAGAGGTTGCCTCCCCGGAACTTGTCGAGATGATCGAGGTCACATCCATGAGTGCGCCTATGAGCGATGCGCCAACGATGAGACTGTCTACACCGCATCCAGTCCTGCCCGGAGAGCCAGTTTCGCCCGAGATGGATGCACGCATGTGGGAAGAATTGCGCGCCGCCATAGACCTCATTCACGCAGAGATGACAAGATTGAAGCATGAGAGCGATGCAGCCAAAGCAGCGGCGGTGGACGCATACCACGCAATCCAAGATGCACAACAGCTAGGAGAAGCGTGGGGTGCCTATGAGCGGCTCCAGGCGGAACTAGTGGCCGTATCCGACATCTTCGCTGCTGCTGACATGGAGTATGTGACCGCTCATGCCCTACAGAGAGCCTTCCTGGAGTCTGGCGGGGAGTTCCGACCTTACGAACGGTATCTCGAACTGGAGAATCTAGGTGAGTCCATTCCCAGATTCGACCCTCTTGGCTTTGTGTCGTTCCACCACGATCGTTGGGTCGAGGCCGGGTACGTTAGCCGAATCGGACATGAAGCTCTATGGGAAGCCACGAGCAAGTTCATCCCGGAAGAGCCTGCGTGGAGAGCGTTCCAGCTGTCGCTCGCTGAGTCCTGCGAACCATGAGCAGACGGCCATGGGCCTGATCCGGCGCTTGGTGGCGGTGGCTTAGCGGCGCTCCGCCTGCCCGTGCTGGTCGGCCATGCCGGTCTCCTAGCCTGTGGGCCTGTCGGGCCGCGGTCAGACGCTGAATCGGATGCGGGCCTGGCGGCGAGTCGGCGATGGGGGACCGCATAGCGTCACGACAGCGCAGGTCAGAGAGGCTGTAGAGTGTGGAGGCCCGCCACACCCATGGCGAGCGACAACCGAACCATCAGAGCGCCCCGGCTGTTGATGCAGGCGGGCGCTCTGATGTAGGGCGGCTTGCCCGAGCATCGTCGTGAGCGAGAGAGCGTGGAGCAAGCAGCGTCCGACGCCGCCCATAGCCACCCGGACGCGTGAGTGCCCCGGCGTCGGCTGCCGGGGCACTCAGGCTGCTAGGAGGCGCCATGAGCTATGGCGCTACCAGCGTGCCACGCCGACGACTGCCGAAGATGGACACGACCCGCCAGGCAACCGCCTGGTGGCCCCTGCCACGGCCGGGCGCGAGGGGAGCCTTGCCAGCCGAGGCTCTCGACGTCGGCGCTGGGCGTGATGTCCGATCCGGCCCACGACCCGGACGGGCGCCTTCCCGTTCCATGAGCCGCAGTTGCAGCAAGCGCACTCAGCGCAGCCAGATGACGGTGCCCCGACGGTGTAATCTCGTTGACCCGATGCCCAGACACGCCACTATCCCCAGGCGGATGGCAGCCCGTCCGCTGCTGCTCGCGGTCACCGCTGCGGTGCTGGCCATGGCCATGGTGTCGTGCGGCGCTGACGACGAGGGCGGCGAGGTCCAGGCTGTCGAGGAGGCTCAAGCCGCCCAGGCCACCCAGGAGCCGCAAGATGGCGACGTGGCCCAAGAGGGCGACGACTCCCAGGAACTCCAAGTGGACGCCGAGGCCCAAGCGGCGCAGCAAGACGCCGAGGCCCAAGCGGCGCAGCAGGACGACGTGGCCCCAGCCGCCCAGGAGGACGGCGAGGCCGAAGTGGCGCAGGAGGCTCAGCCCACGGCCGCACCAGCGACCACGGCCGCTGTGCCGGAAGGGACGGTCGCCGACACCGGATCAGCCGGCAGCAGCGTCACCGCCTCGGAGCAACAGGGCGACAGCGACCACACAGCGACGCTGGAGGTCCTCGGGCCCACAAGTGTCCGCCTCGGCGAGACGGTGACGCTGAGCTACAGCACCACAGGTTCTGAGTTCCGTGAAATGGGGTTCGAGGGGATCAACAGCAGCGGCATCGACCTCTCCCTGCCCAGCGGGGAGTTCACGGTCGACGTCACTAGTCCAGCCCAAACCACATTCTCATACATCCTCGCCAGCCGCGGGCAGGACGGCACAATACTCCAACCGCAGGTCACGCTCACCGTCACCGACCCGCTACCGCACCTCAGCGGCATCAGTATCTCCATAAGCCCCCTCGAGTCGGACCTGCCTGGACTCATGTTCGACGGCGACAGGCTGAACCCTCCGTTCGACCCGGACATCCTGCGCTACAACATCTTGATCTCGTACGACGGGGTGCTGCCATCTCCCGGTTTGTCGAAGATATTGACTGTGACGGCGACCGCAGCAGACGGCTACGAGGTTTCCGCGCACGGGACGCGAGAATACGGACCGCGGGCGCGATGGACACCTAGTCTGTCGAACGACGCCCTGAACGCTCTCACGCCGGGCAGCGAAGTGCGGACGGCGGTCCCAACCAGCGGCGACGAATCCGATTCCACGGCCGTGCGTCGCATAGTTCGCGGCGGCACGGAGGGGTCCATCGTGCTCTTCGGCGTGAGATCGCTGGAGGACCCCCGCTTCAAGCGAACCTACAGGGTGCTGCTGGACGTCCGCCGCCGCTGACCGACGCGGTGCCTCCCGCAGATACCCGGCACGAAGAAGCGTCCCCGCTGCCACCTGCGGAGGCATGGAGGGAAGCCTCAACCTATTCGCCTGCGAGACGCGGCTGGCGGCACAAGGCCCCTGCACCGGCATCTCGGCTGCCGCGTCACACCTTCGTGCGGGCCTATGCCCGGGCACTAGCCTGCGAGCTAGGAGAGAGGGCATGAGACGCCTAGTCCGAAACATCGAAGGCGAGCCGCCGCCGCTGATCATGCATCGGCGGCTGTGGCGGCCACGGCGGCTGGACGTCCGTGTCCGCGGGCGCGTGAGCAAGGCCCTGGGACTGTCATACAAAGCGGCCGCGCTACCTGTCGCAACAGCGGACCCCTGAGCAGCACGAGCGGATGCTGCTGTCCATCGAGTCGTTCGTGTGCCGCCGCTCGCCTGACCAGCGGCGTGCGCGCTACTTCCAGGAGCGGGCACGCCTACTGCAGTTGACGCGCCCGGGCGCGTCCGACGAATTCAAGCGCCGACTGGTGGCCGAGGGCCCGAGATGCTCTCCCGAGGACGAGGCATACATGGGCGCGCGTCCTGTGGTGCCGGGCACGCTTCGGGCTAACCCGAAGGCGATGGCGGCCCTGGCCCGCATCAAGGAGACCGCCGCAGCCGAGACCGAGCGCCTGTCCGCAGGCATGCAGCCAGCCGCGGCGCTGGACTCCTGAAACCGGCGGTCGCCGAGTCGGGAAGACCTGCGGCTATGCAACGCTTGACTGTGGCCCCCACTGAGGCCAGGACGCTGACGCTGACTGTGCAATGTGAAGAAGCTCCCTACAGGATGTGAAGGTTTCGCCGTTCAGGCACTGGAGCGCCGAGCCCAGGCCTGGTTGCGGCCACCCCGCAGCACAGCAGCGTGTATGCGGCGACCGGGGCTATGAGGCGATGCGGCTATGAAGCCAGGAGACAACTGGAAGCGGCCCGTGGGGCCCGGTTCGGTTGCACGCCCGATCCTCTAATATCCGACCGACGAAAGGCACTGGATGAACCCAAAGGACGACACCGAGTTCTGGCGGCAGATGCAGCGCATCGAGCAGTCCCTCGAGAAGGACGTCGCCCGAGCCGAGGAACGGGAAGCGAGGGCATCGGAGCGGGAAGCGCAGGCATGGCAGGACCTGCGCCGCACCCGGTACCTCACCTACCTCGCCTCCCTCGCCAGCTTCCTCATGGTGCTGACAGCGTTGTTCCTGCTCGTCTGGTCTGCTGTCACATGACCTCCGGGGAGCGACGGGCGATGATCCTGTTCTGCCTCTTCCCATCGCCGCATAGACAAGAAGACCACCAAGGCGCAGATGGAGAACGCCCCCGGCCTGAAGTGGCTGTTCGTGGTGCTGGACGACAACACGGCCGCAGCGCAGCTAGACGACTACTTCGGTCCCGCCTGCCAGGAACTAGAAGCATCGGACCGCTGTCCGTACCAAGTGCTCGGCAGGCTCACATTCGACTACTTCGACGAGGTCTGGATCACCGGCAGAGCATTCCAAGACAGAAGCCACATCGTGCTGCGCCTGCTCAAGACAGGTGACGCCCCACGGCACAAGATCGTGCCCGCGCTGAGGTGCTTGCCGGCTGACCGCCACCGTTGCGCTGCTGTCGCACCATCGCACTAGCTCCCCTAACCCGCGCCCGGTTGTGCAGCCGAGGTCTGTCGTCTCGCCGCATGCGGTGCGCGTCAGCGTAGAGCCCTTCCGCGTTGCGCTCCTCGGTAGCGTGGCTGGCCGTCGCCCTCCCGCACAGCAAGGAGCCCGAATCGTTGTGAATGGACTAATGAGCGGACTCATCGGCGTCGGCGTCGGTGCGGTATTGACTGTCTTCGCTCAGGAGGTGGCCCACTGGCTCGCCAAGGGACGGAGACGCCGTGCGCTGGCTCTGCTGGTGTGTCCCGTCTTGGACCGGTTCGCGGCTGACTGCCAGGCAACCATCGATGACGACGGACAGCGGCACGCTTCGGGCACCCGGCACTTCAGCGTGCCGATGCCGACCGGGCCCGAATTCCCTACCGGGGTGGATTGGACATCCATCAACCCGAAATTGGCCAACCGAATCCTGTCGCTGCCGCTCGCGACGATCAGAGCCGACCAGGAGTTGGGTTACCTAGGAGATCATGTCACCCCTCCCGAACACGAGGAAGCGTTCGTGTTTCGACGCAAGCGGTGCTCCAAGTTGCAGCGTGACGCCGTATCGCTGTCGTCCGCGCTCCGCAAGAGGGCGAAGCTCCCACGGGCTAGCGACGACCCATCCGACAACATCTGGGGCTAGATGCCGCTTCTGGGCGGTCAGGTGTCCTCCTCGCCCTTCAGCCTGTCCGCGACGAGGTCGGCAACATCACCAGCAAGCCGCTCCATCAGACGCTCCACCCTTCGATGAGTTGTGGGTAACCGGCAGATCATCCGACGACAGTCGCCACATCGTGCTGCGGCTGTTCGAGTCCGGGGCCGTCGCCAGCACAAGGCGATGACACGCCGTACTGACTCGTGTACTAGCTGGTCGCCACCATCGGTGTCCCGCTGACAGTCACTCCGGCTGCGTATTGTCAATTTCCGTGACCCGATCAACAGACGATCATGTCGCCTATCCAAGCCGAGAAAGCCTGTCCACAAACCGGAGTAGACCAAGACAGCGATCACCACGAGAAGCACCGCCGCCCAGAAGAGCTGCATGGTGCCTTGCGACACCCCGGGAGCGGTAGCTGCTGCGTCGGCTCACGGCAGCACTCCACGGGGTGGGTCGCTCAGCATGTTGCTACGCGCTCTTCGCGCTCATGTGCCAGCAGTTTCTTCTTGAGGCCTCTGCCGTAGCCCCACCTGTCGTCTTCGCCCTGTTGATGGATGACGCGATGACAGGGGATCAACAGCGGCACCGGGTTGCGCTTCATGGCTCTGCCCACCCACCGGCCGCCCCTAGACTCACAGATGTTGGCGATTGCTTCGTAAGTAAGCGTTGCGCCGCGAGGGATTCTGGTAACGGCTTGCAACGCCATGCGGTGCTTCGGAGCCGTCTTGAGCCACATGAGGTCTATTGGTATGTCGGTGCGTCCCTCGATGAGGGCTCCTCGTATGCGTTCCTGGAAAGCTGGGTCGTGGCCTCGATCGGGCTCGACGGAGCGAACCTTGATCTCACCGGGCATGAGCTGAACGAACGTGTCAGCATCCCAGAAGCCCCACTCGGCGTCACTGCGGTCAACCTCCAGGCAGTCGGGGGTGGCCGCTAGGCGAACTCCTGACACCCACCCGCGGCAATGGGTGACGAACACGGTTCCCAGCGGGCTGGCGGCCTCGAACCAGAAGTGGGTCTCGCTCGCCCGGTTCGCGGTATCGTCGATGGGACGCACCGCGGCGGCCTCACCGAGGCCATCACAAGCATCCGTGTTGTCAAGACTGGTTCCCATTGTCTCACCTCGGCGGTTGGGCGTCGCAGAACCGTAGACCGAGTGCGAAACGGGTTTTGCCCCTGTCGGGACGCGCACGGCCTGTCGAGTCGTCAGCGGCATGCGAGCCGAGAAGGTCATTACGCTGGCTGCCGGGACCTGAGAGGGGACGTCAGCGAATTGGGCCGAGGCTGGTTGGGATGATCGGATGCGGGGGCTGGTGCGTGAGTCCCGAGATCGTTGAAATCTCAACGATCTTGAAGGGTCGCTGATGGAGGCCTGAAACGGATTTCCCGTATGGCGAAACGGATTTGGGTTCCGACAGAGCGTTTGCGCCACCCAGTTGCAGAGGAGTTGCCATGCTTCGCTCAGCCAGTATCCGAAAGATCGGCATAGCCCTCGTCGCCGCGGCCGCAGTGGCCGCAGCCTGCGCCTCGGAGGAACCGACCGTTCCCCAGCCCGCCGCGCCCTCTGTCACGGAAGCAGCCACCACATCCATCGGGCACGATCAGCCGTCCTCGACCACCGCTCCCGCCGAAGAGCTCAGCGCCTGCGACGACCCCGCAGCCGAGGACCTCGGCGGCGGGTTCTTCCGACGCGACGGGCTGGTCTATGAGATGACCGACACTAGGTGCCTGCCTCGGCCCCGCGGACTGCCCGACCCAGCCGTCGCTGAAGGGACCGGCCAAGCGGATGCCGTCGTTGATGCAGCGGTCGAGTCTGATCTGGTCCCGAGCACGGCGCCGTCAGACGCAGTTGCTGCTCCGCACCTGGTCGTTGACCCGGTCACGGTGTCGGAGGGTCTCACCACTTTCACTCTCTTCGGGTCGGGGTTCGATCCGAGCCTTGCGATCTTCACGATGCTGTGCGATCTGGCGGAAGGCCTGCCCGAGGACGCCACAGAAGACGAGTTGAACGCCGCCACAGCCTTGGTTGATGTCTCCGACTGCGATCTCGACTCACTCGAGGCCGCGGAGGTCAACAGCGGCGGCTTCTTCGTCGTGACACGCGACGCCGTCGCTGCGGGAGACTTCGTGTGGGTCGCCAGCGACCACGAGCGCGTCCAGTCCGCCGCCGCTGTGGTCACTGTCGAGCCCACACCGGCACCGACCGAGCCCGGGCCGACCACCACGACCACTACCACGGCACCGCCCGAACCCGAACCGGAACCGGAACCAGACCCCGAGCCTGAGGCCACGCCCGAGCCGGAGCCCGAGCCCGAGCCTGAACCACAACCTGAGCCGGAACCCGAGCCTGAGCCCGAGCCCGTCACGACCACCACTGCGCCGGTTTCGGTGGAGGGGCCCGGTCCGTGGGACAGGGCGCGTCTTGAGCCTGTTGCGGCGGCTGAGCTGTGGCCCGAGGGGGACCAGGACGGCTTCCCCTACCCCGAGGATTACATCTGCCAGTACATAGATGAAGTGCTGGACTGCTGGCACGAGCAGCCCGACACGGCCACGACCGAGCCTCCTGAGCCGGAGCCTGCGGCGTGGCTGGTCGGTGAGCCGCTGGAGCAGTGCGCCAGCGAGGTCGACTGGTACGGCGCCACGCGGGTGTCGGCTCTAGTCGGCACGACAGCAGCCGGGCACTACGAGCCGGTGGTGCAGGGCGGCAGCGACTCCTGTGAGCGGATCAAGGCGTGGTGGGATCAGATCACCGCGGCCGAGGCCGAACGCATGTTGGAGGGCCAGTACCCCTGCGAGTACGCCACCGCCGACGCCATATGGGAGAGCTACCCCGACGCCAACGGTCCGGCGCTGCTGGTGGGCTGCTGGCCCCGGCTGCTGGAGGGCGGAAACGAGAAGGCGCTGCGCGCCGAGGGTCACGACACGTCGCTTGTGGAAGACAACTACATCCTGCCGCCCAACGAACCGCCGCTGGTGGCGGCGCTCTACGGCTGCTACCGCGACGCGCTGTCGGGGCCCCCGCCGGGTTGGACGTCGCCGGGCGGCGGCGAGTGGATGACCGTCCACTTCTGCACCCTCCTCATCAACGACTTCGGGAACCCGGTGCGCTATCTGGGCGTCACAGCGGAGTGCGCCGCCGAGCAGTATGTGGGACTGGTCGCTGAGCGCAAGGCCAGGGACCGGGCGGAACTCTTCCGTGACAGCGAGCGCGGCTTGTACTACGCGGGAGAGCACTCATGGGCGAACTGCGAGACCCATGCCAGCCGACTGTTGCCCGCAGAGTTGCGCACGGCGGGCTTCCGGCTGCGCTGCGAGGCGGTCATAGATGCCGCGGCAGCGGCCCGGCCCGGCGACACCGACACCGCCGCTGAGGGCTACGGCCTGCCGCGGGCCGACTACATCGCCCAAATGAAGGCCATGCACTGCGCCGGCACCTCCGAGAACCTCAAGAGGTACCCGCAGTTCCACGGCGAGTGGGTTGCCTTGTGGCTGCCGCCTGATGGGGCGGTCTGCTTCCAAGCGGCGCTGTTAGAGACCGCCCGCACCGCCGTCTACGACCAAGCCACGAAGGTCCTGTACTGCTGAGAGCGTGAGGATGCGATGACCGACACCCGCCGCCATGCCCGCCGCCGATGGGCGCTGTACGCGGTGGTGGCCGCGGTGGTCCTCTACGGCATAGTCGGTTTCCCCACGCCCGACGATCTGGTCACCGACCCCGGAGCGGCCCTGGACTTCGACATAGCGCCCGCCGCCGCCGACACGCAGCGCGAGTGCATAACCACCTTCTGGGGGCAGAGGCTCGACACGCCGTACTGCTACAACAAGCCCCACACCCACGCCCCGACGCCCACCACGACGGCCAGGCCGACGCCCACCACGACGGCTCAGTAGCTGCCGCCCGGGGTTGGTGCGTTAGTCCCAAGATCGTTGAGACTGCAACGATCTTGCAGGGTCGCAAATGAGGTTCTGTAGCGGATTTCTCGTATAGCGCAACGGACTGCGTTCCGACAGGCGTGGCGTAGGCCCGTTCACGATGGCCGCTTGACGTATTGGGAGAGGCCAAGGCGGTGCTGACGAGCGCTATGTGGGCGCGGGTGTTCGTTGACCAGACGGGAGAGAAGGAATCCCACACTGCCGTTCGATGCTGGGGAACCCGACGATGCCGTAGAGGACCACGGCGACCGACACCGCTACCAGCACCCATCGGCGTCGGGCGTCGTGGCGTGTGTCGGTCATTGTCCCCTCCTCATGGGCTCAACAGAACTTGACCCGCGTGGCCTCGTCGTAGGTGCCGGTGCGCGCCGCGTGCAGCAGCGCCGCCTCGAAGCAGACCGTCCCGTCGGGAGGCAGCCAAGACGCCACCCAGGGGCCGTGGAACTGCGGATAGTTGTGCAGATGGGCGCGGCTGCCCTCGCAGTACATGGCCTTGGTCTCGGCGATGTAGCCGGCCCGTTCCAGCCCGTACAACGAACTCAGCCGGGTGTGGGGTGCATCACAGCCCGCCATCGGCGGCGTGGTAGTGGTCGTGCTGGGCACGGTCGTGGTCGTAGTGGGGGTGCTGGGCACGGTCGTGGTCGTAGTGGGGGTGCTGGGCACGGTCGTGGTCGTAGTGGGCGGGGGTTCGTTGTCGAGGATCGTGACCGTCGCCGTGGCGCACGAGATGGACGCCCCCGAGTCGGCGTTGGAGAGGGTCACAGTGAACGTCTCAGCGGACTCCACATCGGTGTCGTCGATCGTGGCCACGATCACCGGCTGCGAGGTCGTCGACGCATCGAATGTGTGAACGGACGGCACGACGGCCGTGTAGTCGCTGCCCGCCGCGGCGGTGCCGTCAGAGGTCGCGAACCGCACCGTCCCGGTGCCGGTGCCGCCCGACGCGGTGATCGTCAATATGGCGCGGGCGCCCTCGGTGACAGTCACCTCGCTGATGCACAACTGATGCGCAGCGGTGCCGCAGTATTCCCCGGCGCCGGCCTGCACCGGATGCCCGTCCGCCCGATACAGCGGCCCCATCGACGAGGTGTAGATGGACAGGCTGGAGACAGACGCGCTGCACACATACGCCGTTCTGCCCGCGACGCCTATTTCGTCTTGGTGGATGGGATGGTACTGCCCGCCGAACCGCCACGACGTCAACGGATTCCCGGTGTCCCGCGGGCTGTGACCGCAGTTCGCTGAACTCGCCGGGTCTGTGGCGTCGATCTCGCATCGCGTGACGACAGTGCCCTGATGCGGCGCGCCGCCCACTCGCTCGGGAGGTGTGCTCTTGTATCCGGTTTCTGACAGAGTTCTTGGCCAGTCGCAGTCGGGCAGCGTGTAGGTCTGATCATCGAAGGACGACTCACAGATCCAAGGATTGTGATGGTAGTAGCGGGTGTAGACCTGCTTGAGGCGACCGGTGTCGGGGGTGCCGTGGTCAGCAGATGTCGTCGCAGGCGACATCACCGGGAGAAGCGTCACCGCCGCCAGGGCGCGCAGCAGCCAGCGGCGGCGACGCGTCAACACGGCCCGTGATAGTCGGACAGGTTGTCCCCGAGGCGGTAGGTGCCCGGCACCGGCTCATAGGCGCCCGACTTGTCCGGCCGCCAAGACATGTCCCAGGCGCTCCACCGAAACCGCCCGTAGAACCCATCCGAGGCGTATTCCCAGCAGACCCAGAGCACCACTACCCCGTCGAATGCCGGCTCTTCCATCTCGACGATCACAATGTGATCCTCGGGATAATCGCTCAGGCGCAGCACCGACCCGACCTGTAACAGCAACGGCCGCGTGCATCCCGTGTCGTGGCACTCGCGGTCTACCTCAAAGTCCACGGTGATGACCTCGCCGACCTGCTCGGGCAGCGGAGCCGTCGTGGACGGCGGTGGCACAGTCGTCGTGCTGGTCGTCGTCGAAGTCGTTGTGGTCGTTGTGCTGGTCGTTGTCGAGGTGGTTGTGCTGGTGGTTGCCTCAGGCTCCGAATCGGGCGCGGCTGTGGTGGTCGGCCCGGGGTCCGGCTCGGGCGCGGCTGTGGTGGTCGCCTCCACCGCGGGCACGGTCGTGGCGGAGGCGACCGCAGCCTCAGGGTCGGGTTCTGTCTCAGTCGGGTGCTCGTGGTTGGCGAAACCCTCAGGCAACTCGATAGGCGAACCGTCCTGTGGCACGTCGACACACACGCCCTCGACGCAGACCTGCTCCGCCATCACGGTCGCCTGACCACCGGCGGCGTCTGCGCCATGCAGCACGGGAGCGTCGTCGAGGACATCATCAGCGTCGTCGGGTCGGTTCGGTCGGATCAGGCAGTGCCCCTCGATCAACTTGTAGACGAGTCCGTCGCGCTCGTAGCGCCCGTCGCCGAGATACTCTGCGGACGGATCGTCGCAGGCGGTCGGCTCGGCGACGGCGGTCATGGTGGGTGCCGAGGTGATCGCGGGGGCCGCCGCCGTCGTCGAGACGGCCTCCAAGGGGTCGGCTTCGCTGGCGCACGCGGAGGCGACCATCGTGGCCGCTGCTAGGGCCGCGATCATCGTCCTATTGGTGATGGTTCGAAGAGTCATGCCTGCTCCTTTCCCAGAGAAAGGAACAATAGATGGCACCTGCGACCGTAGTCCGACAGTTGTGAGCCCCTTGGTGGTGTGGGTTGAGGTCGTATAGGCGGGACGGTACGGGTCAACTCTCGCGATCGCACGTACTTTTTTGCAGGGGCTCAAAGTGAGTTCTGAGCCACGGCGACAAAGTCAGATATCCGTAATGCCTGAAGACCAAGACTTGTTTGAGAGAACCCATTCAGCGGCTGTTCTCCGTTGTTCGATCTTCATTGTGAGAGACACGACTTGCGCAGAGCGTCTAGATCTGTGTTCGCCACTAGACGCGCATGGCTACGGCCCACGACGCCCGTTCTTTGATAGTTCCAATGAACAGTTGGACCGTGCAGATTCTGCTCACTCTGCGTAGCAACCCTTTAGCGAAGAAATCTGATGAAGCGCGGTCCTCGACCCGGGGGCAACCATCTTTGACTTCGGCGTTCTAGTAACTGGCGGAAAGACCTTCACATCCGGAAGGGTGGTTTCTTGACTTTCTTGGCCGTCCGCTGGCGTCAGAACGCTGATTTACAACGCCCATCGACAACGCTCAGTTAACGAGGTCAGAGTGGTGCGAAGGGTGTCTGGTGCCTTAGCTAACGCTCGTCGGCTCTGGCCTGCGCAGGTGCCCTGAAACAGTCAGCGCTCCGAAATGTCACACCTCGGCCGTAAGTTACGTCCACGGGACTTGCCTCGCTTGAGGCTCCCGCGTCCCCCATCGATCCGCTGTCGTCAACGGAGGTGCTGTCATGAGCCGCAAACGCAAGCGTCCGAGCCACCGTCGCCGCGGAGTCGGCCCGGCGGACATCCAGATGGCAGAGACAGGCCCCGGCGCTGTGGAGGAGTTCCTCCGGTTCGGTGGGCCCTCGGTGTTCCCGTGCGGATGCTCAGCCCACGACGCTGTGCAGATCAGCCTGGAGGACGTGGGCAGCGCCGCTTACCCGGAAGGCGACGTATTGGATCGTTCCGACATCGCGAGGTTCCGTGATGTGATGGGCGATGAGCTGGTGATCTGGTGGCACGACTGCCCCGGCAACGAGAACGTCAGCGTCCGCGGCCCCATCGAACAATTGGATACTCAGAGATGGCTCTTGACTTGACCCATTGAGTCGGATTTGTCCCGGGCCCATACGACGGTGTTCCGCCCGATGTAGGCGTGGCGTTAGGGGTTGCGTGGCTACAGCAGCGTAACCCCCGGGTAGTCCTCGTCCCTCTCCTGCGGCATTATGAGGACAACGACTTGCTGCGTCGTGCCGTTCCCAGGTCCAGAGTCATGACGCGCCGTGCACCGCACGGCGCGAGCATCACGCACGCGGTAGCGGTGCTGTCCCTGAAGCTGACGGCCTGAGCGCTGTCAGCTTCAGCGCGCCCAAGAACACGTCACGACGCGCTCGCGTGCATTCCGGACGGATTCGGATCGCCCGACCGCTGGTCGATCAAGCCTTCAACCGAACAGAAGGCACCAAGAGGGCTTATCTCTCAACAAACTCGCGAACGCGAACTGCTCCATGTCGCGAACCCCCCGTGGTGGGCCGTAGGGGATTTGAACCTCTGACCTCCTGCGTGTCGAGCAGGCGCTCTAACCAGGCTGAGCTAACGGCCCCGAGCCACGCAGGGTAGCAGGCGTCACTCGCCTCGGAACTCGGGCGTTCTGCGCTCGGCCATGGCCCGGGTTCCCTCCGCGAAGTCGGCCGTGTGCTGGAGGCGGTCCTGCTCGCGGTGCTCGTGGAACGTGGCCGCCTCCACCTGGTCGGCCAGGTCGCCTCGCAGCGTGGTCCGGATCGACCTCACGGCCAGCGGCGCCGACATGGCGATCTCGCGGGCCATGGTGTGCGCCTCGGACCGGACCTCGTCGCGGTCCACTAGGCGGTCGGCCAAGCCCAGCCGGGCAGCCTCCTCGCCCGGCACTCGCCGGCCCGTGTAGAGCAGGTCGGCGGCCACCTGCGGGCCCACCAGCCGGGGCAGGGTCACACTCAGGCCGAAGCCCTGATGGAAGCCGAGCCGGGCGAAGTTGGCGCTGAAGCGGGCCTCGGGCGCGGCCACCCGGAAGTCTGCTGTCAGCGCCAGGCCCAGGCCTCCGCCCACCGCCGCGCCGTGCACGGCAGCCACCACCGGAGTGTGGGTGCGGAAGATGCGGACCGCGGCCGCGTACAGGTCCTCGGTGGTGTAACGGGCCCCCGCGGGCGAGAAGTCGGCGCCGGCACAGAAGTGCTTGCCCTGCGCGCACAGCACCGCGACCCGGCAGCGGGGGTCGTCGTCCAGCGACTCCAGCCCATCGGCGATCCCGTCGATCATCTCCAGCGAGAAGAAGTTGTTGGGCGGGCGCCGCAACTCGATGGTGGCCACGTAGCCGTCGTCGATCTCGATCGCCACCGGGTCAGTCATCGGGCAGACGCTACCAACGGCCCCGGGAACCTGGGGCGCCGCCGTATCGTCCAACTGTCATGATCAAGATACTCGGACCTCTAGTCCTGCTCTGCTCGATCGCGGTGGCCTGCGCATCCTCGGACACGACGGTGTTGGAGCCGGTGGCTGACCGGCTTCCGGCCGATCCCGACGCGCCCGCCGCCGACTGGGTCGCCGGAGTCAACGCCGCCGGATGGGACTTCCACCGGCACCTGAGAGGCAACGCCGTCTCCAGCCCGATCAGCATCGGCACCGCCTTCAGCCTGAGCCGGGCCGGGGCGTCGGCCGACTCCGCCGCCGCCCTCGACGACATCTTCGGATTCCCAGAGACCGGTACGCACCGCGCCGCCAACGCCGTCGACCTCGCGCTGGGAGGGGCCTCGGCGGACACCACCACCCTCGAGGTGGCCAACCGTCTGTTCCCCGACGACGCGTTCACGATGCGGCCCGAGTTCCTGGAGGTCGCCTCCACCCACTACGGAGCGGGCATCGAGCCGGTCGACACCGCCGACGGCGCGGCCGCGGCCGACGCCGTCAACCGGTGGGTGTCTGAGAGCACCCGCGGGCTCGTCCCGGTGATAGTCGACGGCGACACCGTCCAGGACCAGAGGCTGGTCCTCGTCAACACCGTGTACCTGAAAGCGGACTGGGCCGAGCCGTTCCTGCCCGAGTACACCCGCGACGGCCCCTTCACCACCGGCGACAACCGGTCGGTGACGGTGCCGTTCATGACCGACCGCGAACCCGGCTACCGCCGCTACGTCCGTCTCGACGGCGCCGACGCGGTCGAGTTGCCCTACCGCGACGGCGGGCTGGCCATGTGGATCGTCGTGCCCCGCGACCGCGACGGTCTCGCGGCCGTCGAGGAGTCGCTCGACGCCGCAGCACTGACCGCGCTGGCGGGCGCCGCCCAGACCGGCTACGTCGACCTCACCATGCCCAAGTGGGAGCAGACCCTGCCGCCCACCGACCTGTTCGAGTGGCTGTGCCCGCTCAGGTTCTGCGCCGGCGCCGGCTTCGACGGCATCGCTCCCGGCATCTTCATCACCGCCGCGCTCCACGGCGCCAAGGTGATCGTCGACGAGAAGGGCACCGAGGCAGCCGCAGCCACCGCCATGGCCTTCCAGGAGTCCGCACCTCCCCGACCCGACCTCACCGTCGTCGCCGACCGGCCCTTCCTGTGGGCCATCGTCCACCAGGACACCGGCGCCCTCCTGTTCGTGGGCCGCCTCGTGGACCCGGCCGGGTAGTGGCCGCGCCCTTCGCCTGCGTGTCCCTTCGCCTACGTGTCCCTTCGCCTACGTGTTCCTTCGCCTACGTGTTCGTCGTGGCCGCATCCGCCGGTCTGTTAACCGACCTGATCCTGTAGACACAGTTGATCCTGTAGACACAGTTGCGCCGGCCGGTGCAGGGCCACGGCTCATCCGCTGATCGGCACAGACGACCCCGCAAGCAGACCTCCGAGGACGTCCGATGGCGAGCACCCGCAAGACGACGAACAAGAAGATCGACAACGAAGCGGCCGTGCTGGAGAAGGTCGCAGCCATGCCCGAGCCCTACCGAGCCATGGGCGAGCGGCTCCACGAACTCATCCTCGAGAGCGCACCGGAGCTCCAAGCCCGGCCGTGGTACGGGATGCCGGGCTATGCGAAGGGCTCCGGCCCCGTCCTGTGCTTCTTCCGGCTGGACGACTACATGACCTTCGGCCTCACCGAGAAGGCGAGCTTCGAAACGCAGGACGGCGCGCCCCACCAGCTCATGGAATGCGCGTGGTTCTTCACCTCGCTCGACGACGCCACCGAGGCCGAGCTCGCCGCCATCGTCCGCAAGGCCGTCCGCTGAGGTGGTTCACCGCAGCGCCGTGCAAGACGAGCCGTGCCCTCCCCGACGGGACGGGCCGTTCCCTCCCCGACGGGACGAGCCGTGCCCTCCCCGACGGGACGGGTGACCGGTGGTGACGCCGTCCCCCACCCCACGATCCGAGCGCAGGCGGGCATCGGGACCGGTCTCGGCGGCCGAGCGGATCTCCTCGCTGGACGCCGTCCGGGGTGTGGCCGTGCTCGGCATCCTGCCCATGAACGCGCTGGCCTTCGGCCTGGCGCCGGCCGCCTACTTCAACGTCTCCGCCGACGGGATCCGTCAACCCTTCGACTGGGTCGTCGGCGTGGCGACCATGGTCTTCGTCAACCAGAAGATGATGGCGTTGTTCTCGCTGCTGTTCGGCGTGGGCGTCGTCGTCTTCGCCGACCGGGCCAAGGCCAAGGGTCGCCGAGTCGTGTGGTTGAGCCTGTGGCGCTTCGGGCTGCTGTTCGCTGTCGGCCTCGCCCACACCGCCGCGTGGGAGGGCGACGTCCTGGTCCTCTACGCCCTGTGCGCGCCGATCGTGCTGCTGGTCCGCAAGCTCCCGGCGGGCCTGCTGATCGGCTCGGGGGTGGTGCTGGCCCTGGCGGGCGGCCTCACGGCCCCCCTGTTCCAGAGCACCGTGGGCGCCGACGGAGCCGAACTCGGCGACTACTGGTTCGCCGACGCGGTCGGCAAGTCGGGCGCGATCTCGGGCTGGTTCTTCCTGGACGTCATCGGGCGAGCCCTGGGGCTGATGCTCATCGGCGTCGCTCTGTTCCGGCTCGGCATCGTGCAGGGACAGCGAGACGACACGTACTACCGGCGCATGGCCCGCTGGGGTCTCGCCGCCGGAACGGCGGTCACCGCCGCCGAGTTCGTGTTCCGGATCGCGGGCGACTGGTCACCGGACTACGCGCTCACGGGACACATCCTCACCGGCTTGGGGACGATCCCCATGGCCCTCGGCTACATGGCGCTGATCATCATGTGGAACCGGCGCAGCAGCCACCACATCGAGCGCTTCCGCAGCGTCGGCAGGATGGCGCTCACCAACTACCTCACCCAGACCATCCTCGGCGTCACCATGCTCACGCTGTGGTGGGACGGCGTCGACCTCAGCCGCACCATGATCGCCGCCTGGATCCTCGGCGTGTGGGGGCTGCAACTCTGGTGGTCGACGTGGTGGCTGGCCCGGTTCCGGTACGGACCCTTCGAATGGGCATGGCGCTGCGCGACCTACCGCACCTGGCAACCGTTACGACGGAAGGCCTCCTCGGCCTGATCCCGATCGCATCTTCGAGGACGTCCGCTGGAACGACCAGGGCCGTCTGCTAGCCGCCGCTAGTCGGTTCTGGTGATGTGGACGGTGTGGGTGTCGCCGTCGTCGGCTGTGACGGTGATCGTGTAGCCCCGCACGGTCACGCTCTCGCCCTCGGCGAGAATGGGCGACTCGCGGGTGTACCCCCTCCCGGCGTCGCCGGCCAGCCTGATGGGCAGCTCCCCGCTGGGGACCCAAGCGTCGACGGTGTACACCACCACGGCGCCTTCGCCCCACGCCGCCCGCTTGTCGTATCCGATCCTGCGCCGGCTCTCGACGACGATCACCTCGTCTTGCGACAGCGGCACGGCAGCCATGGCGACGCCGTTGCCAGGATCGGCCACCGGGCTCAGCTCCACCGTCTCGGCCGGTTCGCGGATGCAGCGGATCCGATCCTCGCCGAGCCAGCCGAGTTGCCAGCGGCTCCACGCCAGCATCTCGTCCGCGTCGATCTCGCCGGCGGCGACCCGGTCCGTCGGCACCCATGAGGCCAGGCCCATCAGCCCCAGCTCGACCCAGCGCCACGACTTGCCGTCGGCAGGAGGTGCCGGCCGACGGATGCTCGTGTAGGGGTGCGCCTTGTAGGGGTACAGGTCCGCCAACCCAAGGTTGTGGGCCAGTTCGTGGGCCATCACATAACCCGCGTCCAAGTGTCCGGCCGCAGGAATCGTGTTGACCCGCAGCGTCGATACCAGTCCTTCCGCGGACTCGACGTAGCCGCGAGCGTTGCCGCCGCTGAAGTGCGCGCTGGGCATGACGATCATCGCCGCGTCGATCCCGCTGAAGTCGAAGTGGGGATCCGCCAACCACACCACCTCCCGATCGATGCGGCGCCTGATGTCCACCGGCCCGTACGCCGACTGCGACAAGTAGTGCTGGTAGCCGTGCTCGGCCCGCAGCCACCGCAACAGCGGCACGGACTCGATCCGCAGCCTGCGGTAGCTCGAGGCTTCCAGGTACCGCCTCATGTAGGGCAATCCCTTGAGGCTCTCCTGCTGAGCGCTGTTGATTGCTATGGCATCGTCGAAGTCCACGAACAGGACCGCCACCCGCAGCCGGCCCGTGGTCGAGGACACCTCTGGGGACGGCGGGAAGCCCGTCGTTGTGCGCCAATTGGCTGTGCCCCCATCGGCGAAGGGCCGGCAGCTGTGGGGGTCGGGCCCGAGGGGCTCGCCTGTTTCTTGCACCCCGACCGGCGGACCGACTACATGAGAACCCCAGCACCGGATTGCGCCGGACTCGTGCACTCCGCACGAGAAGTCTGAGCCGGCCGAGACCGCGACGAACCGGCCGTCCGGGGCGTCGGACTGACCATCAGAGTCGTCGCCCCAGCACTCGACGGTCCTATCGGCGCGCAGGCCGCAGGAATGCAGCCCTCCGGCCGAGACCTCGACGAACCGGCCGTCCGGGGCGTCGGACTGACCATGGGAGTCGTCGCCCCAGCAGACGACCACGCCCTCCGAGCGCAGCCCGCAGCCGTGCGCTCCACCGACAGACACCCCGTCGAAACGACCGTCGGGAGGATCGACCTGCGCCTCGGGCAGCGGCGTCCAGCAAGCAATCGTGCGATCACGACGCAGCCCGCACACAAACCTGCCGCCCGCAGCGATCTCGTCGAACTGACCGCGGATCGGCAGGACGGTGGCATCGTCGATCACGCCCCAGCACTCAATGGTGTAGTTGACCCGCAGACCGCACGAGTACCTGTCGCCGCTCGTCACTGCCCTGAACTTCCCGCCGGTAGCGTCGGCCTGCCGTTCGGCGCGTTCGCCCCAGCAGGCGACCTCGCCATCGACCCGCACACCGCACGATTGCGAGCCGCCGGCCGAGACGGCGCTGAACTTCCCGGGCGAGGCGTGCGCCTCCCCGAAGAGGCTTCTGCCCCAGCAGACAGCGCTGCTGTCGACCCGCAGGCCGCACGCATGTTGATCACCGGCCACCACAGCAGCGAACTTCCCGACAGGCGCGTCAGCCGGCGAGGCGTACTCGGAGTGGTCGCCCCAGCAGACCACCGTTCCCTCGACCCGAAGACCGCACGAATGACGTCGCCCGGCGGAGACCGTCACGAACTCCCCGTCGGGAACAGCCTGCTGCCAGGGGTGGAGGCGCCAGCAGACGGCCCTTCCATCGACTCGCAGACCGCACACACGGCGGACGCCGACCGAGACCTCCACGAACTGCCCACCAGGAGCCTCCGTCAGCCCGAGGTCGGAGCCCCAGCAGGCGACCGTCGCGTCGACGCGCACACCGCACGAGTAAGAGCTGCTGCCGGCCGAGACCGTCACGAACTCCCCACCGGGAGCGTCCGTCGCCCCGCCAATTCTCCATCCCCAGCAGGCGACCGTCGCGTCGACGCGCACACCGCACGTATGGCCGCCACCGGCCGAGACCATCACGAACTCCCCACCGGGAGCGTCGCTCCGCCCGCGGGTGTTCAAGCCCCAGCAGGCGACCGTCGCGTCGACGCGCACACCGCAGGAGTGATAGCCGCCGGCCGAGACCGTCACGAACTCCCCACCAGGAGCGTCGCTCTGCCCGACGTTGTTGGATCCCCAGCAGACGACAGTGCCGTCTGTCCGCAGCGCGCACGAATGGCTCCCGTCCCATTCACTTCCGCCAGCGGAAACCGCCTGGAATGCACCGTCGGGAGCGTCAGCCTGCCCGTGTGCATTGTCGCCCCAGCAGACGACAGTGCTGTCAGTCCGTAGCGCGCACGAATGCGCTTCGCCGGTGTCCAAGGCTGTGAATCGGACCGATGCAGGCAGCTCGACCAGTCCCAGCGCGCGGGCCAGGAAGCTGGCCATCTGGGCTCTGGTGGTGTCTTGGTCCGGGCAGAAGTTGGTGCCGTCCCCGCATCCGGTGGTGATGCCCGATGCGGCGAGCTTGGCGACGTCGGCCGCGTACCAGGCGTCAGCAGGCACATCGCCGAAGCCGGGATCTGGTCCTTCAGCCAGATCGAAGGCCCGCGACAGGAACACGGCCATCTCGGCGCGGGTCACGGCGCTGTCGGGGCAGAAGTTGGTGCCGTCTCCGCATCCTTGGGTGACACCGAGTGCTGCTAGGCGCTCGACGAACGCCGCTTGAGCATGCGTCGCGTCCACATCGGCAAAGCGTGTGGAACTCACCGGCGCGGGGTCCGCTTCATCGACGACACGCACGGTCCACACCGCCATCGTGGCGCGGTCTATGGCCTCATCGGGGCAGAACCCCTCATCGCACTCTGTGCCCTCGAACACACCGTCCGCGGACAGCCTGCTGACAGTCTCGGCGTAGTAGGCGTCAGCAGCCACGTCCGAATAGGGCGCATCATCCTGGGCCGCGCCCGGCGCGGCTGCCACCGCCACTGACACCACCGCAACAGCGACCCAAACAACCAACCGTCTGGCCCATTGAACGCGGCATCCGGCCATGGTCAAAGGTAGTACATACACTTGCCAGGTGCCCGCTTGACCCCCTCGACGGGAGAACCGCATGTCAGACGCCCAAAGCACCAGCGTGCCCGAGAGTGCCGGCTAGCCGAAGCCGGGGGGTCAGCAGACGGCAGAGTCGTTCCAGCGGGAATCCTCGAAGATGCGATCTCCGTAGGCGATGTATGGGTGTGCGCGGATTGACGATGGGTCGGGGCGTGCCGCACTCACGGTTCACGCATAGGCTCACCGAACGAACAGCACAGGAGCGTTTCGTTCCATGTCACTGACCCAGTACCGGATTGACCGCGACGGCGCAGACCGTCTCCTCTTCCTCATGCACGGCTACACCGCCGAGCAGCACCACCTCGCGTCGTACGTGCCGTTGGTCGACCCAGACGAACGATTCAGCGCGATCGCGCCGCGGGGACCGATCGACATGCCCGATGGCGACGGCGCGGGCTGGTGGTACATCGACCTCGACACGTTCGAATCCGACTTCTCACAGTTCGTGCCCTCGCTCGAGATGCTCGAGTCCTTCATCGCGGACGAGGCCAGAAAGGCAGGCGTGCCCCTCGAGCGGTGCATAGTGGGCGGGTTCAGCCAAGGCGGCTACCTGTCGCTGGCGCTCGCCGGCAGGGTTGGGGCGCCCCGCTACGCCGGTGTGTGGGCCATCTGCAGCGGCCTTCCAAGCGCACCAGGACTCGACCTCGACCTGTCCAACGGTGGCGGCCGACCGGCGCTCTTCCAGTGGGGAACCCGCGACGCCTTCATCGGCCAAGAGCAGCCCAGAGAGGTGATCGCAGCCCTTGGCGATGGCGGGTGGAATCTGCGACACCACGCCTACGACATGGCTCACAGCCAGACCATCGAGATGATGGTCGATGCCCGGGAGTGGCTCGCCGGGCTCCTCTGACCTGTTCTTCAGAGAGCTTCTTCAGAGAGCGAGTCTTACCAGACATCCGTCGGCCCGACCGACCAGGAGGCTGTCCTCGCTGACCCACCGGAGTCGACTGGTCGCCGCATCGGACTCGAGTGCAGTCACCGGCGACAGGTCCTGGCCGGCACGAGTCGGGGCAGCCCACACGATGGTGCGGCCGTCTCCTCCCCCCGTGGCGACCGACCGGCCGGATGGATCCCAAGCGAGGTCCTCGATGTGGTTGTCGTGACCGGAGGCAACTGCCGGCTCGGTGCGGGCGGGCCCCTTCCCGCCGAAGTCCCAGACGGTGAGCTCGTCGAGGCACGCAACCGCAAGCCATCGGCTGTCGTGGCGGAACCCGAGTCGCTCGATCTTGGACGGATAGCCATACATCGAGAGGTCCCGGCCGCTCCAGAGCCGCCACAGCTGCACGGTCGCGTCTTGGGCACCGGCGCAGGCCCATGCTCCATCGGGAGACATCGCCAGCGAGAGCAGCGACCCCTTCCATTCGAAGCGACGTCGACGGCCGGTCCGTGGTCCAACGACATCGTGCCAACCGACGCCGCCGTATGCGGTTGCACCGACAGTGACCGTCGGTCGAGGTTGCGTCCGATGAACACGAGGCGGTTGCGTCGTTCCTCGCCGTCCTCCCACGCCCCCTGGGCCTCGCAGTCAAGCAGCATGTGGACGCCCTGGAACACGTACCGCTGATCCCAGCCGGCGATCGACAGGATGCCCTTCGAGCGGAAGATGTCGGTTCCCTTCGTGCGCAGGAGATCGACCAGCCATTCATTCACCCGGTCGAGATCGAGGTCGCCATCGGCTTCGATGCCAACCGACGTCACGCTGAGGTCATGCTGATGCTCGGCATCGGGGTCGAGGAACTCGGGATCATCGGCCAACACACGATCGAGCGAGAACGCGCCGACCTCGAGGATGGCATCAAGGTCGACCTTTCCATGCTGGGTCCGGACGATGGGCACGAGTGCGTTGACCTGCCGGATGCGGGTCTCCACCTCGTCCAGCTCGTTGATGTCGGCGAGGTCGATCTTGTTGAGCACGACCCGATCGGCGAACGCCAGCTGCTCGACAGCTTCGTTCTCGACCCCGTCGGGCTTCTCCTCGTCCAAGTGTGGAACCAGGTGTTTGGCGTCGACCACCGTGACGATCGCGTCGAGACGCAGCTGGGCTGCTATCTCATCGTCGACGAAGAACGTCTGAGCCACCGGTGCAGGGTCAGCCAGCCCCGTCGTCTCGATGAGGATCTGGTCGAACCGGTCCTTGCGCCGCATCAGATTGCCGAGAATGCGGATCAGATCGCCTCGAACGGTGCAGCAGATGCAACCGTTGTTCATCTCAAAGATCTCTTCCTCGGCATCGAGGACGATGGCATCGTCTATGCCAACCTCGCCGAACTCGTTCTCGATCACCGCAATCCGCTTGCCGTGCTGCTCGGTGAGGATGTGATTCAACAACGTTGTCTTGCCCGCACCGAGAAAGCCCGTCAGCACCGTCACGGGAACCCGCTCATCAACCATGATCTAAATGATAATCGTTCTCATTCCCATACCAAAGCGGCGTCACTGGAACGACCAAGCCGCCCTTGGCGAGTCCTACCGGTCTGCCGTTCTAGCGGCGGCGATAGGCCTCTCGGCGGTGGGCGGCTCGAACAACGAGGACGACGAGTTCATTGTCGAGCACTTCGTAGATGACCCTGTAGTCGCCGACGCGTATGCGGCGAAGGCCCCGCAGGGCTCCCTTCAGCGGGTAGCCCGCATGCGGCTGCTCGCCGAGACGATCGATGGCGTACACGATGCGCTCGCGATCCTGGCGAGCAATCTGCGCCAGGTCTCGGGTGGCGCTGCGCTTGATCCGGACTGAGTACGCGGCCATCGTCTACGGCTTCTGCGCCATCTCGCGTTCTCTGGGCCGCGCGGCGATCAATCCGAGTTGAGCAGCTCTTGTCGGACCTCGTCCCAGTCGAGTACCGGGTCAGCTGGGTCCCGCAGGCGCTCAAGGGCCACATCGAGATCGTCGTAGTCCTCCAAATAGCGTTCCAAGGCGTGGCGAATGACGTCGGCCCGGCTGCGCTTCAGAGCCTCAGCGGCCGCATCGAGCGCCTCAACGAGCTCATCGGGAACCCGGGCGGTGATCTGGCTCATGCTGACTCCTTCGTCGGCTGGCAGTCAATCGAATCGTTTGACATTAATCTAATGTCAAACGATCCCGATGGCAACCAGGGAGCCGGCCTAGGACTGCCGGACAGGCGCACTGCCCGGGGCACACCAAGACCCTCCGGGAAAGCCAGGGCGGTTCAAACTGGCGGCGCCTTCGCATAATCCCCTGACCTCGGCAAACGGGCACTCCTAGGATGCTGCTGCACATTTGAAATCGCCATGCTGCACATTTGAGGAGATCAGGAAGCGCGTTTATCAAGGTCAGAGCGTCGCCGTAACGTAGGCTGGACCGCCGCATGGGGAAGAGGTCGGAACTGGTGCCGAGGGCGCTCGTGGCCACGGTGGGAGAGTGGTTGTGACTCCGGTGGTCAAGGTCGACAGGGTGTCGAAGTCCTTCGGGGCCCAGCCAGTGCTGCAAGAACTCTCGTTCTCCATCGAGCGAGGGGAGATCTTCTGCCTGCTGCATCCCCGGTTGGCTGGAGATGCTGGTATCCCTCTTCCCCGTTCGAGCGCTCGTCGGAATCCTCACATCGGCTTACGATCCAATGGCAGACGGCACACTTCTGGGCCCCTCTCTCGTGTTGACCTTCTGGGGAATCGCCGCGATCGCTATTGCTCTCCGGACCTTCAAGTGGGTCCCGACGAGAAAGTAGTTGCGATTCGAAACTCGAGGAGCTACTAGAGGTGCCTTCGCATAATTCCCTGTTGCATCTGCTTTCTAAAAGCGTATAGTTCTATACGGTTTATGAAAGTTCCTGCGCCGCCGCTCGCTCCTATCCTTCGCTCAGACGCCCAGGGCAGGATCCTGGCGCGCGTGCTCGCCGACCCCGACAAGAGCCACAGCTTGTCCGACCTGGTCGCCGCGACCCGCACGAGCATGCCGACGGTGCTGCGGGAAGTGCTTCGAGCTGAGCAGGCCGGAATCCTCACCACCGAGAAGGTCGGTCCCATGCGGCAAGTGCGTGCCAGGGTCGACCATCCTCTATACGACGCGGTGCGCCGGATCATTCTCGCCACATACGGCCCGCCGACGGTGGTTGCCGAAGAACTCGCCGGCATCCAGGGGGCTGAAGCGGTCCTGTTGATCGGTTCTTGGGCCGCACGCTATTTGGGCGAGGCGGGCCGAGCCCCGAACGACGTCGACGTGCTGGTAATCGGAGACGCAGACCGCGATCTCGTAGACGACGCTGCCCAACGGGTCGAGGAACGGATCGGGATGCCGGTCCAAGCGACCGTCCGCACGCCCTCCCAGTGGAGATCTGAGCGCAGCAGTTTCATCCGGGAAGTCAAGTCGCGGCCCCTCGTCGTCGTCCTCGCGAACGATGAACACGAACCAACAAGAGAACTCCTTGAGCTTGAAGCCAAAGGTGGTAGATCCCCATGAGCTGGCAACGGGGACACGCCGAGGTCGAACGATTGATAGCGGACGGCGAACTCGAACAGGTGGCCCCCTCGGCCGGGGTCGCCAGCCGGTTGGTGGCCGACGCCGACGCGCATATCAGGCTCGCCTCAAAGGGCACCTCAGACGACCCGGCAGGCGCGCTCCAGCTTTCCTACGACGCCGCACGCAAGGCCGCTGCCGCACTGCTCGCGGTACAAGGGCTGCGCGCCACCACCCGAGGGGGCCACATCGCTGTCATCGATGCCGTGCGCGCCCAATTCAACGATCGAGGCGGAATGGCGGTATTCGGCCGCCTGCACGCCATGCGCCGGCGCCGCAACCGCACCGAGTATCCCGACGAAGACTCCCCCGGAGTCGACGAGAACGACGCCCAGCAAGCCCTCAACACCGCACAAGCCGCGATCGACGCGGCAAAGCGGCTCCTCGGCAGCGGACGCCTGGACGTCTTCGAATAGGCCCGAGGTCGGACTCTGTTCGCCTAGCCCAGGGAGAAAGCCAAGATAGGGTGAAGGCGCCGACTGAACTGGAGCTGGGACTGGAGGCGGGTTCGCATAATCCCCTGACCTCCGCAAACGAACACCCTCAGATGGTGCTGCACATTTGAAATCGCCTTGCTGCACATTTGAGGAGACCACGAAGCGCGTTCATTGCGCGCGTCGTGGCTGATCAGTACATCCAGCCCGTCGGAGGCGTTGTCCAACAGCCGCTCTAGGTCCTCTCTGGTGGTTGTTTCCTGTTCCCAGCGGTACTGAGGGGGACCCGTTTGTGAGTCCAGGTGCTATGGGTGTTGGTGTTGCTTCCAGTGGGAAGCGTAGGCGGCGGGAGTGAGCCCGCCGAGGGATTGGTGGGGCCGGTAGTGGTTGTACTCAGTTCGCCAGTCCTCGAGGATCACTTGGGCTTCGAGGATGTTGGCGAAGTCCTCGATGTTGAGGCACTCGTCTCGCAGCCTGCCGTTGAAGGACTCCACGAAGGGGGTCTCCCAGGGCGATCCGGGCTCGATGTAGGCGGTGTGGGTGCCCCAGATCCGGCACCAGTCCCTTAGCGCGGCCGCGGTGAGCTCGGGACCGTTGTCCATGCGCAGATGCGCTGGGGCGCCGCGGTCGGCGACGAGGCGCTCCACGGTGCCGACGACGCCGTCGGAGTCGATGCTGTGGGCGGCCTCGATGGCGAGGGCCTCTCGGGTGAACTCGTCGACGACGTTGAGCAGCTTGATGCGGCGCAGATCGGCGGTCTCGTCGAACTGGAAGTCCAGGGCCCACACGTCGTTGGGGCAGCTGGCGCGCAGCCTCGCCGCGGTGCCGTCGGTGAGCCGGCGGCGCTTGGCTCGACGCTGAGGCGGCCGCTGAAGGCCCTCATCACGCCACAGGCGCCGTGTGCGCTTGGAATTGGTCACCAGCCCCTGCCGGCAAGCGACCACATGGGCCTTGCGCCACCCCAGGCGGGGATGGCATCTCGCGAAGTCCCGCAGATGCTCCCGCAGCCGCTCCTCAGCTGCGCTCGGCGGCGCTTTGGGCCGGCGCTGGGTCGAACGGTGCTGGCCCACCACCCGACACGCCCGACGCTCAGACACCCCGAACCGCACCTGGAGCCGCTCAACGGCGATCCGGCGACGGTCCGGGGTCACCATTTTCCCTCGGCCAGCTCCTTGAGCATCGCCTTGTCCAGCTCCGCCTCCGCCAACAGCTTCTTCAACCTGGCGTTCTCGGCCTCCAGCTCCTTGAGCCGCCGAGCATCCGACGCGCTCATCCCCGCATAGGCCCGGCGCCAGCGATGCCAGGTCGACTCGGTGATCTCCAGATGCCGCAGAACCTCGGTGAGATCCGTGCCCGCGCCCAGCATCCGCTCGCCCTCACGGACCTTGCGAACCGCCTGCTCCGGAGTATGCCTTCTCCGCTTCATTGTGGTCATCCTCCCATCCTTGGGGACTCAGACCCACAACACGCGGACTCAAATCAGGGACCCACCTCAGTACGGCGTGGCGCGGGGCATCCACCGGTCAGGCGACGCGGAGCCGCCCAGCGCCCCGAAGCGTCGGCCTGCCCAGGTCTAGGTGCTGCCGCGGTCGGCCCACCACAGCGAGCCGGCCAAGTGCAGCGGCCGGCCCATCTCGCGAGCCGTGGCGGTGTCGTCGCGTGCCAGAAACGCCGACAAGCACGGCCAGACTTCGTGGTTGCCATCCACGACCACCACCGGAATGGGCGCATGCACCGCCGAGTACATGACGCCGGCGTGCTCGGGAGAGAAGCCACGCCAGTTGGAGTCCTGGAGCCAGAAGTCATCGACCTGCACCAACACGTCGCAATCCTCATCGCGAGTGGTTCGCAGCGCTGCGTCCAACACCTTGCGGCTGTTGTGGATGTCACCCAACAGCATCACCCGCCCCACCGCCGCATCAGACACCGCCGAGTCGTCATCCCAGACCCGCTCGGACTGGAACCGGAACCCGCTCAAGAACTCATGATCGCCATCCGACAACGGCGTCCGCATAGTCGAAGTCTACGAACCACCCCTCGACAGACCAGAGCCGCCCTTGACCGCTGATCGGCTACAGGGTCATCTCCACAGATCGAGTATTGCTTTGCGCGAGAACGGGTCCTGCGTGTATCTGTGGACCGCCATCTCCTGTTGTAGCCGCTTGTCGAGGCGGTGGATGGTGGCCTGCAGGTTTAGTTGAGCTCGGCGGTGTTCGCGCTGTTGCTCGCGGGTGTCTAGTGGCAGCGGCTTGCGCAGGATGCCTGACGCCACCACCAGGCGAGCGCCCCTGTCGGGGCCGGTCAGCTTCTTGCGCCACCTCTTGCCAGCAAGGCCCGACAGGTACTCGCTGTCTTGAAACGGAATCACTTTGAACGACAACAAGGCGTCCATGGCGGCACTCTCGGCGATCAGTTCGTAGTCGCGGGTGCGGTGGCTGTACTTGGGTTGGCCGTACTCGATCGCGCCGAACGCCTCAAAACGCGGATCCACGGCGTGGGCCAGCTCATGGGCCAGCACCCACGCGTACATCGGCGGCAGCTCGAACAGCTCATCAGCCAGGTAGATCGCTCGTTCCTGCAGGCTGTAGAGCCCAGCCTGGCCCGTGCCCGGAGCCAGCCTCAACAGCATGATCCCGCTGATCTCAGCGATGTGCTCGAACCACGCGATGGCTTCCTCGAGGTCGGGAAGACGCCCTTGCAGTGTCGGCCACGGCCGCTGCCGCACAAGCCTGTCGGGAGCATGTACAGACCCCCATCTCTGATCAGTGCCCCGAAACACAAAGAAATCCCGCGGGAACTTAGGCGCGAGATGCTCCGCCGGGCCAAAGCCCTCCGGCACTCCGTAATCCCACCCAGACACGTTGACCCCTAACGCCCCGCTTGCGGCACCTGCTCACCAGCGCGTTGAGCATCCCACTGCGGTTTGAGGATGGCCATGGACAAGTCGTCGTGCCACGTGCCGTCGCGCCAGAGGCTGTCGCGAAATCGGCCCTCGACGACGAATCCGCATCGAGCGTAGGCCGCGATAGCGCTGGAGTTGTCCGCCAGGACAGTGAGGCTCACCCGATGCAGGTCCAGACAGTCGAACCCGTAGCCCAGCGCGAGGCGAATTGCCTCGCTACCAAGTCCCTGACCGAGGCGATCCGGATCAAGGATGCCGATACCGAGCCGTGCCGACCGGTTCGCAACATCGATCGGAGCAAGGCGCACCACTCCGATGAACACGTCGCGTTGGTCGGCGATCACCCAGTGCGGGCCCGGCCCGAACCGCTGGCCCAGCTCTGCAGCGGCGTCCGCTTCGGTCATGGGCTCGTCCGCGTCGAGGTCGCCGCCGAATCCGCGGATGATCTCACGGCTACGCCCCAACGACGCCCGCTGCGCGATGTCGCTGTCACGGAGTTCGCGCAAACGCACGCCGTTGCCAATCAGTTCGGGCACATCATCGATGCCGATGTCAGTTAGCTTCGCGCACCACCGGCGGGCAGCGCTCAGCTACGCATCGCGTCGAGAGGCGAACGACACGCGCCGCCGTCTACCCCGGAGGCTTCCCTAGTGCGCGCCAAGCCTCAGCTCAGATCCGGAACCGGTCGTACACTTTCTTCGCTGTCTTGAATGCTCCCCAAGGATTCCCATAGTAGCGAAGGTCCTCTTCAGCCTCCCTGAGGGCCACTCGTTCCGCGCTCTTGATCCAGTCCCACATACGGCGGTGCTCGCGCTGCTGTTCGCGGGTGCTTTGGGGCAGGGGCTTCTTGAGAGGACCCGACGCGACCAACAATCGACGGTCGAACTCTGGTTTGCGTAGCTGGTTCGCCCACCTCCTGCTAGCGAGGGATTCAAGGTGGTGCTTTCCTCAAGATCGGCCCAACTTCCCGAAATGCTCGGCCAGGAACGCTGCCTAACAAGCCTCGGAGGTACGTCGCTGCTCCCATAATGGAAGAAGTCCGGCGTCACACACGGAACATAGCACCCTGGGGTCACGCCGTTAATCCCCTCGGCGTCATCTCGTGCTCACGTAAAGCCCAACCGATTCCAAACCAACAGTCCCACAACCGTAGCCACGATCCCGACAATGATGAGCCCAGAGAAAATCCGTTGCCATGTCGCATCGTTCTCGTCACGGAAGCGGACATATAGTCCATCCGACAAGAACTTCCAATCGGGATCCTTCTCCATCAGAAGCTCATCAGCACGTGACCGGCGCAGATCAGCTAGGTGAAATAGGAGATAGATTACGATTGAGGAAAGAACAATAGAGAAGATCTCCGACAACACGCGAGCCCAGTCCGAGCCTTGTGGTGGCACTGCCATACAGATCACTACAATCGTTCCGCCAATCAACCACAAGGCAACCCGTTCCGCGAACTCCCGGGCATGTTGCCTTCCATGTGCAAGAGCATCAAGTTCGGTACGAATTGCACTCACTTCTAGCTTCTCCTCACCCGTTAGTTGCAAGTCACCCTCATCGATTCGGTTCAATATGACCTGAAAGAAGCGATGTGTACGATTGTATGCGTGACGATACTCATCGAGGCTGTTGGCTCGATTTAGGCGCCGAATCCATTCGAGCAAGTACATCTTTGAGTCTTCATCATCTTGAGTGCCAAAGATCTTCTTCGGAAGCATTTCGACTCTACGAACTATCCCCAGCGTCCTATAGTCCTCTGCCAGGAGCAACGATTCTACACGAGTCAGCCTGAAGGCTAACAGAAGGGCGAAAACTGTAGAAGCCAATCCCAGCACTGCCCAGTAGCTCCCATCTTCGCTCCATGAAAGATCATAACCAGTCAAGAGTTCATCGCGAAAGAAGATCAACATACCAAATCCCAGCAACGAAATCACAAGAGCCTTTAGGCTGTAACGTTCTTGAATAACTCCGGCTTCCCTATCGTCAAACTCTACTCCCTTCTTTTGCTCCGGGTCAGCGTTAATCAGCATGTTGAGTGCGACAATACTGACTGTACCAAATATCAGAAAATCCATCCTTGCAACATCGATGCTGGTAAAGAGTGCTAGCCAGAACAGAGACAAGATCGGAGAAAGGTACTGAAGCGAGATGATCTCTCGTCGTGAACTAATGATGTGTGCTCTCCGAAGTAGTACGCTTCCCGGTCCATTCAGCAGCAACCCGCACAATAGTCCTCCCAGGAATGGACGAGATAAGAGGGCAGACCTAAACCCATCATCAAGAACAGCAACAAGTACCACAATAGGTGTGGCACAAACACGACTTAGCACCACGCCAGCATGCGTGATGGACTCCTCGACTTGCTCAAGTTCGACATCCTCTGAGGCGAGTATCGCCCAATCATCCTTGGCGCTCCGAGTCTTGCCGAACAGTATTCGATCAGTGAGAAGGAAGTTGAATGCTCCCAACGCGCCAACTGCTGGAGCCACAATGCCAAGGAGGATTCCGAGTATGGGCAATGATGCGCTCTGATCAGAGAATTGTGTACTCACAGAAGAGAATATGACAAGGGCTATTGCTCCAGCTCCCAGTATCATTAGGACGACGGTAATGAATGGAACAACTCGATACTCACTAACCCCATATCTCGCCCTGTCAATATACTGGAAGGCCAAGATCCAGAGCACCGGCCATATCTCCATCAATGACGAACTCACCGCTGTGTCCATATAGACGGTAGACCATGAGAAAAAGAGATAATCGAACGAGTTGATGACCATCAGAACAAAGGAGAAAATGAGACTTCCGAGTGCGACTTGGCCACTGCGACATCTTCGGAGTATGTGTCGATACGATACTGGTCGATTGTCCGAACTATAGTAACGCGCCACATGCGTTGAGAGCGCATAGCCGACGATAAAGCCAGCACCAACCGCCATGGGAGCGCCACTACTGCCAGAAACGTCGATCGAGATAGGGATAAGCGAGAACATGACCGCGGCGACACCCACGAGGACTAGCGCGTGAGTGGTACCGCGACGAGCGGGCTTCGGATCAGTCGTGTGTCGTATCACGGGTCTCTTTCCCAGGCTCAGCTTCCTTAATCGAGATCGGGCCCGGATCGTCGGTCCAGATACTGCCGGCCGCGCATCGGATGTCTCCGGCAACTTGATGCGAGTCCGCAGCTACGAGTAGCGCTACGTTGGCATGGCCCGGGTGCTCCAACCAGAGCGGTCGACGTCAGAGTGCTGTTTGCGGGGACCCAATACTCGGTACGAGTTCTGGAGTGCCGGTGCCACCGCACGTAGGCTGGGTGTCCCGCGGTACGCCAGCATGCCAACCACCGAGCAGTCTGGAAGCCTCCCCAGCACAAGGCAACGAATCCGGGGCTCGCGGTATCCGACGAGAACACTCGCAGCCGGTTGGATGTGCTGCCTATTGCAGCAGTTGGCCATGCCATGACCACAGACCGTAACACGGCAGCCAGACCCCCTTACCCGCACCAGAGCCCGGGAACAATCAGCCACAACCCAACCGAGCACCCCCTGACGCCCACTAGGGACTCAAGTCCAGGTCGGCGGCCTGAGGCCGCCGACCTGGGCGCACCCGAGCGCAGTCCAGAGGAATCACCGACCACCTGGATCGCGCTCAACCAACGGCGAGATAGCCCATCCAGGCATCCAATCGCGCCACCCAGAGCACTTGCGGTCAGTTTGGCGAACCCAAACGCAGAATGCAGGCGAAGGCGCCACTGGAAACTGGACTGGAGCGCCGGGCGGGATTTGAACCCGCGGCTTTACGGCTTTGCAGGCCGTTCCCTTGGTCCGCTCGGGCACCGGCGCAGGGACTCGCAGCGTACCGGCGCTATGGGGTCGCCCACGTCACGTCGCACGGGTGTGATATCGATTTGATACCATTTTGCCATGGCGATGACACTCAGGTTGACCGAGGAGGAGCAGGACGCTCTGCGGATGCGAGCCGCGCTCGACGGCACCTCCATGCAGGAGGCGGTCCGGCGGGCGGTGCGCGAGTACGTCGCCAGGGCTGAGCATCGCGACCGGGTCGCAACCGCGGCCGACGCGATCATGGAGCGCCACGCCGACGCGCTCCGGCGGCTGGGCGAGTGAGCCGCAGCTTCGAGTACCTCGACACTGAGGACCTCCTGGAACTGGCCCGCCGGCTGCTCGGCGAGCCTCCGCCGGTGCGCGATGTCGGACTTCTCGGGGCAGCCGCGGCACGACCACAGGCCTCAGCCTTCGGCGAGGACGCGTACCCGGATGTCTGGACCAAAGCCGGCGCGCTTCTGCAGTCGGTCGTCAACAGCCACCCCCTCATCGACGGCAACAAGCGCCTCGGCT
Source organism: Candidatus Aldehydirespirator sp. (assembly GCA_965205155.1). Taxonomy (GTDB): domain Bacteria; phylum Actinomycetota; class Acidimicrobiia; order Acidimicrobiales; family Aldehydirespiratoraceae; genus Aldehydirespirator. The sequence goes on along the minus strand of OZ242033.1, from coordinate 2,050,014 downwards.
GGCTTGCGGCGTCCGTCTTCCTGGAACTCAACGAGGCCAGCGTGCGCGCAGCCGCCAACGACGACGTGTACGAACTCGTCATGGCCGCCGCCGCGGGCTCCCTCAGCGTTGACGACATCGCAGCGGCGCTGCGGCGCATGCACGAGCAACCGGGTACCGGACGGGACTGACGGAGTCCTGCCCGCTGACTCGCGCTGTTTCAGCGCAGCCGAGTGCGGGCCGCTACCGCCGCCGTCACCGAGGCCGCTCCCGCGTCGCGCAGGCAGGCGGTCACCGCGCCAAGCGTCGTGCCGGTGAGCACCACATCATCGACCACCACGATGTGGCGTCCGGCCACCGGCTCACGAGCCCTGTAGCCCGCTGAGGCCGCCACCTCGGCTCGGTGCTCGGGATCAACGTGACGCAGGCGGGGCGTGGGGTTGGTCTTCTCCACAAGCTCCGGCCGGTACTCCCCCGCCCCGGCCGCGGCCAACGACGCAGCCAGCAGCTCAGCGAGATGCGGGCGGGCATCGTCGCCGTCCGCGGCCGGCCGGGACGGGACCGGCGCCACCAGCCGCGGCACGCCGCCTCGCGCCTCCGGCAGGCCCGGTGCCAGGCCGGCGAACCGCTCAGCCAGCTCCGTCGCAGCCCCCGGATCGTCCCCGTCCTTGGCCCGGTGGACCAGCTCGCCGATCCCGGTGCGCTCGTCACGGTCCGGTCGCCAATAGTCGCCGAGCGTGCAGAGCGCCACGCCCCCTATCGCGCCGAGCCCCGCTCCAAGGTCACCACGGAGGGCTCCGGCGGTATCCATCCGAGCGGACGACCGGCTTCGAACCGGCGACCTCAACCTTGGCAAGGTTGCGCTCTACCAACTGAGCTACGTCCGCGGGATGGCCGATCCTACCGCCAACACCCCGAGGCCCACGCCTTCAGCCGGCCTCCGGCGGCCGCAGATCGATGGTCAGCTGCAGGACGCCTTCGGTGAACGTGGCGGTGGCGTCGCCGATCATGGCGAAGTCCTGGAAGTCCAGCTGGGCCTGCTCCAGGAAGTGCCTCCGCTCCTCGCCCGCCACCGGCGGAAGGTTCCGGCGCTTGACCCCCGCGGCGCGCTCTCGGAAGCGCTCGATCATCGCGTCAGCATCGAAACCGTCGGCCATGGCCGCCAATCTAGACCGAACGCTCCCCGCCGTCCTCCTCGCCGAACTTCCACACAGCCGACTCGTCCTCGGAATCCCTGCCGGACTCCTGCTGGGAGTCATCGACGGCAGACACCGAAACCTCATCGACGGCAGGCACCGAAACCTGTTGCGGAGCCACCCGCGAGCGGAGCCAGAGGAGCGCCTCTCGCACCCTCCCGCCAACGCCACCCTCGAGCGAGTCCTCTCGCGACTCGTCCTCGGCCGCCACATCCCCGCTCGCCGCATCCTCGGCCGCCACATCCCCGCTCGCCACATCCTCGGCCGCCACATCCTCGGCCGCCACATCCCCGGTCGACGCATCCTCGGACGGTCCGACACTCCCCTCGGCGCCGTCGAACAGCTCAGCCGACGGGCCCGCCAACCGCAGGCGCCGGCGAGGGCTGGTGTGCCACAGGAAGACCCCGAGCAGCACGGTCATCACCCCGGCGATGGTCCAGAGGGCGATCACCACCGCATCCACCCGCTCGCCGCTCTCCCGCCCGACCAGGCGCCGGTCCGGACCGGAGTCCGCATCGGTGCCGCCATCGGACTGGGCCGTCTTGACCAGGCCCAGGGAGTCGGACTGGTCGACACTGACAACCAGCTCGTCGCCGCCGTCGGCAGCCGAGGCCGGCCCGGCCGCCAGCAGGCACAGCGCCACCGCAAGCAGCGGTGCCGTCATCCAACCTCTGAACAAGCGCACCATCTTCGACGCTACCGGGCCGAGGAAGCCGCGCTGCCGTCGATCCGGTCCAGAGCCCCGACCACGTCGGCGACCACATCGCCGGTGTGCTCCAGGCCCGCCGAGAACCGGACGGTGCCCTGACCGACGCACAGCGCCTCGAGCTCCTCGGGCAGCAGGCTCACATGGGTGGTGGACGCCGGATGGGTGACCAGGCTCTCCGGACCGCCCAGCGAGGTGGCGAACTGCACCACCCGGACCTCCTCCATGAATGCCTTGCCGGCCTCGTACCCGCCCTTCAGGTCGAAGGTGACCAGGCCCCCGGCCAGGTCCATCTGCCTGGCCGCCAGCTCATGCTGGGGATGGGAGGCCAAGCCCGGGTAGTACACGGCCTCGACCGCCGGATGACTCCCGAGCGCTTCGGCCAGCGCGGTGGCGGTGCCGGTCTGCTGACGCAGGCGCACCGCCAGCGTGCGGATTCCCCTCAGGGCGTTCAGGGCGTCGAACGGCGAGGCCGCCGCACCGTGCAGCACGGCGTAGTTCCACAGCCACGCCAGCAACTCCTCGCTGCCGGCCACCACCCCGATGGTGGCATCGTTGTGGCCGGCGATGGCCTTGGTGGCCGAATGCACCACCAGGTCGACCCCGAACTCGGCCGGCCTCTGCCCCAGCGGCGTGGCGAACGTCGAGTCCACCACCGTCATCGGCCCGGCGATGGCGCCCACCTCGGCCAGATCGACCACATCGAGCTTCGGGTTGGCGGGCGACTCCGCGATCACCAGCATCGTGCGACCGGGGATGACGGCATCGGCGAACGCGCCGGGCTCGGTGCCGTCGACGAAGGTCACGCCGATGCCGAAGCGGGGACAGGCCGTCTGCAACAGCAGCTGCGTGCCGCCGTAGAGCTGGCGCTGGGCCACTATGTGGTCGCCGCTGGAGCACAGCCCCAGCACGATGGCGCTCAACGCGCCCATGCCCGAGGCGAACGCCCGGGCCGACTCGGTGCCCTCGAGGTCGGCCACGACGTCCTCGAACGCCTTGACCGTCGGGTTGCCGTAGCGGGTGTAGAACCGGGTCGAGTGGGTGTCGACCGCGAGGTCGCGGGCCTCGGCGACGCTGGCCGCGGTGAACGTTGACGTGGCCCACAGGATCGGGGCCAGCGCGTTCTGGTTGTCGGCGCGGCCGGCCCGGATCGCCCGGGTGTGGGCGTGCAGTTCGGCGTCAGTCACCGTGAACCTCCTCCAGGAAGCGGCTGACCGGATCGTGCAGCAGCTCGTGCTCGAGCAGGAACCCGTCGTGGCCCTCGTCGCTGTCGAGCGTCACGAGGCGGCAGTCCCCGCCGCCCGCGAGGATCCCGTCGCGCAGCTCCCGCTGCTCGTGGGGCGGGTACAGGCGGTCGCTGCGAACCGACGCGGTCAGAACCGGCACGCGGATGCGGCCGAGCGCGGCGGCGGTGCCGCCCCTGCCCCGCCCGATGTCGTGCAGGTCCATCGACCGGTTGAGCACCACATAGGTGTTGGCGTCGAAGCGCTTCACCAGCTTCTGGCCGTGGTGGTCCAGGTACGACTCCATCTGGAAGCGTCCCCACAGATCGAAGGCCTCGACGGGATCGAACATCTGCCGCCCGAAACGGCGCTCGAAGGACTCACCGGACCGGTAGGTCACCTGGGCGATCTGGCGGGCCACCGCCAGGCCCATCCAGGGCCCCTCGGGCTTGTCGTAGTAGTCGCCGTCGCACCAGCCGGGGTCGGTGGCGATGGCCAGGCGCTCCACCGTGCTCCAAGCGACCTGCAGGGCGCTGGCCGCGGCGCAGGTGGCCAGCGGCAGGATCGACTGCACCCTCCTGGGGTACATGGCCGCCCACTCCAGCACCTGCATGCCGCCCATCGACCCGCCGACCACGCCGAGCCATCCCGCGATGCCAAGGTGATCGGCCAGCAGAGCCTGGGCCCGCACCATGTCTCGGATCGTCACGACCGGGAAGCGCGGCCCGTAGCGCCGCCCGGCCGCGGGGTCGAAGTCGGCGGGACCGGTCGTGCCCTGGCAGCCGCCCAGCACGTTGCTGCACACCACGAAGTAGCGGTCGGTGTCGATCGCCTTGCCGGGACCGATCAACTCGGCCCACCAGCCCCCGGTGGGATGAGCGGGACCGCTCTCGCCGGCGGCATGCGAGTCGCCGGTCAGTGCGTGGCACACGAGCACGGCATTGGAGGCTCGCGCGTCGAGCTCGCCCCAGGTCTCGTAGGCCAGCCGCACCTCGGTCAGGTGGCCGCCCCACTCCAGGGCGAAGGGCCGCCCGTCGGCGATGGCCAGGAACCGGCGGTCGCCCGCGGGGTCGCCGGGCTGCCAGGCGCCGGTGACGGGCAGCCCGGCCGGGAAGCGCCCCCCGGGGCCGGCTCGCCCGCCCGCGGGAGTCGGAGGCTCGATGTGGGAACCCGCGCTCAACCTTGCTCCTCGCTTCCGGTGCTCAGCGCCCCCGCTCCTCTGGACCGGCGGCCGGCGGCCGGACCGGATACTCAAGGGCCAGTGACTGCGGGGGTTCCCCGTAGGACACTTGGTTGCGCCGGCCGGGCCGGCGCCGCATCCCCGCCCGGAGGCGGGATGGCACCTTGGGTGTCCGTCCCAGGTTGCCGGGCCCGACCCCGCGGGGCCGAACCGCTCTTGATGACGTGACCCGTAAGGGTCGCCGACCAGTCTAGGCCGCCGCGAGGATCAACGCGCGCTCCGGTCCCAGTGGACCAGATTCTTCAAGCGGGCGTCATTGGAGAACATCTCAACGATCGGCTCGTCGAGTTCGAGCCGCCGCTGGAGCCTCTTCACGTCTAGTTCCTCGTGCCACAACGAGAGGGTCACCACCACGCCGGACTCGCCGGCCCGGGCGGTGCGCCCAGACCGGTGCACGTAGGTCTTGTGATCCGAGGGCGGGTCGTACTGCACCACCACATCCACATCGTCGACGTGGATCCCCCGGGCGGCCACATCGGTCGCCACCAGCACTGGGAGTTCGCCGGCGATGAACTGGCTCAAGGACTTCTCGCGGGCCGTCTGGCGCAGGTCGCCGTGTATGGGCGAGGCCTTGACGCCCTCGCGTCGCAGATCGCGGGCCAGGCGGTCGGCGGCCACCTTGGTCCGGGTGAACATCAGCGTGCGCCTCACCGGGCCGGCGATGGCCGCGGCCACCTTCACCTTGTCGAGCTTGTGGACCCCCACGAATCGGTGGACCATCTCGGCCACGGTGATCTCGCGGGGAGCCACCGAGTGCATCGCGGGGTTGCTCTGGTAGCGCCTGATCAACGAGTCGACCGCGCCGTCGAGGGTGGCCGAGAACAGCAGCGTCTGATGCCCGCTCTCGACGTTGCGCAGGACCCACTCGACCTGGGGCAGGAATCCCATGTCGGCCATCCGGTCGGCCTCGTCCACCACCACATGGCGCACGGCTCGCAGGTTCACCGCGCCCCGGTCGATCAGGTCGATCATCCGGCCCGGCGTGGCCACCACCAGATCGACACCGGCGCGCAGCCGGTTGATCTGCTTGTCGATGGGCGCCCCGCCGTAGGTGGCGAGCACACGCCGGCGCACCGCGGCCGCAGGCGCAGCCAGCTCGTCACAGATCTGGTTGGCCAGCTCGCGGGTGGGCGCCAGCACCAGGCCGGTGGGCGAGCCGGGCTCGGACCGGGGAAGCCGCTGCAACACCGGAAGGCCGAAGGCTAGGGTCTTGCCCGAGCCGGTCTTGGCCTTGCCGCACACGTCGCGCCCGGCGAGCGCATCGGGAATGGTGAGCGTCTGGATGGGGAACGGAGCGGTGATCCCCCGCGCCGTCAACGCCACCACGATCTCGTCGCGCAACCCGAGTTCGGCGAAGGTGCCGGACCCGGTCGGGATAGGTTCAGCCGCGTCGGCTCCGAGGGGGCGATCGTCCATGAGTGGATCAGAAAGGGTCATCAGGACCATCAGGCTACCCTGAGGCATCCTGAATCCCGAGAACGCTGCCGAGGTCGGCCCTCCTACCCCTGCCCGCATCCGCCACGCCCCCAAGGTTGTGCTCCACGACCATCTCGACGGCGGGCTGCGCCCGGAGACCATCATCGAACTGGCCGACGAGACCGGCTACGCAGATCTGCCCACCACCGATCCGGCCGGGCTGTCCTCCTGGATGCAGCGGGGCGCCAACCGCAAGGACCTGACCCTCTACCTGGAGACGTTCGCCCACACCGTCGGGGTGATGCAGACCCCCGACGCCGTCGTGCGGGTGGCACGCGAGTGTGCCGAGGACCTCGCGGCCGACGGGGTCGTCTACGCCGAGGTGAGGTTCGCGCCCGAGTTGCACGTCGAGCGGGGCCTCACCCTCGACGGAGCCGTCGAGGCGGTCCTCGAGGGATTCTCCCAGGGGAGCTCCGGAACCGCCCTGACCATCCGGGCGATCTGCAGCGCAATGCGCCATCTGCACCGGTCGGTCGAGGTGGCCGAGGCCGCGGTCCGCTGGAGGGACCAGGGTGTGGTGGCCTTCGACATCGCCGGACCCGAGGACGGGTATCCCCCCGACGACCACCTGGCCGCGTTCCAGTACTGCCATCGCGAGAACTTCCACATCACCATCCACGCGGGCGAGGCCTACGGCCCCCGCTCGATCTGGAAGGCCCTGCAGTTCTGCGGCGCCGAGCGCCTCGGTCACGGCATCCGCATCATCGAGGACATCGCCACCGACGACGGCGGCGACCGCACGTTGGGCCGGCTGGCCCACTACATCAGGGACCGCCGCATCCCCCTGGAGGTGTGCCCCACCTCAAACGTCAACACCGGCGTGTTCGCCTCGGTTGCGGAGCACCCCATCGACACGCTGGTCGACCTGCGGTTCCGGGTGACGGTCAACACCGACAACCGGCTGATGTCGAACGTGTCGATGACCTCGGAGATGGCCGCCCTCGTCGATGCGTTCGGATACGACTGGACCCGCCTGCGGTGGCTGACGGTCAACGCCATGAAGTCGAGCTTCCTGCCGTTCCGGGAACGGCTGCAGATAATCGAGGGCATCGTCAAGCCTCGATATGCTCCGCTGGAGGCGGCCCAGAGCGAGCCCCCCGCTTGACGCGAGGCCGCACCTGAAGCCCTCCCCCGCCCCGACCCCCCACCGGACCCCAGGAGACTCAGCCATGCTCCAAGCCCACCGCCGCATCGCCGTGCTGGCCGCCCTCGCCATCGCGGCCTCGGTCCTCGCCCTTGCCCCCGCCGCCGCCGGCCAGACGGCGCCGGCGCCGAGCCAGGACGCCGGCGTCCATCAGCCTTCCATCGATGCGCTGGCGAGATTCGAGATCCATACGGGCGTGGACATGTTCTCCCGCACCGGCTGCGCCGACAGTGACGAACTCTGCCCCAACGAGGACCTTCCCCGCTGGGAGATGGCGGTCTGGCTGGCCAGGACCCTCGACCGCGCCGACCCGCCCGCGGCCGAGACGTCGCGTTTCGCCGATGTCGACCCGGATGCATGGTGGTCCCCGCACGTGGAGCGCCTCGCCGAGCTGGGAATCGTCGAGGGGTGCGAGACCGACCCCTTGAGCTTCTGCCCTGACGACCCCGTCGACCGCGGCCGGATGGCGGCGGTCCTGGCTAGAGCCTTCAACCTGGACGAGGGTGTGAGGGCCGGTTTCGCGGACGTGCCCGCCGATCATGTCTTCGCCCACGACGTCGACCGGCTCGCAGCCGCGCGGATCACAGCCGGGTGCTACCGCGACCCGGCCCGCTACTGCCCGCAGGACAATGTGACCCGCGGAGAGATGGCCACATTCCTGGCCCGGGCGATCGGGCTGGTGTACCCGGCCGAACCGGTGCCCGCCCAGGACCCCGCCCCGCTGCCCATCGACCCGGCCGTGACCGTCGGGAAACTCGACAACGGCCTCACGTACTACCTGCGCCAAAACGACAGCCCGGGCGACAGCCTCGACGTGCGGCTGCTCGTCAACGTCGGATCGGTCGACGAGGCCGACCACGAAGCCGGCATCGGGCACTTCGTCGAGCACATGCTGTTCAACGGCACCGCCGACTATCCCGGCAATACCCTGGATGCGGCGCTGCGGGAGATCGGCGTCGAGCTCGGGCCCGACGTGAACGCCCATGTGGGCTACGACGAGACCGTCTACGAGGCCCAGGTGCGCACCGACGACCCCGCCGACGTGGCCCGGGTGTTCCACGCCCTGTCGCAGATGGCCGGTTCGGCCACGTTCGAGGCCGAGGCGGTCGAATCCGAGCGGGGTGTGGTCCTCGACGAGATGCGCCTCGCGCTGGCGAGCCTCAGCGGCACCATCACACGCGGGTTCGACCGGATCTACACCCGGGGCACCCCCTACGAGGGCCGGGACCCGATCGGCAACGCCGGCACCGTGAACTCGTTCACACCCGAGATGCTGCGCGACTTCTACGACAAGTGGTACGTCCCCGCCAACCTGGCGGTGGTGGCCGTGGGCGACATGTCCGTCGAGGACCTCGAGGCGCTGGTGGAGGAGTACTTCGCGCCGCTGCCGGCCGGCGAGGGCCGCCGACCGCCCAGAGCGGACATAACCCCCGACCCGGAGTCCTCGTCCCATGTGTTCACCGACCCGAGGCAGGCCTACTCGTACATCTCCCTCGACATTCCCATCGCCCCCCACGACCTGAGCACCGTCGGCGGGGACCGGCTCTCAACGATGGAGACCCTCATCGAGGTGATGATCCAGAACCGTCTCGACGACGCCTACCAGCGAGGGGAGCTGAGCCAGGTCGATCCTCCCAGCTTCTTCGCCTTCACCTACACCCGGGGTCTGCGCTACTACGGCACCAACTGGCGGGGCGACAACCTCGACACCGCCTCGACGGACTATCTCGCGGTGCTGCTCACCGCGCAGGAGCACGGCTTCACCGCCGGAGACCTCCGGCGTGCCATCAGCCAACGGCTGGTCTCCCTCGAGTTGCAGCTGAACAGGGCATCCACCACCCAGGACGAAGCGTGGGCGGGGCTCTACGAGAACCACTTCTTCTACGGCGCCGACATAAGCGCCGTCGCGACGGCGGTGCTGCGCACGGTGGCGCTGCTCGAGCAGATAACGCCCGAGGAGCTCACCGAGCACTACCGCTGGCAGATGAACCGGGGCGGGCTGCTGGCCATCGCGGTCGGCCCCGACCCCTCCAGCGTGCCGACGGAGGCCGACCTCGATGCGGCCTGGGCGGCTGCCGAGCCCGGGCCTCCACCGCCCGAGGAGGCCGCCGTCACGGAGCTCATGTCCGCGCCCGAGCCGGTCGCACCGGTCTCGGAGGGACCCGTCGACGTGCTGCCGGACGCCTACCAGTGGGAGTTCGCCAACGGGGCGCGGGTGATCTTCGCGCCCTCCGACATCTCCGCCGGACTGGTCCACATGCGCACCCAGTCGCTGGGAGGCTGGTCGGTCCTCCAGCCCGGCGACCGGGCCCTGTCGGCCATCGCGCTGGACGCGGTCCAGGGCAGCGGCCTGGGCGACCTGTCCCGGTCGCAGCTGAGCCGGTTCCTCGAGGACCGGGCCGCGGTGGTCAACGCCTATATCGGCGAGTCGGTCGAGGGCTTCAACGCCGGGGCCAGCCCCGAGGACGCCGAGACCATGTTCCAGCTCATGCACCTGCTGATGACCGCGCCGCGGGTGGACGACCGGGCCTACGGCGACGCCGTCAACACCGCCGAGGAGCGGGTGGCGCGAGCCGAGAGCGATCCCCGCCTGCAGGCGTCGGTGGCCTACTGGGAGGCCCGCTACGGCGACACCTGGCACCGCATCGTGGCCAGCCGCGAGGAGATCGCGTCGCTCACCCCGCAGCGCCTGCTGTCGCTGTACCAGAGCCGTCTCGGGTCGGTCGACGACATGGTGGTGGCCGTCGTCGGGGACATCGACGCTTCGGTCATCGAGAGCCTGGCCCGCCACTACATCGGCACCCTGCCGGCGGGCGAGCCCGACAGCTTCGTCAACCGTCGCCGGCCCATGCCGTCGGAGCTGGTGCAGCGCGAGATCATGCTCACCGAGGGCGAGAGCGCCATCCTGGTGATCTACCAGGAGGCCGACCTCGCGGTGACCCCGCTCCGTTCGGTCGCCACCGATGTGCTGTCGACCGCGCTCAGCAATCGTCTCTTCCTGACGATCCGCGAGGAACTGGGGGCCTCCTACACGGCGGGCGCCCGGATCGACACCGGCGCCGTCCCCGAGCACGTCGTCGATTCGGCGGTGTTCTTCACCCTCGATCCGGCCCGCTACGACGAGGTCTACGCCGAGGTCCTCAAGATACTCGCCGACGTGGCGGCCAACGGGCTCACCGCCGCCGAGTACGCACAGGCATTGGCCATCCGGGCCGCCGACTACCGCGAGTCCACCAACAGCCACCTGCTCAACACGCTGCTCTCCCAGCCCCTCGTCGGCGATGAGAGCGTGCTGACCCAGGCGCGACGGGCCCAGTTGCTGGCCCGCCTGACGCCCGAGGACGTGCAGTCGGTGGCCGCCGCGCTCTACGGTGAGGGCGGGCGAATCGAGATAATCAGAAGGCCGTGACCGAGATCCACGTCGTCGACAATGCCCTGGTGGCCGAGCGGGTGACCCGCCTGCGCGACGCGTCCACCCCGAACCATGAGTTCAGGCAGCTACTGCGCGACCTGAGCTCGATCCTGGTGTACGAGGCCATGAGGCAGGCTCCGCTCGAACCCGTCGACGTCACCACGCCCATGGGCCCGGCGGTGGGTTCCCGCCTCCAGCGTGCCCCGGTGGTGGTGCCGGTGCTGCGGGCCGGACTGGGCATGCTCGACGCCGCGCTGGAACTGCTCGGCGACGTGGAGGTCGCCTTCGTCGGCTTGAGGCGCAACGAAAGCACGCTGGTGGCCCGGGAGTATGCGAGCACCCTGCCGGAGTCGCTCGATGGGCGGGACGCGCTGGTCCTGGACCCGATGCTGGCCACCGGCGGATCGATTGTGCATGCCTGCGAGCTGCTGCGGGCCGCGGGCGTGGGCCACCTGACCGCGGTGTGCGTGATCGCAGCGCCCGAGGGGGTCGAGCGGGTGCGCGACTCCGGGCTGGCCGACGCCGTCTGCGTGGCCGCAATGGACGAGTCCCTCGACTCCAACGGGTTCATCCTGCCGGGGCTCGGCGACGCCGGGGACCGCCAGTACAACCCGTCGTGAGCCGGCTCATCGCCGCGAGAAGCCGCCACCGAACCGGTCGCCGCCGGACCAGTCGCCGCAGTCGCGTGACCGCCGGACACGCCACGTGAGCCGGCTCGTCGCGGTTGCGCCGGACACCCGGCCGGTGATGTACGACGCCTTCGCGGCCGCGGTGCGCGACGCGGGCGGCGACGTGGCGGACCTGGCCGATGCTGGGGCTCTGATCTGGGCCGACCCCTATGCGGCCGCCATGTACCCGGAGGTGATCGCGGCGGCCCCGTCGGTGGAGTGGGTGCAGCTCCCCTATGCGGGCGTGGAGCCGTTCCTCGACTACCTCGACACCCGCCTGACCTGGACCTGCGCCAAGGGCGTGTACGCCGATCCCGTGGCGGAATGGGTCATGGCCGCGCTGCTTATGGGACTGCGGGACTTCCACCTGTTCGCGGCAGCTGACTCGTGGTGCGCGGAGTCGGGCCGAAACCTGTTCGGGACCCGAATCACCGTGCTGGGCGGGGGCGGCATCACCCGCTCGCTGATCCGCCTGCTGGAGCCGTGGGGCTGCCGGGTGACGGTGGTGCGGCGCTCCGAGGAGGCTTTCGCGGGCGCAGTGCGGACGATGACGCTGGCCGATGTGCATGAGGCGGTGGCCGGGGCCGACGCGGTTGTGGTGGCGCTGGCGCTGACCGACGAGACCCGCGGCGTGGTGGACGGAGCACTGCTGGAGTCGATGGGGCCGCAGTGCTGGCTGGTGAACGTGGCCCGGGGCGGTCACGTCGACCACGCCGCGCTGGAGGCCGCGCTTCGCGTGGGAACCATCGCGGGGGCCGTTCTGGACGTGACCGAACCCGAGCCCCTGCCCGACGACTCAGGTTTGTGGGCCCTGCCCAACTGCGTGATCACGCCCCACATCGGCAACACCCGCGAGATGGGCCTGCCGCTGATCACCAACCGGGTGCGCGAGAACGTGCGCCGCTGGCTAGCCGGCGAGAACCTGCTCGGCCTAGTAGACGTAGCCCTCGGCTACTGATTCCCCTCGCTCAAGCGATTGCGCGCCTACGCCGACTACCTGTCGAACCTCGAGAAGGCGCTGGGACTGCGCCTCCCCTCAGCCGGGCATCGAGAACCTAAGTCTGAGTGATCTTTGGATAATTCTATGATATTAGGGTTGTATTCCTGTTGACTCAGCCTCTAGGGTTGCTTGCATGGAGGCCGCACTCCTCACGCTGAACGCTGCACTACTAACGATTGTCGCCGCGACGTTTGTCGCCGTGCTTGGGAGCATCTTCGAGCAACGCCGGGAGGGCGCCAAGACCCGCGACAAGCTGGACGAGAACAACGAGGCTCTGCGAGAACTCGCCGGCCGGACCGCGGTCCTTGAGTCCAGCCAGCAGCACCTGCTCGACGACTTCGCGGATCACCGCCGCACGACGGAGAAGAACTTCGCCGAGGTCACCGGCAGCCTCGCCGACGCCCGCGAGCGGCTGGCCCGCATCGAGGGGCATTTCGGCATCGGCCTCCCGCCACCGAACACGACCGCGAGTTAGGTCTGGCTGGCGCCGAGCGTCTGGCGGGCCTCAGCCGAGAAGGCTGCGGAGTTCGGCTAGGCGGGGGGCGACTAGGTCGGCGATGATCCCCGGCCTGTCGGACGGGGATGCCAGGGCGGCTTCGCCCCAGAGGGCCCGGCCGGCCATGAAGCCGGAGCAGCCCGCCGAGACCGCTACTTCCACCTGATCGCGGTAGGAGGCGTAGTCGCCGCCGCCCGACAGCAGAGTCCACGGCATGTGGCAGCACTCGGTGATCTGGGTGCAGGCGGCGGCCCACACGCTGCGGTCGGGCTCGTGCATCGGGTCCACCGGGAAGGGGAGCTTCAGCAGGTGGGGGTCCATGGCCGCGAACCGTTCGACCGTCTCGATCACGATGGCGCGGCGGGCGGCGGGGTCATCGAGCCCGTAGAAGAGCGGCTCCAGCACCAGCGGGATCCCCACCCGACGGCACTCGGCGAGGATCTCATCTGCCACACGCTCCTGGACCGCGGCGTGCTCGCCGCGGTCGGGACGGTAGAAGATCAGCAGCTTCGCAGCGGAGGCCCCGCAAGCCGCCGCGGCCTCCACCGACCAGCCGTCCAGTATCCGCGTGGCCGCGGCCTCGGGATCGGCCGCGTAGCCCTGGGCCTCCAGCGCGGCGGCCCGCGGACTCCATAGGCCCTCATGGCTGTCCCCTCCCGTGCGGCCGTGACCGAACTGGCAGCATTACGCACGCATACCGTGCAAAACGCTGCCAATTCCGGTATGGGGTGCGGGTGGTTCGCATGATCGGTCAGCCGATCTCGTCGATGGCCACCGGGCGGCCCTCGCGGACCGACTTCCAGGCAGCCAGGCCCATCACCAGCGGGGCCCGGCCGTCGGCCAGGGTCACCGGCGACGGCGCGCCGCCGACCATGGCCACGAAGGCGTCCCACCCGGCCAGGTACGACGCGGTGTAGCGCTCCACGAAGAAGTACGGCAGCGGCGGGCCGTGAGATCCCTCCGACCCCCGGTAGAGGGCGGTGGCGGCAGCCGGGTTGTCCGAGGACGCCATCCCCTTCGACCCGAACGCCTCCAGCCGCTGGTCGTAGCCGTAGACGGCCCGGCGGCTGTTGTCGATGGTGGTGATGGCGCCGCTGGCGTGGGTCACGACAATCACAGCGGTGTCGAGATCGCCGGCCTCACCGATGGCCGGGTCCACCCGGACACCCCCGACGGCATAGACCTCGACCGCGTCGCTGCCGGTCACGAAACGGGCCATGTCGAAGTCGTGGATGGTCATGTCGCAGAAGATCCCGCCCGACACCTCGATGTAGGAGATCGGCGGCGGGTCGGGGTCCCGGCTGGAGATGCGGACCAGGTGCACGTCGCCCACATCGCCCGCGGCCACCCGGTCGCGCACGTGGCGGTGGGCGGCGTCGAAGCGGCGGTTGAACCCGACCTGCACGGCGATTCCGGCCTCGGCAGCCGCCGCGATCCCCCGGTCCACCTCGGCGAGGTCCAGCGACAGCGGCTTCTCGACGAAGGCGGGTTTGCCCGCCGCCGCCACCTCGACGAGAAGGTCCATGTGGGTATCGGTAGAACTGCAGATGACCACCGCGTCCACGTCGTCGGACTCGATCAGCTCCGCGGTGCTGCCTGCGTGGCGGGCTCCGGACGCCTCGGCCACCGAGCCGGCAGCACCGTCGAACACGTCGTAGACGGCGGCGAGCGTCGCTCCCGGCACTCTGCGGGAGAGAAACTCGGCGTGGATGGCGCCGATGCGCCCGCAGCCGAGCAGGCCGATGCGTGTCTTCTCGCTCACGACGCAGCAGCCTGCTGCCGGGGGCTCAACGTTGACACCACCCGGCCGTTGCGCAGGGCCACGTCGTAGAGGGTTATCGGCTCGGTAGCCGGGTAGCGCAGCGCCTCCCCGGTCACCAGGTCGAAGCAGCCGTTGTGCTTGGGGCACTCGACCATGCCGTCGAGTACGGCGCCCTCGGCGAGATGGGCCTGGCCGTGGGTGCACAGCCCTTCGCTGAGCACCAACTCGCAGCCCGGGTCGCCGCCAGTGACGGCGTCGTCGGGGTCGAGGCGGTACAGGGCGTAGGTGGCGTCACCCCGGTCCACCCGGCGGGCCGATCCCGCGGCCAGGCCCTCAGCCGGTCCCAGATCGACCAGGCCGTCGTGGACGTCCCCGGCCCACACCACCACCCCGGTGTCCACGAACGACCGCCCCGCCCTGGCCGCGTCGGGTACGTCGGGGCGGGGCTGGTCGTACGACGGCTCGCGCCGCTGGCGACTCAAGGTGGCCAGGATCTGCCGGTAGGCAGCCACGGTGGACCGGGTCGGCGGAGCGAGATGCGCCTTGACCTCCTCGTGGAGGGCCGGCAGCGCGTAGTAGGGCACAGTCGGGAAGATGTGGTGCTCGACGTGGTAGTTCATGTTGGAGTACAGGAACCTGAACAGCGGGTTCATGTACACGGTGCGTGAGTTGAAGCGATGGTCGAGCACGTCCTCACGCATCCCGGCGTGCTGGGTGATGGCGAAGAACACCATCAGCCACGCCCCATAGATGGTGGGCAGCCCGATGTAGAGCGCAGGAACGATCGAGCCGATGGCCACGCACCACGCCGCGGTGCCGGCCAGGACGGCGATATAGGTCCGGGACTCCCACTTGAGCTTGGGCAGCTCGTCAGCGGGGATGAAGTCGCGGGCATCGTCGTCGATGCGCCCCGCGGCGTGCTTGAGGGTGCGCCAAACTGCCTTGGGGACATTCAGCACCGGGACGAACAAGCCGAGCACGGCGCTCACCGGCGACGGTCGGGGGAACTGGATCTCGGGGTCGCGGCCCACGATCATCGTGTCGGTGTGGTGGCGCACGTGCGACCAGCGCCACAGCGTGGGCTGGCGCAACAGCATGAACGACGCGATGTAGTAGACGATGTCGTTGAGCCGTTTGGTGCGGAAGGCGGTGCCGTGGCCGCATTCGTGCCAGCGGGAGTCGCCCGCACCGCCGTAGAGCGCGCCGTAGGCCATGAAGGCCGGGACCGCCCACCAGGTGCCCAGCGCTCTGAAGGCGAGATAGCCGAAGATCGCCAGCAGGCCGAGCCACAGGAGGGTGTCGCGGGCGGCTCGGGCGTTGGTGCGGACCTGCAGGGCCCGGAGCCGCTCGGGGTCTATGGGCGGGCGGAACCACTCCGCCTCCACCAGGCCTCTGTCGATGGCCAGGCCGGAGTCCTGCCCGGTGAGGCTGTAGTCCCGCACAGCCGCGGTCACGGCTCGGTAACGGAGTCGGGTGGCCACTGACCCAGCTGGGGGTCCGGGAAGACGGAGTCGCCCGCGCCCAGCACGGTCTGGTCCCATTCCACCACCGCGCCGGTCATCATCCCCGACTCCCCCGTGGCCAGATGCACGATGGTGCGGGCGATCTCCGGCGGCTTGATCAGCCGGCCGAAGGGCATCTCGGCCTCGGCCCGCTCCAGCCAGCCGTCGGTGGCCCCGTCGAAGGTGCGCTGGGTCACGTCCTCGGCTGGCGTGTCCATCCAACCGGGGCAGAGAAGGTTGACCCTTATGCGGTGCCGCATCAGCGAGAACGCCAGGTTGCGGGTCATGGCCACTAGTGCCCCCTTGGAGGTGGAGTACGGCAGCAGCTTCGGTGGGCCGCCCCGACCGGCCACCGACCCGATCAGCACGATCGTGCCCTCGACGGACTCGCGGGCCATGATCCGCGCCACCCCCTGGCTCAGCAGTCCGGGTGCCCTGACGTTCACGGCCAGCATGGCGTCCCACAGCTCCGCGGTGGTGTCCCACACCGTGCCCCGGTCGGTGATGGCCGCACAGTTGACGAAGCTGTGGCAGGTGCCGAACCTGTCGTCCAGGGTCGCGATGACCTCCTCGCAGGAGTGCGAATGGGCAAGATCGGCGGCCACGAACTCTGCCCGGCAGTCCGCGCTGGCCAGCGACGCGGCCGCGGCCACTCCCTTGACCGGGTCGCGCCCCACGAGCAGGAGTCCGGCCGCACCCTCGGCGACCAGGCGCTCGGCGACCGCGTAGCCGAGGCCTTGGGAGCCGCCCGATATGAGGGCGACGCCTTGGGAGAACGAGCCTGACATGGTCACTACCCCACTCTCTGGCGGGCCCGCCCGGCTTCCATTGCCTCGCGGGCCAGTCTCACTGTCTCCATGGCGACTCCCTACCCCTCTAGCTATCAGTCGATCCTCACCGAGACCACGTCGGTCCAGGCGCCGGTCTCCCAGCTTCGCAGCAGCGCCGCCTGCACGCTCACGTACTCCAGCGCCTGCTCCATCCCCGCGGAGTGGGGCCGGCCCTCGGCCACGGCAGCCAGGAACTCGTGGTCCTGGATGGTCACCACGTCCTCGAAGCCGATCGAGTTGGCCTCGCCGGGAACGAAGCCGGCGTGGTACGGGTGGCGCTCGCCGGCGTAGACGGTGGTGTAGCCGCGGTCGCCGTCGGTGGTCCTGAACAGCCGCATCTCGTTCATCGTCTCGAAGTTCCAGCTGAGGGCGCCCTCCGTGCCGTGGACGTCGAAGGCCATCTGGCTCTGGGGCCCGACCATGGTGCGACTCGCCTCGAAGGTGCCGCGGCTGCCGTTGGCGAACACTGCCATCGCGCCGAAGTAGTCCTCGTTGGTGACCACACCGACGGGGTCGCCGGGCTCGCCCCGGTCGTAGTGGGTGCCGGAGGCGGACGGCAGCGGTCGTTCCTTGATGAACGTCTCACCAGTGCCTACCACCCGCTGGATCGGGCCGTTGATCATCATGGCCAGGTCGATGGCGTGGCTGAGAATGTCGGTGGACACGCCGTGCCCGGCCTGGTCGAGCAGGAACCGCCAGGAGAGCAGACCGAGGGGATCGGCTCCGTACATGGAGAAGAAGCGGCCCCGGTAGTTGGTGATCTCCCCCAACTCGCCCGCCTCGATCAGGTTGCGGGCGTGCTGCACCAGAGGCACGAAACGGTAGTTGTAGCCCACGCCCGATACGACGCCGGCGTCGCGGCAGGCCTTCTCGGCCCGGGCCGTCTGCTCCGGTGTGCCCCCGACCGGCTTCTCGCAGAACACGTGCTTCCCAGCCGCGGCGGCGGCTTCGACGATCTCGCAGTGCACCACGTTGGGCGCGCAGACGGCAACCACGTCCACATCGGGATGGTCGACCGCGGCGCGCCAATCACCGGTGGCCTCGCGGAAGCCGAACTCGCCCAGGGCGGCGGCGCGGCGCTCGGCCAGAGTGTCGGCGCAGACGGTGAGCTCGGCCCGGTGCCCGAGCCCGTCGAAGATCATGGGCAGCCGCGCGTAGGCGCGGGCGTGGACCCGGCCCATCCAGCCGAAGCCGATCACGGCCACCCCAAGTCGCCGCATGGTCATCGCGCCCTCCTGCGGTCCACGGCGGGATCGGCCGCGGCCGGATCGAGCAGGTGCCGGGGGGTCCCGCCCCTCAGCCACTCGACTGCCTGACCGAGAGCCTGGCTGATGAGCCGCACCGCGCCGGCGGTGGTGGACGAGGCCACATGGGGGGTGACTATCACATCGTCCCGTCCGAGCAGCGGGTGACCGGCGGGAAGCGGTTCGGGCTCGGTCACGTCGAGGCCCGCACCGCCGACATGGCCCGAGACGAGACCGGTCAGCAGGGCGTCGTGGTCTACCAGCGAGCCCCGGGCGCAGTTGACGATGATCACTCCCGGCCGCATGGCGCCGATGCTGGTGGCGTCGACGATGTGACGGGTCTCGGCGGTGGCCGGCGCGTGCAGCGATATGGCGTCGCTGCTCCGCCAGAGTTCGTCCAGGCTCACCGGCTCGCCCTCCGCCTGGAGTTGGGAGGGCTCCAGATACGGGTCGTGGACCAGCACCCTCATGCCGAGTGCGGTCCCGTAGCGGGCCACCCGCCGGCCGATACGCCCGCAGCCGAACAGTCCCAGCGTCCTGCCGTCGAGCTCGAGGGCCTGATGAGCGGCCCGGTAGTTGCCGGCCCGGGCCTGAAGCTGCCGCTCGGCCGGCTTGAGCCGCTTGGACACCGCCAGCAGCAGGGCCAGGGAATGCTCCGCGGTGGAGACGGTGGGCGCGTCGGGCGCGTTGCAGGCTGCGACCCCGTTGGCCGCGCACCCGGCCGGATCCACGTTGTCGTAGCCGATGCCGGAGCGGGCCACGACCTTGAGAAGGGGCAGCCGGTCACAGACCGAAGCGTCCCACTCTTCATCGGCGCCCACGATCACGCCGTCGGCACAGGCAAGGTCGTCAGTCAGCTGAACGTCGTCGGGTATGGAGACCTCGGGCGGCGGTTGCCGGTCGATCCAGATGCGCCAAGAAACACCCTCCATGTGTACCATCCGATCTGCGATACTCGTCCTCGTCACCAAGTTGATGAGCTAGCATTTGGACATGACAAGCATGGTATCCGACGAAAATGCTATCTTGGAAGACTTCCTTGATGAAGCTCAGCGCCTTCAGTCTCCCACAGAAGCGAACCCTGAACGCGGCTGGGATTACGAACTACGCTTGGGTAACTGGCTGGCTGAGTTATACGAAGAGTATGGCCCTCCGACCGAAAGACATCAAGCTCTCGAATCAGCGCTCCGATCAATCTTTGAGCAAGAGAATCGCGATGACATACTACGCTTCTCCGCGTTCTATTGTTACGCCATGCACCTGTGGAATGCCAACAGACTCAGTGATCACAAGACACTATTGCAGGACATGCTGGACGACTTCGATGACAACCGTTTCTTGCTGATCCGACATAGACGGGCTATGGACTATCTCAGCAGAGCCCTGACAAGCGGCGAGCATGATCAACGGAGAAGTAATTCAGAGAGCGCGCTTGAAGAATCTGCCAAGTGTCTTGAGTCGGTGACCATCAGAAACCTCGAGAACAAGGGTGAATTGGGCAAGTTTGCTCGCATATTGATGCCCCGAGGCGTCTTGCACTCATACGCTCGAGAATATCAGAGAGCGAGATCAGATGCCGCTAGAGCAAGATCGCTGGAATTTCAGCCGAAGCATGAAGATGAACTCTCACATCCGCTTGCTGTCGGCCTGAGCCAAGATAGAACTATCAGTTGTCTACTGAAATATTGGCGATCATTGGTGGATTATTGATGATTGCTTTGTCTTTAGGGTTACTATGGTATCAATACTGATGACCGCAAAGCCGTGGTAGTACGGGGCACCACGGGACCGCCTTCGAACGGGTCGTCCCCCGACGGGTCCTCCGGCCCGAACCGGACCTGACGATGCTCGACCACGTCTTCACCGACGCCATCGGCGCCCTGCGCGACGCCTTCGAGGACGCCCTGCTGGAGCGGCAGCCGGGTGAGGAGCGGTTCCACACCGACGTGCTGGCCGGCGACATCTCCTGGGAGAACTCGTATGCCCTGCCCGGGGAGGGACAACCACCCAGAGTGTGCGCCGACGTCAGCTGCGTGTGGCCGACATGGTCTCAGGCCGCCTACTTGAGCTGGTACGCGGGCGACGGCTACGCCGAGCCGCCTCGCATAGAGATCAAGATCCTGTTGCGGGCCCAGTGCCTGGCCGAGGCGCCCGGGCCCGCGATGGTCCTGGGCGTCCTGCCCCAGACCAGCCCCGACATCGGCAGCGAGCCGCTCGCACGGGGCGGCCCCAGGATCGAATCGCTCTATGCCGAGGATCTCGACGACGCCGACGCGACCGAGTACGCCATCGACGTCAGCTACGAGGGCGCTTACGAGCTAGACGAGGCCGGCCTGTCCGACGGTGCGGAGCTCGACAAGCACTTCACCGCGCTCGGCGGTTGGATCGCGTCGATGCTGGTACGCCTGGGCGACCTCGAACTGCGCTACAAGCCGGTATTCGGAGGCTCTGCGGAGAGTTGACAACGCCTCGCGTGGAACAGTGTCATCTCCCGCTCGTGTTCGCCGCGCTCACGGGCCGCTCGGGCCACGGCCTCGCACGGCTCGGCTCTCAGGGATTGATCACGACTCCACCGCCGGCAGCAGGCACGCCCGCCTACAGCCCGCGGCGGATCTCCCCCAGGTCCTCGTAGAGAGGCGTACGGCCCTCGGAGTGGGCCCTGAACGACTCCTCCAGATCTCCTGGATGGAACATGCCCGACTGCCACAGCGCGATGTGGCGAAGCGAGTCCTCCACGCTGTGGTCCCGGCTGTAGTTCATGGCCTCCTTGGTGCCGTGTATCGCCAGTGGCGACTTCGACGCGATCTCCGAGGCGATGTCCATGACCGCGCCCATCATCGAGTCGTGGTCGTCGAAGACCTCGTTGACCAGTCCGAGTTCCAGGGCCCGCGGCGCGGGCATGCGCCGACCGGTGTAGGCGTACTCGCGGGCCACCCCGGACGGAATAAGCTTGGGCAGGCGCTGCAGGGTTCCCACGTCCGCGGTCATCCCGATGTTTATCTCATGGATCGAGAACCAGGCGTCGGCGGTGGCGTAGCGGCAGTCGGCCGCAGTCACCAGATCGACGCCGCCGCCCACACAGGCGCCCTGGATCGCGGCCAGCACCGGCATCCGGGCCTCCTCCAAAGCGGTGAACGACCGCTGCAGGTGCAGCAAGCTCAGGCGCACGTTTGCCCGGCGCCTGCCGATCTCGCTGGCCTCGCTCTCGAGGGTCGCATCGCTTGAGAACACCGAGAGGTCCATTCCCGCGCAGAAGTGGCGCCCCTGGGCCGACAGCACGATCACCCGCGCCCTTCCGGAGTCGGAGATCTCGTCGACGATGGCCGGCAGTTCCGACCAGAACTCCGGGATCATCGTGTTGAGCTGTTCACCGCGGCTGAGCCGCACGTGCGCTACGCCCGCGGACTCCTCCACGTCAAAGCACTGGTAACCCATGCTTGCAGGCTAGTAGGGGGAGGACCATGGGCTCGTCGCTTCAGAATCGGGTGACGAATCTGCGCAGGTTGCGGGCCCAGACCGCGCTGAGCACCGGACGGGCCACGACCGCACCGATCGGGCCGCCCATCCACCAGGGGAACCGCAGGGTCTCGTTCCACTCGAACCGCGTATGGGCCTCGCCACCGGGTGTCGTGAACGGCGTGAGCCGGAACTGCCCGACGCCTGAGACCACACCGTGGTGACGGATCCCCATCACCACCCGGTCGCGCCAGTCGGTGACCTCCATCCGATCGATGAGCCGCAGGGGACCCAACCGCGTGACGCACTCGAAGCGCGTCCCCACCCCCTCGGTGTCATCGGTCAGGAAGCGGATCGACTCGGCGTCGCTCATCCATTCGACGTGACGCTCTATGCGGCGAAGGTCCTCCCACACCACTGAAGGCGCGGCGGGCACCACCGTCGAGATCCGGATGGTGACCATTCCGCTAGAGGGCGCGGTTGGCGGGCGCGAGCTGTGACAGCGCCACCTGGGGGCGGGCGCCGACGTGGCTGATGACCTCGGCCGCGGCCAGGCCGGCCAATTCTGCGCAGCGGGCCAGCGGCGCGTCTCGCCTGAGGCCCCAGAGGAACCCGGCGGCGTACAGGTCGCCGGCACCGGTGGCATCGACGACCGGCCGGACCTCCACCGCGGGCACTTCCTCCAGCTCCGAGCCGCGGACCACTACCGAGCCGCGGGCGCCACGGGTGATGGCGACCGTCCGTGCCATCCTGGCCGTGCGGTCCCGGGCTGCGCCGAAATCGTCGGTGCAGTGGAGCGCGCAGACCTCTGCCTCGTTGGCGAACACCACGTCGACCCGGTCCTCGATCAGATCGAGCCACTCGTGGCGGTGCCGCTCCACGCAGAATGAGTCGCTCAGCGCTAGGGCCACCGTCCTGCCGGCCTCCGCCGCGGCTGCCATCGCCACGCGGATGGCGTCCTTGGCCACCTGCACGTCCCAGAGATATCCCTCGCAATAGGTGATCCCGGCCGAGGCGACCAGATCGGTGTCCACGTCGGGAGGGCCCAGCAGCGCGGAGGTGCCCAGGTAGGTGTTCATGGTCCGCTCCGCATCCGGGGTCACCTGGACCAGGCAGCGGGCGGTGGGAGGCCCGTCTGGTGCCGGCGGCACGTCGAAGGAGACTCCTGTCGCCCGGATGTCATGTATGAACACGTCGCCGAGCTGGTCGTCGCGCACCCTTCCGATGAAGGCAGCCCGACCGCCGAAGGAGGCGACCCCGGCCATGGTGTTGGCCGCCGATCCGCCGGAGGCGGCGATTCCCGGCGGCATGGCCCGGTACAACTGGGCGGATCGCTCGGCGCTGACCAGGGTCATGGCCCCCTTCACCAGGTCGTGGTCGCCGATGAACGAGTCGTCCACGGTGGCGATGACGTCCACGATGGCGTTGCCGACACCCACCACATCGAGTGCTGGTTCCAAGAAGCCTCCTATCCGCCCAAGACAGTAGGCGCGAGGAGGAGGGTGGGCCTCAGCCCGTCGCGACCCGGCGGGCCAGGGAGCGGAAGGCCATCACGAAGGTAACCAGAGCGAGCCCGCCGATGGCCGCAGAGGCCTTGCCGATTGCGGCCGCGTCCCAGCCGTCGGAGAGCAGCGATCGCATGCCCTCGAGCAGGTATGTGACGGGGTTCCAGGCGGCCACCGTCTGCATCCAGCCGGTCATCAGCTCGCGTGGCAGGTACGCAGGCGTCAGGAAGGCGAAAGGGAAGAAGATCAGGAACGACGAGTTGACCGCGGCGGGGTTCCCGGTGCGCAGGGCCACCGTGTACGGGAATCCCGTGAAAGCGAGGCTCCACGCCACCGCCAACCCCAAGAAGAGCAGGATCCCGAGCAGCCCGGTTTCGAAGCGCACGCCGGCGACGAAGCCCATCACGACCACGACGAGCGACAACGCCAGCGCCAGAACGATGTCGGCGACCATCATGCCGAGCAGCAGCGTCGTGCGCCGCACGGGCGTGACGAGCATGCGGTCGAGGTAGCCGGTCTGTATGTCGATCACCAGTACCGACGCCCGGGAGATGCCCGTGACCGCGAAGATGATGGCCACCGGTATCTGGAACGCCCGGTAGTCGATGCCGGGTGAGCGCTCCACAAAGGACTCCAGCGCTCCGACATTGACGATGAAGAAGAACGTCGGGATGATCAGCGCGGGGGCCATGGCCTCGGGCTCCCGCAGCAGGCTGCGCACGGAGCGCCGGGCCACCGTGGCGATGTCGGTGACGATCCCGACCGGGCGGACCATTCCGCCACCGGCCGCTACGGCCGCGCCGGACTGGGTGGTCACGGCCCGTCGCTCACCGGAGTCGCGGCCCGGGAGCCTGATCCTCCGGCCGTATCGCCGCCCGCCGCGGCAGGATCCAGCGCCGACATCCGGTATCCGGTCGCCAGCAGGAACACGTCGTCGAGCGACGGCGTGCGCACCGTCAGCGATCTCGGGTGAAGTCCAGCCGCCGAGAGGGCCACGGCCACGCTGCCGACCAACGCGGCCCCGTCGGCCGTGGCGATGGTGATCCCGCGGCGGCCCCGGGTGACGGCGTCGACCCGCGGCACCGTCCCGGCCACCTCCGCCGCCGGCGCGATGGCCTCATGGGGCAGATCGACGACGATCACGTCCGCCCCGACGGCCCGCTTCAACTCGGAGGGCGAACCCTGCTCCACGATGCGTCCCTCATCGATGATGGCCACCCGGTCGGCCAGAGCATCGGCCTCCTCGAGGTACTGGGTGGTGAGGAACACCGTCACCCCGAGCTCGCGGTTCAAGCGACGCACCTCGTCCCAGACCTGCGCCCGACTCACCGGATCGAGGCCGGTGGTGGGCTCGTCCAGGAAGAGCACTTCGGGGCCGTGTATCAGCGACGCAGCCAGGTCGAGACGGCGCCTCATGCCACCGCTGTAGGTCTTGATCCGGGCGTCCATGGCGTCGCCGATGTCGGCAAGGTCAACGGCCCGAGCGATGGAGGCGGCCCGGTCAGCCGCGCTCAACCCGTACAGGCGGGCCTGGAGGTCCAGTATCTCCCGGCCGGTCTGGCGCTCGTCGAGAGCAGCCTCCTGCAGGGCGACGCCGATGCGGGTCCGGACATCGCCGGGACGGTTGACCACGTCATGGCCGGCCACCGTGGCCTGCCCCGCAGTGGGCTTCAGCAGGGTGCACAGCATCCGCACCGTGGTGCTCTTGCCCGCTCCGTTGGGCCCCAGGAACCCGTAGACCTCGCCGGAGTTGACTCCCAGGTCGACGCCGTCAACGGCCCGCTTGCTGCCGAAGGTCCGGACCAGCCCGCGGGCGGATATGGCTATGTCACTCCCCGTCCGGACAGCTTCAGGCACGAAGCGGCAGACTAACGGAGTCGGACGTTGGTGAACCCGGGCGAAGCCTCGCTAGTACCGTCGGGCCATGAGTCCGAGACTTCCGGCCGGCGTCGTCCCCCGGCACTACGCCATCGAGCTGTCACCCGACCTCGAGGACGCGACCTTCGCCGGAAGAGTGGCAATCGACATCGACATCACGGAGCCGCTGGAGTCGATCACTCTGAACGCGGCGGAACTGAGCATCATCGGCGCACGACTCGTCACCGCATCCGGCGAGGCCGTCGAACTCGATCCGGTGCTCGATGCGGAGTCCGAGCGACTGACCATGACCCGGAGCGACGGGTCCGGCCCGTTCGCGGCAGGCCCGGCCCGGCTGGACATCTCCTTCAACGGGATCCTCAACGACCAGTTGTACGGCTTCTACCGGTCCACCTACACCGACGACGCCGGCGTTGCCCACACCATCGCCACCACCCAGTTCCAGTCCACCGACGCCCGCCGGGCCTTTCCCTGCTTCGACGAACCCGCCCTCAAGGCCACCTTCGCGACGACCCTGATAGTGGACGACGGCCTGCTGGCGGTGTCCAACGCCGCCGAGACCGGCCGCGAGTCGCTGGAGGACGGCAGGGTACGGGTCAGCTTCGCCACCACCATGCCGATGTCCACCTACCTGGTGGCCTTCGTGGTGGGCCCGCTGGAGGCGACCGAGCCGGTCGACTGCGGCGGGGTGCCTCTGCGGGTGATCCACCGACCCGGCCGCGGCGACCAGACCGGATTCGCCCTCGATGTGGCGGCCCACGCCCTGGAGTGGTTCTCCGACTACTACGGCCTGCCCTATCCGTCGGACAAGGTCGACCTGGTGGCCATCCCCGACTTCGCCTTCGGCGCGATGGAGAACCTGGGCTGCGTGACCTTCCGGGAGGTGCTCCTGCTGGTGGATCCCGGCGCCGCCAGCCAGCCCGAACTGCAGGGGGTGGCCGCGGTTATCAACCATGAGCTGGCCCACATGTGGTTCGGGGACCTGGTCACCATGGCGTGGTGGGAGGGCATCTGGCTGAACGAGGCCTTCGCAACCTTCATGGAGACGGCTTGCACGAACGCCTACCGGCCCGGTTGGCAGGTCTGGTCGACGTTCTGCCGCAGCCGGGCCTCGGCCCTGGCTACCGACGCCCTACAGAACACGAGGTCGGTGGAGTACCCGGTCCACTCCCCCGCCGAGGCCGAGGACATGTTCGACGTGATCACCTATAAGAAGGGCGCGGCGCTGGTGCGCATGCTGGAGCAGTACCTCGGCGCCGAGACGTTCCGGGCCGGCGTGCGCCTGTACCTGCGGCGGCACGCCTACGCCAACACGGTCACCGAGGACCTGTGGAACTCGCTGGCCGACGCGTCGGGACAGCCCGTACGACGGATCATGGATGGTTGGATCCATCAGGGCGGGTATCCGGCGGTGGCCGCCACCGCCACCGACCACGGCCTCAGAGTTTCGCAGCGTCATTTCACGCTCGACCCCGAGCGAGCCGACGAGCGAAGCTGGACCGTCCCCCTGCGCCTGCGGGTCGAGCGGCCAGCGGACGAGGGGCCTGCGGGCGAGGATCACGCGGGCGAGGATCACGCCGGCGAGGGGCCCGCTGACGAGGGACCCGCCGACGACCGGCGCGAGCTGCGGGTACTGCTCGACCAGCCCGGCCGGACCCTCACCGGAGTGGCGGCCGAGCCGGTGACGGTGAACGGCGGAGCCTCGGGCTTCTACCGGGACGACCCGAGCGCCGAGGCTCTGGCAGCGGTCGCGTCGACCGGACCCGGCGACCGCAGCGCAGAGGAACGCCATGGCCTCGTCGACGACGCCTGGGCCGCGACCCTGGCCGGCAGCCTCGACGCGCCCGCCTTCGTCGACTTCGTGTTGCGAGGATTCGTCGACGAGCGCGACCTCACCGTATGGCAGGCCATCGCTGGCAGTCTGGCCCATGTGCGCAGACTGCTCGACGGTGATGCGGCCGAACGCTTCTGCGAACTGGTCGTCGCCGCCTCCGATGGGGCCGCGTCCGACATCGGGCTCGATCCTCCCCGCGGCGGCGAGGACGACCGGACCAGCGAACTGCGGGCGACGCTCATCACGCTGCGGGGCGCGGTCGCCGATCACTCCAGCACGGTCGAGGCGTGCCGCCAGAGGCTCGACCACCCTGACCCCACGCTGGCGTCGGCGGCCCTGAGCGTGGTCGCGGCCCACGGAGACACCGAGGACTTCGCCTGGGTCCGGCGGCGCTTCGAGACGGCGCCGGACCCCCAGACCGAGCAGCGCCACCTGGCCGCGCTGGCCGACTTTCCTGATGCGGAACTCGTGTGCACGATCCTCGAGGGCACTCTCGACGGCTCGGTCCGCACCCAGGACGGCCCCTACCTGGTCCGGCGCGCCCTCCTCAACCGCCTCGGCGGATCCGAGGCGTGGGACTTCCTGTCCGGGCACTGGGACCGTCTCCTCGGCATCTTCCCGACCAACTACTCAGTGGCAAGGATGCTGGAGGGAGTGACCGCGCTCGACCGGGCCGAGCTGGCCACCCGGGTGCATGCCTTCATGGCCGAGCACCCCCTGCCCCAGGGAGCCAAGCAGGTCGCCCAGCACCTGGAGCGCCTCGACATCAACGTCGCGTTGCGCGAGCGCGAGTCCGGCCGCCTCAGCGTGGCAGTCCTTAGCTCCTGAGGGGGCCGCCGTCGGTCACCATCGCGAGGGGTTGTCGGGTGAGGGTGTACGGCCCTCCCCCGAGAGCTGGCTATCTGCGATTGCGGTAAGTCGCATCAGCGAGTCCTGGCTGGTGGTTTCGTCGCCGTTGGTGCGAACGCACCCCCACACACTCATCGATCGGCCCGCACCTACCACCGCACCTGACCCAACCCCCAGACCGCCCCGCGACGGCCTACTGAATGATCTGGGCTAGCCCTCAGCCGTCTCGCAGCGGCATCGCCGCCCAGCGGTGGCAGCCTCCACCATCATGTCACCGATGTCGGCAGGCAGTTCGGCCTGGAGGCCTCGCTGGAACGCGGCCTCTATGGTCCGTTGGGTTTGACAGAGGTCACACTGGCATTCATGTCCGACGATGGCTCCCTTTCTGAGCAGTTCACCGGTGCCGACCGGCACGTGGCCATGTCCGCCTCGCTCAATTAGGTACTCCATGGCGTGTCTGGCGGCGCAGCTGTCACAGATGATGTCGTACTGCTGCACCAGTCGCCAGATCAGTCGGAATGCTTCAAAGGTGGTGAGGTTGTCGCCGTGTGTGAAATTGCCCTCGTGGACCCACCAGAGGCCTGTGTGCGGTGACCGTGATGCCGTGACCCCGACAGGCCGTCCCGGATCGGGCAGCTGTAGGCGGCTCTCGACGCGATCGGATGCCAGTTGGTAATCCCGAAGCCGATGGGAAAATAAACTGCAATACATGTAAATGCTTGACAGATGTCACACCGGTGTGAGATACTGTCTTCATGCTGATCGACGACGCCCGACAGGTTGAGGCCGCGGCCAAGAGGATTTTGGCGCAGGTCAATGACGGGTCCGCGTCGTGTGAGGAGATGCGCAGGGCGATGCCAGCGCTGAAGTCCGCGTCGGCAATGATCACCGCCGCACAGACCTCGGCTGCGGCGTCGATCGCCGGGGGTGAACGTCACGGCGACGGCGGCGCCGAGGTGCTGGCAGCTGCTGCGGGGTTGCCTATCGGTGAGGCCCGCAGCCAGGTCCAAATCGCTGAAACGCTGCGTCATCTGCCCGCGGTGCGCGACGCGGTGGAGTCCGGGCGGGTGTCGAAGTCCAACGCCAAGCGCCTCGCGGCCGCAGTCGACAAGGCCGGTGCCGAGGCAGTGGAGTCCGACGGTGAACTGCTGGCCAAAGCTGAGTCGATGCGGCCCGAGCAGTTCGCCCGCGAGGCCCGTCGCTGGACCGCGGACCACCAAACGGACGGCGGAGAATCGGAGTACAGGCGCCAACGGGCCCGGCGCTGTGTGCGGATGTGGACCGACGATCACGACGGCATGGTGCATCTGCGGGGCGAGTTCGACCCCGTTACCGGCAAGCGCATCGCCAGCCGGCTGCGGGAAGCGGCCGGTCGCCTCCATGACGCCGACAAGGAGCACGCCGATGACACCGCGCGGCGCACCTTCGACCAGTGCATGGCCGACGCCCTCGACCAGTTGACCTCCGCCAGGAACCTGGGCGGCAGCAAGCCCTTCGCCGACATCTGCGTCGTCGCTCACGTCGACGACGCCACCGGCGAACTCATAGCCGAGCTCCCCGACGGCGAACGGCTCCCCAAGGCAGTGCTCGAACAACTCTCCTGCAACGCCAAGCTGACCGGCGTCGTCTACGACCGCAAGGGCAAGCCCATCTGGCGCACCCAATCGCGGCGCACCGTCACCGAGAGCCAGTGGCAGCTGCTAATCGCAAAATGGGGCGGCTGCTTCCACTGCGGCGTCAACCCGGGCATCTGCCAGGGCCACCACATCGAGCCGGCCTCACAGGGCGGACCCACGAAGCTCGACAACCTCGTCCCCGCCTGCTGGAGCTGCCACCACCGGATCCACCACGACAACTGGCAGATCCACAAGAGCCCCGACGGCTGGCACACACTGCACCCACCCGACCGGACCCACCACGGACCCGCCCACGCCCCCGAACAACCACCGCCGGTGTTCAGACCCGGAGCCAGACCAGTTGCCGGCCATCCACGCCGCGCCGGGCCCGACCCACCCCGGCGGGCGTCAACCCGGCCGCCGAACCCGCAACACGAGCCGCTCTTCACGCTCAACTAGCACGGCGCCGCCCGGGGCCCAACACGGTTGCGGGACCGGCCGGCAGGCTCGGCCCGCAGACCGCCCGAGCCGCTGCGCCGCGCCAGAGCCGCCCCGGGCCGGGTACTACCTGAGCCACCGATCTCTACGCGCCGGGCTCAACCCCTGGGCAAGGCAGGCCGCATCACTAGTTGCTAGTTGACGCCGGGTGAAGCCCTCACCCGGGCGCCGTGCCGGCTAGGCCAGGCCGAGGCGTTGGCGGGCGTCGGCGACGTCGATGGCGAGCTGCTCGGAGAGATGCTCTATGCCCTCGAACTTGCGCTCGCTCCTGAGGAAGTCGACGAACTCCACCCGCACTTCGCATCCGTACAGGTCGCCGTCGAAGTCGATGACGTGGGCCTCCAACAGCGACTTCTGAGCGTGCTCGTAGAACGTCGGCCGGCGACCGATGTTGATGGCGCATCCCCTGCGCTGGCCGTCGGGCAGCGTGCACCAGCCCGCGTACACCGCGTCGGCCGGCCAGGCCATGAACTTCGGGACGGGCACGTTGGCGGTGGGAAACCCGACGGTTACGCCGCGCTTGTCTCCGGGAACGACGGTGCCGCGCACCTCGTAGTAGCGCCCCAGCATCCTCGCGGCCCGGGCCACGTCGCCTCCGGCGAGGGCCCGCCTCACCGTCGTGGACGACACCGGCTCGCGGGCGTCCTCGCGGTGCCGGATGAGCTTGAGGGGGACCACCTCGAAGTCCCACTCCCGGCCCAGGCGCTGGAGTTCGGCCACGTTGCCGGTGCGGCCCTTGCCGAAGTGGAAATCCTCCCCCACCACCACGGCGCGGGCGTGGAGGGCATCAAGGAAGACCTGCTCCACGAACTCCTCCGGCCGGGTGCCGGCCCGGGCCTCGTCGAACTGGATCACGTAGGTGTAGTCGAGTCCCTGAGCCTCGAGTAGCTCCAGCTTCTGTTCGAGGGTCGTCAGCAGCTTCGGCGCGTTCTCGGGGCGAACCACGTATGCGGGGTGGGTGTCGAACGTGACGACCGCTGACGCCACGCCCAGGCGCTCCGCGGTGCGCCGAACCTGGGTGAGAACCTCCTGGTGGCCGAGGTGCACCCCGTCGAACACGCCTATCGCGGCCGCCACCGACACCATGGGGGGGAGTTGATCGCGCCGATCGTGCAGCAGTTCCACAGACGCCTCCAGCGCGTGATAGTGCGTGATAGTGACGGTTCCGGGCCCCGGGGCCGGTACCTGGGAGGCTACCGACGCCGGCAGGCCGACCGACAGCGCGGTGTGGCGAGAACCCTCGAGTCGCGGCGGCGCCACTCCCGCTCTTGTTCGCTTCGCTCACGGGCCGCTCGGGCCACGGCCTCACCTGCAGGGGCCGGGTTCATGCGCCTGTCCGCTCGGCCTCTAAGTGACAGCCTAAGAGACAGCCGCCACCACCACCGCCGGCTTGGCGCCGGTGCGGAAACTCTCGTACACCGCGAGCAGCGCGCCCTCGGAGTCGTGCACCGCCCACGGGCCGTCTCCCGCGACGCCGAGGTACTCGAGATCCAGAACCCGGCCGTGAGCCACCTGGGCCGCCGCCGCCGGACCCACTCGCACACCTGCCAGATGTTGGACGGCGTTCGCCATCGGCAGCACCTCGGCGGACTCGACCGGGCGGGCCGCATCGAGCCCGAAACTGCCCACCGCGGTCCGTCGGAGGTTCCTCAGGTGAGCGCCCCCGCCCAGCGCCCGGCCGAGATCCGCGGCGAGCACCCGCACATAGGTGCCCGAGGAGCAGTCGACCGTAGCCCGCAGCACCGCGCCGGTGCCGGGGACGGGCGCGACGTCGAAGCGATGCACGGTGATGGGGCGAGCATCCCGCTCCACCTCCACGCCGGCTCGGGCCAGGGTGTGGAGCCTGCGCCCCCCCACCTTCACGGCCGAGACCATGGGCGGAACCTGGAGGATCTCGCCGGTCAGGGCGGCAGCAGCCTCGCGTGCCTGCTCGGCACTCACTTCGGCCATGTCGTGGCGGGCCGTCACCCGCCCCGTCGAATCGAGGGTGTCAGTCTCGACTCCGAGCACGATCTCCGCCTCGTAGCTCTTGGGGAGTCCGGTGACGTACCGCAACAACCGGGTGGCCCGGCCCACGCCGAGGACCAGGACTCCGGTGGCGTCCGGATCGAGAGTTCCGCTGTGCCCCACCTTGCGGGTTCCCAGCACTCCCCGCGCCTTGGCCACTACATCGTGGCTCGTCCAGCCCGCGGGCTTGTCGATGACCGCTACGCCGTCGGGCACTACTAGACGATTGCCGGGCAAGTGATGCCGACTCGCGGGCCGGCGTTGTCACTCCCGCTCTTGTTCGCTGCGCTCACGGGCCGCTCGGGCCACGGCCTCGCTGAGCGCCTCGTCAGAATCACCAGGTGTCGCCTCCTGCCCGCTCGGCCTCCCAGTTCTCGGGGTCGGCGGCGCCGCCGGCGCCGTCGAGCAGCCTCTCGATGCGCTCGGCCGAGCGAAGCACGGTGTCCGGACGGAACACGAGCTCCGGCGTGCGGCGCAGCCGCGTCTGGTCCCCGACGGTTCGCCGCAAGTGGCCAGCATGCTCCTCGAAGGCGCCGGCTATGACCAGGTCGTCATCCTCGGCATCGCCGAGGGACGTGAACCACACGACGGCTCGATGCAGGTCGCGGTCCACGTCCACGCCGGTAACCGACACCATGTCCAACCGGTCGTCGTCGAGTTCCTCCAGGGACTCGGCGACAATGCGCCGGATGAGCTCTCCCACCCTGGCGGTGCGATGGTCGGCCCGGTGGTCGGGGTGCGAGCGTCGGGTTCGCCGTGTCATGTGCTCCCGCTCCTGTTCACTGCGTTCACGGGCCGCTCAGGCCCCGGTCCCCGCTCCTGTTCACTGCGTTCACGGGCCGCTCAGGCCCCGGGTCCCCGCTCCTGTTCACTGCGTTCACGGGCCGCTCAGGCCCGGGTCCCCGCTCTTGTTCACTGCGTTCACGGGCCGCTCGGGCCGCTGTGATGCGGGCCGGCGGGCGGGCCCTCACCCCTCGAGGGTACGGGCCACCTCACGCTCTTCGAAGGTCTCGATTATGTCGCCCGCCTTGAGGTCCTGGAAGTTGCTGAGGCCTATACCGCACTCGTATCCGGACTGAACCTCGCGGACATCGTCGGTGAAGCGCTTGAGCGAATTGACGGTTCCCTTCCAGATGATCGTCCCGTCGCGCAGGAACCGCACCTTCGCTCCCCTGGTGATAGTGCCGTTCTGCACGTAGCAGCCCGCCACCGCGCCCACCCGGGGGATGCGGAAGACCTGGCGCACCTCGGCCTCGCCGGTGACGATCTCCTCGATGTCGGGGGCCAGCATCCCGACCATGGCCGACGAGACGTCCTCGAGCAGTTTGTAGATGATCTCGTAGGTCCGGATCTCCACGTTCTCGGCATCAGCGGCCTCGCGCGCCTTGCGGTCGGGCCGGACGTTGAACCCGATAATGGTGGCGTTCGAGGCCGACGCGAGCTGGATGTCGTTCTCGGTGATGCCGCCCACGCCACGATGCACGATGGCGATGCGGACATCGCCGGTCTCCAGCTTGCGGAGACTCTCGGTGACGGCTTCCAGGGATCCGTTGACGTCCGCCTTCACGATGGCGTTGAGGGTGGCGGTCTCGCCCCGCTGGATCCGGGTGAAGAGATCCTCGAGCCTGGCTCCGCCGGACAGGGCGTGCGCCTCGCGGCCCAGACTCGACAATCGCTGCCAGTGCTCGCGGGTGTCGGCCACCCGCCCGGCGATCTTCTCGTTCGGGGCGACCGCGAAGGCGTCGCCCGCGATGGCGACCTCCGACAGGCCGAGGACCTGAACCGGTGCAGAGGGAACCGCTTCGTCCACGCCCTCGCCCCGGTCGTCGAGCAGCGCCCTCACGCGGCCCCAGGACGCGCCCGCCACCATCGGGTCACCGATGCGCAGCGTGCCCCTCTGCACCAGCACGGTGGCCACCGGACCCCGTCCGATATCGAGATTCGACTCGAGAACGACACCGCCCGCTCGTCCCTCGGACGATGCCCTGAGATCCTCCACCTCTGCCACCAGCAGGATCTGATCCAGCAACTCCTCGATGCCCTCGCCGGTCAGGGCCGACACTTCGCAGTAGATGGTCTCGCCCCCCCAGGCCTCCGGCACAAGGCCCTGCTCGGCCACTCCGGCCACGGTCCTCTGCGGGTCCGCGTTGGGGCG
Source organism: Candidatus Aldehydirespirator sp. (assembly GCA_965205155.1). GTDB lineage: Bacteria > Actinomycetota > Acidimicrobiia > Acidimicrobiales > Aldehydirespiratoraceae > Aldehydirespirator. The sequence continues at coordinate 2,016,338 of OZ242033.1, read as the reverse complement.
GTCGATCTTGTTGACCGCAACGACGATGGGGACGTCGGCTGCCTTGGCGTGGTTGATGGCCTCGATCGTCTGGGGCATCACACCGTCGTCGGCCGCCACGACCAGCACGACGATGTCGGTGGCGCCCGCCCCTCGGGCCCGCATCGCCGTGAACGCCTCGTGGCCCGGAGTGTCGATGAACGTGAGCGACCGGTCATTGCGCTCGACCTGATAGGCGCCGATGTGCTGCGTGATGCCGCCTGCCTCTCCGTCGACCACGTTCGTGTCGCGGATCCGATCCAGCAGCAGCGTCTTGCCGTGGTCCACATGGCCCATGACGGTGACCACCGGAGGCCGCAGAGGAGCCACGCCGGAGTCATCGTCGACCTCGATCCCGAGGAGCTTGCGGAGTTCGGCCTCCTGCTCCTCACCGGGGTCGACGAGACGGATCTCGGCTCCGATCTCGGCCGCGAACAACTCCATCATCTCGTCACTGAGCGACTGGGTGGCGGTCACCATCTCGCCGTGCTGCATCAGGAAACGAACCACGTCGGCGGCGGTGCGATTGAGCTTGGGACCGAAGTCCTGAGCGGCCGAGGCCCGCTCCACAACGACAATGCCCTCCGGCACCGCGGCGTGGCGCGGCGTGTACGTCGGGACGTCCATGGGTTGCAGTTCCTCACGGACCCGACGCCTGCGGCTCTTGCGACGGGGCGGGCGGCGCTGAGCGCCACCGGGACCGCCCCTGCCTCCGGGGCGGCCCGGAGGTCCGGGAGCGACGGGACGGGGGCCGCCGAGCGAGCGAGGACCACCTACCGGTGCGCCGCGGCGAGGACCTGCCGGCCGATCGGCCGGAGGGCGGGGGCCCGATGGGCGGGAGGCTCCGCCGGCCGGCCGGCGCTCCGGCGGCGCGGCTGCACCCCCGCCCCTCGGAGTGCCCTGAGGGGCGGACGGGCGGATACGGCGAGGCGGAGGCGGAGGCGGGATCGGCTTCCCCGACCGGGAGACGGGAGGGGTCCCGGACCTGAGAGGGCGGGGCGGGGCTGTACCGGTCTGCATCTTGTGACCGGCCGGCTTCGGCGGTGGCTCGCTCACAACCGGCTGGGGCTCCTCGACCGGCTCGGCTGGCGCTCGTTTGGGCGGAGCCACGCTGCCGCTGGAGGAGATGGTCACCTTCGGCTTGGCCGCGGCCGGCTCGGTCGCCTGCGTCTTGACTGCCGCGGCGGGCTCGACCTTCTGCCCTGCCTTGGAGGCGGCAACCTCCGCTACGGCTGCCGGCCGGGTCTTGGAGTCTTCCCTGGCCTCAACCGCGGGTTTCGGAGCTGTTCCGGGCTCGGGGGCGGTGGGTTCGGCCTCTGCCTTCGCCGCGACCGGCTTCCTGGCTTCCGCCGCCGTCGTGACCGGCTTCCTGGCGGGCTCCTCGGGCGCCGGCTCCGGTTTCGGTACCTCGACCGGGGGCGGTGGAGGTGGAGGTGGAGGCTTCAGTAGCCCATCGCGCTCCGCCCTTCGCCGGACCCGGTCGGCTTGAGCCTCAACGATGCTCGAGGAATGTGACTTGACTCCGATGCTGAGCGCGAAGCAAAGATCAAGCGTCTCCTGGTTTGTCAGCCCGAGCTCCTTGGCGAGCTCGTGGACGCGGATCTTGCCTGGCAAAGCATGCCCCCTTCAGGACCGGCCGGCGCGGTCATCCGGCCCGGGGGCGCTCCCCGAGGCCGGCCACGCCTGTTGAAGCCTAGCGATTTCGTCCGGTCTCACGTCAGCCCGCAGGGCGCGTCCGAAGGCTCTGCGGCGCTGGGCCGACTCGAAACAAGCCATGTCGTAGCACAGCCAGGCGCCCCGTCCAGGACCCGGCCCGACAACCAGGGCACCGCCTGGACCCATGCTGACGCGCCGCAACTCCGCACCCGGGCGGCGGGTGCGGCAGCCGATGCAGGTCCGGACCGGGCTCAGGTGGTCTCCGCCTGCTCCGCCGGGGTCTCGGTTCCTCCGGCATCGGAGTCCTCGGCCCGTTCCTGTGCCATGGCCGCAGCCCACGCCTCGGCGCTGACCGCCTCGCCGCCGTCGGCCGGCTGCCACAGCTGCTCTCCCGTCTCAGGATCGGTGATCCACTCGCCCTCGGCCCACTCCACGTCGCCGTAGGCCGCCTCCTCGGCCAGCTGGGACTCGCTCTTGATGTTTATCCCCCAGCCGGTCAGCCGGCTGGCCAGGCGAGCGTTCTGGCCCTCCTTGCCTATGGCGAGCGACAACTGGTAGTCGGGAACGATCACGTCGCAGTCGCCGGTCATCTCGTTGGGGCGGACCTCCTTGATCCTCGCCGGCGACAGCGCCTTCGTCACGAACTCCTCGAGTTCGTTGCTGAACGGCACGATGTCGATCTTCTCGCCCCGCAGTTCGTTGACGACCTGGCGGACCCTCGCCCCCCGGGCCCCCACGCACGCCCCCACCGGATCAACGTTCGGGTCGTTCGAATGCACCGCGATCTTGGTGCGGTGACCGGGTTCGCGCGCGCATGCCTTGATCTCGACGATCCCGTCGGCGATCTCGGGGACTTCGAGCTCGAAGAGCCGCTTCACCAGGCCGGGATGGGTTCGGCTGACCACGATCTGCGGTCCCTTGGCCGTCTTGCGCACTTCGACGATGTAGGCCTTGAGCCGCGTATTGGAGTCGGGTCGCTCGTAGGGAACCTGCTCGGCCTGGGGCAGCAGGGCTTCGACCCGGCCCAGATCGAGGAGGGTGTAGCGCGCGTCGGTCTGCTGGATCATGCCGGTGACGATGTCCCCCTCGCGCCCCGCGTACTCCTCGTACTTGAGCTCGCGCTCCGCCTCGCGGATGCGCTGGGTCATGACCTGGCGGGCGGTCTGCGCGGCGATGCGCCCGAAGTTGTCCGGAGTCACCTCGTACTCCTCGCCGACCGGGTTGCCCTCCTCGTCCAGATCCTGGGCGATCACGTGGAACTCCATGCTGGAGGGATCGATCGTCACCCAGGCGTACTCCTTGGCGTCGGGCAGCCGCTTGTACGCGGACTCCAAGGCGTCGGCCAGGGCCGCGAAGAGCGCGTCGACGGTGATCCCCCGCTCAGCTGCCATCGCCTGGAGAGCCTCCATTACCTCGGCGTTCATGGATTCGCCTCCCCGTTGTCGAGTGGTTGGGACTGTTGTTGAGTCATTGGGATTGATGTGGTCCGTGCGGGCGTGAGCCCCACTCGAAGACTGTGCGGGCCGAGGCCAGCTGCTCGTAGGCGATCCGGCACACCTCGCCGTCGGTGCTGCGCAGGTCCACGCCGTCGTCGGCCACGGCCTCCAGGGTCCCCGTCAGCCGGCGGGGCCCGTCGAAGCCGGCCAGGGTCTTCACTTTCACGGTGGATCCGGCGGCGCGGCGGAAGTGCTCGGGTGTGCGCAGCGGGCGCTCCAAGCCGGGACTCGAGACCTCCAGCGTGTACCGGCCCGGTATGGGATCGTGCTCGTCCAGGGCGCGGCTGATCGAGCGCGACAGCCGGGCTATGACGTCGAGATCAATGCCGCCGTCAGCGTCGACAAGGACTCGGACCACCCCGCCGTGGTGCTCCACGTCGTACAAGTCGACCGAGACGGCCTCCGCCAGCGGGGCAACGAGTTCGCGGACGCGGTCGGCGATCGCCATGGCATTCCCTGATATTCTGCTCTGGGCCGGGGGGCCGGTTCGGGCCTGAACCGGAAGCGGCGTGGGCACGAGCCCACGCCGCTTCCGGAGAATCGAACGTGCGGGAAGTATACCCGGGTTAGGCGCCGGTCTTGCGCCGGATGCCCGCCACCACCGTCTCGGCGTTGTTGGCGTCGTCCCCGAGTTCGTCGAGGTTGCGGCGGCGGTCTTCCTCGGCGGCCCGCCGGGCCGAGGCCCGCGTCTTCTTGGCCCGCTCGAGCGCGGCATCCGAGCCGTGCTCGCAGATGAACTCGGCCCATTCCACCAGCGCGTCCACCATCGCTTCCTCGGCCACGACGGCCACGTTCTCGCCCTTCACGAACAAGTGCCCCCGACGGTTTCCCGCGGCGATGCCGAGGTCGGCGTCGCGGGCCTCGCCCGGACCGTTGACGACGCAACCCATGACGGCCACCTGGAGCGGGATGCGCCGCTCGCCGAAGGCCTCCATGGCCTCCTGGGCCACCGTGAACACGTCCACCTCGGCCCGCCCGCAGCTGGGGCAGGCGATCAGGTCGACGTTGCGCCGCTCGCGCAGCCCCAACGCCTCCAGCAGTTGCCGCCCGGCCCGAGCCTCCTCGACGGGATCGGTGGTCAACGAGTAGCGGATGGTGTCGCCGATGCCCTCGGCCAGCAGGGAGGCTATTCCGGCCGTCGACTTGATGGTCCCCGCCGGCGGGGGCCCTGCCTCGGTCACCCCGAGATGCAGGGGATGGTCGGTGGTGTCGGCGAGCTGCCGGTAGGCCTCGATCATGAGGGGGACGCTCGACGCCTTGACCGAGATCTTCACGAGATCGAACCCGACATCCTCGAAGTAGGCGAGTTCGCGCATCGCGGAGGCCACCATCGCCTCCGGCGTGACGCCCAGCTCGGGGTGGTACAGGTCGGGGTCGAGCGACCCTCCGTTGACCCCGATGCGGATGGGAACGCCGCGGTCCTTGCACTCCCGGGCCACGGCCTTGATCTGATCGGGCTTGCGTATGTTGCCCGGGTTCAGCCGCAGGCAGTGCACTCCGGCTTCCAGCGCGGCCAGCGCCATCCGGTAGTTGTTGTGGATGTCGGCGACGATCGGCACCGGTGAGCGCGGCACGATGCGGGCCAGGCCCTCGGCCGCTTGAGGCCGGTTGCAGGTGCAGCGCACAATGTCGGCGCCCGCGGCCGCCAGCGCGTAGATCTGCTGCAGGGTGGCCTCGTGGTCGGCCGTCTTGGTCACAGTCATCGACTGCACGGTCACCGGTGCACCGCCCCCGACCGGAACGGTGCCGACCATGATCTGCCGGGTGTCTCGCCGCGGGAACTTCGCGGTGACCTTCACGTCCGTGAGTCTACCCCGGTCGGGTTCGCGGGCTCGGAGGCGGGTCAGCCGAAGCTGACCGGGTCGAAGATGTCGCGCAGCAGCGCCACGCCGCCCACCAGCAGCAGCAGGACCACGACTGCATACGTGAGAGGCAACAGCCGGGCCGCATCGACCCGGTGGGAGCGGCCCCCGAAGGAGCGGATCCGCTCGTAGGTGGCCACAACCACGTGTCCCCCGTCGAGGGGCAGCAGCGGCAGCAGGTTGAACACCCCGATGAACGCGTTGACGTACACGAGAAGCAGGAGGACTTCGGTGGCGCCGTCGGAGGCTGCTTCGGCACCGATCCGAGCCACGCCGTAGATCGACAGGATGCGGTTCTCGTCCGGATGCGAGCGGTCGAGACGCCGCAGCTCGATCTCGCGGGCCGCCAGCGCGCCGCCGGCTGCCTGATCGTCGTCGCGCAGCCCGTCCAGCGTGCCTCCGAATCCGTCGGTCACGATGGTGGGGATGGCAAAGACGACATCGCGGGCAATCAAGGCCGACAGTCGCAGCGACTCGCCCGCGGCCCGGACGACACCGAGCCCTTCGGCGCGGTAGTCGGCCGACACTCCGAAGAATCCCCGGACCGCGGCCTCCGGACTGGTCAGTCCGGTGATCATCGCCCCCTCCACCACGGCCGGACGTCCCGTCCGCGTATCGACGATGGTCATGTCGAGAGGCTCGCCGATCCGGTCGCGCCCGTACTCGGCCACCTGCACGTACGTGGGGGCGCCGACCGATTCGAGGCCCTCGACGGCGAGGATGCGGTCCCCTTCGATGAGCCCGACGATTCCGGCCGCTCCCTCGGCAGTGAGACGCTCGCCCACGGTGGTCACCGCCGTCCTCTCAACGCCGTCGCGGCGATACACCACTTCCACCTCGGCGCCCGCGAGCTGCTGGACCAGGCGCGAGAAGCCGTCGAAGGTGGTGCGGCCCACGCCGGCGATCGAGACCAGCTCATCGCCCGGCTGCAGGCCGGCCGCGGCGGCCGCACTGTCGGGTGAGACCGTGGCCAGAGTCCAGCTCTCGACCTCGCCGGCATCGGACCCGCCGCCGGAGATCCTGCCATCACCGAGAAGCACCGCGAACAGCAGCACCAGCACGATCACGAAGTGCATGGCCGACCCCGCCGTCAGCACGAGCAGCTTCCTGGGGTAGCTCTGCTCCCGGAAGCTGCGCGGCTCGTCACGGGGGTCCACCTCGTCGAGGTTGCTCATCCCGACGATGCGCACGTACGCACCCACCCATATCGCCTTGATCCCGTACTCGGTCTCGCCGCGGCGAATCGACCAGAGGCGCGGCCCGAACCCGATGAAGAACTCGCTGACCTTCATCCCCGTCAGACGGGCCGTGACGTAATGGCCGAGCTCGTGGAGGAACAGCATGGCCACCAACGACAGGATGATCACCACCCAGCCGGCGCCGGCGAACACCCCGAGCAAGACGAGCATCGCGACGAGGACGGCGAGGCGGGCGTGATCGCCCAGAGGCCGGGCAGCGAGGCTCTGGCTCATGAGAGCCTCAGGCTGCCTCGCGGCGCCGCACGAGGCTCCCGGCGACCCGGCGAGCCTCGCCGTCGGCCGTCAGCACCGCTTCCACATCGGCCGCCTCGGTGCCGGGCCACAACTCCAGGGCCTCCTCCAGCAGGCGAGCGATGTCGGCCCAGGCGATCCGCCCGTCCAGGAAGGCCTGCACCGCGACCTCGTTGGCCGCGTTGAGCCAGGCCGGCGCGGTCTCCGAGGCCCGGCCGGCCTCGTAGGCCAGGTCGATGCATCCGAAGGCGCGGCGGTCGGGGGGTTCGAAGTCCAGGCGGCCCAACTCGGACCAGTCGATGGCGCCGTATGCCAGGTCGAGCCGGTCGGGGTAGGCGAGCGCGTACCCGATGCAGAGCCTCATGTCCGGCTTCGAGAGCTGGGCCACGGTCGCTCCGTCGCAGTAGGTGACCATCGAATGGACGATGGACTGCGGATGCACGACGATCTCGATCTGGTCGTAGTCGATCCCGAAGAGTTCGTGAGCCTCGATCACCTCGAGCCCCTTGTTCATGAGCGTGCTGGAGTCGATGGTGATCTTGGGCCCCATCTGCCAGGTGGGGTGGGCCAGAGCGTCGGCGACGGTGACCCCCGCCAGCTCGGCGGGGCTCCGGCCCCGGAAGGGTCCGCCGCTGGCGGTCAGGACGATGGATGACACCCGTTCGGGATGATCGTTGGCTCGCAGGCACTGGTGGACCGCGCAGTGCTCCGAGTCGACGGGGATTATCGCCGCGCCGGCCGTGGCCCGGGCCCGCTGCACCACCGGACCGGCCGCGATGAGCGACTCCTTGTTGGCCAGTCCCAGCCGCTTGCCGGACTCGAGGGCGGCCAGGGTGACCGGAAGGCCCGCGAACCCGACCACACCGTTGATGACGGTGTCGGCCACCGAGGCCGCAGCAGCCATGGCATCGGCACCGGCCAGCAGCTCGACCGTGTCGGGCAGCCGCTCGGCCAGGTCGGCGGCCCGGGCGGCGTCGGCAATAGCCACCACATCCGGGCGGAACCGGTGCGCCTGCTCGGCGAGCAGGTCCACCGAGCGCGCCGCGCCCAGCGCGGCCACCCGGTACCGGTCGGGCCGAGCCTCGACGATGTCGAGCGTTTGGGTTCCGATCGATCCGGTCGAGCCGAGCACAGCGACCGACGACACCAAGGTCAATTCACCCCGATCATCGGATCAATCCGGTCATCCGGACCCCTGCATCCCCGGAGGATCTACAGCCCTCAGATCACCCCGGTCATCAGGGCCACGTAGTACGTGGCCGGCAGCGAGAACAACATCGCATCGAAGCGGTCGAGGATCCCGCCGTGGCCCGGAAGCAGCGAACCCATGTCCTTGATGTCGAGGTCGCGCTTGAGCATGGACTCGGCCAGGTCGCCGATGGGCGCAGCCACCGCCACCACTACGGACAGCAGCACCGCGGTCCAGAAGCTGCCGGGGCCGTCCGCGATCGGCGAGGGCATCCCCACCAGTCCCATGACCACACCCACCGCGACGGTCACAACGGCTCCGCCGAGGAGTCCTTCCAGCGTCTTGTTGGGGCTGGCTCTGGACAGCGGCGTGCGGCCCGCGGCCCTGCCGATCGCCATGGCGCTCACGTCGTGGGCGACGGTCAGAACGATGGCGGCGGTGAGGAGCCCGGTTCCGTGGGTCGGGATCTTCAGCATCAAGGCCGCGTGAGCGCCGAGGCCTCCTATGTAGGCCACGGCGAAGACCGTCACCGCGAGACCTCGCACCGGCCCTTCGACGCCTACCCCCGTGAGGTACCACAACGCCCCGAACACCACCGTCAGCACGAGCACGACCACGATCGCGTCGACGCCCCGCCAGTACGCCGCAAGGGGCATGGTCACCGCCCCGGCCAGTCCCAGAACCACAGCCGGCTGGTAGCCCGCCACCCGTACTGCACTGAGGAGCTCCACCGCGGCCAGGCCGAGCACGACGGTCGCCACGACCAGCGCCAGCGCGGGACCGACCTGCAGGGCCACAAGGATCACAGCCGAGAGGAAGACACCCACAAGGACCGCCATCGGCATGTCCCGTTCGGCGGACACGGCCGCGGTCGGCCCGGTGGTGGTCACGCCGGCGTACACGCCCTGGTCCTCATAACCGAAGAAGTCCTCGTCGCCGAGGACCTCCCCTACGGGCTCGTGGGGCTCCATGGGAGGCAGCGTCTCCTCGGACTCGTCCCACTGGGGTGCGGAGGTGTGGTCGGTCCACACTCCCAACTCCTGGGGATCGGCCTCCTGCAGCCTTGGCTCGGACCCGGTGAGTTGCGAGGACCCCGTGGTCCCGGCGTCGCCCCAGGCGGGCTCGCCGCGCTCGTCGCCGAACACCGACCGCCCGGCCACGACTCCCGCATCGTCGTCGAGCTCATCCGCTTCGGTCGAACCGAGTTCGCCGAAGTCGTCCTGGTCGCTCACTACACCGCTCCTTTCGTTCCCCGGGTCCATGACCCGGGCTCTGCCCGCGTTTTCACACCTCGAGCAGTTCGTCCTCTTTGCTGGCTAGGGCCTCATCGATCAGCCGCTCGTGGGCGCGGGTAATGCCGTCGAGCTTGTCGCTGGCACGCGCCACCGAATCGGCGGACACCCCGCCCTCCTTCTCGATCTCGTCAAGATCCTTGCGGGCCTGGCGGCGCAGGCCCCGGATCCGGTTGCGGGAGTCCTCCGCCATCGATCCCACGAGCCTGGCGAGCTCCCGGCGGCGTTCCTCCGTCAGCGGCGGGAACGACAGCCGGATGACCCTCCCGTCGCTGCTGGGAACCAGCCCGAGCTGGGCCTGCTGGATGGCCCGCTCGACCGCGGTGATGTTGGCGGGGTCGTGCGGGGTGACGATCAGCTGGCTGGCCTCGGGGATGGCGAAGCTGACCAGTTCCCTCATGGCCATCCTCACGCCGTATGCCTCGACCGGAACCCGCTCCAGCAGCGCCGAGCTGGCCCTGCCGGTGCGCACTGTGGAGAACTCGCGCTTGGCCGCGGCGACAGCCTCGTCCATTCGCTCGCCAGCGTCGGCTAGCACCATGCCGATCAGCTCCTCGCTCATGGGCTCCGATCGAGCGCGTATTGCTCACAAGCGTCTCGCGGTGCGGCGTTGTCATTCCCGCTCTTGTTCGCTGCGCTCACGGGCCGCTCGGGCCACGGCCTCGCTATGTGCCTCGCCACGATCACCACGAATCGTCACCTCTCCGCTCGGCCTCTCGGCTCCTCCTGAGCAACGAGCGTACCCACCCGAGCGCCGTCGAGCAGGGATTGGAGATTGCCCGCTTCCATCAGGTTGAAGACCACGATGGGGAGCCGGTTGTCCATGCACAGCGTTATGGCGGTTGAGTCCATCACCTCCAAACCCCGGTTCAGCACCTCGAGATAGGTGACACGCTCCAGCCGGGTGGCACCGGAATCGACCTCGGGATCGGCCGTGTAGATACCGTCCACCCCGCCGTGGGTGCCCTTCAGCACCACTTCTGCCTCCACTTCGGCAGCTCGGAGCGCGGCGGTCGTATCGGTGGTGAAGAAGGGGTTGCCGGTGCCTCCGGCAAAGATGACGACCCGGCCCTTCTCGAGATGGCGGATGGCCCGCCGGCGAATGTACGGCTCGGCGATCTGAGCCATGTGGATGGCGGTCTGCACCCGCGTCGGCTGGCCCAGCTGCTCGAGCGTGTCCTGGAGGGCTAGGGCATTCATGACCGTGGCCAGCATCCCCATGTAGTCGGCCTGGGCCCGATCCATGCCCGCGCCCGCGCCCTGAGTGCCCCTCCACAGGTTCCCGCCCCCGACCACCACGGCTATGTCGACGTCGAAGGCGACGCGAGCCTCGGCGATGCCGGCCGCGATATGCCGAACGGTGTCACCGTCGATACCGCCCTCGGAGCCTCCGGCGAAGGCCTCTCCCGAGAGTTTGAGCAGCACCCGCTGCCAGCGAGCCGATCGCCGCTCCGCTGGGTGGGCGGTATCGGCGGGACGGTCCATGCTCATTCGGCGGTACCGGCGGGATGGTTCACGCTCAGTCGCCGATCAGTACCTGCACGAACCGGACAATCGATCCGCGGCCGATGCTGTCCTTCACCGCCGTCTTCTCACCGTGCAGACCCTGCTCGAGCAGCACACGCTCCGCGTACCAGCCCCGCATCCGACCGTCAACGATCTTGTCCCAAGCCTGCTCGGGCTTGCCCTCGGCCTTGGTGATCTCCAGCAGCGCAGCCCGCTCGCGCTCGATCTCGCCGGCAGGGATCTCGCTCGCGCTCAGGAACTGCGGCTTGGCGAAGGCGACATGCAGCGCCACCTGGTGCAGCGCGCCGGCATCGACACCGCTGCCCTCCACAACGACGGCGTTCACTCCGCGACCGTCCTGCCGGTGAACATACGAGTCGAGCACATTCCCGTCGACCGCTTGCAGTTGCTCTACCACCCCGACTTCGATGTTCTCCTTCAGCACCAGCTTGAGGTCCTCAATCTGCGCGGCGTGCTGATCGACCGCGCCGGGACCACCGGCCAGCACGGACTCTGCGAGATCCTGCACCAGCGAGGTGAAGCCCTCGTTCTTGGCCGAGAAGTCGGTCTCGCATTTGAGCTGCACGATTGCGGCAGTCGTGTCATCGCCGGCCACCGCGATCGCGCCCTGATCGTTGTCCCGGCCACTCCGGGCATCGGCCTTGGCCAGACCCTGCTCCCGCAGGATCTGCCGGGCCGCCTCCATATCGCCTTCGGCGGCGGTCAGGGCCTTCTTGGCATCCATCATCCCCGCGCCGGTGACATCGCGCAGCGCCTTCACGTCCCGGGCACTGACCGCCATCTCAGTTCTCCTCGTGGGGCTCGTCAGCGTCGGCAGCAGCCTCGTCGACCTCGGCCTCAGCGTCCTCTGCGACAGCACCTGCACCCTCGGACTCGGCATCCTCGGCAACAGGCGTCTGCGACTCGGACTCGGCATCCTCGGCAACAGGCGTCTGCGACTCGGACTCGGCATCCTCGGCAACAGGCGTCTGCGACTCGGACTCGGCGGCTTCGGCAACAGGCGTCTGCGACTCGGACTCGGCATCCTCGGCAACAGGCGTCTGCGACTCGGACTCGGCGGCTTCGGCGACGGTTTCGGAGCCCTCGTCCCCGGCGGCGGCTGCCTCGGCCTTGGCCTTGGCCACCCGAGCCTCGCGCTCGGCTGCCTCGGCAGCCGCCTCCGCCCGGGCCAGAGCCTGCTGTTCGGCGACCTCCGCCTCCGTGAGAGCGTCGCGGGCGGTGCCGGTCGCCTCGGTGCGCTTCGAATGGATGAACCGGCCCTCGAGTACGGCGTCGGAGATCACGCGAGCCATGAGCCGCCCGGACCTGATGGCGTCGTCGTTGCCCGGGATGGCATAGTCCACGAGGTCGGGATCGCAGTTGGTATCGACCACCGCGACGATGGGCACACCCAGCTTGCGGGCCTCGGTGACCGCGATGTACTCCTTCTTGGTGTCGAGGATGAACACCGCCCCGGGGGGCTCCTCCATGTCGCGGATGCCGCCCAGGTTGCGCTCCAGCTTGGTCAGCTCCCGATCGAGCAGCAGCGCCTCCTTCTTGGGCATAGCCTCGAACTCGCCCGAGTCGCGCATGCGCTGGTACTGCTTCATCTTGCCGATCCGCTTGGCGATGGTGTGGAAGTTGGTGAGCATCCCGCCCTGCCAGCGCTCGTTGACGTAGGGCATGTTGCAGCGCTCGGCGAAGGACTGCACGGAGTCCTGGGCCTGCTTCTTGGTGCCGATGAACAGGACGGTCCCGCCGTCTGCGACGAGGTCCCTGACGAATACGTAGGCGCGCTCAAGGTGGGCCAGCGTCTGGCGCAGGTCGACTATGTGGATGCCGGCCTTGTCGCCGTGGATGAATCGCTTCATCTTCGGATTCCAGCGGCGAGTCTGGTGGCCGAACTGAACACCGGCCTCCAGCAGTTGCTTCATGGTGACGACAGCCATGCTTATTTGCTCTCCCGGTTCTGCGTGGCCCGCGCCGGACGCCTAGACGACCGGGTGAAGGCGCGGGTTGCGGAATGATTCGGCGGCGCCGCTCGACACCGTCGGACCCCGAAGGGCCAACGAAGCAGTGTACGAGCGCCACGGGCAGACCGCGACCGCGATGCAGCCGCCGGTCGCCAGTGGTTCAGGACTGGAACGGCACGAGCCGGACCCGCACGCGCCGCACGCCGATGAAGGTGTCCGGATCGGTGTAGACCGCGTCCAACCGAACGCTGAAGTGCAGCCTCTCCCCCGCGATGCCGATCACGTCGCCCCGGGCGACGTTGGCCCCGACCCGCACGCTGATGCGCTGGAGGTACGAGTACGAGCTGAGGAGTCCTCCGCCGTGGTCGACGGTCACGTGCAGCGTCCCGGCCACCGCGCCCGCGAACTTGACGCTGCCGGAGGCCGCGGCCCGCACCAGGTCGCCAGGCTCGGTGTCGTACTCAATGCCGCGGTTGCCCGGACCGTAGGGGCTCTCGGGCGGGCGGAACGGGTCGGTGACCGGCGCATCGACGGGCGGGCGGAACACGGGCCGCTCATCGTGGTGCGAGGCCCCGGCCGGAGCGGCCGGAATCGACGCGGCCAGGACCGCCGCCGCGGCCGGCACGAATAGCAGCCAGCCCGCCCGCCGTCGCCAGCGCCGCTGGAACCTGCAGAGAATGCATGGGCACCACATGGTGGCGCTCCCCGGTTAGTGGTCGTTGCGGGGAAGCGCAGTCCGCAGCTTGCGGCTGTGTCCGCGGCAGCCGCTTCGCCAAGGCCCAGCCGCAGAGTGGACAAAACCTACAGGCGTGACCGAGCTTTGCGGATTCGAGCCAGTGTCTCGTCCTTTCCGAGCAGGCGCATCGGCTCCCACAGGGGCAGCCCCGCACTGCGGCCGGTCAGGGCTGCCCGGACCGGGGGCTGGGACCGTACCCGGGCGCCGGTGCTCTCGGTCAGTTCGTCGCCGACGCCCATCACGATGGCCTCGAGCCGCTCGGAGGAGGAGAAGTCGTCGCCGGCGAGCCGGGCCTCCACCGCCTCCAGCACCTCAGCAGCCGCCCTGCCCTTGACGATGGCCTTGTGCCAGGCCTTCTCGTCGTAGGCGACGTCGGGGCACAGGATCCAGTCGATCCATCCCGCCGCCTCATCAAGGTGCGCGATCCGTTGCTGGATCTCGCCGGCGAGCGCCCGCACGACGTCGCGGTCGTAGCGCTCGGAGGGCCACGGAAGGTCGGGACCGGTCAGGAGCGGCTCGGCCCGGTCCGCGAACTGTTCGGGAGTGAGCGACTTGATGTAGGCGGAGTTGATGTGATCGAGACGGGCGGGGTCGAAGAACGCCGCGGCCGGCTTGACCGCGTCGAGGTCGAACAGGGCGACGATCTCGTCCAGCGGGCGGATCTCCAACTCGTCGGGCGGCCCCCACCCGAGCAGGGCCAGGTAGTTGACCATGGCCTCCGGGAGGTAGCCAGACCGGCGGTAGCTGCCGAGCGACACGTCGTCGCGCCGCTTGGACAGCTTCTGGCGCTTGGCATTGACCAGCAGCGGCAGGTGCGCGTACACCGGCGGGGGGCCGTAGCCGAGGGCCCGCCAGATCAGGAGCACCCTGGGCGTGGTGTTGAGCAGGTCCTCGCCCCTGATCACATGGGTGATCGCCATGTCGTGGTCGTCGACCGCGTTGGCCAGATGGAACGTGGGGGAACCGTCGCCGCGGCGGATGACGAAGTCCTCCAACGACTCGTTGCCGAAGCTCACCCGGCCCCGCACGACGTCGTCGACCACGGTCGTGCCCTCGTCGGGACAGCGGAACCGCACCACCACGCCCGGCCCGTCGGCCACATCGCGGTCGCGGGACCAGCCGTGGTAGCCCACCGGGAGCCCGGCCGCGGCGCAGCGCTCCTCGATCTCGTCCCGGGTCAGGTCGCAGAAGTAGGCGGCGCCGTCGGCGAGCAGTCGCTCGATCGCCGCCGCGTGAAGGTCGCGGCGCTCGGACTGGAAAAAGGGCCCGTCGTCCCAGTCGATGCCCAGCCACCGCAGCGGCTCGACGATGGCGTCCACGTACTCCTGGGTCTTCAGCGCGGCGTCGGTGTCCTCCACCCGCAGCACCATCTCGCCACCGTGATGCCGGGCGAACAGCCAGTTGAACAGCGCCGTCCGGGCGCTCCCCACATGCAGGAAACCCGTAGGCGCGGGCGCGAACCGGACCCTGGGCGAACTCACAGGGGCGAGACTACCGAAGCACTACGAGCCTCCTGCGGCGCTCGATCGGGGCGGCGGGACCTTGACCCTGCCTCAGCGCTCTCTGCTACCGTCGTCGTGTCAGTCGCCCTCCGAAGGAGCCGCCCGTGTCCGACATGCCTCCGCCCCCACCCGACGACTCGGGTTGGTCGTCCGAGCCGCCCCAGCCGCCACCCGGCCCGCCGAGCCACGGAGGTGCACCCCCCGCCGGATTCGCAGTCCTGGAGACCGGCGAGACCGTGGAACTGGCAAGGCCAGGCCAACGTCTCGGAGCCAGGATCATTGACATAATCATCGGGGTCATCATCTCCTTCATCGTCGGCTTAGTCGATCCTCTCCTCCTCCCCATCCTGGCCGGCGCGGCCTACGAGATCTTCTTCGTCGCCCTCAAGGGACAGACTCCCGGCAAGATGGCGGTAGGCACCAGAGTCGTCAGGGCCGACAACGGGCTCTTGCCCGGCTTTGGCCCCGCGGCCGGGCGCTGGATCATTCCGTCCATCGGGTACATACTGCTGATCCTGCCCGGCCTGCTCGTTCACGCCTCGCTGCTATGGGACGATCGCCGGCAGGGGTGGCACGACAAGGCGGTGAAGACACTCGTCGTCAAGGTCTGACAACGGCACCGGGTGACATCCCGGGCGCCGGACCGAGCCGTCTAGAGCCCCAGCGGGGTGCGCCAGTTCTCGGTGCGGGCGGCGGCTACCGCGGCCGGGGTGAGGCGTAATGTCTCGGCCGGCACCAGGTCGGCCAGTCTCAGCTTGACGTGGTAGCCGTGGTGGCCGGCCGCGCCGGCGAACTGGTCCCGGCGCCAGACCACCAGCTCGGCGTCGGCCTCCCCTAGGAAGCCGAAGAGTTCCAGCGCTAGGCGCACATCGTGAACTACCGGGGCCCGGCCGAACATGGAGGCCCGGCGCAGCGCCACCGAAACACATCCGGCCAGCGCATCGTCCTCGCGCTCACCGGGTGCAAGCACCAACTGGCCGGCGAAACGCTCAGCCAGCTTCAGTGCGTAACCCTGGTCTGGACCCTGATAGCCGAGGCCCGGCCCCGCGGGAGCATCGGAGCCCACCACCTCCCCGGGCCGGTCCGCCATCCAGGGATCGTCCCGCCGGGGCGGCGACCGGTAGATCGACGGCGCCTTGGCCGTGGCGGGAACATGTGACGGAGCAGCCACGAGCCGACAGCGTAGTCCTGCACCGCCCAACCGCCTTCCCTAGTGGTCGCAGAGTAGAGCCATCCTCGTGCCGTGCCTGGTGACACCTTCCATGTCCGAGCGACGCCGGGGAGCGGCTGGTGGGGAATCACCGTCGACGAACTGGACGCGGTGTTCGCTCAGACCAGGCGCTTCGAGGACGTGGAGGCCGAGGCGCGGTCGGCCATAGCCTTCTGGTTCGATGTGGACGAGTCCCGAGTCGGTCCCACTGTTGTAACGGCGGCCGAGGTTGCTCAGAGTTGACTCCGCGCAATCGGACAGCATGTAGCCCCGCCAGGCCGGGGGGTGGCGTCGGGGCAAGCAATGGCGGCGCGTGCGCCGCCAGGGCGCGCCGGCGACAGGACCCGCCGGCCGGACGAAGCGAACTGGCCGCGTGCGCTAGTCGTCGGCGTGGAGCAGGCCGTAGACCACCGAGTCGGCCAGTGCCTGCCAGGACGCCTCGATGATGTTCTCCGACACGCCGATGGTGGTCCACACCCTGCGGCGGTCGGTGGAGTCGACCAGCACCCGGGTCACCGCACCGGTCCCCTTCTGGGTGTCGAGCACCCGGACCTTGAAGTCGGTGAGCGAGATGTTCTCCAGAGCCGGATAGATATCGCCCAGCGCGGTGCGAACCGCGGTGTCCAGCGCGTTGACGGGACCGTTGCCCTCCCCTACGGCCACGCGGCGCTCGCCTCGAACCCACAGCTTGACGGTGGCTTCGGTGTCCACCTCCACCGACACGTCGTTCCAGGCCCGGGCTCCCGTACCGGAGCGGTGGTCCAGCGACACCCGGAACGATTCCAGCCGGAAGAAGTCCTGCTCCCAGCCGCTCGCTCCCCGCATCAGAAGCTCCAACGAGGCGTCGGCCGCCTCGAAGTGGTAGCCGGCGTGCTCGAGGCGCTTGAGGGTGTCGATCACGTCGCCGAGCACCCGGCCATCGATGTCCAGACCGAGCTCGGCCGCCCTCATCTCCAGGGTTGAGCGGCCGGCCATTTCCGACACCAGCACCCGGGTGCCGTTGCCGACCAGCTGCGGGGAGACGTGCTCGTAAGCGTCGGGGCGGCGGCTCAGCGCGCTGGCGTGCAGCCCCGCCTTGTGGGCGAAGGCGCTCGCCCCCACATAGGGCTGCTGGGGGTTCATCGGCAGGTTGACCAGCTCGGCCACGTGGTGCGACACCGACGTGAGACGGGGCAGGCGGCCCTCGGGCAGCGCCCGCATGCCCATCTTCAACTCGAGGTTGGCGATGATCGGCACCAGGTCGCAGTTGCCGACCCGCTCCCCGTAGCCGTTGATGGTGCCCTGCACGTGCACCGCCCCGGCTTGCACCGCGGCCAGCGCGTTGGCCACGCCGCAGCCGGTGTCGTTGTGCAGGTGGATGCCGACTTCGCAGTCGACGTGGGCCGCCACCGCCGACACGGCCTCGGAGATGTCGCCGGGCAGCGTTCCGCCGTTGGTGTCGCACAGCACGACGGTGGACGCGCCAGCCATGGCCGCGGCCTCCAGCACCCGCAGGCTGAACTCGGGATTGCGGCGGAAGCCGTCGAAGAAGTGCTCCGCGTCGAACAGCACGCGCTTGCCCGCCGCGACCAGGAACTCCACCGAGTCGGCCACCATGGCCACGCCCTCGTCCAAGGTGGTCTGCAGCGCCTCGGTGATGTGGTAGTCCCAGCACTTGCCGACGATGCACACCGTCGACGTGCCGGCCGAGGCCAGATGGGCCAGCACCTGGTCGGAGTCGACCTTGCCGCGGGCCCGGCGGGTCGAGCCGAAGGCGACCAGCTCGCTGACCTGCAGGTCGAGCTCGTCGCGGGCCCGCTCGAAGAACTCGTCGTCCTTGGGATTGGCGCCCGGCCAGCCCCCCTCGATGAACGCCACTCCGAGAAAGTCGAGCTGCTCGGCGATGCGCAGCTTGTCGTCGACGGTGAGCGAGATGCCCTCCAACTGCGTGCCGTCGCGCAGGGTGGTGTCGTAGATCTCTACGGACGACCGAGGCGAGGCGTCGCTACTCATGGACGGACCTGCCCGAGTGTCGGATTGCTACTCATGGACGTACTCGTTCCACGTCTTGTAGCGGTCGTTGCGGCCCCTCACGACATCGGAGTAGGCCTCGGCGATGGCCAGGGTGCGCGGGCCGGGGCACTCCAGGGGCCGGTCGTCCACCGAGTTGACCGCGCCGACCTCGGTGGCGGTGCCGCACACGAAGATCTCCTGCGCGATGTAGAGGTCGCTGCGGGCCAGATCGCCGATCACGACGTCGATGCCGATGTCGCGGGCGATGGACATGACCGAGTCCTGGGTGATGCCGGGCAGCGCCCCCGACGACAGCGGCGGGGTCACCAGCAGGTCGGGGGTGCCCGCGAAGATGTTCTCACCGCTGCACTCCGACACCAGCCCGGCCGGGTTGAGCATGATGGCCTCGTCGTATCCGGCCCGTAGAGCCTCCATCTTGGCCAGCGTCGAGTTGGCGTAGTTGCCGGTGGTCTTGGAGGCGGGCGGCATGATGTTGTGGTCGTGGCGGGCCCACGACGAGATCTTCAGCCGGACACCCTTGCTGAGGGCGTCGTCGCCCAGGTAGGCCCCCCAGGGCCACACCGCGATGGCGATGTCGGTGGTGCAGTCGGCGGTGGACAGGCCGATCTCGCCGTAGCCGTAGTAGGCGATGGGACGCACGTAGCACTCGGGCAGCCCGCTGTCGCGCACGACCAGCTTGCAAGCATCCACTATCTCGGACACCGAGTACGGCATGGACATATTGAGGATCCTGGCCGAGTTGTAGAGCCGCTGGATGTGGTCGGTCAGCCGGAACACGGCAGGGCCGTCGTCGGTGGCGTACGTGCGGATCCCCTCGAACACTCCCGTCCCGTAGTGCAGGGAGTGCGACAGCACGTGGATCTTGGCGTCGTTCCAGGGAACCAGTTCGCCGTTCATCCAGATGTGCTTGCTGGGGGTGATGGGCATGTCTGCGGTGGCCTTCCGTGAGCGGCTCTTCGTCTCGTGTCGAGATCAGGTGGACTGGTCGGGGAGGCGGGCGACGATGGCGTCTCCGATCTCGCTGGTGGTGCCCGCGAGCGACTCGGGACGGTCGCAGGCCTTGCGGATCCGTTCGGCGGCGCCGGTCTCACCGAGGTGGTCCAACATCATCGCGCCCGACAGCACCGCCGCGACGGGATTGGCCCGGCCCGTGCCCACGATGTCGGGCGCCGAGCCGTGGACCGGCTCGAACATCGACACCTGTCCGGGATGCAGATTGGCGGTTGGGGCCAGCCCGATGCCGCCAGACACCGCGCCGCCGAGGTCGGTGAGGATGTCGCCGAAGAGGTTGTCGGTGACGATCACGTCATAGCGGGCGGGGTCCTCCACGAAGTAGATGCACGCCGCGTCGACGTGGTTGTAGGCCGTCGACACGTCGGGATATCCCGCCGCGACCTCGTTGAAGGTGCGCTCCCACAGGTCGCCGGCGAAGGTGAGAACGTTGGTCTTGTGCACCAGCGTCACGTGCTTGCGCCGGGTCATGGCCAGGTCGAAGGCATAACGGGCGGCCCGCTCGACGCCGTGGCGGGTGTTCACCGATCCCTGGGTTGCGATCTCGTGCGGGGTGCCCCTCCGCAGGAAGCCGCCCTCGCCCGCGTACGTGCCCTCGGTGTTCTCGCGGATCACCACGAAGTCGTGGCCCGGCGCGGTGAAGGGCCGCAGATTGATGTAGAGGTCCAGCTCGAAGCGCATCCTGAGCAGGAGGCCCCTCTCGATTACCCCGGGCGGAACGTCGGGAGTGCCGACCGCACCCATGTACAGCGCGTCGAGGCCCCGCCACTCCGCCAGGGTGGCGTCGTCGAGCACCGTGCCGTCCCTCAGGTAGCGACCACCGCCGAGGTCGTAGTGGATGGTGTCCATCTCCACGCCCGCGGCCGTGATCACCTTCAGACCCTCGGCCACAACCTCGGGGCCGATGCCGTCGCCTCCGATGACTCCCACTCGATGTGTCATTTGTGATACCCGGAATCTCGTGCCGAAACGAAGAAACCGCCCACCTGGGTGGACGGTTGGGGGCGCGCGCCGGGACGGCGCGCGCTAGGGAATTGCGATGCTGGGCAGGATCGCCACGACATCAGCATAACCCGCGGGCGGTAGATTGGTGCGGTGCCAGATGCTCATCACCTCTCGCAGGCCGCGCACGACCGGCTGAGTTCTGAGCTGCAGGAGCTCACCACCCGAGGCCGCATCGAGATCGCCGACAAGATCGAAGCCGCCCGCAAGCTCGGCGACCTGTCGGAGAACGGCGACTACCACGCGGCCAAGGAGGAGCAGGCCAAACTGGAGGGCCGCATCGTCCATCTCACGCGGATCCTGACCAACGCGGAGATCATCGATGCCGACAACGGCACCCATGGTGACTTCGGGGTGATGCTGGGATCGGTGGTGACCGTCCTCTACGACGGCGACGACGAGCCCGAGCGCTTCCTGGTGGGAGTGATCGAGGAGCGGCAGGACGACGTCGTCGTGGTGTCACCGGGATCGCCGATGGGCGAGGCACTGCTGGGCGCGGCCGAGGGAGACGCGGTCGAGTTCGACTCTCCCGGCGGCCGCCAGAAGGTCACCGTCGTGGAGGTGTCCTAGACCGGTGGACACCGATCCGCCCCGCACGCTGCGGTGGGCGCGGATCGCCCTGGTAGTGGGCGCCCTGCTGCTGGGCACGGCCGTGACACTGATGGTCTGGGATGCGGCGACCGGTGATCCCCCACCGGCAGTGATCACCGGCCGCGACAACTGACACCGGTCTGCGTGCTTCCCGCTCCTGTTCGCTGCGCTCACGGGCCGCTCGGGCCACGGCCTCGCCGGCTCGGCCTCTAGGATCGATCCGTGACCGCGCCGCAGACGCTCAGCGAGAAGATCTGGGACCGCCACACAGTGGCGCGCGGCGGTGCCGGCGAGCCCGACCTGCTCTACATCGACCTGCACCTGGTGCACGAAGTCACCTCGCCGCAGGCCTTCGACGGGCTGCGGCTCTCGGGGCGCGGCGTGCGGCGACCCGACCTCACGGTGGCCACCGAGGACCACAACGTCCCGACCGCCGACATCGACAAGCCGATCGCGGATGCGGTGAGCCGCACGCAGGTCGAGACGCTGCGCCGCAACGCGGACGAGTTCGGGATCACGAACTTCCCGATGGGCCATGTCAAGCAGGGCATCGTCCACGTGATCGGGCCCGAGCAGGGTCTGACCCAGCCGGGCATGACCATCGTGTGCGGCGACTCCCACACGTCCACCCACGGCGCCTTCGGCGCCATCGCGTTCGGCATCGGAACCAGCGAAGTGGAGCACGTGCTCGCCACCCAGACCCTACCCCAGATGCGGCCGGGCACGATGGCGGTGACCGTGGAGGGCACGCTGGCGCCCGACGCCACCGCCAAGGATGTGATCCTGGCCATCATCGGCCGCATCGGCACCACCGGCGGCGTGGGACGGATCATCGAGTACCGGGGGCCGGTGATCGAGGCACTGTCGATGGAGGGCCGGATGACGGTGTGCAACATGTCCATCGAGGCCGGCGCCAAGGCGGGGCTGATCGCCCCCGACCAGACGACCTTCGAGTACCTGCGGGGCCGCGAGCAAGCCCCGGACGGTGAGCTGTGGGAGCAGGCGCTGGCCGACTGGCGCACCCTGACAACCGACGATGACGCCTCCTTCGACATCGAGGTCACGCTGGACGGTGCCGCCATCTCCCCCATGGTGACCTGGGGCACCAACCCCGCCCAGTCGGTGCCGCTGGACGGAGCGGTGCCCGCCCCCGACAGCTTCGACGAGCCGGCCCGGCGCGAAGCCGCGGATCGAGCTCTCGACTACATGGGGCTCGCGCCCCTGACCCCGATGCGCGACATCGCGGTGGACACCGTGTTCATCGGCTCGTGCACGAACAGCCGGATCGAGGATCTGCGGGCCGCGGCGGCCGTGGTCGAGGGCCGGCGGGTGGCCGACGGCGTGCGCACCCTGGTGGTGCCGGGCTCCGGCCAGGTCAAGGCCCAGGCCGAGGCCGAGGGCCTGCCGGAGACCTTCCGGGCTGCGGGGTTCGACTGGCGCGAGCCGGGCTGCTCCATGTGCCTGGCCATGAACCCCGACAAGCTGGCACCCCGCGAGCGGGCCGCCAGCACGTCGAACCGCAACTTCGAGGGCCGCCAGGGCCGGGGCGGGCGCACCCATCTTGTGTCGCCCGCGGTGGCCGCGGCCACCGCCATAGCCGGTCGCTTCGCCGCCCCCGGAGACCTGTGATGAAGGCGAGCCCGACATCCGCAGTCAGGTCGCGGCCATGAAGGCGATACGGGTGGTGGCCGGCACCGCGGTCCCGCTCGACCGCAGCGACGTCGACACCGATCAGATCATCCCCTCGGACTGGCTCAAGCAGGTGTCGCGCACCGGCTTCGAGAAGGGCCTGTTCTCGGAGTGGCGCGACGACCGCGACTTCGTTCTCAACGACGAGAGCTACGCGGGGGCGACCATCCTGGTGGCCGGGACCAACTTCGGCACCGGCTCTTCCCGGGAGCACGCGGTGTGGGCCATCCAGCAGTACGGCTTCGACGCGGTGATCAGTCCCCGCTTCGCCGACATATTCCGCAACAACTGCACCAAGAACGGCCTGGTCCCGGCCCAGATCCCGGCCGAAGCCGCCGCAGAGCTGATGGCCGCGGTCCAGGCCGACCCCGGCCTGGAGATCACCGTCGACGTGGAACGGCTCACCGTGGAGGCGCCGGCCGTCGGGTTCGAGGCCGCATTCGGCATGGAGTCCTCCACCCGGCAGCGGTTCCTCGAAGGCCTCGACGACATCGGCCTGACGCTGCGCCACACCGGAGCCATCGACGACTACGAGCGACGGCGTCTCTCCTGGCTGCCCGCGGTGGGATAGCCGGAGCCGTGTCCGAGGCCTTCGCTAGGAATGGGGCGCACTCGGGAACCACGACACAAGCAGGAACGTCGTACCTCCGAAATCGAACCCGCGCCGACGGGCGCGCCACGAAAGGCCCTGCCGCTATGCGCAAGATCCTCATCCTCGCCTTCAGCTTCCTGCTGGTAGCCGCTTCCTGCGGAGGCGACGTCTCCAGGGGAGGGCCAGGGATCTCCGGCTCCGCCGAGCCTTCGACCGGCGCCGACGTCGACGCCGAGGCAAGCACGGACACGCCCGACAGCATCGACGGCGCGGGCACTGTGATCGATCTGGAGCCCGACGACGTGGTGCTCACCGCTGGTCTGGTCCGCTTCGACGACTGCGACACGCTGCTCGACCACCTGCGCGCCGAGTACTCGGCCCGAGTCGGGCCGTGGGGCTTCGACCAGGGCGGCTGGTTCGGTCCGGTGTTCCGGCGCGATAGCGATGACATGGCCGTGGCCGAAGAGGCCATGGCCGACGCGGTACCGATCACGACGGCGGCCGCGGCCGCCCCCGTCGAGCCCGTCGAAGGCGTGGACTTCTCGGGGACGAACGTGCAGGAGGCCGGGGTGGACGAGGCCGACATCGTCAAGACCGACGGCCGCAGGATCTTCACCCTGTCCTCGGGTCGGCTGGTGGTGGTCGATGCGGCCAGCCGCACCACGGTCGGCTCGGTTGCGGTGGCCGAGGGCTGGGGACGGGAGCTGTTCATCGACGGTGACGGCCTGCTGCTGATCACCCGCTCCCACAGCGAATCGGGCGACGGCTCCGAGACCGTGCTCCAGCGCATCGACGTGGGCGGCCCGCCCCGGATCATCGAGACCGTCGGTGTGCAGGGCAGCTACATCAGCGCCCGCAGCGTCGGCGGCACCGCCCGGGTCATCCTGCGCTACGACCCCCAGCGGAACTTCCCGTTCGTGTTCCCCCAGAACGAGTCCGCCGCCGACATGGCCGAGACGGCCAACCGGGCCGCGGTGCTCAACTCCACCCTCGACGACTGGCTGCCCCACTACACGCTCGGAACGGCCGACAGCTCGACGGGATCGCTGATGGTGCCCTGCGGCGATGTGCACGCCCCGTCGGTGTTCTCCGGCTTCGGGGTCACCACCGTGATCAGCGTGCCCATCGGCGGCGACTTCGACCCGTCGCAGTCCACCGCGGTGATGGCGCCCGGCGACACCGTCTACGCCTCGACCGGGTCGCTGTACGTGGCCACCACCCGCTGGATCGACTCCGACGAGTTCGGAGGCGAGGACGACTGGAATGAGGACGTCTGGCTCGATGCCTGGCAGGAGCGGCGCACCAGCCTCCACCGCTTCGACATCAGCGGCGACGCGGCCTCCTACGAGTCCTCCGGCGAGGTCCTGGGCGTGATCCGCAACCAGTTCTCGCTTTCGGAGCACGACGGCTACCTGCGGATCGTGACCACGGTCGGCGATCGCTGGGGCGAGGAGTCCGAGAGCCAGGTGCGGGTGCTGAGCACCGACGGCGACGTCCTGGTGGAGGTGGGCAGCGTGGGCGACATCGGCCGGGGCGAGAACGTCCAGTCGGTGCGCTTCGTGGGCGACGTCGGCTACGTGGTGACGTTCCGCCAGATCGACCCCTTCTACACCATCGACCTGTCCGACCCGACCGACCCCCGGATCCTGGGCGAGCTGAAGATCCCCGGCTTCTCCAACTACCTGCACCCCATCAGCGACACCATGGTGCTGGGGGTGGGATCCGACGCCGACGACGAGGGCCGCGTCACCGGGGCCAAAGTCTCGCTGTTCGACGTGAGCGACCTGACCGCACCCCGGGAGGTGGCGGTGTGGACCGCTCCCGACGGCTGGAACGACGTCGGATGGGACCACCGGGCCTTCCTGTGGTGGGCCCCTGAGGAACTGGCGGTCATCCCGGTCACGGTGTGGAACGAGTGGTCAGGCGCAGTAGTGCTGCGAGTGGCCGACGGCACCATCACCGAGGTGGGCCGGGTCGACCACGAGACTGAGGGCGAGGAGCCCGGACGGACCGACTGCCGCCGTCTCACCGAGGCCGACCTCCCGTCGACCGACATGGAGGACTTCACCACCGAGCTCGAGTACATGATCTTCGACGACGCCCACGCGGTGCTGGCCTGTGAGCCTGGCCAGGCCGGCATCACCGGCTTTGAGTGCCACAACTTCGTGTACCACGACGAGGAGGCCGAAAGTCTGGACCTGCTCCGGGGCGGCGAATCGGTCTCGATCTGCTGGCTCAGCGACGCGCCCAACGTCATCGTGCGCAGCATCGTGATCAGCGACGAGTTGTGGACGCTGGGCTTCAAGGGCTGGGGATCCTTCGACGGCCAGACCCCCGCCCGGCTCCATGTCAACGACCTGACGACCCTGGAGAGGCTGGCTGCCCTGGAGTTGCAGTAGCCGTCAGTATCTGAAGCCCCGGCCGGTAGGCTGCGGACATGCCGCGCGTTCTGACCCGGACCGTCCGTCTACTCAAGTTCGGTGCCGTCGCGGGCGCCCTGGTGGGTGTGGGTCGCATGGTCATGCAGCGCCGGCGCAGGTCCCAGGTGGACGAGTCGTCGTGGCCCACGATCGCCGAGACTGCGGCCCAGAACGGCGAGGCAGTCGACGATCAGGCTGGCGACGCCGGCGCGGGCCCCGCGGATGCGCCCGCCGAGGACGGTGACGGCTCCAGCGCCGAGGAAGCCGGCAAGGACTGATTTCCAGCCCAACTGGCAGCGGGGAGCGCCGGTTTCGGCACCGGCTGCTGCCAATTCCCGGGGCAGGCCCGCTACAGGCCGCTGATCTCCAGGTCGGGGAGGCGGTCGGCGGGCGTGAAGCCGAGGACCCGGCCGAAGAAGGCCAGTTCGGCCTCCAGGGCGGCGACGATGTTGTCGGCGCTGCGGAAGCCGTGCTGCTCGCCCTCGAAGAGCAGGTAGGCCACCGGCACGCCCTTGGCCTTGAGAGCCTCGACGATCATCTCTGACTGGGCGGGGGGCACGATCTCGTCCTCGTCACCCTGGAGCACGATCATGGGCGCGTCGAAGCCACCGATGTGGTGGATCGGAGACCGGGCGAGGTAGACATCTCGGGCCTCCGGGTAGGGACCGACGAGGCGGTCCAGGTAGCGGGACTCGAACTTGTGGGTGTCGGCGGCCAGAGCCTCAAGGTCGGCAATGCCGTAACGGCTGGCCCCGGCCGCGAACGTGTCGTGGAGGGCGAGAGCGGCCAGCACGGTGAAGCCGCCCGCGCTCCCGCCCCGGATGATCAGCCGCTGAGGGTCGACGTCCCCCCGGTCGGCCAGGAACCGGGCCGCGGCCACACAGTCCTCGACGTCGACGACGCCCCAGGCGCCTTCCAGGGCCCGGCGGTAGCGGCGCCCGTAGCCGGTGGAACCCCGGTAGTCGACATCGACTACGGCTATGCCTCTGGAGGTCCAGTAGACGACTCCCAGCTGGAGCTGGCGGCGGGCCGCCGCGGTGGGCCCTCCGTGGGCGGTGACCAGTAGCGGCGGCCGATCCCCGACCGGGCCGGCACAGGCCGGATTGGCGGGCCGGAAGTACAGGGCGTGAGCTACCGCTGATCTGTCTCCACCGGTAGGGAAGGTGATGGCCTCCGGCTCGATCAGCAGGTCATCGCCAAGGCCCAGCTCCCGAGCCGGCCTCACCACGCTGCGGTCGGCATGGCCGTCGCCGGTGACGCGCACCACCGCAACCTCGGGTTCGTGCCGGTAGCCGGCTCCCGCGTAGGCCAGCACCGCCGCGCCGTCGGCTGCGTCGCGGGCGATGGCCAGCGACGACACCGACGAGTCAATCACCGGCACGGCGTGGCCGTCCACCAGGATCTGGTCGCCCGATCCCATCCCCGCCACGGCGGCCACCGTCCCGCCGGCCGCCGCCCAGCGCTGCATTCCGAAGACCCAGGGCGGGGTGGCCACATCGAAGTCGCCCACGACGGCCGGAAGCAGGGACCCGCTCTCGAGGCTCACCTCGTAGAGGCCCCACCAGTCGTGGTGGTCGCTGCACACCATCAACGTCGGTTCCGAACCGTCCGGGCCGGGATCCCAGCCCGGCTCGCACAGGCTCCGGTCGCCGTGGCGGCCCAGGACTTGCACCTCCGCGCCCAATTCCGCCTCTCGGAGTTCATGGACGTGCAGCCGGGTGGCGTCCCAGGGCATGTTCGGATGGTCCCAGGAGATCCAGGCCAGCATCGATCCGTCGGGCGACACCCGCGGCGTCATCACAAAATCGGCGCCCGACCAAAGTGGAACCACCCGTTGCGAACCGTCGGTGGCCACGGCCACCAGCTCGTTGGCGGGCTCGCCGCCGGTGTCATGGCGCTCCTGCACGCACACGCTCCAGCGGCCGTCGGGGGTGACCCGCCCGTCGGCGTAGCGCCACGCCCGGGGCTCGGGCGGCCCGGCCGTGAGCAGCCGCGGCTCGGCACCCGGCTGGTCGATTCTCCGGAGCCGCTGGTCGGCGAACTCCACGTAGTGGAGCGACCCGTCGTGGGGCCACCAGGATCCGCCGCCGTACTCGTGGACCAGGGTGCGGACGTTGGCGTCCGGCGGCGTGACCTCCTCAGACTCGCCACCGCGGAGATCGCGGCGCATCACCGCGGTCCGCCCGCCCTCATCAGGGCGGCTCTCGGCCCACCACAGCAGCCAGGGCTGCACCGGATCGGCGATGACCTCGGAGATTCCCGCCGCCCCCTGCACCAGGCACGCGGCGGTGACGGTGGACGGCCACTCGCCGTAGGGCAGCACTGCCGGACTGTTCACGACTGGAGTAGCTCGACCATGCGACCGACGCCCTCGCCCAGGTCGTCGTCGCCCAGCGCGAAAGACAGCCGCAGCCCCCCGCTGGCACCGAAGGCCTCGCCGGGGACGACCGCCACCTTGGCTCGCTCCAGCAGCAGGTCGGCCAGCTCCAGGGTGGTGGCCGGCCGGACCCCGCCGAAGTCGCGGCCCAGCAGGCCGCCGGCGTCGGGGTAGGCGTAGAAGGCGCCCTCCGGCTCGGGGCATACCAGCCCCTCGATCCCGCTCAGCAGGCGGTGCATGGTCTGGCGCCGGCGGTCGAAGTGGCGGCGCATCTCCACCACCGCGTCGAGAGGGCCCGACACCGCGGCCAGCGCGGCGGCCTGGGCCACGTTGCACACGTTGGACGTGCAGTGGCTCTGAAGGTTGCGGGCCGCGGCCATGGCGTCGGACGGTCCGATCATCCAACCCACCCGCCAGCCGGTCATGGCATAGGTCTTGGCCACGCCGTTGAGCACGATGCAGCGGTCGCGCAGATCGGGCACCACCACCGGCATTGAATGGTGCTCGGCCTCGCCGTAGGTGAGGTGCTCGTAGATCTCGTCGGTCAGCACCCAGATGCCGTGCTCCGCGGCCCAGCGGCCGATCTCCTCGATCTCGGCGCGGGGGTAGACGGCCCCGGTCGGGTTCGAGGGAGACACGAATATCAGCGCCTTGGTCCGGGGTGTCCGGGCCGCCTCCAGCTGGTCGACGCTCACCCGGAAGCCGCTGGCGGCGGTGGCCAGGACGGGCACGGTCACCCCGCCCGACAGGGCGATCGGCTCGGGATAGGTGGTCCAGTACGGCGTCGGCAGCAGCACCTCGTCCCCGTCGTCGACCACCGCGGCGATGGCGTTGTACACCGCGTGCTTGCCGCCGTTGGTGACGAGCACGTCGGCCGGATCGACCTCCAGGCCGGAGTCGCGCCGGGTCTTGACCGCCACCGCCTCCCGCAGCTCCTCGAGCCCGCCCACCGGCGTGTACTTGTGGTGCTGCGGGTCGCGGCACGCGGCCGCGGCCGCCTCCACGATGTGGGCGGGCGTGGGGAAGTCGGGCTCCCCGGCCCCGAAGCTGATGACCCGCTCCCCCGCGGCCCGAAGCGCTCTGGCCTTGGCGGTCACCGCCAGGGTGGCCGAAGGGGCGATGGCTCCGACGCGCCGTGATATCCGCTCTCTGCTCATGGCCGCGAGCGTACCGGTGAGAGACCGAGCGAATTGGGAGCAGTGTTCGGACGCTTGAAGCTCCAGCACATTCTGTCGATCTTGCCGGTGGAGATGGCGTGGAGCGGGGCTGGCGGGGTGCCAGACTTCCGGGCGATGCCTGCACAAGCGCCGCCACGGCCCGAGACCGTCACCATCCCCGCCGCCATGCTGCCCTCCGACGGCCGCTTCGGATCCGGCCCGTCGAAGTTCCGTCCCGCGGCCGCTCAGGCGCTGGCCGACCGGGCCGTCGACTATCTCGGCACCAGCCACCGCAAGGCCGGGGTGCGCCGGGTGGTGGCCGAGCTGAAGGCCGGGATCGCCGACCTGTTCGGGGCGCCCGACGGCTACGAGGTGGTGATGGGCAACGGCGGCGCCACCGCCTTCTGGGACGCGGCCAGCTTCGGGCTGATCGAGCGGCGCAGCCACCACCTGTCGCTGGGCGAGTTCAGCTCCAAGTTCGTTGCCGTGACCGCGTCCGCGCCCCATCTCGACGAACCGTCGGTGCTGGTCGGGGACTTCGGGACCTGCCCCCCGCTCGAGGCCACCGACGGGGTCGACGCCTACTGCTATCCCCACAACGAGACGTCGACAGGAGTGATGCTGGAGGTCCGCCGCCCCGCCGGCGACGACGAGGCGCTGGTGCTGGTGGACGCCACCTCGGCCGCGGGCGGGCTCCGGTTCGACCCCTCGGGATGCGACGTCTACTACTTCGCGCCGCAGAAGGCCCTGTCTAGCGACGGCGGGCTGTGGATCGCGCTGATGTCGCCCGCCGCCATCGAGAGGATCGAGCGCCTGTCGGCCTCGGGCCGCTGGACCCCGGCCTTCCTGGACCTCAAGCTGGCGGTGGACAACTCCCGCAAGGACCAGACCTACAACACTCCCGCGCTGGCCACGGTGTTCCTCACCGTGCAGCAGGTCGACTGGCTCAACGGCAACGGCGGGCTGGAGTGGGCCGCGTCCCGCAGCGACCGCTCCGCCGACATCCTCTACGGCTGGGCCGAGGCCTCCGACATCGCCTCGCCCTTCGTGGCCGACACTGCCATCCGCAGCCGGGTGGTGGGCACCATCGACTTCGACGACCGGGTGAGCGCCGACGACATCAGCGCCGCACTGCGAGCCAACGGCATCGTCGACACCGACGGCTACCGCAAGCTCGGACGCAACCAGCTACGAATCGGCATGTTCCCCGCGGTGGAGCCCTCCGACGTCGAGGCCCTCACCAACTGCATCGACCACATCGTGGAGCGCCTCACCCACTAGCGGCTCGACCGGAGCATGCGACCGGCCAGGCCGGGGGGTGGCGACGAGTCCGGGCGACCGACAATGGGCCGCAGGCCCGTCGGTCGGACGGAGCTCGACGACAGGACCCGCCGGCCGGGGCTGCCCTACGGCGTGATCCCGGTGCGGGCCTTGGGCCGGCAGGGCTGGCTGCGACGCCGGGCCGACACCTCCAGGGCCGACAGGACGGCGTTGCGGGTGTCGCGGGGATCGATCACCTCGTCGAAGCTCAGCGCCGACGCCGACCGGTAGGCCGATTCCTCCTCGGCCCGGCGCAGGTCCTGCTCGCCCTGCTCGTCGGCGCCCACCGCCCGGCCCGCCCCCGCGGCACCCATGGCCCCCACCGTGGCACCCGGGAAGGCGAAGCTGAGGGTCTGGGAGTCGTGCGGGTTCATGGCCATCACACAACTGCCGAAGCCGAAAGCCTTGCGCAGCGTGACATGGATCTTGACGGTGGTGGCCCGGGTCTGGGCGGCGTACATGCGAGCCGAGGCCCGCAGCACGCCCGCCCGCTCCGACGCGGTGCCCGCGAGGACGCCGGGGTTGTCGGCCAGGAACAGCAGCGGCAGGTGGAAGGCATCGCACACCGAGATGAAGTGGGCCGCCTTGCCGGCTGCAGCGACATCGATCGAGCCGGCCAACTCGACCGGCTGGTTGGCCACGATCCCGACCGGCTCGCCGCCGATGCGGGCCAGCGCGCAGATGATGGACCGGCCGTGGCCGGGCTGGATCGGCAGGCTCTGGCCGCAGTCGACCACCGACTCCACGACCGCGGTCATGTCGTAGCCCCGACGGCCGTCGCGTGGAACCAAGTCGAGCATGCGCTCGATGCGACGCCGGCCGGTGTCGCCGGTGTCGACTACGGGGGGCCGCTCCCAAGCCGACGATCCAAAGTACGAGAGGTATGAGCGGATCTGGCTCAGCAGGTCGGCATCGTCGGCCGCGGCGTTGTGAATGGTTCCCGCGCTGATGGCCACTTCGGGCCCGCCGAGATCGTCCTTGCCGACCCGTTCTCCCAACGAAGCCTCCACCACCGGAGGACCCGCGGTGAAGATGGCCGCATCACCAGTCATGACCGAGAAGTCGCACAGCAGGGCGGTGATGGCCCCATGACCGGCCGACGGCCCCATCACCCCGCACACCATGGGCACGTTCCCCGACAGGGCCGCCTGGGCTTGCAGGTCGTTGGGCCCACCCCCACCGGGATCGCCCGGCATGGGAGGCCGGTGCCCGGCTCCCTCCAGCAGCATTACCAGCGGGATGCGCTCGCGGTGGGCGATGTCGGCAATCCGCCACCGCTTGCGGGTGGCGGCCGGACCGATGGAGCCCCCCATGGTGGTGAAGTCCTCCGCGCCCACGGCCACCGGACGGCCGTCGATGGCCCCCACACCGGCCACCAGAGCGTCGGCCGGCACCGGGCCGGCCAGGATGCCGATCTCGGTGAACGAGCCCGCATCGAGGAGCCCGTCTATGCGGCCCCGAGCGTCCAGACGCCCCTCCGCCCGGCGCTGAGCCAGCTTCTCGGCGCCTCCCATGGCTCGAGCCTGCTGCCGGCGACGCTCGAGGTCCTCGACGGTGGAGTCCCACCCGGAGTCGCCGCTCACGCCGGTCCGGCCTCCTGAGGCTCGCTGCCAGAGGTACTACCCACCGCGACCACGGTAACCATCCCCAACTGAACTGGCAGCACAACGCACGCATGACGTGCAAAACGCTGCCAATCCCGGAACTGCGCCAAGCCACCCCGCGAACTGGCAGCACAACGCACGCATGACGTGCAAAACGCTGCCAATCCCGGAACTGCGCCAAGCCACCCCGCGAACTGGCAGCACAACGCACGCAGGACGTGCAAAACGCTGCCAATCTGCCGAAGGACTACCTGGCGGCTTGCGGGCGGGCCGTGAGCCGGTCGGGCGCCGCGGGAGGGCGTACCGCCACCGGGCCATCGGCCAGCTCGACCTGCCAGCGATCGCCGCTCTGCACGACGGGTCGCTCGATGGCTGGACCAGCCCCGCTCGCGACCCACGCCGCTGCCGAGGCCAGTGAAACGTCCACGAGACCGGCCCGGCCCTCGGACAGCAGGCGGGCGGCTACCGACGCGGCGGCCAGGCCGGCGATGGGGTCGGCGATGGCGTCGCCCACGAACATCGGCGGCTCGCCGGGCACGACCAGCCCCCCGGAGGCGGCCGCGTCGTCACCGAAGGCGATCCGGTTGCTGTGTAGACCCCGGCGTCCGTGCCCGGTGATCGACACCCACGCCGTACCAGCAGCCACGATGTCATCCACACCGATCCCCCATTGCTGCATCACCCGGGGCCGGCTCGCCTCCAGCACTAGATCAGCACCAGCGAGCATCCGGCGGAGCTGGGCAAGGGCCC
Organism: Candidatus Aldehydirespirator sp.; assembly: GCA_965205155.1. Lineage (GTDB taxonomy): Bacteria > Actinomycetota > Acidimicrobiia > Acidimicrobiales > Aldehydirespiratoraceae > Aldehydirespirator. The sequence goes on along the minus strand of OZ242033.1, from coordinate 1,983,882 downwards.
CGGGCTCGGGCAGATCGAGGGTCAGATGCTCTTTGCGGCCGTTCAGCAGTTCGAAGAACCCGGCAGGACCGCGACGGGCGCCGTCGGGCCTCAGGGACGACTCGACCTTGAGCACCCGGCAGCCGGCTTCGGCCAGCAGCCCGCCCGCCAGCGGCCCCGCCCACAGGCTGGTGAGATCCACTACTACCGGCTCCGAGCGGCGAGGCCGCGCCGGCACCTCAGCGTGAACCGACCACGGCCGATCGGGAGCGGGGGTGTCGCCGACCGCGCCGACGGCCAGACCGAGTGCCGATGCGGCCTCGACGATCTCGCGGGCGGTCATGAGGCCCAGGCGCGACTCGATCGCGCCCCAGTCGTCCACCGCCACTGCCGCGCCCACGAGTGCAGGCAGCGCCTCAGAATCGGACGGCCGAGGGAGGTTCAGGACCACCCAGCCGTCGGTGACCCGTACCATCTGCGCGAAGCCCCCCACGCTACGCGAGCCGCTGCGGCCGAATCCGGCGAAGGCGGCTCGCTGAGCGGCCAGCCCCACCGCGTCCACCCTGACCGCTGTCCCCAGCCGGCCCGTGGCCGAGACCAGAGCGTCACCCAAGCCGATCAGGGGGCGCGCAACTCCCGCGGGCGACACGTAAGGCGGGCCCGGGGCCGGGCCGGTCAGGTGCATCGCTCCCGACCCGGCCCATGCCCTTGCGCAGCCGTCATCGTCCAGTCCGGCTCTCGGTGTCAGCATCAGGTCAACGTCGTCGTTGATCACAGCCTCCCCCTCCCGGCCACCCTGGCCGCTAACACTCAAACTAATGGGCGCCTCGCTCGGCCTCTTGGGCCGGCGAGCCGGCGATTTGCCGGTCAGACAGCGTGTTGTAGTCTGCGGCCGGCTTCACTGCAGCAAGGAGAGCACCTCATGGGTCGGCTAGACGACAAGATCGCATTGGTGACCGGAGCGTCCCGAGGACTGGGTGAGGGCATCGCTCGGAGGTTCGCCGACGAGGGGGCCGCAGTGGTGTGCGCCGACGTGCTCGACGCCTCCGAAGTGGCGTCGTCGCTGCCTGCGGCACCATCGGGCGCACAGCCCATGGCCATCCGTCTGGACGTCACCGACACGGCCCAGGTCGAGGAGCGGATGCGCTCGGTGGCCGAGACATACGGCCGCCTCGACATCCTGGCCAACAACGCCGGCGTCGCCCAGCCCATCGGTGCCGTCATCGACACTCCCGACGACGTGTACGAGAGGGTCTTCTCAGTGAACGTCCGGGGCGTGCTGGCCTGCTCCCGTGCCGCGGCCCACATCATGAAGCAGCACAACTGGGGACGGATCATCAACACGGCCTCCCAGACCGGGAAGGTGGCCTGGCAAGGATGGGGGATCTACTCGGCTTCCAAGTTCGCGGTGGTTGGACTCACCCAGGTGCTGGCCAAGGAGCTCGCCGAGTACGGCATCACCGTCAACGCCATCTGCCCCGGCACGATGTTCACCAACATGACGAAGACCGGATTCGGTGCCGCCGCGGCCTCCGCCAACAGGGACCGCGACGAATTGCTGGCAGAGCACATCGAGACCATCCCCATGAAGCGTCTCGGGACGGCCACCGACATCGGTGCCATGGCCGCCTTCCTCGCCTCCGACGACGCCTGCTACACAACCGGCGCCAGTCTCAACCTCACCGGCGGCGAGCAGGTCTTCTTCTGATCGGAGTCCAGGACATGGCACCGCCGGGCAGAGCACCGCTGGGTAGATCGTGAGCATGCGAGCGGCCGTGTATCACGGCTCCCGCGACATCCGGGTCGAGGACTTGGAGGTGCCCGATCCCGGTCCCGGCGAGCTGCTGATTGAGGTGCACGCGGCCGGTATCTGCGGTACCGACGCCTCGGAGTTCAGTCACGGCCCAAAGATGTTTCCCATCTCGAGGCGCCACCCGCGGTCCGGGCATCTGGGGCCGATGGTTCCCGGCCACGAGTTCGGGGGTCGGGTGGTGGCCCGCGGCCCCGGCGTCGAGGGCTTTCCCGACGACGCCGTCGTGTCCAGCGGTGCGGGCATCTCCTGCGGCCAGTGTCCGGCTTGCGCTCGGATGCTGACCAATTTCTGCGAGCAGTATTTCACCGTGGGCCTGCAACGCAACGGCGCTCTGGCCCAGTACGTGACGGTTCCGGCGTCGATCTGCCTGCCGGTGGAGGAGCACGGGCTGGACGACGACGGCGCGGCCCTCGTGCAGCCCATGTCGGTGGCCCACCACGCGCTGCGCCAGGGATCTCCACAGCCCGGCGACACCGTCGTCGTGATAGGGATCGGCGGGGTGGGCGCGTTCCTGGTGTTCGCCGCGGCGGAGATGGGGCTGCGGGTCGTGGCCGCCGACCTGTCCGCCGAGAGGCTGCAGATCGCCTGCGCCCTGGGGGCGCACCGCACCGTGGAGGTGGACCGGGACGAGGACCTCGCGTCGCAGCTCCGGGCCGGCCTGGACGCTCCGGTCGAAGTGGTCTACGAGGTCACCGGGGTGGACGAAGCACTCCGGGCGGCGCTGGCCACGGTAGCGCCGCGGGGCCGGGTAGTGGCCGTCGGCCTCGGCGCCAAGCCCGTTCCGCTCGATATCCGCACGCTCACGCTGCGAGAGGTGTCGCTGGTCGGAACCAACGCCCATGTGTTCGCCGCAGACTTCGCGGAGGCGGCCCGGCTCGTTGGGCGCCGCCCGGGCGGATGGAGCGACGTGGCACCGGTCGCCCTGCCGCTGGAAGCTCTCGTGGCAAGCGGGCTGCAGCCGATGGTGGAGGGCAGGGCCGAACGGATCAAGACGATCATCGATCCGTGGATCCCGGAGGCGCGCCCCACCGGCGGGTGGCCCGTCGAATAGTTTGGCCGGTGGGCTCGAGCCCACCGGCTCGCAGGAGGCCGAGCGGAAAGCGAGCAACCTATGAGGATCTTCGCAACACACCGAGCGAGGCCGTGGCCCGAGCGGCCCGTGAGCGCAGCGAACAAGAGCGGGAGACCAGGGAGCTGAGCAGTGAGCACTGACAACCAGATGGGCGAATTCCCGGTCGCGACGACGCCCTCACCGGGCGTGATGGCAGTCGACTGGGAGGAGCGCGTCGACTACGACCGGCTGCGGCGCTACCGCCTCGACAGGGCGAAGGCGGCGCTGGAGGAGTCGGATCTCGGCGCGCTCCTCGTGTTCGACACCGCCAACATCCGCTACCTGACCGCCACCCACATCGGGTACTGGGCTTTCAACAAGATGGAACGATGGGCGCTGCTGACCCGGACCGGCGAGCCCTGGATCTGGGACTTCGGTTCCGCGGCCCGGGTCCACACGCTGCACTCGCCGTGGCTGGAGCCGGGCCATTCGGTGGGAGGCAACACCGGCCTGGCCGGATCCATCGGTCCGGAGACGGGGCTGTTCACGCGGGCCGTCCGGGAGATCTGTGACGTGCTGCGCGACGAGGGCGTCGCCGGCATGCCGCTCGGCATCGACATGGCCGAGGCGGAGATGTTCCTGGAGCTGGTGAGGGCCGGAATCGACGTGCGGAACGGGCAGCAGGTCATGCTCCAAGCGCGGGAGATCAAGAGCCCGGACGAGATCATGCTGCTCACCCAGGCCTCGGCGATGGTTGACGGCGTGTACCACGACATCTTCGAGGCGCTCAAGCCCGGGGTGCGCGAGTCCGACATCGTGGCCCTGGCCAACAAGCGGCTGTACGAGATGGGCTCCGAGCACGTGGAGGCGATCAATTCCATCGCCGGAGAACGCTGCAGCCCCCACCCCCATGTCTTCTCGGATCGCTTGATCCGCCCGGGCGACACCGCCTATTTCGACATCATCCAGGCCCACAACGGCTACCGCACCTGCTACTACCGGACGTTCGTGGTGGGTCGGGCCACCCCGGCTCAGCGGGACGCCTACAAGCGAGCCCGGGAGTGGATCGACGCAGCCATCGCCCTGGTGAAGCCGGGGACCACCACCGATGTCATCGCCGAGTCGTGGCCCGAGGCTCAAGAGTTCGGGTTCCCCGACGAGATGGAGGCCTTTGGCCTCCAGTTCGGCCACGGAGTGGGACTATCGGTCCACGAGCGCCCCGTCATCAGCAGGCTCAACTCGATCGAGAACCCGATCGAGCTCAAGGAGGGAATGTACTTCGCGCTGGAGACCTTCTGCCCGGCCGATGACGGACGCTCGGCGGCCCGGATCGAGGAGATGGTGGTCTGTTCGGCCGAGGGGCCCAAGGTTGTGACCCTGTTCCCCGCCGAGGAGCTTCAGGTTGCCAACGAGTACTGACCGCGCGCTCCAGGGCAGCCAGGCAGTGGGCCTCGACCAGCGCATCGATCTGTACCGGATGATGCTGGAGGCCAGGCTGTTCGAGGAGCTGGCCCACCGGATGTTCCTCGAGGGGCTGGTGAAGGGGACCTCGCACCTGGCTGTGGGGCAGGAGGCCATCGCGGCCGCCTTCGCGGCGGCCATGCAACCCGGCGACCTGACATTCTGCACCTACAGGGGCCACATCCACACGCTGCTGAGGGGAGCGTCGCCGAGCCGGCTGATGGCCGAGCTGTTCGGGAGGGGGTCGGGAGTCTGCGGGGGCAAGGGAGGCTCGATGCACCTCACCGACGCCTCCTCGGGGGCGATGGGCTCCTACGCCATCGTCGGCGCCCACCTGCCGATCGCGGTCGGGGCGGCCTGGGCGGCCGTGGAGCGTGGATCCGGCCAGGTCGCGGTCTGCTTCTTCGGGGACGGCGCCACCAACATCGGGGCCTTCCACGAGGCCTTGAACATGGCGGTGGTCTGGTCCGTGCCGGTGGTGTTCGTGTGCGAGAACAACCAGTACATGGAGTACACGCCCATCCGGTCGGTGACCGCAGTGAGGAACCCGGCCGCGGACCGGGCCGCGGCCTACGGACTCGATCCGGTCCTGGTGGACGGCAATGACGCCGACCTGATGTTCGATACGGCCCGATCCGCCATCGAACTTGCCCGGTCCGGGGGTGGACCCAGCCTCATCGAGGCCGCCACCTACCGCCACGGCGGCCACTCCCGGGCCGATCCGGGCGACTACCGGCCCGACGACGAGGTAGCGGAGTGGAAGGCCCGCGACCCGGTCCCCGCCTACCGGCAGCGCCTGCTCGACTCGGGCGCCTCTGCCCAGCAGCTCGATGCCGTCGAGGCGGCCGCGGGCAGGGTCATGAACGAGGCCGTCGAGGAGGCCAGGGCCGCGCCGGAACCCCCGGTGTCGGTCATCGACACGAACCTGTGGGCGGACGGAGGATCGGCGTGGCGGAACTGATCACCTACCGCGAGGCGGTGGCCCGAGCCATCGCGCAGGAGATGGAGCGGGACGAGACCGTCTACTTCATCGGCGAGGACGTGGCCGCGGCCGGTGGCGTGTTCAAGACCACCTCGGGACTCCTGGAGCGCTTCGGACCGAGGCGGGTGCGCGACACCCCGATCTCCGAGGAGGCAATCATCGGCGCGGCGATGGGCGCGGCCATGAACGGCCTGCGCCCGGTGGCCGAGATCATGTTCTCGGACTTCCTGGCCACCTGCTGGGACATCGTCGCCAACCAGATCGCCAAGACCCGATACATGACCGACGGCCAGGTCGAGCTGCCTCTGGTGATCCGTACGGCCAACGGAGGAGGGTTGCGGTTCGGCGCCCAGCACTCCCAGAGCGTCGAGAACTGGGCCATGTCGGTGCCGGGCCTGAAAGTGGTGGCCCCGTCGACTCCCCGCGATGTCATCGAGTTGATGGCCGCTTCCATCCGCGATCCCGACCCGGTCGTGTTTTTCGAGCACAAGGGGCTCTACCCCACCAAGGGACCGGTCCCCGACGGCGAACTGGTGGGCGAGCTGGGCCGGGCCGCGGTCGTGCGCTCCGGCCCGGACCTGACGATCGTGGCGCTGGCAGCCATGGTTCCCAGGGCTCTGGCCGCCGCGGAGGAACTGGCCCGCGGCGGGGTGGAGGCCACGGTGGTCGACCTTCGCTGCCTGGTGCCGCTGGACACCCGGACGCTGCTGGCCGCCTGCAGCGAGACCGGAAGGGTGTTCACGGTCGAGGAGAACCCGCGGCTGTGCGGGTGGGGCGCCGAAGTGGCCTCCATCGTGATGGAGGAGGCCTTCTTCGACCTGGACCTGCCGCTGATCCGCATCACCACCGATCACATCCCGCTGCCTTCCGCCGACTCCCTGGAGGACGCCGCCATTCCGTCGGTGTCGCGCATCGTCGACATCGTCTCCAGGACCCTCGACTGACGCCGATCGCGGTGGATGCGAGGATCCGAGGGGCGGCCGTGAGCGACACCACCGTCGGTTTCGTCGGGCTGGGAAGCATGGGACGTCCCATGGCGGCCAACATCGCGGCTGCGGGGTTCCCGCTGGTCGTCTGGAACCGCACCCCGTCCAAGTCGGAGACGCTGGCGGCCCGCACCGGGGCCCGGACGGCCGCCTCGCCGGCGGCCCTGGCCGCCGCCGCCGATGTGGTGATCACCATGGTGGCCGACGGCGATGTGCTGCTGGATCTCTACACGGGCTCGGGCGGCATGGCGCAGTCGCTTCGAGCCGGAACCGTCTGCGTGGACATGAGCACGATCAGCCCGGACCAGGCCGCAGAGTTGGCCACCGCAGTGGCCGGCGCGGGGTGCAGCTTCATCGATGCCCCGGTGTCGGGGAGCGTGGCCCTGGCCGAGGCAGGCACCCTCACCGTCATGGCCGGGGGGGAGGCCGCCGACGTCGAAGCGGTGCGGCCCGTGCTGGGGGCCATGAGCGCGCGGATCTACCACATGGGGCCGGTGGGCTCGGGCGCCACCATCAAGCTGGCGGTCAACTCGATTGTCTACGGGCTCGGCCAGGCGGTCTCGGAGGCCCTGGTCCTGGCCGAGGCGGCCGGGATCGAGCGGGCCCGCGCCTACGAGGTCTTCGCCAACAGCGCCATCGCGGCACCGTTCGTGCACTACCGCCAGGAGGCCTTCCTGAAACCTGGCCAGGTTCCCGTTGCCTTCCGGATGGTCCTGGCCCGCAAGGACCTGGACCTGGCCCTGGCGCTGGCCGAGAGCGTCGGCTCGACCCTGCCGCAGGGTGAACTCAACCGCACGGTCATCGCGGAGGCCATCGAGGCCGGCTTCGGCGATCACGACATGTCGGCTGTGGCCGAGCACCTGCGATCCGAGCGCACAAAGGCCTGACCTCTTGAGTTTGTAAGGCTCGAATCCGCCGAAGTAGCGTCGCCGTCCGTCCCTGGAGGTGCAAGTTCTTCCTGGGCGTCCAATCAAGGGGGTTAATCCATGAGACGACGGTTCGTACCAGTGTTGGGCGCGGTGCTAGCGGTGTTCGCGCTGGTAGCCGCCGCTTGCGGTGACGACGACGAGCCGGAGGCCGCTCCGGCCACCACTGCGGCACCGACCACAACCGCGGCACCGACCACCACCGAGGCCGAGCCGGAAATGGGCAACACCATCGTCGCCTTCATTCCGACCACCACCAACACCTACATAGCGGAGTGGGGCCGGGGCGCAGAGGACGCCGCCGCCGAACTCGGCTACGAGATCATCATCATCGAGAACAACTTCGACCAGGCCGAGCAGGACACCCAAGTCCAGCAGCAGCTCGGCGCTGCTGAGGGTGTGGTGGCCTACGCATGGTGGCCGTCGGACAACGAGGCCGGCGTGGCCTCGTTGCAGGCCCTGGCCGACACCGGCGTGCCGGTGATCCAGACCAACCAGCTCCCCTTCCCGGGCTCCGAGCAGTACGTGGTCGGCTACGCCGGCGTCAACGACATCCTCAACGGCGAAGTAGCGGCCGAGCTCACAGTCGAGGCCCGTGATGCGATGGTGGCAGCCGGCGCGGAACTCCACAGCGACGGCGGCAACGCCATCATCATCGGATTCGTGGCCGGGTACCAGGCAGGGATCGACCGCTCCAATGCGGCCCGGCCGATCCTAGAAGCGGCCGGAATCAGCGTCCTGGGCGAGGTCGAGGCCGGCTTCGGACCGGCGGAGGGCTACGACGCGGCCAAGCAGCTGGTCGCCGCCCACCGCGGCGACGGGATCGATCTCGTCTACGCCCACAACTCGGCGCTGGCCGAGGGCGTCGTCCACGCCCTCGAGGAGGAGGGCTACACGCCCGGCTCCGACATCATGGTCGTCGGGGGCACCTGCCACGGCAACCTCGAGTTCCTCGAGAACGGCAAGGAGTTCGCGACCGGACTGCAGGCGGCCCGGCTCGAGGGCGTCTTCAGCATCAACACGCTGGACGAGTACCTGACCACCGGCTCGCTGGCGAACTTCAACAACTTCATCCCCAACCCGCCGGTGCGCAGCCCGGCCTACACCGACACCAACGAGATCGAGTCGGTGACGGTCGAGGGGTTCAGCGTCGCCGATCTCTGCGTCTACTGATCGGCCGACGACGGTCAACGCCGATTGATTCGATGATCGGGCAGCGGGCCGGGTCCAAGCCGGCCCGCTGCTCCGGTCCGCCGGATTGAGAGGGCTGACACACCAGCCACGAGAGGACCGCGCCGATGACAGCCAGCGACCTGTGCCATGTGGGCATCCTTGTCGAAGACATCGAAGAGGCCATGGCTCGCTTCTCCGAGGTCCTCGGGCTGACGTTCAAGGATCCCGAGATCGCTCACGTGGACCGCTTCGAGCAGGGGGAGATCGTCGAGGCGCTCGACCTGCGGATCACCTGGTCGGTACAGGGACCGCCCTACCTGGAGCTCCTCGAGTCCCAGGACAACGACGGCATCTACGGCCGCGCCCAGGAGGGCCTGCACCACATCGGCCTGTGGGAGGACGACCCTGAGGCTCTGGTGGAGCGCCTCAGGGAGCTGGGCATCGGCAATGAGGCCACCCAGTACACGCCCGAGGACCGGATCCTGGCCACCTACACCGCGCCCCACGACATGTACGGGGCCCGCCTCGAGTTCATCGAGTCGTCCCGCAAGGAGGGGATGGAGGCTTGGATCGCCGGAAAGTCGTGGCAGGACTGAGCCCGGGAGTCCTCGCTCCCCCGACACTCCCCCTCCGGAGACTGCCCGCCGTCCGCACATGACACCGTGACCTCATCCGAGCCATACCTGCGAGTCGACTCGCTCTCCAAGACGTTCGGCTCCATCCAGGCCCTGGACGAGGCCGACTTCGAGGTCGGGCACGGCGAGGTGATGGCCCTCGTCGGCGAGAACGGCGCGGGCAAGAGCACCCTGGTCAAGATCCTGGCGGGCATGTATCCGCCCGACGCGGGCCGGATCCGGCTGGGAGGCAAGGACGTCCAGTTCGGAGGGTCCACCCAGTCCGAGCACGCCGGCATCGCGGTCGTCCAGCAGGAACTCTCCCTCGTGCCCAGCCTCTCCGTCGCCGACAACGTCTTCCTGGGCGACACGAGACGGGGATGGAGGACCCGGCCACGGGCCCTGGCCCGGGCCGCGGCGCCATATCTGGAGCAGGTCGGCCTCACGGGACTGGATCCCCGGGCCCCGGTGGAGTACCTCTCGGTGGCCGAGCGGCAGCTGGTCGAGGTCGCCCGCCTGCTGGCCCGAGACGCTCGGGTGGTGATATTCGACGAGCCGACCGCGGCGCTCGCTGACCGGGAGATACAGAGGGTAAAGACGGTGGTCCGCTCCCTGCGGGAGCAGCGCCGATCGATCATCTACGTGACCCATCGGCTCGACGAGGTCTTCGACCTGGCCGATCGGGTGACGGTGTTCCGGGACGGCAGGTCCAGCGCCCCCACCGCGACCGGCGACCTCACGCTGGACGAGCTCATATCCATGATGCTGGGGGGAACGCTGGAGGGCCTCTTCCCGGGGCGGGCCACCGCCCCCGGCCCGGTCGTCCTGCACATCCAGGACCTGACGACCGACAACCTGACCGAGCCGGTGAGCCTCGAGGTGCGCACCGGTGAGATCGTGGGGCTGGCCGGCCAACTCGGGAGCGGCGCCAGCGACGTGCTGAGGGCGGTGGCCGGCCACCAGCCCCGAGTCTCCGGCACGGTGACGGTCTCGGGAACCGCCGTTCCGCCGGCTTCGCCGTCGGCCGCCATCCGCCACGGAATCGGCTACAGCTCGTCGGACCGCAAGCGCGACGGCCTGTTCCTGCAGCGCAGCGTGGTCGAGAACCTGACGTCCCCGAGCCTCGACCACGTGACGAGAGCCGGGTGGCTGAGGCCCCGGGCCGAGCGGTCGATGAGCGACCGCATCGCCGAGACCTTCACCATCGACCGGCTCCGGCTGGGGTCGGTGGCGGGCGCGCTGAGCGGGGGGAACCAGCAGAAGATCGCGGTCGGCAAGTGGACGGGCCACCCGCTCGACGTCCTGCTGATCGATGAGCCCACCCGGGGTGTCGACGTGGGAGCCAGGGCGGAGATCTACCGCCACCTCCGCACCATCGCCGAGCAGGGCACGGCCATCGTCGTCGCCACGTCCGACAGCCAGGAGATCCTGGGCCTCGCCGACACCGTGGTCGCCTACTTCAAGGGGACGCAGGTCAGCGTCCGGCGCCGGGCCGACACCGGCTCCCGCCTCCTCACCCGGGAGATAACCCATCCCCGGGAGGCAGGCTGGTGACCAGCGCCGACACCGGCGCTGACACCGGCGCGGTCTGGTCGTGGCGCCGGGCAACGGTGCCGCTGGCGGTGGTGGGGGCGGTCCTCGGCCTGGCCGTCGTGGGATGGATCTCCACACCGGAGTTCGTCACGTACCGCAACGTCCAGAGCATCGTGCGCTCGGCCGCCCTCATAGGGATCATCGCCGTGACCATGACCGGCATCACCATGGCGGGCAGCTTCTTCTCGCTGTCGGTGTCCCAGACCGCGGCCATGGCCGCCATCGGCTTCGCCGCCTTCATGAGTTGGGGATGGCCGGTGTGGGTAGCGGTCCTCGTCATGTTCATGATCGCGGCCGCGGTGGGCGCCGTGCAGGGCGGCGCGGTGGCTCTGGGCGGGAACCCGATCGTGGTGACGCTGGCCGTGGGCGCGGTCCTGTTCGGGATGGGCGCCTGGCTGACCGACAACAAGACGGTGCGGACCGGCACCGACGCGGCCGACTGGATCGGCACCTCCCGCCCTCTGGGGATCCCCAGCCAGACCTGGGCCTTCGTGCTGATCACCGTGATCGCGGCGACCGTCCTGGCCCGCTCCCGGTTCGGCCGTGAGCTGACTCTGGTCGGCGCCAACCGGCTGGCCGCGGCCGCCTCGGGGCTGCGGCCCGGCAGGGTCACCGTCTACGTGTTCACGGTCTCGTCGCTCGGTGCCGCCCTGGCCGGGATCTTCACCGCTGCCCAGTTCGGCCAGGGGCGGCTCGACCAGTTCGACGGCGCCGACATCGACTCCATCGCGGCCATCCTGGTGGGCGGGGCCGCCATCCAGGGCGGGGAGGGCTCCGCAATGAGGACCGCGGTCGGGGCGGTATTCATCGCCGGCCTGCAGAACCTCATGGTCCTGCGCGGCTTCAGCTTCGGGGTCCGGATCCTGTTCGTCGGTCTGGCCATCCTGGTCAGCGTCAGCGCCTTCACGGTGCTCCGCAACCGGAGACAGCCGGCGTGAGGGCGATCCAGCGCGTCGACCCCACGGCATGGGCCCGGCTCGGCCTCTTCGTCGCGGTGTTCCTGGTGTTCTCCTGGCGCGACGACCGGTTCTTCACCACCAACAACGTCTTCACGATCTTCGAGGGCTTCGCCTTCCTGGGCCTGGCCGCGTTGGCGGTCGGCGTGACGATCATCGCCGGCGAGCTGGATCTCTCGGTGGGGTCGGCCGCGGCCGTCGCCGGGATCATCTCGGTGTCCGTCGTCGAGGAGATCGGACTGGTGCCGACGGTTCTGCTCGCGACCTTGATCGGCGTCGCCTACGGCAGTTTCCAGGGGTACCTGATCTACCGCCTGAGGATCCAGTCTCTGGTGTTCACCCTGGGAACCCTGATCGGCCTGCGCGGCCTGGCCTTCATCATCTCGGGGGAGAACACCGTCGTCATGACCGACTTGGAGATCGCCCACTTCGTTCGCCGGCAGCTCTGGATCTTCTCACCCTTCAGCCTGGTCACGCTGGCCTGCTTCGTGGGTGCGGCCCTCTTCCTGATCAATACCCGTTTCGGGCGGGAGATCTACGCCATCGGCGGCGGGCGGCAGGAGGCGGCCGCAGCCGGCGTGCCGCTGGTCCGCCCCCTCGTGCTGGCCTTCGCCCTCTCGGGAGCCCTGGCCGCCATGACCGGCGCGCTCACGTCGATCAAGTCCGGCAGCGCGGGACCGGCCGCGTTCGAGAACCTTCTCCTCCCCGCGGCCACGGCGGCCCTGATCGGCGGGGTCAGCCTGCTGGGCGGCCGAGGCTCGGTGGCCGGCATCGCCGTCGGCGCGCTGACGCTTCGCTTCATCAACAGCGGCCTGAGCCTGGGCGGGGCGCCCTTCTACATCCTGACCCTGGCCACCGGGATCGTGCTGATTGTGGCGGTTGTGCTGGAGTTGCTGATCGGCCGGCCCGAGCTGAGAGCCCGCTGGCGTCGATGGCGGACCGAGCGCGGGATGGGAATGCGCACAGGTCACCAGCCGGCCGGCTGACACCTCGATCGGCCAGCCCGGCCCCGGCATTGCCCGCCGCCGGTTGGGTGACCGCTCTCCACCAGTCAGAATGGACCGGCCGCGGGCGCCTGCCCGCGATGCGTCGACCGGCAGCAGGAGGACAACATGGTGGAACTGCGGCCAGGAGCCCGATTCCAGAGCACGGTGTGCGCTACCGAGGTGATCGTGGTGAAGGGCACCGGACCGGCCGAGCTGACCTGCGGCGGCGCGCCGATGGCGGCGGCCGGGTCGGCGGAGCGATCCGGGGAGCCCAGCGCCGACGCCTCGGAGGGGACGCTCCTCGGCAAGCGCTACGGCGACCCCGGCGAGACGGTGGAGGTGCTCTGCACCAAGGCCGGGCCGGGCTCGCTCGCCCTCGGTGATGTGCCGCTGGCGGTGAAGGTGACGAAGCCGCTGCCCGCCTCGGACTGAGAGCGAGCGCGCGATGGGTGCGAACGCGTCGCGTTGCGGCGGTGTCATTCCCGCTCCTGTTCGCTGCGCTCACGGGCCGCTCGGGCCACGGCCTCGCCCGTGTGGACCGGATCGTGCACCTACTCGCTCGGCCTCTGAGCGGCCGCGCCGCTCACCCCCGCCATGAACCTCATGATGCTGCTGGAGATGGCGGCCACCGCCATGGCCGGCCGCGTGGCGGTGGGAGCCCTCGACGGAGGCGTCACCTGCGACGGACTGATGGACGACGCTGCCGGCCTCGCCGGACGCCTGCGGGCCTCTCAGGCGGAGCACCTGGTGCTGTGCGACGAGCCCGGCGCCGTTCTGCCGGTCGCCCTGTTCGGAGCGGCTTGGGGCGGCGTCCCGTACGTGCCGATCAACTACCGGCTCGCCGACGACGATCTGCGCCGGCTGGCCGGGCGAGTCGCTCCCGCGGTGGCGGTAGTCGACGCGTCCGGCGCCGAGCGGTTGGCGGGGGTGGACGGGCTGGAGATCGTGGAACGGGACGGGCTGCTCGACGATCCTGCCGGGGGCGCCGATCCTGCCGACCTGAGCGACTGGCCCATGGACCCCGACGCCGCGGCCGTGCTGCTGTACACCAGCGGCACGTCCGGCCCGCCCAAGGCGGCGGTACTGCGCCACCGGCACCTGGTGTCATACGTGTTCGGCACCGTCGAGTTCGCCTCGGCCGGCAGCGACGAGGCCCACATCATGGCCGTGCCGCCCTACCACATCGCCTCGGTGGCTGCGCAACTGTCGCAGGTCTACTCGGGACGCAGGATCGTGCCCCTGCGCAGGTTCGACCCGGACTCCTGGATCGATCTGGTCCGGGCCGAGGGCGTAACCCATGCGATGCTCGTGCCCACGATGCTGGCCCGAATCGTCGATGCCCTCGACCGCCGGGGCCAGGCTCTCGAGTCGGTCCGCTCCGTGTCCTACGGGGGAGGCAAGTCGCACCTGACCGTGGTGGAGAGGGCGCTGGAACTGTTCCCGGCCGCGGGGTTCTCCCACGCTTACGGTCTCACCGAGACGAGTTCGACCGTGTGCGTGATGGGTCCCGACGACCACCGCCGGTGGGCCGCCTCCGACGATCCCGAGGACAGGGCGAGGCTCACCTCCGCGGGTCGGCCCTTGCCGGGAGTGGAGATCTCGGTGCGCGGCGGCGACGGCACCGAGGCGGAGACTGGCGCAGCCGGAGAGATATGGGTGAGGGGCGAGCAAGTGGCCGGCGAGTACGCCGAGGGCGGGTCGCAACTCGACGACGACGGCTGGTTCTGCACCCGCGACAGCGGGCACCTCGACGATGCCGGCTACCTGTGGGTCCACGGACGCAACGACGACATCATCATCCGGGGCGGCGAGAACGTGTCGCCCGGCGAGATCGAGGACGTGCTGCTGACCCATCCCGCGGTCGCCGACGCGGCCGCCTTCGGGGTGCCCAGCCGCGAGTGGGGTGAGGAAGTGGCGGTCTGCGTCATCACCCGCTCCCCCGCCCCGACCGCGGACGACCTCCGGGAACTGGTACGAACACGGCTGCGATCGAGCCGGGTGCCGGCGCGGGTGGAGTTCGTCGACGAACTGCCCTACAACGACACCGGAAAGCTGCTGCGCCGGGAGTTGAGGGAGCGTCTTGCGTCCGACCCGGCGCAGCAACCCTGAGATGGCTGTGCACGGAGGGATCTGGCCCTTGGAGGAGATCAGGGCTGCGGTCGTCTCCGTGGACTTCGACCGGTTGGTGCTCGAGGGGATTGCGGCTACGACAGGCATGCCCGCGGTGGTCGTGGACGTGGCCGACGATCCCGCCGACGACGTCGGATCGGCATTGGCCGCGCTCCCGGTGGTGTCGGTCGCGATGGGGGCTGGCAGCGAGTCGTGGGATCTCGCACTCGACGATCCCGGCCCGGCCCTCAAGGGGTTGAGGGCCAATCCGCAGGCCGCGGTCGTGGCGGCCCAGACGCTGCGCCGGACCGGCCAACTCGGCCTGCTCGACGCGCTGCTGGTGGAGAGCCTGGCCTACGCCACCCTCCAGGCCGGACCGGAGCACGCCCGGTGGCTGGCAGAGCGGGGACGCCGGAGCCGGCGAGACCACGATCGGCCCCGCATCGAAGTGGCCGACGACGGTTCGGTGGTCACAGTGACCCTCAACCGTCCCCGCCTGCTCAACCTGTTCGACGCGGCCATGCGCGACCAGCTGGTGGATGTCCTCAAGGCCCTCCAGGCCGGCGCCAACGATCGGCCCGTCGTCCTGACCGGCGCGGCAGGCAACTTCTGCGCCGGAGGCGACCCGGCCGAGTTCGGCACGGTCTCAGACCCTGCGACCGCTCACTTGATCCGCAGCCGGGCCAATGCCGCGCCGTGGCTGGCCGCCATCGCCGAGCGGACGACGGCGTTGATCGACGGGGCATGCGTCGGCGCGGGCGTCGAGCTGGCGTCGTTCTGCGCCACGGTCACCGCCACCGACCGGGCCCGCTTCCGGCTCCCCGAGCTGTCCATGGGCCTGATCCCCGGCGCGGGCGGCACCGTGAGCATCCCGGCCCGCATCGGCCGCCAGCGCACGCTCTGGTGGCTGCTCACCGACGCCGAACTCGACGCGGCCACCGCGCTGGAATGGGGGCTGGCCGACACCCTTGCCTGAGTGGCCCCTTCCCCGGCAGCCGGCATCTCGGCCGCCTCGTCGAAGTCCCGGTCGTAGAGGCGAATAATCGCCCAGAACCGCCGGAAGTTCGGCGGAACGGCTACTTGTGGACGAAGGTCTGGGCCAGGGGGGCCTGCTCGAAGCCGGAGGGGGCGGTCCCGGTGGTGGCGTAGAGGTAGAGCGCGGTCTGGAAGATGGCGTTCAGAGCGGTGAGCACGACCATCACTACCGCCACCCAGGCCGCCGCGGCGATGATTCCGATTGCCATCAGCAGTTGCCAGCCGGAAGCGATGAATAGACCGGCAACGATCGCCGCCGGAATGATCAGGACGAACCCGAGGAGGCCGAATCCGACCCGGGCCGCGATGTTCTCGCCCCATGTGCGGCGCAGCAGAGAGGCCGACTGCTTGAGACCGGCTATGGCCCCCCGGTCGTCGATGACGATGGCGGGCACGGTCAGGAAGGTCACCACGTCCCAGGCCATCTCCAGCATGTGGGTGACGATCCGCCCCAGCCAGCCGGCCCGTTCCCTCAGCGCCTGGAGGACCAGCCCGACGGTGGTGGTGATGATCGCCCACGGGACCAGGCCCGGGATGCGGGCGAACGCCCGGCCGATGGCGCTGCGCACCGTCGGGTCGCCCCCGGTGAGCCTCTCGTGGGCCCCGGCGACCAGTGCGCCGTTGAAGAACACCGCCACGACGCCCAGGACCAGAGCGGCCGCGATGTAGACCACGATCATCGCCGGGTTGAACTCCATGGTCGTCTGGCCGTGCGTAGACGTGGTCGACAACGTGAGGAACGTGAGCGCGATCGCGACCGCTATCACGACGGCAGACACGAGAAAGGACAGCACCGGCATCCACAGCAGTTCCCGGTCCTTCTTCAGCACACCCCAAGAGATCTTGGCCAGCTGCCAGGTGTTGCCAATCCGTCCCATCGATTCTCCTTCTGATCGGTCCCCGGCTCGGTGACTTGCAGAGTAGCGGCGCAGCCGCCGCCTACCGTGGCTCCCGCGGCAGGCCCAGAACCCGCTCCCCTATTATATTGCGCTGTATCTCGTTGCTTCCCCCGTAGATCGTGTGGGCCCGCGAGTAGAGGAACGTCCGCTGCCATGGGTCGAGGCGGTAGTCCAGTCCGCCCTCCCCGGCGTGAGCACCGTCGCCCGGTTCGGCCACCATCGCCGCCGCGCCCCGGACCCTCATGGCCAGCTCTCCGAGGCGCTGGTGCCACGACGCCCAGTAGAGCTTGCCGATCGACTGCTCCGGCCCGGCGAGCTGGTCGTGGGTGAGCGAGGTCAGTATCCGCATCTGGTTGTAGCGCAGGACCTCGAGCTCGATGTGGCTCTGCACCAGCTCCGACCGCAGCACATCGCTTCGGATGCGCCCGGATTCCCGCGCCTCCGCCACCAGCGAGTCGAACTCCTGGCGGAAGCTGATCTGCTGGCCGAGGGTGCTCGCTCCCCGCTCGAAGGCGAGGGTGCCCATGGCCACCCTCCAGCCGTTGCCCTCGCCGCCCACGACAAGGTCGGCCTCGGTTACCGCATCGTCGAAGAACGTCTCGTTGAACTCGACCCCGCCGTTGATCTGCACGATGGGCCGGATCTCGATTCCGGGCTGGTCCATGGGAACGAGCAGGTAGCTGAGCCCGGCGTGCCGTTGCGAGCCCGGAGTGCTGCGGGCCAGCACGAAGATCCAGTCGGCGTGCTGGGCCAGCGATGTCCAGACCTTCTGGCCGTTGATCACCCACTGGCCGTCCCGTCTGGTGGCGGTCGTGGACACGCCGGCGAGATCGCTGCCCGCACCGGGCTCCGAGTAGCCCTGGCACCACAACTCCCGGGCTTCCAGGATCGGGGGCACGAAGCGCTGCTGCTGCTCAACCGATCCGAACGCCATCAGGGTGGGGCCGAGCAGCATCACACCCACGTTGGGAAGCCGTCCGGGGGCGCGGGCCTCGGTGTATGTGTTGAAGAACACGACCTGCTCGGCCAGCGTGCACCCCCGCCCTCCGATCGACTCGGGAAAGTCAAGCCCCAGCCATCCCCCCGACGCCAGCTCCCGCTCCCAGGCGATCTGGACCTCGACCGGCACGTCGTCCTGACCGGTGAGGCCGCGGCCCCGGTATCGGGCGAACTCCCCGGCGAGGTGCTCCTCGAGCCAGGTGCGCACCTCGTCGGCGAAGTCGGCGAGCCTCGGGTCGGACCGAAGATCCATCAAGCTGGAGCGTACAATCGCCCCGATGGACGAGCCTGAACCTGCGGAACAGCGGTCACGAGAAGGCCGCAGGGCGGGCGGTGTTGCGGGCTTCACGGCGGGAGTCCTGGGTGCCGCCGTTGCGCTGAGCTTCGGCGAACTGATCGAGGGCATTAGCGAGACCATCCCCTCGCTGGTCATCGCGGTGGGTGAGGTGGTGACCGACTACACCCCCGGCGATGTTGTGGCCTTCAGCATCGCCAACATCGGTGCCAGCCAGAAGACGGTGCTCACGGTCGGGATAGTCGTCGTGTCGTTGGTGATCTGCGGCCTCCTGGGCCGTCAAGCCGCTCGGGGCGGGCGTCTCGTGGCGGTCGCCGGCTTCGCGCTCTTCGGGCTGGTGGGCGGCTGGGCCGCGGCCCGCAACCCGCTCAGCCCCGCGGTGGCTTCATGGCTGGTCGCGCTGGCCGCCGCCGCGCTGGGCGGGGCCATCACCCTGTTCTTGGCGAGCCGAGCGTCGGCCCCGCTCAGGAGCACTCCCGGCGCGGCTGCAACTGCGGAGGACGCGGACGGTGCAGAGGCCCAACTGGAACGGGCCGGCCCGCGCCGGTCGTTCTTCGGCTACGCCGCGGGTGCGGGAGTGACGGCCCTCAGCCTGGTCGGACTCGGTCGGGCCCTGCGGGGACCCTCTGCGGCCGAGAAGGCCCGAGAAACCTACGCGCTGCCGCCGCGGACCTCGGCCCCGGCCGCCGACGCGCCCCGCGACGCCGCGGCGGCGGGAGCGGACGCCGCTATCGATGTTCCTGAAGGCATAGAGATCCCCGAAGGCATAGAGATCCCCGAGGGAATAGAGATCCCGGAAGGCATAGAGATCCCCGAGGGAATAGAGATCCCGGAAGGCATAGAGATCCCAGAAGAGATCACCATCGAAGCTCCAGGCGAGCCCGCAACCACCACCACCCAACAGCCCGAGGAACCCCCAACCACCACCACCCAGCAACCCGAGGAACCCCCAACCACCACCACCCAGCAACCCGAGGAACCCCCAACCACCACCACCCAGCAACCCGAGGAACCCGCACCCACCACCACCCAGCAACCCGAGGAACCCGCACCCACCACCACACAGCAACCCGAGGAACCCGCACCCACCACCACCGAAGAACCCGCACCCACCACCACCCAGCAACCCGAGGAACCCGCACCCACCACCACACAGCCGCGGGGGGAGTCGTCGCGATACCCGCAGGTGGCCCACCTCGACACGCTCGACGGCGAGGTGCCGGGCATCTCGCCCTACGTCACCCCGATCTCGCCCACGAACGAGTTCTACCGAATCGACACCGCCCTGACGGTTCCACAGGTTGATCCGGACCGATGGCGCCTGCGCATCACCGGCCTGGTCGACAACCCCTACGAGCTCACGTACCAGGACATCCGATCCATGCGCCTCGCCGACTACGTGATCACCCTCTCCTGCGTGTCCAATCAAGTTGGGGGCGGGCTCGTCGATAACGCCATCTGGACCGGCATCCCTCTCTACGAGCTGCTGCAGCGGGCCGGCGTCCAGCGTGGCGCCCAGCAGATCGTGGGGCGCTCGGTGGACGACTTCACCGCCGGGTTCCCCACCACCCTGGCCTACGACGGCCGCAACGCCATCCTCGCCATCGGTATGAACAACGAGCCGCTGCCGATCCGGCACGGCTTCCCGGCCCGCATCGTGGTGGCGGGACTGTACGGCTATGTCTCGGCGGTGAAGTGGCTCGAGGAGATCCACCTCACCACCTGGGACGGGTTCGACGGCTACTGGATACCGCGGGGCTGGTCCAAGCAGGGTCCGATCAAGACCCAGAGCCGCATCGACCTCCCCAAGGACGGAGACAGGGTCAACAGCGGCGAGACCATTCCGGTGGCCGGCATCGCCTGGGCCCCGACCCGCGGCATCGAGCGGGTCGAGGTGAAGATCGACAACGGGGACTGGACGCCTTGCCGGCTGGGCCAGGCCGCGGGCAACGAGAGTTGGGTGCAATGGCACCGGGACTGGACTCCTTCGGGCGGAGGCCGGCAGCAGATCCAGGTGCGGGCCACCGACGGCAGCGGCTACACCCAGAGCGGGAGGAACGTGAGGCCGCGACCGAACGGCGCCGAAGGATGGCACACCATCAGCGTCAGCGTCCGATGATCAACAGGTGCTGACGGAAGCCATCCAGCGGGCCGCCGACGAGTTCGGCGGGCGCGCCGCCTTCGTCACACCGGCAGGCCGGCCCCTGAGCTTCGCTCGACTTGAACAGGCTGCGCAGCAGGTCGCGGCCGGGCTGCATGAGCGTGGCCTCGGGGAGGGCTCGGTGGTGGGGCTGGTGCTGCCCTCCGATGTCGACTACGTCGCCGTCTATCTCGGAGCGGCCCGCATCGGCGCGGTCACGGCTGGGATCAACCCGCTGCTGACTCCCGTCGAGGCAGCCGGATGCCTCGACCGGCTGGGAGCCGATCTGGTCGTTGTGGACCCTCGCCTGGCCCACCTCGTCGGACCAGGGTCGGCCCCCGACATCATGCGACTGGAAGGAGGGGACGACCCGGCCACGGCGGGCGGATCGCTGCGCTCGGGCTCGGGCGTTCCGGATCGCGCGCTGGCAGGGGCCGCCGCCGAGCCGGACGACGAGCGACCGGTGTGCATCTGCTTCACGTCGGGTTCGACGGGCGCGCCCAAGGCGGCCTGGTTCGCAAGCCGTCAGCTGCGAGCGGTGGCCCAGATCGACGCGGGAGGCGCGTGGGGCGCCGGCCACGGAATCTCGTCGACCCAGTTCGCCCACGTCGCATTCATGACGAAGCTCCCCTGGATGCTGGCCTGCGGACGGACCACGCACCTGCTCGAACGCTGGTCGGCCGGGGCAGCCCTGGAACTCACCGCCCGGCACCGGATGGCCGCGGTGATCGGCGTGGCCCCCCAGATCGCCCTGATGGTCCGGCACCCGTCATCGGAGGCGCTGGACTTCTCGGCAGTGCAGGCGGTGGTGGCCGGCGGCGGCCCGTCGTCCCCGGAGCTGGTGCGATCGGCCCGCGAGCGCTTCGGGGCGCCGTACTCGATCCGGTACTCGTCCACGGAGTCGGGCGGAGTCGGCCTGGCCACCGCGCTCGACGCCGGCGACGACGAGGCGTGCCACTCGGTGGGCCGGCCCCGACCCGGCGTCCAGGCAGAGATCAGGGACGCGGACGGGCTGCGGCTCGACCCCGGCGAGACGGGCGAACTCTGGCTGAGGTCGCCCACGGTGATGTCGGGATACTGGCGCGACCCGGACTCCAGCTCCGATGCCCTCGTCGACGGCTGGCTGCGCACCGGCGACCTGGCCACCGCGGATCCCGACGGCCTCTACCGCCTCGCCGGACGGTTGAGCGACATGTTCATCCGGGGCGGCTACAACGTGCACCCGGCGGAGGTCGAGGGCGTACTGTCCGGACACCCCCAGGTGCAGGAGGTGGCCGTGCTCCCCCGTCCCGATCCCGTGATGGGCGAGATCGGCGTGGCCGTGGTGGTGCCCCGAGATGCCACCGAACCGCCCACGCTTGAGGACCTGCGAACCTTCGGGGCCGGCGCGCTGGCCCGCCACAAGCTTCCCGAGGACTTGAGGATCGTCGACGATCTGCCCCGCAACCCGACCGGAAAGATAGACCGCCGCCGCCTCGGCTAGAGGCCGAGCGGGTACGCGAGCGAATCCGGCACATACGGGCGAGGCTGTGGCCCGAGCGGCCCGTGAGCGCAAGCGAACAAGAGCGGGAGATACGCCGCTCGATCGTCGCCTCAGCGGCGGCCCCGGGCCGCGGCTCGAGCCCGCTGCTCCTCACGGACCCTCTGCTGCTCGACTTCATCGCGCAGGGCGAGGAAGCGCTGCAGCCGGCGGGGATCCATCTCGCCTCGCTCCACAGCCTCGGCCACCGCACAGTCGGGCTCGGCGCCGTGGGCGCAGTCCGAGAACCGGCAACTGAGACCATGCTCCTCGATGTCGCTGAACACGCGGCTCAACGCCTCCTGCGCGTCGATCAGGCCGAGGGCGCGGACGCCCGGCGTGTCGAGCACCATGCCTCCGTTGTCGGGCAGGAGCACGAGCCGGCGTGCCACGGTGGTGTGCCGGCCCCGCCGGTCGGACGACCGGACCTTCGCGGTGGCAGCAACCTCGACACCGACCAGGGCGTTCACCAGGGTCGACTTACCCGACCCGCTGGCACCCACGAGGGCCAGCGTCCGACCGAGTCCCAGCCGGGACCGCAGATCATCCAGGCCCAGGCCCCGGCGCGCGCTCAACGTCAGGACATCGACATCGCCGGCTACGGCCCGGACCGTCTCAGCCGCCGCGGCGGCATCCGGGGCCCGATCAGCCTTGGTGAGCAGGATCACGATGGCGGCCTCGCTGTCACGAGCCATCACCAGCATGCGCTCGAAGCGTCCCGGCGGCAGGGGCCGGTCGAGGCCGGCGACAATGCCCACGATGTCGAAGTTGGCCGCCAGCACCTGCTCGGCGTCGCGTTCGGCCGGATCCCGGCGGGTCAGGGCCGTGAGCCGGGGCAGCACCCGGCCGATCAGCACCGCCTCGTGCCGGCTGGTCACCTGCACCCAGTCGCCGGTGACCGGCGCGGTCTCGGCCTGGGCCCGCACAGAGTCCGAGCCGGCTCGCACCATGCCGTCCGCCGTCACCACGTCGCACTCGCCCCGGTCCACCTGCACCACCCTCCCAACCGTGGCTCCGGGCTCCAGAGCACGGGCTACGCGATCGTCGTAGCCCCAACGGCTCAGGTCGCCGACACTGCCCGTCACTGGTGTTTCATCGGCACTGAGGGGGTGTCTCCATCCGTCCACTATTGCCCATTGCGCGAGATTCCGCTCGTGTTCGCTACGCTCACGGGCCGCTCGGGCCACGGCTCAGCTCAGCGCCTTGAGTTCCATCGATCAGTCCGATGGATTCGCTCCGCCTGCGGCGCCAGGAAAGGCGTACGATCTCGGCGAGCGAAATGGTCGATCCGAGGCGGCCAAGGGGACAGCGGTGACAGACGAACAATCGATCGAGGACAATCCGGGCACCTCGCCGGGCGCGGCGCCCTCGGTGATGGGTGCATTGGCCGGGGCCGCCGGCGCGGCCGTCGGCCTGGGGTTCGGTGAGTTGATCGAGGGAGCATCCGAGTCGATCCCGTCGCTGGTGGTGGCGGTGAGCGAGCTGTTCAACGACTACACGCCCGGCGACGTGGTGAGGTTCAGCATCGACAACTTCGGCACCAGCCAGAAGACGCTGCTCACGGTGGGCATCGTCATCGGGACGCTGGCCCTCGGCGGTGTCCTGGGCCGCTTCGCGGCTCGCGGCCGCCCGAGGGTGACCCTGGCCGGGTTCGCGCTGTTCGGCCTGCTGGGCGGATGGACCGCGGCCCGCAACCCGCTGAGCCCCGCCGTCGGATCATGGATAGTGGGTTTGGCGGCCGCCGCACTGGCCGCGGGAACCACGCTGCTGCTGGCCAACCGGATCGCCCGGCGTGCCGCCACGGCTCCGTCGATCCTCCCGGTGGACCCGGGCCAGCCGGGCCCCGCCGACGGCGCCGCGGTTCCTCGCAGCGAGCCGACGACGCGGCGGGCCTTCTTCGTGTACGCGGCAGGCGCCGGCGCGGCCGCGCTGGCCATGGTCGGCATAGGCAGGACACTGCGGGGCCAGTCGGCCGCCGAGCAGTTCCTGGAGACGAACACGCTGCGGTCGGCGGCAACCACCACGGCCCCCCGGCCGTCCGCTACCGACGCGGCCGCGGCGCCCGCGTCCACCACCAGCACCACCGCACCGGCCTCGACCGGACCCTCGGTGCAGGAGCAGGTGGCCGCGCTCGACACGCTCGACGGCGATGTGGCCGGGATCTCGTCGTATGTGACCCCCAACGACAGCTTCTACCGGATCGACACCGCCTTCGGCCAGGTGCCCCAGATCGACCCGACCACCTGGCGGCTGCGGTTCACCGGAATGGTCGACAATCCCTACGAACTCTCCTTCGACGAGATCCAGGCCATGGACCTGTCCGACTACGTCATCACCCTGTCGTGCGTGTCGAACCGGGTGGGCGGCAACCTGGTCGGCAACGCGGTCTGGACCGGGGTCCCGCTGTCGGTGCTGCTGGACCGGGCCGGGGTCCAGCCGGGCGCCGACCAGGTGGTGGGCCGCTCGGTGGACGACTGGACGGCCGGCTTCCCGACCCCGCTGGTGTACGACGGCCGCAACGCCATCCTGTCCATCGGCATGAACGACGAGTTCCTGCCGACCAACCACGGCTTCCCGGCCCGGCTGGTGGTGGCCGGCCTGTACGGCTACGTCTCGGCGGTGAAGTGGATCGACGAGATCCACCTCACCACCTGGGACGGGTTCGACGGCTACTGGGTGCCGAGGGGCTGGTCCAAGGAGGGTCCGATGAAGACCCAGAGCCGCATCGACGTGCCCGCCGCGGGCCGCGGGCTCACCGCCGGCCAGACCACCCCGATCGCCGGCATCGCCTGGGCGCCGACCCGCGGCATCGAGCGGGTCGAGGTGAGCGTCGACGACGAGGGCTGGCTGCCCTGCGAGCTGGGCGAGGCCCTGGGCGACGAGAGCTGGGTGCAGTGGCACCGCGAGTGGACGCCCACTGCGGGCCGGCACCGGATCCAGGTCCGGGCCACCGACGGCGACGGCGTCACCCAGAGCTCCAGGGAGGTCGATCCCGCCCCCAACGGCGCCGAGGGCTGGCACACCATCACGGTCACCGTCGACAACTGACCCGGAGTCGCCGATCGCTGGCAAGCCTTCACCCTGCTGCCATGGGCGGCAGAGCTGGGTGAGATCGAGGGGAGAATTTGTGTATTGGAGGGGAGAATTTGTGTATTGTGCGAATGTGGGGCGGACGTACGTGGCTTCCTCCAGCCATGACTGATCTTCAGGAACGAACCGGACCGGCCGTGTCGGCGGTGACGGAGTTCGTGTGCAACGGCTCGACCGTCCGCGTCGGTGACCATCCCCACCTGCTGGCCGCCCTGCGGGAGGAGCTCGGGCTGATAGCGGCCAAGGACGGGTGCTCCCCGTCGGGGCAGTGCGGCTGCTGCACGGTGCTCCTCAACGGCAAGGCCCGGGTGGCGTGCCAGATCCCTCTCGAGAAGGCCCAGGGCGCGGAGATCGTCACCCCCGAAGGCCTCAGCGCCGAGGAGCGGCACCGCTACGCGGCCGCCTTCGGGGCCGCGGGGGCGGTGCAGTGCGGCTTCTGCACTCCGGGGATCGTGATGCGGGTCAAGGCGCTGATCGACAACAAGGGCGCCGGCCTCACCCGCGAGCACGCCTCCCGCCACCTCGGCGCCCACCTGTGCCGCTGCACGGGCTATCTGAAGATCCTCGACGCAGTCGAGATGCTGGCCACCGGGGCCGACGGGATGGTCGGCACCGACGGGACTGCGGTGGAAGTCGTGCGCGGGGTCGGATCGCGCGCCGCTCGCTACGAGTCCACCGACCTGGCGCTGGGCGACAAGCTCTACATCGACGACATGACCGCGCCGGGAATGCTCCACGGCGCGGTGCACCTGGCCGAGCACGCCCGGGCCGACGTGGTGTCCATCGACACCGGCCGGGCCGAGGCGGTGCCCGGCGTGGCGGCCGTCTTCACCGGGGCCGACGTTCCCGGCGACCTGCGTATCGGGCTGATCCACAAGGACTGGCCGGTGTTCATCCCCGAGGGAGGCCGCACGTCCTACCTGGGCGACATCCTGGCCCTGGTGGTGGCCGACAGCCGCGAGACGGCCCGGCGGGCGGCGGAACTGGTCGACGTGGTCTACGAGCCGCTGCCCCCCATCACCGACCCGGCCGCGGCCGTGGCCGACGGCGCCGAGGACGCGGTCTGGGGACTGGACGGCAACATCCTGTCGGTCTCGACCTACGCCAGGGGCGGCGACGTGGAAGATGCCCTGGCCGCGTCGGCCCACGTCGTGCGGGAGACGTTCCAGACCCAGCGGGTGGAGCAGGCCTTCCTAGAGCCCGAGTCGACCCTGGCCGTGCCCAAGGTCGTCGACGGAGAGCGCGGCCTGGACCTGTACTCCGGCGGCCAGGGCGTGTGGGACGACCGCGACCAGACCGCAGCCGTGCTCGGGATCGACAACAGCCGCGTCTGGGCCGAGCAGGTCGCCAACGGCGGCGCCTTCGGCGGCAAGGAGGACTGCGCCAACCAGACCCAGACCGCGCTGGCGGCCTGGCTGCTGGACCGTCCCGTCAAGACGACGTTCTCCCGCGAGGAGTCGCTGCTGGTCCACCCGAAGCGGCACCCGGTGCGCATCGAGCTGGCCGTGGGCTGCGACGCCGCGGGGCGGCTCACCGCCCTGCGGGCCCGGATGCTGGGCGACTCCGGTCCCTACGCCTCGGTGGGGATGAAGGTGCTGGAGCGGGCAGCCGGCCATGCCTGCGGCCCCTACGTGGTGCCGGTCGTCGACGTCGAAGCGGTGGCGGCCCGCACCAACAACAGCGTCTGCGGCGCCTTCCGGGGCTTCGGCGCCAACCAGGCCCAGTTCGCCATGGAGGGCGCCCTGGACCGCCTGGCCGACGCGGTCGGGATCAGCGGCTGGGAGATCCGCCGGCGCAACGCGGTGCACCCCGGAGCGGTCTGGGGTCCGGGCCAGATCATGGACGGCGGCAGCCTTGGCGCGATGGAGTGCCTGGAGGCCATCAAGCCGGCCTACGACGAGGCCATCGCGGCCGGCAAGGCCGTCGGGCTCGGGCTGGGCCTCAAGAACTCCGGGCTCGGCAACGGCTTCAAGGAGATCAGCCGGGCCGTGGTCCACTTCGTTGCCGACGCGGCCCACCCGGCGGGCACGCCGGCCGGACCCGACACCGTCGTGGAGGTGCGCCACTGCTGGACCGAGATGGGCCAGGGCGTGCACACCGTGGCCCTGCAGGTGGCGGTGGAGGAACTCGGGGTGCGGCCCGACCAGGTCAAGGTCTACGTCGACACCAGCCGGGAACTGGGCGCCGGCCAGACCACCGGCTCGCGGGGAACGCTGATGGGGGCCGGGTCGGTCGCCGAGGCGTGCCGGGCGGCCAGGGACGGCGGCTGCCTCACCGGCGTCGACTACGAGGGCGAGTACCGGGTGGACTGGACCAACAAGCTCAGCGACGGCCTGGAGAACCCGGTCATCCACTCCACTTTCGGCTACGCGGCCCAGATGGTGATCGCCGACCCGAAGACCGGCAAGGTTGAGAAGGTGGTGGCCGCCCACGATGTGGGCCGGGCGGTCAACCCGCTGCTGTGCGAGGGCCAGATCGAGGGCAGCGTCCACATGGGCCTCGGCTACGCACTGAGCGAGGACTTCCCCTGCGACGAAGAGGGCAAGCCCCGCTTCGACACCCTGAGGGGGCTCGACATCATCCGGGCCAAGGACATGCCGCCGGTGGACGTGATCCTGGTCGAAGCCCCCCAGCCCGACTCGCCCTACGGCATCAAGGGTGTCGGCGAGATCGGACTGGTGCCCACCGCCGGAGCGGTGGCCGAGGCCATGCGCCAGGTGGACGGCCAGTGGCGCAACCGGCTGCCCATCAACACTCATCAGCCGGTAGTACCCCAACCGTGACCGGCGCGGCCCCAGATCCCGGGAACGCCGCCGCGCCCTCGCAGGAGGCCGGAGGCGACAGCCAGACCACCCCGGGGATGGTGTGCGCCCACCATCACCTGTACTCCGCGCTGGCCCGGGGCATGCCCGCACCGCCCCGCACCCCCACGGGATTCCTGGAGATCCTGGAGCTGATCTGGTGGCGCCTGGACCAGGCCCTCGACCTCGACATCATCGAGTGGTCGGCGAAGCTCGGCGCGCTGGAAGCCCTGGAGTCGGGCACCACCGCCATCATCGACCATCACGAATCCCCCAACGCCATCGAAGGATCGCTGGACGTGATCGCCCGAGCCTGCGCCGAGGTCGGAGTGAGAGTGGACTGCGCCTACGGGGTGACCGACAGGCACGGACCGGCGGGCGCCCGGGCAGGCCTCGTCGAGAACGACCGGTTCCTTCGAGCCGGGGGGCGGGGCCATGTCGGCGTCCACGCCGCGTTCACCTGCTCCGACGAGACCCTGGAAGCCGCCGCGGGCTTGGCCGCCGACCACGGCGCCGGAGTCCACATCCACGTGTCGGAGGGCACCGCCGACCTGGAGGCCGGCTACCGCCTGGAGCAGCTGGCCCGCGACGACTGGCTGGTGGTCCACGCCGTGCACCTCGACCGCGACCTTCCGGGCACGATCGTGCACAACCCCCGCTCCAACATGAACAACGCGGTCGGCTACGCCCGGCCCGCAGGCCGGTCCAGCCTGGTGGCTCTGGGCACCGACGGGATCGGCGCGGCCATGCTCGACGAGTTCCGGGTGGCCTACGTGTGCCACCGCTCCGACGATGTGACCGCCACCCCCGAGACGGCATGGAGCTGGCTGGAAGCCGGCTGGAGACTGTTCCCCGAGGCGCTCGACGACACGGTGGTCTGGTCGTATGACCGCATGGACCCCTGGTCGCTGGCCTTCACCACCGGCGTCCGGCCCCTGGAAGTGACGGTCGGCGGCGAGACCGTGCTGCGCGACGGCCGGCCGACTCGGGTGGACGCCACCGAGATCAGAGCCAAAGCCGCCGAAGCCGCCGCCAGACTGTTCGCCAAGCTCGAACAGATGCCGTAGGCGGAAGAGCCGCACTAGGAGACGCCATGACCCAGCCCGTAGCCCTCTACATCCAGGACGCCCACACCCTCGCCGAGTCGATGGATCTGTCCCGCTATGCGGAGTCCAAGGGCTTCGACGCGGTATGGCAGGCCGACTCCCGGCTGGTGCGCGACGCGGTGGTGCCCATGGCCGCCATCGCCGCGGTCACCGACACGATCAAGGTCGGCAGCGGCGTGGTGGACTGCTGGACCCGCAATCCGGCCCGGCTGGCGTCCACCTTCTCCACCCTCGACGACCTGGCCCCGGGCCGGATCATCCTCGGCATCGGCGCCTGGTGGGAGCCACTGGCGTCGAAGGTGGGCGTAAGCCGGGTGCGCCCCCTGAAGGCGATGCGCGAGATCGTGGAGGCTTGCCGCGGCCTTCTCAGCGATCAGACGGTCACTTTCGACGGTGAGTTCGTCCAGTTCGACGGGGTCGAGCTCGACTATGTGCAGCAGGAGCGCCGGCCCAAGGACGTGCCCATCTACATCGGGGCCACCGGTGCCAAGATGATGGCCCTCACCGGGGAGATCGCCGACGGCGTGGTGTTCAACTACCTGGTGTCGCCCCAGTACAACGCGCAAGCCATGGAGCACCTGGCCGAGGGAGCGGCCCGGGTGGGCCGCACCGTCGACGACCTGGACCGACCCCAGTTGATCGTGTGCTCGATGGCTACCGGTGACTCCGAGGCCGAGCGGACCGAGGCGCTCGACGGTGGGCGCATGCTGATCACCCAGTACCTGGGCCAGCAGCCCCACATCATGAAGGCTTCGGGCGTATCGCAGTCGCTGCTCGACGAGGTCGGCTCGGTGCTGACCTGGCCGGCCACCCTCGAGCAGGTGGAGGCCGCCTCCAAGCTGGTGCCCGACGAGGTGGTGCAGCTGCTTTGCGCGGCCGGCACCGCCGACGAGTGCCGGGCCAAGGTGCGCCACTACATCGACAACGGCTGCACCACCCCGATCCTGTACCCGCTCGGGCCGGACGCCACGGGGATGATCGACGCCTTCGCCGACTGGGAGATCTGACGGCCCAAGTCGCAGGCCTCTCCATGACCGATCTTCTCGTTCGAAACGCCCGGTTGCTGGCAGCCATGGACGGGCAACGCACCGAGATCGCCGGTGGCTGGGTGGCCGTCACCGACGGGTTCGTGTCGGGGGTGGGTCCGGCCAGCTCCGAGCCCGCCGGCGCGACCCGCACCGTCGACGCCACCGACTGCCTGGTGACGCCGGGCCTCGTCAACACCCACCACCACCTCTACCAGAACCTGACCCGGGCCTACCGCCCCGCGCTCGACGGCAACCTGTTCGACTGGCTGCGAGCGCTCTACCCGCTGTGGGCCCGGCTCGACGAGGAGGCCGCCCACGTCTCGGCCTGGGTGGGACTGGCCGAGCTCGCCCTGAGCGGATGCACCACCAGCACCGACCACCTCTACGTCCACCCCGCAGGTGGAGGCGACCTGATCGCGGCCGAGATCGCAGCCGCGGCCGACCTGGGCGTTCGCTTCCACCCCACCCGGGGCTCGATGTCGCTAGGAGAGAAGGACGGCGGGCTGCCCCCCGACTCGGTGGTACAGACCGACGACGTGATCCTGGCCGAGTCCGAGCGCCTGGTGGCCGCCCACCACGACCCGACCCCCGGGGCGATGGTGCGCATCGGGCTGGCCCCGTGCTCGCCGTTCTCGGTGTCGACCGAGCTGATGACGGCCACCGCGGAACTGGCCGAGCGCCTCGACGTACGGCTCCACACCCACCTGGCCGAGGACATCGGCGAGGACGACTTCTGCCTGGAGGCGTTCGGGATGCGCCCGGTGGACTACTTCGAGCACTGCGGATGGGGCACCGACCGGTCCTGGATCGCCCACTGCGTGCAGCCCAACGCCGCCGAGATCTCCCGGCTGGGCCGCTGGGGCACCGGCGTGGCCCACTGCCCGAGCTCCAACATGATCCTTGGCGCTGGGATGGCGCCGGTGCGAGAGCTGCGGGCCGCAGGGGTGCCGGTGGGCTTGGGCGTGGACGGCTCGGCGTCGGCCGACTCGGGGTCGATGTGGACCGAGACCCGCAACGCCATGCTCATGGCCCGCCTCCGCGACGGCCAGGCGGGCCGAGCAAGCCTGTTCACCGCCCGCGAGGCCCTCGAGACGGCGACTCGCGGCGGGGCCGCGTGTCTGGGGCGGACTGGCGAGATAGGCGAGCTGACGGTGGGTGCCTGTGGCGACATCGCGGTGTGGCCCCTCGACGGGATCGCCTTCGCCGGGGCCTGGTCGGACCCGATCGAGGCACTGCTGCGCTGCGGCCCGGTAGCCGCCCACCACACCATCGTCGCGGGCCGGCTCGTGGTGGAGGACGGCCGGCTAACGGCACCCGGAACCGACCAGATGCTGAAGGAACACCGCCGCATAGCGACCGCCATGCAGTCTGCAACATGAAACTGAATAAAACAGTGTTGCAATCCAGGAAAAGACTCTAGAGTGTGGCAGGGGCGGCTCCGGCCATCCGGGTATGCGTCTGCCAGTGCCGGAGCCGCCCTGCTGCCGGTTACAGCATAGCCGATCTCATTGAGGTCACAAGCATTCTGTGGAAAATTGCCCATCTTCGTTGCAAATGACGCTCATAAGCAGGGTGAACCGACGGACAGATCCCACCAGGAACCGCGGTGAGGTAGTAGTAACTGGAAACCACATTGACCACGAGGAGGTCAACTGCTGATGGGTGAGCAAGCGGCACGGGAGGAGATGGACTGGGCGCTCTACGGGCGCGGCGTCCGCGAGTTGGCGCACATGATCGCCGACGACGGGTACCGGCCCGACATGATCCTGGCCATCGCCCGGGGCGGGCTGTTCTGCGCCGGGTCGCTGGGCTACGCACTTTCGGTGAAGAACGTCTACGTGATGAACTGCGAGTACTACACCGGCGTCGGCGAGCGCCTGGAGGTCCCGGTAGTGCTGCCTCCCCAACTCGACCTGGTCGACCACCGCCGGTCCAAGATCCTGATCGCCGACGATGTGGCCGACACCGGCCACACGCTCAAGCTGGTGCGCGACTACTGCCTCGACGAGGTGGCCGAGGTCCGCTCGGCCGTGCTCTATGAGAAGTCGCATTCGCTGGTGAAGTGCGACTACGTGTGGAGGCGCACCGACCTGTGGATCAACTTCCCGTGGTCCACCCTGCCGCCGGTGGTCGACCTGGCCCAGGCCAGCTACCAGGTGCTCGACGCCTGAGAGGCCGAGCAGATATCCGCCGCGCCGACCGTGCCCGGGGACCGGTCTGAGGGCGATGGCTGACCGCATCGATCCGGCTCTGGTCGACAGAACGGCCACGCACCTGGCCGGGATCCGGGACGCCTCGCTGCCGACCAGGCCGATGACCATCCCGGGGATCGACGGCGCCCTCGGGGCCCGGATCCTGTCGACCGACCTGAGGGGTTCGAACACGCGGCTCGTGCGCCTGCGGGCGGGCTGGGGAACGGAGGCACGGGGCGCGTTCACCGCCGACGTGGAGCTCTTCGTGATCCAGGGCTCGATCGAGGCCGGACCGCACGCCCTGGAGGCCGGGGACTACGTCCACCTCCCGAAGGGGCGGACCGTCCCCCGGCTGCGGATCACAGCCGACGGCGCGGCCCTGCTGATGACGTCCGCTCCGGTGCGATACGACACGACCTTCCAGGGTGCTCCTGCCGAGCTGGTGCCCGGCCAGGCCTCCACGACGGACTGGATCCCGGTCCCGGAGATGCCGGGCCGGCACGTCAAGCCTCTCGGCCGGGGCCCGGTCGGTGACGTCTGGCTCGGCGGCGCCCGCGAATGGGACCAGGGCGACGGCGGCTGGCACCGCCATCCCCACCACGAGGAGTGCTTCGTGATCGACGGCGAGATCGTCCTGCGGGAGCGATCCACCACCACCGACGAGCTGATCACCGCCGGGGCCGGCACCTACTTCTTCCGACCCGCCGGCGTCCTGCACAGCGGCCCCGGATCGCACTGCGGCGACACCATGCTCGCCTTCCACCGCGCCTTCGGCGACCTGAGCACCCAGTGGGAGCCCTCCCCCGCCGACGGGGGCGAAGGGGGGATCTGAGGCCGCTAGCCCAGCACGGTCCGTACCGCCGCCTCCACGGCGTCGGCACCGGGGACCACCGCGGCCTCCAGCGGTGGGCTGAACGGGACCGGCGCCGAGGCCGCGCCCACACGGGCCACCGGCGCCTCCAGCTCCCCGAACAACTCGGAGTGCAATTGGGCGGCCAACTCGGCGCCGAAGCCGCCGAAACGCCACGCCTCGTGGGCCACCACCGCCCGGCGGGTGCGGGCCACCGACTCCAGCACGGTGTCGAAGTCGAGCGGCACCAGCGACCGCAGATCGATCACCTCGACATCGATGCCGTCGGAGGCCAACTGCTCCGCCGCGGCCAGCGCGTTCAGGGCCATGGCCGAGTAGGCCACCACCGTCACGTCGGCGCCGGGACGGACCACCGCCGCCGACCCCAACGGCACCCGATAGTCGCCGGTGAGGACCGGGCCCCGCTGGGCGGTGATCTTCTTGTGCTCCAGGTAGATGACCGGATCGGGATCGTCGATGGCCGTTCGCAGCAGGCCCTTGGCGTCGGCCGGGTTGGACGGCGCCACCACCTTCAGGCCGGGCAGGTGGGTGAACAGCCCCTCCAGGCTGGAGGAGTGCTGGGACGCGGAGGAGCGCAGTACCCCGTCGGAGGCCCGCAGCACCAGCGGGACCGACACCTGGCCGCCGAACATGTACCGGAACTTCGAGGCCTGGTTGACGATCTCGTCCATGGCCCCGAGCGTGAACTCCACGAAGCTCATGGACGCCACCGGACGCAACCCTGCGGTGGCCGCCCCCACCGCGACGGCCACGATGATCGCCTCCGAGATGGGCATGTCGATCACCCGGCCGGGACCGAACTCGTCGATCAGGCCCCGGAACTGGCCGAAGTTGCCGCCCCAGGAGATGTCCTCGCCCAGCACGACCACGCTGCCGTCGGAACGCATCGCTGAGGCCATGGCGTCGACGGTGGCCTGGCCGAAGGTCATGCGCCGCGTCTCGCCGGCCTCGCCGCCCGTGCCGCCATCGGAGGTCGCGGAGACTCGTACAGTGCCCCCATCTGAGCCGGCATCGCAAGCCGCAGAGACTCGAGCCGAGCCCCCGTCCGTGTCGCCATCGCGGGCCGCGGATACCCGTACCGGACCCCGGTCCGAGTCACCAGCGGCGGCCGGGACCGGAGTGAACACGTCGTCCAGGGCGCTCTCGGGGTCCGGGAAGGGTCCCGCCTCAGCCCGCTCCTCGGCGTCGCGCACGACCGCCGCGGCGTCCTCCCACGCCGACGCACAGCCCTGGGAGTCGAGCCAGCCCCTGGAGGCCAGCGTCTCCTCCCAGCGCTGGATCGGATCGCGGCGACGGTGCTCATCCACCTCGGCGGCGTCCCGGTACACCTCGGCGTCACCCACGTAGTGGCCTCCGAGACGGTAGGTGACCATGTTCAGCAGGGTCGGTCCCTCCCCGTCCCGGGCTCGCTGAACGGCATCGGCCGCGGCGGCGGACACCGCGGCCACGTCGTTGCCGTCGACGGTCGCTCCCGCCATGCCATAGGCGGTGGCCCGCACGGCCAGGTCCTCGACCGATGTGGTCCGGCTGCGGGCGGTGAACTGGGCGTACTGGTTGTTCTCGCACACGTACACCACACCCAGACGGTGCACCGAAGCGAAGTTGAGGGCCTCGTGGAAGGTTCCCTTGTTGATCCCGCCGTCGCCGAAGAAGCACACCGCCACGCGATCGGTGCCGCGGTGACGGGCCGCCAGCGCGGCACCCGCGGCTATCCCGAAGCCGCCGCCGACAATGCCGTTGGCGCCCAGCATCCCCAGCGAGAAGTCGGCCACGTGCATCGAGCCTCCCCGGCCCCGGCAGGCGCCCTCGGCCCGCCCGTAGAGCTCGGCCATCAGCGCGGCGGGTGACATGCCCTTGGCTATGGCGTGCCCGTGACCCCGGTGGGTGGACGTGATGTAGTCGTCGGGTCCGAGGCGGGAACAGACGCCGGCCGCGATCGCCTCCTCGCCCAGGTAGGTGTGGACGAATCCCGGGAGCTTGCCCGCCTTGAACAACTCCTCGACGCGGCTCTCGAACACCCTGATCAGCACCATGGTCCGGTGCAAGGACAGCGCCTCGGACCGCTCCAGCGCTGGCTGAGTCATGGTCACTGGGCGGTGTAGCCGCCGTCGACGGCCAGGATCTGGCCGGTGACCATGGCCGACGCAGGCCCGGCGAGGAACACTACGGCACCCACCATGTCGACCGGCTCGGCCAGCCGGCCCAGCGGGGTGCGGCTCTCGAAGTAGTCCTTCAGCTCCGGCTCGAGCTCCCACTGGCGGCGTACCAGCGGCGTGGCCACATGGCCGGGCGAGACGGCGTTGACCCTCACCCCGTGCGGGGCCCACTCCACCGCCAGCGTGCGGGTCATCTGGATAACCCCGCCCTTCGAGGCCTGGTAGCCGACACTGCCCGCGAAGCCAACCTCGCCGACCACCGAGGCGATGTTGACGATAGCGCCGCCGTTCCGCTGAGCGATCATGCGGCGGCCGACGGCGCGGCAGGTGCGGAACGCTCCGGTGAGGTTCACGTCGATCACGTCGTGCCAGGTCCCGTCGTCGTAGTCGGCGGCCGGTCCCCGCCCGCCGATCCCGGCGCATGTCACCAGCACGTCGATGGTGCCGGAGATTGCCGCGGCCCGCTCCGCCAGGGCCTCCACCGACGCCTCGTCGCGCACATCCACCGGGACCGCCTCAGACCGTTCCGCGCCGAGCCGCTGCGCCAGCGCCTGGTTGGGGGAGTCGGCCGAGTCGGCGCACACCACGAAGGCGCCCGCTTCGGCCAGGCCCTCCGCGATCGGCGCGCCCAGTCCGCCGGCCGCGCCGGTGACCACCGCCACCTTGCCTTGAAGCGAGAAGATGTCCGTCATCGAGAGAACCCTGTGGGGAACTTGAAGCAGTTAGCCACCGCTGAGGTGGTTAACCGCTTCAAGTTCGTGTTCGCCGTGCTCACCGGTCGGCGACCGTGGCCAGGACTGTGCCCACCGGCACCTCGTCGTCGCCAGCCTCCACCAGGATGCTGAGCCGACCCGATGCCGGCGCCTCCAGCTCGGTCTCGGCCTTGTCAGTGTCGATGACCACCACCGGATCGCCCGCATTCACCGCGGCGCCGTCGGCTACCAGCCACTCCACCACCAGGACCTGCTCCACCACCCCCATCTGGGGGACCACCAGCTCCGGCGCGGAGCCCGACGACGGCGCGGCAGTCCCCTCAGATATGGCCATGGCGCTCGAGGCCCTCCCACGGAGTGGCGCCGGCCCGCATGTCCGCCCGCACCAACTCCTCGGACCCCACAATCGACTCGGCTTGCAGCAGCACCCGCTCCGCCTCGGGTCCGGCCACCACCAGGACGCCGTCGCGGTCGCCGACGACCAGATCGCCGGGCTCCACGGTCACGTCACCGATGGTCACCGGCACCTGCGAGGCCACCATCTCCCAGCGCCCGATGGCATTGAGCGGCGACAGGTCCCGGTAGAAGACCTGCAGGCCGATGTCGAGTAGGCCGTCAAGGTCACGCAGGTTGCCTTCGAGAACCACACCCGTACAGCCGTACTGCTGGGCCGAGTTGCCGGTCAGCTCCCCGAAGTGGCCCACCTCGCTGCCGGGGTTGTACGACACCAGCACCGAGTCGGGCGTCAGCTCCTTGAACATCTCCAGGTACGACTTGATGCGCTCGAGGCCGCGGTCCCATCCCACGCCGGGACGGATGGCCCGGCCCTCCAGCGTGTAGGCGATGCCGGCCATGCGCACGTCGGGCATCAGGGGCCGCAGCCCGCTGGGGAGCACCCGCTCCGGCAGACCGAGTTCATAGAGCGCGTCGCACACCACCGACACGCAGATGCGGCGGTATCGGGCGCACAACTCCGAGGTGGCGATGGTCATGAACTCCCCACCTCTGCCTCGCCCAGGTAGCGCAGCGCGGCCAGGGCGTAGATGCTGGCCGACAGGGCCGCGCCGTCGGCGTCCATGTACTCGTTGGGGCTGTGGGCCCTCGGCAGCATGCCGGGCCCGAACGCGGCCACGGTGGGGATCCCGGCGGTCAGCTGGAAGTAGGGCGCGTCGGTGGCTCCGGGGAAGGCGTCGAGATCGGGGGAGAATCCCAAGACCTCTCTGCCCGCCTCGACCAGGGCGCCCACCACCGGGTGGTCGGCGTCGATCTCGACCGGGGGAACCGTCAAGAACCAGTCCAGCTCGGCTCGCAAGTCCGGATCGTCGGCCATGGCGTCATCCAGGAAGCGTCCCACGTCCGCCTTGAGCGACTCCTCGGTCATTCCCGGCAGGGTCCGCACGTCGCAGGCGAACTCCGCGTTCCCCGGGTAGACACCGTAGAAGACGCCCGCCTCCGCCATCACCCCCACGTTGACGGTCGGACCGACAGCGCACAGGGGATGCTCGTCGTAGGTGAGGTAGGACTTGAGCTCGCGGTCCATGCGGTCGATCAGGCGGGCCATCTTCACGGTGGCGTTGACGCACGGAAGGCGGTCCGAGATGGACGAGTGCATCTGCGTTCCGGTGATGGCCACCTTGAACAGGGCCGCGCCCCTCGACACCAAGTGGACCGACTGCCATTCGGA
Source organism: Candidatus Aldehydirespirator sp. (assembly GCA_965205155.1). GTDB lineage: Bacteria > Actinomycetota > Acidimicrobiia > Acidimicrobiales > Aldehydirespiratoraceae > Aldehydirespirator. The sequence continues at coordinate 1,946,725 of OZ242033.1, read as the reverse complement.
GGTGATGCCGCTGGGCTCGCCGATCACCGCGGCGTCGGCGCTCAGGTGGCCGTTGTCGGCCAGCCACTTGGATCCGAACCGGGCGCCGGCCTCCTCGTCCGCGGTGAACACCAGCACCACCTCGCCCGCGAACCCCCCACCGGCTCCGCCTGCCTCCTGAGCGTGGCGGAGGGCGGCGGCCGCGTACATCATCCCGGCCACGGCGGCCTTCATGTCGCCGGAGCCCAGCCCGATCAGGTCGCCGTCACGCAGCACCGGATCCCAGGGATCGGTCTCCCACGCGTCCATGTCGCCGGCCGGCTTGGTGTCGAGGTGGCCCGACAGGATCAGCGTCGGCCCCGGTGCCGCGCCCCTCACCCGGGCCAGCACGTTGGGCCGCTCCTCCTCGGCCCCGACGCAGGAGATGTCGTCGATGCCGAACTCCTGGAGCCTTCTGACGACCAGCTCGGCCACGGCCCGCTCGTCGCCCGGAGGGTTGGGCGACGGGGTCCGTATCAGGTCTCGGGCCAATTCGAGCACCTCGCCGTCGCGCCCGTCCAGATAGGCGCGGACCCGCTCGGCCATCGATCCGGTCTGAGTGGAACTCATGGCGCCATGCCCCTCCTGTGGTGGTCGGATGCCTGCACTGCCAGTCGCTCCTATTCGTGGAGGGCCTTCGCCAGCCGGCGCAGGCCCTCGGCTATGGCCTCCTCCTCGGCCGCCAGCGAGATACGGGCCCAGCCCCGGCCCGCAGGCCCGAACACCGAACCCGGCGCCACGCTCACCGAGTGCGACTCCAGCAGCCTCAAGGCGAAGTCGAGGTCGTCGACGCCGGACGCGGAGACGTCGAGAAGCATGTAGAGAGTGCCGTCGGACGCCACCGCCCGCACGCCCGCGGACGCCGCCGTGTCGAGGGCCACCGACCGGCGGCGCCGGTAGGCGGCCAGCATCTGGTCGTAGGGGTGGCGCGGTCCGGTCAACGCGGCCTCGGCCGCCTTCTGGGAGATCGTGCTGGGGCACGAGACCAGCGGCTCCTGCAGCTTGCGAAGCAGGCCGGCCATTCCGGCGGGCGCGGCCACATAGCCGACGCGCCAGCCGGTCATGGCGTAGACCTTCGAGAAGCTGCACACCGTTATCACCCGCCCATCGGAGTCGAGGGGCGCGGCCGCGGTGTGAACGCAGTCGTCGGACAGAACCATCTCGTCGTAGACCTCGTCGCACAGCAGCCACAGGTCGTGGCGAGCCGCGAAGTCCACCAGATCCTGCATCAGCGCAGCCCCGTAGACGGCGCCGGTCGGGTTGGCCGGCGTGTTTACGAACAGGACCTTGGTGCGTTCGGTAACCAGCGCCTCGAGGGCCTCGATGTCGGGCAGGAATCCCTCGTCGGCCGCCAACCGGTAGAACACGGGCCTTCCCCCCAGCACCGCGACTGTCTCGTCCATGTTGGGGAACCCCGGCGTGGGCAGCAGCACCTCGTCGCCCGGCTCCAGCAGCGCCACGTAGATCGAGTACAGGGCGTTCATGGCCCCCGGCGTGACCACGATCTCGTCGACGGAGGCCTCGATGCCATTGACCCTGCGGAGCTTGCCGGCGAGCAGTTCGCGCAGGCTGGCCAGCCCGCCGTTGGGCCCGTAGCCGGTGTGGCCGTCATGAGCGGCCCGCGCCGCCGCGTCGATGACGTGGGCGGGCGTGGTGAAGCTGGGCTCGCCCACCTCGAGCCTGATCACGTCGCCGCCGATGCGGGCCGCGGCGTCGAAGAGGACCCGGATCTCGGACCGGCGCAGCGCGGCGGCCCTGTTGGCTGGAGCCTTCACGGTCTCGTCACCCCACCCGCCGGTGGCTGCGCAGCCGCAGCAACGGATCGCACTGGCACTCCCGGCCGGCGGCCCTGTCCGCTGGAGCCTTCACCGGTCTTCGGGAATGGAGGCGGTCACTGGGCCCGGGCCGCGGCCTGGGCTTCGAGGTCGGGACGCTGGCCGGGATCGAAGTAGCGCAGCGCCCAATCCGCTCCCTGCCAGGTCACCAGGCGACCGTCGCGGGGCACGAGCCGCACCAGGTATCGCTCCCATCCCCACGACATCTTGAGCTGCTCCGGCCCGTCCGGCCCGGTGTAGCGGACGGCCATCTCCTCGGCCACCGGCACCCACTGGGAGCCCTCCCCCTCTGCGGGCCCCTCCACGATCTCGGCCGTGCACTGGGCCAGCACCTTGCGGATCCGGGGGTGGGCCAACTCCTCGATGCACACCGCGCAGCGGGGATCGCGTCGCAGGTCCTCCACCCACTCGGAGCGCTTGCGCCCCACCACCAGGAAGGCCTCGCCGTCCCACTGGTACCACAGCGGCACCACCATCGGCCAGCCGTCGGGCTTGAGGTGGGCCAGCTTCAACAGCCAGGTGCTGTCGGCGCCGGCCAGGAAGTCCGCCACCTGCGCCGCGGGGATCCCGCCGGCGCCGGAGTCCTCCTCGTAGTACCGCTCCTGCTTGAATTCGCTCATCGACACACTCCCCGGTAGTTCGCGGTCCGCCCGAGGCAGGCCGGGCCGATACTGACACACCGCAGCAGCGCCATGACAATCGAGCCCCCCGCAGGACGGGCAGGCGGTCCTCCACCATCAAGCCGACAATCGAGCCCTCCGCAAGGCAGACGGACGGCCCTCCATCATCAAGCCGACTATCGGAGTCCCCATGACAATCGAGAACCTTCCCGGATTGCCGGTCACCGTCGAGCGGGACGTGCCCGCGGCGATGCGCGACGGCACGGTGCTGCGGGCCGACGTGTACCGCCCGGCGGATCAGCCCGCGGGCGGCGTCCCGGTCCTGCTGTCTCGCAGTCCCTACGACAAGCGGGTCAACGTGTCCACGTTCGGCAACGCCCACCCGGCCTGGTACGCGTCCCACGGCTACATGGTGGTGTTCCAGGACACCAGGGGCCGCTACACCTCCGAGGGAGACTTCTACCCGTTCGCGCACGAGATGGACGACGGCTACGACACCGTCGAGTGGGCCGCAGCACTGCCGGGCTCGAACGGCGACGTGGGCATGTTCGGATTCTCCTATGTGGGCGCCACCCAGTTGCTGGCCGCAGTCACGGGACCCCCGTCGTTGAAGGCCATCGCGCCGGGCTTCACCGCCTCGCAGTACTACGAGGGCTGGACGTACAACGGCGGAGCGCTGTCGGCCGCCTTCGTTTGCTACTGGGCCAACCTGCTGGCCCTCGGCTCGGCGGTGCGAGCCGGGGACCGGGCCGCGGTCGACGCCCTGGGCGCGTCGCTCGGCGCGGCCGAGGGCTGGTTCTGGTCGCTGCCGCTGTCGGAGTTCCCGCCGCTGCAGGGGGGCTACGCCCCCTACTTCTACGACTGGGTGCAGCACTGCACCTACGACGACTACTGGAAGCAGTGGAGCATCGACGCCGACTACAGCCGCATCGAGGTGCCGGCCCTGCACTTCGGGGGCTGGTGGGACGTGTTCCTGACCGGGACGGTGAAGAACTTCACCGGGCTGCGGGCCTCAGCCGGAACGGAAGCGGCCCGCGGGGCCCAGAAGCTGCTGGTGGGCCCGTGGACGCACATGCCGTGGACGCCGGTGAGCCGCTGCGGCGGCGACGGGCCGAGCACCAACGAGATCGACGACTGGCAGCTGCGCTGGTTCGACCACACCCTCAAGGGCATCGACAGCGGCGTGCTCGACCATCCGGTGACGGTGTTCACCCTCGACGGCGGATGGCGGGACCTCGACAGGTGGCCGCCCTCCGACACCGCCGCCGAGGACTGGTACATCCACTCGCAGGGGCGGGCCAACTCCAAGTTCGGGGACGGCACCCTCGACCGGGACCCGCCCGCCGCGGAGCCGCCCGACATCTTCGTCTACGACCCGGGCGTGCCCATCCCCAGCATGGGCGGCCATTCGTGCTGCTTCGACACCATCACGCCGATGGGCCCCGCCGACCAGCACCAGGCCGAGGTGTCGCGCATGATCCTCGTGTACACGTCCGAGCCCTTGGAGGCCGACATCGAGCTGCTCGGCGACGCGTCGGTGACACTGCACGCGGCCACCACCGCCACCGACACCGACTTCTGTGCCCGGCTGTGCGTGGTCGATCCCGACGGCCGCAGCGTCAACCTCCAGGAAGGCATCCTGAGGGCCCGCTACCGCCACTCGCTCAGCGACCCGGAGCCGCTGGTGCCCGGCGAGGTGTACGAGCTGCGCATCGGGCTGGGGCCGGTCGGCGCCCACGTTCTGGCCGGATCGCGACTGAGGCTGGACATCTCCAGCTCGGACTTCCCCCAGTGGGACCGCAACCTCAACTCGGGCGGAACCCCTCTGGCCGAGAGCGCCCTAGTGGCCGCGCCGGCAACCCAGACAGTCCTGCACAACGCCGATCACCCGACCCGCATCACCCTGCCCGTCCGCCGAAGCGACAAGTAGTCTTGCTCGACAGGCATGAATCCTGACGACGGGATAGAGGCATGACGGTCACAGCACGATCGAAGGATGCCACAGCAGAACAGGGCGACCGAGTCGAGGCCACCGCCCTGGCCGGGTCCACCGCCCGCCCACACCACAGCGAAGCCTGCGTCAGGCGGGCTCGGAGTGTCGCCAGCGCCGCCAGAAGAACAGCGATTCCGGGATGAATCCTTGGCTGCCGGTGGTGCTGTCGAGTTCGGGGATGTCCTTGAGGAGGTCTTGCTGGGACTCGGTGTCGGTTGCAGGCGGCTCCATGGGGTCACGTTAGCTCGTAGAATCCCAGGAGCAATACGACGATTTCGAGCAGGACGATCAAGGCCTGGAAGGCGACCAGCCACCGAATGCGAGTGAGGGTCTTGGCATTGTCGCCAAAGTCGCGATTGAGCGCGTCGATGAGGGCGACTTGCAGCTGCAGCAGGCTTGGGCGGTCGTGGAGGAGCACATCGAGAAGCCGGCCGATGCTGGGGCCAGCTCTCCAGCGTGAGGCGACAGCCTCGATGCCGACGAGAAACAGGCTGAGCCCGATGGCGGCGCCGAATACGACGACGGCCGCGTGGGCGGCTAGGGATTCGGAGACCACGACGGCAACGGCACCAACGGACAGCGCGATGATGGGAGCGGTGGTCGCGAGCCGCAGCAGCCGATGGAGCTTCGTGTCTTGCTGATGGCGCTTCTCGCGGGCCTCGTGGAGGACGAGTTCGGGGGTGCCTTCGTCCAGCATTGGGACCGTCCGTTCTGCATTATTTCCATAAGTGTCAGGATTGTTAGATAGGTTACATGCTTCTAATGCAATGACAATAGCTATAGAATATTCTCAATCTCTGATGTTGGCGAGACCGGCCGCCTCTTCATTCTCAGGGGATGAGTACTGCCCGGCCTACGAAGGCGCCGCCGGCGAGGTCTCGCAATGCTTGGTTGGCGTCGCTCAGCGCGTAGGGCACGGCCACGGGGTGGACGTCGCCGCGCAGAGCCAGCTGCGTCAGCTCCACCAACTCCGGGTAGGTGCCGACGTAGACGCCCTCGATGCGGGTCTCGTTGGCGACCAGCGACAGCATCGGAGTCGACAGAGAGCCGCCCACCCCCACCGCGAAGTACGAGCCGCCGAAGCCGAGGATGGACAGGGCGGAGGAAGCCGACTCGTCGCTTCCGGCGAAGTCGAGGATGGCGTCGGCCTGCGAGCCCGTCGCCGTGCCGAGTTCCTCCGGCGAGCAGGCGGCATGCGCGCCGAAGACCACCGCGAGTTCCCTGGCCTCGGGCCGCGTGTCGACGGCCAGCACCCGGGCCGCGGAGACTGACCGCAGGATCTGCACCGCGAGGTGACCGAGCCCGCCCACGCCCATCACCACCGCCAGACTGCCGGGCCCGAGAGCTGAGGCGGCCTTGCGGCAAGCTCGGTAGGCGGCCAGGCCGGCATCGGTGAGAGTGGCCATCGCGGCCAGGTCAGCGTCATCGGGCAGCGGGATCAGCGATCGCTCCTTCACCAGCAAGTACTCGGCGTAGCCGCCGTCGCAGTCGATGCCGGGAGTGCGCCTGCCCGGCGCAGCCGAATCGACACCGCGGCGCTCGGGCGCGCTGAGGCCGTCGGAGACGAACGGGTAGCAGAGCACGGCCTGCCCCACCTCCACCGTGGACACCATCGACCCCACCGCGTGCACCCAGCCGCTGTTCTCGTGACCGAGCACATGGGGCACGCTCACCGGCAGCTCCCCCATCAGTATGTGCAGGTCGCTGCGGCACACCCCGGCGGCCGCGATCCGCACGACGACGTCGAACGGTCCCGCCGGCTCCGGCTGGTCCCGCTCCTGCGGGCTTAGCGGCTGGAGCGAGAGGCCGTCCGGTTGGCCGGTCATTACCATGGCCCGCATCGGACCGAGGCTAGAGGGCCGCGCCGAAGGGTGAGGGAACGCCATGTGCACGACCGGAGTGCTGAGACTCGGTGACGGCGACTACCTGCTGTTCAAGAACAAGGACTTCGGCCGGACCCACTTCGACGACCGCCTGGTCACCGAGCCGAGCGTCTTCGGCGTGCAGGGCGTGACCACCTGGGCCGGCACGGACCCCGACCTCGACCAGTTCTCCGGGTTCTCCATCGGTGCCAACGAGCACGGGCTGCTGTGCTGCGACTCCAACGTGCGAACGCTGGAGGGGCACGCCAACTACGACGAGCTGACCGAGGTCGCCCTGCGCCGGGGCACCGATGTCGACTCGGCCGTCGCTGCGATCCGGGAGGCGGTCGACTCACAGCCCTACCTTTGGGCCAACCTGATCATGATCGACGCGACCAGGGCGGCGGCGGTGGAGGTGAGGGGCGACCGGGTCGAGGCCACCGCTCTGGCCGGGCCCACCGCCCGCTCCAACCACCATGTCGAACTCAAGCCTCACCCCGATGACGACGACACCGTCACCACCCAGAAGCGGCTGGCCTCCGCCCAGCGCCGGCTGGACGAGGCCACCGGCTTCGACGACGTTCTTGCCCTGCAGCGCTCCCACGACGACGGCGACACCGGCATCTGCAACCACCAGGGCTACCGGACGGTGTACTCCTATGTGCTGAGGCGCAGGGGGGACACCACTGCGTTGCACGTGGCCCAGGGCCAGCCTTGCACCGAGCCCGAACTCGTCGAATTGACCGTGCCTCTCGGCGCTCACTGGTCCGAGGGCGCTGCCGGAGACTTCCGGAGTTCGTACCCGTCGGCTCAGGCTCTCGACGACTGCTGACGCTTCTCCTATCTCGCCATCTGGCAGCAGCCGCGGAGTCTCGCGGTACGGTTTCGAGGGAGGACACCCACTAGCCGATGCCAACGCAAGGACATTTCAGCGGATCAACCATGACCAACAACCTGACTGCCGACGCGAGCCCCGAGAAGCGGCTGTTCATCTCGCTCCTGACCCGCGACATCTCCCTCGTCGCAGCGTTCCTCGACCTGATCGACAACTCGATCAACGCTGCGCTGGCCCCATATGCGGACAAGCTAACGACGGCAGAAGGCTACCTCTCCGCGCTCGATGACCCCGAGATCTCAGCGTCCACCTCGATCGATATCGAATTCAGTGCTGAGAGCGTCAAGATCACCGACAACGCGGCCGGCATCGACTCGGAGACCGCTAGATCTTACGTGTTCAAGTTTGGTCGCGCAGCCCAGGACTCCGGCGCGTCCCTTGACAGGCTGTCGGTTTACGGGATCGGTCTCAAGCGCGCGATCTTCAAGATGGGCGACCAAATCTCAGTCGTGTCAGACCACGAACAAGGCGGATTCGAACTGGATCTCGACGTTCCAGCATGGGCAGCGTTGAAACAGCACGTATGGGGCTTCCCCATAACAGAGAGGCCAAACGCCGACACCGATGCAACCGGAACTGTCATAGAGATCACCCATCTCCATGAGGATGTTGCGACTCGGCTCGACGACGGTGTGTTCGAGGGCCAGTTGATCGAGAGAATCGGTAAGACGTACGGCTACTTCATGGGGAAGTTCGTCACGATCAGCGTCAACGGGGAGCCCGTCGCGCCAGACAGCGTGCAAGTGAGTGAGAACCAGGCAGCCGAGACCTTGACAATCGACAACACAACATGCGCCATCGTCGCCGGTCTTGGCCCCAGCGACTCAAACGGGCACTTCCGCGACGCAACGGCTGGATGGTTCGTCCTGTGCAACGGCCGCACCGTCGTTAGTGCCGACAAGAGCAGACTGACGGGCTGGGGTGGTCGTGGCCTACCCATCTTCCAGCCCAAGCACCGGCCATTCGTAGGAATGGTGATGTTCGTCAGCGACGATCCTGAGTCACTGCCTTGGACTACAACGAAAGCGTCTATCAACGAAGACAGCATCGTATGGCAGCGGGCAAAGCGGGAGATGGTGAATACGGCCAAGGCGATCGTCAAGTTCCTCGACAGCCGGTACACCGAGTCTGGCACGGAGGTGGACTCCGACGAGCTAAAGGAGGCGCGGGGCGGAAGTGTCAACCCTCTCGCATCCTCGGTGGCGAAGCCGCGAAAGTTCAAGCCTCCCGCTCCCAAGAAGGATCCCACGACGCGGATCCAATACGACGCAAAGGTGGCGGACGTGAAGCGAATCGGTAAGCACTTGAGACGGCCTGGAATGAGCGGGTCCGAGGTCGGCAGACACACTCTCGACTTCTTCCTTCGCAACGGTCGGAGACGAGGAATGACTCCACAGTCATCGGCTCGCTTCGTTAGCTACGACCTCCGGCCTGCTAAGCAGACCGAGCGCCGAATACTCCTGGACCTTGTCGCGCTCGGTCGAGCGTGCGGGCTGGAACTCAGTGACTATCGCTACGTCGGCATGGGGGCCAATCGGTTCTACGACTATCTGTTGCTGCACCGCTACCTTGGCATCCACAACATGGTCAGCCTCGAGCATGACCCGAACATGGTCGAGCGAGCCCGGTTCAACGCACCGTACGGCTTCATCGAGGTGCGGGAGCAGAGTACAACTGACTTCATCCAACTCGATGCATTCGACATCAGATCGATCTACTGGTTCGACTATGACGGCGCGATTGGCACGGAGGTCATCGATGACATCTACTCCTTGGGAACGGCCGTCTCGCCGGGAGACTTCATCTTCGTGACGGTCAGCGGAGAACCGCCGCGAGTAGTACGCAAGGAGAGCAGTACCCAGCGAGTGGACTGGTACACCGAGACGTTTGGCGACGTCGCTAACCGAATCCAGCCAGAGGATTGTGAGGACGGCACCTTCAGGTTGTCGGTTCACAAGCTCCTCTGTACGGCATTTCGCCATGCGTTCGCCAGCGCAGACGACGTCTTTCTCGATGCCACTCCAGCTCTTCTACCGCGACAGCACCCAGATGGTGACCGTCGGTGGGTGCTACCTACGAGCGGCAGACGACGAGGAGTTCCGCCGCAGGTGCCAGCAGGAACTGCCCTTCCTGGACATCGAGGGCGACGACCCCTACTCGATCCCGCGCCTATCCTTGAGCGAACGCGAGCGACAGGTCTTCGACCTCGCTGCAACCGGCCGACGAAGGAACTCCAAAGCCTTCAACCGATTGAGGTCGATGGGATTCGATGATCACGATGTCGAACGCTATAGCGAGCTGATTCGTTACATCCCTCGCTACGTCGAGACGATCGTCTAGATGGACTTCAACGATCCGTTCACCCTGCACGCAGCGGACGCCAGGGACATGTCAACCCTCATGCCGCTGCTCGGCGATGACGCTGAGCCGTTGGACTGCACAATCACATCGCCGCCGTACTGGAATATCAAGGACTACGACCAGCCGGATCAGATCGGCTTCGGTCAAGGCTACGACGAGTACCTAGCTGCAATGGGCGAGGTGTTCCGCGGGCTATACGACCACACGAAGTCCACGGGTAGCCTATGGATGGTGGTCGACACGCTCCGCGTCAACGCGGAGCTTCCTAGTCAATCAGCGCGGCAACTTCCCCTTCCGTTCGAACTCTCATCACTAGCAGCGAAGTCGGGATGGACGTTGCGAGAAGTCGTCATCTGGAAGAAGGACCGCACGCTCCCGTGGTCCTCCGGTCGACGCTTCCGCAATCTCTTTGAGTACGTGCTCTTGCTTGTCAAGACCGATAACCACAAATTCAAGGTCGACCGTCTACGCGACTTTGAGTTCAGCGAGTGGTGGCTCAGGTGGCCGGAGCGCTACAACCCGAATGGCCGACACCCCTCGAACGTGTGGGAGATACCGATCCCTGTCCAGGGAAGCTGGCGCACGCCAACGATTCCGCACGTCTGCCCACTGCCGGAGGAACTGGTCAAGCGGATGGTCCTGCTGTCAACGGATCCGGGGGACGTGGTTTTCGACCGGGGATTATACGGAAAGGTGCCGAAGCTTAGGTCAGAGGCCACAAATGGCTGTCACACCCCTGTGGGACAATGGACACATGGCCAGCAACTCACCAGGCAAGCACTTCCGCAAGGGGATGACCGTGGCCGAGTTCTTCGCACGGTTCCTCGACGACGCCGCGGCCGAGGCGTGGTTCGTCGAGATGCGCTGGCCCGACGGGGTGGCGTGCCCGCACTGTGACTACAGCAACGTCCAGGATGGTGCCAAGCACCCCAGCCAGCGCTACCGGTGCCGCGGCTGCGGCAGGCGGTTCAGCCGCCGCACCGGGACCGTCATGGCCAACTCGAACCTAGGGTTCCGCGACTGGCGCATCGAGTCGCTGCGGAGCATGTTCAAGCGCGGCTACGTCGGCACCTACCACCACATGTCGGAGGCCCACACGGGCCGCTACGTGGACGAGTTCGTGGGCCGACACAACATCCGGCCGCTCGACACCGACCAGCAGATGGGCGCGGTGGCCGTCGGGATGGTCGGCAAGAGCCTGCCGTACCGCCGACTCGTGGACGCCTAGGGATGCACCAGCTGCGCATCACCGGATGCGACACTGGACAAGTGTCCACTGTCGGCGCGGCCCGCATCACCGAGGCCGACAATCTCGACTATCTCGCCGGCGTGGCGGATGAGTCGGTGAAACTGGTGGTCACCAGCCCTCCCTACAACCTGGGCAAGGACTACGAGCGGCGCAGCCCGCTCGATGCGTACCTGGCCGCGCAGAGGAAGGTGATCGCTGAGGCGGTGCGGGTGCTGCATCCCGCGGGGTCGATCTGCTGGCAGGTCGGCAACTACGTGGACAACGGCGAGATCGTGCCGCTTGACATCCTGCTGTACGACACCTTCGCCAAGCACGACCTGAGGCTACGCAACCGGATCGTGTGGCACTTCGGCCACGGTCTGCACTGCTCGCGGCGACTGTCGGGCCGCTACGAGACGATCCTGTGGTGGACCAAGACCGACGACTACACATGGCATCTCGACCCGATCCGGGTTCCGGCGAAGTATCCCGGCAAGCGCCACTTCAAGGGGCCGAAGGCGGGCGAGCTGTCATGCAACCCGCTCGGCAAGAACCCCAGCGACGTGTGGGAGATCCCCAACGTCAAGAGCAACCACCCCGAGAAGACCGGCCATCCCTGCCAGTTCCCAGTCGAGTTGGTGGAGCGGCTGGTGCTGTCCATGACCGACGAGGGCGACACGGTGTTGGACCCGTACGCCGGGGTGGGCAGCACACAGATCGCCGCAGCCATGCACGGACGCATCGGGGTCGGCTGCGAACTCGACGCTGGCTATGTCGCGGTGGCGCGTGAGCGGTTCGCGCGGCTCGCTGAGGGCACGCTGAGGACCCGTCCGATGGGCAAGCCGGTTTATGACCCGAACCTGCCCAAGGGTGGCCACTGATGCGACTGGTCGAGCACTACTCGCATCTCAACGGCCTGGAGTATCTGCTGGTGCATCACTGCGACCTGTGGGACGAGGTGCAGGCCGTGATCGCGGGGGTGGACGCGGAGGAGTGCCGCACCAAAGTCTCCGCTGAGCAGCGCACCGAGGGGCAGGTGTTCTACTCGCCGGTGGACATGAACAAGGCGTTCGAGGCCCTGTTCGAGGATCGGGGTTGGGAGGAGCGCCGCAACAACTTCTGGGTGACCGCTGATGCCAAGTTGCTACGCGGCATATACGGTCTGCCCACCGACCAGCAACGGGATCGGATCCGAGAGGCTGGCCAGGAGCCGATCTTCTCCTACAACCAGACCGATTACGTCAAGCAGCGCGTCGCGGTGGAGGTCCAGTTCGGCAAGTACGCGTTCGTTGCACACGACCTGTTCGTCAAGCATCTCAGCTTCTACGTCTCCGACATCATTGATGTCGGCATCGAGATACTGCCCATGAAATCCTTGGAGCGCGAGATGTCGTCCGGCGTCCCCTATTACGAGCGGGACTTGCTGAACGTGATCCGACAGGGCCGCGGCGTGCCCGCGGTCCCCCTAGTGCTGATCGGAGTAGCACCATGACAACCGCGAAACCCGCGAGGCCTACTGATCTGCCCAAGTACTGGGACCCCCACTATCAACCCACCGCCGAGGAGCTGGAGAACCCATCGCGCTAAAGGGCGGCCCGGTGGGCTACACCTACCTGCACGTCGCCATCGACGACTATACGCGGGTCGCCTACGTCGAGGCCCACAACGACGAGACCGCCACCACCCTCGTCCGGTTCTGGCGCCGATCCCAGGGGTGGTTCTGGTCCAGCGACATGCCCGTCAACGAAAGTGATGACCGACAACGGCCCGAACTTCTGCTCCGACGCCTTCGCACAGGTCCTCGCCGAACGAGTTCCTCTACGCCCGACGCTTCCGATCCGAGTCCGAACGCCGCATCCGCCTGCGGCGCTGGATCCACGACTACAACTGTCACCGACACCACGCCGTCGTAGGCGGCCCACCCGCATCACGCGCCAACAACCTCCCGCGAACTGACAGCTAGAGTCGGTCATGTGAGCGCGGCTACGCAGGTCTGGACCATTGGTCACTCGAACCACTCGGCGGCAGACTTCGTAGGCCTCCTTGAAGGGTGCGACATCGAGGTGCTCGCTGATGTGCGCTCTCATCCGTACTCGAAGTACACATCCCATTTCAGCCAGACTCCGCTGCGTCAGCTGCTTGCGAAGGCAGGACTCCACTACCTGTATCTGGGACGCGAACTCGGCGGACGCCCGCCCGAACGCGAACTGTACGACTCCGACGGCCATGTGCTCTACGGCGAGTTAGCCGCCACACCCCGCTTCGGCACTGGCCTCGATCGGCTGCGCGCGGCCGCGGCCGGACGACGGGTGGCCATAATGTGCAGCGAGGAGGACCCCTCGTCCTGCCATCGGCGACTGCTCGTGGCACGCGCCATGCTGGAGCAGGATCCGGCGTCGTCGGTCACGCACATCCGTGGCGACGGCAGCGTGGTCGACGAGGCAGAACTGGCCCGAGCCCTCGGAGGCAACCAACAATTGGCCCTATTCAAGGAGGCGGATCCATGGAGATCTGCACGATCGGTTTCACCAAGCACACCGCAAAGGGTTTCTTCGGGATCCTAAGGGAAGAGGGCGTTGCACAACTGATCGACGTTCGGCTCAACAACGTGAGCCAGCTCTCGGGATTCGCCAAACGAGACGATCTGCGGTACTTCTTGGAGCACCTCTGTGAGGCCGACTACATCCACGAACCCGATCTGCTGGCACCCACGGCCGAACTGCTCAAGAGCTACAGAAACAAAGAGTTCGGCTGGCAGGAGTACGAGTCGCGGTTCCTGGACCTCATCGAAGCACGCCGAATCGAGGAGGAACTGTCGCCGGACTTCTTCGAGCCAAGAACGGTGCTGCTGTGCAGCGAGAACTCTGCCAAACGATGCCACCGCCGACTTGTTGTGGACTACCTCAGTCAGCATTGGACTGACGTCTCAGCCCTCCACCTCCCCCGAGAGAACGGCAACACCCCGCCAATACAGCGCCCCTAACGCCGACAGCGCGCCCGGTAAGGAGTGAGTAGTGCCCAAGGTCGACATGTTGTGTCTCGCCAACTCTTGGAAGAAGTCCCCCGGGCGCTGCGTAGCAGGCATACGTCTGGACGACGGCTCCTGGATCCGGCCGGTGTCCGAGACACAGGACGGCGAACTGTCCCCCGATCAGTGCACCTTGGACATCGGGCGCCAGGTAAGGCCGCTGGATGTGGTGCGCGTCTACGTGAGGGAAGCAGACCCGCGGCCCCACCAACCGGAGAACTGGCGTGTCACGGACCGGCGGTGGAGGCTACGTCGAATGATGAGTCTCAGCGACGCGAAGGGGACGTTGCAGGAGGCGTTAGAGAAGCACGAGTCAGGAATCTTCGGTACCTCCACCGACAACGTTCCGCATCCGACCGCGAGGATCGAGAGTTCTCTCACGATGGTGAAGGCGACCGCGCCAGAGTTCCGATGGGGTCACAAATGGGGACAGAAGCGAGCCGTATTTCACCACCGTGGGGTCACCTACGATCTCGTGATGGCGTTTGAGGACGCGCCACCCGTCGGGCAGTCACAATCGAAGTGGTACTTCACCATCAGCCTCGGGGAGCCGTTCCACGGTTCGTGCTACAAGCTGATCGCAGGCGCGATCGAACTGCCGCCTCGGTAGCTGGCTGCAGACCTCCCATCGCGTCCGTGCCCCGCCGAAGCGGGGCACGTTCTGCGAGTCAGCAGAGGAGCAAGCTCACGGAACCATCTCTTCGGTCCTCTCCACTGAGATCACCAATATACACGAAACTCAACACGAACACAAGCACGGTTGCTGACCGTACCCGTGGCCGCGGCTGGTCGGAGGCCGCCGCGGCGGAGTTCCGGGCCAGATACCCCTCGGCCCGCGCCCTCGACGACTGCTAAGAGCGCCGCCGAAACTGAGCCCCTGCCGCAGTGTCCCGCCCAGTTCCGGGCGGCGTGCCCTTCAGCCCACGCCACCTTCGAAGCCTGAGAGCAGCCGGACGACCCCACCACCGCAGGACCGGTTGGTCTGCTCGTATCGCTGCCGCATCTGGGTCGTCAAACGTCTCAGCCCTCCGCTGACGTTTCACCGCCGCGCCAGCGGACGGTCAGCCGCGACCAGTTTTTTGCATGGGACCGACCGCCCTTGCTGTGCATGCGGTCACTTTGTGCCCTTAAGTGGCCGCATGTGATGGGGTAGCGGCCACTTCCATATCATAAGTGGCCGCGAATAGCGGCAGGACAATATCCGGGCGTACTCACGAGCGAAGGCGTCCTAGCGGAAGCGCTCGACGAGGACACCGGCCGCAGGATCTTCGAGTTGACCGATGTCCTGCGGATCGTCGATGAGCGCCATGACCTGCTCGCCGACTGCTGGGATCTTCACATGTCCGGAGCCACGAGTGTCGTGCCTGACGTGCTGGGCCGGTTCCGGAGTTCGTACCCGTCAGCCGAGGCCCTCGACGACCTCTGAGTTGGAGGTCGACACGGGCGCGGCCGCGATTGGCGGCTGTCTGACGTTTGGTATACAGTCTCGGTCCCGGCCGAAGCCAACACCCGCGTCGGTCGAAGAATTCACTCTGGAAGAAGGGGGCGTCCCATGGGGACTTCGTGGATAAGAGACGAGTACGGGCCGGAGGTCGCCGAGCTCGCCGACCAGTACCAGGCCAACCAACTCGACCGCCGGGCGTTCATGAAGCGCCTGGGTCTGACAGGCGTAGGAGTCGCGGCCGCAGCCAGCATCCTGGCCGCCTGCGGCGACGACGAGGCGGCCGCGCCCACCACCACCGCGGCCCCGGCCGAGCCGGTCGACAGCGACGAGGCTCCGGCCACCACCGCAGCCCCGGAGGAGCCGGCCGCCACCGGCCCGACCCAGGGCGGCACACTGCGTGAGGGCTACAACCGGGACGTCTCCAAGCACGACCCGCTCACCACCAACTGGTACGACCCGGCCTTCTTCGCCATCTACGAGGCCATCCTGTCCAACGACCCGTCGGGTGCCGACGTGCCCCAGTTCGCCTCGGGCTTCTCGGTGTCGGACGACGGCCTCACCTACACCTTCGACATTCCCGACGGCAAGATCTCCCACTCAGGCGGCACCGTCGACGCCGAGGCGGTGGCCGAGTTCTACCGCTCGGTCCAGGCCTACAGCTTCATCGCCGGCCTGGCCGCTCCGGTCGACACCTACGAGGCCGACGGCAACACCGTCGTCATGAAGATGAAGAACCCGTGGGTGGGAGCGCTCGGGCCGCACAAGACCGGCTACTGGCGCATCCTCAACATCAACACCTGGAAGGACAGCACCCTCAACGCCGACGGCACCCTCAACCCGGAGTCCAGCTACGGGACCGAGTTCGCCGACGGCACCGGGCCGTTCACCCACGAGGAGTGGGTGCCGGGCAGCCACGTGTCGGTGGCGCGCTGGGCCGACTACCCCGGCTCCAACACCCCGTTCTTCGAGAACAAGGGGCCGGCCTACCTCGACGGCATCCGCTGGACGGTCATCACCGAGGAGGGTCAGCGGGCCACCCAGCTCGAGAACGGCGACATCGACACGCTGATCAACCCGGCCCACATCGACATCTCCCGGCTGGAGAACAACTCGGACCTGACGGTGATCCGCCACCCCGAGTGGTCGGGCTTCCACCTGGCCATGAACCGGGACTACGACGAGCTGTTCGGCGACGTGCTCACCCGCCAGGGCCTGTCGCACTCGCTGGACCGCGAGGGCATGGTCAACGCCATCCTGGCCGGCAACGGCGCGGCGACCTACGGGCCGTTCCCCACCACGGACCGCCAGTACGACCCCGCGGTGGAGCAGTTCAACCAGTTCGACGTGGATCTGGCCAACCAGAAGCTCGACGAGGCCGGCTGGGTGATGGGCGACGACGGCGTGCGGGTGCGCGACGGCCACCGCTTCGAGTTCCGCTACCTGGTCGAGGACGAGTCGGTTCAGAAGAACGTGGCCGCCGCAGTGTCGGCCCAGTTCGCCAAGGTCGGCGTGAGGGCCAACCTCAACGTCGTTGACCGCGGCCTCGCCTTCGCCGAGCAGAGCCGGCCGGGACGCGACTCGGTGGAGATGTCGCTGTTCTTCTGGCTGTGGCCCATCCCCCTCGATGTGCTCATCCTGTTCGGCTGGTCGGCCACCATCCCGGTGCCGAACTTCTCTCACGCGGTAGAGCCCCGCATCGACGACGCCATTGCCGCGTGGCAGCAGTCGGGCACCGAGGCCGAGGCGCAGGCCGCTTCGTCGGAGTTCCAGCTGGCCTGGGCCGAGCAACTGCCCTACCTGCCGATCATGAACCAGAACGCCACCTTCGTGCACCACAACAAGGTGCATGGTTGGCAGCCGTTCGTGTGGAACCTCTACCCGTACTACAACGACACGTGGATCGAGGGCTAGAGGGCTCAGAGGCGCAGAGCCTGCATCCAAGCGCGGCGGCGCCGTGAACGCCGCCACCGACGGCGCAACAGCAGTAGTCGAGGCGCGCCGTCTCGACTGGGAGGACCGGCTCCTGGAGCTGGAGGAGGCCCAGCACATCGGCGGCATGCGGCGCAGCCTTCGCCGCATGCGCCACAACCGGCTGCTGCTGCTGGGGTCGGCCCTCGGCGTGGTGGTGCTGGCCGCGGGAATCTTGGGGCCGTGGCTGACCGGCGGCGACTACGTCTCCCAGGACTACTCGGCCATCCATCTCAAGCCGCTCAGCGACGGCCATATCTTCGGCACCGACGCCCTCGGGCGGGACATGGCCGTGAGGGTCTTCGTGGGCATCAGGGTGAGCCTCACCGTGGCCGCCGGCGTGACCCTGCTCGCGCTGGTGGCCGGAATCGTGCTCGGCATGGTGGCCGGCTACCTGCGAGGCTGGACCGACCGGGCCATCGGAGGGGCCGTCGACTTCATCTGGGGCTTCCCGCTGATCCTGCTGGCCGTGCTGTTCGTCGGAGGGATGGGCGGCGGCCTGTTCCCGGTGATCCTGGCCGTCGGGCTGGTCAACACCGCAGCCATCGCGCGCGTCGTGCGGGGCGAGGTTCTGACCCTGTCGCAGCGGGAGTTCGTGGAGGCGGCCCGGGCCGGCGGCTACTCGTCCATGCGCATCATGTGGCGCCACATCTTCCCCAACATCCTGGCCCCCGCCTTCGTGCTGGCCTCCTACTACGTGGCCGTGGCCGTGATCGCCGAGGCCGCCCTGTCGTTCATCGGCCTAGGTGCCCAGCCCCCCACCCCGAGCCTGGGGCAGATGGTGGCCGACGGCCGCAACTTCCTGCGGCTGAACCACTGGGAGTCGACCATCCCCGGCATCGCCATCGTGCTGGTGGTGCTGTCGGTGAGCCTCATCGGCGACGGGCTGCGCGACGTGTTCGACCCCCGCCTGCGCCACGAGGCCAAGTCGGTGGACGAGCAGTGAAGCCCCGAGGCACCCTCTGCACGCTTGAGGGCTACGCGGCGACGGACACAGGCGGTGAGGCGCCATGAAGCGCATCGCGGCCCGCACCATCTACACGCTCATCGTGTTGCTGCTGTCGTCGATCGCGGTCTTCTACGCCATCCGGCTCTCGGGCGGCGATGCGGTGTCGGCCCGGCTGCCGGCTTCGGCCTCCTACGAGGAGCGCGAGGAGTTCCGGGAGCTGCTGGGCCTGAACGACCCCGTCCACGAGCAGTACTTCCGCTACATGGGCCGCCTGCTCACCTTCGACCTCGGCAAGTCGCTCACCAACAACGCCGACATCTTCGACATGCTCACCCACCACGGCAAGAACAGCCTGATACTGGGGGCCGCCGCCTTCGGGCTGGTGTTCGCCATCGGGGTCCCGTTAGGCATCCTGGCCGCGGTCAGACGCAACAGTTGGGCAGACGGCTCGGTGATGACGTTCTCGGTGGCCGGCATGGCCGTGCCCAACTTCTGGCTGGCCCTGCTGACGGTGTGGTTATTCGCGTCCACGCTGGGATGGCTGCCGTCGGCCGGCTGCTGCAGCACGAAGCAGCTGATCCTCCCCGCGGTGGTGCTGGCCATGGAGGGGATCGCGCTGACTGTGCGGATGACCCGCTCGGCCATGCTGGAGAACCTCGGCCAGGATTTCGTGAGGACGCTGCGGGCGGGCGGCCTGTCGGAGGCGAGCATCATCGGAAAGCACGTGCTGCGCAACGCCATGGTGCCCATCATCTCGCTGGCCGGCCTGCGGATCGGCCAGATCGTCGGCTACGCCCTGGTGGTGGAGACGATCTTCGGCTGGCCCGGCCTGGGCCAGGTGCTGGTGAATGCGGTGCTGAGGCGCGACTACCCGGTGGCCCAGTTCTTCTCGCTGGTGCTGATCACCATCGTGGTGCTGAGCAACTGGCTGGCCGACGTCGGCTACACCGTGGCCAACCCCAGGCTGCGCAAGGCATGAG
The DNA here is from genome assembly GCA_965205155.1 of Candidatus Aldehydirespirator sp. Taxonomy (GTDB): domain Bacteria; phylum Actinomycetota; class Acidimicrobiia; order Acidimicrobiales; family Aldehydirespiratoraceae; genus Aldehydirespirator. Next base: position 1,927,544 of record OZ242033.1, on the reverse strand, counting down.
ACCCGACCGCGCCGAACAGGCCGCGCAAGGCATGAGCCCGCCGTGAGCACGTCCGCGGCTCCGGCCGCCACCAACGGCTCGACCACAGCACCGGTCCTGTCGGTCCGGAACCTCCACACCGCGGTGGCCACCCCGGAGGGCGCCTTCGACGTGGTCCGCGACGTGTCCTTCGACATCCAACCGAACGAGGTGCTGTGCCTGGTCGGCGAGAGCGGATGCGGCAAGACGATCACCGCGCTGTCGATCATGCGGCTGCTGCCCACTCCCCCGGTGCGAATCACCTCCGGTGAGGTTGTCTTCGACGGCGACGACCTCACCCGGCTGCCCGAGCGCCGGGTCCGCGACGTCCGCTCCGAACGCATCTCGATGATCTTCCAGGATCCGCTGACATCGCTCGATCCGGTGTTCACCGTGGGCCAGGTGATGACCGAGGTGATCCGCACCCACCGCGACGCCACCAAGGCCGAAGCCCGCGACATGAGCGTCGATATCCTGAGAGCCGTTGGCCTGCCCGCCCCCGAGGAGCGGTTCGACTCGTACCCGCACGAGCTGTCGGGCGGGATGCGCCAGCGGGTGATGATCGCCACCGCCCTGGTGCTGGACCCCGAGATCCTCATCGCCGACGAGCCCACTACTGCGCTCGACGTGACCGTGCAGGCCCAGATCCTCGAGCGGCTGCGCTCCGAGCAGCAGGACCGCCACATGTCGATGCTGCTCATCACCCACGACCTGGCCGTGGTGGCGTCCATCGCCGACCGGGTGGCGGTCATGTACGCGGGCGAGATCGTCGAGGAGGGCCCGGTCGACGAGCTGTTCTCCAACCCGCGCCATCCCTACACCCAGGGCCTGCTGCGGGCCCTGCCCCACGCCAGCCGCAAGCGCCGCGAACTGGTCCCGATCCCGGGACTGGTGCCGCCGATGCAGATGATGCCGCCCGGATGCCGCTTCGCTCCCCGCTGCCCCCACGCCCTGGAGCAGTGCTGGAGCGACCATCCGCCCCACGAGGTTCAAGCCGGAGTCGGATTCCGCTGCTTCAACCCCCAGCCCTTCTGATCAAATGGCGGACATGGCCTTGTCGAAGCCGTATCCGATCGAGATCGCCCTGGCCGACGGGACCGTGCTGCGGGGGATCGAGCATCCCGCCGACGGGCCGCCGCTGCTGTTCGTCCACGACCTCGGCGAGGACCTGGACGCCTGGGGTTCGGTGGCGCCCGACGTGAGGTCGGCGGGATTCCGGGTGATCTGCCTGGAACTCCGGGGCCACGGCCTCTCCGACGGCGAGCCCGACCCGTCCGCCACCCTCGACGATGTGACCGGCGCGCTGGCCGAGGTGCAGGGTGCCTTCGGGCCGTGCGGGCTGGTGGTCCACGGAACGGTGGCCCGGGCCGCCTTTGAGCTCGGCGGCGAACATGGAGCTCCGGTCCATGCCGTGATCAGCCCCGCACCCGGGACGGGCAGTGACGGCAATGACGGCATCGGGTCGGTCCCCTCCATGCGGGTGCTGTTCACCGGCGCGCACGACGAGCCCGTCCACGAGCATTTGCGAGCGACCCATCCGAAGATGCGTGGCCAGAACATGTGGATCTCGACGGGCACCGCGCTACGAGGCCCGACCCTGCTTCAGGAGCACCCCCACCTCGTGGAGCAGTTGGTGATGTTCATGCGCCGGCACCTCACCGCTTACCACCTCGCCTGGATCGCCGAGCACGGCGCCGAGCGGCAAGACTCCGAGGAATCAGACTCCGGCGAGTAGAGACGAACAAGAAAGGCCGATCACTATGGATGTAGTCGACGCCCACCTGCACCTGTTCAAGGCCCTCAGCGACGAGTATCCGCGGGCCGTCTTCGACGGCATGGTGCCCCCCGAGCGAGAGGAGACCGCGGCGCGCCTGCTGGAGGCGATGGACGCCGCCGGGGTGGACCGGGCCGTCATCTGCGCGCTTTCGGAGCATGACCGCTACCTGGTCGAGGTGCTGGACCAGTACCGCGGCAAGTTCGCGGGCGTGGCCGTGCACGACTTCGAGGACCCCGACCCGCTCTCGACGCTGCGCGGCCGCATCGACGCAGGCATCGAGGGAGTCCGGTTCTACGGGTTGGAGGGCGAGCCCGGTTCCGATCCCGAGTCGCTGGCGGTGTTCCCGGTCTTGGCCGCCATGCGCGACGCGGGCATGAAGACCTGGTTCTACGGGCCGGCCGACCAGGTGGCTCTGCTTGACGGCTGCCTGGACCTGCTGCCCGGCTTGAAGGTGGTGCTCAACCATCTGGGGTTCCTGCCCAACATGCATCTGGAGATGCGGGTGGACGAACACCGGCGGCCCCGGTTCAACATGCCGCTGCCCCCGCCCGGCCTGGAAGTGGTGGAGGCGCTGGCCGCCAAGCACCCCAGCGTGCACGTCCACCTCTCGGGCCACTACGCCTTCAGCGGCGCCCCCTACCCCTACCGGGACCTACAGGAGACCACCGGCCGCATCCATGCCGCCTTCGGCGCGGAGCGCATGCTGATGGCCTCGGACTGGCCCTGGATCCGCGAGGAGCCCGGCTACCCCGAGACCCTGGGTGTGGTCGACCAACTCCTCGGTGGCATCAGCGCGGATGAACGCGACATGATCCGGGGCGGCACCGCCATGTCGCTGTTCAACTTCTGACGCCCGTCTCGGCGAGAGGCAGTTCGGCGCCTTCAGGCCGACCGGGCTTGCTGACATCCATGACGACGACGGAGATCTTGCGCCTCTCGTCCGGGCTCAGGTCCTGTCGAAGCCGCTGCTCAAGCTCTTCAGGGGTTCTGGGACGATTGCCGCCGGGGGGTGTCTGGACCTTGCCGTCACCGAACCAAAGCACGAGGTAGATGCCGTAACCCGAGGTCGCGGGACTGGCCGTGTACTGACCGATGAGCTGTGAGCGCATCGCTCTCCACAGGTCGCGGTGACGATCACGCTTGATTTCGATCGGGACGGAGAAATCCCTGCATCTGGCAAGGAGGTCGGACTTCCAGGCAGACGCGTGGCTTGCCTCAGGATCGAGGCCGACCTCAACGGGCACCCTCAGAGCTGCTAGCAGCGCGTCGCGGCAGAGGTTCTCGTGCCTCGGATCGGTCGGGCGGCCGTGAGAGTCTGCGTTCCAGAACTGGCTCCAGATGTTGCTGGGGTCCGTACGCACTCGGTCGGAGAGGCTCCGAAGCTCGCCTGCAAGAAGCGCGGCCAGGTCCGCCGCGTTGGCGGGTGCTTTGTTGTCGAGTGTGCTCTGGACCTCCTCCACGCTGGGATGGCGGTAGGAGGCGTCGCGCTGAACGACCCGCTGACGCTCTCTGGCGCGAGCCAGAAGGTCGTGCCAGCGAGCCAGCTGCGGATCCTCGATAAGGCTCTCTAGCGCCTGCTCTGCCTCGTCACCAACGGCTGAGCCGAGCTGTTCGACGAGTTGCTGGATCAGCTCGGACGTATCCATCTCAAGGGTATAGACGAAACCCCCGGCCGGGTAGATCGCTGGAGCACACCAACTCCCCAGCATCTTGATCACCTCCTTGAGCGCCGCCGGATCTGTGATGTCGGCCAGGATCGAGCGGCGACGGTCGTAGCGATCCCACACCGATCTCAGGAACTGGGCCAGATGCCTGACTCGTGTCTCGCTCTCGACCAAACGGGTCTTGAGCTGTCGAACACGGTCGCCTTGCGAGATGAGCGCGTCCGTCGCCCACCATCTGACCCGCTGGGCGGCCGGCACGCTCCTCAACGCCTGCTTGTGTTGGGCGAGGGCAAGGAGTTCGGTCTTGTCGGGATAGTCCAGCGCCTCTGTGAGCAGGCTGTCCAGCAGGGCCAGCTGCTCGTTGGAGCTGCGGGTCGGGAAGGCCTTCAGGAGTTCCAGCCTCACGCCGTGGACCAGGACTTCATGGCCAGCGACAGCATCGAGGGCGTCCATGCCCGGCGGGAATCGCTGGCCGGCGCGCACCCCTGCCAGCGCACACTTGCGCAGGACGTCCAGCACCAGGTCGGGATCCTGTTGGAGCCAGCGCACATACCAGTGAGGCTCACGCGGGCGATGCGGCCGATCGAGAGCCTCCAGGGGGTCTTGGCTGACCCGGCCGTGCCAGTGCTGCCCGTAGTCGTCGTGCTCCGCGACGCAATAGTAGATGGCGAGAACGTCGCGCTTGCGGGTGTCGTCGAGCTTGTCGAGTTGGGCCGGGTTATCGAAGTCAAACAAGTGCAGGCTGGCCAGCACCGGATAGGCCATCCACGAATGCCTCGATTGGGAGTGCAACGAGATCGTCTCGTCCACCGAGGGAACGTCGTCGCGCAGCACGGCGCCACGCAGCGCCGCGATGGCCGCGGCCACCAGCCGTGAGTCTCCGTCGATGCGGTCGCCGACGCGCTGCACCGGGAGCGCGTACCTGTCGTCGTCGTCGAACATGCCGAGATAGGTCAGAGCCAAGGAGTGCAGCATCGGGGGCGGGCCTCTGTTCTCCCGCAGCTCGACATGCTGTTCGCGCAGGGCTGCCGCCCATCCCTCGCGCTGTCGTCGCCGCTCCTCATCTCTGCGCCGCCGTTGCTCCTCGATCTCCGTGCGGTGTTCGGCGGAGGGCGGCGGATCTCGACGGGGCTGCAGCAACTCGTCAAGACGCCGTTCCAGCACGGAGCGGCCGCGGACACGTTCGCGCATTGTCTCGACGGTGAGCCCCTCGCTCAGCGACGGGTCCTCCCGCGCAGCATGGGCATGGCTCAGCAGCACAAGCGAGACAGCCTGCTCGGCGTCCTCCAGAGCCACGGCCTGATCGAGGCACCACCGCCCGAACTCGGGAGGCAGGCGGCTGCCGTGGAGCACCTCGCTGTGCCTGAAGTGCCAGAAGGGGTGCGTCTCCGCGTCGTCATCGGGTCCGGGAGACCTCAGAGATTCCAGGTACACCGCCTTCTGAATCTGGGGACGCGACTCGAGCCAGGCTCGAACCCCGGTCGAAGATCTCCTGTCACCGAAGGACAGGCTCCGGTTCGCCACGGCGAGCCATCCGGCCAGACGTGCCGGTTCGACGTTCTCGCCGTGGACGCTGAGCGCCCCCTTGAGCACTCGAAGCGGAAGATCGCCCAAGCGCGACTCCATCAAGGCAGGCACCAGTTCGGCGGCGTGTTCGTGCAAGGCGTCAAGCAGCTCAGCCAGATGCTGTTCCCGGGCGCGCTCCAGAAGGACCTTGTCCGCGAACGCCCATAGACGGCCGAAGTAGTCGCCTTGACTTCGGACCACGATGTGTCGCCACACATCCGAGGGTCCAACCACGTCCGGATACAGCTCTTTGAGCAGGATCCCCCGCAGATCATCATCCGGGTCGCTGACCGAGCCCGCATGGATCCCAGCCAGCAGACCCTCAAGCGTTTCAGCCCGTTCCCGGCTGTCCACCGTGATTCGGACCCAGGCATCCAGAGCGCGTGTGCGCAGGTACGACGGCACCGCATCATCGCGGACGATCGCCATCAGGTCTGGCGCAAGCGCCGCGACAGCACACGGGATCTCCGCATGCCTCAGCACGCCGAGGATCAGCGCTGCGGGTCGGTCGTCGGCGATGCGTTTGCCCGCCCGCCCTGTGACGCTGGCTCCGCCGCGGTCGTCGACCCCTGCGAGGGGGTCATTGCGGCTGCCCGTCCGCACTCGGCCCAGCATCTCCTGGATAGCCGGCACCAGATCGGCAGAGGCCAAGGACCGCAACGCCAATGCCGTGTCGCCCCGACGCAAGTCGTCGTGCACTAAGGATGCCGGCAGCGCCTTGAGCAGCCGCCGCCGTTCCTCGTGGCTGAATCCGCCGATGTCGCCGTAGAGGCCCACGCCCACCGGATCGGCTGCGATCAGATCCAGACGCGCTTCGCTGGAGTGCGCAGCCAGCCACGCCGACAGGCCCCGCAGCGCAGTGACTACTCGCCCGTCGGCGGGACCCGTCATAAGCGCCACCACTCTTCGAGCCGGCAGCCCTCCCTCGACCTGCTTCGCCAGGAAGCGGCCCGCCAGGAACTCAGCAACATGCCGGTGCAGGGGACCGAATGTCCCCTCGGCCACCGCCATGCCGGCGGCGGTGAACAGCTTCGTGGACAGAGCGTGTTCGAGCTCACCGCGTGCCAGCCACTCGGGAGGGTCGCTCAGATCATGCAGGCGAACGAGTGAAGGTCCCAAGTTGTGGGCAGAGACTGAGTACGCATCCATGCCTGCGAGCAGCAGCAGCGCGCACAGATAGCCCGCGGCGTCCATCACGGTGTCCCGAGGCACTACACCGCGGCCGAAACGATGCTCCTCGTTGTGCTCGCTGGCGAGTAGCCGACAGGCCCGTTCCAGAGTCTCTTGTCGGCTGCGGGGCCATTCCCCTACCCCTTGGACGACGCGAGCCAGCAGATCAAGCGTCAGGGGGTTGCCGAGCAAGGCACCGACCCCGTAGCGGTGGGCACTCTGCACGAACTCCTTGACATCCATCATTTGGTGCTCCGAACGCAGCAATTCGCCCACGCCGTCCGCGTCGAGCGGATCCAGTCTGAGGACGATGATCTCTGAGTCGGTATAGGCGTCTTGGAGATGCTGTTGATCATTCGAACCGAGCCAATCGGCTTCGCGGCATGAGAGGCGGAATCTCGGCTTGTCGAGCCGGGCGAGCTGAGTTCGGATGTCGTCAAGCGGGGTCCGTGCGTCGTTCGCTCCCGCCCGAGTCTCGTCCAGCCCGTCGATGAAGAGCGTCTTGTTGCCCCACTCGGCGCGGGATGCCTCAGCAAGCGTCCTGAAGTTGCGCGCGCTGACGAAGAGCGCGGCCTCGTCACCGAGAGCTTCCTGCTCACTCTTGAACTCGGTCGTCTTGCCGGCGCCGGGATCACCGAGAAGCACGTACGCAGACTTGTCTCGATACTCGCTGAGCGGCTTCGGCTCGCCGAGCGCCACGCGGCCGTCATGACTTGCCGTCTGGCGCACTTCCCGGCAGGTTCGATCGACTCTGATGCTCACGACGCGTCGATCCAATAGTCGGCGGGCCGCGACAGGAACTCGTCAAGCGCCACGTCGGCACCGACGGTGATCACCGATCGCGGGCTGAAGCGCTGCCTGAATGCGGTGAGGGCTTGATGTCTCGGCGACGTGACGCCGCTCTTGACTTCGATCCCGACCAGATTGGGGCCTCGGTGCAGGACGAAGTCCATTTCGTTGTTCCGGTCTCGCCAGTACTTGACGGCGGTGCTCACGGACGCGGTGTTGACCAGGTGTGCTCCTACCGCGCTCTCGACCACTCGACCCCAGTGCGAGCGGTCGGCGCGGGCCTCCTCGAAGGTGTAGCCGCAAACAGCCGACATGAACGCCGTGTCGAGCACGTTGAGCTTCGGCGTCGACGCCCTCGCCGAAACCGGGCTCGCGGTGTGGTTGGACAGCCCGGTCAGGAGGCCGGCCTGAGTGAGCAAATGCAGGTACCGCGTCAGAGTGGTTGTGTTGCCCGCATCCTGCAGATGCCCGAGCATCTTGTTATACGACAGGATCTGGCCGGAGCAGCGCGAGCCGTACTCGAACATCTGCCTCAGCAGCGCCGGCTTGTCGACGCGCTGCATCTCCAACACGTCCCTATCTATGCTGGGCTCAACGAGGGCGCCGCGCATGTAGCTGACCCAGCGGTCGGGATCGGAGACGAGGCCAGCCGCGCCCGGACAGCCACCAAAGTAGACGTACTGATCCAGGCTGAAGCCGAAGGCATCGGCCATCTCCGAGTAGGACCAGTGCTCGAACCGCAACGTCTCGAAGCGCCCCGCGAGGCTCTCGTCCATCCCCGCCTTCATCAGCAGCGGAGCCGAGCCGATGAGCACTACCCTCAATGGGCAGCCGCTGATCCGGTCGGCGTCCCACAGGCCCTTGACCACATCGGACCAACCGTCGATCTTGTGGATCTCGTCCAGGACAAGGACGAAGCCTTCCTCGGGGATCCATGCCTTGGCGCGACTCTCCTGCCACACCCTCGTCAGCCAGCGCGAGTCCCGGCCAGGCGGCGCGGTCCCTGGCCCATTGGCGACTGTGGGTAACGGTCCCACAGGACCGGTCTCGGGCTCATCGGCCGCCAGACGGACACCTGGCAGTCGGGTGGACGCCAGCGCTTGGAGCGCAGCTGTCGTCTTGCCCGTCTGGCGCGGACCGAAGATTGCGATGAGACGCTCCGGAGTCTCCTCGATCCGCTCGACTAGCGTTTGCACCTGTTGGCGACGGAATCCCTTCACGGGGTCCGAGCATAGCGGCTAATCCATGCATTGTAGCTATTCCATTGAGTAAAATTACTCAGTGAGATAGCCGCAGCTGCTGACTGGACGCTCCCCACGATCGGCTCACCCGATCTGCAGGGCTTGCAGCGAGTCCAAGCCCGACTAGCTGCCCCAGTCGTCGACGGCGTCGGCTAGGCGCTCCACGCCTTCCATGAGGAGGTCGGTGGCGGTGGCCAGCGAGATGCGCACGAACCGGCCCGAGCCGGGGCCGAAGGTGTCCCCGGGCACAACCGCCACCCGCTTCTCGTTCAGGAGGCGCAGCACGAAGTCCATGCCCCGGCTTCCGCTGCCGCTCACGTCGACCATCAGGTAGAAGGCGCCGCGCGGCCTGACGTGGGGGATGCCCCGGCCGGTCAGGAACCCGGTAACCAGGTCGCGCCGCTGCCGGTAGGCGTCGCGCATCTCGGCCACGCACTCCTGCGGACCGGTGACCGCGGCGAGAGCGCCCATCTGCGCGGGGGCGTTGACGCACGACGTGATGGGCTCCTGGGCCCGCACGATCAGGGGTGACACTCCGGGCGGAACCACCAGGTAGCCCACCCGCCAACCGGTCATGGCGTAGGTCTTGGAGAAACTGAAGAAGGTGATCACCCGGCCGTCGGTGTCCAGCGGCGCGGTTGGTGTGTACGGCCCGTCGAAGGAGATCTCGTCGTAGACCTCGTCCGCGAAGACGATCAAGTCGTGCCGGCGGGCCAGTTCCATCAGTTCGGCCAGGGCGGCGGCATCGGTGACCGCTCCGGTCGGGTTGCCCGGAGAGTTGAGCAGGATGGCCTGGGTGCGCTCGGTGATGAGCGGCTCGACGTCGGCGGCCTGCGGGACCAGATCAGCCTCCGGCCGCAGGGGGAAGTGGACCGGGGTGATCTTCAGCAACTGCATCATCTGGGCGTAGTTCGGCCAGCTCGGATCGCCGAGCAGCATCTCCGCGCCCGGATCCACCAGCGAGACCATGGTGCTGTAGATCCCGGCCACGGCGCCCGATGTGACCACCACCTGGTCGGGGGTGGCGTCGATGCCGTTTCGCTCGGTGACCTTGTGGGCCAGAGCCTCCCGCAGCGGGGCGATCCCGGCGTTGGGGGTGTACTTGGTGAAGCCGTCGAAAGCGGCCTTGGCCGCGGCCTCGCAGACGTGGTGAGGCGTGGCGAAGTTGGGCTCGCCCGTCTCCAGGCGGATGGCGCCGTCGATCGAGTTGGCCAGCTCCATGACCTCGCGTATGCCCGACCGCGGCATGGCCGCGATGGGCTGCGATGGCCTCATTGCTCAGACGACCTGGCGGGCCTCGGGGAAGTGGCAGGCCACCCAGTGGCCCTCGCTCACCTCATCGAGAGGAGGCTCCTGGACCCGGCACACCTCCTGGTCGCGCCCCACATGGCAACGGGTGTGGAAGCGGCATCCCGTTGGGGGGTTCAGCGGGCTGGGAACGTCCCCCTCGAGCAGGATGCGCAGCCTTCCCCGCTCCAGGTCCGGGTCGGGCACCGGAACGGCCGACAGCAGGGCGTGGGTGTAGGGGTGCATCGACTCCGCGAAGAGCCGCTCCGCGGAGGTTCTCTCCACGATCTTGCCCAGGTACATCACCGCGATGTCGTCGCACACGTGGCGCACCACCGCCAGGTCGTGGGCGATGAACAGGTAGGTGAGGCCCAACTCCTGCTGGAGGTCGTCGAGGAGGTTCAGGACCTGGGCCTGGATCGAGACGTCCAATGCCGACACCGGCTCGTCCAGCACGAGGAAGTTCGGGTCGAAGGCCAGCGCCCGGGCCACGCCGATGCGCTGTCGCTGCCCGCCGGAGAACTCGTGGGGGTAGCGGTCGACGATGCGGGGATTGAGGCCGACGAGCCGCAGCAGCTCGCCCACCCTGGTGTCCTGCTCGGACCGGGGCATCGAGGTGTGCACCTTCAGCGGCTCCCGCAGCGCCTGCCCCACCGTCATGCGGGGGTTGAGCGAGGCGAAGGGATCCTGGAAGACGATCTGCATGTCGCGGCGCAGCCGGCGCAGGTCGGCCCGGCCGCTGGCGATGATGTCGATCCTCTCGGTCGTGCCGTCGTCGATCGGGCGCTGCAGGACCACGTCGCCGGAAGTAGGTTCGATCAGCCGCAGGATGCAGCGCGCCGTGGTGGACTTGCCGCAGCCCGACTCCCCCACCAGCCCCAGCGTGCGCCCGAAACCGATGTCGAAGGACACCCCGGCCACCGCCGACACCTCGCCCTTCTCGCCCCCCAGCCAGCCCCCGCCCACCTCGAAGGTCTTGACCAGATCGCGTACCGAGAGGGCCGCATCACCGCCGGCGCCGTTGGCCCCGTTCGCCTGCGCGACGTCGTCGACCGGCTTGGTGGGTCCCATCGGGGCGATGGTACTGTCTGCCCGCCATCAGTGAGAAAAGGAGCGATCTGTATGAGCAGTTTCCGCGGCGACCTGGGCGGCCTCACGGCTGAGGAGACGGAGCAGTTCCTGGCGGGCAACCCCATCGCCCGCCTGGCCACTATCAAGCCCGACGGGTCGCCCTACGTGATGCCCGTGTGGTACCAGTGGGACGGCGAGGCGCTGTACTTCGTCGGCCGCCAGCGGGCCCTGTGGTGCCAGAACATCCAGGCCGACGGGCGGGTCAGCGTGGTCATCGACGCCCCCCACAGCGACCCCGACGAGTCGGGCCAGTCGGTGGAGATCCCCAAGGTGTACATGGAGGGCACAGCCACCGTGGAGGAGGAGCCCAACGTCGGCGGCCGCTGGGTGCAGGTCGCGGAGCAGATGTCGTACCGGTACCTCGGCCCCAACGGCCCGACCTACCTGGTGTCCACCCTCCAGCAGCCCCGCTGGCTCATCAAGCTGGTGCCCGACAAGATCAAGACCTGGAAAGGCGTCGGCTGGGCCCGTCGCTACTGGGTGGAGGAATCGGGGGGACCCAGCTACGAGGAGGCCCACAGCACCTAGACCATCTCGCTTCGCAGCCGGAGCCGATCCCCGCCGGCTGCCGTCAGGAGGCCCAAAGCGCCCAACCCGCTCGACCTGTTCCGCCTGGACGGACGCGCCGCTCTGGTGACGGGCGGCTCCAGGGGCCTCGGCGCGGTGATGGCCGAGGCGTTGAGCTACGCGGGCGCGAGTGTGGCCGTGACCAGCCGCTCGCTCGGCGACGCGCAGACCAAAGCGGACGAGGTCGCCGCGGCCACCGGGGGCGCCACGCTGGCGGTGGAGATGGAGTACACCAACACGGACTCAGTCGAGGCGGCCGTGGCCGGCGTCGTGGAGCGCTTCGGCGGGCTCGACATCCTGGTCAACAACGCCGGCATCCTCGTGCGCGGCGCCATAGGCGATCTGGAGCGGGACGCATTCGAGGAGTCGCTGGCCGTGAACGTCACCGGGCCGTGGCTGGCCTGCCGGGCCGCGGCTCAGCCGCTCCGGGACTCGGGTCACGGCCGGGTGATCAACGTGGCGTCGACGTTCGGCCTGGTGGCCGCGCCCGACCGCACCGCCTACACCTCCTCGAAGGGCGCCATAGTTCAGTTGACCCGGGCGCTGGCCATGGAATGGGCTCCGAACGGCGTGAACGTCAACGCCATCGCCCCCGGCCCGTTCCTCACCGAGATGAACCAGGCCCACCAGCACAGCGAGCACAGCGTGCGGGTGATCGGCCAGGAGGTTGCCCTGCGCCGCTGGGGCGAGCTGCACGAGATCGCCGGGGCGACCATCTACCTGGCCTCCGACGCGTCGTCGTACGTGACCGGCTCGGTCCTGACGGTGGACGGGGGCTGGACGGCCCACTAGGAACGGGGTACCGACGATGAGGCAACGGTTCGAAGGACGCAACATCTTCGTGACGGGAGCCGGCAGCGGCTTCGGGCGCCGCACCGCCGAACTGTTCGCGACCGAGGGTGCCAACAACCTCTACCTCGTCGACTACAACCAGGAGCGTCTGGACGCGGTCGCGCCCGTGATCGAGGAATCAGGGGCCACGCCGCACCTGCTCAACTGCGATCTCAGCATCATGGAGAACTGTGCCGAAGCGGTGGCCCAGGCTCTGGCCATCGACCCCAAGCTCGACGTCATGGTGTCCAATGCGGCCGCTTGGGACCTGTCCGAGTTCGTTGACGTGAGCGACGCGACCTGGCGTCGGATCCTGTCGGTCAACCTCGACGCCTATTTCGTGCTGGGCAACCGGGCGGCCCGAGCCATGAAGGAGACCGGCGGTGGCGTCATCCTGTTCACGTCATCGATCGCCGCTCTCGGGCACGGTCGAGGGTGCACGCCCTACTGCGTGGCCAAGACAGGCGTGGTGGCCCTGGCGAAGGCGATCGCGGTCGAGTGCGCGCCCTACAACATCCGGTGCAACTGCGTCGCTCCGGGCCCCGGAGACACCCAGCAGTCAGTCGACATCGTGGGCGAGGAGTTGATGGACAAGTGGCGCTCCGAGGGCTTCCCGGCGGTGCCCGCCAACCGGCTGACGTCGGTCGACGACATCGCCAACGCCTTCCTGTACCTCGCCTCGGACGAAGCCAGGTACGTGTCCGGCATCAACCTCGTCGTGGACGGCGCCCTGAGCGCCCAGACCTACGACGTGCCCGAGAGCTGAGAGGCCGAGCGGGTAGGTGAGCGAGTGCGGTTCATACGGGCGAGGCCGTGGCCCGAGCGGCCCGTGAGCGCAGCGAACAAGAGCGGGAGACACCCCCTCGCAGCGCGACTGGCCTGCACCCGCCCGCGAACGTTCTAAGCGAAAGGAGCGGATCGTGAGACTGACATCCGACGTTCACCTGGTAGGCGGTGGCACGCTCAGCGGCTTCGGCGTCTCGTCGGACTTCGACGCCCACTGCTATCTCCTCGACGGCGGCGACGAGCAGGTCCTCGTCGAGTGCGGCATGGGCACCGAGACCGGGTTCCGGCGAGTAACCGGCAACATCCGGCGCGCCGGCTACGACCCGACCGCCCTCACCAGGCTGTTCCTGACCCACTACCACACTGATCACGCCGGAGGCGCGTCGGTCTACCGCGAGCACGTCGGACTCTCTGTGGCGACCGGCGCGGCCACCGGGCGGGCCCTCGAGGCGGGCGACCACGAGGCCACGTCCTTCTGCCGGGCTCAGGCCGCCGGGATCTTCCCCGAGGGCTATTCCTACGAACCCTGCCCCGTCGATGATCTGCTCACCGATGGCGACCAGCGGTCGGTGGGTCGGCTCACGCTCACCTACCTCGACACACCGGGCCACTGCGGCGGCCACGGGTCGTTCCTCGTCGAGGGGGGCGAGCAGACGTACCTCTTCGCCGGCGACGCCATCTTCGCGTGGGGCAAGCTGCACTTGCAGGCCATTCCGGACTGTGATCTCCAGGCCTCGCTGGCAACCGTCCTGGCGCTGGCCGAGCTGGAGTTCGATTCACTCCTCCCGGGTCACGGAGCCATCGCCCTCCATGACGGCCAGGCCCATATCGGCATGGCCAAGGACGCGATCGAGAGTCTCGCCGTCCCACCCAGGCTGGTCTGACAGGCTTGGAGGCCACCCGGATAGGCGAAGGCGTCTCGGGTCGGGGCGGGGTGTTTCCCGCTCTTGTTCGCTGCGCTCACGGGCCGCTCGGGCCACGGCCTCGCCCGTATGAGCCGGACTCGCGCACCTATCCGCTCGGCCTCTGGCCGGACACCCGCGGCATCACGCCTCGATCACGAACCGGTCTGCCGTCAGGCGCTCCAGAAGGTCGGGTCTGGGCACCGGCGCGATGCCGGCCTCCTCGCCGGCCACCGCGTAACACCCGCCGTCGCTCGCTGTCTCGAAGCACACGGCCGGCTCGGCGAGGTCCTCGGCGTAGAAGCGCGGGGAGGGGAAGATGTCCGACGGGTAGGTGAAGTTCTCCAGCGTGGCGAGCGCGACGCAAACCGCCGCGCCCACCCCGCTCTCCAGCATGCCGCCCACCCAGCATCCGATGCCGGCCTTCCGGCAGAGATCGTGGATCGACTTCGCAACCGTCAGCCCGCCGACCCGGCCCGGCTTCACGTTGATATAGCGGCAACTGCCCAGTTCGACGGCGTGTTCGGCGCCCTTGACGGAGACGATGCTCTCGTCGAGACACACGGGCGTGTCGATCTGCGCCTGGAGCTTCGCATGATCGAGGAGGTCGTCGTGCTGCAGCGGCTGCTCGATCATGGCGAGTTCGAACCGGTCGACCGCACGGAAGAGATCAAGGTCGGACAGCTGGAAGGCCGCGTTGCAGTCGATGTGGGCGGTGAGGTCGGGAAAGGTCGAGCGGACCGCCTTCAACATGTCTATGTCCCAGCCCGGCCGGAACTTGAGCTTCACGCGCCGGTAGCCAGCCCCGACGGCACCGTCCACCGCGGCAACGAGATCGTCGAGCGAGTCCATGACACCGAAGTCGGCTCCGACCTCCACCCGATCGCGCCGGCCGCCGAGCAGTGCATGCAGCGGCCTTCCTGCCCGACGTGCTTCGAGGACCCACCAGGCCACATCGAGCGCCGCCTTGGCGAAGTAGTTGCCCTTGAAGTGGGAGAGCCTCTCCTGGAGCAACTCGCCGGAGTCGATCTCGGCGCCGACAACCGCGGGTGCGAGCCAGTCCCGGAGCACTGCGAAGGCGCCCCGGGCGTACTCGGGGCTGTAGCCGGGCGACCCGAAAGGACAGGACTCGGCCCACGCGTCGAGTTCCCCGCTGGTGATCCTCACCAGCAGGCTGTCGATGGCTGGTATCTCGTGTGACGCTGTTCTCCACGGATACAGCAGCGGCATGGTGACGTGCGAGACCTCGACGCGGTCGATCTTCATAACAAGATCCCCATCTCAAGTCGGGTTCCGGAACCGAGGGCGATCCCCCGGCGGCCGCGGCCCGGCCGCCACCGGTACCGGGGGAAGGCCCCGAACGACAGCGTCAGGCGCACGCGGTGGCCGGCCCCGAACTGGTGGGCCGCATGGCCGAGCTCGACCCGCGTGCTCGGCCCGGTGACGGCCGCGCCGCCGTCGGCGACATTCCACACCGACGTGTCGGGCCCCATGTCGCTGAGTGTCGCGAACGCCATGCCTTCGGGCTGATCGGCGTCCGTCACCACCGTGAGGGTCACTCCTCCTGCAACGGTCAGGGCGTTGGACAGCGGCTCGGACGTGAAGGTGACCACATCGCGGCGTGCGTCTCGGGCCGCCTGGTCGAAGGGGCCGGGCACCAGGTCGGGGGCCCAGGGAAAGACCCGCCCCCCGACGGAGGGCGTCGGATCTTCAGCATCGAGGTCCACGGCGACCATGGCATCCTCAGCCGTGTCGCCGAGTTGACCGCCTGCGGCGGGGTACAGGGCAAGCCGGCTGGTCGGGGGCGGCCAGGTCGCGAGCCACTCCCAGCGGTTGGCGCCGGTCACGAACACACGCGCCCCGGCTGTGGCGGTGTCGGCGTCGCGCAGGTGCTGATCGAGGAACGTCCGTTGGGCACCTGCGAGGTCGAAGGCGGCCGCCGCTCCGTGATCGCGTGCCCCCGCGTCGCGGGCCAGGGGGAGCCCGCGGTGGCCCCATGGCCCGGCGACGAGCACAGACTCGATCAGTGCGTCGTGGAGCTCGAATGTCGAGGGCTGGAACACGTCGAACCAGCCGGCCACCACGAGGGCCGGGATCGGCACGCCCGCGATGGTGTCGCGGGTCGGGATCGACGGATCCCCGGAGTAGGGGGCAGGCCGGTTCCACTCGAGCCAGGCTCCCGCCAGCGGGCTGCCGGCGATGAGCTGGCCGACCGCCGAGCCGGCGGCCGCGGTCGCGCCGGGCCGGGACCACGCATCGAGCGCCCCAGTCGGGTCGGCCATGCGAGGATCGGCCGGGAGCAGGGCTCCGAGCGTCCACGCTAGGTTGAAGCCGTAGTTCGGCTCCCCGCCCTCGCAGATCCAGCCGTCGCGCACATCGCACGGTGTGAGCCCGGGAATGATCGCCTCCAGGGGCTCTGGACCTCTCGCGGCCGCGGCCAGCTGGCAGTAGCCGAGATAGCTGATGCCGGCCATGCCGACCCGCCCATTGCACCAGGGCTGCCCGGCCACCCACTCGATGGTGTCGATCCCATCGGCCTGCTCATCGACGAAGGGCTCGAAGTCGCCGCCGGAGCCGAACCGGCCCCGCACATCCTGGATCACCACCGCGTAGCCCGCCTCGGCCAGACCCAACGCATCAACCTGCAGTCCGCGCGACGCCGGACTGCGACGGTTGTAGGGAGTTCGCACAACGACGGCGGGAACCGGACCGCCGCCGGCCGGCCGGATCACGTCGGTGGCGAGTTTCGTCCCGTCGCTCATCGGGACGCCGATGCCGGCATCGACGCTCAAAGAGTGCACCGGCCGAGAGCTTAGGCTCGGCCCGATCACAGCCGTGGAAGCGGAAGTCCCTCCCGGGTCCCTCACCTTGGCGCGCTCACTGCGGCTTGCCTATGCTTGAAACTGGATGTTTCTATTTCGCGTTAGGGGGTATGAAATGCGCGAAAGACTGAAGTCCCAATATTCCGGGGGAAGTGGCGCGAGAAACGAGGAACTCTCGTCGATGTCCGACAGCCGTTTCGGACGACGCGGTTTTCTTCAGGGAGCGATGGGTCTCGGGCTCTCTCTCCCAGCCGCAGCGGCATTGCTCGCCGCTTGCAGCGGAGAAGATCCCGAGGCGACGCGGAGGACGCTGAGGTTTGTCGGCTGGGACTTCCTGCCGGACACGATCCAGGCGCACCTGGACACCTGGATGAGCGTGTCAGGCGGCACGGTTGAACTCGAGGTGCTTCCCGTGACCGGTTACCCGGCTGCGATCCAGACGAGGTTCCGGGGTGGAGACCGACCCGACCTCTTCTACAACTTCACATACCTGTTGGGCCAATTCCTTGAGAACGGCTGGAATCGGACACTGAACGACTTGCCAGGCGTGGAAGAGCGCATCGATGCGCTCTACCCGGGCGCAAGATCACGATTTGTCACGCCCGGCGGACAGATCACCAGCTTGCCCTACTTCTCGGCCGTCTTCATGAACCATTACAACGCCGCAATGGTCGAGCAGGCAGGATTCTCCGGTCCGCCCCAAACGCTGCAGGAATACTATGACCAGTGCGCCAAGATCAAGGCTGACGGGATCTCGGACGCACCGTACGAGTCGTCATGGCTCAACGAGCGGATCGAGGAATACCTCATGGCCACTCTCCTGGGAGAGGGAATCACCGCGTTCGATGATGCTGCCCAGCCGGTATTCGCTGATGATCCGAGGAGTGTCGACGTTCTGGAGTGGTGGCGGGCGATGTACCAGGATGGATTGACGTCGCCGACGATTCTCACCGACGACAATCCGGAACTCATCGGCGGAATGACGCAGGGAACGTTCGCGTTCTATGCGGGCCACGACTACTGGTTGAAGATCTTCAACGACGTCGGCGGACCGGCAGCCGCAGACCTGCGTATGGCGCCGATGCCCGGAGCGGGCCAGACGCTCCTGGCCGGCGAAGTCGTCCAGATGGGCCCGGACCTCGAAGGAACGGCACTGAAGGACGCATGGGACCTGCTGAAGTTCTACACGGGGGCCGACAACGACGGGAACTTCACCGTTCCGTTGACCTGGGTCGAGGCTGCCGCGCTGGCCGTTCCGTACCCGTCGTTCTTCGAGGATCCCGCCATCCAGGCCGCGTATCCCGACTACTACGACCTCGGCGTGATCACGTCGGAGTACGACCGGGCGGCGACACCCGCAGCAAGAGCGCTGAGCTGGTATCAGGGCTTCCAGGTCAAGGTGGGCGAGCGCGTCAACGACATGCTGGCCGGCGACGCGACACCGGCGGAGACCGTGGCCAACATGGCCGACGACGCGGTAGAGCTGGCGGCGGGCTAGAGGCCGAGCGGTTGACCCATCCCGTTGGCAGTTGCCGTAGGGGTGCATAGCGAGGCCGGGGCCCGAGCGGCCCGTGAGCGAAGCGAACAAGAGCGGGAATGACAACGCCGCGCCGCGAGACGACGGCGGCCCGCGCCAAGGCGCCACCCCAAGCCGGGTCCCGGTTGAGCGACCGGCAGTTCGGCCTGGTCCTCGCGCTCCCCGCCATCATCTCGCTGGTCCTGGTCGTCGGCATTCCAGGCATACAGACGTTGATCTACAGCTTCCAGCGGGTCCCGCTCTCGGACGATCCCGCCACGTTCGTCGGCACCGACAACTACGGGAAGGTTCTCGGAGACGAGTCCTTCGTCGAATCGCTCGTGGTCACCCTGCAGTACACGGCCGGATACGTCCTCCTGGCCACGGTCCTCGGACTGCTCTTCGCGCTGCTGCTCGACCAGCCGCTGCGAGGGCGGGGCATCGCCCGGGCACTCCTGATCATCCCATGGGCCACGCCCGTCATCATCGCGGGGGTGATGTGGAAGTGGCTCATCGACCCGCAGGTGGGCGGACTCAACGCGGTCCTGTTCGAAATCGGTGTGATCGAGGACTACAAGCCGTTCCTGGCCGACCGGGAATGGGCGCTCGTCTTCACGATCCTGGCGGCCGCCTGGCACCAGGCGTCGTTCTCGGCCCTCCTGTTCCTGGCTTCTCTCCAGACGCTCCCCAACGAGATAGTCGAAGCGGCGAAGGTCGACGGGGCCACGGCGTGGCAACGGTTCCGTGGGGTTGTCTTCCCCTGGATCCGCCCGATGCTGCTGGTGGTTGTCATCATCAACGTGATCTACGGGGTTCTCCAATTCGACACGGTCTGGGTGATGACCCAGGGCGGACCCGGTGATGCCACGACCCTGCTACCGATCCTGCTGTACCGGCAGCTCTTCATTTTCTCGGACATAGGAGCAGGATCGGCGCTGGCGGTGATGCTGGGAGTCGTCGCAGTGCTTGTGAGCTCGATCGCACTGATACTGCTCGGACGAGACGACCCGTTGGCCGCGTGAGCGAGAAGCGATGGCGAGCAGGACGCTGAGTCGACCAGTTCTCAGGAGACGAGCGGTCACCGCACTGCTGTACGCGGCTCTCGTGCTGTTCGCCGTCTGGGTGCTGTTCCCGTTCTGGTTCCTCGTCAACAGCAGCTTCATGACTCCCGCCGAGGCGGTGGCGGTACCGCCGCACTGGATCCCGGAGGAGCCGACCCTGGGGAACTACAGCGCGATCCTCGCCGGCCAAGTCGCTCCCGGCGGCGCCCAGGTAGGCCTCAGAGTGCTGACGGCGCTGGGAGAGAGTCTCGCCGTAGGCATCCTCACCGTGGTGGCGAACCTCGCCCTGGGCGGTACCGCCGCCTATTCGATGTCGCGGTTCCGGTTCCGAGGCTCCCGGCTGAGCTACTTCTCCGTTCTCTTCGCTCGTCTCGTGCCCCCGATCGCGATCGTGGCCGCCTTCTTCGTCGCCCTCCGCGACCTGGGCCTCATCAACAGCCGCTACGGACTCGTGATCGTCTACACCTCGTTCACGCTGCCGATCACCATCCTGGTGCTCAAGAACTACTTCGACGGGCTGCCCCGCGAACTGGACGAGGCCGCTCTGGTGGACGGGGCCTCGCGGCTTCAGGCGCTCTGGTATGTGATACGTCCCATCGCCAGGCCCGGCTTCATCGCGGCCGCCTGTCTGGTGTTCCTCGAGAGCTGGGGAGAGTTCTTCTACGCGCTGACGTTGACCAACCAGTTGACGATCCCACCGGTCCTCGCAGGCTTCCGGGGCTTCTTCCAGTTCAACTGGACAACGCTGGCGGCTGCGACTGTACTCGCGGTCGTGCCGCCGGTGCTGCTCGCGCTCGTATTCCAGCGCTACGTCGTGCGGGGGCTGGCCCAAGGCGTTGCCAAGTGATGGCCCAGGGCGTCGCCAAGTAATGAAGGTAGGGCTCGCAGGCTTCGGTTTCGCCATACGGCACGCCCAGGTCATTGCGGCCAATCCGTTTGTCACCGAATTCGCCATTGCTGAGTTGAGTGCGGACCGCCGGCAGCAGGCCGCGCAGGAACACCCGCAGGCGAGGATCTTCAACGACGCGGTCGAGATGCTCCAGGACATGGAGCCGGACTGCGTGATCGTCGCCTCGTCCTCGGACAGTCATGCCGCAATCACCCGTGTCGCCCTCGAGGCCGGTATCCACGTCCTCTCCGAGAAGCCACTGGCTCTGTCCTGGGCCGAGGCCCGGGAATTGAAGGGCCTCGCCCATCAGCACGGCCTCATATTCCAGGCGGGCTACATCCTGCGGTACGAGGCTCGCCACCAGTTGCTGCACGACCATGTGAACAGCGGGCGCCTCGGCCGGGTGGTGTTGATCCGCTCCAAGCGGAACTGCTCCCGCACCTGGTTCGAGACATGGGGCAAGCACAGCCATCCCGTACTGGAGAGCATGGTTCACGACATCGATCTGGCAACGTGGCTCACCAAGCAGCGTTGCGTTCGCGTCTCGGCGTGGGGCCAGACGTTCCTCGGAGGGCCTCCGCCTGAGGCCGTGGTGGCCGTCCTGGAGTTCGACGGCGGCACGCTGGCGGTGCTGGAGACGTCCTGGCTCATTCCCGACGGCGCGCCGGCCAACATCGTCGGCCCGCTGGGACGCGAGGATGAGGGCGCGGGCGTCCTGGACGCGCACTTCGAGGTGCACGGCACGTCGGCTGTCGAGACGCTCTCCCTGTACAGCCCGTCGCTCCTGTTGATGACCGACGAGCGGAGCTATGTGCCGGAGTCGACGCTGTTCCCCGCCTCGGCGCTGGGAGTGGGCGGAGCGCTCCGCGACGAGCTCTCCGACTTCCTGGCCCATGTCCGGGGCGACCCCCACACCGGCGTCGCTTCGATCGACGACGCAGTGCACGTCCAAGCGGTCGTGGAAGCGATCGGTCGCGCCACGGAGTCAGGAACACCCGCGGCCGTCGAGGACTGAGAGCGAGGACAGGAGGACGGATGCCCGTCGGATTCTGGGTCTTTCCTTGGGATATCGAGGATGAGGGGATCGACCAGTTCGCAGGGCGCCTAGAAGAACTGGGCGTCACGTCGGCGAGCCCCAGCGTCCTCTATCACTCCGGCCGTGCGTTGCTGCCACGAGCACGGGAACAGAAGGTCCGTCTCCTGGGTGGGCCAGGGGCGAACTTCCCGTTCGAGAGCCTCGAGGCACCCTTCTCCGGAATGGAGTCGGAGTCCGCACCCAGATCGGGCAAACGGTTCTGGTGGGGACTGGCGGAGGCGCTCTCAGACCGAGGAATCCGGCTCAACGCATGGGCGATGCCGATGCACGGCTCCGAACTCGGCCGGAGGCTCCCTCTCGGCGTCGTGCGGAACTGCTTCGGGAACCCCTACAGCTATGCGCTGTGCCCCTCCCATCCGCAGGCCCGCCGATTCGCCGAGTCCCTAGTCGGCGAGTTGGCGCGATCGGGCATCTTCGGTGCCATCCAGCTCGAGTCGGTCGGCTACCTCGGCTATCGCCATTTCCACCACCACGAGGCGGAGTATGTCGGCCACGGGCCGCTCGAGGAACTGTTCCTGTCGCTGTGCTTCTGCGATGCATGCATGGCCGGAGCCCGCCGGGAGGGGATCTCGATCCTTGCGCTGCGGGCCGCGATCAGCCGGAAGTTGGAGAGACGATGGCGTGACGACGTCTGGAGCGTCGGCGTGGAGGACGTGAGAGAAGCGCTCGCGGCGAACGATGACCTTCAGGCGCTCATCTCCTACAGGCAGGCGACCGTGGCCTCCCTCGTCGCCTCGCTGGCAGAGCAATGCCGCCGCGAGAGCACGGAGCTCCACTCCTTCTCGGCCATCTTCCCGCCGACGCTCGAGCACAGCACGTGGATCGAGGGCACCGACTTCACAGCCTGGTCACCAGTCCTCGACCGGCTGATCGTCTTCGGCTACACGGCGGGCGGTCCCGGCGCGGCCAAGGTCGATGAGGAGTGGACTCGCTCCGAGCTGGAGTACGCAGGCCGCTACTTCGACCGATCGAGGGTCAACGTCGTTCTGAACCTCGCACCGCAGTACCTGGCCACTCTCGACGACGCCAGGCGCCGCTTCGGCACCATCAGCCGGATGGGATTCAGCGACCTGAGCATCACCAACTACGGGATGCTCAGCGAGACCCGCCTCAATTGGGTTCCGGAGCTGAGAGACGTCTTGGACGCGCCACGTCCTTGACGTAGGGATGCTCCCCTCTAGGCTAGCCAGGCCTGCCTGCTGAGGGTGCCGCCCCGTGGTATCGGGGGCGGGATGTAGACGTGTTCCTTGGTCACCCAGAACGTCCCGGTCGTCTTCGCGTAGTTGGAGACATCCTCCCAGGCGACCGCCATCTCGGGCGTCTCCGCGGCCCGCTCGAATGACTCCACATCGTCCCACCACTGCTCGATGAACGCCTCGGTGTGCAACTCTCCCTGGACCTTGCTGATCACCTCCGAGACCACGTAGCCCCGCATCGGGCCGATCTTCGCCGAGACGGGCGCGTGGACGTCCCGCCAATAGTCGAAGAACTCCTGGGTCGTGAAGTCGTCGCGCTTGTACGCCGTGCCGATTACCTTGATCATGGTGGCCTCCAAAGTCGTAGGTCAGGCGATCCTATTGACCCCGGAATCGCCGTTCCAGAGGACCGGCCCCTGACCGGCGGCGGCAGGAGGTCTCTCAGCCCATCTCCCCGGTGGTGATGAGATGCACGAGATCACGCCGGGTGACTCCCTCAAGCTCCAAGTCGGCGACAGCCTCACCATGGCGAAGCACGACGGCCCGGGAGCAGACATCGAGCACCGCCTGGATGTTGTGGCTGATCAGCACAACCACCAGGCCCTGGTCTCGGAGAGTCATTATCAGCTCGAGAACGAGGCGGGCCTGCTGGACGCCCAGAGCGGCGGCCGGCTCGTCCATCAGAACGATTCGGCGACCCCAGGCCACTGAGCGCCCCACCGCTACCGCCTGACGCTGGCCGCCGGAGAGCTTCTCAACCGCATTGCGAACCGACGGAATGCTGATGCGAAGACTCTCAAGGATCTCCTTGGCCTCCCGGTGCATCCGGCGCTTGTTCATCCACCTCAGGGCGCGCGGGCCGGACAGGATCTCCCGGTTCAGGAACAGGTTGCCGCTCACGTCCAGGGTGTCGATGAGGGCCAGATCCTGGTGAACCGTCTCGATCCCGAGCTGGCGAGCTTCGAGGGGAGACGAGATACTGACCTCCTCACCCTCGAGAAGGATCTGGCCGGCGTCGGGTGCGATGATCCCGGCCAGACAGTTGATCAGCGTCGACTTCCCGGCGCCGTTGTCACCGATCAGACCCATCACCTCGCCGGCCCTCACACCGAAACTGATGCCATCGAGCGCCCTGACCGCCCCGAAGGACTTCTCGATATTGCGAACCTCGAGCGCGGCATCCTCGACCGGCATGGCCTGCGGAAGAACGGGCTGCGGCGAGGTCATGCCGCACCTGCGGCTCGTCGGGCCACGTACTTGCTGAGAGCATCCAGCGCGGCGGCCGCCACCAGAGCCAGCCCTGCGCTCACCCTCACCCAGAACGGCTTGGCCCCCAGCAGCAGCAGTCCATCGTTCAGCACGCCGATGAACAGCACGCCAGCTACGACGCCCAGAAGATTCCCCTTGCCGCCTCCGAATGCCACACCGCCGAGTAGGACCGCACTCAGGACCGCGATCTCGTCGCCATCTCCGAGGGTTGGAGGCGCCGCGTTCAGCCGTGAGACGGAGATGACCGCTCCGAGCCCGGCCGCCAGGCCACTGGCTATGTACAGCATCAGGGGCAGCCGGTATAGATCGATCCCGGCCCGCCGGGCGGCCTCGGGGTTGACACCCAGCGCCATCACGTGGCGACCCCAGGTCGTCCTGGTGTGGAAGATGGCGCCGATCACGAAGACCGCGGCCGCGATCACCACCGGATACGGAATCGGTGTTCCTGGGAGCAGGTTGCGACCCAGCGCCCTGAAGCTCCTGTCCCAGCCGCTGGGAACGTCCCCGTCGCTGATCACCAGCGTGAAACCCCGGACCGCGGTGAAAAAGCCGAGGCTCACAACGATGGGCGCGAACCGGAGTCGTGTGGCCAGCACGCCCTGAGCCGCGCCGGTGGCGCCCCCCAGCGCGATAGCGAGAACCACTGCGAGCAGGGCAGGCGTCTCCGCCTCCAGCATCCGGCCCAGCACCATGGCGGACAATCCGAGCGTAGAGCCGACCGCGAAATCGATGTAGCCCGACATCAGCAGCAGAGCACTGGGCACGGCCATGATCCCCACCACCGCCACCTGAAGGAAGACGAGGCGGATGTTGTCCACGGTCATGAACTTGTCCGACTGCGACCAGAAGAACAGCACCTCGACCAGCAGGGCGATGACTATGCCGTTGCGCAGAGACCAGGCCCTGGCCCGGGCGATGCGCGGTCCGGAGTCGATTCCGACCGTGCTCGCCGGGCCAGGGCCTGAAACTGAAGGAGTCAGATTCTCCGACATTGGCTCATGGATGGTGCACCAGATCAGTCGACTAGGCGCAACACCCTAGAGCGTTGCTGGATCAGCCGCCGGTGAACTCGGCGTACAGGTTCAGCAGGTCCTGGGCGTCCTGCGGGCTGTTCGCCGACATGAGCTGGTATCCCATGTGCACGACCGCGTCCGCCGATCCGGCCTCGATCTTGCCCTCGAGGATGTCGGCCGGGAGGTCGACGACCGTCTGGCCGAGCTCGTGGAGCAGCAGGGAGGAACTGGCACGGTAGATGCCGCCCTCTCCGCCGCCTGCGGCCACGAGCTCCAGAGCCTCGTTCTGGCCGTCGATACCGGCCACGAAGAACGTGCTCGCATCGCGACCCGCCTCGATCTCACCGAGGATCGCCTCGTAGGCGCCCATCGCTCCCGCGTCGTTGACTCCGATCACCATGGCGATGTTCGGATTCGACTGGAAGAAGACCTGGGTGTCGTCCAGGCCCTGCGGGATGGAAATCGCCTCGGACTCGAGAGGCGCCACTCCCGTGGCATCGGTGATTATGTCGCGGATGGGGTCTGTGCGGTCTGTGCAGGGCTGCCCGCATCCGTCGTAGGTGAACAGCACCCACGAGAAGTCGTTCTGGTCACCGGTGAAGTCCTCGTTGAACCACCTCAGCGCCTCGGCTGCGACGGACTCGCCCGCGCCCCGGTTGTCCCAGAGGATGGCACCGTCGCCGGTCTCGGGGATCTCGCTGGCGTAGCCGACTACGACGATTCCCTTGGCCTCGGCGTCCTCGAGCGTCGGGGCCAGGGCGTCGATGCCGCATATCGGCACGACCACAATGGCGTCGACATCCTGGACGACGAAGTTCTCGACGTCGCGGACCTGCGCGTCGCAGTCGCCATTGGCCGCTCCCTCCAGGAACTCGTAGCCGCGGTTCTCAGCCTGCAGGCGGGCCGGGCCCGCCACGATCTTGTAAATCCCGACCTGTTCGTTGCCGAAGCTGAAGGCGATGGTTCCGCCTTCCTCCATGGGCTCCTCGGCCGGCTCCTCCATAGGCTCCTCGGCCGGCTCCTCCATAGGCTCCTCTTCAGGCTCCTCCATAGGCTCCTCGGCCGGCTCCTCCATAGGCTCCTCTTCAGGCTCCTCGGCCGGCTGTGCAGCGGGCTCCGCCGGCGCGGCCGGAGCCTCGTCATCGCCATCATCCCCGCATCCAGCCGCAATGAGGGCCACTGAGAATAGTGATATGAGAACGATAGTTAGTCTTCTCACGTTGGTTCCTTTCATTTGTGCTTGTCGTGGCCGCCAAAGGCCCGACGCGGCGATCGCCAATGGAGAGTCAGGCCGGGGCCAACTCGAACAACGGCTCGCGGTCGGTGACGGTCACCGGGACTGACAGCACAAGATCGGTCATGCTGGCTGCCCCCCGGGGAGGACGATGGCGCGGCCGTTGATTCGGCCGGCGCGCAGATCGGAGAGAGCTTCGTTGATGCCGTCGAGCGGGTAGGGGCTCAAGGGCATGGAGAAGGCGTCGCGCTGGGCGAGGCGCACTACGTCGTGGAGGTCGAGAACAGTGCCGGCCACGACCGTGGTCAGCGAGGCCTCCGGCGCGACTGCCTCGAAGCCGAAGGCGACATGACCGCCCGCGAGACCAAGCAGCGCCACAATCCCACGTGCCGCCACCGTGGCCGCAGCCAATCCGAGTGTTTCATCGGTTCCGACGAAGTCGATGACGGCCTCCGCGCCGCGGCCTGCGGTCAGCTCGCTCAGCGCACCCGCGGCGTCGTCGCCCGATGGAATGCTGTCGTGGGCGCCCGCGGCCAGGGCGAGGTGGCGCGCCTCCGGCCGGGAATCGACTGCCACTACACGCGCCCCGGTGAGGGTGCGGGCGTAATGGGTGGCGTAAAGGCCCAGCCCGCCGGCGCCGAGGACGACGAGGGTCGACTGGCCCGACAGGAACGGCGCCACCCGCTTGACCGCCGCGTAGGAGCACAGCGCCGCACAGCCGAAAGGAGTGGCGTCGTAAGGCGACACATCGCCGAGTGGCACAACGTGGCGCCGGTGCGGCACGAGCACCAACTCCGCGAACCCGCCGTCAACGGTGGCACCCGCCTCGTCACCGGAGGGGCAGAGCTGCTCGTGGCCGCCCACGCAGGCCTCACAGTGACCGCATCCCCAGCCCACCATCACGGCAACCGGCGTCCCGATGTCGAGATCGCTCACGTCCGAGCCGATGGCTTCGACTACGCCCGCGATCTCGTGCCCGGGAGTCACCGGCCGGCGGATCATGTCGGCGAAGGCGCCGTCGAGCACGTGGATGTCCGAGCGGCACACGCCGGCGCCCACCACCCTCACCAGGACTTCGTCCCCGGACGGCTCAGGTTCTTCCACATCGAGGACCGCGAGGCTGTCGGCGTCGGGGAGCAGCCGGGCGGCCCTCATTTCAGAACTCCTGGCCCAACTGGTTCTGGAGCGTGACCACGTCGGCGTAGATCGAGACCTTGGTGATGCGATGGTCGTCGTCGAGTTGGAACAGGTCGCACTCCGCGAAGGCGAACTCCCGACCGACGACCTCATCGGGCATGCCTTCGGGCGCCTCGACCACCTGGCCGCTAATCCACAGCTGGACGGCGACCTGCCGCTCATCCCCGAAGATGTTGAGGATCTCACCGTGATAGTGGCCCCACGTATGGCAGTAGGCCAGCAGATCCATCACCTCCTGCTTGCCCTTCACGGGATCGGGCATGAGCGGGTCCACGACCACGCAGTCGTCGGCCAGCGCGGGTCGGACCTCGTCCCAGCGCGAGTTGAAGAAGGCGTCCAGATAGGCCGCCACCACATCGCACGCCTTGGTTTGCATTGCTAGTCCTCTCTGCCGAGCGCCTGATGCCGGCTCGAGTCGGTCTCTCAGTCCTCGGCCGGCTGCAGCTGTGCGGTAACGCTGGCCAGGTCGTAGTAGTAGGTCTCCTTCCAGATGCGCTCGTTGTCGTCGGTCAGATCGAAGAAGCTGCAAGTAACCCAGCGGATGACATTGCCCGAGGGCGGGTAGCCGAGGAACTCCCCGAGGTGGGTGCCGACCAGCACGAACTCCGCGGCGACCAAGTTCTCGCCGGTTATCCAGCGCTCGTCCTCGATGTGCATGTCGGGGAATGCGTTCGAGAGGTTGGCCATGTGCTCGTGAAGGAAGGCACTGCCGTATGTGGGCTCAGGCGCGGCGACGTCTATGAGTATGCAGTCCTCGGTGTAGGTATCGATGACTCCTTGGGCGTCCTTGGCATTGAATGCCGCAAAGTTGCGAAGTACGACATCCTGTGGATCCTTCATCCTGTTTCTCCATTCGGGTGTTGTTTGTCGACCACTATTCGATGATTTCGAAGAAGCACAACAACGTTCCGTCGGGATCGCGCAGATATGTGGTCTCGGAAGACACGCCGTCGTCGGTGACATAGGGCACCGGATCCGACAACGTCTCGACGCCGGCCTCGCGGACGCGGGCCACGACACTCTCGCTGTCCGAAACAGCCAAGGCGATGATCACCGTGCCGCCTTGATCGACGTTGCTCGGTGGTTGTGGTGGCTTCTTTGGAGTGGTGTACTCGATCAGCTCGAGGGCGGTTTCACTATCGGGTGCTTCCAGGTAGGCGACGCGAATTACCGCGTCGTCAACGCCGCAAACCTGCTGGTGATAAGCGTCCCAACGCTCTCGCTCGGCCGGCGGGGGGAGCTCTACTGCCACTCGAAAGCCGAGCAGGTCACGGTAGAAGGCCAGCGAACGCTCCATGTCGGAGACGGTCACCGCGGTGGTCAAGACGGAATCGATCATGCTCCTGGCCCCCATTCAGGAGTACGACGCGCCCGGCTACCGCGGGCGACAGGCCACCATACATCAGACAAATGAAGCCTTCAAGGCGGACGGGAGCCCGCCTCGGCTCTGAGACTCGCCCGTGACGCGGGTCGCGTGCACGGACGGCACGAGGTTTCGCTCAGTCGGCGAGGTCGTCGGAGTCCGGATCGTGGATGTGGAAGATCTTGCGGACCGGCTCGATGACCGTCCAATTCCACACCTCGCCCTTGCTGTTGTAGAACGTGTCGCCCGCGGTGAACTCGTGAGACTCCCCATCGGCTGAGACCAACCGGATCCTGCCCTCGAGCAGGGTGCAGATCTCGTCGCCCGGATAGGTGTACTCAAAGCTGCCCTCCGTGCACGCCCAGACACCTGTCATCGTGCGCTTACCGAGTCCGCCGGAGTCGAAACGACCCGACTGAACCGGACTGCCATCAAGCGTCTTCGCGTACGGCAGTTCGTCGAAACCGGGCCAGACGTCAAGACCCCCCTGGTCCTTTAGTTCGTTGTAATCGAGCACTTCGTGTCCCCCTTTGCTCGTGGCTGGGACAAGCACATTAGTTCCCTCGTGACAGTTGCGCACAGTGAACCACTGAACAGGTCGCCTAGGAGCAACGATCGGATGCTGGCTAGGATGAACTTCACGTTCTGGGCCGCGGGCGAACACGTAGGCGTGTCCCGACCTGAATTGCTAATACCAAGATCGAGAACCGGGGGAGCAAGAGATGAGCCGACGATTCGAGGGACGCAACGTCTTCGTTACAGGAGCTGGAAGCGGTTTCGGACGACGTACCGCTGAACTGTTCGCGGCCGAGGGTGCCAAGAATCTGTACCTGCTCGACTACAAGCAGGAGCGGCTCGACTCGATCGCGCCGGTGATCGAGGAATTGGGGGCCACGCCGCACCTGCTGAACACTGATCTCGGTGTCATGGAGAATTGCGCCGACGCGGTGGCTCAGGCCCTGGCCATCGACCCGAGACTTGATGTGATGGTGTCCAACGCGGCGGCGTGGACCAGTGCCGAGTTCGTCGACATGGCCGATGAGGAATGGCGCCGGGTCCTCTCGGTGAACCTCGACGCCTATTTCGTGATGGGCAGCCGCGCAGCCCGGGCGATGAAGGAGACCGGCGGCGGAGTGATCCTGTTCACCTCGTCGATCGCCTCCCTCGGACACGGTCGGGGCTTCACGCACTATTGCGTGGCCAAGGCCGGCGTGGCCGCTCTGACGAAAGCCATCGCGGTGGAGTGCGCGCCCTACAACATCCGATGCAACAGCGTCGGTCCGGGCCCGGCCGACACCCAGCAGTCGACCGACATTGTGGGCGAGGAATTGATGGATAAGTGGCGCAGTGAGGGCTTCCCGTTGGTCCCGGCCAACCGGCTCGCCTCCGTCGACGATGTGGCCCACGCCTTCCTGTACCTCGCCTCCGACGAGGCGCAGTATGTGTCGGGGATCAACCTCATCGTGGACGGCGCACTCACCGCCCAGACCTACGACGTACCCGAGAGCTAGCAGAGGGAGGAAAGCGATGGCCGACGAGTTTCGAGGGAAGATCGGCGTCATGGACAGCGAGGAGGTGGCGGCCTTCCTCGGCTCGGACGCGCTGGCCCGGCTGGCCTGCGTCAAGCCGGACGGATCGCCCTACGTGATTCCCGTCTGGTTCCATTGGGACGGCCGGGACTTCTGGTTCGTGGGCCGCAAGAAGGCGGAGTGGTGCCGCTACCTGGAGCAGGATCCGAGGGTGTGCATCGTGATCGATGCTCCGCACAGCCCGGCCGACGAGATGGGCAAGTCGACGGAGGTCCCCAAAGTCTTCGCGGAGGGAACGGTGGAGGTGGTGGAACAGCCCAACATCGGAGGCCGGTGGGTCGAGATCGCCGAGCAGATGTCGTACCGGTATCTGGGCCCCAACGGTCCCACCTACTTGACCGCGAGCAAGCAGCAGCCGAGGTGGCTGTTCCGAATGCAGCCGACCAAGATCAAGACCTGGCAGGGGGTCGGATGGGCACCCAAGTACTGGGTGGATGAGTCCGGCGGACCGAGTTACGAGCAGATCCACTCCTAACCGAGCGACGGCGCATCAACAACTACGGCTAGCGACGACGCCGGCTCGGGACCGCGACGGCCCGTGTGGGCTCCGCTCCTAGGCGACTTGCCAGGTGGGGCGGGAGTGCAGCAGCTTGTGCAGGTCGCCGGGGCCGGCCTTCGACTGGGAGGCCGCTATCTGGGAGGTGACGGCCGAGCCGTACTCCGAGCGGTCGACGGCCCGGAAGACCCCGATCGGCGTGGGCACGTCGTTGGTGTTGGCCAGACGGCTCAGCGCGAAGGCCACCGACGGATCGGGGTCGGTCTCGTCGTGCACCACCAGGGCGGCCACCTCCACATCGGCCACCTCCACCACGCGGGCTCGACCGTGCTCGATGACCACGCCGAACTCGTCGTCGGCTCCGAAGCGCACCGGCTCGCCGTGTTTCAGGTCGATCAGCATCGAGTCGCGGGCGTCGCGCTTGGTGATGGCCGCGAAGGCACCGTCGTTGAACACGTTGCAGTTCTGGAAGACCTCCACGAACGCCGCGCCGGGGTGGTTGTGGGCCCGGCGGAACATCTCCTGCATGTGGCCCCGGTCCATGTCATGGGTGCGGGCCACGAACGAGGCCTCCGCCCCCAGCGCCAGCGAGACTGCATTGAAGGGCTGCTCCACCGAGCCGTGAGGCGTGGACTTGGTCACCTTGCCCCGCTCGCTGGTGGGCGAGTACTGCCCCTTGGTCAGCCCGTAGATCTGGTTGTTGAACAGCAGGATGTTCAGGTTCACGTTGCGGCGGAGCGCGTGGATCAGGTGGTTGCCCCCGATCGACATCATGTCGCCGTCGCCGCCCACCACCCACACGTGCAGGTCGCCCCGGGCCATGGCCAGGCCGGTGGCGACCGCAGGTGAGCGCCCGTGGATGGCGTGCAGCCCGTAGGTGTTCATGTAGTAGGGGAACCGGGCCGCGCAGCCGATCCCCGACACGAACACCGTGTCCTCGCGCCGCACGTCCAGTTCGGGCATCAGCAGCTGCACCGCGGTGAGGATCGAGTAGTCGCCGCAGCCCGGGCACCAGCGGACCTCCTGGTCGGTGGTCCAGTCCTTGCGGGTGGTCACCGGCACGTCGGTCATCGCTTCTCCCCGGTCATCCGCTCCCGAGTCATCGCTTCTCCCCCGCTTCCCCGATCTCCTCCCACAATGCCTCCACGAGTTCGGCCGCGGTGAAGGGTTGGCCCGAGACCTTGGTAACCGACCTGGCGTCGACGAGGAACTCGGCTCGCAGCATCCGGCAGAGCTGACCCGTGTTCATCTCCGGCACGACGACGCGCTCGAAGGACCCCAGCAGCGTTCCAAGGTTGGCCGGCAGCGGGTTCAGGTGGCGCAGATGGATGTGGGCCAGGCGGTGGCCGGCCGACTCCAGCCGGCGGCGGGCTGAGGTGATGGCACCCCACGTGGAGCCCCAGCCCACCACGGCGACAGACGCATCCGGGTCGCCGATCACCTCCACCGGCGGGATGTGATGGGCGATGAGGGCGATCCGCTCCGCCCGCAGTCGCACCATGGCTTGATGGTTGTCGGGCTCGTAGCTGATGTTGCCGCTGCCGTCCTCCTTCTCGATCCCGCCGATGCGGTGCATGAGACCGGGCGTGCCCGGGATGGCCCAGGGGCGCACCAGCCGCTCGTCGCGGCGGAAGGGCCAGAAGACGGCCTCGCCCTCGTCGTTGACGTGGTTCGGCTTGGAGGCGAAGTTGACGGCTATGGAGTCGAGGAGCTCGACATCGGGGATGCGCCAGGGTTCGCTGCTGTTGGCCAGGTAGCCGTCCGAGAGGAGGATCACCGGCGTGCGGTGCTCCACCGCCAAGCGCACCGCCTCGATGGCCGTGAAGAAGCAGTCCGAGGGGCTCTGGGCCGCCACAATGGGCAGGGGCGCCTCGCCGTGGCGACCGTACATGGCCATGAGCAGGTCGGCCGCCTCCGTCTTGGTGGGCAGGCCCGTGGACGGCCCGCCCCGCTGGATGTCGATCACCACCAGTGGCACCTCCAGGCTCACGGCCAGGCCGACGGTCTCGGCCTTGAGGGCCATGCCCGGCCCCGAGGTGGTGGTGACGCCGATGTGGCCCCCGTAGGCCGCTCCGAGGGCCGCTCCCACCGCGGCGATCTCATCCTCGGCCTGCAGGGTCCGGACCCCGAAGTTCTTGTGCCGGGCCAGTTCGTGGAGGATGTCGCTGGCCGGCGTGATCGGGTAGGAGCCCAGGAACAGCGGTATCCCGGCCTGCTGGGAGGCCGCGATGAGACCCCACGACAGGGCTGTGTTGCCGTTGATGTTGGTGTAGGTGCCGGGCTCCAGCTCCGCCGGGTTGACCATGAGCCGGCTTGCGCCCAGCTCCGCGGTCTCCCCGAAGGCGTGGCCCGCCGCGAAGGCGGCCTTGTTGGCCGCGATGACCGTGTCGCGCCCTGCGAACTTGCCGTCGATCCAGTCAACGGTGGGCTTGACGGGGCGCGAGTACAGCCATGACACCAGCCCGAGGGCGAAGAAGTTCTTGGAGCGCTCGGCGTCGCGGGGCTTGACCCCCAGGTCCTGGCAGGCCCGCTTGGTGAGATCGGTCATGGGCGCGGTGACGACCGTGTAGCCGTCCAGGCTGCCGTCCTCCAGCGGGTTGGACTCGTACCCGGCCTTGCCGAGGTTGCGCTCGTTGAATGCGTCCGAGTTGACGATGATCGTGCCGCCCGGCTTCAGCAGGGACAGATCGGATCGCAACGCGGCCGGGTTCATGGCCACCAGAACCGTGGGGGCGTCACCGGGAGTCGTGATGTCGTGGTCCGAGATGTGAACCTGGAACGACGACACGCCGGCGAGCGTGCCGGCCGGGGCCCGGATCTCGGCCGGGAACTCCGGCAGGGTGGCCAGATCGTTGCCGAACAGGGCGCTGGCCGAGGTGAACCGGTCTCCGGTGAGCTGCATGCCGTCGCCGGAGTCGCCTGCGAACCGGAGGACGATGCCATCGGTCCTGCGGACCTCCTCGGTCCGGGCCGCAGTCTCGGTCACTGATGCTCCTTTGCACCGGCTGTGCGGGAGCGGACGGCATGCCCCGCGGAGGGGACCCACCGTACCCGGCCCGCGTGGGCCACCTTAGCCTGTATACCGTCTGCACCCACAGCTTTGGGCCGGTTCATTTGCAGGTTTCGGCTACTGGGGGTCAGGCGACGGTGACCGTCGGGTCCAGGTACACGTCCTGGATGGCGTTGAGCAGTTCAACGCCTTCGGCCATGGGCCGCTGGAAGGCCTTGCGGCCCGAGATCAGCCCGGTGCCGCCGGCCCGCTTGTTGATGACCGCGGTGGTGACCGCCTCAGCCAGATCGCCGGCTCCCGACGATGCGCCGCCGCTGTTGATCAGCCCGACCCGGCCCATGTAGCAGTTGGCCACCTGGTAGCGGCACAGGTCGATGGGGTGGTCGCTGGTGAGCTGGTCGTAGACGAGGTCGTGGGTCTTGCCGAAGCCGACGGCCCGGTATCCGCCGTTGGTCTCGGGCAGCTTCTGCTTGATGATGTCGGCTTCGATGGTGACGCCCATGTGGTTGGCCTGACCGGTCAGGTCAGCGGCCGCGTGGTAGTCGGTGCCGTCCACCTTGAACGCCGAGTTGCGCAGGTAGCACCACAGAACGGTGAACATGCCGAGCTCGTGGGCGGCCGCGAACGCCTCGGACACCTCGCCGATCTGGCGCCGGGCGTTCTCGGATCCGAAGTAGATAGTGGCGCCCACACCGGCCGCGCCGAGGTCCCATGCCTGCTCCACCGAGCCGAACATGACCTGGTCGTAGGACTCGGGGTGGCTCAACAACTCGTTGTGGTTGAGCTTGACGATGAACGGGATGCGATGGGCATAGCGGCGCGACGCCATGCCGAGCACGCCGAAGGTGGTCGCCACTGCGTTGCAGCCGCCTTCGATGGCCAGCTCGACGATGCGCATCGGGTCGAAGTAAGCAGGGTTGGGCGCGAACGAGGCTGCGCCGGAGTGCTCGATGCCCTGGTCGACGGGCAGTATCGACACGTAGCCGGTGCCGGCCAGCCGGCCGCTGCCGAACAGCGACTGGATGCTGCGCAGCACCTGGGGTGAGCGGTCGCTCGCGGCGAGAACCCGGTCCACGAAGTCGGGCCCGGGAAGGGTCAGCGACTCCCGCTCGAAGGTCTTGCACTCATGCTCGAGCAGCGACTCGGCGGATTCGCCTAGCAGGGTGTGAATGTCCACGGAAAGCTCCTGATGGGGTGGTCCGAAGCGACCGCCGGTCCGCAAGCCAAGCGACCCACGCCCGCCTGCCGCCACGGTAGCGCCCGCGCTCAGCTCAGCGCGCGGATGCGCGATGGTGGACCACCGGCGGGGCAAGGGCGAGTTGCGCTAGCGTCGTTGCCGAGTCCAGGGGGAGGAGCGATGAGGCTCACCGACGACCAGCTCCGGGAATTCGACGAGACGGGCTATCTGTTCCTGCCCGAAGTCTTCTCGGCCGCGGAAGTAGCGCTGCTGCGCCGCGAGGCCGACACCTGCTTCGCCATGGAGCGGGAGGAGGTGTGGCGCGAGGACAACGGCGCACCGCGCAGTGCCTTCGCCGCCCATCGCTACAACGAGGCGTACCGGCGCATCGCCGCGCATCCTCGGCTCCTCGAGCCGGTGATGCAGATCCTCGACGGCCAGGTGTACATGCACCAGTTCAAGATCAACGCGAAGGCGGCCTTCGACGGTGCGGTGTGGCAGTGGCACCAGGACTACGGCACCTGGCAGCGCGACGACGACATGCCCGAGCCGCGGGCCATGAACATCGCGGTCTTCCTCGACGACGTGACTGCGGCCAACGGCCCGCTGATGCTCATTCCGGGCAGCCACAACCTCGGCGTGCTCGAGGCCAGCCACGATCTGGAGACAACCACCTATCCACTCTGGTGCCTGGAGCGTGAGACCGTCAGCGAACTGGCCGAGCGGGGCGGTGTTGTCGCGCCGACCGGCAAGGCCGGCTGCGTGCTGATGTTCCACTCCAACATGGCGCACGCCAGCCCGCCGAACATCAGCCCCCTGAGCCGGGTCATCGTCTACCTGAGCCTCTGTGAAGTCTCCAACCACATCCGCAG
Source organism: Candidatus Aldehydirespirator sp. (assembly GCA_965205155.1). GTDB lineage: Bacteria > Actinomycetota > Acidimicrobiia > Acidimicrobiales > Aldehydirespiratoraceae > Aldehydirespirator. The sequence continues at coordinate 1,892,015 of OZ242033.1, read as the reverse complement.
GTTCCAGCGGGCCGAGTGGCGCGCCCTGCGCGACTTCGCGCCGATCGAGCCGTTGGCCGACGACTGCCTAGAGGAGCTGGCGCGCCTCCAGGACTCGACCCCTGAGGTGTACGCACGCGACCACAGTCTGGACCCACAGCATGAATCTCTTCCGGCTACTGCAGGAGCGCGTCGCTGAGGGCCGCCCCGTCACCGTCGGCCTGATCGGAGCCGGCAAGTTCGGCTCGATGTTCCTGGCCCAGGCCAGGACCACTCCGGGCCTCCGTGTGGCGGCCATCGCCGATCTCGATCCCGACCGGGCCCGCGCCGCCCTGGCAGGGACCGGCTGGCCCGAAGAGACCGGCTGTGCTCCGTCGCCGGCTGCCGCGCCGGAGCACGGCACGATCCACCTGACCGACGATGCCTCCGAGCTGATCGCCGCCGACGGCGTGGAGGTTGTGATCGACGCGACCGGCAACCCCCCGGCCGGCCTGGCCCACGCCCGGGCCGCCATCGCCAACGGCAAGCACATCGTCATGGCCAACGTCGAGGCCGACGTCCTGGCGGGCCCGCTGCTGGCCACCGAGGCCCTCAAGGCCGGGCTGGTCTACTCGATGGCCTATGGCGACCAGCCAGCGCTGATCTGCGAGATGGTCGATTGGGCCCAAGCCGCCGGTCTCGGTGTCGTCGCCGCGGGCAAGGGAACCAAGTACCTGCCGAGCTTCCACGATTCCACCCCCGACACGGTCTGGGACGGCTACGGCATCTCGCCCGAACGGGCCGCCGAGGGCGGCATGAACCCGCAGATGTTCAACTCATTCCTCGACGGCACGAAATCAGCCATCGAGATGGCCGCGGTGTCCAATGCCACCGGCCTGACGCCGGCGCCGGCCGGACTCGAGTTTCCGCCGGCCGGCACCGACCAGCTCGCAGAGGTCCTGCGACCGCGTGCCGAGGGCGGCACGCTGCACCACAAGGGCCAGGTGGAAGTGGTCTCCTCGCTCCTTCGGAACGGCGAGCCAGTCGAGCGCGATCTGCGCTGGGGTGTCTACGTGGTCTTCGAGGCGCCCAGCGACTACACGGCGCGCTGCTTCGCCGAGTACGGCCTCGTGACCGACCGCAGCGGGCGCTACAGCGCGACCTACAAGCCGTACCATCTGATCGGCCTGGAGGTCGGCGTGTCAGTGTTGAGCGCCGCCCTGCGGGGCGAACCGACCGGGACGCCCACCGGATTCCACGGCGATGCAGTGACTGTGGCCAAACGCCACCTCAAGGCGGGCGAGAACCTCGACGGCGAGGGAGGCTTCACGGTCTGGGGCCGGCTGATGCCGGCCGGCGACAGCCTGGCCATGGGCGCCCTGCCGATCGGCCTCGCCCACAACGTGCCCCTGGTCAACGACGTGCCCAAGGGCCAAGTCGTCACCTGGGCCGACGTCCAGGTCGACGAGACCAGCGACGCAGTGAAGATCCGCCGCGACATGGAGGCCCGCTTCGCCCCCGCGCACCCCGGCGTCTGATCAGGACAGGGCGCGGACCCGTTGGGTTACGTCGGCCAGTAGCGGGTCGTGGGTCTCGACCCAGCGGAACAGCTCACGGGCCCTCGGGGAACGGCCGGCCCGTTCGTACAGGTCGGCGAGGGCGTAGGCGCGCCGAAGATGGTGGGGCCGGGGCCGGGACGGCAATCGCCAGCCCTGCTCCAGCACCCGGATGGCCGCCGGCAGCTCTCCCCTGTCGGCCTTGGCGCCGGCCAGCACCAGGCGCCCCTCGGTCACCAGTTCGGCCGAAGGTGACGCCTCGCCGAGCTCCTTCCAGAGCGCCTCCACGTCGGCCCAGCGGCCCAGGGCGCGGTGACAGTCGGCCAGGACCGGATGCTGCTCGGTGGAGCCGCTCAACTCGCGGAAATACTCGAGCTCGGCCATGGCTGCCCCGTACCGGCCCAGGCGGTACAGCACCAGGCCGTGGAGTTCCCTTACATCGGCGACCTCGGGGGCGTCACGGGCCAGCCGGTTGAGCAGCGGGAGGGCCTCCTTGAATCGCCCGGCGCGGAAGGCCTTGGCCGCAGCCTCGAAACGCCGCACCGCGCTCTGGCCGCGCTCGGGTCCCAGGGCGCGCACCAACTCCGCGTGAGGATCCGGCTCGGGGTGCGGCACCGGCGGCAAGGGGACCCTCTGGCGGGCCCGCGCCGGTCGGGACGGGGAGTTCCCCCGGTCCGCTCTGTGGCGCTGGCGCGACATGGCCGGAGCCTACCGGTGCCATGAAATGCCAGAGGGCCCCGGTGGTGTCATCGGGGCCCTCTGATCGGCGAAATCCGGCGGCGTCCTACTCTCCCAGGGCGTCTCCACCCAAGTACCATCGGCGCTGGCGGGCTTAACTTCCGTGTTCGGAATGGGAACGGGTGTGACCCCGCCGCTATCGCCACCGAAACCTGTTGTCCTGCGGGCGAACCCCTCCTCGGGATCGCCTCTTGACGAACTCCATAGCGAGCACGAGCACCGAGCGCTCGATGCGAAATTGAACCAAGCCCTCGGCCGATTAGTACCGGTCAGCTTAACACGTCACCGTGCTTACACTTCCGGCCTATCAACGTGGTGTTCTGCCACGGGCCTTACCCGGTTACCCGGTGAGAGACCTCATCTTGAAACAGGCTTCCCGCTTAGATGCTTTCAGCGGTTATCCCTTCCGCAGGTCGCTAACCAGCCATGCTCCTGGCGGAACAACTGGCACACGAGAGCTGCGTCCGTCCCGGTCCTCTCGTACTAGGGACAGCTTTCCTCAAGTCTCTTCCGGCTGCAGAGGATAGGGACCGAACTGTCTCACGACGTTCTAAACCCAGCTCGCGTACCGCTTTAATGGGCGAACAGCCCAACCCTTGGGACCTGCTTCAGCCCCAGGATGCGATGAGCCGACATCGAGGTGCCAAACCTTCCCGTCGATATGGACTCTTGGGGAAGATGAGCCTGTTATCCCCGGCGTACCTTTTATCCGTTGAGCGACGGCGCTTCCACACGCAACCGCCGGATCACTATGCCCTGCTTTCGCACCTGCTCGACATGTACGTCTCGCAGTCAAGCTCCCTTGTGTCATTGCACTCGACGCCTGATGGCCGACCAGGCTGAGGGAACCTTTGGGCGCCTCCGTTACCTTTTAGGAGGCGACCGCCCCAGTCAAACTACCCATCTGGCACTGTTCCTAATCCGGATTACGGACCTAGGTTAGATTCCCAGCATAGGGAGGGTGGTATTTCAAGGTTGACTCCACGAGGGCTGGCGCCCTCGCTTCTCCGTCTCCCACCTATCCTACACAACCTATACCAAAAACCAATACCAGACTGTAGTAAAGGTGCACGGGGTCTTTCCGTCCTTCTGCAGCTAACGAGCATCTTTACTCGTACTTCAATTTCGCTGGGTCTATGGTTGAGACAGTAGGGAAGTCGTTACGCCATTCGTGCAGGTCGGAACTTACCCGACAAGGAATTTCGCTACCTTAGGACCGTTATAGTTACGGCCGCCGTTTACTGGGGCTTAGGTTCAAAGCTTCGCCCGGAGGCTAACCTTTCCCCGTAACCTTCCAGCACCGGGCAGGCGTCACAGCGTATACATCGCCTTGCGGCTTCGCACGCTGCTGTGTTTTTAGTAAACAGTCGCTTCCCCCTGGTCTGTGCCACTCCTTCGAGCTCGGGCCGCTAAGGGCCGTCACCCTATTGGAGTCGTCCTTCTCCCGAGGTTACGGACGCAATTTGCCGAGTTCCTTAACCATAGTTCACCCAATCACCTTGGTATTCTCTACCTGTCCACCTGAGTTGGTTTGGGGTACGGGCACCGAGTGAGCTCGCTAGCGGCTTTTCTCGACAGCATAGGATCAGTGACTTCACCTGTAGCGGTTCGGCGTCGCGTCTCAGAGTTCATGAGGCCCGGACTTGCCTGGTCCTCCTCCTACACGCTTACCCCAGGACAACCATCGCCTGGGCTCACCTACCTTTCTGTGTCCCCGCATTGCTTGCAGCCACGAGATGGGTCGATTCGACCTATTGCCCCTTCGTGGGGCGCTAGGCATCCTCTTAGCAATCTCGCTTTTGCATGGACGCGCACTTGGTGGTACCGGAATATCAACCGGTTGTGCATCGACTACGCCTATCGGCCTCGCCTTAGCTCCCGACTTACCCTGGGAGGATTAGCCTTCCCCAGGAACCCTTGGACTTCCGGTGGAGGGGTTTCTCACCCCTCTTTCGCTACTCATACCTGCATTCGCACTCGACCACGGTCCACGCCGGTTCACACCGGCGCTTCACACCAAGATCGACGCTCCGCTACCATGCCTGTTTACACAGACATCCGCAGTTTCGGCTCTGTACTTAAGCCCCGTTACATTGTCCGCGCGGGGCCACTCGACCAGTGAGCTGTTACGCACTCTTTCAAGGGTGGCTGCTTCTAAGCCAACCTCCTGGCTGTCTGGGCAATCCCACATCGTTTACCACTTAGTACAGAATTAGGGGCCTTAACTGGCGGTCTGGGCTGTTTCCCTTTTGTCCATCGAAGCTCATCCCCCGAGGACTCACTGCCGCACTCTGGAACCGTGGCATTCGGAGTTTGGTTGGGGTCAGTAACCTTGTGGGGCCCCTAGCCCATCCAGTGCTCTACCTCCACGGCTGAACATGCGACGCTGCACCTAAATACATTTCGCGGAGAACCAGCTATCACCGAGTTTGATTGGCCTTTCACCCCTAACCACAGGTCATCCCCTCCGTTTTCAACCGAAGTGGGTTCGCGCCTCCACGGGGTCTTACCCCCGCTTCACACTGCCCATGGCTAGATCACTCGGCTTCGGGTCTACAGCATGCGACTGAACGCCCTGTTCAGACTCGCTTTCGCTCCGGCTTCCCCTCACGGGTTAACCTTGCCACACACCGTAACTCGCAGGCTCATTCTTCAAAAGGCACGCCATCGTGACCTCCGAGGCACAAGGCGACGGAGGCGACACTCTGACTGCTTGTAAACCAACGGTTTCAGGTACTATTTCACTCCCCTCCCGGGGTGCTTTTCACCTTTCCCTCACGGTACTAGTTCACTATCGGTCACTGACTTATACTTAGCCTTACGAGGTGGTCCTCGCAGATTCACGCCGGCTTTCCCGGATCCGGCGCTACTCGGGAGATCCGATCAGAGGACAGATGAGTTTCGTGTACGGGGCCATTACCCTCTATGGCTCGCCTTTCCAGAGCGATTCCACTACCCACTGTCTTTGTAACTCTGCGGGAGATCTGGCGCTCTCCCTACCGGTTCCCACAACCCCCAGGTGGCAACGCCGCCAGGCTTTCCACCACCTGAGTTTAGGCTCTTCCCGTTTCGCTCGCCGCTACTCAGGGAGTCGCTGTTGCATTCCTTTCCTCGGGTTACTTAGATGTTTCAGTTCACCCGGTTCCCTCTAGCCGCCCTATGTGTTCAGACGGCAGTGACACTCCATTACGAGTGCCGGGTTTCCCCATTCGGTCATCCGCGGATCGAAGCTTAGTCGGCAGCTCCCCGCGGCTTATCGCAGCCTCTCACGACCTTCATCGGTAGTCAGTGCCAAGGCATCCACCGTTGGCTCTTAGTAGCTTGGGTTTCATTTTCATTGCATCTCGCGAAAGATGCTCGTGCTCGCTATGCAATTCTCAAGAGGCGATCCGTGGGCGTTGAAACAAGCTCAGCGCGCCCGAAGGAGCGGTACCATGACCACTTCCTCAAAACGGAAGAGACGGACAAGCGAGTGCCTTAACTGGAAGCACTCAACCGACAACTGGCCTGAGTAGCCAGCCGACCGCTGAGATCATGCTCCTTAGAAAGGAGGTGATCCAGCCGCACCTTCCGGTACGGCTACCTTGTTACGACTTCACCCCAATCGCCAACCCCACCTTCGGCAGCTCCTTCCCCGAGGGGTTAGGCCACTGACTTCGGGTGTTGCCGACTTTCGTGGTGTGACGGGCGGTGTGTACAAGGCCCGGGAACGTATTCACCCCGGCATTGCTGATCCGGGATTACTAGCGACTCCGACTTCATGGAGTCGAGTTGCAGACTCCAATCCGAACTGAGACCGGCTTTATGGGATTCGCTCAACCTCACGGTATAGCAGCCCTTTGTACCGGCCATTGTAGCATGTTTGCAGCCCTGGGCATAAGGGGCATGATGACTTGACGTCATCCCCACCTTCCTCCGAGTTGACCCCGGCAGTCTCCTAAAAGTCCCCACCCTTACGTGCTGGCAATATAGGACAAGGGTTGCGCTCGTTGCGGGACTTAACCCAACATCTCACGACACGAGCTGACGACAGCCATGCACCACCTGTGCACAGCCCCGAAGGACACCATATCTCTATGGCTTTTCCGTGCATGTCAAACCCAGGTAAGGTTCTTCGCGTTGCCTCGAATTAAGCAACATGCTCCGCCGCTTGTGCGGGCCCCCGTCAATTCCTTTGAGTTTTAGCCTTGCGGCCGTACTCCCCAGGCGGGGCACTTAATGCGTTAGCTACGGCACGGAACCCGTTAAGTAGGCCCCACACCTAGTGCCCAACGTTTACGGCGTGGACTACCAGGGTATCTAATCCTGTTCGCTACCCACGCTTTCGCTCCTCAGCGTCAGTACCGGCCCAGAGCACCGCCTTCGCCACTGGTGTTCCTCCTGATATCTGCGCATTTCACCGCTACACCAGGAATTCCATGCTCCCCTACCGGACTCTAGTCAGCGCAGTATCGAATGGCGTCTCCGGGTTGAGCCCTGAGTTTTCACATCCGACTTACGCAACCGCCTACGAGCTCTTTACGCCCAATAAATCCGGACAACGCTCGCCCCCTACGTGTTACCGCGGCTGCTGGCACGTAGTTGGCCGGGGCTTCTTCTGCAGGTACCGTCATTTTCGTCCCTGCTGAAAGGGGTTTACAACCCGAAGGCCGTCATCCCCCACGCGGCGTTGCTGCGTCAGGCTTTCGCCCATTGCGCAATATTCCCCACTGCTGCCTCCCGTAGGAGTCTGGGCCGTGTCTCAGTCCCAGTGTGGCTGATCGTCCTCTCAGACCAGCTACCCGTCGATGCCTTGGTGGGCCGTTACCCCACCAACAAGCTGATAGGCCGCGAGGCCCTCCCGGAGCACCGGAGCGTTTCCTCGGTTGGCCATGCGACCATCCGGGGGCATCCGGTATTAGCCAGAGTTTCCCCTGGTTATCCCGGTCTCCGGGGCAGGTTCCTCACGTGTTACTCACCCGTTCGCCACTCGACAACGGCCCGAAGGCCGCTGCCTCGTTCGACTTGCATGTGTTAAGCACGCCGCCAGCGTTCGTCCTGAGCCAGGATCAAACTCTCCGTCGAGATCTCCGGCGCCGGCCGAGGCCGGGCCTTCGATCGGGTTGCTCGGCTGCCCCCCGCCTTGGCGGGTGCGTGAGCAGCCTTGCGTTCAGAGAGCCGGCCTCTCCGCTTGGGTGCGGGGAGGCCTTCGGCTCTCCCGGTGCCGAGGCACCGGGCGGTCCGGCAGGCATGCCGGACCATGTCTTGACGGACATCGCCTCGGGCCACGCAGCCCGAGTCGACGCCCGCACTCGCTATGCGTCCGTCTCTTCCGTTTTCAAGAAGCAATCTTCCGGCGGCGACGATTGCGGTCCCGGTAAGAACCGGCCCGATTGCACCGCTGGCACTGCGACCCCGGCCGCGCCCGAAGGCCCCGCCAGGGGTGGCTGGTCACCCTACCGTCCCGGGCCGACTCCGGCAACCCATCCGGGCGCCGGCGATCGCGCTCGTTCTAGAGGCCGAGCGGGTAGGCGCGCCAGTCCGGCCCATACGGGCGAGGCCGTGGCCCGAGCGGCCCGTGAGCGCAGCGAACAAGAGCGGGAGACACCCCGCCGCAGCGCGACGCCCCTGTACCTACTCGCGCTCCCGCCATGTCAGTCCACCACCAGCAGGTGACGCTGCCGGCGACCCCGCTGCACCAGCGCGTAGCGGCCTTCCACCAGGTCGACCCGATCCACCGGCGACCCCACCCGCCGGCCGTTGACACGGATGCCGCCCGAGGCGATCGTGCGACGTGCATCGGAGCGCGAGGAGCACACGCCGGCCGCGACCAGCGCATCGACCACCGGCTCGTCGCGGCCGATGGACGAGCCGGCCACCACCGTCTCGGGCACGATGCCGCGCACCGCCTCCAGCCGGTCCCTCGACGGCACCGACTCCCCGAAGAGCACCTCGGCCGCGAGACGGGCCTGGTCGGTGGCAGCCGCGCCGTGCACGAGGGTGCAGACCTCGTCCGCGAGCGCCCGCTGGGCCCGCCGCTCGTGCGGGGCGGCGGCGTGGGCCGACATGATGTCGCCCACGTCGGCCACCGGCAGCAGGGTGAGCTGCAGCAGCAGTCGCTCGGCGTCGCGGTCGTCGGTGTTCACGAAGTACTGGTGCAACTCGAAGGGAAGCGTGCGTCCGGCGTCCAGCCAGACGGTGCCCTCTGCGGTCTTGCCGAACTTCTGGCCGTCGGCGCGAGTCATCAGCGGCCAGGTCAGGCCGTGGACGGTGGCGCCGCTGCGACGCCGGACGAGGTCGATGCCCGCGGTGATGTTTCCCCACTGGTCGGAGCCGCCGACCTGGAGCCGGCAGTCGTAGTGCTCGAACTGCCACCAGTAGTCGAAGGCCTGCAACAGCATGTAGCTGAACTCGGTGAACGAGATCCCGTGATCGCTCCCCATGCGGCTGCGCACCGAGTCCTTGGCCACCATCTGGTTGACGGTGACGTGCTTGCCCACGTCTCGCAGGAAGTCGAGCAGGCTCACGTCGCGGGTCCAGTCGTAGTTGTTCACGAGACGGGCCGCGCTGTCGCCCGAGAAGTCGAAGAGGGACTCGAGCTGGGCCCGGATGCCCGCGGTGTTCGCTTCGAGCGTGGCCGCATCGAGCAGGACCCGTTCGTCGGAGCGCCCGCTGGGATCGCCCACCATCCCGGTGGCCCCGCCCACCAGCGCCAGCGGGCGGTGGCCGGCCTCCTGGAATCGGCGCAGCACCAGCACGGCCACGAGATGGCCGACGTGCAGGCTGTCGGCGCTGGGATCGATGCCGCAGTAGAGAGTGACGGGTCCGGACTCGAGCAGGTCGGTCAACCCAGCCTCGTCGGTGTGGTCATGGACCAGCCCGCGGGCGCGCAGGTCGTCGAGCAGGTCGGACACGGTGTACGAGCGTACCCATGCCGGCGCAGCCGGCACGTCACCTGGCCTACGCCCCGAGCACGCTCTTCTCCGAAGCGGCCGGCCGTCACTGGACGGGTCCCTCTGCGGTGATGATGCCGAGAGTTCATTGACTCGTCGCCGTTGTTCACCGAGCGTTGATCCGTATCTGCCGAAGCGTTACGTCGCGTCTTCTATTGTGCTCTCGTCGCGGCGCGGGCGGACGCCCGGCCGCGACACTGCACCCAATATGCATGAAGGAGCTTTCAGTGGCGTCTCAATCCCATAATCCGGGCAGGAGGCTGTTCGCAGTGCTGTCCGGCATTCCCGGCAGCGCACGGTCGGCTCAGTCCACCGAAGACAACCGGGTCTCGCGGGTCGCACCCGGCAGCCCGCCAGCCTCCGAGACGCACGCCGGCGACGGGATTCCCCGGAAGTGCGAACTCAAGTGCGACGCGGCCTGCTTCCATGAAGCACCCAACGAACGCCGCGGCACTGCGGATGGCCGCGCCTTCGCGGATGTCGCGGAGCGGCGGCTGGCCCGCCGCACCCTGCTCAAGGGCGCGGCCGTGGCACCGCCGCTGCTGCTCGCCACCGCCAGTCCCGCGGCTGCCTCTCTCATCGGAGGACCCTCAGGCGGATCCTCGGACGCTCCGGGAGGCGCCGGCGGCACGTTACAGGCCGACAGTGGAACGACCACTGCCGCGAGCCCCGCCCCGACGGGCGCCTCGCTCGGGTTTACTCCCATCAGGCTGGGAGACGCCGACGACGTCATCGTGCCCGGCGGCTACGAGGCCAAGGTGCTGATGCGCTGGGGCGACCCGATTCACGCAGGCACTGAACGCATGACCGCAGCCAACGCGTCTCTCCACCAACAGGTGAGGACCTTCGGCTGGAACGCCGACCTGAACGCGTACTTCCCGCTCACCGAGCACAGCTCGGGACGGGCCGCGAGCGGGCTGCTCTGCGTCAACCACGAGTACACCGAGGGCGACCGCATGTTCTCCGACTACGACTCGGCCAGTCCCACCCGGGAACAGGTCAACGTGGAGATCGCCGCGCACGGCATGAGCATCATCGCCCTGGAGAGCACCCCGGACGGCGAATGGTCGGTGGACCTGACAAGCCGGTACAACCGCCGCATCACCGGCTTCACCCGGATGGAGGTCACGGGACCGCTGGCGAGCCACGAGCTGCTCGAGACCTCCAGGGACCCGTCGGGCCGACACGTCCTCGGAATGCTCAACAACTGCGCCGGGGGCAAGACCCCTTGGGGCACGGTGCTCACCGCCGAGGAGAACTTCCATCAGTACTTCGCGAACAACGACATGAACGCGGACTCCCGCCTGAAGGAGATCAACGAGCGCTACGGCGTTCCCAGGGGGGCGTCGCGCCGAAAGTGGGAGCGCCACCACCGCCGCTTCGACCTGTCCAAGGAGCCGAACGAGATCAACCGGTTCGGCTACATCGTGGAGATCGACCCCCATGATCGGTCGTCCGTGCCGAAGAAGCGCACCGCGCTGGGGCGCTTCAAGCACGAGGCCGCCACGACTGCGATAGCCGACAGCGGACAGGTCGTGCTGTACTCGGGCGACGACGAGCGCTTCGACTACCTGTACAAGTTCGTGACCGCCGGCTTGTACGACCCCGACGACAGGCAGGCCAACCTCTCGCTGCTCGACTCCGGCACGCTGTACGTGGCGAGGTTCCACGACGACGGCACCGGCGAATGGCTCCCGCTGGTCGGTGGCCGGGAGGGTCCCCTCGCAGACCTCGCCCAGGCGGAGGTGCTGCTGAACACCAGGGGTGCGGCCGACCTGTTGGAGGCCACTCCCATGGACAGGCCGGAGGACGTGGAGGTAAACCCCCGCAACAACCGGGTCTACGTCTGCCTCACCAACAACACGCGCCGGGCCCCGGGCGACGAGAACGCGGTGAACCCGCGGGCTCAGAACCGCTACGGCCACGTGCTCGAGATCACCGAGGACGGCGGCGACCTCGCGTCGGTGACCTTCACCTGGGAGTTCTTCCTGATCTGCGGGGAGCCCACCGATCCGAGCACGTGGTTCGCCGGCTTCGACAAGTCGAGCGTGAGCCCGATCGCGGCGCCCGACAACCTGGCATTCGACGAGCGCGGCAACGTCTGGATCGCCACCGACGGCCAGCCCTGGACGCTGGCGCTCAACGACACGCTGTTCGCGGTCCCCTCGTCAGGCGCGCAACGGGGCAATGTCCAGCCGTTCTTGAGCGTTCCCAGGGGTGCCGAGGTGTGCGGTCCCGAGTTCACGCCGGACTTCGAGACGCTGTTCGTGAACGTGCAGCACCCGGGAGAACTCAGCGCCGGGCCCGAGGACCCTCAGAGCCTCTGGCCCGACGGAGTGTGGCCGCCGCTGCCGAGCCTCGTTGTGGTCACCAAGACCGGGGGTGGCCGTATCGGCTCCTGACAGGCCAGCCCCACAGCGGGCTGGCTCCAGTCGCGGGCGCTGGCCGTCCGCGAGCGTAAGAGTGGCTCGGGTCCCCCGGCGCAGCACAATGAGACCGTGCGTCGACGACTCGTGACGACCGCGGCCATGGCAGCCCTGCTGTCGGTCCTGGCGGCGGGCTGCTCCTATGAGCTGCGCGACGTGAGCTTCGATGTGGAGAAGCTCGCCACCGCGCAGTCCTCACGCGTCTACGACCGCAACGGCGTGCTCATCACCGAGTTGCGGGGCGAGCAGCGCCGCACCGACGTGACCGACATCGCCCTCGTCCCCGAAGTGGTCCGCAACGCGGTGGTCGCCATCGAGGACGAGCGCTTCTACGAGCACGACGGGGCAGACCTCAAGGCCATCCTGCGGGCGGCCCGCAGCAACGTGGCCGCGGGCGGGATCAGCCAGGGCGGCTCCACCATCACCCAGCAGTACGTCGGCAACGTGTTCCTCGACCGCTCCGAGGAGACCCTGACCCGCAAGATCGAAGAGTTCTTCATGGCCCGGCGCTTCGAGCAGTTCTTCACCAAGGACTTCATCCTGCTGCGCTACCTGAACTGGGTGTACTTCGGCAACGGCGCATACGGCATCGAGGCCGCGGCCAGGCAGTACTTCGGCGCCCCCGCCTGCGAACTGGTCGCGACCGCGGCCGAGCGCGGCAGCGAGGCCTGCCTGAAGGTGACCGAGCTCACCCTGGAGCAGGCCGCGCTGCTGGCCGGGCTGATACAGCGTCCCAGTGCCTTCGACCCCTACCGCAACCCCCAGGACGCCCGGCGCCGCCGCAATCTGGTGCTGGATCGGATGCTGGTCAACGGGTTCATCACCATCGACGAGCACGACCGGGCCTACAACGAGCCGATCGTGCTGATCGAGGACATCCCGATCCTCGAAGTGCGCTACCCGGCCGCCCACTTCGTTGAGGACGTCAAGCAGTGGTTCCTCGACAACGAGGCCTTCGGGCCGACGCGCGAGTACCGCACCCAGCTCCTGTTCGAGGGGGGCCTGGACATCCACACCACCATCGACCTGGGCCTGCAGGCCAGCGCCGAGGCTGCGGTGGAGGCGATCCTCCCCGACAACGGGATCAATCCCGACGCGGCGGCAACGGTGCTGGGGTTGGGGGGCGACGAGGAGGGCCACGTGCTGGCCATGGTCGGCGGCCGCGACTTCTTCGGCGATGCCACCGACGCCAAGTTCAATCTGGCCAGCGGCAAGGGCAGGCAGGCCGGATCGGCCATGAAGCCGATCGCGCTGGCCACCGCCCTGACACGGGGCTTCACGGTGACCAAGACCTACGACGCCCCCGACGAGCTCGAGATCGACCGCCCCGATGTCTGCGGACCCCTGTGGACCATCAGGGGCGGGCTGGGCTCGGAGCCCGAGGCGCCGGTGGACGCCAACCTGATACAGGCCACCCAACGCTCGATCAACACCGTGTACGCCCAGCTGATGGTGGACATCCGCCCGGCCAACTTCGTGACCATGGCCGAGAGGCTCGGCCTGGAACCCAGCAGCATCGCACCGGTGTGCGCCGGCGTGCTGGGCACCGAGGACGTCAACACCGTCGAGCTGGCCACGATGTTCTCCACCTTCGCCCGCTCGGGTCGGCGGGTCGAACCGGTGCTGGTGACCAGCGTCATCGAGCCCGACGGCACCGCGTTGTTCCGCCACGTCACCGACGCGGTGCCGGTGCTCGACTCCGCCGTCGCCAACCAGATCACCTGGGTGCTTCAGGGAGCCATCAGCCAGGGCACCGGGCACCGGGCGGCCATCGACCGCCCGGCCGCAGGCAAGACGGGCACGGCCCAGAACTACGCCGACGCGACCTTCGTCGGCTACACACCGCAGCGGGCAGCTGCGGTGTGGGTCGGCTTCCCCGACGCCCAGATCCCCATGGTTCCCCCGACCACTGACATCAGGGTGTCGGGCGGCACGTACCCGGCCCAGATCTGGCGGGAGATCATGCTCGCCGCCCATCAGGGAATGGCAGCCGCCGGCCTTCCCTCTCCCCCGGTCAGCGCGCCCGCGGCGCCCACCGACCCGCCGCCGCTCGACTCGGTCGAGATCCCCGATCTAGTGGGTCGGGACTGGGATGCCGAGCAGATGGCGGCCGAGTTGAGTGAGCTCACCCTCGGTCTGGCTGCGGTGGAGGTCGCGACCGCGGAGTTCGCGCCGGGGACGATCATCGGGCAGGCTCCTGCGGCACTGTCGCTGCAGCGGGGCGGGATCACTGTCACGGTGGAGGTCGCGGTGGCCCCCGAGTTGCCGACCATCATCACCATGCCCGACGTGGTCGGCCTCAGCGAGGCCGAGGCCCGCCAGGTGCTGGCCGCGGCCGAACTGGGCGTGGAGGTGTACATCGAACCGTTCTTCGACGAGGAAGCCGAACGCTTCGGCGGCGACCCCGGCATCGTGTGGCAGCAGTCGCCGGCGGCCGGCACCACCGTCGAGCCGGGCAGCTCGGCCGAGATCTGGGTGAACACCGACCAGTGACCTCGGAAGGGCCGGACCCGAGGCGGTGGTGGCGGCTGCTGGGCCGGTGGCTGGCCGGGCTGTTCGTGGTCGGCAGCTTCGTGTTCTGGGCGTGGGCCTTCTCGCCGTGGGCCCGCACCGAGAACCCCGCCCGCCTCGACGACCGCGACTTCGCCCAATGGGCCGACCAGCGCTGCGCCCAGGCCCAGACCGCCATTGCCGCCCTGCCGACGGCCCGCCAAGCGGCCTCGCGGGCAGAGCGCGCCGACCAGGTGGACCGGGGCACCGACGAGGTCGAGATGCTGGTGGCCGACCTGCGCCTGCGGGCCGAAGCTTCTCTCCGTGAATCCACCGAGAGTGACGGTCCACCGGACGTAGCGCTCGTTCGCGACTGGCTAGCCGACTGGGACGTCTACGTCTCGGACCGGCGCAGCCACTCAAACAAGCTGCGCACCGCTGATGACGACACACCCGACCGGGAGCTGCGCTTCCTGCTCGTCGACATGACCGAGGGCAGCACGTACACCGAGCGCATGGACGGCTTCTCCCGCCTCAACAACATGGACAACTGCCAAGTCCCCGGCGACGTCTAGCCCTGATCAGCGGCGAGAGACGTCGGGGGTGCCTCCTATGTAGAAGCGCCATGGCAGATCGGCGCCGTTGGTCAGACCGATCCTGGGTGTGACGGCCGGGGTTGGCGGGGGCGGCTGGCTGTCGTCCACGATGGTCACGCCCCGGTCGCCGGTGACCAGGTCAGCGCCGTCGAAGTCGCCGTCTATTCCCAGGGCCTGGGTGAGCTTGGCCGGGCCGCTGCACAGGTCGCGGTCACGGCGGGCGGCCGGGCCCCGGGCTGCGTACATGGCGTCGAGGCCTTCGAGCGGTGTGAGCGCCCGCAACAGCACTGCCGCGGCCACGCCGCCGGTCTCCGCCACCACATTGGCGCACCAGTGCATGCCGTAGGTGAAATACACATAAAGATGGCCCGGCTGTCCGAACATGGTGGCGTTGCGCTTGCTCCTGCCCCGGAAGCCGTGGCTGCCGGGATCGCCGGCGCCCCGATAGGCCTCGACCTCCACGATCCGCCCGGAACGGCCGTTCGGGGCCACTATCACCTTGTTGAGCAACTCGGGCGCGACTTCGAGCGCGCTCCGGGCGTAGAAGTCGCGATTGAGAGGCTTGCCGTTCACCCGAAGCGGGCTGCGTCGTTCTCGATCCGCTGCCGGAATCTCTCCAACTGAGCGGCCACAGCTTCGGGGCCTCCCGCGCCCGGTGTGCTGCGGCGGGCGGCGGATGCGTCCGGCGCGAGCAGCGCGGCGGCCTCCGGCCCGAGCCGGTCGTCGGCGGCCACCAAGTCGGTCAGCGCTCCCTCACCGGCGAGCGCGCGCCTCACCATGTCGGCGACCGCGGCGTGGGCCTCGCGGAACGGAGTCCCTCTCGCGACCAGCCACTCGGCCAGGTCGGTGGCCGCCGCGTAGGGCGACGACGCCGCATCGGCCATCCGGTCCGTGTCGAAGCGGGCGGTGGCCAGCAGGCCGTCGAGGGCGGCCACCGTCAGCATGACGGTGTCGACCGCGTCGAACAGGGGCTCCTTGTCCTCCTGCAGGTCCTTGGCGTAGGCCAGGGGCAGACCCTTGAGGGTGGCCAGCAGACCGGTCAGGTGCCCGATGAGGCGACCGGCCTTGGCCCGGGCCAGCTCGGCCACGTCCGGGTTCTTCTTCTGGGGCATCATCGACGAGCCGGTCGCGTAGGCGTCGTCGAGCTCCACGAAGCCGAACTCCGAGGACGCCCACAGCACCAGCTCCTCGCCGATCCGGCTCAGGTGCACTCCCAGCACGGCCAGCGCATAGAGGGCGTCGACGACGAAGTCGCGGTCGGCGACCGCGTCGAGGCTGTTGTCGAAGACGGACGCGAATCCGAGCTCGGCTGCGGTCCGCGCCGGGTCCAGCGGCAGCGACGATCCGGCCAGGGCGCCCGCGCCCAGCGGCGACACGTCGGCCCGGCGACGGGCCTCGGCCAGCCGCTCGGTGTCGCGGGCCAGCGCCCAGCCGTGGGCCAGCAGATGGTGAGCCAGCAGCACCGGCTGGGCCTGCTGGAGATGGGTGTAGCCGGGCAGCAGCGCCCCGCCGGCGTCCCCGGCCCGGCTCAGCAGCGTCCGCTGCAGCCCGAGCACGCCCCGGGCGACGTCATCCAGCGCGGCCCGGGTCCAGAGCCGCAGGTCGGCGGCCACCTGGTCGTTGCGGCTGCGGCCGGTGTGGAGCTTGGCCCCGGCCGGCGTGAGCTCGGTGACCCGCCGCTCCACCGCAGTGTGGATGTCCTCGTCGCCGGGCGCGACGACGAAGCGCCCCCCGGCCATCTCGGCCTCGACGGTGTCGAGGGCCTCGCAGATGGCGTCGCGCTCGTCGCCGGTGATCAGCCCGACCGCGGCCAGCATCGTCGCGTGAGCGCGCGAGCCCGCGATGTCCTCGCGGAACATGCGCCGGTCGAAGGACAGGCTGTCGTTGAGGGCCCGGAGCGCGCCGGCAGGGTCGCCGTCGAAGCGCCCGTGCCACAGGGTCGCGGAGTCGTCCACCGCTAGCCCCCTCTCTCGAGCTGCTTGCGGGCCAGATTGCGCAGCCGCAGAGCGTGCAGCGCGATGAACCCGGAGGCGTCAGCCTGGTCGTAGGCGCCCTCGTCCTCCTCGAAGGTGACCACTCTGTAGTCGAACAACGAGTCGTCGGAGCGGCGCCCGGCCACGTCCACGTTGCCCTTGTAGAGCCGCAACCGGACCTCGCCGTTCACGCTGGTCTGGCTGTAGTCGATTGCGGTCTGGAGCATCCTGCGCTCCGGGCTCCACCAGTAGCCGTTGTAGATCAGCTCCGCGTAGCGGGGCATCATCTCGTCCTTGAGATGGGCCATCTCACGGTCGAGAGTGATCGACTCGATGGCCCGGTGGGCCCGCAGCATGATCGTGCCGCCCGGCGTCTCGTACGCCCCCCTGCTCTTCATGCCCACGTAGCGGTTCTCCACGATGTCGATCCGCCCGACACCGTTGGCTGCGCCCAACTCGTTGAGGGTGGCCAGCACCTGGGCCGGGGTCATGGGCCGGCCGTCGACGGCCACGATGTCGCCGCCCGCGAAAGTGAGGTCCACGTAGGTCGGCTCGTTGGGAGCGGCCTGCGGGCTCACCGACCAGAGCCACATCTCCGCGGGGGGCTCGTACCAGGGATCCTCCAGCGGACCGCCCTCGTATGAGATGTGGAGCATGTTGGCGTCCATCGAGAACGGGGACTCGGTGCCCCGCTTGCGCTCGATGGGGATGCCGTGGGCGGCCGCGTAGGCCATGAGCGACTCCCGGGAGCCCAGGTCCCACTCCCGCCAGGGCGCGATGACCCGTATCTCGGGCTTCAGCGCGTAGGCCCCGAGCTCGAAGCGGACCTGGTCGTTGCCCTTGCCGGTGGCCCCGTGGCTGATGGCGTCGGCGCCGGTCTGAGTGGCGATCTCGACCAGCCGCTTGGCGATCAGGGGCCGGGCGATGGACGTGCCCAGCAGGTACTCGCCCTCATAGACGGCATTGGCCCTGAACATCGGGAACACGAAGTCGCGGGCGAACTCCTCCCGCAGGTCCTCGATGAATACGTCTTCGGGCGCGACGCCCATGGCCAGGGCCTTGGCCCGGGCCGGCTCGAGTTCGTCGTTCTGGCCGATGTCGGCGGTGAAGGTGACCACCGTGCAGCCGTAGGTCTCCTTCAGCCAGTGCAGGATGATGGACGTGTCCAGCCCGCCCGAGTAGGCCAGCACGACCTTGGAAACGGGCGCGGCGCCAGACGGCGCGGCGTGCGGTGTGCTCATCGAATACCTCTCAGACTCGTTCTGTGGTCACCGGTCCAGCCCGGCCAGGTCCCGCAGGCGGTCGGCCAGCTCCGAGCCCGGCGTCCCGTCGGTGGCCACCACGATCAGCGAGTCGTCGCCGGCCACCGTCCCGAGCACCTCTTCAAGACCGGCCCGGTCGAGGGCGGACGCCACCACGTGGGCCGAGCCGGGCGGCGTGCGCACCACCGCGAGGTTGCCCGAGGCGCCGATGTCGGCCACCCAGTCGCCCATCACCTTCCGCAGATGCTCCTCGGGGGCGATGCGATCGACGGGGTGCTCGGGGATGGCGTACACGGTTCTCCCTCCCGGAACCCGGACCTTCACCGCACCCAGCCCATCGAGATCGCGCGACACCGTGGCCCGGGTCGCGGTCACGCCTCCCGAAGCCAGCAGATCGACGAGCTGCTGCTGGCTGACCACGGCGTGCTCGCCGAGCAGCCGGACGATGAGATGCTGGCGGCTGGTCTTGCTCATGCTGAAGTCACCCGGCCTGTTCGATGAGCCACAGCAGCAGGCCCCTGGCCGCGTGCATCCGGTTGGCGGCCTGCTCCCACACCCGGCTGCTAGGACCGTCGAGCACGGTCGATGCCACCTCCTCGCCCCGGTGGGCGGGCAGGCAGTGGAGGAACACGGCATCGGCCGAGGCCCGGGCCATCAGCCTCCGGTCCACCCTGAACCCGGCGAAGTCCTTGCGGCGCTTCTCGGCCTCCTGCTCCTGGCCCATCGAGGTCCACACATCGGTGTAGACCACATCGGCACCGCTCACCGCCTCGGCCGGCTTCTGCACCTGGACGGGCTCGCAGCCGTGGCGGCGCATCCGCCGCAGGTCGGCCTCGCTGAACTCGTAGCCGGGGGGACTGGCGATCCGCACCGCCATGCCCGCCAGGCCGGCCGCGTACGCCAGCGAGTGGGCCACATTGTTGGCGTCGCCGACGTAGGCCAGGACACGGCCTTCGAGATGGCCGCGGGCAGCCCGGATCGTCAGCAGATCGGCCACCGCCTGGGTGGGGTGGGCGGTGTCGCTGAGCAGGTTGATGACCGGCACACCGCTTACCGCCGCCATGCGCTTCACAGTGTCGTGGGCGAACACCCTCGCCCCGATCACCGCGCTGTAGCACGCCAGGGTGCGGGTCACGTCCTCCACGCTCTCGCGCTCGTCCAGACCGACCTCGGCTGCACCGATGTAGGTGGGGTGGCCCCCCAACTGCACCACAGCCATCTCGGTGGCGCTGCGGGTGCGGGCCGAGGGCTTCTCGAACAGCAGCGACGCGCCCTTGCCGGCCAGGACCGGCGGCGGGTTCGGGGTGGTCGCCAAGTTCAGGATCCGGGCGAGCTCGCTCGGATCCAGGTCGTCGATGTCTAGGAAGTGGCGCATGTGAGCTCCTTCATCGAGTGGGAATCGGTTGTCGCAAGTGGGTCGCGGTCGCGCATCAGCGCTGCTCCAGGACGCCCGCCAGGATGGAGCACCCTTCGGCGAGTTGCTCGGTGGAGACCACGAACGGCGGGGCCAGCCGCAGGGCCGCCGGCGTCACTCCGTTCACCACCAGCCCCCGGTCGAGGCAGGCCGAGGCCACGTCCTTCGCCGAGCGGCCCGCCCTCGCCTCCTCCGACAGCTCCGCGGCCAGCAGCAGGCCCCGGCCCCGCACACTGTCCACGCCGTCGATCTGGAGCAGCCGGTCCCGCAGCGCGGCACCGAGGCGGTCGGCGGTGGCGGGCGCGTCGATGGCCTGCATCTCGGCGAGCACCGCCCGGACCGCGGCCAGCGCCAGGGGCTGGCCCGCGAAGGTCGAGCCGTGATCGCCGGGAGCGAAGGCGGCGGCGACTTCGGCCCGGGCCCAGACCGCTCCGGTGGGCACGCCGTTGCCGAGCGCCTTGGCCATGGTCACGATGTCGGGTTGCACTCCGGCGTGCTGGTAGCCGAACCACCGTCCGGTGCGGGCCAGGCCGGTCTGGATCTCGTCGAGCACCAGCAGGATGCCGCGCTCGTCGCAGACCCGCCGCACGGCCTGCAGGTACCCGTCGCCAGCCGGAACCACGCCGCCCTCGCCCTGCACCGATTCGAGCACTACTGCGCCGACGGAGGGATCGAGCGCGGCCACGAGCGCGTCGATGTCATCGAAGGGAACATGCCGGAAGCCCTCCGGCATGGGCTGGAAGGGCTCGTGCTTCTCGGGCTGGCCGGTGGCCGCCAGCGCGGCCAGCGTGCGGCCGTGGAACGAACCGTATGCGCTCACCGCCCCGTGCCGGCCCCGGCCCTGATACTTGCGGGCGAGCTTGAGGGCGGCCTCGACCGCCTCCGCACCGGAGTTCTGGAACAGGATCCGGCCGGGCTCGGTGTCGCCGCCGGGACCGGACCGGATCAGCCGGTCGAGCGTCTCCACCACTTCGGCCGTCGGCTCGTTGGCGAACAGGTTGGACGTGTGGATGAGCGTCGATGCCTGGGAGGCGACGGCCTCGGTGACAGCCGGATGGGCATGGCCCAGCCCGGTCACCGCCAGTCCGCACAGGAAGTCGAGATAGCGGCGACCGCGGTCGTCCCACAGCTCGGCGCCGTCGCCGCGCACGAAGGTCACCGGCGGGGTGCCGTAGTTGTTCATCAGCACGGCTCTACTCATGACTGGTCCTCGCGTGTCTCCCTGGATGCGTCGTTCTCGGTGATCATTGTGCCTATTCCAGCATCGGTGAACAGCTCGAGCAGCACAGCATGGGGCATCCGGCCGTCGAGCATGTGGGCCGAGCCGGCGCCCTGGAGCACTGCGTCCACGCAGGCTCTCGCCTTGGGGATCATCCCACCGCTCACGGCACCGGAGGCGATCATGGCCTCCACCTCGGTGACGGTGGCCCGGCTCACCAGCGACGACACGTCTGCCTGGTCGGCAAGCAGGCCGGGCACGTCGGTGAGGTACACGACCTTGGCCGCGCCGAGCGCGCCGGCGAGAGCCGCAGCCATGGTGTCGGCGTTGATGTTGTAGGCCTGGCCGCCGGCGTCCGCGCCGATCGAGGAGACCACGGGGATGATCTGTTCAGCCACCAGTCGCTCGATGACGCTCGGATTGACCGCCGCGACGTCGCCCACGAACCCGAGAGCAGGATCCCGGGGCACCGCCGTCACGAGGTGGCCGTCCTCACCGGAGAGTCCCAGGGCCGCTCCCCCGCTGGCGTTGATGGCGCTGACGATGTCCCGGCCGACCTTGCCGACCAGCACCATCCGGGCCACGTCGAGAGTGTCGGCGTCGGTGACCCGCAAGCCGTCGCGGAACTCGCTCTGCTTGCCCATGCGGGCCAGCTGCTCGCCGATCTGGGGGCCGCCGCCGTGGACCACCACCGGATGCAGCCCGACGGCTCGCACCAGCACGATGTCGCGGGCGAACGAGGCTGCCAGCTCAGGGTCGGTCATGGCGTGGCCGCCGTATTTGATGACCACCACCGCGCCCCGGAAACGCCGGATGTAGGGCAGCGCCTCGACGAGCGCCCGGGCCCTCCGCTCGGGCTCGAAGCCGTGCGCCTCCTCGCTCCGGTCGGGAGCCTGGGTCGTGTCCGGGCTCATGTCCGGTACCCCGCGTTTATGTCGATGTAGCCGTGGGTCAGGTCGCAGGTCCAGATCGTGGCCTCGCCATGGCCCACGCCCACGTCGATTCGAAGCTCGATGTTGTCACCCAGCAGGTGCTCGGTGGCCCTCTCCTCGCTGTAGCCGGGGTGGGGAACACCGTGCTCGGCGCACTGCTCGTCGCCGATCCAGATCGAGAGCCGGTCCCGATCGGCCCGCTGGCCGGCCTTGCCCACCGCGGCCACGATGCGGCCCCAGTTGGCGTCGGAGGCAGCCAGAGCGGTCTTGACCAGGGGGGAGTCGGCCACCGCCCGTGCTATGGCTTCCGCGGCGGCATCGTCGGCCGCCCCGGTGACGGTGACGGCCACGAACTTGGTGGCTCCCTCGCCGTCCCGCACTATCTGGTGGGCCAGATCCAGCATCACCGCGTCCAGTGCGTCCCGGAAGTCTGCCATGTGCAGGGCGGCGGGCTGTCCCGACGTGCCCGTCGCGGCCAGCAGCACGGTGTCGCTGGTGGAGGTGTCGGAATCGACGGTGATGCAGTTGAAGCTCTTCTCCACCGACCCGGCAAGGCACTCCTGAGCGGTCTGGGCGTCGACGGCGAGGTCCGTGAACACGAACGCCAGCATCGTGGCCATGTCTGGGGCGATCATGCCGCTGCCCTTGGCGATGCCAGCTACATGGGCGCTGGTGCCGGCCACCGGCGCTGACGCAGCCTTGGGGAACGTATCGGTGGTGCCGATGGCGACTGCGGCCGCCTCCCAGGCGTGCGGGTCCGGAGTCGACAAACCCGCGACCAGTGCCGGCAGGGCTGCATCTATGCGCTCCACAGCAAGGTCCTCGCCGATCACGCCGGTGGAGGCGACCAGCACCTCGTGAGCTTGGGCGCCCAGGACTCCGGCCACGGACTCCGCGGTGTGCTCGGCGGCGCGGTAGCCGGCCGCGCCAGTGAAGGCATTGGCGTTGCCCGAGTTGACGATGATGGCCCGGCCCCGCCCCGAACTTGCGGCCAGCGCGTGCCGGCACCAGTCGACCGGCGCCGCGGTGCACAGCGATTGGGTGAAGGTGCCGGCCACGGTGGTGCCCGGGGGCATCTCGGCCAGCATCACGTCGTCCCGGCCCGCATAGCGGATCCCAGCCGCGGCCACCGCCAGCCGCACGCCTGCGATGGCGGGCATGGCAGGGAAGGCCGCGGGAGCGAGCGGGGAGACCTTGGTCTCAGCCATAGCAGCCTCCACTCGTCCTAGGGGTAGATCCCGGCCGTGGCCAGTCCGGCGGTCTCGTCGATACCCAGCGCGAGGTTGGCGCACTGCACGGCCTGGCCCGACGCTCCCTTGACCAGATTGTCGAGCGCGGCGATGGCCATCACCCATCCGGTGCGGGCGTCGGCCCTGGCCGTGATGTGGACACTGTTGGATCCCAGCGTGGCCTTGGTGGAGGGCGACCGGTCGCTCACCACCACGAAGGGCTCGTCGCTATACGCGTCGCTCAGCAGGCTGAGGACTTCGTCCGTGCTCGTCGCTCCGGTGGGCCGGGCGTAGCAGGTGGCGAGGATGCCCCGGTTCATGGGGGCCAGATGGGGCGTGAACAGCACCTGCACATCGGTGCCGGAGTGGCGGGACACGGCCATCTCGATCTCAGGCGTGTGCCGGTGGGTCAGCAGGCCGTAGGCGGTGAAGTCCTCGTCCACCGTGCAGAACGCGGTGCTCGGCTTGGGCGGCCGGCCCGCGCCGGACACCCCGCTGGCCGCGTCGACGATGATGCCGGTCGGCTCCACCGCGCCCGCAGCCACAAGGGGGGCCAGCGCCAATGCGGCCGTGGTCACGTAGCAGCCCGGTGCGGCCACCAGCTCGGCGCCCCGGATGGCCTCGCGGAACAGCTCGGGAAGGCCGAACACGAACTCGGTCAGCAGCTCCGGCGCGGTGTGCTCCTCGCCGTACCACGCCGGGTACAGGCCGGGATCGTCGAGCCGGAAGTCCGCAGCCAGATCGACTATGTGCTTCACGTCGTCGCGCAGCTCGCCGACGAGGGACTGCGAGGCGCCGTGGGGCAGCCCGCAGAAGGCCAGATCGCAGCCGGTCGCTACTCCCGGCTCGTAGGGCACGAATTGAGTGTCGCCGTAGGCCGCGGCCAGGCTCGGGTACAGGTCGGCCACTGCCCGGCCGGCCATCGAGTCGCCCGTGGCCACCGTCACCTCCAACTCGGGATGGGCCGCGCAGATCCGGAGCAGCTCCGCCCCGGTGAACCCCGACGCGCCGATCACAGTAACCTTGTGCATCCGGCCAAGCTACCTAGTCGAAGCCCAATCTGCAATTATTCTCAACACTTGGGACACTTTTTCAGAAAGACATGGCCCGATGCCCGCACTCGGAGTACCCTCGTGAGCGGAGCTAGGAGTCGCACATGACTAGTTTCAGATTCACTCTCGAGGCTGTGGGCCCCGACTGCTCCGACGACGACTTCTCCGAGTGGGTCGCGTCACACACCGGAGCCACCGGCCACTCCACCAGGAACGGGCACCACTACATCCACTTCACTGGACCGGCAGCCTCCCTGGATCTGGCGGTGAAGGACGCCGTCGGCGTGTTGGCAGGCTGGGGTGGACTGCAGGTCGTCGGCTTCAGTTCGCCCTGCTCGAACAACGGCGTACTGGCAAGGGCCTAACCAGATCTGCAGCCCAACCCGGCGGGCCGTGCAAATCAGGATCGAAGGGTGGCACCTGTGCGGCGGGAGGTCTCGTCTATGCAGCGCTGGCGGATCTCAGCCACCTCGGCATCGGTGAGGGTGCGGTCCGGCGCCTGGAACCGCAGCCGGTAGGCCAGGCTGCGGGAGCCCTCAGGCACGCCGGACCCGCGGTACGAGTCGAACAGCTCGACACGGGCCAGCAGCGATCCGGCCGAGGCTCGCAGCGCCCGCTCGAGGAGGACCGCAGCCACCTCGTCGGGCACGACGAAGGCTAGGTCCACATCGCTGGGCGGGTACTTGCTGACAGGGCGGTAACGGCGCCTGGTGCGGGGGCCCTCGAGCACCTGTTGCAGGTCGAGCTGCAGCCATGCCACCCGACCGGACACCCCGCAGGCCTCCAGCACCTCGGGATCGACCTCCCCCACCGCGCCGCGCGCCCGCCCGGCCACCACCACTTCGGCGGATCGGGTGGGATGCATCCCCGGAAGCACGGCGGCGCGCATCTCCACCGCAGGCAGCGCCAGCGCCTCGGCCAGCAGGTCGAGCACTGCCACCGCGGCCGGGGCCTCGGTGCCCGACAGGGCTACGGCCAGGAACTCCCGCTCGTCGGGGAGCAGCTGACCCTCCGGTGCCGGCAGGTAGACGTGGCCGATCTCGAACAGCCGCACATCCCCGTTGAAGTGGCGCTGGTTGTGCGCGACCGCCCCCAGTTGGCCGGGAAGCAGCGACGTCCGCAGCACCGACTCGCTGTCGTCGACCGGGTTGGACAGGGTGATGCCGTCCTCGGCCAGGCCCACCGCAGCCAGCGCACCCGGTGCCACGAAGGGCATCGGCTGCGTCTCCAGGCAGCCCGCGCCCACTAGCACCTCCCGCACCAGGCGGCGATCCTTCTGGTAGGCCGACAGCCCGCCGGCCTCGTTGGCGGTGGGGACGGTGCGCTCGATGTTCTCGTACCCGTGGAGCCGGGCCACCTCCTCGGAGACGTCGGTCTCGGTCTCGGTGTCCCAGCGCCATGTGGGGATGGACACGTCCAGTTCGGTGTCACCGGCAGGGTCCACGCCGAAGCCGATGGAGCGCAGATGCCCGGTCATCGCCTCCGCGCTCAGGCCGGTGCCGAGCAGGCTGTTCACCCTCACGGCGCGCACCCGCAGCGGGCGGCGGTCCGGCAGGTTGCCGCGCTCGTCGATGAGACCCGGTGCAACCTCGGCCCCCTGCTCCACCGCCAGCTGGACGAAGCGGTTCATGCAGCGCTCGACGTTGTAGCCCCAGTCGGCGCCCCGCCGGAACCGGGTCGAGGCCTCGCTGGAGAGGTTCAGCCGTTTGGCTGTGCGCGATATGGACGGCGGGTCCCACCACGCCATCTCGACCAGCACGTCGGTGGTGCCGGCGTCGATCTCGGTGGACGCCCCGCCCATCACCCCGGCGATGCCGATCACGTCGTCGTCGCCGTCGGCGATCACCCCGTCGCCGTCGGACAGGGTGCGGTGCTGGCCGTCGAGGGTTGTGATCGTCTCGCCGTCGCGGGCCCGGCGCACCCGGATCCGGGCTCCGCTCACCCGGCCCAGGTCGAAGGTGTGGCTGGGCTGGCCCAGCTCCAGCATCACGTAGTTGGAGATGTCGACGACGAGGTTGATGGGACGCTGGCCCAGCGCGGTCAGCCGGCTGGCCATCCACGCCGGCGACGAGCCCTGCGGAGCGTTGCGCAGCACCCGCCCGACGAAGCGGCCGCACAGCGTCGGGTCGACGATCTCCACGTCGACGGCCTCCGAGATGTCGGGGCCCGAAGCGGGTGTCGACCAGTCGGGAGGTTCGAAGGCCACACCCAGGCCGGCTGCGAGGTCGCGGGCCACGCCCATCACCGACAGGGCGTCGGGCCGGTTGGCGCCGACGTCGAGGTCCCACAGCACGTCGGGCTCCAAGCCGAGGGCCTCGGCCAGCGGCGTACCCGGCTCGGCGCCGGGCGCGACCCGGTCGTTGAGGATCATGATGCCCTCAGCGTCGGCTCCCATGTCGAGCTCGATCTCCGAGCAGCACATGCCCTCGGAGGTCTGGCCTCTCAGCTTGCGGCGGGCTATCTCCAGCCCGCTGGGCATCACTGTCCCCACCCGGGCCAGCGGCACCAGGTCGCCGACCGCCATGTTGAACGCCCCGCAGCACACCTGCAGGGTCGAGCCTGAGCCGTCGTCCACGTCGACGAGCTGGATCCGGTCGGCATCGGGGTGGGGGCGCAGGTCCAGCACCCTGCCCAGCACCACGCCGCCGGGCATCGCACCGGTGACGGTCATCTCCTCCACCGTCAGCCCCAGCGCGCTCAGCACGTCGCTGAGCGCGGCAGGATCGCCTCCGATATCGGGCGCGAACTCCCTGAGCCACGACAGCAGAACCTTCATCGGGGATCCAGCCTCATCAGAACTGGCTCAGGAAGCGAACGTCGTTGTTGACGAACTCGCGGATGTCGTCGATCTCGTGGCGCATCACCGCCAACCGGTCGATACCGAAGCCGAAGGCGAAACCCTGCCACTCCTCGGGATCGATACCGCAGTTGCTCAACACGTTGGGATGGACCATCCCGCAGCCGCCCAGTTCCAGCCAGGAGCCGTCGGGGCGGGAGATGTCGAACTCTGCGGACGGCTCGGTGAACGGGAAGTACGACGGGCGGAGCCGGCTCTTGACCTCGCCCCCGAAGAAGGCCCTGACGAACTCGTCGATGGTGCCGGCGAGGTCGCCCATCGTGATGTTGCGGTCCACGGCCAAGCCTTCGATCTGGTTGAAGGCGGGAAGATGGGTGGCGTCGGCGGTGTCGGCCCGGAAGGTCCGGCCCGGCGCCACGATGTAGATGGGCGGCTTGCGGTTCTCCATCACCCGGATCTGCACCGGCGAGGTGTGGGAGCGCAGCATCACCTCCTCGGGCTCGCCGAGGTTCACGAATATCGTGTCGAAGCTGCCCCGGGCCGGGTGCCAGTCGGGGATGTTGAGGGCCTCGAAGTTGTACCAGGCGCTCTCCACCTCGGGGCCCTCGGCGACCGTGTAGCCCATCCCCACGAACACGTCCTCGAGGCGGTCGCGGGCCTGCGTGACGGGATGGAAGTGGCCTCTGCGCAACGGTGCGGTCCGGGGCAGCCGCTCGGTGAGGTCGAGCCTCTCGGCGGCGTAGCGATCGGCCCGGCCCGACGCCGACAGCCGGGCCCGGGCCGCGGCCACCGCGGCCTCGACCCGGCCCCGGGCTTCGTTGAGAAGGCGACCGGCCTCGGCCCGCGCGCCCGGGTCGAGTTCACCGAGCTTGCGCTTGGCCTCGGTGAGCTGCGAGCGGCGGCCCAGCAACTCCCGCTCGATGCCGGCCACGGCATCAAGGTCCGCAGCCGCGGCGAGGCGCTCCGCGGCGTCGGTGGCGGCCTGCTCGTAGACCTCCATCATCCGAGCAAGGCTAGAGCACACGGGCCGCTACTCGGCGGAGCCACGCCACACCCCTCTGTGAGCAGTTGAGCCGCTCCTGGCCGCATGTTTGTTCACAGAACGCGGCTGCGGCGGAACTCGAAGGCGAGGAGGGTGGCGGCCATGGCCACGTTCAGGGACTCGGCGCCGCCCTCCATCGGGATCCGGACCCGGCGGTCTGCCAGTTCACGGAGCGAGGGTGCGAGACCGTGCGACTCAGACCCGAGCACCAGAGCCACCGGGCCGGTGCCCGCGGCCAGCACTCCCGAGTCGTGGCGCTCGCCGTCGTGAGCGTCCGCAGCCACGATGACCGCTCCCGCAGTCCGTAGGGCTTCGAGGACCGCCGAGGCGTCGGTCGCCTGCACCACCGGCAGACGCAGCGCCGATCCGGCAGAGGCCCGCACCGCCTTTGGCGCCCACGGGTCGGCTCCGCCCACCACCACCACGCAGCAGGCCGCGCAGGCCTCGGCGGTGCGAATGATCGTCCCGGCGTTACCGGGATCGGAGACATCCACGAGCACCAGCACGAGATCGTCCTGCTCCAGCGACGGCGGCAAACGGGTCCGTGGCTTGCCGGCCAACGCCAACACCGGCTGGGGACTCGCGGCGGGCGCCACCGAGTCGAAGGCCCGGTCCGACAGCACCAGCATCTCCGTACTGGAGCTGAGACGGCGCAGCAGCTTCTGAACGCTCGCGTCCCCTGCGGCGGATTCGGCGACGGCCACGACCGACGGCTCGATCCCGGCTTCCAACGCCTCAGACAGCGTGCGCGGCCCCTCCAGGACGACGGTGGAGTCGCCCGGGGCGCGCCGGCGCACCAGGCGCCGCAGCTCGGCTACCCGCTGGTTGCGCGGTCCGAGCGCGCCAGGTCCGGTCAGCTCGCCCGAGCCTGGGCCGCGGAGGTTTCGGAGGCCGCTTCGACCAGAGCGGTGAAAGCGTCGGGGTCGTTGACGGCCAGGTCGGCCAGGATCTTGCGGTCGACCTCGATGCCGGCCGCCTTCAGCCCGGCGATGAAACGGCTGTAGGACGTGCCCCGCTGGCGGCAGGCCGCGTTGATGCGCTGGATCCAGAGCCGGCGGAAGTCGTTCTTGCGGGCCCTGCGGTCGCGGAACGCGTAGTTGCCCGAGTGCATGAGCTGCTCGTTGGCGGCTCGCCAGGACCGGGACTTGTTGCCGTAGTAGCCGCTGGCCCGGTCCAGCAGCGCCCGGCGGCGGCGCCTGGACTGGGCGGGACGCTTCACTCTGGCCATCGACTTGTCTCCTTGGAAGTCCTGCGGGCAGCCCTGGGAGCGGCCCGCAAAGGGTAGGGCCCTAGATGCCCAGGTCCCGCAGCATCCTCTCGTCCGACGGCGTCACGTCGGCCGGGGCCCGCAACTGGCGCTTGCGCTTGGGGGACTTCTTCTCGAGGATGTGGTTCTTGTTGGTCCGGCGGCGACGCAGTTTGCCGGTGCCGGTGCGCCGGAAGCGCTTGGCCGCGCCCCGGTGTGTCTTCATCTTGGGCATGGTTGGCTCTTGATCCTGTTCGTGGCTGACCCGGCTGCTCGCTTCGGGGTGAGAGCGATGGCCGGTGAGGTTCTACTCCGAGGTGCCGGGCTGGGGCGTCTCGGTGGCCGCCAGAGCAGCCTCGGCCTCAAGTCTACGGCGATGCCGGGCCTGTGCCTGCTTGTCGGGAGCGAGCACCATCACCATGTTGCGACCGTCCTGGCGGGGCTGGAACTCCACCTTGCCCACATGCTCGACGGTTGCGGCCACATCGTCGAGGATCTTCTTGCCCAACTCGGGATGCTGGACCTCCCGTCCCCGGAACATGATGGTTACCTTGACCTTGTTGCCCTCACCCAGGAACTTCTCGACTCTGCGGGTCTTGGTGTCGAAGTCGCCCCGACCGATCTTGGGCCGGTACTTCATCTCCTTGACCATGACGTTGGACGACTTGCGGCGGGACTCCTTGGCCCGCTGAGCCGCCTCGTACTTGAACTTTCCGTAGTCCATGATGCGGCAGACGGGCGGGTTGGCCGCCTCCGCAACCTCGACGAGGTCGCGTCCCGCGGCTCGGGCCAGGTTCAGCGCATCCTGAAGCGTCCTTATGCCGATCTGCTGACCATCCTCACCGACGAGACGCACCTCGGGGGCTCGGATCTGGTCATTGATATTGGGCTCTTCGCCTGGCGGTGCTATCGCCGTTCACTCCTCGTGAGCACGGAACCTCCGAATTCGGGCGGAACGCCCCGGCCGCGGCCGGGGCGCATGTCCGCTGGATTGACCCCGGTAGGGTAGCAGCCGGTCGCGGCAAGCGGCCAAGCCCATCTGCGAGCGTGAGCCGGAGGTGTTCGGATGAGCACGCTGTGGACCCCTGGAGGGGAAGTACCGGTAGGCGATCGCGGCACCGGGCCCCACGACGCGCCGACCGCCCCAGAGGATGCGGCCGCCCCGCCCGACGACTTCGACCTCGACAGCCTGTCGCCGGAGGAGCGTGAGCAGGCCGAGCAGTACATCCGGGAGCTGGCCGAGTCCCGCGAGCGGCTCAAGGCGGTGCCCGCCTCGGTGGTGGTCGCCAACCACGCCATGGGCCTGTACGAGCTGGCCGCCCTGCACCTCTCGAACCAGCCGCCGAACTTTGCCGAGGGGGCCGTGGCGATCGACGCCCTGGGCGCGCTGCTGGACGGGATGAAGGGCCGCCTCGGCGAGGCGGAGTCCACCCTGCAGGACGCCCTGTCTCAGATCCGCATGGCCTTCGTCCAGCTCAAGAACCGCCCCGAAGACGGTGATGCATCCAGGGACGACTCGCCCGACGACGATGCGGCATCCGGAAACGACCCACCCTCGGACTCCGACGACAGCGCGCCCGCCGACTCGGACGACTCCGGCTGAGTGGACGACGAGCGCATCTGTCGGCTCAGCCCGACCGTCAGACG
The DNA here is from genome assembly GCA_965205155.1 of Candidatus Aldehydirespirator sp. Lineage (GTDB taxonomy): Bacteria > Actinomycetota > Acidimicrobiia > Acidimicrobiales > Aldehydirespiratoraceae > Aldehydirespirator. Next base: position 1,861,506 of record OZ242033.1, on the reverse strand, counting down.
AGGTTGAACAGCGGATCCTCGCGCGGGAGCGGGTGGCTGTCATGTTCTTGCCGCGACCGCGCGGGACCGACCCTCCCGCTGCACCTCGGGTAGCGCCGCCAGCCGCTGTGCGGTCTTGACCTGCCCAGCCGCATCCTGCCTCGACAGGTCCGCCGCTCGTGCCAGCACCCCGGTGCCGCCGTCGCCGTGGCTCTCCCGCACTGCCAGCACCGCAGCACTGCCGACCTGGAAGGCGGCCAGCTTGCCGCACAGCGCCTTGCTCACCTTGCAGCCCCCGGCGCAGCTCGGCGCACGAGGCCGGCCCGTTCCGGGCCAGCTCCACCATCTCGCTGAGCGCCTCGCAGGCCCGCCGGATCGCCTCGTCCATCAGCAGGCAGCTATCATCCCATAGGTGCAATAATACTAGTTATTTCAAATTCATAGATTGACGATAGAGCATTTTCAAGGGCATTCTGTGTCTCAGACCCTCCAACCGCCGACAACCGGAACAATCCGAACATGGTCAAGTTCGTGCATACCGCCGACTGGCAGTTCGGCATGACCCGCCACTTCCTGCATGGCGAGGCCCAAGCGCGTTTCGACGCCGCCCGCATCGAGGCTGTCGGCACGATCGGGGAGCTGGCCGCGACGGAGGGCTGTGCCTTCGTCGTGGTCTGCGGCGACGTGTTCGAGTCGAACCAGGTAGACCGGAAGGTGCTGCTTCGAGCCCTCGAGAAGATGCGCGCCAACCCCGAGGTCGACTTCTACCTGCTGCCCGGCAACCACGACCCGCTCGACGCGTCGTCGATATTCGGATCTCGGACTTTCGCCGACAACAAGCCCGACAACGTGAAGGTGCTGGGGGAATCCGAGCCGCTACAGGCGGCGCCCGGCGTGGAGTTGGTCCCGGCGCCGTGGACGAGCAAGCGTCCGCTCACCGATCTGGTGAACGACGCCTGCAAGGAGCTCGGCCCGACCGACGCGGTCCGCATTGTCGTCGCCCACGGCGCGGTCGCCGCCTACGGAGCGGTTGCCGGCCACGGCGGGGTGGATGCACTGTCACCGGACGAACACAACCCGGCGCTCGTCTCGCTGGCGAAGCTCCGGGAGAGGATCGGGGAAGGGCTGATCCACTACGCGGCGCTCGGCGACCGCCACTCGACCACTGACGTGGGAGACACCGGCCGAGTCTGGTACTCGGGTGCGCCCGAGCCCACCGACTACAACGAGACCGACCCGGGGAACGTACTCGTCGTCGACCTCGGCGCGGAGAAGGTGAACGTCGAGACCCGCCCGGTAGGCGCCTGGAGGTTCGAGCGCCGAGACTGGGAGTTGAGCGGCGACGCGGACATCGACGCACTGGAGCAATGGCTGTCAGACCTCGGCGACAAGTCGCGGACGATCGTCAAACTGGCGTTGATCGGCCAAGTCTCGGTGGCCCAGAAGGCGAGACTCGACAACCTGCTCGACCACCACTCCCAGCTGCTGGCAGCTCTTGAGACTTGGGAGAGGCGCAGCGAACTGGCAGTGATTCCCGACGGCGCAGACCTCGACGGCTTCGGACTCTCAGGCTACGCGCACGAGGCGCTGGGTGAGCTGCGCGAGAAGGCCGAGTCGGGCGAGCAGGCTGTCGCGGCCCGTGACGCGCTGGCATTGCTGCACCGGCTCGCGGGAGCGGCCGAATGAGCGATACACGCAGCACGCCGACCGCCGATTGGCAACAGGTGCTGCGCCGGCTGGCCGGAGCGGCCGAATGAGCGCCACCGTGCCAGGATCGCCCCGTCCACGACGGAACCGGCTTGAAGGAGTGTCCGAATGAGGCTCCACCGGGTGCGGCTGCGCGACTACCGCGGCGTCAACGACTGCGAGGTCGCATTCTCTGTCGAAGGCGTAACGGTGGTGGAGGGTCCCAACGAGGTCGGCAAGACCTCCATCCCTGAGGCCCTCGATCTGATCCTCGAAGTCATGGACTCGTCCTCAGCCCGTCGAGTCAAGTCGGTTGGGCCCGTCGGCCGGGACGCAGGCCCCGATGTCGAGGTCGAGATGTCCTCGGGCGACTACCGGTTCGTGTTCCGCAAGCGATGGCTGCGCGACCGCTCGACGACCCTGGAGATCACCTCACCCCGGCACGAGCAGCTCAAGGGACGCGAGGCCCACCAACGGGTGACGGAGATCCTCGACGACACTCTGGATAAGGACCTGTGGGATGCCCTGCGAATCGACCAGGGCACGAAGCTGGCCCTGCCGGGCTTCGGCGCCACATCGTTGGGAGGAGCCCTCGACCAAGCCGCCGGGAGCGAACTCGCGTCCGGCCGCGAGGACAATCTGTGGGACCGAATATGCGACGAGCGCCTTCGCTACTGGACCGCCCAAGGCCGGCCCAAAGGTGATCGCAAGTCGTCGGAAGTCGGCGTCGACGAGGCCAAGAAGCAGGTTGAGGAGATCCAAGCGAGACTCCGGGAGATCGAGGACGACGCGGCCGAGGTGAGGCGGCTGTCAGAGGACGAGGGCCGGCTCGCGAGGACTCTGGAAGACTGCAAGCGGCAGGAAGACGAGCTGGGCGACCAGTGGGCCGCAGCTGAGAAGCTCAGCCGAGAGGCAGACCGCCTGAGGGCCGACCACGAGACCAAGGCCGCGCAGCGCGACCGCATCGCCGGCGATCAGCAGCGTCGCCAAGAGCTGGCGGGCTCTCTCGACGAGCGGGCCACAGAACTGAGCGGACTCGAAGCCGAGGCGGAACGGGTGGCGCCGTCCCTCACGGCAGCAGGACAGCTTGCCGAGGACGCCGAGGCCGCCCTCACGAAGTCTCGGGAAGAACTGCGCGCCGCAGAGTCCGAACAGCGCCGGGCCAACGAAGACCACGACCACAACCGTCGACAGATCGACGTCGCCCAGCTGAGGGAACGCCACGATCGGGTGACAGAGGCAGAAACAGCACTGCGCGAGGCAGAGACTCAGCTCGAAGCTGCCAGAGTCGACGGCGATCTGCTGGCCGAGATCGAGCAGGCGCACCTTGACAAGGTGGCCGCCGACGCTGCTGTCGCGTCAGTGGAGACGACCGCCTTGCGCGACGTCTCGTTGCGGATCGACGGGGAGGACACCACCCTCGCCGCCGGCGAGGCCAAGCGCACAGTGGTGGAAGACGAGATCGAGCTGGTCATCGCGGACTCGGCGAGGGTCCGGGTCACAGCTGGGACAGGCAACAAGAGTCTCGCCACCGAGCGCAGCAACGCCCATGACACGTTGGCCCGCCTTTGCGAGACAGGCGGGGTAGCCGATCTGGCTGGAGCGCGACGAGCGGCCAACCGGCGCCAGGAGGCCGAACGGAACCGCGAGGACGCCCGCGAGACAATCAAGCGCGACCTGCGCGATCTGACGGTCGAGGACCTGAGTCGCAAGATCAGGGGCCTTTCCAGGAGGATCGACGAGTACGCCGCCGAACGGCCCCCTGAACCGCCGATGCCGGCTGACCTTGAGGAGTCCAGAAGGATCGCTGACAAGGCTGAAGGACTTGTCGCCAAGAGGAGAGAAGAGTTCGAGACCTGCGAGAGCACCACCCGAGGCGCGCCCGAACAGCGGGAGAAGGCTCGCATGCAGGACGCCACGCTCAGCGCCAAGATCGAGAGCGCCCGCGACGCTCACCGCATGGCCAAGAGAAAGCTCGATGCGGCGCGACAGGAGCTGTCGGACGCCGACATCGCCGGCCGGCTCGCCGCAGCACAGCAGAAGGCCGACGCCTCCAAGGAGACCTTGGAGAAGACCGAGGCAGATCTGGAGGCGGCCGATCCCGGCTCGCTCGAAGTTGAACTCCAGAACGCCAGCGCCGCCGCCCGGCGCGCTGCCGTCGACCTGCAGTCCAACAAGACACGCCAGAACGAGTTGCGCATGGCTATTGAGTTCCGTGGCGACCAAGGCCTCCACACCCGCCTTGACGAAGCAGCCAGCCGGCACAAGCGCCTCGCGCACGAGCATGAGCGCACCGAGGCGCGGGCCGAGGCAGCCCGCCTGCTCCACGCCACGTTCGATGAGCGGCGCCGGGAGGCCCGCCAGCGTTACGTCGAGCCCTTCAAGCAGCGCATCGAGCGCCTCGGGCGCATCGTGTTCAACAAGACGTTCGAGGTCGACCTCGACGACGATCTGCGGATCGTGCGCCGCACGCTCGACGGCGACACCCTGCACGTCGATCAACTGAGCACCGGCGCTCTGGAGCAACTTGGCGTGCTCAGCCGGCTGGCCTGCGCGGCCATCGTCAGCCCCGACGGCGGCGGCGCGCCCGTCGTCATCGACGACGCCCTGGGGTGGAGCGATCCGGACCGACTGAAGAGCATGGGCGCGGCCATCGCCGCCGCCGGTGGGCAGTGTCAGGTGATCATCCTGACATGCACACCCGGCCGCTACGCCCACGTCGGCAACGCTACGACGATCCGGCTGCCCAGTGGCTCATAATCAGAAACTTTGTTGCATTTGAATCAATTGAGAGTATTCTGAGACTCATGTCTGAGATGGGCGGCCATCACGGCTCCAGAGGTGACCGGGTCGCTTCCGAACTGCGGCCCGATCCGGCCCCGGTCGATCCCGGTCTCGATGGGGTCGGCGACTGCGAGGAGGACTGGGCGTGGCTGGAGATCTCCGACGAGGAGCGAGAAGCGCTCCTGAAGGAAACGGACATCTACCTCGCCGAACTGGCCGAGAGGTTCGGCGAGCCCTCGGCCGAGCACATCGCTAACGCCCAAGCGCTCGTGGACCGTCTCAACGGCGCGTGAGCGACGCAGGCTCATGAAGCGGCTGTTCCTCGACTCCGGGGCGGTCGACCGGCTCGCGCGCGACAACTTTCTTGCCTCTGCGCACATCAAGCGTCTGAGGGACGAGGGTTACTGGCCTCCCCGGCTTCACACGGTTGTGCTCGCCGAATGCGTTTCCGGGCGCCAGCGCGACGACGCCCCTGTCAACCGCTTCATCAAGACCTGCAACGTGGTTGAGGAACTCCCTAAGAGATTCGCGCGACGGGCGGGCGAACTGCGTACCAAGACCAAGAAGGGCTCCGTGGTCGACGCGCTCCTGGTTGCCATGGCCGAGCACGGTGGAACCGTGCTCACCGACGACTCCGATGACATCCGGGCGCTCGCGTCGAACGCCAATGGGGCGACGGTCGTGTCCTCCAAGCCAACCAGGAGGTGATAGGCCGCCCTGCGGGCTGCTGAGCGAGGCGGCGGGTCAGCAGTTGCGGTGCTTGAGTCCCCTGCCGCCCCACGATCCGATCACGACGCCGATGAGTGTCCCGACGCCTGCCCCGACACCAGCCCCGGTGCCCGAGTCGCCGAAGATCGCTCCTATCCCGGCTCCGATGCCCGCCCCGGAGCCCGCGCCGATGCCGATCCAAGTCCCGAGCGGTCGCTGGCTCCTCCCCTGCGCCGGACTGCCCGACTCCTCGCCTTCTGCACGGCCGGTCTCGGCCTTCTCACTCATCACAGAGCCTCTCTACGGGACGATCTTGGAGATGGGCATCTCCACTATGTCGGTGGCGCCCAGGTCGCGCAGGGCTGGGATGAGGATGTTGATCTCGCTGCGGGGCACCACCGTCTCCACCGCGTAGCCGGCGCCCTGAAACAGCTCGTTGACGGTGGGCGCCTTCATGGCCGGCAGGATCTCGATCACGTCGTCGAGCGCGTCCGCGCCGACGTTGAGCTTCACCAGCACCTTGCCCCGGGCCTCCAACACGCCCTGGAGCAGCGTGTAGATCTGGCTCATGGCGTGCCGCTTGTCGGCGTCGGCTGCGGCCGCGGGGTTAGCGATCAGCTCGGTGTAGGAGGTCAGCAGGGTGTCGATGATCCGCAGTCCGGCGGCCCGCAAGGCCCGGCCGGTCTCAGTGATCTCCACCACCGCGTCCACGATGTCGGGCACCTTGGCCTCGGTGGCGCCGTAGCTGAGCGCGATCTGGGCCTCGATGCCGGCCTCGGCGAAGAACCGCCGGGTCAGCGCCGGGTACTCGGTCGACACCCGCACACCCTGCGGGAGGTCGGCGACGCTCTGATAGCGCGAGCCGTCGGCCACGGCCAGCACCACCCTGATGGGCAGCGACGTGGCCTTGGAATACTGCAGCTCACCCAGCGAGACCACCTCGCTGCCGGTCTCCTCCACCCAGTCCCGGCCGGTGATGCCGATGTCGAACAGGCCGTCGGCGATGTAGACCGGAATCTCCTGGGGCCGAAGGATCCTGACATCGTCGATGCGCGGGTCGGCCACCGACGCCTTGTAGGCCACGTCGGAGGACCGACGGACCGGCAGGTCGGCGGCCTCGAACAGCTCGAGAGTGGACTTCTCGAGCGATCCCTTGGGGAGAACGAGCTTCAGCATCTGGTGGTCCTAGCGCCTTCTACGACCGCGCGAGGCTACCGGCGCGGGCGCTGCGCTGCCCTGCCCGCTCAGCCGCCGTGGGGGTGCGGGTCGTAGTTGTCGACCAGGAGCCGGACCGCGTGGCCGACCACGTCGATCACGGCCTCGACCGTCTCGACGCAGCCCTTCGAAGAACCCGGAGTGTTGAGGACCAGCGCGGTGCCGACCGTTCCGGCCGTCCCCCTCGACAGCCGGCCCAGCGGGTTGACCAGGCGCATGGCCTCGGCCAGGCCGGGCGCCTCGCGGTCGAGCACGGCCTTGGTCCCCTCCGGCGTGGCGTCGCGAGGCCCGAAACCGGTGCCCCCGGTGGTGACTATCAGCCCGTGGAACCCGTCGGCCAGCCGGCGCAGCTCCCCGCTCACGGACTCGACTCCATCGGCGACCGCAGACCGCTCGACCACCGCCCAGCCGGCAGAGGAGAGATAGCCCTCCAGCGCCTCGCCGCTGCGATCCTGCCGGGTGCCTTCGACCACACCGTCGGACACGGTCAGGACCTTGGCTCGCAGGTCGGAGTCGCCGTCTGTTCCGTCAGCCGTCACAGTCCCGACCCTACTCACGGCCCCCTCTCCACGCCGCTATGGGAATTGGCAGCCACGGATGCCGATTCCGGACCCCTCCGCTGCCAATTCAGGTGCAGCGGCCCGCACCACATGGGAATTGGCAGCCACGGACGCCGATTCCGGACTCCTCCGCTGCCAATTCAGGTCCGGCGCCAGCGGAACAGGGCCATGCCATCGTGGTCCGCGTCAGGAAGCAGCATGGCACCACCGCCGTGGGGCGACCACGGCTGGTCTGGGGCGGGCAGCAGCTCCAAGCGATCATCCGCCGACAGATCGTCGGCCACCGCCAGCGTCTCCGCGGCCGTGAGCGTGCAGACGCTGTAGACGAGCTGCCCGCCGGGCCGCAATAGGCCGGCCGCCGCGTCGAGCAGGTCCCGCTGCAACTCGGCCAGCCTCAGAACGGCGGATGGTTCGATGCGCCAGCGGGCGTCGGGACGGCGCCGCAGGGTCCCCAGACCGCTGCACGGCGCGTCCACCAGCACCACGTCGAACCGGCCCTGCCGCAGCGGCGGGTGCCGGCCATCGGCGATCACGGCCTGCATCAATTCGGCACCGAGAGCCCGCCGGTTGACATTGAGCAGCCCGACCCGGCCCCGGTGCATGTCACAGGCGATGACTGCCGCGCCGCGCGCGGCCAGCGCGGTGGCCTTGCCGCCCGGCGCGGCGCACAGGTCAGCCGCGAGACCCCCGGCCTGCACGTCGATCGCCTCCACCACCAGCTGTGAGCTCAGATCCTGCACGTAGCCGTCCGGGCGCCGGTGCAGTCGGGCCGGGCCGTTCATCGACTCGAGCGCGTCCATCGCAGCATCTCGGCCCAGATCGGTGGTGAGCGTCTCGACGATCCAGTCGGGATAGCTGAGCCGGGTGGCTTCGTCCGGCCAGTCCGGCGTTCCGGCCTCGGCCACGCGCCGAAGAACTGCGTTGACCAGCCCCCGGTGGCTGCGGGGCACCGCCGCGACAGTGGCCGACACCGCGGCGTAGGCCGGAGTGCCCAACTCGATGATCTGGTAGGCACCCAGCCGGAGCGCAGCCCGAGCGGCGGGAGGAGGCGGCGTCACCAGGAAGGCGTCAAGCGCCCAGTCGAGGGCTCGCCGCCGGCGGGACACGCCGTAGACCAACTCGGTAGCGAAAGCCCGGTCGCGCTCGTCGAGATCAGTCCGGGCCAGCGCGGCCGGAAGAGCCACATTGGCGTAGGCGCCCCCCGCGTCCACCCGGACCAGCACATCGAGCGCCACCCGCCGGGCGTCCGCGGTCATGAATTCGCAGCACGCTCGGAATCGCCGAGGCCCGGCGGCCGAAACAGAAGGCTCGATGGTCTCCGCGACCGCTTGTCGCTCACGACCACTCCGCCGCGGATGAAGTCCTGCGTCATAGCGGACACCGCATCCGCCGAAACAACGAGACCCGCCACGACCATCAACGGTGTCGCATGCGGGCTGCTGTCAGGTGCCTCGAATCCGCCCGACTCGTCGACGTAGCAGAAGTAGATGGCCATCAGACAACTATGGCTGAACAACTATGGCCGCCCAACAGGGCGGCCATAGGACTTGGCGTTCGGCTTCAACCTAAGCGCCGTGTTTGTGTGCCCAGACACGATAGATCCTCAATGGCGCAGACACAAGCTCCGACGGACTCAACTAGCCGTCCGGTCCCTGTGCCAGAGCGTCTTGTCGCAAGTGCTGTCTGGGCAGGAGCTGGTGCCACCAGGCGTCGCCACTCACTCGAATCGCTCGCCGCCGGTGATGCGAGCGCCGTTGACCCAGTCGCGGGCCGGGGCTGCGGCCCGCCCCTCCGACTGCACGGTCACGAGCTCGACCGCGCCGCTACCGGTGGCGACCTTCACCGCCGGCCCGTCACCGGATCGCGGCACCAGCGAGATCGAGCCGGCGGCGCCGGGCCGGCCGGCGCCGGCTGCGAGACGGGCCTCCAGCACCTTGAGACGCCGGTTCCGGTAGGTGGTCCAAGCACCGCCGACCCGCACCAGCCGCAGGACATGCTCGGCGGGAGCGGACCAGTCGACCCGCAACTCCGAGGTACTCATCTTGTCGGCCCAGGTCATCTCACCCGACTGGGGCACCGGATCACCGAAGCCCTCGCTCAGGGCGTCCAGCAGCAGCCCGGTGCCCAGCTCGCAGAGCCGGGCCCGCAGCTCGCCGGCCGACTCTTGCGGTTCGATGGACGTGGACGCCCGCCGGTACACGGCCCCGGCGTCGATCTCGGAGGCCACGTCCATCAGGCAGACCCCGGTCTCGGTGTCGCCGGCCAGGATGGCACGCTCCACCGGTGCCGCCCCCCGCCAGCGGGGCAGCAGCGAGAAGTGCAGGTTGACGGTGCGGCGGCGTTCGAGGACCTCGTCGGGAATGTGCTCGCCGTAGGCGACGACGATGCCCAGATCAGCCTCGACGTCCAGGGCATCGGAGAGGTCGCAGGTGACGGCCAGCCCCATATCGGCGGCTGCGGCAGCCACCGGCGAGGGGGTGGGCGCCTGGCGCCGGCCCCGCCGCTTGGGGGGACGGGTGACCACCAGCGCGACGTCGTGACCGGTGCGGCACAGGGCCTGCAGGGGCGGCACGGCCACTTCCGGCGTGCCGAAGTAGACGACGCGCCGCCGCTCCGGCGGCGTCGCGCTCACAGCAGGCGCAGGCCGGTCGAAGTCGCTTCGCCTCCTACGTCCGCCGGCCGCATCGCGGTCGTCGAGCCGGATCCGATCCCCAGCTCGCGCAGCGTGCGCAGAGCAGCCTTGCGGGTGGCCTTGTCGAGCCGCTCGATGAGCAGCGTCCCGTCGAGGTGATCCAGCTCGTGCTGGAACAGGCGAGCCTCGATCTCGTCGGCCTCGACGGAGACCTCGTTGCCGTCCAGGTCGCGGCCGATGACGTGGACCTGCTTGGGCCTGACGATCTCCCACGACAGCCCCGGAACGGAAAGGCACCCCTCGTCGTAGACCCACTCACCGTCGGACTCGACGATCTGCGGGTTGACGATGGTGCGCGGTCCGTCGCCCAGATCCCACACGAACAGGCGCTTCTGTACCCCGATCTGGGGAGCGGCCAGCCCGACGCCCTCCGCGGCGTACATCGTCTCCACCATCCCCTCGACGATGCGTACCAGCGTGGCATCGACATCGGCCACGTCGGCGGCCCGGCGGCGCAGGACCGGATCACCGATGATGCGTATGTCGTAGGGGGCCACCACCGTTTGAGGCTACCGTCGCGCCATGGCCGATCCCGCTGCCGATCCCCTTCCCAACCCCGCTGCCGATCCCCTTCCCAACCCCGCTGCCGATCCCGCTTCCGATCCCGCTGCCGACCCGACGTCCCAGCCGGCCAGCGGCCAGTACTTCGAGGCCGAACCTCTGGTCGCGGCTGCACCGCGGACCATCGCGGTGAATGTCGGCGAGATGCAGTTGACGTTCGTGACCGATTCAGGGGTGTTCTCGCCCGACCGGCTGGACGCGGGCACGCGTCTGCTGCTGCTCGAAGCGCCGCCGCTGGATGCCGGCGACCGGCGGGTGCTGGACCTGGGATGCGGCTGGGGTCCCATCGCCTGCGTCGCCGGGCTGCGCTCCCCCACGGCCGAGGTGGTGGCGGTGGACGTCAATGAGCGAGCGCTGAGCCTCACGGCCGGCAACGCCAAGCGCAACCGCGCCGGCAACGTGACGGTGGCGCACCCCGACGAGGTGGACCCGGCGCACCGCTTCGACCGCATCCTCTGCAATCCCCCCATCCGCGTCGGCAAGAACGCCCTCCACGGCCTGCTGGCCGCCTGGCTCGACCGCCTCGCGACCGGCGGGCGGGCCCATCTCGTCGTGCAGCGCCACCTCGGCAGCGACTCGCTGGCCCGGTGGCTCACAGACCGGGGCCATGAAGTGGACCGGCTGGTATCGAGATCCGGCTACCGGCTCCTGGAGGTGCGGCCCGGCTCAGGCCGCGACGCACTGTCCGACCAGCCGGAGACCGCAGCCGACGGAGCACCATGAGCCAACTCGATTCCACCGGGCTCAAGCGTCTGCATCGCGAATGGCGTAGGCGTGGCCACCCACGGCTCGGCCTGATGCTGGACCGTGTGCAGAACCCCCTCAACATGGGGGCCATCGCACGAACCGCTTCTGCCGAGAGGGTGGAGCACCTGTACCTGATCGAGTCTGCCTCGCCGGATGCGCCCAAGGCAGCGAAGACGGCCATGGGCACCGAGCGATATCTCGCCTGGAGTGCCTTCGACAATCCGGCCCCGGCAATGGACGCGGCCCGTCGCGACGGCTACCGGGTCGTGGCGGTGGAACTCGCCTCGGAGGCCCGGCCGCTGCACGAGCTGGACCTCACCGGCGAGATCGTTCTGGCTCTCGGCAACGAGAATCACGGCCTGTCGGCGACCGTGCTGGAGAGCTGTGACGACGTGGGCTTCATCCCGCAGCTCGGTCGGGTCGGCTCCCTGAACGTGGCCGCCGCGACGGCCGTCGCCGTGTACGAGGTCCGCCGCCAGCAATGGACTCGAGGCCCCGATCATTCTTGACGTAGTTGTCCGCACTGGAGCAGCACAACTACGTCAAGAACCGAAGAGCCGGGCATCCCGGGCGCGGCAGCCATGGGATCCCCCGATGTGCAGGTGGGGGTGCGCCTATGGCTGGGGGTCGGGTCTGAGGATGCCGCCGTCGTCGCCCCAGCTTTCGGGGGTGGTGGCGATGCGGTGTCGGCCCCGGTGCGCTTCGGGGTCCATCCGCTGGCGGACAGCGTGACGGTGTGGGTGACCACCGCGGCGGACACGTCGCTGTTGTCGGCGATCGCGACGGTCAGCGTGGCGCGCCGCTTGCCCACGGGGACGGTGAGCGTGGACGGCGTGGTCGACCCGATGTTGTGGGTGACCGTCATCGACAGGCCCCCGGTCGGGGCGAGCGCGTCGAGGGTGACCTCCAACTCGACTCCGGTGCCCTCTGTGCCGGTGGCGGTGGACAGGCCGGTGTCTTTGGCGACGAGGGTGAAGGTCTTGGCCGGTTCGAGCACCTTGGCGGTCACGTTGGAGACCGACAGGCTGTTGTAGGTGGTGTCGGTGCTGGTGACGGTGTGGCTGATGGTGGCGGCGCCGTCGGCGACGCCGGTCACGGTGACCTCCTGGGGCGCCGAGTAGTTCGTCGAGGTGAACGTCAGCGCGCCCGACACGGTCGCGTTGGCCGAGCTCGACGTGGCCGGGGTGACCACCACGTTCGCGGTCGGGGCGGTGTTCAGCGACACCTCATAGGTCACCGACTCGTCCTCCACCATCTCCAGCGACGTCGTGGACAGCGTCGCCCCCGCGCCGGAGTCGACGATCTGCACAAACAGGCCCTTGAGCTGCACCAGCTCCGCCCGCGCCGCGGTGATGCGCACCAGGATCGTCTGGTCGTGCTCCACCCAGACGTCGTCGTTGATCAGGAAGCGGAACGTGCCGGTCGGTACAAGGACGCGCTTCCATATGGTGCTCCGAACTAACAGCGGCCAGCGAGGCGCCCCAGGCAACCCGCACCATGTGGCGCCCGCCGCTGGCCCGAGCCGCTCGGGCGGGGACGCTCCAGCACGGCCTCGCGGTGACAGTCCCGGGTCAGAGGCTCACGGGCCCCCACAGCCGCGGGTCTACGGAACCTGACCGCCGCGAGTTCACCAGATGCCAAGTTGTGCGATGTGTCGTGGGTTGTCGTGTGTTCTTATGGTCTGTGGTTGCACCGCGGCGCGGCCGGGGGTAGCGTGGCCGGAGCGGATCGGAGGTGCGCTCATGGGTTCGACAGTGACCAGGCCTCCCGAGGTGGAGATCTACTACCCGGAGGGGCCCCCGATGCCGGAGGGGAACCTGCAGACGAAGCGGCGCATGGAGCTGATGTGGGCGCTGCGGCGCTGGTTCAACGAGCGCGGCGACGACGTCGGCGCCTGGGTGTGCTGCGACATCAACGTCTACTACCGCAAAGGCGACATCAAAGCGGTGGTCGCGCCCGACGTGGCCGTCGCGTTCGGGGTGGACGCCGCCGCGCAGGAGCCCCAGCACACCTACCGGGTGTGGGACGCCGGCGCCGCGCCGTGCTTCGCGCTGGAGATCGCCTCGCCCAAGACGGTGCGCACCGACCTGTACGTGAAGCCGGCCAAGTACGCGGAGCTCGGCGTGGCCGAGTACTGGCGCCTCGACCCCACCGGCGGAGACCTGCTCGACCCGCCTCTGCAGGGCGAGACACGCCACTCGGGCCGCTGGACCCCCATCAAGGTCACCCCCGACCGCGGCGGGCTACGCGCCCGCAGCAGCGTGCTGGGCCTGGACCTGTGCTGGCAGCCGCCCAAACTGCGGCTATGGGACATCACCGCACGCGCCTGGCTCCCCGACCCCGACGACACAGACGCCCAACGCGCCCAGGAGGCCGCCGCCCGCACAGCCGCCGAAACACAACTCGCCAAGGAGACCACCGCCCGCACAGCCGCCGAGGCACGGGCAGCTGCCGCCGAGGCGGAGCTGGCGGAGCTTCGGGCCCGCCTCCGCGGCACCCCCGGCGAGCCCGACCGGTAGCCGCCCGCCGGCGCGGTCGCCGCGGACCGCCGCGGCGCAGGCTCGTCCTCCGTCTACCCCGGCCCGCCGCGGAGGTTCTTGCGGCCCTAAAGGGGCAGGATCTGCATCAGTCTCAGGCCCGTAACGGGTCTGTTTCGACTCGAATCCGCTCGGCCGGCCGCGGAGTGCGGGCCAGCAGGTCCAGGAGCGGTTCGTGACTCGGAGCACGCAGCAGGAAGCTGCCGCCGACAGGGCCTCGAACACTCACGTCGGTGCCGGCAGCGTCACGCAGCGCCTCGATGAACGCCGCCCCGCCCGGGCCTGAGACCTTGGCCTGGGCACCGAACGGGGGGAGGCCAAGAACTTGGCGGCGGTCCCGCTCGACGTTGGCCACGATCGACGGGTCGGCACGTACCGCGGCCTGCACGACCGGATGGTCGGGCTGGCGAGTCTGGACCACTAGGCGGCCACCGGCCCGGCGTCCGCCGGCCAGACGGGCGCCCCGGGCCAGCAGGGCCAGCGCCTGCTCCGCGGCCCGCTGGCGGGGAGCCAGGAGCTCCTGATCAAAATCCAGGAACACCACCGCGGCAGCCGACGCCAGCCTCCACAGGACGGCCTCGGTGCCGATCACGATCCGCTCGCCGCCGATCGCCCCCGCCTCGGAGGTCAACTCGCCCACCGGCTCGCCCGCCAGCGCGGCCAGTTCCTCGCGGGCACGCGTCACACCCATGCGCAGGATGCGCAGGACCGTCGATCCGCACCCGGCGCACACCACCGGCCGTCGCTCGCTGCCGTCGGCTGCCACCAGCTCCTCGTCCATGAGCCGCATGGGCACCCGCCCGTCGGAGGAGCGGACCAGCTCGCCGCAGGCCTTGCAGGCCAGCAGCCGGGCCCGCCCCTTGCGATTGAGCACTACGGCCACTCTTCCCTGGGCGGCGGCCACACGATCGCGCAGCCCTTCGGCGAACAGTCCGCCCCGGACCGGATCGTCGAGCCGGCGGTCCAGCACATCGACCGCAGGCCAGCCGTCGCGCTCGACAGTCCGATCGACCGTCCTCAGCTCACCAGCCTCGAGAGCCTCCAGCGTCGGGACGGGCGAGACCAGCACGGCCGGCACGCCCACCCTTCGAGCCCTTTCCAGGGCCACGTCGCGGGCATGCCATGTCGGCGCCTGCTCGCTCTGCAGGCCCTCGGAGTGCTCGTCGAGCACCGCCACTGCGGCCAGCCGCGGCATCGGCAGCCACACCGCGGTGCGGGTTCCGACCACGGTCGCGCCCGACGCGGCCACGGCCCAGTCGTCGAATCCCAGCGCGACGCGTATCCCCTCGCGCCTCAGACCGGCGGCGATGCGGCGGGCGTCGCCGATGCCCGGCACCACGATGAGCGAGTCTCCCCGGCAGGCCGCGGCCCGGACCACCTCAGTACCGTCGTCCGCGGGCGGGCACCGCAGCGTGGTCACGGAGGCGGGACAGTCGAACAGGCCCTCGTACCCCCGCGGCGAGCTGTCTCCGGCGCCTGCGACTGTCGGAGCCCCGGCCGGGCGGGCCACGACGCGGGGCGGCGACGCGGCGCGCAGCAGATGCACCCTGCGCCCGGCCCAGCGCCACGCGGCCCAACCGGCCAGGCTCACCAGATCCGCCGGCGGACCCATGCCGGTGAGCTTGGCCAGCGGCTGGAGCTCGACGTCCGGAGGCGGATCGACACCCACGTCTGTGACCCAGCCCCGCAGCCGGCGACCGCCCAGGGTGATGCGCACGATGGAGCCCACGGCCAGCCGCCCGGCGCGCCCGTCAGCCTGCCAGGCGTCGGGGACGGCGTAGTCGAACTCCCTGTCGAGACCGACCACGTCGGGCAGCACTCGAACGACCAGCGCCGGAGCGGCGCAGTCGCTCGGCTCCCGGGCATCCTCGCCGGGCACCGCCGGCTGCTCGGACGGCTCCTCGAAGGAGAGTTGGCCCTGCGAGCCGGAACTCAGAGGCCGAGCGCCGACTTCAGGTCGTCCAGGCGATCGGTGCTCTCCCAAGTGAACCGCCCGCCTTCGGGAGTGCGGCCGAAATGGCCGTAGGCCGCGGTCGGCGTGTAGATCGGCTCGAGCAGGCCCAAGTCCCGCACGATGGCCGCCGGGCGTAGATCGAACACCTCCCGCACGGCCTCGACAATCCGGGCCCTGTCCACGGTCTCGGTGCCGAATGTGTCCACCATCAACGACAGCGGTTCCGCCATTCCGATGGCGTAGGCCACCTGCAACTCGCAGCGCGACGCCGCGCCCGCGGCCACGATGTGCTTGGCCGCCCAGCGGGCCGCATAGGCGGCGGAGCGGTCGACCTTGGAAGGATCCTTGCCCGAGAAGGCGCCGCCGCCGTGGCGGGCCATACCACCGTATGTGTCGACAATGATCTTGCGCCCGGTGAGGCCGGTATCGCCCTTCGGCCCACCGGTCTCGAACTTCCCGGTCGGGTTGACGAGAACCTCGTAGTCGTCGTCGGCGAACTGGGGGCACTGCTCGGCGATGACCGGCTCGATTATCTGCTCGGTGACATCGGGGCGGATCATCCGGTCGCGGTCGATGCCGGTCCGGTGCTGGGTGGACACGAGCACGGTGTGCAGCTGCGCCGGCCGGCTGCCCTCGTATTCCAGGGTCACCTGGGTCTTGGCGTCAGGACCCAGATAAGGGATCGTGCCGGCCCGGCGCACCTCGGCGTGGCGCGAGGCCAGCCGGTGGGCGAGATGGATCGGCAGGGGCATCCCGACGTCGGTCTCGTCGCAGGCGTAGCCGAACATCATCCCCTGGTCGCCCGCGCCCTGCTCGTCGAGATCCCCGCCCTCGCGATCCACGCCCATGGCGATGTCGGGCGACTGGTCGCCGACGGCCACCACCACGCCACAAGCCTCGCCGTCGAAACCGAAGGTGGCATTGTCGTAGCCCGCGGCGCAGATCGTCCGGCGCACGATGCTCGGGATCTCCACGTAGGCCTCGGTGCGAATCTCGCCCGACACCACGGCCAAGCCGGTGGTGAGCAGCGTCTCGCAGGCGACACGGCTGCCCGGGTCGGCCGCCAGCAGGGCGTCGAGGATGGCGTCTGAGATCTGGTCGGCCATCTTGTCGGGATGGCCTTCGGTGACCGACTCGGAAGTGAACATCCAAGTACTCACGGGGCCTCCGGCATCAGCGCGGCCACCTTGTCGAGCACGGCCCGGGCCGCCTCCTGCTTGGTGGTCAGGGGGACATGGTGGCGTGCGCCGTCAGCGGTGTACATCACTATCTCGTTGGTGTCGTGACCGAAGCCGACGTGCTCTTTGGAGACATCGTTGGCCACGATCACGTCGAGGTTCTTGCTGCGCAGCTTGCTGAGCGCGTTGGTCTCGAGATCCTCGGTCTCCGCGGCGAAGCCCACCAGTACCTGGCCGCGCGACTTGGAGGCGCCCAGCGACGCCAGGATGTCGCGGGTGGGCTCCAGCTCGAGCGCCGGCACGCCGAGGCCCTTCTTGAGCTTGGTGCCTGCGGGGCGCGCCGGTCGGAAGTCGGCGACTGCAGCCGCCATCACCACCGCGTCAGCGCCGGGAGCCTCCAACTCGACCGCGGCGGCCATCTCCGCGGCCGTCTCCACCACGACCACCCGAGCCGCGGTCGGGGCGCGATCGGGTTCTGTGGTGACGAGCACGACCTCGGCTCCGCGGGCAGCTGCCTCGCTCGCGACGGCTGCGCCCTGCTTGCCCGAGGAGCGGTTGCCGACGAAGCGCACCGCATCGATGGGTTCGCGGGTCCCGCCGGAGGTGACCAGCACCCGCCGGCCGGACAGGCTCTGGGGAGTGAGCACCGCCTCGATCGCGGCCACGATCTCGGCCGGCTCCGCCATCCTTCCCGATCCGATGTCCCCGCCCGCGAGTGGACCCTCCACCGGGCCCACCATGGTCACGCCGCGATCGGCCAGCACTGCGATGTTGTCCTGCACCGACGGCTGCTCCCACATCTCGGTGTGCATGGCAGGAGCCACGATCACCGGCGCCCGCGTGGCGAGCAGGGTGGCTGTGAGGACGTCGCCGGAGCGGCCAGTGCGCAGATCCGAGAGCAGGCGGGCCGTAGCCGGGCACACGACGACCGCGTCGGCTCGCTGGCCGAGACTCGTGTGAGGGATCGCAGAGGAGGGATCGTCCCAGAGCGACGTGACGGCCGGTTCCGACGCCAGGGCCGAGAAGGTGGTCTCGCCCACCATTCGCCGCGCTCCGGCCGTGAGCACGGGCACGACATGGGCGCCGGCGCCGACGAGCCGGCGGCACACCTCCGCCGCCTTGTAGGCGGCGATGCCGCCGGTCACGCCGAGCACGATGCAACGGCCCCGAACCGGGCTCATGGCGTCGTGGTCTGCCGCGTGCCCTCCGGATCACTGACGTCCTGCAGGTGGGCACCCTCAGAGGAGTCCCCCTGCTGGGCCAGCATCTCCGGGTCCTCGACGACCTCTGCAGCCTCGGCCTCGGGATCCACCTCGATCGCTTCGATCTTGCCGGCCGCGACCTCCTCGAGAGCGATCGACAGCGGCTTGGAGGAGGTGGAGATCACCTGAGGCGGCACGGACGCTCCGATCCCGCCGCCCAGTTGACCCAGGTAGTTCGTGATCTCGCGGCTTCTCATGGCTGCCAGAGTCACGAGTACGAACTTGGACTCCGTCCGGTCGAGGAGCTCCTCGATGGCCGGGGTCATCATCGTGTCGTAGCCGTGGGCCATGGCGCGCTCCGCTGGGTCTGCCGACTGGGGGAGCTTCACGCTACCAGCCGCACTCACAGTTGCGGACGCACTCAACGCTGCGTGCGGCGCCGGTCACGGTCCGCCGCGATCAGGCCTTCGATGGCTCGAACAGCCCTGCTCACCTCGTCATTCACTACTATGTCGTAACCCATTTCCTCCGCTTCAGCCCGCTCCGAGGCTGTCTTTCGCATCCGGCGGGCCACTGTGGCCGCGTCGTCGCCCCGGTTCTGGAGGCGCTTGCGCTGATGGTCGGGGCTGGGGGCGTCCACGAACACCAGCACGGCGTCGGGCACCAGTTCCCTCACCTGCCGTCCTCCCCGGACGTCGATCTCGAGTACCACATCCGCGTCCTCGGGAGGGTCCGGAACCGGCGTCCCCTGCAAGTAGTCGAGAAACTCGACCCATTCCAGGAAGCCGTCCTCATCGATGGCCGCCTCGAACGTGGCGCGGTCCACGAAGCGGTAGGCCTCAGCAGGCTCACCGGGCCTGCGAGGCCGCGTCGTCCAGGACTGTGACAGCCACAGACGCGGGTCACGAGCCAGCAACTGCTCGACGATTGTGCCCTTGCCGACGCCTCCGGGTCCGGAGACGATGACGACCGAACGGCCCTCGAGGGAGGTCACCCCCGCGAGGCTACCGACCCGGTACTAGTCAGCCGAAGGCGTCAAGCAGTTGGCTCCGCTGCCTGCTGCCGAGCCCTCGCAGGCGGCGGTTCTCGGAAATACCGATCCCCTCCATCGCTCTGCGAGCCTTCACTTTGCCCACGCCGGGCAGGGACTCGATCACAGCCAGAACCTTCATCTTGCCGACGGTGTCGTCGTCCAGCCGATCGAGAAGGTCGGAGAGCGAGATGTCACCGGCCTTGAGCTGGCCGCGGAGCTCTGCACGCTCCCGGCGAACCGCGGCAGCCTTGACCAGCGCCGCTCGCCTGACTTCATCGGAAATTGAAAACGGTTGAGCCATGGGCGGTGAGATTAGCCAATCTGACGCGTTTCTGCCACCATCTCATCGAATTCACCCTCGTCGGCCTCTCCGCTCAGATCCTCACTGTTGGAGGCTGTGGTGCAGGCGCTCGGCCGCCTCGACGGGATCGGCGGCCCTGGTAACCGGCCTGCCGACGACGAGCAGATCCGCACCGGCGGCCAGCGCCTGAACCGGTGAGGCCACCCTCCGCTGGTCGTCCACCGAGTCGCCGGCCAGCCGGATGCCTGGAACGGCCCGGAGAAGCTCGGGGCAGATGTGACGGGTCGCGGTCAGATCAGGTGCAGCGCACACCACCCCGGCACACCCTGCCTCGAAGGCCATTTCCATGCGTCGGGTGACGAGGTCGCGGGTGGCCGCGACCTCAGCCTCGCTGGTCAACACGGTGACGGCCAGCACACCTGCGGGCCGGGTTGCACCTTCTGCCAGGCCCTCGGCGCCGGCCTGCAGCATCTCGACCCCGCCGGCCGCGTGCACAGTGAGATACGAGACGCCGAGCTCCCCCACCACCCGGGCCGCCCGGGCCACGGTGTTGGGGATGTCATGGAGCTTGAGGTCGCAGAACACGTCGTAGCCGAGGTCGATCATGGCTCCGATCGCCTCCGGGCCCGCAGCCGTGTAGAGCTCCAAGCCGATCTTGGCCACCCGGAAGTGCCCGACGAGCGAACGGGCCAAGCGGGAGGCCGCTACCAGATCGTCGACGTCGAGCGCCAGCGCGAGGCGGTCGCGAACTTCGATGCCTCGCGATCCACCTCCATCATGCGTTGAACCAGGATCCGCTTCATCCATGGGCTGCTCCGATCAGTTCTTGGAGTTCTTGTACTCCCTCGCTCCGGCACCACTCCCGAAGTTCGTGGAGCACTCGCCAAGGGGCTCGAGGATCGGCGAAGATCGCCGTGCCCACCTGCACCGCCGACGCGCCGGCCTGCAGCATCTCGACGGCGTCAGTGCCGCGGGCTACCCCGCCAACACCGACAATGGGCACCTCGGGCAGAGCTTCGCACACGTCGTAGACGGCTCGCACCGCCACTGGGTGCAGCGCGGCTCCGCTCACGCCGCCGCCAAGCCCTCCGAGGGCGGGCCGCCGCTTGTCGATGTCGATGACCAGACCGGCAAGCGTGTTGGTGAGGACAACCGCTTCGGCCCCGCCGTCGACCGCAGCCGCAGCCACCGCCACCAGCTCAGGCGTGTTGGGGCTCAGCTTGGCCCAGCGCGGCCGCCCGCAGCCCGCCGTCGCGGTCAGCGCCGCCGCGGTCGCCTCGACGGAGTGCGCGAACATGCGCATCCCGTCGTCGGTGTTGGGGCACGACACGTTCACCTCGACCGCCACCACCTGCGGCGGAGCCTCCGCCAGCGAATCGGCGGCCCGGCGGTACCCGTCGACGGTGTCGCCCCAGATGCTGGCCACCACATCAGCTCCCTCGTCGATGAGAGCGGGCAAGTCCTCCTCGAGCCAGGACTCGGTGCCCGGCCCCTGCAGCCCCACACTGTTGATCATCCCCGCGGCCGCGTCGCGCAGCGGATGCAGCCGTGGCGCCGGATTGCCCGGCCAGGGCTTGTCGCTCAGAGACTTGACCACCACGGCTCCCAGATCGCCGAGCCGGCCGTAGGGAGCCAACTCGGCGCCATGTCCCGACGCGCCGGACGCAGTCATCACCGGGGCCCGCAGCACCACGCTGCCGACGCTCGTCGTCAGATCGGTCATGGCGCGGGCTCGGTCATCTACGCCGCGCCTCGCAGGCTGCGGTGATACTCCTGGAGGCTCCGCACCGTGGGCCGCTGACCACGCAAGTCGCGCAGGCCGTACGCCGCGGCCAACGCCGCGGCTCCGGTGGTCACCAGGGGCAGGCCGGCGCCGCCCGCAGCCGATCGAATGTGCGCTCCGTCGGCTCTGGGGCCACGGCCGCGGGGCGAGTTGATCACCAGATGGATCTGGCCCGCCTCGATGAGGTCGACGGCGTCGCGACCCCCCTGGTCGCCCAGCTTGGCCACTTCGACTGCCACCGGGACGCCGCCGCGTCGCAGGAACTCCGCAGTTCCCACGGTGGCGGCCAGCCGGTAGCCCAGCGCGTGCAGGATCCGAGCCGCCCGAAGGCCCGCCTCCTTGTCGCGGTCGGCCATGGACATGAACACGGTGCCCTCAGCAGGCAGCCGGGTGCCTGCGGCCAGCTGGGCCTTCACGAACGCGAGGCCCGGCGTGGCGTCCAGCGCCATCACCTCTCCAGTGGAGCGCATCTCTGGACCGAGCACGGCGTCGGCCTCCGGGAACCGGTTGAACGGCAGCACCACCTCCTTGACCGCCACGTAGTCGGAGGCTGCCACATAGCCGGAGGCCCGGGGCGATCCGTCCGGAGCCTCCGGCAGCATCCCCTCCGCTCTCAGCTCGGCCAGCGTCGCTCCCACCATCAGACGGGCCGCGACCATCGCCAGCGGGACTCCGGTGGCCTTGGCGACGAACGGCACAGTGCGCGACGCCCTCGGGTTGGCCTCGATCACGAACACGTCACTCGCTCCGGGCCCGCTCCACCGGGTAGGCATCTGCAACGGACTGTCCCCGTTCCGCTTGACCGCGAACTGCACGTTCAGCAACCCCCTCACATCCAGCTCCTGCGCGATACGACGGGTGTAGTCGCAGATGACGGCGACCACATCGTCGCCCAGCGTGGTGGGCGGGATCGTGCAGGCGGAGTCCCCGGAGTGCACACCGGCCTCCTCGACGTGCTCCATCACCGCGCCGATCTGCACCTCGCCGGTGCAGTCCCGCACCGCATCGACGTCCACCTCGGTGGCGTCCTCGAGGAACCGGTCCACCAGCACGGGCCGCTCGGACGCCGGCCCCCCTTCCCGGCCCAGCGAGCCGAAGTCGGCGAGCTCGTCGATCGCCGCCGCGAGTTCGTCGTCGTCGTAGACGATGGCCATGGCCCGGCCGCCCAGCACGTAGGAGGGACGCACCAGCGCCGGATAGCCGACCCGGGCCGCCACCCGGCGGGCCTCATCGAAGCTGGTGGCCGTGCCGCCCGGCGGCTGCGGGATCCCGAGACGGGAGCACAGCGCGTTCCAGCGCTCGCGGTCCTCGGCCAGATCGATCGAAGCGGGCGAGGTGCCCAGCACCAGGTCGGCGGGGAGATGGCCCGACAGCGACAGCGGCGTCTGGCCCCCGAGCGACACGATCACCCCGACGGGGTCCTCGGCCGCGATCACATTGGCCACGTCCTCGGTGGTCAGGGGCTCGAAATAGAGCCGGTCGTTGGTGTCGTAGTCGGTGGAGACGGTCTCGGGGTTGCAGTTGACCATGACCGTCTCGTACCCGGCCTCGCGCAGGGCCAGCCCGGCGTGCACGCAGCAGTAGTCGAACTCGATGCCCTGCCCGATGCGGTTCGGTCCCGATCCGCAGATCACGACACGCGGTTTGGTGGCCGGCCGGATCTCATCGGTGTCCTCGTAGGTGGAGTAGTGGTACGGCGTGGTCGCCTCGAACTCGGCCGCGCAGGTGTCGACCGTCTTGAAGGTCGGCCGCACCCCCGCCCCCTCCCGAAGGGCCCGGACGTCAGCACCAGACATGCCCCACAGGTGGGCGAGCTGGCCGTCGGAGAACCCGAGCCGCTTGGCCCGGCGCCATCCGACTCGTGTCATCGCCTCCGGGGCGGTTGCCTCGAGCATCAGGCGCTCCTCGCCGATGCGCGCCATCTGGTCGAGGAACCAGGGGTCCACACCGGTGGCCGCCGACACGGCATCGACCGACACGCCGCGGCGCAGCAGCGCCTCGAGCTGGAAGATCCGCTCCGGCGTGGGTACGGCCGCAGCCGCCAGCAGCTCGGCGTCGCCGAGGCGCTCGGTGGCGGCCTCGGCTGGGTCGGCGTTGAGGCCGAGGCGGCCGTGCTCCAGGGAGCGCAGCGCCTTCTGCAGCGACTCGCAGAACGTGCGGCCGATGGCCATCACCTCGCCCACCGACTGCATGGAGGTGCCCAGCACGCCCTCGGCGATCTGGAACTTCTCGAAGGCCCAGCGGGGGATCTTGGTGA
The DNA here is from genome assembly GCA_965205155.1 of Candidatus Aldehydirespirator sp. GTDB lineage: Bacteria > Actinomycetota > Acidimicrobiia > Acidimicrobiales > Aldehydirespiratoraceae > Aldehydirespirator. The sequence goes on along the minus strand of OZ242033.1, from coordinate 1,838,329 downwards.
CCACGTAGTCCAGGGTCGGCTCGAACGAAGCCGGGGTCACGCCGGTGATGTCGTTAGGGATCTCGTCGAGTGTGTAGCCCACCGCCAGCCGGGCCGCGATCTTGGCGATGGGGAAGCCGGTGGCCTTCGACGCCAGCGCGGAGGACCGGCTCACCCTGGGGTTCATCTCGATGACGACCTGGCGACCGGTGGCCGGGTCGACCGCGAACTGCACGTTGGACCCGCCGGTCTCGACCCCCACCCGGCGCAGCACCGCGAAGGCGGCGTTGCGCATCTGCTGGTACTCCGGGTCGCTGAGCGTCTGGGAGGGAGCGACGGTGATGGAGTCGCCGGTGTGCACTCCCATGGGGTCCAGGTTCTCGATGGAGCACACCACCACGCAGTTGTCGGCGCGGTCCCGCATCACCTCGAGCTCGAACTCCTTCCAGCCCACGATCGACTCCTCGATCAGGATCTCGGAGATGGGGCTGGCCTCCAGGCCGAAGGCGGCGACCCGCTCGAACTCCTCGGCGGTGGCCGCTATGCCGGCGCCGCGGCCCCCGAGGATGTAGGCGGGGCGGACGATGACCGGCAGCCCCACCGCCCGCATCACCTCGCGTGCGGTGTCCATGTCGCGGGCGGTCCCGGAGCGGGGCACGTCCAGGCCGATCTCGATCATGGCCTGCTTGAAGAGCTGGCGGTCCTCGGCGGTGGCGATGGCGGTTGCGTCGGCCCCGATCAGCTCGGTGTCGTTGGCATCCAGGACTCCGGCCTCGACGAGTTCCATGGCGAGGTTGAGCCCGGTCTGGCCTCCCAGGGTGGGCAGCACCGCGTCGGGCCGTTCCCGCTCGATGATCCGGGCCAGCACGGCGGCATCGAGCGGCTCCACGTAGGTGGCGTCGGCCACCTCCGGGTCGGTCATGATCGTGGCCGGGTTGGAGTTGGCCAGGATCACCCGGTAGCCCTCGGCCCGCAGCACCCGGCAGGCCTGCGTTCCCGAGTAGTCGAACTCGCAGGCCTGGCCGATGACGATGGGCCCGGAGCCGATTATGAGGATGGATTCGATGTCGTCACGCCGGGGCACGGGACCCGCCCATCATCCGGTCGCCGGCCGATGTGGAGTCGCCTGCCACTCCGTCACGCCGGGGCACGGCGGCGATCCATCATCTCGGCGAAACGGGCGAAGTGGTGGCGGGCATCGTGGGGACCGGGACCGGCCTCGGGGTGGTACTGCACGCCGAAGGCGTCGGCGCCGTCGACGGAGAGCCCCTCCAGGGCGCTGTCGTTGAGGCAGACGTGAGTCTCGGCGACGCCCGGCACCGATCCTGTCTCGACCGCGAAGTTGTGGTTCTGGCTGGTGATCTCGATGCGTCCGCTGGCGGTGCAGCGAACGGGCACGTTGCCGCCGTGATGGCCGAAGCGCATCTTGAAGGTGCGCCCGCCGAGGGCCAGGGCGAGCAGCTGATGGCCGAGGCAGATGCCGAAGACGGGAACCGTGCCCACAAGGCCGCGCAGCGCCTCGATGGCAGGCACGGCCAGCTCGGGGTCACCCGGCCCGTTGCTGAAGAACACACCGTCGGGTCGGCGCGCGAGCACCTCGGAGGCCGGAGTGTGAGCGGGCACCACGGTCACGGTGGCCAACTCGCCCAGGCAGCTCAGGATGGTGGACTTGATGCCCAGGTCGTAGGCCACGACCCGGCGCGGGCCCGACCCCGAGACGTACGGCTCGGCCGTGGTGACCTCGCCGACGAGATCCACGCCGCCGGTCCCGGGCTCGGCTCGGGCCGCGGCGAGCAGGGTCGCCTCGTCGGCGGTGCCGAAGGCGCCGGGCATGGCCCCCGCATCGCGGATGTGGCGGGTGAGGCGGCGGGTGTCGATGCCGGTGATCCCGGGGATGCCGTGGCGGCCCAGGAAGCCGTCCAGGCTGCCGGCGGCGCGCCAGTTGCTGTAGCGGCGGGCCAGATCGCGCACTATCACGCCCCGGCAGTGCGGCCGGGCCGCCTCGGAGTCGGCGTCGTTGGTGCCGTAGTTGCCGATGTGGGGATAGGTGAAGGTGATGATCTGACCTGCGTAGGACGGGTCCGAGATCACCTCCTGGTACCCGCTCATCACCGTGTTGAATACGACCTCGCCGGAGGCCACGGCGGCGGGAGCGCCGACGGCCTCACCCTCGAACATCTCCCCGTCGCACAGCACCAGCAGGGCCGGCTCCGGTGCAGTCATCGCTGCGGGCGCGGGAGCAGCGCCGGAAGAAGTCATCGCTGCGGCTCACCGTCGATCACGACCGGCTCGGAGGCCAGCAGCGTGTGGCGGACCCGACCCCGCAGCTCCCGACCCTCGTAAGGGGTGTTGCGGCTCGGGCTGGCCATGGCCTCGCCGGACACCGTCCAGGTCACGCCGGGGTCGATCACGCACAGGTTGGCGGGCTCTCCGGGCGCGATCGGCCGTCCGTGACGGTCGTCGATGCCGGCGATGGCGGCGGGCTGCCAGGACATCAGGGCCAGCACCTGCTCGATGGGAAGCTCCAGCTCGGTCAGGGTCAGGGCCAGGGCCGTCTCGAGTCCCAGCATTCCCGGGGGCGCCGCGTCGAAGGGCCTCTCCTTGTCGGCGCTGGTGTGGGGCGCGTGATCGGTGGCGATGGCGTCGAGGGTGCCGTCGGCCAGCCCGTCCCGGACCGCGGCCACGTCGGCGTCGGTTCGCAGCGGCGGATGGACCTTGAAGACAGTGTCGTAGTCGGCGCAGCAGGCGTCGGTGAGGGTGAAGTGGTGGGTGGTGGCCTCGGCCGTCACCGGCAGGCCCGCCTCCTTGGCCGCTCGAACCATGGCCACCGACCCGGCCGTCGACAGATGCTGGAAGTGCACCCTCGACCCGGTGAGCCGCGACAGGGCGATGTCGCGCATGACCATCAGCTCTTCTGCCTCGGATGGCTGGCCCCCCAGGCCGAGCCGGCTTGACCACTCTCCCTCGTGCATGGATCCGCCGACGGTGAGTTCGTCCACCTCGCAGTGCTGGGCCAGCACTACCCGACGACCTCCGGTGAGATGGTCGAGCCCGGCCGCGTACTCGAGGGCCCGTCTCATCACCCGGGCGTCCTGCACGCCGGCGCCGTCATCGGTGAAGATCCGCACTCCCAGCCGCGCCAGCTCGGCCATGGGCGCCAGGTCGCCGCCCCGGCGGCCCACGGTGATGGCGGCCGAGGGGTACACGTCGCAGCAGGCCGCGGCGCTGAGGTCCTGCACCTCGCGCACGACCGCGGCGCAGTCGATGGGCGGGTCGGTGTTGGGCATGGCGACCATGGCGGTGAATCCGCCCAGGGCGGCACCCCGGGCGCCGGTCTCGACGGTCTCGGCGTCCTCCCGGCCGGGCTGGCGCAGGTGGACGTGCAGATCGACCAGGCCCGGAGCCACCACGCAGCCCGAGGCGTCGAGCGTGCGGTCGCCGTCCACGCCGGCGGGATCGACGGCGATCACCCGGCCGTCGCCGACCAGCACGTCGGCGCGGCGGCTGCCTCCGGAGTCCACCACGGTCCCGCCCCTGATGGCGATGGTGCCATAGGGAGGCACCGCGGTAAGCCGGGCGCTCATTGAGCCGTCCCCTCGCGGTCGGATTGGGCGGACGCTGCGCCCGCCACCAGCGGCACCGTCACGATCATCACGCCGCCATCACCCTTTCGCCCTCGGCCAGGTCCAGGCCCGAGCCGAGCAGCAGGAACAGGACCGCCATGCGGACCGCCACGCCGTTGGCCACCTGCTCGGTTATCACCGCATTGGGCCGATCGGCCACGTCCCCGTCGATCTCCACGCCGCGGTTCATGGGACCCGGGTGCATGATCAGGGCGCCGTCTCTCAGCCGGTCGGCCCGGGCCGCGTCGAGGCCGTACTCGGCCCGGAACTCGCGCAGCGAGGGAACGGACGCTCCGGCCTCGCGCTCCAGCTGCATCCGCAGCAGGTAGCAGATGTCGATGTCGCCCAGGACCGAGTCGAAGTCATGGGTGACATCGACGGGCCAGCCTTCGAGGCTCAGTGGCAGCAGGGGACGGGGCGCCACCAGGGTGACCTCGGCGCCCATGGCCGTGAAGGCCAGCACATCGGAGCGGGCCACCCGGGAATGGACAATGTCGCCGACGATGGCCACCCGGGCGCCGTCGAGCCTGCCCAGGCGCGTGCGGGCCGTGTAGAGGTCCAGGAGCGCCTGGGTGGGATGCTCGTGACGGCCGTCGCCGGCATTGATGACCGAGGCGTCGATCCACTCGGCCACCCGGTGGGGCACCCCCGCGCACGAGTGCCGCACCACGATCGCGTCTATGCCCATTGCCCCGATCGTCTGCACCGTGTCCCGCACCGACTCACCCTTGTTTACCGATGAGGACCCCACGGAGAAGTTCACCGTGTCGGCGGACAGCTGCTTGGCCGCGGCTTCGAACGACAGCCGGGTGCGGGTGCTGTCCTCGTAGAACAGCCACACCACGGTCTTGCCCCGCAGGGCCGGCACCCTGGGGATACGGCGCTGGCTCACCTCAGCGAACGAGTCGGTGAGGTCGAGCACGCGTTCCAGGTCCGGTCGGCCCAGATCCTCGATCGACAGCAGATGGCGGCGCTGCGCAGTCGTCTGCATCACTCCAGCTCTCCTATGTGCATCGACATGTGCGGCGCACCTGTGTCCATCACTCCAGCTCTCCTATGTGAACTCCGTCGGACTGCACGTCCACCATCTCGTCGCGGCTGGTCGGGAGGTTCTTGCCCACGTAGTCGGGACGGATGGGCAGCTCCCGGTGGCCGCGGTCCACCATCACCGCCAGCTGCACCGCGCTGGGCCGGCCCCAGGTGTGCAGGGCGTCGAGCGCGGCCCGCACGGTGCGACCGGTGAACAGGACGTCATCGACCAGCACCACCACCTGCTGGTCGAGGTTGATCGGAATGTGGGTCTCAGCCTGGGGCAGCACGGGCCGCAGGCCGATGTCGTCGCGGTGCAGGGCCACGTCGAGGGTGCCGACCGGCACCGCGGAGCCTTCGATCTCGCTCAGCGTGGCCGCGATGCTGCGGGCGATGGGAACACCGCCGGTCTGGAGGCCGATTATGACCAGGCCCTCGCTTCCGTGGTTGCGCTCGATCACCTCGTGGGTCATCCGGCGGACGGCGCGGTCCACGTCGTCGGCATTCATCACCTGGCTGCGAGACCGGAACGTGCCGCTGGCGTGGGGCACCGTGAAGCGGCGTTCTCTGTCAGCCATGTTGTCCTCCCCGTTCGGGCCTCGCCGGACCCGTTTCACGGTCGGACGGCGACGGTATCACCGCCTCCGGCAAGTCGCGCGCATGGCCTGAACGCGGTTCGTGACCTTGTGTTTCGCGGGCTAGCGGACTACTTCGACGCGAAGTCCCTCGGCCCGCAGGGCGTCCTCGAGCCGCGGCGACGGCACCGACAAGAACACGTCCGCTCCTAGATGGGCGGCGGCCGCGAGTGCCTCGCTGCCGACAGCGTTGAGACGATGGCTGCGTCGATGGCGGGCGATAATGGGGCCGAGGGTTCTGAGACTGACCAGCCCGATCTCGTCGGGCAGTTCCAGCAGCCTTCCGATCGCTCGCTCCCGCATGACCGGGGCCTGGCCAGCGAACGGCTGCGACAGCGCTCCCGTGCGCTCGGACGCCCCCAGCGCAGCTTGACAGAGCCGCACATACCAGTAGCCCGTCGTGTAAACCGCTTCGTCGGCCCGCGGCAGGTGGCCGCCCCGGAAAAGCTCACCAAGGAGTTGGTCGTCGACGATCTGTGTCACTCGGTGGCCAGGTCGGGGTCCCCGAACCCGGTGCGAGCCAGTTCCCAGTCCTCGTCAGTGACATACTCGAGCAGCTCGCGACGCAGGCTCTCCACCCGACCCGCGACGAGGATCACGGCGTCGCCCAGATCGAGGTACGCGATGTCACCCCCGTCTTGAAGGCCCCAACGGCGGCGAGTAGCCGCGGGCAGGCTCATCTGCCCTCGGGCTGACACCTTGAGATCACCGCTGTTCGACATGGGATTATCTTACAAGGTGAACAGCGAAATTGCCTTGTTGCATTGGTCTAGTGGCCGTGCCCGTGATAGGCAGTCTTGCCCAACACGGTCGCCTCACCTGGATAAAAATACCTTGTATTTACATGTAAATACTTGACAATTGTCACACCGGTGTGAGATACTGTCTTCATGCTGATCGACGACGCCCGACAGGTTGAGGCCGCGGCCAAGAGGATTTTGGCGCAGGTCAATGACGGGTTCGCGTCGTGTGAGGAGATGCGCAGGGCGATGCCAGCGCTGAAGTCCGCGTCGGCAATGATCACCGCCGCACAGACCTCGGCTGCGGCGTCGATCGCCGGGGGTGAACGTCACGGCGACGGCGGCGCCGAGGTGCTGGCAGCTGCTGCGGGGTTGCCTATCGGTGAGGCCCGCAGCCAGGTCCAAATCGCTGAAACGCTGCGTCATCTGCCCGCGGTGCGCGACGCGGTGGAGTCGGGCCGGGTGTCACAGGCCAACGCCAAACGCCTCGCCGACGCTCTGGAGAAGACCAGCGCCGCCGATGTCGAATCCGACCGCGAACTGTTGGCCAAAGCCGAGTCCATGCGGCCCGAGCAGTTCGCCCGCGAGGCCCGCCGCTGGACCGCGGACCACCAAGCCGACGGCGGAGAATCCCACCACAGGCGCCAACGGGCCCGGCGCTGCGTGCGGACCTGGACCGACGAAGACGACGGCATGGTGCATCTGCGAGGCCAGTTCGACCCCGTCACCGGCAAGCGCATCGCCAACCGGCTGCGGGCCGAAGCCTCCCGCATGCACGACGCCGACAAGGACAACGCCAAGGCCGGCGGGGCGGAGCGGCGCAGCTTCGACCAGTGCATGGCCGACGCCCTCGACCAGTTGACCTCCGCCACGAACCGGGACAGCAGCAACGGCGGCGGCAAGCCTTTCGCTGACATCTGTGTGGTTGCGCATGTCGACGACGACACCGGAGAACTCATAGCAGAGCTCCCCGACGGCGAACGGCTACCAACCGCGGTGCTCGAACAGCTCTCCTGCAACGCCAAGCTCACCGGCGTCGTCTATGACCGGAAGGGCAAGCCGATCTGGCGCACCCACTCGCGGCGCACCGTCACCGAAGCCCAATGGCAGCTGCTCATCGCCAAATGGGGCGGCTGCTTCCACTGCGGCGCCAACCCCGGCATCTGCCAGGGCCACCACATCGAGCCGGCCTCACGAGGCGGACCGACCAAGTTGGACAACCTCGTCCCGGCGTGCTGGACCTGCCACCACCGCATCCACCACGACAACTGGTGGATCCGCAAGAGACCCGACGGCAACCACACCCTTCACCCACCCGACCCGGTGAGCTACGGCCCCGCCCACACCCCCGACTACCCACCCCCGCTGTTCAAGCCCGGCACTCAACACGACCCTGACCCGCCCCCTTGCCCACTAGGGCCCTCACCATCACTCGGAGAACCGGGCATCTCGGCGAGCCCGCAACACGAGTCGCTCTTTGCCTTGACCTGAGACTGGCGCTCAAAGCGACCGGCCATCAGGCCACTCGGAGCGTTAGGCGGGCTCGGCGGGCCGAACGGCTGCTTCAGCGGGGCACCAGGGTGATCGGACAACCTGGCCCCGGTGCGCTGGCCAGCCGGACGTCGGCCGTCAGCAGCGGGCAGTCGAGCGCCTCAGCCAGAGCCACATAGCTGGCGTCGTAGGCCGAGAGGTTGTGGCGCAGTGCCCAGACTCTAGTGGTCAGCCGATCAACCGCCAGACGCTTCAATCCGAGTTGGCTCCACTGTCGCACCGCTCGACCCGCATCCGTCTCGCTCACCGAACCGCGAGCCACCAGCCTGCGGAGGGCCTGGATGACCTCGGCGTCGACCAGGTGCGGCGCGGCGAGCCGTTCGGTGCTCAAGTAGCGGCGGGCTTCGCCATCATGCAACAGCGCTCGCACCGCGGCCGACGCGTCAACGACGATCATGGCCAGCAGTCATGGCCGTCGTAGCCGTCGCGGACCGGACCGCGGCCTGCGACCGGCATGGTGGCCGCGATCACGCGTCGGCGCGCGCCTCGTCCAGCGCGGCGACCACCTCGGCGATGGAGACCTCGAGGTCGGGGAGGTCCCGCAGCAGGGCTGCGTTCTCGGCTCGGCGGGTTGATTCCGCAAGCTCCCGCACAGCCATAGCAGAGACCGAGAGGCCCTCTCGCGCGGCCAGCAACTTGAGACGCTCCAGCACATCGTCAGGGACATTTCGCACATATAGCGTACTCATGTCGCAGTATGCTAGCAGATAGCATGCATATTGCGCCCAGGCAAGGGGCGGGCTCGCAGGGCCGCAGCCGTGGCCGTCGGCTATACAGACGCCCATGACTCCCACGACGCCGAGCCATACGACACCTTCCGATCCTGGATTGGCTGAGGCCCTGGCGTATGTGGAGCTGCAGCGCTTGGAGAGCCGCTATGCCGATGTGGTCACCCGCCGGGCCTGGGACGAGCTGGCCAGCATCGTGCTCCCCGATTGCCCCATCGTGGTGGACGTGCGCCATACGAAGTTCGAGTTCACCGGCCCCACCGAGTACGGCGAGTTCATAGACGGGGCGATCCAGCGCTTCTCGCTCTTCGAATTCGTGCTGCTGAACATGGTGTTCCGGATCGACGCCGGGAGCGGTGTCGCCGCGGCCCGGGTGTACATGCAGGAGATCCGCCAGAACGTCTCAGACGGGCGGCGCACCGATGCATACGGCGTCTACCACGACCGCCTCGAACAGGGCAGCGACGGCCGCTGGCGGTTCGCCCGGCGGCACTACCGCAGCTTCGCCCGAACCGCCGAGCCCCGCGTCGACGCAGACTACGAGGTCTTCGACGTCCCGGTGATCCCGCTGGAAGAGATCCTGGAGGGCGATTAGCACCCCTCGGTTCGGGTGCGGGCGAACACGAGCGGCCGCGGCCCGGCGGGCTCCCTGGACAGCTTCCGGGGCGCTTGCACTCTGCGGAGGCCGGCCCGGCGGGCAACCGCCACGGACGCAGGGTTGTCCGCGGCGATCTCGGCCATGACCGCCTCCAGCGGCCCCGCCGACAGCGCCCAGTCGACCACCAGGCGGACGGCCTCGCCGGCTCTGCCCCGACCCCGCCAATCCGCGGTGATCCACCAACCGATCAGCGCGGCCCGCCGCACCGGGTCGAGGGCACTCAGTCCCACCTCGCCGATCACGGTCCCCGACGGCGCATCGGTGACGGCCAAGTCAACCGAGAGGCCTTCGGCCCAGGCCCGCTCGCGTTGGGAGATCCAGCTTGCGGCCGAAGCCTCGTCGGCGAACTCGGGCACGCTCAGCCGGTCCCGGATCACCGGATCATGCCATGCCGCCACCAGTGCCGGAGCGTCGGTGACCCGCCATGGCCGCAGCCGCGTGGTGGGGCCGGCAAGGTCGGGCACCGGCAGAACCATCGGGGCTGCCGGATCCCCCGAGCCTGCCAAGTCCTCGGGGGCCACCGAGTCCGGGGAGGGCGCCCAACTGTCAGGGGCTGCCGGATCCCCCGAGCCGACCAAGTCCCCAGAGGCTGCCGAGCCCGCTGAGCCTGCACCGGCAGTCATGTCGGCGAATCAGATCCCCGCACTTCGTCGGCCACGGCTCGCAGCACGCCGTTGAGGAAGCGGGGAGACTCGGCGCTGCAGTACTGCGTGGCCAGGGCCACCGCCTCGGACAGCACGACGCCCGTCGGCACATCGTCCCGGCGGATCAGCTCCCAGACCGCGATCCGGGCCAGGGTCCGGTCGACCACCGCGAGGCGCTCGAGGCGCCAGCCGACCAGGTGCCGCCGCAACAGATCGTCCACACTCTCGCGATCGGCGTCCACCCCAAGGGCCAGTTCCATGGCGTACTCCGACGGCGGCACCGCTCGACGGGCCAGCGCCTCGAAGGCGGAACCGTCGGCGATCTCGGCCTCGTAGAGCACCGCGAGGGCGTCCTCGCGAGCCTCCCGGCGGGCTCCGAAGCCGGGAACGGACGTCCCAGAACGCGGCACCCGCTCGGCCTCTCCTTACGCCCGGGAGATGTAGGTGCCGGAGCGGGTGTCGACCTTGACCCGCTCACCGGGCGACACGAACAGCGGCACCTGCACGACCAGGCCCGTCTCCAGCGTGGCCGGCTTGGTGGCGCCGGACACCCGGTCGCCCTGTATGCCCGGCTCGGTCTCGGCGATGGCCAGTTCCACCGCCGCGGGCAGGTCGGTCCCGACTATCTCGGCGCCGTGCATCAGCATCACCGCCACCGAGCCCTCCACCAGGAACCGGGCGGTGTCACCCAGCACCTCGGGAGGCACGGTTATCTGGTCATAGGACTCGTTGTCCATGAAGACGAGGTTGTCGCCCTCCCGGTACAGCAACTGCATCTCGCGCTTGTCGATGGTGGCTCGCTCCACCTTCTCGCCGGCCCGGAAGGTGCGGTCGACCACCGCTCCGGTGCGCGCGTTCTTGAGGGTGGTGCGCACGAACGCATGGCCCTTGCCCGGTTTGACGTGCTGGAACTCCACGACGCTGAACAGGTTCCCGTCGAGGTCGAGAGTCATGCCGTTCTTCAGGTCGTTGGTCGTGATCGTGGGCAAGTTCGTCTCCTTGTCGGTCCGTGACGGTCCCCGCCGGGAGCCGCGGTGTCGTTCTACGCCGGTATCGGCACCACCGGAGTCTTCGGATAGAGCGTCAACGGGCGGCACCCGTCGTCGGTGACGACCAGCAGGTCCTCCACCCTGGCGCCCCCGACCCCGGGAAAGTACACGCCGGGCTCGACGGTCAACACATTGCCGGGCTCGAGCACCGCGGTTGATCCCGACACCACCCTGGGCAACTCGTGAACGTCCAGCCCGACACCGTGTCCCGACCCGTGCACGAAGGCCTCGCCCATGCCGGCCTCATCGATGACCGAACGGCAGGCCCCGTCGATCTCGCTCGCCTCCACCCCCGGGCGCACCGCCTCGACCCCGGCCGACTGGCTGCGACCCACAACCTCCAGCATGGCCTCGACCCGCTCGCCGGGATCGCCCAACACGAAAGATCGGGTCATGTCGCTGCGGTAGCCGTCCACCTCCGCCCCGACGTCGACGACCACCAGGTCGCCGGCCTGCAACTCCCGGTCGGTCGGTCGGGCATGGGGAAGCGCGCTGTTGGGACCCGAGGCCACGATGGTGTCGTAGGCAGGGCCGGACGCACCGGCGGCGCGGATGGCGTCGTCCAAGGTCTGCTGGATCTCGGCCTCGGTCACCCCCGGCCGCAGCATTGGCCCAACTGCGGCCAGGGCTCCGTCGGCGATCCTGGCTGCGACCTGCATACGGGCCAGCTCGGCTGGGTCCTTGACGGCCCGTAGGCCCTCGACGGTCTCGGTGAGCGGCACCGTGGAGGCGTCCACGGCCTCGCTCCAGCGGATCTGCTCGGCCCAGGCGACGCTGTCCTCCAGGCCGAGCCGGACCACGGCTCCGAGCCGTCCGGCCACCGCGTGAGCGGCCCGGCGGCCCACCACCACCTCCACTTCGTCCGAGCAGCCCGCCCCTGCCAGCTGCGCAGGCGCCTGCTCGGCGTAGCGGGAGTCGGTGACGAGAAGGGCCTCGCCCGAGCCGAGCACCACGACCGTCCCGTTGGAGCCGGTGAAGCCGGTGAGCCACCGCACGTTGGCCGGTTCGGAGATCACGGCTGCGTCCACGCCCGCCTCTTCCAGCCGACCACGCAGCCGGTCTAGGCGTCTCTCCACCCTCAGAACTGGCAGGCCGTCCAGCGCGCCGGCCGCAGCGGAGGCCCCAAACGCAGCTTGCGGCCGATCGCCGGGCGCACGGGCTGCGGTAGGGGTCCTTGACCCCGCCCGCGGCAGGGCGCTCATCGCACGGCTGCGAGCGCGTCGCGCAGCACCGCCTCGGGTACACCCACGACCGGCTCCACGCCCCGGTCCGAGTCGAGGATCAGGGTCAGGCCGTCGACGGCCTTCTTGTCCCGGCCGAACAGGCCCAGCAGCTCGTCGTCATTGTCGAGCATGGCCGGAAGCCGGGCCGGCAGGCCGTAGCCCGTCACGACCCGGCGATGCTCGGCCACCCGATCCTCGTCGATGCGGCCCATGCGGGCAGCCACCTCAGCCGCGTAGACGAGGCCTATGGCCACCGCCTCGCCGTGGCGCAGGTCGTAGCGTCCCGCCGTCTCGATGGCGTGGGCCAGCGTGTGGCCGTAGTTGAGGACGGCCCGGCGGCCCCCTTCCCGCTCGTCGGCTGCCACCACGTCGGCCTTGATGCGCACCGCGGCTGCAATCCGCTCATCGGTGTCGAGCGCGTCGAGGTCGTCGCCGGTCAAGAAGTGGTACTTGGCCAGCTCACCCTGGCCGCTGCGCAGCTCCCGGGGCGGCAGCGTGGCCAGTATCTCGGTGTCGCAGAGCACGGCGTGAGGCTGCCAGAACGCGCCGACGAGGTTCTTGCCCTCGGGCAGGTTGACCCCGGTCTTGCCCCCGATGGCCGCGTCCACCTGGGCCAGCAGGCTGGTTGCCACCGAGACGTAGCGCATGCCGCGGTGGTAGACGGCGGCCACGAAGCCGGCCAGGTCGGTGACCACTCCCCCGCCGACGGCCACGATCACATCGGACCGGGTGAAGCCTGCCTGCGACATGGCGCGGCAGAGCCGCTCGACCTCGCTCAGCGACTTGGCCTCCTCACCGTCGGCAACGGTGAACACCGACTGGTCGAGGCCGCTGTCGACGGCCCAGCCGATATTCGACTGGGTGATCACCGCGGCCCGGCGCGCGCCGGGCGGCATCACCGAGCCGAGCCGGGACCGGACTCCGCTGCCGACATGGACATCGTATGAGCGATCGCCCAGCGCGACGGTCACAACATGGGCATGCGAGGCGGGTGACGGCACCCGGAAAGCCTACCGATGCGCACCAGAGCTCTCGGAGGAGCACTCGCAGCGAACCGGCTACGCCGTGGTCGACCTACCCGGCCCGGCCGGTGATCGCAGCCTGGCGCATCACCTTCACCGGCGCCTCGACGCCGGTCCACAGCTCGAAAGCGGCCGCGGCCTGGTACGCCAGCATCGACAGGCCGTTGTGCGCCTCGATGCCCCGTTGTCGAAGGGCGGCCAGCCACGGAGTCTCCAGCGGCTCGTACACCAGGTCCACCACGACCTGGCCGGGCCGCAGCAATCCCGGGTCGCAGGGCATGTCGCCTCGATTCGGGTTGGTCGCAGAATCCGCTCCCATGCCCACCGAGGTCGCGTTGACCACGAGGTCGACACCCGCTATGTCGTCGATCGAGCCGACCCGGCCCGGCTGTCCCGCCCGCGGCGTCGAATTGGCAACGGCCGCCGCAGCCTGCGCCCTGGTGGGTGTGCGGTTGATCACGGCAATATCGACCGCGCCCGCGGCGGCCAGCCCCCAGGCCACGGCCCGGGCGGCTCCGCCTCCGCCCAGCAGCGCTACCCGAATACCGTCGGGGCCGATCCCGGCATCGGCCTTCAGTCCGGCAACGAAACCGGCCGCGTCGGTGTTGGCGGCACGCAGCCGCCCGTCGCCCACCAGCACGATGCAGTTGGCCGCGCCGAGCACCTCCACCTCGTCGTCACGCAGGTCCGCGGCCCCGGCCACCTCGGCCTTGAGCGGCATGGTGACCGACAGTCCGGCGAGCTGCAGCACCCGCATCGCCTCCAGGGCGGCCGCGCCGCCCCCCGCGGGCACCTCGAACGCGGTGTACACCCAGTCGATGCCGGCCGCTGCGAACGCCGCATTGTGGATGGCGGGCGAGCGCGAGTGTCGCACCGGGTCGCCGATCACCGCCGCCACCCGCCGTCCCGGCATCAGCAGTACTCGAGCTCGCGGCAGACTTGCACGTTCTCCAGGTGCTCCTCGTAGGTCACCGAGAAGCGATGGGCGCCTCGCACCCCTCCCTCATCGGTGCGGACGTAGAACAGCCAGTCGCCGTCGACGGGCTGCAGCGCGGCCTTCAGGGACGCCTCACCGGGCGCCGATATCGGCGTGGGTGGCAGGCCCGTGACCACCCGCGTGTTCCAGGGCGAATCCCGGCGGATGTCGGCGGAGGTGAGATCGGCGCACGACTTGGCCGCGGCGTAGCAGGCAGTGGCGTCGATGTCGAGGCGCATGCCCTCAGCCAGCCGGTTGTAGATCACCCGGGCGATCTTGGCCCGGTCCTCGGACACCAGAGCCTCCTCCTCGATGAGGCTGGCCACGATGATCACCTCGTAGGGCTCCAGGCCCAACTCGACGATGTCGGGATGGAGTCCGGGATCCTCTAGCAGACGGGCGAAGCGGCGATCGAACTCGTCGGAGAGGCGCAACAGGAAACCGTGCTCGTCGGCGAGGTCGTCGGCGTTGATGTCGTAGGTGGCCGGGAAGAGCATGCCTTCGAGGCTCCTTACAGGAGCGTCGTCGGGCAGGTACGACGCCTCCCGCACCAGCGACACGTAGGCTGCCTCCAGGTCCTCCCACTCGAAGGCGGGATTCTCCTCCAGGAGCCGCAGGGCCATCTCGCTCCAGCGAAGGCCCTCGGGAATCCTCACGAGCTCGAACACCTCGGGCAGCGGCCCGGAATCGAACACGGTGCGCACCGACTCGAAGTCCATGTTCTCATAGAGGATGTAGTCGCCGGCCTCCACGGCCACCACCGAACTGCATCCCAGGAACCCCGTGATGGTCAGCTCGCCGTCGCAGCGCAGCCAGTAGCGGAAGACGGTGGCGTTGGAGATCACTCCCGCGCTCTGGAGCTCGCCGGCGATCTCGTTGACGGACGCGCCCTGGGGAATGGTCAGCTCCACCGCGTCTCCCGGCAGTCCCTCCGGTGTGATCTGAGCGTCCACCCAGCCGTAGATGCGTCCCCGGACCCACCCGACGGCCAGCACGACCACCACGACCAGCACCACCAGGCGGACGAACCCGCCCCAGAAGGGGCGATAGCGCACCCAGTTGCGGTCGTCGGCGTCGTAGACGGGATCGACGAGGGGGTCGTCGCCGAGCTCCTCCTCCACCACCACCATCGCGCCCTGATCGACCGTCGACCAGCCACCCCGAGTCGCTACCACAGGCTGCTGATCGCGGCGGGCCGCCTTGCGCCTCGCCTTCCGGTGGGAGCGCCGGGCCCGGTCCGCAGCCCGCCTGGCCCGGCGATCGCGACGGTCCTTGAGAGACTTGGGAGGCTTGAGAGACTTGGGAGGCTTGGGAGACTTGGGAGGCTTGGGAGGCTTGGTACGGCTAGCGGCAGCCCTCGGGCTAGGCACAGCCTCCGGACGAACAGCGGCCCTCGGACCGGGCGCAGACTTCGGGCCGGGCGCAGACTTCGGACCGGACGCAGACTTCGAACGGGGGGCAGCCCTCGGACCGGGCGCAGACTTCGAACGGGGTGCCGCCCTCGGACCGGGCGCAGACTTCGAACGGGGTGCCGCCCTCGGACCGGGCGCAGACTTCGAACGGGGTGCCGCCCTCGGACCGGGCGCAGACTTCGAACGGGGTGCCGCCCTCGGACCGGGCGCAGACTTCGAACGGGGTGCCGCCCTCGGACCGGGCGCAGACTTGGGACGAGTAGCGCCTTCGGGGCGTCCCGTGATGAAGTTCGACAGCTTCGACGGGCGGCGACCGCCCTGACCGGGATCAGCCACTGGGCATACCGGCGTCCAGCCAGGACTGCAGCGTCACCGCGGCCGCCACCTGGTCGACAACACCCCGCCTCTGCGGCCCCTTCATCTGCTGCTCCATGAGGCTCCGTTCCGCGATGACCGTGGTCAGCCGTTCATCGTAGGAAACAACCGGCACGGCCAGGAGGCGCCCGAGACGGTCGATCTCGGCGCGGGCCGACCGGGCGGCCGGACCCTCCGAGCCGTCCAGGGAGATAGGTAGTCCGACCACCACGATCTCGGCCTCCCACTGGTGCACCTGGTCGGCGATGGCCCGCAGATCGCGGTCGGGATCGCCCGTGCGGACGAGCGTCTCGACCGGAGTGGCCACCGTCCCGGCCGAGTCGCACACCGCCACCCCGACCCGGCGCTCTCCCAGATCGAGCCCCAGGGCCCGCACGTCAGGAGAATCCGATTCCAGCCGCGGCGCGTGCCAGCTCGAGGGCCTCGTCCAGCCGGTCGGCGTCCCTTCCCCCGGCCACGCAGAGGTCGGCCGCGGACCGGCCTCCGCCACCGATCGTCTTCTTGGCGTCACCGATGAGTTCGCCGGCGTGGAACCCGCCGCCCTCGGTTGCCGCCGCGGCCAGGGCAGCTCCTCCCGAGCCGAGCGCAGTGCCCAGCACGACCGCCTTGACGCCGTCGATGTCGCGTATCGACACCGCCAGGTCGCGCAGGCCGTCGCGACCCACATCATCGACCCGGGCCACCACCACGCCCTCCACTGCCGTTGCCGCCAGCTCCGGCGCCCGGCTCAGTGCCACCCGGCGGCGCAGTTCGGCCACCTCGGACCGCAGGGCCTTCGTCTCGCTCTGCCGCTTGGCCACGCCGTCGGCCAGCTCGGCCGAGGGCACTCCCAGCGAGCGGGCCACGTCGTCTATGAGCGACTGCTGGTCGCGCAGCAGGGTGAGCGTGTCGTGGCCGGTGATGGCCTCCAGCCTTCGCATGTTGGCGCCGATCGACGCCTCGGAGGTGATACGGAACGCGCCGATGTCGCCCAGAGCCCGCACATGGGTGCCGCCGCACAGCTCAACCGAGTGGCGCCCGGCCTCCAGCACCCGCACCATGTCGCCGTACTTCTCGCCGAAGAAGGCGACGGCGCCGATCTGTTGGGCATGGTCGAAGGTGGTCTCGTAGTGGCGGCACGACTCGTTGTCGAGCACCTCGGAGTTGACGAGATCCTCCACCTCGGTGATCTGCTCGGAGGTGAGGGCCTCGTAGTGGCTGAAATCGAAGCGGAGACGATCGGGACCGACCCAGGACCCCTGCTGCTTGACGTGGTCGCCGAGAACCTCGCGCAGCGCCCAGTGCAGGATGTGGGTGGCGGTGTGGTTGCGCCTGATGCCGGCCCGGCGCTCGGCGTCCACCGTCGCGGTGACCTCGTCGCCGACGCGCAACTCCCCCTCGATCGCGGCGACAACGTGAACGTGAAGGTCGGGCACCCCGTAGACGGTGTCGACGACCCGCACCCGGGCACCGGTCGCCTCGCACGAGATCTCACCGGTGTCACCGATCTGACCACCGCTCTCGGCGTAGAAGGGCGTGCGGTCCAACACCACCCGGCCGTCCGCGGCATACAGAACCCTTGCGACTGTGGTCAGCTCGGCCCGGCCACAGAACTCGGTGGGTCCTGCCGCGGAGAACAGCGCCACGAACGGGGCCACATCGTCCGCCGCGGCCACTGAGCGGGCGCTGCGGGCCCGCTCCTGCTGTTCGGACATCGCCGCCGCGAAGCCCTCGGTGTCCACCTCCACGCCCCTCTCGGCCGCGATCTCGACGGTGACCTCGAGGGGGAAGCCGTAAGTGTCGTGCAGCAGGAAGGCGACCTCGCCGTCGATCGGCTGGCCGGGGTCCAGGCCTTCCAGACGGCCGTCGAGGATGGCCTGTCCGGTGCGCAGCGTCTGGCGGAAGCGTTGCTCCTCGCGGTCGATCACATCGCGCACATAGCCGTGGTTGCGGGCCAGGTCCGGGTAGGCCTCGGCCATCACCTCCACCACCGCGTCGACCATGCCGCCCATGACGGGCTCCTCGACGCCCAGCAGGTAGGCGTGGCGCACCGCCCGCCGGATGATGCGCCGCAGCACGTAGCCGCGGTCCTCGTTGGAAGGGAACACGCCGTCACTGACCAGCAGCGATGTGGAGCGGGCGTGGTCGGCGAGTATGCGGAGCGACACGTCGCGGGCCTCGGACTCGCCCAGCTTGGCGCCCGCGAGGCGCTGGGCCGCGTCGAGCAGGGCCACGAACTCGTCGGTCTCCCACACCGAGTCGACACCCTGGAGCACGGCCACGGTGCGCTCCAGGCCAAGACCGGTGTCGATCGAGGGCTTGGGCAGCGGGATCTCCTCGCCGTCCGGGGTGCTCTCGAACTGCATGAACACCAGGTTCCAGACCTCGATGTAGCGCTCCTCGCCGCCGTGGGCGGGGCCGCCGCCGGGACCGTATTCGGGGCCCTTGTCCCAGAAGATCTCGGAGCACGGCCCGCAGGGGCCCACATCGGCCATGCGCCAGTAGTTGTCCTCGCCGAGCCGCTGGATCCTGTCGGCTGGGACGCCAACCTCGTCGCGCCAGATGGCTTCGGCCTCATCGTCGCTGAGGTGCACCGTCACCCACAGCCGCTCAGGATCGAGGCCGAACACACCGGTCACGAGCTCCCAGGCCCAGGCGCAGGCGTCCGACTTGAAGTAGTCGCCGAAGCTGAAATTGCCGAGCATCTCGAAGAAGGTCAGGTGGCGGGAGGTGCGCCCGATCTCATCGAGGTCGTTGTGCTTGCCGCCGGCCCGCACGCATTTCTGCACGGTTACGGCCCGCGAGAACGGGGGCTGCTGCTCACCGGTGAAGTACGTCTTGAACGGCACCATCCCGGCCACCGTGAACAGCAGGGTGGGGTCGTGGGGGATCAGGCTGGCCGACGGATGGTGGGTGTGGCCCCGCTCGACGAAGAAGTCGACGAAGGCCTTGCGGACCTCGGCCGCGGTCATCGACTTCATGGCCGATCGGTCCCGGTCGCGGACCCGTTGTCGGCGGGCGAGGGTTCGTCGCCGGTCAACTCGGACTCGGCTCGGCGCATCGCTTCCCGTCCCTCGGCCACGGCCTGGCGGACGTCGTCGGCTATGCGTCGGGCCTCGCGTCCGAGACTTCTGGCGTTGTCGGCCGCGGTCTGCTGGGCCCTTTGGGCGGCCTCCCGGGACCGGTCGGCCACCGCGCTGCGCACGTTGGCGGGCGCGTAGCGCTCCGCCGCCTCACGAGCCTTGCTGCGCAGCCAGGCCGCGGTGCCGAGACCGGCCACGTAGCCCGCACCGAGCCACCACATGCGCCTCATCGGGATGTCTCCCGCTCTGGTTCGCTGCGCTCACGGACCGCTCGGGCCAGCTTCCCGCTCCTGTTCGCTGCGCTCACGGGCCGCTCGGGCCCAGAGGCCTCGCCCATATGAGCCGAATACGCTCCCCTATTCGCTCGGCCTCTGCGCCGCCTGGTCCGGGTCCGCCCGGTGCGGCCGGACTCGCCGGGGCCGGCGGCGGTGGCATGGTCGGAAGCAGTGGCCCTCACCGTGGTTGAGATCTCTTGGCTCGACGCCGGCGGGGCGCCGGCCGCGAGATCGAGCTCCCGGCGATGGCGGCGACGCTCGCTCAGGCGCCGACCGGCCTGGCCTGCGCCCGACACCAGCGACAGCCCCTTGATCAGCGGCGGCGCGAAGGCCCGGTAGGTCAGGCGGCTGGCGTGGTCCGCGGTGGCCGCGATGCGCTCGGCCCGCCCGATCACCCGATCCACCCGGTGGAGCTCGGCGTCGGCCTTGGTGACGGTGGTGCGGAGATCGTCGACCATGGGCAGCGCCGAGTCCCGCAGGTCGTCGACCACATCGCGCAACTCGCGCATAGTCCGCACCAGCGAAACCACGGCAACGGTCAGCACGACCACCGTCGCCAGACACACAACGGTGACAATCACGGCAGCCAGGTCGACAGCGCTCACGCAGTCAAGATACCGCCACCGGAGGGTTCACTGTCCCGTCCCTCGACACCACCGGCGCGAAGTCGTCGGCTAGTAGCCGCAGGCCTCCAGCACCGGTCCAGCGCTCTCGTCGCTCCCACTCAAGTCCAGAGTGACCGACAGTTCGCCGCCCATCTCCACGTGGAGCCTCTCGGTGTCATCGGCCTCCATGGCCGCTACGAATGCGTCCTGCTGAGCGGGATATGCCGAGACAATTTGAAACCCTCCACGGACGGATGGGTCTGTCCAGAGGTTCCATTGCAACGCCGGCGACGGATCCTGAGACCCGAATCGGTATGACACCGGAACCGTCGCCCGTGCCCTGTCGAAAGTCCCGTTCCGTACGTGGAAGTTGACGGTCAAGACGTCCGGCCCGACCGTGCACTGGATCTGAAGCGCCACCCAGACGCCATCGTCCACCGTGTCCGTGAAGGCGATCAGCGAACAGGGAGGCTCCGATGACTCGCAGCCAGAATGCAGGGTCCAATTCGACGTCTGTCCCGCCGAGCCGTCGCCGTCGGAGCCGTTCGAGGCACACCCGCAATCCCCCCACGGCGTACGCCGGGCAGACGTTCTGACAGCGTGTCGGCGGCGATCGCGTAGGAGATCCCCTCGACACCGGAACCCACGAGCTTCGACACCGCCATACCCAACACGTCGCCGCATTCGTCGATCACCGGGCCGCCACTGTTGCCGGGATTGATGGCGGCGTCGGTCTGCAGGAGCGTCCCCAGCGTTTCGTCTTCCTCGGTCCTTGACAGCACGCCGGTCACGAGCGACGCCGACGGAGTCTCATATACCGGGTAGCCGAGGACGCCGAGCGGGTGGCCCAGGTCGAGCCCCTGCTCCGAGCCGAACTTCAGCGGCGTGATCCCGGCGCCAGGAGCCGACAGCACTGCGATGTCGGTCACGAAGTCGGCGCCGACGATGCCGGCCGTCAGGTCCATGGCGGCGTTGCGCAACCTGAACTGGCCGGTGCCGACGCCTCCCACGACATGGGCCGCGGTCACGAACTCGTCGTTGCCGATGTAGAAGGCCGTTCCGAGCCCGAAGTCGGTGATCACCTGGAACACCGACGCCGCTACGGTGGGCGCCGACTCCGAGAAGCTGCAGTCCGGATCGCCTGCAGCCGCATCAAGCCCTGTCGCCCGCCACAGGAACGTGGCCATCTCGGCGCGGCTCGTGTCGCGGCCGGGGCAGAACTGTGTGCCGTCGCCACATCCTTTAGTGATGCCCGAGGCTGCAAGCTTGGAGACGTCGCGAGCGAACCATGCATCGACTGGAACGTCCGAGAAGCCGGGATCGGGGCCTTCGGGCAGGTCGTAGGCACGGGACAGGAACACGGCCATCTGCGCCCGAGTCACAGGGTTGTCCGGGCAGAACCCGCTCCCGTCGCCGCACCCCACGGTCACCCTCAACTCGAACATGCGCTCGATGAACGGCGCGTAGAAGCTGCCGGAGCTCACATCGTCGAACCTCGACTGGGTGACCGGTGCCGGGTCCTGCTCGTCGAGCATCCGGACGACCCATACCGCCATCGTCTTGCGGTCCGTCGGGTCGTCGGGGCAGAACCCGCTCTCGCACAGGGTGCCCGCGAACACCCCTTGTTCGGCTAGCTGCGCGACCGGTTCGGCGTAGAAGGCGCCCACCGGCGTATCGGGATACGGGCCAGCATCTTGGCCATTGCCCCCCTGCTGGGCAGCCACCGGCGAGGCGGGAACAAGCAACGACGCCAGGATCAACGCCAAGACCGCGGCAGTGCGGCGCTTCCGCATCGCGGCCCACCGCGCCAAGGTCCCCCTCGTAGGGGTCTCCTGTCTCACGGCCCTATGCAATACCGTCCTCCGCAACCTGGGCCCGCTGCGTCGCCGCCAAGACTAGGCCGCTCAGTCCCCCGAGCGGCGGGGGCCGGGCCGGCGCTCGGCCAGGGCGGCCTCGGCGCCGTGGGCGGACGGCTCGTAGTAGATGTTTCCGGCCACCTCGGACGGGCGATGCTCCTGGGTGACCCAGCCGTCGGGGTCGTCGTGGGGGTAGCGGTACCCGTCGCCGTGGCCGAGGGACTTCGCGCCCTGGTAGTGGGCGTCGCGCAGGTGCATGGGGACCTCGCCCGCCCCCGCGGTCCGGGCGTCGGCCGCGGCCCGGCCCAGGGCCACCGTCACCCGGTTGGACTTGGGCGCGGTGGCCAGCCGCACTACCGCGTGGGCCAGGTTGAGTTGGGCCTCTGGAAGGCCGACGTACTCCACCGCCCGGGCGGCGGCGTCGGCCACCAGCAGCGCTCCGTCGTCGGCCAGCCCGATGTCCTCGGAGGCCAGGATCACCAGCCGCCGGGCGATGAAGCGGGGATCCTCCCCCGCCTCCAGCATCCGGGCCAGCCAGTAGAGCCCGGCGTCGGCGTCGGAGCCCCGGATGCTCTTGATGAACGCGCTGATCACGTCGTAGTGGCCGTCGCGGCCGTAGCGCACCGCCTTGGCGTCGGCGGCCGCCTCGGCGTCGGCCAGGGTCACATGGGCCGGTCCGGCTCCGGGCTCGGCTCCGGTTCGGCGACCGGCCAGCGCCACCGCCACCTCTATCCCGGTCAGGGCATGGCGGCCGTCGCCGCCGCTGCGGGCCGCGAGGTGCTCGACGGCATCGTCGTCGACGGTGGCCTGCTCGGCGGCCAGGCCGCGGCGCACCAACTCCACCAGCGAGGCGTCGTCGAGAGGGTGCAGGCGGAACAGGGTCGAGCGCGACATCAGCGGCGGGTTGACCTCGAAGTGCGGGTTCTCGGTGGTGGCGCCGATCAGCACGATCAGCCCGTCCTCCACCGCCGGCAGCAGGGCGTCCTGCTGGGCCTTGTTGAAGCGGTGGACCTCGTCGAGGAACAGGATCGTGCCGGTGCCGTGGACGCCGAGGCGGTCCCGGGCCCGCTCGATCACACCCCGCACGTCCTTCACTCCCGCGGTCACCGCGGAGAGCTCCTCGAAGGCTTTGGCCGTGGTCAGCGCTACCACCCGGGCCAGCGTGGTCTTGCCCGTGCCCGGCGGTCCCCACAGGATCACCGACGACAGCCGGTCGGCTTCGATCAGCTCCCGCAGGGGCCGCCCCGGTCCCACCAGATGGTCCTGGCCGACGACCTCGTCGAGGGTGCGGGGCCGCAGCCGGGCCGCCAGCGGCGCCCGTCCCCGCAGCCGCTCGGCCGCAGCCGCATCGAACAGGTCACCAGCCACGCCCCGACCCTACGCCCTCAGGTCGTGGTCTAACCGCGCCGAGAGGCGGTCTCCTTGACGATCCACACGTACGAGAGTGCTACGGCCAATGCGGTCGCCCCCAACGACAGGACCGACTCGGTCACGGTGATGATGTCGCTGGCGGAGGAGATCGTGTTCTCGGCAGGCCGCCACGTAGCCGGATCCCGGTGGAACACCAGGTAGCCGAACGCCAGCACCGGGGCGGCGGTAACAGCGAACGGAAGGCATATCTCGGGCCAGCCCAGATGCTGTTGCCGACCGGCGGCCAGTCCCCAGACGGCCCTGACAGCAAGGAACCCTGCCAGCAACACCAGCGGCATCAGGACGAACGAGACCATGCACATGAACACCAGCGGCGTGCTCGCAAGAGGGTCAGTGCAGGCCGCCCGCTGCGGCCCCCGAGGTAGGCGAGCCAGCCCAGCACGCTGTAGGGAGCCCCGAAGGCCAACGCTCCGAACTCGGCGTTGGGCAGTCCGTCAGCACCCCCGACGTAGTGGACCACCGCCAATCCCGCACCGGCCACGACGAACACGAACCCGACGATTCGCTCGAGCCGTTCCATCCACGGCCAGTCTTCCACAAGTGCCGTGGGCTGCATGCAGGGACGTCCGGTTACCGCATGCGCAGTACTCTGCGTGACGTGACCAAGCGGCTAGTCGACATAGACGACGACCTCCTCGAACAGGTTCGCGAGATGACCGGCCGCGGCCACGATGGAGGAGGCGGTCAACGCGGCACTTCGACACGTCGTCGATTTCGACCTGAGGTTGCGGCACGTCCGCCGGCTCCTGACGCTGGACGGAATCGATCTCGCGGATGAGCAAGTCATGAGCGACGCCTGGCGGTGAGCCCGAGCTGGATCACGCACCACGTCAGGCACGGGGCGGAGGTTCAGGCGGGGGGCAGGACTCGCAGGCCTAGTTCTTGGAGGTGGGCGTCGGCTATGGGGCTGGGGGCGTCGGTGAGGGGGTCGGCGCCGGACTGGGTCTTGGGGAAGGCGATCACCTCGCGGATGTTCTCCTCCCCCACCAGCAGGGCGGCCAGGCGGTCCAGACCCACCGCGAAGCCGGCGTGGGGCGGGGCGCCGTAGCGGAAGGCGTCGAGCAGGAAGCCGAAGCGTTCCTGGGCCTCGTCGGGGGCGATGCCCAGCACCTCGAAGATCCTCTGCTGGATCTCGCGGCGGTGGATCCTCACGCTGCCCGATCCGAGCTCCCAGCCGTTCAGCACCAGGTCGTAGGCCTGGCTGCGGATGTCCAGCAGGGCCTCGCCGGTGGGCGGGCCGTCCTGCGACATGAGCAAGCCCAGATCGTCTTGGTGGGGCATGGTGAACGGGTGGTGCGACGGGATCGGCTCGCCCTCGGCGGTGAGCCCCTCGAACAGCGGGAAGTCCACCACCCACAGGTAGTTGAAGCTGCCGTCGTTGACCGGCGGCCGGCCCAGCTCGAGGCGCAAGAGCCCCAGCACATGGCGCACCAACCGGCGCGCGTCGGCCACCAGGAACACCATGTCGCCGGGCCGGGCATCCAGGGCCTCTATCGCCCCCGCGGCCTCGCTGTCCGACAGGAACTTGGCCACGCCGCCGTCCAGGGCTGAGCCCCCGTCGTCCCCGGATACGACACGCATCCAGGCCAGGCCCTTGGCGCCCCAGCGCTGGCAGGTGGCCACCAGCTCGTCGACGCGGCTGCGGGGCAGCGAATCCGCACCACCGGTCAGGCAAATCCCCTTCACGCAGGGCGCCTGGAACACCCGGGCCTGGGTCTCGGCGAAGACCGGGGTCAGCTCGGCCAGCTCCATGCCGAAGCGGGTGTCGGGCTTGTCGGAGCCGAAGCGCTCCATAGCGTCGTGCCAGGTCATGCGATCGAACGTGCCGGGGTCGTGCCCGGTCACCTCGACGGTGGCTTCGGCCACCGCCCTGGTCACGAAGCCGAGCACGTCGTCGCGGGTCACGAACGACGCCTCCACGTCGAGCTGGGAGAACTCGAACTGGCGGTCGGCCCGGAGGTCCTCGTCGCGCAGGCAGCGAGCGATCTGGTAGTAGCGGTCGACGCCGCCGACCATCGTGAGCTGCTTGAAGATCTGCGGGCTCTGGGGCAGGGCGTAGAACGAGCCGGGCTCCTTGCGGGACGGCACCACGAAGTCGCGGGCCCCCTCCGGGGTGGAGGCGATCAGCATCGGGGTCTCGACCTCGACGAAGCCCTGGGCGTCCATGGCCCGGCGGATGGCTCCGTTGACCGCGGCCCGGGCCCGCAGGTTGTGCTGCATCCGGGGCTTGCGCAGATCGACGTAGCGGTGCCGCAGGCGCAGGATCTCGTCCACCTCGGTGCGCTCGTCGAGGGGGAACGGCGGCGGCTCGGCCCTCGACAGCAGTTCCACCTCGCAGTCCTGCAGCTCGATCTCGCCGGTGGCCAGCGCAGGGTTGGCGGTGCCCTCAGGCCGCAGCCGAACCGTGCCGGTGATTCGGACCACGAACTCCGAGCGCAGGTCGCGGGCGCCGTCCACCACGCACTGCAGCACCCCGGTGTGGTCCCGCAGGTCCACGAAGGCGAGATGCTCGCTGTGCTCACGGCGGCGGTCCACCCAGCCGCACACCGTCACTGTGCGGCCCGCATCGCGTTGGTCGAGGCGCCCGCACAGATCGGTGCGCATGGCCGTGGCGTCTATCCCGGTCATGGCCCAGCGTCCGCCAGCAGGCCGGTCACCGCCGCCACCACGTCGTCGCTCGCGACCCGTCGCTGGCCGCCGTCGCGACGCATGTCGCGCACCGTGACCGCGCCCTCGGCCTGCTCGTCAGGTCCGATGATCACCGCCACCGCGGCTCCGGAGCGGTCGGCCCGTTTCATCTGAGCCTTCATCGACCGGCCGTCGAAGGCCCGGTCCACCCCCAGACCGGCCTGCCGGAGCCGGTCGCAGAGCACGATCGCGCTCTGGCCTCCGGCCGTGTCCACCACGAACACCTGCACGGGTGCGGGATCGGGAGGGAAGACGCCCTCGGCATCGCAGGCCAGCAGGATGCGGTCGACCCCCAAGGCGAAGCCGATGCCGGGCGTCGCCGGCCCACCCAACTCCTCCACCAGCCCGTCGTAGCGCCCGCCGCCGCCCACTGCGTCCTGTGCGGTACCGAGGGCGTCGGCCACGAACTCGAAGGCGGTACGGGTGTAATAGTCGAAGCCGCGCACCAGCCGTGGCGACACCTCATAAGCCGCGCCGAGACTGTCGAGGCCGTCTCGCACCGAGTCGAAGTGATCGGCGGAGGCCCCCGTCAGGAACTCGGGCATCAGTGGTGCCTCTTCGATGACAGGCTGGTCCTCGGGCCGCTTGGAGTCGAGCACCCTCAGCGGATTGCGCTCCAGGGTCAGGCGCGACTGCTCGGACAGGTCTCCTCGCCTGCTCTGGAGATAGCTGGCGAGCGCGGCATCGTAGGCGGGTCGGCTCTCGGAGTCGCCAAGGCTGTTGATCAGCAGGCGTACCTGCCTCATCCCCAGGACCTCGTAGAAGCGTAAACCCAAGGCGATGACTTCAACATCGGCGTGGGGATCACCGGTGCCGAGGGTCTCCACCCCGACTTGTTCGAACTGGCGGTAGCGGCCGGCCTGGGGGCGCTCGTAGCGGAACTGCGGGCCGGAATACCAGATCTTCCACGGCACCGTCGGCCGGTGCTCGGCGAAGGCCCGGCACACGCTGGCGGTGAGCTCGGGGCGTAGGGCCAGGTGCCGGGGCGGGTCGCCCTTGTCGAAGAATTCGAACATCTCCTTGGTCACGACCTCGGTGGAGATGCCCAGGCGCTGGAACACGCCGATGTCCTCGAACACCGGCGATTCCAGCAGACCGAAGCCGCTGCGTTCGGCCAGATCGGCGAACACGGACACCAGCCGGCGCCGCCTCGCCGACTCCGGCGGCAGGATGTCGCGAGTGCCCACCGGGGCGCGGAACAAGGGTTGAGCCACGACCCCCGAGGCTACCGCCGCCCCGGTGGTCACCGGAAGGGCCGGAACTCGCGTCGAGTTAGATTGGAGGTCGTGTCGTCGATCACGGTGAGGCGTTCGAGCACCACGATCGGCGCGGTGGTCTCAGGCGTCGACCTTGCCTCGGGCATCGGCGACGCGGACGCCGAGACGGTCAAGGACGCCCTCGACGAGCGGGGCGTGCTGATCTTCGAAGGCCAGCACGCGGTGGATGACGAGGCTCAGAAGCGGATCGCGTCGCTGTGGGCGGTGCCGCGGCCCCATCCCGTGGTGGAGTTCATGGGCGGCACCGAGGTGATCGGCGTGGTCTACAACGATGCCGACCATCTCCCCAAGGAGAGCGGCGACGCCACCTTCCACACCGACTATTCGTTCAACCATGAGATCCCCGACGTCGCGGTGCTGCGCACGGTGGTGGAGCCGCCGATAGGAGGAGCGACAGTCTGGGCCGACGCCCGGGCCGCGTTGGCGACGCTGGACGACGAGGATGTGCGGGATCTGCGCGGGCGGGTCGCTCATCACGACATGGGCCCGGGATTCAGAGCGGAGATGGAGGCCCGGTTCGGCTCGGAGACGGCGGACAGGATCCACGCTCGCTTCGGCATCGGGTACCGGCATCCCGTGGTGGCGGTGCATCCACGCACCGGCGACGAGCTCCTGTTCGTCAACGCCGGCTTCACGCGCTACGTGGTGGGGCTGCCTCAGGACCGCAGCGACGCCCTGCTCAAGCGGCTCTTCGACGCCTTCACCGACCCGGCCATCGGGTTCACGCACCACTGGCGGCCCGGCGACGTGGCCGTGTGGGACGAGCACCGTACCGTCCACCGGGGCCCCAGCGACTTCGCCCCCCACGCCCGGAGGCTGCACCGCTGCACCGCAGGCGCCCGCCGCCCCCAAGCGTCCCCGATCGCCTGAGCCTCCGCCTCGCCGCGGAGGAACGTCTAGGTCGAGCGGCCGTTGCGGCCGGGGAGGACCCGGTAGGCGTCGAAGACTGCTTCCAGGGCCAGGACGCTGGACAGGACCGAATCGAGCTGGGACAGGTCGGCCAGCTCGAACTCGAAGTCCATGCGGGCGATGAAGTCGTCGCCGGTCTCGGCCTTGGCGCTGATGATGCTCAGCCGGTGCTCGGCCAGCACGTCGGTCACGTCGCGCAGCAGGCCGGGCCGGTCCAGGGCGTGCACCGAGATCGTCGTCGAGAACTTGCCGGCGAAGTCGGTGTCCCACTCCACCTCGATCAGCCGGTCGGTCTGGCCCTCGGCCAGCCCGATGGCATTGACGCAGTCCGCCCGGTGCACCGACACGCCCCGTCCCCGGGTCACGAAGCCGATGATCTCGTCGGGCGGCACCGGCGCGCAGCACTGCGACAGCCGGATGAGGATGTCGTCGAGGCCCTCGACGTGCACCCCCACGTCGGAGTCGCTGCGGAGATGCCCGCCACGGCGCCTCGCGGTGGTGGGCAGGCGGTCGCGGTCGGCCTCGCCGTCGGCGTCGTCGCCCTGCAGCGCCCGGGCGAAGCGTCCCGCCACCGAGGCCGCCGACTGGTGGCCCTCCCCTATGGCCAGGAACAGCAGATCGGTCGAGCTGTAGTTGAGCTGCTCGGCTATCGAGTCCAGCAGCTTGTCCTTCAGTAGGCGCTGGGCGGGAAGGCCCTCGCGCCGCAGGGCCTGTATGAGGTCGTCGCGCCCGTTCTCGATGGCGTCGGCCCGGCGCTCGCGGGAGTACCACTGCTTGATCTTGTTGGCCGCCCGGCGGCTGGCCACGAACTTGAGCCAGTCCCGGCTCGGTCCCGCGCCCTCGGTCCGGGTGGTGAAGATCTCCACCACATCGCCCGACAGCAGGCGGCTGTCGAGAGACACCAGCCGGCCGTTCACCTTGGCCCCGACGCACGCATGCCCCACGTCGGTGTGGATGGTGTAGGCGAAGTCCACCGGGGTGGCCCCCACCGGCAGCTCGATCACCCTGCCCTTGGGCGTGAACACGTATACCTCGTCGGTGTCCAGCTCGGTCTTGAGATTGGACATGAACTCGGCGGGGTCCGACGTCTCCTGCTGCCAGTCGACGATGCGCGACAGCCAGGCCATCTCCTCCGACGGCGAGGCGTCCTTGTACTCCCAGTGGGCCGCCACGCCGTGTTCGGCCCTGTCGTGCATCGCCCGGGTGCGGATCTGCACCTCCAGGGCCTTGCCCGCCGGTCCCACCACCGTCGTGTGCAGCGACTGGTAGAGGTTGAACTTGGGCATGGCTATGTAGTCCTTGAACCGGCCCTGCACCGGCCGCCAGGTGGCGTGGATGGAGCCGAGCGCCGCGTAGCAGTCCCGGACCGAGTCCACCAGCACCCGGATGCCGACCAGGTCGAAGATGTCCTCGAAGGACCGGCCCTTGACCACCATCTTCTCGTAGATCGACCACAGGTGCTTGGGCCGGCCGGTCACCTCGGCCTTGATGCCCAGCTCACCCAGGCGCGACTCCACGTCGCCGAGCACCTGCTCCAGATAGATGTCCCGTTCGGGCGCCCGCAGCTGGACCATCTGATCGATCTCGGCGTAGCGGCGGGGCTCCAGCGCGGCGAAGGCCAGGTCCTCCAGCTGCTGCTTGATGTCCTGCATGCCCAGGCGGTGGGCCAGCGGCGCGTACACGTCGAGGGTCTCACGGGCGATGTAGTCCTGCTTGAACGCGGGCAGCACCGCCAGCGTGCGCAGGTTGTGGAGCCGGTCGGCCAGCTTGATGATCAGCACCCGCAGGTCGCGGGCGATGGCGACGATCATCTTGCGTACTGATGCGGCCTGCTGCTCCTCGCGGGTGTCGTAGTGGACCCGGTCCAGCTTCGTGACCCCGTCCACGATCCGGGTGACCTCGGGACCGAAGTCGGCCTCGATGGCGGCCAGAGCCACATCGGTGTCCTCCACCGCGTCGTGCAGCAGCGACGCGGCGATGGTCACATCGTCGAGCCCGAGCCGGGCGACGATGGTGGCCACCGCCAGCGGGTGGCGGATGTAGGGCTCCCCCGAGAGGCGCATCTGGCCCTCGTGGGCGTTGGCCGCAACGTCGAAGGCCTGCACGATCAGATCGGGCGACCGGTCGCGGTGACGCTGGCGGTAGCACTCCAGCAACGGGGCGATCTCGGCCGCCGCGGGCCGCCGGGACCCGCGCCTCCAGGGCAGGACCCGGGTGACGGTGGCCACCTAGGCCGGCTCCCCGTGAGCCATCTGTGAGATGGTCACCGCTTCTTCTTCTTTCGGGGACGGGGAGGTATCGTTCCCGTCGCCGATCCCGCCGCGGCTCGGGAAGCCGATCCGGAGCGCCGGGCCGTGGTCGAGCGCTTGGCCGCGGCCGCCTCGCCGAGCACCGCGTCGTCGGTGGCGATCGTGCGGGTGCCTGCGCCGGCTGCGCCGCCGCCGCGCAGACGGATCCGCTCGGCGATCTCGACGTAGGCCGGCTCCCGTTCCTTCATTCTGGCCACCACCGCGGCTGCTACGAACAAAGAAGAGTAGGTGCCCACGACGATGCCCACCAGCAGCGCGACCGCGAACTCCTGGAGCGTCACCGCGCCCAGCACGAAGGAACCGATCACCAGCATCGACGCCACCGGGATCATGGAGGTGATCGACGTGTTGACCGAGCGCATCAGCACCTGGTTGAGCGACAGGTTCATCATCTCGGTGTAGGTGTAACGGCCGGTGGCCGACACCCGGCCCACCACCTCGCGCACCTTGTCGTACACGACGATGGTGTCGTACAGCGAGTATCCCATGATGGTCAGGAACGCGATCACGGTGGCCGGGGTGATCTCGAACTGGAACAAGGAGTAGAAGCCCACCGACACCACGATGTCATGGACGACCGCCACCAGGGCCCCCACCGCCATCTTCCATTCGAGCCTGATGGCGATGTAGACGGCGATGAGCGCGAAGAAGGCGATCAGCGCGTTGCGGGCCTTGGCGGTGATCTCCGAGCCCCACGACGGTCCGACCGTGGTCACGCTGACGTCGTCTCCGGTGACGCCGGCGAGTCCGGCCAGCGCGTTGCGCACGCTGTCGACCGCCTCGGGACCCTCGATGTCGGCCCGCACCCTGATGGTGTCGCCGCCGACCGTCTGGATCTTGGCATCCGCCGCGCCCGTGGCTCTCAGGGCGTCCCGGGCCTCGGCCACCGACACGCCGGGCGCGGGCACCTCCCAGGCGGTTCCTCCCTCGAACTCGATGCCCAGGTCGATGCCGCGGATCCCGAAGCTGGCCACGCTCACCACCACGACGACCAGCGAGCCGATCAGGGCGCGCTGCCACAGCCGCGGGAAGTCGATCTGCTGCTCGCCGCGGTACAGGGACCCCAGCACGCCCAGAGACCTGCCCGTCACGACGCTGCTCCCCACGAGGCGCGGCCCGCCGCGGTGTCGCCCCCGGTCACGACGCCGCTCCCGGCTGCGGAGCATTCGACCCCGCCAGCGAGGCGGGTATCCCGAACCGGCTCGGGTGGGTGTACAAGCCCGAGACCCGGGCCATGAGGTTGATCAGCGGACCCATGAAGAAGTACGTGGCCACCAGGTCGAGGATCGTGGCCAGCCCGAGGTAGAGGGCGAAGCCCCGTACTTGGCCCACGGTCAGGAAGTACAGCACCGCCGCCGCGATCAGCGACGCGAAGTCCGCCTTGACGATGGTGGAGAAGGCCACTGGGAAGGCCCGGTCCACCGCGGAGCGCAGCGTGCGGCCCGAACGGACGTCCTCCTTGAGGTGCTCGAAGTACACCACGTTGGAGTCCACCGACACGCCGATGGCGACGATCAGGCCGGTGACGCCGGCCAGGGTCAGCGCCAGTCCCTGGGACTCGCCCAGCCAGGCGATGATGGTCCACAGCATGGCGCCCGACAGGCCGAGGCTGGCGATGGCCACCAGGCCGAGCAGGCGGTAGTAGATCAGCAGGTAGGCCGACACGAGTCCGAGCCCGATGAGTCCGGCGAGGACGCCGGCGGACAGCGCGTCGGTTCCCAGCGACGCCGACACGATCTGGCTCTGCTGGGCCTCCAACTCCACCGGCAGGGCGCCGTAGTCGAGCACGAGGGCGACGTCGCGAGCCTCCTGCTCGGTGAAGCCCCCGGAGATGGTGATGCCGGAACGCTCGAACGGCTCGAAGATGGCGCTGTCGGCCTGGACGGTGGGCGCGCTCACCACCTCGTTGTCCAGCTCTATCGCCACCTGCTGTGTGGGGCACGAGGGGATCCGGCTGTGGCACCTGCGGCTCACGTCGTTGAACAGGTCGATGCCCTCGGCTCCCGGTTTGAACGTGGGCGCGACGTGCCAGCCGATGAACGAGTGGAACTGGGCGACGGCACCCTCGAGCCCGTCCCCCGCCACCGCGGTGGGCCCGAGCCGGTAGCGGAGCACGATGTTGCGGTTGTCGTCGAACTGGGGCAGCACTACCTCGGCGTCGGCGGCTACTTCGCCTTCAGCGAGGGCGAACAGCTCCAGCATCGCCTCGTCAGCGTCGGCACCGGCGAGAGCATCCTCGGACACCACGCTGAGCACTGGGCGGAACCGCAGCTCGGCCGTCTGCCCCACCAGGTCCAGGGCCCGCTGCTGCTCATCGACACCGGGGAGCTGCACGAGGATGTTGTCGCCCTGGGTGGAGATCTCGGGCTCGGCCACGCCCAGGCCGTCGACCCGGTTGCGGATGATCTCCACCGCGATGTCCAGCTCCTCGGGCTCGGCGGTGCGGGTCGGCTCCAGCACCACGCTGGCGCCGCCCTGCAGGTCGAGGCCGAGCAGGGGCTCGTTGCCGGCGACCAGCGTGTAGACCACGCCCGCGACGGCGACCGCGACGATGCCGATCACATAGGCGAGCTTGCGGCGCAACAACCCTCCCGCGGTCCGAGGCGACGCCGCCTTTGGGAGCGTTGGGGACCTAGACCCCGTCCTCCGAGTCCTCTTCGTCGCCGTCCGACTCGTCGTCGCCGTCATCCGATGCCTCGGACACCCGGCCGGCTACCGAGTCCCGGGACATCTTCAGCTCGACGCCGGGAGCCACCTCCAGCCACACCACGGCATCCTCAACCTCGGCCACCGCACCGTGGATGCCGGCGTTGGTCACCACCTCGTCGCCCGCCTGAAGGGAGCGAACCAGCTCCCGGCGAGCCTTCTCCCGCTTCTGCTGGGGGCGCAGCAGCAGGTAGTAGAGCGCGCCGAACATGAGGATGATGATGAGGAACTGTTCCATGCCCCGAGCCTATTGCCAGATATCGGCTACGGCGGCGCGCAACTCGTCGAAGGCTCCGGCCCGCACGGCGGCGCGCACTCGATCCATGAAGCGCAGCACCCATGCCAGGTTGTGAAGAGTGATGAGCCGGGCCGCGGTCGGCTCGTGCGTGGCCAGCAGGTGGCGCAGGTAGCCCCTCGACCACCGGCCGGCCGGGCTGTCGGGAAAGGTCGGATCGAGCGGCTCGTCGCTGCCCGCGTGGCGGGCCGCGGCCAGGTTGTAGCGCCCCGCGTCGGACAGGACCGTGCCGTGGCGACCGAGCCGGGCCGGCAGGACGCAGTCGAACATGTCCACGCCCCGCGCCACGGACTCAACGATGCCTGCCGGGTCGCCCAACCCCATGAAGTAGCGGGGCCGGTCGGCGGGCAGCGGAGCGATGCACGCGTCGAGGGCGGCGAGCATCGCCGCTCGATCCTCTCCCACCGACAACCCGCCCACCGCGTAGCCGTCGAAGCCGATCTCGACCGTGCGCTCGGCGGACTCGTGCCGCAAGGCGGTGTCAGCACCTCCCTGGACGATGCCGAACTGGCACTGGCGCTGCGACGCGTCCGGGTGGGCCAGGAAGGCGTCGCGGCCTCGCCGGGCCCACAGAGCGGTGCGGCGCACAGCCTCCTCAACGATGGGACGCTCAGCCACCGCAGAGGGGCACACGTCGAGCACCATGGTTATGTCGGCGCCGATCAGAGCCTGCAAGCGCACTGCTTCCTCTGTCGTGAGCCGGCACGCCGAGCCGTCGTAGACCGATTTGAAGCTGGCCCCGTCGTCGTCTACTTCGGGGTCCAGGGAGTAGATCTGGTAGCCGCCGGAATCGGTGAGAACATGTCCGTGCCAACTGGCGAAGCCGTGAATGCCGCCTAACCGAGCCACGGTCTCGGCGCCGGGCCGCAGCATCAGGTGGTAGGTGTTGGCCAGTACGACCTCTACGCCGAGGGCCTCCAGGTCGCCCGAGTCCAGATGCGGCACCGCCCCCCGGGTGCCGACCGGCATGAAGCAGGGCGTCGAGAAGGCGCCCCGCGCCGTGGTGACCGTGCCGGTCCGGGCTCCTCCCGACACGCTCTCCACCGTGAAGCCGGCCCGCATCACGACGCTCCGCCGGAGGCGCCGGCGGGCTCGGAGCGGGTCACGAACATGGCGTCGCCGAAGGACAGGAACCGGTAACCGTGGTCGAGCGCGGCGGCGTAGAGCGCGCGCCAGCGGGGACCGACGAAGGCGTCGAGCAGGCAGAGCAGAGTCGAACGCGGCATGTGGAAGTTGGTCATCAGGGAATCGACGATCCTCCACTGATACGGCCTGCGGATGAACAAGCGGCTGTGCCCCGACGCCTCGCCGGTCGCCCGCCACGTCTCCAGACACCTCACAACGGTCGTCCCCACCGCTACTACCCGCTCGGATCGACTCAACGCGTGCAGAGCCTCGGTAGGCACGCGGTAGCGCTCGGTGTGCATCTTGTGGTCTTCGAGACGCGCCGCGGTGATGGGCCGGAAGGTGTCCAGACCCACGGCCAGCTCAACCGCGACGATCTCGGCACCAGCGTCGCGCACCCGGTCCAGCAGTCCCTCGGTGAAGTGCAGGCCGGCGGTGGGAGCCGCGGCGGAAGCGGGCTTGCAGGCATACACGGTCTGGTACCGCTCGGGATCGTCGATGCCATCGACGATGTAGGGCGGCAGCGGCACCGTCCCGATGTCGTCGAGCACATCGAGCAGCGGCCGCTCACCCGTGTGGACCCGCACGACGCGCCGCCCCTCCCCTAGGTCGTCGCGAATCTCGACGCTGGCCTGGCCATCGGGTTGGTCGGGCATGACGACCTCTCCGGACCGCAGGCGGCGGGACGGGCGCACCAGGGCCTCCCAGTCGCCGTCGTCGCGCTCGTGCAGCAGCAGCACCTCCACCGCTCCACCGGTCGCCCGTCGCATCCGTAGCCGGGCCGGCAGCACCCGGGTGTCGTTCACGACGACCACGTCGCCGGGTCCCAGCAACTCCGGCAGGTCGCTGACATGGCGGTGCGAGACCCCCTCGGGGCCGTCCACCAGCAGCCGGGCCCGATCGCGCTCACGCAGCGGCGCCTGCGCGATGGCGTCAGCGGGCAGGTCGTAGTCCAGATCCTCGGGAACGGCCGGCGGGTGGCCCGGCACTCTCGGCAGATCCTCCATATCGGTGGGCACCGTATCGGTGGGCACCGTATCGGTGGGCACCGTCGTCGAATCGGCCGGAACAGCCTGCGGCATCATGGCAGCGGGACCCGCTGCCTGTCAGGCGAACAGGCCCGGCTGGGTGTCCGGGTCTGACTGAGGCGCCTCCAGACCGAGGTGCACCCATGCCGCAGGGGTGGCCACCCTGCCCCGGGGGGTGCGCATCAGCAGGCCCTGCTGTATCAGGTAGGGCTCGTAGACGTCCTCGACCGTCTCGGTCGGCTCGCTGACCGCTATTGCCAGGGTGGACAGCCCCACCGGACCGCCGCCGAAGCTGCGGCACAGAGCTTCCAGCACCGCCCTGGAGGCCCGGTCGAGTCCCAGCTCGTCGACCCCGAAGAACTCCAGGCCGTCGGCCGCGACCACCGAGTCGATCCGGCCGTCCCGGTGCACCTCCGAGAAGTCGCGTACTTGCCGCAGCAGCCGGTTGGCGATGCGGGGCGTGCCCCTGGCCCGCCGGGCGATCTCGGCCGCGCCGCCGGTATCGGTGTCCACTTCGAGGATCCCCGCGGTGCGCTCCACGATCGCCACAAGGTCATCGACGGTGTAGAAGTCGAGCCGGGCCACCAGCCCGAAACGGTCGCGCAGCGGTCCGGTGATGAGACCGGTGCGGGTGGTGGCGCCGACAAGGGTGAACGGGGCCAGGTCCAGCGGGATGGAGCGGGCCGCGGGGCCCTTGCCGAGCACGATGTCGATACGGAAGTCCTCCATGGCGGGATACAGGACCTCTTCGACGGGCCGGGGCAGGCGGTGGATCTCGTCGATGAACAGGATGTCACCGGGCTCGAGCTTGGTGAGCATGGCCGCCAGATCACCGGCCCGCTCCAGGGCGGGTCCCGAGGTGGTCTGCAAATGGGCGCCGAGTTCGTTGGCGACGATGTGAGCCAGGGTCGTCTTGCCCAGGCCGGGCGGTCCCGCGAACAACAGGTGGTCGACAGGTTCGCGGCGCTTGCGGGCCGCACCCAGGAGCACATCGAGATGGCCCTTCAGCTCACCCTGGCCGACGAACTCCTCGAGGCTGCGGGGCCGCAGCGCCGCCTCGCCGAGGCGGTCCGAGGGAAGCAGGTCCGGCGACATCAGCTCGCGGTCGTCTGCCTCCGGCGTCGCACCGTGAGAAGCGGCGTGCCCGCCGGTGTCACCTGCCTGTCCGGCCAGTACCTCGGAGCGGGACATGATCAGGGAACGACCTCGAAGTGGCCGCCGTCCAGGGGGCGCATGACATCGAAGTGCCGGCGGTCCAGGGTCAGGACGGTCCTAGTGCGGTAGCGCTCGGCCAGCACCACCAGCGAAGCATCGGCGACCCCGATGTCGAGGTCGCGGTAGCGGCTCACCACTTCGGAGGCCTCGGCCAGGTCCTCCGGACCCATGGCAGCAAGCTCGTAGGCCCCGCCCGCCAGCTCTGCCAGCACGGCCAGCTCGGCCTCCACCCCCTTGCGGGTGGCCACCAGGTAGTCGACCTCGGCCACGACGTAAGGCGAGACCACCATCACGGGGTCGTTCTCGGCCAGCCAGGCGACGACCGTATCGTGCGACCGGCCGGACTCGCTGAAGAACGCGATGAGGCCGCTGGTGTCGGCGATGATCATCTCTCGCCGAAGCCCTCCAGGTAATCGTCGACCCGCTCCGCCCAGGAGCTGTCGCCGTCGATGATCCCCGGCCGGGGCTCAGGACGCGACACGGCGTCCGCGATGGCCTGGCGGATCACCTCGGCCTCGGAGCACGAACGCCGTCGAGCC
Source organism: Candidatus Aldehydirespirator sp. (assembly GCA_965205155.1). Taxonomy (GTDB): domain Bacteria; phylum Actinomycetota; class Acidimicrobiia; order Acidimicrobiales; family Aldehydirespiratoraceae; genus Aldehydirespirator. Next base: position 1,801,365 of record OZ242033.1, on the reverse strand, counting down.
TGACGCTCCAGATCCCGCTTCAGCCGCTCAGGCAAGTACACGGTTGTTTTCTGCATGCCATATATGGTACCACCGCAAGCGCTCCGAGGTTGTTGGCCGTACAGCAGGCCGCATCGGCGTACCTGCATCCCCCTCGCGCCGACCCGGAGACCACCAACCGCCCCCTACGCCCTCAGCGTGTCACGCCACACCGGCCAGCCGCCGCAGCGCCTCGCGCAGCAGCAGGGCGGCGTCGTCGCCGGCGGGCAGGTCGGCCAGGACGCCCCTAATCTCCTCGGTGCCGTAGCCCAGCCCGTCGAGGGCGGCGCGCACGTCGGTGCGGACATCGCCGTGAGCGGCGGCGGGCGAGGACCCGTTGGTGGCGGGGGGCGCCTCCACCTCGGGCAGGTCGAGGCGGGACTTCAACTCGACCAGCATGCGCACCGCGGTCTTGGGACCCACCCCCGGCACCAGGCACAGCATGTCGACGTCGTCGGCGGCCACGGCCCGGCGGAGCCCGTCGGGATCGTGCACGGCCAGGATCGACAGCGCCATGGTCGGTCCCACGCCGCGGGCGCCGATGAGCGCCTCGAACGTCCGCCTCTCGTCCAGTGTCGCGAAGCCGTACAGCGTCTGGGCGTCCTCGCGCACGATGTGGCTGATGTGGACGAACACGTCCGAGCCGGGCGCGCCCGCGGCCGCGGCGGTCCTGGGCGTGGCCTGCACCCGGTAGCCGACCCCGGACACCTCCACCACCAGCTCGGCGTCCGGTGTCCGGGACAGCAGCACGCCCCGCAGCGACCCGATCATCGGGCGCCACTCCCCACCGCAGCCCGCCCAGGCCGGTCCGGCACCGCCGCCGACGGCCCCATGCGGGCCAGGTGACACAGCGCCACCGCCACCGCGTCGGCGGCGTCAGCCGGCCGCAGCAGCTCTCCCAGTCCCAGCAGGACCCGGACCATCTCGGCCATCTCCTGCTTGTCGGCGCCGCCCCAGCCCGCCACCGCCTCCTTGACCTCGTTCGGCGAGTACTCCACCACCTCGCAACCGGCTGCCGCCGACTCGGCCAGCACCACCCCGACGGCCTGCCCGACGGACATGGCCGTGGCCACGTTGCGCTGGAACAGCACCCGCTCCACCGCGACCACGTCGGGCTGCAGCTCGGCGATCAGCGAACGGACGTCGGCCTGCAACTCGGCCAGCCGGCAGGCCCGGTCCGTCTCGGCGGGCGTGCTCAGCACCCCGGCCGCCTCAGCGGTGGGCCGGCGCCCGTGCCGGACCGCGCCGTAGCCGCAGCGCGAGAGACCGGGATCGATGCCCAATACGAACATGTGCGCGACTCTATTGACCCTCTGAGTCAAGGGCGCGGATGGCCGCCCTAGCTGGCCAGCTCCTCCATGATGTCGTCGCCGATGTCGAAGTTGCTGTGCACGTCCTGAACGTCGTCGAGATCGTCGATGAGGTCCATCAGCTTCAGCACCGCTCGGGCGACGGAGGGCTCGGTCACAGCCACGTTGCTGGTGGGCAGCATGGTGAGGTCGGCGCTCTCGAAGGTGATCTCGGCTGCCGCCAGCGCATCCCGCACTGCGTTGAGGTCGCTGGGTTCGGTGGTGACCCGCCACATGTCACCCTCACCCTCCAGGTCCTCGGCGCCCGCGTCGAGCACGACCATCATCAGATCGTCCTCGCCGGCCGCCGACGACGGGACCAGCACCACGCCCTTGCGCTCGAACTGCCAGGCCACCGAGCCCGGCTCGGCCAGCGAACCGCCGTTGCGTGCCAGCGTGCTGCGGACCTCACTGCCGGTGCGGTTGCGATTGTCGGTGAGGCATTCGATGTAGAGCGCCACCCCACCCGGCGCGTACCCCTCGTAGGTGACCGACTCGTAGCTGACGCCCTCGAGCTCGCCGGTGCCCCGCTTGACGGCCCGCTCGATGGTGTCGAGCGGGACCGAGTTGTCGCGGGCCTTCTGGTACATGGTCCGCAGGGTGGGGTTGGCGTCGACGTCTCCGCCCCCCTGGCGGGCCGCCACCTCGACCTGCTTGATGAGCTTGGCGAACAGCTTGCCCCGCTTAGCGTCGGCCGCTCCCTTGCGGTGCTTGATCGTCGCCCACTTGCTGTGCCCGCTCACAGCCCGGAGGCTAACCGGGTCTGTGCTACAAGTCCGCCAGGAAGCGGGCGTGCAGCCGCTCGTCGCCGGACAACTCGGGATGGAAGGCGGCCACCGTGGCCGGACCCGACCGGCACAGCACCGGGCGGCCCCCATGGCGGGCCAGCACCTCCACGGTGGGACCGACCCGCTCGACGGCCGGAGCGCGGATGAACACCGCATGGAAGGGCGTCTCGAAGCCTTCGACGGCGATGTCAGCCTCGAAGCTCTCGATCTGCGTGCCGTAGGCGTTGCGCCGCACGGTGATGTCCACCAGTCCCAGGGAATGCTGGTCGGCTCGCCCGTCGACAACCTCGGCGGCCAGCAGGATCATCCCCGCGCAGGTTCCCAGCACCCCCATCCCGGCGTCCAGCCGCTCGGAGAGTGGCTCCAGCAGCTCGGAACGCTCCAGCAGCATCGACATGGTGGTCGACTCGCCGCCGGGCATGACCAGAGCGTCGACCGGGGCGAGCTGCTCCGCCGTCCGGACCTCGTCGACACGGGCCCCGAGACTCTGGAGGATGGCGGCGTGGGCGGCGAACCCTCCCTGAAGGGCGAGCACGCCGACGCGCGGCTTCACCAACCCCGTTCAGCCATCTTGACGGCGAGGGTGGCAGTCTCGAGGCCGGCCATGGCCTCGCCGAGCCCGGAACTGATCTTGGCCAGGATCTCCGGGTCGCGGTAGTGGGTGACCGCCTCCACGATGGCCGCGGCCATCTTGGGCGGATCAGAGCTCTTGAAGATCCCCGACCCCACGAAGGCCGCCTCCGCGCCGAGCTGCATCACCATCGAAGCATCCGCGGGCGTGGCGATGCCGCCCGCACAGAACATCGGCACCGGCAGCCATCCCGTGTTGGCGATCTCCTGCACCAGCGGCAGCGGGGCCCGCAGCTGCTTGGCCCACTCGAACAGCTCGGCCTCGTCGCCCGCGGCCGCGATGCGGCGCATGTCGCCCACGATCGAACGGAGGTGCCGGACGGCCTCGACGATGTTGCCCGTTCCGGCCTCGCCCTTGGACCGGATCATGCAGGCACCCTCGCTGATGCGCCGCAGCGCCTCGCCCAGGTTGGTGGCACCGCACACGAACGGCACCGTGAACGCCCACTTGTCGATGTGGTGGACCTCATCGGCGGGCGTGAGGACTTCGGACTCGTCCACGTAGTCCACTCCGAGTGCCTGCAGGATCTGAGCCTCTGCGAAGTGACCGATCCGGGCCTTGGCCATCACGGGGATGCTCACCGCGGCCTGGACCCGCTGGATCATCTCGGGATCGGACATCCGGGACACGCCTCCGTGGGCCCGGATGTCGGAAGGCACCCGCTCAAGCGCCATTACCGAGACCGCTCCCGCGTCCTCCGCTATCCGAGCCTGCTCCGGCGTGACTACGTCCATGATCACGCCGCCCTTGAGCATCTCGGCCAGGCCCCGCTTCACGAGCGTGGTGCCGGTGGCTGCGTCGGAGCTGCGAGTGACGGACATAGCCCCAATCCTAGGACCCCGCGGCGGCGTTGGCTTCCGCTTCGGCGGCGGCCCGGGCGTCGGCCAGCAGTCGGGTGGCGTCCGAAGAGGTCAACACCGTTACTTCAGCCAGCGGCCAGCGCGTCGTGGTGTTACCCAGCAGCAGCCAGGTCGAACCCGATGACAGGCTCAGAGGGTTGCCGGCTGTGTCCCGGAATCGGAAGCCGATCCGGTCCTCGGTGCGCTCCCAGACAGCCTCGTGAACCGACCCGGCGGTGAGCACCAGAGCGGCACCCGAGCCGTAGGAGAGGGCCTGCGGAGACCGGCGGTCGGCTGCTGATCTGCCGTACGGCATCGACACCACGACCACGTTGGCCGGCGCGATCTCGGCCACGCCGAAGTCGGTCTCGGTCGTGTGCAGTGTCCCGTCCTGGATTCGCACCCAGCCCCCCAGGAAGTGATCCCAGACATGGGAGACCTCGCCGCCGTAGAGCGTCGTGTAGGCGACGGTGACACCGGTGGCGTCGGGCAGGGCCGGCGGGTTCGACGTGCCGTACTGGAACAGCTGCACCGGCGGCGCGTCGGGCAGGCCGCCGGGCAGCGAGTCAGGGTCTCCGCCGCCCAGGTTCTCGTAGTAGAAGTACAGGTTGTGCGGCGCGGGCCGCGAGCGGTCGCGGGAGTACGGCGCGGCGCGGCTCATGGCACCGACGTCAATGAGGGTCCCCTCCCCTGCGGCTTGGCGTATCTCTCGCAGCACGGTGCTGTTGGCCCCTGAGGTGGCCAGGTAGGGAGTGGCCAGGTCCTCGAGGATCTCGAAGTCGCTGGACCGGGCCGATCGCACGGGTCCGATGCGGGTCGGTATCTCGGAATGGAACACGGCAAGGAACCTTGTGAATCCCGCTTCAACCAGCACCTCATAGACGATGTCGGCGGCCGCAAGACCCGCCTGGGGACGGTCCTTGGGGTCGCCGTTCCCGATCTTCACGGCCAGCGGTCGGCGCTGCGCCAGGCTCAGGTCGGTGGTTATCGAGCCGGTGAGAGGGGCGATTGGGCCGATCACGAACGGATCGAACTCAAGGTACGCCGCGGGTGGCTCACCGTCAGCGAACCCACCCTCCGGCACTACGTCCTCAGGTTCCGCACCCTCAGGGGCCACACCCTCAAGAGTCGCACTCTCAGGTGCCGCGCTATCGGCAGTCCCGTCCGCGGCGGACCCATTCCCTGGAGCCGCGCCCTCGCCGGACCCACCCTCGGGAGACCCGTTCTCGCCGGTACTCGGCGTGTCGCCGGTTGTCTCACTGGTGCTAGCTCCGCGGCCGGCCGACCCTTGGGACTCGCCTCCTAGCGAGCCGGAAGCACCGTCGCTGCTCTGTTGATCGTCCGCCTCGGCAGGCGCGGAGGCGGACTCGCCTCTCGGCGTGCCCGCGGTCGAACCGGCACCGGTCATAGCCGGCTCCGCGGCTTGCCGGGTTCCGCCGCACGCCGCCGCCAAAGTTGCCCCGGCGACCACCAGCGCGAGAGCCTTCCGGGCGAGTATCCCTGTCCGAGGGGTGTCTGCCCAGTTCGCGCCCGGCCGCGCGGCCATCAGATCTCGTCCAGGACGTCTATCCGCTGAAGCGTCGAGGATCCTGCCGTGACCGCTGAGGGGTCTCGCGGCGGCGCGACCATCCAGAGATGGGCGACCGCACGTGATGTACTCAAGCCGGGCCCCTCGGCGGCTCCTCTCAGGGCCGACGCCAGGGCCGGAGGAAAACTCGTGAGGCGCGCCGCTTCGACATCGATGTCGGACACGGTGTCGAAGCCGCTGACCCGAGCCGCGAGCCCGGCGGTTGCCGGCGCGGCACCGGGAAGCCTGGAGACGCTGGCCAGCACCGTGGGGAAGGCGACGCCTCGCCCGATCGCACAGAGCTGGCGGGCCACGACCGCTTCGAGCTCCAGCCGACCGAGACTGGACAGCGCACCGCTGGTCACAACCAGATGGGCCGAAGGCCTCCTCAGCCCGACGGAGGCAGCATTGATGGCCGAACTCTCAACGACATGGACCGACGGCTGGTGGAACCCGTGAGTGGTGCACAGGCCGTCGACCAGATTCTCCAGCCGGGGATGATCACCCTCCATGAGCGGCCGGGCCCCGAGGGCCCCGAGAACCGACCGGGGTGCCCTCCAGTGGAGCAGTGCCGCCACCACCAGACCGGCGGCTGCAGCCGGCGCGACCGCCACGAGAGGCGAGACGTCAACATCGAGAGGCGAGCTGTCAGCCACCACGAGCGCAGCCCACACGATGACCGACACGGCGAGCGCGGGTGGCACGACGAGAGTTGCGGGAGCGTACTTCAAGGGCGTTCCACCGTGGACTGGACGTTCAGGCTTGCGCCGACACGCCGCAACCTACCGGGCATAGGAGCGACTGGTGGACACCGCGATCCGTTCGTAACGCTCCAGGTACTGGTCGGCCAGGCCCGACATCGAGAAGACCTCGGCTCGCCTGTGGCCCTCGGACACCAGCCTTGATGATTCGCCAGGGTCCGACAGAACTCGACGGAGGGCCTCGGCCAACTTCTCGGCGTCGCCCGGTGGTACCAGCAGAGCATCCTGGCCGGGCCGAGCCACGTTGCGGTAGCCAGGCAGATCGCTGGCCACGACCGCAGTGCCGGCCGCCATCGCCTCCAGCAGGACGATTCCGAAGGACTCGCCCCTCAATGACGGGGCGCAGAACACGTCGGCTCCCTTGAGTCGAGCGATCTTCTCGCTGTCGGTGACGGTCCCGAGCCACTCGATGCGGGGATCGGACGCCGACCGGGCCTGCAACTCGGCCGTCTCCGACCCGGAACCGGCGATCTGGAGCCTCACATCCAGCGGGAGCATGCGGAGAGCTTCGATCAGAACGCCGAGTCCCTTGCGGGGCTCGTGGCGACCGATGAACAGGATCGTCGGACCGGGGCCCCGTACCGACTCGGCGACCCGGTACGGGGCCAACTCCACGCCGTTGTAGAGCAGGTCGTAGCTTCCGCCCAGAGCGTCGCGCGCCATGTCGCGGGCATCGGGCGAGACGGCGACCCTCAGGTCGAGGCGGCCGGCGAGAAAACGGGTCGCTCGGGGAAGGAAGTCGTAGGCCAGGGACCCTCCCGCGGCGTGGAATGTGCCGATGAGGGGGGCAGGCCTCACCAACAGCGCGGTCATGGTCGGGCCCGGTGCCAGCGGCTCGTGAAGGTGGATGACATCGAAGGACTCGTCCCGCATGGCGCGGATCGCACGCAACTGGCAGGAGGGGTCGGGGGCCACCGGAGCTATAGAGCCGTTGGCGATCGTCGGCAGGCTGTTGCCCAGCGGCGTGACGTTGGGATCCGGGGGCGGGCCGTCGCATGGTCCGAGCACCCGGGTCGGATGCCCGCTGCGGCTCAGCGCCCGGGCCAGCCCGAGCACCTGCATCTGCACACCGCCGGGCACGGTGAGGCTGTACGGGCAGATGATCCCGATCCGCACACTAGAGAGGCTAGAGGCCGAGCGGATGAGCTCGCCCCACCACGTCCACCGAAGGACTGAGCGAGGCCGTGGCCCGAGCGGCCCGTGAGCGCAGCGAACAGGAGCGGGATATCAGATGTCCTGGAGCGACTCCGGGACGGGCAGGCCGAGCACCTCGTAGTCGCTGGGCCAGTTGGGCGACATCAGATGCCATTGCTCGGGTGCCGCCCTGATCAGACCCTCCAGGGCGGCGGCGTAGTCCTGGACGACTCGATTCGTGTCGCTGCGGATGCCTCCCGATCGTCGTGTGTCAACCGGAGGCCCGGCGATGGCATGGCGGGTCCTGCCCCGCCAGTAGACCGCGGCGGGAATCAGCGGCGCACCGGTCCGCAGCGCGAGCACGGCAGGACCGGCCGGCAGCCTGGTCCGCTCGCCGAAGAACTCCACGGCCACGCCGGCGCCGGTGACATCTCGATCGGCGAGCAGGCACACCACGTCACCCCGCTTGATGGCCGCAACGAGACGCCCGCCCGCGTCCGGTCCCAGCGGGATGATGTCCATGCCCAACCGCTGGCGGAATGAGGTGAACCACTCGAACACCTCAGGGGGCTCGAGCGGCTCCACCACCGCCGTCACCTTCATACGCGGGACCAGAGCGAGCCACCAAGCGGCCCATTCCCATGTGCCGAGGTGCGGCATCACCAGGATCGGACCGACACCGGAGCGGACCGAGCGCTCGATGGTGTCAACACCCTCGTAGCCGAAGCCGGCGTCGATGGTGGACGCGTCCAGCCCCGGGAGCTGGAAGCTCTCGAGGTAGTAGCGGGCGTACCAGTCGAACGCGGCCGCCACCCGCACGGACGCCTCGCGCCGCCCCATCGGTCGGCCCAGCGCTCTCTCGAGGTTGCGCCGCACCAGCAAGCGCCGTTCGCGGCTCACAGCCGCAGTGGCTACCGCCCCGGCCAGCGCGGCAGCCCGGGCAACTGGGGCGGGTGCGCGGCGAGCGAAGAACTCGCCGGCCCTATAGGCCGAGGCCGACGGCACTACCCGTTGGGCCTCTCAGGCTCAGCCGTCGTCGGTCGGCGGGCGGTTGCGCATCCGCGCCCGCCAAGCGGGTTCGGCGACACGGCCTCGGGTCCGCGTTGTGCGGGCCCGGCGGAAACGTCGGCGGGAGCGAGGACGGACCGGCCGGCCCTCCGACGCTTGCCTCCACACCTTCACGAAGCGCTGCACCGCCGTGACCGCGGTGAGAACGATCATCACCCATAGGGTCCATATGAGCAGCTCACTGAAGAGCAGGCCGAAGGCGAGCACGACGAAGCGCTCGGCCCGCTCCATGATCCCGCCCTTGGCCTCGTACCCCAGGGACTCGGCCTTGGCCCGCTGGTAGGACACCAGCATGGCCAGGCTCATCACCGCCACCGGCAGCATCATGACGTGCCCGGGCTCGGTGTCGGCCAGGTACCAGGCAATGCCGCCGAACAGCAGGGCGTCGGTGAGACGGTCCGACACCGAGTCGAAGAAGGCGCCCCGCAGCGACGAGGTGCCCGAGGCCTTGGCTACGGCGCCGTCGAGGGCGTCGGGAATCCCTGCCAGTATCAGCAGCAGGAAGCCCACTCGCAGGTAGCCGGTTGCGATGGCGACGGCCGCGCCGCTGGCCATGACGATGCCGGTGATGGTGACCATGTCCGCGGTCACGCCGGTGCGGCGAAGCGAGACACCGATCGGCGTGAGGCCCCGGTCCACCGCCTCGCGCCAGTTTCCGTCGAACATTCACCGGCCTTCCGGTTCGGCTACGCCTGAAACGCTACCAGCTTGCGGCAGCGTGCCCCGACGGGCGCTGCGGGCGTCCGCTTGCTCGCACGGGCTTCGCCCTACTCGCTCGCAAGTCGAACACCCGCATCCCCCGCCTGGGGATCGCGATGCCGCCTGCGGGCATTCATGCTTCGAGGCCGGTCCAGTCCTCGGGGTTGTCCTCCACGAAGCACCCCATGATCTCAGCGTCCACGCCGTCCACCAGGACGAGGCCGCGGCGGTCGGGGGGCGCCTGGTTCGAGTACAGCAGGATGCGCCACGTCGGACGGCTTCTCAAGCCTCGCCACCCGAGCTGAGCCGAAGCATGCCCCACCGGGAAGCCCACCTCCCTCGTGGCCGCCACCAGGGCGTCGTTCTCGTCGACGGCGAGATCCCATCCCGCCTGCAAGCAGTACAGGCCGAAACCGATGAGGGCGACGCCTCCCACGACGAAGCCGCCGTTGACGAGCACGGCGTCGCTGCCGGCCACCAGCGCGATCACGATGGAGGCCGCGCCGATCAGCAGGTAGAGGGCGCCGGCGATGCGGCGCCTGCTGTTGTTGGGGAACAGGTACGGCCCCACATACCCCGCCGCATCGAGATCCTCGGGAAGGCTGTCGCGCACATCCGCGTCGCCTAGGGCCTCGCCTCCATCGGAATCACCCGCCGACGGGTGCTCGCCGCCGGTCGCCGGTCCGTCGCTCACGGTCGCAGGATAGGTCGGCCGACCGGGGGCGACCCGAGACGGAGGCGAGCAGATCGCGTCGCAGCGGTGTCACGCCCGCTCCTGTTCGCTTCGCTCACGGGCCGCTCGGGCCACGGCCTCGCTCGGCCTCTGGCTTCAACCCGGGGGCCAGGCCAGGCCGCCGTCAACCTTGATGATGGCGCCGGTGGTGTAGCTGGAGGCCGGCGAGGCCAGGTACAGCGCGGCGCCGACGATCTCGCCGGGCCGGCCTCCCCGGGCGAGTGGAATGCTCGTGCGGGCCGTCTCCGCGAACGCCTCCAGATCCCAAGCCTTGGTGATGTCGGTCATGAACGGCCCCGGCATGATGCAATTGACCCGGATCTTGGGCCCCAGCATGTGAGCGAGGGCTACGGTCAGGTTGTTGAGTCCCGCCTTGGCCATCCCGTAGGGCACCTCGATGGCCGAGGGCTGCACGGCGGCGATGCTGGAGACGTTGATGATGCTGCCCTCGGCGTCGCGGGCCAGCATCTGCTCGGCCACGAGCGCGCACAGCCGGAACGGACCCTTCATGTTGAGACCGATCACGCTGTCGAAGAGCCCCTCGGAGACCTCGGCCAGCGACGGGTACAGCGGCGAGCTGCCCGCGTTGTTGATGAGCACGTCGATGGGTCCGAGGCGGTCCGTCACCTCCCCCACGAACGGCTCGCACTGCTCCCAGCGGCCCACATGCAGCCCGAGGCCGATCACGTCCGAACCGGTCGCCGCCGATATCTCGGCCGCGGCCGCCTCGCACACGTCTCGCTTGCGGCTCGCTATGGCCACCCGAGCACCGCGGTGCGCGAACGCTTCGGCCATCTGCCGTCCCAGCCCGCGGCTGCCGCCGGTGATGGCGACGACCTTGCCGGACAGCTCGAACAGTGGATCATGGTCGGCAGTCATCTCGCTCCTCTAGCAGGCCGGGCAGTCTCAGATGGGCAGGTCGCCGGTGGCGCGGCGGGTGGTGCCGTCGTCGGTGTAGGCGGCGATAGTGCGCTGGGCGATGCGCATCTGGTGCACCTCGTCGGCACCGTCGGCGAAACGGGCCCAGCGGGCGTGCTGGTACATGTGGGCCAGGGGCGTGTCGGTGGAGTAGCCGAGAGCGCCGTGGACCTGGATCGAGCGGTCGATGACCCGGTTGAGCATGTTGGCCACGAAGTGCTTCGCCATCGACACCTCGGACTTGAACTCGGTGCCTGTGTCGATCTTGTGGGCCGCGTGCAGGACCATCAGCTTGGCCTGGTAGAGCTCCATGGCCGAGTCGGCGATCATCCACTGGATTCCCTGCTTCTCGGCCAGCAGCGAGCCGTGGGAGAAGCGGTTGAGAGAGCGGTCGACCATCATGTCCAGCGCGGTCTCGGCCTGTGCGATCCAGCGCATGCAGTGGGCCAGCCGGGCCGGACCCAGCCGGTACTGGCCCAGCAGGTGGCCCTGGCCCCGCCCGCCGAGCATCTGGTCGTTGTGGACCCTCAGGTCCTCGATGAGGATCTCGCTGTGGCCGGTGCTGCCGTGCATCGTCTCGATCTGGCGCACCTCGGTCCAGCCGTCGTGGGGCAGGTCGATGATGAACGCACTGTTGGCGGCCTGCGGAATGTCGGGGTTGTCCTCGGTTCGGCATACCAGAATGGCGAAGTTGGCCCGGTGAGCGTTGGAGATGAACCACTTGTGGCCGTTGATCACCCATTCGTCGCCGTCGGGATAGGCCCGGGTCTGGATCAGCGTCGGGTCGGAGCCCGCCACCTCGGGCTCGGTCATGGCGAAGCATGACCACACCTTGCCCTGGCACAGAGGGCGCAGGTACCTCTCGGCCTGCTCGGGCGTGGCCCAGTGCAGCAGGGTGTGCATGTTGCCCTCGTCGGGCGCCTGGCAGTTGAGCACCCACGGTCCGTAGTAGGACTTGGCCGCCTCGGCCTGGACCATGGCCAGAGCCACGTGTCCCAACCCCATCCCGCCCCACTCCGCCGGCATGTGCGGCAGCCAGAGCCCGGCGGCACGGGCCTGCGTCCGCAGATCGATCAGGACGCTGATCCGGTCGCCCCCGGTCAGCGGGACGCCGCCACCGCGACCCTCGATGCGGTCGCTGGCGGGCTTCACAACCTCATCGATGAACTTGCGAACCCGTGCCCTGGTCTCCTCAAGCTCTGGAGTGAGCGTGAAGTCGATGGCCATAGCTGCTCCTTGCTCGATGCACCCACAGTCTGCATTCCTGGTGCGAGTTCTGTGCCTGCGGGCCGCAAAACTCGGCCGGGATCCGGTCGGGACCGCTCGGGCCCAATACGCTGAGCTGATTCCGAGGCGACAGGAGAGAGCGTGACCGAGACCCCGATGACCCGACCCGGCGAGGTGGCCGGATGGCCGAAGCTGGTGGTTACCTACCGGACTGACCCGACCGGTGTTGAGCAGCTGGTCCCGCCCGGCCTCGCTCCAGGCGAGCCGGTGGTGACGGTGGGCGTGTACTGCGTGCCCATCCTGGGCGAGCCGGAGTTCGGTGTCAGCGTCAAGGTGCCGGCGTCCTGGCAGGGCACCAGGGGCCAATACAACCTGGGTATGGGCATCGACCAGGAGGCGGCCGTCTCCATCAGCCACGAGACCAATGGCCAGCCCAAGTTCCTGTGCGAGATCGACTACTACCGCCTCGGCGACCACGTATCGGCCCGGGCCACCCATCAGGGCTACACGTTCATCGAGTTCAACGGCGATGTGACCGGATCGGGCGACGTCGCGCCCGGAGACGTGTCAGACCACGAATGGTGGATCAAGTACTCCCGGGCCATCGGCGGCGCCGACGGCCAGTACGACTTCCCGCCCCACGTCGTGGACGTGGCCACCACCTTCGAGCAGCGCCACGTCGAGGACATCGACGGCGAGCTGAAGCTGCTGGACAGCCCGTGGGATCCGATCGCCCGATATCTCCCGATCCGGGATCAGCTGTCGGCGCAGCTGGTCACCCACCAGGCGAAGGCCCGGAACATCACCAACGCCGGCCCGCTCGACCCCGACGCCTTCTGGCCCCATGCGGACACAATCGGCGCTTCCCGCTGGCCAGGAACCCGGGGCGGCCCCCGAGCCGACTGAGAACCGCCTGTCAGTTGGCGAGGTTGTGGCCGGGCGGCATCTCTGCCCGGCCGATCGCCTGAGCCCGCCGGTGCAGCAGCTCCTCGGTCTCGTCCAGATCCCTGGCGATGACGTAGCGGCGTTCGGCCACCCCGTCGAGGACGAACTCCCCGAGCTCGTCCAGGTCGGCGACCTCGGGCTCGGCGCCTCGCATGTCTGCGATCATCTCCCGGAGCTGGTCGAAGGTGAGGCTGCCCCGCCCGGTGCCCTCCCCCACCCGCTGCAGATGCTCGGGCCGGTTGCGCTGGGCGTTGAACAGGCCGGTGTTCATCAGGCCGCCCGACGGGTAGAACACCGACGCCCGCAGGTTGGTGCCCTCGCTCATGAGGTTGTGGTTGAGTGCCTCGGTGAAGCAGCTGGCCGCCGCCTTGGAGGAGGCGTACACCGAAGCCGTCGGCACCGGAGCGAAGCCACCGTCGCCCGATGATGTGACGATCACCTGGCCCGGCTCGCCCGACGCGATCATGCGGGGCACGAACGCCCAGGTGCAGATGGCCACTCCGAAAACGTTCACCCCGAAGCACCAGCGCCAGTCGTTGGGCTCCTGCTGCCACGGCTTTCCCCCGCCGCCGGAGGTGACCCCGGCGTTGCAGAACAGCAGGTTGCAGGCCCCGTGGGCACCGAAGACGTGATCGGCCAGCGCGGTGACCATCTCCTCGTCGCTCACATCGGTGGGCACGCCCTCGACAGGCCCCAAGGCTGACAGCTCCCCCACCGCCTGATCCAGCACAGGCTCCTCGATGTCGGCGATCACGACCCGCGCCCCCCGGCGCAGCAGCGCCTTGGCGATCCCCTTGCCAATGCCGCCGGCCCCGCCGGTGACCACCGCCGTCATGCCGGCGATCCGGAGATGATCCCGGCTGGGGGGACGTTCGTTGCTGGGCGGGGGGCTGTCCGGCATGGGCCGGAGGGTAGCCTGCCCCTCCCGCGGTCAGGAGCCGCTGAAGGAGAGCCCGACCAGCCTCTCGCTCAGCTCCCACAGCCGCCCGGCGGTGGCGGCGTTGTCGATCCACGGCTCGTAGCCCTGCTCACCCGGTCCGGGGCTGGTCGGCCCGCAGTCGGCCAGGTACCCGCCGTTGTGGGCGACCGCATCGGGGGATGTGGCCGCCCAAACCTGCGTGGCCGCGCCGGATTCGACGGTCTTGAACCGCATGCCGCCGCCGGAGTCATCGCCTCTCCGGGAGGCACTCGCCCTCGCCCGGGCCATCAGCGCCTCGGTGAGCTCCGGCGTCAGGTGACGGCCGAGTCGGGTGACGATCGCTCCCGGATGGACCGAGAACGACAGCATCTCACCGCCGGACCGGCGTGCGAGTTCGGCCGCGAAGTGCGCGTTGGCGCTCTTGGACCGCCCGTAGGCGACCCACCCGTCGTAGGGGGTCGCCTCGAAGTTGGGGTCGGCAAGGTCGACGTCGGCGATGCGGTGTCCTCCCGAGGACAGGGTCACGACCCTCGGACTCTCGGCCTCGCGCAGCAGCGGCATCAGACGGAGCGTCAGCGCGAAGTGGCCGAGGTGGTTGGTGCCGAACTGCGTCTCGAACCCGTCGGCGGTGCGACCCTCGGGACAGGCCATCACGCCGGCGTTGTTGATGAGGGCATCGATGCGGTCGAGCGCGCCGGCGGCCCGCTCGGCGAACCGGGCCACGCTGGACAGATCGGCGAGGTCGAGTTCGTGGACGGACAGATCGGCGTCCGGGACGGAGGCCCGGACGCGCTCGACGGCTTCTGCGTTCTTGACCGGGTCGCGGGCCGCCATGGCGACGTGCGCGCCGCGGGCCGACAGGCCCCGGGCCGACTCCTCCCCCAACCCGCTCGACGAGCCCGTGACAAGGAACACCCGCCCGGACAGGTCTAGGCCGTCGAGAACCTCGTCAACGGTCGAATCCCGATCGAACTTGTTCACGAGGACTCTCTTCCGTCGCACAGGCGGAAGCGGCCTCCACCGGGATACCGCCGACAGCCGCGTTGGCCGACGGCGAGCTCGCAGGAATCGTGCCTCACGAAGCTTCGTCGCACGCGGTCCCGACCGACAGCCGCACGCGGGCGGACTCGTCGCCGTAGGAGGCGGCAAGCTCCACACACCCGGGGGCGTTCACCCACACACCGCCCGCGAAGACAACCCACTCCCCGATCACGGCAGGGCAGGGACCGATCCGCAGAGCATGCGACGGCGCGAAGTCTGCCGAACCGCCGAACTTCAGCACGGCGTCGTCGGGGGCGTCGACCACCTCCAGCGAGACGAGCCGATCGCCGCGCACAACCAGCCCGAACTTCGAGAAGCGGTAGCCGTCATAGCCGGATCCCACCGGCGCCGAGCGTCCGAGTTGCAGCTGATGGTCGGGGTCGGGCAGAGCGATGAAGCCGCCGCTTGAGCCGTGGACAATCGAACCATGAAGAAGGTCATCTTCATCGATTGGGGGACTGAACGATTCGATCGCGTGCTCGCACGGCACTTCGGACTCGGCCCGCTCACCCCTCGGAGGCTCCCCGCCTCCGGAGCAGCCGGCCAAGAGGGCGACCAGGATGATTGCGAGCCTCCCATCCCGACCACGCCGTGTGCAGAGGCAGCCGACCATGCGATCAGACTTCGAGCATCAGGGTGACGGGGCCGTCGTTGGTCAGCTCCACCGCCATGTTCGCCCCGAAGGAGCCGGTAGCAACCGTCGCGCCCAGACGCCGCAACTCGTCCACCAGCACGTCGATCAGGCGGTTGGCCTCATCGGGAGCGGCCGCGGCGATGAACGACGGCCGGCGGCCCTTGCGGGTGTCGCCGTACAGCGTGAACTGGCTGACTACGAGCACCTCGCCGCTGGTGTCGGCCACCGAACGGTTCATGTGGCCGTTGTCGTCGGCGAAGATGCGCAGATGCCACAGCTTCGAGGCCAACTTGGCTGCCGCTTGGTCGTCGTCGCCGTGGGTCACCCCGACCAGGCAGCACAACCCTGGTCCGATCTCGCCCACCACCCGGCTGTCCACCCGCACGCGGGCCCCGGAGGCCCGCTGCACCAGCGCTCTCACGGGGCCAGCCTACGAATCGCCCCGCCCGGACCCGGCCTGAAGCGCTTGGAACGGCCGGCCGCAACCGTGCCGTAGAACACGCCGGCCAGCACCACCACCGCGCCGGCCACGGTGCTGACGCCGGGCAGCTCCGACAGGAACAGTGCGGCCCACACCGTCCCGGCCACCGTCTCGGTCGGCGCGAACAGCGAGACCTCCGACACGGGGGCGTAGCGGAGGGCGTTCGAGTTGGCCAGCCGGCCCAGGGGGTTGAAGCACAGGCCCATGGCCGCGATGGCCAGGTAGGCCCGCGCGTCGAGCGAGAACGGCGATGCTGCGAAGCTGGTGATGACCACGACGACGGCCGCGCTGAGGAACAACGCGGCCCGGCGGCTCAGGTCCGGGTAGCGCCGCCAGACGGTCATGTTCCCGGCGAAGCACACCACCGCCAGCAGCGCCAGGAGGTCGCCCCTCAGCGTCGGCTCTCCCACCGAGTTCGACACGATCACTCCGATGCCCACCATGGTCAGGGTGATGGCGGCGGCTACCCGGCGCGTGATCGCCTCGCCGAGGAACACCCGGGCGCACAGCGAGGCCATCAGAGGAGCCGCGGCCACGATGGCCACCACGTTGGCCACCCGGGTCTCGGTGATGGCGGTGATGAAGGCGAGCTGGCTCACCGATGCGAGCACAGCCACACCCGCGATCGGCAACCGGTGGGTGCGCAGAGACTCCAGAGCGGGACGCCGGTCGAACCACCGCCCGAAGGTGGAGTGCACCACCAACGCGCAGCACGACACCAGGAAGGCCACGTCCAGCGCGCCGGCCTCCGACACCCGCACCCACAGCGAGTCGGTGGAGACGCACAGCATCCCGACGCCGGCCAGCAGCCATCCCAATGGCCGCCGATCGTCCGAGTGCTCCGCGCTCACCGGGTCAAGCTAACGGCCAGTTGCGTCGCCAGAAGGCAACGGCGGACGGACCGCTAGTGCGAGATGCCGATCACTCGGCTGCCGTACCCGCTGCGGCCTGGGCAGCCGCTGTGTCGGCAGCAATCACCTCGTCCACCACGACCTCGCCGACCTCGGAGATCGGCACGTCGTAGTAGGCCGCGATCGCGTCGCGGGCCATGTCTGGCACGTCTTCGAGCCGTTGAGCCTGCGAGAACACCCAGTCAAGCTCGCGCACCCGGATGCCCCACCAGTCATCCCCTCGTCTGGCGACTATCCGGAACCGGCTGCCCGGCGGTGGGATGGCAGTCATCACATGCTCCTGTTTCCGGACCGGCGGGCTTGCCGGAGTATAGCTGTCGCCGTATGCTCGTCGATCTCGGTGTGCCTGGGAATGACGAGCCGCTCGGTTCCGAAGAGCCACACCTCGTGTCTGCCCTGACGCAGGAGACGCAACCCGACACCCTTGTCTCTCGCTACTTGGCGCAATTGCTTGATCAGATGCTGCTTCCGCATAGGGAATCAGCATGTTATTCATCGAAATAGCATATACATGCTGGCAGCCATTAGACCACGTCGGAGGGGCTGCTGGCTGAGCGGGTCACTTCGTGGCCAGGTAGGCGTTCGGGTCGGCGGTGAAGGCCCGACGGCAGCCGGGGGCGCAGAACCAGTAGTCGGTGCCGTCGTGGACGGTGTGGTACTTGGCGTCGTCCACCAGCACCGTCATGCCGCATACCGGGTCGGTGGCTTCGGCTCGGACCGGAGCCGGGCCGGATCCGGTGGCCACCAACTCTCCTCTAGCCCTCCGGGCCACTAGATCGGCCATCACCGCGACCGCTATCTCCGCGTTGGCGACCGCTCCCAGGTCCAGCCCCGCTGGGGCGTGGACGCGCTCTGTGTCGGCGCTGCTGACTCCCCTGGCGGCGAGGTGGTCGATGACTGCTGCGGCTCGCTTGGTGGAGGCAACCAGACCGACATAGCCCGGGTCGAGCGCGAGGGCGGCCTCCAGGGCCAGATCGTCGTAGTGGCCCTGGGTGGCGACCACCACCGCGGTGGCACCGTCGATGCCGAGTCCCGACAGGTCGAGCTTCGTGCGGACGATCTCCGGCCGGGTGTGCTCGTCGGGATGACCTCCGTCGTCGACGATCGCTGCCCCCCAACCCAGCGCGATGGCCGTCTCGGCCAGCGCGTCCACCGCCGGGGACCGGCCCACCACGATCACCTGGGGCTCGGGCCGGTGCGGTTCCAGGTAAACCTCCAGCGCTCCCTCGGACTCACAGGCCATGGCTATGGAGCGCACCCCCTCCTGGGAGCGGCCGTCCAACTCGTCGGGCTGACCCAGGAACAACAGCGCGGGCTGTCCCGTCTCCAGACACTGGCGGGCGTGGCGCACAACCGACGGCTCCGCGCAGGCGCCGCCCAGCCAGCCCCGGACGGTGCCGTCGGCCAGGACCACCGCTTTGGAGCCCTGCCGCCCCGAGGACGGGCCCCGCCGCCAGACCACCGTGGCCAGCACGTACGGCACCCGCTGGGTGGTGAGCTCCACCGCCTCGGCCAGCACCGACACGTCCATCTAGCCGCCCCCTCGCATCCGCATCTTCAAGACCGCCCCTCTCGAACATCTCGCCGTCAGCGTACTCCCACTGCATCAGCCACTCAGGCCGACTACCTGCGTACTGCCAGGCACCCAGAGTGGTATGTGTTCAAGCAATCTAGAGATAGACCAGCCCTGGCGAGACGGCGGCTGCCCCGACGACAACTAGCAGACAGCCCCAGCAGGCACTAGGCAGGCCCTAGCGGGCTGAACACAATCTCGGGTTGGTTGTAGGTAGTAGGTCCACAGAATCGACCCGAGATCGGCGGCGGAGGCGAGCGCCTGAGTTCCCGTTCCGGGAGCGAGAGGGTTCAGGGCCGGGGCCGGCTGGTTCACTCCCGGGGGAGTGCCGGGCGAAGGGGGTGAACCACTCGCGGGGCGGGCGCCGTCGGGCCGGCCGGTCGTCACGTCGGTGCAGCCTCCGACTGCATCACTACCGGGCCCACCAGGTTGGCCTCACGGCGACCGGTAGACATCGCGGCGATGACCGACGCGGATCACCTGGATCACGAGCCTGGCATCGATGACCTCGTACAGAATCCGATAGTCGCCGACGCGCACCCGGTACACCGAATCCTCACCGGCGAGAGCCACGCAGCCGGAGGGCCGAGGCTCGGCGGCCAGCAGATCAATCGCTGCCCTGACCCGCTGCTGGTCCCGGCGCGGCAGCCGGGCGATGGACCTGATCGCCCGGCGGGCGACCACGACGCTGTACCGGTTCACTCGAGTCCCAGCGCCGCCTTGACCTCATCCCAGGGCACGTAGTCGTCGTCAGCCCGCGCTGCGTCGAGTTCACGGCGATCCTCGACGTCATCCGCGCTGTCGACGAGCCGGTCGAAGGCCTCAGAATCCAGGATCACGGCGATCCGGCGGCCCCGCCGAGTCACCGAGACCGGCTCGCCCGATCGGCGGCACTCCTCGATCACTCCGGCCAGCCGGTTTCGCGCCTCGCTCACCGCCACCTCACTCATGTACGAATCGTACACTCCGACAGCCATCGCAGCAACATGCTGCTGTCGATGCTCGCGTAAGACTTGCGATTAGTGAATAAGAGAACTGTCGATTAGTGCGGAGCTCGCAGGCTCCGGTCCGCTCCTCGCAGGCTCCGGTCCGCTCTCTGTGAGCGCTTGGTTCACGGACGCGGGCTCAGACCCGGCTCGCGGGCCCGGAACCACCGAACGGCGGGCCCGACTACCACGCCATCTGGGCCGCAGTAGGCCGAATAAGGAACGGCCGGTCTCGGTTGACCGTGATCAACCAGTTCCGCTACTCATACGGCGGCTACTGCTCCGAAGCCGACGTCCCGGAAGAGTTTCTTACCTTTAGTCGAACAGGCAGCTTCCCACCCGGCCAGCCCTGGCGAGACGGCGGCTGCCCCGACGACAACTAGCCGACAAGCCGCCAGCACGCACCGAGGCTGCCCCCGACGACACCTGACAGAATCTCGGGTTTGTTCTGGGTTGTGGGGCCACAGAACCAACCCGAGATCGGTGGCGCTCCGGTGGACCGGGGGCCAAGCGACAGCTCAGCTGGCTGAGTCGATGGCCTCCCATACGCGGTCGGGCAGGACCGGCATGTCGATGTTGCGGACCCCGAGATGGGCCAGCGCGTCGACCACCGCGTTCACGAAGGCGGCGGGTGAGCCGACCGTGGCCGACTCGCCGATGCCCTTGGCCCCGATCGGGTGGTGCGGCGACGGGGTGACCGTCTCCAGCAGCTCGAAGCGGGGCGTCTCCCAGGCGGTGGGGATCAGGTAGTCCATGAAGTTGGACCCGATGCAGTTGCCGTCGTCGTCGAAGGTGATCCACTGCATCGACGACATGGCGAACCCCTCGGTGAGGCCGCCGTGGATCTGGCCCTCCACGATCATGGGATTGATGCGCACCCCGCAGTCGTCGAGAGCCACCATGCGGCGCACCTTCCACACCCCGGTGTCGGGATCCACGTCCACCACCACCACGTAGGACCCGTAGGGGAACGTGAGGTTGGGCGGGTTGTAGTAGGTGACGTCCTCGAGGCCGTACTCCATGCCCTCGGGCAGGTTGGTGTAGGCCGCGAAGGCCGCGTCCTGGATGGACACCGACTGATCGGGCGAGCCCGCCACGAAGAACTTGTCGGCGTCGCGCTCGATGTCCTCGGGCGCGGCCTCAAGCAGGTGGGCCGCGATGTGGCGGGCCTTGTCGGCGATCTTGCGGGCCACCATCGCGGTGGCCGCCCCGCCCACCGGGGTGGACCGCGACGCGTAGGTGCCCAGCCCGTAGGGCGTGTCGTCGGTGTCGCCGTGGATCACCTTGATGTCGGTGGAGGGGATGCCGGTCTCCTCGGCCACGATCTGGGCGAAGGTCGTCTCATGGCCCTGGCCCTGGGTCTTCACCCCGAGCTTGAGGATGGCCTTGCCGGTGGGATGCACCCGCAGCTCGGCCGAGTCGATCATCTTCAGCCCGGCGATGTCGTAGGTGTGGGCCGGCCCGGCCCCCACCGCCTCGGTGAAGTGGGCGATGCCGATCCCGACCAGACGGCCCTCCTCCCGGGCCGCGGCCTGCTCGGCCCGCAGCTCGTCGTAGCCGGCCGCGTCCAGCGCCTTCTGCAGCGCGGTCGGGTAGTCGCCGGAGTCGTACACGAACCCGGTGGCCGTCTCGTACGGGAACTGGTCGGGCTGGATGAAGTTGCGCATCCGCAGCTCGGCCGGATCGATGCCCAGCTCGTCGGCCGCGGTCTGCATCAGCCGCTCTATCAGGTACGACGCCTCGGTGATCCGGAACGAGCAGCGGTAGGCCACCCCGCCCGGCGCCTTGTTGGTGAAGGCGCCCCGGCACTTGATGTGCGCGTGGGGGAAGTCGTAGCTGCCGGTGCACACGTGGAACAGCCCGGCCCGGTAGCGGGTGGGCTGGGCGTCGGAGTAGAAGGCGCCCTGGTCCGACAGCATGTCCACCCGCATGGCCTGGATCCGGCCCTCGTTGGTGAGGGCCAGCTCGCCGGTCATGTAGTAGTCCCGCCCGAACCCGGTGGAGATCAAGTTCCCGGTGCGGGTCTCCACCCACTTGACGGGCTGGCCGATCAGCAGGCTGGCCGCGGTGGCCACCACGTACCCGGGGTAGATGGGCACCTTGTTGCCGAAGCCGCCGCCGATGTCGGGGCTGACGATGCGGATGTTCTGCTCGGGCAGCCCGGCCACCAGCGCGAACAGCGTCCGGTGGGCGTGGGGCGCCTGCGACGTCATGTAGATGGTGGCCTGGCCGGTCACCGAGTTGACGTCGGCCACGATCCCGCAGGTCTCCAGCGGCGACGGGTGCGAGCGCGGGTAGTGGGTGGTGAGCGACACCACCCGGTCCGCGCCGGCGAAGGCGGCCTCGGTGGCGGCCTCGTCGCCGGTCTCCCAGGTGTAGGCCAGGTTGTCGGTCTGGTCCTCCTTCTCGTCCCGGATCAACTCGGCGCCGTCGGCCAGGGACTGCTGGGGCGTGGTGATGGCCTCAAGCATCTCGTAGTCCACGTCGACCAGCTCGGCCCCGTCGGCGGCCGCGTAGGGGTCGGTGGCTATGACCGCGGCCACCTCCTGGCCCTGGTAGCGGACCTTGTCGGTGGCCAGTACGGCCTGGGTGTCGCCCGACAGGGTGGGCATCCAGGCCAGCCCGTGGGCGTCCATCAGCTCGCCGGTCACCACGGCCAGCACTCCCTCCACCTCGGTCGCCGCCGAGGTGTCGATGCCGTTGATGCGGGCGTGGGCCACCGGTGAGCGCACCAGGGCCATGTGCAGCATGCCGGGCAGGGCGATGTCGTCGAGGAAGTTGCCCTGGCCCTCGATCAGGCGGGCGTCCTCCACTCGCTTGACGCTGTGGCCGATGCCTCCGATCTCGGGAGGCGTCGTGGTTGTGTCAGTCATTGCGTGCTCCCTTCAGCTGTCGCCGTTGGACGACGCCGCGGACGCCGCGGCCTGGATGGCCTTGACGATGTTCATGTAGCCGGTGCACCGGCACAGGTTCCCCGAGATGGCCCAGCGGACCTCGTCGTCGGACGGGTCCGGGTTCTCCTCGATCAGGGCTGCTCCCACCAGCATCATGGCCGGGGTGCAGAAGCCGCACTGCAGGCCGTGCTCGTCACTGAACGCCTGCTGGACCGGGTGCAGCCCGTCGGCGGTCTTGAGGCCCTCGACCGTGGTCACCGAGCGACCGTCGGCCTGGACGGCCAGCATGGTGCACGACTTCACCGGGGTGCCGTCCACCAGCACGGTGCAGACCCCGCAGCTGGTGGTGTCGCAGCCGATGTGGGTGCCGGTCAGCCCGGCGCCGGTGCGGATGTGGTCGACCAGCAGCAGGCGAGGCTCGACGTCGGCGGTGTGGTCGGTTCCGTTGATGTTGATCGTTATCTCCATGTCTCCCCCTCTCAGGCCTGGGCCTGCTCGGCTGCGGCCGCGAGGGCCCTGCGGGTGAACGCAGCCACGACTTGGCGCTTCCATCGGGCCGAGCCCCGCACGTCGTCGCGGGGATCGGCAGCCGCAGCGGCGGCCGCGCCGGCCTCGGCGAACAGCTCCTCGCTGGGAGCGTTGCCCACGAGCAGCGCCTCGGCGCCGGTGGCCTTGCGGTTGATGGGCGCCACCGATGTCATGGCCACGCCGGCGGCCGAGATGGTGCCGTCGGCGGCCAGCTCGAGATGGGCGGCCACCCCGACGGTGGCGTAGTCGCCGACCTTGCGCTCCAGCTTCTGGTACGAGCCGCCGGAGCGGCCCGACGGTACCGGGATGTGCACGGCGACCACCATCTCGTCGTCGGCGAGAGAGTTGGTGAAGAAGTCCTGGATGAA
This sequence comes from Candidatus Aldehydirespirator sp., assembly GCA_965205155.1. Taxonomy (GTDB): domain Bacteria; phylum Actinomycetota; class Acidimicrobiia; order Acidimicrobiales; family Aldehydirespiratoraceae; genus Aldehydirespirator. The sequence continues at coordinate 1,778,353 of OZ242033.1, read as the reverse complement.
ATCGCCGATGTCGATGGCTCGCCGGCCGGACGGCCCCTGGGCGACCACTTCGGCGCCGGTGGCCAGCAAGACGGAGTTCCAGTCGCCCTCCGGGTCGCAGTGGGCCACCGACCCGCACAGGGTGCCGAGATTGCGCACCAGCGGATCCGAGATCCACGGGGCGGCCGATGCCACCGCACCTGACACCGCATCGGAGGCGGCAATACCGGCGTGGCGGACCAGCGCCCCCACATGCAGATGGCCGTTGTGGCTCCTGATGGCGTCGAGACCGGCGATCCGGTTGATGTCAACCAGCTTCGACGGCGTCGCGAATCGAAGCTTCATCATCGGCAGCAGGCTCTGCCCGCCGGCTAGGAACCGGGTCTCGTCACCCCCCTCGGCCTTGGCGGCTATGGCCTCCTCCACTGATGAGGCCGCTATGTAGTCGAACTGGGCGGGCAGCATTCCGAACCCCCATTCGTCGCGGCCCGCGTAGGTGCACGCGGGTCGCGGACATTACACGACCAACCGCTGTCCCGCTCATGCGGGGAGACCTCGGAGCGGCGACATGGTCAAAGGTACGCTGACGGATGCGCGCCGCCGGATCCCCGAAGCCTCCGGGGCGGTTCGCGGCGCTCGGCAACCGCCACTTCCGGCTGCTCTTCGTGGGCGGGCTGTTCACGTTCCTCACCATGCAGGTGGCCGGCATCGCCCGGGCCTGGCTCGCGTTCGAGCTCACGGGCAGCAACACCGGCCTTGGCGGTGTGATGCTGGCCTTCGGATTCTGCAGCATCATCGCCATCCCCTACGGGGGCGTGATCTCCGATCGCTTCCCCCGGCGCAATGTGCTCATGGTTGCCGGCGTCCTACAGGCCGCAACCCCGATCTGCCTGGGCGTGGTGGTGGCCACCGGCACCGAGACCTACTGGATCCTGATCGCCGCCAGCGTCGTCCAGGGCGGGGTCATCTCGATCCTGGCGCCGGCCCGGCTCTCGTTCATCTCCGAGATCGTCGGCCGCGAGGCCATCACCAACGCGGTGTTCCTGTCGATGTCCACCGTGCAACTGGCCCGGGTCGCCGGTCCGGCCGCGGCGGGCGCCTTGATCGGTGTGGCGTTCTTCGGTCTGGCCGGCGTCTTCTTCGCCGCGGGGGTGCTCGGGATCCTGAGCGTGGCCCTGCTGGCCGGCCTGCCCAAGGGAAGCCCGGCGAGCCACTCGGGCCGCAGCGCGCTGGGCGACATCGCCGACGGCCTGAGATTCGTTCGCTCCCGCCCGGACCTGGTGCACCTGCTCCTGGTGTCGTTCGGGGTGGTGCTGATCGGGTTCCCCCACATGGCGTTCCTGCCGGTGGTGGCCGAGCAGGTTCACAACAGCGGATCGACCGGCTTCGGCTTCCTCAACGCGGCCGCCGCGGTGGGCGCCGCGGTGGGCTCCATCTCGCTGGCGAACCTGGAGCGAAGGAGGCTGCGCCCATTCCAGAATCGCAGCGGCCTGGCTTTCGGCGCCTCGCTCGCGGTGTTCGCGGTCATGCCCGGGTTCTACGCCGCGCTGGCGGTGATGGCGGTGGTGGGGGCCACGTCCAGCGTATTCCAGGCCCTCAACAACTCGATGCTGCTCACGTCGACGCCGGTCGAGTACCACGGACGGGTCCAGAGCCTGCTGATGCTCAGCTTCTCGGGCTTCGCCATCGCGGCCCTGCCCATCGGAATCGTGGCCGACGCCATCGGGATCCGCACGACCCTGGTGGTGCTCGGCGTGCTGGTGATCGCAGTGATGACGGTGGCCCGGATCGTTGAGCCGCGCCACATGCCCGAGGAGACAACACTATGAACAGACCAGGAGACGAGGAGGCAGCCATGGCCGGCGACACCGGCAACGATCCAGCCGCCAGCACTCCGGAGACTTCGCCGGAGTCGGTGGTGCGCGCCTACTGGGAGAGGGTCTGGCTCGGTCGCGACCTTGATGCCCTCGACGAGATCGTGGCCGACCCGATCGTGCGCCACACCGCCGAGGGGACCCAGGTCATGGCCCGGTCCGACCTGCGCCGGAGGCTGTTGGGGGCCTTCGAGGCGGTATGCGCCAGCGAGGTCAGCTTCGACGCGGTCGCCGTCGAGGGGGACTCGGTGTGGGTCCGGCTGACGCTGCGAGGGGTGAGCCTGGCCACTGCGGCCCCGATGTCGCTGGCCTGGCTGGCGCAGTACCGGATCGACGGGGGGCGCATCGCCGAGCTGTGGGCCCTCCACCAGCCGGGCACGGACTGGTCGGCGCCGCCATGACGAGCGGCGGCCTGCCGAGCGGCGGCCCGACCATCCGTCGCCTGGAGGACCCTGGTGTGCCGTGGCAGCGGGTCAAGGCGCAGCTCAATGCCGACGGCACCGAGTCGTCGGTATGGGAGAAGTGGTTCGCCTTCCGCGCCGACCCGCCCTACCTGTCGCTCTACGCCCGGTACGACGGTGGCATGGTCGTGCGCCGCCACGGCCACCGCTCGCCGCACGTGGTGTTCGTCCTGGAGGGCGAGATCCTCATCGGCGATGAGCTGTGCGGTGCAGGCACCCATATCGAGCTGCCCGAGGGCGCCCAGTTCGGTCCCCTCGTCGCGGGGGACGCGGGATGCACCCTGTTCGAGGTGATGCTGGGCGACCCGCGCAGCTGGAGCGACGACCCGACCGCGTTCGACGACGCCTGCTCGGCCCGCGGCGTGACACCCCTTCCCGATCCCGAGATCGACTTCCCCGACTGGCTCACCGATGAGCGGGCCCGCTGGCTCGATTCGACACAGGACAGCCGCGAGTCTCAGAAGTGAGCACCACGGAGCTGGTCGTGGTCGGCGTGGCCTCCGCGCTGGCCATGCTGGCCAAGAGCGCCACCGGGCTCGGCTATCCCGTTGTCGCCATACCGATGGTGGCCGCGGTGGCCGGCGTCGAGACCGCGGTGGTGGTCGTGACCCTTCCGGCTGCCGTAGCCAACCTCCTGGTCGGGTGGCGCACTCGCCACGCACGTTCCGAGACCCGCGACGTGCCCGTCCTGACCGCGACATCGGCACTGGGAACGGTGGGAGGCACATTCGTGCTGGTTTCCGCGCCCGAGCAGCCCCTGCTGATCGTGCTCGCAGCGGCCGTCGTGTTGTTCGTCATCCGATCACTGTGGTTCGGGGACTTCGCCGTGTCGGCAGAGGTCGGACGGCGAGCCTCGCCGGCGGTCGGTGTGGTCGCCGGCCTCATGCAGGGGGCGGTGGGCGTGTCCGGGCCGATCATCGGTTCGTGGCTGTACGCCTACCGGCTGCCCCGCGAGGCCTACGTCTTCTCGTTGGCGGTGCTGTTCCTGGTCAGTGGTGCTGCCCAGATAGCCACGCTGGGATCGATCCACGCCTACACCGCGGACCGGCTGGTCGCGGCTGCGGTAGGGCTCGGCCCGGTGCTCGCCGTCCTCCCCGTCGGGGAGTACGTGCGGGCGAGGCTGTCGGGCCCTCAGTTCGATCGGGCCGTGTTGGCCCTGCTGGCCGCCTCAGGGGTGACCCTCGTGGTCCGGGCCGTCACCGGCTGAGGGCGTTAGCCGCAGAAACTGCGATGGACCCGACGACGGAGCCGCGATTCAGCCTTGGCCGGTCCTCCCGAAGTGCCACGGCATGATGCGCCGCTGAAGCCGCTCCGCAATCACGTTCAAGAAGAAGGCTGCTATCGCCAGAGCCACCAACCCAGCAGCAACTTTGGGGAACTGGATTCTCAGTTGCGCCACCACGAGATAGTGCCCGAGCCCGTTGAAGGAAATAACCATGTCACAGACCGTCGAGATGAGAAGGGAAAGGCTGAGGCTGGTTCGAATCCCCGCTGCGATGCTCGGTGCCGCCGCCGGTGCCAGGACCTTGAACACCATCGCCGGCCTGGAATAACCCAGCGACCGCGCACTTCTCTCAAGGCTCGGATCGATCGCCTCGACCCCCTGCATTGTCATCAAGATCACTGGGAAGCTGGCGCCGATAAATATGACCACCACTTTGGGTGTCGCTCCATAACCAGCCAGGACGGCGGCAAGGGGTAGATAGACAGGCGTTGGTATGGGTCGCAGCAATTCGACAACGGGATTGACATATTGCCCGATCTTCCGGAACCGGCCCACGATCGCGCCTAGGGGGACGCCAACGGCTATGGCCAGGAGCAGGCCGAGGAGAGCCCGCTGAATCGTCAAGTACAGATCGTGCGTGAGGTCTCCCTCCGACACCTCGGCTACGAGCGTGTCAAGAATGCGGCTGGGAGGAGGAAGCGTTATCGGGTTGATAATGCCACGTCTAGTCAACAACTCCATGAGCAGCGCAAGGCTGAGCACGAACAAGATACTCGGAATGAGGTGCCGGATTCGAGCACGCCATCGATTGCCGCTAGTTCTTCGCGCTGAATCCATAATACCATCCATGTATTAAACGGTTAAGCCGAACAAATGCATAATTGGCTGAAACACCCATCAATGATGCATAACACGCTACCGCGAAGAACTCTGGCATCCGGCCACCAAAGGCATAGCGCGTCATCTGAAAACCAAGGCCAGATTGTCCAAACAGCATCTCAGAAACTATGGCGACAATTATCGCAAAGGCCAGGCCGACTCTCATACCGGCAGCAATCGCCGGACCTGCCGAACGCAGCTTTACTCGTACGAGCACCGTCAGCCTTGACATGCCAACGCTACGTCCGACGCGAATCAGATTGGGGCTCGTGCTATTGAGAGCTTCATATGCGGCGATATATACCGGCCATGCAACCGAGTAGGCGATAGCGAACGCATACATTCGCGCACCGTAACCCAACTGAATCACCGCCAGAGGAATGATGGCGGTAGATGGCAGTGGGCGCAGGAATTCAATAACGGGGCCAATCGTCCGTCGAACCGGCATGCTCTGGCTGGTCAGGATGGCTGCCACCAGTCCAAGGCCCGTGCCGATGGCGAACCCAATGAATGCCCTGATGCTCGTGTCAAGGATGTCCGATGTGATGTCCGATGCCACCTCCACGACAATGAAAGCGAGTTCTGTCGGCGGCGGCACGAAAGGGCGGTAGACCCAGTCCTGTCTCGATGCGAGTTCCCATAGGGCAAGAAGAAGTATCGGACCTGTGAGGATCCGCTGCGTTTCTCTGGCAAGACCGAACGTCTTGGACCGGAGAGCACTCACCTTGCTGCCGTCGTGTCTTTGTTGGGTCTTCATCGACGGTTCCGTGACGCTTCTTCCTCCAACAGCCAGGAACAAGAACCTTGGACTGACCCCCGGAGCGTAAGCCAAGGCCCCAGGAGCGTCAAGGAGGCCGGCTCAGGGGCGGGAGCCTTGAAAGCGCAGTTCGGCCACTTCGCAGGCCGCCGGTTGGCTGAGGTACTGTTCAAGGGTGATCGTCGTATTGGGGGACGCGGGGAGATCACGGGGATGAGGTACGTCGGCAAGCCCATCACCGGGCTCAACAACCGGCAACTCGTAGCCGGCAAGGGATGCTTCGTGGCCGATGTTGAGCTTCCGGGCATGACTCACTGCGTCGTCGTCCGCAGCCCGTTCGCTCACGCCAGGATCCGTTCGATCGACAAGAGTGAGGCTCGGTGCGTCCCAGGGGTCTTGTGCATCGTCACGGGCGAGGAGATCCTCGCCAACACTGATCCGATCCCGGGATCTTGGGAGCCCAGTGACATGGGCGCAAAGGAGGTGAATTGGTACGCGCTGGCGATTGATCGAGTTCGCTACGTCGGCGAGGCGGTGGCTGCGGTCGTGGCCGAGACCCTGTTTGCCGCCGAGGAAGCGGCGACACTGCTCTATATCGATTACGAGGAGTTGCCCGCGGTCATCGACCCGACGCACGCTCTGCGAGACGACGCTCCTCTCATCGAACCCGAATGGGGCGACAACATTCTGGTCAGCAGGGACTTCGAGGCCGGCGACGTCGACCGGGCCTTCGCCGAAGCGGACGGCATCGTGGAGGGGCAGGTCCAGAGCAACAGGATCACGGGCACCGCCATTGAGAACCGCGGATGCGTCGCTCACTACGACCCCTACAAGCCTCTCCTGACCCTGTGGGACTCAACCCAGGATCCTCACCCGCTTCGAGTGTTTCTTGCCGAGACCCTTCGAATCTCCGACAACGAGGTGCGCGTCATCCAACCGAACGTCGGGGGAGCGTTCGGTCTCAAGCAGCCCACGTTCCAGGAGGAACCGCTCATCGCCTATCTCAGTATGAAGCTCGCCCGCCCCGTCCGTTGGATCGAGGAGCGCTACGAGAACTTCATGTCGGGAGGGCACGCCCGTGACACGCGGTTCAAGTACCGTGCCGCTTACCGCAACGACGGCACGGTGACCGGTATCGATATCGAGGTTCTCGCTGATGTCGGCGCACCGACTGCGCTGTGCGGGTACGGCATGTCCTTCGTGACCTGGTACTGCCTGCCCACCATGTACCGGATTCTCAATACCCGGATGAAGCTCCAGTCGGTCGTCACCAACAAGTGCCCCTGGAACTCCTACAGAGGCTACGGCAAGGACGCCGCCTCTTTCGTGATGGAGCGGGTCATGGACAAGGTGTCCCGGGCCGTCACCAAGGACCGCGCCGCCGTCCGGTACATCAACTTCATCCAACCGGATGAGTTCCCGTGGTCGCAGCCGTCCGGCGCGATGCTCGACAGCGGGAACTACCCGGCACTGTTGAGGAAACTGCTCGAACTCATCGACTACGAGGGCTTCGCGGAGTATCAGGCCGAGCAGCTCGCCCAGGGCCGCAGGATCGGGCTCGGTCTCAGCATGGAGCTGACGCCGGAGGGTGCCTCCGTTCCCAACTCGCTCATCATCGGCGGGTTCGACGGGTCGACGGTGAGGATCGGGCCGACCGGACAGATCACCGTCCTTACCGGTGTGACCTCCCCCGGATGCGGCAACGAGACGGCCATAGCGCAGATTGCCGCTGAGAGTCTGAATTGCGACATGGACCGGGTGAAGGTGATCCAGGGCGACACGGAGAGTTGCCCCTGGGGCCTGGGGAACTACAGCTCGCGGAGCATCATGCTGGGCGGCTCGGCGGTGGAGAAGGCCGCAACGATCCTCGCCGACCGTATGACCGTCGTGGCCGCGGAGATGCTCGAAGCCCACAGTACCGACGTCGTCTGCGAGAACGAGCGGTTCTTCGTCAAGGGCAGCCCCGACACCTGCGTGGGGTTCGAGGACGTGGTGGCCCAGTTCTATCGTCATCCGCACGGTGCCTATATGGAGAGCTCCGAACCGGCCCTGGAGGCCACCCACCACTTCAGGATCGACAACGTCTATCACCAGCCCGAGAAGCAGGGACGTCTTAGCACCTATCCGACGTGGCCCTATGCCGCGGCTGCATGCATTGCCGAGGTCGACCCCGAGACCGGCTTCGTCGACATCGAGCGCTACGTCTATGTGCATGACGCGGGCCGCATCATCAACCCGCTGCTGGCGGAGGCCAACCTTCACGGTGGCATCAGCCAGGGCATCGGCGGGGCCATGTACGAGGAGATCCGCTATGACGAGAACGGCCAGCCGACTACCACGACGTTCATGGACTACACCATCCCCACCGCGATGGAGACGCCCCACTACGAGATCGACCACATCGAGACGCCGTCCCCCTTCACTCCCCTCGGTGCTAAGGGCGTGGGCGAGTCGGGAGTCGGCGCTGCCCTGAACGCGCTCTGCAGTGCCATCGAGTCGGCACTGCCCGAGATGCCTCTCTGGTTCGACCGCTTGCCCCTCACCCCGTCCAACGTGTGGGCGGAGATCCAGCGCGCCTCGCGGCAAGCCGACGCCGCTGTGTCGGTGGACGGCTGAACCATGTCAACGGCAGCGTTCGAGTTCCTGGCGCCGGAGTCGATCGAGGAAGTCGTCGAGCTTCTGGCCACCTACGGCGACCGGGCCCGGCTGCTGTCAGGCGGAATGAGCCTCATGCCGATCATGAATCTGGGATTGGCCGAACCCGAGTTGATCGTCTCGTTGAACCACTTGCGCGAGCCCACCGGCATCATCGACAACCGCAATCACATCCACATCGGCGCGACGGTCCGCCACAACGACGTCCTCAAGAGTCCAGTGGTGGCCCGGGACGTTGCCGCCCTCACCCAGGCGGCCAGCAAGATCGGCGATGTCCAAGTGCGCAATCGGGGAACAATCGGGGGCAGCATCGCCCATGCCGACCCGGCCGCCGATTACACGACCGTCCTGGCCGCCTACGACGCGACGATCATCACGCGCCGCGTCGCCGGTGAGCGCAGGACTCCGATCCGGGACTTTGTTGTCGGCATTATGCAGACGCAACTGTCACCTGACGAGCTGATCACGGCGGTAGATATTCCCAAGAGTTCCGAACGTCGATACTCGTCTTACTTCCGGCTGGCTCGAGTGGAGGGCAGCTTCTCGATCGTCAACGCAGCCGCCCTGGTGGGAACCGACGAAGTGACTGTCGCGATGGGCGCAGTGCGATCCACACCGGTAGTCATCTCGAGCACCGCGCCCAGCTTGATTGAGACCGAGGAAACCCTCGCGGATTGGGTCTCGACGGCAACGAGCGAGGCTCTGGCCCGTCAAGGGAGACCCCCCAGCGAGCTGGCCGAGTACAAGGAAGCAATGGCGTCAGTCTGCGGACGGAGAGCGGCCATCGCCGCACTCCGGTCGCTCCGATCAGAGACCTGATCGCCTGCGGGAGGCCGAGGAGATGGTACGCATCCAGACGACGATGGTGGTGAACGATCAGCAGCAACGTGCCGAGATTGATACCCGCACGACACTGGTCGACTACCTGCGGGAGCATCTGGGCTACAAGAGCGTGCACATCGGTTGCCGGACCGGGAACTGTGGTGCCTGCACGGTCGTCCTTGACGGCGCCACCGTCAAGTCCTGCTGCGTCCTCGCCGCCGACGCCAACGGCGCAGAGGTCATGACGGTCGACGCCCTGTCGAACAGCCCCGAGGACCTCCACCCGGTGCAGCAGGCGTTCGTGGAGAAGCAGGGCCTCCAGTGCGGGTTCTGCACCCCGGGGGTAGTGCTGTCAACTCTCCAACTGCTGGAGGAGTCCCCCGATCCGACATCGACCGAGATCCGCGCCGCGCTGAGCGGGAACCTGTGTCGCTGTACGGGCTACCAGTTCATCGTGGACTCAGTTCTCCGAGCAGCGCAACTGTCGGCCGAGAGCGACTGAAGCCTCGGCGCAGCCGGCTAGTTCGAGATGTCCTTGAGCAGCGACAGGATCTTGTGGCGGAGCTCCAGGAAGACGGGCTCCTCGCGGGTCTCTATCTGAGAGCGAGGCCTCGGCAAGCCCACCTCCTCCTCCCACACGACCCTCGTCGGGCGGGGACCCAGGGCCAGCACCCGGTCCGCCATGTACACCGCCTCTTCAATGTCGTGGGTCACTAGTACGCCGGTCCGTCCGAATTCTTGGAGAATCTCGGTTACGAAGTCCTGCAGCTCCAGACGGGTGTAGGCGTCCACGGACGCGAACGGCTCGTCCAGGCAGACGATGGAGGAGCCCGAGGCGACCGCCCGGGCCAGCGCGAGACGCTGTTGCATACCTCCCGACAGCTCCCACGGGTAGCGGTCGGCGAACGGCCCGATACCGACTCGTTCGAGGAGTTGCTCCGCCAGAGCCTGCTTCTCCTGAGTGCGCAGGTCGGACCGGCGGCGCATGCCGGCAAGGACATTCTTCCGAGCGCTGAGCCAGGGAAAGAGACTGCTCGAATAGTCCTGGAAGACGACGGAGATCTCCGGCGGAGGCCCCGTCACCTCGCGCCCCGCCACCTCCACAACTCCGTCATCGCTCACCAGCAACCCAGCCAGCACGAGCAGAAGCGTCGTCTTTCCGCACCCGCTGGCCCCCACCAGCGATACGAACTCTCCGGAGCGGACATCCAAGTCCACCCCATCGAGCACCTCGGTCTCGGATGCCCCCTCCCCCAGGCTGATCCGTAGGCCGCGAGCGCTTAAGAGAACGCTCCGAGGGTCAGTCCTGTTGGCCGGGGGGGTCATCAGGCTGGTCGAGGCCGAATAGGCGCATTGAATTCAAGCCGAGAATCTGCGCTTCCTCCTCTTCTGTGAGCCCGGCCCCTTCGATGATGCTCAACGACCACTCATGAACATCGTAGGGTCGGCAGACATAGCTCGACAGGACGTCCCAATCGGTCCCGAACAGGATTCTGTGTGCTCCGATGGCGTCGACCGCCCGTCGCAAATGCTCGGAGGTCGTCTGGACCAGGTCGAAGTAAACATTGTTGTTGCGCACTGCAACCATGAGGGCATTCTCGAATGGACCTACGAATCCACGGCCCATCTTGCAGAGCACGATCGGAACGTCGGGATGCCTGCCGGCCACCTCGTCAACCCACAACGGATCCCCGTAGTGCAGGCCACCCTTCCATTGCGACCAAGCGGTTGGGAAGGAGATGGGAATCCGGACCTCTTCGAGGGTCGTCATGATGGGCTCGAAGTCGTCAGCGATGCGCTCCGGGTGGACCTCGTTGGTCAGTCCACGAATGAACACCTCACTCACGGCACAGATGTTGTGCTCCTTTACAAAGTGCCTTATGACCTCCGGGGCCCGTTCGCGGATGGGAGCGGGATCCTTCACATAGCCAAGAAGCTCCTGCTCCGAGATGAGGCGAATGGCGGGTCTCAGGCGATCGGGAAACGCTCTCGCCATCTCTACAACGAACGAATCTGACGCTCCGGGGCGAGCCATTACCACGGCCCGATCGACGCCATACTTGTCCATCGTCCTGATGAGATTGGGCGTGTTGTCATACGGCTCCGCGTCGAACTGGCTGTTCCACGTATCGGCGTACTTCGTACGGAATCCGAACAGATCCTCCTTCGTCTCGATAGCACCCTGGAGGTTCTCAACTACGGAGAAACTGCCGATGTGCACGTGCGCATCCACGACCTGAGCACCGTTTCGCACCATGATCTCCTTCCAGTTGATTCGCCGCCGACACTAGTTCCTGGGCTGGGTCGCTTCCTAGACAGGAGCGACCGCCAGGCGCGCTCTGCGGCGCTTGGTCCCTTCCGCAGACGGTGCCTGACTCAAGTCTCTTCGCTCTGGCTCAAGTCTTCGATGAAGAGCGCGACCACCCCTTGGTGATCCGAAAGCCAGGCCCGTCTGCAGCCCGGGATTAGGGCAGGATGTCGGCCGCGTCGACCGGTTGCTCCAGCATGCCGGTCGCTAGGCCGGCGTCGAGGAACGGCTGGACATCACTGGGCACGGGGCTCTTGTCCCACAGTGGCAGGGTGATGTTCTGCATGGTCTCGAGCGGGACCGTGACGTACTCGGTCGCGTTAACCAGGGCCGCGTCGATGTCTGCGTAGATCGCGTCTGTGGCCTCCTCCAGCGCAGCAACGAAACGGGCCGCAGTGTCCGCGCCGTCCCCAGCCAGCGAGTCCTCGGTCACGAAGAAGCCGGAGATCAACACCCGGTTCTCGCCGACCACCTCTTGTCCCAACGCTCCCGAGCTGATGACAGATGCGTGGCCGGTGCCCTCGATCGCGGTGATGAACGGCTCAACCACGAAAGCGGCGTCTATGCGGCCCTGAGCGAAGGCCGCCTCCATCTCAGGGATGGGAATGTTGATGAAGTTGATCTCGTCAGGATCGATGCCCACGCTGCTCAACCTGGCCATGACGCCGAGCTCCGATATCGTGCCGAATCCCTCCATGGCGAAGGTCTTGCCCTTCAGGTCCTCCATCGACTCGATGCCGTCCACAGCCATGATGCCGAAGACGTAATTGTCCGGGGCCTTCTCGAAATAGGCCGGAGCGATCGTCGTGACACCCAGGCCCTCCGCGAACGAATTCGCGATGACGCTCATGGCCGCAAAGCCGATATCGAACTCCCCGGCTATGACACCGGCCACAATGGCAGGTCCATTACCGACCGGAACAACCTCAACATTGAGGCCATGTTCTGCAAAGATGCCCTGCTCCGCAGCGACGTAAACGGGCATAGGCCCGATGATCGGAAGCAGCGCGACCTTTATGTCCTGAACCTCTGGCTCAGGTTCCGGTTCGGGCTCGGGCGCGGCCGTAGTCGCGGGAGCCTCGGTAGTGGCGGGAGCCGCTGTAGTAGCAGGAGCCTCCGCCTCCTCGTCATCCCCGCACGATGCCGCGAACAACGCGAACACCGCGAGTACGGAAAGAAATCCGGCTAAACGCCTCATGACAAGCCCCCACTTGTTCGAATGGCTATGTAACTGACTGCTCACCGGCCCAACACGCTCGGGACGGCTACTAGCAGACGGTGTCGGCGGCCGAGTGACCGCAGACGTCAGACATTAGCACATAGGGCGAATAGCCAGCAAGTCCCGCACTTCCCACGATCGGTGGGATACTCCCAGGAAAGTGCGTTGAGAGCTGCCCTCGTGCCGGCTACTCGTCGTCGCCCGTCCTGCTTCAGTTGAGGGAACTGCGATAACAGCCTTCAGTCAATCCATTTCATGGATAACCTATTATCCTTTTTTGCGTGACATACCTGCGCAGGCACATCGACAGCCGCCTGGCTCGCCTCCTCACGGTCCATCCGGCCTGCCTCGTGGAGGGCGTGCGGGGCGCCGGCAAGACCAGCACCGCCTCCCAGCTCGCAGCCGCGACGCTGCGGCTGGACCACCCCCAGACCGCACAGCTGGTGGCCAACGACCCCGAGGCGACCTGCCGGTCGCTACCGAGCCCGGTGCTCATCGACGAATGGCAACGAGAGCCGATGGTATGGGACGCGGTGCGACGAATGATCGACGAGGACCGGACACCGGGCCGCTTCATCCTGAGCGGGTCTTCGCGCGCCGCGGTCACCGCCGACATCCACGCCGGCGCCGGACGGATACTCCCGCTGCGACTGCGGCCGATGACCCTGTCGGAGCGGCTCGGTCGCCCTCCCGAGATCTTGCTGGACGACTTAGCCGAACATGGCATAGACGCCGTCCGCGGTGCTCGCTCCCCGTTCTCGCCCGCCGAGCAGATCGCCCCCACCGTCGAGTCGGGTCTGCCCGGGTACCTCGGCATGGACGCCGCGGACCATCAGGAGGCCCTCCGCTCCTACCTGGACCTCTCCGTGTCGCGCGATCTCGCCGAGATCTCATCAGCGCTTCGCAACGTGAGCAAGCTCCGCCGCTACGTGCGGGCCTACGCTGCGGTCGTCGGCACCACCGCCGACCACGCGTCCATCCATCACGCCGCCGGAGTGGCCAAGGCGACCGGCGAGACCTACCACGACTTGCTGGAGCGGCTGGGGCTGATCGAGGAGCTGCCCGGCTGGTCAAGCCGCGGCCTCAAGCGGCTCACGAGGCGACCCAAGCGGCATCTGGTGGACCCGGCACTCGCAGCGGCAGACCACCATCACACGGCACCGGTGCTGAGTGAACGCCGGTCCCGTCTCGGAGAACTGTTCGAGAGCGTTGTGGTGTGCCAGATAGCCGCGATGGCCGACGCGCTAGGACTGGGCTGGCGGTTCGGACACCTGCGGTCGGCCGGCGGCGACCACGAGATCGATCTCGTCGCCGACCTGCCCGACGGGAGCGTCATCGCTTTCGAGGCCAAGCTCTCAGAGGCGGTCGATGCCGGCGACGCCCGCCACCTGGCCGCTCTACGGGACCGTCTCGGAGAGGACTTCCGGGCCGGGATAGTCATCCATCCAGGCACGACAGGCTTCCGTCTCGACGACCGCATCGCAGCCGCCCCCCTGGGCATCCTGGTCTAGAACCTCGGGTCGGCGGCTGTGAAGAGCGGATGCGTGGTCCAGTGACCGCTGGCCCGGGCCCTGCGGCCACTGCGCCCCTGATCGTTCGTGCCGTCTCGAACAGTTCGACTGGAATCTTCAACGGGTAGGTGGTGCCTCGGGCCGATCAGGCGTCCGGCTCCGGGCCGGAACGGCGGCGGCCGGGCAGGCGCCATTGAGACACTCGGCGCTCCTGCTCGGGCTCATCCAGGCCGGGGTACGGCGTGCTCACATCGGCGACTTCGCCTCCGTACAGGCGGTCGGGCCTGGGCTGGCCGCTCCATACCGTCACCTGCGGGAAGGCGATGGTGATGGAGGAGGCCGCGAACGCCTGATGGATGGCCAGCACCAGGTCATGGCGGGTGGCCAGCTCCGAGGGAACGTCGCTGGCGTGCCAGTAGAGCACGTTGAAGCCGATGCTGGAGTCGCCGAAGCCGTCGAGGTTCACCGCGGGCTCCGGCTCCGACAGCACCCGGGGCACCCGGTCGAGGGCCTCGTAGATGGCGTCGGTCGCCTGTTGCAGGTCGGTGTCGTAGGCCACGCCCACGGCCAGCGAGCTGCGCCTGAACGGCTCCCGAGTCAAGTTGACGATGGTGGCCCCGGCCACGTTGGCGTTCGGAATCCGGATGTGGGTGCCGTCGAGGCCGCAGATCTGGGTGGTGCGGGAGTCGATGTCCTCCACCACCCCCAGATGGCCGTCGAGCTCGACGGTGTCGCCCACCGTGTAGGGCCGGCGCGTCTGCAGGATCAGCGACGACACGAAGTTGCCGACCACACCCTGGAGGGCCAGCGCCAGCACCAGACCGCCGAGGCCGAGAGCGCCGAGCAGGGGCCCCACCCGCACGCCCAGCACGGTGAGCGCATAGCTCAGGCCGATGATGAAGACCGCGTAGCCGATGAACCGCGACGTCAGGATGGAGGCGAAGCCGTGACCGATGCCCCTGGCCACCACCCGGCGCAGGATCTTGGACACCGACACCGCCAGCACGACGGTGGCGACCAGCACGATCCCGGCCTGGATCCAGTCGACGTGGGTGAGCGCGTCCTCCAGCAGCGCCTCGCTGTCGGACTGGGCCAGCACCCCGATGAACGGCCTCATCAACGGCCAAGTCTGTCATGCCCACCCGCCGCCGTCCCTGAAGGGGCGGCGTTGCGGGGCCGCGGTCCCTAGCGCCCGGAGGGACCGGAGCGACCGATGGCTTGATCTGAGGTGCCCAGGTAGCTGGCGATCACCAGCGGGTCCTGACGAACTTGATCCGGGGGACCCTCCGCGATCACTGCGCCCGCCTCCAGGCAGTAGACGCGGTCACTGATGCCCATCACCAGCGGCATGTCGTGCTCGATGACGATCACCGAGGCGCCCAGCTCGGCCTGCACCTGCTTGATGAGCGGACCGAACGCCTCGGCCTCGCGCTGGGCCACCCCGCCGGTCGGCTCGTCCAGCAGCAGCACGCGGGCGTTGACGGCCAGCAGGCTGGAGAGCTCCACGATGCGGCGGGTGCCGGTCGACAGCGTGGCCACGAAGTGATCCGCGTAACGGGTGAGGCCCATGTAGTCGATGATCTCGTCGGCCTCGGCCCGCTTCGTCCTCTCCTGACCGGGTGACGGCGGTAGCGCGGTCATCGATGCCACGAGACGCGAGTGTGATCGTGCCTCGAGGGCGACCATCAGCGACTCGCGCACCGTCAGGCCGGGATAGATGCGGGCGCCCTGGAAGCCCCGACCCAGGCCACGGGCGTGGCGGGCCGGCGAGCGCCGTGCAGTCACATCCGCTCCGAGCACGAACACCCGCCCCTCAGCCGGAACGAATCCGCTGATGGCGTTGAGGAGCGTGGACTTGCCCGCGCCGTTGGTTCCGATCAGGCCCACCAGCTCGCCGTGGTCGATATGCACCGAGACGCGATCGACCGCGGTGTTGCCGCCGAAGTGCACCGACACGTCCTGGGTCTGCAGCGCCGGGCCCGACCCGGCCGCGACGCCAACCGCGCTCATCGTCACCGGTGAGCGGGGCCGGACCGGCCGGGCCGCGGCCCGAGGGACCTCATGGACCTCAGGTTCCTCCTCGGCAGCCGACGGCTCACCGCCCGCGGCGACGCCTTTCTCCGCCATCCTGCGGTCGGCCCGTTCGAGCAGCTTGTCGCGGATGCTGTAGATGATCTGCAGCAGGCCGCCGGGGAAGTACATGAGCAGCACCAGCAGGCCGATGCTGCTGGTCACCAGCCGCACGAGGTCGTCGAGCTCTTCGGGAATTATCTGGGGGATGCCCCGGACCCACAGGGCTCCGAGAATGGGGCCGGCCACCGAGCCGAGGCCGCCGATGATGGCGGTCGCCACCACCACGATCGACTCGCCGGCCCGGAAGAGAGAGTCGGGCTGCAGCGAGGGCACCAGCGTCACGAGCAGCCCTCCGGAGTAGGCCGCAATGCCTCCGGCCACACCGAAGGCGGCCAGCTTCATGCGAGTGGGCGACACGGTGGACGCCGCGGCCATCTCCTCGTTGTCGCGCACCGCTATCCACGACCGCCCGATGCCGGTGCGGCGCAGCCGGGCCACCACCGCGGCCACCACGGCCAGCGAGACCAGGCACAGGAAGTAGTAGTTCCGGCGCGACGCGTCGAAGTCGATATGGATCGGGCCGATGTCGAGCACGGGCTTCTCGGCTGGACGGGGGAAGGAGGTTCCGCCGGTGAAGAAGTCCTGCAGGAACAGCCACGTCGCCGAAGCGACCGCGAAGGCGAGGGTGGTGACGGCCAGGAACAGGCCCCGTACTCGAAGCGCGGGCACGCCGACGATCACGGCCACCACGACCCCGAGCGCGGTGGCCACCACCATGGCCAGCGCCCACGGCAGTTGCAGCGACAGATCGAACAGGTCGAAGGGCACGGGGATGTCGTTGCCCTGGGTCAGTCCCAGCACGGTCAGTCCCCCGAGGCCGACGAAGGCGTACTGGCCGAGCGACAGCTGGCCGGCCCAGCCCGTGAGTACCGTCATCGACAGCACCACCATGGCGAACAGCAGGATGCTCGTCCACGTGAACAGAGAGCTGCTGGTGGAGAGGGTCATTCCCAGCAGGGCGAAGAACCCGAAGAGGGCCACGAACCCCAAGGCGTTGAGACGGCGGACCCACCACACCGACTCCAGGCGGCTCGGGATGGCTCGCACCCGGGGCGCGAGCGACCAGGACTCCTGCTCGCCGGTGGTGCGGATCACCACCAGCACGGCCACCAGCACGGCCAGGAACAGGTACACGTCCACCACCGAGCGGTTGGCAGAATCCACGTTGCTGCGGATCAGCGCCTCGGCCACGCCTACCGCCATCCCGCCGGCGAGCGTGCCCGGCAGCGAGCGCATGCGGGCCAGCAGCGACACCACCAGCACTCTCAGCAGCAGCGGCTCGGCGATGGCCGCGGTGCCGGCCTGGGCCGAGTTGATGCCCTGCAGCGGTGCCAGGAAGATGGCGGTGGCCGCCGCGAACGCGCCCGAGATGGTCCACACGATCGTCGAGGTCCGCCGGGGCGACGTGCCGTAGACCCGAGCCGTGTCCGGGTTGGAGGCCGAGGCCCTCACGGCCAGCCCGAAGCGGGTGCGCGAGATGAACCAGGCCAGAACGCCGATGAGCACCGGGATCACGGCCAGCACGACCAGCTCGCGGGCTTGGAGACGGATGTGGTCGGTGGGGGTCCACGTCGCCTGGAACGGAGACGGGATCGGCCCCGGGGCGATCACGCTGGGAAGGTTGAGCTTGGCGAAGATCACTATCTGGCCGACGCCGATGGTGGCGATCAGGACCACCAGGCGGGGCGAGGCGAACAGCCGCCTGATCACTATCAGCTCGATGGCCATGCCGATGGCGGCGCAGGCCGCCAGGGCGAGCACGAACGACAGCCACCAGTTCAATCCGTACTGGGCCAGCAGCAGAACGAACAGGGCCACGCCGAACGCTCCGACCTCGCCGTGGGCGAAGTTGAGCACGCCGGTGGAGCGGTAGATCAGCACGAAGCCGGCCGCGAAGGCCGCGTAGGTGAGGCCCGTCACCAGGCCCAATATCACCGATTGCTGGCCGACCGTGATGCCGAGGAACTCGATCATCGGTTTCCGGCCTTCGGGTCTTGAGCGCTCGACGGGACGGTCATCCGCCCTCGCCTCCCAGGAACACCGCCCGGGCCAGATCGTCGCGCTCGGCCAGCTCCTGGGCCGGGCCCTCGAACCGGATGCGACCCTTCTCCATGAAGATGGCCCGGTCGGCGAAGGCCAGGGCCACATTGAGCGACTGCTCGACGATGACCATCGTCTGCCCCTGCTCCCGCAGCCGCTCCACCACCCCGAGCAGCTCCTGCACCACGACGGGAGCGAGCCCCAGGCTGAGCTCGTCGATGAGCAGCACCTCGGGCTCGTGCATGAGAGCCATGGCCAGCGCCAGCATCTGCTGCTGACCGCCGGACAGATCGCCCGCCGCGATGCCCGTGCGCTCGGCGAGCGCAGGGAACATGCTAAGAGCCCGCTCGGTTCGGGCCGTGACCTCGGCATCGCTCAGGTCCGAGGCCAGCACGGAGGCCCGAAGGTTGTCGGCCACCGAGAGCGCCTCGAAGACGCCGGCCCCGCCCCTGAGCTGCACCAGTCCGGCGGCGAAGCGGTCCTCCGCATCGGCGTAGGTGATGGTGCGGCCCCCGAGCCGCACCACGCCGCGGTCGGGAATCCCCAGTCCGCTCACCGCCCGCAGCAGGGTGGACTTGCCCGCGCCGTTGGTGCCCAGCAATGCCAGGACCTCGCCCTTCGCCACCTCCAAGGACACGTCGAAGAGCACCTGCACACTGCCGTAGGCGAAGTCGAGGTTGTGGACCTGGAGGGCGGGCACCGAGGCGGGATCGGCCACGGCCCTCTGCTGCTCCTCCTGCTCCTCGAGGAGCTCCTCGACCGAGCGGGAGATGTCGAAGCGGATGAAGCGGCTGCCGTAGGCGATGAGGGCGCCGCCGATCAGCGCGGCCGGCGGCGCAGCCACCAGCATGGCGGTGCGCTCGTTGTAGGCGTCGGAGAGCTGGCCCACGATCAACCCGCCGAAGAAGCCGCCCATCAGGAATATGAACACCGGCAGCAGCGCGAAGGCCTGGGCCCGGATGCGGTAGGGCGCCACCGCCGCGATGATCGACGGGGCGGCCACGAAGGCCATCGAGACGAGGGTCTGGGCCAACGCCATCAGCGCGACCAGGGCCCCGAGGATCTTCATGGGGAGCGCCGCCGCGTACACCACGCCGGTAGCCATCACCATCAGGCCCGCCAGACGCATCATGGCGGCCGGCTCGCGCCGGAACCCCCGGTCGAAGAGCCGACCGGCCACGGGAAGTCCGATCAGCGCGGCCACCCAGATGAGCGACTCGACAACACCCCGCTCGAATGGTCCCATGGCGTACTTGTCCTCGAGCAGCAGGTTGAACTGGATGGGGATCGCGATCAGGGCGAAGCCGAGCACGCCCACACCGGTGGACAGGAAGTAGAAGGTCCGGATCTTGCGGAGCCGGGCGAAGGCGGTGCCTATCGACACCGGCAACTCGTCCACCTGCACGTCGGTGTCCCCGAACACCGCCTCCTTCTCGAAGCGGCCTCGCGGCGGCTCGCGCAGCATCAGAGCCGACACGACGGCGGCCACCACCGGCGCGACGGCGACCGCGAAGAAGCCGGCCCGCCAGGGCTCGTCGCCGCCGACCAGCGCCGCGATGCCTCCGATTATCAGCGGGCCGAGGAGCTGGCCTACGGGCCGGCCGAGGCCCTCCAGCGCGAAGATCCGGCTGCGGGCCGGGATGGGGTAGGTGTCGACCAGCAACGAGTTCGAGACAGGAATGCGGTAGGCCTGCCCGAAGCCGGTTCCCGCGTTGGTGAGGAACAGCTGGAAGGGGTTGACGATGAGGCCGCTCAAGAACGCGGTCACGCCCCAGAAGGCGGTCGCCACCGGGATGATGGCCACCCGCTTGACCCGGTCGGCGAGAGCGGCCATGGGGACCGCGCCCAGCACCAGGGTGACGCCGCCGAAGCCGAGGATGCCGAAGAGCACGGTGTCGCTGATGTTGAGCGAGTCCTGGATGTCGGGGGCGAGCACCCGGATCGCCCGGGGCATCTCGTCGATGAAGGCGAGCAGGAACATGACGAACACCGTCGCCCTGCCGCCGGCCCGGAGACCCTCTCGCAGGGTCATGGGGGCGTCGCCCACGCCCGGCAGCAGGTCGTCGGGGAGGACGGTCTCGGCGTCGCGCTCGGCCTGCTCGGCACGGCGTCTGGCTTCCTCTTCGAGGATCGCCTCCGCCAGATCGGCGACCGACGGCTCAGGTCCGGTCATCTCTGGCGGGTCGTCTGCCATTCTCACCCTCGCCACGCTCCGACCGACCGGCAGGGGTGCGATCGGTGCGCAGACAGTAGCCCAGCCCGTCTGCGAAGCACCAAGAGCGCGCTGCTGGCAGTGCAGCCGATTGCCGGCACGGGTTCACGAATCGACTTGTGCGGCGTACACAAGTGGAGAAGACTGGTCTTCAGCCCCGCGGGGTCTCCTCAGAGCGGACGGAGAAATCAGATGAAGCACCTACTGCGCATCGCGCTCGTCCCGGTTGTGTGCCTGGCTTTCGTGGCTGCGGCCTGCGGGGGCGAGGTGACGGACTCCGGTGACGGTGACACCGCCGCGCCCACGACGCAGGCACCCGACACCGCGGAGCCCGCTACGACCGAGCCCGACAGCTCGGATGAGACTCCCGAGGCCGAGACGACCACGACGGAGCCGGAGACCGAGCCGGAGACCACCACGACGGAAGCGGCCGCCCCCGAGCCTGAGGACTCCGGCGAGGCACCCGACGATGAGCCCGCCCCGGCAGAGCCCGAGGGCCCGCCGCCGAACATCTTCGATGATCCCCGGGACGGGATCTTCGACGAGTTCCAGGCCACGTTCGACCGCGGCGACCACCCCTTCGCGCAGTTGGACGCCTTCTGCCACGCCCACGACCCGGCCACGGACAGGGTCGCGACCGATACCGGCATCGAGGCCGACTCGATCACGCTGGTGCACCTGCGGTCCAAGCTGGAGGACTTGGCCGCGATGGGCTTCGCCGTCCCGGTGGGCAACGTGGCCGAGATGTTCGACACGTTCACGGCGGTGGTCAACGAGCAGTGCGGAGGCGTGCGGGGCCGCATGATCGAGCTGCACACCATCGAACTGGGGGTTATCAGTGCGGTGGACGAGGAACGCAACGCGGCGTGCATCCAGGCCATCGAGGACCTCCAGGGCGTGATCCTGCTCAACTCCAGCGGATTCCAGGGATCGGCCAACCTGTGCATCGTGGAAGAGCACCAGACCGCGTTCGTCTCCACTCAGGGCCAGAGCGAGGAGTTCATGAGCCGGGGCGGGGACCGGCTCATCTCGGTCTCGCCGACGCTGGAGGAGAGCGTGCGATGGCTGGCGACCGACCTCGCGGACCGCGGGCAGCTCGACGGCAAGACGATCGGCGTCGCCGCGCCCGACACTCCCGGCCAGTACGAGGCGGTGGAAGTGGGCCTCGTGGAGACCCTCAGGTCCAAGGGCATCGAGGTGGCCGTCTTCGATGTCATCGGGTGTGCAGGTTCTCCCTTCTGCTTCGACGGTGTGGTCGATTCGGTGCAGCGAATGAAGTCGGCCGGCATCGACGTCTTCTTCAACGTCCTCAACGTCGTGTCTGCCCCGGGCTACATCTTGGAGATGGCCAACCAGGGGTTCGCTCCCGGTGACGTGCAGTTCTACGCCTCAGACTTCAACGCCCAGGCAGCCGAGCTGGTGGCATCCAAGATCGCGGAGGTCGGCGAGGCGGCCGGCAACCTCTACCACGGGACTCTGATCATCGACGACGCCGACACCGGCGTCTACCGGCTCGAGGACTACGAGCCGCGGCCGTTCAACGAGATGTGCAACGACACCTACGGGGCCAACAGCCCATCGGGGGCCAACCACGAGAACTCGGAGCGCCTCGACGGCTCGGGCTCGTCGGCCTACGGGATGGTGGCCACGGTCTGCAACCTCATGCGCACGGCCCTGCGGGCCATCTACGAGGCGGGCGACAACCCGACCCGGGCCGACATCTACACGGCGCTAGCCAATCTGGGGCCGATCGACTCCAACGAGATGCTGCCGATGACGCTGCGACCGGGCAAGACGCAGGCGCCCGACGCCATCCACACGATGCGATTCGAGTATCCGTGCACCAAGTCCGCCCCCTTCGGCGAGGTGAACATCTGCATCTACCCGATCGACGAGTACCGCCCCGCCCCGCGCTAGCGGACGCCCTTATGGGACGATGTCGATGAGATCGGTGAGCGGCACGTTCTCGCCGTTGCCGACGTCGGGATCGAAGGTCGTGAGCCGGTACAGGTCGCGGGCGCCGAGCTTGGTCGGGGAGAGCGAGTTGGCGGGATAACCCGGCAGAACGAAGTCGGTCAGCGTGTAGGCCCCCTGCTCGAACGTCTCCGGCGTGAGATTCGGGCCGGCCGCGGCCGCGATCTGCGCGAACAGCGACAGATGGCCGCAGTAGCGGCGGGTCGGGTTGAACCAGTTCTCGTCGCCCTCGGCCAGCTCTGCTGTGGGCCGCAAGTCGGCCCCGATGCCGGCCGCGTTGACCACCCGCACGCAGTCCTGGAACACGTCGTCGTTCCAGATGTCGAGCTCGGAGGGGCCGTCGGAGGCGATGGCGCCCCGAGCCCACTCGTGGTCGAGGGTCTGACCGAGATTGCCGAGCCCGGCCGCGTTGTTGCTCCAGATGGTCACCGAGTCGAGCAGCCCGTTCAAGCCCAGGCCCCGGATGGTGGCAGCCGGGTTGCCGTTGATCATCACGGTGTCGGCCCCATCGGCCCTGATCCGTTCGGAGATGACCTGCATCAACTGGTCCTGGGCAGCGGTGTCGCCGTCGTTGGCGTCGAGGACGGCGGTGCCCACCACCTCGATCCCGCGCGCGCTGAGCCCCTCGAGCACCAACGGCTCATCACCGGTCGCGGACTGGTGCGACACCACGAACACGCTCGCCCCGTCGGCCCTGCCGGTCTGGACCAGCAGGTCGAGGAGGTTCGAGGTGTGATCCTCGGTGCTGGGCTCCACGTTGAACCACGGCGCCACGGCCAGGGCGATCTCGTCGGGGGTGTGCTCGCCACCGACGAGCACAGTGTTGTTTGTCCCGGCGAAGCAGGGGTCGGCGGTGCCGGCCAGCGGGCCGACGAATCCGAGCACAGCCGCGAACACCTCGTTGTCCTGGGTGAGAACCGTGCACGCCCGTTCCGCGTCGGCCGCGTCGATGGGGCTGTAGTAGTCGTACACGGCCACGACCTTGCGGCCCAGGATCCCGCCGTTGGCGTTCAGGTCGTCGACCAGGGCCTGGAAGACGCCCTGCTGATCGCCCCAGCCCGCGGCCGTGAGCCCCATCTCCTGCAGGAGCTCGAAGTTGAGCATCGAGACGCCGATCGTGATCGTGTCAGGGGTCACGCCCCTCCACGACGCGGTGAGTTCCGAAGGGTCGTCAGGCACCATGTTCGCGGCCAGGCGGCTCCACGTCAGGGGTGCCGCGGCTTCTTCGGCCGGTTCATCGACCGCGGCCTCTCCGTCGGCCTCGTCGGTCGGCTGCTCGGTCGCACTGCCGGACTCGGCCGGCTCGGAGACTGGCTCGGTCGGTTCTGGGTCACTCTCAGACGGCGTGGCCGTCTCCTCGGCCGGGCTGTCGGTGCTGGAACTGTCAGTGCTGGAACTGTCGCTGCTGGAGCTGTCAGTGCCGGAGCTGTCGACATCGGTGCCGGCGCCGCCGGTGTCCCCCGACGACACCTCGTCGTCTGCTGCGTCACCGCCGCCGCAGGCCGCAGCTACCAGAGCCAGCGCGGCAACGATGACCACCGCTCGCGCCCGCAGCGCTCTCTGTGTCCGCTCTTGAATCATTGACACCGTGCTCCTTCAAAGGATTCCTCTGGTCCGGTGGCGGGGATTCGCCTACACAGACTGCCTCCGACGGGCGGCGCAGTATACCGATTCGCCTCAGCGGCTGCGGCTAGCCAGCGGCCTCGGCGGCGGTGCCGAGATAGCTGGCGACGACCAGCGGGTCGTTCCTGACCTCGTCGGGAGTGCCCGCCGAGATCACCGACCCGGACTCCAGGCAATACACCCGATCGCTGACTCCCATGATCACCGTCATGTCGTGCTCGATCAGCAGGATTCCGGCACCCAGCTCGCTGCGGATCCTGCGGACGAGGGGGGCGAACGCCTCGGTCTCGCGCTGGGCGACGCCGGCGGTGGGCTCGTCCAGGCACAACACCCGGGCGTCGAGCGCCAGCAGGCCGGCCAGCTCGACAATGCGCCGGGAGCCGGTGGACAGGTCCGACACGTAGTGGTCGGCGTAGGCACCCAGGCCGAACCAGTCGATCAGCTCGTCGGCCTCGGCGCGGCGGCGTCTCTCGTTGACCAGGGTGTGGGGCAAGTGCAGCGCAGTCGAGAGGAACGGCGTGCGGCCCCGGGCCTCCAGCGCCACCATCACCGTCTCGCGCACGGTCAGCTCCGGGAACAGCGTGGCCCCCTGGAACGTCCGACCCAGGCCGGCTCGGGCTCGGCGCGCGGCTGACACGCCGGTCAGGTCCCGTCCCATCAGCTCTACCCGGCCCTCGCAGCGGACCATCCCGCCGACCGCGTTCATCAGGGTGGTCTTGCCGGCGCCGTTCGTGCCGATCAGGCCGACGATCTCATCGCGGCGCACCTCGACGCCGACCTGCGACACGGCTTGATTGCCGCCGAAGCGCACCGACACGTTCTCGGTCCGCATCACAACTTCGGGGACGTCGACGCCGGCCGGGTCCCGGCGGCTCAGGCCGGCGGGCGAGACCGGGGTGACAGCAGGAGCATCCTCGGTCGGCAGTCGGGACTCGAGCCAGCTCAACAGGCCGTCCCGGGCTGAGTAGACCACCTGGATGAAGCCGCCGGGCAGGTACATGATGATGACCAGCAGCCCGATGCTCGAGGTGAACAGCGGCACCAGATCGTTGTCGCCGAAGAAGGCCGGCATCCCCTCGACCCACACTGCGCCCAGCACCGCGCCGGTGACCGAGCCCAGCCCGCCGATCACGGCCATGCCGACAACCCGCAGCGAGTCCTCGACCTGGAACAGCACCTGCGAGAAGCGGATGTTCTGCACCAGGCCGCCCAGCAGCGCGCCGCCGAAGCCGGCGAGCCCCCCGGCCAGGGCGAACGCGGTGAGCTTCGCCCTGGTGGGGCTCACGGTGTAGGCGGACGCGCCGGCCGCGTTGTCACGCACCGCGATGGTGGAGCGGCCGATGCCGCTGCGCCGCAGCCTCGACACCACCGCATAGGCGATCACAAAGCCACCCAGTGTGAAGTAGTAGTACGACCGCTGGGACGAGAGATCGATGCCGAACAGCGTGCCCCGGTCGTAGGGAACGCTCGAACTGCTCCCGCCGGTGAAGAACGGTCGGCGGAACAGGTACTGAGTCGACGCGATCGAGAACGCGAACGTGCTCACCGCCAGCATCAGGCCGCGCACCCGCAGCGCTCCAGCGCCGATGAGCAGGGCCACCAGGGCGGTGAACAGGGTCGCCAGCAGGATCGACACCACGAAGGGCACCCCGGCTGCCTCAAAGTCGATCAGGCGGAAGCTGCGCCAGCCGATATCGAGTTCCAAGCCCCGGCTGA
Organism: Candidatus Aldehydirespirator sp.; assembly: GCA_965205155.1. GTDB lineage: Bacteria > Actinomycetota > Acidimicrobiia > Acidimicrobiales > Aldehydirespiratoraceae > Aldehydirespirator. Next base: position 1,752,965 of record OZ242033.1, on the reverse strand, counting down.
ACGCCGCCCCCGACAGCGCTCCGATCCCCGCGAAGGCCATCTGCGACAGCGACAGCTGGCCCGACCAGCCCGTGATCACCGTGACCGACATGGCGCAGATGGCGAAGCCCAGAACCGTCGCGTACAGCAGATGCCTGGACGGCAGCGTCACGATCAGTGGCAGGACGATGGCGAAGGCCAGGGTGGCGGCGAGCGTGATCCGGGGCAGGGCCCGGACCCATCGCAGCCGTTCGAGGCGCGCCGGCACCGGCCGGATGCGCGGAACGAATGCCAGGATCGCCTCCTCGGGGCTGCCGCGGCTCTGCACGTAGACCGCTACCAGCACCGCGCAGAACAGCAGGAAGTCGATCAGCCCGGCCTCGGACAGGTAGTTGAATCTCACCACCGACTCGGTCACCCCGATGGCGAGTCCCGCCATGACTGCTCTGGGAAACGATCTCATTCCGGCTATGGCGGCCGCGGCCAGCGCTCGGGCCAGGGTGAGCGGTCCCAGGTTCGCCAGGCCGGTCACCGCTCCCGACTGGCCGCTCAGCAGGATGATCGACAGGGACGACAGCAGGCCGGCTGCCGTCCACACGAACGTGGACACCACCTTCGGGTTCACGCCCGACAAGCGGGCCAGGTCGGGGTTGCCGGCCGACGCGGCGACTGCACGCCCGAAGGTCGTGCGGTTCAGCATCCAGCCCAGAGCGACGGCGACAATGGGCACCACCACGATGATCGCCACCTGGGGAGCGGCGATACGCAGGCCGAACGGCGCGTTCTCCCAAGTGGTGCGGGCGGCCACCGGATAGCGCTGCGTAGTGTCGGTGATGTCGGGAAACGCGGCGATCACCGCCCGCATCAGCTGGGCCACGCCCACGGTGGCCACCAGCAGTATCACCCGGGGACGGCTGAACAGGCGGCGCACGACGGTCAGTTCCACCAGCGCGCCGGCCAGCGTGCCAACCAGCAGGGCGGTGGCCAGGCCGATCCAGAAGGGGAAGCCCCAGTCGATCTGCATCAGGGCGAACAAGCCGGCCGCGGGCAGCCCCAGGTTCCCCACCGCGAAGTTGATCACCCGGGTGGAGCGGTAGATGAGGACGATGCCCATGGCGAGCATGCCGATGACCAGGCCCGTGACCGCCCCGTTGAACACGAGCTGCCGTGTGATCCAGGCTGCCAGGACCACCGCGGCTCAGCTTCCGTCGCCCGGGTCGGAGGGCGATCCGGTGCTGTCGGACCCGGCGCTGTCGCCGGAGCCTGTGCTGCCGGCGGAGGCGTCGCCGGCAGGACCCGGTGCCGGGTCGGTGCCGGCGCCGAACAGCACTGCGTGCAGCAGTTCGGGCCGATCGATGAGATCCTGGGCCGGCCCGGCGTGACGGACCTCGCCCTTCTCGAGGAACACCGTGTCGTCGGCCAGCGACAGCGCCAGGTTGAGCGACTGCTCCACCACGATCATCGTCTGCCCGGCCTCACGGAGCCGCTGGAGTCCGGCCACCAGGTCCTGGACGATGGTGGGGGCCAGTCCGAGGCTCATCTCGTCGATGATGAGGATCTCGGGGTCGTGCATCATCACCCGGGCCAGCGCCAGCATCTGCTGCTGCCCGCCGGAGAGGTCGCCGGCTCGCTCACCGAGACGGCCCTCCAGCTGTTCGAACATCTCGACCACCCGGTCGATGCGCCGTTGCACGTCGGCGGGGTCCCGCCGGAACTTGTAGGCGCCGATGCGAAGGTTGTCCTCGATGCTCAGCTCGCGGAACACCCCCCGCCCGCCGGGCAGCATCTGCACGCCCATCGCGGAGCGCTGCTCCGGGGTGGTGTAGGTGATCGAGCGCCCGTGCATGCGGATCTCGCCCCGCTCGGGCGTGAACAGCCCGGTGACCACGCTCAGCGCGGTCGACTTGCCCGCGCCGTTGGCGCCGAGCAGGGCCAACGTCTTGCCCTGAGCCACCTCGAAGGAGACGTCGAAGAGCACCTGCACCGCGCCGTAGCTGAAGTCGATGTTGCTGGCCTGCAGCGCCGGGGTGGACTCCGGGTCGATGCGCCTGCGGTCGTGCTCGGCCAGCTCCTCGGTGAGTTCGGCAACCACCATCGACAGGTCGTGCTTGATCGACCGCGAGCCCCGGATCAGGAAGAGCGAGCCGATGGTCACGGCCGGGAGGGACAGCACGGTCACCGCGGTCTGCACCCCGTAGGAGTCGACGAGGAACGCCGCCACCAGTGATCCGCCCACCGCGCCGAACAGGAAGATGAACAGGGTGATCAGCGCCGAGCCCAGGCCTCGCAGCCGGTAGGGCACGATCGACCACACCACCGGAGCGACCATGGCGAATGCGGCTGACGACAGCACGGTGCGGGGCACGTCCACCACCACGAACAGGTACTCGTTGGGCATGGCGAACTGCAGCGGCACCAGGAACGCGGTCGGCAGCAGCAGGCCCCCGATCAGCCGCAGAGTCAGGGACGGGTCGCGGCGGTACAGCCGATCGAAGCGCAGCCCCACCAGCGGCAGCACCACCGCCGCGGCGAAACCGGCTACCGAGGTGGCCACCCCCCGCCCGAACGTGCCGAGGCCGAACTCGTCCTCCAGGAACAGGTTCGACTGCACGGGAATCGTGAACAGCACGAAGCCCAGAGCGACGAACGCGAACAGCACCGCTCTGACCGTCTGGATCCTCAGCAGCCGGGCGAAGGCGGCCTCCACCGAGATGGGAGCGGGATCGGGGTCGGTGATCACCTCGCTCAGGACAGACGTCTTCTCCCATTGGCCCCTGGTCGGTTCGGGGATCCGGAAGGCGGCCACCGCGAACACCGCCACCGGCAGGCCCAGCAGGAAGAACGCCCACCGCCAGCCCTCGTCACCGCCGGCAACCCACGCCACGGTGCCCACCGCGATCGGGCTGATGGCGGCCACGGCCCGGCCCGTGGACTGGGTGAGCCCGCCGATGCGGCCCCGAACCCCGATGGGGTAGGTGTCGGCCAGCAGCGAGCTGTGCACCGGGATCGTGTTCGACTTGGCGATGCCGGCCCCGAAGCGGGTCCAGAACAGCATGAACGCGTTCACCGCGAAGCCCGAGAGGAACACCATCGCAGAGAACAACGCGCTCGCAACCCCGACGATCGGTGCTCGTCTGATGCGGTCGGCCAGCCAGCCCATCGGGAAGGCGCCCAGCACCACGAAGGCCGCAGAGGCAGACGCTATGAAGGTGATCGTGCCGTCGGAGACACCGAAGGTGTCGCGGATATCGGGGGCCAGCACGGCCATGGCAGCCTGTTCGAGCTCGTCGAGGCTGTTGAGCACGAGCAGCACGATGAAGGTGAAGGCACCGCCCATCGCGAGGCCCTCGCGCAGCGGCACCTCCTCGTCGCCGACCCCCGGCAGGAGGTCGTCGGCGAAGAGCACCTGCTCACTGGCGCGGGCCTGAGCGCCGCGCCGAGCCGACTCCTCCGACAGCAGCGTCGCGGTGAGAACAGCGGTGTCGTCTTCGGCGGTCCCCGCAGGCTCAGCCGCTCCGGGACCCTGGTCGGGGTGGTCGCGCATGCTCTTAGGCCCTGGGATGCGATGTCCTGTGCACCTCGCGCAGGCGCTCGCGGCTGACGTGGGTGTAGATCTGGGTGCTGGCGATGTCGGCGTGCCCCAGCAACTCCTGCACGGCCCGCAGGTCGGCGCCACCGTCGAGCAGGTGGGTGGCGAAGGTGTGACGCAGGGCGTGGGGATGGGTCGGCACCACGCTGCGGCGATCGATGACCCGGCGCACGTCGCGGGGCGTCATGGCCCGGCCCCGCTGGTTGAGGAAGACGGCGTCAGCAGGGGTGTCCTCGGTGACGAACGAGTAGCGGTGATCCCCCAGCCAGGCCCGCAGCGCGGCTACCGCCGGATCGCTGAGCGGCACCAGGCGCTGCTTGGAGCCCTTGCCCCAGACCCGGACCTCGGTCCTGTCCAGGTCCAAGTCCTCATGGCGGACGCCGCACAGTTCGCTCACCCGCAGACCGCTGCCGTACAGCATCTCGACTATGGCAAGATCGCGGGCATCGCGGGCCTGGTCGTTCCCGGCACGGGCCGGCTTGGAGATGAGCGTGCGGATCTGGTCGTCCTTGAGCACCTGCGGCAGCTTCGACGGCCCCCTGGGCGGGGCCAGCCCGAGCGTCGGGTCGGCGACCACACGGCCGGTGCGGCGGGCCCAGTCGAAGTAGCGTCGCAGCACCGAGACCTTGCGGCTGATGGTGCGGGCCGCGTAGCGGTCGGCGCCCAGTTCGGCCAGGTAGCGGCGCAGAGTCCTCCGGTCCACCGCCGAGGGACCGGCCACACCCGCCTCCTCGAGCCATCGCACCGCCGCGGCGGCGTCCCGTGCGTACACGGCCCGGGTGGAGTCGGCCACGCCGCTCAGCGAGTCGAGCCAGGCGCTCAAGCCCCAGTTGTCCACAGCCTGAGTCTAGTTGTCCCCAGGATTCACCCAGTTCAAGCAACCCAACGGCCGGCGCCGCCGCGGTGGACTCCTATTCGGCTTCGAACTGCAGAGCTGAGAGGTCGAGGTCCGGTGATCGCGTCGAAAGACCGAGCATCTCTACGCCGACGACTTGTTCGGCCTGGTTGTAGTCCAGCACGACTCCAGGAGCGACCTCGACGGACTCGACAATGGTGGAATCGTCGAGACGGAAGTGCAGTGCATCGGCCTGCTTATCGACATGGAGCCTCATATCCCACCTCGCATTGCGCTATCGAAGAACGTGCTCACGACACGCCAGGGATCGGATTCGGTGTTCACCGCGACCCTCAGCACTCTCCCGCCTCTCTCGGGGACACGGCGGAAGAACCGCTCCACGGCCCCATCGTATGGGTCTCGGATCCGTAGCCCGGGCCAGGCCACCGCTCGCTCCACCCACTCCGGGCGGATTCCTCGCCGCTCCATGACATCCAGTGCATGCGACGTGTATTCTAGCTGCTTTGGACCGCGGCCGTTTGTTGACTGGGACCAATCGTCGGAAGCCATCATGGCCGCAGGACGAGGGCGCCGTCGCGGGCGAGCAGGCCGAGGCGTTCGAGGCCCTCGGCCGCCACCAGCACGTCGGGCGCGGGCGCCCCGGCCCGCAGCACCAGCGCGTCGAGGCTCACCGGGCCGTCGTCGAGCAGTTCGATCAGCCTCCTCTGGAGGGAGTCGAGGTCGTCGATGTCGATCGGGCCGACCGCGGGGTCGGCCCCGGCGCGGCCGGGCTGCAGGACGCCGCTGGCTGCGCCCGCGGTGGAGCCGGGCTGCATCGCCCGACCGGCTGCGCCCGCGGTGGCCAGGCCTAGGGCGACCAGCACGTCGTCGGTCGAGCAGGCCGGAGCGCAGCCCTCGCTGAGCAGCAGGTTGGTGCCCTCCGCAGCCGGGTTGCGCACCGAGCCCGGCACCGCCATGACGGTGACCTCGCGCCGGATGGCCTCCTCGACAGTGTGCATGGAGCCTCCTGCCCGCTTGGACTCGACCACCACGACGACGTCGGCCAGCGCGGCCAGTAGTCGGTTCCGGGCCGGGAAGCGCCAGCCCTCCGGCTCGGCGCCCAGCGGCGCCTCCGAGAGCAGGGTTCCGGCCGCGCTCACGGCGTCCCATAGATCGCGGTTGCCCCTGGGGTAGACCACATCGAGTCCGCTGCCCACCACCCCCACCACGGGTGCGGCGTCCGCGGCGAGCGCTCCCCGATGGGCGGCACCGTCGATCCCCAGGGCAAGCCCCGACACCACGGTCACACCGGCCGAGGCCAGTCCTGATCCCAGCTCCATCGCCACCGAGCGCCCCGTGGGAGTGCAGCGCCGCGTGCCCACAATGGCCACTGCTGGCGCAGTCGGGTCCGGCACCCGGCCGCGGCGGAACAGGATCGGCGCCGGATCGATGTCACCAGTGAGGGCGAGCGGGTGTTGGACGCTGGCTGGCGTCGTCACCCAGGCATCAAGCGTCACGAGCAAGTCGGCCATCACAGCGAGATCGGTGCCGCGGGCATGGTCCCGCCACACGTCGTGAAGATCCTCGCCGGCCACCCACCTGGGCATCTCGCCCCGCTCTACCTTCGCCCAGACCCCTGCCGGATCCCGCTTGCCCAGCAGCCGCTCAAGCCGCCGCGGCGTCGCTCGGGGCAGCGAGGCCAGCGCGGCGGCGTGGACTCCCCGCTCCGGTCGCACATCCCGCTCGGCCATGGCACCCCGCTCCGGGCGAACCTCCGGCTCGGCCTTGCCACCCCGCTCGTTCGGCGGTGAGAGTGCGTCATCCATGGACCAGCCCTCCCGCGCCGTCGAGTCGCATCCGCAAGGAGAGCGCGGCGAGTACGTCCTCGGCTCTCAGTTCCTCGCCGCCATCGTCAAGGTCCCGGATGGTGCGAGCCACCGTCCGGACCCGGCGCAGGCCTCTGGCACTGAGGCGGCCCTCGGTCAGGGCAGCCCTCAGCACCTCGGTGGCGGCGCGGTCCATGGGGGCGTGCTGCTCAAGATCGGCATCCGCCAACGCGGCGTTCCTGCTCACACCCCGCCGGCGGGCTAGGGCTCGCACCTCGGCCACCCTCTCAGCGACTTCGGTGCTCGGGGTGCTGGGCCGGGTGTCGAGCAGGTCGGCCGGATCGGGACGGTCCACCCGGACCACCAGATCGAGCCGGTCGACGAAGGGGCCCGACAGGCGACGCTGGTACCGGGCCAGCGCGCCGGGAGCGCAGCGGCAGCCGACCGTGCCGCCTGCGCCGCACGGACAGGGGTTCATGGCCGCCACCAGCAGGAAGCGGGCCGGGTGCTCGACCATGCCCTGGGAGCGGGCCACCCGGATCATGCCCTCCTCCAGCGGCTGGCGCAGGGCGTCGAGCACCGACGGCGCGAACTCCCCGAGTTCGTCAAGGAACAGCACTCCCCCGGTGGCTGCGCTCACCTCACCGGGTCTCGCCCTGGCGCTGCCCCCGCCCACCAGCGCGGCCATCGATGACGAGTGGTGGGGCGCCCTGAACGGAGGCCGGGTGACCAGGCCGTCGGGAAGTGTCAGACCGGCGGCCGAGTGGACCCGGGTGACCTCCAAGGACTCCTCGGGCGACAGGTCCGGCAGCACACCGACAAGGCGGCGGGCCAGCATCGTCTTGCCGGCTCCGGGAGGCCCGACCAGCAGCAGGTGGTGCCCGCCGGCGGCAGCCACCTCCAGCGCCCACCGAGCCAGCGGCTGGCCCGCGATGTCGGCGAGGTCGGGTTCGGGATCGGCACAGGGCGAGCTTCGCGCCACGGGCGGAACGGGCCAGGCCTCAGTGCCGGCCAGAGCCTCGAACACCTCCTTTAGGTGGTTGACGGGCCGGACCCGCTCGGGAGCCACCATCTCGGCCACCGCGCTGTCGCGGGCGGCCACCACAATCGACGAGTTGTCCATGGCGTCGACCAGGGGCAACGCCCCCGGCACCGGCCGCACCGACCCGTCGAGGCCGAGCTGCCCGAGCACCCCGAGGTCGGCAATCGACGCGGCTTCGAGCTGCCCGTCGGCGACGAGCACGCCCACGGCTACGGCCAGATCGAGACCGGCACCCGACTTCGGCACATCGCTCGGGGCCAGGTTGACCGTGATGCGCTTCGGCGGCCATTTGAGCTCGCTCGAGACGATGGCGGCCCGGACCCGGTCGCGGGCCTCCCGGCAGGAGGCGTCGGGCAGGCCCACGACGGTGAACCCCGGCAGCCCGTCGGCGACGTGGACTTCTACTGAGACGGGATGGCCCCACACCCCGACGAGGGTGGCGGAGCGGACGGTAGCGAGCATGGCGGCCTCCGTGGTCTGAGGAGTGGAGGCCGTCGTCAGCTCGGCCGGCGGCTAGCCGTGGATCTACCCGTGTGTCAAGAACAGTTAGAGATAATCATAGCACTTCTCGTGTATACCTGACCACAGCAGCTATTTCCTCGGCGTCGAGCACTTCAACGAACGCTGGCATGGATCGCACCCCGTCGGCGATGATCTCGACCTGATCGTCGACGTTGGGATATTGCGTGATCATCCGGCCGTCCGAGAGCTTCGTGCCCCGTCCCCCGCCGCCGTCGTTGCCGTGGCAGTTGGCGCAGCGGTCGATGTAGACCTGCCGCCCCGCCACCAGCTCCCGGTCCGGGAAGCCGTCCGGGCCGACGGGAACCTCCGGCACGTCGTCGGCCGCGCAGGCCCCGACCGCGGTGATCGCGGCGATCAGGGCCGCCAGCAGCAGGCGGTGCGGGAGTCGGCGGCGGCGAGGCATGGCACGTGAGGTCCGGGAGTCGGCGGCGGGGCATGGCGCTTGAGGTGCGGTCGGATCGCCGTGCAACGATACTTGCGCCATGGGATTCGACCCCACCCGTCCCCACCGGCGCCGGCCCTCCGACCTCGTCTTCGTGGCTGCGGGACTGCTGGTGGCCATTGCCCTGGTGGTGTGGGCGCTGCTGGGGTGAGTCCGTGGACGATCCAGAGCGCCTCGGAGAAGTTGAGGTCCGCTTCATCCAGTCCTACCTGGCCAGCAAGGACTACATCTGTCCCAACTGCAACCGCACCATTCCGGCCGGGACCGGCCATTACGTCGTGGTGCCCGTCGAGGCACCCGACCTGCGCCGTCACTGGCACCGGGGATGCTGGGACCGGCGCCGGCCGCGCCAGAACCGCTAGAAGGCGCCCTCGATCACGTTGACCTCGACGCCGGTCACGGTGGCCACATCGAAACGGACCCGGCCCCGGCGCCCGCTGGCCTTCAGCCACTGAGCGGCCAGCGACCGTATGCGGAGCTGCTTGCGCCGGTCCACCGCCTCCGCCGGCGTGCCGTAGCGTTCGGAGCGGCGGGCCTTCACCTCGCAGAACACGATCTCCCCGTCGCGGAACAGGACCAGGTCCAGCTCGCCCGAACGGACCCGCCAGTTCCGGTCCAGGATCTCGTAGCCGGCCTGGCGGTACCACCGGGCCGCCTGGCGTTCGCCCCAGGCGCCTCGGGCTTGCTTCGAGCGGTCCGCAGGTCGGCGGGCTCGATCCGACGGGTCGACCGCCGGATCAGCGATAGCGCTTTTCCTTGACCTTGGCCGCCTTGCCGACGCGATCGCGCAGGTAGTACAGCTTCGCTCGGCGCACGTCGCCCTGGGTGACGCGCTCGATGCGATCGATCACCGGGGTGTGCACGGGGAACGTCCGCTCCACGCCCACGCCGAAGCTCACCTTCCGCACGGTGAAGGTCTCGCGCACCCCGCTGCCCTGGCGCCGGATGACGATGCCCTCGAACACCTGGGTGCGGGCCCGGTTGCCCTCCACCACCCGCACATGCACGCGAACGGTGTCGCCCGGCTGGAACTCAGGAATGTCGTCGCGAAGGCTCTGTGCATCAATGAGGTCGGTGGGATTCATGATCGTCTCCGCTCACATCCGCCGGGGCGGCCGGGCCGAGCGAGTCTACGACTGCCGGTGCCGGCCTCCACCTGTGGCAGAGCCGAGTGCGTCTACGACGCATTCTCCTGTCCGGTGGCTGCGTCGAGCCCGTACTCGATGAGAAGTTCACGCTCCTCATCGCTGAGCCCGCCGCGACCCTCGATCAGGTCGGGCCGGCGCTCGATGGTGCGGGCCAGCGACTGGGCCCGGCGCCAGCGGGCCACCCTCCCGTGGTCGCCGGAAAGCAGCACCTCGGGCACGGACCAGCCCCGGAAGCTCGCCGGCCGGGTGTACTGCGGGTACTCCAGCAGCCCGTCGCGGAAGGACTCCTCCACGGTGGAGGCCTCGTTCGAGAGCACTCCGGGTACGCATCGCGCCACCGCCTCCAGCACCACCAGGGCCGCCGCCTCGCCGCCGGCCAACACCACGTCGCCGACCGAGAGCTCTCCGTCCACCAGGTGCTCGCAGACCCGCTCATCGACGCCCTCGTACCGGCCGCACAGCATCGAGAACCCCGCGCCGGAGGCCAACTCGCCAGCCATGGCCTGGTCGAAGCGACGTCCTGCGGGCGAGAGGTAGTACAGCGGCCGGGGCGGCTTGATCGCCTCCACCGCGTCGAACAGCGGCTGGGCCATCATCACCATCCCCGCTCCCCCGCCGAAAGGCGCGTCGTCCACGCTGCGATGGCGGTCGGCAGCTGCCATCCGGAGATCGTGGACCCTCACATCGAGCGTGCCGGCGGAACGGTTGCGCCCGATTATGGACGCCGAGGCCATGGTCTCCACCAAGTCGGGGAAGATCGTGAATACGTCGATGCGGAAGCTCACGGCTCGGCCTCGAAGAGTCCGTCGGGAGCGTCCACCTCCAAGCACTCGCCGGGTACCGAGTCGACCACAAAGCGCAGCGGCACGAGCGTGCCGTCGACTAGTTCGAGCAGATCACCGGCCGGATTCGCCACGACCGCGGCGACACGGCCCCGGTCGATGCCGGACACCTCCACCACCCGGGCTCCGATCAGCTCGTGGACCCACAGCTCGTCGGGATCAGCAATCGGTGCGGCTCGCAGCACCAAGCCCCGCAGGCCCTCGGCCTTGTGGCGGTCGTCGATGCCGGCGAACGTCACCAGGTGGCGCTGGTTGTGGGGGCGGGCCGCGGTCACCCGAAGCGTCCCCGCATCGGTCCGCAACTCCGATCCCGGCGCCAGGCGTTCGGGCCGGTTGGAGACCAGGGTGACCGTCACCTCGCCGCCGGTGCCATGGGGCCGTCCGACGCGGCCTATCTCGAGCAGGGGCGCAGACTCGCTAGTCGACGAACTCGACCTCGATGTCCACATCGTCGCGCGACCCGGCGGCTCGCACCAGAGTCCGGATGGCGTGGGCCACGCGGCCCCGCTTGCCGATGACCCGGCCCATCTCGCCCTGAGCGACGCGGACATCCAGGCGCACCGCGTCGGTCCCGGCCGACGTGGCGGTGATCTGTACCGCGTCGGCATCGTCGACGATGCTGGTGACCACGTAACGGCACATTGCCTCGGCGGTGGGGGCCAGTTCGCTCATGAGCCCTCCCCCTCGCTGGCCGCGTCGGCGGTCTTGGCGCCAGCCGGATCCGGCCCGCGGAAGGTCTCCCAGGCACCGCTGATCCTCAGCAGCTTCTCCACCCGATCGGTGGGCTGGGCACCGTGGCGCAGCCAGTGCAGGGCCCGCTCGTTGTCGATCCGCACCACCGAGGGGTCCCGGCGGGGCTCGTAGATCCCGATTATCTCGATGAAACGCCCGTTGCGGGGCGCGCGAGAGTCTGCCGCCACGACGCGGTAGGTGGGCTGCTTCTTCTTCCCCATCCGCATGAGGCGCAACTTGACGGCCAATGTGATTCCTCTGATCCTCTAGGTGTCTCGGGCGTTGGTCAATTCAACCCGGGCCAGTCACCCTTTTCCAACCCTGGAAGGGTCAGAGGCGCCTTGGAGACAGGCACCGGCCCCTTGGGGGTGGTGCGACCGCCGGTGCCGCGCCGCTTGGAAGCGGACGATTTCCGGCTGGAGCGTCCCGCTTGCCTGGACGATCCGGACCTTGGTGCGGCCGCTCCCCGCTTGCCCCCGAGACCGCCGAGGCCCCTCATCATGGACCGCATCTGCTTGAACTGATCGACCAGTGCCTTGACGTCGGCGGGGCGGCAGCCGGAACCGGCTGCGATGCGCTGGCGCCGGGAGGCGTTGATGATGTCGGGCTCGGCGCGCTCCGCAGGGGTCATCGAGTGGATCATGCCGGTGATGCGGCTGATTCGGCTCTCGTCGATATCGGCAGCGCGCAACTCCCTCGGCATGCCCGGCATCATGCCGAGGATGCTCCGAAGGTTGCCCATGCCTAGAACCTGCTGCATCGTGGCCAGGAAGTCGTCGAGAGTGAAGGTGCCCTCAAGCAGCCGCGACGCGGTCTCCTCCGCCTGCTCGGCCTCGAAGGCGGCCTCAGCCTTGTCGATCAGCGTCTCGACATCGCCCATTCCCAGGATGCGGCTGGCGAGACGGTCGGGATGGAACGGCTCGAAGTCCTCCAACTTCTCGCCGACCGATGCGAAGGCGATGGGCCTCCCCACAACCTCCTTCACCGACAGGGCGGCACCGCCCCTGGCGTCGCCGTCCAGCTTCGTGAGGATCACGCCGTCGAGGGCCAGTGTGTCGTGGAAGGCCTTGGCCGAGTTGACCGCGTCCTGGCCGACCGTGGCGTCCACCACCAGGAAGGTGTAATGGGGCCGCACCGCCTTGGAGATCCGGCGAACCTGGTCCATCATCTCGGTGTCGATAGCCAGACGTCCGGCGGTGTCGACGATCACCACATCACGCCCAGTGCGGGCTGCCTCAGCCATGGAGGCCGATGCCGCTTTGACCGGGCTGCGGGAATGGCTGAAAACGGGCACGCCGGCGCGACCGGCGAGCGTGCGGAGCTGCTCCACGGCCGCGGGGCGCTGCAGGTCGGCACCGACCAGCAGCGGGCTGCGGCCCTGGCGCAGGAACCATTGGGCCAGCTTGGCCGCATTGGTGGTCTTGCCCGATCCCTGGAGACCGGCCAGAAGGATCACGGTGGGTGGCTTCGACGCGTAGGTGATGGCCAGCTGCTCACCGCCCAGGCTCGTGGTGAGCTCGGAGAGCACGATCTTCACCACCTGCTGGGCGGGGTTGAGCGCCCGGGAGAGCTCCTCGCCGACGGCTCGCTGGCGGATACGCCCGGTGAGGCTCGTGACCACGTCCAAGTTGACGTCGGCCTCGATCAGGGCGACCCGGATCTCCCGCAGAGCGGCATCGACATCCTCCACGGAGAGCCGTCCCTTGCCGCGCAGCCTGGAGAAGGCGGTCTCGAAACGGCTGGTCAGCGTGTCGAACATGGCCGAGCCACACTACCCGGAGGGCTTCGACATGGACTCGGCTCAGAGGCCGAGCGGGCAGCGGCGATTGGCAGGAGCCGGCTCAGGCGAACAGGGCCTCCACGAACTCCGAGGTGTCGAAGGGCACGAGATCGGCGATTCCCTCGCCGACTCCGATGAGTTTCACCGGCACTCCGAGCTCAGCCTGCACCGCCACCACGATCCCGCCCTTGGCCGACCCGTCCAGCTTGGTGAGCACCACCCCGGTGACGTCGACCGCCTCGGTGAACTGCCGCGCTTGGGCCAAGCCGTTCTGCCCAGTGGTGGCATCGAGCACCAGAAGGGTCTCGGTGACGACACCCGATCCCCTGTCCGCTACCCGCCGCACCTTCTGCAACTCGGCCATGAGGTTCTGCTCGGTGTGGAACCGGCCGGCGGTGTCGGCCAGGACCAGATCCGCCCCTCTGGCCGTAGCCGACTCGACCGCGTCGTACACCACCGACGCGGGGTCGGCACCGGCCGCGCCCCGCACAATGTGAGCGGAGGACCGCTCGGCCCACATGGCCAACTGGTCCGAGGCCGCGGCCCGGAACGTGTCGCCCGCGGCCAGCACCACCCGGCTCCCGGTGTCGGCCTCGCGCTTGGCCAGCTTGCCGATGGTGGTCGTCTTTCCCGTGCCGTTGACCCCGACGAACAGCCACACCGACGGGCCCCCGCCGTCGGCCCGTCGGGCCAGTGACCGGTCGAAGCCTGCGAGCCGCTGGCGCAGTTCGGCCTGCAGTGCGTTCATCGCTTCGGAGGGGTCATGTGCCGCGAACTCGATCCGCGACCTCGCCGCCTCGACGATCTCGGAGCTGGCTCCCAACCCGACATCGGCCCTGATCAGGGCCTCGGTCACCTCGGTCCATGCGTCGGCGGAGGTCGAGGTCCGCTCCAGGGCGGAACCCAACGACCCGGTCAGCGCGGTGCGAGCCTTCGACAGGCGGTCGCGCAGCGAGACCGTCGACCGCTCCGTGCTTCCGGCAGCCCTGTCGGCCAGGCGACCGACGACGCGATCCGCGACCTCGCCCACCGCGGCCGCACCGGCACCAGCACCAGGGTCCGGCGACCGGCGGCGCATGAGCACAACGATGGCCGCAACCAGCACCACGCCCGCCAGCACGGCCAGCCCGACAATGACTTCCAGCGTCATCCCAGCGCGTCCAGCACGGCCGTGGCGACGTAGAGGTCGCCGCCCCGCCTGATCGTCAACTCGACGGTCTCGCCGGGCCTGCGCAGCTTGATGGCTGCCGAGAGCTCCGTGATGTCGTACATAGGCTCGTCGTCGAGGCTGATGATCACGTCACCCGGCACCAGCCCGGCCTCGTCGGCCGGGGACGCGGGCAGGACTTCGGCCACTACCACCCCCACATCGTCGCCCTCGCCGGCCTGGCCGCTGATGCCGAGGTACCCGAGCTCCAGCGACTCGCCGTTGATGATGCGGGTGGCGATCAGATCGACGGTGTCGCTGGGAACTGCGAAGCCCAGACCGATGCTGCCGCCGGTGGTGGTCTGGATCATCGTGTTCATCCCGATGACCCGGCCCTGCCAGTCGGCCAGCGCGCCTCCGGAGTTGCCGCGGTTGATGGCGGCGTCGGTCTGGATCATCTCCACCGGCACCGGCGAGTTCGGGTCGGAACCGCCCTGGACCTGGATCCTGACCGCACTCACGATCCCCGCGGTGACCGTGCCCGTCAGGCCGAGCGGGCTGCCGATGGCCACGGCCAGCTGACCCACCCGCACCGACGAGGCGGGCGCGAAGGTGGCGCCCACCAGTTCAGCGGCCTCGGGATCGACCCGTACCACCGCCACGTCGTGCCCGGACGACCCGCCGACGACCTCGCCGTCGAGGCGGGTCCCGTCCGACAGCACGATGGTCACGCCGTCGGTGCCCTCCACGACGTGCTGGTTGGTGACGATGTACCCGTTGTCGGCGTCCCAGACGATGCCGGAGCCCAGGCCGAAACCGATCGACGCATCGACCTCGACGAGAACCACGGACGGGCTGAGCGCCTCGGCCACGGCCACGGCCGGCTCCTCGGAGACGGCCGGCGCGGGATACTGCGGGACGGTCGGATCCGGGACCTGCTCGACCGGGGCGACAGCCGGACCGTCCGAGGATGCTCCCTCGCCGGGTTCTGAGCGTTCGTCGATCTGGGCTTCGCCGGCGAGCTGCTCGACGGCCGGCTGCTCGCCGGTCGCCGGCTCCCCGGAACCGTCGACCGCGGCGACCTCACCGGGTGAGGCCGGTCGCAGCCCCGGGGCGAGGCTCGCGTCCTGGCCATCGGACAGGATCACTCCGAGGATGGTTCCGGCGACGAGAACCAGGCACGCCAGGATCACCACCGCGGCAACCTGCCAGGCAGGTCGTCGAGCCGCCGGGGCTGCTCGCGAGATGGCGCGGTCGGCGTCCGGCGGCCTGACCACCGCGGTCCGGCTGGCGGCGTCGGGATCCTGCATCGCACCCCAAAGCTAGGCCGAACGGGTGAGAGAGCAGTTAGTGAGGAGTGCCGATGGCCGGACCTCGCCGGATCAGGCGGCGTCGGAGACGCGCTCGGACACGACCATGGAAGAGCCGCCGGGCTTCATCGAGACGCCTTGCAGGCAGTCCGCGGCCTCCATGGTCCGCTTCTGGTGGGTGACGATGACGAGCTGTGCGTCGGTGCGGAACTCGTCTACGAGCTTCAGGAAGCGATGCAGGTTCACGTCGTCGAGAGCGGCCTCCACCTCGTCCATCACATAGAAGGGCGAGGGCCGGCTGCGGAATACCGCGAACAGGAAGGCGAGTGCGGCCAGGGTCCGCTCCCCGCCCGAGAGCAGCGACAGCCGCTTCACGTTCTTGCCGGACGGCTTGGCCGAGATCTCGATGCCGGTATCGAGCAGGTCGTCGGGGTCGGTGAGGCTGAGGCGCCCCTCGCCGCCCGGGAACAGCGCCTCGAAGAGCACCTCGAAGTTGGCGGCCACATCGACGAAGGCCGAGGTGAACACGGTCCTGATCTCCCCGTCGATCGACCGGATGACCCGGTTGAGGTCCCTGCGGGCCGCCCGGATGTCGTCCATCTGGCCGCTGAGCAACTCGTGACGCTCGTAGAGCTCGTCGTATTCGGCCAGGGCCAGGGGATTGACAGGACCCATGATCTCCAGCTCGGTGGCCAGCTGATGCATCCGCTGGCCGGGGTCGAGCCCGTCGGGCAGTTCCGGCAACGGAGCCTCGGCGGCCTGCTGCGGGGACAAGCCGTAGGCGTCGCGCAGGCGCTCGACCGCTCCCTGCAGCAAGGTGCGCAGCTCCGCCTCCTCAACGTCACGGCGGCTCTCAGCCTGGCGCAGCGTCTCGTAGCGAGTCTCGGCGTCGGCATGCCGGCGTCGCAGGTCGTCGAGGCTCGCAGCCAGGGCTCGGACCTCCTCGGAGTGCCTGCGGCGTACTTCTCGGATCTCGGCAAGGCCGGCGTTCAGGATTCCCGTCCGCTCCTCCACCGCTCGTCTGAGCGTCTCGAGCACCACCGCCTCGCGCTCCAGCCCGGCCATGCGCTCGGTGGCCACAGCCCGCGAGGCGCGGTGGCGAGCCAGCCGGTCCTCCAATTCCGACGCGCGGGCTTGCAGCATCTGCTGGCGCTGCTCCAGCCCGGCATCGGTTGCGCTCTGCTCAGCGGCCATCAACGCCACCTCGGCTGCACGCCGGTCAAGGGCGGCGCGAGCCTCCGCCGCCTCACGGCTCCGCTGGTGGGCCTCGGCCTCCGCCGCCTCCAACTCGGGCAGCCTGGATTCGATCTCCGCAGCCCTGCCGGCGGCCTCGTCGAGGCGGCGGGTTGTCTCCATCAAGTGGTCGCGCAGGGTGCTGCTCGCGGTATCGAGGTCACGGCGATCAGATTCAGCGCCATTGATGGCGCCGGTCGCCGACGCCGCCGAATCTTCTGCCGCGGCCAGTCGACCACCGAGCTCGTCGACTCTTGCTCGACTCGCCGCCAGTCCGCTCCGGGTCGCTTCGCAGGCGGCATCGGCCCGTTCACAGGCCGCCCGCGCCGCCTCGATCCGCTGATCAGCCTCCGCCAGCGCGGGCCGGAGCCCGGCCGCGCCGTGCACGCCAAGTCGCCAACCTCTGCTGCTCAACCGGTCCCCGGCCGGCGTGACCACGACAACGCCGGGGTGTCGCATCCAGGTGTCGGACGCGGCGCGCCAATCGTCCTCCACGAGGGCCGTGGAGCCGAGCAACACGTCCAGCAGGCGGCCCACATCCGGATCGGCGGCATGGACACGGCCCCGCAGGGGCTCCAGCCCGAGGTGCTGAACCGGCGTACCGGTCGCGACATCAGAGCCGTTGCCCTCCAGGGCGATGACCGCCGCGCCGGCGTCGCTGGCCTCGACGCTGCCGAGCACGCGGCGGGCCGCGGCGGCGTGCCTCACGACGACGGCGCTGATCGCGTCGCCGACCGCGGCCGCGAAGGCCGCCTCGACGCCTGGGTCCACCTCCACAAGGTCGCCCAGCAACCCCATTACTCCGTCGGCCGCGGCCTGCACTTCGACGGGCACACCCCTGGCGGCCTCTTCGAGAGCCATCGCGAGGGCCTCGCTCCTCGCGGTCCAGTGCCGCAAGTCGCCTTCGGCCTCCGAACGGGCCTCGACCGCGCCTTCCAGCGCGCTGGAGGCACCGGCTAGGGCCGCCTCCGCCCCCGCGAGCTCGGCGCGCCGCGCCGCGATCTCGTCGCGGCACCGGCCCAATTCGTTGCGGTGGTCATCGACCCGCCCGGCCAAGTCCTGAAGGTGACGCTCGGACTTCTCCAAGCGTTCGGCGAGGCGATGCTGCTCCGACCGGCTGATCTCGATCGTCGACTGAAGCGCCGACAGCTCGCCCCTGGCTTCGGCAGCCTCGCTCGCCACCTTGACGTCGAACCCAGCCACATCGCCCCATTGGGCGCCGAACGCGGCTCGGTCCGCTTCCAACTGTTCCTGCAAGCGCTCGAGAGCTAGGCGATCGGAATCGGCCGCGGCGGCCGACAACACGACCGCGGAGAGCTCCTTGCGGCAACGCTCCAACTCCGCTTGCAGTCCCGCAGCCAGGTCATGGTCGGCGAGAGCGGCCCTCTGGTGTTCAATGCCCCGCTGGCGCTCGACCGCGACCGCGGCCAGACCGGCCGCCCGGGCCCGGAGCCCTTCGAGGCGGGCCAGGCGCTCTGAGTGGTCGTCCATCCCGTGACGGGCCAGCCGCTGCTCGTTGGTGGCAACGCCGGCGTTGAGCTCGTCGAGTTCGGCCCGCAGGTCGGCTTGCAGTGCCGCCTGAGCCTCCCCCTGCTCCTTGTGCAGCCGCAGTTGGTCCCGCATGTCCGCTATCTCGCGGCCGGCCAGGTGCACCCGCAGCGCCTCCAACTCGGACAGCAGACCGGCGTGTCGCCGGGCTGCCTCGGCCTGCTTCTGCAACGGGCGCAGCCGCCGACGTACCTCTCTCAGGAGATCGCTCATCCGGGTCAGGTCCCCGTCGGTGGCGACCAGGCGGCGCTCGGCCCGCTCCCGCCGCTTGCGATACTTGAGGATTCCGGCTGCCTCCTCCACCACCACCCGGCGGTCGGCGGGGCGGGCGTTGAGAACGGCGTCTATCTGGCTCTGCGACACGATCATGTGCTGCTGCCGGCCCACGCCCGTATCCGAGAGCAACTCGACGATGTCCAGCAGCCGGCACGGGGTGCCGTTGAGCGCGTAGGTCGACTCGCCGTTGCGGAACAGGGTGCGGGTGATCTGCACCTCGCTGGCCGCCATCGGCAGCATTCCGTCGGAGTTGTCGATCGTCAGCGAGACCTCGGCCCGGCCCAGTGCAGGCTTGTGAGCAGTGCCCGCAAAGATCACATCGTCCATCCGGGCGGAGCGCACCGCGCTCGGCGCCTGAGCGCCCAGAACCCAGGCCACCGCGTCCACAACGTTCGACTTGCCGCTGCCATTGGGGCCGACGACGACGGTGACGCCCGGCTCCAGGCGAATGGAGGCCGGCTCGGCGAAGGACTTGAAGCCCTTCAGCGTCAGCGTCTTCAGATACACGGGCGCGACGCTAGTTCGGCCCCGGGTCAGAACTGAGCATCCCCCCAGGTCAGGGGGGTCACACCTGGGTGTCGCAGTAGTAGGTCCAGCGGCCGCGGAACTTGGTCCGCTTGAGCGGGGTCCTGGAACGCTCACTCAGCTCGCCGTGCCGGCCCCACACCTTGAGGTGGCCCGCGTAGCTGCCCGGCTGGCCGAACGGGTCTACGAAGGGGCGGTCCGGCACCGACGTCCCCCGGTACTTCATGGCGTCGTGCATCGTGCCGACGAGCGCCCGGTGCAGGCGGCGGATCTCCTGGGTGGACAGCGTGCTGGAGATCCGGTCGAATCGCAGCCCTGCCTCGAACAGGATCTCGTCGGCGTAGATGTCGCCGATGCCGACCACGAACGTCTCGTCGGTGATCAGGGTCTTGAGCTTCGTGTCCTTCTGGAGGAGGAGCCGCCCCATCTCCGTCCAGGAGATCGGCGTGGCGACCGGATCGAGGCCGAACTCGGCCACATCCGGCAGGGCCGTCGAGAAGTCGTCGCAGGGCACCACGAACAGCTGACCGGTGCCTTCGGTGTCCACGAAGCGCAACTGGCCGTACTGCGTGAACGAGATGACCACCTCGGTTCCCGCGACCCTGGGATGCTTGTTGGCGTTGCGGCGAGGCGAACCCGACGAGCCGAGCGACAGTACGAGCAGCATCTCGGTGCTGAGCTCGATCACCAGGTACAGGCCCACCCGCCTCACATCGGTGATCTTGGCCCCCACCAATTGCGACGTGAAGGCTTTGCGGGTGTGGTAGCGGCGCAGGCATTTCATGCTCGAGGCCTCCGCCGTCTTGACCTTGCGGCCGATGATCTCGCGTTCGAGATCGCGCCGTATCGTCTCAACTTCCGGCAACTCGAAGGTGAGGTCGGGGTTGGGGCGCGATGTGCTCATGACTGAGCCTGTGAAGTGAGGGCTACGTAGGCAATCTCCGCCGCGTGCTGTTCGGCGTCCTTCTTGGTGCTTCCCCTCCCGATGCCGCTGGCGGTGCCGGCATGCACCATGGCTTCGAACAACTTGTTGTGCGCGGGTCCGCTGGTGGTCACGTCGTAGACCGGAGGGGCGAATCCGAGACGGGCCGCCAGTTCCTGGAGCCTTGTCTTGAAGTCGGCGTGGCCCGGAGCTCGGGCCGCGGCATCGATGCGCGAGCCGAGGAGCCTGCCGACTGCATCGTCGGCCGCTCCAATGCCGCCGTCGAGATACACCGCCCCGATCACCGCCTCCATCGCATCGGCCAGGATCGAGGACTTGGCGCGGCCGCCCGAGGCGACCTCTCCCCGGCCGAGGCGCAGCCGGTCGCCCAGGTCGATCGATCGGCCGACCTCAGCCAGTGTGGCCGAGTTGACGAGCGAGGCACGGGTCTTGGCCAGATCGCCTTCGGACCATTCGCCAAAACGCGAGTAGAGCCTCTGGGTCACCACGAGGCCCAGGACGGCATCGCCGAGGAACTCCAGCCGCTCGTTGGAGGACGATCCCGAGTGCTCGGCGCACCAGGACCGATGGGTCAGGGCCAGTTCGAGCAATGTGGTGTCAGAGAACCGGTGGCCGAGCCGGTCCATCAGCGTCGCGGTGTCCGCCGAAGCGGCCTGAACCGTCAACCCAGCTTCGCTACGACGTAGTCAACGGCATCTCGGACAGAACGCAGGTCTTCCAGATCCTCGTCCTCGATGCGAAAGCCGACCGCGCGCTCCGCCAACTCCTCCTCGATCCCCTCCACCAGCTCTATGAGAGCTAGCGAGTCGGCATCGAGGTCGTCGGCGAACGAGGCTCCCTCCGCGATGTCGGAGGGATCGATCTCGAGGATGTCCGCCAGTCGGTCGCGAATGAGCGTCAAGACCTCCTCACGCCCCATGGGTGCCTGCTCCACGTGGGTTTCTGCCGGCATCGGCACCTCCGTGCGTGGTCTCGTCGATGCAACCGACAACCATACCGTCGAGGGCGCAGGCCACCTCTCAGCCCCTATCGCGTTCTGACGCTAGCCCCGGGCAGTAGCCGCGATGTGGTCCACCATGCCTGCGTCGACCATCTCGCGGGCCACTCTCACCGCGTTCATCACCGCGGCCGCGCTGCTGGCTCCGTGCGAGATCACGCACACGCCCCGCACCCCCAGCAGGAGCGCGCCGCCCACGCCGTCGGGATGAAGCTCCTGCGCCATCACGTCGAGGGCGGGCGCGAGCATCTCCCCGGCCCTCCGCGACGTGTCGTCGGTGTCCATCGCCACCAGCAGCCGACCGAACAGGGCCCGCAGAGCCCCTTCCAGCGCCTTGAGAGTCACATTGCCGGTGAAGCCGTCGGTGACTACGACATCGACCGCGGGGGTCATGATGTCGCGACCCTCTACGTTGCCTATCCACTCCGCTCCGACGTCGTCTGCCCACCGACCGTTGGAGAGCAACTCGAAGACGCCCTTGGTGAAATCGTTGCCCTTGCCGGCCTCCTCGCCGATCGACAACAGGCCCACCCGGGGCCGCTCGATCCCGAAGCGGTCGCGGGCGTAGACCGATCCCATGCGGGCGAACTGCACGAGCCACTCCGGCCGGCACTCCGCGTTGGCGCCCGAGTCGAGCATGGTTGTGGGACTGGCCCCCGGCGTCGGGATGGGCGTAGCGATTGCGGGACGGGCAATGCCGCGAATGCGCCCCATGCGCAGCAGGGCCGAGCCCATGGCCGCACCGGTGTTGCCCGCCGAGACCATTGCCGAGGCCCGTCCGTCACGCACCGCCTCGGCCGCCCGCACCAGCGACGAGTCCTTCATGGTGCGCACACTCGATCCCGGTTCGGCGTCCATGGGAATCACTTCGGACGCCTCGATCACCTCCAGCCCGCCCGTGTCGCCCATCTCCTCGGGGCGCCCCACCAGCACCACCGGGATTCCCAACTCGTCGGCGGCCCGGCGGGCGCCGGTCACGATCTCGTCGGGGGCGCGATCACCCCCCATAGCGTCGACGGCTACCGGTTCCATGGCTCCAGCGAGCACGGAACGCTCAGGGCTAGCGCAAACAAGTGAGAGTTCCTCGCGTCGCAGCGGTGCCATTCCCGCTCTTGTTCGCTGCGCTCACGGGCCGCTCGGGCCACGGCCTCGCCCGTATGAGCCCCACCCGCGCCCCTGTTCGCTCGGCCTCTTGGGTTGGCCGACGGTCCCATGGCCAATCCGGACCCCGTCCGCTCGATCCGGTTACCGACCCCACGGCGCATGGTCATTCAGACCGTTCGACAACGACAAAGGTTCCATTGTCACTCGATGACACCCGGAGTTCGACTGAGATCAATCGATAGGGGGACGCCGGCTATTCGACCTCGATGGCTTGCCGGTCGTGGTACCACCCGCAGTTGCCGCACACGCGATGGGGCCGCTTGACCGCGCCGCAGCGGCTGCAGGCGCTGCGGCCGCCCGGTCGAATCCGCCAGGCGGAGGCCCTCCGGCTGCGCCCCTTGGCCTTGGAGGTCTTCTTCTTGGGAACAGCCATGAGGGATCCTGATCTTCGCGGCCGAGCGGACTATTGCGGCCGGCCAGCGTACCGGCCACCGGTTCGGTCTACACGTCGGTGGTGGTTGACAAACCGGCCGCCGCGGGCCCGGTCGGGAAACGCTCCGGCACGGGCCCGGCGCAGTCCTCAGAGCACAGTGGCGCCAGCGGCAGGGCCAGCACGGCCGCCTCCCGGGCCGCGGGAGCCAGATCGATGCGTAGATCACGGACAGGCCAGGTCTCCCCCTCGGTGGGCTCCCACTCGAACACCTCCCGCATCGACGCCTCCAGCGGGCCGCGAACTTCCTCGAGACAGCGGCGGCAGTCCGCCGTCCACGTCCCGGCCACCCGTCCGACCGCTACATAAGCCCCTCCGGCAGCCCGCACCGTCACCTCAAGGTCGACGATGCCGTCCACCACCGAGGCTCCCCGCACACCGGGATCGTCGAGAAGGCACTGGCGAACGACTTCAAGGCGGTCGACCGAGCCCGCTTCCAGCCGGGCGCAGTCGACGATCAGCCGAGGGGTTGCCCGCTCTTGCTCGCTGCGCTCACGGGCCGCTCGGGCCCCGCGCCCGCTCTTGTTCGCTGCGCTCACGGGCCGCTCGGGCCCCGGGGCTTCGCTCCGCTCAGCCTCTGGGCTGTCGTTCAACCCACGTCCTGGTCGAATATGTCGTCGTCGAGTTCAGGCGGAGAAGGCGCGGGCGCCGGCCGAGGCAACCTGGTGTCCTGAAGTCGCTGGCGCCCGGTCGACACCGCAGTGGCCGTCTTGTGGAGCATCGCCTCGAAGGCTGCGAGGCGCTGGTCGCACCAGTCCTCGGTCTCCAGCTTCATCCTTCTGGCCCGCTCCTCCGCTTCGTCGATCGTCCGCCTCGCCCGCATCTCCGCGGCCTTGACCACCTCGCTGCGCTGGACCATCTGCTCGGCTCGAGCCCGGGCGGCCGCGATTATGTCCTCGCCCTCCCGCTGCGTGCGCAGCCGCATGTCGTCGCGTTCCTTGAGCATCCACCGCGCCGCCCGCAGTTCCTCGGGCAGCGCCGCGAACGCCTTCTGCAGCATCCCCAACAGCTCTTCGCCGTTGATCATCACCGAGGTCGAGAACGGCATCGGCCGCGACCTCTCCACCATCCGAATGGCCTGGGTGAGCATCTGCTCGACGGCCAGCCGCCGAGCCTCGGCCGAACTGTCTGAACGGCCGGTCTCCGTCGGCGGTAGCGGATCGCCTGAGCTCACTGTTCCTGCTCGAAACGGCCGGCCAGCCGCGCCTGCACCGGCTCCGGCACCATGGATGAGACGTCCCCTCCGAGGCGCACGACCTCCCGGATCAGCTTGGAGGCGACGAACGACCTCTTGCTGGCTGAGGGAATGAAGATCGTCTGCACGCCGGCCAGTGCGTGGTTCATCTGGGCCATCTGCAGCTCGTTCTCGAAGTCCGAGACCGCCCTCAACCCCTTCACGATGAAGTCGGCCTCGATGTCTCGGGCCAGATTGACCACCAGGTTGGAGAACATCGCCACGGAGACATTGGGCAGGTGAGTGCAGCACTCCTTGATCATCTGCTCCCGCTCGTCCAGGCCGAACAGGCCCTCCCCCTTCTGGGGATTGCGCATGGCCGCCACGACCACCTCATCGAACAATTGGGAGATGGTCTCGATGATCTCGAGATGACCGTAGTGGATCGGGTCGAAGGATCCGGGGTACAGCACACGGGTCACTGATCGGCTCCAGGGAGGATCGGGCCGCCTCTGGCAGCTTGTGCGAACGTCACCACGGTACCGCCGTGACGCCGGTGATGGTGGATGGCAAAGCGCGGTCCCACATCCACGGGACGATCCGACTCGGCCACGACCAGGTCGGCCGGAACCCGCGACAGCAATTCCGGCCAGGCGTCGAAGGCGTAAGGAGGGTCCACCAGTGCGACATCGAAGCGTCGACGAGCCAGTTCGGCGAGAGCCGCTTCCACGTCGACGACCATGACGGTGGCGGCGCCCGCCAGGTGCGTGGCCTCGAGGTTGCTGTGCAGCACGTCGGCCACCGCCTGATCGCGTTCGACGAACACCGCTTCGGCCGCGCCCCGGCTCAGCGCCTCGATCCCCAAGGCACCCGTGCCGGCGAAGAGGTCCAGAACCCGGGCCTCCTCGATGGCATCAAGTGAGTAGAGAGAGTTGAACACGGCCTCGCGCACCCGGTTGGGGGTGGGCCGGGTGAGGAGACCGGCAGGAGCTGCCAATCGGCGGCCCTTGGCCGAGCCGGACACAACGCGAATGCTCACAATCGGCGATCTAGCTCTTGAGCAGGAACTCGGCCTCGCGGTCGCCGAGCATCAGGTCGATCTCGTCTGCCAGCGCCGGGTGGCTTCGCAGGTCCGGGTCGGCGTCGAGCAGCTCGATGGCGACGTCGCGTGCCATGGCAACCCACTCCTTGTCCTTGCGCAGTGAAGCGAGCCGCAGGTCGTTGCGACCCCTCTGGCGCTCACCCATGATCGTTCCCTCGCCCCGCAACTCCAGGTCCGCCTCGGCCAGTTCGAAGCCGTCGTTGGAGTTCACCACCGCCTCCAGCCGGGCCTCGGCCTCCGCAGTAACGGCCTCGCCCACCAGGTAGCAGCTGGACTCGAGGCGGGCGCGACCCACCCGGCCGCGCAGTTGATGGAGCTGCGCTATGCCGAACCGGCCGGCGTCGATCACCACCATCACGGTTGCGTTGGGAACGTCCACCCCTACCTCGATCACGGTGGTGGCCACCAGCACATCGAGCGTCCCCGAGCGGAACAGGTCCATCGTGGCCTCCTTCTCGGCCGGGGAGACCCGTCCATGTAGAAGACCGACCCGAAGTGCGGCCAATTCACCTCCGTCGCCGGCGAGGCGGTCATAGGTCTCTGTGACCGAGCGGACGTCGAGCGCCTCGGACTCATCGATGACGGGACACACCACATAGGCCTGCCGGCCCTCGGCCACCGCAGTGCGCACTGCCTCCCAGACCTGCGCCTCCTCCAGTGGGCCGCGGGCCCATGACGTGGCCACCGGCAGCCGGCCGGCGGGAAGCTCGTCCAGCACCGACACATCCAAGTCGCCGTACACGGTCATGGCCGCGGTGCGGGGGATGGGCGTCGCAGTCATCACCAGCAGGTCGGGCATCACCGACCCGGGGCCGCGATCACGCAGCACAGCCCGCTGCTCCACCCCGAAGCGGTGCTGCTCGTCGATCACCACCACTCCCAGCGCCCTGTACTCCACGCCCTCGGAGATCAGGGCATGGGTGCCGACGACCATGTCGACGTCGCCGGTCGCCAGACCGTCGGAGGCCCTGCGCCGGTCGGCTGCGCCCCGGCTCCCCGACAGCAGTTCGACCCGTAGCGGCCGCTCCCCGCCGAGCCTCGACTCATCGGACACCGCCAGGTCGCCGAGGAGCGAGACCATCGTGTCGTAGTGCTGCTCGGCCAGCACCTCGGTCGGAGCCATCAACGCTCCCTGAAAGCCGCCCTGCACCGCGGTGAGCAGGGCGCACAAGGCCACAACCGTCTTGCCTGCACCCACGTCGCCCTGCATGAGCCGGTGCATGGGGTGCGGCTTGGCCAAGTCGCCGACGATCTCTTCGATCACCCGCTCCTGGGCGCCGGTCAGCGGGAACGGCAGGCGGGAAAGGAACCGGTCGACCAGCTCGCCTCCCACCGCGTGGGACAGACCGGCGGTGTGTCGCTCCAGCCAGCGCTTGCGCCTGACCAGCTCGAGCTGCACGCGCAGGAGTTCGTCGAACATGAGACGGCGCCGGGCCTCGCTCGATTCTCCCATCGTGGCCGGCCGGTGGATGCCGTCGAGTGCGGTGTGCCGGCCCACGAAGTCGAACCTCTGGAGCACTGACACGGGCAACGGGTCGGCGATGCTCCTGGCCTCGCACCGGTCGAGGGCATTGGCAACGTGGTCGGCGATCTGCCAAGTCCTTACGCCAGCCTTCTCTGACTGCGGATACACCGGGATGATGCGAGCCGTGCGGTCGCCCACGAGATCGACCACGGGATTGGTCATCTGCAAGGAGCCGTGGTAGCGCGTCGGGCGGCCGTGGACCACTACCGTTCGGCCAGGACGCAGGCTCTGCTCCTGCCAGGGCTGGTTGAAGAAGGAGAGCTTCAGCTTCCCGGTGTCGTCTGAGACGACCACTTCTACCAGCGTCCGGCCGCGTCTGGTTCGCCGGGACGCACTCCGTTCGACTTGGCCGACAACGAAGACCTCGTCTTCGACTGTCAGTTCCGCTATCCGGGCCTGACGGGTGCGGTCCAGGTACCGGCGGGGATAGTGCTGCAGCAGGTCGAGGACGGTATGGATCTCCATCTCGGCCAGCGCCGAAGCCCGTTTCGGGCCGACCTGCTTCAGCCGGCTGACGCCGATGGCGTCCAAGTCCCGGAGGCTGAGGGGCGGGTCACCTTCGGGCATCGGCGTCGTCGAGCAGCCCGCCGACGCCTATTCGAGGCCGAAGTAGTACGGGTACAGGGGCTGGCCGCCGTCTGACACCTCAACCTCTACATCAGGGTGGTGATCGGCCACGTAGGAGACGACGGCGTCGGTAGTGGCCGCCTCCGCGTCGACGCCGGTGAGCACGGTGAGCAACTCGTGGTCGTCGTCGATGATGGCGCTCAACAGCGCGGTCGCCGCCGCGGCCACATCGGACTCCACCGCCGCGATGCCGTCGGGGCCGATGCCGAGCCAGTCGCCCTCGGTGACGGGACCGGAAGAGCTTGAGGCGTCGCGGACGGCTTGGGTGACCTCGCCGTGGGTCACCGACCCGGCTGCGGCTGCCATCGCCTCGGCGTTCTGGGCCGCGGTGGCGCCCGGAGAGAAGGCCATCAGGCTGGAGATTCCCTCGACCACGCTGCGAGTGGGCACGACGCCCACCGTGCGCTC
Organism: Candidatus Aldehydirespirator sp.; assembly: GCA_965205155.1. GTDB lineage: Bacteria > Actinomycetota > Acidimicrobiia > Acidimicrobiales > Aldehydirespiratoraceae > Aldehydirespirator. Next base: position 1,725,819 of record OZ242033.1, on the reverse strand, counting down.
GGTCTCGCCGTCGACCTGCTCGGCCACCGGGATGATGTTCTTGTTGTTGGGCAGCACCACGACATGGCCGGTGGGAAGCGAGTCGACGGCCGCGAGCAACTCCGCAGTGGAAGGGTTCATGGACTGGCCTCCGGCCACCACGCGGTGGGTCCCCAAGGACACGAGGATGTCGACCACCCCCGCGCCGGCTCCCACCGCAACCACCGAGCATTGATCGGCCTCGGTGATCTCCACCGCGGCAGGGGCCTGAGCGTCTGCATCGTCCTGGCTCACCGGCTGGTCCGGCGCCGTGAAGGCCTCGGAGTGCTCGGCCGCCTGGTCGAGCAGGTCGGTTATCTGGATGCGATGGGGCCGGCCCACGTCGATGCCGGCCTCGATGGCCGCGCCGATGTCGTCGGTGTGGATGTGGCAGTTCCAGATGCTGTCCCCGCCCACCACCACGATCGAGTCTCCGATGTCTTGCCAAGCAGCCTTGAACCCGTCCACGGAGGAGTCGGGAGCGTCCAGCAGGAACATCACCTCGTAACGCAGGTCGGCTATGGAGGACTCCTCCGCGGGCACCTCGGCGCTGGTCACGGCCGCAGGCGGCGCGGCCGGCTCAGGGGCTTCGGGCATGGGCCGGCCGTCGACCTCGGCCAGGCAGGCATCGAACAGCAGCAGCAGCCCGGCCCCGCCCGCGTCGACCACGCCGGCCTCGGCGAGCACCGCCAGCATCTCCGGAGTCCGTTCCAGAGCGTCGTAGCCGCGGTCGCGGGCCGCGTCGAGCACGTCTGTCAGACCGCCTCCGGCCGCAGCGACGGCCTGGGCCGACTCCGAGGCCTCGCGGATGACGGTGAGGATGGTGCCCTCCACCGGCCGGGCCACGGCTGAATACGCGCCCTCGCTGGCCGCAGCCAGTGCCTGGGCCACTACCGGTGCGTCCGGAACGGAGCCGGCTGCAGCCGAGTCGCGCAGCACGCCGGAAACGCCTCGAAGGATCTGAGCCAGGATCACCCCCGAGTTGCCCCGGGCGCCCATGAGCGCTCCGTGGGCGACCGCGGCGCACAGCGGCTCGAGATCGTCGGCGACGCCGTCGAGGCTCTCGACGACCGACTGCATGGTGAGAGTCATGTTGGTTCCGGTGTCCCCGTCCGGGACCGGATAGACGTTGAGGTTGTCGATCACCTGGCGATGGTCGGCAAGACCCCCGTGAAAACCGACGATGGCGCGGCGCAGCGTGGCCGCGTCGAGTACGAGCGGTGGCATGGGGCCGATGATACCGATCCCGGTAGAAGGCCGGTGAGCCGGGACCGGGACTGCCAACTCGGCGCTACGCTGCGGCTCCGTGCAGGGCGTCATCAAGAGCTACGACCCCGTCACCGGCGACGGAGTGCTCGTCAGCGAAGCCGACCTGGCCGACATCGACCTCGCGGCCGACGCCCTGGAGGGGTCCCTGTTCCGGATGTTGCGCCAGGGCCAGCGAGTGCAGTTCGACCTCGACGAGAAGGGCCGGGCCACCCGGTTGCGCCTCGGCTCGGAGGTCGACATGGGTACGCCCGAGTTCTGAGCCCGCAGTCTCCCGCTACATCGCGGCTGCGATTCCCATCCCGGCGTAGCGCTGTTCCTCGTACCTGTCCCGGAACATGTCCCGGAGCCGGTGAGCGGCGGCCTCATAGGCGTCAGGAACTTCCCAGGTGGCGCCCGGGTCGAGAATCCTGTCGTCGATCCCTCCGCACGTCACCGGCATCGTCAGGCCCAGGATCGGGTGGGTTCGGGTCGCAACGTTGTCGAATTCGCCCGCCAGCGCGGCGTCGAGCAGCCGGCGGGTCACCGCCAGCGACATACGCCGGCCTGCACCGTAGGCGCCGCCCGACCAGCCCGTGTTCAACAGTACGCACCGGGCCTTGTGATCGTGCATGCGCTGCTTGAGAAGCCGGGCGTACACATCGGGCTTGCGAGCCATGAACGGCGCCCCGAAACAGGGCGAGAACGTGGCGACCGGTTCGGTCACGTCCACCTCGGTGCCGGCCAGTTTGGCCGTGAAGCCCATCACGAAGTGGTACATCACCTCGTCGGGGTCCAGGATCGCGACCGGCGGGAGCACGCCGAAAGCGTCCGCGGTCAGCAGCACTATGGTGGTCGGGTGAGGGCCGCGATGGCCGGGCGCCACGTTGGGGTTGCACTCCAGCGGATAGGCGAAGCGAGTGTTCTCGGTGATGGAGCGGTCCCGTAGGTTCAGATCCTGGGGGTGGGTGTGCGCCAGGCTGCGACCGTTCAGGGCGGGGACGTTCTCGACCAGGGTGCCCTTCATCGAAAGGGCGGCCGCGATGACCGGTTCGGCCTGCTTGTCGAGGTCGATCAGCTTGGCATAGCACCCGGCCTCGTAGTTGGCGATCCCGGCATCGGTCCAGATGTGCTCGTCGTCACCGATCAGATCGCGGTCGGGGTCGGCCGACAGGGTGGTCTTGCCCGTGCCGGACAGGCCGAACAGGATGGCGCTGTCGCCGTCGGCGCCCACGTTCGCCGAGCAGTGCATCGAGAGTTGGCCGTAGCCGGGCTGCACGAAGTTCATGATCGTGAACATCGTCTTCTTGTTGACCCCGCAGTAGTCGGCCCGGCCCAGCACCAGGGCCAGGCGCCGCTCCATGTCGATGATCACCGCTCGCTGCGACCGGGTGCCGTCCCGGTTGGGGCTGCAACGGAACGACGGCACGTTGAGCAGCGTCCATCCGTGCTCCCGGTGGTCGGGTGCACCCTCCAGGTGGGCGGGCAGCATGATGTTGCAGAAGTAGGCGTGGGAGGCGTACTCGCCGACGAAACGGCACGGCTCGGCGAAGTCGGGATCGGCGCCGCAGTACACGTCGGTCACGTACAGCCGGGCCCGGCGCTCGTTGAGGTGGGCCACCACCCGCTCCACCAGCGGATCGAACATGTCGGCCTCGAAGGGCGCGAAGCCGTCCTTCCACCACACGGAGTCGCTGACGGAGGCGCGGTCCACGCAGAACGTGTCATGCACTGGACGCCCGGTGCAGGAGGGATCGGTGTAGTACACCAGCGGGCCGTCACTGCCTAGCGACGTGGCGTGGGCCTTGTGCTCGGTGTCGGGGCCCCCGGGACGCACCCGGCCGAAGTCTCCGGCGATCGCGGCAGCGAACAACTCGTCCTGGGACAAGCCGTAGTGAACGTCCACGGTCTCCAGGCCGAGAGATGAGAGGAGTTCGGCCTCCACACCGGCGGCTGTGCTCGGGGCCGTCCGCTCCATCGTCATAGTCATAGTCGAACGACTCCCTTGTCGCCTCGGCGGACAGTAACCCGACGCCGGTGACGAGTCGCGCATGGCCCAGACGGGCCCGGCTCGGCTGCTCTCAGACCACCGAGTCCAGGATCACGGCCCGGATTCCCAGCCCCATGAGGAACAGTCCGGTGCAGCCGTAGAGAACGTAGAGGTGGTTGCGCAGATGCTGCCGGTAGCTGTACGCGACACCCACCGCGACCAGCGCCGAGAACCCGTACAGCGCATGCAGTTCAGGAGCGTCGCGTCCCTCCCTGACCATGAGCCAGGTCCCGAGCCCGGCCTGAACGAAGACGGTCGTCTGTGCGGCTGCCGTGGTCGCCCACAGTGCGAGCGACCGCAGGCTCTCACGGCGGTGCGCGGCCAGTGCCCAGAGCCCGACCAGCCCGTTGGTGAAGATCACAACCCACGAGAACCAGTCGTGGACACCAGCCACAACCGATGCCGTAGATCCGGCGGCCGTCAAGCGATGGCTCCCGACGCCCGCAGGGAGGCGACGGCCTCGGCGTCGAGGCCCAGCTCGGCCAGGATCTCGTCGGTGTGCTGGCCGGCATGGGGCGGTGGGCGACGGATCGCCCCCGGGGTCCGGCTGAAGCGCGGGGCCGGGCTGGGCTGGACCAGTCCGGCCACCTCGGTGAAGGTGCCCCGCTGGAGGTTGTGGGCGTGTTCGGGCGCCTCGGTCAGCGACAGCACCGGTGCGAAGCAGGTGTCGGTGCCCTCGAGCAGCTCGCACCACTCGTCCCTGGTGCGCTGGGCCACTACCGCGGCGAGCTTCTCCTTGAGTTCGGGCCAGACGGACCGATCCATCTGGGGATCCCACTCCGGACCGTGCAGTCCGAGCCGCTCCCGCAGCTCGGCGTAGAACTGGGGCTCGATCGGTCCCAGCGAGATGTACTTGCTATCGGCGGTCTCGTACACGTTGTAGAAGTGGGCACCGGTGTCGAGCATGTTGGTGCCCCGCTCGTCGCTCCAGAAGCCGGAGCCGACCATCCCGAAGAAGGCCATCATCAGCGAGGCGGCCCCGTCGACCATGGCGGCGTCCACCACCTGGCCCCGGCCCGAGTGGCGGGACTCCAACAGGGCGCATGCCATCCCGAACGCGAGGTACATGCCGCCGCCGCCGAAGTCGCCGACGAGGTTGAGGGGCGGAACCGGGGCATCGCCCTGCCTGCCGATGTGGTGCAGGGCGCCGGCCAGCGCTATGTAGTTGAGATCGTGGCCCGCGGCGGACGAGTAGGGGCCTTCCTGGCCCCAGCCGGTCATCCGGCCGTAGACCAGACGCGGGTTGCGGGTCAGGCAGTCCTCCGGCCCGATCCCGAGCCGCTCGGCCACGCCGGGTCGGAACCCCTCCAGCAGCGCATCGGCTCCCTCCACCAGCGACAGCACCGTCTCGAGCCCCTCGGGAGACTTGAGGTCGACGCCGACCGAACGCCTGCCCCGGTTGAGGAGGTCGCGCGGCGGGTGATCAGGGTCGCCGCCCCGCACCGCGGAGGCCCGGTCGACCCGAACGACGTCGGCGCCCATGTCGGCCAGCATCATGGCGCAGAACGGGCCGGGCCCGATGCCGGCGATCTCGACCACGCGGATTCCTGTCAGCGGTCCCATGTCGTCCCCTTCCGTTCCGGATGCAGTGTACGACTGGGCCAGTCGCCGTCTGCCAGATCAGCCAGCCGCTGAGAGTGGCTGCCTGCCCGACTGCTACCAGGCGACGCGACCCGACAGTGCGGTGACCGCGCTGATGATCGGGGCCCACACCTGGGGTGGCAGCTCGTGGCCCATCGCGTCGATCTCCAGGTACGCGGCGCCCGGAACCAGTTCGGCCGTGCGGCGACCGGCGTCGGGGGCGATCAGCGTGTCACCACCGCCGTGGATCACCAGCGTGGGCACATCGAGACCTCGCAACGCGTCGGCTCGACTGCCGCTCCGGGCCGCGGCCTTGAACTGTCGCTCGGACGCGCCGGGATGCCACGCCCGCCGGTAGCTGCGCTCCAGGTACTCCCGCTCGGCCTGCTCGTTGCGCCAATCGGGATTGGACCAGATCCGGTAACCGGCCAGATCGGACTCGATCTGGGCTTCGATGGTCGCGGCGGGCGGAGCAGTGAGCGCGGCCAGGGCCTCGGGGGTGGGGTCGCCGACCCCTGGCTCGCCGGTGTGCGACGAGACGGAGACCAGTCCGGCCACCCGGTCCCCGAAGGCCGCGGCCGCGGCCTGCGCCACCATCCCGCCGAGCGAGTAGCCGCACACGACGGCCCGGTCGCAGCCGGCGGCGTCGAGCACCGCGACCATGTCGCCGGCCATGTCGTCGAGGGTGTAGCGGGTGCCGTCGGGCAGCACGGTCGACAGCCCCGAGTCGCGGTGGTCCATCCGCAGCACGAAGAAGCCCCGATCGACGAATCCGGCGCACATCTCCTCATGCCATACCAGCATGCTGGAGCCGAGCCCGTGGAGCAGGATCAGCGGGGGATCGCTCACGGTGCCGAAGGTCTCGTAGGCGATCTCGATCTCGCCGTTGGGAGCTCTAGGCACAAACCCGTCCGGTGTCGGTGAAGGCGATGGGCAGGGTCCGCAGTCCGGACAGCCGGTCGGTGCGGGTGTAGGTGGGCTCGCCGGTGGCCTCGATGTCGTGCCAGCGGTCCAGGACGGCATCGAGCATCACATCGATCTCCAGCCGGGCCAGGTTGGCCCCCAAACAGAAATGGGGGCCATGACCGAAACCGACGTGGCTGTTCTGGGAGCGGTCGATGCGGAACTCGAAGGGCTCATCGAACACGGCGCCGTCCCGGTTGGCCGACATCTCCCAGACGACCACCTTCTCCCCGGCCCGGATCTGCACGCACCAGAAGCCCTCACCGTCGGGCGTTCGCACGGTCGGCTCGTGCCACCACACCGGCGCGTGCTCGCGCAACTGCACGAAAGCATCGTGGGGAAACCCGTCGACGAACGTCTCGTAGCTGCTCAGGTCGGGAATCTGGAGCCCGACAGTCATGGCGCTTCCACTGCCGGCGGGACCGGGGTGTCGAGGAGGTGCTTGGCGCAGGGACCGCCGATGTTTCCCAGCCCGATGAATCCGACTTCCATGCACTCCCGACGCTATCCGAAGGTGTACCGGGCGATAGCGTCGGTCGATTCCGGCACAGACCTACGACCGGGCCGCGGTCCAGCGCCGCACGATCGCGGTGACGATGAGCTCGGTGATCCCCACGACCATGGCCATGGGGTCGGCGTTCGCGGCCTCGGCGGTGCTCGCCGAGGAGATAACCGGCAGTGCCACGCTGGCCACACTGGCGGCGGGATCGATGTCGATCGGCAGCATGGCCGCCGCCGTTCCGTTGTCTCGCCGCATGGCCCGCCTGGGCCGGCGGAGGGGATTGATCGCCGGATGGTGGGTCGGCGCCGCGGGGGCGATGACTGCGGTGTTGTCGGCCGTCTTCAGCCTGTACCCGCTGGTGGTGCTGGGAATGATCGGGGTCGGTGCAGGCCAGGCCACCAACCTGGCCGCCCGGTATGCGGTGGCCGACAATGCTCCCGAGGATCGCCTGGCCCGCGCCATCGGACTGCTGGTGTGGGCCTCCACCTTCGGCGCAGCCACCGGGCCGACGATCGCGCTGGGGCCGGTCGCCGACTTCGCCGGGTTCGTCGGCCTTCCCGAGCTGGCCGGTCCCTACGTGCTGAGTTCCGCGATGTTCCTGACCGGGCTCACCATCACCCACACCTGGCTGCGCCCGGACCCGCTCGAGGTGCTCGGCACGATCGGGTCGGAGGCGCCCCGCCCCGCGTCGCCAGTCACCGTGATCCGCCGGATCGCGACGGTGCCTGCGGCCCGGCTCGCCCTGCTGGCCATGCTGGTGGGGCAGTTGGTGATGGTGGGTGTCATGACGGCCACGCCGCTGCACATGACCAGCGGGGACCAGGACCTCGCGGTGATCGGCCAGGTGATCTCTCTCCACATCGTCGGGATGTACGCCTTCTCGCCCATAGTGGGGTGGCTCGTCGACCGGCTGGGGACGCACACGATGGTCACCCTCGGCGGGCTGATCCTCTTTGTGGGCGCGGAGCTGGCCGGGCACACCGACCCCGAGCACAGCGCCGGCCTGTTCAGCGGTCTCACGCTCATCGGCATCGGCTGGAGCTGCGGGCTGATCGCGGGCAGCACGCTGCTCACGAACGCGTTCCCGGTCCATCAGAGGGTGGAGGTTCAGGGCGGCGCCGACTTCGTCATGATCACCGGCGGCGCGGTGGGCGGGATGTCGTCCGGCGCCCTGGTCGAGCTCCTCGGCTTCCAGTCGCTGAGCCACTACTCGGGCATAGCCGCCCTGCTGCTGGTGGCCGCGGCCGCCGGTGCCTGGCTCACGGCCCGCCTGGCTCGACCGAGAGCACACGCAGGTTGAGGCTGGGCGGATCAGGCGTCTAGGACTGCGATCCGGGCAGGATCGATGATGTAGCTGAGCCTCTCGGCGGCCGTGGCCGGGCGAGGGTCCCGCACCAGGAGATCGAAGTCCCCGGGGTCGGTGCGCAACCTCAGCTCGAAGCGGTCGCCCCGGAAGCGGGCGTCGCTCACGGTTCCGGTGACAAGGTCTACGCCGTCCGAAGGTGCCTCGTCCACACGCCTGAAGGCGTCGGAGCGCACCACTACGGGGCCGGCAGGAACGCTCAGACGACCCCACGGCACGGCTCCGTCCTCCCCCATGGTGACCACATTGGCGTGACCGAGGAAGCGGGCCACGGCGGCGTGGCGGGGATCGTGCCAGATGTCGGCGGGGGTGCCGATCCTGGCGATCCGGCCGGACTGCATGACCGCCACCCGGTCGGCGACCGCGAAGGCCTCGTCGTGGTCGTGGGTGACGTGCAGGACGGTGACACCGATACGTCGCAGGAGGACCCTGAGCTCCTCGGTCAGTTCCTCGCGGCGGGGCCGGTCCAGCGAGCCGAGGGGCTCGTCCAGCATCAGCAGGCGGGGCTCGGGCGCCAGCGAGCGGGCCAGCGCCACCCGTTGGGCCTCGCCGCCCGACAGTGTGGCGATCGTCCGCTCCTGGTAGCCGGCCAGCCCCACCAGACCGAGCACCTCGCGTACCCGACGGCTCCGGCCGGCGGCGTCCATCTTCTGCATCCGCAGACCGAAGGACACGTTGGCGGCCACGTCCCGATGCGAGAACAGTGCGTGCTCCTGGAACATCAGCCCGAAGTCGCGACGATGCACGGGCAGCCCGGCCAAGTCCTCGCCGTCCCAATGAACCGCACCCGAGTCGAGGGGCTGCAGCCCGGCCACAGCCCGCAGCAGCGTGCTCTTGCCGCACCCGCTCGGGCCCAGGATGGCGACAACCTCGCCCGTCGCCACCTCCAGGTCCACTCCGTCGAGGGCTATGACCCGGCTGAACGAGACCGTGGCGCCCCTCACCGTCAGCATCTCAGAAGGCCCTCAGTCGCATCGGCAGCCGAGGAGTCCCGAAACGGCGCTGAGGGCTACCAATTCCGTTGGCCGCCGAGTTCGGCGAAACAATCATCAGAAGGCCCCCCTGCGCGTGTCGCCCCAAAGGTCCATGACGAAGACTGCCACAGCGGTGAGCACCATGAGCGAGACCGCCAGCGCCATGGCCTGGCCTCGCAGGGCATCCCCCGGGGTGCCCAGCAGCCTGAACAGGGCCAGCGGGGCGGTGAGCGTCTCGGGGCGGCGGGGAATGAACGACGTGGCCCCGAACTCTCCCAGCGACACCGCGAAGGCGAACCCGGCACCCACCGCCACGCCGCGGGCCGCGACCCGCAGGTCCACCTCGCGCCGCACCCGGCGAGGCGACGCGCCGAGCACGGCCGCCGCCTCTCGAGCCCGGGGATTCACGGTGCGCAGCATGGGCACCAGCGTGCGAACCACGAAGGGAATCCCCACCACGGCGTGTGCGATGGGAACCACGATCACCGAGGTCCGGATGTCGACGGGCGGGCGGTCCAGCACCAGCAGGAATCCCAGTCCGATGGTCACCGCGGAGGTGCCCAGCGGCAGCGTCAACCCGGCGTCGAGCAGGCGCCCGACGCCGCGGCCGCCCCGGGAGCCCGAGCGCAGCACCACCACGGTGGCCGCCCCGCCCACCAGCACGGCCAGGGTCGCCGCGGGCGCGGCGAACATCAACGAGTTGCCCAGCGCGGCCAGAGCGGTGTCCGGCAGCAGGCTGACCCGGTCCGCCATGGCCGTGTAGTAGCGGAGCGTGTAGCCGCCGCCGCGGCCCGCAGCCAGCGAGCGCTCCACCAGCACGGCCACCGGCAAGCCCAGGACCAGCCCCATGATCGCCAGGTTGACGACCAGCCCGGGACCACGGCGACGGGGGGCGGCCGCCGGTGCGGCGGCGGGCTCGATGGCGGCCCGGCGCCTCTCGAGCACGTTGGACACCATCACGAGGGCCACTACCGCGGCCAGTTGCACCACCGCCAGGGCCGCGGCCGTCTCCAGGTCGAGCCGGACGACGGCGTAGCGGTAGATCTCGGTCTCGATGGTGGCCCGGGCCGGGCCTCCCAGAATCAGGACCACCCCGAAGGACGTGAACGAGAACAGGAAGACGATGGCCGAGGCCGCGGCCACCGACGGCGCCAGACGGGGCAGCACAACCTGGCGGAAGACCTGAACCCGCGACGCTCCCAGTACCCGGGCCTGGTCCTCGACCCGGGCGTCGAGGTTCGCCCAGTGGGCCCCGACGGTCCGCAGCACCACTGCGTAGTTGAAGAACACATGGGCCAGCAGGATCGCCCAGACCGTGTGGCGCAGGCTCAACCCGCCGCCGCCCGCGAGGCCGAACCGGTCGAACAGGCCTTCGAACGCAGCCGCCACCACTACGGTGGGCAGCACGAAGGGAACCGTCGCCAGGGCTCGCACCAACCGCTGACCCCGGAAGCGCAGCCGGGCCATGGCTCCCGCCGCGGGCAGGGCCACGGCCACCGTCAATGCGGTCGACGCGGCTGCCTGCCAGACGGTGAACCAGATCACCGAGCGATGCGATTCCGAGCCGAGAACCTCCCCCAGCAGGCTCGCGGGGCTGGTCCCGTCCAGACCCCTGGCGATCACACCGGCGATGGGCCAGGCAAAGAACAGCACCATGAACGCGCCCACCGCCAGGGCGGGCGCGGCCGCGGCCGGACCCCGGACGAGCTTGGCCGGCGAGGTCATGAGACTCAGCTTCTGGGGGTCAGCGCAGGACGATCTCCACCCACCGGTCGGTCCAGGCGTCGCGCTGGGCCTCGATCTCGGCCGGGTCCACCATGAACGGGTCGTCCGCGATCTCGGCGTGGGCCACGAACTCCGGCGGGAGGGTGGCCGCGGAGATGACCGGGAATACGAACATGTTCAGCGGGACGTCGTTCTGGAACGTCGGCGTGAGCATGAAGTCGATCAGAGCTTGGGCGCCTCCGGGGTTATCGGCGCCCGCCAGCACGCCCGCGAACTCGATCTGGCGGTAGCAGCTGGCAGTGACCACGCCCGTAGGGGGCTCGTCGACGGGCGGGTCGGCGAAGATGACCTCAGCCGGCGGGCTGGACGCGTACGACACGACGATCGGTCGGTTGCCGCCGCCGGCGGTGAACTCGCCGTAGTAGGCGTCCTCCCACCCGGCGGTGACCGACACGCCGTTGTCGCGCAGCGCGGCCCAGTAGTCCTCCCAGCCGTCGCCGTAGTGGGCGATGGTGGCCAGCAGGAAGGCCAGGCCTGGTGACGAGGTCTCGGGGCTCTGCACGACCAGCATGCCCGCATAGGCGGGGTCGGTCAGGTCGTCGAGGGACGCGGGCGGCGGTGGCGAGCCGTCGAAAGCGTCGACCCAGTAGTTGAGGCACACGTCGCCGAAGTCGACGGGCGTGACCCGGTGTTCGGGATCGAGCTCGAAGTGGTCGGGCACGTCGGCGAGGCCGGGCGACGTGTAGGACTCGAACATGGCGCAGTCGAGGCCGCGCTGAAGGAAGGTGTTGTCGATGCCGAACAGCACGTCGCCCAGCGGCTCGCCCGCGGTGAGGCACGCCTGGGCCACCAGCGCTCCGGCGTCGCCCGAGGCCAGCTGCTCCACCTCGATGCCGGTGGACGCGGTGAACGCCTCGAAGGTCTCGGGCGAGACGTAGAACGAGTCGTGGGTGAGCAGCGTCACCGTGGTGCCCGAGAGGTCCTCGGAGTCCGCGGAGCGGTCCCCACTGCAGGCCGCCGCGACCACGGCGACCGCGGTCGCGGCGACCGCCACCGCCCGGATCCGTCGAGCGATCGCGCGGCGGGGCGCGCTCGGGTGAACTGGACTTGGTAGGGGTTGGTGATCCATGGGTCTTCCTCCGCTGGCATTACCCAGATCAGGTCGGCGGGTCGACACCGCTGCGATCGCGTGGATGCCCTCTCAGCCCGGCTGTCCCGAGCTCCCCGGTCTTCTTTGTCGCCCTCGACTATATGCGGCGAGCAGCCGTCCATCCAGGGACATGGCGCCAAGTCCGCAATCTGGCGTCAGGTCCGCTATTCGGCGGCGCAGAACTCCAGGCCCAGCGTGTCGAGGTCGTCGGCCAGGGTGTCGAGCGACTCCCACTCCGAAGGGAGGCACCCGCTGAACGAGTTGGTGCCGCCCAGGATCAGCTGGTCCAGCTCGGTCAGCCGGCCCAGCTCAAATGGGATCGCGCCCGACAGCTCGTTGTCGTGGAGCCAGATCCGCTTGACGCTGGCCAGGTTCGCCAACCCGACGGGAATCCCGCCGGTGAGCCGGTTGCCGTCCAGATAGAGGCGCCTGAGCTTCGTCAGATCGCCCAACTCGGCCGGGATCTCGCCTGACAGCTCGTTCCCCCTGAGCCACAGCTCCGTCAGCAGAGCGAGATTGCCCAACTCGGCGGGAATCTCTCCCGAAAGCTGGTTGTCGTCGAGGTCTAGGCGTGTGAGGTTGACGAGGTTGCCGAGTTCGGCCGGAATGGGTCCCGTGAGACTGTTGTGCCACAGGTTCAGCTGCCTGAGACTGCCAAGGTCGCCCAGCTCGGCGGGGATCTCGCCCGAGAGCTCGTTCCAGCGGAGCCTGAGGATCTTGAGGTTGGACAGGTTGCCGAGTCCTGCGGGAATCTCCCCGTCCAGGAAGTTGAAGCTGAAGTACAGGGCCTCCAGACCGGTGATGCCGCCGAGACCCGGCGGGATCGGCCCGGACAGCGAGTTGCGGCTGAGGTCCAGCCACTCGAGGTTGCCGAGACGGGCCAGCGACTCGGGGATCTCGCCGTCCAGCAGATTGTCTCCGAGCCTCAGCTCGACCAGGTTCGAGAGTCCTCCGATGCTGTCGGGGATGGCGCCCGACAGCCGGTTGCCCCGCAGGTCGAGCACCCTCAGGTCCTCCAGCCCGCCGACCGCGTCCAGGATCTCTCCCGACAGCCGGTTGTTCTGGAGCCTCAGGCTCCTGAGCTCCGCCAGCGAGCCGATCCCCGCGGGAATGGCCCCGGAGAGCGAGTTGTTGTGCAGGTCGAGCTCGGTGAGCCTCCCCAGACGGCCCATGACGTCGGGGATGGGCCCCGACAGCTCGTTGTTGTTCAGGCTCAGCCGCTGGAGATTGGTGAGGCTGGCAAGGTGAACGGGAATCGGACCGTGAAGCCAGTTGCCGGCCAGGCTGAGGTTCTCCAACTCGGAGAGGCGACCCAGAGTGGGGGGTATCTCACCCGACAGCTCGTTGCCGTCGAGGCGCAGCTGCTCCAGGCGGTCCAAGCCGCCCAGAGAGGCCGGGATGGCGCCTGAGAGCCGGTTGTCCTGGAGCTGGAGCGTCTCCAGCCGGCGGAGTTCACCGATCCCGGCGGGAATGGGACCCGACAGCAGGTTGCCTTCGAGCCGCAGCTCTCGGAGAGAGCGCACACCGCCCAGCCCGGCCGGTATGGGCCCCGACAACTGGTTGCCGTCCAGCCACAGGTACTGCAGGACGCGCAGACCGCCCAGCTCGGCCGGTATGGACCCCGACAGCTGGTTGAGGCCGAGCCGCAGGCGCCGCAGCGCGGCCAGTTCTCCCAGTTCGGGCGGGATCGTGCCGGACAGGTCGTTGAGGCCGAGGCTCAGATCCTCGAGCGAGGCCAGGGCGCCCAACTCCGGCGGGATCTCTCCGCTCAGCCCGTTGAGCCACAGGCTGAGCGTCGTGAGCCGCGACAGCCGGCCCAGCTCGGCCGGAATCTCCCCCGACAGGCTGTTGACGCTGAGATCGAGCCAGGTCAGGCGGGCAAGATCACCCAGCTCGGGCGGGATCTCCCCCGACAGCGAGTTGCGGCTCATGTCCAGCCAGACGAGGCCGTCCAGGCTTCCCAGCTCGGCCGGAATCCCGCCGGACAGCCGGTTGCCGCTCAGCATCAGGCGGGTGAGGCTGGTGAGCCCGCCGAGCGAGTCGGGCAGCTGGCGGGAGAGTCCGTTGCCTCGCAGATCCAGGATCCTCAGACTGCCGAGGCTGCCGATCTCGGCGGGTATGGCCCCGAACAGCACGTTGTGCTTGAGATCCAGCACCTCCAGGCCGGCGAGCTCGCCGATCTCGGGCGGGATCGGGCGGTCCAGCCGGTTGCTCTTCAAGTCCAGGTGAGTCAGGTTGGCCAGTTCGCCGATCTCGGCGGGAATCTCCCCGTACAGGTCGTTGTCTCCGAGATTCAGATGCTCCAGGCCGGTCAGGCTGCCGATGGAGGCCGGGATCTGCCCGAAGAGCCCGTTGGACGGCAGCGCGAGCCTCACCACCCGGCCGGCGCTGTCGGTGCTCACTCCGTACCACCGATCCAGCGGCAGGCCCGAACCCCAGTTGTCGCTCCGGCTCCAGGTGTCGCCGTCAGTCGCGACGAAGAACTCCAGCAGCGCCTCACGGTCAACCGGCTCCTCGGCCTGAGCCAGAGCGGTCGAGGGCACGGTCAGCGACGCAAGCAGGACCGCGACAGCTACAGCGCGGGCAGCTATTGCACGGGTAGCGATATTCATCAGCGAGTCCCAATCGTCCATGGGTGACGCGTCGGCCGCAAAGTACATGGGCCGGGTCTGGTGGGCGCGGACCCCTCGGCCGCGGCAATTCCAGCCCGCCGCTAGCGTCCTCTCATGAGCGGGTGTCGGCGCGCACGCAGCGTCTGAACATGATCCAGCCCAACATCCTGGTGGTCATGGCCGACCAGCTCGCGCCCCACTTCACCGGGGCCTACGGCCATCCGCTGGCGCACACCCCGGCGATGGACGCTCTGGCGGAGCGAGGGGCGCGCTTCGACGCGGCCTACTGCCATTCCCCGCTGTGCGCCAACCAATACGTCCGCAACCACATGGACTGGGCCGAGGCGGGTCCCCGAACCCGGTTTCCCCGCTTCGCTTGAAAGGACGCGGCCAGGCGACGGCTGCGCAGCCGGCGCGGTCAGTCCCAGCCGAGCTGGTGAAGGGTCTCGTCGTCGATGCCGAAGTGGTGGGCCACTTCGTGCACCACGGTGACCATGACCTCCTCCAGCAGCTCGTCCTCGCTGTCGCACATCTCACAGATCGGCAGCCGGTAGACGGTCACCCGGTCGGGCATGGCCAACCCTCCGTAGTCCTCCCGCTCGGTCAGGGGCACGCCCTCGTAGAGGCCGAGAAGGTCCTCTTCGGGATGGACGTCCTCCACCACCACCACGATGTTCTCCATCATCTCCCCCAATGCGGGGGGCAGCGAATCGAGAGCCTCGCCCACCAACCGCTCGAAGCGAACTGCGTCGATCAGGAACACCGGCCAGACAGTACCGGTCAACTGAGCGCCGAACGGCGCTCGCTGCAAGGGGTGCGCGGCCGTAAGGTCAGGTCGTGTCTGAATCTGAGCACCCGCTGCTGGAGGGCCTGACGGCTGAGCAGCGCGACGCGGTCACGACACGAGCATCCCCTCTGTGCGTAGTCGCCGGAGCCGGCTCGGGCAAGACACGCGTCCTGACCCGGCGCATCGCCTGGCAGGCGAGTGAGGGCCACATCGATCCGCGGCGGACCCTGGCCGTGACCTTCACTCGCCGGGCTGCTCGCGAGCTGCGGTCCCGCCTGCGAGGGCTCGGCCTCAATGACGCGGTGAGAGCCGGCACCTTCCACGCCATCGCTCTGGCCCAACTCCGCCGCTATGCCACCGATTCCGGCAGGCGCCCGCCCCGGATCCTCGACAACACGGCGAGGCTCATCGCTGAACTGCTCCCTCGAGCCGACCGGGCCGCAGTCACCGGCATCGCCAACGAGATCGGGTGGTGCCGGGCCCGGCTGGTGGCGCCCGAGGCCTACGTCAAGGCGGCGCGGGCCGCGGGCCGCCGACCTCCTGTAGGGCGCGGGGACCGCTTCGCCCAGATCTACGCCGACTACGAGTCGGCCAAGCTCAAGCGCCGGGTGCTCGACTTCGACGACGTGCTGGCCCGCTCGCTGGAGCTGATGGCGACCGAGCCCAAGCACGCGGCCGCTCACCGCTGGCTCCACCAGCACCTGCTCGTCGACGAGTTCCAGGACATCAACCCGCTCCAGTTCGCCCTGCTGAAGTCCTGGCTGGGCCCCGACTCGACGCTGGTGGTGGTGGGCGACCCCGACCAGGCCATCTACGGCTGGAACGGCGCCGACCCCGGCCTGATCGACTCGGTCGGGGATCGTCTCGGGGGCTGCGCGGTGCTGCACATGCGCACCAACTTCCGCTCCACACCCGAAGTGCTGGATGCGGCGGGCCGGATCCTGGGCCGACCGCCCCAGCCCGCAGTACGACCATCGGGTGACGACCCCACGATCACCGTCTGTGACGGAGCCGACGAGGCCGCGGTGCTGGCCCGGCTAGTCCGCCGGCGCCACCGGCCCGGCTCACGGTGGCGCCGGCAGGCGGTGCTGGCCCGGACCAACGCGCAGCTCGAGCCGTTGCGCAGGGCGCTGCTGCGCCATGACATCCCGGTGGCCGCCACCAGCGAGGCCGGCCTGCTCCGCCGGCCCGAGATCGCGGCGGTGCAGGAGGCCTGGTCCCGCGACGCGAGACTCGCCCCCTGCGTGGCCGACACTCGCCAGTGGCTTCGCGACGCTCCAACTCTCTCCGGGGACCCGGGCGGGCTTGCCGCCCTGGACACGCCCGAGGCCCGAGCCAACGTCGAGGCCTTCCTGGAGTTCGCGGAGGACCATCTGTCTCTCGACCCCGACGCCACCGTCAACTCCTTCACCACCGCTCTCCGGGCCGACGACCGCCTGCTGGCATCGTCCGACGGCGTCGACCTGATGACCTTCCACGGTGCCAAGGGCCTGGAGTGGCCCATCGTCCATCTCGTCGGCATGGAGGACGGGTTCGTTCCCATCGCCCACGCCCGCACCGCCGGGGCCCGTGCCGAGGAGCGCCGCCTGCTGCATGTGGCCGTCACCCGGGCCGAGCAGGAACTCCACGTGCTGTGGTGCGACCGGCGGGACCTGGGCGGCGAGACCATGGACAGGGAGCCGTCCCGGTGGCTCAAGGCGATCGGAAGTCCGAAGAGTGCCGACGACGCCGAGTCACGGCGACTACGGAACCTCGAAGGCGTCAAGAGGGCCCGCAGGGCGAGGATGGGCTCGGGCTAGCTGGATTGGGCGCGGGGCATGGCCACGACCGCCACGTTGGCGGAACAGCGCTCAAGAACCGTCTCCACGGTGTGACCCAGGAAGGGGCGGCCGTCGACGTTGCGCAACGACGCGCCCAGCACCACCAGGTCGGCCTCCTGCTCCTCGGCCACCGAGACCAGAGTCGACGCCGGCGATGAGCCCTCCTGGACCAGGGTGCGGGCCTCGATGCCCATCTCGGCACCGCGGGATCTGGCCGCCTCCATGAGGGCGTCCACCACCGGGCGAGCTGACTCGGTCTGGCTCTCACCCAGGAGCCGGGTCGCCAACTTGCTGGTGGCCAGCCGCTTGGGCAGGATCCGCATGTCTGGCCAGTGCCGCTGCACCACATGGGTGAGCACCACCTCGGTTCCGAGCTGGCTGCTCACCCCGAAGGCCACTTCCTGAGCGGCCCTCGATGACCGCGTCCCGGTGACCGGCACCACCGCACGGGTGAAGGCGCCCGGCAGCGGCGTCTCCAGACCCTCGGCCCGCCTGACGATCACCACCGGAAGGGGCGAGTGCAGCAGCAGCTCGTCGACCAGCGGCGAGTACAGCTGGCCCTCGTGACGGCCGGCCACCCCGACGCAGATCGCCCCGTAGCCCAGGCGGGCCTCGGCCACGATGGACGCCGCCACGACCGCGCCGGCCGAACTGGAGGCGCGCACCTGGCGATGATCGACGTCCCTGCCGTCGAGCACGCTGCGGATGATGGTGATGTCGGGCCACTGGCGGTTGGTCGCGCCGTCGGAGTGGTAGGAGCCGTCACCGAGGCTCTCGGGAGCCACTGAGATGACGGTGGCCGGCACTTGCACCGGCCAGGCGAAGTGCATGAGCTGCGCGGCCGCGATGGACGCCGGCTCGGCCCGTGAGGCGAGAAGCAGCCGCGACGAGCGCACCACGAGGTTCCGGCTCAGCGCCTCCTCACGCTCGAGGCGCTCGCGCTCCGCGGGAGATCCCATCCAGTCACGCACCGCCAGCCGCAGGCTCGCGGCGGCGAACACCGACGTCACCAGGGGCACTATCACGATGACGGTGTACGCCGTCTCGCTGAACACGCCCAGAGACAGTCCTACTGAGGCTATGACGATCTCGAGGGCACCCCTGGCGTTGAGTCCTGCCCCCAGCGCTACCGCGGCCCGCTGCGACTGCCCGGCCAGCCTCGCACCTACGAAGGCGCCCGCGAACTTGGCCACGATGGCCACCACCATCACCGCGCCGGCCCAAGCCAGCGCATCGCGGTCGCCGAGCAGGGAGAGATCGACTCGCAGGCCGGCCATGGCGAAGAACACCGGGGCGAGGAAGGCGTTGGTGAGCGACTCGATGTGATGGACGACTTCGTGCTGCTGGAAGCGCGACCGGTTCAGGACCACCCCGGCCACGAAGGCCCCCAGCACAGCCTCGATGCCCAACGCCTGGGTGGCCACACCGAACACCAGCATGGTGATCACTGCGATGCCGAGCGCACCGTGCAGGTTGGGCCCTTCACGCCGGATCCGGCGCAGGCTGGCATCGATGGCGCGCTGGCCCAATGTCATCGCCAGGAACAGGAACGCGGCGAGGCCCACCACCGTCCGCAGCGTGCCCCCCACCGACACCTCGCCCGCGGTGGCGAAACCCGTGAACACGGCGAGCATCACCCAGCCCACCACATCGTTGGCCATGCCGGCGGCCACCGTGATCTGGCCGAAGTCGCGCCTCATCAGCCCCAGCTCGGACAGGATCCGCGCGATCACGGCCAGGGCCGACACCGACAGCGCGGCCGCCACGAACAGAGCGAATACGGTGCGGTCGGCGCCGCCGCCCACGAAGTCCTCCGGCAGGAGCAGGCCGGTCACCAGGCCTCCGGCCAAGGGCACGACGAGGCTGAAGCCGGTCACCAGCGCAGCGGCGCGCCCCAGGCGCCGTATCAAGGCCAGGTCGGTCTCGAACCCGGCGGTGACCAGCAGGAGAGCCACCCCCAGCCAGGTGACGGCGAACAGCGCCCCCGACGAGATCTCCTCATGGGGAATGAACCACTCGAACCCACTCGGCCACACCGCGCCGAATACCGAGGGGCCGAGGACCACCCCCGCGGCCAGCTGGCCGACCACCGAGGGCAGCCCCACCCTGCGCATCGCGAATCCCATGGCCCGCGCCGCCACCACCAGCACCAGCAGCTGGGTCCAGAAGACGAGCAGGGCGTGCTCGTCGAGAGGCGTCAACATTTCGTCGTCAAGGCGCCCTCGTCCAGATCGACGTACAGGGGCGCGTGATCGCTGGGCGGGTCGTCCTTGGGGCCCTTGCGCTCATTGCGGTCGATGAGCACGAAGCCGGCCGCCTCGGCGACCGGACGGGTGGCCAGCGCGAGGTCGATGCGCATTCCCTTGCGCTTGTGGAAGTCGCCTCCCCGGTAGTCCCACCACGTGAACAGCCCACCGCCGTCGTGATGCTCCCGGAACACGTCCACCAGTCCCCATTCGAGCAGACCGGCGAGCTGCTCCCGCTCGGCCGCGCTGGTGTGAGTCGTGTCGGTGAAGGCGGCCGGGTCGTACACGTCCCGATCGTCGGGGGCGATGTTGAAGTCGCCGCACACCAGGACGGGCCGACCGGGATCGGCCTGAGTGTCGAGGGAGGCTCTCAGCCGGCGCATCCAGTCGAGCTTGTAGTGGTAGTGGTCGTGGCCGACGGCCCGACCGTTGGGCACGTAGCACGACGCCACCCGCACGGGCCCGCAGGTGGCCCAGGCCAGGCGGGCGTCGGGGTCGGGCTCGATGCCGTCACCGAATCCGGCAACCGGATCCGCGAGCCCCACCCGGCTCAGAATGGCTACGCCGTTCCAGCGTCCCTCGCCGTTGTGGAAGCAGTCGTACCCGAGGGACTGGAAGGCCAGGGCGGGAAACGCGTCGTCGGCAAGCTTGGTCTCCTGCAAGCACACCACATCCGGTGAGAAGGACTCGATCCAGCGCTGCACCCGGTCGAGGCGCGCCTTCAGGGAGTTCACGTTCCAGGTGACGACCCGCACGGGCCGACCCTATACCGGCCGGAAAGTGGGAAAGTAGGATCGTGGCCATGAACGACCGGATCCGCTCCGAAGCGAGGGACTCTCTGGGCGCCAACGCCTGGGTCATCGATGAGATGCGCGACCTGTGGGCGGCCGATCCGGCCTCGGTGGACGAAGCCTGGCGCGCCCTGTTCGAGGGAGAGACGCCGGATTCGCCGATCACCCCGGCCCCGCAGGCGTCGACCGCGACCCGCACCACCATCGAAACCACCGCCACCGAGGTGACCGGCCCCCCGGTGCAGTCCACCGCCGCAGATGTGACCGCGCCCCCCGCGGACTCCTCCGGCGTGACGGTGCCGCTCGCAGGCGATCCACCGCCCCCGCCCGCACCCAAGAAGGCCAGGAAGGAACCGGCTGCGGACACGCCCATCGGGGAGCCGATCAGAGGGGTGGGAGCCCGCATCGTCTCCAACATGGAGGCCAGCCTGGCCGTGCCCACCGCCACGAGCTTCCGCGATGTCCCCGCCAAGCTCCTCGAGGTCAACCGCAAGATCATCAACGGCCACCTCAGCCGCAAGATGGTCCGCAAGGTCTCGTTCACGCATCTGATCGGCTATGCGGTGGTGCGAGCCATCACCGACACGGTCCCGGCCATGAACAACATCTACGCCACCGACGCGGCGGGCAAGCCGAGGATCGTGCGGCCCGAACACATCGGTCTCGGGATCGCGGTCGACATCGCCCGCGACGACGGCACGCGGTCACTGATGGTGCCGTGCATCCGCGACGCCGACACCCTCAACTTCGCCGAGTTCGTGGAGCGCTACGACGAGCAGATCGCCAAGATCCGCGAGAACCGGCTGAGCGCGGACGACATGCGGGGCGTGACCGTCACCATCACCAACCCCGGCACCATCGGCACCCAGCAGTCGGTGCCCAGGCTGATGACGGGGCAGGGAACGATCGTGGGCGTCGGGGCTCTTGCCTTCCCGACCGAGTACGAGGCCGCCGACCCGTCCCTGCTGGCCGACCTGGGCGTGAGCAAGCTGGTGACGATCAGCAGCACCTACGACCACCGGGTCATCCAGGGCGCCGAGTCGGGACTGTTCCTGCAGCGGGTGCACGACCTGCTGCTGGGCACCGACGACTTCTACGGCCAGGCCTTCCGGTCGCTGCACATCCCGTACGAGGCGGTGAAGTGGCGGCGCGACTTCAACCCGGTGGACCGCGAGGCGGCCATGCTCGAGAAGCAGGCCAAGGTCAACCAGCTCATCAACCAGTACAGGGTGCGGGGTCACCTGATCGCCGACCTCAACCCGCTGCGCGACGAGGCGCCCGTGATGCACTCCGAGCTCGATCCGGCCACCTACGGGCTCACCATCTGGGACCTCGACCGCGAGTTCCTGACCGGCAGCGAGACGGGCATCTACGCCACCTTGGGCCCGGACCGGCGGATGAAGCTCGGCGACCTGCTGGGCGTGCTGCGCGACGCCTACTGCCGCACCGTCGGCGTGGAGTACATGCACATCCAGGAGCCCGATGAGAAGCGGTGGATCCAGGAGCAGATCGAGGGAGCCGACACGACACTCAAGGGCGAGGACCAGCGCCGCATCCTCAGCCAGCTCAATGCGGCCGAGGCCCTCAGCAGCTTCCTGGGCACGAAGTACGTCGGCCAGAAGCGCTTCGGCCTGGAGGGCGCCGAGTCCACCATCCCGCTGCTGGACGCCCTGCTGACCTGCGCGGCCGACGAGCCCCTGGCGGAAGTGGTGATGGGCCTGGCCCACCGGGGGCGGCTGAACGTGCTCGTAAACCTGGTGGGCAAGAGCTACCACGAGCTCTTCAAGGAGTTCGAGGGAGCCATCACCGAGGATCAGATCCAGGGCAGCGGCGACGTCAAGTACCACCTCGGCCAGATCGGCGCCTACGAGAGCCCGTCGGGGAAGCACCTGCTGGTGGAGCTGGCCGCCAACCCCTCCCACCTGGAGGCGGTCGACCCGGTGGTGGTGGGCATGGCCCGGGCCCGCATGGACAACATCCCGCCCGACGGCAGCTATGGCCCCTACCCGGTCATGCCGCTGCTGGTCCACGGGGACGCTGCCTTCGCGGGGCAGGGCGTGGTGGCCGAGACCTTCAACTTGAGCCTCATCAGGGGGTACCGCGTCGGCGGGACCATCCACCTGGTGATCAACAACCAACTCGGGTTCACCACCACACCGGACGCGGCTCGCTCGACGCAGTACTCCACCGATGTGGCCAAGATGGTCGGCGCGCCGATCTTCCATGTCAACGGCGACGACCCCGAGGCCTGCGTGCGGGCCGCCCGCCTGGCCTTCGCCTACCGCCAGCGGTTCAACAAGGACGCCGTGATCGACATGATCTGCTACCGGCGCCACGGGCACAACGAGGGCGACGACCCCAGCTACACGCTGCCGGACATGTACCGCCGCATCGATGCTAAGCCCTCGGTGCGCACCCAGTACCGGGAGTCGCTGCTGAAGCGGGGCGACATCAGCGCAGAGGATGCCGACGCGTCGCTGGCCGAGTACCGCGACCAGCTCCAGGCTGCCCTGGACGAGACCCGCGACGCCGCGCCCGGCCACAACATCCGCGCCCGGCGCCCGCCGGAGCCGATGGGGGTGATGCCCCACGTCCGCACCGCCATCGACTCGGTGACCGTCGAACGGATCTACGAGGCTCTCAACACCGTGCCCGACGGCTTCACCGTGCATCCCAAGCTGGCCCGGCAGTTCGAGCAGCGCAACAAGATGTTCCGCAGCGGCGATTTCGACTGGGGCGTGGGCGAGGCGATGGCCTTCGGATCGCTCCTCATGGAGGGCACTCCGGTCCGGCTCAGCGGTCAGGACAGCCGCCGAGGGACCTTCTCGCACCGGCACTCCACCCTGGTGGACTATGTGACCGGCGAGGAGTACGTGCCGCTGTCGACCCTGTGCGCCCGCGAGGCCGATCTGTGGATCTACGACTCCCTGCTGTCGGAGTACGCCGCGTTGGGCTTCGAGTACGGCTACGCGGTGGCCAAGCCGGAGGCGCTGGTCATGTGGGAGGCCCAGTTCGGCGACTTCGCCAACGGGGCCCAGATCATCATCGACCAGTTCATCGTGGCCGCCGAGGACAAGTGGGACCAGCACTGCGGGATCGTGCTGCTGCTGCCACATGGCATGGAGGGCCAGGGCCCGGAGCACTCGTCGGCCCGCATCGAGCGGTTCCTGACGCTGGCCGCCGAGGACAACATGCACGTGTGCCAGCCCACCACCGCGGCGCAGTACTTCCATCTGCTGCGGCGCCAGATGATCCACCGCGTCCGCAAGCCCATGATCCTGTTCACACCGAAGTCGCTGCTGCGGGCCAAGGTCGCCCGCTCGAAGGTGGCCGACCTGTCGTCGGGCACCTTCGAGGAGGTGCTCGGCGACCCCGGGGCGGAGGCTGGGACCGTCGATCCGGAGGCCGTCACGAGGGTGGTCTTCTGCAGCGGCAAGGTGGCCTACGCCGCGATGGAACTGCGCGACGAGCACAAGGCCCCGTTGGCCGTGTGCCGGGTCGAGCAGCTCTTCCCGTGGCCGTACGGGGCGGTCGACTACGAGCTTCGCCGGTACCCCAACGCCACGGAGGTCGTCTGGCTGCAGGAGGAGCCCGAGAACATGGGCGCCTGGAACGGGATCAAGGGACGGCTCTACGAGGCCCACGGCGACGACTACGAGATCCGGAGGGTGAGCCGCCCCGAGTCGGGCAGCCCTGCGGGCGGCAGCCCCACCGTGCACGGCCAGGAGCAGCAGGACCTGCTCGACTCGGCGGTGCTGGCCTGACACCCATTATCGACGACCACCTCCTGGCGGAGCAGCTCGCCCACCGTGCGGGCGAGTTGCTGGTCGAGTTGAGGGCAAGGCTGGTCGACGAGGAGGCCCCTGCCGCCGTGCTGAGAGCCGAGGGCGACCGCCAAGCTCACGAGCTGCTGGTCTCCGAGCTGGCCGCGGCCCGCCCCGCCGACGCGGTGCTCTCCGAGGAGGGGACCGATGACGCGAGCCGGCTCACCGCTGAACGCGTCTGGGTGATCGACCCCCTCGACGGCACCCGTGAGTTCTCCGAGGTGGGGCGGACCGACTGGGCGGTTCATGTGGCCCTGGTCGTCGACGAGCGCCCGGTCGCGGGCGCGGTGGCCTTGCCCGGGCTGGGGCTGACCCTCTCGACGGCCGAGCCTCCCCGGCTGCCCCCCGAACGGGGAGGCCCACCCCGTCTGGTCGTGTCGCGCTCACGGCCCCCGGAGCAGGCCGACGCGGTGGCTGCCGCGCTCGGCGCCGACATCGTGCCGCTGGGATCGGCCGGTGCCAAGTCGATGGCCGTGGTTCGGGGTACCGCCGACGTCTACGTCCATGCCGGCGGCCAGTACGAATGGGACTCGTGCGCCCCGGTGGCCGTGGCGAAGGCCGCAGGCTGCTTCGTCAGCCGGCTCGACGGTTCCCGACCTCGCTATAACCAGACCGACGTCTACCTGCCCGACCTGGTGGTCTGCCGCCCCGAACTGGCCGGCCCGGTACTTGCCGCCCTGGCAGCCGCATGAGAGGTGATCGGCCCTCAATGGCGACTAGCGGCGCTGGTATGGTCGCGTGATGAGGCGGTTCGCCGAGCAGGTGTCGGTCATCACCGGCTCGGCCACCGGCATCGGGGCGGCCACGGCGCGTCGTTTCGCTGCCGAGGGAGCCAACGTCGCCTGCCTCGACATCAACGAGTCTGACAACGACGACACCGCGGCCGCAGCCCGGGCCGAGGGGGTCGAGACGATGGCCCTGAGGTGTGACGTGCGGTCCAGCGAGGACCAGCAAGCCGCCTTCGAACGGGTGATGGAGGCCTGGGGCCGCGTCGACGTGCTGGTCGCCTGCGCTGGGGTCTACGTGGGCGGGCCGCTGCCGGAGATTCCCCTCGACCGCTGGGAGGACATCGTGGCCGTCAACCTGACCGGGGTCCTGATCTCCAACAGCCTGGCCGCCCCACTCATGACCACCCAGGGGCGGGGCTCCATCATCAACATCGCGTCCATGGCCGCCAAGACGAGCTGGCCCTTCTCCGCGGAGTACTCCGCCACCAAGAGCGGGGTGGTGGGCATCACCCGCTCGGCCGCCATGGAGCTGGGTCCCCACGGCATCACCGTCAACGCGGTGTGCGCCGGAAACACCCTCACCGACATGGTGCGCCAGGTGGCGGCCGAGGTCGGGGCCACCGTCGGGATGACCGCCGAGGAGTGGCTGGACATGCGGGCCGACGACACTGCTCTAAAGCGGCTGGCCCGGCCGGAGGAGATCGCCGGCGTTGTCGCCTTCCTCGCCAGTGACGACGCCTGCTACCTGACCGGCCAGGCCATCGAGGTGGACGGCGGCCTAGTCCTCAGCTGACCGCATCTGCTGGCCCAGCCCGTTCTTGACGTAGTTGTGCGCCCTATAGCGGTACAACTACATCAAGAATGGATGATCAGGCGATCCGGTCGAGCATGTCGGGCCGGACCTCGTTGATGGCCGGCTCGCCGGCGAGGTAGCGGCGAACCTCCTCGACGGCAAACTCCCCCATGCGGTGGCAGTTCTCGACACAGCCGGCGATGTGGGGCGTGACCACCACGTTGTCGAGACGCCGCAGCGGGCTGTCCGGTGCCGGAGGCTCCGGGTCGGTCACGTCGAGGAAGGCGAAGATCCGTCCGGTGGCCAACTCGTCGACCAGGGCCGCCTCGTCGATGATGCTGCCCCGGGCGGTGTTGATCAGAACCGCGCCGTCGCTGAGCCGGCCCAGAAGCTCGGCACCGATCATATGCCTGGTCTCGTCGTTGGCCGGGGCATGGATCGACACCACATCGCATCTATCCATCAGCTCGGCCAGTTCGACCCTCTCCACTCCTAGCCGTCGAGCCTCGTCGTCGCCGAGGTAAGGGTCGGCCACCAGGACAGTCGTCTCGAACCCGGCCAGCAGCTCGATCACGTGGCGCCCGACGTTGCCGACACCGATCAGGCCCACCGTCGAGCGGGTGAGCTCCCGGGCGTCCCAACGGTCCCAGACCGGGCTGTCGCGCCAGCCGCCGTCGCGTACATGGCTTCCCAGGGGCCAGATCCGCTTGCGCCCCACGATCATCAGGCCCAAGGTGGTCTCGGCCACGTCCCGGGCCAGCGCAACCGAGGCGCTGGTGACCCGGATGCCCCGCTCCCACACGGCCGCGGACACGAAGCGCTTCACGCTTCCGCCCATGTGGGCCAGGTGCCCGAGGCGGGGCGCGGCCGACACGACATCGGTGTCCAGCGGGGCCACTCCCCAGCTGGTGATGCAGGCCTCGGCCCCGGCCAGGACGGCCAGCAGGTCCTGCTTGGAGGCGGGCTCGTCGCCGGGGTGGTGCACGACGTGAGCCGCGTCGGCCAGATCGGCCAGGGCCGCATCGCTGAACATTCGCCGGTAGTGGGACCGGCCGATGGTGATGGCGACGACAGGTGTGCTCACGCTGCTTCTCCCCCGGTCGTCCACCCTAAACCTGCTGCCGCCAGCCGGGCCGCACCGAGGGCCGGCCAAGTCGCTTCGGGGCGTGGCGCCACGGGCCGGCCGATGCAGTAGGCGACCACCTCGACCAGCTCCCCGAACCGGGTCCCGCCCCCCACCATGACAAGCTCCTCGCCGCCGGCCGCCAAGTCACCGGCCCCTTCGAGAGCCTGGCGCACCTTCAGGCCGCAAGTCTCGTACGCGCCCCGGATCCTGGGCGGTGGAGTCTCGGCCAGCATCGCGCCAAGCCCGCCCAGGTTCTCGGACGCAGTCCACACTCCAGGCAGTACGTGAGGGCTGAGGTTCAGCGAGGGCGGGAGGGCGGCGACATCGGCCCTGTCGGTTACCGCGGTCAGCACCCATGCCGTGCCGGCCGCCAGGAACAGGTCGCCGGGATCGACGACGCCGAGTCCCAGCGCGGTACAGGCCTGGTCATGGCCGCCAACCACCACCGGCGTGCCCGCATCCAACCCCAGTGCGTCCGCAGCCTCGCCGGTGAGAGCGCCGGCGACGGTGCCCGACTCCCGGATCGGCGCCAGCATCCGCGGATCGATCGCGGCCAGGCTGCACAACTCGTGGCTCCAAGTCCGGGTGGAGACGTCCATCAGTTGCATGCCGGCCGCATTGGAAGGGTTCGTGGCCCACCGCCCGGTGAGGCGAAACACGAGATAGTCGTCCACCGAGGCCCAGCGGGAAGCGGACCCCGGACGCTCCTCGGGGCGGCTGCTCGAGCCTTCGGACTGCAGCCCGACGATGGTCGACAGGCCGACCCCGGACGTGGGCGTCCATCCGCTGACAGTCCGGATCCTCGCGGCCATGTCGTCGGGCCAGCTCTCCACAACGGACCGGAATCGGGTGTCCATCCAGGTGACGACCCGCTGCGGTGCATCGTCCGCCGGAACCGGAATCACCGAGCCGCTCTGGGCGGCCACAGCCAGCGCCGCCACCCGGCCATCCGATCCCAGGTCCTCAACCGCCCGCCGGGCCGCGGCGCTCAGGGCTCGCCAGATCTCCGCAGGGTCTTGCTCGCTCCCGCCTCCCGGCGTCGTGTGGGTGGCGATGGGATCGGAGCCGGCGGTCGCCAGGACCCGGCCCGCTCCATCGACGATCACGGCCTTGGCCGAGGTGGTGCCCGCATCCAGGCCGAGGACGGTGTCGTTGCAATCGGCTCGATCGATCCCGGTGCTGCTCACCGGGTCATCCTTCCAGGATGGCGAGGGCGTCCTCGACGCTGGCGTCGGCATGCACGACGGCGACCACGGCCCGGGTCATGGCCGTGGGGTTGTCGCTCTGGAAGACGTTGCGGCCCATGGCCACCCCGGCGGCGCCCGCGTCGACAGCGGCCCGGATGTTCGCCAGCGTGGCGGCCTCGGAGCCCTTGGATCCCCCCAGGATCACCACGGGGACGAACGTCGATGAGGTGACCCGGGCGTAGTCCTCACAGTAGGGCGCCTTGATGAAGTCGGCTCCCAGCTCGGCTCCCAGGCGGGCCGCGAAGGCCACCGCCTCAGGTCCCCGCATCTCCGGCGGAGAGTCGAACCCGCCCGGCACCATCTCGGCCATGACCGGCAGATCCGATCGGTGAGCCTCACCGATGGTGCGGGCCAGATTGTGCAGGGTGTCCGCCTCCGAAGCCGAGCCGGGCAGTGCGGTCACGGCCAGGGCGTCGGCCCCCGCCCGGAGCGCGTCCTCGACGCCGAAGAACTGCCCGACGGAACCGGTGCTGGGCGTTCCGAGGTTGCTCACCGACCCGTCGCTGCGCAGGATGAGCCCGACCTGGTCCAGTTCGGCCGCGAAGTTCTGCGCGATTCCGTAAGAGGTCAACACCGCGTCAGGCCCGCCGGCCACCACCGCCGAGATGGTCTCGGCCGGCCGTTCGAAGCCGGGGCAGGGGCCGTCGATCAATCCGTGGTCCAAGGCGATGATCACGGTTCGCCCGTCGGGACCGAAGATGCGGCCGAGGCTTCGGGAGCCCATAGCAGCAGATGCTAGGGCGGGTCAGCCGTGGGCGTGTTTGCGGTGCCCGTAGCGCTGGCCGCCGTCCACGGTGAGGACCTCGCCGGTGATGTAGTCGGCCTCTATCAGGAACTGGACGGCCTGGCCCATCTCGTCGGGAGAGCCCCACCGGCCGAGAAGCGTCTCGCCGGCCACTCGCTGGTAGGTGGCGTCGTCATAGTCGGCCGGGCGCAGAGCCGGACCCGGGACCACGGCGTTGACCCTGATGGTGGGGGCCAACTCCAGGGCCAGCTGGCGGGTCAGGGAGATGATCGCTCCCTTGCCGACCGCGTGGCCCGCGAAGCCGGGCCAGGGCTCGAACGCGCTCAGATCGCCGATGCTGACTATCGCTCCCCCGCCGCCGCCCAGCATGACCGGCGCAACCCGGTTGGCGCAGTAGAAGGGACCGTGGACCAGCGTGTCGATCGACCGGTGCCAGACGGTCAGATCGTCGGTCGGGAACTCTCCGAAGGCGAAGGTGGAGGCATTGTTGACCAGCACATCGATGGTGCCGAAACGCTCTGCTGCCGCTTCGACCATGGCCTGGACCTGGTTGTCATCGGTCACGTCGGCGACCACCGGCAGGGCCTGCACTCCCAGCGCCTCGGCATCGGCCGCGGTGCGGTGGGCCTCGTCGACCGAAGTGTTGTAGTTGATCACCACGTTGGCGCCGGCTCGGGCCAGGGTCAGAGTGATGCCCCGACCTACCCGCTTGGCTCCCCCGGTCACCAGGGCCGTCCGGCCGGCAAGATCCATCGTGAGAGTATGCCACCGCGCCACTGCCGCAGGTCAGCGGGACGAGCGCGCTGTCTCCCGCTCCTGTTCGCTGCGCTCACGGGCCGCTCGGGCCACGGCCTCGCCCGTATGGGCCGGATTCGTGCGCCTTGCCCGCTCGGCCTCTAACTTGGCCGCGGTGCGGCTCGTGATCGCCCGGTGCACCGTCGACTACGACGGTCGCCTGCAGGCCCATTTGCCCTCCGCCGTCCGCCTCATCATGGTGAAGGCCGACGGCTGCGTGGCCGTCCATGCCGACGGGGGCGCCTACAAGCCGCTCAACTGGATGAATGCCCCCAACCGGCTGGTGATCGACGAGGAGGCCGGTGTGTGGCGGGTGTCGGCTCCGGGCCGCAGCGACTCGCTGGTCATCACGATCGAGGAGATCCTCCACGACAGCACCCACGAGATGGGCACCGATCCCGGTCTGCAGAAGGACGGCGTCGAGGCGCAGATGCAGGAGCTCCTGGCCCACAGCCCGGAGACCATCGAGGACGGCTTCACCCTGGTGCGGCGCGAGTTCCCCACCGCCATCGGCCCGGTGGACCTGCTGTGCCGCGACGCCTCGGGCAACGCGGTGGCGGTGGAGGTGAAGCGCAACGGCGAGATCGACGGGGTGGAGCAGCTAACCCGGTACCTGCACTACCTGAACTCCGACCCGACCCTGGCGCCGGTGCGGGGAGTATTCGTGGCCCGGACCATCAAGCCCCAGGCCAAGGTGCTCGCCGCCGACCGCTCCATCGACTGCGTCGAGGTGGACTACGACGAGTTGAGGGGAATCGAGTCACCGGAGCTGCGGCTGTTCTGAGCGGCTCAGCGGGGCCGTTGAGCCAGCGCTGACACTCGCTGCGGATACCCTCACACCGTGCTCAAACGGCTGCTCCGGCAGGAGGCTCGGCGCGGGTGGCTGTGGCTGCTCGTCGTCGGAGCAGCAGTGGTGATCGGTGCTCTGATCGTCGGGTGGCAGGTCTACGAAGCGCTCCAGGAGACCCGCATCCGTCCGGGCGCCACGGTGTCGGGCGTCGAGATCGGCGGACTGGAGCCCGAGGAGGCAGTCATCGCGCTCGAACCGGTCGTCCAGGAGGTGGCCGAGACCACCATCGACCTCCAGTTCCCGGACATCGACCCCCAGTTCCCGGACATCGACCTGCAGTTCCTGGACCACACGATCACGGTCACCGCCGAGGAGCTCGGAATATCGCTGGACTCCGAGCGGATTCTCGCCGAGGCCGACAACCCGCCCCCGCCGGTGGTCCGGCCGGCCGCTTGGCTGTTCGATCTGTTCGCCAGCCGCGACGTGCGCCCGTCGGTGACCACCGACCTGGGAACCCTCGCCGACACGGTCGACCCCTACACCGACCCCGAGACACCCCGGATCCAGTTCGTCGATGGAGCCTTCCAGCCGATTCTTCACATCGATGTGCCTGTCCCCGACATGGAGTTGCTGGCCCTCAGGCTCGAAGAGGCCGTGCTCAACAACATGGGCGGCCGGGTTGCCGTCGAGGTTCCGATACGCGGCATGGAGCCGGCCGATCCGATCGCGGTCGCGCTGGCCGCCGCCCTCGCCACCAAGGCCAACGAGATCACCGAGGGAGGGGTTCAGCTCCAACTCGAGGGGACCACCGAGACCTTCACCATCAGCGAGCAGGTCCTCCGGCAGTTCATCGTCCTTGAGGGAGAGCAGCACGACACGCACCTCGGCCTCAACCCGCGGATCGCGGCCACTCTCGCCAGCCTCTTCGTAGGGATCGGCAGCGAAGGCATCCCCGCCACCATCGGCCTGGACCAGGACGGAGCCGTGACGATCTCCGAAGGCGAGGCCGGATTCAAGTGCTGCCACGAAACGGTGGCCGACGCGCTGCTGCAGGGGATGATCGACGGCCAGCCGGTGATAGTGCTTCCGGCCGCCCCCAACCCCCACCCCCGGGGTCGGGAGTGGGCCGAGTCGCTCGGGATCCTCCAGGTGGTCGGAGAGTTCACTACACCCTTCAGGCCGGCCCAGGACCGGATCATCAACATCGCCCGCATCTCGGAGTTGACCCGCGGGGTGATCATCGAGCCCGGCCAGCGGTTCTCGGTCAACGGCCATGTCGGGCCGCGCACAACCGGCAAGGGATTCGTCCCGGCCAAGATGATCCTGGACGGCGTCTTCGTGGACTCGGTGGGGGGCGGCATCTCGCAGTACGCCACCACGCTGTTCAATGCGGCCTTCTTCGCGGGACTCGACTTCATCGACTACCAGAGCCACACGATCTACCTGAGCCGCTACCCCTACGGCCGCGAGGCCACGGTGTCGTACCCGGCACCTGATCTGGTGCTGGAGAACAACACCCCGTACGGCGTGATGCTGTGGCCCACCACCGGTGACGACTCGATCACGGTGAGGCTCTACTCCACCCCGTGGGTGCTGGCCGAGCAGACCGCCCAATGGACGCGGACCGTGGGGACCACCTGCACCCGGGTGACCACGGAGCGCACCCGCACCTACCTCGAGGACGGGCGCACCGAGACCGACACGGTATGGGCCCAGTACCGCCCCGAGGGCCTCAAGTGCGACGGGACACCGTCGGTCACGACGACAACCATCGTGCCGCCCGAGGACGGCGAGAACCAGGACGACGAGAACCAGGACGACGAGAACCAGATCGGTGAGGAGTCCGGCTGGGAACAGGGCGAGACCGGAACAGATCTCGGCGGCCCCGATTCCGGCCAGCAGGGCGGGGAGACGGGTGAGCCGGGGAGTAGTGTCTCGCCTTCCACGACCGTTCCAGGTGAATCTCAATGAGCGATGCCCAAAAGCCCGTCGAGGGCATCGACGCCGCGGTGGACGCCTGGTGGGAGCGCGCCCTGCGGGGCAAGCCCGCCCTGGACCGGATCATGTACTCGGCGTCGGAGGCCGCCAACCACTCGCGGCTGTGGCACGCGCTCGGGGCTGCTCAGGCCGCCGCACGGCGAGACCCTCGCCCCGCGACGGAGTTGAGTGTTGCCCTCCTCGCAGAGGCAGTGCTGGTCAACGGCGTCGTCAAGACGATCTTCGGACGAAGGCGCCCGGCCTTCGCCGGACATCGGCCCCACACTTTGCGCCAACCGCTCACCAGCAGCTTCCCCAGCGGCCACGCCAGCGCGGCCATGGTCGCAGCGGCGCTGCTGTCACGCCGAAGCCCTTGGGCGCCCGCGTACTACGCGCTGGCAATGGTCGTGGCCCTGAGCCGGATACACGTGCGGATCCATCACGCCAGCGACGTGGCCGCAGGGATAGGCATCGGCGCGGCCCTCGGTGCTGTCGCCCGCCGCCTGTGGCGCTGAGATCCGGCGTGCACCGGCATAACTAGGATCACCGACGTGGAGCTTGAAGGGGTCGTAGCAGTCGTTACCGGCGCCGCCAGCGGCATA
Source organism: Candidatus Aldehydirespirator sp. (assembly GCA_965205155.1). Classification (GTDB taxonomy): domain Bacteria; phylum Actinomycetota; class Acidimicrobiia; order Acidimicrobiales; family Aldehydirespiratoraceae; genus Aldehydirespirator. The sequence continues at coordinate 1,693,365 of OZ242033.1, read as the reverse complement.
GGGCGGGCGCTGGCCCGCGCGCTGGCGCTGGACGCCGGTGCGGTGGTGGTGGCGGCCGACATCGACGGAGCCGGCGCGGAGGCGGTGGCCACCGAGATCGCAGAGGGAGCAGGGTCTGGCGAACCGGCCGGTCTTGCCGCCCAGATAGATGTGACCGACGAGGCCGCGGTGGTCGCCCTCATCGATCGGGTCGAGGAGAGGCTCGGCCCCATCGGGTTGTGGTGCGGCAACGCCGGCATCTCCCGCATGGGCGGAGTGGAGCGTCCGAACGAGGAGTGGAACCTCGTGTGGGACGTGAACCTGATGGCCCATGTGATCGCCTGCCGCCATCTCGTGCCGAGATGGGTGGATCGAGGCTCGGGCCATCTGCTGGTGACCGCCTCGGCGGCGGGGCTGCTGACCGGACTGGGAACAGCGTCGTACGCGGTCACCAAGCACGCCGCGGTGGCGCTGGCCGAGTGGATCGCCATCACCCATGGCGACGACGGCGTGAGGGTGTCGTGCCTGTGCCCCCAGGGGGTTCGTACTCCGATGACGGAATCGGACTGGATGCTCGGAGTGGCCCAGGTGGAGGCGCTGGGTCTGATGGAGCCCGAAGAGGTGGCGTCCGTAACCCTGGAGGCGCTTCGGGAGGACCGTTTCCTGATACTGCCCCACCCCGAGGTCGAGACCTACGAGCAGCGCCGCGCCGGCGACCGGCAGCGCTGGCTGCGCGGGATGCGGCGTATGCAGCGGGGTCTGCTGGGAACTCCCGGTTCCTAGCCCGCAGCGGGAGCCAAAGCTCTGACCACTTCGAACGGGTCCACCCCGTCAACGGGCAGCACCATGGGCGCGGGGCAGGTCACGCCGTTGTCGACGAAGCGCTGGATATGCCGGCGGCACTCTTCCGGCGAGCCGTGCACCAGCAGTTCATCGATCACGTGCTCAGGGATCTTCCCGAGGGAGCCGCGCCGGTCGCCCGCCTCCCACTGGGCCCAATGCTCGCCGAGCGCATCGGTGCGGCCGAGCCAGGAGTGGAACGCCCGGTACACCGGCACGTTGAGGTAGGCGGCCAGGATGAAGCGGCCCGTGGCCATGGCCGCCTCACGATCAGGAGTGGGCAGCACGAAGATGCGGGCCACTGTCTCGGCTGCCGGGTTCTCGGACCTCACGATGCCGCATACCCGGGCTGCGTCCTCAGCCGACAGCCAGTTGATGATGGCCCCGTCGCCCTCGCGTGCCGCCAGCCGCAGCATGCGCTCTCGCAGGGCGGCCACGAAGATAGGGACGGGCTCGTCGACCCTCACGCCGAGCCGGAAGCCGCGCACCGAGAAGGTGTCGTAGTCCTCGGTCACCTTCTCGCCGCTCATAGCCGCTCTCAGGAAGCGGACGGTGTCGCGCACACGGTGATAGGGACGATCGAAGGCCATTGCGTTCCATCGACCGACTATCACGTCCGACGACGAGCCGATACCGAGCACGAAACGGCCCGGCGCGGCCGAGGCCAGCGACGCCGCCGACTGGGCGAGCAGAGCGGGGCCGCGGGTGTAGACGGGCAGGATCGCGGTGCCCAGCCGCAGCGACGGCGCCCATGCCGACGCGAGGGCGAGGGTGGTGAGGCCGTCGAAGCCGTCGGCCTCCGCCGACCAGACATCGGTGTAGCCCAGGTCGACGAGTTCTTCGAATCGCTCCCGTTGCGAGTGCAGGGGGCCGGCGAAGGGCACCGTGATGCCGTGTCTTTGGGCAGAAGTCTGAGTCACACCGAAAGACTGTCACACCCCCTCGCCAATATGTCTACATGACCGATCAACTGGTTCTAATCGACACTGTTCCGGCAGAGAAGGCCGACTCGGGCAGCAGTTGGCAGCTCGATCCCGCCACATGCGAGATCGGCCGGCGCGGGGTGGCCCGCGCCCGCCAGGCGCTGCGGGAAGCACGCGCCCAAGCCCGGACCGCTACCGTCACCAGCACCCACCTGGATGCCGCCGCCTGATCGCAGCGGGCGCGGCCCCATCGCCCTTGGTCTGCTGCCGACCGCCGGGCCTCATGTCCATCTTGCAGATGTAGCCGGTGAAGGGAGGCGGGCGCGATGTTGCGTCGAACATTCTGGGTGCTTGTCCCCGTTGGACTGTTGGTACTCGCAGGCGGCTGCGGAACCTACGCTCGCAGCCCAGCTGACCCCTCGGTAAGCACGCCCGACTCACGAGCGGCCCATTCGTCGGACCCCGGCGGTGGGACTTCCGTCCTGCCTGTACCGGGCGGGCGAGACCCTCCCGCAGGCGGGACTCCCGGCGCGGTCGTGACCTCCTACGGTGGCGCGAGCGGCTGGGTTCCCAATGCGGTCGTCGAACGGGTCGTCGACGGGGACACGATCGTCGCGAAGATCGGGGAGCGTTCCGAGACGGTTCGCCTCATCGGCCTCGACGCTCCCGAGTCGGTGGCACCTACCCGGCCGGTTCAGTGCTACGGCAAGGAGGCGTCAGGCTTCCTCGAGGCAGTGCTTCCCGCCGGGACAGAGATCACGCTGTTGCGCGATGTCGATGCCCGCGACGTCTACGACAGGTTGCTGGGCTACGTCGTGCGATCCAGTGACGGACTCTTCGTCAACCTGGAGCTGGTCGTGGCCGGCTACGCCGCAGTGCTGAGCTATCCGCCCAACGACCACTACGCCGATGTACTGGGCCGGGCACAAGCGGAGGCCGTCGCCTCCGGCCGGGGGCTGTGGAGCGCCTGTGGAGGTCCCGACGTGCCATTGGACTGACCCGGACTCTGCGTGCTCACAGGCACCTGACTGGCACGTGTCGGTGTGAGATACCGTCAGGGTTGTGGAATCGCTGGTGGAGCGACTCGGGCACCCAGCCGACGCGAGGCTCGTGATCGTCAGCGCGGACCGGATCGGCACCACCCACTCCTCCACTGCCGGGGGCTATCAGGCTCTGCGCGAGGGCGCGGCCACCACCGGCACGATCGTGATGCCCGGCGCGTGGGCCCGCCATGCCGCCGAGCTGTACCGGGGCGAGGACCTGGGCGTCCACCTCACGCTCAATTCCGAACTCGACTGCTTCCGATGGGGTCCGATCACCAACGCTCCGAGCCTGCTCGACGGCGACGGCGGCTTCCCCCGCACGGTGCAGGACCTGTGGGACCACGCGGACCTCGACGAGGTTCGCCGCGAGTGCCGGGCCCAGGTCGAGCGAGCCGTGCTGTGGGGATTCGACGTGACCCACCTCACCACCCACCTGTCGGCCCTTCAGCAGCGTCCGGAGTTCTTCGACGTGCTGCTGGACCTGGCGGTCTCGTTCGACCTGCCCGTGCGACTCGAGGGCGCTGACGCCGAAGCCAAGGCCGGATTCCCGTTCCGGTCGCTGGCGACGGACGAGGGCGTCGTCTTCCCGGACCACTTCCGGCTCGTCCGGGGCGACGCCCGCCGCCATGTGATGGAGCAGTTGACCGACTTGGCCCCGGGGGTCACCGAGCTGTCGCTGCACCCGGCCTTGGACGAGCCTGAGATCCACGCCATCGATCCCGCGGCCGCCGGCCGGGTCGACGACCTCGCCCTCGCCCTGTCTGCCGAGGTGACCGAGATGCTCCAGCAATCCGGAGCCGTACTGGTCGGTTACCGGGCGCTGCGCAGCGCCCAGAGGCGGGCCCGGCACCGCATCTGAGTCCGCGGGCTTCAGCGTAGAGGGGCGAGAGCTGCCCGGAGCCGGGACGACCGCAGAAGGGGTCGCCAGCCGTCGAACAATAGGACCTGGTCTCCCTCGAGCTTCATCCGGCCCGACATGTAGGCCGCCTCCACGGACAACTCGCCCTCCCAGGCCTGCACGAAGTCGGCGTAGGACCACGACAGCACCATGTCCGGCTCCGGATGGCGGCCCGCCGCCACTACCACGCGGCCATCGGCCACCACGACATGGAACGGGGCCGTGCCGGAAGGCGAGCCGCTCACGATGATCTGAGCCACGCCGTCAACTGACCCTGATGCATCGACAGCCTCCAGTTCAACCGCCACGGCCTCCAGCCATCCCTCGCCGAGAGGCTCCAGAGCCACGTCAGGCCGGCTCGCTGGCCGGGCCGGGCCGCAAGCCCTCGAACAGGTCGCGCTCGGGCAGGGCTGCCGGGCCGGGCCCGCGAGCCAGCACGTAGTCGTCGTAGGGGTGAATGGAACGCTCGACTTCCGGGGGCAGTCCGAACCAGAAAGTCGACTCGGGATCGATCTGGGTCGCGTGGGCCAGCAGCCCCTCGATGCGCGCATCGATGAACCCGTCCACCGGTACTTGCGTGGTGATCTGGTCGTCGGTGGAGGGGCGCTTGAACCACCATCTGCTGTACGGCGACTTCAAGCCGAGGTCTTTGAACGCCTGGTGCCGCTCCTCGATGCGCTTGCGCGACCACAGCGTGTAGTAGAGCTTGGCCGGCGACCACGGCTCGCCCAGGTCGGGACGGTACCGGGGGTCGCCCGCCCGCTCGAAGGCAGGGATGGAGATGTCGTGAACCCGCACATGGTCCGGGTGCATGTAGCCGCCCTGATCCTCCGGGTAGGTGACGATCACGTGGGGCCGGTGCTGGCGGATCACCGACACGAGACGACTGACCGCCTCGTCCAGGTCGGCCTTGGCGAAGCAGTCGGGGTGGGCGTTTGCCTCCGACCCTTCCATGCCCGAGTCGCGATAGCCGAGCATCACCACCTCGTCGTAGCCGATCACCTCCGCGGCCCGGGCCAGTTCCTCAGCACGTATCTCGGCCAGCTTGTCGGCCATCGAGGGCTTGTCCAGCGCCGGGTTGAGGATCTCGCCCTCCTCGCCCCCCGTACAGCACACCAGCACCGTGTGCACGCCCTCGGCGTGGTAGCGGGCCACCGTGGGCGCGCCCTTGGAGGCCTCGTCGTCGGGATGGGCGTGCACGGTGAGCAAGCAGAGCCGGCCGGCCGTAGTCACCATGGCCGATGAAGCTAGCGCCGCGGCGCGCCGGAGCGCACCGGCCCGGTCTGCGCCCGCTGGCGGCTACGCGGTCGGCAGACTCGACCCCAGTGGCTCGAAGACCATCGCGGTGTCGTCGTCTCTGTTGATGAGCCGCCAGCCGCACATCTCGGCCAGGCGATCTCGTCCCTCGTCCGGGCCGCTGGCGATGAGAGCATCACCGGGCGCAAGCTGTACCTCGCCCCGCGGCCGGTAGCGGTACTGGCCCCCACGGCGGATGGCCAGCACGGTGAAGCCGGGCTCGATGTTCAGCCTCAGTTCGCTCAGCGTCCGGCCGTCGACCTCGCAGCCCTCCGCCACCGGTATGTGCGCCACGACCTCGTCGCTGTCGCCGAGCGCGACGGCCAGTATCGGGTGGATCTGCTCCTGGCGCTCGATGATCCATACCATCTGCTGGGCCTGGTCTCCCAGATCCTCCGCCGCCTGCGACAGGTGAAGCAGCCCCCGGAGACCCGAATGGTCCACATGCTCCCTCGCGGCGCGCAGCACCCACTCCTCCAGCCGGTCCTTCATCTCGTCGAGGCGATCCTCGAGGTGGCGCACCTCGGCGGCAAGGCTCTCGTCCCGCAGCACCAGCGACGAGTAGGCCAAGCCGACGGCCACCTCCGAGAGGTCCTTCATCTCCACCAGCACGTCCACCGCACGGTCGAGGTCGGTGGCGATCGGGCCGTCGGGCTCCTCAGGGGGCATCCAGTTCGGAGACCCGGCCAGGCTGCGCAACTCGTCGATGCCGTCGGGCGATCCCCGCAGAAACAGCACGTCATCCGGGACGAGGACCGTGTCGCCCCCCACATCGGTGATCCACTCGCGCTCCCGACGCACGGCCATGACCCGCATACCCATCTTGGCCGGCATCTCGTGGTCGGCCAGACGGCGGTGGGCGAGAAGCGATCCGTCCGAGACCAGCACCCGGTGAGACACCTCCTCGGCCGCGCTCAGGTCGGCCACGAGCTCGGCCGGTATGCCGACCCGGTGGGTGACGATGCGGGCAATGTCGACCGCGTCGTTGGCGATGCGCTCGATAGCGGAGACCACCTGGAGTACCGACGACATGCCGTCGGCGTCGCGGGGGTGGCGCACAGCCAGAATGCACACCGCCCGCATGTCCTGCACGAGATGGCTCATCCGCTCCTCGAGCGCGCCCACCTCGTCGGCCATGTCGGGATCGCCGAAGTAGAGCGCGGCGTAGGCCAGGTCCACCATCAATTCGGAGGTGTCCTTCGCCTCGGCCAGCATCTCCCGCAAGTTGCGAGGTCCGTCTTCCATCAGGTCCCTCCTGGAATCATCGTAGGTCTCAAGCGCGACGCCGTGCCCATGAGCGCCCGCTCTTGTTCGCTTCGCTCACGGGCCGCTCGGGCCACGGCCTCGCTCGGATTGTCGCCAAGACTCTTCATGAAACGCTCCCTCCCGCTCGGCCTCTAGACAACCCCGACCAGGACCACCGAGACGATCAAGGTGAACGCCCCGGCCAAGTCCAGCGACGACGTGACCATGGGGATGCCGTAGGTGTCGGGGTCGACTCCGAACCGCACGGCTGCAAGCGTTCCGTAATAGGCGACCACCACGATCAGCACGGTGGCCAGCAGGCCGCCGAGCACAGCCACCGCGAGCAGATCTGCCAGCGGAGGGCCGGCATGGCCCGCCAGGCCGGCCGCGATCGACGACACCAGCCCGAGCAGGGCGAACACCGGAATAGACAGCGCGAATGTGGTGGCGAGATCGACTCTCGCCGCTCCCGAGGGCACTACGGAGGGCCGGGCCAGGCCGAGATGCAGCTTGGTGGACAGGCGGCTCGACAGCACGCCCCCGAGCGCTCCGGCCGTGGCCAGGTAGCCCGGCAGCAGAACGAGCAGCACCGGGAAGGTGACGAAGTCCTCGATGCGTTTCTCCACCGTGGTCCCGGCCACCAGGTCGAGCATTCCCGCCGCTATCAGCACGGGCATCGACTCGCGCATGATCGTGCGCAACTCCAGCAGCCTGCTCCGAAGAGCCCATACCACCGAGAGGGCCGACAGCACCCCCAGCGCCCACGCAACGGACGGCGTGAGGATCTCGAACCCGGCTAGCTCGGCCGCCACCACGAGCGACGGCAGGGTGACCACATCCCCTGCGACCGTCACCATCGGAGCGACCACGTTGTCCAGATCCCATCCGTATCGGACCGCGCCGGCCGTGGTCGCCAGAGTGATCGCCAGCACCACGAAGGCGGCGATCAGACACCCCAGGGCCGAGATCACCACGAAGTCGGCGAGGCTCATCGTCGGGGAGATGTTGAAGGCCAGCGCGGCGCCCTTGGCCATGATCGCCAAGGCCACGCCCAGCGCGAGGCTCAGCGCCACCGACGCCACCGCGTTCTGTGCCATCACTGAGTCCCACCGGCGCGACAGCCGGAATGTGCCCGCATGGATGGCGGTGCCCAGCCGGCTGCCCAACGCCCCGAAGATGTTGCCCTTCACCGCGATCGCGGCCGGCACCAGCAGCAACAGACCCGGCAATTCCTCAAGCGTGTCAGTGATCGACGCAAGGATCAGACCGGCGACCAGGCTGGCAATGGCAGCCATCACCAGCGCAGCGAAGGCGCTGCGCACGGCCAGCAGGTCGCGCGCCCAGCGCGAGCCCGCCCTCAACAGCGCCTGGCTCATCCGACCGCGTGCCGCCATGCAGCAAGTGTGCTCCGTCAAACGGAGCTTCGGCGCGATGATGCGCGTGCCGTCACCCTGCTTCGCTACCGTGCAGGCGTGCCAGTGATCGCTCTCGTCAACCAGAAGGGCGGGGTCGGCAAGACGACCACCGCCCTCGGACTGGCTTCGGCTGCCTGGGCGCGACGGGTTCCAAGCCTTGTGATCGACCTGGATCCGCAACAGAACGCGACGACCGGGCTCGGTGTCTGGGCGTCCACCGTCAACGTGGACGAGGCCCTGGCGTCCGACCGGCCTGGAGCCATCGCAACGCTGGCCGTTCCGTCGGGATGGCCCGACGACAAAGGCCTTCCTCCCAAGGTGGTGGCGTCCACTCCGGCGCTCGCGGGCCGGGAGCGGCAGTTGCTCTCCGACCCTGTCGGCGCTCAAGACCGCCTCCGGGTGGCGCTGTCGGGTTACCAGGACCTTGTGCTGATCGACTGTCCCCCGTCGCTGGGACTCCTGACGATCAACGCCCTGTTCGCCGCGGACGCAGCCCTAGTGGTGACCGAGCCCAGCGCTTGGGCCTCCGATGGGGTCAGCGAGATCATGCGGACCATCGAGCGCGTCGCCGCCAGGAAGCCGTCAGGCCTCGAGGTGTCGGGGGTGGCCGTCAATCGCCTCGCCCGCACCCGCGACTCCCGCTACTGGAACGAGCAGCTCATCTCCGACCACGGCCGGCTGGTGCTGCCGCCGGTCCGCCTGCGGGCCGCAGTGGCCGAGGCCGCGGCACGCTCACTTCCCATACACGCGCTCCCGCCCCGCCGGGGCGCAGCCGAAGCGTGCGCCGAGTTCGATCTCATCTACGATCTGGTGGTCGGTGTAGGCGGCCCGGAGGATGGCAATGGCCTATGACCCCCAGCGAGACCAGCCCCGGTACCGGCCCAACGGGCACGGCTCCTCGATCGTCGACAGCCTCCTAGACCCTGTGGACGACCCTCCGCAGCCCGCCGACGACAAGCCCCCTCCATCCGCCAGCCCGGGGGTGGGGCCCGAACCTCCCACCGCCTGGAGCGAGAGGCTGCTGTACTCGGTGGGGATCTCCACCGTGCTGGGCGCAGCGGTCGGGCTGGTGGCTCTTCGGCTGCTGTGGAAGCTCTGGAAGCGCCGCGCTCGCTAGCCGGCCAGCTTCACCAGGTATTCCTCCTCGGCGGCTCGCTCCTCTGCCCGCCGCTGGTTCTCGGCTTCTCCTTCGGGGCAGCGATCGGTGTACGGGCAGTAGCCGCACAGCGGGCCGGGCCGGGCCGAGAAGTCATCGCCGTCACAGGCATCCGCGATGGCACCCCAGGTGGACTTCAGCTGTTCGATCGCGCCGCCCAGCTCGTCCGGAGTCACTGCAGTGGACACGATTCGCTGACCCAGGTACAGCAGTTGAGCCCTCACCGGCTGCTCGCCCGTGTCGGCAGCTATGGCCGCCGCATACAGCAGCACCTGCTGTAGCCGGCTGGGCGCATAGCGAGCAGAGGGCGCGCGGCCCGACTTGTAGTCGCTGATCACCAGGCCGTCCGGCTCGGACTCGACCCGGTCCACGACGCCCCGGAAGGGCACGCCGTCCAGCGTCACCGACACCTGCTGCTCCGTGGCCCGCACATCCACGCATGCGGGGTCCTCCAGATGCCAGAGGCCCTCGATCGCCCGCCAGGCCTTCCAGCGGAAGTCCTTGGCCTGCTCATCGTCAAGCTCCAGATCTCGATAGTCCTCACCGCCGGCCACCTCGGGCCACAGCGCCCGCGCGATCCGGCGGGCGTCGGCCTGGGTGCGCCGGCTCGGGTGCCTCTCCATCAGGTGCTCGAGCACCCGATGGGCGAACGTGCCTACCAGGGCGTCCACCCCGGGCGGATCGGGCAAGCGGTCCACGTAGCGGAACCGCCAGCGACGGGGGCACTGCTCGAAGGTCGCCGCGCCCGACGGTGACAGCCTCTCGGGGGGGCTTGGGCGACCGTCCTCGCCGACCGCGCCGACGCCTGCCGGGTCGAGCATGTCGGCGGGATCGAACGCGAGCTGCATGCCGCCGTTCTAGCTCATCGGTGTGACAGCCGCTGGGATGTCCGTCGCCGCCGGGAGCGGGCCTGCCGCTAGATGTCGAGCGTCTCCTCGTCCACCAGAGAGGAGTTCTCGACCAGGTAGTCGCGCCGCAAGGCCACGTCGCTGCCCATCAGCACGTCGAACATCTCGGCTGCCGCGTCGGCCTGCTCGGCATCGGCCATGGTGAGGCGGCGCAGGGTGCGGGTCGCGGGATCCAGCGCACAGTGCCGGAGCTCGTCGGTGTTCATCTCTCCCAAGCCCTTGAAGCGCTGCCACTTCACGTTGTCACGCCTGCGATTGCCCCGGCAGAGCTCGTCGGTGATCCGATCGCGCTCGTCGTCCGAGAAGGCCCGGTAGGTCCGGTCCCCGACCTTGGCGGTGTACAGCGGCGGCTGGGCCGAGAAGACGCGACCCTGGACGAGCATCTCCCTCATGTACCCGTGGATCAGGGTCAGCAGCAGGCAGCGGATGTGGCTGCCGTCCACGTCGGCGTCGCACAGGATGACGATGCGGCCGTAACGAGCGGCGTCGATGTCGAAGGCGTCGCCCGCGCCCGCGCCCATGGCGGTGAAGATCGCCTGGGCCTCGGCGTTGTCGAGAACCTGCTTGGGGCTTGCCTTGGCCGCATTCACGATCTTGCCCCGCAGTGGAAGGATGGCCATGAACTCCGAGTCGCGGCCCCGCTTGGCCGGACCCGCAGCCGAGTCGCCCTCCACCAGGACCAGCTCGGCCCCGTCACCGTGTATGCGGCAGTCGGCCAGCTTGTCCGGCATGCCGGTGGAGCCGAGGCTGGCCGCCTTGCGCTTGGTGTCGAGCATCTGCTTGGAGGCAACCCGGTTCACCACCGCGGCGGCCAGCTTGTCGCCGATGGCCTTGACCTGCGAGCGGGGGCCGCCTCCGGGCTCGAACCACTCCTTGAGCTGCTCGTAGGTGACCCTGGCCACGATGCCCTCGATAGCGGGCGTGCCCAGTTCCTGTTTGGTCTGGCCCCTGAACTGCGGCTCCGGGACGGTTACCTTGACCGCCGCCACCAGGCCCTCGCGCACGTCGTCCTTGGTGGCGTTGGTCTTGGCCGCGCTGCTCCGACCGTTCCTGGCGCCCGACCCGCTGGCGTCGCGGGCCAGGCGGGCCAACTTGCGGTTGTCCTTGAGAAGCACCCCATTGATCACTCGCGTCAGCGCCTTGTCGAACCCGGCTAGGTGGGTCCCGCCGGCACTGGTGGGGATCGTGTTCACAAACGACTGCACATCGCTGTCGTATCCCGACACCCAGCGGAGCGCGATGTCGACGGTGCACTCCCGCTCGACCTCGGTGATCTTGCCGTCGACGGGGACCCTCTCGGTGAACCGCTCGATGCCGTTGATCGTGATCACCCCGGTCACGGCGTCGGCGCCCGAGAGTTCGGAGCGCTCCTTCACCAAGTCGGCGAGACCACCCCGGCTCACGAAGTCGAAGGGCTCGGCGCTCTCACCGGCCCGGTTGTCGGCAACGGTCATCCTCAGACCCGGAACGAGGTAGCACATCTGCTTGACACGGGTGCGCACCTCGTCGGCATCGATTCGTGCGTCGGGATGGAAGAGGGCCGTGTCAGGCCAGAACTTCACCCTCGTACCGGTTGCCTTGGTTCGCCGGCTGGAGGGACGGACGTTGCTGCTGGATCTGAACTTGTTCCCGTCGAAGTGGCCCGGCTCCTGATCCTTGAAGCTCAACTCGTGGACGTACCCGTCGCGACGCACCTCTACATCGAGTCGGGTGGACAGGGCGTTGACAACCGATGCCCCGACACCGTGCAGCCCGCCGGAGGCCTTGTAGGCGCCCTCGCCGAACTTCCCCCCCGCGTGAAGCTCAGTGAACACCACTTCCAGGGCCGACACGTCGCGGTCGGGGTGCTTGTCGACGGGAATACCGCGACCGTTGTCGACCACCTCGATCGACCCATCGCGGCGCAGCGTGACGACCACCTTGTTCCCGAAACCCGCGGCGGCCTCGTCCACCGCGTTGTCGACGATCTCCCAGACGAGGTGCATCAGGCCTTCGGATCCGTTGCCGCCGATGTACATGGCCGGACGCTTGCGAACAGCCTCCAGGCCCTCGAGCGTCTCTATGGACTCCGCGTCGTAGGTGCCCGCGGCGCGGGCCGACGCCGGTCTGGAGCCATTGCCGGCACGGGATGGAACCTCGGGCGCGAGGGCAGGGTCCGGCTCAGTGCCCGGCAGCAGCGGCAGCGCGATCGCCTCCGACGTGTCCGCTGACCGGCTTGACGACGCCACGCCCGTCACCACCTTCCCGGCGCCAGCACATGGATGGGCCGCTCAAAGCGCTGGGGCGAGCGATAGCGCGCCGTGGGCTCAACCCGTACCGGCACAGGGTGGGGATCGATCCTGCGGGGATTGTCGTCCTGGCCCATCAAGGCCAGCATGCCGTCGGCGGCCCCTACTGCCGCGGCAATTACAGACTCTCCGGGCTGAAGCTTGACGACGAGCACGCCCTGCGCTGCCCTGCCCTGTGTCGGCAACTCCGAGCAGTGGGTGACCTTGATGCCACCCCCGCCGCCAGGCGTGCTGGTGGCGACCATCAACACCGGATCCCCCACCACGGCTCCCGCGCCCACCGGGACGGAACCGGCACGCAGCTTGATGCCGGCCATGCCCGCCGCGCCCCGCCGTTGCACCCTCACCGACGAGGCCTCCATCCGCAGCGCCCGGCCGTCGTCGGCCGCCACCACGAGATCCGCCTCGTCGGGCGCAGTGAAGGCGCATGCCACCCGGTCGCCGTCGCCCAACGCGATCAACGGGGATTGCGGCGGCGCGGCGAGTACCTCATCGGCGTCGACCCTCTTGATGATGCCGGCCGCGGTCACCATGACGAGCCTCTCGCTCCCTGCGGCGACCAGGGCCAGAATCCTCTCGCCGACCTCCATATCGAAGATGGACGCGGCGTCCGCGCCGCGGACCCGATTGTTCGCCTCCTCGATCTCGGCGCCTCGCACGGTGAACGCTCGCCCCGCAGTGGTGACCGCGGCCACCGGCGTCCCGGTCGAGGCCACCACCCTGGCTGCGATCAGATCGTGGCGCCCGGGAGACGCCCGCCGGTCCCCCTTCAGCGACGCCCGTCCGATGTTTCCGCTCGTAGACACCGTCACCACACAGGGCAGATCAGGCCCGGCATCGTCGGCCTCAGTGGAGGCGGGCGTCCCCGCCTCGCCGCGAGAGCTCCCGGCCAGCTCGCGGTCGGCGATCTCGGTCGTGACGATGCGGCTGCGCCGCGGGCTGCCATGATTCTCGACGATCCGTCGCAGCTCCTTGCGCACGATGGCCCGCTGCCTGCGGTTGCTGGCGAGTATCTCCTTGAAGTCGCTGATGTCGGCTCTGAGGCCTTCGGCCTCCGCATCCAGCCGCTCGCGCTCCAGAGCCGTGAGCCGCCGGAGCGCCATGTCGAGTATGTGGGTCGCCTGAATCTCGGTAAGCCCGAACCGGGCCATGAGCCCCGTCCTTGCCTCCGCCGCGTCCCTGGAGCCACGGATCAGGGCCACTACCTCGTCGATGTTGTCGAGGGCGGCGATCAGGCCGTCCACGATGTGCAGGCGCTCGTCGGCCCGCCGCAGGCGGTGGCGGGTACGGCGCACGACAACTTGGAGACGGTGCGCTACGTAGTGCTCGCAGAGCTCCCGAAGCCCGACGGTGGTGGGGACACCGTCGACCAGCACCACATTGTTGACGCTCAGACTCTCCTCCAGGGGAGTGTGCCGGTACAGCTCCCCCAGGACGGTCGCAGGGTCGGCGCCCGGCTTAAGGTCGATCTGCAAGCGCAGCCCGTCCATGTCACTCAAGTCGGCGATGCCGGAGATGTTCAGGAGCCGTCCGGCCGCCACCAACTCGGTTATGCGCGACACCACCCGTTCGGGTCCCACTAGGTGAGGCAACTCGGTGACGATGACCGCCTGTCGGCGGCGCGTGATTGCTTCGATGCCGACCCGGGCCCGCACTCTGACCGATCCGCGTCCACAGTCGTAAGCGGCCCGGAGACCTTCGTCCGCGACCACGATTCCGCCGCCGGGGAAGTCGGGTCCGGGAACCACGTCCATCAGCTCGTCGGTCGTCGGCCGCGACCGGCGCTTGCGACCCTGTGTGCTGCCTGCCCGTGCCGGCTTGGATCCTGTTGCGGCCTCGCCCGGCTGCTTGCTCATCACCAACTCGATGGCATCGCCGACCTCGGCCAGGTTGTGGGGCACCATGTTGGTGGCCATGCCCACCGCGATTCCGGCGGTGCCGTTCACCAGCAGGTTGGGCAGCGCCGCGGGGAGAACGACCGGTTCGGTGTCCTCGCCGTCGTAGGTGGGACGGAAGTCGACGGTGTCCTCGTCGAGTTCTCCCACCATGTCCATGGCCGCATCGCTCAGGCGGCATTCGGTGTAGCGGGCCGCGGCCGGCGGGTCGTCGAGACTGCCGAAATTGCCCTGCGGGTCGACGAGCGCCACCATGCGGCTGAAGTCCTGGCCCATCCGGACGAGGGTGTCGTAGATGGCGGCGTCGCCGTGCGGATGGTAGCGGCCCATCGTGTCGCCCACGACACGGGCCGACTTGCGGTACGGCGTGCCCGGGCGCAGGCCCATCTGCAGCATCGACCACAGGACGCGGCGCTGCACCGGCTTCAGGCCGTCTCGCACATCCGGGATGGCCCGGGAGGTGATGACCGACAGGGCGTAGGCGAGGAACGAGTCGCTCATCTCCTCGGCCACCGGCACGTCGTCCACCTGCCGGGCCGGGACGGGGTCGAGAGTCGCGGTAGTCAGTTGCTGTTGTGGGGGTGACACAGTCGTCTCCAGGCTCTGATTCTTCTCGAGGCTTCGGGTGCTCCGCATGCCGCCGTGGGCCTGGCCCGCCGGGGATTCAGATGCGGCTCACCGATGTGATCGAAGGTAGCGGCTGAGACTCGAAGGTTCGGTGACCCCGCAGAGCCGCTGGCAAAGGCGGGACTGCGACTCGAGCGGCTTGGGCGACGATGGTCGCCGCCAGTTGAGACGAGCCGGTCGCCACCCTCGTCAAACCGCACGGCCGCTGCCCTCACCCGGCACCGGGCGGGTCGCGCCCTGCGAGACCTGCCCCGACTGCGGCCTCGTCGGCCTTCCGCACCTCAGCCTGCTCGTGGCCGGCGCGGCCATTCAGCCTGTCTGGCGGCTCAGCAACACCGTGGTCCCCTCCCCTGCCGCCGGGATTGGGGCTTCGGGGAGCCGTAGTCCAAGTGATGACGCAGTGGGCGTCAACGTCTCGCACAACACGCCGGTTGGTCCGATGCAGCCACAGGTGGCAGCGGTTGCATAGCGCTGCGAGGTTCTCGATGTCCGTCGGACCTTCGTCGGCGCAGTGTTCGTCAATGTGGTGGATCCTGCATCGGTGCATCGGCGCCCGGCACAGCACGCAGCCACGGTCCCGCAGAGCGACCGCCACATACTGCGCTGTGTTGGCCAAGCGCTCCATGCGACCCAGCCACAGCGGCTGGCCGTCCCCGCCGAATATGGCGCCGACGAGCCGGTCATCGGGCGAGATGCTGTCGAGCACCGTCGCGGGAACCGGACCGACTCCGATGATCTCGCATGACCCGTCGGGGTCGGTGCCGTCCACGACGCCCGCGGTTACGGCGATGATCCGCCCCGGCGGCAGGCGCCGCGAGCCCCGCTGGCCGTCGTCAGCCGAAAGGGGCTCGTGAGTCAGAGCGTCCAGCCCGGTGCAGAGCTCGAAGATGGCGTCCATCGTGCGCTGACCGTTGTTTCGCACCGCATCGGGAGTCCCGTCCCGGCCGCCGTCCCTGCGCCACAGATGGTCCTTGCGCTCGTCCACCGCCTGCTCCAGGACACCGAAGCTGACCGGGTCCATCTCGCCGTGGAGCACACCCATGCCGTCGCTGCCGACGAACAGGTCGGCCTTCCGGCTGTTGCGCTGACCCTTGAGCAGGTCGCCTCCCGCCGACGGATCATGGCGCTGTGCGAATCGCCGAGCCACCCGGCTGAACGACCCAGCATCCCGTGTGGCGGCCTGGTACAGCAGTTCGTCCGAGCCGTCCACAAGCGCAGCGCCACACTGTCTGGCCGCATTTCCGAGGGCGAACACACTCTCGAGCGTCAACTCCCCCGAATCCAGCATCCGCCCGACGTTGGGCATCTCCTCGACCTGCCTCGCCGCCTCAGTCACTCGCTTGGCCGCCCGGCCCGACAGCTTCGCCCCGGCCACCAGCGCCTCGCGCGCCGAACCTGCCCTCAGATTCTCCAACCCGCTCGCTGCCCTCAGAGTCAGAGCATCGGCCAGAGCCGTCACCCGGCCGACGCCAGCCACCACCCGGCACAGCTCATCTTCGTCCAATCCCTCCAATGTGACCGACCGCAAGGCCTCGCATACCGCCTCGAGCAGGACCCGCACCGAGGATCCCCGGTCCACTTCGCTGCCGTTCGAGCAGCCAGCCTCCCTCACCGCCAACCCGCTACCGGACTCGCCACAGCCATTCAGAACACCTGTTCGTTCCATGGCTGCCACTCTACCCACCCCCTGTGACAATACAACCTAAAAAATCACAGAAATATCTATAAATCAGCGATCCGCCCCGCGCGATCCTGGGCATCCATCTCAGATTCGCCAGCCTGAATCAACGGAGGTTGCGCCGAGAGCAGGTTGCGTTCCGACATGGGGTCGTTCAGAGCGCAGCCGTCCCGCCGCACTACCGGCAAGGGCTACCCAGATGCCCTCACCTTGGCCAGCGAGCTACCGCGGCGGCCAGTAAGCGATCGGATTCTGGTTTCCTTTCGGAAAGTCGATCTTGCGTCCAGATGGACCTACCCATGCATCGTGGACCGCTCCGTCCGTTAGAGGTCTTGCAGAGAACGCCCAGCGTCCGTCCTCTCGCCGGATCCAGTCGCCAATCTCCATCACCGCGCGGGTAATGCCCCCATGCACGGCGACTGCGTGACGGATGCCCTCCCTCGCCACACGCTCCGGATTGACCCTCCACCACGCCCTCGTCGCATCCACCAACTCGGTGAGGGACATACCCGCCCGATAGCCGGCTCCTCTCCGGTACGTGCCGGGCTCTATCTCGAGCGTGTTCTCACGCCAGGACCCAAGCCGTATCAGCAGCACGCGCGCATTGCCAGCGTTGACTGGCCGTACTTCCTCTGCTTCTTGGAACGAACTCGGCACTCGAGTTGTCACCAATCTTTGGTGGCGACGATCAGTGCGAGCATCGATCCCTGATCGATGCGATCCTCGAGGCCAGTAGGTGACGGGGCTCTGACTTCCTCGTTCGAAGGAGACCCGCCGACCTAGCGGTCCCACCCATTCATCAAACACCGGCCCGTGGGTCAAAGGGGTTGCAGCAAAGGCCCACCGGTTCCCGCTCTGGGTCCACTCGCCAATGGTCATGACAGCTCGTGTGACCCCACCGTGGACGGCGACAGCGTGACGGATGCCGCGTCGTTCGACGTTGGCTGGACTGATGTTCGCCCACCACGCTCTAGTCGATTGAACGAGTTCTTCGGGAGTCATGCCGTCTCTGTAGCCGTGCCCTGGCCGAAAGACGCCCGACTCAATCTCCTCGCGTTGTTCCTTCCAATACCCCAGTCGGACAAGGATGACCGGCGAAGCCTCCGGATCAACAGGTGTGGCGCCGTATCGGCTCACGAGTTCGTTCAACGATGACCGGCCCTCAGCTACTCCGTGTCCAGCCACCTTGTTTGTCAGCTTCCCCACGCAGTCGATCAATGCAGCCTCAATCACCAACGCTTCCTGCTCGGTGAGGCCGTGGCGGACGACATCAATCCGAGGCTCAGAACCGGCGTTGCGCATCTCGCGAATGCGAGCGACTTTGCCGGATCGAGGGCCGGGATCGGTTCGGAGCAGCGCCTCGTAGCCATGGGCGAGCAACCGTTGTCCCGTGCCCTTCCCAACGTAGAAGATCGATTCGTCCCGAGGATCGATGAGGACGTAGACGTAGTAAGGCCCGATCCTCTCAGCGACCTCTGCGGGCAGGGCGAACTCCGGCTCTACTGTCATCCCATCACTCCTGAGCGCATCGATCGACGGCTTGTCTGATCTCGGGCCAATCGATCCGGGACGCGAGACGATCGAGCGTTGCAAGTCCGACGGACTTCTGCTGACCGAGTTTCCCGTCGAGAGTCTGTCGCGAGATCACCCAGAACTCCCAGGAGTTCGGATCGCGGACGTTGCGATTCGTGGCCGGAACCGGGTTGTGAAGACAGAACACATAGACGTCGGCGGATCTAGCGGGCGGATCGTTCTCGATCCACTCGTCGGTGGAAGCAAGCCAGGTCCATTTCCGCGCTGCGATGTCGAAGATCGGCCTCGATGGCTGGTGGAGATTCCAACTCTGGCTCCGTCCCGAAGCTTTGACCTCAACCTTCACGTCCCCGTAGAGCAGATCGTAAGCGGCCCATCCTTGTCGCATATCGCTGTCACTGATGCATCCCAGCGCACGCCCGACCAGCCATTCGGCGAATGTGCCCCGAATATCGTTGTCGACGAGGTTCCCCATTGCCCATCGCCGAAATCGCCGGATGTCCAAGTCATCGTGCTTCACGATGATGAACATAGACGCACGGCAGGACGTTAGAAGGCTCTCTCACAGTCGTATCGTTGGGGCCATGGACGTGCAGACACTCATCGACCGCGCCGAGATCACCGACCTGCTGACCCGCTACGCCCGAGCGGTCGACCGGAAGGACTGGGACCTGTTCCGCAGCGTCTTCACCCCCGACGCCCAGATCGACTACACCCAGGTGGGGGGGATCACCGGGAACCTGGACGAGGTCGTCGGCTTCCTCTCGCAGGTCATGCCGATGTTCGAGACCATGCAGCATCTGGTCTCCAACATCGACATCGCCATCGACGGTGACGAGGCCAAGGTTGTGGCCATGGTCTACAACCCGCTGAAGCTGCCCGACAGCCCGATGTGGGCCACCGGCGGCTGGTACCACCACGAACTGGTGCGGACATCCGAGGGCTGGCGGAGCCGGTCCCTGGTGGAGGAGGCCGGCTGGTTCGACGGGGTTCCCGCCCCTGAGAATCCCACGAACGCCGACTCGGCCGACCAAGGCTGAGCCGAGACCGGCCACCTACTGAGCGAGGATCGAGAGACCCCGTGCCCGGACCCCTCGACGGAATTCGCGTCGTGGAGATGTGCGTGGCTGTCACCGGCCCCCTGGCGGTGGGCCTTCTCGTCGACCAGGGCGCCGAGGCCGTCAAGGTGGAGGAGCCCGGCTTCGGGGACCAGGTTCGCTATGTGGGGGTGGAGTCGGGCGGGATCTCGGCGGTGTTCCAGATGTGCAACCGGGGCAAGCGCTCCATCGCGGTGGACTGCACCCGCCCGCAGGGCCGCGACATCGTGCTCGACCTCGCCGCCGGTGCCGACGTGTTCGTTCAGAACATGCGCCCGGGCGTCGTCGAGCGGCTCGGTCTCGGCTACGGCGATGTCTCGGCGCGCCATCCCGGCATCGTGTACGCCTCGATCTCGGGGTTCGGCCCCGACGGCCCCCACGCCCACCGGAGGGTTTACGACTCGGTGATCCAAGCCCAGTCGGGGCTCGTCGCCAACCAGACGGGCGTCAACGACGAGTCCCCCCGGTTCCTGCGCCAGGCCGCGGCCGACAAGATCACCGCCTACACCGCCGCCCAGGCCATCACCGCGGCGCTGCTGGCCCGCGAGCGGGGCGCGGGAGGCCAGCACCTCCATCTCGCCATGCTCGACGCGTCGGTGGCGTTCCTGTTCGCCGATGCGGCCGCCCACGAGGTGGCGCTGGACAACGACCAGCCCCACCTTGCCCAGTCGTTCTCGGCCCACCAGCGAGCCATCGCCCTCGCCGACGGGCATGTGGTCGTGGCCGCGGTGACCGACGACGAGTTCCACGGCATGGCCAAGGCGTTCGGCGTGGACTCGAGCGACCCCCGCGTGGCCACCATGCGCGACCGGCAGCGCCACAAGGAGCACGCCAGCAAGGTGTTCCGGGCGGTCCACGCCGCCGCGGCCGCCATGACTGTTGCCGAGGCGGAGCAAGCACTGGACCGCCACGAGGTTCCGTTCGGGATCGTGCTCGGCGTGGAGGACGTCGTCGCCGAGGCCCAGGCGGTGCACAACCAGTTGTTCATCGAGCACGACCACCCGGCCATGGGCAGGGTCCGCCAGCCCCGGCCCGCCGCCCGCTTCTCCGCTACCCCGGCCGAGTTGCGCCGGCCGTCGTCCCCCACCCACGGCCAGCACACCGACGGGGTGCTCACCGAACTGGGATGGGGCCATCGGATCGACGAACTGAGAGCGGACGGCGTGATCAAGTGACGCAGACCCCCGCACACGACATCGACGCCGGATCCCGGGCGGCATTCGATCGCGAGGGGCTGCTCTTCGAAGAGTGGCGCAAGCGGTTCGAGCGAGACGGTGAGTCGCCCGCCATCCCGGCGGCCACCGTGGTCGTGCTGCGGGACGGCCCGGAAGGCATGGAGTCGCTGATGCTGCGCAAGAACTCCCGCATCGCCTTCGGCGGGACGTGGGTGTTCCCTGGGGGCCGGATCGACGACGACGACTACGACAGCTCCGGCGACTTGATCACGGCCGCTCGCAACGCCGCGACCCGGGAGGCCCTGGAGGAGGCTGCAATCTCACTCGACGCTGCCAGCCTGGTGCACTTCTCGTTCTGGGTCCCGCCGCCGATAGCACCCAAGCGCTTCGCCACCTGGTTCTTCGCGGCCCAGGCCCCGACGGCCGAGGTGGCCGTCGACGACGGCGAGATAACCCACCACGAGTGGATGACCCCAGCCGATGCCATGCGACGCCGCGACGCCGGAGAGATCGAGCTGATCGCCCCCACATGGGTGACGCTGTACACCATCAGAGGCTTCGCCACGGTGGCCGACGCGCTCGAGGGCCTGGACCGTCGCCGTCCCCGCCGCTACGAGACCCGCATCGGCAACGGCGAGCACGGACCGATCTCGTTGTGGCACGGCGACGCGGGCTACGCCACCGGCGATACCTCGGTGCCCGGTCCCCGTCACCGCTTGGAGATGACTCCCGGCGGCTACCTGTTCGACGAGTCCGGCTACTCCGACCCCGGCGACTGATCCTTTCTTGACGCAGTTGTACCGCTCCAGGCGGCCTAACTACGTCAATAACCGTCCGGGCGGGTATGCACCGCGCCGCTTACCCGGTAGGCCGGGCCAGGAGTTCCTCGATAAGAGCGGCCAGTTCCAGCGGCTTGTCGCCCTGGATCGAATGGCCGGCGCCGTCCACCACCTCGTGCACCGTTGCGGGCTGCCGTCGCATCCACTCGGCCACATCGGCGTCGTCCACCACGCTCCACGCGCCGCCCTGCCACAGCGCGACCGGGGCCGCGATGCGAGAGACCTTCTCCCACAGGCCCTCGAACGTCATCTCAGCACCGTCGCCCGACTCCCAGTCCCGCATCCGGTCGTAGTTCCAGGTCCAGCGCCCATCGGCCATCTCGTGGGCGTTGTGCAGCACGCCCCGGCGCAGCGACGACTCGCTGCGGGTGGGGTTGTGCTCGACGGTGCGTTCCAGGATCGCCTCGAAGCTGTCGAAGTGCTCGGGGCCGTCGACGAAGGCGATGATGGGCTCGGCCTTGGAGTGGTCGGTGCCCGGCGTCACGTCGACCACCCCCAAGCGGCGCACCAGGTGGGGGTGGTCGGCGGCCAGGCAGATGGCCGTCAGCCCGCCCAGAGACATGCCCACCACCGCCTCGGCTCCCGGCGCGAGTGCTTCGACCGCAACGGCAACGTCGTCGGCCATCGAGACTGGCCCGTAGTTGTGGGCCGGCCGGTGGTCGGAGCGCCCGTGGCCGGGCAGGTCCACCGCCACCAGCGGCCGCCCGATAGCCAGCGCCACCGTGTCCCAGGTGTGGGCGTTCTGGGCGCCGCCGTGGATCAGCACCAGCTCCGGCGCGTCGGTGCCCCACACCAGCGCCGACAATCGCAGCCCCGACGGCAGCGCCACCGACTCCCGGCGGACCACCGGCGGGCCCGACCATTCAAGGCCGTGCTCGGCGGCATTCTCGCCGAACAGTCCGAATTCGTCGTAGGCGACCATCCGGCGATGCTAGAGGCCGAGCGGAGGGCCAGCGACTCCGGCTCATACGGGCGAGGCCGTGGCCCGAGCGGCCCGTGAGCGCAGCGAACAAGAGCGGGCGATGCTAGGCCGCGACGGCTCGGCGGCGGCGGGACGACCGGCCCGAGATCACGGGCGGCTCCCAGCTGAACTTCCACGCGGCCACCGCTGCACCGGCCGCCAGCCAGAGCAGCAGCACGCCGAGCCGCTGCCATTCGAAGGCGGGGGCATCCGAGAACGGGTTCATGGCCTCTCCGAAGGCCAGGCCGAAGTGCTTGAGGGGGAAGATGTCGCCGAGCAGGTCCAGCCAGCCGGGGGTGTCGGTGCCGAAGGGGACGAAGATATTGGAGATGAAGGCGATCGGCAGGAGGGTGGCGTTGGCCATGGGCACGGCCATGGACACCGACCGGGCCACCGAGGCGAGCGCCAGGCCGAGCGCGGCGAACGACGCGGCGCCCACGACGAACGTGACGAGCATGGCCGGAACCTTGGCCGCCTCGATGTTGACGCCGTAGGCCGCGACCCCCAGAACGACCATCGCGACCACTCCCAACGCCGCGATCCATACCGCCGACAGCACCACTCCGCCGAGATAGACCCAGGGCGGCAGCGGCGTGCCCCGCACCCGCTTGAGGATGCCGAGCTCGCGCCGGCTCGCCAAGGTGATGCCGATGCCGGTGTAGGCGGACGACGCCGCCGCGTACACGGCCAACCCCGGCGTGTAGAACTGGCTGCTGGCGACGTGGCCATAGACGGTGTCGAAGGCATCGTTTCCGAAGATGGCCGTGAACAGCACCAGCATCAGGATCGGGAACACCAGGGTGAAGAAGGCGGCGATGGGAGTCCGCCAGAAGATCCGGTTCTGCATGCGGATGCAGCGCCACAGAGGCCTCACGGCTCGCCGTCCCCCTCATCCGGCGCCGTGTCACCGTCGTCGTCAACAAGACCCAGGTAGACATCCTCGAGGCTCGGCGTCGAGACGGTCAGTCCCTCGAGCTCGAACCCGCGCTCGGCGGCCCACCCGGTCAGGTGGGCCAGGTCGGCAGTGGGAGCGTCGGTCCTGATCTCTACCTGGCTGTCCCGCCCGACTATGTCACCCGAGATCGGGGCCAGAAGATCGGCCACCGGCTCGGCGCGATCGGGCACGGTGAACCGGATCAGGGCCGAGCCCGCTCGGGCCCTCAACTCCGCGGGCCTGCCCTCGGCGACTATGCGGCCCCTGGCCAGCACGGCCACGCGATCGGCCAGAGTCTCGGCCTCGTCGAGGTAGTGCGTGGTGAGCAGCACGGCCCGCTGCTGGGAAGCGAGCCTCTCGACCAGTTCCCAGCCCCGCCGGCGAGCCGCGGGGTCGAAGCCGGTGGTCGGCTCATCGAGGAACACGACGTCGGGATCGCCCACAAGCCCCAGGGCCATATCGATGCGGCGCTGCTGCCCGCCCGACAGGGTGGAGATGCGGGCATCGGCCTTCTCCTCCAGCTCCACCAACTCGATCAGCTCGCCGGTCGGTACCGGGCGCGAGTAGGCGGCGCCGTAGAAGTCGATCGCCTCACGCACCGTCAGTTCGGGGTCGATGCCCGAGGACTGCAGCACGATGCCGATCCGGTCCCGGAAGGAGGCGCCGGCCGACTCCGGATCGGTTTCGAGAACCAGCGCAGCCCCCGACGTGCGGGAGCGATGCCCCTCGAGGATCTCCACGATGGTGGACTTGCCGGCACCGTTGGGCCCGAGCAGGGCGAACACCTCGCCCCGCTCCACCTCGAACGACACCCCGTCGACGGCCCGAACCGCGCCGTAGTCCTTGACGAGTTCGGCGACGGCGACGGCGACGGCGACGGCTGGACTCACGCTCGGCACGCTATCCGCTGCGCCATCGGGCAGGATATGGGGGTGAGGCCGCTGTCCGGCATGGTTTCGATCGCCGAGTACGCCACCCGCTGGGAGGCCAACGTGGCCGCGGCCCGGCTGCGAGAGGCGGGATACGAGGCCGTCGTGCTGGTGGACCCGGCCACCGAAGTCGCTCCCCATCACGTCACCTACCGCCCCGCTGTGCTGGTAGTGCGTTCCGAGGTCGCCGACCTCGCGGCTGACGTGCTCGGCCTGGAACGGCCCGACAGCGAGGTCGACCACCTGGACGCCGC
Source organism: Candidatus Aldehydirespirator sp. (assembly GCA_965205155.1). Classification (GTDB taxonomy): domain Bacteria; phylum Actinomycetota; class Acidimicrobiia; order Acidimicrobiales; family Aldehydirespiratoraceae; genus Aldehydirespirator. The sequence continues at coordinate 1,669,452 of OZ242033.1, read as the reverse complement.
CTTCCATCAGAGACGCTTCGCCGACCGGCCCGCGTGGATCCGGTATCTGACCTGGACCTTGGTCATAGCCATCCCCGTGCCGGTCGCCATCTCGGGCCTGATCGTGCTGTGGACGGTTCTGCGCAGCGTCTTCCCGTGACCGCCCCACCGTAGGATCACGGCTGCAATGACCATCACACCCGTCGATCCCCGACCGCTGGACATCCTCGACGGCGACTTCTACGTCAACGACCCGTACTCCCGCTACGCCTGGCTGCGGGAGAACTCGCCGTGCCATTGGGACGACATCAACGAGCTGTGGGGGCTGACCCGCTACGACGACATCGTCGCGGTCGAGAAGGACAAGCGCCGGTTCATCAACTCCGACCGCGCCAAGGGCGGCTACCGCCCCAACATCCCCGCCGACCAGTCGATCATCGGCACCGACGACCCGCTGCACCAAGCCCGGCGCTCGCTGGTTTCTCGCCGCTTCACTCCCCGGGCCGTGCAACAGTGGCGGGACCACATCACCGAGATCGTCGACGGGCTGCTCGACCCCGTGATCGAGCAGGGCCGGGCCGAGATCGTGGGAGAGTTGGCCGCTCCCCTGCCCGCGAAGATGATCGGCTTCCTGCTCGGCTTCGACGACGACCTCTGGCCGAAGCTCCAACACTGGTCGGAGGCAACCATCTCGCTGGGCGGCGGTCCCCGGTACCAGAACCCGGAAGGCCGCGAGGCCAATCTGGAGTTCAGGGCCGCCTGCCGCGAACTGTACGAACAGAAGCAGGGCTGCCCGGCGGATGACGTGATGTCCCGCTGGATCGAGGCCGAGGACGACGGGGACGGCCTGGTGGGCGGCTCGGAGTTCGGGCTGGCCCAGATCATGTCGGACTGCCTGCTGCTGCTCGACGGCGGGGCCGAGACCACCCGCACCGTGATCGCCCGCACGCTGCTGGACCTGGCCGACCGGCCCGGAGCCTGGGCGGCCCTGAAGGCGGGAGCCGACCTGGAGACTGCGGTGGAGGAGTTCATCCGGTGGGTCACGCCCATCCAGAACATGTGCCGGGTTGCCACCGCGGAGGTCGTGTTGCACGGCCGGACGATCCGGAAGGGAGACCAGATCGTCATGATGTATGCGTCGGCCAACCGGGACCCCGGCCACTTCGACGATCCCGAGACCTACGACGTGGCCCGCCACCCCAACAACCACATCGCCTTCGGGTTCGGCACCCACTTCTGCCTCGGCGCGGCCCTGGCCCGCCTGGAAATCCGGGTCTTCTTCGAGCGCCTGCTGGCGCGGGTGGCCCGTATCGAGCGCATCGAGGGCACGCCCCAGGTGGAGATGTCGAACGCATTCGTCCACGGCCTGCGCGAGGCCCACCTAGCCTTCACCCCGGCCTGAGCTGCCGGCGCGGGTCGCGCTGCCGGCGCCGACCACGGGCACACCGGGGCGCGGTCAGCCGGACTTGAGGTAGATCCTGACGACTTCCAGGAATTGGGCGTAGGTGATCTTGGCGGAGAGCCAGTCGTTCTTGACCTGCTGGTACTCCGACCCGTCGATCGCCCCGTCGCCGTTGGCGTCGTAGCGGGCCGCGATGCCCGAGAGGGTCGACTGCGGGGCGGTGACGGTGGGCGCCTGGTTGGGCGGATCCTGCGGCGGCGGATCCTGCGGCGGGGGCGGATCCTGTTGCTGTTCTTGTTGCTGTTGTTGTTGTGGGGGTGTGGTGGTGTCTGAGACCGACACGGTGACGGTGGCGGCGATGGCGGCGGCGTAGTTGGCGTCGTCGCTGGTCACGCGGTGGCTGACGGCCACGGTCTCGTCGTTGGTGTCGGTGTCGGCTGTGCCGGTGATCGTGAACGTCACCGGCGTGCTCCACGTCGCCGACGTGAAGGTGGCAGACGCCGGCGACACCGACACCGCGCCGGCGTCGCTGCTGGCCGCGGTGACGGTGACGTCGGCGGTGGGCTCGCTGCCGAGCACCACGGTGTAGGTCGCGGTGGCGCCCTCGTCGACCGTCAACGGGCTGGCGGCGGTGACGGTCACTGCGGCGGTGTCGTCGTCGGTGACGGTGAGCGTGATTGTGTCCTCGAGGACGGCTGTGCCGAGGTCGAACAGCGCCGAGATCACCACTGTTTCGTCTGTTTCGTCGATGTCGTCGTCGGTGACCGTGACGGTGGCGGTCGCGGACCGCTGCCCGCCGGGGATGAACACGGCGAGCGGCATGGTGTAGTCGACGTCTGCGGTGGCGGTGCCGTCGGCGCCCGCCAGCAGGAACCCGCCGATCCCGCCGTCGGGGGCCGCGGCGTCGAGGGTGGCGGTGACGGTGACGGTGACGGCGCTCTCAGCGACGGTGGCCGCGTCCAGCGACAGGGCCACCGAAGCGGGCTGCGGATCGGCCTGCTGGTCGGGCTGGTCGTTCTGGGTGCCGCTGACGGTGGGCGACTGCCCCTGGTCGTAGATGGTCATGGTCACCGTCGGCGACCTCAACGCCCAGCGGCCATGCTTGTGGTCAGCGTCGGGCACATGCGCGGTGGCGTACACGCCGATGCCCTCTGCCGGCTCCTCGATCGGCGCGTAGATCCAGTGGCCCGTCCCGTCGTCGGCGGTCCTTCGGCCGGTCCACTGGTTGAGGACCACCTCGAGCCGCGCGGTGACCGTCGTGCGGCCGGGCTCGACGCGGATCGGGGCGCTCTTCGCGTCATCGGTGCTAGTGACGTCGCGCCCGACGCCTGAGTGATACGACGTGATACCGGGATCGGGCGGATCCCACCTGTAGTCGCCGCCGGTCTGCGCGCGGGCGACAGTGCCGCCGATGGTGTCGCCGTAGGCCCAGAACCACACCGTGGCACCCTCGCGGGGCGCCGGCTCGTCCAGCGTCACAGTCACGGTGACCGCGTCGCCCTCCTCCGCCGCCGTGTCCGACACAGTGACAGTGACCGCCCGCGGCTCGCCCAACTCCACGGCCGCCTCCGGCGTCGCGGAGACCACCTCTGACCATCCGCCGTGGCCGTCGGAGAACGCGAGGCGCGCCCGGACGTCGTAGGCCACCCAGTTGGTCAGGCCCCCGATGGTCATGGACCGCTCCGTGCCGGAGTGGCCGGCGTCCACCCAGCCCGTGGCCGGATCACCGCCCGCAGCGGCCCGGTCCGGGGCGGAGCTTCGCTTGTATTCGACGTCGTAGCCGGAGTGCCCGCTCGCCGCCGTCTCGCTCCACGTCAGATGCAGCGCCCCGTCGCCGCCTGTGGCCCGCAGCTGCGGCACCCACTCCACCGGCTCGGGCGGCGCGGGGTCGCCCTCGGTGATCGTCACCCACACGATGTGCGGATCACCCGCCCGCGCCAGGGAGCGCGCGGGGATCGAGCGGATCAGCACCGCGAACTTCTCGTCGTCGCCGTCGCTGTCCCGGTTGGTCTGGATGGTGGCCGAGGCTCTATCGGTGTACTTGCCGATGCTGATCCGCTCCAGCGTCCCCACATCGCCCGCCTCGGCCGTGCCCAGATGGACGCGCACCAGGACGTCCATGTCCTCCTGGATCGGCGACGGCCGCCCGTTGTAGCGGACCGTGGCCGTGATCGTCACCTCATCGCCCTCCCGCACCCGCTCCGGGGTGGCCGACAAGGACACGGTGCGGGCCGCCTGCCACGGCACGCCGCTGCCCACCGCCCACGGGCCGCTGCCGAATCTGTCGTAGGCCCGCACCCGGAACCGGTACTCCTGGCCGGGCTGCAGGTACCCGACGCTGTACTTGGGTTCGGCGAGGTAGCCATGGGAAAGCCTCACCCAACCCAGGTACGGGTACCCGTTCTCGGGAAGGCTGTAGCGCCCGCTCGGGTGCTTGTAGGCGCCTATCGCCGCGTCGTCGGCCAGGTCGTCGGCCGACATGCTGGTGTAGTGCACGTCATAGCCCTCCACCGACTGCTCCGGTGCAGTCCAGGTCACCGACAGGGAGTGCGAGCCCGGCGTGACCGTCAAACCGGACGGCGCGGGAAGGCGTACCGCCCGATTGATGGTCACCGTGTAGTCCTTGCTGATCGACGTGTCCACAGCCGTGACCCGCACGACGATCTCATTCGCGCCCAACTCCAAGGGAATGGCGGCGCTGGCCGAGCCGCTGTTCACCGACGCCAGCGTCGAGCCCCGCTTGCCCACCCGCACCCTCGCATTGGTGTCAGCCACCGTGGGCGTCACCTTGGCATGGGTCATGTCGAGATCCACCCGCACCACGTAGGCCGTGGTACCCGCGTCGAACGGCGAGGGAGTCAGTGTCAACGCCGAATAGGCGCCCGTCTCGCTGGTGGCGCTGCTCGCCGCCAGCGCCGACAGGTTCGCGTCGGCCGACTGCCGCCGGACAGTCACCGTATAGAGCTGGGTGCCGCCGCTCTCCGCCGTCACCCGCGCAACCAGAGCGTTGTCGCCCACATCCAAAGCGATCGCCGCGCTCGCCGAACCGCTGTTTACCGGGGCCAAGCTGCCGATCTTGCCCACCTGCACCGTGGCGCCGGTGTCGGCCACCGTCGCCGTCAGCTTCGCATGCGTCACACCGCTGCGCACCGTCGCCGAGTATGACGTGGTACCCGCATCGAACACCGAGGGAGTCAGCGCCAGCCCGCTGAACGTCCCCGTGGCGCTCGTGCTGGTAGAAGCCGCCAACGCCGACAGATTCGCGTCGGCCGACTGCCGCCGGACAGTCACCGTATAGAGCTGGGTGCCGCCGTTCTCCGCCGTCACCCGCACGACCAGGGCGTTGTCGCCCACATCCAGCGCAATCGCCTCGCTGGCCGAGCCGCTGTTCACCGACGCCAGCGGCTCGCCCCGCTTGCCCACCCGCACCGACGCCTTGCCCGTGTCCTCCACCGTCGCCGTCAGCTTCGCATGCGTCACACCGTTGCCCACCGTCGCCGCGTACGACGCGGTCGCCTTGTCAAACACCGGCGACAGCGTCAACGCCGAGAACGTCCCCGTCGCGCTCGTGCCGGTGGAAGCCGCCAGCGCCGACAGGTTCGCGTTGGCCGACTGCCGCCGGATAGTCACCGTATAGTCCCGGGTGTCGCCGTTCTCCGCCGTCACCCGCGCAACCAGAGCGTTGTCGCCCACATCCAAAGCGATCGCCCCGCTGGCCGAGCCGCTGTTCACCGACGCCAGCGTCGCGCCCCGCTTGCCCACCTTCACCGAGGCGCCCGTGTCCTCCACCGTCGCCGTCAGCTTCGCATGCGTCACACCGTTGCCCACCGTCGCCGCGTAGGACGTGGTCGCCTTGTCGAACACCGACGGAGCCAGCGTCAACGCCGAGAACGTCCCCGTCGCGCTCGTGGCGGTGGAAGCCGCCAGCGCCGACAGGTTCGCGTTGGCCGATGCCGCCGGAGGCTGCGTCGTGACCGGCGGCTGCGTCGTGACCGGCGGCTGCGTCGTGACCGGAGGCTGCGTCGTGACCGGCGGCTGCGTCGTGACCGGAGGCTGCGTCGTGACCGGCGGCTGCGTCGTGACCGGAGGCTGCGTCGTGACCGGAGGCTGCGTCGTGACCGGCGGGTCGGGCGCCTGTCCTCGTTGCACCGTGAGCTTGTAGGTCCCGGTCGTGCCGTCATGGGCGGTGACCACTATGGTGATCACCGTGGACGTGCCCACCGCCCCGAGGGCGACCCAGCGGTCTGACCCCTGCACCACCGGCGACACGCTGTAGTTGGCGTTCATCTCGCCGACGAAGGGCCTGATCTCGACCCGGGTCGTGGCCCCAGGCACTGTCGCGCTGTACTCAGTGGTGCTCGCCGTGAACGTCGGCGAGAACCTGAACAGCTCCCCAGTGTTCAGGCCCGTGAGGATGCCGCGCAGGGTGGCGTCGGAGGACTTGGCCCCGGACCCGTCAGCGCTCGCGGAGACATGGTCCACCCGCACCGGGGCGCTGAGGCGCTCCTCGGGAACCGTCGGCCCCGACGGTGACCAGCCGGTCGGCACACCGGACTTGACGTCCACGAAGGCCTGCACGCCGTTGGGAATGTTCGCAATCGTGAACGTCGTCACGCCCGGCGCCGTGTAATGGAAGTAGTCCTGGATCTGCGGGTACTGCCAGGACCCGGACAACCATCCCCAGTCCACCCAGTACGTGCCGGGGGTCGGCCCCGATGAGGGAGCGTCCCAACTCACGACCAGGATGCCGTCTCCCGGCGTGACCGTCACATTCTCAGGCGGATTGGGCTTGACCGTTTGAGCCTCGGCGGGACCGAGAGCCAAGACGACCGTCGACGCAACCAGCAGGGCGGCCAGCAGAGGGAGCAGGGCTGATCTGAATGACGTATGAGGCCTAGGTGTTCTGCACGTCGCCATCGACGACTACTCCCGGATCGCCCAGGTCGAGGCCCACTAACGACTAGACCGCCGCCTCCCTCGTCAGGTTCGGGCTAGTGGCACGCGAACGGACTACCAGCGTAGGTGTTCATGGATGAAGTCAGATGAAGTTATGCCCGATACTGATGAAGTAATGATGAATTCCGCCCTGAACGCTAGTATTATCCTCGCTCAGGCCTGTTCCCGGGGAGGTGACGAGTTGGAGAACACGGACCAACGGCCCCCGGGAGCGGAGCCGCCGGGAGACCGCCTCTCCCGCCTCAGCCAGGCCAGCCTCCGCATCAACGAGAGCCTGGACGTGGACACGGCGCTCCAGGCCGTGATGGACAACGCCCGCTCCCTGACCGACGCGCCCTACGCCGCGATCATCACCCTGGACGCGTCGGGCGGGATCGAGGACTACCTGGGCCTGGGCGTCGACCCGGCCGACGCGGAGCGGCTGTGGCAGGCCCCCCAGGGGCTACTGTTCTTCGAGTACCTCAACGCCCTGTCGGGTCCGCTGCGGGTGGGACACCTGGAGGAGTTCACGGGGTCCATCGGCTTCGACGAGTTCCGCTCGCCCGTGCAGCTCACCGCGTTCATGGCGGCCCCGTTACTGCACCAGGGGGTGCGCTCGGGCCACATCTACGTGGGGAGCGACGACCCGGGACGGGAGTTCTCCCGGGAGGACGAGGACACTCTGGTGATGTTCGCCTCCCAGGCGGCGCTGGTCATCGCCAACGCCCGCCGTTACCGTGACGAGCAGCGGGCAAGGGCCGACCTGGAGACCCTCATCGACACCTCGCCGGTGGGCGTCGCCGTCTTCGACATGAAGACGGGGGCCGCGGCCTCCTCCAGCCAGGCGGCCTCCTCCAGCCAGGCGGCCTCCTTCAACCAGGCGGCCTCCATCAACCAGGAGGCCCGCAGGATCGCCGACAGCCTGAGCGGTCCCGACTGGACGCAGGAGGACCTGCTGGGGTCTCTGACCGTGCGCCGTGCCGACGGCAGCGAACTCTCCCTGCAGGAGTTCTCCCTGGCCCGCCTGCTGGGCTCCAGCAAGACGGTGCGGGCCGAGGAGATCGTCATGGGCGTCCCCGGCGGGCGGAGCGTGACCGTGCTGCTCAACGCCACGCCCATACGTTCCCCCGAGGGGGATGTGGAGTCGGTGGTGGTCACCATGCAGGACATGGCCGCCGTCAAGGACCAGGAGCGGCTGCGGGCCGAGTTCCTGGGCATGGTCAGCCACGAGCTGCGCATGCCCCTGACTTCCATCTGGGGCTCGGTGATGGCGATGATGGAGCCGGAGATGGACCCCGCCGTGATGCGCCAGTTCCAGCGGATCATCCTCGATCAGGTCGGCAGCATGCGCACCATGATCGACGACCTGCTGGACGTGGCCCGCATCGAGACGGGCGCGCTGCCGGTGGACCCGGAGCCGGCGGAGGTGGCCGCGCTGGTGGACAGGGCCTGGAACGCCTTCACCAGCGCCGGGGGCCGGAACCAGCTCGCCCTCGAGATGGAGCCGGACCTGCCCCTGGTGATGGCCGACCGCAGGCGCATCGTCCAGGTCGTCGGCAACCTGCTGTCCAACGCGGCAAGGCGCTCCCCGGAGTCGTCCGTCATCCAGGTGTCCGCCGTGCGGCAGCGCAGTCACGTCGCGGTCTCGGTGGCCGACCAGGGCCGGGGGATACCCACCGAGGACCTGCCTCCGCTGTTCCGCAAGTTCTCCCGCCGGGAGGACCGCGACGCGGGAGGCGACACCGGCCTGGAGCTCACCATCTGCAAGGGCATCGTGGAGGCCCACGGGGGCCGCATCCGGGCCGAGAGCGACGGGCCCGGCCTGGGAGCGCGGTTCGTCTTCACCCTGCCGGCGGTCGAGGGGGCCGAACCGGCCCCCCGTCCCGCCGCCCGGGCGCAGGACGGCGGGCGGTCCGCGGGAACGGTCCTGGTGGTGGACGACGACCCCGTGGTGCTCAGGTCGGTGCGGGAGACCCTCTCCGGCGCGGGCTTCCGCGCGGTGGTGACCGCCGACCCGAAGGAGGCACTGGCGCTGGTGGCGGAGCACAGCCCCCGTCTGGCCCTGCTGGACCTGATGCTGCCGGAGCAGGACGGGGTGGACCTGATGGCGGACATCCTGGCCGCCTCCCGCATCCCGGTGATCTTCCTGTCGGCCTACGGCAGGGAGGAGTTGGTCGACGGGGTGCTGGAGCAGGGGGCCACCGACTACATCGTCAAGCCCTTCTCGCCCACGGAGCTGGTGGCCAGGGTGCGGGCGGCCCTGCGCCGCTCCGGCGAGACGCAGCGCCTCGCTCCCGAGGAGCCCTTCGTGCTGGGCGACCTGCGCATCGACTACGCCACGCGCCGGGTGACGGTCTCGGGACGCCCGGCGCCGCTGACGCCCACCGAGTTCGACCTGCTGGCGACGCTCGCGATGGAGGCCGGGCGGGTGGTGCCCCACGACCGCCTGCTGAGGCGGGCGTGGAACCCGGGCAAGCCGGGGAACCTGCACGTGCTGCGCACTCACCTGAAGCACCTGCGCCGCAAGCTGGGCGACGACGCCGGCAACCCCACCTACATCTTCGCCGAGCCCCGCGTCGGCTACCGGATGCCGGCCGGGGAGACGGAGGCGGCGGCGGCTGGCGAGCGCTGAGCGCGCCCCAGCGCCGCAACGTGCCAGACGACATGCCCACCACCGTCAGCGTCGAGTAGTCGAACGCCGCCCACATCGTCGCGGTGGTGTGGGTGGGGGTTGTGGTCAGCCGGACTTGAGGTGGATCTTGACGACTTCCAGGAATTGGGCGTAGGTGATCTTGGCGGTGAGCCAGTCGTTCTTGACCTGCTGGTATTCCGTCCCGTCGATGGCGCCGTCGTTGTTGGTGTCGTAGCGGGCGGCGATGGAGGGCAGGCCGGGCGGGTCCTGCTGCGGGGGCGGGTCCTGCTGCGGGGGCGGGTCCTGCTGCGGGGGCGGGTCCTGCTGCGGGGGCGGGTCCTGCTGCGGGGGCGGGTCCTGCTGCGGGGGCGGGTCCTGCTGCGGGGGCGGGTCCTGCTGCGGGGGCGGGTCCTGCTGCGGGGGCGGGTCCTGCTGCGGGGGCGGGTCCTGTTGCTGGTCTTGGGACGTGGTGGTGTCTGTGACCGACACGCTGACTGTGGCGGCGGCCGCCTCCTGCTCCGGTGGGGCATCCTGCGAGCCGCTGACCGTTGGTGACTGCCCCTGGTCGGAGATGGTCATGGTCGCCGTCGGGGAGGTCACCACCGGCTCGGGCGGCGCGGGGTCGCCCTCGGTGATCGTCACCCACACGATGTCAGGGTCACCCGCCCGCGCCAGGCTGCGCTTGGGGATCGAGCGGATGAGCACCGCGAACTTCTCGTCGTCGCCGTCGCTGTCGCGGTTGGTCTGGATGGTGGCCGAGGCTCTGTCGGTGTACTTGCCGATGCTGATCCGCTCCAGCGTCCCCACATCGCCCGCCTCAGCCGTGCCCAGATGGACGCGCACCAGCACGTCCATGTCCTCCTGGATCGGCGACGGCCGCCCGTTGTAGCGGACCGTGGCCGTGATCGTCACCTCATCACCCTCCCGCACCCGCTCCGCCGACGCCGACAGGGACACGGTGCGGGCCGCCTGCCACGGCGTGCCCTTGCCCACGGCCCACGGGCCGACGCCGTGGCTGTTGTAGGCCCGCACCCGGAACCGGTACTGCTGGCCGGGCTGCAGGTATCCGACGCCGTACTTGGGTTCGGCGAGGTAGCCATGGGAGAGCCTCACCCAGCCCACGTACGGGTACGGGTTCTCGGGAAGGCTGTAGCGCCCGCTCGGGTGCTTGTAGGCGCCTATCGCCGCGTCGTCGGCCAAGTCGTCGGCCGACATGCTGGTGTAGTGCACGTCATAGCCCTGCACCGACTGCCCCGGCGCAGTCCAGAACACACTCAGGGAGTGCCGGCCCGGCGTGACCGTCAAACCGGACGGCGCGGGCGGGGCTCCGTCCGCGTCGCGGCGCGATTGCCGCGTGATGGTCACGGTGTAGTCCCGGGTGATCGACGTGTCCTCCGCCGTGACCCGCACGACGATCTCGTTGTCGCCCACTGCCAGGGCGATGGGGCCGCTGTCAGCGCCGCTGGCCACCGTGGCCAGGGTCGCGCCCCGCTTGCCCACCCGCACCGTCGCGTCGGGGTCGGCCACTGTGGGCGTCACCTTGGCGTGGGTGAAGTCGAAGCCGACCCGCACCGTGTAGGCCGTGGTGCCGGCGTCGAAGGCCGGCGCCAGGGTCTGCGGCGAGTAGGTGGCCGATTCGCTGGTGGCGCTGCTGGCCGACAGCGCCGACAGGTTGGCGTTGGCCGACTGCCGCCGGATGGTCACGGTGTAGTCCTGGGTGTCGCCGTTCTCCGCGGTGACCCGCACAGTGATGACGTTGTCGCCCACTGCCAGGGCGATGGGGCCGCTGGGGGAGCCGCTGGCGACCGTCGTTGCGTTGACCGCGACGGTTGCGGCGGAGTGGTTGACCGTGGGCGTCACCGTGGTGCTGGTGACCCCGGAGGCCACGCTCACGGTGTAGGCGTAGGTGGTGGAGGAGAAGGCTGGCGAGATGCTTCCCGCCGAGACCGACAGCGCCCGCAGCGTCGCGTCCGAGGACTGCGACGGTGTCGTGCCCGAGGGCGTGAACGACGCTCCCAGCGAGGCCAGGCTGTCCTCGTCGCGTACTTCCTCCCCGCCTTTCGCAAAGACGTCGACGACGTACTCGCGCCCGTTGGTCAGGCCCGTTATCAGCTGCGAGGTGGTGCTGAAGCCGCTGACCTCGATGCGTCTCAGCAGCGTGTCGATCGGGCTGTACAGGCGGACCACATACCCCAGCAGCGTGTGTCCGCCTGTGTGCGAGGGCTGCCCCCAAGTCACCCGAACCTGGGCGTCGCCCGCCTCCACCTCCACCGGGAAGGGCGCGTTCGCCGTCGTTGTGTAGCTGCGGACGGCGCTGGTCTCATGAATCAGTGACCAGACGCTGTTGCCGTCGCTGTTCGTCGCCCGCACGCGCACCTCGTACCGTGTGCCGGCGTTCAGGCCCGAGAACTCGGCGGCGCGCTGTGTGCCGCTGTGCGCCTTGGAGATCCAGGTCGTGGCGCCCCGCGCCCGGTACTGGACGTCGTAGCCGGTCACCGACGTGTCGCGGTCGGCGGTGGTCCACACGTCCCACCAATACACCTGAAACCCCAGGTGGGCGGGCACCTCGCTATGGATCCACGGCTGCTGCGCAGGCGCCGCGGCGTGGGCGGGCGGCGTGCCGTCTTGGACGAGGAAGACCGCGAGCAGCCCGGCCAGGGCGGCGGCGAGGAGCGGTATCCGGGGTGAGATGGAGGCTCGCGTCACGCTGGGCCTCCCCGCCAGCGACTAGAACCTATGTTCGGGGGGACAGGCATCGCCGCCCGGCGGGACGGCGCGACAGTGCCGCCGGGCGTGCGGAAGTTCGTCAGGAAGGCGGGTGCGCGCATACAGGTCTCTCTCGGCCGCGGTTGCCCGACCCGTGGGGCGTGCTGACACCCTGCAACCGGCGAGTAGGCTAGTGATAGATGAATGAGGTTAGAGTGAAGTTTTGCCCCGATTCGATGAAGTAAGGATGAATTCCGCCCTGAACGCTAGAACTCCCCCGGGCAGGCACGCTCCCGGGACGGTGACGAGTTGGAGAACGCCGACCAACGGCCCCCGGGAGCGGAATGAGGTCGAAGCCCCGAGGGCGGGCCGGTTCCAAACGCCTTCGTCCACGGCCGGCGCGAAGCCCATCTATCCTTCACCCCGGCCTGAGCCGTCCGCCCTTCCAGCCGAACCCCAGCAAGGAGTCGCACCGTGCCCGAACCCTCATCGAACCTCTTCAGCTACGCGGGCAAGAAGGTGGTGCTCACCGGGGGCGCCAGCGGGGTGGGCGCGGCCGCCGTCGAGCTCCTGGCCGATGCCGGCTGCACCGACCTCACCGTGCTCGACCGCAACGAGCCCACCGGTCCGGCCACTGCGTACGTCGCCGCCGACCTGAGCGACCCCGACTCGATCGACGCCGCCTGCGAGGCCATCGGCCCGGGCGTCGACGTGCTGTTCAACAACGCGGGAGTGTCGGGGTTGCACTCCTCCGACTTCGTGCTGCGGGTCAACTACCTGGGGCTGCGCCGGCTCAGCGAACAGCTGCTGCCCACCATGAACCGGGGCGGCGCCATCGTCAACACCGCGTCAGTGGCCGGGCAGCGCTGGCCCCAGAACCTGGCTGAGATCCTCGAGCTGATCGCCATCGACGGCTGGGACGAGGCCCTGGCCTGGATCGCGGAGCACGGCGAGCTGATCGACCCCGCTCCCTACGAGTTCTCCAAGGAGCTGGCCCAGGTCTGGACCATGCACGGCTCGCGTCGCAGCTACCTCGACTACGGCGTGCGCACCAACAGCGTGTGTCCCGGGGTCATCGACACTCCCCTGCTGCCCGAGTTCCGCCGCCACATGACCGAGAAGGTCATCGACTGGATGGTCGACCAGTCCGCCGGCATCCTCACCCCGGAGGACATCGCCCGCACACTGGTCATGCTCGGCTCCGACGCCAGCGCGGCCATCAACGGCCACAACATGGTCGCCGACCACGGGTTCGTGGCCTGGTACACCACCAACCAGGTCGACCTCGCCGGCCTGGCCTGACCTGGGCGCTTACCCCTGGACCATCTCGGACTCGGTTCCCGGGTGGAGGTCGGGCTCGGCGAGGTTGATGACGAAGGCGAGCAGGGTGTAGTAGCCCACGAGCGTGCTCAACTCCACCACTCCGGCCGTGCCCAACCTCTCCCGCGCCCCGGAGTACGCAGCATCCGACACCCTGGAGGCGGCACACATCTCCCGCACGAAGCCGACGACAACATCGTCGGGCGGCTCGACGGTGCCTTCACGGTCTCGCACGGCCGTGATCGTCGTCTCGGCCACCCCGGCCGCACGGGCCAGCCCGACGTGGGTGTCCCACTCGAACCCGCAGGCGTGGGCCACGGCCGTTGCGATGATCGCCAACTCCCTGTCGTGGTCGCTGAGCGCGCCCTCGTAGCGGATCCGGTGACCGAGCTCGGCCGCGGGCCGGGCCATCTCGGGCAGGTGCAACAGCACCTCGTAGGGGCGGATCATCGTGCCGCGGCTCTCGACGATCCAGTCGAAGACTGCCTGCTGGGACTCACTGAGGCCGGCGCGGTCGGCAAGCAGTGGAAGTCTGGCCGTGTCCGGCCGCTGGGTTGTCATGCAGCCCATTATCACACCGCTCACCGGCGCCTCCCGCCTAGAGGCCGAGCGGATAGATGCGCCAGTCCGGCCCATACGGGCGAGGCCGTGGCCCGAGCGGCCCGTGAGCGCAGCGAACAGGAGCGGGAATGACACCGCTGCGACGCGACGGGTCTCGCATCAATCCGCGCTCACTCATCGTCGGCGGCTTCCGAATCGATTCCTGATCGGGCACTGCGGTATGGTCCGAACACCCGTCCCGGCCCCCAGGAGGCAACCATGAGTTCGTGGATCTTGATCAGCGGCGGAACTGTCATAGACGGCACGGGCTCTCCCGCGGTCGAGGACTGCTCGGTCCTGGTGAAGGACGAGACGATCGAGGCGGTCGGCACCGGCGCGGGCGAGGAGTCGATCCCGCGCGGCGAGGACGTGGTTCGAATCGACGCGACCGGCAAGACGGTCATGCCCGGGCTCATCGACGCCCACTGCCACACCTCCTTCGGCGAGTCACGGACGCAGGAGGAGCAGGACCTCTACACCAGCCACGAGCTGCGCACCCTGCGCTCGGCCTGGAACGTGACCAAGGTCCTGCGGGCCGGCGTGACGGGGATCTCTGATCCCGGGGGCAGCTACTTCATCGGGGTGGGCATCCGCGAGGGCATCGCCGAGGGCCTCATACAGGGTCCCCGCATGAAGACCGCGGGCCGGTTCCTGTCCACCAGCAACGGCATCAGCGACTGGTACCCGTCGTCGGTGGGTGTTCCCGACTCCAGCATCGGCAAGGTGGTCAACACCGCCGACGAGATGGTCACCGAGGTCCGCCACCAGGTCAAGAACGGCGTCGACCTGATCAAGATCGGCGACAGCGTGCTCGGCGACTTCGAGGCGTTCTCGCGCGATGAGGTCAAGGCCATGTCCGACGCCGCCCACCGCCTCAACAAGTGCATCACCATGCACGCCCGCGGCTCCAACAACGTGGACTCCGCGGTGGCGGCCGAGCTCGACTGGATCATGCACGGCAACACCCTGCGGGACGACACCATCGAGCGGCTGGCCGACTCGCGGATCCCGCTGGCGCCGGCCCTGCTGCTGCTGGGCAACCTGGGCGAGTTCGGAGGGGCGGCCGGGGTTCCGGCCGAGACCCGCAGCGCCTACACCCGCCTCCTCGACGACACCGCGGGCTGTCTCAACAAGGCCCGCGAGGCCGGGGTGCCCATCATCACCGGCACCGACACCGGGTTCTCGTGCACTCCCTACGGCGACTGGCACGCCCGCGAGCTCGAGCTGCTGATGCGCTATGCGGGCATGACTGCCCTCGAAGCCATCAAGGCGGCCACCCACGACTGCGCGATCGTGCTGGGCGAGGAGAACGACGTCGGCTCGCTGGTGGCCGGCAAGGGCGCCGACATCATCGTCGTCGACGGCGACCCGCTCGCCGACATCCGGGTGCTGCAGGACAAGCGGCGCATCGAGACGGTGATCCTGCGCGGCGAGGTGCAGGTCTTCGACGACGAGGTGCTGGCCCAGCGCCGGCCGTACGAGCGGGCCCAGACGATCTGCCCGTCGGACATCACCTACGACCTGATCTACAACGGCGGCGAGGCCGCCCATCCGGATCCGCGCGACTTCGACACCAACGGCGAGCGCGACCTGCTGGCCCAGCTCGACGAACTCGCTGAGACGGCCGCGCAGGAGTCGAGCTGACAAGCCCCACAGACAACCGCGTCCGGAGGTGGCACTCGCCATGATCCAGTACCCGCTCGGAGCGGCCGGGACCCTGACCCGCGTCCTGGAGGCCGGCCGGGGCGACAGGACCATGCTGCTGGTCCATGGCGTCGGGGCCCGGGCCGACCGGTGGCGTCTGAACCTCGGCGCCTTCGCCGCGGCGGGCTACCACGCCTACGCCATCGACCTGCCCGGTCACGGACTGGCCGAGAAGGGCAGCCGCTTCGACCATTCAGTGCCCAACTATGCGGCCTTCGCCCGGGCCGTGCTCGACGAGGTCGGAGCGGGCCGGGTCCACCTGGTGGGCACGTCGTTGGGCGGCCATGTCCTGGCCACGGTGGCTTGCGAGATACCCGATCGGGTGGCCGGGCTGGTGATGGTGGGAACGTTGGGCATGGCCCCCATCGGGCCGGAGGCCAGGGAGCGCACCGCGGGCCTGATCGGCGACACCACACCCGAGATGGTCGACCGCAAGCTCCATTCGGTGATCCATGACGACAGCCTCGTCACCGCCGAGTTGCACCGCGAGGAGGTGCGCATCAACAACTCGCCGGGCGCGGCCGAGGGGTTCGAGCGGGTCGCCGACTACTTCGCCAACCGCATCGACGACGATGTCGTGGGCGAGCGGCTGGCCGCGCTGAGCGGCCGGTTCCCGGTGCTGCTGGTGTGGGGCCGCGAGGATCTGGGCTTCCCGCTGGCGATGGGAGAGGCCGCCCACGAGATGCTCGACGGGTCGCGCCTGGCGATCATGGACGAAGCCGCCCACGCCCCCTATTTCGAGCGGCCCGACGCCTTCAACGCCATCGTCACCCAGTTCTTCGCGGGCCGGCTCGGCTCGGAGGCCCTCGAAGGCGTCGAGCTGCGCGGCTGACCCGATCGAGCGGCACCAGGTCGGCCAGCGCCCGACAAGGGGCGCCGTGAAAGCCCCCGCTAGGGTGCCGCCCCATGTCTGCTGAAACCGACGACCTACTGCGACGCATCGACGAGACCGTCGAGGCCGAGCACATCAAGTTCCACCCCCTGGTCAGCGCCATCTGCGAGGGGAACGCCTCCCGCAAGGCCCTGCGGGGCTTCGCCCGGCAGTTCTTCTTCGTCGGGCCCAAGCCCAACCCGCGCCCGCACTGCGCGGTGTACGCCTACGCGCCCGAGGGCGACCCCGACATCGAGCACCTGTGGTTCGGCGACGTGCTGATGGAGGAGGCCACCGGCAGCCACTCCGGCACCGGCCACCACCTCCAGATCTACTTCAACTGGTGCGCCACGCTGGGTCTGTCGGCGGAGGAAATGATGGCCACCGATGCCATACCGGAGACGGCCGCGTTCGAGCAGTGGCGCTACTTCAACGCCTTCAAGGGCGACTGGATCGCGGCCATCGCCGGCATCGCCTTCATCGAGGGCGCCTCGGCCAAGCGCAACGACATGCTCATCGAGTCCTTCGTCCGCGACTACGGCTACACCAAGGGCTCCGAGGGTCTGACCTACTGGGAGATCCACGCCTCCGAGATCGAGGAGGACCACGGAGACATCGGTCCCGCCATCGTGCGCCGCTACGCCAACGACGACTACACCCGGACCCGGGTCTGGAACGCGGTCCGGCGCAGCATCGACCTCCAATGGCTCGCGTTCGACGGCATGTACCGGGCCTTCTTCGAGGACGACCCCCGCTACACCCGCTGGCAGGAGTAGCCCCCGGTCGCCCAGACCTGCGTTGATTCTCGCTGCGACTAGCAGCGTCAGATCGGGGTTGAGAGCATCCTGGCCACCGCGAAGGTGTCGTTGACGACGATCTTCTCCGCGAACAGGGGGTGGCCGTTGTCGAAGACCACCTTGTCGCGGTAGGTGCCGACCGCGAACAGGTCGGTCTCGCCGTCCAGAGTGGACTGGTACACCGAGAAGTTGGCCTGCACCGACCACACGCCGTCGCTGGAGCCCTGCACCCGGACCACGCTGAGGACGTGCTTGTCGGTGTGGAGGTTGTAGAGGTTGGCCTCGCGCAGCGACACCACCCGGTCCCGCAGCATCCCCTTGCTGTGGCACGACAGCAGTTCGAGCGGATAGCCCAACTCGACGTTCTCACGCGACAGGATCTTGTAGGTGCAGTCGTCGGTGAAGAGCTCGACCCACTCCTCCAGGCGGTCCTCGTCTATCAGGTGCACGTAGTCCGCCATCAGGTTGATGATGGCGTCGTGCTCGCTCATGTCGACCATCAGGCCGCCTGCTCGGTCCCGATGCCCATGAGCTCGTAGTAGTACGACCAGAACCCCCGGATCGGGATCTCGGTCACCAGATAGTCGTGGTCGCCGATCTCGCCCTTGCCGCCGATCTCGACGATGCCGTGCTCGTCCTGCTCGCGCTTGACAGCCCGGTGGACCATCTCGACCGCCTCGCCGTCCTCCATGGAGATCAGCCCGCCCGGGCCGACCAGGTTGGCTTGGTTGAGACGATGGCGGGTCATCTCCTCGTCGTCGTCGGCATATCCGAAGTAGGTCCAGTACAGCTCCAGCTCCCCCGGCCCGCGGGTCTGGATCTGGCGGGTGCAGAGGCTGTTGGTGATCTGCTGCACGACCATGTTGGGGAAGATCGACAGGATGGTCAGCGACACGTCGTCGGGGAACTCCTTGTCGTACTGGAGCATCGACGGGTCCTCGAGCCGGAATCCCTTGTCGAAGACCTTCTGAGTGCCGGAGAACGCCTCGGCGTCGGCCTCGTCGTCGCTGGTGCCCATCATGGAGTAGCTGATGTTGTGGCGGCCGCGGTCGTCCAGCTTCACCCCGCCCCGCTGGGTGGGCCGGTACAGGCCGAAGGTTGCGTGGAACATGTGCAGCAGCGCCCCGTGGTTCGGGTCCCGCACGTTGTCGTTGTAGAGCTTCCAGTTGCCGAGAATGCGCTGGCGCTGGTAGCCGAGCAGGTTGAGGGGCCGGTTGAACACCCGGTCGAGCTCGGCCCGCACATTGGCGCCCAGGTAGTCGGCCAGCGGCTCGGCGCCGTCGGAGAACGTCCCGAACAGCACACCCTGGTAGCTCTCCACCCGCAGCGACGTGAGCTTCACCGACTTGATGTCGAAGTCCGGCGGCAGCCCGCCCCGACCCATGTGTCCCTTGGCGAACGGCACGGCCCGCAGCTGGCCCGTGAGGTCGTAGGCCCACTGGTGGTACAGGCAGGTGTGCATGGTGGCGTTGCCCCTGCACTCGCGCTTGAGCATCGAACCCCGGTGCATGCACCGGTTCACGAACGCGGAGACCTCGCCGTCCCGCTGGCGGTTCACCAGCACCGGCGTGTCGCCCACATAGGTGGTGATGAAGTCGCCGGAATCCGGTATCTCGGCCTCGAGGGCCAAGTATGACCAGGTCGGCCCTCGGAAGATCCGCTCCTGCTCCTCGACATAGATCTCCTCGTCGAGGTAGGCGGCGAACGGGATGCGGCTGAAGTCGTCGGTGGGCCATTCCAGGCTCATCGCGGTCGGCATGGGTCGCGCTCCTTTCTGATGTGCGCTCCGGGCTGGACCCTCAGGCGTATTCGGCGCCGGCCACCGCCGCCAGGCGGCGCCGGTACTCGAGGGCGGGCTCGTCGGCCACTCTGAGGTGCAGCTCCGCGGTGATGTCGAGCGGCAGCATCTCGGGCCTCTGGTGCTCGACGATGTGGCGGTCCTGTTCGATGACCTTCTGGTGGAAGGCGATGATCTCGTCGTCGGTCTGGTCCTGGCGACCCTTGATGCCCACGTACTCCCAGAAGCGCACCTTGTTGATCGAGATCGGCTGGTTGGCGATGAACACCACCGTGCTCTGGGACTCCGCGGTGATCAGCAGGCGCCAGCTGAAGGGGATCTCCACCCAGGTCTTCTGGGTGACCAGCTCGTCGGCGTCGCCGAACATGGCCTCGTCCACGTCGTGGCGTCTCGCGGAGAAGGCGTAGCCCTGGTCGGTCTCCTCCATATCGAAGGGAGCGATCACGGTGGCCGAGGCGTCGGCCAGCAGGCCCGGATGCACGATCGGCAGGTGCGACGTGTCGATGGCGTTCTCGACGAACCGGGCCGCGCTGGCGTTCCAGGTCCACTCCCCCGGCCTGATCATGTGGAAGCCGTCGTCGTAGTACTCGGGGAAATCCGGCACCGGAGCCACCGGCTCCTCGAGCGCCACGTAGACGAGCCCGTAGTGCTCCGCGGTCCGGTAGGCGGGCACCCTCGCCTGCGAGGGGATCCGCTGCCGGTCCGGCGGCTGGGACGGGATGTACACGCACTTGCCGTCGGTGTCGTACGTCCAGCCGTGGTAGGGGCACACGATGCAGCCCTCGGCGTTCACCGATCCCAGCGACAGCGGCGTGCCCCGGTGTATGCACAGATCCTGCAGGGCGTGGATCTCGCCGCCGGAGCGGAACACCACCAGGTCCTCCTCCAGCAGTGTCGTCTTGATCGGTCCCCCGTCGAGTTCCTCGACGGCGGCCACTGGGTGCCAGTACTGGCGCAGCGCGTTGCTCATCGGCCTCCCCCATCTGGCTCGGCTTGCGACGGTGCAACTATATGTCAGACGCTTGAGCCGATGGCTATGCCGCCCCGCGAGCGGTCGTACAGCCAACAAGACTGTGACACCTTCAGCCAAGAGAAAGGGACGCTTGCGACATCGTTCTGTCAGACAATTCGGCCCCGGAGTAGCTAGACGGGCGATTTGGTGCCACGCTATGGGCCTGTAGATGTCGACCGGGTCCACTCGACCTGGTACCGGAAGGAGACAAGAACCGTGAAGCGCATTCTCGTAGCGCTGCTCGCAGTCGGCCTCGTGGCCGCCGCAGCTTGCAGCGGAGACACTTCAGAGGACGAGGGGCCGGTCAAGCTCGGCTTCCTCAACGGCCAGTCCGGGGACTACGGCCCCTGGGGCCACTGGGCCCTGGCCGCGGCCGAAGTGGCCGTGGAGGAGCTCAATGCAGGCGGAGGCGTGCTGGGCCGCGAGGTCGAGCTCGTCGTGGAGGACAACGGGTCCACGCCTGAGGGCGCGGTATCGGGCTTCGCCGAGTTGACCGAGGTCGATGGAATCCACGCGCTGGGCGGCATCGAGTCCGACGGGATGATCGCCATCTTCGACACGGTGCACGAACTGCAGATCCCGACGATCTGCAGCACCTGCGGCACCACCGAGCTCGACAACACCGGCGGCGACATGGTGTTCCGGATCATCCCCTCCGACACCGACAACGGCATCGTCGGCGCCCAGGTGGCCCGCGACGAGGGTTACCTCAACGTGGCCATGCTGGTCGAGCTGAGCGAGGGCACCGAGAGTCCCGCCAACGTGTTCAAGGCCGTCTTCACCGAGCAGATGGGCGGCACCGTCACCGAGGACGTCCGCTTCAACGCGGGGGAGGCCACCTACTCGGCCCAGGTCGCCCAGGCCTTCGAGTCCGGGGCCGACGCCGTCTACATCGCAGCCGGCTTCGAGACCGGCGTGCCGCTCCTCAACGAGTGGCAGCGGCGGGGCTACACCGACGTGCCGCTGATCCTCACGACCGACCTTCTCAGCCCGGAGATCGCCGAGATCATCGGCGGCGTGGCGGGAGCGTCGGCCGTCGTCGGCGCAACCGCCTACGACACCGTGAACAACCCGGCCTGGGATGCCTACGTGCCCAGGTTCGAGGCCAAGATCGGCGACCCGCCCGAGATCGGCTTCTACGACGCCTGGCAGTACGACCAGTACATCGTGCTGGGTCTGGCCATGGCAGCAGCCGGCACCACCGACGGCGCGGCAGTGGCCGCGGCCATCCCGGACATCGCCAACCCGCCCGGCGTGGAGGTCTTCACCTACGCCCAGGGCCTGGCCGAGCTGGAGGCAGGCAACGAGATCGACTACCACGGCACCACGTCGAACATGAACCTCAACAGCGTCGGCAACCTGCTGTCGCCAGTGATGGCTGTCATCCAGGTCCAGGACGGGGACTGGGTCGTTCGCGAGAACATCGAACTCGACCCGACGCTGGTCAAGCCGTCCTGATCGAGACGCGAGACTGACCGCGACGGCTGGCCCGGGACTCCGGGTCGGCCGTCGGGGTCGCTCCCCCGAGGAGTCCGCCGTGCAAAACGTCGTCTTCGGGATCGTCACCGGCAGCATCCTGGCCGTGGCGACCCTCGGCTTCGCGCTCGTGCGCCAGACCGAGAACTTCCTGAACATCGCCCATGCCCAGATGATGGCGTTGGGCGCCTTCGTCGGCGTCGTGCTGGTGGACACCTACGGCATGAACATCTTCGTCGCCGGAGCTATCACCGTGGTGGGGCTGGGCGTCTTGGGCGTTGTGCTGTCCGCCGTCTTCTTCCAGCCGGTGCGCCACCAGGGCGGCACCGTGCTGCTGTTCACCTCCATCGGGCTGGCGCTGATGATGTACGCCGCCATCCTCGCGCTGTTCGGAACGAAGGCCCGCTTCTACCCGGACGTGTCGGGCGGCCTCTACCGCTTCGGCGGCATCAGCATCGCCACCAACGAGTTGGTCATCATCGGGCTGGCGATCGGCAGCATCGCCGCGCTCCAACTGTTCCTCAACTCCACCGGACTGGGCCGGGCCGTGCGGGCCGTGGCCAGCAACGACGACCTGGCCCGGGTGAGGGGCGTGCCGGTGCGCACCGTGTCCAACACGATCTGGTTCATCAGTTCGGCATTCGGAGCCATGGCCGGTGTGATGCTGGGCGTGCTGGGCTCGGTCAACACCGAGATCGGCTGGCACAACATCCTGATCGTGCTGGCGGCCGCGGTGCTGGGCGGGCTGCGCAGCATCTCCGGTGTGATCCTGGCCGGACTGCTGCTGGGAATCATGATGGATGTCTCCGCTCTGGTGATCCCCACCGCCTACCGGCCGGTGGTGGCCTTCGGGGTGCTGGTGGCGGTGCTGATCCTCCGGCCCGAGGGGATCCTCTCCGTCCAGCGCCGCAAGGACGCGGTGGTGGCGTGACCCCCACGACCGGGGCTGGGGCGGCAGCGCCATGACGAATCCCATCTTCTGGGTGGGCGTCCTGACCCTGGCGGCGATCTACGCCAGCCTGGCCATGGCGCTCAACGTCGAGTCCGGCTGGGGCGGGATGTGGGATCTCGGCATCGCCGGACTGCTGGCGTCGGGCAGCTACTGCTACGTCATCCTCACGGCGAGCGACCCGGATCTCGACATGCGGTTCACCCCCGGGCTGTCGATGTGGGTGGCCTGGCCGCTGTCGGCGCTGTTCACCGGGCTGGTGGCGTTCGCCATCGGCGCGCCCGCGCTGCGATTACGGCGCGAGTACTTCCTGATAACCACGCTGGCATTCGCGGAGATCATCCGCCAGCTGGTGGTCATCCAGGCCGACCTCACCCGGGGCACCGTCGGGGTTGCCAACATCAACCGCCCCTTCGACAGCTTCGTGACCGGCCGCGACTACAACTACGTGCTGCTCGGCATCGCCGTGCTGGCCGCGGCGGTCATGTATCTCGTCACCCGTCAGGTCGGGATCTCGCCGTTCGGCCGGACGCTGCGGGCCGTGCGCGACAACGAGGCCGTCGCCCTCGCGCTGGGCAAGCGGGTCAACCGGATGAGGATCAAGACCTTCGTGCTGGCCGGAGTCCTCATCGGGGCCACCGCCCCGGTGTACCTGTTCTACATCCGGGCCATCTCGCCCCAGCTGTTCGCGCCGGGCATCACCTTCACGGTATGGACGGCGCTGGTCATCGGGGGCCTGGGCAGCATCAGGGGCGGACTGGCGGGAGCCTTCGTGCTGATCGTGTTCACCGAGGCCGTGGGCCTCATCGAGGTCGACCCCTCCCACATCAACATCCTGGTCGCCATCGAGCCGTTCCTGGTGGGGCTGCTGCTGGTGCTGGTGCTGCGCTTCCGTCCGGACGGCCTGTTCTCCGAGCGAAGCGCCTTCGGTGCAGGCGACCGCGCCCGCGGGAGTTCCACGGACTCGGCGGAGGGTTCGCGTCCGGCCGGAGCCGCGCCGGCGCCGGGCGGATAGGGACCGGCATGGAACTGGTGCTCGACGCGGTCCGCAAGACCTTCGGGGGCGTGGTGGCGGTCGACGACGTATCGGCGGTGATGCCCCAGGACAGAGTCACGGCGCTCATTGGCCCCAACGGCGCGGGCAAGACCACCCTGTTCAACGCCATAACCGGGTTCGACCCCCCGGACCGGGGTTCGATCACCTTCGGTGGCCAGCGCATCGACGGTCTGCCGCCGTGGCGGGTGGCCGAACTGGGGCTCATCAGAACCTTCCAGACGCCGGTCGGGTTCACCACCCTCACCGTGCGAGAGAGCATGCTGGCCGCGGCCACCCCCCACTTCGCGGAGACGCCGGTGGGGGCTCTCGGCCTGAGCCGCCGAGCCCGCGACCACGAGCGGGCCTCCCAGAGCCGTGCCGAGGAGATCACAGCCGAACTGGGCATGACGGATCTGCTCGACGTCCGTACCGACGAGCTGTCGGCCGGCGACCGCAAGCTGCTCGAGTTCGCCCGCTCGCTGATGGCCGAGCCCAAGATGCTGCTGCTCGACGAGCCGGCCGCCGCGGTCGCTCCCGCCAACATCGGACGGCTGTCGCAGCTGGTGCGGCGGCTGTGCGACGAGCGGGGGCTGGGCAGCCTGATAATCGACCACAACCTCTCATTCCTCATGCAGATCGCCGACGAGGTGCACGTGCTCGACCGGGGCGCGCTGCTGGCCTCGGGGCCACCGGCTGAGATCGCCGCCGACCCCGACGTGATGAGGGTCTATCTGGGCGAGGACGGCGCGGAGGACGAGGGAGCATGAGCGAGGACGGCGCGGAGGACGTAGGAGCATGAGCGAGGCCGTCCTTAGGGTTGAGGCGCTCGAAGCCGGCTACGGGGGCTTCCCGGTGCTGCACGGCGTCGACCTCGAGGTGGCCGCGGGCGAGATCGTCGCGGTGGTGGGGCCCAACGGTGCGGGCAAGTCCACGCTGCTGAAGACGATCTTCCGCCTGCTGCCCGCTCAGGGCGGCTCGGTGAGCTTCGAGGGCGCCGATCTGCGGCGCCATCCCGCCCACAGCCTGGCCGAGCTCGGCATGGGCTTTGTCCCGCAGGAGAACAACACCTTCCCCGACCTGAGCGTGCGCGACAACCTCTCGGTGGCGCTGCGGGGATCCAGCCCGGTGGAGATCCGGCGGCGGGTCGGCGAGGTGGCCGAGGCGTACCCGGCTCTGCGCGACCGCATGGGCCAGAACGCCAGCACTCTGTCGGGGGGCGAGCGCCAGATGCTGGCGCTGGCCAGCGCGATGATCACCGGACCCCGCTTCCTGGCCCTCGACGAGCCCACGACCGGCCTGGCACCGTCCATCGTGCGGGAGCGCATCGACGACATCCTGCGCATCCGCGACTCGGGCACCACCCTCATGTGGGTGATCGAGGAGAGCCCGCTCGTCTGCCTGCCCCACTGTGATCGGGTGTACGTGATGCAGGCCGGTGTGCTGGGTGAGCCCGTGTCGAGCCGGGAGGTGCTGGAGGACGCGGCACTGCAGTCGCTCTTCTTCGGAGTCGACCACAACACAGGAGAGGTGTAGATGCCCATAGTTGTTCGCAAGATCCCGTTCGAGTTCGTCACCGACACCGGCGGGCTGCTGGCCGAGATAGAGAACGGCTCATTCACCGCCGATCAGATCATCGGCGTGATAGGCAAGACGGAGGGCAACGGCGGGGTCAACGACTTCTCGCGGATCCTGGCCGACCGGGTGCTGCGCGACTTTCTCAACACCCACGGCACCCGCCCGCCCTCGGAGATCGACCAGATGCCGATCGTGTGGTCGGGAGGCACCGACGGGGTGATAGCCCCCCACATGAACGTCTTCGCCCGCGTTCCCGGTGAAAGCGGCCCCGGCGACGAGAAGCGGGTGGAGGTGGGTGTGGCCATGTCCGAGCCGATCCTGCCCGAGGAGATCGGTCGCCTGCCGATGGTCGAGAAGGTGGCCGAGGGAGTGCGGGCCGCGATGGCCGACGCAGGCATCACGGACCCGACCGATGTCCATTTCGTGCAGTCCAAGACCCCGCTGCTGACCCGCGAGCGCATCGAGGACGCCCGCAGCCGGGGAAAGACCGTGGCGCTGACCGACACCATGGAGTCGATGGCGGTGTCCAACGCCACCGCTGCGCTCGGAATCGGCTACGCGGTCGGGGAGTTCGATCTGCCCCGCCCCGAGCAGATCGCCAAGGATCTCGACCTCTACTCGTCGGTCGCGTCGTGCTCCTCGGGCGTGGAGCAGGACGCCGGCCAGATCGTGGTCGTCGGCAACAAGGCCGGCGCGGGCGGCGACTTCCGCATCGGCCACTCCGTCATGCGCGACGCCCTCGACTTCGACGGGATCTACGACGCCATCCGCTCGGCCGGCCTGGACCTTCCCGAACGCCCCCATCCCAGCGACCTGGGCGATGCCGTCGTGAACTGCTTCATCAAGTGCGAGACCGACCCTTCGGGGCGGCTGCGGGGCCGCCGGCTCGTATCGATCAACGACTCCGACATCCACCACACCCACCACACCAAGGGCGCCGTGGGCGCGGTGGCGGCTGCCGCCATCGGGGATCCGGCCGTGTACTGCTCAGTCGCCGCCCTCCAGCAGGGACCGGCCGGCGGTGGCATGGTCGCCGCCATCGTCGACATGTCCAAGGCGCCTTGATGCCGATGTAGGGCCTCGCCTAGACCGGGGGGACTCCGATGCTCGATCATGCACAGCAACTCGACCAGGCACTGAGGCACTACTGGCATCCGGTCGCGGTCTCCGGAGAGGTGACGGCCGAGCCCAAGCAGGCGCGGCTGCTGGGCGAGACCATCGTGGTGTACCGCGACGCCGGGGGTCTCGTGGCTCTGCGCGACAAGTGCGTGCACCGGGGCGTGGCCCTGTCGGGCGGGTGCATCCGCGACGGTCGCCTGATGTGCCCCTACCACGGCTGGCAGTACGACCGCACCGGCAGGGTGGCGTTCATCCCCGCGCTGGGGGAGGGCGGTTCCATCCCGAGCCAGGCCAGAGTCCACCGCTACCACGTGCGCGAGGACCACGGCGCGGTATGGATCGCGCCCGACGAGCCCCTGGCCGACCCGCCCCCGTGGCCCGATGACGACTGGAACAGCGACGACTGGCACGTGTTCCTGGTGGGGACGTGGCGCTGGCAGTCGTCCGCGGGCCGGATGCTGGAGAACGCCATCGACTTCGCCCACTTCAACTTCGTGCACGAGGGCTTCACCGAACTGGCCGACGGGGCGTTCATCAAGCCCTTCGAGGTAGAGGTCACCGGCGACGGCATGAGGTACGCCTACGACGACAGCGTGCTCCTGCGCGACTACACGCTGCACCTGCCCTTCACACTGCACGACCGCAAGTCGGTGGTGGCCACCAGCGGCGGCGTCACCTGGTCCGAGCAGGGCGAGTCGAAGGCCGGCGACATCACCACCATCACCTTCATCGCCTCGCCCACCGACCGGGCCGAGACCCTCATATTCTCGTGGCTGTCGCGCAACCACTCCTTCGACACCCCCGACGCCGCCTTCGGGGCCGGCTTCCACGAGGTGATGGAGCAGGACCGCATCGTGGTCGAGGCCCAGGACCCGGCCGAGCTGCCCCTGGACCCCCGCGAGGAGCTCCACCTCAAGCTGGCCGACTCCGGATCGATCGTCTACCGGAGGCTCCTGCGAGAACTGGCTGCGGCCGCCTCGGCCTGATCCCGGCAGAGTGCGTGGAGGCGTTCCGGGGTGACGGGCAGGGAGGTGACCGCTCCGGGACGGCCGAGGGCGTCGTCGATGGCGGCCGCCACGACCGCACCGCAGGCGTTGGTGCCGCCCTCGCCCGCTCCCTTGACTCCGAGCGGGTTCAGCGGGCTGGGGGCGTCCTCGGACAGCAGGATCTCCACGTCGGGCATCTCGGCCGCGGTGGGCATCAGGTAGTCCATGAACGTCGTCACCAGAGGCTGGCCGATCTCGTCGTAGCTGAAGTCCTCGAACAGCGCGCCGCCGAAGCCCTGGGCCGCGCCGCCGACGATCTGGCCCTCCACCAGCATCGGGTTGATCGCCCGCCCGATGTCGTAGGCGATCACGTACCGCTCGAACGAGACGCGGCCCGTGGCCGGGTCGAGCGCCACCACACCGGCGTGCAGCCCGTACGGGTAGTTCATGTGACTGGTGGTGTACCACTCCTCGACCACCAGCCCCGGCCGGCCCTCGGCGTAGGGCGACGCCGGGCCGAGAGCGGACGCGATCTCGCCCAGCGAGACAGCCTGCGCGGGCGAGCCGGCCACGCTCACCGCGCCGTCGACCAGCACCAGGTCCTCGGGGCTGGCCTCGAGCATCTCGGCGGCCACTTCGATGGCGCGCCGGCGCAGGGCGAGGCTGGCACTGTGGGTCGCGGTTCCTGCCATCACCGTGGCCCGGCTGGCGAAGGCACCCATCCCGTAGGACATCTGATCGGTCTGGCCGTGGACCACCGAGACCCTGTCCAGGCCGACGCCGAGGACCTCCGAGCAGATCTGGGCCATGACCGTCTCGAAGCCCTGGCCCACCGACGCCTCCCCGGTGGTCACGGTCACGCAGCCCGAGGGGTCGACGGTGACCCGGCTCCCCGCGAACGGTCCGAGCCCCGACTTCTCCACGAAGAAGCCGAGACCCAACCCGACCAGCTCCCCGGCCGCCCGCCGCTCGGCCAGCGACTCGGTGAGGGCCGGGTACTGGATGTGGCCCAAGACCCGGTCGAGCATCGTCTCGTACAGTCCGGAGTCGTAGACGACCGGCGTGCCGAGGGCGTCGATGCCGCGCTCGAAGGGCATCTCGTCCGATCCGATCAGGTTGCGACGCCGGACCTCGGCCCGGTCGATGCCCAGTTCGGCTGCGATGGCGTCCATGGCCCGTTCCCGGACGAAGGTGCTCTCGTAGCGCCCCGGCGCCCGGTAGGTGCCGGCCGGGGTCTTGTTGGACAACCGCACCCGGCCGGTGACGCGATAGTTCGGGATCCGGTACGGGCCGGGCAGCATGGCCGCGGCCAGGGTCGCCACCGTCGCCCCGTGAGTGCGGACGTAGGCGCCCTGGTCGCTGACGAAGTCGACCTCCAGGCCCTCGATCACTCCGCGGGCGTCGGTCGCGACCCGCAGCCGGTGTCGCTGATCGCGCGAGTGGTTGGCCGCCACCAGGTGCTCCTGGCGGTCCTCGATCCACTTCACCGGCCGGCCCAGCCGCACCGCGGCCAGAGCCACCAGGACATCCTCGGGGTACAGCTCGCCCCGCACGCCGAACCCGCCCCCCACGTGGGCCTCGCGCAGCACGACACGGGAGGGCGGCAGGCCGAGCATCCTGGCCAGGGCGTCGCGGTTCTGGAACGGAACCTTGGCCGCGCCCAGGAACTCGAGCGTCTGAGTGGTGCGGTGGTGCACGGCCACCGCTCCCCGGCACTCCAGGGGCACGCCGGTGTGGCGCCCCACCCGGAACTCGACCGCCAGGGTGTGCTCGGCCTCAGCGAGGGCCTCGTCGACATCGCCGGTCTCCTCGGTGAAGACGTACGCCTCGGTGTCGAGCCGCCCGTCGAAGTCTCCGAGCGGGCCGGCCACGTCGAGCACCGGTGCCAGCTCCGCCACCTCCACCACCACCGCCTCCGCGCCGTCCTCGGCGATGTACGGGTCGGTTGCGAACACCGCGGCGACGGGCTCGCCGACGTAGCGCACCCGCTCGGTGGCCAGGATCGGCTGGCGGTAGGGCACCATCTGGTCCGCGCCCACCTGCCTGAAGTCGATGGGACCGATATCGGCCACATCGGCGCCCGTCCAGACCGCAGCCACGCCGGGCACGGCCAGGGCCTCGGCGACGTCGATCGAGGTGATCGTGCCGTGGGCCGCATGGGATCTGACCATCCTCATGTGGAGCTGGTGCGGAAGGTTGATGTCGGCCACGAACCGTCCCTCGCCCCGCAGCAGCGGCTGGTCCTCGAGACGTGGAACCGACTCGCCGATCACGACGACCGCGCCTCCTGAACCGATCGAGCTCCGATCACGACCGCATCTGATCGCGGGCCGCGTGCACCGAGGTGATGATGTTCTGGTAGCCGGTGCAGCGGCAGAGGTTCGATGCCAGCACCTCGCGCAGCTCCTCGTCACCGATGTCGGGGCGGGACTCGAGCACGGACGTTGCCAGCATCAGGAATCCGGGGGTGCAGAAGCCGCACTGCAGACCGTGGTGCTCCCAGAAGGCCTGCTGGATCGGATGGAGGCGGTCGCCGTCGGCGAGTCCCTCCACGGTGCGGATCTCGACACCGGGGCACTGCACCGCGAACATCAGGCACGACCGCACCGGCTCGTCGTCGACCAGGACGGTGCAGGCGCCGCACACGCCGTGCTCGCAGCCGAGATGGGTTCCGGTCAGGCCGCAGTCCTCGCGCAGGGTGTCGGCCAGGGTCTTGCGCGGCTCCACCGCCACCTCGTGGGGCCGGCCGTTCACGGTCAGGGTCAGCTCGACACGTTGAGCGCTCATGCTCTGCTCCTGTTGTCACGGGGGGACTCCCGGGCAGCGGCCAGTGCTCCCTGACGTTTCCGAGCGCTCATGCGGGGCCTCCTGTCGTTGCGGTTGCGGCTGCCCTCGCGGGCACTGCCCGGCGGATCAGCTCGCGCAGACGGGCCGGCGTGGCCGGCATCTCGTTGACCTCGATGCCCAGCGGCGCCAGCGCGTCCGAGATGGCGTTCAGCACCGCGGCCGGGGCGCCGATCGCCCCGCCCTCGCCCACGCCCTTGGCGCCCGTGATCGAAGCGTCGGTGATGGTCTGGGTGTGGGTCACCTCGATGACGGGGATCTCGCATGCGGTCGGAGGCAGGAAGTCCATGAGCGACGCGGTCAGGAGGTTGCCGTCGTCGTCCACCACCAACTCCTCGTAGAGGGCGTTGGCGATCCCCTGGGTCACGCCCCCGTGGATCTGCCCCTCGACGATCATGGGGTTGACCTCCAGACCGGCGTCGGCGATCACCACGAAGCGATCCAGACTCACGTGACCGGTGTCGGGGTCCACCTCGACCACCGCCGCGTGGCACGCGTTGGAGAAGGTGCCGGCCGGGTCGTACGTGGCCGACACGGCCAGTCCGGGTTCCATGCCGCCGGGCAGGCGGTGGCTGCTGTGATGGGCCATGCGGGCAATCTCCGGCAGCGCCAGGCCGATGCTCGTGCCCGCCACGACGGCCGAGCCCTGCTCCAGGCGGATGTCCTCGGGGCTGGCCTCGAGATGGTGGGCTGCGATCTCCTTGAGCCGGTCCGCGAGGCGCTCCGCCGCCAGCTTGGCCGCCCCGCCGGCTATGACCATGGACCGGCTGGCGAAGGTGCCCCACCCGTACGGGGTGGCGTCGGTGTCGCCGTGGACCACGGCCACCTGCCGGGGCTCGACACCCAACTCGTCGGCCAGCAGCTGGGACAGCGCGGTGGCCAGGCCCTGGCCGTGGGGGGACGCACCGATGCGGGCGGTGACGTCGCCGGACGGGTTCATCTCCAGCTGCACCGTCTCGTAGCCGGGGGTGATCTCCATGGCCCGGGCCGCGAAGGCGGGGGTGCCGTAGCCGGTGCGCTCCCCGAACACCGAGAATCCGACCCCGAGGTAGCGGCCCTCGGCCGCGGCCTGTTGCTGGCGCCGGCGGAACCCTTCGAGGTCGACCGCCTCGACGGCCGCTTCGAGCGTCTCCAGGTAGGAGCCCGGATCCACGGGCAGCCCGGTGGGCATCGAGTACGGGAACTCCCTGACCAGGTTGGTGCGGCGGATGTCGACGGGGTCGAGGCCGAGCCGGCGGGCCGCCTTGTCCATGAGCCGCTCCATGGCCAGGGTCAGCACCGGACGCGAGACGCCCCGGTAGGGGGCGATGGGGCACATGTTGGTGGTCACCGCCCGGGAGCGCACCCGGTACTGCGAGAACCGGTACGGCCCCGGCAGTTCGGCCAGGGCCATGAGGGGCTCGACGCCGAAAGTGACCGGATAGTTGCTGTAGGCCCCGATGTTGCACACGATGTCGGCGTCGAGGCCCAGCAGCTCCCCGTTATCGCAGAAGGCTCCCCTCAGCCGGTAGGTGTGGTCGCGGCTGTGCCATGAGGCCAGCAGGTTCTCGGACCGGTCCTCGATCCACGCGATGGTTGCTCCGAGCAGGCGCGCCGCCGCGACCAGCGCCGCGTACTCGCGGGGCACGCACATCTTCTGCCCGAACGCCCCTCCCACCTCGGGGGTCACAATCCGGAGCTCGGCCTCACCGACGTCCAGGATGTCGGCCAGCGCGGTGCGCAGCATGTGGGGCATCTGGTTGGCGGCCGTGAGCGTCGTCCGGCCCGTTCCGGGGTCGTGGGCCGCCAGCGCGCCCCGTGTCTCGATGGGCAGCGCGTTCTGCCGGTGAGCCCGGACGTCGAGCGTCACGATCTCGTCGGCCGCCTCGAAGGCGGCGTCCACGTCGTCGGTCGCGAAACGGGCGTCGAGCACGACGTTGTTCCCCATCGGCATGTCGAGACCGTCATGGACCAGCGGAGCGGCCGGGTCGGTGGCCGCGGCTGCGTCCAGCACCGGCCGGGTCGCCTCGATGTCGACGATCACCTCCTCGACCAGGTCCTCGGCCTCGGCCCGCGAACCGGCCACGACCAGAGCCACCGGCTCGCCCGGATGGCGCACAGCGTCCGACGCCAGCACCGGCGTCTCCAGCGGCACGAAGTCGGGCCGGTCGAGCCGGGCGCATATGGTGCGCATCCCCGGGAAGCTCGCCGCCGTCAGCACGGTGGCTCCCGCAGGGGCCTCGATCGAGCGGATCCTTCCGGCCGGAACCGGGCTGCGCACGAAGGCGGCGTGCAGCGCCCCCCGGTGATTGTCGGCCACATCGGCCACGAACCGGCCCAGCCCCCGGACAAGAGCCGGATCCTCGAACCGGCGCAGCGACCGGCCGGTCCATGTCATGCCGGCGACCGGCCCAACACAACGGTCCACCTCATCCTGACGACCGGCCCAACACAACGGTCCATGTCATGCCAGAGCCTGATCCAGCGCTCGGGAGACCATGGCCCGCACCAGGTCTCTCCGGTAGTCGGCCGAACCGTGGATGTCGCCGGTGGGGTCGACCTCCTCGGCAGCCGCGGTGGCGGCCGCCGCCACCGCCTCCGCCGCCGCAGGGCGGCCGCTGAGGGCGGCCTCCGCGTTGCTCGCCCTCACCGGTCCTCCGGCGACGCCGCCCAGTGCTATCCGGGCGCGGGCGATCGAATCGCCGTCGCGCTCCACCGCGGCGACCGCCAGGACGATGGCGAAGTCGCCCCAGCGGCGGGCGAACTCGGCCATGCCGACGCCCCATGAATCACCGAGCCGGGGCAGCCGCGCCCCGACCATCAGTTCGTCGGGCTCCAGGCAGGTTGTGAAGGCCATCTGTTCGAAGAAGTCGCTCGCGCCGACGACGCGGGAGCCGCTCGCGCGGCGGCAATGGATCTCAGCGTCGAGGGCGCAGGCCAGCGCACACCATTCGGCGGCCGGATCGGCGTGGGCGAGGCTTCCGCCGAAAGTGCCGCGGACCCGGATCGGGTAATGGCCCACCCATCGCCCCGTCCGGGCGAGCAGCAGGCCCAGAGGCCCGGGGATCGTGTTTTGCTCCAGGTCGAGGTGGCGGACCCGGGCGCCGACCGTCACGCTGCCGGGGTCCGACACCTCGATGCGGTCGAGTCCGGGGACCCGGGCGATGTCGACCAGCACCGCCGGCCGGGCCAGCCGGAAGTTCATGGCGGGCACCAGGCTCTGACCGCCGGCCAGAACCTTCGCTTCGTCCTGATGCTCGTGCAGGAGGCTCAGGGCCTCCTCCACCGTTCGGGGCGCGTGGTAGTCGAAGGCGGCGGGCTTCACAGCAGAGGCGGTTCAGTCGAATCCGAGCAGGCGCAGCAGGTTCCAGTCCGGCGGGCAGGGGCCTCCGATGCTGACGATCCGCTCGCCCCGGTCGGCCATGACCGCGTGCTCCACACCGACGGGCACATGGATGACCTGGCCGGCCTGGAACTCGAGCCGGGTGCCGTTGGTGAGGTCGCTCACCGTGCCCCGGCCCTCGAGGCAGAAGATCGTGTCCTCGGAGTCGTCGTGGGTGTGGGGGATGTTCTTCTCACCCGGTTCGAGCACGACGTAGTTCATGTTGGCCATCTCGGCGCCGACCCCCGGCCAGACCACGAACCGGGCGTCGCTGGAGATCATGGGTGCCTTCAGGCTGGGCTCGTCCCGGTGAAACACGCGGATCGCCATGGTCAGTCCTCCAGGTGCTCGTACATGGCCGGGTCGGGCGGGCAGGGCCCGCCCACCAGTAGGGCGCCATCAATCCCGGCCTCGATCCGGTACGTCGTGCCCGCGTCGATGTGGAGCATTGCGCCCACGCCGACGGCGAAGCTCTCGCCGCTGTCGGGATCGGCGGCCGTCACCGATCCCTCGCACAGGTGATAGACGGCGTCCGACGGGTGGCTGAGGGACTTGGTCCTTCCGTTGCCGTCGAGTCTGACCAGATGCATCGATCGATGCAGGGCCCCGACCCCGGGCCAGACGACGGCTCGGGCGCTTCCCCCCTGCTCGACGATGGGCAGTTCGGGACAGGCCTCGCCGCTGTCCAGGACTCGAACTACGTCCACGGCGCGCACCTTAGAACACGCGCGGCGGGTGAAGACACGTCGCGGGCTACTCGATCCTCAGAGCCCGGGTCGGGCACGCCTCCACCGCCAGTTCGGCGTCCTCGGTGAGTTCCGGGGCGGGCTCGTCGGCGAGGATGTGGCACACCATGTCGTCTCGTACCTCGAAGACGTCGGGAGCGAGCATCTCGCAGTTCCCGCTGCCGATGCACTTGTCCGCCTCGAGCACGATCCTCATCTGCTGCCACCCCTGCCGTCGACGCCCGGTCAGGTCTCGACGATAGCCCCCGCAGGTGCCCATCTCAGGTGTCGGGGCGCACCTCGGCGAAGCGGTCGATGCTTCGAAGCTCGGGGAACAGCACCCACCACGCCGCCACCACCGCCAGAGTGCCGACCCCGCCGAACACGACGGCGCCGGCCACCCCCAGCAGCGCCCCGGCGACACCGGACTCGAACGCGCCGAGCTCGTTGGAGGCTCCGACGAATGTGTACTCGACGGCCATGACCCGGCCCCGCATGTCCTCGGGGGTTGCCAGCGGCACGAGCGTGCTGCGCACGAAGACACTCACCGAGTCGGCACCGCTCAGCGCCAGCAGCGCAACGAAGGCCACCGCGTAGGAGCGGGTGAGGCCGAGCACGATCGTCCCCAGGCCGAACACCCCGACAGCCGCCATCAGCATCAGGCCCACGCGCCGGGTCAGCGGCCGCACCGCCAGTACGGCCATCGTCGCCAACGCCCCGATGCCCACCGCGGCCCGCAGCCATCCGAGCCCGACCGCCCCGACTCCGAGCCGCTCCTCGGCGATGGCGGGAAGGAGCGCCACCGCCCCCCCGAACAGCACCGCGAACAGGTCGAGGGAGATGATGCCCAGCACCACCCGGTTCCTCCGGATGAAGCGGAGTCCCTGCAGCGCGTGGAGGAGAACCGCTCGCACCCCGGAGCCGATGACAGCCGCGGAGCGGGTCACCCCGCTGGCCGGCACCACCGCCAGGAGGGCGGCCGCAGCTAGCGCGGTGGCGCTGGCCAGCAGGTAGGGGGCGGCCACGTCGGCCACGAAGACGAAGCTGAACACGACCGGCCCGACCACGAAACCGGCCTGCCAGCCGGACATGCACACCGCCACCATCCGCTCGACCGCACCGGGAGGCGCCATGTCGACCGGCATGACCCGGCTGGCCGCGCTCAATACCGAACGGGCACAGCCGAACGCCATCACGAGGGCGAATATCGGCACAACCGATGTCGGCTCGGACGCCACGTAGAAGTACAGCCCCGCGGATGCGGCCGCCTCCCCCACCAGCCCGCAGGCGTACATCACTCGCCGGTCGAAGCGGTCCGAGAGCACGCCGCTGAGGGGGGCCAGCAGCAGGGTGGGGACGAACTCCGCCAGGCCGAGCAAGCCGAGATCGAGCGGCTTGCCGGTCATGTCGAACACCTGCTTGCCCAGGATCGTGATCTGGCCCACCGTCATGGCCGCGGTCATGAAGATGATGACCGGCAGCGCCCAGAGCCGCGGGCCGATCCGGGCGGCCTCAGCCGCCGACGACCCGGCGCCGGCCGCCGGTGAATCGTCGTTCGGCATCAGCCCAACGTTACGAGGCCGAACTCACCTACTCGCGCTCGGCCTCTAGCCTGCGGTCGGAATGGCCCTGCCCGCTCTAGGCAGATTCCTGCCCGACACACCCGGCGCCGACGAACTGCTGGATGCCTTCATCGAATGGTCGCTCGCGGCCGGCCTCGAGCTGTACCCGCACCAGGAGGAGGCGGTGCTGCGCCTGCTGGCAGGCGAGAACGTGGTTCTGTCCACGCCCACCGGTTCGGGCAAGTCGCTGGTGGCCCTGGCCGGAGCGTTCACGATGCTGGCCCAGGGACGCCGGGCCGTCTACACCGCTCCGATCAAGGCGCTCGTGAGCGAGAAGTTCTTCGAGCTGACCGCGGCATTCGGTCCGTCGGATGTGGGCATGGTCACCGGCGACGCCTCCGTCAACGGTCGCGCCCCGGTGGTGGCCTGCACCGCGGAGATCCTGGCCCAGCGGGCGCTGCGGTCCGGCGCGGGCACCCCTGGCGACCTGGTGGTGATGGACGAGTTCCACTACTACGGCGACCGGGACCGCGGCTGGGCCTGGCAGGTGCCGCTCCTGGAGATGCCCGGGGCTCGATTCCTGCTGATGTCGGCCACCCTCGGCGACACCACCGCGTTGCGCCGGGACCTCACCGCCCGCACCGGGCGCGAGACCGCACTGGTCGCCTCGGCCGAGCGCCCGGTCCCCCTCGACGTCGAGTATCGCGAGACCCCGCTGCACGTCTCCATAGAACAGCTGCTGAAGTCGGGGCGCGCTCCGGTCTACATAGTGCACTTCACCCAGAGGGCGGCCACGGCCCGGGCCCAGAGCCTCACCAGCCTGCGTGTGCTCAGCGGCGACGAGAAGGTCGCGGTGAAGGAGGCGGTGGGCGGGTTCCGCTTCGACACGCCCATAGGAAAGGACCTGCGCCGCTTCGTGCTGGCCGGCATCGGCGTGCACCACGCCGGCATGCTTCCCAAGTACCGGCTGCTGGTGGAGAAGCTGGCCCAGCAGGGCCACCTGAAGCTGATCTGCGGCACCGACACCCTCGGCGTGGGGGTGAACGTTCCCATCCGCACCGTGCTGTTCACCCAGCTCTACAAGTACGACGGCCGGCGCACCCGGGTGCTGTCGGTGCGGGACTTCCAGCAGATCGCGGGCCGGGCGGGAAGGCGGGGGTTCGACACGGTCGGCAGCGTGTGGGTGCAGGCCCCCGAGCACGCGGTGGAGAACAAGCGGGCCGAGATGCGGGCGGCCGGCGATCCCAGGAAGCTCCGCAAGCTGGTCCGCAAGAAGCCCCCTGAGCGGGGCTACGCCCACTACGACGACAAGACCCTGACCCGGCTGTGGGAGGGCACGCCCGAGACGCTCGAGTCCAGCTTCGACGTGACCCACGCCATGATGCTCAACGTCCTGGACCGGCACGGAGACGGCTGCGCGGCCATGAAGCGGCTGCTGGTCGACAACCACGAGCCCCGCTCCCGCCAGCGCCGGCACATCCGCAAGGCGGTCGGGGTGTTCCGGTCACTGATCGACGCCGGGATCGTGGAAGTGCTGCCCGAGCCGGACGAGTCGGGCCGCCCGGTCCGGGTGAACATGGACCTTCAGGACGAGTTCCGGCTCAACCAACCGCTGGGGCTGTTCGCGGTGGAGGCCGTCTCGGTCCTGGACCAGGAGGCTCCCGACTACCACCTGCAGGTGCTCAGCGTGGCCGAGTCGGTACTGGAGGACCCGCTGGCGGTGCTGCTGGCCCAGCGGGATGCGGCCCGCGACACCTTGATGACCCGCATGAAGGAGGAGGGTGTGGAGTACGAGGAGCGGATGGCGCGGCTGGCCGAGGTCACCTGGCCGAGGCCGGAGGCCGAGTTCATCGAGCCCGCCTTCGACACCTTCGCCCGCCATCACCCGTGGGTCGGGCATCTGCGGCCCAGCCCCAAGTCGGTGGTGCGCGACATGGTCGAGCACGCCGACACCTTCAACCAGTACGTGAGCCGTTACGGGCTGAAGCGCTCCGAGGGGCTGGTGCTGCGCTACCTGACCGACTGCTACAAGGCGCTGGTGCAGACCGTGCCGGCGGCTGCCGTCGACGACCGTCTGGCCGAGGTGGCCGAGTGGCTGGGCGCGCTGGTCCGCGAGGTGGACTCGAGCCTGCTGGACGAATGGGAGCGCCTGCGGGCTGTCTGAAGGCCAGCTTCCCGCTCTTGTTCGCTGCGACCTGAGGGCCGCTCGGGCCACGGCCTCGCCCGTATGGGCCGGGTTCGCTCGCCTACCTGCTCGGCCTCTGGTTCAGGGACGGGCCCGGCCCGACTTGACGTCTTCGCCGTAGGGCAGGAAGGACCCGAAGTCGGGCCCGCGCCGCAGGCTGTGCCCCCCGTCGACGTTGATCGCGGTGCCGGTGATCCAGCGGGACTCGTCGGAGATCAGGAACCTCACCAGCGCGGCCACGTCGGAGGGCCGGCCGACCCCGCCCAGCGGAGTGTTCTGCACGTAGCTTGCGTACACGGCCGAATCACGGGGGATGGCCTCCATGATCTCGGTGGCGATGAAGCCGGGCCTGACCGCATTGAAGCGCACGCCGGAGGGCCCGAACTCGTCGGCCGCGTTGCGGATCATCGCCTCGATGCCGGCCTTCCCCGCGGTGTAGGCCCCGAAGTACGGGTGGGTGACGTGTCCGGCCAGCGACGACATCGCCACGAACGAGCCGCCCTGGGCCGCGGCCAGACGCTCAACTGTGTGCTTGATGGTGAGCATGGTTCCCACCACGTTGAGGTCGAGCACCCGCTTGAACTCGTCGGTGTCGAGCAGGTGGTACGGGCCCATGCCCCCGCCGCCGCCGGCGTTGGCCACCACGCCGTGCAGGCAGCCGTCGGCGTCGGTCGCAGCCTGCGATGCCAGTGTCACGTCGTCCTCGGAGGTCACGTCGGCCACCACGTAGGACACCGATCCCCCGCCGCCGCAATCGATGGCAGCCGCGGCCGCCGCGAGCCTCTCCTCGGTCCGTCCGCAGATCGTCACGGTCGCGCCCTCGGCCGCCAGCCGGGCCGCGCAGGCCCGTCCGATGCCGGTGCCGCCCCCAGTGACGAGAACCGACTTGCCCTCCAGTCGAGATGATGCCGGCGGGTCGGCGGTCACTACTCGGATGCCGGAGCGCGGCGGGTGGCCCCGCCCACCAGGTCCACGAGGCTCGGGCAGCCGTCGATCTTGGAGAATCGGCGGTCCACGTACACCAGCGTGGCGAATATCAGCAGGAAGGCCGCGAAGAAGTTCACGAACTGGCGGGTGACCAGGAACAGGTTGACCCCGGCGTTGTTGTACAGCCAGATGTCCCAGATGGCCGAGCCGACCTCATAGAAGGTGATCACCCAGGTGACGTTGCGCATAGTGGACACGAAGCGGGAGTCGCCGCGCACCGCTTCGGGCAGCGGCACGAAGCGGCGGGCCACCCAGAGCATGAAGGGCTTGCCGACGAGGATCGTCACGGCGGCCGCCACTCCGACCAGCATCTTGGTACCGATTCCGATGCCGAAGTAGACCGCCTCCGTGCTCACCCCGAAGTCGACCAGATCGCGCTCGACCGCTATCGAGATCGCGGCCCGAACCAGCAGGTAGCCAGTGATTACCGGCAGCCACGCGCCGATGGGCAGACCCCGGCGGCGCCGGCTGTAGGCCGCCTTCACCGACCACGCCGTGGCCGCGATGATGGCCACCTCGATGTTGTTCAGCCCGGCGACTTGCAGCGCATCGAGGTTGAAGAACACCAGGAACAGCAACACCGGCATGATCTGGTCGAGGTTGCTGCGCCAGCCCCACACGGCATGGCGCGACGTCCTGGCCAGTTCCCGGGGGTCGGCGGTCGATCCGTCGCTGCCGGCCGGTCCGGTCGAGTCGGTCAGTGCACCGGCCGCTTCGGGCACCGCGCCGGAAGAGCCGGGCTCGGCCCGGGCGGGATCGGGGCTCTCGTTCACGGGGCGAGAGCGGCCCAGGCTCTGGCGACCTGCCCGTCGCCCACCACCGACAGCGAGGCGTCGTCGAGCGGCAGCCGGTTCCACATGGCCAGGAACAGCGGACCGCCCGGCCCTCTCACCGCGGCGTCGCCCTTGACATGGGCCCGTTCCATGACGACTTCGTCGCCCTCGGCGTGCACGATCCACTCCCCCTCGCCGTCGGTGCGGTGCACGTGCAGGCTGCCGGCCGGGAGGTCCCGGCGCTTGCGCTGCTGAGCGTTGGGCAGCACGAAGTCGAAGAACTCGTCCACCCCGTCCCGGGCCTGGTCGCCGTCCACTGATCCCGTCTCCCCCACCGCATTCTCGGCGTCCCAGCGGTGAACGCTGGTCTCGTGCAGCATCCGGCGGAAGTAGAAGCCGGCGTCGGGCCGGGGCGACCAGTTCCACACCGGTGTGTCGGGGTCGATGCCGGCCAGAGCGCCGACCAGCCGGTCGAGAGCGCCGGCCGCGAAGTCCACCGCCGAGTCGTCGTCGGGCACCTGGGGCATCTGCTCCCGGGACAGGGGCTCGGTGGCTCGGCCGGCCACGTAGCTGCCCACCAGTGCGTGCACCCATCCCATGTGCCCGGCCAGGTCTCGCAGCGTCCAGTCGCCGCAGGTGGGCACGGCTGCGCCGAGATCGGATCGGGCCACCTCGATCAGGCGCCGCCCGTCGAGCTCGATCTGGTTGACGATTGCCTCGGAGTCCATGGTCCCAGTCTGGCCCTCTGATCGGCTAGTCGCGACACTCGCCGCTGGCCAGAGGCCGAGCGGATAGGCCAAACTCCACGAATCCTGCCCATCGCTGAGCGAGGCCGTGGCCCGAGCGGCCCGTGAGCGCAGCGAACAGGAGCGGGAAACACCAAGCCGCGCGCTGGCGCCACTGATGGTCACCAATCCGCGCTGTTCGCAAGGCAGGATATGCGGATGGGCATCTACGCAATCAGCGGTTCGGCCTCGGGCATGGGGGCCGCCACCCGGTCCCGGCTCGAGGCGGCGGGACACCAGGTGATCGGCATCGACCGGCGTGACGCGGAGGTGTGCGCCGACCTGGGAACGGCCAAGGGTCGGGCCGAAGCGGTCGACGCCGTTGTCGACGCGGCCGGTGCAGTCCTCGACGGCGCGGTCTCGGCGGCGGGTCTGGGCCCGCCGGTGGCGGGAGAGCTGATAGCCCGGGTCAACTACTTCGGATCGGTGGCCCTGCTGGAGGGGCTGCGGCCCGCGCTGGCCGCCTCGGGCTCGGCCCAGGTTGTGCAGTTCGGGTCGAACTCGTCGACCACCACGCCGAACCTGCCCGACGAGTTGGCGGCCGCCTACCTGGAGGGTCGAGAAGAGGACGCGGTGGACATCGTGAACGAGGTCGACCCGGTGTTCGCTCCGACCGTCGCCTACACGGGCGCCAAGCTGGCCGTCACCCGCTGGTGCCGCCGGGCCGCGGTCACCGAGCCGTGGGTGGGCGAGGGCATCCGGCTCAACGTGATCGCACCTGGGCCGGTGGACACCCCGATGCTGCGCCGGCTCCAGGACGACGAGGTGTACGGCCCGCTCATTGAGGCGTTCCCGGTCCCGGTGCCCGAGACGCCCGACCCCGACGCTCTGGCGCAGTGGGTGGAGTTCCTGCTGTCACCGGTGGCGAGGTTCGCCTGCGGCTCGGTGTTCTACGTCGACGGCGGCACCGACGCCCTGATCCGCTCCGACGACTGGCCCCGCTCCTTCACCGTCTAGGAGGCGAGTTCTCCGTCGAGGGAGCATCGCCTGGGGCACCTCGCCTGCCGCAACTAGGTTCTCGCCGTGCGCCGCAACACCGTACGAGCCGTCGCGGTTGCGGCTGTTCTTGCCTCTGTATCACTCCTCGCGGCCGCACCGGCCGCCGCGCAAGATGATGAGCCTTACCCAGACACGCCTGTCGACGCCTTCTACACGGCGCCCGTGGCCGCCCTAGCCGACGCGAGAATCTTCGCGGGAACCGAATGCGACGAAGGGTTCTGCCCGGATGAACCCTTGGACCGGGCGACCATGGCCGTCTGGATGGTACGGGTCCTCGACAGCGCGGACCCCGCACCGGTCGCGGCCACACGCTTCGCGGACGTGGACGCGTCGCATCCGCACGCCGCCTTCATCGAGCGGCTCGCTGAGATCGGTGTGACCCACGGGTGCGGCGACGGCACGAACTTCTGTCCCGACACCGAGGTGGACCGGGCTCAAATGGCCGCCTTCCTCTCCCGCGCCTACGGCCTGCCTGAAGGACCCGATCCAAACTTCGGCGATGCGCCCTCCGACGCCTGGTATGCCGCTGATGTAGCCAAGCTCAGCGCGTCAGGCATCACCAAGGGGTGCGGCGACGGCAGCCTCTTCTGCCCGGACCAAGCCACGACCAGAGGCCAGATGGCGACGTTCCTGCATCGCGCCGAACACCACAGCAGGCGCGCCTGCAAGCCATCCAGCCAGGGATATCTCACTGCAGGCTTCCCGCTGAT
Source organism: Candidatus Aldehydirespirator sp. (assembly GCA_965205155.1). Taxonomy (GTDB): domain Bacteria; phylum Actinomycetota; class Acidimicrobiia; order Acidimicrobiales; family Aldehydirespiratoraceae; genus Aldehydirespirator. The sequence goes on along the minus strand of OZ242033.1, from coordinate 1,627,624 downwards.
GGAATCGGCTGCGCCGTCATCGGGCCGGGTGGACATGACCGTGCTGTTCATGGACTTTCCCGACGCGCAAGCGACCTACACGACACACGAGGAGATCGAGCCCGGGCTCGGTTACATGGAGCAGTACCTCGAAGCGTCCAGCTACGGACGGCTCCGACTCGAGATTGACGTCGTGCACCGCTGGCTCCGCTCTTCTGAGCCGTCCACCGACTACATCTCGCCCGACGCCGCGGGGGCCAGCGGTCTCTGGCCCAGTGCCAGCGCTGAGTCCGTACGGCTTGCCGATGACACCTACGACTTCTCCGATACGGACATCGTCTTGACGATCTTCCCCAGCGCGCACTTTGGGCGGGGCCTGGCTCTGGGCTCGGCCCATGCCGACGGACAGAATCTGTCCACGTTCAGGATCAACACCCATCCCGCCGATGACGGCTCTCCGTGGAACTGGGGTCTGGTCGCCGCCCACGAACTGACGCACAACTTCGGCCTCCTCGACTTCTACCCCTACGACTACAGCCGCCATCAGTCCCCGGACTGGACGGCGATCTCATTCCGTCTCGGCCTGATGAGCCTGTGGGTCCAATCGCCCTTCGAGGACTCTGCAGTATCGACAACTGCGGTGACGATGGTCGAGATGCTTGCTTGGAGCCGGTGGCAGCTCGACTGGTTGGACCCCTGGAGTATGGAGTGCATCACCGGGGACGCGACCACGGCAGTCCTCAACCCGATCGCACAGCCCGGACGCGGCACCGCCATGATCGCGGTATCGCTGAACGAGCACGAACAAATCGTCGTCGAGAATCGGCGGGCGCTGGGCTACGACTACACGGTCACGCCAGCCGTCGAACCGAGCAGCGGGCCGTCGGGCAGCGACCTCTACAGGGAGGACTGGGGGTCGGAGCATACCGTCGAGGGCGTGCTCGTGTACACCGTTGATGCCCGCATCGGCACCGGCGAGCTGCCGGTCAAGGTCGCAGGAGACACCGGCAACGGCCAGATCAACAGGTTCCCGTTCCTTACCCTCGGGGAATCGGTCACCGTGCGTGGCTACACCATCACGGTCACCCGAGACGACGGCTACGCCTACGAGGTTGCCATCGAGCCGTCGAGCTGATCGGAACCCGCCTGCCAGGCGCAGCGAGCAATGAGTCGTGTGGTCCGGCGGCCGTCCATCTGCAAGGCTGCTCGCGTGTCGGAGAAGGTGTCCGCCGAGCAGTACCAGTGGCCGATCATCGGTTCGTTCGAAATCGGCCGTTGCGCACTATTGAGCATCGATTGGCAGGTCGACTACTGCGCTCCGGACGGGTTCTTCGCCGACATCGGGCTCGACACCGCTCACATCCGGTCCGCGCTCGAACCGGTGGCCGAGGTCCTCGCCGCGGCCAGGGCGGCGGGAATGCTCGTCGTTCACACCCGCGAGGGGTACCGCGCCGACCTGTCGGACTGCCCGCCGACGAAGGTGGCCAGGGCGATCGCTCGGGGGCACCCGGTCGGACGGCAGGGTCATTACGGGCGGCTCCAGGTGCGGGGCGAACCCGGGTGGCAGATCGTGGAGTCCGTGGCCCCGGTGCCCGGCGAGTGGGTGATCGACAAGCCGAGCCACGGAGCGTTCCATTCGACTGATCTCGACCGGCGACTCCGCGACCGCGGCATCGATCTGCTGGTGGCCATGGGGACGACCGCAGACTGCTGCGTGAGCGCGACAGTTCGCGAGGCCAACGACCGGGGCTACGACTGCCTGGTGCTCACCGACTGCGTGGCCGACGTGTCCGAGGCCCGCACCGCGTCGACCCTGGAGTCCTTCCGCATCAACCCGCTCGGCGCGACCGCGGAACGCTCAGCCTTCCTGGCCGCGCTCCAGTAGTTCACAGACGCTTGGGGCCCGTCGTCGCGAGATCGCGGTCAGGTCAGTGCCCGCAGTCCTGCCGTCACGCACATGGCCACCAGGATGACCACCACCATGGATGCTCTCCGCCAGGCCGCCAGAGCCGCCGCGACGACTCCGACGACCCTGGCGTCCAGTACCAGTTCGCCCGCCCTCTCCCACGTCATCAACGCCACCAGCGCCGAGAACAGGGTGACCGGCAGCAGCGACACCAGCGGCCCCAGCCGCTGCTCGACGATCCTTCCGGGCGTGGTGACGCCCAGGACTCTGATGCCATAGACACCCGCGGCCAGCGCGAACAGCATCGGCCAGCTCACCGGGTTGCCCCCCGTTCCGGTTCGGCCTCTCCCCCACCGGCCGAACGCCGCTCCCGTCGACCCCGGACGAGCGCCGCGGGCGCCAGAGCCACCACCGACAGCAGTATCGGAACGCCGGGTGCGGTCAACGGAACCGCACCCAACGCCACGGCCGCAGCCACCAGAGCCGCAACCCGGCCCTCCGGTGCCCTCAGGTGGGGAGCCACAAGAGCGACGAATATCGCCGGCAGCGCTGCGTCGAACCCCCATGTCTCGGAGTTGCCCATGATCCCGCCGAGCGCGGTTCCGGCCACCGACCCCGCTATCCAGCACAGCCAGAGGGTGACACCGGTGAACCAGAAGGCCCCCGAGCCGTCTCGACGGTTGGTCTGCGCCACAGCCATGGCGGTGCTCTGATCGATCACGAACTGGGCCGCGACCAGCCGTCCCAGCCGCGACGGAGGCAGGAAGCGCCGCACCACGGGCCCGTACAGCGCGTAGCGGGCAACCAGCAGCAGGGCCGAGCCGACGGCCGCGACCTCGGTTCCGCCGCTGTCGATCACGCCCACCACCACGAACTGTGCCGCCCCGGCGCAGGCCAGGGCCGACATCACGACGATCTGAGCCAGGTCGAACCCGGCCGCATCGGCGAATACGCCGAAAGTCACACCGATCACCCCGACCGCCAGGCTCATCGTCAGACCGTCGCGCCAGTACGGCTGCAGGCGGGCCCACATGTCTTCGATCAGGCCAGGCGTCGATGCAGTTCGGCCACTAGCAGACGCAGCTCGTCGGAGCAGCGGTCGAAGTCGTCCTGCTCCCCGGCGCCGGGATCGACGATCTCCTCCCATGGCTCCGGCTCCAGCGTGTCCAGCTCGAGCGCCCTTACCCTCCGGCCGAGGTCACCAGCGTCAGCCCCGCCCTGAGGTGGGACCAAGTCCCGGGCCAGCCGGCGTAAGGACCCGGTGATCGGGGCTGCCTCGGGAACGTTGCGGCGGATCCAGCGCAGATGCAGCGGCTCCATCACCACCACCAGATCGGCTTCGGCCGCATCGGCGCCGCGGAACTGCCGCGATCGGTGGGCGTGGTCGACGAGCCCGTGGCGGGCCAGCGCCGACCGGGTGCGGGCGCCTATGGGATGACCTTCCAGCGTGAGGATGCCCGCGCTGCGAACGTCGATCTGGGCATCGTCGTCCAAGTGCCGCAGCATGGCCGCCGCCATCGGCGAGCGGGCCGCATTGCCGGTGCACACCATGTACACCACTGGCCGCTCCCCCATGGTCGTCACCCGCTTCCCGCCGCCACGATGGCGGCTGAACCCTACGAGCGGAACTCGTGCTTGCGGATGCCGTTGGGGTCGATCACCTCGCGGATGAGGCGTAGCTCCTCGGCGGTGGGCAGGCGGCTGGCCGGAACCTCGTCGGGCACCGTCAGCTCGAAGGGGCTGGCCGCCAGCACCTCGTCGAGAGATGTGCCGGGATGGATGGACCGCAGGCGCATGGTGCGGTCGGGCGTCTCGAAGTCGAAGGCGGCCAGCTCGGTCACGACCCTGCGGATCTCATGGAAGCGCCCACTCGGCTCGGGCAGCGCCGCCACCCGGTCATAGCCCGGACCGGACACCACGTCGACGCTCTCGACGAAGGCTCGGGCCTGGTTGGGGATCCAGTAGCTGGTGGTGTGGTTGATGACGTTGCCGGGCGCGCCCCGCAGTCCGAGGAGCTGGGCCTTGGGCTTCCGGTAGTCGCCGATGGCGGCGAAGTTCTGGTTGCCGTGGCGGTCGATCTGGCTGGCGCCCATCACTACATGGCGGTTCCCGGACCACGCCTGATCGAAGACCGTGCGGAACGGCAGGTAGCCCTCGACCACGATGTCCTCGTCAGCCCCGCCGGGATGGGTGACGGTCGCCCCCAGCGGCAGCGTGCCGACAACGGCATAGGCGATCGTGTCTGTGAGCATGAGGTCGGGCTCGAAGCTGGCCCGGGCCAGCCTGCCCGCCGCCACCGGGAACGGACCCATCGGATGGCACAGCAGCTCCCCGTCCCCCCGGAAGGCCTCGGCCAGGGCAACCAGACAGATCTCGTCGATCGTCGCCTCGCTCATGGCGCCTTCTCCGATCCGAACACCCGGGCGGGAACGGGTCCGCTCATCGACCGGCTCCTTCGGATTCGGTCCGCCCGGCCAGACGAGCCCGGTAGTCGTCGTGGGAGGGGAGGTCCAGCCAGCCGGCACGGAACCGGGCCCAGGCGTCGGGGTCGCGGGCGGTGGCCGCGTACTCACGCTGGAAGGCTTCGTCGCGGCCGTAGTCGGGTGGGCACTCGGTGAAGTGGGCACCGCCGGGCGCCTCCACCACGCCGTCGGTGTGCAGGCGCGGGATCTTCAGCGTGTGGACCGAGCCCTCCTTGAGCAGGTCCTCGGTGGCCACCACCCGCTCGCACGACATGAACGTGCGCTGGGCGGCCATGGCGAACAGGTCGTCGAAGTACAGGTCCGGCCCGAGGAACTGACCGTTGCCGGCGGCGTCGGCCCGGTTCATGTGCACCAGCGACACGTCGATGTCGAAGGCGGGCACCGCCACCAGCTCGGTGCCGTCGCCGTAGGGGCTGGTCACCGTCTTGAGATCGGGGTTGTAGGTGAGCATGTCCGATCCCAGCCCCGCCCTGGTGGGGTAGAACGGCACCCGGTGCACGGCCGCCAGCAGCCCCAGGTAGAAGGCGCCCTCGTCGAACTCCCGGGCCTCCACCGAGCCCGTCTGGCGGGCGATCCGGAAGTGGGGCTCGAGCGGGATGGAGTCGAGCGACACGAAGCCGTAAGTGATCTTGCGGACCCGGCCGGCGGCGCACAGCAAGCCGACGTCCGGTCCGCCGTAGCTCACGACGTGAAGATCGGACAGATCGCTCCGGAGCATGGCCCGCACCAGTGACATCGGCTTGCGGCGCGAGCCCCAGCCACCGATGCCGATGGTCATGCCGCTGCTCAGCTCGGCGACCACCTCATCCTCGGTCATGCGCTTGTCGGGCACCGCCCGACGGTAGAGGGTTCGAGTCGGCAGCGCTACCACCGGCGCGAACTGGCAGCAATATGCACGCATACCGTGCAGAACGCTGCCCATTCCCTTGGGGCGGTAGTTTCAAGGCAGTCTCGGCCTGAAGGGCCTGCCAACCCCGGGGAGAGCCGCGTGCCCGACAATCCTCTCGACATGACCGGCCGGACCGTGATCGTCACCGGCGGCACTGCGGGTCTCGGGCGCGTCATCGCCGGCAGGTTCCTCGAGCACGGCGCCCATGTCGTGGTGTGCGCCCGGCGCACTCCGTCCGAGCCGGTGGCCGCGGCCGGGCGGGAGGCAACCTTCGTGGCGGCCGACGTGCGCGACCCCGAACAGATCAACCTGGTGGTCGAGGCGGCCGTGTCGGTAACCGGTCGGATCGACGTGCTGGTCAACAATGCCGGCGGCGCTCCTCCCGCCGAGACGGCCACCGTGTCGCCCCGCTTCAACGAGAAGGTGATCGCCCTCAACCTGCTGGCCCCGATGACCTTCTCCCAGGCGGTGCACCCGGTGATGAGCGCCCAGGACGGCGGCGGGGTGATCATCAACATCTCGTCGGTGTCCAGCATCCGCCCCACCCCAGCCAGTGCGGCCTACGGAGCGGCCAAGGCAGGACTCGACAACCTCACCCAGACGCTGGCCCACGAGTGGGGGCCGACCATCCGTGTGCTCAGCGTCATGGTCGGCCTGCTGCGCACCGAGCAGGCCCACCTCTACTACGGCGACGAGGCGGGCATCGAGGCGGTAGGCGGGACCCTGGCCCTCGGCCGGCTCGGGAACCCGGACGAGGTTGCCGACGTGGTGCTGTTCTGCGCCTCACCGTTGGCGTCGTTCATGTCGGGGGCGTCGGTGCCGGTGCACGGCGGCGGCGAGGTGCCGTCCTACCTGACCGTCACCACTGGCGAGGTAGCCCAATACCGGCCGGGCTCCAAGCCATGAGGGCCGGGCGACGCAGGCCCGCACGCAGAGCCCTTGTCCCCTGTGTGCTGGCCGCGGCCCTGCTTCTAGGAGCCCACTCCGGCGCGGCCGCTCACGAGGGCGAGGACGAGCCCCTGCCCGCCGACACCGGCGGCGACTTGAGGCCCGTCTACGAGATTCCGGCCGGCGCCGACCGGATCATCGGCTCACCCGATCCCGGACCAGACCCCCAGCACTCCGGCGACCGGGGCGGGAGCCTGCAGTTCGTCACCCTGGGGACGGTAGCCGTCGCGGTCGCCTTCATCATGTGGCGAATCGCCCGAGCCGCCCGTCGGACGTCGCACCACGCGCCGGCCGACAGCGGCGGCTGACCGGTCCCAAGACCGGCAGGATCAATCCCGATAATTCTGATCGGGTTTGTGTTGTATCGCGCCGGAAGGTGCGCTACCCTCCCAAATCCCGACTTATCTTATCGGAATTATCGGATTCGGATGCCCTACACCCCACGGTCCTACCCAGTGAACCTTTGCCTCGACGGGCAGCCTGTCCTGGTCGTCGGCGGCGGTCCCGTCGCGGCCCGCAAGGTGGAGGGGCTGCTACAGGCCGGCGCCTGCGTGACTGTGGTCGCCCCCGCCGCGGTCGACGCCATCGCCGAGAATCCCGAGGTCGTCTGGCAGAGGCGGGCGTACCGACCCGACGAGGCGGCGTCCTACCGGCTGGTCGTGACGGCCACGAGCGACCCGGCAGTGAACGCCCAGGTGGCTTGGGACGGTGAGGCCGCCAACGTCTTCGTCAACTCGGCCGACGACCCGGCCAACTGCACGTTCACGCTGCCGTCGGTGGCCCGGCGGGGCGATCTTCAGGTGGCCGTCTCCACCGCCGGCCGCAGTCCCGCTCTGGCCCGCTGGCTTCGCCAGCGGATCGAGCGGGAGATCGACTCGGGCTACACCACTCTGCTGGACCTGCTGGCCGAGACCAGGGAGGAGGCCAAGGCCGCGTTCGAGACGTCAGAGGTACCGGGCTGGGAGGCCGCGCTCGACAGCGGGCTCCTCGAGTTGGTGAGGGTCGGGCGCACAGTCGAGGCCCGGTCCCTTCTGCGGCGCCATCTCGGACTCGGCGCGACCGAGGCCGCCGACACGGAGGCGCTGGCATCGTGACCGTGCACCTCGTGGGCGCGGGACCCGGCGACCCGGAACTGCTGACAGTCAGGGCCGCCAACCTGCTGCGCCAGGCCGACGCGGTCGTCTACGACCGGCTCGTGGAGCCGGCCGTGATCGAACTCGCTCCGCCATGGGCGGAGCTCACCGGCGTGGGCAAGACGCCGGGCGCACCCAGCCCCTCCCAGGACGAGATCAATGCCGTCCTCGTCGACCGGGGCCGCCGCTATGCCTGCGTCGTGCGACTCAAGGGCGGCGACCCCTTCGTATTCGGGCGCGGCGGCGAGGAGGTCGCCGCTCTGCGGGCCGCCGCGCTCGAGTACGAGGTCGTCCCCGGGGTGACCTCGGCGGTGGCCGCACCGGCCGCAGCCGGCATCCCCGTCACCCTCCGGGGGGTCTCCAGCGGTTTCACCGTGGTCACCGCCCACCAGGACCCCACGTCGCCGAAGTGGCTCAACTGGGACGCCCTCGCACAGACCGGCACCACGCTGGTGATCCTGATGGGAGCGGCCCGCACCGAACAGATCGCCGACCGGTTGCGGGCCGGCGGCATGGCCGACGACACCCCGGTCGCGGTGATAAGCGCGGCCACGACCCGGCGACAGCGAATCGACCGCACCGACCTGGCCGGCTTGCGCCGGCTCCGGGCGGCCAGCCCGGCCACCATCGTCGTGGGAGCGGTCGCAGCCACCGACGTCCGGTCCATCTCTGAACTGAGCGCCTCCGGCGCTCTGACATCCCTAGGAGCCGTGCCATGACCCTGCTCGAGCCGCGCATCGCCCCGCCTGCTGCGCCCGCGACGCCCGCTCCGCCCCCCGCTGGCGGCCCCATCGATCCCGCCATACGGGCCGATGTCGACAAGTACAGGCAGCAGTACGCGCGCTTCCTGGCCGGGGAGCTGAGCGACGAGGTTTTCCGGGTCTACCGGCTCACCAACGGCATCTACGGGCAGCGCCAGGGCGGCACCAACCAGATGGTCCGGGTGAAGGTGCCCTACGGGTCCATCCAGCCCGAGCAGCTCGAGATGATCGGCTGGCTGGTCGACACCTACAGCCGGGGCTGGGGGCACATCACCACCCGCCAGAACATCCAGTTTCACTTCGTGCAGCTCGACCAGATCCCCGATGTGCTGGAGCATCTGGCCGCGGCGGGCCTGACCACCCGGGAGGCCTGCGGCGACACCGTCCGCAACGTGCAGGGATGCCACCTGGCCGGCGCCTGCCCCCACGAGGAACTCGACGTGACGCCCTGGGCCGAGGCCACCTACCGGCACTTCGTCCGCAATCCGATCAGCCAGCGGCTTCCCCGCAAGTTCAAGATCAACTTCTCGGGCTGCGACACGGACTGCGGCCAGGCCATGTTCAATGACGTCGGCGTGATCGGCGTTACCCGCCACACCGACGACGGCACGGTCGAGCGCGGCTTCCGGGTGTTCATCGCCGGCGGACTGGGCACGACCCCGCACCCGGCTCTGGCTCTGGAGGACTTCACGCCCCGCGAGGAGTTGCTGCCCACCATCGAGGCCTGCTTGAGGGTGTTCGACCAGGCCGGCAACCGCGACAACAAGCTGCGGGCCCGCATGAAGTGGCTGGTGGACACGCTCGGTTTCGAGGAGGTCCAGCGCCGGGTGCTGACCCAGCGCAAGTTCCTGGTGGCGTCGACCTCCTGGCCGGGCGGGATCCCGGCCGAGGTGCAGATCGACGGCGACGACCCGGCCGGTGCGGGAGATCCCGCCACCGTCACGGCGGTGGGCCACGGCACGCCGGTCACTATCGGCACGGGTTCCGCCTACGAGCGGTGGGAACGGGTCAACGTGGTCCGGGGCGTGCGCGACGGCACGGTCTCCGTCTACGCGCAGGCTCATCTGGGTGACATCACCGGCGACCAGTTCCGGGCCCTGGCCGCGTTGCAGCGTGAACTCGACGCCGACGTGCGGCTGACCAACCGCCAGAACGTGGTGTTCCGGGGCCTGCACCCCGACGACCTGCCCACGGTGTACGACCGCCTGGACGCCATCGGCATGGCCCGCCCGGGCGCGGAGCTGGCCCGCGACGTGGTGGCCTGCCCGGGGTCGGACACCTGCAACCTGGCCGTCACCCAGAGTCGCGGCCTGGGCGACGCCATCGGCGAGCGCCTGGAGGACGAGGGGCTGGCCGATGTGGGCGGTCTCCGCATCAACATCTCCGGGTGCCCCAACTCCTGCGGACAGCACCACGCGTCTGACATAGGCTTCTTCGGGGCGGAGAGACGGGCCCACGGCCGCAGCGCCCCCGGCTACCAGATGCTGCTGGGGGGCTACATCGGCCAGCAGCAGATGCACTTCGGCGACAAGGCCCTGCGCCTGCCCGCCCGCAACGCTCCCGAGGCCACCGCCAGGGTGATCCGGCGCTTCATCGAGGAGCGCCAGGCCTCCGAGGGCTTCCGGGACTGGATGGAGCGCGCCGGCGGCGCCCGTGCCGTGGCCGAGGGCCTCAAGGACCTCGACGAGTTCCCTGCCTACGAGGCCGACCCCTCGTTCTACGTCGACTTCGACGAGACCGGCCCGTACACCGTGGAGACGGGCGCCTCGGAGTGCGCCACCTAGGAGATGCGCCCGCCCGCGGTCAGCGGGCGATGATCTCTACCGGAACGGGGTGGTGGCAGGCGACGTAGTGGTCGGCGTCGCCGATCTGCTCGCTGACCGGCTCAACCTCGCCGCAGATGTCGGTCGCCCTCGGGCAGCGGGTGTGGAACCGGCAGCCGCTCGGGGGAGCAGTCGCTGACGGCAGCTCGTCGCCGATGTCCCCCTCGCTCACATCCACGGTCGGAGCAGGCTCGGGAATAGAGGCCAGCAGCGCCCGCGTGTAGGGATGGGCGGGATGGGAGTAGATGTCGGCGGTGCTGCCGATCTCGCACACCTTGCCCAGGTACATGACCACGATCCGGTCGCTGACGTTCTTCACCACCGACAGGTCATGGGAGATGAACAGCACCGTCAGTCCGTAGCGACGCTTCATGTCCTGGAGCAGGTTCAGGATCTGGGCCTGGATGGACACGTCGAGCGCCGACACCGGCTCGTCGCAGATCAGAACCTTGGGATCCAATGCCAACGCCCTGGCGATGCCGATGCGCTGGCACTGTCCGCCGGAGAACTCGTGCGGGCGCCGGGCGCCGTACCTCGCCTCCACGCCGACCGCGTCCATCAACTCGTCTATGCGGTCACGGCTCCACGACCCGATGTCGTCACCCCACACGGCCAGACCCTCCGCGATCACGTCGCGGACCCGGCGGCGGGGGTTTAGCGAGGAGATCGGGTCCTGGAAGATCATCTGCAATCTGGGCCGCACCTTGCGGAGTTCCTCGCCCTCGAGGCCGGCGAGATCGCGGCCCTCGTAGAGCACCTCACCGGAGGTGATGTCGACCAGACGGATGATGGCTCGGGCAACCGTCGACTTGCCGCAGCCGGACTCGCCCACGATTCCGAGAGTCTCGCCTTCCACTACGTCGAAGGTCACCGCCGACACGGCGTGCACCACGCGCTTGCGGCCCGCGGGAAACTGCACGACGAGGTCCTTGACCCGCAACAGCACGTCGTCGCGGTCGCGCAACTGCGCGTGGCCGGTCCCGGCCATCAGCCACTGCCTCCACCGCTGCCGGCGACCGGCAGCCCGGCCGCCGTCACCCCCGCGGCCCGGTTGGCCGACATGGCGGCCATGCCGCGTTCGGTGCCCGTCGGATGGAGGCACGCGAAGCGGTGCAGCCCTACCAGCCCGCTCAACTCGGGAACACCGCCTAGGCAGTCGGCCTGGGCGTAGATGCACCGCGGCGCGAAGGCGCAGGCGTCGGGCGGGTCGACCAACTCGGGCGGGCGGCCCGGGATCGGGTCGAGACGGTGGTGGACTGGGTCGTCGATGCGGGGGATCGAGCGCAACAGCGCCTCGGTGTAGGGATGGCGCATGTCGAAGAAGAGGGTGCGGGCGTCGGCAGTCTCCACGACACGGCCCGCGTACATCACGGCCACGTCGTCGGCCCGGCCATGGGCCACACCCAGGTCGTGAGTGATGAGGATCATCGACATCCCCCGATCGCGGCGCAACTCGTCGAGCAAGTCCAGGAGATGCTTCTGCACGGTCACGTCCACCGCGGTGGTGGGCTCGTCGGCAATCAGCAGCCGAGGCTGGCAGGCCAGGGCCATGGCGATGACCACCCGCTGGCGCAGCCCGCCCGACAGCTCGTGGGGGTACTGCGACACTCGCCGTCCCGGCTCGGGAATGCCCACCACGTTCAGCAGCTCCTCGGCCTCCTCCAGGGCATCGCCACGGGAGCGACCGAGGTGGTAGCGGAGGGTCTCGGCGATCTGCTCGCCCACCTTCTTGACCGGATTGAGCGAGGTCATCGGGTCTTGGAACACCATCGTCATCTGCACCCCGAAGAAGTGCTTGACCTTCTCTGCGGCCAGGGCCCGCACGTCCTTGCCGTCGTAGGTCACCTCACCGCTCACCCGGGCGGTCCGGGGCAGGAGGTTCATCAGGGTCTTCGCGGTGACCGACTTGCCCGAGCCCGACTCGCCCACGATGGCCAGGGTCTTGCCCTCGTAGAGGTCGAAGCTCACACCGTTGACCGCGTTGACGGTGCCCCTCTCGGTGGGGAACTGGACGTGGAGGTCCCGCACCGATAGCAGCGGGACACCGGCCGCGACCTGCTCCGCCATCACTGCGCACGCTCCCAAGGGTCGAACCACCGACACAGAGCGTGTGCAACCCGTCCCTGCTCCGCCATCAGAAGGCCAGCTCCTTCACATCGAAGTACTGGCGTATGCGGTCGCCCGCGAAGTTCAACGACAGCACGGTTACGAACATCACCACGACGGGGAACATCGCCACGTGGGTGGCGTTCTGCAGGTCGCGCAGGCCGGCGCCGTCGACGATCATCTTGCCCCACGAGATGGCGTCGTCGCCGGCCACCGACAGGCCCAGGAAAGCGAGCGAGCCCTCGGCTACAACGGCGATGGCCATCCCGAGCAGGGTCAAGGCCCCCATGGGGATGACCACATTGGGAAGCAGCTCCCGCACGATGATCCGGCCGTGGCGGGCGCCGAGCACCCGGGCCGCGGCCACGAACTCACGCTCGGCGAAGACCAGGGTGGAGGCCCGTGCCAGCAGGCCCACGGGCGCCACCGACAGGATCCCGATGGTCAGGCTCACAACCAGCAGGCTGCGCTCGAGGGTGGCGGTTATGAGGATGGCCAGCACCAGGGCCGGGAATGACAACAGCACGAAGAACAGGAACCCCACGGCCTGGTCCAGGCGGCCCCGGAAGTAGCCGGCGACGATCCCCAGGGCGCCCCCGACCGCCATCCCGAAGACGATGGCGAACCCGCCCACGGCCAGGCTGATGCGGGCGCCGTACATGGTGCGGGAGAACACGTCGCGACCCAGAGCGTCGGTGCCGAACCATGCGTCGAACGAGGGAGACTCGCGGGGACCGGAGTAGGCAACCTTGGTGGGGTCCGCGATCGGAAGCAGCGGTGCGAACACGGCCACGAACGCCATGATCACCAGCCAGACCACCGCCAGCCAGAAGGCGGGGCCCAGACGGCGGCGAACGGTGTCTTCGTCTCCGGTGGGACCATCATCGGGCACTCTGGTGGGCCGGACGAGCCGGAGGATCCGGAAGCGCCAGAGCAGCCGTTGCCGCGAGGCTCTCTGGTCGCGAGACGCCCTCGGCTTGGGGGTGGCCTGGTCCTCGCCGTTCACCGGGCCCTCACCCTCGGGTCGAGCCAGCTGTAGAACAAGTCCACCAGGAAGTTGAGCACCACGAAGGTGACCGCCACCAGCATCACGATCGCCAGCACCACCGGGAAGTCGTCGCGGATCACGGCGGTCACGATCTCACGGCCGATGCCGGGAATGCCGAAGATCTGCTCCACCACCAGCGAACCCCCGATCAGGGCCCCGGTGCTCACGCCGAAGACGGTCACAACCGAGAACAGCGACGGCCGCAGAGCATGGCGGAACATGATCCGCATCGGCGGGAGACCCTTGGCTCGGGCCATATGGACGAAGTCCTCCTGAAGCGTCGTGATCAAGTCGGTGCGCAGCAGCCGCTGGTAGCTGGCCGCCAGGGGCAGGCCGAGCGTGAGGGCGGGCAGGACCATGGAGTACACCAGCCCGCCGAGGTTGTCGCTCTCGTAGGCCGACGGGAAGACCTGCCATCGCAGGGCCAGCAGGTAGAGCAGCACGACGCCCAGCGCGAAGTTGGGCACCGACAGCAGGCCGAACGACGTCACCGTAGAGGCTCGATCGAAGGCCCGATTCGCCCGATAGGCGGCAATCACACCCCAGGGAATGGCGACCCCGAGCGAGACGATCTGGGCCATCACCAGCAGGACCAGCGTCTCGGGCAGCTTCTCGCGGATCACTTGGCTGACTGGCTGGTCGTTCTGGAACGACGTTCCGAAGTCCCCGGTGGCCATGTCGCCCAGCCACAGCACGTAGCGCACGGGAACCGGCCGGTCGAGGTGGTACTGAGCCTTGGCCGCAGCCACCGTGTCGCAGTCCCGGCTGGCCGCATCCACCGTCGTGTCCTCGACGAGACCGGCCTCTATGCCCTCGCAGTCGAGTTCGGCCAGCACCCCGACCACGTTCACAAGCGGGTCTCCCAGCAGGTTCATGGCGGAGAAGCCCAGGAACGTCACGGCGAACAGCACAGCCACCAGCAGGATCGCCCGGCGCAGCACGAACCTGGCCACGAGCCCCTACCGCCCCGGTCGCCGCAGAGCGCTCATCGGGCGCCGTACAAGTCAGCTGTGGCAATCACTGCGGCCGGAGAGACTACTACCGCCCATGGGGCCGTGTCGGGAGCGGCCGGAGTCGTCCGGGGTCGACGCCCCCCTCGGCCCCTAGCTCAGCCAGACTCCGTGCAGGAGCACCCGTCCCGAGTTGTTGCACAACAGTTCGGCACCATCGGGCGAGACCTGACCGCAGACGTTGTGCACATTGTCGCGGGCGCCGATCGTCCAGTTGGTGTGGTAGTAGAAGATGTAGGTGTAGGCATCTCGGATCATCTCGGCGACCCGGTGCCAGATCTCCACCCGCCGATCCAGGTCGTCGCTCCCGCGCGACTCGTACATGAGTTCGTCGCGCTCAGGATCGCAGTAGCGGGGAAAGTTCAGCGCGATGAAGCCGACGCTGCTGCACTCCAGCCACAGGATGTCGTTGTCGGGGCTGATGGCGCCGAACTGTCTCCAGTTGATCACGTTGAAGTTCCCCAGCACCGCGTCGTTGATCAGCTTGTCCTGGGGCACCTCGACCAGCTCGACGTTGAAGTAGTCCTCCCAGGCGTGGGCCTGAACCTCGGCAATGCGGGTGTTCTCGACCGAGGGGCCCCCGAAGGTGAGGTCCATGTTGATCCTGCCGTCGGAGCAGTTGCCGGGGTGGTCGGCGCAATAGGACTCGACCAGGGGCCCGGCCCGCTCGGGCATGTTCGTCTCCTGCTTCACCTCCGGGTTGTGCCAGACCAGGTCGGGGTGGAACATCGTGTCGGCCGGCGGGGAGGTTCCCTGGCGGATCAGGGCGACGTAGGCGTCCCGGTCCGCCGCGAACGTCAGGGCCTGGCGGGCCCGGATGTCATCGAAGGGCGGGCGCTGCGAGTTGATCACCGCGAAGCCCTCATCGGCCCGCACGTTCTCGATGGTCCTGGCGTCGCCTGTCTCCCGCATGATGAGGGTCGCCTCTGCGTTGGTGGTGATCACCACGTCGAGCTCGCCGGCTGCCAGCCGCTCCGCCGCGACGGCCATGTCGGTGATCGGGTAGACCTCGATGCGATCCAAGTGGATGTCGAAGCGGTCGGCCGCCCAGTAGTCGGGGTTGCGAACCAGCACCGTCTTCTCGTCCTGGACACGGCTCTCGATCATGAACGGCCCCTGCCCCACCGGCATCTGGTTCAGGGTCTGGTCCTCGCGGGCCCGCTGCAGCCACTCCGACGGCAGGACCATTCCCAGCTGCGAGGTCATGACCAGGGGGAACCGGGCCGAGGGGTTGGCCAACCGCATCTCGACCGTGTACTGGTCGAGCTTGCGGATGAACTGCCCTGCGTCGATGGTGTTGCGGTACACCAGCGAGATGACCGGATCGGCGAGCTGCGCCTCGATGGTCGCGATCACGTCGTCGGCGTCCAGTTCGGTGCCGTCATGGAACCGCACTCCCTCGCGCAGCTTCATGTGCCAGACCGTGCCGTCGTCGATCCTGGTGAACGACTCGGCGAGGTACGGGACCCAGTTCCCCTCGATGTCGAAGTACGCGACCGGATCGAACATCGGGTAGACCATCGCGTACGCGGAGGCCGCGAAGTTGTTGACCGCGGGGTTCAGGCCGTCACTCTCGGCCTCGACGGCCACCCGCAGCGTGCCGCCGGACTCCGCTGCGATCTCCGCAGATCCGGGTGTGGTCGTCGTGGTTGTGTCGACCGGCGCGAGCAGGGGTTCGGCCTCATCGTCCGGCGCTTCGGCGCTACCGGCGGCCGTGGCGGAGTCGACGGCGGCGTCGGTGTCTCCCTGGCCGGTGGAATCAGCGGCGTCCGAAGCACCGGACGCCGGCCGACTCACCGCCTCGGTTGTCTCGATGGGCCGTGACTCGTCACCGCCGCCGCACGCAGCCGCGACGAGCGCGGCTGCCAGCAGCACCCCCAGGCAGTGGGTCCAAGGTCGCCGGGTCAAGGGATCCCCTTACTGGCTGAGCCAGATCTGGTTGGGCCAGATCCTGCCCTGATTGTTGCAGAACAGTTCGTCGCCTGTGGGCCCGATCTGCCCGCAGATGTTGTGCACGTTGTCGCGCGCTCCGATGGTGAAGTTGGTGTGGGTCAGGAAGATCGTCGTGTAGGCGTCGCGGTTTATCTCCTGGATGCGGTGCCAGATCTCCACCCGCCGGTCGAGGTCGTCGATGGCGCGCTGCTCGTATATCAACTCGTCGCGCTCGGGGTCGCAGTGGCGGCTGAAGTTCAGCGAGATGAAGCTGATCGAGCCGCACTCCATGAAGATCACGTCGTTGTCGGGATCGACCGACCCGAACGCGTCCGCCAGGGCCACGTCGTAGTTGCCGATCGCCACATCGATGATCATCTCGTCCAGGGGCTTCACGCTGGTATCGAGGTTGAAGAACTCACCCCAGGTCTCGGCCATCAGGTCGACGGTGCGATCGCTCTCCACCGACGGGCCCGGAACGCCGAAACGCATGTTGATCCTGCCGTCGGAGCAGTTCTCCGGGAAGTCGGCGCAGTACCCGGCGACCAGCGGCCCGGCCCGCTCCGGCATGTTCGTCTCCTGCACGATGTCGGGGTTGCGCCAGATCAAGTCGGGATGGAACATCGTTTCGGCCGCCTCAGCCGTGCCCTCGCCCAGCAACTCCACGTACAGATCCTGGTCGGTCGCGAAGGTGAGAGCCTGCCGGGCCCGGATGTCGGAGAACACCGCGCTCTGTGCGTTGATGAGCAGCATCGACTCGTCGGAGCGGTGGTTCTCGAAGGTGACCACCCCCTGGTCCGCGGCCTCGCGCAGGGTCAGTATGGCCCCCGTCTCGGAAACGACTATCAGATCGAGTTCTCCCGCTATCAGCCTCTGCGCGGCGACGGCGGAGTCCGGTATGGGGTACACCTCGATCCGGTCGAGGTATATGTCGATCAGGTCGGCGGCCCAGTAGTCGGGGTTGCGCACCAGCACCGTCACCTCATCCTGGATGCGGCTCTCGACCATGAACGGACCGGTGCCGACCGGCATCTGGTTGAGGCTCGAATCGGCGGCGGCCCGCTCGAGCCACTCCGACGGCAGGATCATCCCCAGCTGGCTCGTGAACGCGTTCGGCAGGTGGGCCGAGGGCCGGACGCCGACGAACTCGACGGTGTGGTCGTCGACCTTGCGGATCGGATCCTCGGGATGGAATCCGGGCCTGAACGCGATCGAGATCAGCGGGTCGGCCAGCTGTGCCTGGAACGTCGCCACAACGTCGTCCGCGTCGAGCTCGGTCCCGTCGTGGAAGCGCACCCCCTCGCGCACCTTCATCTGCCAGGCCGTGCCGTCGCCGACCCTGGTCCACGACTCGGCCAGGACCGGGACCCAGTTGCCGGCGGTGTCGTAGTAGGCCAGCGGGTCGAAGACCGGGTGGGCCATGAGGTAGACGGGTGTCGAGAAGGCGTTGGACGCAGGGTTGAGGCCGTCGCCCTCGGCGAAGGCCCCGATTCTCAGCGTGCCGCCGAACTGGGCCTCGGGCTCGGCCGGGGCCTCGACGACGTCCTCGCCGTCGGTGGGCGGCGGCGCGGTGGTCGTGGTCGTGTCCACCGGAGCGACCAGGAGCTCATCCCCCTGCTGCTGCTCCTCGGTGGCGTCCGGCTCAGCGCCGGTGGGGGCGGTCTCGCCCTCGCCGGAGTCGGCCGGTTCCGAGGGAGCGGCTGCCTCAGTGGTCTGCGTGGCCTCGACGGCCGGGGCGGGCTGCCCATCGCCGCCATCGCCTCCGCTTCCGCAGGCAGCCGCGACCAGGGCGACCGCCATGGCTGCCCCGAGCCGGCGGGTCGAGGGGCTCACGTCAAGTCGAACCAGCATCGCAGTTGTCCTCCCGCGCGAGAGTCGGCCGCGCCCATCCGGCCATCTTGCCAGAGTCGGGCTCCAGAACGGATGAGGGGGCTAGCGGGCTAGCTCAGCCAGACCTGGTGCAACTGCACCCTGCCCTGGTTGTTGCAGAACAGCTCCACGCCATCGGGCGAGGTCTGGCCGCAGATGTTGTGCACATGGTCCCCCGCGCCGATGGTCCAGTTGGCGTGGTTGAAGAAGATGTAGGTGTACGAGTCCTTGAGGTCCTGCTGGATCTGGTGCCATATCTCGACGCGGCGGTCGAGGTCGGTGCTGGCCCGCTGCTCGTACATGAGAGCGTCCCGCTCCGGATCGCAGTCGCGCGGCCAGTTGAGCGAGATGAAGCTGATCGCCCTGCACTCGATCCACAGCACGTCGTTGTCCGGGTCCACCGCGCCGAACTGCCGCCAGGTCACCACGTTGTAGAAGCCGAGCGCGACCTCGAGGATGTGGTCGTCCTGGAGGAGTTCCTGCTCGGTCACGTTGAAGTACGGCTCCCAGCTGTCGATCAACAGCTCCGCGATGCGGGTCTGAGCCACCGACGGCCCCGAGTACTGCAACTCGATGTTGATCTTGCCGTCGGTGCAGTTGTCACCGAAATCGGCGCAGTACGCGGCTGCCAGCGGGCCGGCCCGCTCCGGCATGTTCGTCTCCTGCTTGACGTCGGGGTTGTGCCAGATCAGGTCGGGGTGGAACATCGTGTCAGCGGGCGGTGCCGTGCCCTGGCGGATGAGCGCCACGTAAGCGTCGCGGTCGGTGGCGAAGGTCAGGGCCTGACGGGCCCTGATGTCGTCGAAGGGCGCATTCTCGGTGTTCATCATCGCGAAGTCCTCGCTGGAGCGGACGTTCTCGATGGTCTGGACGCCCTCGGAGTCGCGCAGGGTCAAGATGGCGTCGGAGTTGCTGGTCACCATGAGGTCGATGTCACCGGCGGCCACCCTCTCCGCCGCGATGACGGTGTCGGTGATGGGGTAGACCTCGATGCGGTCGAGGTAGATGTCGGTGATGTCGGCGGCCCAGTAGTCGGGGTTGCGGACCAGCACCGTCTTCTCGTCCAGGACCCGGCTCTCGATCATGAATGGGCCGGTCCCCACCGGCATCTGATTCAGGTTCGGGTCCTCCAGCGCCCTCTCGAGCCACTCGGAGGGCAGGATCATGCCCAGCTGGCTGGTGATCTGCTGCGGGAAGTGCGAGCTCGACTCGACCAGGTTGTACCGCACCGTGAGGTCGTCGACCAGCTCGATGGGGTTGTCGGCCACGAAGGCGGGCCTGACGGCCAGCGAGATGATCGGGTCGGCCAGCTGGGCCTCGAAGGTGGCCAGCGCGTCCGCGGAGTCGAGAGTGGTGCCGTCGTGGAAGCGCACCCCCTCGCGCAGCTTCATCTCCCACGACGAGGCGTCGCCGATGGGGGTGAAGGACTCCGCCAGGTAGGGGATCCACCTGCCGCTCGTGTCCCAGTAGGCCACCGGATCGAAGACCGGGTAGGTCATCACGTAGGCCGACACGGCGAAGTTGTTGGCCGCCGGGTTCAGGCCGTCGCCCTCGGCCTCGACACCGACCCGCAGGGTGCCGCCGAACCGGGGCTCGGGCTCGGCGGGGGCCTCGGGGACCTCCTCGCCGTCGTCGGGCGGTGTCGTGGTGGTCGTCGTGTCCACCGGGGCGACCAGGGGCTCGTCGTCCGGTTCGGCCGGCGCGGGTGCTTCCTCTCCGCCATCGTCGACGGGCGTTTCGGCCGGTTCGGCCGGTGCAGCGGGCGCGGCCGTCTCGGTGGTCTCCACCGCCGCCGACGGCTGCGGCTCGCCGCCGTCGTCCCCGCCTCCGCAGGCTGCGGCTACCAGGGCGAGCACCAGCAACACGGCCAACCAGGACGCGCCACGCTTGTGAATCGGTCGAGCAGTCATCCCACTTGCCCTTCTGTATGAGCCGGCATGCCGGCGGCTAATCGAAACATCTTGCCAGACGGTGAGGTCGGTCCGCCAGAGGTGTCCAGCCCGGCTCACGGGTGCTGGCTGCTGACCGATACAACCTCGCCGGTCATGTAGCCGGCGAGGTCGCTGGCCAGGAACACCATCACGTTGGCCACCTCCCATGGCTCGGCCGGTCGCCCGAACGCCTCCTTGCCGGCCAGTTCGGCCAGCAGGCCCTCGTCAGTCGTCTTGGCCAGGAACGGATGCCAGGCCAGGCTGGGCGCCACACAGTTCACCCTGATCCCGTGCTCGGCGGCCTCCAGGGCCGCGCAGCGGGTGAGGGCCATCACCCCCGCCTTGGCTGCGGCATAGTGGGCCTGCTCGACCTGGGCCCGCCAGCCCGCCACCGAGGCGTTGTTGACGATGGCGCCGCCGCTGCCCTGATCGATCATGAGCCGCAGCGCGGCCCGGGTGCAGCGCATGGTCCCGTCGAGGGTCACGCCGAGCACCGCCGACCACTGCTCGTCGGTCATGTCCACCAGCCGTGCCGCGCCGCCCAGTCCAGCGTTGTTCATCATCACGTCGACGCCGCCCAAACCCTCGACGGCCGCTTCCATCAGGGCCTGGACGTCGCGCTCGGCGGTCACGTCGCACCGCACCGCCTCAGGGCGCGAGCCGGTCTCGGCTTCCAGGTGGTCGCGGGTGGCGGACAGGCGCCGCTCGTGGACATCGGAGATCAGAACCCTGGCCCCCTCGATGAGGGCGCGGCGAGCCACGGCCGATCCGATCCCGGCGCCGGCCGCGGCGGTCACCACCACCCGCCTTCCTTCGAGCAGTCTCCGCCCGGGCGGCTCAGCGGGAGGCGCCGGCCAGGGCCGGTCGCCCGGCTCCGCAACCATGGCTCAGCCGCCGGCCATCTCGGCCATGCGCCGCTCCAGGTCGGCGATCACCCAGTTGGGCTCCTGCCCTATGGTCCGGGGAAGCTGCTCGGCGATCTCCTCCGGTGTCCACTGCTCGCCGGCCGACCACATCGAGCGCACCTCCTGGGGCTGGTTCCAGACCGCGATGCGTCGGCCTACGACGGTGTAGATCTGTGCGTTGACGTCGCGGCCGGCCTCGCTGAGCAGGTAGACCGCCATGGGGGCCACTGCGGAGGGATCCCCGGTCTCCATCTCGAACGGAACGTTCTCGCTCATCCGGGTGCGGGCCACCGGCGCGATGCAGTTGGCGTTGATAGCGGGTCCGCCCCGCATCCGTATGGAGGCTGCGGTCATGGCCGCCGAGCGGGTGAGGCTCATGACACCGCCCTTGGCCGCCGAGTAATTGGCCTGAGCGGTGGAGGCAATGGCCGCACCGGAGGTGAACCCCACCAGCGAGCCGCCCGACGGCTGCTTGCGCATCCGTGCGAGCGCGGCGCGATACACGTTGAAATGGCCCTTGAGGTGGACCGCGACCACCTGATCCCACTCCTGCTCGCTCATGTTGAACAGCATCCGCTCCCGCAGCACGCCCGCCGCGCACACCACGCCGTCGACACTCCCCCACCGGTCGCAGGCGGCGTCGACGATCTCGGCGCCCACATCGAAGCGCGACACGTCGCCCGCCAGCGCGACCGCCTCGCCGCCCGAGGAACGGATCTCCTCCACCACCGCGTCGGCCACCTCGCTCGACGGGGCGGATCCGTCCAGAGCGACGCCGTAGTCGGCCACCACCACATTGGCGCCCTCCGCGGCGCAGGCCAGCGAGACCTCCCGGCCGATCCCGCCTCCGCCGCCGGTCACGGCGACGGTCGCGCCCTCCAGATGTCCGCTCACGCGTCTTGTCCGAGTGCCGGTGGACTGGTCGCGCCGTCAGCCCTCAGCGCCGTGGTCTCTGTCGCGGCGGCGCAGCGAGGCCAGGATGTCCACGCCGGTGGCGGCCTCGATCTGCTCGGTCATGGCCACCAGCGACGCCGGCAACTGGCTCATGAGGCCGGGAATCCCGCCTCGGGAGCCGTCGCCGTTGCCGTCGCCATTGCCTCCCCCGCCGCCGGTGTCCACCACCGCGACCCGGTCGATGCTCACGTTCTGCACGGTGGCGACGATCTTGTCGATCAGGTCGGGCAGCATGTTGAGCACGAGCACGTCGTGGCCGTCGGCGCCGGCCGCCTGGTACTGGTCGGTGAGCCGCTTGAACACCTCGACCTGGGCCTTGCCGTCCTCGACGATCGTGGCCGCCTCGGCCTGGGCCTGGAGCTGGCGGGCCTCGAGATCGGCTCGGGCCGGAACCACCACATCGGCCTCCACCCTGCGCTTCTCCAGCTCGATGCGCTCCGTCTCCAGCTCCTGGCTGGCTACCGCCTTGGCCGTCTCCCCGGCCACCAGCGCCTCCTCCTCACGCGCCCTGGAGATGGCCTCGAGCTCGGCGGTGCGCACCCGCAGCGCGTTCTGCTCCTCGACGATCTTCTTGTCGGCCTCGATCTGGGCGACCTGCGCGGCGCGGCGAGCGGACGCCTCGGCCTGCTCGGACTCCGCCTCGCGGTCGGCCTCGGCCACCCGGGCGTCCCGCTTCACCTGGGCGGTGAGACGCCGTCCCACCGACTCGAGATAGTTCACGTCGTCGGTGACGTTCTGGATCTTGAGCACGTCGAGTTCCAGACCCAGGGTCTTGATGTCGTCGTCGGCCTCGTCGATGAGCTGGTGGCTGAACTTGAGCCGGTCCTCGTTGACCTCCTCGGGGGACATGGTGGCCAGCACGCCCCGCAGGTTGGCCTCGAGGGTCTCCTTGGCGATCTTGCCGATGTGCATGTGGTCGACGTGAAGGAAGCGCTCGGCGGCATTCTCGAGCAGTCCCTCGCCGCTCGACACCTTCACGTTGGCGATGCCTTGCACATTGAGGGGGATGGCGCCCTTCGAGTAGGCGTTGGTGACCGACACCTCCAGCGGGATGGTGTTGAGGTCCATCCAGGCGACCCTCTCGATGAGAGGGATCCGCAGGGTGCGGCCGCCCTTGAGGATGCGGTATCCCACCGTGCGCCCGTCGGACAGGGTCCGCTTGCGGCCCGAGATGACCGCCACCCGGTTGGGCGGGCAGATCACGATGAGCGACCTCACGATCAGGATGACGAAGAACACGGCCAGGGCCACTGCGATCCCGGCCACAATTGCTGAGGACATTGAACCTTCCCTCCCACGCGCCTCGCGCGTCTCGGAAGCCCACTGCCCAGCCGAGCGTACCAGCCCCGCCTAGAGGCCGAGCAGGCAGGCGCGCGAGTCCGGCCCATACGGGCGAGGCCGTGGCCCGAGCGGCCCGTGAGCGCAGCGAACAAGAGCGGGAGACACTACGCGCCACCGGCCTACCGGTAGTGCCGGCCGAACTGCTGAGGGCCGCCTATTCCAGTTCGGGGTCCAGGCGGGTGACGAGAGCCACGCCACCCTCGATGCGCACGATGATGACCCGGGCCCCGGCCTCGATGGCCTTGCCGTCGTCCAGGGCATCGATGGGGGCAGCCGTCATCTGGGTGCGGGCGCCGGCCACGGTGAGCACGATGCGGCCGCGCCTCTCGTTCGACATCGGCAGCGAGACCCGGGCGATGCTGCCCTCGATCTCGCGATCGCTCACGTCGCTGGAGGCCTCGCTGCGGCGCAGGTAGGCGAATGCGGCGCTGTTGAGGGCTCCGGCCAGCACCCCGACCACAACGGCCAGCAGCAGCGTGAACACCGTGCCGGTTCCGAGCCATTCCGACACCAGCCCGGTGGCGCCGAAGAAGGTGGCCACGAAGGCGAGGCTGCTCAGCGGGATGACCGAGAACACGTCCCCCAGCCCGTCCACCTCCGCGCCCGCCTCCATGTCGGCGTCGCCGCCGCTGAACACGAACCACAGCAGCACCGGCGCCCCGGCGAACAGCATGAAGGCGTAGAGCCAGGTCAACGAGCCACCCCAGTCTCAACTTCAGGAGGGCCGGGCGCTGGGCCGATCATGAGCCAAAGCTAGTATCCCGACCGTGGGGTCCGCACCGAGTAGACCGGTCCGGGTGTCTGTTCCTGAGACAGTTCGCAGGCCACTCCCGCGCACCGGGACACTGCATGAGCTTCACTGACGCCTTCTTCGCGGTGCGCGACGAGGTGCGCAACTGGGGGCGCTGGGGTGCCGGCGACCGCCTCGGCACGCTCAACCTGATCACCGACGACGCGGTCGCCCACGCCGCCTCGCTGGTGCGCACCGGTCGGCGGGTGTCGTGCGCCCTCGACCTCAAGCACTCCGGCGGGGTGCAGATCGGGCAGATGCACGGGCGCATAAACCCGCTGCACGCCATGGTCAAGATCCACAGCCCCGACCTGGGCGACGCCGACGGCAAGGGAATGGTCGCCCACTTCTCCGACGACATAGTGACCATGCCCCTTCAGGCCGCCACCCACTGGGACGGCCTGTCCCACGTGAGCTACGACAACACCCTCTACAACGGGGTTCCGGTGTCGTCGATCAACCCCACCGGCGGCGCCACCGTGCTCGGGATCGAGAACGTCCGCCACCTCACCGGCCGGGGGGTGCTGCTCGACGTGTGCGCGGCCAAGGGGCTGGAGCGGCTTTCCAGCGACCACGAGGTCACCGGAGACGACCTCGACGAGGCGGCCGAGCACGGGAGAGTGGCCATGCGCCCCGGCGACATCGTGCTGCTGCGCACCGGGCGGATCCAGGTGTTCCGCGAGATGGGAGCGCTGCCCTACGTCACTGGGCCCGACTCCGACGGAACCAGCCCCGGGCCCGGCTTCGACGCGGTGCGCTGGTTCTGGCGCAACGATGTGGCCGCGG
The DNA here is from genome assembly GCA_965205155.1 of Candidatus Aldehydirespirator sp. Lineage (GTDB taxonomy): Bacteria > Actinomycetota > Acidimicrobiia > Acidimicrobiales > Aldehydirespiratoraceae > Aldehydirespirator. The sequence goes on along the minus strand of OZ242033.1, from coordinate 1,603,030 downwards.
TGGCCGACGACACCTACATCTTCGAGGTCTTCCCCGGCCCGAACTGGGACGACGCACTCGGGGTGCACTGCCTACACGTGGTGGACATGGGCATGACCCAGGGCCAGAACTGGGATCTCGAGGCCCTCGCTTCGGCCTGCGCCGAGGAGGGACGCTACGAGTTCCTGCTGCAGGCCAACCCCGAGCCCTTCGTGGGCGGCTGCGGCTCTCCCGTCAATCCCGTGGCCGTCCTGTGAGCCCCGCCGCCCAGAGGCCGAGCGGACAGGCGGCGACCAGTGCGGCTCCAGAGACGCGGTCAGCGAGGCCGTGGCCCGAGCGGCCCGTGAGCGCAGCGAACAAGAGCGGGAAATGACACCGCTACGACGTGACGGGCCGTCACCAACTGGCGCTCGCTCCAAGTGCGCTGACCCGGTCGCGCTCAACCTGTGGCACCCGGTCGGGGCCGTCGTGGAGTTGAGTCCCGGCACCGTCAACGAGACGCGCCTGCTCGAGGAGCCCGTCTCGTACGGCGTCTCCGCCGATGGCGGTGTGCACGCGTGGAGATCCACCCCGCACGCGCGTCCTGGCACGACGTTCTCACCTGCCGACATAGCCGTGCCCCTGCCGGCAACCAACCGATTCGGCTACCTGTGGACCAGCCTCGGGTCTCCCCCGGCGGAGTTCTTCGAATTGCCGGAGTTCCATGAGCCCGACCGCCACAACGTGTGGGCCGGCAGCATCGGTGTGCACACGTCAGCTCCGCGAGCAGTGGAGAACTTCCTGGACATGGGCCACTTCCCCTACGTCCATTCCGGCTACCTGGGTGTCGAGCCCCACACCGAGGTCAAGGAATACGACGTGGAGGTGGTCGCCGGCGGGCGGGAGGTGGTGGCCACCGAGTGCGAGTTCTTCCAGCCGCTGGGAGCGCTCAACGCCGAGGGCGGGATGCTGATGGGCTACGTGTACCGGGTGCCTCACCCCTACTGCGCCATCCTCTACAAGTCGAGCCCCATCGACGAGTCCCGCATGGACGCCATCGCCATCTTCTGCCAGCCGGTGAACGAGGTGACCACGCGGGCGCACATGCTGCTGTCGATGCTCGACGACGAGAACGACGACCGGCTGCTAAAGCGGTTCCAACTGCTCATCTTCGCCCAGGACAAGCCCATCCTCGAGAATCAGCAGCCGAAGCGCCTGCCGCTGGGATCCACGGTCGAGACGCCGGTGCGCTCCGACAAGACCTCGATCACCTACCGTCGCTGGCTGTCCGACATGGGGCTGACCTACTGCGTCATCCCGGCCAACGCTTGATGGGCCTCGACCCGGACCGGTCTGTCGCGGGCCAGCGCCCCGACCGATCGAACTTGGTGCCTCTGGTCGAGATGCGCGGCATCACCAAGACGTTCGGGTCGGTGACCGCCGTCGCCGGGGCCGACTTCGACCTTCACTCCGGGGAGATCCACGCGCTGCTGGGCGAGAACGGCGCAGGCAAGACCACGCTGATGAACCTGCTCTACGGGCTCGAGCAACCGGACGCCGGAACGATCCTCATCGACGGCGACCCGGTGGGCTTCCGCTCCGCCCACGATGCCATCGAGGCCGGAATCGGCATGGTCCATCAGCACTTCCAGCTCGTCCCGCGGCTGTCGGTGGCCGAGAACGTGATCCTGGGCGCCGGCGAGGGTCGCCGCGTCAGGCTTCCCGATCTGGCACAGGTCGCCGCCGCCATCGAGGACCTGGGCGAGCGGTACGGGCTTCCTGTGTCGGCAGCCTCGCTCGTCGGGGACCTCTCGGTGGGAGAGCAGCAGCGGGTGGAGATCCTGCGAGCGCTGTACCGCGGCGCGAGGATCCTGATCCTCGACGAGCCGACGGCCACGCTCTCGCCGGTTGAGATAGACCATCTGATCGAGCAACTGCAGGGCATGGCCGGCACCGGCACCGCCATCGTGATGATCACCCACCACCTCGACGAGGTGATGACCGCAGCCGACCGGATAACCGTCCTGCGGTCCGGGGCCAACATGGCGACGGTGCCCGCGGAGGCGACCAGCCCGCTGGAACTGGCTCACCTGATGGTGGGCCGGGAAGTGACGATGCTCAGCGAAGTGGGGGAGGTGGACGAAGCCGCGGCCCGGGCCCGCTCGGCACCGGCCGGACCGGTCGTGCTGGCGCTGGAGGATCTCTCCTCGACGTCGATAGCCGGAACCAGCGGAGAGCACGCCAGGGACCTCCTCGATGTCAGCCTGGAGGTGAGAGCCTCCGAGATCGTGACGATCGCGGGGGTCGAGGGCAACGGCCAGGCCGAGCTCGAGGCGGTGCTGTGCGGGCTGAGCCAGCCCGCCTCCGGGAGGATCCGGCTCGGCCAAGCCGATGTCACCGGGGCGACTCCCCGGCAGCTGCTGGATGCCGGGGTGGGCCTGATTCCGTCCGACCGCTACCGCCGAGGTCTGATCCGTGGTCTGTCGGTAGCCGAGAACCTCGTGTACGACCGCATCGACAAGGCGCCGTACGGCCGCCGGCTGTGGATCGATCCGAGAGCGGTGGCCGCTCGGGGTGCCGACCTGGTGGGCCGCTTCTCGATCGCGGTACGAACGCCGTCCATCCCGGCCTCCACGCTCTCGGGGGGCAATGCGCAAAAGGTCGTGCTGGCCCGCGCCCTCGGCACCGATCTGCAGCTCCTGATCGCCGCCCAGCCCACGAGGGGACTGGACGTCGGAGCGATCGAGTTCGTGTGGAACCAGATCTCCGAGCAGCGCGACTCCGGCGTGGCCGTGCTGTTGATCACCACGGACCTCAACGAGGTCATCGCCCTGTCCGACCGGTGCTTCGTGATCTACCGCGGGCGACTCGTCGAGACCCCCCTGGACCGCGAAGCGATCGGCTTGGCGATGGGTGGAGCAGGCAGCCGCGCCGAGGGGGCTCCGGCTCGATGACCGCGACGATCGAGGCCCCGGACTCGCCGGGCCGGCCGGACCGCGAGAGCGCGGCGGCCAGCGTTGCGACCGGGTGGCGTGCCCGGCTCAGCTCCCTGGGGCTGTCGGCAGCCGCGGTCGCCGCCGCGTTCGTGCTGGGCGGGATCCTGCTGGCCCTGGCCGGTGCCAACCCCTTCCAGGCCTACGCCGACATGCTCAGCGGAACCTTCGGCTCGCGCTTCAACTTGAGCCTCGTACTGGTTGAGACCGCTCCCCTGCTGCTGATCGGGCTCGGGCTGGCCGTGGCGTTCCGGGCCCGGGTGTGGAACATCGGAGCCGAGGGCCAGCTCCTGATGGGGGCCCTGGCCGGTGGTGCCTTCGCCATCTATGCCCCGATCGGCACCCGGGCGGTGATGATTCCGGCCGCCTGCGTGGTGGGGGCTCTGGCCGGCGGTGCCTGGGGCTGGGTGGTCGGCTTCCTGCGAGCCAGATGGAGCGTGAACGAGGTCATCTCCTCGCTGCTGTTGAACTACGTGGCTCTGCGGATTCTCGAGTACACCATCCGCAAGCCGCTGCGAGACCCGGTCGGCTTCCAGCCCGTGTCGGAGACGCTTCCCGACCCGGCCCGCCTGCCGGACATTCCGGGCCTGCGGACCCACATAGGCCTGCTGATCGGGCTCGGGCTGATCCCCGTCGTGGCCTATGTCATGAGGCGGACCCCGTTCGGGTTCCACACCCGGATGATGGGACTCAACCGGGACGCCACCGAGGCCGCCGGAGTGAGGACCGGGCGGCTCATAACCGCGGTGATGGTCGTATCTGGGGCCTTCGCGGGGCTGGCCGGCATCCTTCAGGTGATGGGACCGGAGTCGAGGCTGACCGGCAACATCTCTCCGGGCTTCGGGTTCACCGCCATCATCGTCGCCCTCGTGGCCCGCACGCGGCCCATCGGGGTGCTGCTGGCCGCGGTGCTGATCGGAGCTCTGACCCTCGGCGGCGATGTGATCCAGCGCACGCAGCAAGTCCCCCGGGTGCTGACCATCGTAATCCAGGCCCTGTTCGTGCTCCTGATCCTCGTGGCCGACAAGGTGGCAAGGAGGAGCAGGTGAGCGCGGCTCTTCTGCAGCTCGGGAGTTCGGTGTGAACTGGGGGGCGGTGTTCGGCGCGGCGGCCATAATCCCGCTGCTCAACGCCTCGATCCGTCTGGCCGTGCCCACAGGGCTGGCCGCGGTGGGCGAGTCCCTGTGCCAGCGGGCGGGTGTGCTCAACCTGAGCCTGGAGGGGATGATGCTCTCGGGGGCCTACGCCGCGTTCCTGGCCACCCACTACAGCGGCGAGCCCTGGCTGGGCGTCGCGGCCGGGATCGGGGGCGGGATGCTCATCGGCGTGCTGATGGCGCTCTTCAGCGTGGCGCTGAAGACAGAGCAGGTGATCAACGGGATCGCGCTGGTGCTACTGGCGTCGGGACTGACCAGCTTCCTGCATGTGAGGCTGTTCGGGGTGACCGCACCCGAGCGGTTCGACCCGATGGCGAAGCTGGAGATCCCCCTGCTCGGCTCAATCCCGGGGCTGGGAAGCGTGCTGTTCGACCAGAGCCCTCTGGTCTATCTCTCGGTCGCCCTTATCGTCGGCGTGTGGTGGGTCCTCAAGTACACCCGGTTCGGGCTGGCGGTGCGGGCCGCGGGCGACCGTCCCGGAGCTGCCGATGCCGCCGGCATCAGGGTCGATCGGGTCAGGGCGGCCGCCATCCTGGCCTCGGGGGCCATGGCCGGCCTCGGCGGGGCCGTCCTGGTGGTCGGCCAGCTCGGGCTGTTCGCCCAGAACGTGACCGCGGGCCGGGGCTGGGTGGCCATAGCCCTCGTCATCTTCGGCCGCTGGAGCCCGCCGCGGGTGGCAGCCGGCGCCTTCCTGTTCGGATTCACCGACGCACTCCAGTTGAGGATCCAGTCCGCCAGCGGCGGCATCGAGAGCAACGTTCCGTTCGAGTTCTTCCAGGCTCTGCCCTATCTGGTGACGATTGTGGTGGTGGTCGTGGCCACGGCGCGGGCTCGCGACGACGCCCAGCCGGAGTCGCTGGGCGTCCCCTACATCAAGGGAGCAAGGTCCTCCTAGAGGCCGAGCGGGTAGGCGAGCGAATCCGACTCATACGGGCGAGGCCGTGGCCCGAGCGGCCCGTGAGCGCAGCGAACAAGAGCGGGAGACAACACCCCCTGGCAACGCGACGGGCTTGCACCTGCCCACGCTCGCTCTAGTAGCCGGATACCGGCCCGCTCGTGGTGCCCGGTGTATGGTGCCACCACTGTGTGTCGAGCTTCAGGGGGAGTTCCATGACCAAGCGAAGTGTTGTCGCGCTGGTGGCCGTGTTCGTGCTGCTGGCTGCGGCGTGCGGCGACGACGAGCCCGCCGAGGAGGCGGCGCCTGAACCCGCACCCACTACGGCAGCTACAGAGGAGCCAGCCGCCGAGGAGCCTGCAGCCGAGGAACCCGCCGCCGAGGAGCCTGCAGCCGAAGAACCCGCCACCGAAGAACCCGCCACCGACAAGGTGAGCGTGGCCATCCTGCTGCCGTGCGCGCTCAACGACCTGTCGTGGTGCCAGGCCGCCTACGAGGGCGTCAAACTGCTGGAGTCCGAGGGCCTGATCGACCTGCAGGTTGTTGACGACGCTCCCTTCGACGCCCAGGGCGCCACCCGGGTAATGAGTGGATTCGCCGAGGAGGGCGTGCAACTCGTCATCGGCCACTCCTTCGACTACGGCGCACCCATCCACGAGATGGCCCCGGACTATCCCGACATCAAGTTCGCCTGGCAGGGTTCCTGCGGCGGCTTCTGCGGCGTCGAGGGCCCCAACATCGCCGACTACTTCATGCCGATGCACGAGCCCGCGTACCTCTCGGGCATCCTCGCGGGCGGCATCACGGAGTCGGGAGTGATCGGCGCCAACGCGGGCTACGACATCCCGGTCTGCCGCGCCACCGTCGAGGCCTTCCTGCTGGGCGCCCAGGAGGTGCGGCCGGACGCCACCCGGCTCGACGCGTTCCTGGGGTCGTGGATCGACCCCGCACTGGGCAAGGAGGCCACCGCGGCCCAAGCGGAGCAGGGCGCCGACGTGTTCGTGGCCTGCGGCAACGCAGGATCGTTCGGCATGATCCAGGAGGCCCGCGAGCGCGGACTCACCGCCTTCGGCTACGTGTACGACGAGTCGTCCCTGGCGCCCGAGAACGTAGTGGCGTCGATGGCCTGGCAGATCGGTGAGACCTATCGCCAGATGGTCAACGACATCGCGGCGGACAACTTCCAGCTGTTCTACGACGTGCTGATGAGCGACGGCGGCTTCGAGGTCCAGATGAACCCCGACTACAGCGCGGGCACCGTCTCCGCCGAGGCGATGGAGCTGTTCCAGACCCGCCTGCAGGAGGTCATCGACGGCACCTTCGAGGTTCCCTTCATAGCCTCCGCCGAGGGCTGACCCCGCCGGGCAGAGCCCGGTCTCAGAGCAGCGATAGTTCCTCATTCGTCGCTCTCGCGCGGCACGAAGGCCAAGTGCTCGTCGCACCATTCCATCAGGCGACGCTCGGCTTCGGGCACCGCGGTGGCATACCAGCTTTCAGCCATCGGGGACTTGTCGCCTCCCAGAAGGATCACAGCAACGTCACGCAGACTCAGGTCATGCGCTGGCCGGGCGTATCCATACAGGACGCGGATCACGGTAGATCCGAGCATCGCGCTGGGACCTGAACCTTGCGGCAATGGTGGCCACCTCAGCTCGTGGAGGTCGAAGCGGGTGCCGGCCAAGCGCTTGCCCCGAGGCATGGAGAGAGGCCCGTCTGACGCCTCCAGAGCATCGATCAGCCTGTTGACCGCCTGACGGATGGCCCGACTGTCCTCGCCGAGAGACTCGCCGCTCGCGGGGTCGACAATGGCATCCATCCAGGCGACGAACTCGCGATGCCGCTGGACATCGACCATCGACTGAGTGAGGACGCGGTGGCGTGGTCAACTCAGGGAAGCAGCCGGAGTGGAGTCGTTCGCAGTCTGCCCTTGCGACTGAAGCCACTCGACGAACTCCCCGAAGCCATGCCGGAGCAACTCGCTGACGATGGGCTCCATCCGCGCGGCGCGCAACGGCTTGTCGAGCCGTGCGACGACTTCAGGGAGGTGCCGAAGCCGGGAACCCGTTACCGGGACCTCGGTATTGTGGAGCAGATGAGCTAGCAGTCGTGCCGTCAGCTCAGGATGCTCGATCGAATGGTCGGGCCGGGGCTCCTCACGTGCGGGCCTGTCAAGACCGGACAACCGGTAGAGCAGTCGAGAGCCGAAACTCAACCCAGCCGGCGACTTCGTGACGAGTTCCGCGGCCTCCGGGTAGCAGCCGCCGAGCAGTATCGGCCATTCAGCCATGGCCGAGGCCTCATCGGGAGTCATCGCCACCGGGATGCTGGCCAGACGGTCCTCCCAGTAGCGACGCATCCACTTCGACCAGTGTGAGTCGGCAGCATCAGCTGCGAGTCTCGACAGGCGCAGCGCGATCTCGTGAACCCACGCGACTCGAGTCTCGATATCTGCCGAAGCGACAAGGCGCGGCAGCCATCCATCCTCCAGCGGGTCAATACAGGTATCGATGCATATGCTCGCCGCCAGCCCGGCGTAGGACGTTCGAACCTTGGGATAGCGATTCGCAAGCCCGTCCATCTGGGGAGTCATGGCGACGAGGTGATCGAGCAGGCCCGCCTGCAGCAGTTCCTCACTCGCCCGTCCCCTGGCCAGATAGCCCTCCCAGCACCGAATCGCCCGGTGATCGTCGAGAGAGGGGTCGAGCATGGGAAGCAGATTGTCGAGACACCACCGCTCATCGAGTTGGAAGAAGAGGTGTAAGTGGGTGGTCAGAACGACCTGAGCGAAGTGCGAGGCCTTGGAGTCGCCACCAAGGATCTCCTCCAGCCCGGCCCGAGCCGCATCCGGCAGCCCCGACCACCCGTCGACCGCGCTGCGCCGTTCCGCCAGCACGGCCTCCTTCCATAGACGGGCCGTCATCCCGGCCCAGTGGTTCTCGGCACTTGTAAGCCACCCGGAGTTGCTGAACACCGTGCAGCCATCCCCCCAGCGCTCCGACCCCAGGCGCCACACGTCCGGCAGCAGGCCCGCGACGCGAATGCACTGTGCGTCGGTCAGCGACTCCGTGTCCCCGGCATGCCCCCAAGAATTCAATACTGCTTCCCCCAGGTCGCGCTCCAACTCCGGCGCACCGGTCGGCTCACGGGCGAGCACTTCGAGCACCGCAACGCCGTCGCCAGGGTGCTCGACGACCGTCGAGAACAGAGCGTTCAGCGCATCGGTCCAGTCAACGCCGCGTCCAGCCCTCGCTTCCTTCTCGTTGATGAGACCCGCTACTGCCGCTTCCGCATCGGCTTCGATCTGGTCGTGAAGCCCTTCCAACTCCACAGGGTCCATCAAGTCCTCTGCCGGGAGAGGCTGGCTCCGACTCGGGAAGTCCGCCTCTTCCAACGGCTTCCAATCGGGGTGACTTTGTTGGAGCGCCGCGAGCGCGCTGCTCGCGACGGCAGCCTCGGGAGCATGCTGGACGATCCAGGCCAAAAGGCAATAGGCGTACCGTTCGTCGTTCTGGCGCGTTCCGCAGATCCCGTTGACCAGTGTCTCAATGGTGCCGGGGCGTGACTCTGGGAGAGTTGCCTTCAAGAGCCGCATCACTTCGGGTCTAAGCAGGCCGTCCATCAGCAGGTCCGACTCGCCGAGCCAGAGGAGCTTCTCATCGGCGGAGACATCCTGCCGATGTGTCCACCCATGAACGGCTAGCCGCCGCAGGAGAGCCCACTCATGCCCGCTCCAGACCCGCAGGTAGCCGCAGGCGACTTCTGGATCATCGGCCACCAAGGCTTCGAGCACGTCGCGGGCGATGTCGATTAGATGATCCACTTCGGAGTAGCGCCAATCCTCCCCGTCGCTCTCGATGGACGCTCGGTGCGTGCTCTCGGATCTCAATTGCTCCTCCGAGGAGCCGACTGCCCGGGAGAGGGCGAAGTACTGGCGCAAGTGCTGGTCCAGGACCGGAGCAAGGTCCCAGGCCAAGTCGCGCCGGTCCGCATCGAGAAGGTCTGAGCCGACCTCGTGTAGCCAATTCTCCTCCGAGCCGGCGACGACTCTCATCCGTCGCGAGTCGAGCCGGCTGGCTACCAGACGGGGCTCGAGGATCTTGTCGAGCAACATGACCGCGCTGTCGTTGTGCCGGGGTGCCTCAAGTCGCCGCAGCAGCATGCCGAGCCACTCGTTGCACCCGGTAGGCATCGTGTGGATCAATACGGGAATCCACCGGTCGGTCGCCTCGAACCGGCTACCGGACAGCCGCTGCACGAGCGAGAACCACAGTTCCCGGTTGACCAGACCGCCATTGCTGGGCACGAGAGCCAGGGCCTCGCCCGCAAGGTCCTCGTTCGCCGCGTAGTGATCGGCCAACCACGCCTTCAAGCTGTGCTCAATCCGGCCGAAGGATGCGGACGGGTCGAAGAGCGCCCTGAACCGCGGGCGGGAGCTGATCCAGCGGAGCCACTGCGCGCCGCGGGCATGTCGGGTGAACAGGCCTACTTGCTCCGGATCGGCGACAGCCTCTTCCAGATACGACTCGTCCTCGGGCGACAGGGGCGGTGCGCCCGAGAGGATTGCGGCAATACGCCGATCATGGTCGAGCATCCCCATCCCGGCTCGGTCGGCCCACTGCCGGATCAGGCCGGGAAGCTGCTCGTGACTGCCGTAGCGCACGGGCACAACGCCGTGATCCCTCCAGCGGGGATCTTCGGGCTTCTTCGTGAGGGCGTACATCTCAGCATCCGCGGACAGCGCCTCGGCCAGGTACTGCATGAACGTGTCATTCAGGCTGTACCCGATGAACAGCACTGCCATGTCACCGAGCAGCGTCTCCAGGAACCGAGTGGCCCAGCGATCCGCTATGTAGGCCTTGCCGAAGTCCGCCTTGGTGACCACCAGACGGTTCGGGTCCTGACGTACCGAACCGTGCAAGTAGACGAGGCCGCGGAAGTCGTTGCCCGGCGGCAGGGCCGGGGCCTCGAATTCGTCGACCCCCATGGGCAAGAAGCCCGACATGTGACGGTCGTAGTTGGTCGTGACGATCCGCAGTGCCGAGGACGTGCTGGCAAGGTCGACAATCGCTCGGTGAAGCTCGTTGGGCTGCGAGTCCTCCCGGGCGATCAAGTCCCTGACTCGCAAGTGGACATCCACACCGTTGCCGTCGATCCGGCCGAGGAGCTCGTCGGGCTTCTCTAGGTCCTCTTTGGAGTAGCGATGGTGGCTGTCGTCAGCGACCTGTTGCGCTAGATCCCGGAACATCGGGAGATTGGAGGGTGCAGGAAATGACGCTCCCGCTCCGACAAACAGCACCAATCGGCCGTCGGCGTGGGCGGAGACCAAATCTCCGGGCAGGTCGACATCCCGGAACTTCATACTGTGCATATTATCGGCCGACTCTGGCAAATCTTCAATATCATTCATACAATGTTGATGTTGGACACGCCGCTCTGTCCATAGGATGATGTGGAGGCGGCACGAGAACTACCATCTCGCCATGCCTGACATCGGACCGCCCAGGCCGGAGGTTGCGGTCGTAGGCAGCGCCAACCTCGACTTGGTGGTGGAGGTGGAGACGGTCCCGGTGGCGGGCGAAACCGTTCTCGGTGGTGACCTGCGGCGCATCCCCGGCGGAAAGGGTGCCAACCAGGCGGTCGCCGCGTCCCGCCTGGGACGGCGGGTCGCCATGATCGGACGGGTCGGCGACGATGACGCGGGCACCCTGCTGCGGGCCACGATGGAGTCGGCCGGCGTCAACACCGCGTGCCTGCTGGCCACCGAGGACACTCCGAGCGGCACCGCTCTGATCGCGGTGGGAGCCGACGGCGACAACGCCATCGTGGTGAGCCCCGGAGCCAACGGCCACCTCAGCTCCGCCGACGTGGAGGGCGCGGCCGGCGTGCTCTCCGCCGCGGCAGTCGTGCTGCTGCAGCTGGAGGTTCCTCTCAAGGCGGTCTCGGCCGCAGTCCGTTGCGCCCGCGGAACAGTCGTGCTCAACCCCGCGCCCGCTCCGGCCACCACGCTTCCCGCCGAATTGCTCGACGGCGTGGACGTGATCGTGCCAAACCAGACCGAGCTGGCCACGATGGCGGGCCACGCCGGGCTCTCCCCCATCGGCGACGTGGACCCCGAGACCGCGGTCGCCCTGGCCCGAGGGTTGCCGGTCGCGGCTGCCGTGGTGACCCTGGGAGCGGCCGGCGCGATAGTCGTCACGCCGACCGACGCCACCCACGTGCCTGCGCCGGCCGTGATGCCTGTCGACACCACCGCGGCCGGGGACGCCTTCTGCGGAGCGCTCGCCGACGCGCTCGTCGGGGGCGCCAACTTCGTGGACGCTACAAAATGGGCCGTCAGAGTCGGAGCGGCCGCCACGCTGCGTTACGGGGCCCAGCCCTCCCTGCCCACTGTGGCAGAGGTTGAACGCCTGCTCGCGACGTCCAGCAAGTAGGCCCACCAAGTCGTTCAGGTCGGTGATCAAACGCTCCGCGGGATGTCAGCCAGCCTTCGAGGTGCCCATCGTTGCCGTCAGCTCAAGAGAACGGATTTGACCAACCACTCTAGTGGGAATGTCGTGCGGCCAAGGAGCCGGATCTGGCACCCGATACGGCCAATACGAGCTGCGGCAACCGGGACGGCCTAAGCCTGTCGTGCGATATGCTGCTACCGGCGACTCCACCACGAGCACACGGCTGATCGGCGTATGCGTCTCCTTGAGCAGTGGACTTCTCCGGCTCTATGCTCCCAGCTGACGCACAAGCTCATCGATAGCAGCCGAGTCGATACCACCCCGCTCGTCATCCCGCGTTGTAACTAGCGTGCCGTTGGGTCCGCCGCCCTCACCAAGGAGCAGGATCCCGCTCGCCGCATACCACTCGCGCTTGCGCTCCCACGCACTGGCGTAGTGCGGGTCACCGAGCAAGCCAAGATGCTCCCAGAGATAGAGTTCGCCGGTCGCGGCGTCTTCGATTGTGAAGTCTGGGTAGCGGACGCTGCCGTCGTGGCCGGTGAATGGGCGCTCATACTCATACTCGACTCGGTTGGCAGCAAGCCGGTCGGCAACGACGACCTCGCTCTTGGATCGCACAAGCGTTCCGTCGGCGGCGCGATGGATAAGGCGCTCGTCGACGCGCTGTCCGTCGACTTTCTGCGGTCGAGGTCTTGTGAAGAGGTTCGTAAGCCGGCGGGCGGTCTCCGAATGGCTAGCGGAGGTGTAGGCCATAAGGCCAGGGAGCGGACCCTGATGAAGGACGATGACCTTCTGCTGCTGCCGGGTAAGCGCCGTGTAAAAGAGTTCGCGTGATAGCAGCCAGCACGGATCAGGAAGCACAAGGAAGGTCACGCCAAACTCTGAGCCTTGCGCCTTATGGATGGTTACGGCGTAGGCGAGTTCCAATCTGCTGCCACGATCTTCGGAGAAATAGCGCTTGTCGAAGCCGTACTTGAAAGACGGTTGTGTGGAGAACTCGACTTCAAGCTTCCAGGGAGGCTTGTTGCCCGTGGCCTTTCCCTTGAACTGCCCGACAACCATTCCGATCTCACCGTTCGCGACATATTGCCTTGACCCCGCCGGCCAGACATCTCGATGCCGGTGATTCGAGAGGCACATCACTTTGTCGCCGTAGATAATCCCTTCGGGCCCGTGCGGCTCCGGCGTGCGCCTTCTGTACCAAGCAATCTGGGCCGTCTCGCGTGCGCGGGCTCGGAATCGATGCTGGATGCGTCGGTTCAGTTCAATGACACCGTGGGCGCCACCTCGAACGGGCGAGAGGATCTGCCATTCCTCGGCGTGCATACCTGCCCCGTCCCGGCCCTGTTCCGGCCAGGCATTGTCGAAGTACACCCAGCCGTTCCTTTCAGTCCCACCGAGTGACTTCTCAAAGCCGGCCTGATCATCAGAGCCAGCAATCTCCAAGATCTCCTCAACCAGGACCTGAGACAGCAGAGCGTCCAGTTGCTCACCTGTTTCCCACTGGCAGAAACGCACGTTTGGACTCGTCTCGTCACGGACCATGCGTGCCCAGACTTCATCGGCAGCCGGACTCGGCTCGGTGCCGCTGAACCACTCGGCGAGAGCAAGGTCGTCGCGAGTCTCGCCACGCTGGCGCATACGAACCGTCAGTTCGGCGTAGCCACGGCCGACCCTAGGGAGAGTAACCGAGGCACCTTCACCGAGAAGGTTGACGAGGTCAACGAAGGGGCGGCCTACTCCGATAGGCGGAAGCTGCCGCGGATCTCCTACCAGAACGAATCGGTCGACGCCGCGAACCGCGTCAAGGACCGCGTCGAGTTGATCCTCGGTGAGCATCGAAGCTTCGTCGATGATTATGGTGCCGAACTCTCTGGTGGGTTCAATGTCCGAGGGCGAGTACACACCGGTCAAGGGCTCGTACCGATCGGATTGGACAAGAAACTCTGCGATCGTTCGCGCGCGCATATTCGTGCCGGCACGCTCAAAGGCGGTTTCAAGCTGGACACGGGCCTTGCCTGTTGGTGCGAGGAGCAAGACGCCGCGAGCAGTGATGGCGCGATGGCTGCAGAAAGCGCCCAGAAGTGTTGTCTTGCCCGTTCCGGCAGGTCCGATGAGCACGCTAACTCGTGCTGCCGCCAGTTCTTCCAGCGCCGCAACCTTCTCCCGACGAGCACTGTCCTCCTGCGGGTCATTGCTTCGAGCGGACCCGATTGCGGCGTCAAGGGTGGCCCCCCAATCCGCGTCGATTTGATGGCGGCGGCCGCGCTCCGCACGGCGTTGCAGTTCGCGGCGGATCCTCTCGCCAGCGTCCGCGAGGCGCTTGAGCTGCCAGGCTGGCTCGTCATCGTCTAGAAGCACCCTCACCGATGTCTCTTCCAGGTCGGCTTGGACGAGTTCGAGAAGCTCTCCATCAACCGGGCACGGCGGATTGATATCAAGACCTCGGATGTCAGCCACCACGTCGATCTGCGCGGTCAGCGTGTCGCCGTGGAGGGCTCGAGCTTCCAGCACGGACGTTAGGTAGGCGCGAACCCGCCGGGGGTCAATGGGTTCAGTCATTCCAGCCTCGGCGGGAAGCGGGTGGCGCCCACTGATCTCCTCCGGCGCATAGCATCCGCGGTCGATGGTCGACACCGAGATCGGTTCGAGCCGCCTGCGGTCCTCTTCGTAGAGCAGGTACGGATTCGAAAGCAGATCGGCATCGGCGAGTTCAATTCGGGCCTTGTGTCGTTGTTCGATAACGAAGAACCGTTCCGCCTGCTCATTGGTGAGATCAAAGCGTGCGAGGAGCTCCAAGAGTCTGCGCCGCTCCGGCTTCATCTCGGTGAATCGTCGCGCCGTCGTAGCACCTATCCGCTCGACCCAACTCGGTCCGAGCGACCTCGGATCCGCGATAGCCCCCTCGACGAGCGGCCAGGGATCCTGACCTGGGTGGAGATTGCGTGCGATCTCGAAGGCGAACAGGTTGGCGTGATCAAGGCCGAAGGCGTGCAATGCGGCGCCGAGGCCAGGAAAGGCGCCGCGGAGACGCCACAACTCGCCCAAGCGTTCGCTAATCCAACGAGTCTTCGGCTCAACATCTTCGCCCAGATGCCCGCTCATGCGCTGCAGACCATCCAAGGCGCTCAGAAGTATGGCTATCGCCGCGTCGTGGGTGACATGCTCCGAACCGTACGAGAACGCGTCGAAGTGTTCGTTCGGGACAAACACGCACAGCGAGGCGGGATCAAGGTCCAAGTCTTCGGCGGCGCGTTCCAACGCGGCGTGGTAGGGGAAGAGGAAGCCATCGCGGCCGGGCGGGCGGATGGAGTGGTGCACGTTGCGCTCCCAGATCATCGATCTGGTCGGGCCGTCGTGGGCATACTCGTACTCGACTGGGTTGCCGACCGCACCCACACGGCCAATACCGATGAGGACGCGCCGGGTGTCCTCTGAGAAGGGCACCTCCTTGGCGTAGAAGAAGGCGAGTGACTGTCTTGGCACTATGGCCGAGAAGAAAGTGTCGAGTAGCCGACGCTGGTTATCCACCTCCTGAACCCAAGAGCTGTTGAAGCCCATGACGTCCCGGTACTGCTGTTCAGCCTCCTCATGGAACACGATGTCTAAGCGTCTGGCGAGATCCCGAGCCTCGTCGATCAGCATCCACCTGAAGGGCACACAGGCCGCGCTGTATGCGGGAAGCTGGAAGAGAGTTGGCTTGAAATGACGGTGCGAGTCGTGGGTCTTGGAGTAGGCGTGTTCGATCATCCGCTGGTGGTCAACCGGTGACATGAAGGTCGCCCGTTCACGCACACACGGCGGCTGCGGGACATTCTCGTCGGTGAGCCTTGCGCCTCGGTGGGCTATCTCGACTGCGTCGTCTCTACGACGGTGGATGTTCTCAAGGCGCAGACACGCTGAGTTCCCTAAAGGATCATTACAGATTGTGCCATTCCACAAGTTGTCATGCCACGGAACCCTGGCGGAGAGATGGTGGACGGGAAGAATGGTCGATCCGGGGGTCAACGTTCTGCGTTCCTCAATGGAGAGCGCTAAGCCATGGGCAGTCGGGGATCGTCCCGCGGCGCTTGGCAGTGGTTCTCAGGTGGTCGGGGCGTGCTGATGGTACCGGCTTAGGGCGGATACGGGCAGCACGAATGAGCGCATACGCATGGGACCGCGTAACTCGGGTTGCTCAACACCCACATAGGCTCAAGGAATGACCACGGACATCGCGCTAGCGAAGCCCAGGATCGTGCTGGACTGCGATCCGGGCCTCGACGACGCGATCGCCATCCTCACCGCCGCCTACCACGGCGAGCTGGTCGGGATCACAACGGTCAACGGCAACGTGGGAATCGAGCACACGACCCACAACGCCCTGGTCACTGCTCAGGTGGCGGATCTGGACGTCGGGGTGCACCGGGGCGCGGCTCGGCCGTTGATCGCACCCACCATGGACGCGGCTCGCATCCACGGAGCCACCGGCCTCGGCGACGTCGCTCTGCCGGAGCTGACCCGCTCGGTTGCGTCCGACGACGCCGTGGCGTTCCTGTGCGACACCGCCCGCTCCGTCGACGACCTGCATCTGGTCGCAGTGGGGCCCCTGACGAACGTGGCTCTCGCGTTGCGGCGAGACCCCGGCCTGCGCAGTCGACTGGCCGGCCTCACGATCATGGGCGGGGGCGCCCACGCCGGCAACGTCACCCCCGTCGCCGAGTTCAACGTCTGGGCCGATCCCGAGGCCGCGGCCATCGTCTTCCGCGAGGCGGCCCCGCTGACGATGGTGGGCCTGGACGTGACCCACAGGGTCCTGCTGGGTGGCAGCGAAGCAT
Source organism: Candidatus Aldehydirespirator sp. (assembly GCA_965205155.1). Classification (GTDB taxonomy): domain Bacteria; phylum Actinomycetota; class Acidimicrobiia; order Acidimicrobiales; family Aldehydirespiratoraceae; genus Aldehydirespirator. The sequence continues at coordinate 1,586,761 of OZ242033.1, read as the reverse complement.
CCCGGATGCGGTCGGCCGGCACTCCCGCATCCCACTTCGCCGCCGGTCTGCTGGAATACGCCTACGACCGGTGCCGCGAGTTCGGCCTGGAGGCAGCCCCGGTACACGACGCCACCGCCATCATCGCGGTCACCCACCCCCACCTGTTCCGCCGTTCGAACCACCCCGTCGCGGTGGAGCTGCACGGTGAGCACACCCGGGGCATGACCGTCACCGATGTGCGCCCGCCGGCCGCCCTCGCCGAGGGACCGACCCCGACCACCCACGATGTGGTCTGGGACGCCGACGCCCAGGCCGTTATCGATCTGATCGTGGAGGCGGTGATCAGCGCCTAATCGGGATCAGGTCGGTGGACCTCGGCCAGCCATTCGTCCTCTATGTCGATGGGGCAGAGCGCCCAGCACGCCGACAGCAGCCAGCGCAGCACGTCGCGGTGGGACGCGCCCGCAGCCGGCTGCACGACAATTCCGTTCTTCGCGTGATCCTGCACCTTGCGCCAGCCCGCCGGCAGCGGAGCCCCAGCGTCGCCGAGCCGGTCCAGCGCCTTGGGCCCGACGCCGTGCTCCACTCCGACCGTCGGCACAGGTCCAGGCTGGGCCGCCCGGGGCGGGGTCCAGGTCGCCATCGGCACTGCCGGCCCCCGCCCGGAGAACCAGCGGCCCAGCGGCGACGGCGTCGGCAGCCTCTCGATCTGGTCGTCCCGCAGGCCGGGACCGATGTTGATCCAGCCCAGCCCGTCGCCCCGGGCTACCAGGCTCTCCATCTCACGAACCACGGCCGAGGTGTCGGCCGAATCGAAGGCGATCGTCTCTGTGCTGAACTTGGCCACCGACTCCGAACCGTACCGCGGCGCATCCCGTCCCCTGGGCCACGAGAATGCGCGATGCGCCAGGCCGGGGGGTGGCGACGAGTCAGATGACCGACGAATAGGGCGAAGCCCGTGTCGGTCATCTCGGCTCGGCGACAGGACCCGCCGGCCGGGATGAGTATCGTCAAGGCATGGACGACCGCCAATGGGGATTCCGCACCAAGGCACTGCATGCGGGCAGCCAACCCGATCCCACCACCGGCGCCCGGGCCGTGCCCATCTACCAGTCCACGAGCTTCGTGTTCGAGGACACCGCCGATGCCGCCGACCTGTTCGCCCTTCAGAAGTACGGCACCATCTACACCCGGATGTCCAACCCGACCAACGCGGTCTTCGAGGAGCGCATGGCCAGCCTCGAGGGAGGCATCGGGGCGGTGGCCACCGCCAGCGGCCAGGCCGCCGAGTTCCTCACCGTCACCGCGTTGGCGTCGGCCGGAGAGCACATCGTGGCCGCAGCCGGCCTCTACGGGGGCACCTACACCCTGTTCGACGTGACGCTGCGGCGCCTCGGCATCGACACGACATTCGTGGACGGGACCGATCCCGACGCCTTCGCCGCAGCCGTGCGCGACGACACGAAGCTGCTGTACACCGAGATCATCGCCAATCCCTCCGGAGCGGTGGCCGACCTCGCGGCCCTGGCCGACGTGGCCCGAGCCCACAAGCTCCCGCTGGCGGTGGACTCCACCTTCGCCACGCCGTACCTGTGCCGTCCCTTGGACCACGGCGCCGACATCGTCCTGCACTCGGCCACCAAGTTCCTGGGCGGGCACGGAACCTCCATCGGCGGCGTGATCGTGGAGGCGGGCCGCTTCGACTGGGACTCGGGCCGGTTCCCCCACATGACCGAGCGGGTACCCAGCTACAACGAGCTGCGCTGGTGGGACAACTTCGGCGAGTACGCCTTCTGCACCAAGGTGCGGGCCGAGCAGTTGCGCGACTTCGGGGCATGCCTGTCGCCGTTCAACGCCTTCCTGCTGCTTCAGGGGATCGAGACGCTGCCGTTGCGCATGGACGCCCACGTGGCCAGCGCCCGGGCCGTGGCCGAGTGGCTCGATGCCGACGACCGGGTGGCGTGGGTGCTGTGGGCGGGACTGCCCGACCATCCCCAGCACGACCTGGCCCGCCGCTACCTGCCCAAGGGGCCCGGTGCCATCTTCACCTTCGGTGTGGTGGGCGGGCGCGCCGCCGGGGCCCGCTTCATCGAGTCGCTTCAGATGGTGTCGCATCTGGCCAACGTGGGTGACGCCAAGACGCTGGTGATCCACCCGGCCTCCACCACCCACCAGCAGCTCTCAGACGCCGAGCTGGAGGCGGGCGGGGTGTCGCCGGACATGGTGCGCATATCGGTCGGGCTGGAGGACGTCGACGACATCATCTGGGACCTCGACCAGGCCCTGACCGCGGCAACGAAAGACAGCGCCGGTGGCTGAGCATCCGCCGGTGGAGGGCTGGACGCCGCCGACCGCACTGGAGCGCCAGCGCATCCTGAACCGGTCCCGATCGGTGGCGGTCGTCGGCGCCTCGGCCAGCCTGGCCCGGGCCAGCTACTTCGTCCTCACCTACCTGCTGTCGTCGTCCACCGACTACGAGGTGTACCCGGTGAACCCCCGGGCCGCCGGGAGCGAGATCCTCGGCCGCCGGGTGTACGCATCGCTCGCGGACCTGCCGGTCACGCCCGACATCGTCGACGTTTTCCGCCGCTCCGAGGACCTGCCCTCCGTCGCGGACGAAGCCATCGCAGCGGGGGCTCCGGTCTTCTGGGCGCAACTCGGTCTGTGGAGCACCGAGGCGGCCCGTCGCTGCGCGGCGGCCGGGCTCGACGTGGTGATGGACCGGTGCCTGAAGATCGAGCACGCCCGCTTCCACGGAGGATTGCACCTGGCCGGATTCGACACCGGTGTCATCTCGTCACGCCGCAAGATCCAAAGTTGAGCAAATAAGCCGGACTCTGTGCAAGAACAGTTCAATATTTGACTATCTGCGCAAAGGTCTACGCGCCATAGTGCTGTTAGACGCTATAGCCATCCCCAAGAGCAGAGCCAATTCTCGACCGAGCGGGCGCGAACCACGCAATTTCCCTTTCCCGGGCGGGAAACGGTTCGCTAAGATCGCTTTTTCTCTCGATTCGGGCAGGCATCCGATGAGATGAGCGGGAGGGCACACATGGCACGAACCGTTACGTCGGCAATCGTCCAGGTGGCCTGGACCGGCGACAAGGAGTCGATGATCGAGCTCCACGAGAAGTACGTGGCCGAGGCGGCCTCGGCCGGCGCCAGGGTCATGTGCTTCCAGGAGCTGTTCTACGGCCCCTACTTCTGCCAGGTTCAGGACACCGAGTTCTACTCCTACGCCGAAGCCATCCCCGACGGGCCCACCACCAAGCGCTTCCAGGAGCTGGCGGCCAAGCACGAGATGGTGCTGGTGCTCCCCATGTACGAGCGGGAGAAGGCCGGCTTCCTGTACAACACGGCCGCGGTAATCGACGCCGACGGCGCCTACCTGGGCAAGTACCGCAAGACCCACATCCCCCAGGTCAAGGGATTCTGGGAGAAGTTCTACTTCCGTCCCGGCAACCTCGGCTACCCGGTCTTCGAGACCGCGGTCGGCACGGTCGGCGTGTACATCTGCTACGACCGCCACTTCCCCGAGGGCTGGCGCGCCCTCGGACTCGCCGGAGCAGAGATCGTCTTCAACCCGTCGGCCACCAGCCGAGGGCTCTCCGCCTACCTCTGGCAGCTGGAGCAGACCTCGTCCGCGGTGGCCAACATGTACTTCGTCGGAGCCATCAACCGCGTTGGGATCGAGCCGCTGGGCGACAACGACTTCTACGGCACCTCCTACTTCGCCAACCCGAGAGGCCAATTCGTGGACGGCACCGCGTCGGACCAGAACGAGGAGTTGGTGGTGCGCGACCTCGACTTCGACCAGATCGAGGAGGTCCGAGCCCAGTGGGCCTTCTACCGGGACCGCCGCCCCGACATCTATGGACCCCTGACCGCTCCATGACCTAACTCGCCGACAGTTCGCACACCCGGAGGCAACGGAAGGAGACGAAGATGGCAACGCTCATCAAGGGAGGCACTGTCGTCAGCTCAACCGGCGCGGATCCGGCCGAGGTGCTCATCGACGGCGAGCAGATCACCGCGGTCCTGCGCCCGGGCAGCGGCATCGCGACCGCGGCCGAGCAGGGCGCGGAGATCATCGACGCCACCGGCCGGCTGGTGGTGCCCGGCGGGGTGGACGTCCACACCCACATGGAGTTGCCCTTCGGCGGGACCTTCGCCTCCGACACCTTCGAGACCGGCACCCGGGCTGCGGCCTGGGGCGGCACCACCACCATCGTGGACTTCGCGGTGCAGAAGACCGGCGAGAACGTGAGGGAGTGCCTCGACGCCTGGATGGCCAAGGCCGAGGGCAACTGCGCCGTCGACTACGGCTTCCACATGGTCATCGGGGGCGTCGACAACGACTCCCTCAAGGAGATGGACCTGCTGGTCAACGAGGGCATCACCAGCTTCAAGCTGTTCATGGCCTATCCCGGCGTGTTCCTGGCCGACGACGGCCAGATCCTGCGGGCCATGCAGCAGGCCGCCGGCAACGGCGCGCTCATCATGATGCACGCCGAGAACGGCCTGGCCATCGACGTGCTGGCCGAGCAGGCCTTCGAGCGGGGCGAGACAAGCCCCGTCACCCACGGTTACGTGCGCCGTAAGGAACTGGAGTCCGAGGCCACCCACCGGGCCATCCAGCTGGCCAAGGTGGGGGCGGCGCCGTTGTACATCGTCCACCTGTCGGCCTCCGAAGCCCTCGAGCAGGTGGCCATGGCCCGCGACACCGGCATGAACGTGTTCGCGGAGACCTGCCCTCAGTACCTGCACTTCAGCCTGGAGGAGCATCTGAACCGTCCCGGCTTCGAGGGGGCCGCCTACGTGTGCTCCACCCCGCTCCGGTCCCGGGCCGAGGGCCACCAGGACGATCTGTGGAGGGGGCTGCGCACCAACGACCTGGCCGTGGTGTCCACCGACCACTGCCCGTTCTGCATGAAGGAGCAGAAGGAGTTGGGCCTGAACGACTTCCGGGCCATCCCCAACGGCATCGGCGGCGTCGAGCACCGCATGGACATGATCTACCAGGGCGTGGTCACCGGCGAGATCGGCCTGGCCCGCTGGGTGGAGCTGTGCGCCACCACTCCCGCCCGGATGATGGGCCTGTACCCCCGCAAGGGGATCATCGCTCCAGGCTCCGACGCCGACATCGTGATCTACGACCCCAACCAGCAGTGGACTATCAGCGTCGAGAACCACCACATGAACATGGACCACTCCGCCTACGAGGGCACCGAGGTCACCGGCCACGTCGACACGGTGTTCTCGCGAGGCAGGAAGGTCATCGACAACGGTCGGTACCTGGGCCGGGCCGGCGACGGCCAATACCTGCCGAGAGGCCTGAGCCAGTACTTGATCTAGCCGGGGCGTGGCGCCCGCGACACGGCACCTGACCATCACCAACACCCGAACGAGACGGGAGACGGCAAGTGGAGACAATCGAGCATTTTGTTGATGGGGCGGCCATGTCGTGTGGGTCAGGCCGGTCCCATCCGGTGTTCAATCCGGCCACCGGCGAGCAGACCGCCGCGGTCGGGCTGGCCAGCGTAGAGGAAGTCGATGCCGCGGTGGCGTCGTCGAGGGCCGCGTTCGAGGAGTGGCGCCAAACGTCGCTGGCGGCCCGCACGAAGTTGATGCTCGCCTTCCGCAATCTGGTGGAGGCCAACGCAGCCGAGATCGCCGCCCGCCTGACCGCAGAGCACGGCAAGGTGCGCTCCGACGCGCTCGGCGAGGTCGCTCGGGGGCTGGAGAACATCGAGTACGCGTGCGGTCTGGCCGACTTGCTCAAGGGCAGCTTCAACTCCCAGGCGTCCAGCGGCGTGGACGTGTACACGGTGCGCCAGCCATTGGGGGTGGTGGCCGGGATCACCCCGTTCAACTTCCCGGCCATGGTGCCCTTGTGGATGATCCCCAACGCAATCGCCTGCGGGAACACCTTCGTGCTCAAGCCCTCCGAGCGTGATCCCTCCGCGCCGCGGCTGGTGGCCGAGCTGTTCTTCGAGGCCGGGTTCCCGCCGGGAGTGCTCAATGTCCTCAACGGCGACAAAGTGGCCGTAGACCGGCTGCTGACGCACCCCGATGTGGCCGCGGTCAGCTTCGTCGGGTCCACCCCGATAGCCCGTTACGTCTATGAGACCGGCACCTCCGCCGGCAAGAGAGTGCAGGCGCTGGGGGGAGCCAAGAACCACATGGTCGTGCTGCCCGATGCCGACATAGACCTGGCCGCCGACGCGGCCGTCTCCGCGGCCTACGGCTCAGCCGGCGAGCGCTGCATGGCCGTATCGGTCGTGGTGGCCGTGGGCGACGCCGGCGACCCCTTGGTGGACGCCATCAGGGTGCGCATGGACAAGCTGCGGGTCGGGCCCGGCGACGACCCCGAATCCGAGATGGGCCCGCTGATCACCCGGGAGCACCGCGACCGCGTGGCCGGCTACATCAACGCCGGCGACGACGAGGGCGCCACCGTGGTGGTAGACGGCCGGGAGACAGTATTCGACAACGACGGCTTCTTCCTCGGAGTGTCGCTGCTCGACAATGTCACCCCGGACATGTCGGTGTACCGCGACGAGATCTTCGGCCCGGTGCTTTGCGTGGTTCGCTCCGACAGCTACCACCAGGCCGTGGAGTTGATCGAGCAGAATCCGTGGGGCAACGGTGCGGCCATCTTCACCCGGGACGGCGGAGCGGCCCGCCAGTTCCAGCTCGACGCCGACGCCGGCATGGTCGGGGTCAACGTCCCCATCCCGGTGCCCGTCGGCTACCACTCCTTCGGCGGCTGGAAGAACTCGCTGTTCGGTGACACCCACATGTACGGACCCGAAGGCATCCACTTCTTCACCAAGGCCAAAGCCATAACCGCCCGCTGGCCCGACCCGGCCGACAGCACCGTCGACCTCGGCTTCCCCCGCAACCGGTAAGCGGCACGGGCCGTGGACTTCGGAGTCGTCCTGCAAACTGACCCGCCGGCATGGCGGGTAGTGGACCTGGCCCAGAAAGCCGAGACGTACGGGTTCTCCTACGGTTGGACCTTCGACAGCCATGTGCTCTGGCAGGAGCCGTTCGTCATCTACAGCCAGATGCTGTCGGCCACGAACCGCATGATGGTCGGGCCGATGGTCACCAATCCCGGAACCCGCAACTGGACGGTCACCGCGTCGCTGTTCGCCACCCTCAACGACATGTTCGGCGACCGCACCGTGTGCGGCATCGGCCGGGGTGACTCCGCCATGCGGGTGCTGGGCCACACTCCCACCAGCCTGGCCACGCTGGGAGAGTCCATGCAGGTCATCAAGGGCCTGGTCGAAGGCCGGGAGATCGACTACAACGGCACTCGCCAGCAGTTCCCGTGGTCCGCGGGCAGCCAACTCGACATCTTGATGGCCGCCTACGGACCGCGAGCCCTGAAGCTCTGCGGTGAGCAGGCCGACGGGTTCATCCTCCAACTCGCCGACCCCCAGATCACGGAGTGGACGATCACCGCGGTGCGCCAGGCTGCGGCCGACGCGGGTCGTGACCCCGACCGGCTGTACATGTGCGTGGCCGCGCCGGCCTATGTGGGAGAGAACCTGGCCCACCAGCGCGACCAGGTTCGCTGGTTCGGCGGCATGGTCGGCAACCACGTGGCCGACCTGGTGGACCGCTACGGCGACACCGGCGCCGGCGTGCCCCAGGCTCTCACCGACTACATCTCCGGCCGGGAGGGCTACGACTACTCCGAGCACGGCAAGGCGGGAAATGTGCACACCGATTTCGTGCCCGACGACGTGATCGACCGCTTCTGCATCCTCGGGGACGCCGGCAACCACATCGCCCGCCTACAGGAGTTGCGCGACCTGGGTGTCGACCAGTTCGCCATCTACCTGATGCACGACCAGAAGGACGAGACGCTAAACGCCTACGGCCAGCGGATCATCCCGGCGCTCAGGAACTGATCCCCACCGTGAACTCCGAGTCTGGGCCGCCCGTTGAAGCCATGATTGATTCGGCCAGCCCAGCTTCGAACGTGGCGGTCGACGATCCGATCGTCTTCGAGCAGATGCTCCGCCTGCAAGCCTCCCGGGAGCAACGGCGGGACCGGATGCGCCGGACCGGCAGGCAGGTGGTCGTGCTGGCCATCTTCGTCTGCCTGCTGGGCCTGGCGTACAGCGTGTACAAGGTGGTGGGCACGTCCATCGACGACGCCCAGTCCGGCTGGCCGGTCATCGGCTCGATCCTGCCCGAGTCGGACGACCTGAAGATGCCCCCCGTGCTGGACATCGTCTCGGGAATCTTCGAGGAGCCGAGGGGCACCGGCGAGCCCTTCTGGTCGATCGTCGGCAAGGAGGCCGCCTTCACCCTTCGCGAGGCTGCGGTCGGGTTCGCCATCGGAGTGATGGTGGGCCTCAGCATCGCCATAGTGCTCACGACCTCGGGGAGCCTGGAGCGGGCTCTGGTTCCCCACGTGATCGCCAGCCAGACCATCCCCCTCATCGCCATCGCGCCGATCATCGTGATCTGGGGCCGCAAGAGCTTCGACTTCCTGCCCTTCGAGTGGCAGGACTGGATGTCGGTGTCGATAATCGCCACCTACCTGACGTTCTTCCCGGTGACGATCAACGGGCTGCGGGGACTGCAGTCGCCCCGGCCCGAGAACCTCGAGCTGATGGACTCCTACGCGGCCCGCTGGGTCCAGACCCTGTGGCGGCTGCGGCTGCCGGCCTCGCTGCCCTACCTGTTCGCCGCGTTCAAGATCGCGGCCACCGCCAGCGTGGTGGGGGCCATAGTGGGCGAGATATCCGCGGGCGTGAAGGGCGGGCTCGGCCGGCGAGTGCTGCTCGAGGCCCAGCGTTACACAACCGGACCGGAGCGCCTGTACGTGGCTGTATTAGGCGCGGCCGCGCTGGGGATATTCGTGTTCGCGGCCATCTCCTCCATCGAGTACGCCCTGGTCGGCCGCAAGGGCCGGGAGACGGTGACATGAACGACGCATCTCCCGCCACCGGCGCTCAGCCCCCGGCTGTTGAGATCAGGGGCGCGTCCAAGATCTTCAATCTCGGGCGCCACAACGAGGTGAAGGCCCTCACCGACATCGACCTTCACCTCGACCAGGGCGACTTCGTCACCCTCATCGGCCCTTCGGGCTGCGGCAAGAGCACCCTGCTGCGCCTCATCGCGGCACTCGTCGATGCCAGCGACGGCACCGTTCTCGTCAACGGCAAGACCGCGGACGCCGCCCGCCTCGACCGGGACTATTCCATGGTGTTCCAGAGGGCGGGCCTGTTCGAGTGGCGCAACGTCACCCGCAACATCGAGCTGCCGCTCGAGCTGATGGGCTGGAAGGCAGCCGACCGGCGCCGGCGGTCCGCGGAGATGCTCGAACTGGTGAAGCTCACCGAGTTCGCCCGTCACCACCCCGCCGAACTCTCCGGGGGAATGCAGCAGCGGATCGCCATCGCCCGGGCCATGTCGTTCCACCCGCAGCTCCTGCTGATGGACGAACCGTTCGGCGCGCTCGACGAGATGACCCGCGAGCACATGCAGAACGAGCTGCTGCGCATCTGGTCGGAGACCCAGATCACGGTCGTGTTCGTGACCCACTCCATTCCCGAGGCGGTGTTCCTGTCCACCAAGGTGGCCGTCATGTCGCCCCGACCGGGTCGGATCGCGGCCGTCATCGAAAACGATCTCGGTCCGCGCACTGATGCGACCCGGGACGATCCCGCCTTCTTCGCCAACGTCACCGCGGTGCGAGACGCGCTGCGAGGAGGTCACTAGCCGTGACTGCGGCCAAGGCGCTGCTGCGCTCGTGGTTGCCTCCGGTGGTGGCGGCGGTGGTCATCTTCGGCGGCTGGGAAGCCCTTCTGGCCGTCGTCCGCCCCGACGGCTTCGTGCTGCCGCCGCCCTCGGACATCGGCGGCGCAGTCATCGAGAACTTCGACGCCATCATGACCGCCACCGGCGTCACCGGATTCATCATCGTCACCGGCCTGATTGCCGGGGTGGTGGTAGGAGCGACGTTCGCTCTGCTGGTCACCGCCTTCCGCGCTGCCAACGAGACGCTCACTCCCCTGGCGGTGGCCGTCAATGCGGTGCCGATCATCGCGCTGGCCCCGATCTTCAACGCCTGGTTCGGGCTCCTATCGCCCCGCTCCAACCAGGCCGTGGTGGTGGTGCTGGTCTTCTTCCCGATCTTCATCAACACGGCACGGGGCCTGACCCAGGTGGAGCCGAGCCAGATCGAGCTGATGGAGTCCTACGGGGCCGGCAAGTGGCGGATCATGCGGGAGGTGCGCATCCCCAACGCCATGCCGTTCTTCTTCACCGCGCTGAAGCTGGCGACGTCTCTGGCCGTGATCGCGGCCATAGTGGCCGAGTACTTCGGCGGCCGCCAGGACGCCCTGGGCAACCTCATCACCAACTCGGCCGGACTCACCCGCTACAACGACGCCTGGGCCGCGGTGCTGGCCGGCTCGCTGGTGGGGATCGGTCTCTACGCGCTCGCAGTACTGATCGAGCGCCTCGTCATGCCCTGGTACTTCGTCGCCAGGAGATCGACATGACGCCAGCAACTGAGTCTCGTCAGAGATAACCCACCCGGGAGGGAAACCCATGAAAACAAGAAACACGTTGATCCGTCTATTGGTGCCGCTTCTGGCCTTAGGTCTGATCGCCGCAGCCTGCGGCGACGACGAAGAGCCGGCAGCTCCGGACACCAGCGCGGCGGATGCTGCGGCCGCGGAGGCCGCCGCTGCCGCGGCAGAGGCCGAGGCCGAGGCAGCCGCCGCTCAGGCGGAAGCCGACGCGGCGGCGGCAGAGGCCGAAGCGGCCGCTGCCAGGGCCGCCGAGGCCGAGGCGGAGCTCGCCGCGGCCATGGCCGAGGCCGAGGGGGCGATAGACCCCGAGGTCGTCGCCGCGCTGGAGGCTGAGCTGGAAACGGCTGCCGCCGAGGCAGCCGCGGCCCAGTCGGAGGCTGAGGCAGCCGCGGCTGCTCAGGCAGAGGCCGAGGCGGCCGCCGCCGAGGCCGAGGCAGCCGCCGCGGAGGCGATGGCCGAGCCCGAGCCTGCGCCACCGGTCGACGTCACCCTGCAGTTGCAATGGTTCACCCAGTCGCAGTTCGCGGGCTACTACGCGGCCGTAGCCACCGGTATCTACGAGGACTACGGGCTGAACGTGGAGATCCTCGAGGGAGGCGTGGAGATCGTGCCCGCATCCGTACTGGACTCGGGCGCCGCCGACTTCGCAGTGTCGTGGGTGCCTCGCGGCCTCGTGCCACGCGAGGAGGGCACCAACATCACCAACATCGCCCAGGTGTTCCAGCGCAGCGCCACCCTGCAGGTGGCCTTCGCCGACTCCGGCATCACCACGGTGGCCGACCTGGAGGGCCGCACCGTCGGCAACTGGGGCTTCGGCAACGAGTTCGAGCTGCTGGCCGGCCTCCGCAGGAACGGGCTCGACCCGGCTTCCGATGTTCAGCTGGTCCAGCAGAACTTCGACATGCTGGCGCTGATCAGCGGCGAGATCGACGCCGCCCAGGCCATGATCTACAACGAGTACGCCCAGGTGCTCGAGACGGTCAACCCGGACACCGGCGAGCTGTACCAGCCCGAGGACCTGAACATCATCAACTGGAATGATGTGGGCACGGCCATGCTCCAGGATGCTCTGTGGGCCGACGCCGACCGGCTGGACGACGACCCCGCGTACCACGAGACCGCGGTCAAGTTCGTCGAGGCGTCGCTCAAGGGATGGATCTACTGCCGCGACAACCCCGAGGAGTGCGTGGACATCGTTCTCGACAACGCGCCCACTCTGGGCCGGTCGCACCAGACCTGGCAGCTCAACGAGATCAACGCCCTGATCTGGCCGTCGCCGCAGGGCGTGGGCGTGATGGACACGGACCTGTGGGACCAGACCGTCGCGGTCGCCACCAGCGAGGGAATCCTCGCCTCGGCCCCCGACGACGACGCCTACCGCCCCGAGATCGCCTGGGAGGCGGTTACCAACCTGCGCAACGCCGGCATCGACGTCATCGGCAACAACTGGCAGCGCGTACCCGTCACCCTGCTCCCCGGCGGCGAGTAGCCCCTAGCTAGACATACATCCGGTTCGGGCCGGCGGCGGCGTTCAGCCGTCGCCGGCCCGACCGCGCCAACGCGATGGCGGGCCAATAGCCTGCCGAGCGCGGTGTACTCCTCTCTCGGCCGGTGGTGCTACCGGCACCCGTGGCGGATCCTTGTCGCTTGGATTCTGGTCATCGTGATCGCAGCCGGGGCGGCAAGCAGCCTGGGCGGGGCCTACGGCGGCACCCCGGCCGCACCCGATGCCGAGAGCAGCCTGGGCGCAGACATCCTCGACGCGCACTTCGGCCGGATCGGGGCGGTGATCAGCGGTCGGATCGTGTTCCGGGCCGCCCAGGGCGTGGACGACCCGGACGTGCAGGCCGCCATGACCGAACTGTTCAGGCGGGTCGAAGCCATCGAGGGGGTCACCGTCGGCTCGCCCTACGCCCCCAACGGAGCCCATCGCATCGCAGCCCGGGGCCCCGAGGCCGGGCTCATCGCCTACGCCGACATCGACACCGGAGCCGGCACCACCGCCGTCGAGGCCGCCGACATCGGCGTCGAGATCGACCACCTCATCGAGGCCGGCGGACTGCGCTCGATGGACGGCATGCAGGTGGAGGTGGGCGGGGCCTGGCTGGCCGAGCGCGATCCGCCCGAGTCCGAGGCCATCGGGCTCGCCTTCGCGGTGTTCGTGCTGATACTGGCGGTGGGCTCGGTAGTGGCCATGGGCCTGACCGTCGCCTCGGCCCTGGCCGGCGTGGCAATCGGGGCGGCCGGCATAGTCATGCTGAGCAACATCGCGACCGTGCCCGAGTTCGCTCCGACCCTCGGGCTCATGATCGGCATCGGCGTGGGCATCGACTACGCGCTGTTCATCATCACCCGCTACCGGGAGTGGGTCGGCCGCGGCCTGACCGGCGAGGACGCCGCCGCGGCTGCGCTCGACTCGGCCGGCCGGGCCGTGATCTTCGCCGGCGCCACCGTGGTGGTGTCGCTTCTCGGCCTGCTGCTCATTGGTCTGCCCTTCGTGGCCGGGCTGGGCCTGGCCGCGGCCACCACCGTCGCCCTAGTCATGGCCGGGTCGGTCACGCTGCTGCCGGCCGCCATCGGCCTCCTCGGCGACCGGATCACCACGACCCGGGTCCGGGGCGTGATGGCCTCCGCGCTGGTTGGCGTCGCGCTTCTCGGATTCGGCACCGGCTTCCGACCGCTGCTGGTGGGCCTGCCCATGGCCGTTCTCGTACTGGTGGCCGGGACGTTCAGATTCTCGGCCAACCCCTTGCGACGAGTCGTGCGGCACCGGGAGGCCAAACCGCTGCGGGACACCGCCTGGTACCGGCTCAGCCGGGTAGTCCAGTCCCGGCCCTGGCTGTTCGCGGTGGGGGGCACGGTGGTGCTGCTCGTGCTGGCCGCGCCGGTGCTGGGCCTGCGTCTCGGCTTCTCCGACGAGGGCAACTTCGCGGAGGACACCACCACTCGCAGGGCCTACGACCTCATCTCGGAGGGCTTCGGGCCGGGCGCCAACGGCCCGCTGATCATCGTCGCCGAGGCAGGACCCGATCCGAGCGAGATCGAGATCGAGGCCTTCAGGGAACTGTCGGCCGCTCTGAACCGCACCGAGGGCGTGGCCTTCGCCTCCCAGCCGATAGCCAATCTGCACGTCGACGCCTTCCTCATCCGGGTGCAGCCCGCCACCGGCCCCCAGGATGCAGCCACCGAGGACCTGGTGCACCGGCTGCGCGACGATGTCATCCCCCAAGCCCTCGACGGCACTGGCCTCGACGCTCTGGTCGCCGGCCAGGTGGCCTTCAACATCGACATCTCCGACTATCTGGCCGGCCGGATCCCGATCTTCTTCGCGGCCGTGCTAGGGGCCTCGTTCCTGCTGCTGATGGCGGTGTTCCGCTCGCTGGTGGTGCCGCTCAAGGCGGTGATCATGAACATGCTGTCGATCGGGGCGGCCTACGGGGTGGCCGTGGCCGTGTTCCAGTGGGGATGGCTGGCCGGCGTGACCGGAGTCCAGCCTGCACCGATCGAGCCGTTCATCCCGATGATGCTGTTCGCCATCCTGTTCGGGCTGTCGATGGACTACGAGGTGTTCCTGCTGTCGCGCATGAAGGAGGAGTACGAGCGCACCGGCGACGCGGTCAACTCGGTGGCCGACGGCCTGGCCGCCACCGCCCGGGTGATCACCGCGGCCGCGGCCATCATGGTGGTGGTGTTCGGCAGCTTCGTGCTCGAGGACAACCGCGTCGTCAAGCTCTTCGGTCTCGGGCTGGCCACCGCCATCGCCATCGACGCCACCCTGGTGCGGATGCTGATCGTGCCGTCCACGATGGAACTGCTCGGCGCCCGCAACTGGTGGCTCCCCCGCTGGCTCGACCGCCTGATCCCCAACCTCCGAGTCGAGGGCGAACTGACGAACCGCGAGCCCTAGGCGCCGAAACGGTTGGGCATGGTCTCCGGGTAGTCGACCTCCAGGATCTTGCTGAGAGCCCGGGCGGCACCCGGGTTGAGCCGCCGGTAGAGATCGGCGGCTAGGTCATAGGCAAGGTTGCCGATCCAGTCGGGCGTCAGCAGTTCAACCGGCACGTCGGGGGATCGCAAACGGATCCGGCGCAACTCGTGCACGAGCATCGTGCGCAGGCTGTAGGCGTCGAGCGGTGTAGCGGCGGCCAGGTCTTGATGCTGCCAGGGCTGGTAGCGGGCCAGGAAGTCTCGGTATGCCGCCTCGGTGTCGGCGGTGCGGAAGACCTCCGCGAAGAAGCCGTCCTCCACCAGGCCTTGCAGATCGGCCAGCTCGGCCCGTCCCGTCGGGAGGACGGCGACCGGGTCCACGAGGTCCAGCAGTTCTCTCAAGCCGTGCTCGGTAGCCGAGGGTGACGCCATCATGCCGCGGCCGAGCGAGACGAACCCGTGCCAGCGCAGATGCCTGACGATGCGGTCGCGCTCCTCCGCTGGCGTCGACGGCGTGTCGACCACCGCGAACGTCCATGAGCCGTCCCAGTCGCCCGACTCCCTGCTGTAGATGCGGCGGTCGGCGTCCTCGGACTCCCGCACCGCCAGCAGCGTCATCGAGTAGCGGCTCCGGCGTCCGATCCGCTCGTTGGACATCCAGCCCTCGGCGGCCAGGCGGAACATCGACGTGCGGACCAGCCGCTCACTGAAGCCGAACGGTTCGGCCAACTCGAAGAGGCTTGACAGCCAGAGCGTCTTGGTGACCGGCAGCACCGAGTCTCCCAACACCGTCACCAGCACGGACCGGGCCGAGATGTCAGGCTCCGAACAGCGCTGCCGGATCGTGGCGGCGATGTCGCTCATCGCGCTGGATCCCGCGCCGGCAGGAGCCTCATCCTTCGGACACGACCCGCTGCGCCTTGCCCGCGGAGCGGGGAACGCCACCGGGCTCGGTCACGACCACTTCGGCGGAGAGCCCGATGTTGCCCTTGATGTGGTGTGCGAGGGCCGCGGCCAGATCCTCGGCCGGGTGGCGCGCCGCGGGGTCCTGCTCGACTCGCACCGTGAAACTGGCCAGGTTGGCGGACCGGTCGACGTGTATCTGGAAGTGCGGGGTGAGGCCGTCCACCTTGAGCACCTCCGCCTCGATTTGGGAGGGGAACACGTTCACGCCCCGCACTATCAGCATGTCGTCGGAGCGGCCGGTGACACGCTCGATGCGGCGCATGGTGCGGGCCGTGCCCGGCAGCAACCGGGTGAGATCGCGGGTGCGGTAGCGGATGACGGGCTGGCCCCGCTTGGTCAGCGCGGTCAGTACCAGCTCGCCGAAGCTGCCTTCAGGCAGCACCTCGCCGGTGCCGGGGTCGATGATCTCGGGGTAGAAGTGGTCCTCCCACAGCGTGGGCCCGTCCTTGGTCTCGACGCACTCCTGGGCCACGCCCGGTCCCATCACCTCCGACAGCCCGTAGATGTCGGTTGCGTCCATGCCCAAGCGGGCCTCGATCTCGGATCGCAGCTCCTCGGTCCACGGCTCGGCGCCGAAGATCCCGACCTCCAGCGAGCAGGACGCCGGGTCCATGCCTCGACGCTGCATCTCGTCGATGAGGTTCAGGCAGTACGAAGGGGTCACCAGGATGATCCGGGGCTCGAAGTCCGCTATCAGCGTGACCTGCCTCTCGGTCAGGCCGCCCGACACCGGCACGACCGTGCATCCCAGCCTCTCCGCGCCGTAGTGGGCGCCCAGGCCGCCGGTGAACAGCCCGTAGCCGTAGGCCACGTGGGCCACGTCGCCGGGGCGGCCCCCCGCCGCGTAGATGGACCTGGCCATCAACTGGGCCCACACGTCGATGTCGGCCTGCGTGTAGCCCACCACGGTGGGCTTGCCGGTCGTGCCCGACGATGCATGGACCCGCACGATGTCGGAGCGGGGCACCGCGAACATCCCGAACGGGTAGTTGTCGCGCAGGTCGGACTTGGTGAGGAACGGGAACCGGGCGAGATCGGCGAGATCCCTCAGGTCACCGGGAGCTGCCCCGGCGTTGTCGAATGCGTTCCGGTAGTGGGCGACATGGTCGTAGGCGTGCGCCAGCGTGTCACGCAGACGGGCCAGTTGCAGGCTGCGCAACTCGTCCAGCGACGCCTTCTCGATCGGCTCGTAACAGCCGTGGTCGGACACGTTCACCACACAGCCGCCAAGTCGTAGTCGAGAACCTCCCGCATACGAGCCATGAGCGGCTCGAACCAGCCCGACCGCCGGGTGCGCCCGGCCTGGCCGTCGGTCCAGCCGTCGGTAGTGAGCGCGCCCTCGGCGGCACCACCGAACCGTTCCTCGGCGTGCCGGACCAGCGGTTCGAGCAGCCCAGCGGTTGATCCCGCGGCCAGGCCGCCCTCAACCGCGGAGACCTCCCCGGCGGTTCCCTCGCAGAGGCCGGGGACCAGGGGTGCGACGGCTTCTAGAGCCTCTTCAACCCGCGTCCGCGCCTCGGGCGCGGCCAGAAGCTTGTCCAGCAGGGCATCGGCGTGCCGCCGGTGGAACGCCTCCTCCCGCAGCGCCTTGCGGGCGATTGACGCCAGCTTCGGCAGCGTCGAGCCGCTCACCAGTCGCCAGCGCATCTCTTCGAACGTGTCGTAGATCCAGTGCCGCACGAGGGCCTCGGCCCAGTCCTGGGTCGTGTACTCGACCAGGTGGCAGCACCGGTAGTCGTGGCTCGGCCTTCCGAAGGCGATCCTGTCGATGGCTGTGTCGGTGGGCTCGATCCCGTCGAGTTCGAGCACCAGCTCGTAGAGCAGCGCGGCATGGCCGAGCTCGTCCTGGCCGATGCTGGAGAAGGCGAGGTCCTCCTCCAGGAACGGGGCCACGCCGATCCACTCGGTGTGCTGCTGGCCCATCAGGTGTTCGTCATCGGCGAAGGCCAGCAGGAACTCCCGTACGGCCGTGACGGTCACCGCGGCACCTCGCGGGCGGCCTTGCGGCGGGCGGCCACGGCCGCGCCGTCGTGGTGCCGATGCGGCTTGTCGGCGTTGGGATCCACGAAGTCGTCGTCGGCGACGACTACATGGTCGCGGCGCACCACCCACAGGCGGTCACCCTCGGCCCGGCGCACATAGCCCTCGCGGGCGAGCACTAGGGCCAACTCGTCGGTGGCCGCCTCCAGTGCGCCGACGTGGCGGAACTCGTCGCGGCCGTCCTTCTTGATGAACACCTCGTAGACGTGCACCGTTTACGAACCGTTGCCGTTGGAGAGGGCGGCTCTCACCCAGGCGGTGCGCCGCCAGTTGTCGGCGGCCTCGCCGATGCGCCGAGCCGAGTCGGGGCCACCCTGGGCGAGGGTTTGCTTGAGTGGCTCCCAGTCGATGGGGCCCACGTCCCAGCGACGGGCCTCCGCGTCCCAGCGCAGATCGGGCGCGGGAACCTTGAACCCGTAGCCCTGGAGCATGGGGACGAACTTCTGCACCCAGCGGTCGCGCAGCACCTCGTTGCGCTCGGACTTGATGTGCCAGCGCAGCAGCACGTCGTCGGGCTTGGAATCGGGGCCGAACAGCTGCAGCGCGGGCCAGAACCACCGGTCGAGCGATTCCTGGAACATCCGGCGCTGGCGGGCGGTGCCCTCGGCGATGCGCATCATCCGGTCCTCGCCCAGGCGCATGTGGAACCCCTCCTCGGCGATGATCCGTCGCAGGATGCGCTTGTACGGGCCGTAGGAGCAGTTCTTGAACACCGCCTGCTGGCTGATCAGGGCCGCCGCGTCGACCAGGAATGCGATGGCAACCTGGTCGCCCCAGGTGACGGCCCGGTAGTGGAACACGTTGTGGAAGCGGCTCCTGCCGGCGAACAGATCCTCGAGCATCTGGGTCCTGGTCTTGACGCCGAGGTCGGCGGCGATCATGTAGAGCAGGTGGCTGTGGCCGATCTCGTCCTGAGTCTTGGCCAGCACCGCCATCTTGTGTCGCAGTCCGGGGGTCTTGGGGATCCAGTCGCGCTCGGTGAGGGCACCCATCAACTCGCTGTTGGCGTGCATCTCGATGAAGGCAAGCACCGCGTGGCGGTAGGCGTCGGGCATGCCGTCGTCGGCCTCCACCAGGCCGCCGCCGTCGAGGAATGCCTCGAAGTCATCCATGGTGATCCAGGACCTAGCCATTGCTGCTCGCCTCGGGGGCTCCGTTGACACCGGGGGAGTTGGCCACCATGGTCAACACGTCGTAGGCCGCGTTGACCTCGCCGTGCTGGTTGATAACCCTGGTGTCCCAGGCCACCTCGCCGTAGCCGCGCCCGTCGAGCTGGGTCTTTCGCTTGCAGGTGAGCACCACATGGATCTCGTCGTCGGGGTAAGTGGGCTTGGCGAAGCGCAGCCGATCGATGCCGTAGTTGGCCAGCACGGGCCCCTCGTCGGGCCACACGAACAGCCCGGCCGCCAGGGAAAGCACCAGGTAGCCGTGGGCCACCAAGCCGTTGAAGATGGGGCTGCGGGCCGCGGCCTCCTCGTCCATGTGGGCGTAGAACCTGTCTCCGGTGCTCTCCGCGAAGGCGGCTATGTCGGCCCGTGTAACCGTCCGGGAATCGGTGGTGATGGAGTCGCCAACCTCCAGGTCGTCGAAGGTGAGCTTGAACGGGTGTCCTTTGTGCTCCCGGGTCGAGGAGCCGCCGACATACTCGCCGGTGACCGCAGTCAGCATGTCGGGCGATCCCTGCACTGCGGTGCGCTGCATGTGGGCGTACACGCCCCGCATGCCGCCCATCTCCTGTCCTCCGCCGGCCCGGCCGGGTCCGCCGTGCACCAGCGGTGGCAGGGGCGACCCGTGGCCGGTGCTGGCCGCGGCCATTGCCTCGTCCATGATCAGCACCCGGCCGTGATGGGAGGCGATTCGTCGCGAGAGGTCAGCGATCTCGTCCGGATCGGCGCCGTAGAGCGAGGCGACCAGGCTTCCGCCGCCGGCCGCCACCAACTCGACCGCCTCGTCGATGCTGCCGTAGGGCACGAGGGTCGACACCGGCCCGAACGCCTCGGTGGTGTGGATCACCGAGGATCGGGAATCGGTGGCCTGCAGCAGGGTGGGGGCCATGAACGCCCCGGCCACGGGGTCGACGCCGGACAGGTCGCAGGAGTCCACTATGGGCACTGCGGCCTCACGCAGCGCCGCCACCGAGGCGGTCACCTCGTCGCGCTGGGCCAGGCCGACGAGGGAGCCCATGCCGGTGGCCCGGTCGCGGGGGTCGCCCACGGCCACAGCCTGCAGCGCGGCGGCGAGGGCCTCGCCAGCAGCGTCCAGGTGCCGCTCCGGTACGAGCGCTCTGCGGATGGCGGTGCACTTCTGCCCGGCCTTGACCGTCATCTCCTTGACGACCTCGGCCGTGAACAGGTCGAACTCGGCGGTGCCGGGGGCGGCGGCCGGAGACAGCACCGCCGCATTGAGCGAGTCAGCCTCAACGTTGAGTCGGGTGGCTCTGGCCGTCACCGCGGGATGGGCCCGCAGCGCGGCCGCGGTGGCGGCCGAGCCGGTGAAGGCGATGCCGTCCTGACCGCCGAGGCAGTCGAGCAGACCGGCCAGTTCGTCGGGTGAGGCGCACAGCAGTTGCAGGGATCCCTCTGGCAACAGGCCTGACTCGACCATGAGCCGGACCGCGGCCTCGGCCAGGTAGGCGGTGGGCGACGCCGGCTTGACGATGGAGGGCATCCCGGCGATGAGGGCGGGCGCGAGCTTCTCCAGCATCCCCCAGACCGGGAAGTTGAACGCGTTGATCTGCACCTCCACGCCTCTGCGGGGCGTGAGCACGTGCACCGCCGAGAAGGAGTCGTCCCGCGACAGGGCCTCGGTGGCGCCGTCGACGGCCACGGTGGAGTTGGGCAGCTCACGCCGGGCCTTGCTGGCGTACGACAGCAGCACGCCGGCACCGCCCTCGATGTCGATCCAGGAGTCGGCCCGGGTGGCCCCGGTGCAGTACGACAGGTCGTAGAGCTGTTCCTTGGCCTCATCGGCCAGAAGCATCTTTCCGACGTTTCGCAGAATGGTGGCCCGCTGGTGGAAGGTCAGATCCCGCAGGGCCGGGCCACCGACGGCGCGCCCATGCTCAACAGCCGCGGCAAGGTCGATCCCTGCAGGCGACTGTTCGGCGACTGTCTTACCGGTGGCGGCATCAAGCAGTGCCCGGCCGTCGCTCGAAGGCCGGTGCCAGCCACCCGCCACATAGCTCTCCACCCGGTGCACGACGGCTCCTCAATATGATAGTCCCCTAGGGTCGAAACCCATGTGGAATGTATCATAATCCTCCCGGCAGCCAACACGGGCACCCTTGACTCGCCGTGACGCAACAACCTAACCTGCGGCAGCCGACGCCTTTCCCTGGAGGTGCTATGGCTGCAAGCGAGGAAGCGCGTAAGGAATGACGGCTGCGACCGCAGTTCTGCAACTGCCCGAGCCGTCGGCAACGGCTCGCGCGCTTCTCAGCGACGGCTCGGTCACCGTGGTACGCCGCCACGGCAACCCGCACGGTCCCAGAGTTGTGTTCAGCCACGGCTGCGGCTTCGCCGCCGACCTATATTGGCCGTACTGGTCGCTATTGATCGACGACTGCGACGTGGTGGTGTACGACCTTCGCAGTCACGGCTGGAACGAGCCGAGCGACCTGCGGTTGCACAATATGCCGACTCTTGCCGATGACAACCGCCGGGTCCTCGAAGCGGTCCAGGCCGCGTTCGGCGCCAAGCCGACCATCGGCGTGTATCACTCACTGGCGACGATGGCTGCGCTGATGCACGAGGGGCAGGACCCGACGTTCGCCGCGCTGCTGTTGTTCGACCCGCCGATCTTCCCGCCTGGAGCCGATCTGGACGATATGGAGACCGTGTGCCAAGGGCTTGCGGCCATGGTCCGGCGACGGCCGCGACGATTCGAGTCGCCCCAGGAACTCGCATCGATGCTCGAGCGATCGCCAGCGTTCTCTCAAGTGCCCGATTCGGTGCGGGAGTTGTACGCGGAGACCACGCTGCGCCCGGCGGCAGGCGGCGGCTACGAAATGCGGTGTCCGCCTGAGCACGAGGCGCAACTGTACGAGTGGTACTTTGGCCACTCGATGCAGGCCCTCGAAGTCCTTGATGAGATCACGATCCCGATCAAAGTAGTCGGCGCTGACCCGACCGCGGCCTTCTCGTTCCTGCCGTCAACTGATCTGAGAACCCTCACCGAGTTGGACTACGACTACGTGCCCGACCTCACCCACCTACTGCTACTCGAAGACCCCGAGACCTGCGCAGCGATCACGACGGAGTTCATGCAACGGCTCGGCCACCTACCAATCCCAATCACACACTAGAGGAGAGCAATCATGTTCCTGATAATCGACGCGAAGGTCACCAATCGGGACGCCTACGTCGAAACGGCCAAACAATGGCATCCCGCAGCCCACACCGCTGAGCGACACGGAGGCCGGGTGCTGATATGCGGCGATCAGGTAGAAGTGATCGAGGGCGGCTGGAAACCCAAGAATATGCTCATAGTGCAGTTCCCCGACGCCGCGGCAATGCGCAGCTGGGTTGGATCCAGCGACTATCGGGAGATGGTGGAGGTCGTGAGTCAGTCCGCTGAGATGTCCACCGTCGCCGTCACCACACAAGGCGAATAGCCTCCCGCGCCGGGATGAGTTCACGCCGGAGGATCTGAGACGGCGGCAGAACCTGCGGGAACTGACACCCGAAGACATGACCCGCCTGCCGTGCTGTGGTGGCCAGCCCGTTGGACAACGCTCAATGAAGGCGGGGACGCCACCCCCGCAATCGCTTGAGCTCGTAGCTCAGCGGGATCAAGAAGCCATACTTCGCTCAATGAAGGCGGTGCCACTCTCCAAGTATTGCTTATAGTTTCTGGCACAAAAGTATAAGCGATCGCTGGCTGGGCGGGCCGGTGATGGGTTTTCATGGTTCACCAGTCCGGGCTCGACAAGCCCCAGGCGGATCACCAGGGGCGGAGTATCTCCACCTGGTCGCTGGTGACCTCGTCAGAGGCGGTGAACAGCGGCTTGTCGAGGTACTCGGCCAGGATGAGCGCCGACCACGACTCCAGGGCGTCGACTGCGTCCGATCCCGCTCGGGCCAGTGTCTCAGCAACGAGCATCCTGACAGGGAACCACTCGTCGACGGCCGAGATCGCCCACCCGACCTCCTCCTCGATCACGTCCGGGCGTCCCTCGTGGCGGGCGGCCATGAAGCGTCCGATCGTCACGGCCGACCAGTCAAGAGCCAGAATCTCCGCGCCGAGCGGAGCGGTCCCCTCGAGGGCTCCCGACACCACGAGCATCCCCCCGGCGTCATGAACGACGCTACGTGCCATCTGTGCCGCGCAGGCGCCGCCGGATGGCCTCGAACTCCGCGCGGCTCATGGGCTCGGTATCGCGAACGAGCTCCGCCGGCGAGGGGCGCGAGGCGATCCGCGTCAAGTGATCACGCACGTACTGCTGCACCGAGAGCCCCGCGGCCTCGGCCTGCTCCCGCAACCGCCGGCCCACGTCGTCGTCGAGCCCCTTGATGTTGAGGTCCATGCCCATGATTTCTACCAATCTGGTATAAGTCTTGCAAGCCAGTTGAGCGGGCGTTCGCCGAGCCCGAGACTCTGACCGTATCAACGTTGATCTAGTTTCAGTACAAGTCACTGGATTTCATCGTGTATTCTAGTGATATGCCAAGCACAAAGGCGCCTGCCCGCAGCGACGCGATGAGGGCCGCTGCGGCCGTCGCACGGATGGATGCGGCGCAGGTGCTGTTGTTCGGCTCCGTGGCCGACGGCACGGCCACCCCGTCGTCGGACATCGACCTCGTCGCGGTGTTCGACGACCTCGGCGACTACTCCCGGCGCTACCGCATCAAGTGCGAGGCCCAGGCAGCCGCCCGTGAAGCCTCGGGGCATGTCGAGGCCTGGCCCCTCCGCCATCGGCCCTGCCCGAGCCGATGCCACCGCCGACCGATGGACTGAGCGCGAGGACTAGCCGACCGGGTCGGTGAACAGGTCGTGGGCGCACTCGCCCGCTGGTGTGCGGGTCAGGATCTCGGCGCCGTCGGCGGTGCAGGCCAGGGTGTGCTCGAACTGGGCGGTGCGGCGGCCGTCGACGGTGACCGCGGTCCATCCGTCGTCCCATATCGCGGCCTCGGGCGAGCCCAGCGTGAGCATCGGCTCGATGGTGAAGGTCATCCCCTCGGCGAGGGCCGTCGAGTGCCGGCGGTCGTAGTAGTGGGGCACCTGCAGCGCGGAGTGGAACTCCGTGCCCACACCGTGGCCGATGAACTCCCGCACCACGCCGAGACCGTGCCTGAAGGCGTGGTTCTGGATGGCCCTCCCGATGTCCGACACCACCGCACCGTCCCTCACCGCCCCGATCCCCTCGTACAGCGCGACGCGGGTCTCGGCCACGAGACGCCGGGAGTGCTCGTCGACGTCGCCGATCATCAGGGTCACCGACGTGTCGCCGTGGACGCCCTCCCGGTACACGGTCACGTCGATGTTGACGATGTCGCCGGAGGCCAGCCGGCGCGAGTCGGGGATCCCGTGGCAGATCACCTCGTTGACGGACGTGCAAACCGACTTCGGATAGCCCCGGTAGCCGAGCGGGCTCGGGTAAGCGCCCGCGGCCACGGCCGCCTCGTGCACGAACCGGTCGATGGCGTCGGTGGCCATCCCCACCCGGACGTGCTCGCAGGCCGCGATCAGCACCTCGGCCGCCAGCGCGCCGGTGCGGCGCATGGCATCCAGCTCGGCCGGGGTCCGCACCAGCGACGAGGCCGGAGAGTGGGGTTCGCCGCCGGGCCGCGAGGCATAGGGCGGGCGTTCGATGCCGGAAGGAACGCCACGGCGGGAGCTGACCAGCCCCGGCCGCACCGGCGGATGCGACACCGGGATGCTGCCCACGCCCACACCGGCGGCGACCCTGCGCTTCCGCTTCGCCATCGCTCCACAGGCTAAGAGGCCGAGCGGGCAAGCGAACGAATCCAGTTCATACGGGCGAGGCCGTGGCCCGAGCGGCCCGTGAGCGCAGCGAACAAGAGCGGGAAACAAGGCCGAGCGGGCAAGCGAACGAATCCAGTTCATACGGGCGAGGCCGTGGCCCGAGCGGCCCGTGAGCGCAGCGAACAAGAGCGGGAAACAAGGCCGAGCGGGCAAGCGAACGAATCCAGTTCATACGGGCGAGGCCGTGGCCCGAGCGGCCCGTGAGCGCAGCGAACAAGAGCGGGAAACAAGGCCGCCCCGGACCGGCACCCCCTGCCCGCCGGTCCGGCTTCCGGCCGGCTCCCCCGCCGTCAGTTCGAGCGGTTGCGGGCCCGCTCCAGGAAGACGGCCATCTCGATCCGCGTCGTGGCCCGGTCCGGACAGAACTGCAGCGGATCGGCCGAACAGCCCTCGGTGATGCCCGCGTCGTGCAGTGCATCGATATCGGCCTCGTGGTGGGTGCCGCGCGTGTCGGCGAACCCCACCGGCAGAGCTGGATCAAGGCGGTACGCCCTCGCCAGGAAGCTCGCCGTCTGAGCGCGGGTGACCGGATCGTCGGGACAGTACCGGGCGGATTCCGTGCCGCATCCGACGGTGATCCCCAGCTCTGCCAGCCGCTCGACATGCGCGGCCCACCACTGGCCGGCGTCGACGTCGGCGAACCGGGACGAGCTGATCGGCTCGGGATCCTGGCCGTCGAGGATCCGCACCAGCCACACCGCCATCACCCATCGCGGGATCGGTTCGTCGGGACAGAAGAGGCCGGGCGCACACTCGGTGCCGTCGAGGGCGCCGTCTGCGGCCAGCGCAGCCACCGCATCGAACGGCTCTCCGTCCATCTGGACGTCGGCGGGAAGGGCACCGGGCAGTCCCGCCGCGGCGGCCACCCGGCGAGCGACACCGACCGAATGCGCGCAACCCGAGAGGTCCACTTCCACGTCGGGCTCGATGCCGCCGGCGGCGCTGGCGCCACCCGGCCCGAACCACCTGAACACCGTCACCCGGGCAGCTCCCAGCAGAGTGCCGGACCGCGACTCGATGGCCCGGGTGATCTGGCCTGTGTTCTTTCCGTAGGTCGTCGTTCCCACGACCGTGGCCCGGCCGTGATGGCGGAGGGCCAGCATCATGACCTCCGACGCCGATGCCGACGACCCGTCCACCGCCAGAGCGATGGGCAGCCGGACGGGGTCCTCCAGACCGCGGTCCCGGTCGACCAGGTGACGGACGAAGTCGTCCCTGGATACTTCCCGGAGGACGACCTGCCGGTTGTTGAGGAACGTGCTGGCGATGCTTATGACCGTCCGCAGATAGCCGCCAAGGTTGTCCTGCAGGTCGACGACAAGGGCATCTATGCCAGCGTCGAGCAGGGCCTCTAGCTCTTCTGCGAAGCGGAGATCGGTGTTCGCGCCGAAGGAGTCGAGCCGCAAGTAGCCGGTCGTTCCCGCCACGGTCCTTCCGGCCACCGTCGGGGCATACACCAGTCCGGCCTCCGTCCTGAAGGCCCTCCTCCGACCGTCCCGTTCGACGATGACCGCCACCACACTGCCCGGCTCGAAGGCTTGCAGACCCTCCAAGCCGCAGCCCGAGCCCGACGGGACGAAACCGCCCAGGCTCAAGAGGATGTCGTCGGCCCTCAGGCCCGCCCGCTCGGCAGGGCTGCCCGGGAACACCTCGGATACCACCAGCCGGCACGTCGCGGACAGCTGGCTGCAGCTGACGGTGCCGTCCAACAAGCCCAGACGGAGGCCGATGCCCGAGTAGGGCACACCCCGGTTCAGGAGCGCCTGCCTCTGCGCATACTCCGACGGCGACATCAGGAAGGATTGGGGATCCCCCAGCGAAGAGAACATCGCACTGGAGGCGGCCCAAACCGCGGCCGCGGTGTCTTCGACGGCATCGATCTCCACGCACGTCTGCTCGAACGCGGGCGAGGGCAGGGCGCAAGCCGGGACCGTTGCCGTGCTGCGCAGGGCCAGCCCGGCCTCGCGCACTCCCGCCGCGGCGGCCAGCGCCAGATCCTCGTCGACCAGTTCGTCGACATAGTCCTTCTTGAGCACGGCGAAGCTCAGGCACAGCAGTTCGAACACCGCCGCAGCGTCGTCGCATGAAACCCGGACGGCCGCCGCCTCGGCTCCGGTGCCGGTGGCGGGCTCGGGCTCGGCTCCGGTGCCGGTGTCCTGCGCGACCGCGACCGCCGGCCAGGCGACCAGAGCGGCCAGGACCGCAGCCGCCACACGGCGACCCACGCGCCGGCCAGCACCGGATCGCATCACAGGCGGATTCCCAGCGCTCAGCGAAGGAACCGGCTGACCGACTCGACGACGCAGGCCGGCTTGGCCTGGTCCTCGATCTCAACGGTGACGGTGATCACCGTCTGAACCCCCGCACCGCCGGGCAGCTCGTCGGCGGATGTCAGCGTCGCCGACGCCCGCAGCCGCGACCCCACCAGAACCGGCTGCGGGAAGCGCACCCGGTTGACCCCGTAGTTGATGCCCATGGAGATCCCATCGACTCGCACGATCTGGGGCAGCAGCAGGTTGGTGAGCGCCAGGGTGAGATAGCCGTGCGCGATGGTGGCCCCGAACGGGCCCGCCGCGGCCGCCTCCGGGTCGACATGGATCCACTGGTGATCGCCGGTGGCGTCGGCGAACATGTCGATACGGGCCTGGTCGACGGTAACCCACTCGCTGTGACCGAGGTGATCCCCCACCGCGCCCAGCAGATCGTCGGGGGAGGCGAACACGGTGGCCATGCCGCCGAGACACTATCGGCCCTGCCGGCATTCACTGCGCACATCTTCCAGCCCCGCCCGGGCAACAATACGCACAGGACGCGGGAGGTCACCCGACTCGCCACTAGCCTTCGGCCCCATGGCGGCCAGCGGCGGAACCAAGGCGATCCTCGCCGCCCTGTTCGCCAACCTCGGGCTGGCCATCGCCAAGTTCGCGGGCTTCGCCGTCACCGGGGCCTCGTCGATGCTGGCCGAAGCGATCCACAGCGTGGCCGACACCAGCAACCAGGCGCTGCTGCTGATGGGAGGGCGCCTGGCCCGCCGCGACGCCACCGCCCAGCATTCCTTCGGCTATGGCCGTGAGCGCTACTTCTGGTCGTTCGTGGTGGCGCTGGTGCTGTTCACGGTGGGGTCGCTGTACGCCCTCTACGAGGGCATCGAGAAGATCCGCCACCCCCATGAGATCGACTTCCCGGCGGTGGCCTTCGCGGTGCTCGGCGTGGGCATCGTGCTGGAGAGCTTCTCGATGCGGACCGCGGTGGTCGAGTCCAACCGGGTGCGGGGCCAGGCCTCCTGGGCCACCTTCGTCCGCCGCTCGAGGAATCCGGAGCTGCCGGTGGTGCTGCTCGAGGACCTGGGTGCGCTGGTGGGACTGGTCCTGGCCCTGGGCGCGCTGGTTATCGCCGCGGTCTTCGATGCGCCGGTGTGGGACGGCATCGGAACGCTGTCGATCGGCGTGCTCCTCGGGCTGATCGCGATCGTGCTGGCGGTGGAGATGCGCAGCCTGCTTCTGGGCGAGTCGGCCACCGCGGCCGACGACGACGCCATCCGCCGGGCCATCGAGTCCACGGACGGCGTGACCGGCCTGATCCACCTGCGCACCCAGCACATAGGCCCGGAGGAGCTGCTGGTGGGGGCCAAGGTCTCGTTCGACCCCTCCTACACCACCGCCGACCTCGTCGATGCCATCAACCGGGTCGAGGAGCGCACGCGGGCGGCCGTGCCCATTGCCCGCATCATGTACGTGGAGCCCGACATCCCCGCCGGCTCGTGATCACCGCTCTGCACACCTCCACGGCCGGCACCGGGCCCGCGGTGGTGCTGGTGCACGGCATGGGCGACAACGGCTCGGTGTGGGCCGGAACCGTGGAGGCCCTCGCGGCGGACTACGCCTGCACGACGATCGACCTGCCCGGCCACGGGCGCTCCCCCGCTCCTTCCGAGCAGGCCCCGTACGAGCGGGAGGCCGTGCTGGAATCGATCGATTCCGTGCTGGCCCGGACCGGTCCGGCCGTCTATGTCGGGCACTCTCTGGGCGGCTACCTGGGACTGACCCATTGCCTGACGAGGCCTGGTGTCCTTCGGGGGCTGGTGCTGGTGGCCGCCGGTCCCGGCTTCCGCGACGAGGCCGCCATGAAGGATTGGAACGACCGGGTCCACCTCAGCGCCCCCCGCCTGACGGTCCCCCGGATCGCCACCACGACCGGCCTCCACACCGACTCCATGGTGATCGACCGGCTCGCCGACATCACTGTGCCGGTGGGGTTGCTGGTGGGCAGCAACGACAAGGCCTTCGTGGGCGCCAACGACTACATGGAACGCAAGCTGCCCAACGTACGTCGCCGCACCGTCGACGACGGCCGCCACCGGCTGATGAGGACCCACCCCGAAGCGGTGGCCGCCATGGTGCATGACGTCGCGACAGCGGCAGGCCTGACCTCCGGGAGGCCCTTATGAACGGGTTCGGACCGCTGGTGGACGCCGAATGGCTGCAGGTCCACGCCGATGCCGTGGTGATCGCCGACGTCAGGTGGTACCTCGACGGTCGCTCGGGTCGGGAGGCCTACGACCGGGGCCACATCCCAGGGGCGCGTTTCGTCGACCTCGACACCGATCTCTCAGGCCCGCCCACCGCCGATGGCGGCCGCCATCCGTTGCCATCGCCCCAGGACTTCGCCGCGGCCATGGCCCGGCTCGGCATCGGCGATGACGCCACGGTCGTCGCGTACGACGACGTCGGCGGAGTCATTGCATCGCGGCTGTGGTGGATGCTCGACTGCCTGGGCGGTGACGCGGCCGTGCTCGACGGCGGGCTCGACGCCTGGCCCGGCAGCCTGCAGACCTCCGGACCTTCGTGGCCACCGGCTGAGTTCACCGCCCGACGCTGGCCCGCGGAGCGCCTCGCCACCATCGATGAGGTGGACGCGGCCCGCACCGACCCGGAGTCGGTGGTGATCGACGCCCGGTCGGTGGAGCGGTACCGGGGCGAGCCCAACGCCATCGATCCTCGCTTCGGCCACATCCCCGGCGCGGTGAGCATGCAGGTCGGCGACAACCTCCTCGACGGCCGGCTGCTGCCGGCGGCCGGGATGCGCGACCGCTACGAGCAGGCCGGTGCCGCCGACCGGCAGGTCATCGCATACTGCGGCAGCGGCGTGTCGGCCTGTCACGACCTGCTCGCCCTGCGACATGCCGGGCTGGGCGACGGCCGGCTGTTCGTGGGGTCCTGGTCGGCCTGGGGAGGCGACCCCGACCGCCCCCTGGCCACGGCCTGACGCCACCTCCGATCGAGCCGACGCGGGGCGCGCTCAGGCGGTGCGGGCGTCGAGCTTGAGTTCCGGGAAGTCGATTTCGGGATGGTCCAGCGCCACCGCGAACGCCTCGGCCAGGGCCGCTCCCACGTCGTCGACGTGCATAAGTCCCCCCGGTACTGCCTGGCGCTCCCAGGCCTTGATCGCCTCATCGAGCAGGTCGAGGTTCATGTGGTTGCCGAACTCGGTCGGCATGGTGTTGCCCATCACGACCCGCATGAAGCGCCGGTCGGGGTGCTCGGCCCGCCACACCCGGATGCACTGGTCGAGCGCGGCCTTGGTGGCGCTGTAGGACGCGAACAGCGCGTTGGCATCCTCGACGGTGCGGGACGACACGAAGGCGATGAGCCCAGTGCGGCCCATGTGGTCGAGCGCAGCAGCCGCGGCCAGGTTGGCCGCCACCACGTTCACCCGGAACACGTCGGTCCAGGTATCGGCGTCGGTCCTGTCCAGCGGTTGCAGCACGCCGTAGCCCGCGACGTACACCATCAGGTCGAGCCCGCCCATCGCCTCACTGGCCGCAGCGGCCACGCGACGGGCGTCGGCCGGAACCGTCGCGTCGCCCGGCGCGGCATGGCCGGTGCCCATGTCACCCACCAGGGCTTCGAGCCGCTCCCGGCGCCGGGCCGACACGGTCACAGAGCCGCCTCGGGCAGCCACAGCCCGGGCCACCGCCGCACCGATCCCCGACGACGCCCCCACTACCAGCACGCTCCGGCCGTCCATCACCCCGCTCACCTCTGTGACGGTAGCGGGCCAGAGGTTGCGAGACGGGAAGTTTGACGTGATGCTTCTCCGCCGATGACGGGGTCTCAGGCGCTGGCGGCCATCGATGTGGGCACCAACTCGGTGCACATGGTGATCGCCCGGTCCGTGCCCGGCGGATCACCCGAGATCCTGGCCCGCGAGCGCGTGCCGGTACGCCTCGGCACCGGCGGCGACGACATGAAGCTGCTGATGCCCGACGCCGTCGAGCGAGCGGTGGCCGCGCTGGTGGAGTTCCGCCACATCGCCGACGCCCACGACGCCGAGGTGGTGGCAGTGGCTACCAGCGCAGTCCGGGAGGCCGAGAATCAGGGCCGGTTCCTGCGCAGGGTCCACGACGAGGCCCGCATCACGGTGGAGATCGTCTCGGGCATGGAGGAGGCCCGGCTGATCCACCTGGGCGCCATGAGCGCGGTACCGATCGCGGGCCGGCCCCACCTCGTCATCGACATCGGCGGCGGCTCCACCGAGCTGATCGTCGGCGACCACGCCCCCGCGACGCTGGCCCGCAGCCTCAAGCTGGGCCACATCCGCCTCACCGACCGCTTCTTCTCCGGCGGCGTGATCGCCGACGGCGCGGTCAAGGCCTGCCGGCGTCACATCAAGTCCTTCGTGGCCCATGTGGCCCGGGAGGCTCGCGACGTCGGCTTCGAGGTCTCCGTGGGCTGCTCGGGAACCATCGCGGCGGTGGCGGCCCTCTGCGCGGCCCGGCGCGGCGAGACGCTCCGCACCGTCGCCAACGCCACCATCGAGCGCGCCGACCTCAACGAGGTGGTGGCCGACCTCGTGTCCCGGCCCACACCCCGCGACCGCGCCGACGTGCCCGGCCTGGACCCCGCCCGCCGCGACGTGATCGTGGCGGGAGCCATCCTGCTGCGGCAGCTCTTCAAGGCCCTCGGCATCCAATCCCTGGTGGTGTCGACCGGAGCGCTGCGCGAGGGGTTGCTGCTCGACCGCTTCAACCGCAGGGACCGCTCCCGCGACGACGGCCTCCACCACCTCAGCGACCTAAGACGCTCCGGTGTGCTGGCCCTTGCTCGCAGCTATCACGAGGACCTGATACACGCCGAGCACGCCACCGACCTGGCGCTGGAACTCTTCGACGAGACCGGGGAGGCCCACGGCCTGACCATCGCCGACAGCGAGCTGCTGGAAGCCGCCGGCCTGCTCCACAACATCGGCCGCTTCGTGGCCGACTCCTCGCACCACAAGCACTCCTACTACCTGATACGCCACAGCGAGCGCCTCGCGGGCTTCAGCGAGAACGAACTGGAGCTGATCGCGCTGGTGGCCCGCTACCACCGCAAGAGCCGGCCGGTGTCGTCGCACCGCGAGTACACGGCGCTCAGCAAGCCCGACCGCCGCCGGGTGCGGGTGCTGGCCGGGCTGCTACGGGTGGGGATAGCGCTGGACCGCACCTACCGCAGGGCCGTCGAACGGGTCCATGCCTCCGTCAGCGAAGATGCGGTGACCATCGACGTGGAGACCAGCGCGGGCGCCGACGTGGACATCGAGCTGTTCACCGCCCGACGCAGCTCCGCCCTGCTGGCAGAGGCTCTGGGGCGCACCGTCGAGTTCCGTGTGGTGGAGACCAACGCGGAACGTCAGCGCCGGAACCACCCTGCCCACGCCCCCGTCAAATGATCATCGCGGTTTCTCGTCTGTATATCGCGATTTCTTGTCTATATGACGGCTTTTCGCGATATACAGCCGGAAGAGCGGAGGGTCAGGCGGAGTGGGGCGCGATCACCGACTCCCCGAAGGCGGCCAGGCCCTCGGCCGTGTTGCGGAAGTAGAACACCGACGGAACCATCAGCCGCTCCACCCCCCACGACTCGGCCTCCTGAATTGCCGCCGCCGGATCGTCACCGAACAGCCCGAGATGCACGGCCGACATCTCCAGGTCAGCGGGATCGCGACCGCAGCCGGCTGCAGTGTCTCGGGCCACATCGAGCAGGTGCGCCATGTCTCCGCCGGCCAGGAACAGACCGTCGCCGATGCGCCCGGCCCGGCGGGCTGCGGCCTCGCTGTGGCCGCCTATGTGGATCGGGACCCGCCCCGCCACCGGCTTAGGGTTGGAACTGGCCCGGCGGAACGACACGAACTCGCCGTCGAAGGTCACGTCATCCTCGGCCCACACCCGGCGCATGACCTCCATGTACTCCTCGGTGCGAGGGCCCCTGCGCTCCCAGGGCACGTCTAGCGCGTCGAACTCCTCGCGCAGCCAGCCGATCCCCACACCGAGCGTCACCCGGCCTCCCGACAGCACGTCCAGGGTGGCCACCTCCTTGGCGAAGGTGAGCGGATGGCGCTCGGGCAGCAGCGAGATGCCGGTGGCCAGCCTGATGCTGGAAGTGACCGCGGCCGCGTACCCGAGCCAGACGAGCGGATCGGGAATCGGATTGTTGCCCGAACCGGGCATCTTGCCGTCGGGCGCGTACGGGTAGGTGGACTCGTAGCCCTCCGGGTAGAGGATGTGCTCCACCGTCCACAGCGAGTCGAACCCGGCAGCCTCGGCGGCCTGGGCCAGCCGGGCCGCGCCCTTGCCCTTCACGAACGTGCCCACATTGGCGAACGAGATCCCGAACTTCATCTGTGCTCCTTGCTTAGAGGCCGAGCGGTAGGCGAGCGTATCCGGCCCATACGGGCGAGGCCGTGGCCCGAGCGGCCCGTGAGCGCAACGAACAAGAGCGGGAGTGACGCTGCGGCTTTGCCGACGCCAACCGGTCACGGTAGCCAGCGGCGCATCCGGGTGACAGGATGGCGGCCATGACCGAAACCTCCTCCCCCTCAGCTTCCACCAGTCCCGCGGAGGACTCCCCTACACCCGCGGTGACGGCCCATCCTGCCCGCACCAAGCCGGGCTTGCTGGGAGTGCTGATCGCGCTGCTGGGACTGGTCGTCATCGCGGCCGGGATCGTCGGCGTGGCTGCGGTGGCGTGGCCACTGGTGTTCCTCATTCCGGTGGGCGCGATCACCTTCCTGTTCTCCTGGCCCGGCCAGTACCTGGTGCAGCCCAACGAGGCGCTGATACTGATCCTGTTCGGCCGCTACAAGGGCACGGTCGAGACCCCGGGCTGGCATCTGGCCAACCCGTTCACCCGCATGGAGTCCCGCAAGATCTCACTGCGGGTGCACAACTTCACCACCAGCGTCTCCAAGGTCAACGACGCCGAGGGCAACCCCATCGAGATCTCCGCGGTGGTGGTGTGGCGGGTGGTCGACACCGCCGCCGCCGTGTTCGAGGTGGACGACTTCGAGGACTTCGTCCACGTCCAGAGCGAGACGGCCATACGCCACCTCGGCACCCAGTACCCCTACGACGACTTCGAGGGCGACCGGGTGTCGCTTCGCTCCGATCCCGACACGGTGGCGGCCACGCTCCACGCCGAGGTGCAGGACCGCCTGAACCGGGCCGGGGTGGAGGTCATCGAGACCCGGCTGAACCACCTGGCCTACGCCACCGAGATCGCGGAAGCCATGCTGCGGCGCCAGCAGGCCGCGGCGGTGGTGGCTGCCAGGCGCACGATCGTGGAGGGAGCGGTCGGCATGGTCGAGGAGGCTCTCGAACTGCTGGCCGAGCGCTCGGTGGTGGACCTCGACGAGCAGGCCAAGGCGTCGATGGTCGCCAACCTGCTGGTGGTTCTCACCAGCGAGCAGCAGACCACCCCAATCGTCAACACCGGCACGCTGCCCTAGCCCCGGACCCGGCCGCCAAGAAATCGGCCGCTAGCGTCGCCTGCCGTGAGTCGACACGCGGCCGCCTCCGGGGCCAATGCCTTCGATCCCGTAGTCGACATCGGGCAGAAGCGAGGCAACCGCAACGCCAAGTGGACCAAGTACGGCCCGGAAGCCCTGCCGGCGTGGGTGGCCGATCACGACTTCCGGCCCCCGCCCGTCGTGACGGATGCCATGCAGACCACCATCGACCGCGGAGACTTCGGCTACCACGACCTGGAGGACGATGTCGGAGCGGCGTTCGCCTACTGGGCAGGCGAGCGCTACGGCTGGAGCCCCGACCCCGGCTACGTGCACACCTGCGTGGACGTGCTGCAGGGAGTGACCGCGACGGTCACCGCGCTGGCCGAGCCCGGCGCGGGTGTGATCCTCACTCCGCCGATCTACCACATCTTCCTGCAGATCTGCCCCACGGCCCGGCGGCGCCAGCTCGAGTGGCTCATGCGCTACGACCACGATCTCGGCTGGACGCTCGACCCCGACGACCTGGAAGCCCTGGTCCGGCGGGAGCCCCACGCCCGGGTGCTGCTGTGGTGCCATCCCCACAACCCCACCGGATGGGTGGCCGACCGGGAGGTCCTGACCCGGGTCGTGGAGCTGGCCCACGCCTACGACTTCTACGTGGTGTCCGACGAGATCCACGCAGACCTCGTGTACCCGGACTCATCGTCGCCGTTCGTGCCCATGCTGTCGATCGCCGGCGCAGCCGAGCGGGTGGTGACGGTCACCTCCCCGGCCAAGACGTTCTCCATATCGGGACTGCGCTGCGCAGTGATGGCCTACGCCGACCGGGACCTGCGGCGGCGGGTGCGCGAAGGCCACCCGCCTCTGCTGCTCGGCCACGCGGCCCGCACCGGCATGGACGCCACCATCGCGGCCTGGCGACACGGAGGAGCCTGGGCCGACGGACTCGTCCCCTACCTGGCGGAGCGGCGCGACCAGTTGGCGGAACGACTGGCCGCGGAGGCTCAGGCCGCCCGCTTCCACCGACCCGACTCAACCTTCCTGGGCTGGCTGGACCTGTCGGCCTGCGGTCTGGGCGAGGCGCCCGCGGCCCGGCTGCTGGAACAAGCCGGCGTCGCGGTGTCGGAGGGCACCGAGTTCGGCACCAACGGCCACGGCCACGTGCGCCTCAATTTCGGCACGTCCGCGGCAGTGCTCGACGAGATCCTCGACCGCCTCCTGTCTCGTCTCGGGACCTAGGGAACTCCAACGACATCACTGATCGAGCAGCCAGCTCCCCCGGGACTCCCGTGTCATTTGATAGGTCATCTACCCTATCATATGATAGGCCCCCGTCAAGTGCCGCTTCTGCAAGCCTTTGTGCGAGCCTTGAGGACGGCGCCGGCCCCGGCGGCCCGACCGAGGAAGGAAGCGGACTTGTCTGACACGGCGGATCGCAACGTTCCCACCCGAGATCAGATCCTGCGTGTGGCCTCGCATCTGTTCGCCGTTCGGGGCTTCCACGCGACCTCGACGCGCGACATCGCCGACGCGGTGGGGATCCGCCAGCCGTCGCTGTTCCATCACTTCTCATCGAAGGCCGAGATCATGGCCGAACTGCAGAGGCTCGAGTTCGAGACCAGTATCCGCATCTTCGAGGCGGCCCGGAACCAGCGCGGCTCGGCCGCGGCCCGGCTGTTCTGCGCAGTATTCCTGGAGGTGCGGCGAATGATCTCCGCTCCCTACGACTTCACCTGCACCACCACCGCCGAGGTTCTCAACGAACCGGCTCTGGCCGACGAGCGCGCCCTGTGGGAGAGGATCATGGCCGCCCAGGCCGCGTTGATCGCCGAGGGCACCGCCGCCGGTGACCTCATGGAGTTGGACTCCGACTTCGCGAGCCGCGGGGTGGACTGGCTCATCGAGGGCGTACTGATCGACGCCCGCCGGCGCGGCGACGTCGACCCGTCCGAGTTCGCCGACCAGGTCGCGTCCCTCGCCCTGCGTGCCCTTCTTCCGGCCCACGCCAACTGCGACGACCTGCGTTCCAAGGGCCTAGCCATGGTCGAGCACCTACGAACCCAGCCCGGCCTCTGAGACGTAACCTATCAAATGATAGGGTACGTCTCTTCCGGAGCCGGCTTCGAGGAGGCCTCGACCTGATGGTCCACTGTCCCAGGCCATAGGGTTGCGTTGTGACACGCGCCGGGTCGAACCCGCAGCCGTTGGGTGGCAACGAGATGCCCCGCTTCGCGGGGATCGCCACCTTCATGCGGCTGCCGGGACGCTCGCGCCCTGACGAACTCGACGCCGCCATCGTGGGGGTGCCGTTCGACATCGGCACCTCCAACCGGCCCGGCGCCCGCTTCGGGCCCCGGGGCATCCGTGACGAGTCGGTGCTGATCCGCCCCTACAACATGGCCACCCGGGCCGCCCCCTTCGACAGCCTGCGCATCGACGACACCGGCGACGTCGCCACCAACCCGTACAACCTGCTGGATTCGGTCGACCGCATCGAAGCGCACTTCGCCGAGCTGCTGTCCCACGGTGTGATCACCGTGGCCCTCGGCGGCGACCACACCATCGTGCTGCCCATCCTGCGAGCCATGCAGGCCCGTCACGGGCCGGTCGGGCTGGTGCACGTCGACGCCCACACCGACATCAACGACGAGATGTTCGGCGAGCGCATCGCCCACGGCACCCCGTTCCGCCGGGCGGTGGAGGAGGGCCTGCTCGACTGCTCACGGGTGGTCCAGATCGGGATGCGGGCCACCGGCTACGCGGCCGACGACTTCGACTGGTCGCGCCGGCAGGGCTTCCGGGTGGTGCAGGTCGAGGAGTGCTGGCACCGCTCGCTGGCACCGCTGATGGACGAGGTGCGCGACCAGGTCGGCGGCGGACCGGTGTACCTGAGCTTCGACATCGACGGCCTCGACCCGTCGTTCGCCCCCGGCACCGGCACCCCCGAGATCGGCGGTCTCACCACCCCCCAGGCCCTGGAGATCATCCGCGGCTGCCGGGGGCTGGACCTCGTGGGGTGCGACATGGTGGAGGTGGCGCCCATCTACGACACCTCGGGAATGACCGCCCACATAGCCGCCGATCTCGTCTACGAGATGCTGTGCGTGCTCCCCGGCGTCCAGCACCGGGACTGAGAGAGCCGGACGAGGAGAGCCGCGATGCTCGTGGAGCAGGTCGAGGGCAAGTGGATCGAGGCGTTCGCGGAGACATTCCGCCTGTGCGGGGTGACCGAGAGCGAGACCGCCGCGGTGCTGTCGGAGTCCCAGAGCCGCCCGGTGAACGTGCAGCTCGCCGACCTGGCCTTGCAGCGACTGGGGGCGCGGGTCTTCCACCTGCGCCTGACCACGCCGCGCCAGAAGGTGGCGGTGCCGGTGCGCTCCACCGGAGCCTCCGACGCCATCGGCGGTCTCGAGCCCGCGGTGGTCGCGCTGGCCGGATCGTCGTTCGTGGCCGACTGCACCGTGGAGGGTCTGCTCCACGCCCCCGAGCTGGGAGCGATCCTCGACGGCGGGGCCCGGATCCTGATGGTGTCCAACGAGCATCCCGAGATCCTGGAACGGCTGCTGCCCGACCCCGCGCTGAAGAGCCGGGTACAGCAGGGAGCAGCCATGCTGGAGCAAGCCGCTGAGATGCGGGTCACCTCGGCCGCGGGCACCGACTTGACCATCGACGTGTCGCAGGCCCCGACCGCGGGAAGCTGGGGATGCACCGACGGTCCGGGCACCATCGCGCACTGGCCCGGCGGCCTGTGCCTGTGCTTCCCCGCCGCGGGAACCGTCAACGGCACCCTGGTGCTCGACGCCGGCGATGTGAACCTCACCTTCAAGCGCTACCTGGAGTCGCCGGTGCGGATGCGCGTCGCCGACGACTACATCACCGACATCGCCGGCGACGGTGTCGACGCCGCGCTCACCGCCAGCTACCTGGCCGCCTGGGACGACCCCGACGCCTACGCCGTGTCCCACGTCGGGTGGGGCATGAACCCCGCGGCCCGCTGGGACGCGATGACGATGTACGACCGCACCCAGTTCAACGGCACCGAACTGCGGGCCTTCGCCGGCAACTTCCTGTACTCCACCGGGGCCAACGAGACCGCCGGGCGACACACCCTGGGCCATTTCGACCTGCCCATGCGCAACTGCACGATCACCCTCGACGGCACGCCGGTGGTCGAAGCAGGCAGTCTCACCTTTTGAGCACCCCGTCGGCAGAATTGGCAGCAGAACGCACGCTATGCGTGCAGAGCACTGCCAGTTCCGGTGCTGCCCGTCGGCGGTAGCCGCACAGTGTCCGTAGGCTGAGCCGGCTGCTTCACCGTCGCGACCTCAGGAGCCCGTCCCATGGGTAATCACGCTCTGCTCCATCCGTTCGCCCCTCCGGCCAAGCCGGAGTCCGAGATGATCAACATCGTGCGGGCGGAGGGCTCCACCCTCTACGACGACCAGGGGCGGTCGTACATCGACGGCCTGGCCAGCCTCTGGTACTGCCAGATCGGCCATTCCCGCCCTGAGATGGCCGACGCGGTGGCCGCGCAGATGCGCGAGCTCGCCGCCTACAACACCTTCGACCCGTTCACCAACCCGCCAGCGGCCCGGGCGGCCGAGATGGTCGCCGAACGCTCGCCTCTGACCGACGGGCGGGTGTTCTTCGGCTGCACCGGGTCGGACGCGGTGGACACCGCGCTCAAGCTCGCCCGCCTCTACGCCCAGCGGACCAGCGGAGCCGAACGCCAGGTGGTGATACGGCGCACCAACGGCTACCACGGCACCAACTTCGGCGGCACCTCGGCCCAGGGCATCGCTCCCAACCGCGAGGGATGGGGCGATCTGGTCCCCCACTTCATCGAGGTGCCCAACGACGACATCGAGGTGATGGCCACCGCGTTCGCCGAGCACGGCGAGCGGGTGGCTGCGGTCATCACCGAGCCGGTGCAGGGCGCGGGCGGGGTGTTCCCGCCGCCTGAGGGCTACCTCGCCGGGGTCCGGCGGCTGTGCGACCAGCACGGCGCCCTGCTGATCCTCGACGAGGTGATCTGCGGGTTCGGCCGCACCGGCGAGTGGTTCGGCGCCCAGACGTTCGGCGTGACGCCCGACATGATGACCTTCGCCAAGGGCGTGACCTCCGGTTACCTGCCCCTCAGCGGTGTGATCGTGAGCCGCCGGGTGTGCGAGAACCTCGAGGAGCCCGGTTTCCTGCTGCGCACCGGCTACACCTACTCGGGCCATCCCACCGTGGCCGCCGCCGCGGTCAAGAACCTGGAGATCATCACCTCCGAGGGCCTCGTGGACCGGGCCAACCATGTGGGGGCCAGGCTCACCGAGGGGCTGGAGGCGCTGGCCGCCGACGGGCTCATCGCGTCGTACCGGGGCGAGGGCGCGGTTCAGGCCGCGGTGCTGGACCGCCCGTCGATGGATGTCCGCAACGACATGCTGCGCCGGGGTGTGATCGTGCGCCCCATCAACGACGTGCTGGCCCTCTGCCCGCCGCTGGTGATCACCGACGACGAGATCGGACGGATCATCGACACCATGGCCGAGTCCCTGCGCACCGTCACCTAGATCCGAAATTCCTGTAGTTAAGGACCTCTGGTGTCCTCCGTTACAGGAATTTCGGTGGGGCCTAGGCTGAGACGTCGGCGACGGAGGGACGGCATGGGATCCGGACTGCTGGAGCGGGCCCGCGAGCTGCGCTCGACGATCGATGCCGCCGGCGCGGCGGCCGCAGCGACCGGCGCGACCGCGCTGTCGCAGGAGGTGGTGGACGCCTGCTTCGAGGCGGGGCTGTACGGCACCTTGTCGCCGCGGGCCGTGGGCGGCGCCGAACTGCCCATCGACGACTGCCTGGACGTGTTCACCGAGGTGGCCTACGCCGACGGCTCGGTCGGCTGGTCGCTCATGGCCGGGGCCACCGCCGCCGGCTTCTTCGGCGCCTACTGCGGTGACAGCTTCACCGACCAGATGTTCGCCGACGGTGTCGTTCCGGTGGTGGCCGGCCAGTTCGCGCCCAACGGCACCGCAGTGCCCAACGGCGACAGCTTCCGGCTAACCGGCAAGTACAGCTTCGGCTCGGGGGTCGCCCACGCCGACTGGGTGGGAGGAGGCGCCTTCACCGCGCCGCCCGAGGGCGAACAAGCCGAGTTCCGCCTGATGATGGTGCCCCGCTCCGAGGTGGAGCTGCTCGGCAACTGGGACGTGCTGGGGCTGCGGGCCACCTCGTCCTACGACTACAGCATCGACACCGACGTCCCCGCCCACGCCACCTTCGAGTTCTTCTCCCCCACCCGGTACCGGGGCGGCCCCATGTACGACCTCGGTGTGGTCATCCTCACCGAGATCGGCCATATGGGCTGGACCATCGGGGTCATCCGGAGAGCCATCGACGAGGCGGTGG
This sequence comes from Candidatus Aldehydirespirator sp., assembly GCA_965205155.1. Classification (GTDB taxonomy): domain Bacteria; phylum Actinomycetota; class Acidimicrobiia; order Acidimicrobiales; family Aldehydirespiratoraceae; genus Aldehydirespirator. Next base: position 1,546,139 of record OZ242033.1, on the reverse strand, counting down.
CCATCGCCAAGGTCCGGGCCCGCATGGCGGCGCCGTCGGTCATCGCCGAGGATCCCCGCTTCCGTTACGAGTTCGCCATGGGGGTGTCGCGCTTCGAAGCGGCCGAGACTTGGTGCCGTCAGGCCTTTCGGGCGGCCGAGCAGGCCGCCGAGGCCGGCTCGGGCCGCGACCCGGTGCTGGCCACGAACGTCAAGCAGTCGGCCACATTGCTCACCCAGGAGGGCCTTGCCCTGGTCCGCAGCCTCTACGAGTGGTGCGGCACCGAAGCGCTGCGGGACGGCCCGCTGCAGCGCTGCTTCCGCGACATGCACGCCGGCAGCCAGCACGTGCTGGTCGGCGACCGCAACCCCCACGAGTTCGCCGACCTCCGCCTATCCAACCCCAACCCGGATTGAACAGGCAGGACTCGACGCAGGAGATCGGCCGAGACCTACCTCCCGGAGTTCCGCTGTGTACACGGGCACGGGCATGCCAGCGGATGCTCATGACCCAACGGATGTCTTGCCGGATCAGTTCAAAACGGCACTTGCACCGTTCACCTGCGTGACAGGACCCTGAGCGACTCAGGCCCGTAACGCGATCTCGCGTAGACCCCCGTTCGTTACGGCGTACATCCACGGACCGGGCAAGCCGGCGTCAACAAGTTCAGAGATTCTGTCCCAGTGTCTGGCCAGGACGGCGAGACTGCCCTCGGTCGACTGGCTGCCCTTACCGGTGAGCACGAACCCTCGTATCCGATAGCGGACCCAAAGACTCTTCTCGACCGGTCGATATCGGATCCTGCCGTCCCGTGACACGACGACAAGACCAAGACGACCGACAACTTCGAGCCACTCGTCGTCATTGGCGCCACGCGGCACTTCAGGGAGATCCGTGTGTCCGGGATGCACAACGCCGCCATAGCGGAGGTCGAGGGCGCGCGCCAGCCCCTATGTCCGTCTCGTCGGCGAAGAACCGGGCGCTCACCGAGCTGCGCTGGCGTAGGTGGCCTAGGCCGCCAGCGTGCGCTGTTGCTCGTGATACGCGATGGCGGCCTCAACCAGGTGACGCTTCATCTCGTAGGTCGCGGCGATGTGCTCGACCGACTCGCCCGCGTCGTGAAGCTCCCAGAGCCGTTCTACGGCCACACCATTCACCGAGGGCCGACCGAAGCGGACCAGAGGATCGATGACAACCGGAGTGGTATGCCCCGCAGGGTGTAGACGGCACACATCGCCGTCGTCGGGCGGGTCGAACGCGACCTTCTTGAAGAACCGCTCCGCCTCCCTGGCCAGCATCACGGTCTGGCCGCTTCGAACCACGATCGCGATCTGCTGGGGGAGACCGTTGTCCTCCTGCAGTTTCATCACCAGCTCCCTGCCACCAACGAACGGCTTGGCGGTGGCGAGCGGGTAGGGCGTTTGGAACTCCTCGCGGAGAGCCTCGATTACGGGGCGCAGGCGCTGCAGGGGCACTCCCTTGCGCCGATACTCCCGCAGATAGCCGAGCTCAACGAACTCCCCCCAGCTGACAACGTTGTCACCCGTTGAACTAGGACGGACTACAGGCGGGTAGCGCACACCCTTGCGCTCGTAACCGTCAAGCCAGGCGCGCGTGCGGCTCCAACTCAGCCCGAGCAGCGCAGCCGCGTCAGACAGGCCGTAGACCGGCCTATGAAGTACCGAGACTCGTGCTCCCTTCACCCCCGCACTATAGGCGGAGGCCCTCAGCGAGCATCGACGCGACCGTAATCCGCACGAGTTCCGACCCCCGCCTAGCCGATCCGGAGCCGGATTAGAGGAGACCCAAAGCCAACTGGACGACTACCGTCTAAGTTCGTGTCAGACCTTCCCCCGCCGCCGGACTTCGAGTCCTCAAGTCAGCCGCACAAGGCCCCGGACGGCATCTCGAAGGCCGGGCTGGCTAGGAGCGCGCGCTTTGCGAGAATCGGATTCTGGTCCTCGGTCGGCTTCTTCCCTGCCTTTCTGATCGGGACTGGAAGCGGCGGGCTATTCCTGCCCGTGGTATGCGTCGTCCTGGTGCTTGTGGGACTTGGCTTCTCCATCGCGGCCGCGGCCAGACCGGGCCTACCCCCGAGCCAGTACCGGCTCGCAGTCGCTGGGATCGTGATCTCTGGACTCATCATCATGTTGAGCCCCATCTTGATTATCTTCTTTCTCTGGGCGTCCTGGGTTCAGGGGTGCTGTTGAGCGGCTTGCCCGCTACGACACTGGCAACCACGGACAGGGGAGGAAGCTGGCAACCGAGAATTACTCCTGTAGCTGAGAATTCGTTCAGCAACTGAGAATTGGACTAGTAACTGAGAACTTGTACAGTTGAGTATCACGGTCCTTCATGAGGGCGGTCACGGTCTTTCATGAGGGCTATGTCCTGGGGTGGGACGCCGGTGATCCACATGCCTTCGAGGCGCTCGACGTAGCGCACGAAGCGGTACTTGTCCTCGATGCCGTCGGTTCGGCGGGGCCGCACGTGGGAGTGGCCGGGCCGGGTGCGCACGTTGATGAAGCTGCACACGTTGCGGGAGAAGGCCAGCTCGATCTCGGCGTCGAGTTCATCCTCGGCGGTGATGTCCACGGTGTAGGGCACCCCGCAGCCGGCCGCGATGGCGGCCAGGTCGACCCGGCCGGCGGTGGCGGTGGGCCGCCGGCCCTGGCTGCTCCAGCCGATCGACTCGTACACGCCGTTGTCCACCACGAACACCACCAGGTTGTCGGGCTGCTGCTCGCCCATGGCCACCAGTTGTCCCAACTCCATCAGCACCGACCCGTCGCCGTCGAGGCACACGATCCTGCGGTGGGGCAGGGCCAGCGCCAGGCCCACCGCCATGCCGATCACGTCGCCCATCTGGCCGAGGTGGGCGGTGCGGTGGTGCTCCTCGGTGTGGTGGGCCCACTCGAACGACACCGCCCCGATGTAGGTGGACATCACCAGGCAGTCGGTGGGCAGCCTGCCGGCCAGCCGGCCCAGCCACTCGTAGCGGTCGAGGGCCACCCTCAGTCCTCCCCTGTCCCGCGGTGAGGCCCCCGCCACCCGCGATGCCGGTTGCGCTCGGCCACCCTCAGTCCTCCCACACGCAGTCGCCGGAGACGAGCACGGCCGCGGGATGGAGCTGGGCCTCGGAGATCCGCTTGGCCCGCACGATCGACTTGGCCAGGTCCTCGACATGGCGGACGACCAGGTACTTGATCCGCAGCGCGTCCAGCAGGGGCTCGGCCACGATCCCGTGGGGGATCGCCCAGTGCTCCGTCTCGCCCACGTCGCCCCGGTACGAGCACAGCAGCGTGACCGGCACGCCGGTTCCCAGCGAGATGCGGGCGATGTACTCCGAGGCCACTCGCAGCCCGCTGTTCTCCATGATCAGCGCGGGCTTCTTGCCGCCCAGCCAGGCCCCGGCACAGATCGAGAACCCCACCCCCTCGTTGCAGACCGGCACGTAGCGGATCTCGGGGTCGAGCTCCACCCGCTCGTGCAGCGGCCGCTGCCAGCCGTCGGGCAGCCCCGACACGAAGTCGATGCCCGCGGCTCGCAGCCCGTCGTGGGCGGCATCGAGAGCGGCCGCGGTCATGGCCATGCCGACAGCCTAAGAGGCCGAGCAGGTAGGCGACCCGGGGCGGATCAGGGCGGCCCGCTCCGATTCGCACTCCGAGCGGGCGAAACAGCCCTCGATGTGGTCGTTGACCAGGCCCATCGACTGCATGAAGGCGTAGACGGTGGTGGGGCCGACGAAGCTCCATCCCCGCCGCTTGAGATCCTTGGCCAGGGCCGCGGACTCGGGAGTGGACGCGGGCAGTGCGTCCTTGCCGGTTGGCGGCATTGCGGCCGCGGGCGGCTCCCAGCCCCAGATGTAGGCGGCCAGCGAACCGAACTCCTCGACCACCTCCAGAGCCCTACCGGCGTTGTTGACGGCTGAGGCGATCTTGCCGCGGTGGCGCACGATGCCGGCGTCGCCCAGCAGCCGCTCGACGTCTCCAGGGCCGAAGGCGGCCACGGCCGCTATGTCGAAGTCGCAGAAGGCGGCCCGGAAGTTGTCGCGCTTGCGCAGGATCGTCAGCCACGACAATCCGGACTGGAACCCCTCCAGGCACAGCTTCTCGAACAGCCGGTCGTCGTCGACCACCGGGCGCCCCCACTCGTAGTCGTGGTAGGCGACGTAGGCCTCGTCGTCGCCCGGCCACCAGCACCGCACCCGGCCGTCGGCCCCGGTCAGCGTCGCCGCGTCCACAGGCTGGATCGGGCCGCGGGTGCCGCTCAGGCTGCGGTTGCGGCCCTCTGGGTGAGCGACAGCCCGTTGGTGCGCATCACCTGCTCGATCTCGCCGTCGGAGAACCCGGCCAGGTCATGCACGAAGGACACCGGATCGGCCAGGCCCTCCGCGTGAGGGAAGTCCGACCCGAACAGCATGTGGTCGGCGCCGATGAGATCGCGCAATCCCATCAAGTCGTCCTCGTAGTAGGGCGAGATCCATACCTGGCGCCGGAACACCTCCAGCGGGTCCTCCTCGAAGGCGTGACGCTGCTGGCGGTAGGTCTTGGTGAGCTTCTTCACGAAGGGCCACACCCATTCCGAGCCGGTCTCGATGGTGGCGACCCGCAGGTTGCGGTGCCGGCTCAGCACGCCCTCGGCCAGCAGCGAGGCCAGCGCGTCGGAGATCGGCGAGTAGGTGAGCATGCTCTTGAGGGCGTTGTAGCGGAACGACTCGAACTCGCTGTCCACCCCCCAATGCTCCAGCAGGAAGCCGTAGCCGGAGTCGCCGGAGTGCATGGCCACGGTGATGCCGTGATCATCCAGTCGCCGCCACACCTTGTCGTGGGCGGGGTGGCCCAGCGAGCGACGGCCGCCTGCGCCGTCCGGCACCGACGACGGTCGCAGGTTCACCACCCTCACGTCGTTGGCGATGAGCCAGTCCAGTTCCTCGAGGGCCCAGTCGGGGTCGGACAGCGTGAGGTAACCGGCCGCGAACAGCCGGTCGCGGTAGGCGAACCCCCAGTCGTCGGCCAGCCACCGGTTGAATCCTCCGAACGCCGCCGTCAATGCGGCCGAGTCGTGCTCGAGGGCGGCCTCCATGCCCACGCCCAGCGTGGGGAACAGGAAGCACGCCTGCAAGCCCTGTGAATCCAGGAGCCCGATGCGGGCATCCCGGTCGCGGTAGGCCGCCGCGATCGGCTCCAGCTTGCCGAAGGCCTCCCGCATGTCGGCGGCCGGGATCTTCCCCCTGAAATAGTCGTCCAGGCAGCCCGGCCTCGCCACCGGATCGAAGGTGGGGTTGGGAATGAAGCGATTGATCCGACCGGCCACCAGCAGGCGCTCGCGCCCGTCCACGGTGGCCCACTGCATGCAACGCTTGTGCATCCTGGGGTCGACGTGGCGGATGAAGGCGTCGGTGGCCTCGTAGTAGTGGTTGTCGGCGTCGAATGCGGCGAAGGCCAGGCTTGTCATCGGGCGCCTCCCGGATCTGCAGTTCGAGACGTCACTCTACGTGCGAGCAGGCGGGTACAGAAGCCGTACCGTCAGCGCGGCGAGTGCGGCGCCGACCAGTTGCATCGCCACGAACATGGGCGCCGAGGCGGGCTCGATCCCGGCGAACGTGTCCGACAGCGTGCGGCCGACAGTGACCGCAGGATTGGCGAATGAGGTGGAGGCCGTGAACCAGTACGCCGCGCCGATATAGGCGGCCACCGCGCCGGCGACCAGCTTCAGCCGACCGCTGCGCACCAGCATGAAGATGACCAGGACCAGCCCGTAGGTCGCCACCACCTCGGCCAGCCACAGATGCGAGCCGGTGCGGGCCTTGGTGGAGACGTTGACCGCGTCGAGGTCGAACATGAGGTTGGCGAGGATCGTCCCGAACACGCCGCCCGCCACCTGACTGACGATGTATCCGGTCACCTCAGCCCATCGCCGGTCTCCGAGAGCCGCCTCCGCGAGGGTCACGACCGGGTTGAAGTGGGCACCCGAGACGGGCCCGAACATGTAGATGATGACCAGCAGCACACCGGCGGTGGCGAGCGCGTTGGCCAGCAGCACGACGCCAATGTCGTCGCTGAGGCGCTCGGCCATGATGCCCGAACCGACCACCCCGGCCAGCAGGAAGGCCGTCCCGATGAACTCGCCCACCAGAGCACGGGGCTGCACGGGCGCACACTCTAGATGCCAAGGTCCTAGTCTCCGGCTCGATGGGATTGGCTTCTCGAGTCCTAGGGCGCTCGCTTCATGGCGCCGTGGCCGCGGCGGTGCTGCTGGCAGGGTGCAGCGGGGGGCCCGAGGACGCAGAAGGAGGCGTGACCGACCCGGCCGCGGCGGTGGCCGCATCGGGTCCCACCAACACCGCCGACGTGGTGGCCGCCCTGGAGGGCGGGAGCGGGGCCCGACCGGACACCACCTTCGACCCGACCGCGAGCAATGACAGCGATGAGGGGTCCGCCGGGCTGGGTCCGATCGACCCGCTGGACATTCCCGGCGAGATCATCAGCGAGTACTCCCTCGTCGGCGGTGACTGCTTCAACCGGTTCGAGGGCCTGCAGGCCGGGCGGCGGTTGGTCATCACAGCCAGGGTCGACTGCGGCGAGCCCCACTGGGCCGAGGTGTACCACACCTTCGACCTCGACGCTCCCCATCCTGCCGTCTTCCCCGGCGACGACGCGGTGCGGGGTTTCGCTCTGAGGATCTGCTATGAGCAGTTCGAAGCCTTCGTCGGGGAGATCTACGAGTTGTCCGTGTACGAGATCGGTGTGTTCACGCCCAACCGCACCAACTTCGAGCACGAGGTGGCCCGCTACCGGGGCGTCCATTGCTGGCTGTACGACGCCGACGACGAGATGGTGTCGGGCACGGCTAGGGGCACGGCTCGATGACGGCACCGTCCGACCCCGTCCTGGAGCGGCGGCAGAGGCTGGCCCGCTTGGCCCGGTCGGGACGGAGGGCGGGCTATTCGCTGTACGGCGTGTCCCTGGCTGCGTTCGTGGCCGGCTTCATGACCGGCTTCACCACCGCGCCCGCCACCATCGCCGCGGTCGCGCTCGTGGCCGGATCCCTGTTGCTGCTGCCGTCGATCATCATCGGCTACGGCGTCAGCGCGGCCGACCGGGCCGACCGCGACGACGACTGGTAGGCGCTTACGGCCTCTAGGAAGCCGCGCGGATGGGTGAAGGCCCGCCGCGCTGCAGCAGTGTCACTCCCGCTCTTGTTCGCTGCGCTCACGGGCCGCTCGGGCCACGGCCTCGCCCGTATGTACCGGACTCGCGCACCGAATCGCTCGGCCTCTAGGCCGCCGGCAGGTCGGGCGAGATGTCGACAGGCGGCTCGGCCAGATCACCGGCCACGACCGCGGGGAGGAACTCCCGCAGGCGGGCCGGGACGGTGGGCTCGGTATTGGCCAGCAGCTCGTCGAGCGTCCACCAGCCCGCCTCGATGAAGGCCGCAGCCTCGAGTGCTTCCAGGCCGCGGGGGCGGAACTCGCCGCCGTCGCACCAGGCCACATGGATGCGCTCGTTCGACTCGAAGCGAATCCCTGAGAACGTGTACTCCACGTACTGGGTCCATACGCACGGCCCCATCTCGACGTCGGTGATGCCGGTCTCCTCATGCAGCTCCCGCAGGCAAGCCGCAGCCGAGTCCTCGCCGTAACCGACGCCTCCGCCGGGTATCTCCAGCCACTCGGGCTTGTGCGGATCGATCGGATCCTCCGACCGGATCAGGAACACCCGACCGGCGCCGTCGAGCAGCACGCAGCGAGCCGCCGGTCGCCTGATCAGGAACGACATGGCGACCGACCCTACCGGCCCTATCCCTGGGCAGCGGTGAGACGTTCTTGACGTAGTTGTGCCGCTCTGTGGAGGTCAACTACGTCAAGAAAGAAGCGCGGTCACCGCGGGGCAGGCCGGTGCCGGACCGCGGAGAAGACCTCAATGGTGATGGGGGTGTCACCGCGGGGCTCGCCGTCCACCGAGGCAACACCGTCGGCGATGAGGCTCAACCCGTCGTCGGCCGGCGCCCACAGCACAACCACATCGGGCCGCGCCACCGCGTTGGCCGCCGCACCGCGGCCGACCACGGCCCGGATCACGCCCCGGCCGTCGATGTCGACCTTCACATGGATGATCCGGGTCCGACCGTCGTCACCCACCGTCAGCACGAAAGCCGTAGGCCCGTGATCGGCTGCGACCGAGGCCAAGTCCTGCGGTTCGACGGCGAAGCTCACCGCTCCAGACGCTAGCCGGGATCCAGTGCGGCCATCAGATCGCCGCGGGAGCCGTAGTCGACCTCGCACACTCCTACGAAGCGGGCTAGCTCGGCCAGGTGGGAGCGGAGGCGCTCGGATAGTTCGGCCCGGTCGGTGCCGGGCTCGGCGTAGGCGCCCAGGACCCGCAGTGCGCCGGCTGTCCGGTCGGTCTTGAGGTCCAGGCGGGCCACCAGCTGCTCGCCGTCGAGTACCGGCAGCACGTAGTAGCCGTAGACCCGCTTGGACGCCGGGACGTAGATCTCTATCCGGTAGTCGAAGCCCCACAGCCGCGCCGCTCGGTCCCGGTTCCACACGATCGGGTCGAACGGTGACAGCACCGTGAGCGCGTCCGCGGACCGAGGGAGCCTTGCCTCCGGGTGCACATAGGCGGGCTCGTTCCAGCCTTCCACCGCCACCGTCTCGAGCAGGCCCTCCTCGACCACCTCGCGCAGCCGGCTCCGACCCTCGCGCACCGGGAGCCGGTAGTAGTCGATGAGATCGGTGGCCGTACCCACCCCGAGGGCTGCGGCGGAGCGAACCAGCAGCTCGCGCTGGGCCTCCTCGGCGGTGGGCGTGGGCCGGGCCAGCACTTCGGCGGGCACGATCCGCTCCAGCAGGTCGAACTCCTTGGTGAAGTTGCCCCGGCGCCGGATCCCGACCGCGCCGATCCGGAACAGCCAGTCCAGCGCGATGGAGCCCAGCGACCGGCTCCCCCACCATTCGCCGGAGCGGCGCCGGGGATCGGCCAGTTCGCCCGCGGTCAGCGGGCGCTCCTTGACTTGGGCCAGCACCTCAGCCACGTAGCCGGACTCGCGCCGGGCCAGCTCCACCAGGTTGCGCCAGGTCTCTCCCTGCTCGGCCCGCTGCTTCTGCCAGCGCAGGAGGGGCTCGTCGTCCACCGGCAGCAGCGACGCCTCGTGGGCCCACGCCTCGAACCACTCGTCGTCGCGGTACGCGATCCGGTCGAGCAGGGCGGGCTCGTAGCAGCCCAGCCGGGAGAACGGAGGGAGGTACTGCGTCCGGATGACCACCGGCACCGAGTCGAGTTGCAGCAGCTTGACCCGGCCCATCACCCGGCGAAGATGGCGACGGTCCACCCGACCCGCCGGAGCCGGGGCGGTGAAGCCCTGAGCCGCGAGCGCTATCCGGCGGGCCTGCGAGATCGACAGCTCGCGGCCGCTCACACCATGGGCGCGGGCGAGCACCCGCCGGCACTGGCCAGGTCAGCCGATCCGTCTAGCCTGGGACTCACACCACCAGGGTGATCATGCGGCCGGGCACGTAGAGCTGCTTACGCAGCTCGCGGCCGCCCACATGAGCCGCCACGTTCGGCTCGGCCAGGGCGGCGGCCACCGCGGTCTCCTCATCGGCATCGGCCGCGATCGTCACCCGGCCCCGCAGCTTGCCGTTCACCTGGACTGGGACCTCCACCGTGTCGGTCACCAGCAGAGCCGGGTCGGCGGCAGGGAACTCGACCTGCGTGACCGAGCCGGCGCCATCGCCGTGCAGGCGGTGCCACAGCTCCTCGGCGAAGTGCGGGACCAGCGGGGCCAGCATCCGCGCCAGCACTTCGGCAATCTCGCGGGGCGCCCCAGTCCCCCGGCGGGTCAGTTCGTTGTTGAGTTCGGTCAACTTGGCGATGGCGGTGTTGAACCGCATGCCCTCCATGTCGGAGCGCACCCCGTCGATGGTCCGGTGCAGCAGGCGGAGAAGATCGTCGTCGGGCGCTTCGTCGCTCACCCGCAGCTCGCCGGTCTCCTCGTCCACCACGTTGCGCCACACCCGCTGCAGCACCCGCTGGGAGCCAACCACCGAGCGGGTCTCCCAGGGCCGGTCCTGGTCGATAGGCCCCATGAACATCTCGTAGAGGCGCAGGGTGTCGGCCCCGTAGGAGGCGTACATGTCGTCCGGGGTGACCGAGTTCTTGAGCGACTTGCCCATCTTGCCCAGCTCGCGGGTCACCGGCTCGCCGCGGTGCTCGAAGCCCCTCTCCAGGGAGCCCTCCACCTCCTCGGCGGGCACGTACACACCTCGGGAGTCCTTGAAGGCGTAGGCCTGGATGTAGCCCTGGTTGACGAGCCGCTTGAACGGCTCCGGGCCGCTCACATGGCCCAGGTCGTAGAGCACCTTGTGCCAGAACCGGGCGTACAGCAGGTGCAGCACGGCGTGCTCGACCCCGCCGACGTACAGGTCGACGCCGCCCACGCCGCCGGGGTCCGGATCGGCCATCCAGTACGACTCGACCTCGGGATCGACGAGAGCCTCGTCGTTGGTGGGGTCGAGGTAGCGCAGGTAGTACCAGCATGAGCCGGCCCACTGGGGCATGGTGTTCAGCTCCCGCCGGTAGCGGCGAGGCCCCGCGCCGAGGTCCAGGTCGACGCCGACCCATTCCGTCACCCGGCCCAGCGGCGGCTCCGGCTCGGAGTCCCGGGCCAGCGCCCTCGGCGCCCAGTCCGTCAGCTCCGGGAGCTCCAGCGGGAGCAGGTCGTCGGGCAGGGCCACCGGCCCCAGTTCGTCGAACACGATGGGGATGGGCTCGCCCCAGTAGCGCTGCCGGCTGAACAGCCAGTCCCGCATCCGGTAGTTGACGGTGGACTCGCCGAACCCCGCCTCCTGCAGCCGCTCGAGAATCAGGGCCTTGGACGCCTCGACGTCCAGGCCGTCGAGGAAGCGGGAGTTGATCGACGGTCCTTCGCCGGTGTACGCCAGCTCGTCGGGATGGTCCGGCGGGGGCTGCACGGTGCGGATGACCGCCAGGTCGTAGGACTCGGCGAACTCGCGGTCGCGCTGGTCCTCACCGGGAACGCCCATCACCGCGCCGGTGCCGTACCCCATGAGCACGTAGTCCGCGATGAACACCGGAACCCATGCGCCCAACTCCGACGGTTCCATGCCGGGTCCGAGGATCTCCCAGGGATCGCTCGCCGTGCTGTGGCGGCCGTTGCTGTCCTCCTGGTCGTTCCTACGCAGAGTGAAGTCGGCGGTATCGCTCAGCACCGGGCTCTTGGACTCGTCGGGCTCGGTGAACGGGACCAGGGCCACGGCCCCGAGGAAGACCCCGGTCTTGGAGTCGCTGCGATCGGCGTCGCTCATGTCCGCGGCCCGGGCCCGGTAGGTAGCCACCGCCTCCCGGGGCGTCGCGGCTCCGCCCGTCCAGGACTCGGGAGTCCCGGCCAGCCAGGAGTCGGCCGTCAGTTGGTCCACCAACGGATGCTCGGGGGCCAAGGCCATGTAGGTGGTGCCGAACAGCGTGTCGGGCCGGGTGGTGAACACCTCGATGCCCAGCATCACCGGACTGGACTGCTTGTTGGTGGCCGCGAACGAGATCAGGGCTCCCTCGGAGCGGCCGATCCAGTTGCGCTGCATAGTTTTGACCGACTCGGGCCAGTCCAGCCGTTCGAGGTCCTCCAGCAGGCGGTCGGCGTAGGCGGTGATGCGCATCATCCACTGCTTGAGGGGGCGCTTGAACACCTCGTGGTTGCCCCGCTCGGAGCGGCCCTGGTTGGTGACCTCCTCGTTGGCCAGCACCGTGCCCAGGGCCGGGCACCAGTTGACCGGAGCGTCGGCCACGTAGGCCAGGCGATGGGAGTCCACCGCCTCTCGCTGCTCGGCCTCGCTGAGCTCGTTCCACGGGCGACCATCGGGTGACGGCCTCGCACCGGAGGAGAACTCGTCGATCAGCTCGGCGATCGGCCGGGCCCGGCGCACCTCGGGATCGAACCACGAGTTGAAGATCTGCAGGAAGATCCACTGGGTCCACCGGTAGTAGTCGACGTCGGTGGTGGCGACGCCCCGCCGCCGGTCGTGCCCGAGACCGAGCCGGTCGAGTTGGCGGCGCATGTTGTCGATGTTGGCCTCGGTGTTGACCCGGGGGTGCTGGCCGGTCTGGCGGGCGTGCTCCTCGGCCGGCAGCCCGAACGCGTCGAAGCCCATGGTGTACAGGACGTTGAACCCGCACATCCGCTTGAAGCGGACGTAGACGTCGGTGGCGATGTAGCCCAGCGGATGTCCGACATGCAGTCCCGACCCCGACGGGTACGGGAACATGTCCATCACGAAGAGCTTGGGTCCGGCCGAGTCGTGACCCGACGAGAGCTCCCCGGCCGGGTTGGGCGTTTCGTAGGCGCCGCTTGCTTCCCAATGGGCCTGCCAGCGGCTCTCTATGTCGTCCGCGAGGGCCGCGTCGTAGCGGTGCGGCGGTATGTCGGCCTCGGGCGCTGCGGGCATGGGGGCCAAGGCTACGCTCCGCCCGCGGCACCGCGAACCCCTGCGGCGTGAATGGTTGTCACCGCCCCAACAAGAAGTGTCCTACAAGTTGCATGTACCCGCCCTGAACCGTGGTACAGTCCGTTCCGTATCGTGGGACTGGTCCACAGTACGGAACCAGCAGGTGGCTGTCATCCGTAGAAATGGGCCCACAACCGACATGCGGAGGGCTGAGCCGGATGACTGACATCCCTGCTTCCGGACCCGACATGGCCGACGATGACATCGATCTGGCCAGCCTCGATGACGAGGAACTCACGGCCCAGATGCATGACGACCTCTATGACGGGCTGGCCGACGAGATCGACGAGGGCACCCGGATCCTGCTGGGCCGGGGCTGGTCGGCCGACAAGGTGCTCAACGACGCCCTCGTCGAGGGCATGCGCATCGTGGGCATCGACTTCCGCGACGGGATCCTATTCGTGCCCGAGGTCCTGCTGGCCGCCAACGCCATGAAGGCGGGCATGGCCATCCTCCGGCCGCTGCTGGCCGAGACGGGCGCCGAGCCCATCGGCAGCGTGGTGATCGGAACGGTGAAGGGCGACATCCACGACATCGGCAAGAACCTGGTGGCGATGATGCTCGAGGGGGCCGGTTTCGAGGTGTTCGACCTCGGCATCAACACCGACGCCGAGGAGTTCCTGGCCGCTCTCGACGAGCACCAGCCCGACATCCTGGGCATGTCGGCCCTGCTCACCACCACCATGCCCTACATGAAGGTCGTGATCGACACCCTCACCGAGAAGGGCATACGCGACAACTTCATCATCCTCGTCGGCGGGGCGCCCCTCAACGAGGAGTTCGGATCGGCCATCGGCGCCGACGCGTACTGCCGCGACGCCGCCATCGCGGCTGAGACGGCCAAGAGCCTCGTATCGGCCCGCCGGGCCGCCGGATGACGGCCGAGCCGCCTTCACCCGTCCTGGTCATCGGCTGCGGCGCGCTGGTTCGCGAGCTGCAGGAGGTCGTCGCCCTCAACGGCCGCCACCACCTCGAGGTGGAATGCCTGCCCGCGATCATGCACAACCGCCCCGAGCAGATCCCCGACGCCGTCCGCCGCAGGGTCCGGGCCGCCAAGGATCGCGGTACCTACAGCACGATCCTCGTGGGCTACATGGACTGCGGCACGGGTGGGCTGCTCGACCGGGTGTGCTCCGAGGAGGGCGTCGAGCGGCTGCCCGGCGCCCACTGCTACGAGCTCTACGCCGGCGCCGGCGCCTTCGCCGGACTGCAAGAGGCCGAACCGGGCACCTTCTATCTCACCGACTACCTGGTGCGGCACTTCGACCGCGTGATCATGCAGGGTCTGGGCATCTCGCGGCATCCGCAGCTCCTCGAGGCGTACTTCGGCAACTACACCCGGGTGGTCCACCTGGCTCAGACCGACGACGACCGCCTGGCCCAGGCGGCACAGCAGGCTGCCGCTCGTCTCGGCCTTCGCTGCGAGCGGATCTTCACCGGCATCGGCGGGCTCGAGCGCCATATCGTTGAGCTACAGGCCGAGCGAGTAGGTGCCGGGTCGTGAGGATCCTGGCGGGGCGTACAGCGAGGCCGTGGCCCGAGCGGCCCGTGAGCGCAGCGAACAAGAGCGGGAGTGGCACCGCCGCACCACGACGGGCGCTCACCTATGCGCGCTCGCAGCTGGCCGGTGCGGCCGGGGTGGAGGCGGCATGAGTCCCCCGGCGGGCCGGGGCGGGCGCAGGCGGCGCAACGACGGCAACAGCCTGGTGTTGATCAGCTGGCGCGACATCCCCGCCCAGGTCAACGGCGGCTCTGGCACGGACCGGGTCCAGCGCATCCTCCCCCGTCGCTTCCAGCGAGCCATCGACCGGGCGGCCATGGTCGCCGGCAAGACCCAGGCCTCTCAGTACGTCGGCGAGTGGCGCCGCACCACGATCCCCGCAGGCTCCGACGACCCCGAGGCTGCCGCGATGGCGGCCGCGGCCTCCCTGGAGGAGGCCTTCCCGCGGGAACGCCTGGACGAGTTCGTCAGGACCGGTGGATGGGACCCGGGGCGCGACGGCCAGGATCAACCGACGCTCGAGCACCACGGCTCGCAAGGAGACCCGCAGTGACCGACACCGTCGTCAGCTCGGCCACCAAGGAAGTGGTCATCGGGTTCGACCGCCCGTTCGTGATGATCGGCGAGCGCATCAACCCCACCGGGCGGCGCCTGCTGGCCGAGGAGATGCGCAACGGCGACTTCAGCCGGGTCGAGGCCGACGCACTGGCACAGACCACGGCCGGAGCCCACATGCTCGACGTCAACGCGGGGATCCCGCTCGCCGACGAGCCGGCCCTGCTGGCGCAGGCCATCAAGCTCGTGCAGAGCGTCACCGACGTGCCCCTGTCCATCGACTCCTCGATCATCGAGGCCCTCGAGGCCGGCATCGCGGTGTACGAGGGCAAGCCCCTCATCAACTCCGTCACCGGGGAGGAGGAGGTGCTGGAGCGGGTGCTGCCCCTGGTGGCCCGCCATGGCGCCGCGGTCGTGGCCATCTCCAACGACGAGACCGGCATCAGCGAGGATCCCGACGTCCGCTTCGAAGTAGCCCGCAAGATCGTGAACCGGGCCGCCGACCACGGGATCCCGGCCAACGACGTGGTTGTGGACCCCCTGGTGATGCCGATCGGTGCCATGGGCACGGCTGGACGGCAGGTGTTCCGGCTCGTGGGCCGTCTACGCACCGAGTTGGGGGTCAACACCACCTGCGGTGCCAGCAACGTCAGCTTCGGCCTGCCGGCCCGCCACATGATCACCGGGACCTTCCTGTCGATGGCCATAGCGGCCGGGCTCACCTCCGCGATCATGAACCCGATGCACCCCGAGGTGAAGAACGCGGTGATGGCCGCGGACGTCCTGGCCGGCAACGACCGGGACTGCGCCGCGTGGATCGCGGAGCACCGGGACCCCGACGCGGTCGGCTTGAGACGGCGGGGCGGGCGTCGCCGAAGCGCCTGAACGCATGCACGACATGCACCCGACCACACCGCCTGACATGCACGACATGCACGCCTGAGATGCACCTCTGACATGCACGACATGCACAGCGTGGTGTTCAACCCCTCGGGGATACGCGCCTCGGTGGCTGCCGGAGCCACCGTGCTCGACGCGGCCCGGGCCGGCGGGGTCGACCTCGACTCGGTGTGCGGAGGCCGCGGTCTGTGCGGCCGCTGCCAAGTCTCGCCCACCGACGCCCGCGTCCTGTCGGATCCCGGCCCCACCGAGCAGGGATACCGGGGGCGACGCCCCCTGGCCGAGGGCTGCCGGCTGGGCTGCCAGGCCGTGGTGCTGGCCGACGCCGTCATCGACGTTCCGCCCACCAGCCAGGTCCACCGCCCGGTGGTGCGCAAGGCGATCGACCTCACCGAGGTGATCATCCATCCCGTCGTCACCCTGCACTACGTAGAACTCCCAGAGGTCGTCCTGGGATTCGAGGCCGCCGAGGTCGACCTGGTAGCCGCGGCCCTGGCCACGGACTGGGGGCTGACCGACGTGGAGTTCCCAGTACCGGTCCTGGCCCGGCTGTCCCCGGCCATCGCGGCCGGAGACCGTTGGGTCACGGTCGTCGTGCACGACCGCCGCACCGTTCTCGACGTGCGCCCCGGCTACTCCGACGAGGCCTGGGGGGTGGCCGTCGATGTCGGATCGACGACCATCGCCGGCTACCTGCTCGAGCTCTCGTCGGGCGAGGCAGTCGCGGCCTCGGGCCGGATGAACCCGCAGATCCGCTTCGGCGAGGACCTCATGAGCCGCGTCTCCTACGTGATGATGAACCCCGGAGGCGAGGTCGCGCTCACCGCGGCAGTACGCGGGGCCGTCGACGAGCTGGTGGGTGAGCTGTGCGACCAGGCCGGCGCGGACCGCACCAGGGTTCACGATCTTGTGGTGGTGGGGAACCCGATCATGCACCACCTGGTGCTGGGCCTGGACCCCACCCCGCTGGGAGCGGCGCCGTTCACGCTCACCACGGCCACGGCCGTGCGGGGACGGGCCACCGACATCGGGATCGATCTGCCGAACGCCGCGCTGTACGTGGGACCGTGCATCGCCGGGCATGTGGGGGCGGACGCGGCCGCGGCCACTCTGGCCGAGGGCCCTCACCGGGCCGCAGGGCCCATGCTGGTGGTGGATGTGGGCACCAACGCCGAGATTGTGCTGGGCGACGGCACCCGGGTGCTGGCCGCGTCCAGCCCGACGGGCCCGGCCTTCGAGGGAGCCCAGATCAGCTGCGGCCAGAGAGCCACGCCCGGCGCGGTGGAGCGGATCCGGATCGATCCGGACACCTGGGAGCCCCGGCTCAAGGTCATCGGCTGCGAGCTCTGGTCCGACGAGCCCGGATTCGCTGAGGAGCTGGACCGGGCCGGGCTCCAGGTCTCGGGGCTGTGCGGCTCGGGCATCATCGAGGTGATCGCGGAGATGTTCCTGGCCGGCATCGCCGACCGCCACGGCGTGATCACGTCGGAGCAGGGCCGGTCGCCCCGCATCGTGTCCGACGACCGCACCTTCAGCTACGTGCTCCAGTGGGAGCCGATCCGGCTGTCCATAACCCAGAACGACGTTCGTGCCGTCCAGCTGGCCAAGGCCGCCCTGCGGGCCGGCATCGACCTGCTGCGCGAGCACGCGGGCATCGACGAGGTGCCCGACATCCGGCTGGCGGGAGCCTTCGGCGCCCACATTGACCCGGTGCGGGCCATGGTGCTGGGTCTCGTCCCCGACACGCCCGCCGGCGGGGTTCGGGCGGCCGGCAACGCTTCGGGAGTGGGCGCGGTGCGCATGCTGCTGTCCGGCGAGCAGCGTCTGGAGATCGAACAGGTGGTGCGGTCGGTGATCAAGATCGAGACGGCCACGGAGTCCCGCTTCCAGGAGCTGTTCGTAGCCGCCATGGCCTTCCCTCACGAGACCGACCCCACCCCTCACCTGGCTGCGGTGATCGATCTGCCCCGAACGGACCCAACCGAGCAGGACCAGAGCCGTCGCCGTCGCCGCAGACCCCGTCCCGCCGCCTAACCCCACATGCGACCCCGAATCGGCTGTATATCGCGAAATCCTGTCATATGAACAAGAAAGCGCAATGAAACGGATGCAGGCACCATGAGCGAGCCGCAGCGACGCAGAGGAGGCGGGCGAGCGGGCCGGCGGGCGGCGAGAGCGGCTTCAGCCGAGGCCGCCCCGTACCTGGTCCGCCGGCTGCCGCCGGTGGACATAGTCGATGCCGAGAGTCTGGAGCAGATCGAGCGCAACGCCGAGACGATCCTGTCCGAGGTCGGCATCGCCTTCCAGGACTTCCCCGAGGCCCTCGATCTCTGGCGCGCCGCGGGGGCCGACATCGACGGCGAGCTTGTGAAGTTCCCGCCCGGCCTGTGCCGCCAGATGGTGCAGGACAACGCCCCTGCCGTCTACACCCAGCATGCCCGCAACCCCGCCCGCAGCGTCATGGTTGGGGGCGACGCCACCGTCTTTGCCCCCAACTACGGATCGCCGTTCGTCATGGACCTGGACCGCGGCCGCCGCTACGCCACGCTGGAGGACTTCTGCAACGTGGTGAAGCTCGCCTATGCCCTGCCCCAACTGCACCACAGCGGGGGCACGGTGTGCGAGCCGGTGGACGTGCCGGTGAACAAGCGCCACCTCGACATGGTGTACGCCCACCTGCGCTACAGCGACAAGCCGTTCATGGGCTCGGTGACCGCGGCCGAACGGGCCGCGGACTCGGTCGAGATGGCCCGCATCGCCTTCGGTGGGGACCTCGCCGACCGCACGGTGATGACCTCGCTGATCAACGCCTCGTCGCCGATGCGCTGGGACGCCACCATGCTGGGCGCGGCCACCGCCTACGCCCGCGCCAACCAGGCCTGCATCATCAGCCCGTTCATCCTGGCCGGAGCGATGTCACCGGTGACGGTGGCCGGCCTGGCTGCCCAGGCCCTGGCCGAGGCGTTGTCGGGCATGGCCTACCTGCAGCTGGTCCGCCCCGGCGCTCCGGTGGTGTTCGGCACGTTCGCCTCGTCGATGTCGATGGCCACCGGGGCTCCCACCTTCGGCACGCCCGAGGCCGGCCAGGCGATCTATGTGATGGCGTCGCTGGCCCGCCGGGTCGGGGTGCCGTTCCGATCTGGCGGGCAGTTCACGTCCTCGAAGCTGCCCGACGCTCAGGCCGCCTACGAGTCGGCTCACACCCTGCTGCCCACGATGCAGGCCGGGGTGAACTTCGTGCTGCACGCCGCGGGCTGGCAGGAGGGTGGCCTGGCGCTGGGCTACGAGAAGCTGATCCTGGACGCCGACCAGTTGGGCGCCATGGAGGTCTGGGCCCGGGGTGTGGACACCAGCGACAACGGCCAGGCCATGGAGGCTTTCCGCACAAACACCCACGGCGACCACTTCCTGGGCAACCAGCACACCCTGGCCAACTTCGAGACCGCCTTCTGGCGATCGGACATCGCCGACGCGGCCAGCTACGAGCAGTGGTCCGAGGAGGGGTCACTCTCCGCCGCCCAGCGGGCCAACGCCCGCTGGAAGCAGCTCCTGGCCGACTACGAGCCTCCCCCCATCGACGACGCGGTGGACGCCGAATTGCGCGACTACGTAGCCCGGCGCAAGGACGAGATGCCCGACGAGATCGGCTGACCCGCGGCGGCGTAGGCACCGCGCCGGGTCCGTCAGCTGGCGATCGAGACGTCCGCCAGATGGGGGCGGTCAGGAAGGCGCAGACCGATGAGTTCGCCCGCGGCGTGCAACTCGAAGTGCCACACGTCGACATCGTCGGGGGCGCTCTGGCGCAGCGATGTGACTGCGTGCCAGATGGAGTAGCGAGCAGCCCGGATCGTCGCCTCCGGGGACTCGGCCGCGCGCGACACGGCCGCATAACCGGCGGAGATTCCCGCGTAGACATCCCCGTTCACAGCCACTGAGGCTGCGGCCCACTCCGCAAGCGCCCTGAGCGCGCGGGGCCGGGACCGGTTGACCCGATCGTCGAAGACCGCCTCCACCCATGAGTGCCAAGCCGATGAACCTCTCTCCGCCATCGGTGTCTCCTTTCGACGCGCTCCGAGGGGACCTGCGTCTGAGGCTAGTGGGCCGCCGCTGTGCTTCCATCTCGCCGCGGCCTGCCCGCCCGCTCGTGGCTATTGGCGGGGCGGATCGAGGGCGTCCCGCAGGCCGTCGCCGATGAAGTTGATGCACAGCACGGTGGCCACGATGGCCAGGCCCGGAGCCCACACCAGCCAGGGCGCGGTGATCATAAAGCCCTCGTTGCCCCCGAGCATGTTTCCCCAGGTGGCCGTGTGGGCCGCGCTCACTCCCAGCCCGAGGAAGCTCAGCGTCGACTCCGCAAGGATGGCACCGGCCACCGTCAGCGACACCGCTACGACGATCTCGCCGACCAGGTTGGGCAGCAGATCGCGCACCATGATGCGGCGGCCCGGCACGCCCAGCGCGATGGCGGCCTCCACGAACTGGTTCTCGCACAGCGACAGCACCTTGGCTCTCACGATGCGGGCCGGAACCATCCAGGTGACCGCGGCCAACACCAGCACGACGTCCAGCACCCCGTCTCCCAGCACGCGCGCCGCCATGATCACCACCATCAGCCCGGGTAGGGCCAGCATCGTGTCGGTGAAGCGCATCAGCGCCGAGTCCACCCACCTCCGGCAATAGCCGGCCACCAGCCCCACCGCCGTTCCCACAACGCCGCTGATCAACGCCACCGACACCCCGACCAGCAGGGAGATCCGGCCTCCGTAGAGGATCCGGCTCAGGGTGTCCCGCCCGAGGGTGTCGGTTCCCAGCAGGAAGTCGCGGCCCGGCGGGGCCAGGATCCTGTCCAGGTTCTGCTCGGTGGCGCCGTAGGGAGCGACCCAGTCCGCGAAGACTGCGCACAACACGATCAAGGTGAACAGACCCAGCGAGACGGCCGCGAGACGGTGCTTGCGGAACCGTCGCCACACAGTCCGCCAGTGCGGCGCGGTTTCATCGCTGGGTCTCTCGAGCGGCTGCCCCGCCATCGACCGCCTATCGGCGAGCCGGCGCTCGCCCCGGTGTTGGTAGCCCGGCCGCGACGGCACGTGCTCAGCCACAGCGGCTCCTCACGGTCAGCCATCGCGGATCGAGGTGCTCAGCCATAGCGGATCCTCGGGTCGAGCACGGCGTAGAGCAGATCGGCCAGCAGGTTCATCAGGAACACCGCGGCCGACACGATCATCACCGTGGCCAGCAGAACCGGGTAGTCGCCGCCGTTGAGCGCGTCCAGGAATAGCAGGCCCATGCCCGGGTACTGGAAGACCCGCTCGGTGACGATCAAGCCGCCCACCAGCAGACCCAGGTCAACCGCGGCCAGCGTCGTCACCGGAATCAGCGCATTGCGCACGCCGTGGCGCACGACCACCTGGCGTTCGGGCAGGCCCTTGGCCCGGGCGGTGGAGATGTAGTCCATGCCCATCACGTCGAGCATGGAGGACCTCATGTAGCGGCTGTAGGCCGCGATCAGCTGCAGCGAAAGCGCGATCACCGGCAGCGCTAGATGCCGCGCCCTGTCGAGCAGGTCGAAGCCCTGCTGGCCGGGCGAGTAGATCCCGGCCGTGGGCAGCAACGGCGCTCCGAGCCGGAGCCACTCGGCCAGGTACAGGCCGAACATGAGCTGCAGCATCAGGCCCAGCCAGAACACGGGAATCGAGATGCCCAGGAACGACACGGTGGTGGAGGCCCGGTCGACGATCGAGCCGGGGCGCAGCGCCGACAGGGTGCCCACGAGCAGCCCGATCGCCAGCGAGAAGGCCATGGCGACCGCGATCAGCAGCAGCGTGTTGGCCATGGCGCTGCGCACCAGCGGCCAAACGTCCTGACCGTTGCGGACCAGCGACGTTCCCAGGTCCCCGGTCACGAAGTTGCCGAGCCACGTCAGGTAGCGCACGCCGAAGGGCTCGTCGAGGCCGAGGGATTCGATGTAGGCCCGCCTGGCCTCGGGACTTATGCGAGGGTTGAGGGTGAGCTGGGCGGCAGGACTGGAGATCTCGCCCGCCGCCCAGAATGTGGCGAACGAGATAGCCAGGAGTATGGGAACGGTCAGCGCGAGGCGTCCGGCCGCGTAGCGGATCACCTCTGAAGTGTGCCCGCCGGCCCCGCTGGACGGATCACCCTAGGGCGTCCGCAAACGGGAGAGAGCCGGTCGCCCCGCGGCGGTGTCATTCCCGCTCTTGTTCGCTGCGCTCACGGGCCGCTCGGGCCACGGCCTCGCCCGTATGGGCCGGAGTCGTGCCCCTATTCGCTCGGCCTCTGCGGCTCACCCGGTCACGGTCCAGTCGTAGATGTCGTAGAAGCCGCCATACACGCTCGACACGTACTTGCCCGGTCCCTCCAGCACCTCGGGATCCCAGGCCAGCAGGTTCGGCAGCATGTACAGCGGGATCCAGGGGACGTCGTCGGCGAGCAGGGCCCCCAGCTCGTGCACCAGCTTCAAGCGCTCTGCCTCGTCGAGTTCGGCGTCGATGGCGAAGGCCAGGTCGCTGGCCTGCTGGCTGGCGTAGGCGGTGAAGTTCTGGCCGCTGTAGGAATTGGCCTCGGTGGGGATGCCGTCAATGTCGTAGAGGGCCGTGACGGACGGATCGGGGTTGGTGCTGTTGGCGAACAGCGCCACCGGGCCGAAGTTCATGACCGGCAGGCGGTTCTGGAAGAGTTCGCCCGCGTCGTAGTTGATGATCTCCCAGCCGATCCCGAACGGCTTGGTCATCTCGGTAACCAGAGCCTGGATGTCCTCGCGGCGCTTGTTCCCGGCAACGGTGTTCCACTGCAGCACCAGCTCGACGCCCTCGGAGTTGACCCACAGGCCCTGGGGGTCAGGGCGTGTCCAGCCGTCGGCGGTCAGCAGCTCCTCGACGGCGTCCATGTCCTGGCGGTAGCCGGCGAAATCGTCAGCGCACCACTCCCCGAAGGCCGGGTTCCAGCCTGCGCACTGCAGCACCACCGGATCGTCGATGATGGGGCCCAGCGCGACCTCGGCGACCTGCTCCCGATCGAGTGAATAGGCGAGAGCCTGACGGAGCCCTGTGGTTATCTCGAAGCGCCGGTCGGGCGCGGCCTGATTGATCCAGAGGCCCTCCATGAAGATGCCCTCGCCGGACACGAACGCCAACGGCGGTCCGAGACGCTGCTTGGCGCCTGGGAAGGGCTGGGGGAAGGCGGCCATGGCCTCGCCGGTCTGCAGGGCCGCGACCTCGGTGTCGGTGTCCTCCCTGGGGACCATCACCACCCGGTCGACCAGCGGCATCCGGTCGGCGACCCAGTAGTTCTCGTTGGGAACGAGGATGTGCTGCTCCTGGCTCCAGGACTCCTGGCGCCACGGCCCGGCCGAGATCGGGATCGAGTCGTTCCAGTAGCCGGATATCTCGGTCTGGCCGTCGAAGCCGTGGGCCGGGAGGAGCGCGCCGAAGAGCTGGCGCCAGGGTGCGTAGGGCTCGGAGAACATGATGACCGCGGTGTGCGGATCGCTGTGGCCCACATCGGTGATGAGGTCGTAGCCGATGTCGTTGAGCGAGCCTTCGGTGTCGAGCACGGCCCGCCACGTGAACCACACGTCGGTGCTGGTGATGGGCGTGCCGTCGCTCCAGCGAGCATCCTGGTTGAGCCGGTAGGTCACGGTGAAGCCGCCGTCGGGGTGGGTCTCCACGCCGCCGTTGTCCGGGCTGGGAGCCTCGACGATCACCGGGGAGGCCCTCAAGTTGTTGCCCTCGTCGTACTCCATCAGGCCCGTCTGGAGATGGACGAGCACCGACCAGCCGAGCCAGCTGGCATTGGCGCAGGAGGTGAGCGGGTTGAGACACTCGGGCCACTGCTCCACCGCCAGCACGATCTCGCCGCCGGGGCGGCCCACCTCAGGCTCAGCCGGCTCCGGGGCCGTGTCGGCGGAGCCGGCGGTCGTGGCGGGTGGATCGGTCGCGCCATCGCCTTCCGTCGAGCCGCCGCAGGCCGCCACCGCGACCAGCGCCGCCACCAGCAGCAGACTCCACGAGTGCCCGAGATGACGCGATGGCTTCGCCGGATGCGTTCTCACGGGGTCTCAGACTAGTCGCCCCCCTCTAGCGCCGTTAGCGGAGGCGCGGGCGGCGCAGGAGGTTGGCGGCGACGGCTGAGGCCCGAAGCGGCCAGGGATCGAACGTGCCCTGCTCGGCGACGGGCGGGGCCGGTCGTGTGAGCATGCGGTACACGACGTACAGGGCGATTACGGCGTGGCACACGACCAGGATCCCGAAGTAGGCCCACGGCGCGATGGCCGCCATCAGGAACCCGCCCAGCGTCGGCCCGATCACGGCCCCGACCCCGCTGACCCGCACCAGCGATGCGCTGGCTCCGGTCAGCTGCGCGGGCGAGACGCTGTCGGCGGTGGTGGCCACGGCCAGCGAGTACAGCGGGAAGGTCGAGCCGCCGTGGACGAGCATGAGCAGCAGCGACAGAGCCGATCCCACCGACACCAGCAGGTGCAGCCCCGCCGAGGTGGCCGCGACTATGGCCACGACAAGGATCACATAGCGGCGGGGCACTCGATCGGAGGCGCTGCCGACGAGCCACTGGAACGCCACCGACCCCACCATCGACGAGACCACGAACAGCGAGATCCGGGTGTTGGACAGGCCCTCGGAGGCGGCGTAGAAGGCGCCCAGCCCCATCAGGCAGCCCTGTGAGACGCCCACCCAGAACGCGGTCAGCAGCCCCAGCGGCACGATCTTGACGAGCTCGCGCACCGAGATCGGCTCGGGCACAACGAGCGGCGGCGCGGTGGACGCCGACAGTGCCACCGGCACCAGCGCGAACGAGATCAGCGCCGAGGACACCACGAACAGCTTGAAGCCGCCCGGATCGGCGAGGTTGAGCATCAACTGGCCCACCGCCATCCCGCCCATGGTCACGATCATGTAGCGCGACAGCATCCGGCCCCGGGTGGCGTTGGTGGCCATGTCGTTGAGCCACGACTCGACGGTCACCAGGATGCCGGCCAGGCACAGCCCGTAGGCGAGCCTCAGCAGCGTCCACGACGCCGGATGGACCCAGACCACGTGCAGGATGGCGGCGGCCGAGCCCACCGAGGACAGGGCGGCGAACACCCGGATGTGGCCGACGGAGGCGATGAAGTGCTCGGCCGCCCTGGTTCCGAACAGGAAGCCCAGGAAGTAGCCGGCCATCACCACGCCGGTCACGGCCAGCCCGAAGTCCTCCAGCTCGGCCCGAACGCCCAGGGCGACGCGCAGCAGGCCGTTGCAGCTCATGACCAGGGCCACGCCGACGAGCAGCGACCTGACCGCGCCGAAGCTGTCGCCGCGCGGCTCTATCCAGGGTCCGCCCGTCAGCCCGTCATCGCCGGGCTCAGGTCTCACCACGGCGCCGGAGGCCACGCTCGGATCGTAAGTCAGCGACCGCGGGCGCGAGGACGACTCAAGCGTGACTTCCGTCACATCCAGAGGCCGAGCCGCAGCTCTCATCGCGCCGCCGACATGAACCACGCCGCTTCTTGACGCAGTTGTACGTCTCACATCGGCACAACTACGTCAAGAAGGAGCCAGCCCTGCTCGCTCTCGGGCCAGGCGGTCTGCTGCGACTGCTGGACGTGCGGCGGCGGATCAGGCGCGGGCCAGAGCGGACGCGATGGCTTCGCGGACCGGGATCGGGCTCTCGATCTGTAGGAAGTGGCCGACCCGGTCCAGGTGCACGGTGCGAGCATCCCCGAAGGCGTCGATCATCCCGGCAGCCCGCTTGTTGGGGGTCATCTTGTCCTCACGGCCCAGGATCAGCGTCACCGGGCACTGAACCCGGGCCGCGGCCGCTTCGGCCCCGTCGTAGGCGTTGCAGGCGGCCAGGTCGCCGGCCAGCACTCCGGGAGGGGCCCGGTCCAGCAGCGAGGTGTTCCCCCCGATCAGCCACATGCCCGGCGAGGCGTGCCCGCCGGTGTGCGCTCGACTGCCTATTCCCCACGAGGTGATGAGCCGCCCGGCCACCGGGTCGTCGGCATCGGCGGCCGACTGCAGCGCGGGATGCACCGGCATCGCCCCCGCGGTTCCCAGCAGCACCAGCGATCGGACCGCGTCGGGCCGCTGGGCGGCCGCCTCCAGCACCACGAACGTGCCCATCGAGTGCCCCACCAGGTGGGCGGGCGCCAGGCCCAGGGCCTCGGTGGCCTTCGCCAGCCACTCCCCCATCTCGGTGATGCCGGCCAGCGCGGGACCCTGGCTGCCGCCGTGTCCGGGCAGGTCCACCGCCGCGGCCCGGTAGCCGTGGTGCGCGATCCAGCGGGTCTGGAGCTGCCACACCGTGCGGTCGCCGCCCGCTCCGTGCACCAGCACCACTGCGGGCTCGTCGCCGTCGATGCGGCGGCCCCCGGTGGCGCAGCGCACCACCCGCCCGTCGATCAGCGCTTCCACGTCGGTTCGGCTCTCAGCGTTGCGAGGCCTTTAGGGCCCGCTCCAGATCCTCGATGATGTCGCGGGGGTCCTCCAGCCCGACCGAGATCCGCACCAGGTCCTCCCCCACCCCGGCCGCGGCCAGGTCGGCGGCGGACATCTGCTGGTGGGTGGTGCTGGCCGGGTGGATCACCAGCGTCTTGGCGTCGCCCACATTGGCCAGATGGGAGGCCAGCCGGACCGCCGCGATGAACTTGGCCCCGGCGTCGCGGCCCCCGGCGACGCCGAAGCTCAGGATGGCCCCGGTTCCCCTCGGGTAGAGCCTGCGGGCCAGGTCGTGGTCAGGGTGGCTGGCCAGGGACGGGTACTTGACCCAGGTCACCGCGTCGTTGGCGGCCAGCGCCTCGGCCACGGCCTCGGTGTTGGCCACATGGCGCTGCATCCTGAGCGGCAGCGTCTCGACGCCCTGGAGGATCTGGAAGGCGTTGGCCGGGCTCATGCAGG
This sequence comes from Candidatus Aldehydirespirator sp., assembly GCA_965205155.1. Taxonomy (GTDB): domain Bacteria; phylum Actinomycetota; class Acidimicrobiia; order Acidimicrobiales; family Aldehydirespiratoraceae; genus Aldehydirespirator. Next base: position 1,519,768 of record OZ242033.1, on the reverse strand, counting down.
CTCCGAAGTCGCGCAGCCCCTCGGCCCGGGCCCGGCTGATGAAGGCACTGGGACCGAACTCGTCGCTGAAGCTGATGCCGTGGTAGCCGGCGTAGGGCTCGGTGATGGTGGGGAATAGCCCCGAGGCGTCCCAGTCGAAGTGGCCGCCGTCGACGAGCATGCCTCCGAGAGCCACCCCGTGGCCGCCCAGGAACTTGGTGACCGAGTGCATCACGATGTCGGCGCCGTGCTCGAAGGGCCGGATGAGGTACGGGGTGGAGAAGGTGGCGTCCACCATCAGCGGCAGGCGGTGCTCGTGGGCGACACCGGCCACCGCGGCGATGTCGAGGACCTCGATGCCGGGATTGCCGAGCGTCTCGGCGAAGACGAGGCGGGTGTCAGCCCTTATGGCGGCCCCGAACTCGTCGGGTCGGCGGGGGTCAACGAACGTGGTGGTGATGCCGAAGCGCGGCAGGGTGAGGTTGAGCATGTTGTGGGTGCCGCCGTAGATGTTGCGGCTGGCCACGATGTGTCCGCCCGTGTCCATGAGGGTGGCCACGGCCAGGAAGAAGGCGGCCTGCCCGCTGGCGGTGGCAACCGCGCCCACCCCGCCCTCCAGCGCCGCGACCCGCTCCTCGAGCACGGCCACGGTGGGATTGGAGATCCGGGAGTAGATGTGGCCCGGGATCTCGAGGTTGAACAGCCCGGCCGCGTGGTCGGTGTCCTCGAAGGAGTACGAGGTCGTGAAGTAGATGGGCACGGCCCTGGCCCCGGTGGTGGGGTCGCTGTGCTGGCCGGCGTGGAGGCTGAGGGTGTCGAAGCGAAGGAAGTCGGGCTCTACCACACCGGCGAGCCTAGAGGCCGAGCCGGAATTGAGGCCACAGGCTGGACGCGTCGAGGCCCTCGCCGTATCGGCTGGGGGGTCACCGATACCGGCGGGGCCTCGAGATTGTGAGGGGCTATGGCCCCTCTGGAAGGGATTGTCGTGCCGACTCGAAGTCCGTCAGCGGCGGACCCGGTAGGGGCGGCCGGCGGCGTCACCGGTCACTCGCACCAGGCCCTCGGCCACGCCTACGGCATAGCCGGGCCCTATGGCGTCTCGCCACACTGTGCTGGCGCTAACTCTGGTGTTGCTGAAGGGAATGGAACTCATTCTCGCTTCCTCCTTTGCCCTGTGTACGCCACATCGTCGGCTCTCTCCAGATTGTTTCGCCGCACGCGCCGGATTGCAACTAATTGGAGGTCAGAGCGGGTGTGATTTAGGTCACACCGGTGGGGCTGGCCCGGTAGAAGTCCACGGGTTCGGGAGCCGGCGGGGTATTGCCCAGGATCAGGTCGGCGGCCTTCTCGGCCAGCATCATCACCGGCGCGTAGATGTTGCCGTTGGTCACATACGGCATCGACGAGGCGTCCACGACCCGCAGGCCGGTGGTGCCGTGGACCTCGAGCGAGTCCGGGTGCAGCGCCGAGTCGTCGCCGAGGCCCATGCGGGCGGTGCAGGACGGGTGCAGGGCGGTCTCGGCGTCGCGCCGCACCCAGTCGAGGATCTCTTCGTCGGTGCTGACTGCAGGGCCGGGTGACACCTCCCCACCGTTGAACGGGTCCATGGCCGGCTGGTTGAGGATGTGGCGGGCGTGGCGGACGGCCTCCGCCCACTCGCGGCGGTCCTCGTCGGTGGACAGGTAGTTGAAGCGCAGCGCGGGCTTGGTCCGGGGGTCGGTCGAGACGATGGCCACGGTCCCCCGCGAGTTGCTGTACATCGGCCCGACGTGCACCTGGTAGCCGTGGCCGCCCTCGGGCACCGAGCCGTCGTAGCGGATGGCGATGGGCAGGAAGTGGAACATGAGGTTGGGGTAGGCGACGTCGTCGTTGCTGCGGATGAAGCCGCCCGCTTCGAAGTGGTTGGTGGCGGCCGGCCCGCGCCGGGCCAGCCACTGCAGGCCGATCCAGGGGCGGCGCCACTTGGCCAGGTGCGGCTGCATCGACACCGGCTGCTTGCAGGCGTACTGGACGTACACCTCCAGGTGGTCCTGCATGTTGGCGCCCACCGCGGGAACGTCGGCCACCACGTCGATGCCGTGGCGGTGCAGGAGACCGGCCGGGCCCACGCCGGAGAGCTGCAGGAGCTGCGGCGAGTTGATGGCCCCGCCGCAGCAGATCACTTCACCGGCGTTCACGGTTCGGCTGCGGCCGCCCTTGGTGTAGGTGACGCCGGTGGCCCGGTCGCCCTCGAAGAGGATCGTGGTGGTGAGGGCCCGGGTGATGAGGTGGAGGTTGGGCCGGCTGAGCACCGGGTGCAGGTAGGCCTGGGACGCGCTGAGGCGCCGGCCCCGGTGGACGTTGCGGTCGAAGGCGGCGAAGCCCTCCTGGCGGTAGCCGTTGACATCGGCGGTCCGGGGGTGGCCGGCCTGCTCGGTGGCTTCCAGGAAGGCCTCGAACAGGGGGTTGGTGGCCGGTCCCCGCTCCAGTACCAGCGGGCCCCGGTCGCCGCGGTACGCGCCCCTGCCGCGGCTGGAGGGCGGACCGCTGTGGTCGTCGCCGGCCAGGCAGCGCTCCATGCGCTTGAAGTAGGGCAGGCAGTGGGCGTAGTCCCAGTTGTCCATGCCGGGATCGGCGGCCCAGCGCTCGTAGTCGAGGGGGTTGCCCCGCTGGAAGATCATGCCGTTGATGCTGGACGATCCGCCCAGCACCTTGCCCCGGGCGTGGTAGACGCGGCGCCCGCCCATGTGGGGCTCGGGCTCGGAGGTGTACTGCCAGTCGTAGAAGCGGTTGCCGATGGGGAACGACAGGGCCGCGGGCATGTGTATGTACACGTCGAAGCGCCAGTCCCGCCGGCCCGCCTCCAGCACCAGCACCGAGGTGCCAGGATCGGCACTGAGCCGGTTGGCCAGCGCGCACCCGGCCGAGCCGCCGCCCACGATCACGAAGTCGTAGCGGCGGTCGCGCTGTGCCATGGTCACCCTCCGAACTCGGACCGGGAAGCGTACGGGTCCCGGGCCATGCAACAATCGCGACCCTACCGCTGCCGGAGGAGGCTGAGAGCGAGCGCGAAGGGGTGAGAGCCCGTAGCGTCGCGGCGGTGTCATTCCCGCTCTTGTTCGCTGCGCTCACGGGCCGCTCGGGCCACGGCCTCGCTCGCGCAAGTAGCCTGGTCGCGGCCCATTCGCTCGGCCTCTAGGGGAGGCGCTGGCGTGAATGAGAACCCCCGCCCGGAGCCCGACTCGCCGCCCTCGGGCCACTGCCTGTGCGGCGCTGTCAGCTACGAGGTGCACGGCCCGATCCGTCAGGTCTGGAACTGCCATTGCTGGCGCTGCCGCCGCTGGACGGGCCACTTCATGGCAGGTTCGGGATGCAGGCGTTCCGACCTCAGGCTCCTGTCCGACGCAAGCCTGGCTTGGCACCACCCCGCCGACGATCCCAACGTGGCTTACGGCTTCTGCCGGGAGTGCGGGAGTTCACTGTTCTGGCAGGTGGCGGAGGGTCTGCCCCGCCAGGTCGACCACATCGCCATCTGCGCCGGCACCCTTGACCCGCCCACGGGACTGCACACCGAGTGGGCCATCTTCGTAGACGACGCCTCCGACTACCACACCCTCGACCCCAACATCGAGTCCCAACACCGGGAGTAAGCGACGCAGACTTATCCACAGGGACTCGCGACTTGTCCCACTGCGTACCCCGTTCTCTCCCCAGAAAGACTTGCGATTTCCGCAAGAATCGCTGATACTGTCCACTTGTGGACATGTCCATCGGCCGCCAGATCCGGCGGCTGAGGGAGGCCGCGGGACTCAAGGCCGCGGATCTCGCGGACGCGTTGGGGGTAGACGCCAGCGCCGTGTCCAACCTCGAACACGACCGGCGAAACGTGAAGGCCGCCGAACTCGCTGCGATCGCGAACTTCTTGGGTGTGTCGCAACTCGCGATTCTTGAGCCTGACTCGCTCCTGGGGCGGCTTCCGGTCGCGCACCGTACTAACGGCGACGAGACCGCCAACCGGGACTCGCTGATGCGACTTACCGCACTCGCAGAGTTGCACCAAGTGCTTGACGAGGGCGGTCATCCCACTCCCTCTCGCGCCGGTGAGCCACCCCGACAGGAGTCCGGGTGGTTGGAGCATGCCAACGCCCTAGCCGATTGGACGCAACAGCGTCTGACTCCAGCAGCCAGCGGCGAGGATCGTCTCACGGATCTGGCCGCGGCGATTGAGGACAACCTGTGTGTGGACGTGATGGCGGAGAGCCTGGGCGAAGATGCACCGTTAGGCCTGTCAATAGCTGATTCGGAGTTCTCCTTCATCCTCGTCAACACCGACCAACTCAGATCCAGGGCTCTGTTCACTATGGCTCACGAGTTGGGGCACGTCCTCAACAGCGATGGGACAACGATCAACATCGACAGGGACCTGCGGGCCCGATCCGATGAGGAGCGGCTGGCGAATGCGTTTGCCGCCGCGTTCTTGATGCCTGAGTCGGAGATCAGGGACACCATCAACGAGTACGGCCGTGGAGGAAAGAGTTTGGCGCGGATGCTCGTGGGCTTCGGCGTGAGCTACGAGACCCTCATCTACCGCCTCCACAACCTGGGAATAATCAACGCCGAAGGACGAGACCGATTGCGGAGGATCAGGTGGGCCAGCCTGATCGAGCACTTGGACGACGAGGAGATCGCCCGCAACCTGCTGGCAGCGCGGGGGGCGAGGCCCGAGAGGAGACCACCTACCCTGCTGGCCTCGAGATGCCTCCACGGCGCGCTGGACGGGATCGTCGGCGCGGGACCTCTTGCGAGGCTTCTTGACGTTGACGTCGACAAAATGATCGAGGCGCTCAACTCCATCGGGCCCGACGCCGCCGAGGCCATCGATGGCGACTTCTCGGCTCCCGAAGATCCGCCAGAGGTGGCGATCCAGAGCTTCGACGAGGATCCCGTAGCAGCCTGAAACCGGCTCGTACCATCGGCTCATGGGCCCCGTGATCCATGACGCCGTCACGCTTCGCCACTTCGCGGCCGTCAAGCGCTTGGACATACTTGCCGCCTGCCATGGCCACCGGCCGGAACCCCGATGGACAGAGCAAATTCACGCTGAGATCGAGTCCGCCATGCATAGGGGTGAGGCCCACTGCTCCGACATCCTCGATGAGACCTGGCTCGGAACCCCTGTCGCCCCAAGTGCCAGCGAATTCAAGGATGTGCTCCACCTTCAGGTGGGGCTCAACGACGGTAAGTATCCACCCGAGGGCGACGGCGGAGAGGCTGAGGGCATCTACTTTGCCGAGAAGCTGGGAGGACAGTTCGCCACCGACGACAACAAGGCCTACGACTTCGCTCGGCGACGCCAATCGCTCGGCCCCGGCAGGGTGATCGACTCGGTCCAGATTCTCCGAACGGCCGTATCCAACGGCGACATCTCGAAGACCGAAGCCTGCAACATCGCGAACGCCATCGAAGACGCCGGCCGCTCACTCCGACCAGTTCATCGACGCGCAAGGGGTCCCGACTACTTCGACCACTGACGCGTCCTGGATGTCCAGCCCCGGCGCCGGTCAACCTGCGCACCGAAGGCCTCGGACTAATCAGGCGATGTTGCCGCGAACAAGGATTGCTGTTCGGGAGGCCGCACTGGGGCCGATTGCGATTGCAATGGCGGTGCTTGTGCACCGCCATTGAGGAGCGGCTCGATGTCTTCGACGCTGGATACAGGCTGGGCACCCCTGTGTTGGAGGGATCTGTTTCCGGGACCCTCGCCGTCGCCCCGCCATACCGCGACCGAGCCGTAACCGTGTTTGAGAGCCTCGGTGGCACCAGACCAGGTGCCGCCGGTCCCGTCGTCGCTGGCTACGACAACTGTGAGCGCGACCTGTGCGTAGATGAGCTTGTTGCGACCCATGGCATTGCCGGCGCTGAAGGGAGCATCCGGGCTGTAGGGGGTGCACACGACCGTGGCACCTTCGTGCACAGCGCGGCGCACATCGGGACTCTTCAACTTCCGTGCCAGTGACTCAGCCAAGACTCCGACGACGGACCCGCCAGCCTCAAGGGCCGCGTCCATGGCGAGCTGATCCACGCCCCGAGCTCCCCCAGAAGTAATCGGTCGTCCCCGCCGGGCCGCGAACCGGCCAACTTCCTTGGCCACCTCACCCCCTTCCCGGGACACGTCTCGGCTGCCGACCACCCCCAATCCGGGCGTGTCGAGCAGTTCGAGCGCGCCAGCGGCATGTACTAGTGGCGGGGCCTTGGCACCGAGACGGTCGCGCCATAGCCGCGGGTAGTGCTCGTCGAAGACGGTTAGGGTCTTGATGCCAGACTGCTCCAACCGGTCAAGCTCGAAGGCCACGGCCGTGGCACGGTCCATCAGTTCTGCAATGCGCTCGCCAAGATCCTCGGGGAGGCCATGATCTCGCACGAGTTGATCCGCGCTCTGCCCGAGCAGCCGTCTTGGGCCCGCCCGCTGCCGTCCACCAGCGCCGATGCAGTCGAGCAGGCTCCAGAACTCCGATGCCCTGAGCGGTCGCACCCCTTCGGCGCAGAGCCGGCCCACGAGCAGGATCGTCGCCAGCGAGTGGGCCCGCCTCAAGTGCCCGACCCGCTGATGGCGCGCAACTGGTCCCGGCGGTAGGCCTTCTGTAGATTGAGCCATACCTCGGCCGTCGTGCCGAGTGCCTCGGCAAGAACTTGAGCCGCCTCGACGGTGATCTCCCTTTCTCCGACAAGGATCTCAGTCAAGGTTTGGAGGGGCCAATCGACGACCCTGGCGAATTCAACGGCGGCCCAACCTCTCTCCTGAAGTTCGTCACGCAGATACTCGCCTGGAGCGAAGGCCCTCGCAGCTGTGGTTGTGCCCATCGATTGGCCTCCCTTCAGATGCCGGGCGTCCACCCGCAAGTCTCACCCTGGGTCAGACTGCAGGAGATCGTCAATTGCATATATCCCTGTTAGGCGACTACTGACGTGTAGCCGCCCCTGGAGCTAGAGCGGCTCGACTCTGATCGTCCAGGTCGCCGACCGGACGACCTCGACCTCAAACCAGACGCTTCCCGGAGGAACCTCGAAGATGTCGTTTCCGACGGCGAGCGATCCCGTCCACGTCCCCGAGGCGGCGATGTCGTTGACTAGGAGTTCGGCGTAGTCGTCATCCCCGAAGGCGGTGACTATGACGTTGCTGTCGAGCGCCGTGCCGAAAGCGTCGTCGGTGTTGCCGGAGACTTCGACGGTGACCCGCCAGCGGCCGTCGGAGAGGGGGACGGCTCGGGTGATGTCCTGGCCGCGGCCGGTCAGCGTGACGGGTCGTGCGGGCCGGGCCGTCGTGGTCGTGGCTCGTTGTGCGGTGGTGGCCGGCGCGACGGCCGCGGACTCGACGCGTGCAGGCGTAGCGGGTTCGTCGGGGGCTACGAGAGCGCCGACGACGCCGAGCACTACGAATAGGCCGACGAGACAGCCGAGGACGATGAGAGTGACCTTGAGAGGTCGGGGCATGGTGGTCCCCTCCGGTTCGGGATCGGTGTCTTTGCCATCAACGCCGCAACCGAAACCCGAAGGGGACCATGAAGCCACGATCCCGAGACGCGGCTTCGGTTGCTAGGGATGCTTGGAGGCATCCGGCGTTGATGGCAGTCGGTGACCGTAGCCGCTGTGCCCAAGGTCACGCCACCGCGGTTGCAGCCTCGGCGTCGTGGGTTCAACCCTGGTTGACATGGCGGAACCGCCAATAGCCCGTTGGGGGCCGACGCCCATGAGGGCAGCTCCCGGTGTCGAAGCCGCCCCACGGTGTGCACAGATGATCTGCCTGTCCGAGTACAGCAACAAAGAGTTGGTCAGGCGGGTCCGGTACGCATGGCACGGCCTCTCAAACGCCTGCCCCCACCACGCGTACGACCTTCCACCAATCGAGTCGGAACTCAGCGGCTGGCTCGACGATGTCGAAGCCCTGATCGACGAGGTCGCAAGCCACAACTGAGCCTGGGGCCCAACAACAGGGTTGGCAGACCTCCCAATCTTGCACGAATGGACGGCCGCGCTTACTCCAGACCCGTCCAGCCCGAAACGCTGTTGTCGACGATGAACAGCTCCCCGCCGCCCGCTTCGCTCACGTGTCAGACCGTACCCCGCGGCTACGACATACCCTCGCGGTCGCCATGGCGCGGGCCTCACGACACTCAGTCGGCCTCCGGGTCCTCTTGCGGCTTATAGGCGAGGTCCGCTCCGGTTGCCTTTGCGGCTGCGGCGGCGGGCATGCCGATGCCCAGGAAGCCTTCGATCCGCGCAAGTCGCTGCTCCACGCTGACTAGGCGGTCGCGCAGCTTGTCAGTGACTCGCTGCTGGTGCCAGATGATGGCAAGCGCGGCCAGCACGACTGTCACAATCTGCGAGACCGCGCCGATGTCCATCTTCTCCGCCTACTCCCCCGCCGGGGGGTGGGGATGGGGTGGTGTTGGAGTGCCGATTCCCAGGAAGCCCTCAATCCGGACCAGCCGCTCCTTCACCTCGCCCAAACCGTCGCGGAGCTTGTCGATGGCTGCCCGGTGCTCGCGGTCGGATGCGTCCAGGCGGTCGCGCAACTTGTCGGTGGAGCGCTGCTGGTGACAGATGATGGCGAGCACGGCCAGAGCCACCGTCACCAACTGTGAGACCGAGTTGACGTCCACGACATGACTGTAGCTCGTGCAATCTCAGAGAATAACTCAATTACATGAAAATGGCTGGTTCAGCCTCTCATGCGGGTGCCTTCGGGGTCCCATAGGCAGCCGGTGACGGGTGTAGCGGCACGGCGGGTGCCGACTATCTCTATCTCGAAGCGGCCGGGGGATTCGGCCAACTCGGCGGGGATGTAGCCCATGGCCACCGATGCCTCGCTGTGGTGGGCGTAGCCGCCGGAGGTGACCCAGCCCACCACCTCGCCGTCGTGCCACACCGGCTCGTCGCCGATCACGTCGCAGGCGTCCGGGCCGGTGCCCACGTCCACGGTCCAGGTGCACAGGCGCAGGCCAGTCCCGGCGACGCCGCCGGGCGGGCCGTTCTCGCCGTACTTGGCAACCAGCGCGTCCCGCCCGATGAAGTCCTTCTCCATACGCACGAAACGGCCCAGCCCTGCTTCGAACGGGTCGTAGTCGGGCCGGTACTCCCGCAGCCACGAGCCGAACCCCTTCTCCAGGCGCAGCGAGTTCAACGCGTGCAGCCCGAACAGCTCCAAGCCGTGCGCCTCGCCGGCCTCCCGCAGCAGGCCGAACACGTAGCGCTGGTAGCGGGCCGGCATCCACAGCTCGTAGCCCAAGTCGCCGGTGAAGCTGATCCGCCCGCACCACACCGGGGCCTGGCCCACCTCCATCTCACCGAAGGCCATGAACCGCATCCCGTGAGCCGACACGTCGGTGTCGGTGACCTCGGCCAGGAGCGCCCGCGCCGCCGGCCCGGCGATGGCTAGGCCGCACATCTCGGCTCCGAGCGTCTGGTAGGCGACCGAGCCGTCGTCGGGCAGGTGTGCGTCGAACCAACGCTCGTAGTAGCGCTCCGCGATGCCGGAGCCGAGCACCACAAACCGCTCGCCATCCCGTACGTTGCCGGTAGCGCCGCCGACCACCGTGCCCGCCGGACCCTCAGCCCGACCCGGCGCGGCCGGCAGGCACGCCACCGTCAGGTCGCCGACGAGGTTCCCCGCCGGGTTGGTCATCGGCGTCAGCGCCATGCGGCCCGGGATCGGCACCCGCCCGGCCAGCAGCCGGTCCAGCCACGCCCTGCCCCCCGGCCCCTCGAACAGGAACTTGGCGAACCCGGTGGTCTCCATCATGCCGACGGCGGCCCGGACGGCCAGGGTCTCGGCCCGTACGCGGTCCCATGCGTTGGAGCGTCCGAAGGTGACCTCCTCGACCGGTTCCAGCCCGTCCTGTTGGAACCACAGCGCCGACTCCAGACCGAAGGCGTCGCCCCACACCGCGTTGGCCGCCGCCAACCGGTCATAGATGGGTGAGGTCTGCACGCCCCGACCCTCGGGCAGGAACTCGTTCGGGAACGTGATCCGGAACCGGCGCGAGTAGTTCTCCCGCACCTTGGCATCGGTGTAGGCGACCGTGGCGTAGTCGCCGAAACGGGCCACGTCCATGGCCCACACGTCGAAGCCGGGATCACCGCCGGTGATCCAGTTGGCCACCGACAGCCCGACGCCGCCGCCCTGCGACAGCCCGGCCATCACCCCGCACGCCGTCCAGTATCCCGGCAGCCCCCTGACCGGGCCGATCAGCGGGTTCCCGTCGGGCGCGAACGTGAACGGCCCGTTCACCACCCGCTGGATCCCCGCGTTGGCGAACGCCGGGAAGTGGGCGAAGGCCACCTCCAGCGAGCCCGCGATGCGGTCCAGGTCGGGCGGCAGCAGCCTCATCGAGAAGTCCCATGGCGTCTGGCGGGGCGCCCACGGCAGGCAGGCCTGCTCATAGGTGCCGAGGAGCATGCCATCGCCCTCCTGGCGCATATAGATCTCGCCACCGAAGTCGATCACGAGCCTCAACTCCAAGCCCGTGCGCCTGGTGTAGTCGCGCACCTCCTCCAGCGGCTCGGTGACCACGTACATGTGCTCCATGGCCAGCACCGGCAGCTCGAGCCCCACCATGCGGCCCACCTCGCGGGCCCACAGGCCACCACAGTTCACCACGTGCTCGCAGTCGATGGCGGCCAGGTCCTCGCCGGTGGCGGTGTCGTACACCAGGACCCGCCAGCCCCCGCCCGCACCGCGCTCGATGGCGCGGGCCCAGCAGTTGCGGTACACCTCGGCTCCCGCCATCCGTGCCGCCTTGGCGTAGGCGTGGGTCACCCCGGCCGGGTCGACATGGCCCTCGTGGGCGTCGATGAGCGCCCCCACGAAGTGCTTGGGATCGATCAACGGCACCATCTCAGCGGCCTCGGCCACCGACACCATCTCGGTCTCCATGCCCAGGTAACGACCCCGGGCGTGGGTCATCCTGAGCCAGTCGAGCCGTTCGGGCGTGTCGGCCAGCATCAGGCCGCCGGGCATGTGAATGCCGCAGTCCTGGCCCGACACCCGCTCGATCTCGGCGTACAGCTGCAGCGTGTAGCGCTGGAGGCGGGCGACGTTGGGGTCGCCGTTGACGGTGTGCATGCCGCCCGCGCTGTGCCATGTGGACCCGGCGGTGAGCTCGGTCCGCTCCACCAGCACCACATCCGTCCAGCCCGCCTCGGTCAGGTGGTAGAGCACGCTGGCGCCCACCACTCCCCCGCCGATCACCACAACCTGCGCGCCGGTCTTCATTCGGGGCTTCCTACCGGTCGGATCGGGCCGATCAGTCAGAGAGCGACCACCGGCGAGCGTCGATGGCGGGCAGAGCGGGGTTCGGCTTGCAGCCGTAGCGCGCACCGTCGTCGGGACCGTCCCCGGGCGGGATTCTCAACCCGTCGGCGAGCGAATCGGCGGTGAGGCAGTCGGCCACCATGTTCTGGAAGCGGTGCAGGGGCTCCTCGAAGCGCGGTGACAGCGGACCGGGCGGGGCCGCGCCCCGCGCCAGCCCCCGGTAGGACCGCTCGCAGATGTCGATGTCCTCGTTGTTCACCTCGATCCAGAACTTGAGCGTCTCGGCCGCGGCGTCGCCGTACTTCTCGGCCGGCGTGGACGACGGCAGCAGCAGAGTGCAGTGCTCTCGCGTGGTGCCCGACGACAGCGGTTCGAGACGGATCACGAAGGCGTGGCCGGGCAGCACCGCCAGCGTCAGGTTGGGGAACACAGCCACGAACCGCCCGCTGACGCTGTCCGACGAATCCAGCCCGGGCGCGTTCGGCAGCACCAACCAGTCGTCGCGCTCGTCGCTCGACACCGGCGTGGTGGTCTGGCCGCAGTACAGGCCCGGCCCCTGGTAGCGGTAGTGGTCCCGAACCCGGGACACCTTGGCCAGCTCAGGGTGGACCCAGGCCAGGTGGTAGTACTCCTGGAAGTTCTCGGTGATCAGCTTCCAGTTGGCGGCCACGTCGAATGTGCTCTTCTCGTGGACGACCCAGCCGTCGAAGCCGTAGCCGGCCATGCGCTCGGGCAGGTCGCCCAGCCACTCGGCCAGCGGCGGTGTGGTCTCGTCCAGGCAGACGAACACATCCAAGCCCCAGGCCTCCACTCGCACCGGCAGCAGCGACAGCTCGGCCGGGTCGAAGTCCGGGCGCGGCACCTCGTCGAACAGGGGGGACGCCACCAGCGAGCCGTCGAGGGAGTACCCCCAGCGGTGGTAGGGGCACCGGATCATTCGCGACACGGTGCAGTCCTCGGCGGCGAGCTCCGTTCCCCGGTGGCGGCACGAGTTGACGAAGCCCCTCAGAACGCCGTCGCGATCCCGAGTGATGAGCACCGACGTGCCGCCCACAGAGCGCACCAGCAGGCGCCCGGGCTCGGCCACCTCGGCCGCGGAGGCCACCGCCACCCAGGCCCGGGCGAACAGCCGGCGCTGCTCCACCTCGAAGAAGTCGTCACCGGTGTAGGCGACGGGCGGGAGGCCGGTCGCCTGATCCAGCGGTCGGCGGGTCGCACACCAGAATTCCTCGGACGTGAAGTCGATCAAGCCGCCGCCGGAGGGATGCCCCATGGCGCGAAGTACACCACCGCCGCTCCCCGACCGCAACGCTCAAGGTCCCTCCGGCTCTTCTAGAAGTCGGTTTCGACACCGCCCTCGGCTATGCGCCGGTCGGTGAAGTCGTCGAGTTCGGCCCGGACGTCATCGGCCAGCCGTGGGGGCTCGTAGGCAGCCAGGAGCTCGCCCACCAGGCGCTCGGCATGGTCCAGGGCGGTGGGCGAGCCGGCCTCGACCCAGGTCTCGTAGTTGCGCCAGTCCGACACCATCGGCTTGAAGAACGCGTCCCGGTAGCGGGCCAGGGTGTGGGCGGTGCCGAAGAAGTGCCCGCCCGGGCCGACCTCGGCGATGGCCTCCACCGCCAGAGAGTCGGCGTCGGTGGCCAGCGGCCGCAGGAACTCCCCCACCATGCCGATCATGTCGGCGTCGATGACCATCTTCTCGTAGCAGGCCTGCAGCCCGCCCTCCATCCACCCCGCCCCGTGCATCACCATGTGGGCGCCGCCCGTCACCACCGCCCACAGCGAGAACACGCTCTCGTAGGCGGCCTGGGCGTCCACCGCGTTGGCCGCGCAGACGTTGGAGGACCGGTAGGGGACGCCGTACCGGCGAGCGAGCTGGCCCCCGAGCAGAACCGCCTGCATGTACTCGGGGGTGCCGAAGGCGGGGGCGCCCGACTGCATGTCGACGTTGGAGGTGAATCCTCCATAGATCACCGGCGAACCCGGCCTCACCAGTTGGCAGAAGGCGATGCCGGCCAGGGCCTCGGCGTTCTGCTGCACCACCGCGCCGGCCACCGTGACCGGCGCCATCGCCCCGGCCAGCGTGAACGGGGTGACCGCCACCACCTGGTTGCGAGCCGAGTACTGGAGGATCCCCTCAAGCATGGGCGTGTCGAGACGCAGCGGCGAGTTGCAGTTCACCACGGTGAAGATCGACGGCTGCGCCTCCAGCTCCTCATCGCTGACGCCGCGCACGATGCGCACCATCTCCAGGCAGTCAAGGTTGCGCCGAGCCCCGAGTGAGTAACAGTGAAGAGCCTTGCCGGTCAGCGTCAGCAGATCGCGGGTAGCCACCAGATGGCGTACCGATGCGTGCACGTCCACCGGCTCGACCGGATAGCCACCCTGGAAACCGACCGCGTTGAGCACCTCGCTGAGCATCACCAGCCTCCGGAAGTCCTCCCGGTTGCCGGTGCGCCGGCCGCCGGCCCGGTCGGCCGCGTTCGGAGGGCTGGCCACCGAACCAAAGGCCACGCTGCGCCCACCCATCGGCAGATGGCGGGACGGGTCGGGGGCGTGCAGCACGAACTCGCCGGGCGCGGTGGCCACCAGTTCGGTGACCATCTCCGGGTCGAAGCGCACCCGATCCCCGTCGACCTTGGCCCCGGCCTCGGCCCACATCCGCCGAGCCGTCGGATGCAGGAACTCCATTCCGGTGTCGCGAAGCACGGTCAGCGACGCGGCGTGGATTGCCTCCAACTCGTCGTCACTGACGATCGGTGTCGGATCGAACCGTCGCTCATGCAGCCGCCACGGCGGCTGGACAGGACCGCCCGGCTCGGTGACCGCGGCCTGTCGCGGCCGCCGGCGTCGACGCTCGGTGCTCATATCCGCAGGCTAGTGCAACGTCGATCACCCTTCGCGCCGATGCACCATGTGTATCTCTATCGTTATCTTTCATGTAGTGAAATACCAGCTCGTACCCGTCTTGCCGGGAAGCGATGCGCTCCCCATTGACCGGCTCACACGCCCACCTGGAGCAGGAACGTCCAGCAGCCAGCAGACTGGGGCTCGTGGCAGACCCGCTGGAGATGCTCGACGTGGCATCCGACGACCCCGAGGCGGTCCGGGACTGCTACGCGGAGCGCGGCTGGGGTGACGGGCTGCCGCTGATGGCCCCCACGCCCGAGCGGGTCGACGCCATGCTGGCCGGCAGTCTCGGCGACCCCGACGAGCCCGTAGCCACCCTGCCGCCCCGGTCCGGGGTGGCCACCCGGCGCGTGATCGCGGTCAACGCGGTGCTGGCCGGCTGCCGCCCCGAGCATCTGCCCGTTCTCGTTGCCGGGGTGAGGGCTCTCGCCCGGCCGGAGGTCAACCTGCGAGGCGTCAACGCCACCACTCATCCAGTGGCGCCACTGCTCATCGTGCACGGCGAGATCGCCCGAACCGCCGGCTACAACGCCGGGCTCGGCGCCTTCGGCCCCGGGAATCTGGCCAACGCAGCCACCGGCCGGGCGCTGCGCCTGCTGCTGCTTCACGTCGCTGGCGCGGTCCCCGGTTCGGGCGATGCCTCCACCCAGGGCGGGCCGGCTAAGTACACCTACTGCGTGGCCGAGAACCTGGCCGAGTCGCCCTGGGGAGGCTACGCAGCCAGTGTCGGTGTGGACGCGCCCTCCGCGGTCACGGTGCACTGCGGCGAGGCGCCCCACAACTTCCACGACATGGAGTCGAGCGAGCCGGCGGCCATCCTCGACAAGGCGGCCTCGGCCATGGCCTCGCTGGGATCCAACAACGCGCCCGTCAGCGGAGCCGAGTTCTTCGTGATGATGTGCCCCGAGCACGCCTCGGCCTGCGCGGCCGCGGGCTGGACCCGCAGCCATGTGGCGTCCTACCTGCACGAGCGGGCCCGCCTGCGCGCCGGCGACCTGCGGGCCGCCTTCGCGCTACGGGCGTGGGCGCCCTGGCAGGAGGCTGTGGGCGACGACGAGCCCCTGCCCATCACGGAGCATCCCGGCAACATCAGGATCGTCGTCGTCGGAGGACCGGGCAAGCACAGCTCGGTCATCCCGAGCTGGGGCATGACCCGAAGCGCCACCGTGGCCGTGGAGGCTTGAGCCCATGTCTGCCCCTGTGAGCGAGAATGGAGTCCGCCGATGAAGATCTACGCACCTGAGGGAGCGGTCGGACCGTCGGCCGCTGGCCTCGCGCCGTCCGAGCCGGTGATGGCCGGCAAGCGCATCGGGATTCTCGACAACTCCAAGCCGAACGCCGGCCTGTTGCTTGGCCGTGTGGCGGAACAGCTCGCGGCTCGCACCGGCGCGAGGGTGGAGGTCGTGGAACGCAAGAACGCCGCCCTGCCCGCACCTGACGACCTGCTGGCCCGCCTGGCGGAGGCAGAGGTGGTACTCACCGGCTCAGCCGATTGAGGAAGTTGCACGTCGTGGAGTGTCCACGACTCCGTCAACCTCGAGTCGGCCGGCACGCCCACCGTCCTGTTGGCGACGACCAGCTTCCGGACACTGGCCACCGGAGTGGCCCAGACCCTCGGGGTGCCCGATCTGCGGATCGTGGCCGTCGACCACCCGCTGGGCGGAATCGATGAGGCCGCGGTCATGGTCCGGGCCGACGCTGCTGTCGAGCCCACGCTTCGCCTTCTCACCGGGTCCTGATGACCGGGCTTCACAGCGGCACGGTTGTGCTCTACAGTCCGTTCCCTACCCGCCCGGGCGAGCGCACCGGGCTCCACAACCCGAGGAGGGATCCGCTCTCATGTCAACTCTGGCCAGCGACCTGGTGATCGAATTGGAGAACAAACCGGGAGCGCTGGCCAAAGTGGCCACCGCGATCAGCGACGCGGGCGTGAACATCGCGGCGGCAACCTGCATGGGCAACGGCCAATCGGCCGAGCTTCACATCCTCGTGCCCCACAGCGAGCCGGTGTACCGGGCGCTGGCCAACACGCAAGGACCGACCGTCACCCGCGAGCGCGAGGTGGTGGTGGTCCAGGCCAAGGACCGGCCGGGTGAGCTGGCCGAGCTGGCCCGGATGGTCTCGAGCGCCGGCATCAACCTCGACATCGTCTACGTGGCCACCAACTCGAGGGTCGTGCTCGGCTCCGAGGACACCGAGGCCCTCAAGCAGGTTCTGGACGGCTTCTCGTTCTGAGAGGCCGAGCCGAGCCGGAGATCAGGCCGCCCCGGCTGGCTCGGGCTCCGACCGCACCAGGGCCTGCCACAGCGACCGGTAGCTGGGCCAGATCGCTTCGGCAGGCAGGTAGCCGTCCTCCTCCAGGGCCTTCTGCAGCCTGGGGAGGTTGCGGGCCGGGATACCTGAGTCCACATGGTGGGCCAGGTGGTAGCCCACGTTGTAGGGCACCAGCAACAGGCGGGCCGCGGCGCTCTGGCGAACGTGGTGGGTGGTGTTGCGGCGGTCGGGCGTGCGCGTCATCCCGCCGTGCTCGGCTATGGCCCGCAGACGGTTGACCACCTGGTAGTAGGTGAAGTAGGGCAACACCCACAGCACCAGGTAGAGCCACGGGTGACCGGCAACCCAGAAGGCGCCGAACACCAGCGCCTGCCCGGCGAAGAACCGCAGGCTCAACACCAGGAACGGGGGCCGCACGAGTCCTGTGAAGCGGGGCTTGACGATCCGGTAGCCCGACACGCCGAAGAGGTCCCGCAAGAGTTTGCGACGCATCGAGTCCCGCGGCACCGGGTAGAAGGAGTACAGCAGGAAGTCGGGCTCCTTGGGGCCGAACTCGTCGCGGTGGTGGTTCACATGGCCCCGCCGGTAGTGGTGAGTGCCGGTGCCGAAGGGCAGCCACCCCAGGATGTTGACGCCCACAATGTCGTTGGCGAGGCGGTTGGAGAACAGCAGGCGGTGGGCCGCCTCATGGTGCAGGATGAACATCCGCAGCATCACGATTCCCATGACCGGCACCGCGACGGCTGTGGCCGGCCAGTGGTCGAGTGCGATGACAGCCGCGACCAGTGCCACCGCCGCGGCGAGCGTCGCCACCACCGTCAACGCGTTGAGGGTGTCGGGGATCCGTCGCAGTTGGTCACGGAACTCCGGGCGGGGCCGACCGTCGGGGCGCAGGCGCTCCGAACCCTCGAAGGCGGGCAGGCCGGAGCGGGCCATGCCCCCGGTCATGGTCGCCACCAGCTCCTCGTGCGACGGGGAGGCGGCCGCCTCGGTCATCGCACTCAACACTAGGGGATTCTGGCGTCAGGGAGATTCGTAGTTCTCCAGTTCGGCGCGCGCCGCCCCGGACGCGCTGGGAGGAATGCCGGCCACAGAGACCTTCACACCGCCGGCCGAGATCCTCTCCACAATGCGACGCAGCGTCACGGCACCGGAGTAGTCGAGCCTGCCCACCCCGGTCAGGTCCACAACGACCGAGGCGATGTCCGAATGGCCGGCCAACTCCTCACGCACGACCCGCTCCAACTGAGGCACCGTAGCGAACCAGATCACCCCCTTGGGCCGGACGATGAGCGTGTCGCCATCACGCTCCCCGGGCGCGGCGACCTGCAGTTCGCGATAGAGGTGCACGGCGATCGCCAAGCCAATCCCCACCAGGACACCACGCTCAACCCGCGGTGCGAAGGCGATGGTGGAGACAGTGGTTCCTGCCCCCACCAGGGACTGGGGGAACGAGCCCCGCGGCAGGCGGACCATCTCCTTGACATCGACCAGACTCAGCACGACGACGATCACGATGACACCGAGCACCGCGGTGGGGAGATCCTCCAGCAGGAAGGCGAGCGGCAACACGATCAGCACGAACGCTCCGGTGATCGCTCCCGACCAGGCGCTGGTGGCGCCGGCCAGCCGGTTGAGCGAGGTGCGCGAGAACGAGCCGTCCACAGGGAAGGCGCCCGCCACCGCGGAGGCGAGGTTGGCGACGCCCTGGCTCACCATCTCGCGGTTGGCGTTCCACGCAAGGCGATCGGCCGCCGCGTATGTGCGGGCGATGGCGGCCGTCTCCGCGAAGCCCACCAGGGCGATCACAACCGCGGGCAGCAGCAGGCTGGGTGCCGCCGACCACGCGAAGTCGAGGGTCAGGGGTATGAAGCCGCCGTCGAGGTCACCGACTCTCGTGCCCTCGTAGCCGCTAGCGCCGGCCACTATCACACCCGCGATGACTGCCACCAGCACACCGGGGAAAAGCCGGTGGATGTGACGGCCACCGAGCATCAGTACCACTGTCGCCGCCGCGAAGGCGATGGCCGACCAGCGCCATTCGTCGGGCTGATTCAGGGCCCGCAGCGCCGCCACCAGGACCTCCCCGTCGGGGTCGACGTCGAAGATCTTGGGGAGCTGCGAGGCCATGATCACCACCGCCGCACCTGCGGTGAAACCGGTGACGACCGGCTCCGACAGCAGGTAGGCCACCCTGCCCATGCGAACCATCCCGAGCAACAGCCGTATGAGGCCCACGAGCAGGGCAAGCATCGCCGCGCTCCGGATGTAGTCGGCTTCGCCGGGCTCAGCCACCCCGGACAGTGCCCCGAAGGTGAGCAGAGCGGTGAGCGCCACCGGTCCGGTCTGCACGTACCGCGACGACACGAAGAACGCGGCCAGCAACAGCGGCAGCGCTGTCGCGTAGAGGCCGAAGTGGGGCGGGAGTCCGGCTAGCTCGGCATAGGCCAGCGACTGCGGGATGGCGACAAGCGCGACCGAAACTCCGGCTATCAGATCACCGGTGCTCGGACGGGACATGAAGTCAGGTTACGAGCGCCGGTAGTGTGCGTCGTCGATGACCGCCGAGCGGACTCCCGCCGACATGCCCGTGTTCCCTTCTGACGAGTGGGTGGACTGGCTCGACGCCGCCCTGTCGGAGTGCCGTGTCGACGGCACGGTCGGTTTGGTGCTGGAGTACCACGCTTCCGGCGATGACGCCTCCGTCTTCTGCTGGCATGTGCGTATCGCCTCGGGTCGGGTGTCGGCCGCGGTCGGGCGCGCGGGCGAGGCGCACGGTCAACCGGTCGTGACGCTGGCTTCGGATCGCGACACGGCTCGAGCGATCGCGATCGGGGGCGGATCCGCCCAACGCGCCTTCGCCGAGGGGCGGCTGCGGTTCAGCGGCGATCCTCGGCTGCTGCTCGCGGCCCGCCCGGCCATGGAGGCTATTGGTGCCGTCCTGGCCGGGGCGGCCTGACGAGCCCCTATCCGCTCGGCCTCTTACTTCAGGAAGCGGCTGGTGGTGTTGTCGGCCAGCACCTTGCCGCCCGTCTGGCAGGTCGGGCAGTAGGCCACCCGGTAGCGGCGGTACTCCACCGAGCGCACCGTGTCCTCGCATGCCGGGCACGGCTGGCCCACCCGGTGGTGCACGTCATTCGGGCGGTCCTCGGAACGGCCCATGTCTTCTAGGGCACGCTCTGCAGCCAAGCCCCGCGTGATGGATGTGTTGATGGCAGCGTGAAGGCGGTCCACGGCGTCGACGTCGAGGCGCGCTGTGTTGGCGAAGGGCGAGACCTTGGCCGAGTGCAGTATCTCGTTGGCCAGCAGACGGCCTACCCCGGCCAGATGCGACTGGTCGCGCAGGAAGCCGTGCACGCGCTCGCTGGCTGCAGCCAGGCGTCGAGCGAGCTCGTCGCGGCTGATCGAGTCGGCGTCGGGGCCGAGACGTGCCAGTGGCTCGACGGAGGCCGGGTCACCGGCGATCAGCCACACTCCTGCCCGGCGTTCGGTACCGGCCTCGGTGAGCAGCAGCGCCGAGTCGTCGGCGAAGGTCCAGCGGGCCATGCCGCCGCGGGGCTTGCGGACCTTCTTGGTGTCGCGGCGCAGCCGTCCGGCCTGCATGAGATGGACCGCGAACACCAGGCTCGAACCATCGTGCTCGCTGCCGTCCTCTCCGAAGTGCAGCAGCAGGTACTTGCCCCGGTGGCCCACCCTCAGGAGCGCCCTGCCCGCGGCCGCGGCCGGCCTGGGGTCGAAGGTCTTGAGCACGGCCGGGTGCAGCGGCTCGAACCGGGCCAGCGGGATCCCCGCGAACGCAGCCGACAATCGCTCGGCGTGGGCTGCGATCTCCGGCAGCTCCGGCACGGGGCGCCGCCTCCCGCTCGGTCTCTTAGATGAGGCCGAGTGAGGCCACCGTGTCGCGCTCGGCGGCCAGCTCAGCCACGGAGGTGTCGATGCGGGACCGCGAGAACTCGTCGATCTCCAGTCCCACGACAATCTGGTAGGCGCCGCCCGCGCAGGTGGCCGGGAACGACGAGATCAGCCCTTCGGGCACGCCGTAGCTGCCGTCGGAGGGGACTGCCATCGACACCCAGTCGTCCGGCGGCGTGCCCAGCATCCAGTCGCGCACGTGGTCGACGGCTGCGTTGGCTGCGGAGGCGGCCGACGAGGCGCCACGAGCCTCGATGATGGCCGCGCCCCGCTGCTGCACGGTTGGTATGAACGTTCCCTCGAGCCATTCCTGGTCGTCGACGAGTCCGGCTGCGTTGCGGCCCCCCACCTCGCAGTGGAACAGGTCGGGGTACTGGGTGGCGGAGTGGTTTCCCCAGATCGTCATCTTGCGGACATCGCCCACGGTGGCGCCCACGCGGGCCGCGAACTGCGCCTTGGCCCGGTTGTGGTCGAGGCGGGTCATGGCCGTGAACCGCTCGCGTGGCACCCCTGCGGCGTTGTTCATGGCGATCAGGCAATTTGTGTTGGCGGGGTTGCCCACCACCAGCACCCGCAGATCATCAGCGGCGCGGGCGGCCAGAGCCCGGCCCTGCACGGTGAAGATCGCGCCGTTGGCCTCCAGCAGGTCCTTGCGCTCCATGCCCTTGGTGCGGGGCCGCGAGCCCACCAGCAAAGCGATCTGCGCTCCGTCGAAGGCCCCGTCGGGATCGTCGCTGAGCACCATGCCGGCCAGCAGCCCGAAGGCGCAATCGTCGAGCTCCATGGCCACGCCCCGCAGGGCGTCCATGGCCGGCGGGATCTCCAGCATCTGGAGGATCACCGGCTGGTCGGGTCCGAGCATCGAGCCCGAGGCGATGCGGAACAACAGGCTGTAACCGATCTGCCCGGCCGCGCCGGTGACAGCCACTCTCACTGGATCACGCATGGCGGGCACGGTAGCCGGTGCGGGACGCCCTCAGCAGGGCTGAGCGCCGGCCCTCAACGCGGTCTGGCGGGTGTTGCCCACCCAGGACCGGTGCAGCAGGGCGTACACGCCGCCCGCAGCGACCAGATCGCGGTGGGTGCCCTGCTCCACGACACGGCCGTCGTCGAACACCAGCACCATGTCGGCGCGCTCGGCGGTGCTCAGGCGATGGGCTACCGACACCGTCGTGCGGCCCACCGCCAGATGGGCCATCGCCGCGGCCAGAGCCTCCTCGGTCTCGGGATCCACTGCGGAGGTGGCCTCGTCCAGGATCAGCAGGCCCGGATCGGCGACCTGGGCCCGGGCCAGCGCCACCAGTTGGCGCTCGCCTACCGACAGCCGCCCGCCTCGCTGGCCCACCGGAGTCTGCATTCCGGCCGGGAGCCCTTCGACCCAGCCCCGCAGCCCAAGCTCGTCTATGGCCGCGGCCGCGTCGGCTGCGGTGGCATCGGGCCGGCCGTAGCGGATGTTGTCCTCGATTGTGGCCGCGAACAGGAAGCCGTCCTGGGGAACCATCCTGATGCTCCGACGGCGAGCCTCGGGCGCTACGGCGCGAAGGTCCACGCCGCCGATCAGCACGTCGCCGGACGAGGGGTCGGCAAGGCGGGCCAGCAGCCGCACGAAGGTGGTCTTCCCGGAACCGGTCTCCCCCACCACGGCCACATTGGCGTCGGGCGGCATGCGCACGTCGATCCCCCGCAGCACGGGCTCGCCGGCACGGTACGAGAAGCTCACGCCCCGGACTTCCACGGGCAGTGGACCCGCAGGCAGCTCCTCTGCCTCAGCGGGCTCCGGCTCGACCACCTCGACCGGTGTGTCCAGCACTCCCATCACCTTCCACCACGCCGCCAGCGCCGCCTGGGTGGTGTCGAACACCTCGCCGATTTCCGAGATCGGCCTCATCAGGAGCCGCACAAGGAACACGAACGCCACCAGCCCGCCCGGGCCGATGCCCAGCTCCTCGCTCCACGTCACGCCAGCGACGAGGGCCGCAGCCAGAGCCACCGACGACACCAGGTCGACTGTCGGCATCAGAAACGCCCACCACTTGAAGGCGGACATCTGGGCCTCGTACTGGCGGTCCACGGCACGGTCGAGGCGGGTCCGGACGGCGCGGCGGTACCCGTATGCCCGTATCACCGCCGCGGCCGACACCGTCTCGCTGGTGTGGCCCATGGTGTCGGCCACCCGGTCGCGCACCCGGGCGTGGGCCGCGATCTGGCGGCGCTGCACCCAGCGCATGAACGGCAGGAGCAGCAGGTGCAGAACAAGCACCAGCAGCGTCAGCTGCCAGCTGTAGAACAGCATC
Source organism: Candidatus Aldehydirespirator sp. (assembly GCA_965205155.1). Lineage (GTDB taxonomy): Bacteria > Actinomycetota > Acidimicrobiia > Acidimicrobiales > Aldehydirespiratoraceae > Aldehydirespirator. Next base: position 1,497,109 of record OZ242033.1, on the reverse strand, counting down.
ACTGCCAGCGTCGCCATGATCAGTACCGGGTTGATGGTCCAGGACATGGCGCCCCACTGCATGAAGATGGCCATGGCCTCGATGTCGCTCGTCACCCGGGCCACCAGCACCCCCCGGCGCGACTCGGTGTGGGTGGCCAGGCTCAGCCGGTGGATGTGCTCGAACGCCCTGACCCTCAGACCGAGCAGTACCGACTCGGCCATGCGCACCAGCCGGATCAGGGCGAAGCGGCTGGCCGCGGCTACCACCAACACTGCTCCCAGCGCGGCCAACGACAGGGCCCACACGACACCGGGCCGGTAGCCGTCCGGGCCGATCACGCCGTGGTCGAGCACGAGTTGCACCATGACCGGCACGATCAGCCTGCCGACGGCGGCGAACAGCCCCACCGCGGCTATCACCGGAAGCCCTCGACGCAATTCCGGGCTCATGGCGAAGCCGCGACGCAACACTCGGAGTGCTTGGACCTCGGTTTCCTGTGCGTCGCTCACGGGACTTCAGCCTGCTCGTAGGCCGATACCAGCGACCGGTAGTCGTCGATGCCCAGCAACTCATCGTGGGTACCGGTGGCGACGATCCTGCCACCGGCCAGGTACGCAACCCGGTCGGCGAGTTCGATCGTGGAGATCCTGTGCGCTACCACAAGCATCGTGGTGTCGAGGTCGCGGCGGAGGTTGGCAAGGATCTCACCCTCCACGACGGGGTCGACCGCGCTGGTGGCGTCGTCGAGCATGAGCAGACGGGGCGAGCGGACGAGGGCGCGGGCCAGCGCCACCCGCTGCCGCTGGCCACCGGAGAGGGTCACACCCCGTTCCCCCACCACGGTGGCGCCGCCGTAGGGCAGTGCGTCCACGAAGGCGCCCGCAGCCGCTGAGTCCAGCGCGGCGGTCACGTCGGCCGTTGAGCCTCCCCACTGCAGTCCGACGTTCTCGGCCACCGAATCGGCGAACAGGAACGCCTCCTGGAACACCAGCGCTACTGCACTGTGGAACTCATTGGACGGAACGTCTTGTGGAGCCGCGCCCGAGAGGTGTATCGAGCCGCCGGCCACAGCGTTGAGCCCGGCCACGGTCTCGAGCAGCGTGGACTTGCCCGAGCCGGTTGCGCCCACTAGCGCCACGGTCTCGCCCGGGCTGACGGCAAGCGACAACCCGTCGAGGACGAGACGCGATCCGTAGCGGACCGCGAGGCTGTCAATCTGTAGACCGAGCGGACCCGGGGGCAGTACCGGGCCGTTGCCCTCGGGCTCGGCTGAAGGCTTGAGAGGCCGGTCCAGCACCCGGTCCACTCGCTCCAGCGACACCACTGAACGGGGCATCTCCTCCAGGAAGAACCCGACGATGAACAGCGGCAGGGCGAGCAGCGAGAACAGAGTCGCGGCCAGCACCAGGTCGCCGGGCGTAGCCGAGCCTCGCCCCACCAGCCAGGCTCCAACCAGCAGCAGGACGATGGCGCCCGCCGTGGGCAGGGCGTCTATGGAGGGCTCGAAGCTGGCCCGCATCCGACCCACCCGGATGCGCTCGTCGCGGAGCCGCTCCGACGCGACCCTCATCCGCTCCACTTCGATGGGCTCCCGGCCGAGAGTCTTCACCACCACCGCTCCGTCGAAGCTCTCGTGGGCGACCTCCGACACCTCGCCGACCCGCCGCTGGACTTCGGCCGAGGGCGCCTCGACCACGCGCGTGTAGATCCGGCTGATCACCGCCAGCGCCGGGAACACGACCGCCGCGATCAGTGCCAGCAGCGGATGGGCGGCGAACAGGGCGGCCATCGTGACCACCACGAGGACCACCACGCTGACCGCGAACGCCAGGGGCTTGAGCACCATGGTTGCCGTGTTGACGTCGGAGTCGGCGTGGGCGAGGAGTTCGCCCGGGTCGCGCTCGCGGTGGAAGTCCATGGGCAGGTCGATGTAGCGGTGAAGGAGGGCTCGCCGCCAGTCACGCTGGGTTCGCAACTCGGCCATGGCCAGGAACCACCGGCGCATCAGCACCGAGATCCCGCTGGCCACCGAGATCCCGATCACGATCACGGCGGCGACGGCCGGGCCGGTCCGCTCGGAATCCGGCGCGATGATCACGTTGTCGGTGATCCAGCCCAGCAGCCAGGCGGTCCCTACGGTGGTGGCGACGAACCCGAGCGCGCCGAGCAGGGCCAGCAGGTGAGGCACGGGATGGGCCCGCACCGACCGCATTATCAGCCGGTAGCCCCGGCGGGCCATGCTGTCGCGGGAAGCGCTCACCCCGTCCCCCTAACGGCGGAATTGGCAGCAGAATGCACGCATGCCGTGCACAACGCTGCCAATTCCCGACAGATGCGCTAGAGGCGGTCGATGATGGCCGCGGCGAACTCCGAGCACTTCACCTCGGTGGCGCCCTCGGTGAGCCGGGCGAAGTCGTAGGTGACGATCCCGTCGCTGATGGTTGCCTCCACCGCGGCGATGATTCCGTCAGCCGCGCCCTGCCAGCCGAGATGCTCGAACATGAGCGCACCGGACAGCAGCACCGACGACGGGTTGACCTTGTCCTGGCCGGCATAGCGGGGCGCGGTGCCGTGGGTGGCCTCGAACACGCCGTGACCGGTGACGTAGTTGATGTTGGCGCCCGGCGCGATGCCGATCCCTCCCACCTGGGCCGCCAGCGCATCGGAGATGTAGTCGCCGTTTAGGTTCATGGTGGCGATCACGTCGAACTCGGCGGGGCGTGTGAGGACTTGCTGCAGGGCGATGTCGGCGATGGTGTCCTGTATCAGGATCTTGTCGCCGGCGTCGCCGCCGCAGTCCTCCCAGGCCACCGCCACGTCCGCGAACTCCTCGCGCACCAGTTCGTAGCCCCAGCCACGGAAGGCGCCCTCGGTGAACTTCATGATGTTGCCCTTGTGCACCCAGTGGACCCGCTTGCGGCCCCGGCGCACGGCGTAGTTGAGGGCGGCCCGCTGCAGGCGCTGGGACCCGAACTTCGACACCGGCTTGATCCCCACCCCGGCGTCGGCCCGGATCTCCCAGCCGAAGGCGTCGTGCAGGAGCTCGATGAGCCGGGCCGCATCGGGCGAGCCCGACGGCACCTCCAGACCGGCGTAGATGTCCTCGGTGTTCTCCCGGAAGATCACCATGTCGACCAGATGCGGCTCCCGCACGGGCGAGGGCACCCCCTGGAACCACCTCACCGGGCGCAGGCACACGTACAGGTCCATGATCTGGCGAATGGCCACGTTGAGGCTTCTGAAGCCGCCGCCCACCGGAGTGGTCAGCGGGCCCTTGATGCCGATGAGATGCTCGTCGAAGGCGGTGATGGTGTCGGCCGGCAGCCAGTCCCCGGTCTCGTTGTATGCCTTCTCGCCGGCCAGCACCTCCAGCCAGGCGATGCGGCGGCCGTGCTTGGCCGCGGCCGCGTCGAGCACCGACCTCGCCGCGGGCCAGATGTCGATGCCGATCCCGTCACCCTCGACGAACGGGATGATCGGCTCGTCGGGCACAACAAGGGCGCCGTCGGAGCCCAAAGTGATCTTCTCAGCCATGTATACCGAGGCTACCGGCCGCCTGTGTGGGCCCGTTCAGTCGACTAGCGCCCAGGCTTCGTCGAAGACCTCCTGGAGGCGCTCGCGCACCATCTCGGAGAAGCGGCTCATCTGGGGGCGGGTCATGCGACCCTCCGGCGGGCGGATGGGCGGTCCGGCCACCATGGCCACCCTGACCGGCCGGGGCAGCCGGGTGCCGGTGCTCATCGCGGCCTCGGTTCCTGAGATCCCTACCGGCACGATGGCCGCGCCGGTTCGCGACGCGAGGTAGCTCATGCCGTCGAACACCTCCCCCACCTGGGTCCCCGTCTGGCGGGTACCCTCGGGGAACACCACCATCTGCTCGCCCGCCTCCAGCATCTTGACCGCCTCCCGCATCGCCTCCAGGTCGGCTACGCCCCGCCGCACGGGGAACGCTCCCAGCGCCGCCAGGAAGGCTCCGAAGTACCGGTTGGAGAACAGCGACTCCTTGGACAGCGCCCGCAGGCGACGGCGGCTCATGCCGGACAGCAGCGGTGTGTCGAGGTTGGACCGGTGCACCGGGGCCACGATCACCGGTCCTTCGATGTCGAGGTGCTCCCGGCCGCGGCGCTGCACCCGGAAGTAGGGGTACAGCACCGTCATGATGGTGCGACGCACGGAGCGGTACACCCACATGGAGCTGCGCTTGGCCGCGATGCGCTGGGCTCTCTGTTGCAGGTCCTCCACCGGACTCCTCTTCGGCTGGGGGGATGTCGTGCCGGTTGTCTATCACTCCCGCGCCGGTGCAGCCGCTGGGGAAGAATGAAGCAACGGCTCAAAGCGGGAGGCAGGCCATGGGGCAGCTGGACGGCAGGACTGCGATAGTCACCGGCGCGGGCGAGGGCATCGGGCGGTCGGTGGCCCGGGCGTTCGTAGCCGAGGGAGCCAATGTGCTCGTGGCCGAGATCGACGAGGATCTCGGCGAGGACGCCGCTGCGGAGTTCGGCGACGCCGGCGAGTTCATTTCAACCGACGTGGGCGAGCGGGCCGCGGTCGAGGCCATGGTCGCTAGAGCGGCCCAGCGCTGGGGCTCGGTGGACATCCTGGTCAACAACGCCTGGGGTGGTGGCGAGGTGAGCCGGGTGGAGCACAAGTCCGCCGCCGGGATGAGCCGTGCCCTGGCGGTGGGGTTCTACGGCCCGTTCTGGGCCATGGCCGCCGCGCTGCCCATCATGAAAGCCAACGGCTGGGGTCGGGTCATCAACATGTGCTCCCTCAACGGGGTCAACGCCCACATGGGCACGGTCGAGTACAACTCGGCCAAGGAGGCGCTGCGGGCGGCCACCCGCACCGCGGCCCGGGAATGGGCCGGATGGGGCATCACCGCCAACATCGTGTGCCCGGCGGCCAAGTCGGCGAGCTTCAACCGGGTGATGGACGCTCATCCCGATCTGCTGGCCGCGGCCGACGCCTCCAACCCGATGGGCCGGATCGGTGACCCCGACGAGGACATTGCCCCGGTGGTGGTGTTCCTGGCCTCGGACGCCAGCCGGTACATGACCGGCAACACCCTGTTCGTCGACGGTGGCGGCCATATCAACGGCGCCGCGTGGAAGCCCGACCTCGGTGACTGAGCCCGGTGACTGAGCCCGGTGACTGAGCCCGCGGTCGCGACGGGGCACCGGCCACCGGGTCGGGGGCTGATACCTTCGCCCCATGCCCTCATCCGATGACTTCGTACTGGTCGATCATCCCCGGCCGGAGATAGCGCTGGTCACCCTCAACCGCCCCGAGCGCATGAACGCAATGGCCTTCGACGTGATGGTGCCGCTCGCCGACGCCCTTCGCGGCGTCAACAATGACAACGACGTGAGGGCCGTGGTGGTCACCGGCGCCGGCCACGGCTTCTGCTCCGGAGCCGACATGGTGAGCGCGGGCCGGGTTCCCTACGTCGAGGGCCTCACCCGTTCAACCATCGCCCACCGGGCCGCCGACCGGCTCCACGAGGTGATCGAGCTGATCGGAGACCTGCACCAGCCGGTGATCGCGGCCATCAACGGCGCGGCCATCGGCGGGGGGCTGTGCCTGGCCCTGGCCTGCGACATACGTGTCGCGTCCACCGACGCCTACTTCCGGGCCGCCGGCATCAACAACGGCCTCACTGCGTCCGAGTTGGGCCTGAGCTTCACGCTGCCGAGGGCGATCGGCTCGTCGAGGGCCTTCGACATCATGCTGACCGGCCGGGACGTCGACGCCGACGAGGCGGCCCGCATAGGCCTGGTCAGCGAGACGGTGGAACCCTCCGAGTTGCTGCAGCGCTGCTACGAGATCGGCACTCGCATCGCCGCCTTCAGCCGGCCCGGCACCGAACTCACCAAGCGGATGCTGTGGGCCGGCCTCGAGGCGTCGAACTACGCGGCCCACATGCGCGCGGAGATGAACGCCCAACTGCTGGTCCGCATGACCACCCAAAACTTCGAAGAGGCCGTCCTAGCCCGCTCCGAGAAACGCCCCCCAGTCTTCGAAGACTGATCTGTCAGGCAGTGTTCCTCACGCTTGGCACCTCCTGAGGATGCGTCTCGGGGAGGGCGGCCGACATTAGGTCGATTGCCAGGATGCCAACCTGGCGATGGCCATCTTTTTCTCTACCCGCCGTAGAGAACCAGCTTCAATACCCGGTGCGGGGGCTACTAGAGAAGCCCGTCGTCCACGATGTCGCTGTTCGTATTACGACAGCCCACAGCATCAAGTAGCACCGTCAATCTCCCGTCCGTCGGTTCTCGGATGTCACTTACGCTTCCACACAACAGCGAACTCCATGTTATGGGCCGTTCACAGGTCTGTCGCGCGGACCCATTCATGCCATCTCTCGTCCGAATCAAGACTTGTCGTCACTACTGACCATAGACTTGTGTGATCGCCCTTGCGGACTCGTCTAGACTTGGGAATAGTGTTTCGCGTCCAACATTAAAGAGCTCCAAGTCTTCTAGAATTCTTGACTTTCTGCTATGGAGGATCGATAGAGCATAGTGCGCATAAACGTGAACATTCGAGACCTTCTTTTCAATCTCATTCCTCTCGAATCGTTCGTGAAATCCAGATAGTAAGAAGGCGCTCGATTGCACCTTAAGACGCTCCGAAAACTGTTGTGGCTCAACAACTAGGACGCGAAAAAGATCTCGAATATCGATACGATTCTGAAAATATGGCTTTTCTTTCTGAACAAGTTGATAGATTCGGCTCATAGCCTTCCGATACTCACGACGTCTTCGATAGGAGTATCCTGCATTGCCCGTGCTCTTACCTAATAGAAGATGTTGATCTGACTCAGATAGCTTGGCAAAGTTCGCGATCACACTAACTGTGTCGCTCTCAAAAGATTTGATTAGGGGTCGCGGGACAGCAAAGATATGTAAGCGCCCATCATCGGTATCGTAATCCGAGTTCTGCTCACAAGCATGAAACAAGGCAACCATGGGGTTCTTCGTTACATCTAAGAAGCGGGTCCGAAGACCATGATGCTGCGCCAACACGCACTGAGCCAGCGACGAGGGTAGTCTGCTGAACTCTTCGGGCCGTCGCGAGATGAGGTCTAGTAGCATGTCACTCTCGCTACTGGCAAAGTTGTCCCGCTTCACAGACGGCTTCAATTCCCAGTCGCACTTGGGTTCACCTCTAAAGAAGAAGACCACGTCATCATCACTCCTACTATGATGGCTTCTTAGTTGACCGATCTTGGTTAGCAGACCACCAATGGAACCAACCGTCTTCATTGGACCGACATATTGCTCTGGCGAATTCGGCTTCGGTGAGAATAGAACTGCCTTCCAGAGATTTGTTCCCGAGAGTTCGGCTCCAATCAGGTCAGCATCGGCTAGGTTAGTGTCTTCCAGGATAGCATTGTGAAGGTCTGCTCCAGCAAGTATTGCACCAGTGAGATCCGCACGAGTAAGGTCCGCTTCTCTAAGTAGGGCATTACATAGGTCAGCATCTTGAAGCTGAGCGTCGATAAGCGTAGTCTAATTTAGGTTAGCATCAGTCAAGTCAGCAGCCTCAAGATGGGCACGAGTGAGATCAACAAGACGCAGCATGGCGTTAGAAAGATCGACCTCGACGAAATCGATGCCAGCTAGCGAGATCGGCCATGTGTCAGTGGGTTGACCATACTCCTGTTGTGCCCACCAAAAGTTCTCATGTGACAAGTCTGGGAGGGCAAAAGCGGAGCGTAGACTATGGATTCCAGGGGGCAGATCAAAACGCTTCTCACGCTCCGAATTCCAGGAATCTACACCATTCTGTATCAACCATCTCATGAGTTCTTTATCAGGCACTACGCCACCTCCTCTTGCACTACCACTCGACGTGTAACGCTAATACTCGCTACTCAGTCGCGTTCCCATGAGTCTCACGGCCACCCCTGCGATCATCTGCACGTCGGATCAACAAGACACAGTACGTACCTTCGTCGTTCGTGCTCTCACTCCAGCCCAGTCTTGCAACAACACCGCCCCCACAGGATGATAACGTATTCCTAGCTTGAAGACTATATGAAGCGCCGAACTCACGATCCGTCAGAACCCAATTGCTCATTGGTGTGGCGACAGGCCCGAATCCAGCATCCGGACACAAGCCCGTGGAGGTATAGAGCGTGATCTCATCACTCGGCCTGATCTAGGTCCGCCTGCTGATGTTCATGACTTGCCCTTGCCTAGAGAGATCGCTCAACGTAGCAGGTAACGGTAGCGGGAGCGAGTTGAGAGGACTCGCTAGCCGGCCAGCACTAACAGTTGACAGCAGCAGTTCTTTGCCTTCAATGAGCACCTAGGCGCTGCACAGAACGAGCTGGCCGGAGCCTTCGACGAACTAGCAGTCCACTGCTGCTAGCAGAGCGGCGCACGCCTCGGCGAGACGGGCCGATTGGAGCGTGCAGATTTGGTCGACGAGGTTTGCCTTCGGCACGACCCTGAGGTTGTCGAAGCTGGCGGCGCAGTCCGCGGGCATGCCGTCGTCGGGACTGAGCGGCAATTCGGTGGATATGCCCCTGACGGTGCGCGTGACGGGAGCGGCCAGGACACCGTTGAGCACGGGAATGGCGGCCGACCGGCTCATGACAAGAAAGGGACGGCGACCTAGGTGCTCGATCTCTCCCCACCACACCTGGCCGCGGTCGGGAACGGTCACCACGGCTCGTCGTGGATCGCTTCGCTCAACGAGACAATAGCGGCTCGGTTTTCGGCCTCGGTCGGCGGCAGGCGTGTGTAGCCGTCGACGATGGCCCGGTCGATCCGGCGTTCCCGCTCAAGCCTTGCGATGGCCTCTATCCCGGCTCGGACGACCGCCGCTCGGCTCTCATACGCGCCACTCGCGACAAGCTCGTCGAGACTCGCAAGAAGCGGCTCGGGCAGCCGGACAGCGACCTGCTGGGTGACCATAGCCAGAGTCTACCATTATGGTATGCGAATCGGTAGACGACCTGGAGACGACGACTCACCGTTGCCACCGAACTCGCGGGCCCCCGCCGGGACCGCATGCCCATCGCAATAGGGGCACGCTGGCCAGATGTCTCAGAATAGAGGTTGTTTCACTAATGCCGAAACAGTAGGGTATCTGAGTCATCAATGATCGCCGAGTCCAAGGGTTGTCAATGCCGAATGATCGTTTGCCTAGTGAGCGCCTCATCGCTCGCCGGGTCGCGCAGTTGCTGGCCGAGCGACTGCCTTCGGGCTGGGCGCTACAGCCTAAGCACATCGTTGCCGGTCAACGGGGCCCAATTGGCCTGTTAGTTGACATCGCCTCCCCGAGCGGTAATGACGCCCGCCTCGCGGTCGAGATCAAGCGCAGGATCGAGCCCCGCGACGTGGGGCGCGTTGTCTCACGCATCTCGTTGCGGGCTAACCGCGCGAGGCCAGCCGCCACGCCGGTAGTAGCCACGTCCTATCTGTCTCCTCGGTCGCGCGAGTTGCTGACGGAACTCGGAGCCGGGCACGTCGACACCACAGGCAACGTCCGGATCGAAGTATCAGAGCCGGGATTGTTCATCTCTACGTCGGGAGCCGACCGGGATCCGTGGCCCCAGAACGACGAACTGCAGTCGCTTCGAGGCCGAGGAGCGGCGCGTGCCGTCAGAGCGATCATAGACAGAGCGCCGCCGTTCGGCGTTCGGGAACTGGCCGCAGCCACCGGAACGTCGGCGGCCACGATTTCGCGTGTGCTGGAGTTGATGGAACGAGACGATGTCGTCGTCCGTGAACCGCGGGGTCCGGTGCCGAAGGTGGATTGGCAGGCCGCCATCCGAAGGTGGTCCCAGGACTATGACCAGACGAACTCGAATACCGCGACGACCTACCTGGAGCCTCGCGGCATTCCGGCGCTGGAGAGAGCGCTCACGCAGTCTGAACTCCGCTACGCCGCGACGGGAGCGTTCGCGGCGCAACGCTTCGATCCGATCGCGCCAGCCAGAGTCGCGGCACTCTACGTGGACGATGCGTATGGTGCCGCCAGCGCGCTCGGGCTCCGTGACACCGACGCGGGCGCGAATGTCGTGTTGCTTGAGCCGTTCGATCCTGTCGTTTTCGACCGATGCATCACGCGCGATGGTCTGCGATGCGTCGCCCCCAGCCAACTTGCTGTCGACCTGCTCACAGGACCGGGGAGGGAGCCCCCACAAGGCGAGGATCTGCTTCGCTGGATGCAGGACAACGAAGATGCCTGGCGATCCGAACTCTGAGTACGTCCGCGCACGCAGCGCCCTCCTGGATGCAGCCGACGCCATTGCCGCACATCTCGACTCAGTCGTTCTCGTCGGCGCTCAGGCCGTCTACGTCCACACCGGCGAGGCCGATCTGTTCGACGCTGCGGCGCCCTACACAACCGACGCCGACCTCGCCATCTCCCCGACCGATCTCGCCGACTCGCCTCGGCTAGGTGGCCTGTTGATCCGAAGCGGCTTCACACTCCGCGAGCACCCCGGCAGTTGGGTCAGTCCCGACGACGTCTATGTCGATCTCATGGTGCCCGACGCGCTGGCCGGGCCCGGATCTCGCGGCGCTCGTCTCGGCCCGCACGGCAAGCGCGTAGCCCGTCGGGCCAAGGGGCTTGAAGCCGCGTTAGTTGACCGAGAAGCGATGAAGGTCCGGTCTCTCGACCCATCCGACAGCCGTAGCGTCACGATGCATGTGGCCGGTCCGGGCGCGCTCACGGTCGCCAAGGTTCACAAGATCGCCGAACGCGCCGATGCCAACGACCGCATCAGCGACAAGGACGCTCTCGATGTGCTTCGCCTGTTCCAGGCCACCGACACCACCCACCTAGCCAGCCGCCTGGATCATCTCGGAACCCATGAGTTGAGCGCCGATGTCACAGCCGAAGCCATTGAGCACCTCAATCCGCTCTTCGGCAACCAGCAGGCAACGGGAGTCGCCATGGCCGTGCGGGCCGCCGGGCCAACCGCCGACCCCGACACCGTCGCCGCATCGTTCGCCGCTCTAGTGTCAGACCTGCTAGCAGTGCTCTGACGCTGCAAGGTGGGTCCATCTCGTTCAATCACGCTTGGAGTGAAGGGCAAACCTCGGGTTGATGGTCCGTCACCGGATCAGCGCAGTGCCTTACGGGCCTTGATCGGCCTGGAGAGCCCTAGCTTCCGCTATGTCAATCCGCGCCCGGTGCCCGTGCTTCTCAAGTAGTGACAAGAGCTGGGCTCCGTTGATCAGCGTCAGGGGCTTGTCGCTCGCGAAGCTAACGGAGTCGGCCCCGTAGTCCGCGGTCGTGACCAGGATTCCACGGTCAGCTCCCTCATGCAGGACCGTGCCGTACAGGTCACGAACGGCAGTAACGCCGACAGTTCGCGTGTAGCGCTTCGCTTGGATCACGTACTTGCCGCCGCGGATCGGGTCCGGGTCAAAGGCGATTGCGTCCACGCCGCCGTCTCGGCTTGCCTGCGTGACCTTGACCTCACCGCCCTCCGAAACGAACTCCTGCTCGAAAATCTCTCGTACTAGGTGCTCAAAGCTCTCCCAGTCCATGGTCGCCAAGTTCATCTCGGCCGAGAGATCCTTGGCGATGTCCCGTGCCTCGACGAATCGTCTGTCGCCCGTATCCAGTCGAAGAATCGGCTGTACCGGAGTGAGAGTCGCGAGCTTGGCAGCCGAGACACCCTTCAGCGTTCGGTAGCACGCTCGCGGTTCAACCTGTGCCAGGTTCAATTCGAGGAACTCCTCACGGCGGGCCTGCACTGACATGATGCAACTCTCGCTGCGATTCCCCGTTGCGGGGTCGACGCTATCAACCCAACCGTTGAACACGACCGCATCGAAGGCGCCCGCTTCGTCTGCTTCGTACAACTCATGAATCGTCCTTAGGGCGACTTGGTGAAGCACACTCTCGTACAGAGCCGCTTTCTCGCGCGCTGAGATGTAGCTGCGCTTCAACTCCCCTCGGCTCTGTACGTAGGTAACCCCCTTGACGGACGGCATTGACTCCTCCAGGGGCAGTTGGTACTCGACGACCATCGTCCTTGTCTCTCGGTTGTACCCGAGCTCAAAGTCGATAGCGATCCAGTCTGGATACTCAGATGCGTTCAAGACGATCTCAGCATGCTCCTCTATTGCTCGACCGTCCTCGCCCTCCCATTGCTCGTAGCTGAGCCTCAGGGCGTCGACCGCAGTATTGGATGCCTCTTGGCGCTTCTTGTACTCACCCTCTTCTGCTTCCCACTCTTGCTGCTCCAAAGCAAGGGTCTCTTGGAGCGCCGCGTCTAGGCGAGCAACCTCGTCCAGCTTGTCCTGCCACCGCTGGAGCGCCTGGTCATGCAAAGCTCGAGCTTCCTCCTCCTTGCGGCTCCGCCTAGCAGACGAGAGACGATCCAATAGACCCAGCTTCGGCGGCGAATAGACGGGAACCGTACCTCGGGGTGGAGGAGCCGGGTCGTAGGCGACAGGCCTGCCGGTTCGCTCATCGTATTCGATACCGTCCGTCCCCTTCGGCTCACGAGTCATCGGTGCCCGGCTCTTAAGCGCCTCCCAGTCCAACCGGTCGTCCACGCCAAGCGTGTGTTGCAGAATGTCCCGGCAGGCTTGCAATGCCGCTTGAGCTTCCTCCGTCACCACCTCAGCCGTCTCGAGACCCGATTGTCGCTGCGCCTCGCGTGCTTCTCGCTCAAGGCGCTTCTCGTACTTCTCGTCCCAACGTGAGAGGTGGGCATCGAGCTTGTTCTGCAGTACGCCTAGGTCACGATCGCTCAAGACACGATGCTCATTGAGGCCGTCGTGCCAAACCTCGATCTGATAGCCCGACACACGACCCGTGGAGGTGAGGCGCTCCGTAACGTCGCTGATCCGAACTGGGTCATCCCGCTGAGAGTTCATGGCTCACCTCGACTGGCTGGGAGGTCGCTGTCACTTAGCGGGCAACCATAGTGACGGACGATTGAAGGGACCACCTGATGCGAATGGGGCAAACCAATCGAAACAGCGGAGGACCTATCTCGCTCCGAGGATCGAACAGCGCCGGATCCGCGTCCCGATTCTGGGAAACAGGCCGCAGTCGGCGGCAGGCCTGATCACCAAGTGACGCCGAGGACTGCGTGGAGGCGTTCCAGCGCGGCTGCGGCGTCGATGCCGTCGTGCCAGGCCTCGTCGATGCCGGATGACTCCAGCTCTGAGAGCAGCTCGGCGGGCGTGCCGGAGTCGCAGACCAGGGCCAGGAAGGCCGCTCCGGCTTCGGCCAGGGCACTAGCAGTGGCCGCGCCCCGCAGGCGGTACATGTCGTCGCTGCCGGTGATGACCGCCACAGTCAGGCCCGACGCCGCGAAGTCTGCCGCCGCCGCGATGGGCGAGTCCACACCGGCGGCGCCCCGGGCCTCGATGCCGCCCGCGGCCAGCAGGTTCTGTGCCCAGGCGGTGCGGGCCGAGTGTTCCGCGGTCGACCCCAGGGACGCCACCCACACCGCGGGCCGGTCGCCATTGGCGGCTCGATGGCGGTCGGCGGCGTCGCGCAGGTCCTCGAAGGGCTCGGCCAAGCGCCTGATCGGCAGGCCCGCTCCAGGCGGGGTCGCGTTGGGGTCGGCAAGAATCCTCGGAGCGGGCTCGTCCAGTAGCGGGAACTCGCTGACACCGGTCAGTGGCTCGCTCCGGGTCCGCAGCGCTCCCAGCCGGGACCACCAGCTCTCGTCGATGGCGGCAGCCAACACTCCGCTGTCGATGGCGGCCTCGATCCCGCCGGACGCCTCGACTTCTTGCAGCACCCTCCATCCCCCCGAGGCCAGTTCCTCCGTGAGCGACTCCACGTAGAACGACCCGCCTGCCGGGTCCGACGATCGAGCCAGATGAGACTCCTCCAGCAGCAGCAGCTGGGTGTTGCGGGCCAGCCGGCGCCCCAGAGTGCCGTCGGAGTCGACCGTTCCCGACACAAGATCGAAGGGCAGCACGGTCACGGCGTCGGCGCCGGCCACGCCCGCGGCCAGCGCGGCCACGGAGCCCCGCAGCAGGTTGACCCACGGATCGCGCCGGCTGTACGTGTGGATTGCGGTGACCGCGTGCTGGTATTGGCGGGCTGCCTCCTGCGAGCCGCCGCTGGCCGTCACCACCCGCGCCCACATCACCCGGGCTGCTCGCAGCGCGGCGATGGTCACGAACTGGTCGGCGTTGGCCGGCAGGCAGAATCCGATCAGCCCGGCCGCCGCATCCACCGGGATCCCCGCCCCTGCCAGCGCACGCAGGTAGGCGACCCCGGTAGCCGTCGCCCAGCCCAGGGTCTGCACCTCGGTCGCGCCCGCGTCGGCGTAGCGAACCGCGTCAACGGCGAACACCCGGACGCCGGGCGAAGCCGAGCCGGACTCCGCCGCCTGCGCGGCCCAGCCGGCCGCGTGGGCCAGGTCGGCTATACGGCCCGCACGGGCCCACTCCCCAACCGGATCGAGGCCGAGACTGCTTCCGGACGCGAGCATCCCGCCCCGCCGCTCCGCCACAGCAACGAGGGCCTCGGCCACCGCCACATCGGCGTGAGGCGCCAGCGCCACCGGCGTCGACGCCAGGTCGACACCCTGAAGCACAGCGTCGAGTGCATCTACATCAACGCCTGCGGGGACATCAAGCTCCACGGAGGCGACGCCGCCCGCCAAATCCTGCTCGATCTCGTGCTGGGTTGCCCTGAAGTCGCTGTCAGTCGCCGTGACCCTGTGACGCTGGCGGATGTCCCAGCCCCGCGCGCGCCGATCCTCGGGCGCGGCCGCCCCCACCGCCGCGGGCCGGTCAGGGCTCTGGGTGTACAGCGCCTGTATTTCGAGGCCGTCGCGGGTGGTGCTGATCAGATCGGCGAGGTCCCGGCCCCGCAGGGTCCGCTCGACCTCGGCCAGCCAGTCATCACTGCCGGCCGCTTTCCAACCCCCAGATGTCATCTCACCAATGCCATGCACTCTGTGTGCGCATGACCGCCCATACGGCCAATAGGCGCACACAGAACGTCCTTGGGGTCATCACATTGTGAAGCGGAGGCTGCGGGCCGCGTGCTCGCCCCAGTGGGCGTCGCCGCTCCAGGAGATCGAGCCGTCGTCGATCTTGGACTGGGGGTCGATGCGCCCGCAGGCCAGCATGATGAAGGTCAGCGAGTCGGCGGTGAGCACCACGTCGGGCGAATCCAGCGACCCGGGATCCACGGCCTTGGCCCGGCCGTCCACCGCCACCGCGATCTGGCGCTGCACCGGACCGGTGATGTCGGCCCTGAGGCTCATGCCGTCGGGCAGGCCGACCCGTTTGCCCATGATGTAGCCGATCGAGCGCTCCACCTGATCGAAGGCGATCTCGGCCGCGGGACCGCTGTCGTCGGTGGCCCGCCCCAGCGGGATGGTGCAGTCGCGCACGTGGACCCACATGTCGAAGATGCGGATGGCCAGGAAGCCCCCGTAGCTCTGCACCCCCACCGGCGTCCACGACTGGCTCCCGATGTCCTCGTCGCTCAGCGCGGCCAGGTCCGACCGGCGAGCGTCGAAGATCTCGGCCACCCTGGCGCCGAACTCGGCCGACGACATTCCTGCGGACGCTCCGGTGAGGGCCACCATCTTCTCGAACGGCGGCATGTCGTCGGTGCTGATCTCCCATCCGGAGATCACATCCTCTACCCCGACGGCATGGCCGATGGCCTGGCGTGCCGTCCAGTCGGGGCACAGCGACTGCACGGTCCACTCCTCGTCGGAGAGGTCGGCACACAGCGCCGAAATCTCGGCGAAACAGGCCTCAGTGGTGTCGATCAGGGATTGGCGGGAGTAAGAATGCATGGTCCAAGCATGACGCCGACCCGCCTGCAACCGCAACGTCCACCGGAGAATCGCACCATGACAGCCATCCAAGCACCGGCCGACACCGACGAGCAGACCCGCGTCGCCGACGAGGCCGTCGATGCCTTGCTGGCCGATCACGACCCCGCCACCGAGAGCCACATCGAGTTCCGGGGCCACCAGTACGACGCCGGCCTGGCCTGGGTGCACCACCCGCCGGGCTTCGGCGGGCTCGGCCTGTCCCGCCGGCTCCAGCGAGCGGTCGATCGGCGGCTGCGGGCCGCGGGCGCCCAGCCCGCCGACCCCTCCACGTTCTTCATGATGCTGATCGGCCCGACCATCCTCACCCACGGCACCGACGAGCAGAAGCGCCGCTACCTGAGGCCCCTGTTCACCGGGGAGGAGCGCTGGTGCCAGCTGTTCAGCGAGCCCGGCTCCGGCTCGGACTTCGCGGGGCTGGGCACCCGGGCCGAGCGCGACGGCGACGAGTGGGTGGTGAACGGCCAGAAGGTGTGGAACACGCTGGCCCATGTCGCCGACCTGGGAATGCTGGTGGCCCGCTCCAACCCGGAACTGCCCAAGCACAAGGGGCTGACCTACTTCGCGCTCGACATGCGAGCACCGGGCGTGGAGGTGCGGCCCCTGCGCCAGATCACCGGCGAAGCCGAGTTCAACGAGGTGTACATGACCGACGTGCGGGTGCCCGACACGGCCCGGATCGGTGCGGTCGGCGAGGGGTGGCGCGTCTCGCTCACCACGCTGATGAACGAGCGCACCGCCATCGGCGGCGCGGTGGGCGGCGCCACCACTGGTCGCGAGGGACCGCTGGGCAACCTGCTGGAGGCCTACCGCAACATGGACCCGTCGGTGCGCACCAAGGCCCACCGCGACGAGGTGATGCAGCTGTGGGTGCGGGGCGAGGCTCTGCGGCTCACCAACGTCCGGGCCTTCCAGAACGCCCGGGCCGGCAACCCCGGACCGGAGGGGTCGGTGAGCAAGCTGATGCTGGCCGAGTTCAACAAGGAGCTCACATCGAAGGTCCTCGACCTCGAGGGCCCCGCGGCGATGGTGGACTACGACTACGGGTTCCGCCGGCCCACGGCGATCTCGCTCGACGGCAAGTTCGGCGACACCCACCACGGCTTCCTGCGGTCCCGGGCCAACTCCATCGAGGGCGGCACGAGCGAGATCATGCGCAACATCCTCGGCGAGCAGGTCCTGGGCCTGCCCGGCGAGCCCAGGGTGGACAAGGAGATTCCCTGGCGCGACGTGCCCCGCAACTAGAGGCCGAGCGGGCCGGCGAACGAGCCAGGCCCATGACGAACGGAGCCGACACCATGCCAATGCCGACCGATGTGGGGATCGTCGACACGATGATCGGCTTCCCCGCCAAGGACTTCGAGCACTACGAGTTCATCCGCAAGCAGCTCAAGGACTCCGAGTCGGCCGAGTTCGACTTCCCGGTGGAGTACATGTTCAAGGGCGTGCCCAAGGAGAAGTACGGCGCGGACGATCCCATCGCGCTCACCCTGAGTGAGATGGACGTCCACGGCGTCGAGTGGGGCCTGATCGGCTGCGAGGGCGAGGTGAACCGCAAGGCTCTGGCCGACCACCCCGACCGGTTCGTGGCCACCTGCCAGGCCGACGCCAACGACGTGATGGGCGCGGTGCGCAAGATCCGCCACTGCAAGGAGGCCTACGACATCCGGGCGGTGGGCACCTTCCCGGCCGGGTGCTTCCCGCAGATCCCCATCGACGACGCCAAGTGGTACCCGGTGTACGCCGTCTGCTGCGAGCTCGACATCCCCATCTTCGTGTGCGCAGGCGTGCCCGGCCCCCGGCTGCCCATGGACTGCCAGCACGTGGAGCGCCTCGACCGGGTGATGTACGACTTCCCCGAGCTGACCCTGGTCACCCGCCACGGCTGCGAGCCCTGGGAGGCCCTGGCCGTGAAGCTGATGCTGAAATGGCCCGGCCTGCACTACTCGACCTCGGCGTTCGCGCCCAAGCACTACCCGAAGGCCGTCATCGATTACGCCAACACCCGGGGCACCGACAAGGTCATGTACGCCGGCTACTTCCCCATGGGCCTGTCACTGCAGCGCATCATGACCGAGATGCCCAACGTCGGCTTCCGAGACGCGGTGTGGCCCAAGTTCCTGAGAGAGAACGCGGCCCGGGTCCTCAAGATCACCTAGAGCGAGCGCACCGGATCACGGGCCGGTGGGCCGCTAGATGCGGCGGTTCTGGCCCTGCCAGTACTCGTCGCGCAGCAGGCGCTTGTAGAGCTTGCCCGTCTCGTCGCGGGGCAGCTCGGAGCGGAAGTCGACCGTGCGAGGGCACTTGACCGAGGCCAGGCTGGCCCGGCAGTAGTCGATCAGCTCGCGCTCCAACTCGGCCTCAGCCTCGTCGCCGGCGGGCATGTCCATGGGCTGGACCACCGCCTTGGGCACCTCGCCCAGGTCGTCGTCGGGCACGCCGATGACGGCTGCGTCCAGCACGGCGGGGTGCATGGTCAACAGGTTCTCGGCCTCCTGGGGGTACACGTTCACCCCGCCGGAGATGATCATGTACGCCTTGCGGTCGGTGAGGTACAGGAAGCCGTCGTCGTCGACCCGTCCCACGTCGCCGATGGTGGACCAGCCGTTGGGCAGCCGGGAGTTGCGGGTCTTCTCGTCGTCGAGGTGGTACTCGAAGGTGTTGCCCTCACCGAAGTAGACGGCACCCTCCTCGCCGGCGGGAACCTCCTGGCCGGTGGCTTCGTCCACGATGTGGACCTCGCCGTTGATCGGCACCCCCACCGTGCCCTCGCGGGCCAGCCACTGCTCGCTGTCGCAGAAGGTGGCCCCGTTGCCCTCGGTGCCCGCGTAGTACTCGCTGATGATCGGCCCCAGCCACTCGATCATCCGGTGCTTGGCCTCCACCGGGCAGGGCGCGGCCGCGTGCAGCACGGAAACCAGCGACGACAGGTCGTAGCGCAGCCGCTTCTCGTCGGGCAGCTTCAGCATCCGCACGAACATGGTCGGCACCACCTGGGTGTGGGTCACCGAGTAGCGCTCGATCGCGGCCAGGAACTGCTCCGCGTCGAAGCGCTCCATGATCACCGCGGTGGAGCCGATCACATGGTTGGCCATGGTGAAGCGCAGCGGCGCGCCGTGGTACAGGGGCGCCGGCGACAGGTAGACCGACTCGTCGGACATGGCGAGCAGCAGCACGCACATCATGGCCGCCCTCGACTCGGCCTCCTCGATGGGAACCGCCTCGTAGGCGCTGAGCACGCCCTTGGGGCGCCCGGTGGTGCCCGAGCTGTAGAGCATGTCGGTGCCGGCCACCCGGCCATCAAGGGGCTCCGGCGACGCCGCGGCCAGAGCCTGCTCGTAGCTGCCGTACCCGTCGACGACATCGTCCATCATGAGCCTCAGCTCGACCCCGTCCATCCGGTCGGCCAACTCGGCGGCCTGCACGGCCTTGTACTGCGAAGTGATGAAGACCCGGGCGCCGCTGTTGTCGACGATGTAGGCGATCTCGTCGGTGGTGAGACGGCTGCTGATGGGCGTGTAGATCAGTCCCGCGTAGTGCGCCCCCCACATCAGGGGCAGGAAGTTGCGGTGGTTCTCCAGGCACCAGGCCACATGGTCGCCGGGGGCCAGTCCGGCCTCCCGGAACAGGCGCGACACCTGGTTGGCCTCGGCGTCGAGTTGGGCGTACGTGATCGTCTCCCCCGACCCGGCCATGATGACGGCCGGCTTGCCGGGATTCGCGGCGGCGTGTGCTCCGGGGTACATCGCTCCGACGCTACCCGAGCCGGCGCGGTGGAGGGCCCCGAGCCGGCGCTCAGGCCGTGTAGCCGCCGTCGACGGCCAGGTGCTGGCCGGTGATGTAGCGAGCCCGGTCCGAGGCCAGGAAGCACACCGCCTCGGCGATGTCGGCCGCCGTGCCGAAGCTGCGCATGGGAATGTTGGCCCGGGCCGCATTGAGCGCCCTGTCGTCCAGGTCGCCCGAGGCCATCAGGCGCCGGGCCATGCCGTCGCTCAGCATCCCGGGCCCCACGCTGTTGGCTCGCACGCCGAAGCGCCCCTCCTCCGCGGCCAGACCTCGAACCGCGGCCTCGACGGCGGCCTTGGGAACGGTGCTCAAGCCGTCGCGCACCGGGAACCGTCCGAGACCGGCCGTGGTGACGGCCACGATGCTGCCCCTGGACTGGCGCAGGTGAGGCAGCGCGGCTGAGGCCGCGGCGAAGAACCCGGCCGCGTCGGCGTCGAGTTGGTCTCGCATCGCCGACGGCTGCACCCGGCTCAGGTGAACCTGCGGGACATGAGGGCCGGCCGCGTACACCATGGTGTGCAGGCCGCCCGCCACCCCGGCCAACTCCGTAACTGCCGCGGCCACCCCCTCGTCATCCGTGAGGTCGACGGCCGCGAGCCAGCTCCGGCGTCCAAGTCGCTCGATCTCGGCCGCGGTGGCGGCGGCCGCGTCGGCGTTGCTGCGGTACGTGAGGGCCATGTCGCTGCCGCGGGCGGCCAGCTCCACCGCGATCACCGAGCCGAGACCGCCGCTGCCCCCCACCACCAGCGCAGCGCCAACCCTGCCCGCAAAGTCCCCACTCAAGTCAAGCGCGGTCACCGCGTCAGCCTGCCCGCCGGGGACGGCCCGTACAACCACGGACCCCGAGGCGACGCGAACTGGCAGCAATACGCACGCATAGCGAGCAAAACGCTGCCAATTCCCCTGGCACCCGCCGGTCCGCCGCGAACTTGCAGCAATACGCACGCATAGCGAGCAAAACGCTGCCAATTCCTGGGTTGCGCACCGTTCATCCCAGTCGAAGGTGACGAGTCAGGTCCTTGAGCGGACGGTCCGGCAACGAGCGAACGATGTCGGGGATGCCTGGGTCGAGGCGACTGCCGGCCAGCGTGTGGAACTTGCGCTCGATCTCTTCGTCGCTGAGCGGGTCGTGCATCGATCCCCGCTGTCCGTGGACGGTCCGTTCCAGCACCCGGCCGTCGGTGGTGGTGATCTCTACCCGAGCCCCCTGCTTCCAGGCGTAGGTGGCGTCGAAGGCCGGATCGGGCACCGTCGTGGCCACCTTGGCCTGCAAGGCTGCCAGCGCTGGGTCGGAGATGCGGTCGGGATGATAGGTGCCGGGGTCGGCCGGGTCGGCCAGCACTGCGGCCGCGATGTTGAACCGGGCGGAGTACTGGGCGGCCATCACCGAGGTGGTGCCGTCCATGTCGTTGAGTTCGGCAGCCTTGGTCGGACCGTGCACCGCGATACGGTCGATCTGCTCGGCAGTGATGCCGTGGGAGGCAACCAACTCCGCGGTGGCCTGGATCATGGCATGGACGTCGCTGCAGGCCGCGTAGGGCTTGATCGTGATCTCGTCGATCATCCAGCGCCGGCCGAGTTCTCGGACAAGCAGTTCGGGGCGGGGATCGTCGGTGAACACCCGGCAGAACCCGTAGGTTCCGGCCAGACCGTCACGGGCCCCCTCGAACCCGTCCGCGGCCAGCGAGGCGGCCATGATGCCGCCCTCGGCGGCCCGTCCCGCGTGGATCCGCTTGGCCATCCCGCCCGAGGCTGCGAACTCCATCGTCCCCGACGCCAGCGAGGCCGCGATGCCGAAGGCGTCGTTCAGGCGGGCCGCGTCGAAGCCGTGGAGGTGGGCGGCCGCCGCGGCTGCTCCGAACACTCCCGACATCGAGGTGGGATGGAAGCCGGCCAGCATGTGCGAGAGAGGCCCGACCGCCAAACCGGCCCTTCCCATGGCCTCATACCCGACCACCACCGCCTCCAGGAATGCCAGACCGGAGGCGCCGGTCTCCTCGGTCACCGCGAGGGCGGCCGGCACCACCACCGCACCGGGATGGTTGACAGCCTCCTCGTGGACGTCGTCGAGTTCGAAGGCGTGGGCCGCGGCGCCGTTGGCGAAGGCGGCCATGGCCGGCGTGGCGCTGCGGTCCCACCCCACGACGGTCGAGGGCCCCTCACCTCCGGTGGCGAGGGCGTAGCGGGCCGCGGCCTGCGACCATTGCTGATCGACCCCGTAGGCGATGGCACCAAGAGTGTCGATCACGCAGTTGCGGGCCGCTGCGATGTGGGCCGGGCCGATCCGGCTGTGCAAGCCGCTCAAGAACTCGGCGAGCTCCTGCGACAAGGACCCCTCATGGGACTCCGGGCCGTCGAGGGCGGAACTCGGCCCGGATGTCATGGCACTCTCCACACGACGGAGGCACCGGCCTCAACGCGAGCGGTGAGGGCGGGGCCAGGCCCGGACTTCGTCACGCCATGTCGTCGAGTGACGCCAATAGAAGTTCCTGGAGGTGGCGCACCGAGTTCTCGCTGTGCACCCCGCACACGCCGCTCGGGTCCTCGATCAACGGTCCCGGGCGGTAGCCGCGGCTGGCGACGCCACGCTGCACGGACTCGACGATCCCGAAGTCCTCGGCGACAGTGTTCTCCCAGTCGTCGGAGACGAGCCGCGACTGGGCCTCGGTCAGATCGGCGGTGTCGAACCACCACTCACGGATCAGCAGGGTGCGGTCCACCGCCAACGGCACCCAGCGGAAGGTGTTGACCACTTCGCCGGGATAGCACTGGATGGCCGACACCGGCCACACGAAGAACGCCCTGTAGCCGTCCCCGGCAGCCTCGACGTTGCCGGTCCGGCGTCCGGCGGCGGCCTCGTGTCCGGCCCCGACAGTCTGGACCATGCCATCGCCGGCTCCGTCCCCATTGTCGGTGCCGTCGCCGGCGGCGTCGGCGCCGGTCCAGGCGGGCGGTCGGCTGGGGCGGTCGGCGCCGTGGCGCGTCACCGAGCCGTCCGACGCGATCCAGTAGCTGCCGGGAGCCACCACCCCTGACGTGAACCACTTGTGGACGTTGGGGCAGTGGTAGCACTCGTTGTAGTTCTCCACCACCACCTTCCAGTTGGCCCGCATCTCGTGGGTGAGCCGGGCCGACAGCACCCGTCGGGGCGCGTCCGGCACCCGGGCGAGGAGTTCGTCCTGCACTCCAGGGGCGACCGCGGCCAGCGCAGCGGCGTCCGCCGACAGGTTCACGAACATGAACCCGCCCAGGGTCTCGAGCCGCACACCGGGGACGCACACGTCGCCCACGTCCTCGCCGCGGGCGTGCAGCAGGTGCCCGTCGAGCCCGTACGTCCAAGCGTGGTAGGGGCAGGTGATCCGGTCGAGGCGGGCCGTCTTGGACGTGACCAGTTCGTGGCCGCGGTGCTGGCACACGTTGAACATGGCCCGGAGCTGTCCGGCGTCGTTAACCACCAGCACACTCTCATCGCCGACGCGCGCCGCGATGACCATCCCCGGCTCGGCGACTTCCGACACGTGGCCCACCATCACCCAGTTCCGGGCGAACACCCGGTCCATCTCCGCGGCGAAGACCTCGCCGTCGGTGTAATAGCGGGCCGCCAGCCCACGCCGCCGCGGCGCGTCGGATGTAACGCTGTCGTCAGCCACAGCCCTAGCCCCCTTCGCTGGTCACGGCAGGTCCGCCAGTGCGTCCACGAGTCGGTCCATGCGATCGGGCCGGTTGGCGTCGCAGCGCAGGAAGCGCCGGTTGAGGCCCCGGAACGACACCGAGCCGTCCTTGACGATCACGCCTCGCTCCAGCAGCCCTTCGAACACCTTGGTGGAATCGGTGCCTGGATCCAGGATCTCCACCAGGAAGAAGTTGGACCGGCTGCCCGGAACCATCCGGAAGCGGTCGAGTTCGGCGAAGCGGCCCTGCGCATGGTCCCGACCCTTCGAGATCATCGCCACGGTGGCGTCGAGATGGTCCTTGTCGTCGAGCGCGGCGGCCGCGCCGGCCGTCTGGAGCACGCCCATATTCCACGTCGGCTTGACCGCCAGGCACGCGTCGACCGCCGGCTTCGGTCCGACACCGAAACCGACCCGCAGGCCCGCGAGGCCGAACGCCTTGGAGAACGTGCGCAGCACCACCAAGTTGTCGTAGTCGTCGACCAGGTGGATGTACCCGGGAGTGTGGGAGTAGTGCACGTAGGCCTCGTCGAGGACCACCAGCGCGGTGGGTGCCGCCTCGACGACGCGCCGCACGTCGCGCTCGGTCATCCATGTGCCCGAAGGGCTGTGCGGGTTGGTGACGAACACGATCCGGGTGTCGTCGCTGATGGCGTCGATGTAGGCGTCGACGTCCACCGCCATCGTGGCTCGGTCGGTGGCGTCGTGCACCAGGACCGGCACCCGGTCCTCGGCCTCGGCGAACAGGTGGTAGATCGGGAAGCACGGACCGGGCATCTGGATGCGCCCGCCCGGCTCGCAGAACGCCCGGATGAGCCATGAGATGATCTCGGTCTCGCCCGCTCCGCACATCACCCGCTCGGGTTCGACGCCGTAGACGAGCGAGATCTTCTCTCGCAGCGGCTCGGCCGTCCAGGACGGGTACAGGTGCAGGTCGTCCAACCGCTCCCGGATCGCCTGCACGGCCAGCGGCGAGGCGCCCAGGGGATTCTCCGCGGAGCCGAGCTTGGCGATGTCGTCGGCGCCGATCCCGTAGCGCTCGGCCACATAGTCGGCGGGCAGGCCGGGCACGTAGAACTCCGGAGCAGCCAGAGCAGGGTGCGAGAAGTGCACATCCGCCTCCTGTGTCCTGTCCTGACGCCGTCGGTTGGCCGGCGCTTGATCACGTAGTTTGCCCGATCCGGGGGGATAAGTTTCGCACCGGTGACTGCAGGACTGCCGGACTCGGTCCGGGTCGTGATCATCGGCGGCGGGATCTGCGGGGCCAGCGCGCTGTACCACCTCGCCCACGAGGGGTGGGCCGACACCCTCCTCGTCGAGAAGGCCGAGCTCACCTCGGGCTCGACCTGGCATGCGGCGGGCCAGGTCACCCACTCGGTGTCGAGCTACGCACTGGCCGAGTTCCGCCGCTACGCCTGCGAGCTGTACGCCTCGCTGGAGGACGAGAGCGGCGTGGCCACCTCGTGGCATCGCAGCGGCAGCCTGCGGGTGGCCTACAACGCCGAGGAGGTCGACTGGCTGCGGGCCCAGCTCGGCCCGGCCACCTACGTGGGCAACGCCCTGGAGTGGGTCTCGCCGTCGAGGATCGCTCAGCTCCATCCGTTCTACGTGACCGACCGGATGCTCGGCGCGGTCCACACGCCCGACGACGGTCACGTCGACCCCGCCGGCGCGGCCAACGCCATGGTGCGGGCCGCTCGCAACCTGGGTGCGGCCGTCAGCCGGCGCAACCGGGTGCTGAGCATCAGGCGGCGCCGCGACGGCAGCTTCGACGTGGACACCGAGCGGGGCACCGTGCATGCCGAGCACGTCGTGAACGCGGCCGGCTGCTACGCGCACCGGGTGGCCCGCATGGTCGGGCTTGACGTGCCCATCGCCAACGTGTTGCACACCTACCTTCTGACCGAGCCGGTGCCCGAGTTCGCCGACCTCGACCGCGAGCTGCCGGTGGTGCGCGACGACTACGTGTCGGGGTACCTGCGCCAGGAGCAGCAGTCGGGCCTGATCGGGATCTACGAGCAGGCCGGCGCCGAGGCCGTCTGGCACGACGGCGATGGACCGGAATGGTCGCTGGAGAACCCCTTGTTCGACGCTGATTTCGACCGGGTCGGCCTGTGGCTGGCCCGGGCCTTCGAGCGCATGCCGGTGCTGGAGCCGCTGGGCATCAAGCAGGTCATCTGCGGCGCCATCTCGTACCCGCCCGACGGCGAGCCGCTGCTGGGGCCGTCGGGCGTGCCCAACTTCTGGCAGATGGTGGGCGTGCAGGTCGGCATCGCCGACGGTCCGGGCCTGGGCCGGGAGCTGGCCCGCTGGATGGTGCACGGCACCACCGGCGTGAGCGTGCGGGCCTACGACGCCCGCCGGTTCGGCTACATCGACCGCGCCGACATCATGTCCTACGGCCGGGTGAAGGGGGCCGAGGACCACCAGTACCGCCACCAGACACCGTTGCCCGGCCTCGAGCGGCCGGCCGGGCGTCCCTACCGCACCACCCCCCTCTATGGGCGCCTGCACGCCAAGGGCGCGGTGTTCACCCAGGTCTACGGCTGGGAGCGCCCCAAGTGGTTCCCGGCCGCGGCCGGGCTGCCCACCCACGACATGGTCTCGTTCCGCCACACCGGCTGGTTCGACGCTGTGGCCGAGGAGTGCCGGGCCGTTCGGGAGCGGGTCGGGATCCTCGACGCCACCGCCTTCGCCAAGTTCGACCTGATAGGCCCCGACGCGGCCGCGGTGCTCGACCGCCTCACCACCAACACCGTTCCCGCGGTGGGACGCATCGGCCTGACATACCTGCTGACGCCGCAGGCTCGCATCGAGAGCGAACTGACCGTCACCCGTCTGGCTTCCGACCATCTCTACCTGGTGTCGGCCGCCGCCGGCGAGGGCAAGGATCGGGAGTTCTTCGAGACGCACTGGCCCAGCGGCGCCGACGCCGAGCTGGTGACCCGGTCCATGGAGTTGGGGGTGCTCAACGTCACCGGGCCCGAGGCCCGACAACTGCTTGCCGGCCTCACCGACGCCGATCTGGGCAACGAGGCCTTCGGATGGTTGCGGGCGCAGATCATCACGGTGGCCGGCGTGCCGAACGTGCGGGCTCTGAGGGTGGGGTTCACCGGCGAGCTCGGTTGGGAGCTCCATATGCCGGTGGAGGATCTCGGCACCGCCTACGACGCGCTTCGGGCCGCGGGCGAGCCGTTGGGGGTGGCCGACGCGGGCAACCATGCGCTGGACTCGCTGCGCATGGAGAAGCGCTATTTCACCAGCCGCGAGCTCACCCACGACGTCAACCCGGACGAGGCCGGGCTGCACCGGTTCGTGAAGACCGACAAGGGCGACTTCGTGGGCCGCGACGCGCTGCTGGCCCGCCGGGCCGGGGCGGCCTCGGGCGACGAGCCCTACCGGTGGCGGCTCGCCTATCTGGCCGTGGAAGCCGGCGACGCCGATGTGCACGCAGCCGACGGCGTCTGCGCCGGCGGGGAGGCCGTGGGCCTGGTGACCTCCGGCGCCTACGGTTTCCACACCGGCCAGAGTCTGGCTTTCGCCTATCTGGCCCCCCAGCACGCCGAGCCCGGCACTGCGCTGGAGGTCCGGGTCGTCGGTGACCTGCGGCCGGCCCGCGTGCTGGACGAGGCCGTCCACGATCCGACGAACACCCGGCTGCGGGCCTAGAGGCCGAGCCTGTTGCCATGATCACATCCGGCAGAAGCCGAGCGAGGCCGTGGCCCGAGCGGCCCGTGAGCGGAGCGAACAGGAGCGGAGAACCTAGACAGAGGGAGCGAACCCCATGATCCCGATCCTGGTGCTGTGGGCAGTGCCCCGCTCGACCTCGACCGCCTTCGAGCGGATGATGAGCCAGCGCGGCGATCACGAGATCGCGCACGAGCCCTTCGGCGAGGTCTGGTACTCGATCGGCAACGACACCCGCCCGCCCGACAGCCACATCCAGCACCGGCCGGAGCTCAGCTACGAGTCGGTCTGGGAGGAGCTGGTGGCGGCCGCTAGGCGGGGACCGGTGTTCATGAAGGACTTCCCCCACTACGTCACCCACATGCACGACTGGGTGGCCCCGGCCGGCAGTCCCGACGACCCGCCAGTGCCGTTCCTCGACGCCTTCAACCACTCCTTCTTGATCCGCGACCCAGCCAAGGCGCTGACCTCGATGTACGGCCAGTGGTCGGACTTCACCCTGGACGAGACCGGTTTCGCCGAGCAGCGGGCGCTGTTCGACCTGCTGACGCAACGGACCGGGACCCCGCCTCCCGTCATCGACGCTGACGACATGCTGGACGACCCCCGCCGCGTAACCGCGGCATGGTGCGATGCGGTGGGGATCGACTTCAAGCCGGAGGCGCTCCAGTGGGGCATCACCGAGGCATCCGATCTCACCTGGTACGAGACCGGCACCTGGCATGCCAATCTCGCCGGGTCCACGACGCTGTCGCGCCAGAAACGCGACTATGTGGCCATAGACCACAACCAACTCCTCAGAGACGCTTACGCCGCCTGCCTGCCCCACTACCAGGCCATGCACGCGCACCGGCTCGCACCATGATCGGAGCCGTCGACCGCCGTGACCGGTTCTGATCCGCCTGCGGTGATGCGGGCCGCGTTGCTGCTGGGCACGGGCGGGCCCGAGATGCTGGAGGTGCGCGACGACGTGCCCGTGCCCAGTCCCGGCCCCCGCGACGTGCTGGTGCGGGTGGCGGCCTGCGGCATGAACAACACCGACATCAACACCCGTGTCGGCTGGTACAGCCGCTCAGTCACCTCGGCCACATCTTCGCAAGGGTTCGCCGAGGCTGACCCCGAGGACTCGGCCTGGGGTCGCGGCGGCCTGTCCTTCCCCCGGATCCAAGGCGCCGACATCGCGGGCGTTGTAGTGGCAGTCGGTGAGGGTGCGGACACGGGCTTGGCGGGCCGCCGAGTGTTGATCGACCCATGGCTGCGCGATCGGGACCGCCCTGCCGATCGCGACCTCGCCGGCTATCTGGGCAGCGAACGCGACGGCGGGTACGCCGAGTACTGCACGGTTCCCCAAGAGAACGTGTATCCGGTGTCGGTCGGACTCTCGGACATCGAGTTGGCCAGCTTCGCCTGCTCGTGGTCGACCGCGGAGCACATGCTCCAGCGAGCGGACCTGCAATCGGGTGAGACGATCGCGGTCCCGGGCGCTTCCGGCGGCGTGGGCAGCGCACTGGTGCAACTGGCCAAGCGCCGCGGCGCCCGGGTGGTGGCCGTCGCCGGCGCGTCCAAACGGAACAGCGTGAGGGCTCTGGGCGCCGACGCGGTTGTAGCCCGAGAGTCCGGAGACGTCGTTGCGGCGGCCACCGCAGCCAACGGAGGAAGCTTCGACGTCGTGGCCGACGTCGTCGGCGGCGGCAGCTTCCCGAGTTGGCTGGAGGCGCTGTGCCGGGGTGGGCGCTATGTCACCTCCGGCGCCATCGCCGGGCCGGTCGTGGATCTCGACCTGCGCACTCTGTACCTGAAGGACCTCCAGCTGCACGGCGCGACCGTCTATGCCCCCCAAGTGTTCGCCGATCTCGTCGGCTACATCGAGCGGGGGGAGGTCAGGCCGGTGGTGGGCGGCACCTACCCGTTGGAGGAGATCCACGCCGCCCAGCAGGCCTTCGC
This sequence comes from Candidatus Aldehydirespirator sp., assembly GCA_965205155.1. Taxonomy (GTDB): domain Bacteria; phylum Actinomycetota; class Acidimicrobiia; order Acidimicrobiales; family Aldehydirespiratoraceae; genus Aldehydirespirator. The sequence continues at coordinate 1,468,237 of OZ242033.1, read as the reverse complement.
CGGCAAGCGCCATGTCGGCAGCCTTGTGATAACCATCGGGCCGGCGCCCTCAGGAGGACGGAACCCCGGCTAGCTGGCCCGGCCGCGGTCAGCTACCGGAGGCGTACTCGCGGGCCCGGATGATGAAGGTCGCCGCTTGGCCTCTGGTGACCAGGTCGTCAGGGCAGAACCGATCGGGTTCGGTGCCGCAGCCCGCGATGATCCCGGCCGCGGCAATGGCGTCGATGCTGGCCGTATAGGGGCCGTCCCTATCGATATCTTCGAACGTCGCGGGCGCGTCGGGCTGCAACTCGTAGGCACGGGCGAGCAGAACCGCCATCTGGCCCCGGGTAACCGTGCCCTGGGGGCAGAAGCGGGCGGGATTGCTGGAGCAGCCCGCCACGATCCCGAGCTCCGCGAGACGCTCTACGTGCGCCGCCCACTGAAGGCCGGGATGAACGTCTTCGAACCGGTTGAAGCCCAGTGGCTCGGGGTCCTCGCCGTCGATGACTCGCACGAGCCAGATGGCCACGACCCAGCGCTCGAGGGCCAGACCGGGGCAGATGAGGTCCAGACCGCACTCGGTGTTGTCCAGGATCCCGTCCGCCGCCAGCAGGCTCAGGTTCCAGCCGTGCAGGGAGCCCGACGCGTCGATGTCCCAGAAGAAGTTGTCCGGCGAGTCTCCCCGCTGCCGGTCGCCGCCGTGGATCGTCAGCCCGGCCAGGATCAGGTGTCGCAGCGGTGCATAGTCGCCGATGACGTTGCCGGCCACATACAGATCCTCGAGGGAGTTCATGTTCGACAAGGGAGAGACGTCACTGACGAAGTTGTTGTCGAGCCGCAACTCGGTCAGCCCCACGAGGTGCGCCAGCGCCGACAGGTCCGTTATCGAGTTGTCGCCCAGATCCAGCCTGGTCAGCGCGGGCAGCCTCGGCAGCGAGGACAGGTCCGACCCGGTGAGACCCATGTCCGTCAGCCCCAACTCGGTGAGGCTGGTCAGGCCGGCCAGCGCGGACAGGCCCGAGATCTGGTCCCCGCTCACGTAGAGCTTCCGCAGGCCGGCTCGCGACGCCAGCGAGATCGGTTCGGCCAGCGGGTTGCCTGCCAGCCTGAGGTCGGTGAGCCATCGGGGCAGGGTTCCGAGGCTTGTGATCTGGTTCTGGTAGGCCGGATCCGGAGGGCTGCCACCAGCCGAGACCCCGTTGTGGAGCCAGAGAACGTCCAGCTGGGTCACCGGCGCCAGATCCACGGCGGTCAGCGCGTTGTCGCTGAGGTACAGCTGGCGGAGGCCCGACAGTCCTGACAGGTCGATCGACGAGAGGCGGTTGCTTCTCAGGTTGAGGGAAATGAGGGTGTCGCCTATGTCCTGCAGGTCGGTGACGCTCGTGATCCGGTTCCCCCTCAGCCAGAGCCGCTGGACGCTGTCCAATCCGGTGACATCGATGGCGGTGAGCCTGTTGTCGTTGAGGAAGACCCGCTCCAGCGTCGAGAACCGGGACAGGTCGATCGACGAGATCTCCGTCTCGTAGAGGTGAAGCCGCCTGAGACCGGTCATCGCCGAGAAACCGGCAAGATCGCCGGTGCTCGAGATCGGGTTGTTGTTCAGGTACACGTAGTGGAGGTGCTCTGCGCCCCGGAGGTCGACCGCGGTCAGCTGGTTGCGTTCCAGCTTGAGGCTGAACACGCCACCCGGAAGGTCACCGAGCCCGGTCACGCTGGTCAACCGGTTGCCGTCCAGCCGCAGGCTCACATAGCTCGGGTGCGAAGCGCCGTCCGGCCTGTCTCGCAACGCGGTCAGGCCGGACAGATCCAACGACGTCAGGCGATTGTTGTGGAGCCACAGCGCGTAGAGCCTGCTGTTGCGAGCGTTCTCCCCGACTCTGGTCCGCTGGCCGGCGAGATCCAGACTCTCCAAGTCGTTGTTGCCGAGATCGAGGAACCTGAGGTTCGCCATCCGGGTCAGGTCGATCTCCGATATGTCGTTCCCGTTCAGGACCAGCACCTGCATGCGGGCCAGATTGGCGAGGCTGGACGCGTCCGAGATGCCATTCCCTTGCAAGTACAGGGCCCGCAGGTTGACCGCATGCTGCAGGCCGTCAACCCGGCGAACACTCGAGTAGCTGGCGTCCAGCGTCGCCAGCCGGGCCATGTCGGCTTCGGTGATTGCCGCTCCGGACTGCTTGCCGAGCGCCGTCTCGACCGCGCTCCGCAGGTTCGGGTCGGGGATCGAGATCCCAGGGGATCCGGTTTGGGCAGCCGCGGCGGGCGCCAATGCGGCCGCGAGCAGCGCCAGAGCGGCCACCGCCGCGGCGAGCCTCCCACCGCCCCACCCGAGGAGGCGAGCAAGGGCGTGCACGCTTGGAGGAATGTCACCCATGGCGATTGCCTTCGTGGAGCCGCGGCGCAGGGCACGCCACAGCGGAAAGTAGCAAGCGCTATCGGATGCGTAAAGCCTGACGACCGGCAGGTGCACAGCCTCGGCCACCGCCGAGTCGCAGAACGGCGTTGTGGCGGCTTCGCCTACAGGACGCGACGCATGGCGTCGCGTGCCCGTTCCTCGGCCACTCGCTTGCGGCCGACGATCGGTGTGGTGGGCGCGAATCCTGCCTCGGCCCGCTCCGACTCGCTCTCTCCGCCCCAGAAGCCCAGCTCGCGGTTCCGGCGGGCGTAGTCACGGCAGGCAAGCAGCACCACGCACTGTTCGCAGATCGACCGGGCCCGGGCCTCGCGGCGCACCCTGGCCTCGGGCCGCTCCGCGAAAGGTGCGAAGAACAAGCTGCTCTCGCCGGCGCAGCGCCCGTGCTCCATCCACGTCGTGGACCCCAGCGGCGCGGTGACAGTCTCATACGCTTCGAGCATCGGTATACAATTTAGCAGTCGTATACAATCCGCGCAAGGCGAATGTAAGACATTTAGTGAACTGCTTGATTTGGGCCTAGTTTCCGTCGACGCCCGAAACGATCCCTCCGTCGTGCAGCCCCCCAATTTCGGCGCTCGAGAGTCCGAGCCATTCGGCTAGCACTTCATCGGTGTGCTCGCCCAGCACCGGGGCCACCGCGCCGCCAGCCCGTGCATTCGTCCCCGATTCTGCCGCCTCCCCGAGGGTCAATGGGGACACCGGCGTCAGGTAGGGACCGATTCCGGGCTGGTCCACCTCACCGAACAGCCCTGCGGCCGGCGAGCAGCGCGGATCTGTCTCAACCAGCTCGGTGAAGGTCTGGTACGGGCCCCAGCACACTCCGCATCCGTCGAAGCGCTCGGCCACCTCGGTGAAGGGCTTGGTTCCGGTCCAGGCCTGCATCGCCGCCTTGATCTCCGCACGGGCCTCGAAACGGTCGCCCTCGTTGCCGAAGTCCAGGCTCCGAGCCGCGGCGATCCGGGCTACGGCTGCGGCGCTCCCGGTGGCCTCGAGCAGCGAGTCCCACTGGCGGCGGCTGATGGCCACCGCGTACACCCGCCGGCCGTCGGACGTGGACAGCTCGGCGCCGAAGGCCCCGTAGAGGTCATTGCCGCAGCGTGGTCGCTCTGTTCCGTTGACTTGGACCTCGGCCACATAGCCCAGCGCAGCCGTGGCGGCCAGCGCTACATCGCTCAACGCCAGGGTCATCAGCGAGCCCTCTCCCGTCAATAGGCGGCGTCGCTCCGCGGCCAGGATCCCGACCGCCGCCGTCTGCCCGCACAGCAGATCCCAGGCCGGCAGCACGCTGTTGATGGGGCCCGTGCTGCCCGCGGGACCGGTCACCATGGGGAACCCCAGCGCGGCGTTCACGGTGTAGTCCACCGCGGTGGTGCCGTCGCGGTTGCCCGTTATCGCCACCATCACCAGGTCGGCCCGGCGGGAGGCCAGCCGTTCCGGCGCCATCCAGCCCCGCGCCGGGAAGTTGGTGAGGAACGTTCCTGCGGCGCCGATGAGTTCGGTGAGCAGTTCCTGGGCGCGTGGGTTGGCCAGGTCGACGGCCAGAGACTTCTTGCCCTTGTTCAAGCCCGCCCAGTACAGGGAACGACCCTCGGCGGTGAGAGGCCAGCGGCCGTAGTCGATCCCACCGCCGATCCGGTCGAAGCGCACCACCTCGGCACCGAGCTGGGCCAGGGCCATTCCCCCCGAGGGCGCGGCCACGAACGCTGAGCCTTCGACGACTCGCAGACCGTCGAGCGGAGCACGGCCGATCACGCTCACGAACCTACCCACGCGGAGCCATGGGGCGACGGCGCGGGCACACTGGCGACGTGACTGAGAGCGTGCCGTGCATGCTGATGCGGGGCGGAACGTCGAAGGGTGCCTACTTCCGCAGCCGGGACCTGCCCGACGATCCATCCCAGCGCGACGATCTCATCCTGCGCATCGTCGGCTCGCCGGACCCCCGCCAGATCGACGGCATCGGCGGAGCCCACGTGCTCACCACGAAGGTGGCCGTGGTCGGTCCCGCGGCCGGGGCGGGCGCCGACGTGGACTACCTGTTCCTTCAGCCCTCGGTGGACGAGCCCCTCGTCAGCGACGCCCAGAACTGCGGCAACATGCTGGCCGGCGTGGGGCCGTTCGCGGTGGAGAGGGGCCTTGTGTCGGTTGCCGGGACCGAGGCGCGGGTTCGAATCCACATGGTGAACACCGGATCGTTGGCCACCGCTACCTTCCCACTGCGCGACGGCATGCCCGACTACTCGGGCCCGGCCTCCATCGACGGCGTGCCCGGCACGGCAGCCGCCGTGCGGCTCGGCTTCGAGGATGTGGCAGGAGGCTCCTGCGGCTCGTTGCTCCCGACCGGCAGGCTGGTCGACTCCGTCGCGGGCGTGGACTGCACGCTCGTCGACAACGGGATGCCGACGGTGGTGATGAGAGCGAGCGACGTGGCCGTCACCGGCTACGAGGAGTGCTCGACCCTTGAGGCCGACGCGGCCCTGCGAGGCCGCATCGAGCGGGTGCGGCTTGCGGCGGGGCCCCTCATGGGCCTGGGGGACGTGGCCGCCTCCACCGTGCCCAAGATGACCCTGGTGGCGCCACCCCGAACCGCGGCCGGAGACCTCTGCACCCGGACCTTCATCCCCCACCGCTGCCATGAGGCGATCGGTGTGCTCGGGGCGGTATCGGTCGCCACCGCCGCGGTGCTGCCCGGGTCCGTCGGCCACGAGATGCTGCCTGCCGCCGGCGGAGACCCTGGAACCGCCGAGCCCTTCCGGATCGACCGCGTGGTCACGCTGGAGCATCCGACCGGCACCTTCGAAGCCGCGGTGACGCTGACCCTCCGGTCCGGAGTTGCGCCCGCGGTGGAGAGCGCGGGAATCATCCGCACCGCCCGCAAACTGTTCGACGGCGTCGTGTTTCCCCGGCCCTCCTGAGCCGGTAGCCATGCCGCCAAGCAGCCAGCCGAGCATCCCGCCGCCCCATCCCGATCCGCACCCTCCGGTCGCATTCACCGTGCCCCCCAATGCCTGCGACGCCCACTGCCACGTCTTCGGACCGGCCAGCCGCTTCCCCTTCGCGGCCGGCCGCGCCTACACGCCCCCCGATGCCGGGGTAGAGCAACTCCGGACGCTGCACGAGCGGATGGGCCTGACCCGGGCGGTGCTGGTCCAGGCCAGCTGCCACGGCACCGACAACTCGGCCATGGTGGACGCCCTGCTGCGATCTGGAGGCAGCTACGCCGGCGTGGCCATGATCGACGAGACATGCCCCGACTCAGAGATCGAGCGGCTTCACGAGGCCGGCGTGCGCGGCGCCCGATTCAACTTCGTCAGGCACCTCGGGGGCGGCGACCTCGGGGCCTTCGAGCGCACTGCCCGAAGGGTGGCGCCCCGGGGCTGGCACATGGTCGTGCACCTCGACGCCACCGACCTGCCCGACTTCGCCGGGCTGCTGCTCGGCCTGCCGTGCCCGTTCATCATCGACCACATGGCACGCGTGCCTGCGGCCCGGGGCCTCGAGCAGCCCTCGTTCGCGGCGCTGCTGGAACTCATGGGTGACGAGAGGGCCTGGGTGAAGATCTCCGGAGCGGAGCGGCTCACCGCCGGAGGGCGCCCGCCCTATGACGACGTGGCACCGCTGGCCGGGGCTCTGATCGAGACCGCCGGCGACCGGGTGTTGTGGGGCACCGACTGGCCCCATCCCAACGTGCGCCACATGCCCGACGACGGTGACCTCGTGGACCTGCTGGCCGCGTTCGCCCCCGATGAAGCCGACCGCAACCGGATCCTGGTCGACAACCCCCAGCGTCTCTACGACTTCAGCTGACGCCGACCTCCAGACGGGGATAGACGCGCCTGGCGTTGTCCTCGAAGATCTTGGCCCGAGCGGCGTCGTCGAGGCCGGCGCTGTCGATATAGCGGCGGGTGTCGTCGTAGTGGTGGCCCGTGGCAGGATCGATGCCCCGCACCGCGCCCACCATCTCCGACGCGAACAGGATGTTGTCGGCCGGCACCACGTCGACGAGCAGGTCGATGCCCCGTTGGTGGTAGACGCAGGTGTCGAACCAGATGTGCTCCAGTAGCCCGTCGAAGTCCCAGCCGGAGTCCTGGGCCATGCCCCTGAACCGCCCCCAGTGGTAGGGAACCGCTCCCCCGCCATGGGGTATCACCAGGCGCAACCCGTCGAAGTCGGCCAGGAACCCCGACGTCAACGCCTGCATGAAGGCGGTCGTGTCGGCGCCCAGGTAGTGCGAGCCGGTGGTGTGGAAGTTCTCGTTGCAGGTTGCGCTCACATGGATCATGGCGGGCACGTCGAGTTCGCACATCGCCTCCCACAGCGGCCACCAGTAGCGGTCCCACAGGGGTGGTCCGTTCCAGTGCCCGCCGCTCGGGTCGGGGTTGACGTTGCACCCGATGAAGCCCATCTCCTCGGTGCAGCGCCGCAGCTCCTGCACCGAGGCATCGATGGGCGCTCCCGGCGACTGGGGCAGCTGGGCCACCGGAGCGAAGTTGGACGGGTACAGGTCGCACACCCGCCGGATCAGCTCGTTCTGGTGCTGGGTCCAGAACCTGGAGGTGTGCTCGTTGCCGATGTGATGGCCCATCCAGCTGGCCCGGGGCGAGAAGATCGTCAGGTCGGTGCCCCGCTCGCGCTGGAAGGCCAACTGCGCGCCCTCCAGGCTCTCACGGATCTCGTCGTCGGTCACCGCGATCTCGCCCTTGGCGCCCACATGATCGGGATCAGCGGCCACCGCCGCCCTCTGAGCCTCGCGCCACTCCCCCACCGCGGGCGGCGTGGTCGTGTAGTGGCCGTGGCAGTCGATGATCACCGTGTCCTCCCTGGCGCAACCAGAGGGATCCTACGGGAGGGGCCGGCTCGACCCCGCCGGGGAGCGGGCTGCGCCGGGCGAGTGGACGGGCAGCCATGCGCGGTGAGAGAGTCGCGACATCACGTCTGACTATCTCAGAGAGGAGAGATGTGATGAGTGAGCTAACGACTGCCGCGGATGCGGTCCTGGACGGGGTTGTATCGGGATCGCCGCGCGTGCCCGGCGTGGCCGCGGTCGCAACCGACCGCGACGGCGTCATCTATGCGGGCGCTCGGGGCGAGCGCGTTCTCGGGGGCGATGCCTTCACCACCGACACAGTGTGCGCCATCTTCTCGACCACCAAGGCCCTCTGCGGCACCGCCTGCCTGCAGCTGGTGGAACAGGGCGATCTGGACCTGGACGCCCCGGCGAAGGAGTACGTGCCAAGGATCGGCGGACTCGGTGTGCTGGAAGGATTCGACGACGACGGATCGCCCCGGCTACGCCCGCCCAGGACCGACATAACGACCCGCCACCTGCTGACCCACACGGCCGGGCTCACGTACGACTTCTTCAACGAGACCTACACCAGGCTGGCCAACGAGAATGGTCAACCGTGGGTGGTGGATGCCTCCTACGCCTCCATTGAGACGCCTCTGCTGTTCGACCCGGGCGAGCAGTGGGAGTACGGCTCCAACATTGACTGGGCCGGCTTGGTGGTTGAGGGCATCACCGGCAAGCGGCTCGGCGATGTGTTCGACGAGCGGGTGCTGGGTCCGCTGGGCATGGACTCGACTGCGTTCTCGATGACTCCCGCGATGCGTGAGCGCATGGCCACGATCCACGCCCGCGAGGACTCCGACGGCTCGCTGATTCCGCTGCCGGGCGTGGAACTGCCGCCCGACCCGGAGATCCACATGGCCGGCCACGGCCTCTACGGAACTGCCGAGGACTACGCCAAGTTCATCCGCATGTGGCTCAACGACGGGGCCGGCCCCGACGGCGAGCAGATCCTCAGGCCCGAGACCGTCGAGATGGCGTGCCAGAACCACCTGCCCGCCGGCATGTTCATCAAGATGCTGCCCGGCATCGGCGCCACCGAGGTGGCCAAGACGGTTCTTCCCGTGTCGAACCCGCGCCTTTCCAACGACGCCGAGTTCTTCCCGGGCATGCCGAAGACGTGGGCGCTGTCCTTCATGATCAACGAAGAGGATGCACCCACCGGTCGGCCCGCCGGCGCGCTGGCATGGGCTGGACTGGCCAACCTGTATTTCTGGATCGACCGGGCCAACGGCGTGGGCGGCTTCTGGGCCACCCAGATCTTCCCCTTCGCCGACCCCACTTCGGTGGGCGGGTTCCTCGACTTCGAGAAGGCGATCTACGACAACGCCGCCTAGACCGGCACGACCCGGCGTGCCGGGTTCCAGCAGTCGAATCGACGGGGTGACCCCCGTCAGGAGCGGGCTGCGATGTCGGCCAGTACCTGGGCCGCGTGGCTGGCGAGGTCCTGGCCCGCGAGGTCGTAGGCCGCCGCGATGCCGCCCTCGGCATCGATCAGGTAGGTGATGCGGCGGGGCAGGCCGTACTCGTAGTAGTCCTCCCCCGGCTCGCGTTCGGCGTGATAGCGGCGGCCGATCGACTTGTCGGGGTCGCTGATCAGCGCGAAGGGGAAACTCTCGGTCCCGGCGAAGGCCAGTTGCTCTTCGACTGTGTCGAACGATGCTCCGACCACAACTGCGCCGGCTGTCTCGAACTCTGGGGCTCGGTCACGGAACCCCCTGCCCTCCTTCGTTCAACCGGCGGTCGAGGCCTTGGGGTACCACCACAGCACCACCCAGCTGCCCCGGAGGTCGGCCAGGCGCACGATGTTGCCGTTCTGGTCGGGCGCCTCGAAGTCGGGCGCCGGCGAATCCACATCAAGCATGGCCGGCAAGCTACCGGAACGCGACGGCTGCCTGCCGTGGCGACCGCTTAGCCTGGCTTGCCGATGACGTTCGTGGCCGATCTCCGCTCCGATCTCGGCCCGGCCGGGATTCTCACCGGCGTCGATGCCTCCCCGTACCTGACCGGCCAGCGAGGCATGTTCACCGGGGAGGCCCTGGCTGTCGTGCGGCCTGCCTCGGTCGAGGAGACCTCTCTGGTGGTGCGGGCATGCGCCGCGCAAGGGATAGCCATCGTGCCCCAGGGCGGCAACACGGGCATGTCCGGCGGGGCTGTTCCCGCGGCACCCGGCGACTCCGGTCCACCGGCTCTCCCCACTACTGGCGAGGGGGCCGACATCCCGCAACGGCCGTCGATCGTGCTGTCGATGAGCCGCATGAGCCGCATCGTGTCGGTGGACCCAGACCGATGGACGATCACCGCCGAGGCCGGCGCCACTATCGAGGCAGTGCAGCAGGCCGCGGCTGCGGCCAACCGCCTGTTCGCACCCGACTGGGGGGCGCGGGGAACGGCCACGGTCGGCGGGGCTGTCGCCACCGACGCGGGCGGCAACAACGTGCTGCGCTACGGCACCATGCGCGAACACGTGCTCGGCCTTGAGGCGGTGCTGGCCGACGGACGGGTCTGGGACGGGCTGCGGGCGCTGCGAAAGGACTCATCGGGCTACGACCTGAAACAGCTCTTCATCGGTGCCGAGGGCACGCTCGGGGTGGTGACGCGGGCCGTGCTTCGTCTACACCCGGCTACGCCGCACACCCAGAGCGCCTTGGCTGCGATCAGTGGCCTCGACCGTCTCATGCCCCTGTTGGCATTGGCGACATCCCGGTGCGGCAGTGACGTGACCGCCTTGGAACTCATCCCCGACGTGGGGTTGGAGCGAGTCTGCGAGAAGCTGGCGCTGGCCCGACCGCTGGACACCCGCAGAGAGTTCTACGTGCTGGTGCGGCTGGCCTCAACCGATCCCGTCTCCGAGCAGCTCGGCGCCTTCCTGGCCGAAGCGTCAGAACAAGAGTGGATCACAGACGCGGTCGTGGCGGTCACCGACGACCAGGAGTCACGGCTGTGGACCATCCGCGACGAGCTGTCCCCCATGTTCCTGTGGCCGCAGCACGAGCACGGCGTCAAGCTCGACATCGCCGTGCCCATCGACAGCCTCGGCCCCTACCACGATGAGGTCCGCCGCATCGCCGCCGAGCTGGCACCCAGTGCGCTTACCTACGGCTTCGGCCACGTCGGCGACGGGAACATCCACCTTTACGTCCTGCCGACCAGCGACGACCAGGTGCAGCCCTTCCTGGCCGTGCGCGACAAGCTTCAGGAGCGGATCGACGAGGCCACGTTCCGCTTCGGAGGGACCCTCAGCGCGGAGCATGGCATCGGCCAACTCCTGAAGGACCGTATAGGGCCCCAGAAACCCGCCGTCGAGTGGGACCTGATGCAAGCCATCAAGAACGCCCTCGACCCCCAAGGCATCATGAACCCCCACAAGACCCTCCCGCGCTTGCCTTGACTGGCGCGTAGACGCACGGCGGCACGGCGGCTGAGCGCTACCGCGAAGAGGACGCTCTCCGTGGCAGCATCAGCTCATACCGACCATCGGGGCCGAACATCACGAACTCCCCGAGCCTCAGAACATCAAGGCCAATCAGCATCTCCGCGCCCAAGACCTCTGGAATGGAATAGGCGCTAACCGAGATTGGATCGGGCGGCCTTTCCTGTCCCGCGCCCAACTGCAGCGTCAAGAAGTAGATCGCGCTCGGGCTCTCCCCCGACGCGGTGTTCAGCGTGGTGTGCCGAACCGGTTCCAGCAGAAGACGGTCGGCAGTCCTTGCGCGAATGCACGTCAGCTGGGCAGCCGTGTCGATGACGCCCTGAAGGTGAAACGACGGCGGTGCCATGCGCTCCTCCAGTCGGTATCGCTCCAGTTCGTTGCGATGCAGGCTGACCCTAACGTCGACGACCGGTCCCCTCGGCCCGACACTTCCGACTATGCGGCAATGGTCGGATTCCTCAGCAATGATCGGCCAGCACCGCCCACGGCACGCTGATGACCCGGTCCTTCTCAAGGACCTCCTTGACCAGGAATCGGCGCCCAACCGTATTGCGATACCCCGCGTCGCAAGCGTCGAACTCGTCATCGAAACAGCCGAGAAACCGCGGTCGGAAGCGCTTGTCGCGGGGCTGGGCGAACAAGGCCCAGCGCCCTTCGTCGGTTGTCAACAGTTCGGCTCGGCACCTTTCGAACGCGGCTTCCAGCTTGTCGAGGATGGGATCTGGGCGCATGCCCGCAGTATGGCACGGCCGACGGGCTCCGCGGTGGACTATTTCAGTATTTTTCGCTGTATCTACGAGAGCCAGTTGATGGCTTGGATCTCGGTGTAGGCCTCGATGCCCCACTTGCCCCGGTCGCGGCCGATGCCCGACATCTTGAAGCCGCCGAAGGGGGCGTACATGTGGGGCTGCACGGTGTTGAGGGCCACGTTGCCCGACTCCAACCGGCAGCCGATCTCGTAGGCCCGCTTGGCGTCGCCCGCGTACACGTAGGAGAACAGCCCGTAGTCGGAGTCGTTGGCCAGCGCCACGGCCTCATCGTCGTCGTCGTGGGCCAGCACCACCACCACCGGCCCGAAGGCCTCGTCGCGCACCACGGCCATGTCGGGCGTGACGCCCGCCAACAGGGTGGGGGCGATGAAGTAGCCGGGCAGGTCGGGGCGCTCCCCGCCGCACACCGCGGTCGCGCCGGCGTCGACGCCGCCCGCAACGAATGCCTCCACCCGGTCACGGTGGGCCTCGGTGATGACCGGGCCGACGATCGTGTCGGGCGCCCGGCCGTCGCCTACCTTCATGAAGCTTGCGAAGGTCTTGAGCGTCTCCACCGTCTGGTCGAGGACACTGCGGTGGCAGATCACCCGGGTCGGGGCGGTGCAGATCTGGCCCGAGTGGAGCCCCCAGGTGGTGGCGATGCCCATGCAGGCCGCGCTCACGTCGGCGTCCTCGGTCATCACCAGCGCGCCCTTGCCGCCCAGCTCCATGAGCACCCGCTTCATGGTGGCCGCGCCGTCGGCGTAGATCCGGGCTCCCACCTGCGTCGAGCCGGTGAACGACACCATGTTCACATCGGTGGAGGCCACCAGGGCAGCCGGTGCCTCCGGCCCGGAGCCGGTGACGATGTTGACGACGCCGTCGTCGAGACCGGCCTCGGCCACCGCCTCGCCCAGCAACAGCACCCCCAGCGGGTCCTGCGGGGCGGGCTTGATCACCACCGTGTTGCCCGCGGCCAGCGCGGGGGCCACCTTTCCGGCCACGTTCACCAGCGGCATGTTGTAGGGGGTGATGCAGGCCACCACCCCCACCGGATGGCGCTTCACCGTGGCCCCGATCAGCCCGGCCGGACCCAGCGCCCCCGCCTCGGCCGGCATCGGGGCCACGTCCTCGTCGACGTTGATGGGCCTCGAGTAGTAGCGGAACCGCTCGATCATGGGCCCGCCGACCTGGAGGCCCTTGGCGATGGAGGTCACCGAGCCGGTCTCGGCCTGCACCAGCTCGAGCCACGACGGGGCCATGCGGTCGATCACATCGGCCAGGCGAGCCAGGCGGTTGCCCCGCTCTTCGGGGCTGAGGGCACGCCACCGGGGAAGCGCCTCGCGGGCTGCCGAGGCCGCGTCGTTGGCCTGGGCCGTGGTCGCCTCGGGGGCGTGCCCCACCACGGTTCCGTCGTTGGGGTCGAAGACGGGGTAGGTCCCCGCAGCCGGGTCGATCCACTCCCCGCCGATCAGCAACTGCCAGGCTCGCTCGGTGTCGATGCCGATGTCATCGGTGTGGTGAGGCACCGGGCGATCCTACTGCCGCCCGCCTGCAGCCACCGAACGACTCTGCCCGCGAACTGGCAGCAAAACGGCCCGCATACCGTGCAAAACACTGCCAATTCTGGAGCCCACTCCCGCCCACACGCGAACTGGCAGCAAAACGCCCGCATACCGTGCAAAACACTGCCAATTCCGCGGGAGGCTGCGGGCTGGCTCTGCGCCTCCTAATGTGGTCGCCTGCTGCACCGGCTCCGGTGCAACGGACAGCTACCAACCCCAGGAGCACACCATGCCTGAAGCCGTAATCGTCGCCACCTCCCGCACCCCCATCGGCCGGGCTGTCAAGGGATCACTCACCGAAGTCCGGCCCGACGACATGTCGGCCTTCATCATGGGCGACGTGCTGGCCAAGGTCCCGGGCCTCGATCCCGCCGACGTGGAGGACGTGATCTGGGGCATCGGTCAGCCGGGCGGCGAGGGCGGCTACAACATCGCCCGCGTCGCCTCGATCCTCGCCGGGGTGAACGCTCCCGGCGTGACCGTCAACCGCTACTGCTCCTCGTCGCTTCAGACCATCCGGATGGCCGCCCACGCCATCAAGGCCGGTGAGGGCGACTGCTTCGTGGCCGGGGGCGTCGAGACGGTGTCGCGCTACGAGTACGGCGCCGCCGACAGCGGCCCCCACAACGACGACTTCGCCGATGCTGAGGGACGCACCGCCGGCCGCACCACCGGAGGTGCCGAGTCGTGGGCTCCCCCACAGGGCCTGCCCGACATCTACATCGCCATGGGCCAGACCGCCGAGAACGTGGCCCAGCTCAAGGGTGTGTCCCGCCAGGCCCAGGACGAGTGGGGCGTGCTTTCCCAGAACCGGGCCGAAGCGGCCCGCAGCCGGGGCTTCTTCGAGCGCGAGATAACCCCGTTCCCGCTGGATGGCAGCATCGAGGTGCGCCAGGACGACGGCATCCGCGAAGGCACGACGCTCGAGGGCGTCTCCCAGCTCAAGCCGGTGTTCCGCCCCGACGGCACGGTCACCGCCGGCAACTGCTGCCCACTGAACGACGGCGCCGCCGCGGTGGTGGTGATGTCCGATGCCAAGGCGGCCGCGGTGGGGGCCAAGCCGCTGGCCCGGATCGTGGCCACCGGCGTGTCGGCGCTGAACCCCGAGATCATGGGCCTCGGGCCGGTCGACGCCTGCCGCCAGGCATTGGGCCGGGCCGGCATGACCATCGACGACATCGACCATGTCGAGATCAACGAGGCCTTCGCGGCCCAGGTGCTGCCGTCGGCCGACGATCTGGGCATCGACTACGACAAGCTCAACCCCAACGGCGGGTCGATCGCGCTGGGCCATCCCTTCGGCATGACCGGATCGCGCATCATGTGCACCCTGCTCAACGGACTTGAGGATGCCGACAACACCATCGGCCTCGAGTCGATGTGCGTGGGCGGCGGCCAGGGCATGGCCATGATCGTCGAACGCCTCAACTAGCGGCCGGATTCTCAGCTCGCGGCGTGGTCGCCGCAAGCCTGGCCGACCACTGCCCAGCCCCGGTATGGCATCCAAGGGCGCATTCGAGGATTGACGCGACGACGGAACACGGAGTAGTTAGCGTCCCGTGCCGATCATGTCGACGCGGCCGCACCGTCCCCACCGCCTTGCCGCTGGCATCGGCGTGGGCGCAGCGCTCTTATTCCTGGCCTCCTCGTGCGCGAGTGACGCCAGTCCGGACGAGGCCGGACCGGATTTCACGGGGGAACTCTCCGAGGCCCTCGAACCCGCAACTGTCTCGACCGACACAGAGGCTGCCACGGCACCAGAAGCCGCCCCCCTTCCGGAAGCCGGGTTGGCGGCGACGCAGCCAGCGGCTGAGGAAACCGCAGTCGCACCGGTGCCAGATCCGGATTCGTCACCTCCCCCGTCCACTTCGGCACCGCCACCGATCAAGCCTGACGTCCCGGATTCGAGCGTCCCGCCGGTAGAGGAACCCCAACCTGAAACAGGACCCGGACCCGAAGAAGAACCACAACCCGGACCCGAAGAAGAACCACAACCCGGACCCGAAGAAGAACCACAACCCAAGGAGTTGCCTGGTGGGGGCGTGCTCCTGTTCGAGCCGAGTGACGAAAGCCCGGGCCGTCGCCTGGTGGCTGCATACGGCCACCCGTCGACACCGGGGCTCGGCGTGTTGGGTGAGCAGGGACCCGAGGAAGCGGTGGAGCGCCTTCGATCTATAGCCGAGGGCTATGGGGCGGACGGATCATCGATCCTGCCCACCTTTGAGATCATCGCCACCGTCGCCTCCGCCTCCGCCGGCGCCGACGGGCACTACTCGAGGGAGGCCGACCTCGAAGCGATCAGGCCCTGGATCGAGACGGCGGCCGCCAACGGCGTGTACGTGGTGCTGGACCTTCAGCCGGGACGATCGGATTTCCTCTCGCAGGCCATGCTCTACGAGGAGTTCCTGCGCCTGCCCCACGTCGGACTCGCACTCGATCCGGAGTGGAGGCTGAAGCCGAACCAGGTCCACTTGAGGCAGGTCGGCACAGTGGACGCGGTAGAGATCAACCAGGTCGTGGATTGGCTGGCCGGGATCGTCAGGGAAGAGGCCCTTCCCCAGAAGCTGTTGATCGTTCACCAGTTCCGGTTCTCAATGATCACCAACCGCGAACTGATCGAAACACCCCCGGAGTTGGCCGTGCTGATCCACATGGACGGCCAGGGCTCCCTGGGCGCCAAGTACAACACCTGGAACACGCTCACCGGCGAGGCCGATGCTGACCGCTTCTACTGGGGGTGGAAGAACTTCTACGACGAGGACAGCCCGATGGCCACTCCCGAGCAAGTGCTGGAGCTGTCCCCCAACATCGTCTTCGTGTCGTTCCAGTAGGCCAACCCGTCAGCCGACGGCGGGATTCTCGGCTCTCAGCGCCGCCGCCACGAGGCGGTCGTCAGTGGAGATTATGGGCGCGTCCAGGCGCTCGGCCAACTCGACGTAGAGAGCGTCGACTAGCCGAAGGTCACCGCGGCGATCCCAGGCCCCGGTGAGCAGCGGCCCGACTGGATGGCGTTGAATTCGAGCGTTCTCCACTCTCGGCAGCAGCGCCGGTACCACGGTGGCAGGGACGTGGTCGGCCCGGCTGAGGCGACCGAGTGCTGACAGCACCTCAGCATCGAAGTGTGCTGGAGTGTGGAGCTGACCCCCCAGCAGACGCAGGCGGATCGCGGTCGCCGGCGGGGCGCCTACTAGCAGGTCGACCATCGCCGATGCGTCGAGCACCAACGTGTTGCCATCCGCGGTCGCTGATCGGCTCGGAACCCGCGCGCCGCTGTCAGAGGCCAAACTCGTCCTTTGCTGCCGTTACCGCCTGCTTCACTAGGTCATAGTCAACGTCGATCGGGTCAAGCGACGCTAGATCGTCCAGCCAGTCGTTGACCGCCCGAACATCAAGAGCGCGCCGGATAGCGTCCTGCGCCAAGCCCGAAACATTGAGGTCAGCCGCCCGGGCCTGTTCCGCCAGTTCGTCGGGAAGATACACATTGACACGAGCCATGCGCATACTATACACACCACAGGAGGCCTGGACACCGCTGGTATGGCCATGATCGTCGAACGCCTCAACTGACAGCGATCTCCCTGATTCTGTGCAGTTGGTCGACGACGCCATCCAGCCATGTGTTGAAACTAGGCGAGGAGGCTGCGGAGCATCCAGGCTGTTTTTTCGTGGACCTGCATTCGCTGGGTGAGCAGGTCGGCGGACGCTTCGTCGCCGGCCTTCTCGGTGGCGGGGAACACCGACCGGGCGGTGCGCACGACGGCCTCCTGGCCCTGGACCAGGCGGCGGATCATCTCGTTGGCGTCGGGACGGTCGGCCTCCTCTGACACCGACGAGAGCTTCGCGAACTCGGCGTAGCTGCCCGGTGCGGGCTCGCCCAGCGCCCGGATCCGTTCGGCGATCTGGTCTACGGCTAGGGCCAGCTCGGTGTACTGCTCCTCGAACATCAGGTGCAGCGTGTTGAACATCGGCCCGACCACGTTCCAGTGGTAGTTGTGGGTCTTCAGGTACAGCGTGTAGCTGTCGGCCAGCAGCCTCGACAGCCCCCCGGCGATGGCGATGCGGTCGGCCTCGTCGATGCCGATGTCGATCACGGGTGCCTGGCTAGCCCTGTCCACCGGAGGTCTCCTTCACCGACGCCTTGCCCGCCGATATCCACGGCATCATGGCCCTGAGCTCCTTGCCCACGATCTCGACCGGGTGATCGTGGCCGGCCGCCTCCAGGCGCAGGAAGTTGGCCCGGCCTCCCCGGCTCTCGGCCACCCACTCCTCGGCGAACGAGCCGTCCTGAACCTCGGCCAGGATGCGCTGCATCTCGGCCCGCACCGCGTCGTTGACGATGCGGGGCCCCCGGGTGAGGTCGCCGTACTCGGCGGTGTCCGACACCGAGTAGCGCATCCCGGCGATGCCCTCCTCGTACATGAGATCCACGATCAGCTTCAGCTCGTGGAGGCACTCGAAGTAGCAGATCTCGGGCTGGTAGCCGGCGTCGACCAGCGTCTCGAAGGCGGCCTGCACCAGCGCGGTGGTGCCCCCGCACAGCACGGCCTGCTCGCCGAACAGGTCGGTCTCGGTCTCCTCGGTGAAGGTGGTCTCGATCACCCCGGCCCGGGCCCCGCCGATGGCGTCGGCGTAGGCCAGCGCCAGCGGCAGTGCCGAGCCCGACGCGTCCTGCTCGATCGCCACCAGGCACGGCACCCCGCCGCCCTCGACGTAGGTCCGCCGCACCAGGTGGCCGGGGCCCTTGGGGGCGACCATGCACACGTCCACCGACTCCGGCGGCGAGATCAGCCCGAAGCGGATGTTGAACCCGTGGGCGAAGAAGATCGCCTCCCCCGGCTGCAGGTTCGGCTCGACGTGCTCGGTGTAGATGGCGCCCATCTCGGTGTCGGGCATCAGCATCATCGTCAGGTCGGCCTCGGCGACGGCCTCGGCGATGGACCGGACCTCGAGTCCCGCCTCCTGTGCCTTCGCCACCGATGACGAGCCCTCCCGCAGGCCGACGCGCACGTCGATCCCCGACTCCTTGAGGTTGAGCGCATGGGAGTGGCCCTGCGAGCCGTAGCCCAGCACGGCCACCTTCCGGCCGGCGATGGCCGACCGGTCGACGTCGGATTCGTAATAGATGTTGGCCACGGAAACCTCTCTTGTCGGGTGTTGCCGATGTTCGCTTGTTGCGGATGTGATCGTAGGGCGGACCGGGGTGGAACCCCTCAGGAGTCCAGCGAGGGCAGGGCCACCCGCCCCGTGCGCTGAAGCTGCACGATCCCGAAGGCTCGCAGTCGCTCCTCGAACTCGTCGAGCCTCCCCGGCCGGGCCGCCAGCGACAGCATCATCTGCGACTGGTTGGCGTCCAGCACGTAGGCCCGGAAGTCGTCGACCAGCTCCAGCAGGTCGTGGCGGCGCCCGCCGGCCGCGTCCACCGTCACCAGCATCAGCTCCCTCTCCACGGACTCCGTCGGGCTGAGCTCGCTGATCTCCACCACGTTGATGAGCTTGTCGAGCTGCTTGACCACCTGCTCCAACGACGACGAGGCCACGTCAACCGTGAACGTGATGCGGCTGAAGCGCTCGTCGGCGGTGGGGGCCACGGCCAGGGACTCGATGTTGAAGCCCCGGCGGGCGAACAGCCCCGCCACCCGGGCCAGCACGCCCGGCTTGTTCTCGACCGTGGTGACGATGGTGTGGAACCGGTTGTCGTGATCGGCAGGCGCGGCCGCGCCGGTGGCCGTCATCGCTGCGAGGGGTCGACGACGATGTCGGAGTTGGACTGGCCGGCCGGAACCATCGGGAACACGTTCTCGCCCGCTTCGCTCCGGAACTCCAGCACCACGGGACGGTCGTCGATCTCGTTGGCCTTGTTGATGGCCGGGGCCACCTCCTCGGGAGACTCCACCCGCAGGGCCACGCAGCCCATGGCCTCGGCCCACTTCACGTAGTCGGGGATCTCGTAGGAGAGGTACACCTCGCTGTAGCGCTCCTCGTAGAACATCTCCTGCCACTGGCGGACCATCCCCAGGTACGCGTTGTTGAACAGGGCGACCTTGATGGGGATGCGCTCCATCGACGCGGTGACCAGTTCCTGGGCGGTCATCTGGAAGCAGCCGTCGCCGTCGACGGCCCAGACCATCCGGTCGGGCATCCCGACCTTGGCCCCGATGGCGGCCGGCACCGAGAAGCCCATCGTTCCCAGGCCGCCGGAGTTGATCCAGGTGTAGGGATGGTCGAATCGCCAGTACTGGCTGGCCCACATCTGGTGCTGGCCCACGCCCGAGGTGACGATGGTGTCGTCGGGGGTCGAGTCGCGCAGCACCTCCAGCACGTACTGGGGCTTGAGCAGCTCGCCCGGCTCGGACTGCTCGTAGGTGAGCGGGTAGCGCTCCTGCCAGCCGCTGATCTGCGAGCGCCACGCCCGGCGATCGGCCTGGGCGTCAATGCCTCCGCAGGCTCGCACCGCCTCGACCAGCTCCCCGATGACCAGTTTGCAGTCGCCCCGGATGGCCACATCGGGGGTCCGGACCTTGCCGAGCTCGGCCGCGTCGATGTCGACGTGAATCACCTTGGCATCGGGTGCGAAGCCGTCGAGGCGCCCCGTGACCCGGTCGTCGAAGCGGGCGCCCAGCGCGATCAGCAGGTCCGAACTCTGCATGGCGGTGACCGCGGTGTAGTTGCCGTGCATCCCGGGCATGCCCAGGCACAGCTCGTGGCTGTCGGGGAAGCATCCCCTGGCCATGAGGGTGGTGACCACCGGAACGTCGATCAGCTCGGCCAGGGCCTGCAACTCGGCCGCGGCCCGGGCCTTGAGGATCCCGCCGCCGGCGTAGATCACGGGCCGCTCAGCGGTGCAGATCAGCTCGGCCGCGGCCCGGATCTGCGCAGGATCGCCTGTGGTGGCGGGGCGGTACCCGGGCAGTTCCATGATGTCGTCGGTGGGCTCGTACCAGGTCATGGCCGAGCGAGGGTTGCGGGGGTCGACGATGTCCTTGGGGATGTCCACCAGGACCGGGCCCGGCCGCCCGGTGGTGGCGATGTGGAAGGCCTCGTGGATGATGCGGGGGATGTCCTGGGCCTCGGTCACCAGGAAGTTGTGCTTGGTGACCGACAGGGTGATGCCGGTGGTGTCGCACTCCTGGAATGCGTCGGTGCCGATGGCGGCGTAGGCCACCTGTCCGGTGATGCAGACCACAGGGACCGAGTCCATGTAGGCGTCGCACAGCGCGGTGACCACGTTGGTGGCCCCGGGACCGGAGGTGATCATCGCCACGCCGGGGCGTCCGGTGGCGTGGGCGTAGCCCTCGGCCATGTGGCCGGCGCCCTGCTCATGGCGCACCAGAATGTGGCGTATCGGGGACTCGATGATCGGGTCGTACACGGGCAGGATCGCTCCGCCGGGCAGCCCGAACACCACTTCGGTGCCCTCGCACTCGAGGGTCTTGACTAGGGCTTGTCCGCCGTTCATGTCCATGGTGGGCCTCCGGGGCGGTGCTCGGGGTGCGGTCGGTGTTGCGGGCCGTACGCGAAACGACCTCCCTGGGGGAGGTCTGCGCACGATCGGATGGGTTTGCGAGCGCGCGCTGTCAGGCCAGTACTTCCACGAGCAGGACAGCGTCGTTCACGGCGCCAAGTATGGCCGCTGAATCGGTGGGAGGCAACACGACTTAGCCTCGCGCCGATGTCCCGGAGGCTGCGCTGGACCAGCGACGACACCGAGATCTGGCGGCTGGCGTGGCCGGCTCTGGGCGCGTTGGTGGCCGAGCCGCTGTACGTGCTGGCCGACACCGCCATCGTGGGCCGCATCGGCACCCCCCAACTCGGCGGTCTGGCGGTGGCCTCGTCGATCCTGCTGTCCGCCCACGCCATGTTCATCTTCCTCGCCTACGGGACGACGGCCGCGGTGGCCCGGCTGCTGGGAGCGGGCGAGGACCGGCGAGCGGCCCACCAGGCGGTGCAGAGCATCTGGCTGGCAGTGACCGCAGGTGTGGTCTTGGCGGCGGTCGGGTTCGTCCTCGCGCCGACCCTGGTGGACGCGCTGGGGGGCGACGACCCCGAGGTGCTCCACAACGCCCTCGTCTATTTGCGGATCTCGCTGTTCGGGCTGCCGGCCATGCTGGTGATGCTGGCCGGCGTGGGCTACCTGCGGGGCGTGCAGGACACCAAGCGACCCTTCGCGGTGGCCCTGGGATCGGCAGTAGGGAACTTCCTGCTCGAGGTGGTGCTGGTATACGGCTTCGACCAGGGGATCGGCGCCTCGGCGCTGTCGACCGTCCTAGCCCAGACGGCGGCCGCGGCCACCTTCGTGTGGTGGATCAAGCAGGCCGTGGCCCGCCACGACGTGAGCCTGTGGCCCGACCCTGTCGTCATCCGGCGATTGGCGGTGGCCGGTTGGGACCTTCTGATCCGGACTTCGGCGCTGAGGGCCGGCCTGACCGTCACGGTGGCGATGGCAGCCCGGATCGGCACTGACGACCTGGCCGCGCACCAGATCGTGTTTGAGGTGTGGACGGTGCTGGCTTTGGTGCTTGACGCGGTGGCCATCGCCGGCCAGGCCCTGATCGGCTTGGCGCTGGGCGCCAGCCAACCCGACCGGGCCCGAGCGCTGGGGCGGCGCATGATCGGCTGGGGCTTGTTCTCGGGCGTAATGACTGGCGTGGTGGTGCTGGCCATCTCGCCTGTGCTGCCTCATGTGTTCACCTCGGACACCGCCGTGGTCGCGCTGGCCGCCTTCCTGCTGCTGCACGTCGGGTTCTCCCAACCGGCCGCAGGAGTGGTGTTCGCCCTCGACGGCGTTCTGATCGGCGCGGGCGACCTCCGTTTCCTGGCCGTGTCGATGGTCGGAGCGGGCGTGGTGCTCGTGAGCGGCGGCCTGCTCGTGGTGGCTGCCGGTGCGGGCATCGGCTGGCTGTGGGCCGCCCTGCACGCCTGGATGGCGACCCGTCTCGGGCTGATGCTGTGGCGCTTCGCCGGCCCGGCCTGGCAGGTCACCGGCGCCGACCGCTGAACCGCAGATCAGGCGCGCCGCGCCTCTAACTCGTGACGGGGGGCGTAATCACGGAGATCCAGACCGTCTCGCAGTCTCCGACCGCTTCCACTCCGCGCAGGGAATCGCCGTTCAAGTAGTGGAAGCTGTTGGCGTCAACAATCTGCTGGCCGCTAGACAGGGTGATCTTCAACCGGCCCTGCAGCACATAGATCACCTGCTCAGTCGCTTGACCGAGGTCTCGGGAGACCCATGTCGCGCCAGGACTCATCCGCGCCCGGAACAGTTCCATCTTGTGAGAGAAATCTCGGCTGAGCATCTCGTAGCTGATCGAATCGCTTGACAGCCTTTGCTGGAGAACTGCGTCGACCTCGGAGGGGTCTCGCCCATCTGCGGGTGGGTCGTCCCCGATGAAGTACGTCACCGGTGCCTTGAGTGCGTTGGCGATCCGGAGGAACGTCTCTATCGAGGGGCTGCTCTCGCCGCGCTCGATCTGACCCAGGAACCCATGGGTCACCCCCGTTCGCTCGGCAAGTTCACGAAGGCTTAGCGCCAAGTCCTTGCGTCGAGAACGGATCAACGGCCCGATATCAGTGTTGCGGGGGTCCGGCACGGGGATGACTCCTAGACGCGATTCGGCCGCGTCGACTCTTGCTCTCGGCTCGACGTGCTCAAGGCAGGTTCCTCCGACGATAGCCCGTGGTGCCAGGCGTGCCGCGCATGGACGACGCGTTTCCGAAGAGGCTAGTCACGACCATGAGCAGCCTTCTTGAGTAGTCTAGCTACACAAACAGATTGGACACACTGGACATCAACGCAGTTGTGCTCTAATCTTGTGGAGTCAGACTATCTAGCACCGCGAAGCGGTGAAGGGGGGAATAGTTAGATGAAATGCCGACGAATAGCGTTGGTTCTGGCGGTGTGCATGGCGCTCATTGCCGCTGCATGTGGATCCGACGACGAACCGGCTCCGGCCGCTCCTGCCGAGACCACAGCTCCCGCAGAGACCACAGCTCCCGCAGAGGAGCCTGAGCCGGCTGAACCTGAGCCCGACGAGCCCGAAGCCACGGACGAAGTCCCGTGCGATTTCGACGAGGCGACGTGCGAGTACTTGGCTGGCAAGGACTTCAGTGGGCAGACGCTCACTGTGGGCGTATGGGGTGGCGACATCGAAACACTTCTACGTGACGTTGTGATCCCTCCCCTAGAGGCGCGGGGCGCGACGGTTGAGCTGCTCCTCGGTGGCGCAGGCGACAGGCTTGCCAAGCTGTACGCGGAGCATCCCAATCCGACAATGGATGTCCTGTATCTGAACATCCACACGGGGCGCCTGGCGGTCTTGGACGGAGTGGCCGAAGCTGCGAGCGACGAGATCCCGGCCTATGCCGACCTGTACCCCATTGCCAGGGACAGCGAGGTCTACGGGGTCAGCCTGCTCGCCCTCGGCATCCAGTACAACACGGAGGCCTTTGACGGCCCACCGGAGTGGGCGGACCTTTGGAACGAGGCCCACAAGGGCAAGATCGCCTTCCCGACGTTCCCGTCGACCGGTGGCGATGGGATGATCGCGATCGCCGCTCGTCTCGAGGGGGGCACCGAGCACGACACCGACCTAGCGTTCGAGAAGATCGCGCAACTCAAGCCGGTCCCGCTCGTCTACACCAGCCAGGACGAACTCGGGCTGTTGATGGACGCCGGCGAAGTGGTCGCGGCTGTCAACCTGAGCGGCTACGCGGTGACTGCGGCCGACAACTTCGACACCGTGGACTTCTCGTTCCCCAAGGATCCGGGCCCGATCCTTGCCATGGACACGATGGTCATCAGTGCAGGATCCCCGAATCGTGACCTGGCGTTGGCTTGGGCACAGGTAGCGCTGAGCCCGAAGACGCAACAGGCCTACGCCGAACGAATCTACTTCGGTCCAACCAACTCGAAGGTTGAGCTGTCGCCCGAGCTGGCACAGAAGGTCGTCTATGGACCCGAGGCGGTCGAGGCACTGATCGCGCTCGATTGGCCGTACGTCGCCGAGGCGCGCACTACTCTGACTGAGCGTTGGAACAGGGAGATCCTCGAAGACTGAGCGGCGGTACCACCGCACGCCAGAGCCGTACCCTTGGTGTTCCCGGGAACAAGTTGAGAGTTCCCGGGAACATCAAGCGGTTCCTGCTCGTTGCTCCGGCTCTGATTCTTGTAGCCATAGTCTTCCTTGTTCCCCTCGGACACCTCGTCGTGTTCAGCTTCTGGAAGGCAGTTCCCGGATCGAACCTTCCTGAGCGAACGTTTTCGCTCGACAACTTCGAACGGATCCTGAGCGACATCTACTACTTCGAGGTGTACTGGCGTACAATCAGGATCAGCACCATCGCTACAATCGTGACTCTGCTGATGGGATATCCGCTCGCCCTGTATGTCTCTCGGCAAGTAGGGGCGAGGAAGAGCCTGAAGGGCATCTTGATGGTGCTGGTGCTCCTACCGACGGTCGGTGGGGGACTGATCCAGACGCTTGGCTGGATTGTGCTGATGCTGCCTTTCGGGATTATCAACGGAACGTTGATCGAACTGCACCTGATAGAACGACCCCTCAAGCTGTTGGGTAAGGACATCGGAATCATCATCGGGTTGACTCAAGCGTTCATGCCTCTAATGGTATTGCCCCTAGTAACTGCACTGAGCAAGATAGATGCTGGTCTCGAACAGGCAGCAAAATCTTTGGGTGCTGGACCAGCGCGAGTGTTTCGTGAGGTAACACTGCCCCTCAGTCTCCCGGGCATTCTCGGAGGCACGCTGCTGGTCTTCATGGCTCACTTGACGTCCTTCGTCACTCCCCTCCTGCTCGGCCAGGGGAAGGTGCAGGTGTATAGCACTCTCGCGTACCAGCAGGCGATCGAGGTGCTGGACTATCCGTTTGCGTCCGCTTTCGCCCTCTTCCCCTTCGCGGTGGCGATTGGGGCGTGGCTGGCCTGGCGTATGGCGAAGTACTTGTTCCGCCTTGCTGTGCCTGCCTCGACCGGCCCGGTGATGTAGATGGAGACTCGCCGATCGTCTATCGGGCTCGTTGTCGTGGCCTACATGACCCTGTGCTTCACTCTGCTGCCGATAGTCGTGCTCGTGGTTGCGGCATTCAACCCCGCCGAGTACTTCACCTTCCCTCCAGATGACTGGTCCTTCAGGTGGTTCGCCGCCTTCTTCAGGGACCGGGAGTATCAATCCGCGCTGCGGGTGAGCATCGCTCTCGCCGGGTACTCCGTAGTCATCGCCCTAGCGGTAGGTCTGCCCGCCACCTACGCGCTCAGCCGCTACAAGTTCGGGGGCAGGAACGTCGTCCACACGTTCTTGATGTCGTCGCTGTTCCTGCCGCGCGTCATCTGGGCGATTGCGCTGCTCCAGTTCTATGCCGTGATCGACCTGCTGGGCACGCCTGTCGGACTGGTCATGGCCCACGCCGTGTTGGTGCTCCCCTACGTCGCCCGCATGACGCTCACGAGTTTCGCGTACGTGAGCCAGAGCCTCGAGCAGGCCGCGCGCAGCCTGGGAGCCTCACCCGTTCGCTCGTTCTTCGAGGTCACCCTCCCTCTTGTCCTGCCCGGCGTGATTGTCGGTGCAGTCTTTGGTTTCGTCATTTCGTTCACCGACGTCGTCGTGTCGGTGTTCATCTCCGGCGTACGCTTCATCCCGCTGCTTGTGCGCATCTATGTGGAGCAGCGAGGTCAAGGCATCGACCCGACGGCTATCGCTGCAAGCGCGGTCGTGATCGGAGTAATCGTCATTCTAGAGCTGCTTGGTGAACGGTTCATAAGGTGGTCGAGGTTCATCTGATGAATGCACAGACCCATGTTGGCGATGGTGGCAGTGACTCCAGCATCGCTCTTCGTATACGTGACCTGAGTGTCTCCCTCGGCGGTACACAGATCTTGACGGACCTGTCGCTGGATGTAGCAGATGGAGAGATGCTGGTTCTCCTCGGTCCATCCGGATGCGGAAAAACGACACTTCTGAGACTGATCAATGGGCTACTCACCCCTGACTCCGGGTCCATCAGTCTGCATGGACGCGACATCACTAGAGTCCCCGCAAATCACCGCGACATGGGATTCGTCTTTCAGGACTATGCACTGTTTCCGCATCGAAACGTCTATCAGAACGTCGCATTCGGTTTACGCATGCGACGGCTGCCGAAGGAGAGAATCGCTGATCGCGTCAATGAGATTCTTGAAACTGTTCAACTCAGCGGGCTAGGGCATCGAAGGGTCCATGAACTCTCCGGCGGCCAGCAACAGCGTGTGGCACTGGCGCGAGCTATTGTGTTGCAACCGTCGCTGTTGCTGATGGATGAACCTCTCTCCAATCTTGACGCAAAGCTTCGCTCATCTCTGCGAGTAGATATCGCGCAGATCCAACGTGAACTGGACATTACATCGATCCTTGTCACTCATGACCAAGTCGAGGCAATGACTATTGCAGACAGAATTGTACTGATGAACGAGGGGAGGATTGAACAAGTCGCGGCTCCGCTGGAGATGTATGAGTCCCCGGCGAGCGCATTCGTCGCTGGCTTCATCGGCAGTCCAACCATCAATCTGCTACGAATTCAAGTCAAGGGTGAGCAGGCAAGCCTCGTTGATCTCGAGGCAACTACGTCGACAGAGCAATTGGGGCGCTCCCTCACCGCAGCCATGACGTCCCTGATACCGGACGGCACCTACCTGCTGGGTGTGCGCCCGGAGGATCTGCTGGTGCATCGCTCGGGCACCACCGAAGACTCCGTCGCCGACGGTGTTGTGACGTTCACGGAACCGCTCGGCTCGGAGACGCTGCTGCACGTTCACGTCGGGGAGACCAGCTTGGTGTCGCGTGTGCCGGGGCCTCCACCAGCCGATGTTTCCGACGGCCGCACGGTGGCCATCGGCCTCCGGCCCAACTGTGCTCATCTATTCGACCACGACGGCGATCAGGCACGTGTGGAGCTAGCAGAAACGGGGACCCGATGACGACCAGCGCGCAACCTGCAAGCCAGGACTCCGGAACCCCGAGCGTGTATCTCACCGCTGAGGCTAGGCACGATCCGGGGCCGCCCCGGTGGCTGGCTCCTGAGGGCGCGACCTCGCTTGCAGTCATGCTCGGCTCGGGCAAGCCTGAACCAACCCCCTTCCGCAATGGCCCAGGGGGGGCCGTTGTTGTCGATGACGTGCCTTATCTCATCGATGCCGGAGAAGGGATCTGGCGCGGTATCGCCAAGGCGGCCATGTCTCATGAGGGTCGACTCGCCGACGCGTTCGCTCCCAGGCGGCTGACCAGGATCTTCCTGACGCACCTCCATTCCGACCACACAATCGGGCTTCCGAGCTTGATGTTCCTTCCATGGACCTGCGGAAAGGACCAGCCGCTCGACGTTTATGGCCCAGTCGGGACCGCGAACCTCGTGGAGGGAATCCTCGAGGCCTATCGAGGTGACATCCTCGAACGGGTGAAGGGTCCGGAGGGCAAGGAGGACCGGGGCTGGCGCGCGACTGCACACGAGATCCACAAGCCTGGAGTCGTCTACCGTGACGGGAGAGTCGAGATCGAGGCGTTCTTGAGACCCCACGGTGGGTTCGAACAGAACTTCGGTTACTGCTTCCGGAGCACCGACCGCACCATCGTTTGGGCCGGTGACGGAGCCGGCGGGCGGAGTTTCGCCAACGCTGCCGCCGGTGCAGACCTGTTGTTCAGCGATGTGTGCGCTAAGGCGTACACCAATGAGTCAACTCCCTGGCGGAGCGAGGCGGAGGGCCATGCGGAGCTGTTCCACATCGAGAGCCAGCACCTCGGACGACTGGCGACGAGAGCAGGGGTCGGTACCCTCGTGCTACACCACGAACAGAACTACTCGGAGCCCTTCAACCCGAACGCGCTCGTAGAGGAAGTCTCCGAGACGTTCCGTGGCCCTGTGATCTCCGCACGCGATGGCGACGTCTTCTAGGGGCGCGATCGTGCCATGGCAGCAAGGAGGCGGTTGACGGCGGCTCCGTCGGCTTGGCCTCTGGTGGCCCGCATGACCTGGCCGGTCAGGAAGCCGGCCAGCTTCTTGCGGTCGGACTCGTCGCCGGCGCAATAGCGGTCCCACGCGTCGGGGTTGTCGGCAATGACCCCGTCCAAGACCGCGGCAAGGTCGTCACCGGCCATGGCCTCGAAGCCCCGGCGCCGCGCGATCGCCTCCGGGGTGTCGCCCCCCTCGGCCATCTCGGCCAGCACCTGCTTGGCCTGGGTGGCGGTGACCTCTCCAGCGTCCTCCATGGCGACCAGCGCGGCCAGACCGTCCGGCGTCACCTTCGACCAGTCGTCGAGGGCCAGGTCGTTCACCACCCGGGTGGCGGTCAGGGCCGGGTCGGCGCCGGCCGCGATGGCCGCCCGCACCAGTCCGTCCTGATCCCGTTCCACCAGCAGGGCGGCATCCTCCGCGGCCACCGCTCCCGCACCCGCTGCGACCAGCTCGGCCCGTCGGGCGGCCGGCAGCGGCGGCAGCGCCGCGTCGATGGCCGCGATCGTCTCGGCCGCCGGCGCCAGTGGCACCAGGTCGGGATCCTGGAAGTACCGGTAGTCGTCGGCGTCCTCCTTGGAACGGCCCGGCGTGGTGCGCCCGTTCGCCTCGTCCCAGTGGCGGGTCTCCTGGCGGGGCCGCTCGCCGCCCGACCACAGGTCCACATGGCGCTGCGCCTCGTAGGCGATGGCCCGGCCCAGGGACCGCAGCGAGCTCAGGTTCTTGATCTCGCAGCGGGTGCGGAGCTCACCGGAGCCGGCCGGGCGGACCGACACGTTGGCGTCCACCCGCATCGAGCCCTCCTCCATCCGGGCGTCGGACACGCCGGTGGCCAGCAGGATGGCCCGCAGCTCCCGCACATAGGACCTGGCCTGCTCGGCGGTGCGGATGTCGGGGCGGCTGACGATCTCCACCAGCGGCACCCCAGCGCGGTTGTAGTCGACCAGAGCGAAGTCGGCGTCGTGGATGCGCCCGCCCCCGCCGATGTGGGTGGTCTTGCCGGTGTCCTCCTCGATATGGGCCCGCTCGATCCCGACGGTGTGGCCGTCGGGAAGCTCGAGGCGGCCGTCGGTGTTGGTGGGCTGGTCGTACTGGGAGATCTGGTAGTCCTTGGGCATGTCCGGGTAGAAGTAGTTCTTGCGGGCGAACACGGCCCCCCGCACCTCGCATCCGAGGGCCCGGCCCAGGCGCATGGCGAAGTCCACCGCAGCCGCGTTGGCCACCGGCAGCGAGCCCGGCAGTCCCAGACACACCGGGCAGACGTTGGTGTTGGGCTCGTCGCCGAAACGGTTGGCGCAACCGCAGAACAGCTTGGTGGACGTGCTCAGCTCCACATGGACCTCCAAGCCGACTACCAGCTCCCAGCCCCCGGGCAGCGCCGGCTCCCGCACGAGCGCAGCCCCGCTCATTGCGCACCGCCGCCGGAGGGCTCGGCCTTCTCGAGCACGGCTGCGGCCCGCAGCAGCACCGGCTCCGACAGGGCCGGTCCCATGAGCTGCACGCCTACGGGCAGACCGTCGTCGCCGCAGCCGAACGGCACCGACACCGCCGGGTGGCCCGTGAGGTTCGACGGGATCGTGCACACGTCGTTCAGGTACATCAGCAGCGGGTCGGCCGTCTTGGCCCCGAGCTCGAATGCGGTGGTCGGCGCGGTCGGGCACAACAGGACGTCGACGTCGGCGTAGGCCGCGGCGAACTCCCGGAGCATCAGCGTGCGCACCCGCAGCGCCTTGCCGTAGAAGGCGTCGTAGTAGCCCGCGGACAACGCGTAGGTGCCGAGCATGATCCGGCGCTTGACCTCGGCCCCGAAGCCAGCGGTGCGGGTGTTGACGTTCATCTCCGCGGCGTTGGCGGCGCCGACCCGCAGCCCGTAGCGCACACCGTCGTAGCGGGCCAGATTGCTGGAGGCCTCGGCCGGCGCGATCAGGTAGTAGGCCGACAGGCCCAGCACCGCCGACGGCGCCGACACGACGGAGATCGTGGCGCCCGCAGCCTCCAGGGCGGTCGCGGCGTCGTCGACCCGGGCGGTGACATCGGCCGCGACGCCCTCTACCGCCGAGACTCCCTCCAACCCCGCCGCACCCGCTACATGGGCGCTCCCGGCGCACAACTCGGCCAGGATCCCGACTCGCAGGCCCTCCACGCCCTGTCCTAAGCCGGCGACGACCGGCTCGCGGGTGCCGTCCAACGATGTCGAGTCGAGCGGGTCGTGCCCCGAGATGGCCTCGAAGCAGGCTGCCGCGTCGGCCACATTCGACGCGATGGGGCCGACCTGGTCGAGTGACGACGCGAACGCGACCAGCCCGTAGCGCGACACCCTTCCGTAGGTGGGCTTGAGGCCGACCACACCGCACAGCGCGGCCGGCTGGCGGATCGACCCTCCCGTGTCGGACCCGAGCGCCAGCGGAGCGAACCCCGCGGCCACCGCCGCTGCCGAGCCTCCGCTGGAGCCTCCTGGTACCCGGCTGGTGTCATGGGGGTTGCGGGTGGGCCCGAAGGCGGAGTTCTCGGTGGAGGAGCCCATGGCGAACTCGTCGAGGTTGGTCTTGCCGACCACCACCGCGCCGGCGGAGCGAAGCCGCTGCACCACGGTGGCGTCGTACGGGGGACGCCAACCCTCGAGCATCCGTGACGAGCAAGTGGTGGGGACTCCCCTGGTGCACAGGTTGTCCTTGAGCGCCACGGGCACGCCGGCCAGCGGCCCGACCGGATCGCCCTTGGCCAAGGCCGTGTCGATCCTGGCGGCGTCGGAGCGGGCATCGTCGGCCATCACCATGTTGAAGGCGCCGATCTCGCCGTCCCGGTCGTCGATGCGGTCCAGATGCTCCTCCAGGATGTCGGAGGCAGTGCGTTCCCCGGACTTCACCGCAGCCGCAATAGCCAGTGCAGTCACGGCGCCGTCTCCCGGCTCAGCGACAACTCGAACCTGCCTCCTCGACTCACGGCGCCTCGCCCAGGATCGGCGGCACCCGGAACTGGCCGTCCTCGACCGACGGTGCCTGGGCCAGAACCTCGTCTCGCTCGAGCGAGGACCGCACCTCGTCGTCCCGCGTCACGTTGACGAGCGGGTGGGGATGCGATGTCGGTTCTATGCCGGTCACGTCGAGCGCTTCGACGTCGGCGGCGTGGTCGAGCACCGCGGAGAGCTGCGCCGCGAGCTCATCCAGTTCTTCGTCGCTGAAGCGCAGGCGGGCCAACCGGGCCACATGGGCCGCCTCTTCGCGGGTGATCCGCCCGGACACGTCGGAAGGATAGGCCCGACGCCTACCCGCCGGAGCCCGCTTCGGGGGAATCCTCGCCCCCGGACTCGGGGGCTTCCTCTCCCTCCTCGCCCTCGACCGGCTCCTCAGGCTCCGGCGGCGGCATGGGCCCGAGCGAGACCCTGACCCGCACCGTGCTTTCGATCGGCACCGCACTGCCGCTGGCCGGGCGGAAGCCGATCACGCTTCCCTCGGGCACGTCGGCCGAGAACTCCGTCACGACTCGCGGCGCCAGCCGGAGTGCCGCCAGTGCGTCGGCGGCGGCCCGCGGCTCCCGGCTCTCGGGCACCGCGGGAACTCTGCGATCAGCCGGGCCGTCCGATACCAGCAGCATGACGTCGCTGCCGGCCTCGAGTTCGTAGACGCCCTCGGCGACATCGAGGCCGATCACGTTCCCGGCCGGAACCACTTCGTCGTTGACGAGCGTCTCGCCGACCACGCCGAAGCCGGCGGCATCCAGTTCTCCGGTGGCCTCGCCCACCGTCAGGCCGAAGTACAGGCCTTCCAGGTCGGAGACCAGGATCAGCGGCTCGCCCAGAGAGATGAACACGTCCAACGTGGCGCCTTCGCCGAGCGGTTCGCCGGCTGCGGGCTCGGTGCGGACGATCTCCCCGCGCTCGGTGTCCGGGGCGCGAACCAGTATCTCGTTGACTTCCCAACCCGCGTCGGCCGCGGCCGACGCGGCCGCGACGCCCGTGTGCCCACCGAGCTCGGGAACGGTGGGGTCGGATTCGCCGGAGAGCCAAGCCCAAACCCCGCCGGCTGCGCCGCCGATGACGAGCAGGGCGGCCAGCACCAGCCCCGGCCACCGCCGGCGAGGGACGTCGTCGTGGGGGATCGCCGAACGCTCCGACACCGTCGGCCCGAGCTGCTTGAAGGCTTCCGCGCTGTCGTCGCGGGTCGGACCCGCATCGGCGGGCGGTGTCTTGAGGATAGCCAGCGGCAGCGGATCGGGGCGCGGCAGCAAGGGCGCCACCCGCAGCAGCTCCGATGCCAGTTCGGCGGCGGTCAGCCTTCCGATGGGGTCGGCCGCGATGGCGCGCTCGAGAACGGCTTGAAGCGGGCCGAGGGCGGTGATGGGAATCGGGTCCGGGCCACCGACGTCGACGGTGAGGTTCCTGGCGCCGGTGACGGCCTCGCACAGGGTTAGGGCCAGGTCGTGCACGTCCTGCGCCTGGTCGATCCGGGAGTAGCTCACCGGCGCGCCACCCACCCCGGCTGCAGCCGCGGCCGTGGAGGCTGCGGCCGGCTCGGCGGCCTCGATCGCGCCTGCGTCGCCGACCTCCGGCGGCGGTTGAGCGGCCGCCTCAAGGGCCGCAGCCAGCCCGAGGTCGGAGATGTAGGGACGGGAACCCGAGTCGAACAGGATGCTGGCGGGCGTCAAGCCGAGGTGCGCTCGGCCGCCCTTGTGGATGTTCACCAGCGCCCGGGCGGCTTCCAGTCCGACCATGAGCGCCTGCGAGGGAGTGAGCCGGTACCCCTCACGCAGGACCGCAGCCAGACTTCCGCCGGTGAGGTACTCCGTCACCGCGTATGGCTGCGGCTTGAGGCCCCAGTCGTACACCGGCAGCACTCGAGGGTGGCTGAGCGCTGAGGTCGCTCGCATTTCCTCGGCGAAGCGCTCCGGGAAGCCGGCGTGCTCGGCGGTGTCGGCGCGCAGGATCTTGAGCGCCACCCGCCGGAGCAGCGTGAGGTCCTCGGCCACGTAGACGCGAGCGTTCGATCCCTCTCCGACGAACTCCAGCAGCCGGTAGCGGCCGCCGAATGCCCGGCTCGCGTCCTGGTTGGCGATCACCGTCGTCACGGTACCGCCCAG
This sequence comes from Candidatus Aldehydirespirator sp., assembly GCA_965205155.1. Lineage (GTDB taxonomy): Bacteria > Actinomycetota > Acidimicrobiia > Acidimicrobiales > Aldehydirespiratoraceae > Aldehydirespirator. Next base: position 1,435,177 of record OZ242033.1, on the reverse strand, counting down.
GACAGCACGGTCCGGGACTCTCACCCGCTCACCGCTCCCAGAGGCCGAGCGGGTAGGCGCGCGAGCCGGCCCAAACGGGCGAGGCCGTGGCCCGAGCGGCCCGTGAGCGCAGCGAACAAGAGCGGGAGATACACCGCCGCACCGCGAGGGCTCGTACCTACCAGCGCACATTCTTCGGCACCTGAGCCCGGTACCGTGCGGGATGCGATGACCACCAACGGACCAGGGCCCGAACAACCCGTGAGCAAAGTGACTAGGAGTGGGAAACCCAGCCCCGACATGCCCCCGCCCCCGCGCAGCTCGTTGCGGATCCGCGTCAGCATCGCCGCGCTGATTCTGTTCGGGATCCTGGGCTTCGTCGTGGCTGCCCTCGTCGGCTCGGGCGACGACGACGCCGACAGTGCAGTCACCGCGAGTCCCGCCGTGAATCGCGTCATCCCGAGCCCCGGCGACGAGGTGCTCCAGCAACAACAGGTGGGCGTGGTCCTCGATGCCCGTTACCGGCTGTCGTCTCTCGTTGTTTACCCCAGCGAGCAGGCCGGCAACGGCGTCGACGTGACCGCCGAGGTCAACCACATCGAAGGCCTCAACCGGTTCGAGTTCGACCCGGGCGAGGGCCGCCTCATCGAGGCCCTGTCCCCCGACACCAATTGCGCGGTGGCGACGTTCGTGCTGATCGCCCGCCCCGAGGAGGCCGACACCGTCCGCTGGTGCTTCGAGGTGTCCTAACCCTCCCGCTAGGCAACCCCCGCAGACCCATCCCCCGAGTCCCCGCCATCAGCCAGAGCGGCGAGGCGGCGGAGATCGTCGGGATCCTCCATCTCGATGACGGCGTGCACGGGCTTGCCGGGTCCGGTCACCGCGTCCAAGGCTCGATGTCCCACGCTGCTGGCCGCCGGCCGGTCGGTGGTCAGCAGCACGAGGGGCTGCCGGTGGCCGGCCGTATCCAGCACGGCCGCCTTGCCGAGCGCCTTCCACAGTGTGTCGGTGCGACGTAGTCCCGGCCGTTGGGTGACACTGAAGGCGCCGGACACATCGAACAGCCATCGCCGGCCCTCCCGGTCGACCGCCGAGAAGTTGACTTCGACTCCGCAGGAGAAGGAGACCCTCTCGTGGATCTCCCCGAATCCGCACTCGGACAGGACTTGCCGCGCCTTCTCCTGCGCCTTGCGGCCCTCCAGCACGGCCCGAGCCTGGAAGTCGTCGTCAAGCCGGTGACCGGCACCGTTGCTCGATGCGTGCGTCCCGATGACTCCTGGTTCGTCACCTCCGTCCGGAGGATCGAACAGGCGCGCCTGGCTGTTGCCCTTCGCCTCCCATCGGCGAGTGCCCGTGCCGCTCAGGAGCCGCTCCCGCTCCCGGGCGATGCGCTGCCGCGCCACCTGCAGATAGCCGTCATCGGTGTCGAAACCCACGTAGTGGCGACCGGTGCGCACCGCGGCCACCGCCGTTGTCCCCGCGCCCATGAACGGGTCGAGCACCAGGTCGCCCCGGTAGGTGTACAGGTCGATCAGGCGCTCGGGCAGCTCCACCGGGAACGGGGCGGGGTGCCCCACACGGGTGGCCGACTCCGCCGGGATCTCCCATACGTCGGTGGTGGCGTCCATGAACTCGTCGGCATTGGCAGTGCCCAGCGACGGCAGTCCCCGGGTCGACCTCTCCGCAGCCGACAGCGCGCGGTCGAAACGTCCCTTGGACGCGATCACGACCCGCTCGGTCAGGTCCCGCAACACCGGATTGGCCGGACGCTGGAAGCTCCCCCACGCGCAGTTGCCTGCCGCACCCTCGGCCTTGCGCCAAATGACCTCGCCTCGCAGCAATAGCCCATGGTCATCCTGCAGGATCCCGATCACGTCGGACGAGAGTGAGCGATACGGTTTCCGGCCCAGATTGGCCACGTTGACGGCGATGCGCCCTCCCGGCTCTAGCTTGCGCTTGCACTCGGCGAAGACGTCACGGAGCATTTGCAGGTAGTCCTTGTAGCTGGCGGGGACATGGCCCTCCCCCACCGCCTCCTCGTATTCCTTGCCAGCGAAGTACGGCGGCGACGTGACAACCAGAGCCACGGAGTTGTCGGCCACGTCTCCATGGGCGTCCATGTCGCGCGCGTCGCCGACCCACAGTTGATTGCGGCTGGCGTGGGCGGAAATCTCCGAGTCCCGGCTGATCTCTGGAGCAGAGAAGCGCTCGTAGAAGGCCGAGGCGTCGTGGCCCTCCCGCCGGCTCACGCCGAAACTGGACGTGGCCGTGCCGCCCCTTCGCGCCGGAGTGCTCATCGGTGATGAACCTACATCGCCCCTGTGTCAGGGTGGCGGACGCGGCTAGTCGTGCTGCTACGGCACCCGGCCGGTCTCCAGGAGGGTCTGGAAGGCGGTTTCGTCGATCACGGGGACACCCGACGCCTCGGCCTTGCGCAGTTTGGATGCTCCGGGGTCGGCGCCTACCACCAGCGCGGTGGTGCGTCCCGACACTGAGCCCGGCGCGGAACCGCCCCTGGCCAGGATGGCCTGCTTGGCCTCGTCGCGGCTGAAGCCCTCCAGGGCGCCGCTCACCACCACCGACATGCCGGCCAGGGTCTGGGGCAGCCCCTCGCCCTCGGCTGCGCCGTCGGATGCCTCGGCCTCCATCCGGAGCCCGGCCGCCCGCAGACCCTCGATGAGCCGGCGGTTGTGCGCGTCCTCGAACCAGGCCCGCACCGACGCCGCGATGATCGGCCCGAACCCCTCCACCTCGGCCAGGGCCTCCTCACTCGCGTCCAGAATGCCGTCGACATCGCCGAAGGACGCGGCCAGCACCTGGGCGTTGACCTGGCCTATCTCAGGGATGCTCAACGCGAACAGCAGCCTCGACAGGGGCTGCTCCTTGCTGGCCTCAATCGACCGGCGGAGGTTGTTCACCGAGATCTGCCCGAAACCCTCCATCTGCTCGATCCGCTCGAAGTCGAGCGAGTACAGCCCGACGACATCGCCGAGCAGGCCCTCCGTCACGAAGCGGTCGATGTTGCGCTCCCCCAGGAACTCGATGTCCATGGCGGCCCGGCCCACGAAGTGCTCGATGCGGCCCCGGATCTGGCGGGGGCACCGGTAGTTGACGCACTGCGTGGCCGACATGCCCTCGGCCCGCTGCAGCGCCTCCCCACACACTGGGCAGTCCGGAGGGAACGACCACGGTTCCGATCCCTCGGGACGCGCCGAGAGCACAGGACCCACGACCTCGGGTATCACCTCGCCGGCCCGGCGCACGATGACGGTGTCGCCGGGGCGCACGTCCTTGGCCGCCACCTGGTCCTCGTTGTGGAGCGTGGCCGTCGCCACCGTCACGCCGCCCACGAACACCGGCTCCAGCCGGGCGAAGGGGGTGGCCTGGCCCGATGGCCCGATCGACACCTCGATGTCGAGCAGCTTGGTGGTCCGCTCCTCGGGCGGGAACTTGTAGGCGATCGCCCAGCGGGGGGCCTTGGCGTCCACGCCCAGCCGAGCCTGCAAGCTGAGATCGTCGACCTTCACGACCAGGCCGTCGAACTCGTAGTCGAGGCCGTGGCGACGCCGCTCGAAATCGGCCAGATGGGCCTCCACCGCGGCCAGATCGGCGAGACCCGCCGAGTACTCGTTCACCGGCAGGCCCAGTGACTTCAGCCAGTGCAGCGTCTGCATGTGGGAACTGAAGGCCGGCCCGCCGTCGGCATAGCCGAGCTGGTAGCACCAGAACGACAGGCCCCGCTCGGCTGTCACCCGGGCGTCCTTCTGGCGCAGCGAGCCGGCCGCCGCATTGCGGGGATTGACGTAGGCCTTCTCGCCCTTCTCGGCCTGGCGGGCATTGAGCGCCTTGAAGGTGGACAGGAGCAGGATCACCTCGCCCCGAACCTCCAGCACGGCCGGAGCGTCGCCGTCAAGGCGGATCGGGACATCGGCGATGGTGCGCACCGAATGGGTGACATCCTCGCCGGTGCGGCCGTCGCCCCGGGTGGCGGCCCGCACCAGCACGCCGTCCTCGTACCGCACCGATATGGCCAGGCCGTCGAACTTCAGCTCGACCGCGTAGTCCCCGACCTGGGTGTCCTCCATGGTCGGCAGTACTTGCTCCCCAGCGGGGACAGGCGTACTGGCAGCGAGGGCGCGGTGCACCCGCTCGTGCCACGCTCGCAACTCCTCGATGTCGAGGGCGTTGTGCAGCGACATCATGGGCGGCTCGTGGCGCACCGGCGCGAAGGCGGTGTCGGGCGGGGCCCCGACCCGCTGGGTGGGCGAGTCGGGATGGACCAACTCAGGGTGCCGTGTCTCCAGAGCCTTCAATTCGTTGAGCAGGTCGTCGAAGTCGGCGTCGGGGATCTCTGGCTTGCCCGCGTAGTACAGCGCCGAGTGGTGGTTGAGCACGGCATGGAGCATCCGGACGCGCCTGGCTGTGCTCACCGCGGCGGCGGTGTCAGGGTCGGCCATCGCCCGAGGCTACATCTGCGCTGTGACTGCACTATGACCTCCCTGCGGTGGCCCGGTGGCACAATTGAGACCGTGCGAAGTGACGCGCGCTCCGCTGAACGAACCCGGGCCCGGACCGCGCTGATGGTGCGCGCCGGCGTGGTCGGGGCCTGGCTGGCGGTCGGAGTGCTGGCGTTCTTCGGGGACCTGATTCACACCGCGCTACGACCCGACGACGGCGCCGCCCACACAACCGTGATCGTGGCCATGTGGCTGGGCTACGCCCTGGTGCTCGCCGCGCTGGTTCTTCCCGGGCCGCGGGCATTGACCGTGGCCCGTATCGGCGTGCCCGCCGGCACTCTGGAGTTGGCATTGGCGGCAGCCGAGGCCTCAGATCCCGCCGCCGTGGTCGGGAATCTGGCCTGTGTGGTCGGCACGCTCGTCGTGTTTCACCCCGTCTACGCCGAGGCCCAGGTGGATGCGGCCAGCTACGGCGCCGAGCGCCGATTCCTGCTGCGACCGCCCGGACCGATCATCGTTGCGCTCGTCGTGCCGATGGGCGCGGTCGCGGTGGCCGGTGTAGCCGTCGGGCCCCTGCTGCTGGCCGACCAGGGCTGGGGCGCCGGCATCCTGGCTGCTGCGGTGGGACTGCCGGTTGCGGCGTTCGCGGCCCACACCCTGTACCGGCTGGCCCGTCGCTGGCTGGTATTCGTCCCCAATGGGCTGGTGCTGCATGACCATCTCGCTGTTGCCGAGCCGCTGCCCATGAGCCGCCGCGGCATCGACTCGATCGGCCCGGCCCGAGCCGACACCGACGCTACGGACCTGTCCGCCCAGGCCTTCGGCATGGCCTTGGAACTGCGTCTCACCGAGCCGGTGAAGGCGAGCGTGATGACCGACCGCAACCACAGCGAGGAGCGCTCGCTCGCCGCCCTGCTGGTGTCGCCCAGCCGACCCGCAGCTGTGCTGGCCACCGCCGAGCGCCGTGGCCTCACACTCGGCTAACCCCTTCGGTCAACCGATGTCAGCGCCCTTGCCGCATGCCCGTGACCACTCGTTGCGTCATCCTTGCGTCACCGTGCATCATTGTTGCGTCAAGATGTTATGATGCAGTGATGCGCACGACGGTCGACCTGCCGCCCGATCTGCACGCGTTGGCGCGGGAGCTAGCCCATCAGCAGAAGAAGACGATGAGCCAGGTCATCACCGACTGCGTCCGGAGCGCACTCGGCATCGCTCCCGAAGAGGCGCCCCGGGTCGAAACGACACCTTCGGGATGGCCCATCGTCAAGCTCGGTCGACCCGTCACCGCCGAGGATGTCAGATCTCTGGAAGACGAGTGGTGAAACCCGCCGGGGGACGAGTGAGCGCAGCCCTGGCCGACGGCAACGTTCTGATCGCGCTGACCGTCCCGGACCACATCCACCACCGGCAAGCTCACGAGTGGCTCCAGGGCCACGACGATCGATTGGCCACCTGCCCGATCACGCAGGGAACGCTGGTCCGGTTCCTGCTTCGGGCCGGCATGGGGGCACTCGAAGCGCTGACCGCGCTGGATGAGATCGTGTCGCAGCCCCAGCACGTCTTCTGGCCCGACGAGATCGCCTACACCCCCGGGGTTCTGGCCGGAGCGATCGGCCATCGCCAGGTGACCGACTCGTACCTCGCGGCGCTGGCAGCCCATTTCGGCGGATCGCTGGTGACGCTGGACAAGGGGTTGGCCGCACTGCATTCGGATACGGCCGTGCTGATACCGACCTGACCGCCCAGGACGGTCCGACCAGCCGACTGCCGGCGTTGCCTCAATACCGGTAGCTGCTCGTCGTCAGGCGTGCAACTTGGCCGCTCGGGCCGCGGTGCCGCCGCCGACCACGATGTCGCCCCGGTAGGCGACCACGCTCTGGCCCGGAGCCACTCGTCGGCGGGGCTCGGCCCAGCGGACGGCCGCGCCGGCCCGATCGACCGTGGCGGCCTCCGCCGCACCGTGCGCTGAGGTCTGTACCAGCACCGGGCCGTCCACCGGACCGTCCATCCAGCGCCAGTCCTCCAGCGGCGTGATTTCGCTGTCGAGCTCCGCCTGGCTTCCCACCGTCACCGTCGACGACTCGGCGTCCACATCGAGCACATACCGGGGCGACCCCTTGCCGACTGCTCCGAGGCCCCGACGCTGCCCTACAGTGACGAGCTCCAACGCCTCGACGGTGCCGACCTGGCGTCCCCCGGTGTCCACCAGCCGCCCCGGACTCATCGGGATGCGCTCGCCGAGGAACTTCCGGCGGCCGCTCGAAGCCGTGATGAAGCACACGTCCTGGCTGTCGGGCTTGCGGGCCGTGACCAGACCCCGAGCCTCCGCCTCCCGCCGGACTTCGTCCTTGGTCGTCTCCCCCACCGGCAGCAGCAGCCGGGCGAGCACAGACGCGTCGAGCATGTGCAGGACGTACGACTGGTCCTTTGCCTTGTCGACGCCCCGGGCCAGCCGGGGTCCGCCGGGCCCACCGACGATGCGGGCGTGGTGGCCGGTCGCCACCAGGTCGAAGCCGAGCGCGTCGGCCCGACGCAGGAGCCGGCTGAACTTGATGTGCCGGTTGCACTCCACGCAGGGATTCGGTGTGAGGCCGGCGGCATGGTCGGCCACATAAGGAGCAACCACGTGGCGCTCGAAGTCGTCCCCGAAGTTGAACACGTGGTGCTCGATGCCGAGCTGGTCGGCCACCCAGCGGGCGTCGTCGACGTCGGACACCGAGCAGCAGCCGGTGTCGCTGGGCCCGCCCCACAGCTTCATGGTGACGCCGGCGATGTCGTAGCCGGCCTCAAGCAGCCGCGCCGCGGCAACCGAGGAATCCACCCCGCCCGACATGGCCACCAGGACCTTCGGCCCGCGGGCGCCGTTCGTCGACCCAGCCATCTCAGCCTCCGCCGAAGCGGTCGAGGCGCCCGACCGACTCCGCGATCACATCGACAGCACGCTCCACATCGGACTCAACGGTCGTATGGCCGAGCGACAACCGCAACGATCCCAGCGCCACGTCGCGGGGCACGCCCATGGCTGCCAGCACATGGGATGGGTCCTGGGCGCCACTGGAGCACGAGGAGGCGGCCGAGGCCCGCACACCGGCTGCGTCGATCAGGAACAGCAGCGCTTCGCTCTGCACGCCGGCGATGCACACGTTGGCGATCCCGGCCGCGATGTGGTCGCGATCGCCGCCGTTGGGCGCGGCCGATACCAGCAGCCGATCACCGAGCCGGTCGGTGAGGCCGCCGATGAGAGCGTCGCGCATCACCCTGAGACGCCCGACGCTCTCGGGCCGTCCGTCCACGGCTTCGGTGAGCGCAACCGCGAACGACACCGCTCCGGCCACGTCGGGAGTCCCGGCCCGCCGGCCCCGCTCCTGGCCGCCCCCGACGATCAGCGGATCGAGTTCCACACCGTCGCGCACCACCAGTACGCCGGTGCCCACCGGCGAGCCCACCTTGTGGCCCGTCACCGAGACGAGGTCGAAATCGGCGGTGGCGGCGGCCACGTCGATCCAGTTCACGGCCTGCACTGCGTCGGTGTGCAGCAGAGCCGCCGGGGCCAGATCGCGCGCCACGCGGGCCACCTCCTCCAGCGGTGTGATCGAGCCGGTCTCGTTGTTGACCGCGATGACCGAGACCACGGCGACGTCGGTGTCGCGGGCACGCAGAACTTCGGCTAGAGCGTCGAGGTCGACGATTCCCCGCTCGTCCACGCCGACGAACACCCCGCCGGAGCTCTCCACCGGATCGTGCACCGCGTGGTGCTCGGCGTCGGTGGTCACGGCCAAGGCGTCCGAGCCCCGAACCCCCAGGGCGCCCAGCACGGCCATGTTGTCGGCCTCGCTGCCTCCCGAGGTGAACACGATCTCGCCGGGATCAGCACCCAGGACCGCAGCCACCCGCTCCCGGGCCCGGTCCAGCGCTCGTCGGGCCTCGCGGGCGGCCCGGTGGGATCCGGTCGGGTTGGCGTGATGCCGGTCCGCCGCGGCCAGCCAGGCGTCGCGAGCCGACGGCCTCAGCGGCGTGGATGCGGCGTGGTCCAGGTAGACCTCGTGCGGCTCGGACGGACCGGACACCCTGTCATCCTACGGACCGGGGGCCACCGCGGACCCGACCAGGGATTGGCAGCAGAACGCACGCATGGCGAGCAGAACGCTGCCAATTCGACATGGTGGACGGCTACTGGGCGGCGGCGATCACCGACCCTGCCACCAGCAGCGCCGAGAGCATCCCGCCCAGCGACACCGTTGCCCAGGCCGGAGCGTTGCGACGCTCCAGCGCGAGCATCAACCAGCCCATGATGGCGCCCGCGATGAGGCCACCGAAGTGGCCGCCGATCGACACCCGCGGGACCAGCAGGGTGAAGACGATGTTGAGCATCAGCAGCGGGGCCAGCGGTGTGCGCCAGATGCTGCCGCCGATGGCCCGCTGGACCAGCACGGTCGCGCCCATCAAGCCGAACACGGCCCCCGAGGCCCCGACCGTAGGCGAGTTCGGCGACAGCAACAGCACTCCGAACGCGCCGCCGAGCATCGACACGACGAACAGCGACAGGAACCGGGCCCGCCCGAAGCCGGCCTCCAGAATCTGCCCGAGGATCCACAGGACGTACATGTTGAAGGCCAGGTGGAAGACGCCGTCATGGAGGAAGGCGGAGGTGACCAGCCGGTAGTACTCACCGGTGTCCACGCCGATCAGCTTGAGTTCGAAGCCGTCGATGAGCCGGGCCCGAGCGAACAGGCCACCGTCGATCAGCAACCCCTGGTCGATCCGGGTAATGCCGCTGGCCGAGCGGCTCAGGAACACCGAGTACAGGAAGGCCAGCCCGTTCAACGCCAGGAGAATCTGAGTGACCACCGGGCGTGAGGAACTCATCACTATCCGTGGCCGAGCGGTCATCGACGTGGAGCCGCGCGGGGCCGCACACTCGGGGCAATGGAAGCCGACCGACGCCTGATGCATGCAGTCCGGGCAGATCGGGCGGTCACAGCGCTGGCAGCTGACCCCGCCGCGGCGGTCGGGGTGCCGGTAGCAGCGGCGCTCAGGGGGTCGGGGAACAACCTCCGGGGTGTCGCTCACGGCTCGGCACCGTAGCGGCGCGGACCCGGCGGTCCCACTGGCGTCGGCAAACGGATCTAAAGGCCCGGCTTCTACAGCGAGACGGCCATCTCGCTCATGCCCAGGGCGTTGATCTCGACCACCTCGGTGACCCCGGGCACGCGGTCCCGCATGATCCGCTCGATGCCGGCCTTGAGGGTCTGCGTGGACGCCGGGCATGTGACGCACGCTCCGTGGAGTTCGACGGTGACGATCCCGGTGGACTCGTCCACGTCGATGAGTTCGATGTCTCCCTCGTCGGCCTGGATGGCCGGCCGGATGATCTTGATGATCTTCTCCACTTCGGCCTGCACAGGCCCAGTCTCGCAGCACCCGGCCCCAACTCCGACCCCCAACACGCGCTCAGCTGCCGGACTTGGCCCGAACTCCGGCCCGCCGCCCCTCGTAGGCTCGCGGGATGGGCTTGGAGATGCTGGCGCATCAGGGCGGATGGGACGAGGCGCTCCTAGTGGCCGGGCCGCTGCTGCTGTTCGCCGGCATCGTGTGGAACGCCAAGCGACGGGCGGTCAAGCAGTCCCAGGCCTCCGCAGGCGAAGATGAGTGAGATGTGGCCCGGCTCGACCTACTCGGCTCGAACGTCGGCACCGAGCGACGCCAGGTCGCCGGCCAGGTCCTCGTAGCCTCGGGCCACGTGATGGGCGTCGGTCACCACCGTGGGTCCGTCAGCTCCGAGCCCGGCCACGGCCAGCGCCGCGCCGGCCCGGATGTCGTGGGCTCGGACCGGTGCACCCGAGAGCCTCTCGACGCCCCGCACCACCGCGTGATGGGCGTCGGTGCGGATGTCGGCACCCATGCGGCGCAACTCGTCGACGTAGCGGAACCGCCCCGGGAACAGGTTCTCGGTGACGATCCCCACCCCCGACGCGGTCGCCATCACCACCACCAGGAAGGGCAGGTAGTCCGTCGCCACACCGGGATAGGGCAACGTGGAGCAGTCGACCGAGTCGAGGCGGCGCGGTGCTATGGCCCGGATGCCGTCGGCGTCGGGGGTGATCAGCATCCCCATCTCGGCCAGCTTCTGGCAGAGCAGTTCCATGTGGTCGTAGCGGGCACCGGCCACGAAGACCTCCCCCGAGGCCACGCCGAGCGCGGCCAGATAGGTGGCCGCCACTATGCGGTCGGGAACGACGGTGTGGTCGGCGGCCCGCAGGTACTGAGCCGTCCCGGCCCCTTCGATGACGAGCGTGGACGAGCCTGCGCCGGAGATGCCGGCCCCCATGCGGCCCAGGAACCGGCAGAGGTCGAATATCTCGGGCTCACGGGCCGCGTTGTCGATCACGGTGGTGCCCTTGGCCGCCACCGCGGCCATCAACAGGTTCTCAGTGGCCCCCACGCTGGGGAACTCGAGCACGACCCGACCTCCGAGCAGCTCGGCCGCCGACGCCTCGATGTTGCCGTGCACGACGTCGACGTGCGCGCCCAACTCGGTGAGGCCCCGCACGTGCATGTCCACGGGCCGGGGGCCGAAGTCGTCGCCACCCGGCAGGGCCACAGTGGCCTCACCGCACCGGGCCAGCATGGGCCCGAGGACCACGACCGATGCCCGGAACCGCTCGACGATGTCGTAGGGGGCCACCGGGGTTATCTCGGCGGGCACGTCGATGCGCAGCGCCGCCTCGTCGTTCGGGTCCCACTCGACGGTGCAGCCCACCGCTCGCAGGAGTTCGGCCATCAGGTCCACATCGACGATTCGGGGAACGTTGCCGAGCCGGTAGGAGCCCTCGGACAGCAGGGTGGCTGCCATGAGCTTGAGCGCCGAGTTCTTGGCGCCCGCCACTGCCACCACGCCCTCCAGCGGAGGCCCGGAGCGAACGACTATCCGCTCGATCCGCTTGATCGCCACCACACAAGCTTATTGAGCCCGCCCCCCGGCGGTGTATATCGCGCTTTCTTGTCACATGAACAAGAAAGCGCGATGAGACGGGCGACAGAGGGCCGAACGTGACGGTCTCGCGGGTCGTTCGGCGCGGCAACGCGGCTGAGATGGAGCGTGAGCGGGCCATGCGGCGGGGGCCCCGGTGCGACATCGTGGCCGAGCGTGCCGCCGGCGAGGACCGCTTCGAGGCAGAGGACGGACCCTTCCGGCATTACGAACGGAGGCTGTCGCTGCAGGAGGCCGAGGTCGGCAGCGCGGACGCGGGCGAGGAGACGTGGGAACTGGTTGAGACCACCACTTACCGGCTCGCGGTGCCGGTGTGGGCGTGGCTGTTCCACTTCCCAGTGAGGCACGCGCTGCGGCACCGCAAGGACGTCTACGGCTACTGGTGGGCGCCTCCCGACCGGATCGACGCTCGCGCCTCGACAGTGCTGGGCCTGCTGTGCACCGTCCAAGTACTGGACGGCTACCTCGGCACCGTCCTCTCCCAGACCCTCACGTTCGCGGCCGACGAGTTCGGCCACGGGAACACCGCCCAGGGGATCGTCCTTGCCGTGGTCCGGGTCGGCGTGCTGGTCGCGCTGGCCAGCGTGGCCCTGGCCGACCGCCACGGCCGCAGACGCCTGCTGCTCGCGACCGGGGTTGCCAGCTGTGTCGTCACCGCGCTCGGGGCGCTGTCGCCTGGGCTGTGGTTCCTGGGGGCCACGCAGCTGCTGGCCCGGGGGCTGTCGACCGCCCTGGGGATCCTTATCGTGATCCTGGCGGCCGAGGAGATGCCGGCCCGGTCGCGGGCCTGGGCGATGTCGGTACTGGTGCTGTGCGCCGGTCTCGGCTCCGGGATGGCGGTGTGGGTGCTGCCCGTGGCGGACCTGCACATCTCGGCGTGGCGCACGGTGTACGTGGTGCCGCTGGCCGGCGTGGCCGTCATGGCTTGGGTGGGTCGGCAGCTGCCCGAGAGCCGGCGCTTCGAGATCGGCGGCGCCGGGTTCCAGGCCCGAGACGATCGCTCGTCCGGCTCCCCCTCCCCCTCCGATGTCGAAGCGGCTGAACGTCGGCGCAGGCGGCTGGCGCTGCTGGCGGCCTCGGCGTTCCTGATCGCCATGTTCGCCGCCCCCGCTTCGGGGCTGCGCAACGACTTCCTCAAGGACGAGCGGGAGTTCTCCGCCGCGGCCATCTCCCTGTTCACGGTGGTCACCAGCACCCCCATCGGCATCGGCGTCCTCGCGGGCGGCTACCTGGCCGACCGGCGGGGCCGCCGGCCGGTTGGCGCGGCCGGCCTGGTGGCGGGGGCGGTGTGCGCGGCTTGGGCCTTCTTCACCGACGGCGCGGCGTTGTGGTCGCTGACCCTGGCTGGAGGGGTGCTGGGCGCGGTGGCCGTGCCCGCGCTGGCCGTCTACGGGCCCGAACTCTTCGGCACCTACCGCCGGGGACGGGCCAACGGACTGATAGTCACCGTCGGCGTGGCCGGCAGCGCCCTCGGCCTGTTCGTGGCCGGGTGGCTGTCCGACGCACTGGACGGCCGTCTGGGGCCTGCATTGGCCCTGCTGGCGGTCGGCCCGTTGGCGGTGGCCGCCCTAGTCGTGTGGAAGTACCCGGAGACCGCTGGCCAGGAACTCGAGGACCTCAACCCCGAGGACCGAGACCCGGGCGATCCGCGGGCCGGTTAGGCACCGGCGGCTCGACCGGGAATCAACTAGTCCCGGGTGTCGAGTCCCGGGTAGGGAGGCTTGGCCGTGCACAGAGCCTTGGCGTCGGCCCTCACCGCAGCCACCGCGGCCTCGTCGGTGCGGTTGCGCAGCGCCCTGGAGATGAGATCCCCAATGGTTGCCATGTCGTCGGTGTCCATGCCCTGGGTGGTGACCGCGGGCGTGCCGATGCGCACACCGGAGGTGACGAACGGCGAGCGGGGGTCGTCGGGCACGGTGTTCTTGTTGAGACTGATCCCGGCGGCGTCGAGGGTGGCCTGGGCCTCCTTGCCGGTCAGGTCAGGATCGAAGGTTCGCAGGTCCACCAGCATGAGATGGTTGTCGGTGCCGCCGGAGACGAGCCGGAATCCGTGCCCGGCCAGCGCCGAGGCCAGAGCCCGGGAGTTCTCCACGATGCGGGCCGCGTAGTCGGCGAACTCGTCGGTGGCCGCCTCGGCGAAGGCCACCGCCTTGGCCGCCACCGCGTGGTCAAGCGGCCCGCCCTGGATGCCGGGGAACATAGCCTTGTCGACCGCCGGCCCGTAGTCCGAGCGGCAGATGATGGCGCCGCCCCGGGGGCCGCGCAGCGTCTTGTGGGTGGTGAATGTCACCACATCCGCGTACTGGGTCGGGTTGGGGTGCACACCGCCCGCGATCAGCCCCGCGATGTGGGCCGCGTCGAACATCAGCATGGCGCCCGACTCGTCGGCGATCTCCCGCAGCGGCTCGGGGTGGATCAGGCGGGGGTAGGCGGTGGCGCCGGCCACGATCAGCTTGGGCCGCTCGGCCAGGGCCAGGTCCCGCAGCTGGTCCATGTCGATCCGCTCGTCGCTGGCGGTGACCCCGTAGGACACGAACCGGTACTGCAGGCCCGAGAAGTTGACCGGGGACCCGTGGGTGAGGTGCCCGCCGTGGTCGAGGCTCATGCCCAGCACGGTGTCGCCCGCCTCCAGCAGCGCCTGGTAGGCGCCCATGTTGGCGATGGCGCCGGCGTGGGGCTGCACGTTGGCGTGGTCGGCCCCGAACAGCTCGCAGGCCCGGCGGCGGGCCAGGTCCTCGACCTCGTCGACCACCATGTTGCCGCCGTAGTAGCGCCGGCCGGGATAGCCCTCGCTGTACTTGTTGGTGAACACCGAGCCGGTGGCGGCCATCACCGCAGGGCTGGCGAAGTTCTCCGAGGCGATGAGCTGGATGGTCGTGTTCTGGCGGTGAACCTCTTGGCGGATCAGGTCGAAGACAGCCTCGTCAGCGATAGGCCAGGGCATTGGTTCCTCGATTCTCGTTCGGTCGGGCGCGGCGGCCGGGATGCCTGGCCGCACAGTAGCGAGGCTCGGGGGGCAAGCGGCGTAGATTCTTGGTGAAGATCAGCCGGAGTTGCCGAGGGCGTCAAGCTTGGCCACCCGGGCCTGGTGGCGACCGCCGTCGAAGGACGCCCCCAGCCAGGCGTCCAGCGCCTCGCGGGCCACCTCGGCACCGGTGAGCCGCTCCCCGATGCACAGCACGTTGGCGTCGTTGTGGGCCCGGGCCAGGCGGGCCGAGGTCACGTCGTAGGCGACCGCTGCCCGTACGCCCGAGATCTTGTTGGCCGCCATGGCGATCCCGTTGCCGCTGCCGCACACGCACACGCCCAAGTCGGCGTGGCCCTCGGCCACCGCTTGGCCCACCGCCGCGCCGAAATCGGGGTAGTCCACCCGGTCGGCGGAGTAGGTGCCGCAGTCGGTCACGTCGTGGCCGGTGGCCCGCAGGTGCTCGGCCAGCGCCTGCTTCAGGCCGTACCCCGCATGGTCCGCCCCCACCGCGATCCTCACGGCCGCCATCCTAGGACCCGGGGTCCTGGGTGACCGCGATGATCTCGTCGAGGCCTACGGGACCTTCCCGCAAGACCACCGGATCAGCCCCGGTCATGTCCACGACCGTGGACGACGCGCCGGGACGTGGCCCGCCGTCAATGACCAGACAAAGAGTCGGGAACAGATCGGCCACACCTTGGGCAGTAGACGGCGTGGGGCCGCCGTGGAGGTTGGCACTGGTGACGGCCAGGGGCCCCGGTGCGGCGATGGCCCGCATCGTGTCGTCGTCGGGCAGGCGCACGCCGATGGTTGTGCCCGTTCCGAGATGCCGGGGCGCGGCGGACGTGCGGACCGCCACGACGGTCAGCGGTCCCGGCCAGAAGTGCTCGGCCAGCCTGCGTGCCTGCGGCGTGAACTCCACCAGCGCCTCGGCTGCAGCCACATCGGCGACCAGCACCGCGATGCTGAGATCGGGGGGACGTTCCTTCAGTTCGAACAGCCGCTGAACGGCGTCGGCATCGGCCGCGTCGGCGGCCAGCCCGTACACGGTGTCGGTAGGCACCCCTACGGGCTCTCCAGCCCGGAGTGCGCCGAGGGCCGCGGCCAGTGCCGCCGACCGCTTCTCGGGGCTGGTCACGGGCATCACCGCGGACGAACTCATGGCAGCCGCCCCATCACGACTCTCTCGAGTCCCGCCAGGTCACGCTCAACCCGCACGTCTCCGAACCCGGCGCCCGAGACGAGAGTGGCCGACTCCTGAGCTCGATGCGATGCCACCTCCATGATCAGAGCCCCGCCCGGGCACAGCCACTGGGACGCTCCAGCCACAACCTGCTCGACGGCTTCGCGCCCTGTGGGCCCTGACCACAGCGCCACCGGCGGCTCCCAGTCGGCCACCACCGGCGGCAGTTCCTCGCCGGTGCCGATGTACGGCGGGTTGGACACGACCATGTCCACCGATCCTCTCAGCGCGTCGGGCAGGGCCTCGAACCAGTCGCCCTCGTGCAGCGTCACCCGGGCCGCCGCCCGTCCGAGACCCGCAAGGTTGGCGCTGGCCACGGCCAGGGCTCCGGCCGACACGTCGGTGGCATACACCCGGGTGCCGGGACACTCGGCGGCCACCGACAACCCGATGGCGCCCGAACCGGTGCCCAGATCGACCACCACCACATCGTGATCGCGGCCGAGGACGGCCGAGCGCCTGGCCGCCTCGTCCACCGCCCAGCCCGCTACGACCTCGGTCTCGGGTCTGGGGATCAGCACCCGGCGATCGACCATCAAGTCGAGGGACCGGAAGCTCCACGAGCCCACCACGTACTGCAGCGGCTCGCCCGCGCCCCGCCGCTGGAGCATCGAGTAGAACCAGGCCGCGGCCCGCTCGGTGGCCGGCTCGTCGAGGGCGCTCTCGAACCCGGCGGGCGTCGCCCCCGCCGCTGCCTCGACGATGCGGCGAGCGTCGACGTCGGGCGAGTCCACACCGTCGCTTCCGGCCAGCCGGTGCCGCGCCTCCTCGAAGAGGCTGCGCCACAGCACGGGCTCGCCGGTTGAGACCACGGCCTGACGATCGGTGTCAGGCGTCGTCGCCGGCGGCGAGGAGCGTGCGCTGCTCGTCCTGTACGAGCGCGTCGCTCAACTCGTCGAGCTCGCCGGCCAACACCCGGTCCAGCTTGTAGAGGGTGAAGCCGATGCGATGGTCGGTGATCCGGTTCTCCTTCATGTTGTAGGTGCGGATCTTCTCGGACCGGTCGCCGCCGCCGACCTGGCCCCGGCGCATGGCCGACTGCTCGGCCGAGGCCCGCTCCTGCTCGGCCTGCAGCAGCCTCGACCGCAGCACCCGGAGTGCCTTCTGCTTGTTCTGGAGCTGGCTCTTCTCGTCCTGCATGGCCACCACGATCCCGCTGGGCACGTGCGTGACCCGCACCGCCGAGTCGGTGGTGTTCACCGACTGGCCACCGGGGCCCGACGATCGGTAGACGTCGATCTGCAGGTCGGACTCGTCGATCTGCACCTCCACCTCCTCGGCCTCCGGCAGCACCGACACCGTCGCCGACGACGTGTGCACCCGGCCCTGCGACTCGGTCACCGGCACCCGCTGCACCCGGTGGGTGCCCGCCTCGTGCTTCATACGGGTCCAGGCCTGATCACCGGAGATGAGGCCGCTCACCTCGGTGTAGCCCCCGAGATCCGAGGGCGAGGCGGCCAGCGGCTCGAGCCTCCACCGCTGCCGCTTGGCGAATGCCTGGTACATCAGGAACAGGTCGCGGGCGAAGAGGTTGGCCTCCTCACCGCCGGCCGCGCCGCGGATCTCGACGATCACGTTGCGGCCCTCGTTGGGGTCGGGCGGGAGCAGCAGCACCCGCAACTCGTCGGTGGCCGCGGCCTCGGCCGCTTCGAGCTCGTCGATCATCTCCCGAAGCTCCGCCCTCTCGGCCGAGTCGGCCGCGGCGTGCATCCGGCGGGCCTCATCGAGGTCGTCGACCGCGGCCCGCAGGCGCTGCCCCACCGTCACGACCTCGTCGAGTTGCTTGTGGCGGCGACCCAGCTCGGCCAGACGGCGCGGGTCGGACTGCACCGCGGGGTCACCCAGGCGCATCTCGACATCCCTCAGCTCGTCGGCAAGGCCGGCGATCCGCTCCAGCATGGCTTCGAGGCTACCGGCCCCGCCGGGGCGCTCTGAGCGGCCTTGCCGGGCCTCAGAGTTCGGCCAGGAAGGCGCCCACCGCCGTCACGATCTCCGTGTCGACCCGTGGTCTGGGGTCATGGCCCTGGCCCTCAAGCCAGTGCACGGTCACGTCTCCGGCGATGGCGCCCAGATGGGCCTGGAACTCATCGGGCGTACCGAACGGGTCCCGGTCGCCGTTCACAAGAAGCGTGGGCACGTCCATGCCGCTGAAGTGCTCGACCCGCAGCTTCTCGGGCTTGCCCGGCGGGTGCAGCGGATAGCTGAGCAGCACCAGCCCGGCCGCCTCGAGCCCCTCGGCCACGGCCATGGAGCACATGCGTCCTCCCATCGACCGCCCGCCCAGCACCAACCGTGCCGTGGCGGTGCCCAGCTCGGCTGCGAAGGCCTCGGCCGCAGCGCGCACTTCGGCGACCAGCTTCGGAGCCCGGTCGGGAAAGCGGCGTCCCTCGCGCCGGTATGCGAACTCTGCACGGCGCACCGGCAGCTGGAGCCCGGCATCGAGAGCGACGAGCGTGTGCTGGTCGGCGTTGCCCCCCGCCCCGGGAAACAGCAGCAGCCCGGCCACCCCGTTGGTCTCGGTGTCGAGGTCTGGCTCCATCTTCGAAGAATAGGTTCGATAACGCTCTCGGATGAACGTTCGGATGAGCGTCCTGCTCGCTGGGCCAGCGCTAGCGTCCGGCCATGGACAGACCCAACATCCTGGTGGTGATGGCCGACCAGCTGGCACCTCATTTCACCGGTGCATACGGTCACCCGCTGGTTCGCACTCCCGCCATGGATTCCCTGGCAGAGCGGGGAGTCCGCTTCGACGCCGCCTACTGCAGTTCGCCGCTGTGCGCACCGTCGCGGTTCTCGATGATGTCGGGGCAGCTCGCGTCGGAGATCGGAGCGTTCGACAACGGAGCCGAGTTCACGGCCTCGATCCCCACCATGGCCCACTACCTGCGGCTGGCCGGTTACCGCACCACTCTCTCGGGCAAGATGCACTTCGTCGGACCCGACCAGCTCCACGGCTTCGAGGAGCGCCTCACCACCGACGTCTACCCGTCCGGCTTCGCCTGGGCCGCCAACTGGGACGCGGCCGCCCAGCATCCCGGCAAGTGGTACTACGACTTCGAGTCGGTGACCGGGGCCGGACCGGTACTCGCCAACTTCCAGATCGACTACGACGACGAGGTCGGATTCGCGGCCGTGCGCCGCCTCTACGACTTGGCCCGGCCCCACGCCGACGACCGGCCGTTCTTCCTGGTGGCGTCGTTCATCCATCCCCACGACCCCTATGAGGCCCGTCCCGAGTGGTGGAACCTCTACGACCACGACGACATCGACCTGCCCGATCCCATCCGCGACGAGGAGGTCGACCCCCACACCCTGCGCATCCGCCAGGGCACCCAGGGCGACACCGCCGGCTACACCGAGGCCCAGTACCGCACCGCCCGCCACGGGTACTACGCGGCCACCAGCTTCTTCGATTCCTGGCTCGGCCGGTTAGTCGATGCGCTGGCAGAGACCGGCCGGCTCGACGACACGGTGGTCATCGTCACCAGCGACCACGGCGACATGCTCGGCGACCGGAGCGTGTTCTTCAAGATGTCGTTCTTCGAGCGCTCGGCCCGGGTGCCCCTGATCATGGCCGGGCCCGGCATCGCGCCGGGCACGACCGCGCCCAACGCCTGCTCGCTGGTGGATCTGCTGCCCACCCTGCTCGACATCGCCTCCGACGGTGGCGCCTGGCCCGAGCTCGGGACACCGATCTCCGGGCGCAGCCTCTGGGAGCTCGCCACCGGCGGCGCCGACGACGTGGACGAGACGGTCGGTGAGTACATGGCCGTGTTGACGTCGCATCCGCTCTTCATGATCCGCCGGGGCCGCCACAAGTACATCCACTGCGACTCCGATCCCCCACTGCTCTACGACGTCGAGGCCGACCCGCTCGAGCGCACCAACCTGGCTGACGAACCCGGCTGCGCGGAGCTGACCGCGGCCTTCGCAGCCGAAACCGTGCAGCGCTGGGACAGCGTGGCCATCCGCGAGCGGGTGCTCGCCTCCCAGCGGTCCCGGCGCGCCATCCAGGCCGCGATCGGCACCAACGGGCCCGGCTGGGACTACCGGCCCGAGCGCGACGCCAACACCGAATACGTCCGCGACCACACGACCTACGCCCAGATCGGTGTCAGCAGCCGCGTCAGGATCCCAGCCTGAACGGCCGTTGAGGCTGGCAGCGTCTGGCCCTGACGCTGGCCGGACGCTGCCAGGGTCTATTGGCTGTCCGCCAGCAATCGCTCGGCCAGACTGCGGGCCTCGTCGAGGTCGTCGACGAAGCGGTCGGCCGGCACTCGCTGGAGGGTGTCGAGCGCCTGGAGGCTGCCGAGGGGCAGGTCCGAGGTACCCACGACAATGCACTCGGTCTCCTCATCGAAGGCGACATCGATGAGCTGCTCTACCACCACCGCCGCGCTGTCATCCATGTAGACGGTCTCCGAGAAGTCGATGATGACCACTTCGTGATCGCGGACGTCGGCTCCGAGGGTCGCGATCAGCTTGTTGGATGACGCCACCGTGAAGGTGCCCCTCAGCGCCACAAGCCCGACACGGGCCGAGAACTCGTGGGGCCCCTCCGTATGGGTGCTGTCCGTCAGGAAGGTGTCGTCCAGCAGCGGCACCGAGATCACGTTGTCCAACTCCAGCCGCTCGAACTGCCGGGCGCTGGCCATTCCGGCCGCAACCAGGCCCAGCACTACTGCCGTGACAAGGTCGGCGAACACGGTCAACCCGAGGGTGACGACCATCACCAGCAGGTGCTCGCGCTGCACCCGGTGCAGATGGGTCATGAACCGCCAGTCGACTATGTCCCATCCGACCTTGATCAGGATGCCGGCCAGAACCGCATGCGGGATCGACTCGACGAAGCGTCCCAGGCCTAGCGCCACCGCCAGCAGGAGCACCGCGCATACCGCGCCGGCGACCCGTGTGCGACCGCCGGCCCGTATGTTGACCATCGTCCCCATGGTCGCTCCCGCCCCGGGCACTCCCCCGAAGAGCCCCGCGAGCGTGTTGCCGAGGCCCTGTCCCACAAGTTCCCGGTTCGGGTCGTGGCGTTCGCGGGTTATGGAGTCGGCGATCAGGGCGGTCAGGAGGGTGTCGATAGCTCCGAGCAGAGCGATCGTGAGCGCCGGTTGGAGATCCCCCAGCAGTCCGGCGGGGGACAGGTCTGGTGGGTGAAAGCCCGGTAGCCCGGAGGGCACTTCGCCGATGACCGGGATGTCGCTCAGCCACAGCACGCTCAGCAGCGTTCCGGCAACCAGAGCGGCCACTGCTGAGGGCAGGATCTCACTGAACTGGCGCGGCCACGCCAGGCCCACTCCCAGCGTGACGGCCGCGACTGCCAATGCTCTCCAGTTGAGTTCTTCCACCGCCTCAGGCCACTGGCGGATGGTCTCTAGGGGTCCGCCCTCCTTGACGGGCAGACCCAGGAAGGGCAGCGTCTGGATCACCATGATGATCACGCCTATGCCCGACATGAATCCCGAGATCACCGAATACGGCGTGTAGGAGACCAGCCGACCGATCCTCACCACCCCCAGCAGGATCTGAATGAGGCCGGCCAGCACCACGATTGTGAGCGCGCGGCCGATGTCGTGGTCCGCGTGGCTGGCGATGACGACGGCCATCGCCACGGCCATTGGCCCGGTTGGCCCCGAGATCACAGTCTTGGTTCCGCCGAACACCGCTGCGAGGAAGCCCACTGCCACCGCGCCGTACAGCCCCTCGATCGCACCCAGGCCCGATGCCACGCCGAAGGCCAGTGCCAGCGGCAGCGCCACCACGGCCGCGGTCAGCCCGCCGAAGACATCTCCTCGAAGCGTCTGCAGGCTGTAGTTCACAGGCGTCACTCCCGTACCTGTCCGTTAGAGAATATGGGGCTGCGCGGATAGGTGACCATCTACCGGTCGTCGGGTTGCCCGGAGCGGACTGCGGGCTGACCCAACCAACAACTCCGACGCAACGACAAGCGCCTAGAGCCCACCCTCAGAGCCGTAGCTGACAGCAGGCTCCTCGACGACATCGAGACCCTGCACCTGGACCGCGGCTACGACTCTCCCGCAGTGCGCGACCGGCTCGCCGCGCTGGGCCGCCTATCCGCGCAGCCCCCTAATGGCGTCCATCACCGCCTGCCAGCGGTCGGGGTCGCCGTCCGGCGGGGGGTCGAACGAGATCCGGCTGATGACGTCGCCGTAGCGGCGGCCCAGCTCCGGGGCGATCCCCTCGGGCGGGGCGACCACTGCGAGCGCGTTGAGGATCTCGTCGTCGATGAGGTCGCCCATCCCAACCCACTGGCCCCGCTTGGACAGGGCGTTGAGCTCCGGCTGGAGGTCGCCCCAGCCGTGAATCTCCAGCACCGGCCGGTACGCGGGCGTCGAGCCGTAGAAGGCGATCTGCTGGCGCGTGGCGGCCGCGGATTGCTCCATCTCCTCGTCGGTCTCGCCGGTCACCACGAACGACGGGCCAGCGATCTCGTAACCATCCATCCCGGCGCCCGTGTTGGCCCGGCCCCGCTCCAGTGCGGGCAGCGTTACCTCGCGCAGGAACTGCTCGGTGGTGAACGGGTGGCACAGGAACCCGTCGCACACCTCGCCGGCGACCTCGGTCATCAGCGGGCCCACCCCGGCCAGGTAGATCGGTGGCGGGCCGAAATCGCCCAGGTCGCTGGCGCGGGGCGTGAACATAGGCGTCATCAGGGTGTGCCGGTAGAACTCGCCCTCGAAGCGCAGGCGCGTGCCGTGCAGCCAGGCATCCCAGATGGCCCGGACAGCCTGCACCATCTCGCGCATACGGGCCGCCGGCTTGCTCCATTCCATCGAGAAGCGCTTGGTGATGTGGGGCTTGATCTGGCTGCCGAGACCTAGCACGAAGCGGCCCTGCGACAGCGTCTGCAGGTCCCAGCCGATGTTGGCCAGCAGCATGGGATTGCGGGCGAACGCCACCGCGATTGACGTGCCCAGCTCGATTCTGGAGGTATCGGCCGCCGCGACGGCCAGGGGCAGGAACGGGTCGTGGGGCCCCTCAACCGTCCACGCGCCCGAGTAGCCGGCCGCCTCAAGGCCGGAGGCCGTGCGACCTGCGTCCGTGATCGAGCCCAGCAGCATCGAATCGATCTTCATGGCGGGCGACGGTACCCATTCCATCCATGGCTCCGGCGCCGACCGGCCGTGCCGGCAGGCGCTCTCAGTAGCCTCGCCGCTGGGAGTGCGCCCCGCGGCACCGGCGGCCACGCCTGGCCAGCCACCAGAGGAGTGCCGATGCCGGCCACCGATATCGAAGGTTTCGTGCTTCGAGGCGGCGAGAGTTGGCGATCCCCGTGGGACTCGTACCGGTGGCTCCGGGATTACGACCCAGTCCACCGCGTTGACCATCCCAAGCTCGGCCGCTTCTGGGTGTTGTCGCGGTTCGGTGACGTGATCGACGCGGCCCGTGGCACCGCCACGTTCTCGTCGACTCAGGGGCTCACGCCCGGACCTGACTCGGGAGTGATGTTCGAGGACGGCACCCGTCCCATCGTGATGATGGATCCCCCCGACCACACCGCCATGCGCCGGCTCGTGTCCCGGCCTATGACGCCCCGCATGGTCTCGCCGATCGAGCCGGCCGTCCGGGCCTTCGTGCGGGAGCGGCTCGACGATGCCCCCGCTGAGAGTGAGATCGACATAGTCGAGCTGCTGTTCAAGCCGCTGCCCAGCTTCGTGGTCGCCCACTACCTGGGTGTGCCGCCCGATGATCGCATTCGCTTCGACGATTGGACGGACAGCATCGTCGCGGCCAACGCCGACGCGAACCTGGAGTCGGCGGCCGACGCCTTCCTGGGGCTGTTCGCCTTCGGATCGGAACTGATCGAGCGCCGCAAGGCGCAGCCGGGCGACGACCTGGTGTCGCTGCTGGTGCAGGCCGGCGAGGGAGCGGTCTCAGCGGGTTGGATCGTCGGTTTCGTGTTCACCATGGTCACCGGCGGCAACGACACCACCACGGGCCTGCTGGGCGGTGCGGCCGCGCTGCTCACCGAGAGGTTGGACCAGCGCCGGCTCCTCCTCGACGATCCCGCCCTGATCCCGGGATCCGTCCAGGAACTCCTCCGGCTGACCTCACCGGTGCAGAACCTCGCCCGCACCACCACCGCCGATGTCCGGCTGCACGGCACGACGATCCCGGCGGGCGACAAGGTGATGCTCCTGTACGGATCGGCCAACCGCGACGAGCGGGTGTTCGGAGACGACGCCGGAGAGCTCGACGTCCACCGCCGGATCGACCGGATGGTGTCGTTCGGTTACGGCGCCCACCACTGCCTGGGCGCTGCCGCGGCCCGCCTGCAGGCCGTGGTGGTGCTCGACGAATTGCTGGCTCGCTTCCCCGACTTCGCGGTGGACGCCGAGGCCGGCCGGTTCGCTTCGGGCGCCTACGTCCGGCGATACGAGAGCCTCCCGTTCGTGGCCCGCGCATGAACGTCGGGAACGCTGGTGGCGTCGGGAAGCCGACCGGTTTCGCCGCGGGCGAGGACCTGTACCGGATCGTCTGCGAATACGCCGCTCTGGGGCACCATCGGTCGGGCACCGACCGCGACACCGCGACGACCGAATGGTTCGCGGAGCTCATGAGCGACCTGGGCGACGTGACCACCGCGCCGGTGGAGTTCGATCGCTACGAAGCCAGCAGCGAGTTGACCGTCGATGGGCGTCCCCTCGAGCACCTGCCCCTGTACTACGAGTTCACCGGAGATGTCGACACTTCGGATGTGGCGGTGCGACGGTTTGACCCTCTCGGGGGCGGGTTCCCTGACGTGGCCGACGAACTCATCGAGCAGACCAGGCGGGCTGGACGCGAGGCCCTGGCGATTGCCACCGACCACCCGGAGGGTGAGTTGGTCGCCATCAACCGGGAACTGGCTGCCAGCCGTTCAGGGTTGCCGACCGTCCTGGTGGCTGGGTGCCACTACGACACTCTGGCCTCGTCGGCCGTTCGCTTGAGGCTCACGGCGGGGCTCGTCGCGGGTCGCACCGCCAACATCGAGGTAAGCAACGGCCAGCCGGGGCGCCGGCTGGTGCTGACCACCCCGCTCAATGGCTGGTTCGGCGCGGCCGGCGAGCGAGGAACCGGCATTGCCGTACTGCGCCACGTGGCCGAGCGGCTCGCCGACCGCCCGTTGACGGTGGCCGCCACCGGGGGTCACGAACTGGGCTACATGGGCGCATACGCCTGGGTCGCCGGGTGCACCGAGCCGCCGGCGTGTGTTGCGCACATTGGTGCGTCGCTCGCCGTTGAGACCGCAGTTGGGGGCGGCTGCCGACTCATCGACAGCCGCATCGCCATGACCACGCTGGGCGAGTCAGCCGCCCGTGGGGTGGCCGCGGCCCTCGACGGCGCCGGGATCACGCTGCGCTGCGACTCGGATATGTGGCTCGGGGAGGGTGAGGCGTGGAGCCTTCTGGGTGTCCCGGTGCTGTCGACGACGGGCGCTGGACCGGATTTTCACACTCCCTCCGATATACCCGAGCGGGCCACGTCACCCGGCGCCCTGGCCACGGTCGCCGACGCCGCACATCGGGCTGTGGCCGCCTTCTACGACGCCGCTACGGTCTGCTCATAGGCTCACGCCGGGACCCAAGGGAGTACGGCATGCAGGTTCGAAGAGTCGCCGGAGCCCTGGGCGCGGAGATCACCGGCGTCGACCTCCGGGATCCCGACCTCGACTTCGACGCCGTCTACCAGGCCTTCCTCGAGCACGAGGTCATCTTCTTCCGGGAAGCGCATCTCACCGAGGAAGAGCACCTCGCCCTCGGTCGCCGCTTCGGCACGCCCAGCATCTATCCGGTCGCTCGGGTCATGGGCGCGACCGAGCCCACGATGACCGTCATCAAGGACGGCCCCAACAGCCCCAACGCTGCCGACCTCTGGCACACCGACGTCACCTGGATCGCCACCCCGCCCAAAGCCGCCCTGCTGCACATGGAACTGGCCCCCGAGTACGGAGGTGACACGCTGTGGGCGTCGGCGACCCGCGCCTACGAGACGCTCAGCCCGGAGGTGCAGGAGTTCTTCGCTTCGCTGACGATTGTTCACTCCAACGAGGGGTACCTGAGGCGGGTGGCCGAGAAGGCCGGCGAGCACGCCGAAGCGATCCAGGAGGCCATCAGGCGCGACTACGGTCCGGTGGAGCATCCCCTGGTGCGCACCCACCCGGAGACGGGCAAGCGGGCCCTGCTGTACGCCGAGGGGTTCGTCTCTCATGTGGCGGGCGTGAGCCGGGCCGAGAGCGACATGGTCTTGAACTTCCTGCGCGAGCACGTCGCCGAGGTGTCCCTGCACTGCCGCTGGCAGTGGCAGAACGGCGATCTGGCCATCTGGGACGAGCGCTCCACGCTGCACCGCTCCGCGGCGGACCACTTCCCCCAGCGCCGCATCATCCGCCGCCTGGAGATCGACGGCGACCGCCCCTACTTCGACCCCAACGGCTCCTAGCCCCTCAGCTCCTGCCGGCCGGATCGTCAGCCGGTCTCGTTGGCGCTCGTGCCCGATGCGTCGGGGGCGCTCGGGCCGGTGAGTCGGCCTGCCAAGGCATCGTCCACCGCGGTGGTGGCGTTGAGGTGGGCTATCAGCGCGGTCAGCTTCCGGTCGATCTCAGCGACCGCCGCTTCGAGCTTGTCGAATCGGGCATCCATCTTGGCCTCGAGGCGGTCGATGCGCTCGTTGGTCTCGTCGATACGCCGGTTTGTGTCGTCGATGCGGACGTTGATGTCGTCGATACGGATGTGGGGGCTGACTATCGCTGCGGTCAGCAGGGCCACGATGACAAGACCGAAGAAGCTCAGCAGCGGATTCTCCGCAACCTGAGCCCGCAGGCTGGGCCTGTCCACGGTCGCCGCGCCGGCCCGCGCTTGCGCCTGCTCGGTCGATGCGTCAGATGCGGTGTCAGATGGGTTCACCATGCGGGAGGCCGCTTCGGCGGCGGGGATCGGAGCGGATGTCGTCATCGGAGCCTCGTCTCAGGGCCGGCGGCGGTGCAGGCAACAGTGCGGCTGGAAGGATCGGCTGCCGACCAAGCCCGGCAACAAGGCTCGGACTGGAGATTACATAACAATCAATGTCATGTCAACACCATAAACCTTCTCCCAGCATCGCCCGACCCGGGCTGTCACACCCGGTCCGTACTGTGGCCGTCATGGCTGTGGACGGTGAGACGGGCTTCGAGCTCAAGCTGGGCAGCTTGACGGGCTGCATGATGTTGGAGGACAACCCCTTCCCCGTCGAGACGGTCGCCGAGGCCCGCTCGGCCATCCTGCAGTTCGCTATGGAGGCGCTCGACCACCACGCCCACAACCCGGAGAAGCGGGAGTACCTACGCCTGAACGTAGGGCCGGGCGGCTCTACCTGGGAGGATCTGGCCGAGTGCGAGGAGGGCCGCCGCTACGACCCGGCCGACCCCGACACTGGCATGACGTGCAGCTACCTCCTCTATATGCAGGGCGGCCTTGAAGGCGTCGGCGGCTTGATGTGGACCTACTCCGTCACCATCTGGGCCACCGCGCCCCCGGCGGTGTGGGACCACCCGAGTGACCAACCCGTCGGCATGGACGACGACAACGACCGCGGTGATGATGTAGAAATCGATACAGAATCCAACTTCGACGAGTAATCACTCAATGATCTGAGAGCGAGCCATATGAGCACCACAGACGAGCCAACCGGCGACCAGCCAGAAGACCGACCAGACGGCAACATGTCTGGTTCAGGCAGCGAGCAGGTTCGGCTCCCGAATCTCCGCGAGCTCAGGTGGCCGGTCGTGCAAGCACTCCGCGAGTTCGGAAGAGCAGCCTCCGATATCGAGATCGCCGAGCACGTCGCCGACACCATGGGGCTCACTCAACGCCAGCGGACGGAGCTAATCCCCTCCGAACAGGAAACCAAGCTCAAGAACCGCGTGGGCTGGACCGTGCATGAACTCAAGGAAATTGACGTACTCCACTATCCAGAGCCGGGCCGAAGGGCTCTGACCCCGCTCGGCTTGGAAATCAATGAAGACCAGATCAATGAGCTTCGAGCTGGATACAAGGCAAGCAAGTCCTCATCCGGCGCGGAACAGCCGGAAGACCATGAGCAGACTGATCCTCCGACGGCATGGCGCATCAGGGCCGGCGGTGAGGGCCAGCGCTACGACTACAACATCGAGCACGGCCTCGCCTGCCTCGGATTCGGCGATCATGCCGACCTGCGAGGCTTCTCCAGCAAGCAGGACCTGTTGCATGACTTGCAGCTTCTTCCGGATGCCGGGAACTTGAGTGATGCGAACCAGCTATGGCGGATGCGAAACGAAGTGCGGTTGGGCGATCTGGTGGTGATGCCCAGCAAGAAGGCGCAGCAGGTCGCGCTCGGAACAGTAACCCACGAGTACTGGTACGACGACTCCGTGGACGTGGACTGGGGCCGCCACGTCGTGTCGGTGGATTGGAAGCGCACGGTGCCCGGCACAGCCCTCAAGCAAGATCTGAAGGCCTCAATCGGCGGGCAACTGTCCATTTGTTCGATAGCACGCAACGACGGCGCACGGCGTCTCCAGCAACTGATGGAGACGGGTCAGGATCCCGGCCCACAGGCTGGTCTCGGAGAGGAAACCCGCGATGTGTCGACTCTGGTCGAGCAGTTCATGTCAGAGACCAGTTTCCCGACCGAAGCACACCTGGAGCAGCGTCGCCTGCGCGAGGAATGGGCCAAGAAGCTGTCAGCTGAGAGCATTGCGTCCTTGAGCCGCCAGGATCTCCTCGCGTACACAAACAATGCGGTGGACTATGGGGACTATGTGGATCGCGGGGAGGGCCGGAGGCAGCAGTTCATTCTCGATCTCGACGATGCAGAGTATGACGGACTGCTCGACAGCATCCGCGATCTCTGCTGGGGTGAGGATGAACTGTCGACCAGGATCGATCGTCTCGTCGACCGGGAAGGAGGATCCAATCGCGACACGGGCACCATGGGCTTCACGGGCCTTCAGGTGAGTCGCACCCTTGCCATTTGTCACCCGGACAGGTTCCTGCCAGTCCCCAATCATGAAGGCCGATGGGGGCGCGTGCACATGCTGCGCAAGCTTGGGCTTGCAGCGCCCCGCGGCATGACACACGGACAGCGGATCGTGGACGCGAATGATCGGCTTCGGGCGCATCTCGCCCCTCATCTCGACGATGACCCGCAGGCCATCGCAGGCTTCCTGTACTGGCTGCGTAGGCAAGAACCTGGCCCGGGCGGAGGCGACCTCTCGGTCCTGGTCGAACGGTTCCGCGACGAGTCGGGATATCCCACTGAAGCTCATGAGGAGCAGGGGCGGCTGCGAGAGGACTGGGCCGAGAAGCTCACGACCGAGAACATCGCCGACCTCAGCCCTCTCGACTTGACCGCCGTTGCATCGCACGGAACTTGGTATGCCGGGACATACGTGTATCCGCATGTCCAGGGCGTGATGAAGTGGATCCGGGCCCTCGATGACGACGAGTACGCCGGGATGCTGGATCACATCCGGTACCTGTGCTGGAGCGATGACGAGCCCTGGCGCCGGTATGACCAACTCACCGACGCCCGCAGCAACCGGAAGACCACGGG
The DNA here is from genome assembly GCA_965205155.1 of Candidatus Aldehydirespirator sp. Taxonomy (GTDB): domain Bacteria; phylum Actinomycetota; class Acidimicrobiia; order Acidimicrobiales; family Aldehydirespiratoraceae; genus Aldehydirespirator. The sequence goes on along the minus strand of OZ242033.1, from coordinate 1,405,958 downwards.
TCTGGGACACTCCACGACCAGCCTGCTTCTTGCCATTACCCATCCGCAGGACTTCCTCGCGATCGGCGTGCAGGAAGGGGAATGGGGTCGCGCCGCGATGCTGCGCCGGTTGGGGCTGCCCAAGCCCGCGGGATCCAGCTACGGGCAGAGAGTGATGGACGCCGACCGCCGTCTCCGCGAACACCTCGAACCGCACTTCGACGACGACACGCTTGAGATGGGGGCATTCTTGAGATGGTTACTTGACCAAGAACCGCCATCCCCAGACGGCCCGGTGAGCCTTGCCGAACTCGCGGATGAGTTACTCGTCGACGTTGAGTTCTTGAAGGACATCGTCGAGTTGCTCAAGGACAAAGGGCAGGTGATCCTCTATGGGCCGCCGGGAACTGGCAAGACGTACCTGGCACGCAAGCTCGCTGAGGCGCTGTCGCCGGACGAGGATCGTCGGGCGCTGGTGCAATTCCATCCGTCCACGTCCTATGAGGACTTCTTCGAGGGGTACCGGCCTGCCGGGACGGGCAGCGACGGAGGCATTCGCTTCGAACTGGCGCGGGGGCCGCTGGCCCGAATGGCAGCGAGGGCCGCCGAGGTGCCAGCGGAGCGACATGTCATGATCATCGACGAGATCAATCGGGGCAACCTGCCCCGCGTGCTCGGTGAGTTGCTGTTCCTGCTGGAGTACCGGGACGAGATCGTGCAGACGCTCTACCGGCCCGAAGAGGAGCCGTTCTCGCTGCCCGACAACCTCTGGTTCATCGGCACGATGAACACCGCCGACCGGTCGATCGCGCTGGTGGACGCGGCGCTGCGGCGGCGGTTCCACTTCGTGCCGTTCTTCCCTGACAGCGGACCAATGGCGGGACTGCTCAGCCGATGGCTGGAGCGCGAGGGCGAGCCTGCCTGGGTCGGCGATCTGGTCGATGCGGTCAACGGCGAATTGAGGGACGAGTTGGAGGGCTCCCACCTGCTGCTCGGGCCGAGCCATTTCATGAAGACCTACGGCGCGTCACTGGGCGAGCAGCGCCAACAGCTGCGGCGCATTTGGGAGTACAACATCGAGCCCTTCATCGAGGACCAGTTCTTCGGCAATCCCGACCAAATCGAGCGCTTCCGCTTCAAGGCAGTGTGGAACCGCCACGGACCTGCGGCAGAGTCCGATGGCGACAGCGACGATCCGGAGAGCACCGACGGCTCCGAGGGTGAACAAGCAGCAGCGGACGGGGAAGCCGCGGCAGAGCCCGGCTCTACGCAGCCAGAGGACGAGCGGTGACTGGGCGGCTGCCGGCGTCCTGCCCCGGGTGCCATCGGCCATGGCCCGACTGCATCTGCAGCCGCGGTAGGGCGATGCTCGCCGACGCCCACGTCGACGCCGAGCCCGAGTTCCGGGGCCGAGCCCGGCTGATCGGCATCGACGCCGACGACATCAAGGTCGGCGACATCCTCACCACCGGCCAGGACATCGAAGTCGCCGGCGCCTGGCACTGCAGCGCCCCGGGCTGCGGCTTGAGGCACATCGACCGCGCCGTGATCGAAAGCCACATAGCCCACCTGCGCCCGCCAGCCACTCCCCGGCAGGGATGACGGAGCGGATGGAGAGCGCTGACTTGACGGGCGCACTCGATGCGTAGGTGCTCATGACCCTGACGGCGCTCGGTGACACCGCCGCGGCGACGGACCGCGTCACGGCGGGCGCACCCGGCCTCGAGGTCCCAGCCGCCATGCCCGCCCAGCCGCCGGCCGGTGCTCACACGGTTGACCCGACCTCGGGCTCAGGGCGCATCACCAGCGCGTACGGCCCCGCGGCGGCGTACGGGGAGCACCCAGTCCGGTCGCTGCCCCTTCGCGAGTACGGCCGCGAGGTAGTGGCGTTGAGCAACGAGCAGGCCCGCGCCCTGAACGGCGTCGGCAATGGGCAATACCTGACGGTCGATCCCGGCGAGCAGTCGGGGTACTGGCAGGTCACCGCCCGCAATTACGTGGGCTCCATCAATGTCGGTGGGCTACGGGTGCTGGTTCGACCGAAGATCCCGCTGCGGAACCTCTTTCTCCTGCTTGAGGTGGGCCTGCGGGAACAGGACTGGCGCGACGAAGCCGTTGGCTACGAGGCCAACTCCGATCTGCTCCCTGCGCTGGTGTCGTTCTTCGCCCGCACGACCGAGACCACGCTGGCGAGAGGGCTGTACCACTCCTATCGGGAACAACGCGACCGGCTTGTCGCCCTGCGGGGCCGCATCGACATCGATCGGCAACTCGCACAGCCCGGCGTCGTCATACCCACCGCCTGCCGGTTCACGGAGTTCACCGCTGACCTGATCGAGAACTCCTACTTGAAGGCAGCAGTGTCACGCTCCCTGCGAGTGGCGGGAGTGCTGCCCATCGACCGGCGGAGGCTGATGCAGCATCTCGTCACTCTCGAGGATGTCGGCGACGTGCGCCACCACCACGACGACTACGACCGGGTGGTGCTCACCCGTCTCAACCAGCACTACGAGCCCGCGCTGCGCCTGGCCCAGCTCGTGCTGGCCAACCTGACCCTCCAGGACGACATCGGCGACACGAAGGCCTCGTCATTCATGTTGGACATGAACAAGCTGTTCGAGCGCTTCGTGACCGAGCGGCTGCGGCGAGCGCTGCGGGGACGCCTCGACGTGAAGGACCAGCACCGCGACAAGCTGGACGAAGACGGCGCGGTAGCTATCAAGCCCGATCTGCTGTTCCGGGCGGCCGGCTCCCCAAGATTCGTCGCGGACATCAAGTACAAGCTCACCGGCGAGGATGCCAGTGGGCGCCATCCGGACTACTACCAGCTGCTGGCCTACACCACCGCGCTCGACCTCCCCGAAGGCGTCCTCATCTACTGCCTCGACACCAACCGTGCCGACGACTCCGACAGCGAAGGACGGTCGGCCACTACTTCCCCGCCCGTGAGTTCCATGCCCACCGAAGGCACACCCGACGACAGCCTGCCAGGCCTGCGGTCGATACAGGTCCGCAACGTCGGCAAGGTGTTGCACACCTACGCGCTGGACTTGTCCGGCACAACCGAGGCCGTCGCCCAGAACCTGGACAGGCTCGCCGACTGGATCGAGGATCAGGCCGAGCGAAGGTCATGACGCGCTCCTCGGCATTCGGCTAGCCCGTCCATCCGGCCGCGCACTGGACGGGCCTGAGTGCCGGTACCGCTGCGAGCTCGAGGCCGGGTCGATCGGGTCTCCGACGAACGCCGGCGCGTCCCTGGACTCTGGGAGTGGGCGGACCTGCCCGCGGAACTAGTCGACCGGGTTTCCGTCGATCTCCAGGCGCTGGCGGCGCAGCACCATGCGGGTGATCCGCCAGCGTCCGTCGATGCGCTCGTACTCCTCCTCGTACCAGCCTGCGCCCCAGACCGTTCGGACCGGGCTTCCCTCGGGGAACCAGAGGCGGTCCTCCATCGCCCATACGCCCGAAGCGCTGTCGGCACCGGTCATCTCGATCTCCTCGTTGTGACCGTGATGGACGGTGACCACACCGTGCAGGAGCTTCGACACCGTGTCGACGAAGCTGTCGCGGCTGCTGTAGACGCCGCGGCCCGAGCCGCTCACGGTGCTGCTCGAGACATCGATCTGTGCATCGGGGGCGAACACCTCGCTGACACCCTGCCAGTCCTGCTGGTCGAGCAGGCGGAAGTAGCGCGCCTTGAGCTTGCGAATCTCCTCGATGTCTTCCATGGACCCGCCGTCGCCTGGCGGGACACGGTCAGCCTTCTTGCTCACGGCCACACCGTACCCGCCCTGCCGCACACGCCGGAGCGGCCGTCCGCCGAGCTTTGCAGTACAGGATTTCACCTGTCATAGCATGTAAATGCTTGACAGATGTCACACCCCTATGGGATACTTCTGTCATGTTGATTGAAGCTGCTCGACGGGCCGAGGCCAACGCCAAGGAGATGCTGGCGCAAGTCAACGACGGCTCGGCGTCGAGCGCGGAGATTCGCGAGGCGCTGGCGGTGTCCAAGGCCATTGCCGCGATCAACTCGGCGTTCCAAGCGGCCGGCGCGGCTGCGGTGGCCGGTCAGGAGCGACACGGCGACGGCGGGGCTGAGGTGCTGGCGTCGAGTGCGGGGCTGTCGCGGCGCGAGGCTCACAGTCAGGTCAAGACGGCCGAGACGCTGCGCAACACGCCGAGACTGCGAGACGCTGTGGAATCGGGGCGCGTGTCGGTGGCCAACGCCAAGCGGCTGGCCGAGGCTGTCGACAAGACCAGCGCTGCCGACGTGGAAGCCGACTCCGACCTGTTGACCAAGGCCGAGTCGATGCGGCCCGAGCAGTTCACCAAGGAAGCGCGCCGATGGGTGACCGATCGCGACGGCGACGGCGGAGCGGCCGAACATGCCCGCCAGCGGGCCCGGCGCTGCGTGCGCATGTGGGATGCCGACGACGGCCTCGTGCACCTCCACGGCCAGTTCGACACTGTGACCGGCGAGCGCATCAGGAACCGCCTGCGGGCCGAGGCCGCCCGCATGTTCGACGGCGACAAGCAGAACGCCAAGAACGCCAAGAAGAACGCCACAAACGGGGGCGCTTTCCGTCGCAGCTTCGACCAGTGCATGGCCGACGCCCTCGACAGCCTCACCTCCGACGGCGCAAGCACCTCGGCCGGTGCCGGGCCGGGCGGCGCGAAGCCCATTGCCGACATCTGCATCGTGGCCCATGTCGACAACGCCACCGGCGAGCTCATCGCCGAGACCCCCGCCGGCGACCGGCTGCCACGCCAGGTGCTCGAGGAGCTCGCCTGCAACGCGGCGATAACTCCGACCATCTACGACCGGCGGGGCGTGCTGTTGTGGCAGGGCCACAGCAAGCGCACCGCCACGGCGGCCCAACTCAAGGCACTCAAGGCCATCTATGGCGGCTGCTTCGCCTGTGGATTCGACTTCGAACGGTGTCAGGCCCACCACGTCGAACCGGTTTCTCGGGGTGGACCCACCGACATCGACAATCTTGTGCCGGCCTGCTGGAGCTGCCACAACAAAGTCCATCACTTCGGCTGGCAGATCCATGGCCCGCCCGGCAGGCGCACCCTCCATCCCCCCGATCCCGTGACCTACGGCCCAGCCCACGCGCCGGATCCTCCCGGGGCGGGCTTGGGTCCCGCAGAACCCTCCCCGCCCGCCGACGGCACGCGCCTCTTCGCTCTGGCTTGACAGGCCGAGCGGAGCCGCTGCAGGAGCCGCCGGGTCATGCCGACATCGCCACCACCACACCACCCACAACCGGGGCGTGCGCCTCGGCAGCCGCAGAAGCTGCTGGGCCACGCGACCTCGCCACCGCCTCGCCTGACGGGTCGCGCGAACCGGGGCGGAGCAGCGGGGCGGCGGGTCTGGCAGGATTGCGGTCCGCGAGAGCCCAACAACCAAGGAGATGCGACCGATGGGTGAGATGGTGGAGTTCGCTGCCAACGGATCGACGGCGCGTGGCTATGTGGCCGGCGCGGCCGGGGGCTCGGGCCCCGGCGTGATCGTGCTACAGGAGTGGTGGGGGCTGGTGCCGCAGATCAAGGCTGTGTGCGACCTGCTCGCCGAGGAGGGCTTCACCGCGCTGGCGCCCGACCTGTACCAGGGCGAGATGGCCACCCACACCGAGATGGACAAGGCCGGCGAGCTGATGACCAGCCTGCCCCCGGAGCGGGCAGCCCGCGACATGTCCGCCGCCATCGACTACCTAGTTGGCCACGACGCATGCTCTTCGTCCACCGTCGGTGTCACCGGCTTCTGCATGGGCGGGCTCCTCACCCTTCGCATCGCGGCCATCGCCGGCGACCAGGTCTCGGCCGCGGCCCCGTTCTACGGCGCGCCCCTCGGCGACGACTCGCTCGACTGGAGCAACCTCAGCGCCAAGGTCGAGGGCCACTTCGCGGCCAGTGACGACTTCTTCCCGCCCGACGCCTGCGAGGCGCTGGCCCAGCAACTCCGCGACATGGGCAAGGACGTCGTCTTCCACACCTACGAAGGTACGGGCCACGGCTTCGGCAACTGGGAGGACCCTCTGGGCACCTACGACGAGGCGGCCTGGAACACCGCCTGGTCCCGCACCCTCGACCTGCTGCGCGCCAACGTGACCTGAGCCAATCCGCTGGTTGGCAGTACGTCTAGAGAGGCCGAATCAGTGTCGCGTTGATCGATCCGCGCCGGCCCGGCAGCCCCTATAGATGGTGAACACAGCAACAACAAGAACCACCGGCATCGCCAACATGGCCATGTAGCCATATCCCGAGGACTGAGCATCGACGTACTTGGTCGTTGCCAACTTGGCGAGGAAACCTAAGATGATCATCAGCCCGGACACGACAGCGGCGACACCCACCCAAGTCGACGGGACTACGCCACGACGCCTGCCCCATAGCAGGCTGACGAAACCCGCAAGCGCTAGCCCTAGGGATACGCCACCTATGGTGTGATCGACCGATGCAGGGAACTCCGGGCGCGGGACCGGAACGATCCAGCCCGGTCCTGGATAGAGGTCGCTGTGCGATTCGTCCGTGTCCCCTAGAAGCCAATAGACCGTGGGAGCGAGAGCCAGGGCGCCGCCAACAATGAGGATCAAGGCGCCGACGGAACGCCTCGGGGCTGGCTCCGTAGTGCAACCCGCAAGTTCCTCCGGCGGGTTCGAATCTCCCGTGGCGCTGTCAGGCACCTCAAACAGCATCGCTGCCTCAATAGGTCTCCGGCACGAACGTCTGGTCCGAGATCGGCGGCCTTACGTAGCCCACGCCGGACTGGCGCTCGGGCAGCTCGACGTCCTCCCAGGGGACCGTCTCGTACGGGACCATCGACAGCAAGTGAGCGATGCAGTTCAGCCGGGCCGCCTTCTTGGAGTCGGCGTTGACGACGTACCAGGGAGCCTGCTTGATGTCGGTGTGGGCGAACAGGGTGTCCTTGGCCTTGGAGAAGTCCACCCAACGGGATCGCCCCTGAACGTCAACCGGCGACAGCTTCCAGCGCCTCACCGGGTCGTTGATCCGGTTCTGGAACCGGCGCTCCTGCTCGGCGTCGCTCACCGAGAACCAGTACTTGATGAGGATGATCCCCGACCGCACCAGCATCCGCTCGAACTCCGGGCAGGATCGCAGGAACTCCCGGTACTCCTCCTCGGTACAGAAGCCCATCACCGGCTCGACGAGGCCCCGGTTGTACCAACTCCGGTCGAACAGGACCATCTCCCCCGCCGCCGGCAACTCGGCCACATAACGCTGGAACCACCACTGGGTCTTCTCGCGGTCGCTGGGCGTGCCCAGGGCGACCACGCGTGCAATCCGCGGGTTCAGCCGCTCGGTGATCCGCTTGATGACCCCGCCCTTGCCGGCCGCATCACGGCCCTCGAAGATGACAACCACCTTGAGGCCCTTGTGGCGGATCCAGCGCTGCAGGCGCACCAACTCCTCTTGCAGGCGAGCCAACTCCCGCTCGTAGTCCTTGCTCTTGATTCGCTTCGGCCTGCGGGGTTCCTGTTCGTCCGCGAGCGACTCATAAGTCGTCGGTTCATGCACTCCATCGCTCATGTACGGACCATAATTGACCTGTGAAGGCTCGACAATCGCACACGACGATGTCAGGGGTTCCCGTCGGTCCCGTCTACGGCGACGGACCATTGCCGGGCGAGTACCCCTACACCCGGGGCATCTACCCTGAGATGTACCGCAGCCGCCTGTGGACGATGCGGATGTTCGCCGGGTTCGGCACTGCGGTGGACACCAACGGCCGGTTCAAGGACATCCTGCGCCACGGTGGCACCGGCTTGTCCACCGCGTTCGACATGCCGACCCTCATGGGACGCGACTCCGACGACGAGGTGTGGTCGGCCGGCGAGGTCGGCCGGGCCGGCGTGGCTGTCGACACCCTGGCCGACATGGAGGATCTGTTCGCGGACATCGACCTGGGCTCGGTGTCGACGTCGATGACGATCAACGGACCCGCCATCGTGGCGCTGGCCCAGTACATCGCGGTCGGCGACAACACCGGAGTGAACCGGGCCGCGCTGTCGGGCACGATCCAGAACGACATCCTCAAGGAGTACCAGGCCCAGAAGGAGTACATCTTCCCGCCCCGGCCGTCGATGCGCATCGTGACCGACATGATGCGCTTCACCACGGCGGAGATGCCCCGGTGGCATCCGGTGTCGATCTCGGGATACCACATCCGCGAGGCCGGCTCCACCGCCGCTCAGGAGCTGGGCTTCACCCTCGCCAACGGCTTCGCCTACGTGGAGGCGGCTCAGGCCGCCGGCCTCGACATCGAGGACTTCGCGGCCCGGCTGAGCTTCTTCTTCAACAGCCACAGCGACTTCTTCGAGGAGATCGGCAAGTACCGGGCCGCCCGCCGCATCTGGGCCACCTGGATGAAGGAGCGCTATGGCGCCGCCTCGGAGCGCAGCCTGATGTGCCGGTTCCACACCCAGACCGCGGGGGTGTCGCTCACCGCCCAGCAACCCGAAATCAACATCGCCCGCGTCGCGCTGCAAGCGCTGGCCGCCGCGCTGGGCGGTACCCAGTCGCTGCACACCGACGCCTACGACGAGGCCCTGGCGCTGCCCACCGAGAAGGCGGCCCGCATCGCGTTGCGCACCCAGCAGATCGTGGCCCATGAGACCGGGGTGACCAACGTCGCCGACCCGCTGGGCGGCTCGCCCTATGTGGAGTGGATGACCGACGAGATGGAGCGACGGGCCACCGAGATCTTCGACCACCTGCTGGAGCTGGGCAACGGCTCGATGCTCGAAGGCGTCTACGAAGCCATCGACAACGGCTGGTTCGTGGGCCAGATCGCCGACTCGGCCTACCGCTTCGAGCGGGAGGTCAACGACGGCACCCGCATCACCGTCGGCGTCAACGCGTTCACCGATGGCAACGACCGCGACGACGGCGACAGCAACCTGCTGCGCATCGAGCAGGACACCGAGGACCTGCAACTCAAGCGCCTCGCCGCGGTCAAGCAGGACCGCGACGACGAAGCCGTGCGCCGCTCGCTCGAAGCCGTCCGGTCCGCGGCCGAGGACCCGGCCACCAACCTCATGCTGCCGGTCATCGACGCAGTCAAGGCCTACAGCACCGAAGGCGAGATCTGCGACGCCCTGGCCGCCGTGTTCGGCCGCTACGTCGAGCAAGCCATCGTCTAGCAATGCCGCGCCAGCATGTCTGAGAGCCAGCCGGCAACCGATGAAGGCCGCGCCGAACGGACGATGAGCCAACCAGCTTCCGCAACGCCCCGCCAAGCACCGATCCGGGTGGTGCTGGCCAAGCTCGGCCTCGACGGCCACGACCGGGGCCTCAAGGTGGTGGCCCGCATGCTGCGCGACGCCGGCATGGAAGTCGTATACCTGGGCCTGCGCCAGACCACCGACACCGTGATCGCCGCGGTCGAGCAAGAGGACGCCGACGTGATCGGCCTTTCCATGCACAACGCAGGCCACCTCGCTCTCGCCCCCCGGCTCGTGCAGGCCCTGGCCGACGCCGGGCTGGACGTGCCCGTCGTCATCGGCGGCATCGTCCCCGAGGCCGACGTTCAGACACTCGAAGAGATGGGCATCAGCGCGGTGCTCCACCCCGGCGCCTCGGCAGTAGAAGTGGCCGAGGCGGTGCGAGGGGCGCTCCGCCGCCGCCCGCCCGCGCACCGGGCGTGACGGGACCGAGCATCCCGCCCGACGCGAGTTGACACCGAGCCGATGAGCACGACCAGCCGCAGGCGCGAGAACCGTTGAACACCCCCGGCCCGACCATCGCAACCCGCGAGCTGCTGACACGGGCCGCCGCAGGCCAGCGGCGAGCGCTCGGCCGGCTGCTGAGCCTCGTCGAGCAGGGCGGCGAGGCCGCCGACGAGATCGGGGAGCTGATCCACGGCCGGGCCAACGGCGAGGCAGCCGTGATCGGCATCACCGGCGCCCCCGGCACCGGCAAGTCGACCCTGGTGGGACGCCTTGTCTCCGAGATGGCAGCAACCCCCGCGACGGCCGGAACCTCCGGGACGCCAGCAACCCCCGCGACGGCCGAGACCTCCGGAACGGCCCAGTGGGGAAGGCGGCCGGCCGTTCTGGCCGTGGACCCGTCCTCGCCGCTCACCGGCGGGGCGATCCTGGGCGACCGCATCCGCATGGACGACGCGGCCGGGGGTCGGGCCTTCATCCGCTCGATGGCCACCCGCGGCCACGCGGGCGGGCTGGCGCTGGCCGTTCCGGCCGCGCTCCGGCTCTTCGAGGCTTGCGGCTACGGACCGCTGCTGGTGGAGACAGTGGGTGTGGGCCAGGTGGAGGTGGACGTCACCCGGACCGCCGACACCACGGTGGTACTGGTCGCGCCCGGAATGGGCGACGCGGTGCAGGCCAACAAGTCCGGCCTGCTGGAGGTGGCCGACGTGCTGGTGGTCAACAAGGCCGACCGTCCCGGCGCCGACGACACCCGCCGCGACCTGGAGCACATGCTCGACCTGGGCAGCCTGACCGGCCTTGCCGGCCTCACCCAGGACTGGCGCCCCGAGATCATCATGACCACCGCCACCACTGGCGCCGGCGCAGACCAGGTGCACACAGCCATCCAAGCCCACCGAGACCACCTGACCGAGACCGGCCAGCTCCAAACCCGCCGCCGATCAAGGATCCACCAGGAAGTCCTAGACCGAGTCACCCAGCACCTGGACACCCAGGCGTCCCAGTACCTAAGCACAAATCCAAACGAACTCCGAGAAGCCCTAGAAGGCCAAAGAACCCCCACCGCCACCGCAGCTGCCATCACAGAGCGCCTACTGAGCAGGCAATGGCAGCAACGAGAGGGCCAAGGAACGCCGCCACCACCACGGCCGAACTCAGCAGGCACTCGCTGAGCAACCAACCCCTAAACAACCCAAAGCGATCCGCCTGCCGCAGAGAGCCGCGAGACGGCAGGCCGGGGGGTGGCGCAGGGTCCGGGCGGTCGACAATGGGCGAAGCCCGTCGACCGGACGGAGCCCTGCGACAGGACCCGCCGGCCGGGCAAGCCCGGCCTACCGTCTACTGCGCCAGCAGGATCCGGCGGGCCTCGCTCAACTCCGCGATGCGGTCGGCAGCCTCGGCTTCGGCCGCGCCGAGGTCGGGGTGGGCGGCCCGCAGTGCCTCGCGGAAGCCCCTCCGCACCACGGCCTCCGCTGGAAGCTCGACCTCGCGCTCGAACCCAAGGACATCCAGAGCCCACCCGACGGGATCGGCGACCGCGCGGGACGGCCTCGACGACGGCCGGCCCGCCGCCAGATATGCGAACAGGGCGGGCCCGACATCACCCCGCCACGCCAAGCCCCTCCGCACCGCCAGCAGCGCCTCGCTCCGGACCGTTAGACCGGCCAGGCCCGCCGCATAGGCGGAACCGAGCACGAGCTGGCTAGCAGTGGCTCGGGAACCGTCGAACTCGCAGGTCAGCCGCTCGATGGAACCGCTGCCGTCAGGCCCGTAGAGCCTCTGCCGGCTGCGGGTCAGGCCGACCCGGTCACGCTGCAATCGGTGGCGCATCCGGGGTTGGGCAACCGAGCTTCCTTGCTCCAACTCATACACGAGCTCCATGACCTCGCCCAGCCGGTCAGGGGCGAGGCCGGGCCCGAAGCGGGCACACACCGCACCAAGCAGCAGGCTTCCAGGCCCCGCGGCAGATCCATCAGGAGAGCCGGGCAGCCAGGTTCGGCCAATCGAGATCCGGCGGGTGGGGGCTATCGGTCTGGAGTGGAAGATCTCCAACTCGGCCAGCAGCACCCGGCCAAGCTAGCGGGTGAGGATTCTCGCAAGCCTTGCCCATGCGAAGCTGCCCGATGGGCTCGGGACGCGGCTGGCTCCAGTCATCAGGCGCCGGTCACACCGGACGGCTCCGTCTGGGACTCAGGGAACTCCAGCCCAAGCCCGTCGAGGAACTCTTCCAGCCCACCGAAGAAGCCGCCCAGGCCGAAGCTGTCCAGCATCTCCATCATCCGTTCAAGCTGCTCGCGTTCCTCGTCGGACAGCTGGTCGAGGTCGCTGAAGCACTCCTCTTCGTCTTCTTCGTCGCCCTCGCGGAAGCAGAAGCTGCCCTGTCTCCCATCCTCGCCGTTGCCGCGGAATCGGAAGCCCCGCTCGCCGTCCCTGAAGAGATCCTCGAGGCCTTCCAAGCCCTCAAAGCCCTCGAAACCCTCCAGGCCGTCCAGGCCTTCGAAGTCCTCGGAGCCGAACGGCAGGCCGTCCCGGAAGAACCGCTCGTAGAACTCAAACAGCTCCTCGAGGTCGAAGGGCGTGCCCTCCCTGAACGGAGCGTCATCCCCGAAGGGTGCGCCGTCGCTGAAGGGCGCGCCGTCCCCGAAGGGCCCACCATCGCGGAACGACCAGCCATCCCCAAAGGGCCCACCATCGCGGAACGACCAGCCATCGCCAAACGGCCCACCATCGCGGAACGACCAGCCATCCTTGAACGGCCCACCATCGCGGAACGACCAGCCATCGCCAAACGGCCCACCATCGCGGAACGACCAGCCATCCTTGAACGGCCGCTCGCCATCTGGTCCATAGAACGGCGAGAACGGCGGGAGCGGCGAGAACCAGAAGTCTCGCGGGCGCTTCCCGAACTCGAAGTAGTCGCCATCGCCGCCGGGCTCGAATCCTGGCCGCTCGGCCCCGGGGGCGTTGCACACCAGGATCGTGACGGCGTCATCTCCCGTTCCGAAGCTGAGAACCGTCTCGCACTTCCCGGTCTCCAGCGGACGCCCTGAATCGGACGAATCGCCAGGCCCATGCGCCGTCTCGCCATCACGATCTCCGCGCCCCTTGCGCTCGTCGCGCTTCGCCCGCTCACGCCGGTCCCGGCGCTCCGGCCTGCGCTCCGCCCGCTCACGCCGGTCGCTCCAGTCTCGCCGATCGCGCTTGAACCGCTCATGGCGGTCATCGCGGTACGCCCGAGGTCCCGAACGCCACTCGGCACCCCACTCCCCGTCGCCTTCGAGAGACGTCGCGTAGTCCACGACGCAGCAGTCGCCGCGGTAGTCGTCATCATCGTCGACGATGGCAGAAATGGCCCATACCGCGCCCACGACAGCGGCCGCGCCGGCCACTACCGCGCCCGCAACCACGGCGACCACCCTGCCCGCACCCCGCGGGGGCTCGCTCCCGCTCATACTCCCGTCCATGTCATCACCGGGGCCAACGTCAGCACCGGGGCCAACGTCAGCACCGGGGCCAACGTCAGCACCGGGGCCAACGTCAGCACCGGGGCCAACGTCAGCACCGGGGCCAACGTCAGCACCGGGGCCAACGTCAGCACCGGAGGCGTCGTCGGTTGCCGCCGCGCCTTCTCTTTCCGTGTCGACGGGATCCCGTTCGGGATCCGCTTCTTCGGCTGGAGTCTCCTCTGCAGGGGTGTCTGCGCCTTCGGCAGGAGTCTCTGCGTCGGCCATGGGACGAGTCTAGGTGTCGACTTTGAGAGTCTGGATAGAAGCGGCCCCCTTGTCGCTCAGACCAGCGCGCTTGTCGCTCAGACCAGAGTCCTTGTCGCTCAGACCAGCGTCCTTGTCGCTCAGACCAGAGTCCTTGTCGCTCAGACCAGAGTCCTTAGTGTGTCGCTCATTCGGTGGGCCTGCTCGCGCAGATCCTCGCTGTCGGTCTCCTCACCCTCCACCAGGTCGAGCAATTCACCCACCGCGTTGCGCAGGTTTCGCCAGTTGGGAGCAGAGAAGCCGAAGGGCGTCCGCACTCCGGCGATCCGCCGACCGTTCGTCACCACGCCCCGCACCCCGTCGAGGTCGCCGGGGTCTCGGCGCAGCCGGTCGCACGCCACGAACAGGGCACTGAGGAGGTCGTTGACCTCCAAGCCGTCGAGCTCCTCGAACTGAGCCTCCTCCTCGCGGGCCAGCAGATCGTCGATCAACAGCTCGACGCGTTCTTCGTCCGCTTCGCGGACCAGCAGGTCGCACACTTCTGCCAGCCCGGCATCGTGGTCGATGTCGCGCTCCGCAGCCTCACGCTCAGCAGTGTCACCCTCGGCGGCCTCACCCTCGGCGGCCTCACCCTCGGCGGCCTCACCCTCGGCGGCCTCACCCTCGGCGGCCTCACCCTCGGCGGCTTCACCCTCGGCGGCTTCACGCTCAGCAGTGTCACCCTCGGTGGCTTCACCCTCGGCGGCTTCACCCTCGGTGTCCAGGACGTGAGGCACGCGGGCCTGCACCAGCAGTTCCACGAGTTCGGCCCTGAGCGCCTCGGGCCATTCGGCCAGCTCGAAGGCGGTCAAGGAGTCCTCGGGTCCGATGGGGCGAGTGGTCGCCTCCTTCGCCCTCTCGGTCTCCTCGACCTCGTCCACGAGACTGTCGACCGTCTCCTCCAGCGACTCGTGGACCATCAGGGTGGTGCCCTGCCACGAGTGAACAACCTTGTCGACGACGAGCAACTGCTGCAGCATGACCCGGCTCTCGAGCGACCATTCGTGAAGCTCGTACGCCAGCCACTCCCCGGCCTCGCCGTCGCCGACGTCGTCGCCTGCAGAATCCCCGTCACTCATCCCGAGAGAGGACGGTTCAGGCTCGGCATCCCCTGTGGCTCGGCGGAACCTGTCCCGGAACGCGGCAGACATGAGCACCATCTTGCCACCCCGTTGCCGCCTTGCGGTCGCAGAGCGCTCGCCGGTGCGCCGCTTGGGATAGGTTCGCGGCATGGTGTCCTCGACTCATCCCAAACCCGACCGCAACATCGCGCTGGAGCTGGTGCGAATCACCGAGGGCGCGGCCATAGCGGCGTCCCGCTGGATGGGTCGGGGCGACAAGGACGGCGCCGACGGGGCCGCCGTGGACGCCATGCGCAGGGTGCTGAGCGACATCTCGATGGACGGCATCGTCATCATCGGAGAGGGCGAGAAGGACGAGGCGCCCATGCTCTTCAACGGGGAGCGGGTCGGCAACGGTCAGCTGCCCCAGACCGACGTGGCCGTCGACCCGATCGACGGCACCACCCTCACCTCCCTGGGACGAGCCAACGCCCTGTCGGTGATCGCCGTCGCCGACCGGGGCACGATGTTCGATCCCGGCCCGTGCGTGTACATGGAGAAGATCGCTACCGGCCCCGAAGCCGCCGACTTGATCGACATCACCAAGTCGCCGACGGACAACCTGAAGGCGGTGGCCGAGGCCAAGGGCGAGTTCGTGCGGGACCTGACCGCCGTGATCCTGGACCGCGACCGCCACGACGACCTGATCGCCGAGGTGCGCGAGGCCGGCGCCCGCATCCGGCTGATCCCCGACGGCGACGTGGCCGGCGCCATCTCCACTGCCTGGCCCCACACCGGCGCCGACATCCTCTTCGGTATCGGCGGCACTCCCGAGGGCGTGATTACTGCGGCCGCCATCAAGTGCATGGGCGGCGCGTTGCAAGGCCGCCTATGGCCCCGCAACGACTACGAACGCAAGGCCCTGACCAAGCTGGGCTACGAGGTGGAGCGAGTGCTGACCCAGGACGACCTCGTCAACACCGACAACTGCTTCTTCGCCGCCACCGGAGTGACCGACGGCGACCTGCTCAAGGGCGTCCATTTCGACGCCAACTACTGCCACACCCAGTCGCTGGTGATGCGCAGCCGCTCCGGCACGGTGCGCCTAATCGAGGGCCGGCACCGCCACCGCAAGGCCCGGGATCTGTAGAGCCGCCGCCGGCCGGCTCTAGTCGGCTGCGACTCTCAAGCGCAGTTCGGCTCGTTCCAGGGCGGCGGCTGCAGAGGCGTCCTCGGCGTCGGCTTTGAGGGCCTCGGTGGCCCGTACGCGGGCGGCATCGGCCCGGGCTCTATCGATCTCGTCGGCGGCCTCGGACACGTCCGAGAGGATGGTCACCTTGTTGTGGCTGACCTCCACGAAACCGCGGTGCACGGCGAAGGTGTCGCGCTCCCCACCCGGGCGCAGCACGTCCACCGACCAGGGGGCCAGCACGCCCAGGAACGGCACGTGTCCGGCCTGGAAGGCGATGTCGCCCTCCTCGACCGTGCGCACGATCACCATCTCGGCACTGCCCGAGTAGGTCACCTCCTCGGGCGACACCAACTCGACGTCGAGTTCTACAGCCATGCCCGGCCCTCACGCATGTCAGGCCCTCGGCTCTGCGGGACCGGGACCGGCGGCACGAACGCCATGTCAGGCCTGCAGCTCCGCGGCCTTGCGCTCCACGTCGGAGGCGCCGCCCACCATGTAGAAGGCCTGCTCGGGAAGGTCGTCCATGTCGCCGTTAACCAGCGCCTCGAACGACTCGATGGTCTCCTCCACCGGGGTGAAGATGCCGTCCTGGCCGGTGAAGTTCTTGGCCACGAACATGGGCTGGGACAGGAAGCGCTGAACCTTGCGGGCCCGGTCCACCGTCACCCGGTCCTCCTCGGAGAGCTCGTCGAGACCGAGAATGGCGATGATGTCCTGCAGCTCCTTGTAGCGCTGGAGCACCTCCTGCACCCGGCGAGCCACCGCATAGTGGCGCTCCCCCACCACCAGCGGGTCGAGGATGGTGGACGTGGACGCCAGCGGGTCCACCGCGGGGTAGATGCCCAGTGCGGCGATGTCGCGGCTCAGCTCGGTGGTCCCGTCGAAGTGGGTGAACGAAGTGAACGGGGCCGGGTCGGTGTAGTCGTCGGCGGGCACGTAGACCGCCTGCAGCGAGGTGATCGACTTGCCCCTGGTTGAGGTGATCCGCTCCTGGAGCTCGCCCATCTCGTCGGCCAGGGTGGGCTGGTAGCCCACCGCCGAGGGCATCCGGCCCAGCAGGGTGGACACCTCGGAGCCGGCCTGCACGAACCGGAAGATGTTGTCGATGAACAGCAGCACGTCCTGGTTCTGCACGTCGCGGAAGTACTCGGCCACCGTCACTCCGGCCAGGGCCACCCGCAGGCGCACGCCGGGCGGCTCATCCATCTGGCCGAACACCAGGGCGGCCTTGTCGAGCACCCGGGTCTTGCCGTCGCCCATGACGGTCTCGCCCATCTCCAGGAACAGGTCGGTGCCCTCGCGGGTGCGCTCCCCCACGCCGGCGAACACCGACACGCCGCCGTGGTTGGTGGCCACCCGGGTGATCATCTCGGTGATGAGCACGGTCTTGCCCACGCCGGCGCCGCCGAACAGGCCGATCTTGCCGCCCTGCTTGTAGGGGGTGAGCAGGTCGATCACCTTCACGCCGGTCTCGAACATCTGCGACGACGGCTCCAGCGAGTCGAAGGAGGGGGCCGGTCGGTGGATGTCCCAGCGCTCGGGCGTGTTGTAGCCCGGCGTGTCGAGGCACTCGCCCATCACGTTCCA
The DNA here is from genome assembly GCA_965205155.1 of Candidatus Aldehydirespirator sp. Lineage (GTDB taxonomy): Bacteria > Actinomycetota > Acidimicrobiia > Acidimicrobiales > Aldehydirespiratoraceae > Aldehydirespirator. Next base: position 1,388,695 of record OZ242033.1, on the reverse strand, counting down.
GACGTGGCCGAGCGTGCCGTCGCCCACCGGCACCTGGATGCCGTGGCCGGTGTTGCGCACCTCGGTGCCGCGGGTGAGGCCGTCGGTGGGCTTGAGCGCGATGGCCCTCACCCGGTTGTCGCCGATCTGCTGGGCCACCTCGGCGGGCACCCGCACGTCCTGGCCGTCGACGACGACGGTGAACTCCAGCTCGGTGTTGATCTCGGGCAGGTGCCCGGCCGGGAACTCCACGTCCACGACCGGGCCGGCGATGCCGACGATGCGGCCGGTGCGAAGGTCGGTGTCGGTCCCTGCAGCCGATTCTGTGATGGTCATTTGTGAGTGTCCTTGTCTCCGTGTCGTCTTGTGCAGTTCGTCATGCGGTACTTGCGCCTGCCGCGGCCAGCGTCGAAGCGTCCGTTCCGGCCAGCATCGATGCCAGCGCGATGTCGACATCAGTGATATCGATGGCGTCGGCCGCGTCGCCGCCGCCCAATGCCTCGGCCCCGCCGACGATCTCCATGATCTCGGTAGTGATGGCGTCCTGGCGGGCCTGGTTCATGGCCCGGGACAGCTTGGTGATGAGCTCCTCGGCGTTGTCGGTGGCCGCCTTCATGGCCCGCTGGCGGCTGGCGTGCTCCGACGCGGCCGCGTCGAGCAGCGCGCCGTAGAGCCGGGCCTCGGTGTAGCGGGGCAGCAGCGCCTCCAGCACCGCCTCGGGGGACGGTTCGAACTCGAAGCTCCCCTCCCGGCCGGTGCCCGAGCCCTCCCTGGCCATCATCTCGGTGTCGACCAGGGGCAGGAAGCGCCGCACCACCACCCGCTGGGTGCCCATCGACACGAACTCGGTGTAGATGAGCTCCACCTGGTCGACGGCCTCCGACAGGAACGACTCGCTGACGGTCTCGGCGATGCGGCGGGCATCGTCGTAGGACGGGTTGTCGCTGAAGCCCGACATGGCGTTGTCGATGCGGTAGTTGCGGAAGCGGAAGTAGCTGGCCGACTTGCGGCCCACGCAGCACAGCGAATAGCCCTTGCCCTCCGACATGTGGGCCATGACCTGGCGCTCGGCGGTGCGGATGACCGAGGTGTTGTAGGCCCCGGCCAGGCCGCGGTCGCCGGTGATGATGATGAACCCGACGTTCCGCACTTCCGGCGCCTGGCGCAGCAGTGGGTGGTCGACCTCGGCCCCTCCCGCGGCCAAGTCCTCGATCACGCTGGTGATCAGCCTCGCGTAGGGCCGGGCCGCGTTGGCCCGCTGCATGGCCTTCACGACGCGGGTGGCCGCGATCAACTCCATGGCGCGGGTGATCTTCTTGGTGGACTGGATGCTGCCGATGCGCCGGCGCAGCTCGCGTTCTCTGCCTCCAGGCACGTTCGACCCTTATTCCCCTATTGCCCTACTTCGGTGTCCCCGAGCCCTCAGCCCTCGTCCCGGCTCAGGTCCTCTTCGGGCAGGGTGGTTTCGGCGTCCACCATGGTGGCCTGCTCCGCGCCCTGCTCGACCGCGTCGGGCTCGGTTCCCGCCACGGCCTCCGAGGTCTCGAACTGGTCGGCGAAGGCCTTCACCCGGGCATCGAAGTCGTCGGTGTCGGAGATGGCCCCGCTGTCGCGGATCTCGGCCAGCGTGGCGGCCTCCCGGCTGCGGAACCAGTCGAGCAGCTCGCTCTCGAACCGACGAACGTCGCCGATGGGCACATCGTCGAGGTAGCCGTGGGTGCCGGCGTAGATCGACACCACCTGCTCCTCCACCGGCAGCGGGCTGTTCACGCCCTGCTTGAGCAGCTCGGTGAGGCGGTAGCCCCGCTCGAGCTGGGCCTTCGACACCGCGTCGAGGTCGGAGCCGAAAGCGGCGAAGGCCTCGAGCTCGCGGAACTGCTGGAGGTCGCCCTTGAGGGTGCCCACCGCGGTCTTCATGGCCTTCACCTGGGCCGCGCCGCCCACCCGGCTGACCGAGATGCCCACGTCCACCGCGGGGCGGATGCCCGACTTGAACAGGTCGTCCTGCAGGAAGATCTGGCCGTCGGTGATGGAGATCACGTTGGTGGGGATGTAGGCCGACACGTCGCCGGCCTTGGTTTCGATCACCGGCAGCGCGGTCAACGACCCCGCGCCGCGCTCCTCGTTTAGCTTGGCCGCCCGCTCCAGCAGGCGGCTGTGCAGGTAGAACACGTCGCCGGGATAGGCCTCACGCCCCGGCGGCCGGCGCAGCAGCAGCGAAACCTGGCGGTAGGCCTCGGCCTGCTTGGACAGGTCGTCGTAGATGACGAGGGCGTGCTCGCCGTTCTCCATCCAGTGCTGGCCCATGGCGCACCCGGCATAGGGGGCCAGGTACTTGTAGGGAGCGGGATCCGACGCGGGGGCCACAACGACCACCGTGTAGTCCATGGCACCGAGCTCGTCGAGGGTGGCCACCGCCTGGGCGACGGTCGAAGCCTTCTGGCCGATGGCGACGTAGATGCAATTCAGGTCGAGGCCGCGCTGGTTCAGGATGGTGTCGAGGGCGATGGTGGTCTTGCCCGTCTTGCGGTCGCCGATGATCAGCTCCCGCTGGCCCCGGCCGATGGGGATGAGAGAGTCGATGGACTTGATGCCGGTCTGCATCGGCTCGTGCACCGGCTTGCGGCCGGTGATGCCCGGCGCCTGGATCTCCATGCGCCTCGGGATCGGGTTGGACAGGGGTCCCTTGCCGTCCACCGGCTCGCCCAGCGGGTTGACCACCCGGCCGAGCAGGCCGTCGCCGACCGGGATCGACAGGATGTCGCCGGTGGCCTGAACGGGCTGGCCCTCCTCGATGCCCTCCACATCGCCGAGGACCACCGCGCCGATGGAGGTCTCGTCGAGGTTCAGCGCCAGGCCGACGGCGCCGTTGGCGAAGCGCAGCATCTCGTTTACGCCCGCGTCGGGCAGCCCCGACACCCGGGCGATGCCGTCGCCGACTTCGAGCACCCGCCCGACCGTGGACTGCTCCAGGGAAGGCGTGAACCCCTCGAGGTTCTGGCGGATGGCGGCCGCGATGTCGGCCGTGTTGATCGTCAGTTGTGCCGTGTCGCTCATGTCTGGTCGCTCAATCTCCTAGGTACAAGCCAAGCGCGCTCAGCCGAGGCCGCTTCGCATCTGGTGAAGGCGGCTGCGCACGCTGCCGTCGATCACGTCGTCGCCGATCTCGGTGACCACCCCGCCGACCACGCTGGGATCGACGATGGCCTGGATCTCCACATCGAGGCCCGAGGAGGCCTTGATGGCTGCGGCCAGCCGGGACCGCTGATCCGCAGTGAGGTCCACCGCGCTGCGCACCCGAGCCACCCGGCGGTTGCGGCCGGCCGCGGCCCGGTCGATGGCGGCGTCGATGATCTCGACGAGTTCGCCGCCGCGGCCTGCGCCGACCACCAGCGACACCAGCGCCGCGGTCGCGGGGAGGGCCCTGCCCCCGAGCAGGTCCTCGGTGATCTGCAGCCGGCGCCCCACGTCGATGACCGAGTCGGCGAGAGTGGACTGCAGTTCGTCGCTGGAGCGCAGGGCCTCTGCGAAGCGGGCCAGCTCGGACTCGACTTCGGCCTGGGTGCCCTCGGCTCGGGCCACCGCCAGGACAGCGTCGGCGTAGCCGCCGATGCGGTCGGAGGCGGGCTGGTCGGCCATCGCTCAGGACCTTCCGCAGGTTCGGGCGTCGGCTCGGGAGCCGGCTGCCTGCAACACGCTCAGTTCCCGTCCCCGTTGCTGCCGGCCCCGGCCACCTCGTCGATGTAGCCGTCGATCAGGGAGCGGTGAACATCCGCGTCGAGGCTGGCGCCCACCACCCGCTCGGCTGCGCCCACTGCGATGGCGGCCACCTCGGTGCGCAGGTCGTCTATGGCCTGGCGGCGGCTCGACTCGATGTCGGCCGCGGCCCGGGCCCGCTGCTCGGCGATGTCGGCCTCGGCGCGGGCCTGCAGGTCCTGGCGGAGCTGGTCGGCCTGGCCACGGGCCTCGTCGATGATGGCCGCCGCGGCCGACTTGGCCTCGGCCAGCTGGGCCTCGTACTCGGACTTGGTGCGCAGGGCGTCGGTCTTGGCCGTGTCGGCCGCGTCGAGGTCGGCCCGGATCTTCTCGGAGCGGGCGTCCATGGCCCGCTTGACGGCGGGGAAGCCCTTCCACCACATGAACGCGAACAGGATCACGAAGGCGAGGCCGCCCCAGATGATCTCGTCGAGTTCGGGGAGGATGGGACTCGGTGCCTCGACACAGCCCTCCAAGTCGGCCTCGAATTCCTCGAAGGCTGTCTCGTCCGCTTCGACGGCACTAAGGCTGCCGTACTCCTCCTCGGCGTGGTGCACCTGCTCGAGGACGCACCCGCCGATCGTCTCGCCCGCGGCCCAGGCCGGCCCGGCCGCGACGAGCGACAAAGCGCTCGCCACTCCGGCGACGACAAGCAGCCTTAGGGTCGTTCTTGCCATGATCGCGTCCCTTATGGGAGCAGCAGGATGAAGACGACGAACCCGATGAGGGCCAGCGCCTCGGTGAAGGCGATGCCTAGGAACATCGTGGTCCGGACCATGCCGGCGGACTCGGGCTGGCGGGCCATCGAAGTGATGGCGTTGCCGACCACGATGCCGATGCCCACGCCGGGACCGACCGCGGCGAGGCCGTATCCGAGGCCGGCGCCGATGGCCTTGAGCCCGTCGAGGAACTCGCCCGGAGCGGTCTGTGCGAGAAGACTTAGCACTTGCTTTCTCCTGTGGTTTGGTGACTGGTAGATCGGGTGGGTCGGGTGGGAGCAGGAAGCGACGGCGGCTAGTGCTCGGGATGCATGGAGCCGCCGATGTACACGGCCGTGAGGATGGTGAAGATGAACGCCTGGAGGAACGAGACCAGGATCTCGAAGGCGGTCATAAGGATCAGCATCACGAAGGGCAGGGCCGCGGGCACGTAGAAGAAGTCCCACAGGGTGGCCGTCAGGATGGCGAAGGTGACCAGCAGCAGGTGCCCGGCCACCATGTTGGCCCAGAGCCGGATTGCCAGCGAGAAGGGCCGCACCACGAACGTGGACACCAACTCGATGGGCGTGACGATGACGTAGAGGACCTTGGGCACGCCCGGCGGGAACAGCGAGTTCTTGAGGTAGCCGAACGGCCCCTGGCTCTTGACGCCGACCACGTTGTAGATCACCCACACCAACAGCGCGAGGGTGATGGGCATCGCCATGCGGCTGTTGGCCGGGAACTGGATGAACGGGACGATCTCGGTGATGTTGGAGAACAGGATGAAGAAGAACATCGACGTGAGGAAGGGCATGAACTTCTTGCCGTCCGGTCCGATGGTCTGCATCACCACCGAGTTCTCGATGAAGTTCACCCCCGACTCGGCCACATGCTGCACGCCGACCGGGACCAGGGACTCCCGGGGGCGGCCGGCCAGCCCGAACAGCACCATGGTGGCTGCGGTGGCGGCCAGGTAGATGAGGACGGTCTTGTTGATGGCCAGCGGCGTGCCGTCGAGCCAGATGGTGGGCCAGTCGAAGAGGTGGCTGACCGGGGGGAACTCGAGGGCGAGGATGCTCATGCCGCACCCTCCGACCGGGACCGCGACGGCTTGAGGCCCGGGAAGGCAAGCGAGGCCGAGACGTGGCGGGCCTCGACGATCAGCAGGCCCAGGTGGGTGACGAGCAGGCTCACCGCGAAGGGCAGGAGCTCGAACCAGTCGTGGTTGCGGATGGGCAGCACAGCGGCGGTGACGATACCGAGCCGGACGACGTAACCACCCATTGCCGCGGCCATCATCGCCGAGGGGCCCATGCGGGCGCCCCAACCGATGACGGCCGCGCCCAGCACGAAGTTGACAAGCACCAGCGCCAGGGCCAGCCCGACCGAGAGTGCGCCGGTCCATCCCCATCCCAGGGCGCCGCCGGCCAGCAGCGGAACCGCGAACACCACGGAGCGCCGGACCATGTCGCGAGCCACGGCCCGCTCGGGCGCGGCCGGCCCGTCCAGTGGGGCCGAAGCGTCCGCCTCAATCGCCGGGGCCGCTTCCGGCGTGATGCTCATGGCTGGCCACCGGCCGCGGGATCGGGACCGCCATAGGTGTTCCGGCGGCTCTCGAGAGCCTCGTCCATCGACGCGCCGTAGGAGCGGGCGAAGCTCCACACCTGGTAGCCGAAGACCACGACCACCAGCACGAGGGTCATCACCGGGAAGGTGCCGAGGCGGCTGTCGATGAGCCACCCGCCGAAGCCGAAGATGGCGGGGGTGGCGATCATCTCGAAGGCCTTGGCCAGCGCGTCGCCCGCGCCGGCGCGGATCTCGCCCGCGCTAGCGCGAGCATTCGGCTCGGTCTGGTCCATCGTCGACGACGCCCGCGGACCCTGGAGTGTCTACTCGCGGCCCTTGCGGCGGCCGTAACGACGCTCGAAGCGCTCGACTCGACCCGCAGTGTCGACGATCTGCATCGTCCCGGTGAAGAACGGGTGGCTGGCGCTCGAGATCTCCACCTTCGCCAGCGGGTACGTGTTGCCGTCGGACCACTCGATGGTGTCGTTGGTGGCGATGGTGGAACGGGTGAGGAACGAGGTACCGGCGGACTGGTCGGAGAACACGACCAGCCGGTACTCGGGGTGAATATCGGTCTTCATCGGGGCACCAGTCTGTAAGTCGGGCGGGCCGGTCACAACCCCAGCGGCAACGAACTTTCGCCTATTTCAGCCGGGAGCCGGGATCAGCGCAGCAACTCTGCGTTGGAGGGGGTGCTGCGGAGCTTGGAGAGGGCCGTCTCCAAGGCCTTGACCACCGCTGCCGGGTCCCCGTCAGCCGAACCGTCGGTGAAGCTGCGCCGCAGTTGCTGGAGGGCCTGCACTTCGTCTGCGTCGAGGAAGCGGTCCTCGTCGCGTGAGACGGAGGCGGTCACGTCGATGGCCGGGAACAGCCCGAGTTGCGCGGCCCACCGGTCGAGCCGGATCTGGGTGTTGGCCGTGCCCGTGAACTCGTCGCTCAGCACGCCGGGCAGCGAACTAGAGCCGTCGGAGACGATGGAGGCGATCATCGTGAGCGAGCCGCCCTCGGAGACGTTGCGGCCCGCTCCGAAGAGCTTCTTGGGCATGTGCACGGCGCCGCTCTCGACGTTGCCGCTGTAGGCCCGTCCCGCATTGGAGAGCGCGGCGTTGTAGGCCTGGGCCAGGGAGGTGAGGCTGTCGAGCACCATCGCGACGTTCTGACCGGACTCGACGAGCCGCTTGACCCGCTCGATGGTCATCTCGGCCGTCTGCACATGCTCCTCGGGAGTCTGGTCGAACGACGTGGCGGCCACATCGCCGTGGCGCACGCATCGCTGCACCTCGGTGATGTCCTCGGGCCGCTGGTCGAGGAAGAGCCCCATTACGAAGATGTCGGGCTCGTTCGTCTCGATGGCTGAGATCAGCGAGGTGAGCAGCTCGGAGGCTCCAGATCGCCGGGGCCCCCTCACCAGGACTCGCTGACCGACGCCGATCGGCGCCACCAGGTCGATGAGCCGGGCGGTGATCGCGTCGGGATCCTCGGGCTGCTCGAGCGTCAGGCGGCGCACGGCGTGGATCGGGGTGAGGTTCTCGAACACCGGGCGCTCCGATGCCTCGGCCGGCCCGCCGTTGATCGACTCCAGCGTCAGCAGGGCCGGGTTCTTCTCGGCCCGGTTGGCGGGTCGGGAGGTGCCCGTCAGGTGGTCGCCGCGGCGCAGGCCGTACTGGCGGATCGTCTTGACCGGCACGTAGGCGTCGTTGCGGTTCGGCAGGCAACCGCCCACCCTCAGGAAGCCGTAGCCCTCGTCGCGCAGGTCGAGGCGGCCGGAGACCGCAACCGGATCGCCGTCCCAGCTGTCGTCGCGGTCGCGATCCCGATCACGGTTGCGGCGGCGACGGCGCCGATTGCCCGGGTCCACCTCCTCCTCGGCACGATCCGGGGTGCGCCGCTCATCGCGGTGGTTCGCGGTGGCGCCGTTGCCGGTGTCGTCGTTCTGTCCACTGTTGCCCCCGGCGGCCGGGGTGTCGGAGTTGGGGCGGGTCGCCGGGGTGGCCTCGTCGGAAGCAGCCGGGGCGGCGTCATCGGACTCGGCCGGTGCGCCGGCGCCTGCCGGCTGCGTGATCCGGGCACCGTCGGCGGTCAGATCGATGATCAGTTGGATGATCTCGTCCTTGCGGGCCCGGCTGGAGGGCTTGGCTCCCAGCGCCGCGGCGATCTGATTGAGTTCGCCACGATCTTTGCGTTGCAGCGTGGACCGCCGCATCTCGGTCGCTTCCACGGATGGATTCTCCGGTTGTCGGATTCAGTTATCCCGGCTCGGCGAAGCGACGCATCACGAGCCGGAGCACAGCCGTCACGCCGAAGGCGCGCGCCGATGCGACGAAGGCTACGCACCAGACGGGGGTGACCGCAACCAGTGGTCGACTATTGCTCCGCCCGGGCAGCGAGCCCAGAGGCCGAGCGGGTAGGCGCACAGACCCGGCCCACACGGGCGAGGCCGTGGCCCGAGCGGCCCGTGAGCGCAGCGAACAGGAGCGGGAATGGTACCGCTGCCGCGCGACGGGCTTGCACCTACCCCGCGTACGTTCTACGGCGGTGAGGGTGGCCCGCTCAGTCCCTTCGCACCGACCGGACGAAGTCCTTGACCGAGTCCACGCGGTTGGGCAGCGAGGTGCAGCGCTCAGGCCGGCCTGCCACTGCCGCCAGGGCCGGAGGCGGCTCGGGCGAGCATCCGGTGGCGCGCGCCACCGCTTCGGGGAACTTGGCCGGGTGGGCCGTGGCCAGCGACACGACCAACTCCTGTGGCCGGCGGCAGCGCTGGGCCACGCCTATTCCGACGGCGGTGTGGGGGTCGATGAACATCTGCGACTTGGCGTGGATGCGTCCCATCACCTCAAGGGTCTCGGGATCGTCCAGCCGGTCGCCGGCGAATTCGGCCCTCAAGCGCCGGTGCTGCTCCGCGCTCAGCCCGGCCCGGCCCTCGGCCCGGAACCGGCCCAGCAGGGTGGCGGTGGCCGTCCCGTCGCCGTCGAAGAGTTCGAACAGCAGACGCTCGAGATTGGACGAGATCTGGATGTCCATGCTCGGCGAGAGGGTGGGCGTCACCTCGTGGGCGGCCAACTCGCCGGTCTCGATGAGCCGGCTGAGGATGTCGTTGGTGTTGGACGCGATCAGGAGGCGCCCCATCGGCAGCCCCATGCGACGGGCGTAGTGCCCGGCCAGCACGTTGCCGAAGTTGCCGGTGGGGACGCAGAACGTGACAGGCCGATCGTCGGCCACACGCCGGGCCGCCCAGACGTAGTAGACGATCTGGGCCGCCACCCGGGCCCAATTTATGGAGTTGACCGCGGCCAGCCTCGACTCCGTGCGGAACGGCTTGTCGGAGAACATTGCCTTGACCAGGTCCTGGCAGTCGTCGAAAGTGCCGTCCACGGCCACCGCGTGGACATTGGACGCTTCCAGCGTGGTCATCTGGCGTCTCTGGATCTCGCTGGTGCGACCGGCCGGGTGCAGCACCACGATGTCGAGGCGGTCGCGGCCGGCCACTGCCTCCATGGCTGCCGAGCCGGTGTCGCCCGAGGTGGCCGCGACGATCATGGCCCGCTCGTCGCGCCGCTCCAGTTCGTGGTCGAACAGCCGGGCCACCACCTGCAGGGCCACGTCCTTGAAGGCGAATGTGGGCCCATGGAACAGTTCGAGCAGCCAGTGGTCGTCGTCGAGGCCGACCAGCGGGCAAACGTCGGGATGGTCGAAGGTGGCGTAGGCGTCGGCCACCAACTCCGCGAGATCGTCGTCATCGATGGCACCGCCCATGTAGGGCGCCATGATGCGGGCAGCCAATTCTGCGTAGCCGAGCTCGCCCGCGCCGAGTCCGGCGCCCTCCGGAAGCTTGGGAACGTGCTCGGGGACGTAGAGGCCGCCGTCGCCGGCGAGACCACCCAGCAACACGTCATCGAACGCAAGGTAGGCGCGGTCGCCCATCGAAGACCGCGTGCTCACGTAGCGCATGTCACTGGGACGGGTTCTCGTCCTGGGGAGGGTTCTCGTGGCCGATCACCCGGACTACGTTGCCCACCTCGTGGACCGCCTCCAGACTGCGGAGGTCGCGCCGCGTGGCCTGCAGATCACGCTCACGACACTCGTGGGTGATGAACACGAGGCGGGCATCGTCGCCGAGACCGTGCTGCTCCATGGACCGGATGGACACCCCGTGGCGACCGAACACCGCGGCCACTGAGGCCAGCACACCGGGCCGGTCGGCCACTTCGAGGCCCAGGTAGTACTCGGATCGCAGGTCGTCGATCGAGCGGATGCTTGCCCGGACGAGGCGGCCGATGCGGCCCGGACCACCGGAGGAGATGTTCACGGCCGCGTCGACGAGGTCGCCGAGAACGGCGCCGGCGGTGGGACGGCCGCCCGCGCCCCGCCCGTAGAACATGAGCTCGCCCACCGCGCCGCCCTGGATGAACACCGCGTTGAAGCTGTCGCGCACGCTGGCCAGCGGATGCTGCACCGGCACCATGGCTGGATGGACCCGCACGGCCACCTCCGGGGGCTCGCCGTTGCCCCATCCCGTCCGCTCGGCCACCGCGATCGCCTTGACGGCGTAGCCCAGGCGGCGGGCCATCTCGATGTCGTGGAGGGTGATCTGTGAGATCCCCTCGTGGTAGACGTCACCGGCCACCACCACCGCCCCGAAGGCGACGGTGGCGATGATGGCCGCCTTGGCCCCGGCGTCGAACCCCTCTACGTCGGCGGTGGGGTCGCGCTCGGCGTAGCCCAGGCTCTGGGCCTCGCTCAACGCCTCGGCGTAGCTGGCGCCGCGCTCGGCCATCTGGGTGAGGATGTAGTTGGTGGTGCCGTTGACGATCCCCATGATCCGCTGAACGGGCTCGGCGGCAAGCGACTCCCGCAGCGGCCGGATGAGCGGTATGGCTCCGGCCACCGCCGCCTCGAACAGCAGATCGACGCCGGCGTCGTCGGCGGCCGCGAACAGCTCCGCGCCGTAGTTGGCCAGCAGTTCCTTGTTGCCGGTGACCACCGGCTTGCCCGCAGCAATGGCGTCGCGCAGCAGCGTGCGAGCCGGCTCGATCCCGCCGATGACCTCTACGACGATGTCGATCTCGGGGTCGGAGACAATGCCGGCCGCGTCGGTGCAGAACACCGACGGATCGATGCTCAGACCCCGGTCCTTGGCGGTGGAGCGCACCGCGACTCGGGTGATCTCCAGTTCGAGGCCGGTGCGGGCCGCCACCACGGCGCGCTGCTCGTCGAGCAGGGTGACGAGCGCGGCGCCCACATTGCCGCAGCCGAGGAGTCCGATACGGAGCCGGTTCACCCCTCCAAGCTACCGGCCTGCAGCTGCCGGCCCGGCCAGGATGGGTTCGGGCCCAAGTCGGAGCGCCGAACGCCAGGGCTACGGCGGCGCTACCGAACTTGCAGGAAAGATCAATTGGATACATTCACATGAGCTATGGATCATGATGTCGACTCGTTCTCGAAGGACTGCCCATCGGCGGAGGCTGCAGCCCGGGAAGCTCGGCACCTCCAGACCCTGCGCGGCCCCGGGATAGTGCCTCTACGAAGCACTGGCACCCATGGGCTCGCGCTTGCGAAAGCGGCCTGCTCGCTGGCCGACGTACTGCACGAGCGGGGTCCCCTGCCCGAGGACGAGGTCAGGGCGGTCGGAGCTGCGGCCGCGGCCGCTCTGGCTCGCGTGCACGCGGCCGGTCTCGTGCACGGGGACATCAAGCCGGCCAACCTGCTGCTGAGCCACAACCGCGAGCTGTGGCTGTCGGACTTCGACGCGATCTGCCCGGCGGACGGGCGGCCGCTCGAGCGGTTCAGCCCCGGGAGGCTGCCGCCGGGTGCTCCAGCCCGGTTCAGCGCCGACCTGACTGCACTGGCCCTGACGCTGGTCGAGATGTCCACCGGGATCCTGCTGGACCCGGAGGCGTCCTGGAGGACCGCCGACCTGCGTCGCCTCGGATGCTCCCCGGCTCTCAGCGCAGAACTGTCGTTCATGCTGGGCAGCGACGGCTCGGCGCTGAGCGCGCCGAGCACGGCCGAGATGCTCTCTCGGGGTGGCACCGAACCGCTTCCCGCGCCGGCTGCGAATGCTCAGCGCGCCGATTCCACGCCGACCGTCGAGTTCATGCCGGCCCGGCCCGAGCCGGGCTCATTGCCTCCATCGGCACCGGCGATTAACGCTTCTCCGCCGAGGTGGTGGCAGCGTCTCGCCGCGTCATGGCGGCCCGGCAACGCGACCCCCCGCACCGGCGACCGGTCGCGGGGTCAGGCGTCCGGCAGCTCGCAGGCCAGCAGGTCGTCGTAGGTCTCGCGGCGGACCACCAGGCGGGCCTCGCCACCGGCGACGAAGACCACCGAGGGCCGCAGGACCTTGTTGTAGTTGGAGCCCATGGAGTGGCCGTAGGCGCCCGTGACGGGCGTGGCCAGGATGTCCCCCACCGCGATGTCGGAGGGCACCATGGCGTCGCGTACCAGCGTGTCCCCCGACTCGCAGTGCTTGCCCACCACGGTCACAACCCAGTCCCTGGGAGCGTCGACAGATCCGGGCAGGAATGCCTCATAGCCGCTGCCGTACAGAACCGGCCGCGGGTTGTCGCTCATCCCGCCGTCGACGGCCACGTAAGTCCGGACCCCCTCGATCGTCTTGATCGTCCCGACCGTGTAGAGGGTTACCGCGGCAGCCGCCGCGATGGCCCGACCGGGCTCGGCGGTGACCCGGGCCGTCACGCCGGCAGACCGGCAGGCCTCACGCACTGCCGCGCCCCACTCGGTGATCGTCGGTGCCGACTCGCCGGCCACGTAGGGCACGCCGAGACCGCCGCCGACCGATATCTCGTCCACCTCGAAGGGCGCGGCGGCCTCCGCGATCACCGCCACTGCCTTGGCGAAGGAGGACGCCTCGAACACCTGGCTGCCGATGTGGGAGTGGATGCCGACCACCTCGACCGAGGCCGAGGCCCGGGCCCGCTCCATCGCGGCCGCGGCCGCGCCCGTCGACACGGTGAAGCCGAACTTGGAGTCGTCGGCCCCGGTCACCAGGTAGGCGTGGGTGTGGGCCTCGACGCCGGGGGTGAACCGCAGCAGCACCTTGGGACGCGCCCCGGTCTCGGCATTCAGCGCGTCGAGGCGGTCCAACTCGTCGAAGCTGTCCACCACGATGCGCCCGACGCCGGCCGCGACGGCCTCGCGCAGCTCGCCGATCGACTTGTTGTTGCCGTGCAGCACGAGGCGGTCCGCGGGCACGCCCGCAGCCCGCGCCACATGCAGCTCGCCCCCGGTGGCCACATCGAGGCCCATACCCTCCGAATGCACGAGGCGAGCCATGGCGACGCACAGGAACGCCTTGGCCGCGTAGGCCACGTCCGGCCCGAACGCGGCCACCGCCTCGCGGCAGCGGCTGCGCAGATGCTCCTCGTCGTAGACGAACAGCGGCGTCCCGTGGGTGTCGGCCAGCTCCAGCAAGTCGCATCCCCCGATACTGAGCCGACCCTGTGACACGTCATGGTTGTCGGGCAGCAGGCGGCGGGGCAGCGGCGAGGCCTGGGCGGATGAGGAAGCCTGCGATCCAGCCGAAGCCTGCGAGCCAGCCATCGGGCTACAGCCTCTCCGGGGCCGACACCCCGAGAATGCCCAGGGCCACGGCCAGGCCCACCCGGGCTCCCTCCACCAGCCACAGACGGGCCTGACGCAGCTCCTCGCCCACGTCGTCGCGCAGGATCGGGCAGTCGTGCCAGAACCGGTGGAAGGCGGCCGCCAACTCGCGGGCCCAGGCCGTCACCTGGTGGGGGGCGCGGGCTCGAGTCGCAGCCACCACGGCGTCGGGCAGGGACGCCAGGGCCCGCAGCACGTCCAGCTCACGCTCGTGCACGAGCACCGACAGATCCACATCGTCCAGCGGTGCCCGTTGAATGTCGCGGGCCGCGGCCATCCGCCCCAGCGAGTGGATGCGGGCGTGCGCGTATTGCACGTAGTAGACGGGGTTCTCGGCTGACTGGGCCGACACCACGTCGACGTCGATGGTCTGGGTGGTGTCGATGGACTGGAGCAGGTACACCAGCCGGGTCACGTCGGGCCCCACCTCGTCGAGCAGGTCCGAGACCAGCACCATGTCGCCGGCCCGCTTGGACAGGCGCACCTCGACCCCGCCCCGCCGCAGGGTGACGTTCTGGCCGATCAGCGTCTCGTAGCCGTCTGGAGGGTGGCCCAGCGCACCCAGCGCGGCCCGCATCCGTGGGACGTAGCCGTGGTGGTCGGCGCCGAGAATGTCGATCACCACCTCGCCCCGGGAGAACTTCTCGTGGTGGTAGGCGATGTCGGGCAGGAAATAGGTGGGCTCACCGTCGCTCTTGACCAGCACCCGGTCGGCACTGTCGCCGAGGTCGCCGGTCCGCAACCACACCGCGCCGTCCTGCTCGTACACCATTTCCCGGCTGCGCAGCTCGTCGAGGACGTCGTCCATCGCGCCCCGGGCGACCAGCGCGGACTCGCTGGTGTAGAGGTCGAAGTCCACATTCATCGCGGCCATGGTCTCGGCCTGGTCCCGGCGGGCGCGCTCCAGCCCCCACTCGCGTATGTCGGCCGTGTCGGCGATGTCGGGCATCTCGGCGGCCCACTCGGCCACGTACTCGCCGTGGTAACCGTCGTCGGCCGGCTCAGCGCCGCGGCTCCGAGCCTCGAGAGAGGCGGTGAACAGATCGATCTGGCGGCCCCGGTCGTTCACGTAGAACTCCCGGCACACCGCGTAGCCGCAGCGTTCCAGCAGCCGGCACAGCGAGTCTCCGTAGGCGGCCCAGCGTCCGTGGCCGGCATGCAGCGGTCCGGTGGGATTGGCCGACACGAACTCCACGCTCACCGAGCGTCCCGCACCCTCGGTGCTGCGGGCGTAGCCGTCGACGCCGGCGTCGATCACCTCTCCGAGCACCTCGTGCAGCCAGCTCGGGGCCAGCCTGAAGTTCACGAAGCCGGGGCCGGCGGCCTCCACCGTCACCACGTGCGGGGGTGGCTCGGCGCTCAGATGGGCGACGATCTGCTCGGCCAGCTCGCGGGGCGGGCGCCCCGCGGCCTTGGCTGCGGCCAGAGCGACGTTGGACGACCACTCGCCGTGGGAACGGTCCCGGGGGCGCTCGATGGCGATCTCGGCGGGCGCGCCATCGACGCCGGCTCCTTCGAGAGCCGATCGCAGCCCGTCCCGCAAGCCGTCGCGCACATCCGGCATCGGCCGAGCCTACCGTTGGCCCCCAGTCTCCTCGGTGAGCCGAGCGCCCACCGGCCCGGCCACCGTAGGACCCCAGCCACCCGGTCGAGCAGCCGGCCAGTCGCGCCGGCCACCGTTGGCCCCCTGTCTCCTCGGTGAGCCGGGCGCCGATAGCATGACCCGGCCCAGCCCCCGTAGCTCAGGGGATAGAGCAACGGCCTCCGGAGCCGTGTGCGCAGGTTCGAATCCTGCCGGGGGCGCATGACCGTGACGGACGCCGCTCCCGCGCCGGCCAAGAAGCCCCGCTGGACCTACCAGTGGAAGGAACTGCACGACGAGGTCATCACCTCGGGGCTGTGCACGGGCTGCGCCGGATGCGTGATCGCCTGCCCCCACCACGTGATCGGCTACACCCATGAGCCCGGCGCCTACAAGCCGTTCCACCTCGAGGACGACGAGTACGGCCCCGGCGACTGCGTCCACGGGGTGAAGGGCTGCACGTCCTGCACGAGGGCCTGCCCCCGCTTCCGCATGTGGGAGCCCGAGGCCGACATGCACCTGTTCGGCCGGGAGCGGCACTCCGACGAGATGTCGGGCATCTACTCCGACATCCTGCTGACCCGGGCCAGCGACGACTTCGTGTACGACGTGGGCCAGGACGGCGGGCTGGTGTCGGCCATCCTGATCTGGTGCATGGAGAACGACATCATCGACGGCGCCCTCACCAGCGGAGTGGAGTCGCTGCCCAACGGCGAGCCGGGCTGGAAGGCGTTCCCGATGGTGGCCACCAACCGCGACGAGGTGCTGAGGGGCGCGGGCAGCCGCTACACCTATTCGGCCAACCCCATCGCCTTCGAGGACGCCCGCGAGAAGGGGCTGGAGCGCCTGGCGCTGGTGGGGATGAGCTGCCAGACGTCGGTGGGGCCGGTGATGTGGCACCGCAAGGTGGGCAAGGTGAGCAAGCCGATCAAGCTCAACATCGGCCTGCTGTGCTCCAAGTCGTTCGACGACTCGCTGTTCGACGAGCTGTTCGAGGTGAAGTACGGGCTGCCCAAGGAGCAGATCTCGAAGATGAACATCAAGGGCGTCTTCCAGATCTGGACCAAGGACGGCCGCTACTACGAGATCAACCTCAAGGAGTGCCACGCCTGGACACGGGAGGGCTGCAACCTGTGCCCTGACTTCGCGGCCGAGCACGCCGACATCTCCACCGGCGGCATCGGGGACCTGACCGACTGGACCCTCACCATCGTGCGCACCGAGCTGGGCCGGGCCGTGATCGACGCCATGGTGCGCGACGGGGCCATCGAGACCCGGCCCGGCGACGACGACCCGGGCGCCATCGCCCTGATGCACCGCCTGTCGGCCAAGAGCCGGGAGCGCTGGCCCCACTGGGCCGACGGCGCGGCCCGCCTGGGCCTGCCCGAACGCAAGACGGCCTGATACACAGGCCTCCCAACCCCAAGGAGCCTGACATGGATATCGAGTTCTGGATCGACCCGCTTTGACCCTGGTGCTGGGTGACGGCCCGTTGGGTCGTCGACGAGGTGCAGCCGGCCAAGGACCTGAACATCACCTGGCAGCCGATCAGCCTGTTCTTCAAGAACGATCCCGATCCTGACTCCGACTACTACACCCACTCCTACTTCAGCCTGAGGCTGATGAGGGTGCTGGAGTCGGTCCGGGAGGCCGAGGGCGACGACGCGGTGGGGCCGCTGTACTGGGAGTACGGCCGGCGCCTTCACCACGACGGTGTGCGGGAGTTCGCGGTGGCCGACGCGCTGGAGGCCGTCGGCTACGACACCTCCCACGCGGCCGCCTTCGACGACGATTCGTGGGATCCCGAGATCCGCAAGCGCATGGACGAGGGCCTGGCCCTGTGCGGCGACCAGGTGGGCACGCCGATGATCGCCCTCAAGGACCGCAACGGCGACAAGCAGGGCTACTTCGGCCCGGTCATCACCCGGGTGCCACCCCGAGAGGACTCCCTGGCCATGTGGGACGCCCTGGTGGCCATGATGAACGTGTCCGGCTTCTGGGAGCTCAAGCGCACCCGAACCGAGCGCCCCGAGTTCGGCCCCCGCCCCTAGGCGCAGCGGCGCGCTAGCGCAACCTTGAATGCTGGTTTGGCGCATCTCTGGATGTCGGTTTGGCGCTCTCAAGTGTGGCGCCCATGTTTGGTCGGCGGGACCAGTTGAGACTAACGACCGCAGAAGTGTGACCAGACGGCTTCGGACCTGGCCGGGCCGATGCCTCTGACCGCTTCGAGTTGCGAGCGGCTGGCAAACGGCTGAGCGGCGACCAGCCTGGCGGAGAGCACCTCTCCGATGCCGGACACCGCGTCGTACTGGGCCGCGGTCTTGCCCGCGATCACGCACTCGTCCGCTCTTGCGGCCGTGGTCGGCGGCGGGGTCGTGGTCGTCGTCTCCTGCGGCTCGGCCGAGAACTCTGGAGTCTGACCGCCGCACCTCGCCAGCGTGGCGCTGAGTGCGTCCGCCTCGGCCTGGTCGACCGCGAGATCCCACGACAACTTGACTTCAACCGTGGTCTGGGCGAAGAAGCAGCGCCCCGCGGCTGCGACTCTGTAACCGCCGCCGCATGCCGACGACGAGGCGATGTCGGCGTCCGACCATTCGGAGACGTCGTCGGCGCCCTTGGATTGGTTCACGCAAGCCCGCGAGGCCACATGGTTGTCTGGGTCCTGGCTGAACCGTTGCTTCTGGTCCACCGACCAGGCCCAGCCGCCCGACTCGTGGGCCTCGTGCAGGGCGACCACGTGGTCGACGTTGCAAGTGTCGATGGGAGTGCCGGTGTAGGGATCGGGAGCGCCGACCGCTCCGCGACAGAGGTCGCTGTTGTGCGGCCCCCAGTCGTCACGGTCATATCCCGCGTCGCGCTCGGGCACGACCGGAAGCGATACCGAAGGGACCGAGACCGCCGGAACCGACACCTCCGGCACAGACGTAGCCGGAACTGAAGTCGTCGGAACCGATGTCGTCGGAACCGACACCTCCGGCACAGACGCCGCCGGAACCGACACCTCCGGAACCGACGCCGCCGGAACCGACACCTCCGGAACCGACGCCGCCGGAACCTCAGTTGTGTGTGCGGAGGTCGATGGCGCTGGAGCAGAGGCGGTGGGCTCGGGCTCTGCGACGATGGCAGTAGTTGACGGTGGAGGGCTTGCAGCCGGCACGGAGACCTCGGGCGCCCCGCACGCCGCGACGCCCGCCAACGCCAGCGCCAGTTGCAGGAGCCTCAAAGTCGCCGGTTTCGACATTCTCGTGTTATTTCAGGTTGTTATGTGACGATCAGGGTGCTACTCTTGAACCGTGGAAACATCCGTGGACACCGTCCTGATCGTCCTGGGATCGGCCTTCGGCGTGATGTTCGCCACCATGACCTCGCTGATGTTCGTCTCCATGCGGGTGCAGCATCGCGACAGTACAGAGATCCGCGCTCTGATACAGCGGTCCCACAACGACAGCCGCGACCTCATCGACAAGTCCAACAGAGACCTCCGCGACCTCATCGAGCAGTCCAACAAGGACAACCGCGACCTCATCGAGCAGTCCAACAGGGACAACCGCGATCTCGTCGGAAAGCTGAGCACCGAGTTGGCCGAGCACAGGCGCGTCACCGAAGCCAACCACCGCGCCACGCAGGAACAGCTCGCCGACGTGCGAGAGCGGCTCGGGCGGATCGAGGGCCATCTCGGCATCGGTATCCGCCCGAGAGACGAGGACGGTGCGGCCGACGCGGCATGAGCGGCCACTTGTCCGAGCCGCTTTCGGTGTGGATTCCTTCCGCTTGTTCCGTTAGTTTCGGGTGTTCCTGTAACTCGATCAGGTTCACAAGTCTGCCGCCGTGGGGAGTCCCGACATGACAGCCATTCTCGCCATCTTCCGCCGAGCCATCGGTAGCAGGGCAACATCGATTGTCGAGCCGCTGCGTGCGGCGAGGTGGGCGAGGTGCCTGGCGGCGACCGCCATAGTGGCGTCGGCGGTCGCGGTGACGCATGCGCCGGCCGCAGCCCAATCCGGAGACTTCTCAGACGTTACCGGCGGATTCTACAAGCCCGCTGTCGACGCACTGGCCGCGCTGGGCACCTTCGAGGGCACCCTCTGCGGAGACGACACCTTCTGCCCCGACGAGCCCCTTAAGCGCTCGACGATGGCGGTGTGGGTCGTGCGAGTCCTCGACGGCGCAGATCCGCCGCCGATTTCACGGTCGCGCTTTGACGATGTGGGCGCCGACAGCTTCTATGCGCCGTTCATCGAACGCATGGCCGATCTGGGCGTCACAGCGGGATGCGGTGACGGCAGCGGGTTCTGCCCCGACAGCAGCGTGACCCGAGCCCAGATGGCCGTCTTCCTCACCCGAGCGTTCGACCTGCCCGCCGGCCCCGCCCCAGGCTTCGCAGACGTGCCTGCGGATGCCTGGTATGCCGACCAGGTCGCGGCCCTGGCCGCGTCGGGGATAACCGCAGGTTGCGGTGACGGCACCGGGTTCTGCCCCGACAGCAACACCACACAGGCCCAGATGGCCACCTTTCTAGCCCGCGCCCTAGGCCTCGTACCCCTGCCCGAACCTCCGCCGGACCAAGAAACACAACCAACGACCGCCATTCTTTATGGCCACACCGGCGTAGTGGGAGGTAGTCGAAGCGGCATCTGGATCGCCAGACTCGACGGATCAGGCCCCATGGTGTTGTCAGAGGACGGCTGGGTTCATCGCAACTATAACGGCGAGCGAATTGGCGGCCTGTCACCTGACCGTAAGCACCTCGCCTACACGACCTTCCCGCCATTGACTCCCGGGCGCAGCATCTCGTCCGGCCATGTCTGGACGACGGCCCTCGACAGTTGGAATCCTGTCAGGCTCACCAGCGAGGGTTACTTCGACAGCTGGTCACCCGACGGCAAGCATCTCGCCTACACAATCGAATACCGAGACGACGCTGGAAACAAGGACTTGCAACTCTGGGTGGCGAAAGCCAACGGTACGAATCCAGTCATGTTCTCCGGCGACAGCTTTGGCACCCACGACGGCTACAGTGCCGGCTCTCTCATGGGCTGGTCACCCGACGGCACGCGTCTCGCCTACACAATCAGCCACGAATACGAAGCACGCGCAGGCGAACGGCCTGACGGCCTGATCCGCTGGTACGAGAACGAACTCTGGGTGGCGGAAGCCGACGGAACAAGCCAGGTCAGACTAGTCCGGAACGCTGGTACCTTGCATCCTTTCACCTACGAAGGCAGCGCCGGCTGGTCACCCGACAGCAAGCATCTCGCCTACACATTCTCCAGCCAGGAGGCCAGTGGGAACTGGGTGAACGGCGAACTCTGGGTGGCGGATGCCGACGGCGCTAGTCAGGCCAAACTCGCCAACGTGAGGGGACGACCAGGTGGAGGACTAGAACGCGAGTGGCCACAACGCTGGTCGCCGGACGGTGAGCATCTCGCCTACACAGTCAGATACGAAGGCCTTCCTGCGCTCTGGGTGGCCGAAGCCGACGGCTCAAACCGGGTCGAACTCTCCAATCCCGGCGGTATCGAGGGTTGGTCACCCAACAGCAAACACCTCGCCTACGGCAGCTCCGATGGAATCTGGGTGGCGGATGCCGACGGCTCGAATCCCCTCAAGCTCGAGGGCGCGCACAATGTCACGGCTCAGGGTGTCATCCCATGGTCACCCGACGGCAAGCATCTCTACTACGAAGGTCGCCGCGGCGGTCGTAAGGAGTTGTGGTCTACGGACTTGTGGGTCGCGGAAGCCGACGGCTCAAACCCGATCAGACTCATCACCAACGGCCGCTCCTACCAATCCTGGTCACCCGACGGCAAGTTCCTCTACTACCAGAGCATTGACGGGAACGGAACCAATCGTCCGTTGTGGGTCGCAGAAGCCGACGGCTCAAACCCGGTCAGACTCACGACCTCCTCCGGCATCGTCGATGGATTCCTGTTCAATGGCCAGCATGTCGTCTACGAGGGTCACCGCGGAGACGACGCAGGCATCTGGGTGGCGGAAGCCGATGGCTCAAGCCCGGTCCGAATCGTCGCCAACGGAGCCGATGCTCGGTTGTCCCCTGACGGCACGCGTATTGCCTACAGACTCCGGGACGACGAGGGGCGCCCCCACGTATGGGTGCGGGAGGCCGACGGCTCAAACCCGGTCCAAGTCGCCGAATTCGGAGCCTGGTCGGCATTCAGCGAATGGTCACCCGACAGCAGGTATCTCCTACTCTCGGTCTACGACGCGCAAGACGAGAATACGTACTGGGTGGTATCTGCCGACGGACGAACTCGTGTCGAACTCACCGACGGCACTGGAAGTTCTGATGCTGCTCGGCTGTTGTCGTGGATGACAGAATGAAGTAACTGACAACCGCTGCTCGGACGCGGTGAATCTTGCAGCGTGTACTGCGCTCGTCGAGTGGCTGCCGAATTGTCTGGCCGAGGCTCCTTCGCAGCCAGTCCGCGGTGTCGCAGTTGGAGAGGGGCGAAGACGTCAAGGTGTCGAAGCTTCGCAGCTACCTTCAGGGCTTCTTCCATGCGCAGTCCCGGGTGACGGTTCCAGATCGCGGTAACTGACGCCTGCTCCTGTCGAGCGCCCGCAACCAGCGTCAGGGGGCGGGCTGGACGGTCTCCACCGGCTCGCCTTTGAGCGCCGCCAGGACCTTGGCGACCACCTGGACTGATACGTCGCGCTGGGCCGCGCCGGTGCTGGCTCCCAGATGGGGAGTATGCACCACCCTGGGGTGACCGATCAACGGATGACCAGCGGGCGGGGGTTCCTGGTCGTAGACGTCTAGGCCCAACCCTCCGAGACGGCCGTCGTCGAGGGCGGCCCGGGCTGCCGTGGAGTCGATCAGGCTGCCCCGGGCCGCGTTTACCACGATCGCGCCCGGCTTGATGGTGGCGAACGCGGCCTCGTCGAGCAGGGCGGAGCCGTCCTGGAGCGCCACCGCGTGGAGGCTCACGAAGTCCGATGCGGCCAGCAGCTCGGGCAGCTCCACCATCCTGGCCCCGTGCTCGGTGGCCACCTCAGCTCTGATGTACGGATCGGTGGTCAGCACGGCCATCTCGAAAGCCAGCGCCCGGTGGCCGACGGCCCGTCCGATGCGGCCGAAGCCGACCAGGCCGAGCGTGGCGCCGGCCAGCTGCATGCCGACGTACTGCTTGCGGTCCCAGTTGCCGTCCGCCAGCGAGTTGTGGGCGTCGGTGATGCGCCGGGCCGCGGCCAGCATCAGCGCGAAGGCGTGCTCGGCCGCAGCCAGGGTGTTGGCCTCCGGGGTGTTGACCACCGCGATGGCCTTCTCGGCCGCCGCGGCCAGGTCGATGTTGTCGACCCCCACGCCGGCGCGGCCGATCACCCGCAGGCTCGCCCCGGCTGCGATCAACTCGGCGTCGGCCTGGGTGCCGCTGCGAACGATCAAGGCGTCGGCGTCGCGCACCGACTCCAGCAGCTCGACCCGGCTCTGCCCGTCCGCGAAGACGGCCTCGACGCCGGGAGAGGCCCGGAGGCGATCCGCACCGGCTGCCCCCAGCGGATCGGCCACCAGCACCTTGTGTCGCTCAGGCATCGGACACCTCTCGATCGCTTCCGGCGTGCCGCGCCTCGCCCGCCTCTCGTTCGAGCGCAGCACTCCCCCGCAGTCTCGCGGCGGAGAGTCCGCTACTCGTGGATGCCGAAGCGGTGCAGGCCGTAGGCGTTGATGGCGTTGCCGCGAAGCACCTTGTAGCACTCGCCGGCATCCATGCCGACCGCGGCGAACATCGAGTGGGCCACCTTGCGGGAGTGCGGGAAGGTGCCGTCGGAATGGGGATAGTCGGTCTCGAACAGGATCTGGTCGATTCCCACGTCGTGGCGCTGCTTGAGCCCCACCAGGTCGTCGAATATGCAGCCGAACACCCGGCCCTGCACGATCTCGCTGGGCAGCGGGCCGTCACCGCCCACGCCGCCCCGGCCCTCCTTGAACACCGAGTCCATCCGCTCCACCTGGAAGGGCATCCAGCCCACCTGGCTCTCGGCGTAGGTGATCTTGATCTCGGAGAAGCGCTGCAACGTGCCCGAGAACACCCAGTCGACCATCGACCCCTCGGCGTTCTGGGCGTACAGCGACATCGAGGTGGCCAGCGGCGCATCGGCCGACGTGGACGGCATCGACGACGACGAGCCGATATGCATCGACACCGTGGTGCCCGACTCCTCGCAGGCCTGCCACACCGGATCCCACTCGCCGGTGTACATCGACGGCAGGCCCAGCTTGGACGGGTTCTCTGAGAAGGCCACCGCGAAGCAGCCCTTGGCCGCGCAGCGCCGCACCTCGGCTGCGGCCATCCCGGTGTCCCACAGCGGCAGCAGCGCCAGCGGAATCAGGCGGCCCCGCCCTGCGCCCCCGCCCCAGTCGTCGATCATCCAGTCGTTGTAGATGCGCAGGCACTCGGCCGCGAGTTCCTTGTCGTCGCGCTCGAGGAAGCCCTGGCCGCAGAACCGGGGGAAGATGTTGGGGAAGTTGATGGCCGCCTCCACGTGGTTGAGGTCCATGTCGGCCAGCCGGGCGGTCTGCTCGTGGGTGCCGGGACGCAGGTCCTCGTAACGGGCGGCCACATTGCGCTGCTCCTCCCGGGGCATGCCCGCGGGGCCGTGCAACAGGCCGGTGGGGGTGACGCTGTCCTCGAACAGCCACACGTCGCACCACTGCCCGTCGGGATCGTTGCGCTCGAAGCCGTAGTGGCCGCCGGTGAAGTGCAGCCTCACCTTCTCCTGCACCACCCGGGGACCCCGGGCCCGCATCGACGGCGGCAACTGCTGCTGCCACAGGTCCTTGGGCTCCATGACGTGGTCGTCGACGGAGATGATGAGGGGCAGCTCGGTGGCCGCGGGCGTGGGCGTCACCGCGCCAACCTCCGCCTTGGTCGTCTGGACCGACCGGTCGGGCTCAGGCGTCGACCCTGCGGGCGCACGACTTGAAGATATCTTCCGCGATGTCGTCCCACAGGTCCTCGGGCTCCTCCTCCAGGTCGCTCGGGTTGGGAGCGGAGCGCAGGGCCCCGTCGAGAGAACGGAACTCCTCCAGCGTCAGGTTCTGCCGCAGACCGTCGAAGGAGCACCCGCACAGCACCCGGGCCTCGGCCTCGGTGAGGTTCTCGGTGTTGGCCTCCATGCACGACGCCATGAAGTTGTGCTCCACCGCGGACTCGGCCCTGAACTCCTCAGAGACGAAGCGGTCATCCTCCTCGGCCTCCGCCCAAGTGTCGGGGTTGGCGCTGTTGCCGCATCCGGTCACAACGAGCACCAGAGCCGCGGCGAAGATCCAGGCAGGACGGAGGCGCGGGCTCATAGCGGATCCGAGGCTACCGGACGTTCTCAGCCACTCAGTTCCCGGGCTCGGGCGAACACGGCGTCGAGCATGGGCTCGGTGAGGCGCCCGGTGAAGGTGTTCTGCTGGCTGGGGTGGTAGCTGCACAGCAGGGTCCGGCCACCTGACAGCGGCGCCTCGGCGCCGTGGGCGAAGCGGGGACGGGGACCAGAGCCCAGTTCGCGCCACATCACCTGCTGGGCGAAACCACCCAACACGACCACCACGCTGAGGGCTTCGAGCGCCTCCATCTCGCGCCGCATGAACGGCATGCAGGCGTCGCGCTCGGCGGGCGCCGGCTTGTTGGCCGGCGGGGCGCACTTCACCGGCGCGGTGATCCAGGCCCCGGTGAGGGCCAGACCGTCGCCCCGGTCGGTGGAGCGGGGCTGATTGGCGTAGCCGGCACGGTGCAGGGCCCGGTACAGCCAGTCCCCGGACCGGTCGCCGGTGAACATCCGGCCGGTGCGGTTGGCCCCATGGGCCGCGGGCGCCAGACCGACCACCAGCAGGTGGGCGTGCGGGTC
Source organism: Candidatus Aldehydirespirator sp. (assembly GCA_965205155.1). Lineage (GTDB taxonomy): Bacteria > Actinomycetota > Acidimicrobiia > Acidimicrobiales > Aldehydirespiratoraceae > Aldehydirespirator. The sequence continues at coordinate 1,363,636 of OZ242033.1, read as the reverse complement.
ACCGAAGCCGGGCACGCCCCGGGCCCAGTACTCGTCATCGCGGAAGGCGGCCCGCTTCTCGCGCCCGACCCGCTCACGCCACTCGACCAGCCGGGGGCACTGCCGGCAGGCGGCCACCTCCGAGGCCACCTCGGCCAGGACGCGGCGCGAGCCGGGGGACTCCACGGACGATCAGGCTACGTTGGCCTGCACCATGGCCGCCAGATCTGCCCGCACTCCGGCCAAGACCGCCTCCAAGCCCGGCCCGGAAGCCGTCGCCGTCGTGCTGTTCGTGCGCCACGGGCAGACGCCCACCACGGGATCGGTGCTGCCGGGCCGGGCACCGGGGCTCCACCTGTCACCCGAAGGTGTGGAGCAGGCTCGCAGGGTGGCCGAGCGACTGGCCGGATTGGAGCGGATCAAGGCGGTGTATGCCTCGCCCATGGAACGCACGATCGAGACGGCGGCCCCCATAGCCCGGGCCTGCAAGCTGCGGGTGCGGCGCAGCCCGGGGCTGGTCGAGTGCGACTTCGGGCGCTGGACGGGACGCAAGCTGCAGAACCTGCGCCGGCGCAAGGAGTGGACCACCGTTCAGCGTCACCCGAGCGGGTTCCGCTTCCCCGGCGGCGAGTCCTTCGCCGAGATGCAGGCCCGCGCCCTCGACGCGGTGGCCGCCATCTGTGCCCGCCACGCAGGCGAGACCGTGGTGGCCGTGTCCCACGCCGATGTGATCAAGGCAGTCGCCGCGGCCGCGGCCGGCACACCGCTGGACCTGTTCCAGCGGATCGTCATCTCGCCGTGCTCGGTCACCGCCATCGCCTACCACCCCGCCGGTCCGATGCTCCTCACCGTCAACAACACCGGCGACGACCTGGCGTCGCTGTGCCCGTCGTGAGCGCCGGTCACCCACGACCATGAGCGAGTCGTTCCACTTCGAGGCGGTCGACATGGTCACCGTGGGCACGCTCGGTCCCAAGGGCGAGCGGGTCTTCTACCTTCAGTGTCTGGCCGAGGGCGAGCTGGTCTCGCTCAAGTTCGAGAAGCGCCAAGCAGCCGCACTGGCCGAGTACCTCGACCGGGTGCTGAACGAGATGCCCGCCGCCAAGGAGGCGGACCCTCCCGACGACCTCGACATGCGCGAGCCGGTGGTCGAGGCCTGGACCATCGGGGCCCTGGGAATCGCCTACGACCAGGAGGAGGGCCGGGTGATCCTCGTGGCCGAGGAGCTGGTCGAGGACGACGACGCCACCGGAGCCTCGGCCCGCTTCACGCTGACCCGTCCCCAGGTCAGGGCACTGGTGAGCCGGGCCCGGGCCGTGGTGGCCGCCGGCCGGCCACCATGCCCGTTCTGTCTGCGGCCCCTGGAACCGTCCAACCGAGACTGGTGCCCGTGCCACAACTGAACGCGCCAGCCACCGCTTCACCGGACTGACGGCCATGGCGGACGGTACCGACGACACGACGGGCCAGTCCCCCATCAGGGACCGCCCCCCGATCGAGACTGCCCGTGCCCTGGCCCTGCTGGCCGGCGGCGAAGTGGAGCTGAGGGGAAGAATGCCCTACAGCTCCAACGCGACCTTCCTCGTGGACGTGACCCACGAGGGACTCGACGCCCAGGCCATATACAAGCCCGTGCGGGGCGAGCGGCCGCTGTGGGACTTCCCTTCCGGCCTGGCCCACCGCGAGGCCGGCGCGTTCTGGATGGCCGCCGCGCTCCATTGGGATGTCGTACCCCCCACCGTGGTGCGCGAGGACCTGCCCTTCGATGCAGGGTCCCTACAACTGTTCATGCCCGCACACTTCGAGGAGCACTACTTCACGCTGGTGGAACAGGAGCGGTTCAGGCCCGAACTGGAGCGCATCTGCGCGCTCGACATCGTCATCAACAACACCGACCGCAAGTCGGGCCACTGCCTGCTCGGAACCGACGACACCATCTGGGCCATCGACAACGGCCTGTCGTTCCACTCGCAGTTCAAGCTGCGTACCGTGATCTGGGACTTCGCGGGCGAGCCGGTGCCCGACGACGTGAGCCGGGACCTGCGCTCACTGCTGGACGGCGGCCTTCCCGAGCCGCTGGCCGCCACGCTCACGACCCAGGAGCAGGACGCCACGCTGGCCCGAACGGAGGCGCTGGTGGCTGAGGGCCGGTTTCCGTCCGACGGCCACGGCCACCGCTGGCCCTGGCCGCTGGTCTAGCGACCTTCGAGCGCTTCGGTGAGTTTGGGCAGCACCTTGTGCACATCGCCGACGATGCCAAGATCGGCTACCGCGAAGATCGGGGCCTCGGAGTCCTTGTTGATGGCGATGATGTTCTTGGAGCCCTTCATGCCCACCAGGTGCTGGGTGGCACCCGAGATGCCGCAAGCGATATAGACGGTGGGCTTGACCACCTTGCCCGTCTGACCGACCTGATAGCTGTAGGGCACCCAGCCCGCGTCGACGATGGCCCGGCTGGCCCCCGGCGCGGCGCCCAGTTGCTGGGCCAGGCCCTCGATCATGGAGTAGGCGTCCGCCGATCCGAGCCCCCTCCCGCCGGAGACCACGATGGCAGCCTCGTCGAGCTTGGGACCCTCGGACTCCTCGGTGAAGCGGTCCCGAACCACCGCGCCCCCGACCGCACCCAACTCGGGGACGGCTAGGTCCACCACCTCGGCCGGCAAGCCGCCCACCGGCGCGGGCTCGAAGGACTTCGGGCGGACCAGCCAGATGTCGGGGCCGCCGTCGGTGAACCGGGAGGTCACGTTGAGCGTGCCGCCGAACACCGGCTCGACTCCCACCAGACGGTCCCCGTCGAGGCGCAGGTCGACCACGTTCGACAACACGCTGGTGTCCAACTTCACCGACAACCGGGCTGCCACGTCGCGGCCGTCGTAGGTGGTGCCGAGCAGGAATGCGTCGGGAGCGGCCACATCGCCTGACGAGATGGCCGCGGCCACCGCCGAGGCGACCGACACACCCTGCATGCGCCCGGCGAGATCACCGGTGGCATACACCCTGGTGGCCCCGTGGTCGCCGATCTCGGCCGCGCAAGCCGCGCCATCTCCCCCGCAGAACACCTCCACGGTGTCGGCGACCTCACGAGCCTTGGCCAGCATCTCGAGCGTGATGGTGGCCACACCCTCGGCGCCGCCCTCACAGAACACCCAGATCTTGTCCAGCGTCATTGCACCGACCTCCTATTCTCCGCTCTTGTTCGCTGCGCTCATGGGCCGCTCGGGCCACGGCCTCGCTCGGTTCTTGGTGAAGGTTCTCATGCTGCTGCTCGGCCTCTAGATGACCTTGAGTTCGTCGAGGAAGGCCACGATGCGCTCGTGGGCATCGCCCTCGTCCACCACGACCTCGCCGGCGGCCCGCTCGGGAGCCTCGGCGATCTCGGTGATCTCCTGACCGGCCCCGGCCCAGCCCACCTGCTCGGCGGCGATTTCCAGGTCGGCGATCTTCAACTGGTCTACCGGCTTGTTCTTGGCCTGCATGATCCCCCGGAACGAGGGGTACCGGGGCTCGACCACTCCGGCCGTCACCGACACGACCGCGGGCAAGGGGCATTCGACCAGGTCGGCCCCGGCTTCGGTCTGGCGACGCACCGTGGCCGTTCCGCCCTCGACGGCAATCTCCTTGGCGAACGTCACCGAGGGCAGGCCCATCAGCTCGGCCACCTGGGCGGGAACGACGCCGGTGTAACCGTCACTGGACTCGGTGGCAGCCAGAACGAGGTCAGGCTCGGCCCGCTCGATGGCCGCGGCGAGCACGCGAGCGGTGCCCAGTGCGTCGGAGCCGGACAATGCCTCGTCGCTGATGAGCGTGGCGGAGTCAGCACCCATGGCGAGAGCGGTCCGCAGGCCGCTCACCTCGTCACTGGGCACCATTGAAACCAGGTGCACGGAGCCCTCGCCGGCGGTGTCCACCAGTTGCAGGGCCATCTCGACTCCGTAGGAGTCGGACTCGTCGAGGATGAGCTTCACATCGCGCCGCAGCGTCTTGGTCTCAGGGTCAAGCGCGCCGGGATCGGCGGGATCGGGGATCTGCTTAACGCAGACGACAACCTTCATGGGCGCCAATTGTGCCAGCGCCCAGCCAGAAACGAACCCCGCCCGACGAAGTTGTTCCCGCTCCTGTTCGCTCCGCTCACCGGCCGCTCGGGCCGAGGTTCGCGACGTCTGGGGCCCCGTGGACCCTGATCGTGGGCGCGCCGGGCCCGGCGAACGGACAGACTGGGCGAGTGCGAGTCCTGCTGCTGGTGAACTCGGCCGCCTCTTCGGTGACCGGACGGCGGCGAGTGGTGATCCAGAAGGCGCTGTCGGCCGACCATGAGGTGACACTGGCCGAGACCGTCCGGCGAGGCCATGCCACCCGCCTGGCCCGCTCGGCCGCCTCCGACGGAGTCGACGTGGTGGTGGTGCTCGGTGGGGACGGCACGCTCAACGAGACCGCCAACGGCCTGGCCGGCACCGACACCGCCCTGGCGGCCCTCCCGGGGGGAAGCACCAACGTGTTCGCCCGCATCATCGGCTTGCCCGACGATCCCGTCGACGCAGTAGGGCAGCTCCTCGACGCCCTCGACCGGGGCGCCATCACCAGAATCGGACTCGGGGCCGTTGACGGGCGGTACTTCCTGTTCCACTGCGGCATCGGCTTCGACGCGGCCGTGGTCGAGCTGGTGGAGAGCCGCGGCCCCTTGAAGCGCTGGGCCGGCCATCCCCTGTTCATCTACGCGGCCGTAACCACCTGGCTTCAGCGCGCCCACCGGCGCCGTCCGCCCATGCAGGTTCTCGATGCCGGCGGCAACATGCTGGCCGAGGGCCTGTTGACGATCGTGCTCAACGCCAACCCCTACACCTACTTGGGGAGCCGCAGCTTCGACCTCGTGCCCGGCCTAAGGCTGGACGAGCCTCTGGCCGTGGTGACGCTGCCCACCCTGTCGCCCCACCGCATGCTGCCGGTGGGGTCGAAGGCCCTGCGCGCCGGCGACGTGCGCGGGCTGCCCGGAGCGAAGGTGCACGAGGGACTCAGAGACCTGACGGTGACCGCCGATCCACCCGTCGGGTACCAGGCCGACGGCGACCACCTCGGCGCCGCGCCCCGCCTCAGGATCCGCTGGGCGCCCGAAGCGCTGCGCCTGGTCCTGCCCTGAGCGCTCTGCTTCCCGCTCCTGTTCGCTGCGCTCACGGGCCGCTCGGGCCCGGGGCCTCGCTAGCTCGGCTTCTGGCCGCGCCGCGGGTCAGGCCGAGTCCACCACGGCCCGGGCAATGTCGGGCACGTCGGTGATCAGGCCGTCCACGCCCATGGCCAGAAGCTCCGACATCCGCTCGGGGACGTTGATGGTCCAGGCATTCACGGTCAGCCCGGCATCGTGGGCCCGGCGCACGAAGGCCGCGTCGCACATGGCATCGAAGGGATGCACGGCCGTCATGTTGTGGGCGCTGGCCCGGGCCACTGCCTGCGCGGGCGCCACGATCCCACAGATCAGCGCGGTGGGGATCGAGGGGTCGACAGCCCGCACTGCGTCGGCGGCATCCACGTTGAACGAGGACACCACGGCCCGATCAGGTCCGAGGTAGGCCGCTATCAGACCGGCCACCGCGTCGGCCACCAGATTCTCGCTGTCGTAGTCGGGGTCATCGGGCAGGTTCTTGATCTCGAGGTGAACTCCCATGCCCTCGCAGGCCTCCAGAGCCTCGGCCAAGCTGGGCACGTAGTCGGGCAGTTCGTCGGCATGGAGATGGCCGATCCGCCGCCCGTCCTCCAGATGGGCGTCATGGTGGACCACGGCCACCCCGTCCGTGGTGCGGCGCACGTCGAGCTCCACCCAATCCGCGCCTAGTTCTCGGGCCAGCCGGAAGGCCTCCAGCGTGTTCTCGGGCGCGGCCTGGCTGGCGCCCCGATGCGCGATCACCGCTGCCATCCCGGCAGTCTCGCACAGACTCTCTGCCGGCATGAGTCGGACAGGCACAGAGGCCGGGCGGCTACTACCGTGGCCGCCCACCCTTCCAGTGATCATGCCCGCTACCCAGCAGCCCGACGCGAGATGGATCCCGACACCGCTGGCGGCCGGCGCGGTCCTGGCCGCTCTCGCTTTGATCTGGACGATTGCGCTTGGCCCATCGGGCGCGGGCGCCGCACCCGCCGGAAGCCCCGAGTCCACACAACAGTTCGACTGGTCCGACGGCAAGACCACCCTGCCGCCTCTCTACATACTGGGCCGCCGTTGCATCGGGCTGTTCAGCAAGGCGTTCATCGACGAGATCGCAGCCGCCCACCCCGGGACCCGGTTCACCGCAGCCGTCCATGACCACCGCACTGGTTGCCTCTACAAGCTCAACGGGGACCTGGAGATCACCACCGCGAGCGTCATCAAGGCCCAGGTGCTGGCCGGTGTCCTGCTCGCGGCCCAGGACGCCGGCCGCCCGATCAGCCAGTCCGAGGCCGCCGATATCGAGTTGATGATGCACTACAGCCACAACAGGCCGCCCACCTCCAGGCTGTACCAGCAAATCGGCAGCGCAGCCGGTATGGAGGAGCTGGACCAGCGCTTCGGGATCGCCGGCACGAGCCACACCGCGTGGTACGGCCGGACGCTGTCCACCGCCGAGGACCGGACACGGCTGGTGGAGCAGCTGCTCATCGGCGGGGGGCCGCTCGACGAGGAGTCCGTGCAGGAGGCATGGGAGTGGATGTCGGGCGTGAGTCCCGCGCAGAGCTGGGGGGTGACCGCGGGACTGCCTCCGGGTTACGAGGCCGCGCTGAAGAACGGCTTCTACCCGATGTCGGGAGCCGGGTGGCGGCTGGGCACCACCGGGGTGGTACGCGACCCCAACGGCGGCTCGTACGCGATGACCGTGATGACAGACAACAACCCCACCGAGTCCGCCGGCATCACGCTCGTCGAGAAGATCGCACGCCACATCAACTCGGCACTCACCAGCGGTTCGCCCGCCGAACGGGCCGTGGACGGCGTCGAGTGTGTCGAGCCTCCCAGCCAGTCGTCTTGGTCCTCGGTCGCCGAGACGCTCGGCGGAGTCGATGCCGCCAGGCTGCGGCTCCTCAATGGCGGCGAGGCCGCTCCGTTGTCCGGCCAGAGAGTCTGCTGGGATTAGCGTGAGCGCTTAAGGGTGAGCCGCGAAGGAGGCCCTGCGATGACATTGTCGGCCGCCAAGGGACCGACCTCAGTGCCGCTGCTGGAGGAGACGATCCCCGAGAATCTGGCCCGCACGGTTGCCGCGCATGGTGAGCGTGATGCGTTGGTTTCCGTGGAGCAAGGGCTGCGTTTTACCTACGCGGAGTTCTCCGAGGCGGTGGATCTGGTGGCCCGAGGGCTGATGGGGATCGGGGTGGCCAAGGGCGACCGGGTTGGGATCTGGAGCCCGAACTATGCGGAGTGGGTGCTGGTGCAGTACGCCACGGCCCGTATCGGCGCGATCCTGGTGACGATCAACCCGGCGTACCGGTCCTCAGAGCTCGAGTACGTGCTCAAACAGTCCGGGACATCGGTGCTGGTGGCGGTGGAGTCGTTCTTGACCAGCGACTACCGCTCGATGATCGAAGAGGTCTACGAGCGGGTGCCCACCAGCCGGGTGATCTACTTGCACACCGCCGACTGGAACGGGCTGATGGAGGCGGCGGAAGCGGTGTCGCCGGATCAACTGGAGGAACGCAGCGCACAGCTCGACCCCGACGACGCGATCAACATCCAGTACACCAGCGGCACGACCGGGTTCCCCAAGGGTGCCACGCTGAGTCACCGCAACATCTTGAACAACGGCTTGTTCATCGGCGAGGCATGCAAGTACACCGCCGCGGACCGGGTGTGCATTCCGGTGCCGTTCTATCACTGCTTCGGGATGGTGCTGGGCAACCTGGCCTGCACCACCCACGGATCCGCCATGGTGATCCCCGCGGCCGGATTCGACTCCGAGGCGACTCTGCACGCCGTCGCTACCGAGCACTGCACGAGCCTGTACGGGGTGCCGACGATGTTCATCGCCGAGCTCGGCGAGCCCGATCTAGCCGGCTATGACCTGTCGTCGCTGCGAACCGGGATCATGGCCGGCTCGCCGTGCCCCATAGAGGTGATGCGCCAAGTGGTCGACCAGATGAACATGAGCGAGGTCACCATCGCCTACGGCATGACCGAAACATCGCCGGTCTCCACCCAGACATCCGCCGCCGACCCCCTCGAGAAGCGGGTCACCACCGTCGGCCGGGTCCATCCCCATGTGGAGATCCGAATCGTCGACCCCGCCACCGGCGAGACCGTGCCCCGAGGCACCAGCGGCGAGTTCCAGACGAGGGGCTACTCGGTGATGCTGGGCTACTGGAACGACGAAGCCCGCACCGCCGAAGCCATCGACTCCGACGGCTGGATGCACACCGGCGACCTAGCCGTCATGGACGACGAGGGCTACGTCAACATCGTCGGCCGCATCAAGGACATGATCATCCGCGGCGGCGAGAACGTCTACCCCCGCGAGATCGAGGAGTTCCTCTACACCCACCCCGACATCATCGAAGTCCAAGTCATCGGCGTGCCCGACGTCCGCTACGGAGAAGAGATCATGGCCTGGATCCAGCGCCGCGACGGAGCCGAAACCACCGAAGAAGACATCAAGGACTTCTGCCGGGGAACCATCGCCCACTACAAGGTGCCCCGCTACATCAAGTTCACCGACGCCTTCCCCATGACCATCACCGGCAAGATCCAGAAGTTCAAAATGCGCGAGCAGTCAATCTCCGAGTTCGGCCTCGACGAAGCCGCCCAAGTACGCAGCGCCTAGCGCCCGCCTACTGACCGCTAGCCGGCTGGGGCTGTGGGCGATCGGCGGGGGACGGTTACTTCGATCACGGTGCCGCGGGGCGGCTCCGGAGACGCGGCCTTGATGGTGATCGAGCCGCCCAGGTCGTGCACCACGAAGGTTCGCACGATGGTGAGGCCGAGCCCGGCGTCGCGGTCCAGCGAGAAGCCCTCTCCCACGCCGGGACCGTCGTCGGTGATGCGCATCGTCAGGGTGGTGGCTGTACGGGCCAACCGCACCTCGACATGTTCCCCCGCGCCCGCGGGAGGCGCGGCGTGCTGGAAGGCGTTCTGCACCAGCTCCACCAGCACCACCGCCAGCGGCATCGCGGTCTCGCCGTCGATCTCGCCGACCGTGCCGTCCACCTGGATCTTCAGAGGGCGCTCGGCGGGTGCGAGCCCCTCCTCCACCAGCCGCACCAGCGGACCCACGACCTCGTCGAAGTCGAGTTCGGAGGTGGTGTCGAGGGCCAGGTGCTCGTGCACCATGGCGATCGACGAGATCCGTCTGACGGAGCTCTCGACCGCGGCCTTGGCCTCTGCGCTGCCGAGGCGGCGGGCTTGGAGCTGAAGCAGCGAGCTGACCGTCTGCAGGTTGTTCTTGACCCGATGATGGATCTCGCGGATAGTCGCGTCCTTCGACACCAGCAGGCGGTCGTGCTGGCGCAGCTCCGACACGTCGCGGAGCATCGCGACCGCTCCAGTGATCCGGTCCTCGGCCACCATGGGATAGGCCCGCAGCACGACCACGATCATCGACCCGGCGGTGAACTCGGCCACCGTGGAGCGCCGCCGCCAGAACGAGCGCCGTATCACCATGTCGTCCAGACCGAGGTCGCTGAGGCTGCGGCCCGGCACCGGGTGCATCACGCCCAGCCGGTGCAGGGCGCTGCGGGCGTTGGGCGAGGCGTAGCTGACCCTGCCCTCCCGGTCGAGCACCAGCACCCCGTCCCCGACACGGGGCTCGCGGAACTCGCCCACCCGCTCCATGCGGCCATAGGGGAAGGCACCCTCGGCGATCATTCGCGCGAAACGGCTGTACAGAGCCCGGTAGATGGTCTCCAGCGGGTTCTCATGGCGGACGGGGGCCGGCCCCGCCTCGCGCGCCAGCACCGCCACCGGTGCGTCCCCGCAGCGAACGGGCACGTAGTCCACGACCCGTCGGCGGTCGCGTAGCGGGAGGCTCCCATCCTCCTCCACCATCAGGTCTTCGCCGACTCCGGACAGGGCGCCGACTTCAGCGATCTCGGCCTCGCCAGGCTCGCCGGTGTCCATCGCGGCCCGCAACCACGCCAAGCCCTCTCCCCGAACGACGGTGCCGACGGGATCGACCACATGGACCGTGGGCCCGGTGTTGGCCCGGGCGTGGGCCAGCACCACGAATCCGCCACCGGTGCTGCTGCCGGCCCCGTTCGCCGCCGGATCCGAGGCCACGTCGACCGTGGCGGGATCGAACCCGTCCACGCAGGGGGCGTACAGCAGCAGGTCACCGAAGGAGAGGTCGGCCAGCGGCGCCCACGAGGCCACCAGCCGGTGCAGGTGATCGATGGAGCGCTCGTCGAGCGCGGTGCCGGCCCGGGCCAGCTCCGCGAGACCGACCATCGCCTGCCGCTCGGAGTCTCAGAACACGCGCGGGAAGGTGACGCCGCCTCGCAGTGAAGTGGTGCCATTCCCGCTCTTGTTCGCTGCGCTCACGGGCCGCTCGGGCCACGGCCTCGCTCCGCACCTCGCGAATCCGTACACAGGTCGCTTCCCTGCCGCTCGGCCTCTCAGCCGAACCCGATGGGGTTGGAGCCGGGTGGACCCATCTCCACATGGGTGACGCGGGATGCGGCCACCGCGATCTCCCGGCCCTTGTCGTCGGTCAACCAGAGGACCGGAGCCTCGCCCCGCAGGGCGGCGTCGACCGACGCCTTGACGTCCTCGCGGTCGGCGTCCTCGGGGAGGGTGACGGTGATGGGCTGGGGGTTGTCGGCGATGCCGATGCGAAGCTCCACTCTCTTCTCCTTGGCTGTGCCGTCGCCGGCGGTTGGTTCCTTGCCCGACCTCTGATTCCTCAGACGATCTTCAGTTCGGGGTGGGTTCGCTTGGTGGGGCCGTGGGCTTCGATCCACGACGCCATCGCGGCGAAGACCGCCGACGCCTCAGAACCGGGGTCGACCGCCATTATGGGCCTGCCGTGATCGCTGCCCTCGCGCAGGGGGATCGTCATCGGCACCTGACCGATGAGCTCCACGTCGAGCGTGCGGGCCAGCTCCGCTCCGCCGCCCGCACCGAAGAGGTAGTAGCGCTTGCCGTCGTCGCCGGTGAACCAGGACATGTTCTCGATGACGCCCCGCACCGTGATGTTCACCTTGGAGAACATGAACGCGGAGCGCTGGGCCACCTTCTGGGCCGCGGGGTTGGGGGTGGTCACCACGTAGGCCTCGGCCCGGGGCAGGAACTGGGCCAGTGACAGGGATATGTCACCGGTGCCGGGGGGCAGGTCGACCAGCAGGAAGTCGGGATCGTCCCAGAACACGTCGGTGAGGAACTGCTCGAGGGCCTTGTGCAGCATGGGCCCCCTCCAGATCACCGGCTGGTCCTCCTGGGCGAAGAAGCCCATGGAGATGCAGCGCACGCCGTGCACCTCGGGCGGAACGATCATGTCGTCAATCACGACCGGGGCCCGGTCCACGCCCAGCATCCTCGGTATCGAGAAGCCCCACACGTCGGCGTCCACGACCGCGGTGGAGTGGCCCTGTGAGGCGAGAGCGATGGCCAGGTTGGCGGTGACCGACGACTTGCCCACCCCGCCCTTGCCGGAGGCGATCAGCAGCGTGCGGGTGGCGTTGCCGGGCTCGGCGAACGGGATGGCCCGACCCTCGGCGTGACCGTGGGCCGGCGCAGATCCGGCGGTGGCGGACGGGTTGCCGTGAAGCTTGGTGCGCAGCTCGGCCCGCTCGGCGTCGGTCATCACGGTGAAGTCCAGGGTGACTGCGGCCACGCCCTCGAGTGCGAGCAGCGCGTCGGTCACCCGCTGCTGGATCTCGCTGCGCAGCGGGCAGCCCGCCACGGTGAGCGCGATGCGCACGTCGGCATGGCCGCCGTCGATGGTGGACCCCCGGTACATGCCGAGGTCGACGATGCTGCGGTGCAGCTCGGGGTCCTCCACCGGTCGGAGGGCCTCGATCACCTCCGCTTCCGTGACGGCCACGGCCGTAGGCTAACGGCGTGTCCAGGACGGGCCTCAATGCGGCAGCGGTTGACGGTGGGCGTGGCCGCTCCGTCGTGGACGCCTAGAGCGCGGATCGATGCTGCACCTCGTGCGCCATGCCGACGCCGGCAGCCGGATGGCCTGGGTGGGCGACGACTTCCATCGGCCGCTCGACGACTTCGGGCAGATGCAGGCCGAGGCCATTGGCGTCGCGCTGGCCTCGCGCCCGGTGCAGCGGATCCTGTCGAGCGCAGCGGTGCGCTGCGTGGACACGGTGGTGCCGCTGGGTCGGGCGCTGGAGATTCCGGTAGAGATCGCGGACGAACTGGCGGAGGGAACATTCGTCGGCGATGCCTTCGACCTGCTCCGCTCGCTGGCCTCAGCCGAGGGCGACTCTGTGCTCTGCAGCCACGGAGACGTGATTCCCGGCTTGCTCTGGGTGCTGGCCCGGTACGGGCTGGACATCCCTGACCTGGGAAGGTGCAAGAAGGGGTCGATCTGGGAGCTGGAAGTGAGCGACGGTCGTATCGTCGGCGCCTCCTACCGGCACCCGCGCACCTTCGGCGCAGCCTGACTGCAATTCCCGCTCCTGTTCGCTGCGCTCACGGGCCGCTCGGGCCGGGACTGCTCAGGCCGTGTACTGCGGCGGTCGGGAGAACACCTCGTTGAGCAGCGGTACGAAGTCCTCCATCGGGAGGTCGTCGTAGTGGGGGTCGAAGCAGTTCTGGTCGTACGAGGCGCAGAAGTCGACGCAACGGTCGTAGTGCGGCGACTCCGCGTAACGCTCTCTGGTGTGGCGGTCACCGCCGAGGTGATGGAAGTAGTAGTAGCCCTGGAACAGCCCGTGGTGGCGCACCACCCACTCCGTCTCGGAGCTCACATAGGGGGCCACGATGGCGGCGGCCACCGCGCTGTGGTTGTCGGGTGCCAGCACGTCGCCGATGTCGTGCAGGAGCGAGGCCACTACGAACTCGTCGGACTCGCCGTTCCGCAGAGCCCGGGTGGCCGACTGGCGGCAGTGGCGGGCCCGGTCGATCTGGTAACCGAGCGTGGGTCCCTCGAGCAGCCTCATCACCGACAGCAGGTGCGGCACGATCGTGCCGCGGGCGTGGCCCTCGAAGATCCCGGAGAGCTGGACGTAGTCCTCGCGAGTGCCGTCGGCCATGGCCGTCCAGTCCACGGTGAACGTGTCGGGCATGCGGTTCCCCTCCTCCGCCGCGGCCAGCACCGCGGACTCACGCCGCAATCTACTGCCCGATGATCTCGGCGTCGGGATAGAACGCGGCCGCCGCGAACCAGAACGTGTCGAGATGCTCGACTGGTTCCAGCGCTTCAGTGCCGCCGGAGCCCGACGGCCGGCCCAGGATGTCGTAGACCACGCCGCTGGCCGCATCGACGAAGCCGCCGCCGTCGGCTGCGGACAGATCAAGCAGCCGGCCGCCGACCGAGCGCACGAACACACCGGTGGCGCCGACGTCGCGCCCCTCCTCGATCAGGGGGTTGTCGAGAGCGCTGGCCGTGCCCGGCTCGAAGAGGGCCACCAGTTCACGGCCGGCGAAAGCGAACGGCACGACCCGGCGCTCGGCCAGCACGTCGTTGGGGATGACCGCTCCCTCGACGCCGTCTCGCAGGGCGACCACCCTGGTGATCGGTTCGAGGCGGTCGTCCAGGGGGCCAGTGAACAGGAAGGGACGGTTGTTGGAGTCGTAGAACTCGTAGGGGTTCTGCCCGTACCGGCGGAAATGGCCGGTGTCGAGGCTGAGCACGCGGCCATCGGGGTGCGATGCCAGGAAAGCCTCGAACGACACCGTCTGCACCGGGATCAAGTCCAGTTCGGACCCGACGAGATGGCCGACCACCGCCTGGCCCGTGTAGTGGGACCACAGGCTCTCGGTCTGGCGGTCGTACATCACCAGCGACGAGTTCAACAGCGCGCCGGAGGTGCCGAAGTCGAGAATGCGGTCCCCTACCCGCCGGTCGTAGGCGACCGCGGAGTTGCACAGCGGGCAGTACGACACCGTGACCGGCACCCCTCCCACGGTGCCGTTGACGAGCTCGTGCCAGGTCATGATTCGCAGCGGGTAGGCCCGGGCGTCGCCGTTGACCTCCAGTGCCAGCACCGGCTCCACCCCGGCCAGCCACTCCACCTCTGAGGCCGGCTCGAAGGCCGGATCCTCGAGGGCGGGAATGGCGTCAGGGGGTACGACCCCGCGGATCTCGTCGAGGTCGATGAGCGGCTGGGGCTGATCGGGGTGGAAGGGATCGTGCAGTGCGCTGAGCACGTTCTCGGGCGGCGTGGACTTGATCGGCTCGACCCCCAGGACGGGTGTCGAGTCGCTCGCCGCACCGGTCGCGGCGGTGGTCGGCGCGGCGGCCCCTTCGACCTGTCCATCCTCGCTGCCGGCCGTCTCGGGTTCCGCGCCCGCATCGGACTCGGCGGGTTCGCTCTGTTCGGTCCCGGCCGCGGACACCGAGGGCGCCGGCTGCGAACCGTCAACGAGCACCTCGGAGCGGTCGGGAGCGGAACCAGCGCAGCCGAGGACCGCAACGACCAGGACCGCGGCCGCCGGCACGAGCGCAGTCCTCCCGGAAACAATTCGCATTTTGCAGGCCATATCGGAGCAAACCTAACGTCACGCACTCTTACCTCACGGAAGGTTGCACCATGAGCGATCCTGTCGCCACTCACAATCCCGCCGCGGAGGCGGCTGCCGCCGTCGGCGACCGGTACGACGTCCGGGTGCTGGAGCCCAGCCCGCCGGCGGTGGCCGAGGGACCGTTCTGGGCCGACGACCCCGCCGATCCCAGGTCTCCAGGGAACAACCCGGTGGTGGCGCCGCACTGTGGGGGCGACCTGAGTTGGGACGAGCTCATCGCCACCCGGCCGGATCTCGCCGGCTTCGCGGCCGACCGGTGGCTCGGTGCCCGCCGGCGGCTTCCCGACCTGCCCACCGGCTACCCGCGGGCGCTCTTCGACTTCCACCGGCTGGCCTACTCGGTAGTGGCCGAGGCCCGCCACCAGTGCAACGGCAAGTTTGGGCTCCGGTATGTGCGCGGCGGCTTCGGTACGCCGTTCTTCGGCGACGACGTTCAGGTCAGGGTGACCGGCGATCGGCTGGTGGTCCAGCAGGCCGGGCAGGCGCGTGCCGCGCCCATCACCACCCTGCGAGAAGCGGGCGAGTTCGTGGGCACGGCTCCGGGCACCACTGCGGCCGAGCACGACAGCCCCGAACTGGGCGACATCGACCGCCCCCTCGACACGAGGGCCGCCGTCGGCGACTTCCTGGGTGCCTGGTTCGGGCTGGCCGCAGCCGCCCTGGAGGAACTGCGCTTCTCTCCCGGTGTGGCCGATCCCGAGCGGGTGCAGCTGTGGCCGGGACACTTCGATCCCGCCATCGCCGCCAGCGACGCCGAATCGGGGCGGCGGGCCACCTTCGGGTTCTCCCCCGGAGACCATGCCCACGACGAGCCCTACATCTACGTGGCCGCCTGGGGCGATGTGGACCGCTCCGATCCCTTCTGGAACGAGGAGGACTTCAACGGCGCGTCGCTGGCGTTCCGCGATCTCGTCTCAGCCGACGACCATTACGGGGCCGCAGTCGCCTTCCTCAGGGCCGGCCACGCCTGCCTCAACCGCTGATCCCGCCCGGTCTCGTCGCGACACCCGGCCGGCAGGACCGAGACTCGCGGAGGAACCGAGGAGCGCGGGCCACCGGCGAGCAGCCGGAGCGATCAGTTGAGGGCGCCTCGCAGACCCTGAGCCTCGATCAGGCGGGCCAGATCGGGCGGTTGGTGCTGTAGGGCATCGAAAGCGTCCAAGTCGGCGCGGGCCGCGGCGTCGTCGCCCTGCTGCCAGCGGGCCAGAGCCCGGTACACCAGAGCCCCGGCGTTGGCCGGGTCGGCCGCTAGAGCCTCGTCGAGGTAGCCGACACCCAGTTCGGCCAGTTGGGCGTCGCCGCTTCGGACCAGCAGCCAGCCCCGGCCGGCCAGAGCCTCGGGCTCGCCGGGCTGCGAGGCCAGCACCCAATCAACAAGTTGCACCGCTTCGAGCAGCTCGCCCCGGGTCGCCAGAGCCTCGGCCGCGGCCAGCGCCTCGGCCACCGTGAGGGCCGTCTCGGCAAAGGCGGGGCGGTCCTCTGCGGGACCCAGGCCCTCCACCGCCTGCAGCGCGGTCTCGTCCCGGGCCGCCGCCACCCTCTCGCGTACTTGTGACTGGGCCAGCAGCTCCTCGGCGTAGGGGGGCGGATCCAGCGAGTCGAACACGGCCAGCTCCAGTGCGGCTGCGGATCCGTCTCCCTGGTCCAGAGCCACGATGGCCCGGAACAGCCGGGCGTCGGGGTAGGCGGGGTCCACGGCGATGGCGTCGTCGAGATACTCCACCGCGATGTCCAGATCGCCGCGGCGGGACGTGAGCCAGCCCCGGTATGTGAGGGCCTCCGCGCTGGAGGGCTGGAGCTCGAGTGCCTCGTCGTAGGCGGCGATGGCTCCCTCCATGTCGCCTTCGCCCAACCGCCGCTGGGCCTCGAAGATCAGCTCGCGGGTAGTGACACGTATCTCGCCGGTGATGGAGCCCTCGGTGCTGCGGCTGCCCGACGAACGGGCCACGAGCAGGCCCGCCGCGCCGGCCACGACCACGACGGCGACCGTCCACACCGCCGCGTTGCGCCAACGCCGCCGCCGCACCGCCATCGGCGGCTGGGGCGTGTCGTGGGCCGGACGCCGGTCTGATCGCAGCATCCCCACCACCACGGCCGCGATGCCGCCGCCGGCGAGGACAGGAAGGATCCACACCAGGCTGGTGATGCCCGACCCCGAGGGGTTGTAGTCGATGTCGACGTCGTAGGCGGCCACCAGCTGATCCCGGATGTAGGCGTCGCTGCGGCCCTCGTCCACCCACACCGCGACCTGTCGCCGGATCTCGCGGGCCACCGGCACGTCGCTCTCGGCCACCGACTGGCCCGCACACACGGGACAGGCGAAGTCCTCGGCCAGAGCTCGGACCCGGTCGGCGTTGGTCCTGGGAGGGCCCTCGTCCAGCGCGCCGTACACGAACGCCCCCGCGGCGATCACGACGGCCGCGATCCAGCTTGCCGTTCGCCAACTCATGGCGCCGCGGAGAGCCGGGCGATCACACCATCGATGCCGTCGGCGGTGACCCCGCCCAGCTGCTTCCACACCACGACCCCCGAGGGAGCCACCAGGTAGGACTCGGGCACGCCGGTCACGCCGTAGGCCACGGCCGCCTGTCTCGCGCCGGTGGCCAGTACGGGCCAGTCACCGCCATGGGCCGCGAAGAACTCCCGCACGTTCTCGACGGTGTCGTCGAACACCACCGACACGATCCGGGCGTCGCCGGCTGCCGAGTGACGCTCGTCGAAGTCGACGAGTTCGGGATGCTCCACGATGCAGGGCACGCAGGTGCTCTGGAAGAAGTTGACGATCACCCACCGGCCGCGCCAGTCGTCGAGGTCGAACGGCTCACCCGTGATGGTCTCGCCGACGATGGGGGGCGCCAGCCCTCCCAGGATGGGGCTGGAGGCCTCGCGTTCGAACGCGGAGTCGCGGGTGGCCAGCACCAGCACGAGCAGCGCGGCCGCGACCGCGACCGGCAAGGCGATCCACACCGCTCGCCGGCGCCGGCCACCGCTGTTCATGCCGGCGCCTCCGAGGCGGCTGCCTCTATGGGTTGGCGGCGACCGGATCGGGAGGGCAGCAGCGACAAGGCAGTTCCGAGAGCCATCACGATCCCGCCCAGCCACAGCCACACCACCAGCGGCTGCACCGTGACCCGCAGGATCACCCGGTCCGCGCCGGCCTCTTCGGGGAACTGCAGCACCGACAGGGCCACGTCGTCGCGCAGCGTGGACCGCACCGACGGGATCCCGATCGTCTGGGACGCGAACGGGTAGGTGGCGATGGCCGGCCCGTACGTCTTGGCGTCGTCGACCCGCACGAAGGCGACCCGCTCGGTGCGGTTCTCATGAGCGACGACCGCCGAGCCCACGTAGACGATCTCGTGTCCTGCGAACGTGGCCGGCTGGCCGGCCTCCAGGTCGAACTCGGCCTGGCGCACATAGGACTGGCTGGCCGCGAAGGCCACCGCCACCAGCACTACACCCAGGTGCACGATCATGCCGCCGTTGGTCCGTCCCACCAGGCCCCGCCACCGGTGGCGGCGCACGGCCAGGAAGATCTGGCGCAGCGCGGCGCCGCCGGCGAATCCGCCCAGGCCGAAGGCCAGCAGCGGCGCCCATCCCCGGGCCCCGGCGACCACCGACAGCACCAGCGCCGCGGCCGCGATCCACACCGGCACCACCAGCCTCCGGGCCAGCAACTCCCTCGGCGGGCGTCGCGACTCGGAACCCCAGGGCAGCATGGGCGCCACCGCCATGAGGAACAGCAGCGCGAAGCCGACGGGGCGGGTCATCCGGTCGAAGTACGGGTTGCCCACCGAGATGGTGCGGCCGTCGAAGGCCTCCACCAGCAGCGGGAACACGGTGCCGAGCAGCACCACGAACGCGAAGGCGGCGAACAGGGCGTTGTTGGCCAGGAACGCGCCCTCACGCGACACCGGCGCGGCGATCCGGCCCGGGGTGCGCAACTGGTCGCCCCGCCAGGCGATGAGGGCCAGCGACACGGCCACTATGACGGCGAAGAAGCCGAGGATGGCGGGGCCGATGCCCGACTCGGTGAAGGAGTGCACCGACGCCAGCACACCCGAGCGGGTGAGGAAGGTACCCAGGATCGTCAGCGAGAAGGTGGCGATCACCAGCGACAGGTTCCAGACCCGCAGCATGCCCCGCCGCTCCTGCACCATCACCGAGTGCAGGTACGCGGTGCCGGTCAGCCAGGGCAGGAACGAGGCGTTCTCCACCGGATCCCAGGCCCAGTACCCGCCCCAGCCCAGGGTCTCGTAGCTCCACCAGGCGCCGAGCACGATGCCGAAGGTCAGGAAGCCCCAGGCGGCCACGGTCCAACGCCGGGTGGCGGCCAGCCATCCCTCCCCGAGGCGCCCGGTGGCCAGCGCGGCCACCGCGAAGGCGAAGGGCACGGTGAACCCCACGTAGCCGAGGTACAGGATCGGCGGGTGGAACGCCATGAGGATGTGGTTCTGCAGCAGCGGGTTGGGGCCGGGGCCGTCGTAGCCGGCTGGGACGTCGACCGAGATGAAGGGATCGGCCGGCCCGACCATGAGCGCGAAGAAGAAGGCGCTGACCGCGAACATCACCAGCGTCGCCCACGCCAGCATCGGATCGTCGCCCCGGGCGCGGAACTTCACCGCCACTGCCACCGCGTAGCCGCACAGCACCAGCGCCCACAGCAGGATCGACCCCTCCAGCGCCGACCACAGGGTGGCCACGTTGAACACCGGGGGCGTGGTCGACGAGCCGTTGTCGGCCACGAACTTCACCGTGAAGTCCCGGGTGATGAGGGCCCTCTCCATCACCACCACCGCCAGCACCGCCGCGGCCGCCATACCGAAGGTGAGCTGGCGGGCGTAGCGGCCCCAGGACCGCAGGTGCCCAGTGAGGCCCAGCCCGGTGACGACCAGGCCCATCAGGGCCGCGCCCAGCCCCGCGGCGACGGCCGCCGAGCCGAGCGCCACGTTGCTCACGGCTCCGCTGGTTCCAAGTGCGGGAGACGACGGACGCCCTCGTCGGCTTCGACGATGCGCTCGTCGTAGTCGTCGCGGTTGCGGTAGTCGTTGTCGTGCTTCACGAGCATCCGGTCCGACGCGAAATGCCAGTCGTGCGCCGCCGCCCGGCCCGGGCTGCGACCTTGCCTCCAGGCCCCTTCGAGGACCACCGGCACGCCGGGCTGGAACAGCTCGGGCGGGTCGCCGGTGTGGATCACGTCCACCACTACCCCGTCGAAGCCGACGGCGAAGGCCAGCACCGGCCGGTCGTCCCAGAAGGCGTGCACCGCATGGTCCAGCGGCGTTCCCTGAAGGCGGAAGCGCTGCGAAGCCAGCTCGTCACGCCGTTCCACCGCCTCGTCCGCGTTGTAGAAGTACAGCGCGGCGTCGCCGAGCAGGTTCGACACCAGCAGCGCCACTCCCCCGACCACGACCACGATCACCAGCGCGGCGATCCAGCGCCGGGTGCGGGCGGGGCGTTGAACAGGACGCGGGGTGAGCGGCGAGAGTTCCGTGTCCACGGCGTCGGCCGTGCCGTCCATGGCTCTCACTCGCCGTTGTCGCCGGTCCGGGCGCGAGCCCGCCGCAGCAGCCGCCGGCCGCGCACCATCAGGCTGGCCGCGTAGATGCCGACCGCGGCCAGCGTGACGCCCCAGGCGCCGAGCACGTAGCCGGCCTGGCTCACCGGCCGGCCTCGGCGCGCCGGGCCGCTAGCGCATCGTCGAGGTCGCGGGCCCGGAGCTGCCGCTCCAGCCAGCCGATGCGGAAACGGTGCATCATCATCCAGAGAATCGCCATCGCGGCCACGACGAAGGCCAGGAACAGGGTGAACAGGGTGAGGTCCTCGAGCTTGCCGTCTGTGAGGGAGGACTGCTGGTGAAGGGTGCGGTTGGCCCACCAGTTCACCGACCGGTTCACGATGGGAATGTTGACCCCGCCGACCAGCCCGACCACCGCGGCCCGGGTGGCCACCGAGTCGGCGTCGCCGCCGAGGACCCGAACCGACAGGTAACCGACCATGACCAGGAACAGGATCAGGGCGGTGACAAGACGCACGTCGCCCCACTCCCAGTAGGTCCCCCAGGTGGGGCGGCCCCAGAGCATTCCCGTGACCAGCGTCAGACCGCAGAGCAGGACCCCGACCTCGGCACCCGCATGGGCGGTGACGTCCCACCACACCGACCGGCGCCACAGCCACATCACCGAGCCCAACGCGGTCACGCCGAGGGCGGTGTAGGCGCCGAGAGCCGACGGCACGTGCACGAAGATGATGCGCACGGAGTCGCCCTGCACATCGTCGGCCGGCGCAGCCAGAAGGCCCAGAACGGCCACGCCGGCCAGGCCGATCAGGGTGACCAGCCCGAGCCAGAAGGTGAAGCGCGACCCGGTGCGAGCGGGACCGCCGAGATAGGAGGCGATCAGCGGCTCGGAGGGCGCGCTCTCAGGCTCCGGGGACGTCATGTGTCCTCCAGCAGCAGGCCGTAGACGACTGCCCCCAGCACCGCGTTCACTGCCGCGAAGCCGGCCAGCAGCCCGACCCAGGACCAGCCGTCCACTGCGACCGTGCCGAACCCGTCGGCGAAGGCCCGGGTGGCCGCGATCAGCACCGGCGCCGACACTGGAAGCAGCAGGATCGGCAGGACCGTCTGATGGGCTCGCACTCCGGCTACCACAGCACCGAGAAGGCTACCGGCGGCGGCCAGGCCCACCGTCGCAGCGACGCAGGTTGCCACCACCAACGGGAGCGACTCGATCTCCGCGTCGTACAGCAGCACCACTCCAGGTACCAGCAGCGCCTCCACGATCAGCAACTGCACGGCCACCGCCGCGGCCTTGCCCGCGAACGCGGCGGCCGGGGCCATCCCGCTGAGGAGCAGCATCCGGCGGGCCCCGTCGGTGGACTCCACGGCCACAGACCGCTGCACGGCCACCACGGTGGCGAACAGCACCGTCATCCACAGCAGCCCCGGCGTGGCCAGCCGCAGCGTGGGCCGGTTGGCGTCGAGAGCGAAGCCGAACAGCACCAGCACAAGCACCGCGAACGGCAGCACCTGGCCCAGCGCGGTGCGGGCCCGCCACTCGATGCGCAGATCCTTGGACGCTACGAGGACGGCGTCGCCCGCGAACAGGCTCAACCCGCGCCAGGCGGTCACGGCCCCAGCCCCTCCGCCAGCGTGCCGCCCGCCATCGTCACCGTGCGAGTAGCGAGATCGCCGGCCGGTCCGGTCTCGTGGGAGGCCAGCACCACGGCGGCACCGGCCGCGGCCGCGGCCGAAACGACACCGTCCACGATCTCGCGGCCTTCGGAGTCGAGTCCGGCGTGGGGCTCGTCGAGCAGCCACAACTCCGGGCGGCGCACCACGATCGCGGCCAGCGCCACCCGACGGCGCTGCCCCGCCGACAGCCGATCAGTGGGGACGTCGCGCAGCCGCGTGGGCAGCCCGAGACGCTCCAGCGCACCCGGCACATCGGCCTCGTCGACCCTGGACGCCCGCGCCCACACCTGCAGGTTCTCGGCCGCGGTCAACTCGCCATAGAGCGCGGTGTCGTGGCCCAGCAGTCCCACCCGGCGGCGCACCGCGGCCCGGTCGTCACCCAGGTCGCAGCCCAGCACGTCGCCGTGTCCCTCCGACAGTCGCAACAGGCCGGCGCACAGGTGCAGCAGGGTGGACTTGCCCGCACCGTTGGGGCCCCGGACCAGGACGACCTCGCCTCGGTCGACGGAGAGGTCGGCCCCGGCGAGCGCCGGGAAACGCCCCAACAGCACGACCGCGCCCTCAAGACGCACGGCGGTCACGGGCCTAGGTTCAGGGGTGGCCGACGCCGGTGATGCGGGAGGGGTGGATGAACACCGCGGTCCGGCGTTCGGCCGCCATCACGCGGTCGTACTCGTCCCAGTCCCCGTGGCTGCCGCCGGCGGCGGTGAACACATCCCGCAGGACCCGGGGCACTGCTGACGGGTCGAGGCCGTCGAATCGATCGTCGGGACCGATGATCGTGGTGACGCCCTCCACCCCGATCCACGACCAGCCCGCCCGGAAGACGATGGTGGCCCCCGGGGCACGGCGCCAGTGGCGGAGCTTCACGGAGTTGCCCCGCACCACCAGAGCCACCACCTCGTCGCCGGTCACCGGGTGGGCCATCACCCCGGCGTTGACCAGCGAGGAGTGGACCGAACCGTCGGGGCGCCCGAACGACACCACCGCAAGACCCTGGTCGGCGGCTACGAACCTGCGCACATCCTCCATCGTGTGGCTCATACGGCTGCTCCTGCTCAGGCGACCGGGTAGAAGTGCCCGGCGTTGACCACCAGCGTTTGGCCGGTGATCATGCGGGCCCGCTCCGACGCCATGAACACGACCGCTTCGGCCACGTCGGAGTCGGTCGGCATCTCCCGCAGGGCCATTCCCTGGGCGATCTCGTGCTTGACCTCCTCGACGGTGATGCCCCTCGTGCCGGCCTGCCACTCGCAGTAGAGCTTGACGTTGGGCCCCCACATCCAGCTCGGAACCACGGTGTTGACCCTGATGCCGGAGGGACCCAACTCGGCGGCCAGATCGCGTGCCAGTGACAGCAGCGCCGACTTGGCCGCCCCGTACGGGCTCTGGGGGAACTCCGGCACCGGCCTCATCGAGGCCTGCGATCCGATCAGCACGACCGATCCCCCGCCGGCCGCTACGAAGTGGGGCTCGACTGCCCGCACCACGTGCACCGCGCCGAGCACGTTGACGGTGAGGTTGAGTTCCCAGTCCTCGTCGGTGGTCCGGTGCCACGCGCCCTTCTGGGTGTCGAGGGCAGCCACGTTTACCACGGCGTGGAGCGCCCCGAACCGCTCGGCGGCCGCGTCGGCCGCGGCGGTGCAGTCCTCCTGGCTGGTGACATCGCCAGCGCAGGCCACCACCCGCTCGCCGCTGGCGTCCAGTTCGGCGGCAGCCGCGTCCAAGCGCTCGGCGTTGCGAGCCATGACGGCCACGTTGGCGCCGTCCCGCAGGGCCAGCCGGGCGCAACTGGCACCCAGTCCGGGGCCTACTCCCACCACCATCACGGTTCGTCCTTCGAGGATCATGGCCCCAGTCTCTACCGCTGCGGAGCGGCTGCCAACGAAGCGGCGGCTATTCCAGGACCCACGCCACCGGCCGGGGCTCGCCGGCGCAGGACGTGTCGGGCACCCGCTCCGGTTCCGACAGGAAGTCGCCGACGATGTCGTCGATGCAGCCGTCGTCCACCCAGACGCCGTGGTGGGCCCCGTCGCGCACCACCAGCGTGGCGTTGGGCAGGTGCTCGGCGGCCATGTCTGCGAACTCCGGCGGGGTGATCGGGTCGAACCGCCCCGACAGCATCAGCACCGGCTTGTCGCTGGACACCGCCTCAGCCGCCGTCGGCGGCGAGGCGGGAACGTCGATGAGGTCGCACAGGCGCGCGATGCCCTCACCGACCACCGCCGTTGCGAAGACACTCATGGCCACAGGCTCCGTCGAGTCGAACGGGACGCTGTCGGCGCAGTTGGTCGCGAAGTAGGTGGCCTCGTGCTCCGACTCGTAGACCAGCAGGCTGTACTCCACCGCCAGGACGGCCAGGTACTCGGCCGACTCGGCGATGCCTTCGACCAGATCGAACAGGATCAGCGGCAGCGGCTCGGTCAGCAGGTCGAGATAGAGGAACTGGAACACCATCCCGGCCAGCGAGTCGCCGTCGATCAACACGTCCACCGGCTCGCCGAGGCTCGTCTCATAGCTCTCCAGGCTCACGGTCAGCGGGTCGTCGTTCAGCGCCGCGATGAGCCCGTGCAGCGTGTCCCTGAGGCTGCCGACCAATGCCGAGCATTCGCTGTCCGCAGCGCAGGCGCCGTCGATCTCGTCGAGCGCCCGCTGCGCGGAGAACGCCAGCGCCGGCGTCGTCTCGAGGTCGGGCGGATACACGCCGTCCAGCACGGCGCCAGCCAGGCTCGCAGGGTCGTCTCGCAGGATCTCCAGCGCGATGGTGGTGCCGTAGCTCACCCCGTAGACAGCCCACCGGTCGAATCCGAGGGCGGCCATGACGTCCACCACGTCGGCGGCGTGGGCGGCGGTGTCGGTGTGGGCCAGCAGCGGCTCGCCCGCCAGCCGGTCGAAGCAGGCGCGGTAGGCGTCGGACTCGATCGAGCGGGCCTCGTCCGCACCGGCGCCAAGGATGTCGGCCAGGACGGCCTCGACCTCGGGACAGTCGAAGTCCGCCGACCCGAATCCGGTGCCGCGCTGGTCGACGAACACCTGCGTGTAGGGCTGACGGGGGTAGTACTCGACCATGTCTGTGCTCGGCCCGCCCGGACCGCCCTGCAGCACCGCCAGCGGCAGGCCTGCTTCACCGGGCCGCGACTCGGCGGCGCCGGGCCACACGAGCACGCTTATCCGGGTGGTGCCGGCGCTGGGGTCGCCGCGGTCTATCGGCACGGTGGCCAGGGCGCAATGAGCGCCGGGAGCGAACGGCACGCTGGTGGGGCACTCGACGCCTGCTATCGGCGGCTCGAACACGATCGCGATGTCGCCGCCCGCCGCGCCGGACGAGCCCTCAGGCTCATCCGATTCGACGGCCCCGTCCGCGGCGACAGCATCGGAGGTCGCCGGATCGCTCGTCGCGCTCGGCGCGCCCTCGGGACCAGGCGCGCCCGACCCGCACGAGGAAGCTGCCAGAGCGACAGCCACCAGAGCAGCCACGCCGACCCGACCAAACGATCTTGGCCGCGCCTTGCCTATCGATCGATGCGCGCGGGAGAACACTAGCTGTTCACGACCTCTGACCTCTGGTTTGCGGTCCCCGACACGAGCCTAGCAGCCTGCCGCGACACGCACCCTTGGTCCCGGCCAGGATCGGCTAACCCTATGGGCCGGTCTACCAGAGTTGGTCGGTGTAGGTGTCGGTGCCGACGATGGTGGGTAGGAACGGCGCGGCGAACACGGCGTTGCCCGCACCCGCGTCGGCCAGTCCGGCTGCGTAGGCCCGGAACCGGTCCCAGGCATCGGCCGGGTCGCCGTCCAGGAAGAACATCTGGATCCGGCGTTCGGCCGGGCCGGCCGGGGTGCCCAGGTCCATGGGTGCCCGCTCCGTCTCGCCTCCGACCGGATCGATGTAGCGCCACGACACCATCGAAGCCACGCTCGAGCCGTCCATCAGCGCCGGCAGCGCCTTTGCCCTCAGGTGGGCGTCGAGCCCGTCGATGTCGGTGCCGTCGGCAGGGTCCACCGCCACCACGACCAGGCCCTGGTAGGGGTGGTCGAGAGCCAGCTCGATGGGCACCGGGTCGTCGTCGCGGTAGTGCGACCACGGCTTGTGGAGCAGCACCGTGTGGGCGTGGATCCGGTTGTTGAAGCCCCGGCCGTCCTTGTAGAGCTCCACCACCTGGTCGATGGCCCACGCGAAGTGCTCGCGATGGCGGCCCTCATGAACCCAGTAGATGGCCAGGTACGAGCCCGCGTCGGTGGGCACAGCCAGCGGGGAGTCCTCCGGGAATCGCAGGTCCTTCAGGTCTCGGGTGGCCACCCAGCGCCGCCCGGCGAACAGCCACGGACCGATGAGGCACCCCGCGTAGAAGTGGTCACGCTCGTACCAGCGGTTGTAGTCCACCTCGTGGCCGCGCTCGGGGTCGACCAAGGTGAACAGGCAACTGCCGACCCGCACGGGATAGGTGTTCACGTCGCCAAGCTACCGCCCTGTCTCCAGTCTCGTCTTCACGTTCTTGACGCAGTTGTGCCGCTCTGAGGCGGTCAACTACGTCAAGAAACGGTGGGCGGGGGCGAGCGCAGGGCCTGCTCAAGCAATACTCCGGCGGGATGGGGGGCCGCGCCGCTGCGGCGGGCGGTGACGAGCCGCCGCCGGGCCAGGATCTCGCACCGGGCGAGCGGCTGCTCACCCCACTCGGCCTGCACCACCGGGAGGACCGACCAGCCCAGCCCGAGCCTCACCATCTCGCACAGCACCTCGGGCTGGTGGGACTCGGCCACCACCTCAACAGGCGCGCCCCGCCGCCGCAGAGCTGTCTCCGTCACGGTGCGGGTGTGGGCGCTGCGGGGAAACAGCACCCACGGCCCCCAACCTGCGCTGGGGCCGGGGCGGCGACGCCCGTCCGGCGCGTAGATCGCCAGATCCTCGGTCATCAGCGCCTCGGTAGTCACTCCCTGGAGCGGCTCGGCGGGCTCCACGCAGACCGCGAGGTCGATGGATCCGTCCACCAGGGCCCGCAGCAGGTCACCCGAGGGCCCCACCCGCAGATGGATACGCAGTTCGGGATGCGCGGCGCGGAATTGTCGCAGCGCCTCGCCGTGGTGCTGGACCGCGGACGCATCGATCATGCCGAGGCGCAGCCGGCCGTGGTCGCCGGTGCGGGTGCGCCGAGCCCAGCCGGCGAGGTCGGCGGTCAGGGCCACCACTTGGCGGGCGTGATCGAGGACCGGCTCAGTGTCGGCTCGCAGCACCCGGCGCCGGCCCTCCCGGTCGAACAGGGAGACGCCGACGCGGCGTTCGAGCTCGGCCAGACCCTGGGAAAGGGCCGACGGGCTCACTCCGACCTGCTCGGCAGCCAGCGCGAACGTGTCCGAATCGGCCACAGCGACCAGATATTCGAGTTGGCGGATTGAGAGATCGGGCAGAGACTGAGCCATGCGTGCAGAATAGTTCAGTTTTGCTTCATTAGTTTGCTAATAGCTGAACTATTCCTTATGTTACTTGCCATGACCCTCACTGCAGCCCGACAAATCGGCCCCGCAACCGGCAATCTCGGCGTGCTGACGCCTGGTATGGGGGCGGTGGCGTCCACCTTCGTCGCCGGTGTGATCGCGGCCCGCCGGGGCCTGACCCCGCCCATCGGCTCGATCAGCCAGATGGCCCACATACGTCTCGGAACCAAGACCGAGAACCGCAATCCCCCCATCAGGGAGTTCGTGCCCCTGGCCGGGCTGGACGACCTCGTGTTCGGCGGCTGGGATCCCCTGTCGGCCAACGTGCTGGAGGCGGCCCGCACCTGCGGCGTGCTGGAGGAGAGCGATCTGGGGAGCATCTCGGCCGAGCTTGAGGGCGTGGTGGCCATGGACGCCGTGTTCGATCGGCGCTGGGTCAGCCGTCTCGACGGGGTGCGGGTGAAGCCGGCCGCGTCCAAATGGGATCAGGCCCAGGCTCTGATGGACGACATCGAGAACTTCCGCAGCGCCCACAACTGCGATCGGCTGGTGATGGTGTGGTGCGGATCGACTGAGGCGTTCTCGGAGCCGACCGAGGTGCACACCTCGGTGGAGTCCTTCGAAGCGGGGCTGAAGGCCGACGACGATGCCATCGCCCCCAGCCAGATCTACGCCTATGCGGCGTTGCAGAGCGACGTTCCCTTCGCCAACGGCGCCCCCAACCTCACCGTGGACCTGCCGTGCATGGAGGAGCTGTCCCGCATCCGGGGCGTTCCCATCGCGGGCAAGGACTTCAAGACCGGCCAGACCCTGATGAAGACGCTGATCGCGCCCGGCCTCAAGGCCCGGATGCTGGGGCTGAAGGGCTGGTACTCCACCAACATCCTGGGCAACCGCGACGGCGAGGTGCTCGACGCCCCGGAGAACTTCAAGACCAAGGAAGTGTCCAAGCTGGGCGTCCTGGGCACGATCCTTCAGCCCGAGCTGTACCCCGACCTCTACGACGAGATCCACCATGTGGTGCGCATCAACTACTACCCGCCCCGGGGCGACAACAAGGAGGGCTGGGACAACATCGACATCTTCGGCTGGCTCGGCTACCCGATGCAGATCAAGGTCGACTTCCTGTGCCGGGACTCGATCCTGGCCGCGCCCATCGTGCTCGACCTGGCGCTGTTCATGGACCTGGCCGCCCGGGCGGGCGAATCCGGCGTGCAGGAGTGGCTGAGCTTCTACTTCAAGGCGCCCCAGCCCTCAGGCAGCGCCGACGTGGAGCACGACCTGTTCATCCAGCAGACCAAGCTCAAGAACACCCTGCGGGAGTGGATGGGCGAGGAGCCCGTCACCCACAGCGAAGCCGGCTGACCCCGGCCGGAGCCGTATCAGGACTCCGCAGCAGGCAGTTCGACTTCGAGGATTCCCCGGGTGATGAGGTCGTCGATGGCGGCCTGATCGAGGCCCAACTCGGCGATGATCTCCCGGGTGTGCTCGCCCAAGCCGGGAGCGGGGCGGATGTCGGCGTCGACCATTCCGGTGGACGCGAAGGCCGGGCCCTCGAAGGTCATGACCCCGATGGGCGGCTGGTCCAGCTCCACCAGGTAGCCCCGGGCGGCCAGGTGCGGGTCCTGGAGCTGCTGTGAGGAGGTGAGCATCGGACCGGCGGGCACACCTGCGGCCAGGCAGGCCTCGGTGACGCCGTGCTTGGAAAGGGTCCGGGTCCACGCCGACACCGCCTCCTCCACCTCGTCCTCCCGCTCGCGGCGGGCTGCGACTGTGGCCAGTGCCGCATCGCCGACGCCGATCAGTCCCGCCAACGCGGCCCATTCGGCATCGGTTCGGCAGCAGATGGCCACCCACTGGTCCTCGCCCTCGCAGGGGAACAAGCCCCAGGGCGCGCCCCGGTCGCGGCGATTGCCCTGGGGCTTCACCGAGCCGGGCTTCAGCGACTCCCGGGCCAGGAGGTCGCCCATGGCCCCGACCGTCTGCTCGACCTGGCACACCTCGCTGTGGCATCCGCGGGCCATCACGCCCCGACGCCGGCCCAGCACCCCGGCCACCGCGGCCAGCGCCCCCATACGTCCGGCCCAGTGGTCGGGGAAGATCGACTGCGACCCCGACGGCCGGTCGACGTCGGGATAGTCCCATAGGTGGGTCATACCCCCGGTCACCTGGGTGTTGGGGCCGTAGCCCTTCCAGTCCGACCACGGGCCGGAGGAGCCCATGAGCTGGCTGGAGACCATCACCAGATCGGGGTTGGCCGCCGAAAGGTCCTCGTATCCGAGCCCGAGCTGGTCCATCACCCCGGTAGAGCCATTCTCAACCGCCACGTCGCAGGGTGCCGAGCCGCCGACGCCGGCCACGAGGTCCAGCAGCAGCCGGCGACCCTCCTCGGTCTTGGCGTCGACGCCCAGACTCCGCTTCGACCTCGACGAAGAGGCGAACGACGGCGACATCTCCCCGCCCAGAATCACCCGGACGAAGTCGGGGTATGTCCTGCTCTCAACCTTGATCACGTCGGCGCCGTACTCGGCCAGCATCCGGCTGATCTCCACCCCGACACCCCCGTGGCCGAAGTCGGCGACGCGGATCCCGGTCAGTGGCAGAGCCGGCTCGGGAGCCGACTCCGGCACCGGTGGCCAGGCAATTAGGCCGTCAGGCTCGCCGGGTGCCCCATGCCCGAGAGCGGCCAGCACCTCGTCGGTGTGCTCGCCCAGGTGCGGCGGGCGACCGGTGGGGCCCACCCGCTCGCCGTCGGTCTCCATCCAGCCCGACGGGAGGCTCATCACCCCGCCGGTGGATAGCGGAACCCGGTCGAAGGTCTTGCGGGCCTCGAAGTGCTCGTTGGTGATCACGTCGCCGGGCTTGAGGATGGGGGTGGCCACGATGCCCCTGCGCTGGGCCTCCTCGGACACCTCCTCCATGGTCATGGTGGAGAACAGCTCCTCGTAGAGGGGGTTGAGCACCGCGTCGGCGATCATGAACCGGGCGATGAACCCGTCGTACTCGGGGTCCTGCAGGTAGTCGGGCTCGCCCAGCCAGGCCCTCATGGCCTGCCACTGGCGGGGGCTGAGCACCACCAGCCGCACGAAGCCGTCGGCTGCGGCCAGGATCGTGTACACCGGGCCCGGACCGGCCCTGATCTCCATCGGCTCTACGCCGGAGACCATGGCCTTGGACGAGTTGGGCAGCGACCAGTCGGTGATCTGGGCGGCCGCCTCGTTGGCCGACACGTCGATGAGCTGCCCTGCGCCGTGGCCGAGGCGCTGGATCAGGGCGCAGACGATGGCGAAGGCGGCCACCAGCCCGGCCACGTCGCCGCAGATGTTGCCCGGCGGCATGAGCGGCTCCCGCTCGGGCAGGCCGGCCTTCCAGCACATGCCCGAGGTGGCGTCGATGACCGAGCCGGGGACGTCGCGGCCCGAGTAGGGGCCGGTACGCCCGTAGGCGGTGATCGAGGCGACCACCAGGTGCCGGTGGCGGGCCGCGATCGCCTCGGCCTCGAGCTCGGGGGCGCCCGCGTCTGCGGCCGCGCCGGGCTCGGCCGAACCGATCAGCACATCGGCGGACGCGAGCAGGGACTCGAAGCTCGCCATGCTGGCGGCGTCGCCGGGGTCGATGACGACGCTGCGCTTGCCGCAGTTGCGCATGGTGAAGAACAGCGAGTGCTCCTGGGTGAGCGGGTCGAGGGGCGGGAGGCTGCGGCTGGGCGAACCCTCGAGGGGCTCCACTTTGATGACGTCGGCACCCAGGTCGCTGAGAAGCCGCCCGCACAACTCGCCGCGGTCCACGGCGAGATCGATGACTCGAATGCCTGCAAGCGGCCTGATTGGCATATCAATGCTCCCTTTCTGTGCCGAAGACTCCCACGAAGCTAACGATCTCGCCGGGGTAGCCGCCCAGGTTGTGGGTGAGGCCCAGGGTGCGATCCGTCTCGGGGATGCGGCGTTCTGCGGGGGCCTCGCCCCGAAGTTGCAGCCACACCTCGTACAGCATCCGCAGGCCGCTGGCCCCCACTGGATGACCGAACGACTTGAGCCCGCCGTCGGTGTTGACCGGCAGCTCGCCGTCGAGGTCGAAGACCCCGTCGAGAATGTCACGCCAGGCCGCGCCCCGCGCCGAGAACCCCAAGTCCTCCATAAGAACCAACTCGGTGGGGGTGAAGCAGTCGTGTACCTCGGCCAGGGCCACCTGCGACCGGGGATCGGTCACGCCGGCCTGGTCGTAGGCGTCGGCTGCGGCCTGGGCGCATTCCGGCATGGTGGTGTAGTCGTAGTCGGGGTCGAGCGACCCTGCCCCCGTGCCGGCGACCACCGACAGACCCTTGACATATAGCGGGTCGGCGCACCAGCCGTGGGCCTCGGAGGCCCGGCACACGATGGCTGCCGCGGCCCCGTCGGCCACCCCGGCGCAGTCGAACACCGACAGCATCCCGGCTACTGCGGGCATCTCGCAGATCCGCTCGGCCGACATCTCCCGGCGGAACTGGGCGAGAGGGTTGCGGGCCCCGTTGTGGTGGTTCTTGGATGCGATGCGGGCCGCGACGTAGCGCAACTCGTCGCGGTCGACCCCGTAGCGGTCGGCGTAGGCGGGCAGCATCAGGCTGAACATGGCCGCGGCCGTGAGGGTGCGCTGGGTGCCGTCGGTGGGGATGGGGAAGGCGTTGAGGCCCTGGTAGCCGCCGTCCTTGACCTTCTCGGCCCCCAGGGCCATGGCGGTGTCGTATGCGCCGGAGGCCACCGCGTAGCAGGCTTGGCGCAGCGCCTCGGAGCCGGTGGCGCAGTAGTTCTCCACCCGGGTGACGGGTTTGCCCTGGATCTTGAGAGGCCCGGCCATGCCCAGCCCGGAGGCGGCCGACTGCGACGTGCCGAACCAGAAGGCATCGATCTCGTCCTGGGCGATGCCGGCCGATCGGTAGGCCGAGTGGGCCGCATCGATGATCAGGTCGTCGAGGGAGGAGTCCCAGTGCTCGGCGAAGGGGGTGCAGCCCATGCCGATGACGGCCACACGGTCGGCGATGCCGTGCGAGCTCACAGGCCGTCTCCCGGTGGTGTGCTGCCACCGGGGGTTGTGCCGCGCAACGGGCGGGCCTTCCAGAAGTAGTTGTGGATGTCGTCGGCGGTGTAGAGCCGCCTGAAGGTGGGCACCACCCGCATGCCCACATGGACCTCGCCGGCATCGACATCGGTGAGTTCCAGGGGCACCCGGCCGCCACCGTCGAAGTCCACCACCGCGAACACGGTAGGCGGGCTGGGCGAGTAGGCGAGCCGGTCCACGGTGAAGCTGGCGACGGTGCCGGAGGTGTGGGCCATGGGCGCCGGATCCATGTCGTCGGCTGCGCCGCCCTTCTGCGACACCCGGGCCGGGGGAAGGTGCACCATCTCGCTGGACCGGTCCCGGGAACCGGTGAACCCGTACTTCCAGTCGGTCCGGCGGCTGGCGGCCGACGACGAGGGGCGGGCCGGGGCGGGCCGGTTCGGGGGCTCGACCGTCACCATGTTGCGCCAAGCCAGGAACCGGCCGTATGGGAGGGATCCGCCCTGCGCGACCTGTCCCGCAATCGGTGCGGCCGGACGGTGGTCTGCTATGGCCTCGGTCGCTCGCAGGACGATCGCCTCCACACCGTCGGCCAGGGCCACCACTGCGACGGTCTCTCCAGGGGCGGCGTGCTCGAGGGCGGAACACAACAGGAGTGCCGGATGGGCGGTGGCTGTGTTGCCGACCGTGTTGATGAGCGGATCCACGAGGCTGTCGGCCTTGGCACCGATGGCGTTGAGTGCCGTGGTCACCGCTCGGCTGTTGAGGCCGGTGACCGCGAGGCGGTCGATGCTGGCCGTGCCGTCCACACCGCTGCCGGCCAGGGCGGCCTGCCACGCTTCGGCCGCGGCCGGACCCAAGACGTGGGCGCCGAAGCGCTCCTCCCATGTGCGCGAGCGCGCCCCGCCGGGGATCCGCCAGCGCTCAGTGACCTCGAGCGTGCGGGACGCTCCGCCGAGGTATTCGGCCAGCAGCGGCCCATCGGAGTCGTCGCCCACCAGCGCCGCGGCGGCGCCGTCGCCGGCGGAGGCCTCGTCGGCGCCGGCGGGCAGGCCGTCACGGGTGTCGGCTGAGACCACCAGCGTCCGGCCACTCCCAGTCAGCGCGGCGCGCAGCGCGCCGATCCCCGAGCGGACCGCGCCCCCGAAGTCGAGGGCTGACACTTCCGGATCGAGCCGCAGGGCGGCGTGGATAGCGGCCGCGTTGGTCTTCTCCAGGTAGGCGGGGGCCGAGGTCGCGAACCACAGCGCTTCGGGCCCGCCCTCGGTTGACCGCAGGGCCAGATCAGCGGCGGCCTGACCCATGGTGGTGGTGTCCTCGTCGTAAGACGCCACCGCCCGGGTGCCCGTGCCGCCGCCGGTGCCGAAGAAGCCGGCGATCTCGGACCGGTCGAGCCTGCGGTACGGCACGTAACCCGCTGCCGAGATCACGCCGCGCATCGCAGAAACCCTACCGGCGCCCAAGCCAGCCCTCCCAGAAGCGGGCTATCCCTCCGTACTCGGCGTGATGATGGCGTCGACCTCGATCTCGACCACGAGGTCGGGATGCACCAGGGCCGAGACCTCGACCAGCGTGGCAGCGGGACGGATGTCGCTGAACACCTCGCCGTGGGCTCGCCCGTAGTCGCCGGCCGTCGACATGTCGGTGAGAAAGGCCCGCGTCCGCACCACGTCGCTGAGGGACGCCCCTGCTTGGCGTAACGCATCCGCGATGATCCGCAGCACCGCCCTGGTCTGCTGATAGCAGTCACCAGGATGGTCGACCCCGTCCGGGCGCAGCGTCGTCGTGCCCGCCACAGCCACATGGTCACCAACCCGCACCGCCCGCGAGTACCCGACCGTCGCCTCCAACGGCCCCCCGCTGGAGACATTGACACGGGTCCGGTCGGCCCCGGGCTCCCGGACGTCCGGCTCCGGTTCGACGCCGCGGGACGATCCCGATTCCTTTTCGTGCGCGGCCAGCAACTGGATGACCTGCTGGCGTACCGGGGCTAGGCCCGCGCCGAATTTGATCAGCACCTGCGCGGCGACACCCTCACCCTCGCGGATCAGTCCCAGCAGGATGTGCTCGGTGCCGATGTAGTTGTGGCTGAGTTGCAGCGACTCCCGCAGACTCAGTTCCAGCACCTTCTTGGCCCGGGGCCTGAACGCGATGTGGCCTTGGGGAGTCTTGCCGCCCCGGCCGATGAGCTCCTCGACCTGTCCCCGCACCGACTCGCAACTGATCTCCAGCGACTCCAGCACAGTGGCCGCCACACCGCGGTGCTCAGCGATCAGGCCCAGCAGGATGTGCTCGGTGCCGATGTAGTTGTGGTCGAGCCGGCGAGCCTCTTCCTGAGCCAGTACCACTGCTCGACGGGCCCCGTCGTTGAACCGCTCGAACACTGCTGACACCCCCCGTCTCGTTAGCGTCCTGAACGCCGGCCAGGGTAACCCAGCGTGCATCCACCCCGATTGGATGTCTATGCCCAGATCTGCATCGGATAGCCCGTCTCGTCGAACTCGTCTCGCGGCAGGAATCTCCTCCCCTCGAATGCGTCAGACTGACAGGACCTCTACTCGGCAACGAATGCCTGGAGCGTTAGTGAGCTTCCTGTCCGCGGTGACCAGCGGCGCATCGAGTAGCTCGGCCAGAGCCACGTAGACGGCGTCGTACGTAGTCACGTTGGCTCGCAACTCCCAGCAGCGTTCCATCAGGAGGCGATGCGAGACTCGCCTCGCAGAGAACGCTCGAAGGTCCGCCCGGGCTAGTGCCGCTCTCTTCGGATCGAGGCGACCTTCGGTCTCGTGCCTACGCCACGCCGACACGACCTCCACATCGAGCAGTTCGGGAGCGACCATCCTCTCGCCGTCGAGACGCTCCCGCGATGCGTCGCCCGCTGTCCCGTCATCGCCCAAGGCCAACACCACGGCGCTCGCGTCAACAACGATCACCGTGAGTCGCGGTCGGCCCGAACAGCCGCGACTGCAGCCTCCAACCCGATATTGCCCCCAGCCCGGCTACCGGCCCGCTCAAGCACCTCCTCTAGCGTCGGCGTTCTGGCTTCCTCGCACAGCAGGTGCAACAGGTACTCCTGCAACGATTGACCCTGTCCGACAGCTCGCTGCCGCAGCGTCTGGTGGACATCGCTCGGAACGTTCTTGACTTGGATGCTCGTCATGGCCTCACTGTACCGCTGATGTGGCGGCCCGACATGCGATTTGGCGCTACACCTGTCTTGAACAGGCTGTATCCAGCCGAGACGGGAGACCTAGAGGCCGGCGGCTACTCCTATTGCGGCTCTGGGGTCGGCCGCGCCGGCGAGGGTGCCTTGGTCGGTGACCTCGATGAGATGGGCGTGGCCGTAGGTGTGGGGAGACACGTCGCGCAGGGCGGTGGTGTGGCCGCGGGCGGCCAGGGACTCGTGCCAGCCGGTGGCCGCGTCCTCGATGAGCACCCGGCGGCCCTGGCCGGGGACCCAGGTGGCGAAGCCGGCGTCGTGGTCGTCGGGGCCGAGCACCCAGCGGGGGGCCCGGATGGCTGCGCCCGGAGACTGGCCGAGACCCAGGGTGCGGGCCAGCAACTGCAGCAGGATCTGGGGCTGGGAGTCGCCGCCCATGGTGCCCAGCACCTGGCGCAGCGAGCCGTCGGGGTTGGTGGCCAGCGCCGGGGACAGGGTGTGGGGCGGGCGCCGGCCCGGGCCGTACTCGGCCGGATGGCCGGGCACCAGGTTGAAGCCGAGACCCCGGTCGTGCAGGAATATCCCCGTGCTGCCGGCCACCAGCAGGGCGCCGAAGCCGTTGGCGTTGGAGTTGATGAGCGAAACGCCCATGCCGTCGCCGTCCACCGCGCACAGGTAAGTGGTGTCGCCCATGGCTGCGGGCGCGGCCACGTTGCCGGCCCGTTCGGGATCGATGGCGTCGCGCCGGGGTCCGAGCCGGGCCGGATCGACCAGCGCTTGGCCGTCGGCGCCGTCGTACAGCACCCGGACCCGGTCATGGGCGGCCCAAGAGGCGGCCTCGACTAGCAGGTGGGCCCAGCGCTCGTCGTCGGAGTCGCCCAGGTCGAGCCCGTCGGCGATCCACGCTCCGGCCAGGGTCAGATAGCCCTGAGATGTGGGCGGCACCGTCCACAGCACATGACCGAAGGCCTCGGCCCACACTGGTTCGACCCAGCGGGCGATCGGCCGGGCAAGGTCGTCCTCGCTGTACTCCCCCGCGCCCAGCGCCAGCAGGCCTTCGCCGAATTCGCCGCCGTAGTAGCCGTCGCGGCCCTGCTCCAGAACGGCCCTGAACGCCCGGGCCGTACCGGGACGCCGCACCACGGTCCCGGCCCGCAGGCCGGCCGGGATATCGGTATTGCCCTCGACCCCGGCCACCTCGCCGGACCGCTCGGCCAGCAGCGGCGAGGCCGCAAACCCCTCGTCAGCGATCCGGATGGCCTCGGCAAGAACCTCGGCCAGGGGCAGCCGCCCATAGCGGGAGTGAAGGGCCAGCCAGCCGTCGACCGCGCCGGGCACGGGGACCGAGGCCACGTCGCCGTGCAGCGGCATCTCGCCGTGACCCTGCGCTCGCAGTCGGTCAGGGTCGGCCCCCGACCCGGCGAACCCGGACGCGTCGAGCGCAGTCGGCGGGCCGCTGCCCCCGTCGTGGACCAGCGCCCAGACGTCGCCACCGGGCCCGCACATGTGCGGAGAAGTAACCGCCAGCACCGCGTTGGCGCCAACCGCCGCATCCGCCGCCGATCCTCCTCGCCGCAGCAGATCGACCCCGACGCCGGTGGCCAGGTGATCGACGGTGGAAACCATCCCCGACACCGAGGTGCGGGTGACAGCAGAAGGATGCCCGGACATGTCGCCAGTGTTGCCCGCAACCCGCCGGATCACAAAGCCAGTTGCGTGGGGCGCGCCAAATTCCGGGAGTTAGGACGAATGATCGCCCACAACCCCCGGGAACTCAGCTTGAGTCAGCGCCTAGGCGACTCCGGCGGCGTTGAGGGCCCGCTCGGTTAGCACCCTGGCCAGATGGCTGCGGTACTCGGCGTCGGCGTTGAGGTCGTCGGGGGGATCGAGCCCGTCGGCGGCCACCGCGGCCGCCTCGGCCGCCGAAGCGCCGCCCGCCACCGCGGCCTCCACGCCGGAGGCCCGGACGGGAGTGGAGCCCATGTTGACCAGACTCACGCCCGCGCCGCCGCCGGCCACGGCGACGCCGACGATGGCCCAGTCCTGGGCCCGGCGGTTGAACTTCTGGTAGTTCCAGCCGCCGCTGCCGGCCGGCACCCGCACCTCGGTGATCATCTCGTCGGCGGCCAGCACCGACTCGAAGTACCCGGTGAAGAAGTCCGTGGCCGCAATCTCACGGGAACCGCCCGAACCCTGGGCCACGATCGTGCCGCCCAGGGCCAGCACCGCCGCGGGCAGGTCCGACGCCGGATCGGCGTGGGCGATGGTGCCTCCCAGCGTGCCCCGATGGCGCACGGCGGGATCACCCACCAGCGCGGCCACCGACGCCAGCATCGGGCAGGCCTCGGCCAGCGCGGCCGAGTGCTCGAGCTCGCTGTGGCGGGTGAGCGCCCCGATGGACACCGTGCCGTTGCCGGTCCGGATATACCGCAGGTCGTCGAGACGGCCCACGTCCACCAGGACGCTCGGCGTGGCCAGCCGGTACCGCATCATCGGGATGAGGCTGTGACCCCCGGCCAGCAGCTTGGCGTCGTCGCCGTGCTCGGCCAGCAGCGAGATCGCTTGTTCGGCGGACTCGGCAACTTCGTAGTCGAAAGCGGCGGGAATCACGACGCACCTCCTTGGGCATCGGCGATGGCTCTCCAGACGGTCTGGGGCGATGCGGGCATGTCCACGTCGGTCACGCCCAGGTCGCGCAGCGCGTCCACCACGGCGTTGATCACCGCGGGGGCGGCTGCGATGGTCCCGGCCTCGCCCACGCCCTTGACCCCCATCGGGTTGGTGGGGCTGGGCGTTGCGTGGCTGTCGAGCCGGAATCGGGGCGCCTCCGCCGCCGACGGCACCAGGTAGTCGCCCAGGTTGGCCGACACCAGCTGGCCGTCGGAGTTGTAGACGGCGTCCTCGTACAGCGCTTGGGCCGCGCCCTGAAGGATGCCCCCGTGCACCTGGCCCTCGACAATGAGCGGGTTGATCTGCACACCGCAGTCGTCCACCGCCACGTAGTCGATCAGGTCCACGTCCCCGGTGTCGGTGTCGACCTCCACCACGGCGATGTGGGTGCCGTTGGGGAACGTGAAGTTGGGCGGGTCGTAGGTGACGTGGGCCTCCAGATTGGGCTCCATCCCGTCGGGCAGGTCGTGGGCGGTGAACGCCGCGAAGGCGATCCCCGCCAGCGGCACCTCGGCTTCGGGCGTGCCCCTCACGCTGAAGACGCCCCCGGAGAATTCCAGGTCGTCCTCGCTGGCTTCCAGCTGGTGGGCGGCGATGGCCCTGGCCTTGTCGATCACCTTCTCGGTGGCCATGTAGACCGCCGTGCCGCCGACCGCCAGCGACCGGGACCCGTAGGTGTCCAGGCCGGTGGGGCTGACCGCGGTGTCGGAGTGGAGGACCTCCACGTCGTCGGGATCGACGCCGAGCTTGTCGGCCACGATCATCGACCAGCACGTCTCGTGGCCTTGGCCGTGGGGCGTGGAGCCGGTCACCACCTGCACCTTGCAGGTGGGCGAGATCCGCACCGTGGCCGCCTCCCAGCCGCCTGCGCCGTAGTCGAGCGACGCCAGCACCCGGCTGGGGGCCAATCCGCACATCTCCACATAGCTGGAGAAGCCGACGCCGATGCGCTTCGACGAGCCCGAGGCCCGCCGCTGGGCCGCCTCGGCCCGGCGCCCGTCGACGTCGGCCAGCGCCACCGCCTTGTCGAGCACGGTCTGGTAGTCGCCGCTGTCGAAGATCAGCCCGGCGGACGACGTGTACGGGAAGGCGTCGGCACCGATGAAGTTGCGGGCCCTGATCTCCTCGGGCGACACCCCCACCGACACTGCCAGCGAGTCCATGGCCCGCTCCACCGCGTAGGTGGCCTCGGGACGGCCCGCGCCCCGGTAGGCGTCGGTCGGGGTCCGGTTGGTGAACACCGACGTGCACTCGAACATGTAGTTCGGGATGTCGTAGCAGCCGTGGTACAGGAACCCGCCCAGCAGCGGCACGCCCGGCGTGACCAGCTGCAGGTAGGCGCCCATGTCGGCCAGCAGCTTCACCCGCACGGCCGTCACCTTGCCGTCGGCGTCGGCAGCCAGCTCGATGTGCTGGACCTGGCCCCGGCCCTGGATGGTGGACACCGCGGCCTCGGCCCGGCCCTCGGTCCAGCGCACCGGCGCACCCCGCTGCATCGCCAGGGCGCTGCAGAGGATCTCCTCGGCGTAGACGTTGAGCTTGCAGCCGAAACCGCCGCCCACCGACGGGGCCACCACCCGCAGCTTGTTCTCGGGGATGCCGAGCACGACCGCGGTCATCACCTTGAGGATGTGCGGGATCTGGGTGGCGGAGTACAGCGTGAGCTCGCCGCCGGCCGGCGACGGCACCGCGGCGCAGCCACGGGGCTCCATCGGCGCCGGGATGAGGCGCTGCTGCAGGTAGCGCTCGCTCACCACATGGGCGGCCTCTGCGAAGGCGGCGTCCACCGCGGCGGCGTTGCCGCCCCAGATTTGCGGACCCCACGTGTAGCACTCGTTGGACTCGAGGTCGGCGTGGACCAGCGGCGCGCCGTCGGCCACCGCGTCCTCTATCTCGACCACTGCGGGCAGCGGCTCGTAGTCGACAACGACCGCGGCCGCGCCGTCGGCGGCGGCGTAGCGGGAGTCGGCCAGGACCACCGCCACCGCGTCGCCCACGTACTTGGCCGTGCCGCGGGCCACCGGCAAATGCGCGGGGTTCTTCATGTCGGGGGTGACCGGCCAGGCGCATGGCAGGGCGCCCTCGCCCCACAGCGGGGCCAGGTCCTCGCCGGACAGCACCTCGTTCACGCCGTCGATCTCGAGCGCGGCGGAGCCGTCGATGCCGACGATGTTGGCGTGGGCCTCGGTGGAGCGAACCACGCCCACCCAGATTGCGCCGGGCAGGGCTAGGTCGTCGATGAACTTGGCTTCGCCGGTCAGCAGGGCCGGGTCCTCCTTGCGGAGCCGGCGGGAGCCGACGTGACCCGCAGGGGCGTCTTCGGTGATGGTCATGTCAGTCACCTCCCGAGCCCGCGGCGGCGAGCACGGCGTCGACGATGTTCTGGTATCCGGTGCAGCGGCAGAGGTTGCCCTCGAGACCGTGGCGCACGCCGTTCTCGTCGAGGCCGGGATACTCCTCCACCAGCGAGATGGCGGCCATCACCATGCCCGGGGTGCAGTAACCGCATTGGAGGGCGTGGTTCTCATGGAACGCCTGCTGCATCGGATGCAGCGTCCCGTCGGCGTCGGCGACACCCTCGATGGTGGTGATGCCGGCACCGTCGGCCTGCACCGCAAACATGGTGCAGGACTTGGCGGATTGACCGTCCACCAGCACCGTGCACGCACCGCAGCTGCTGGAGTCGCAGCCGACGTTCGTGCCCGTGAGCCCAAGGTCGTCGCGGAGTGCGTGCACCAGCAGGGTGCGAGGCTCCACATCGAGGCTCCGTTCGGTGCCGTTGACGGTCAAGGTCACAGCTGTCATGCGCTTCTCCCTGTGTTGACCGGTTGGGGTGCCCATCCTGTCGCGGATTCGGGCCGCTGTCGAATGAAGTCGGAGCGAATTCTCCGCTAACGGCTAGGCGGCGCCCTCCGGATCGGTGGCCCGGCGCCGTGCCAGAGCGGTACGGGCCGTCTCAAGGTCATCAGGGTTCGTGACCCCTATCCACGCCTCGGTGGTGGACACCATCCTCACCGACAGCTCTCGCCGGGCCATGCGGTCGGCCACGACCGTCGGCAGCAGGCATTCCGCATCGGCGTCATCGCGGTGGTCGGCCAGGAAGCGCTCGAAGCTGTCACCGATCCAGTCGAACGCCGCCCGCGGGAAGGCCCACAGGTTCATGGAGACGATGGTGCCCTCGCTGAGTTCGGCGGTGGGCTCGGCCGCCGTGATCGTGCCGTCGGCGTGCCGGGCCACTCCGTGGTGCTCGACGATGCTCTCAAGGCGGTCACCCGACACCCGGCAAACACCCCGGCTGACCGAGCCCGTCGCCGACAGCGTGCGCCCGAGGCGGTAGCCGCAGAGACAGGCCTCGCCGTCGTTGAGATCGACCGCGGCGGAGGCGAGCGCCGACATCGCCGCGGGGCCGTAGTAGTCGTCCGCGTTGCACACCACGAACGGGCCGGGCACCTCGGCTTCGGCCACCAGCACCGCCTGGGCGGTTCCCCACGGCTTGGCCCGGGGCGGGCCGTGCCGATCCTGCCGGACATAGGAGAACGTGACGCCCGCGCCCTTCAGGGCGTCGTGGCGAGAGTCGACATGGCTGCGCAGGGCGGGCTCGATCTCGGAGCGCACCACGAGCACCACCTTGGCTGCACCGGCGGTGGCCGCCGAGGATACGGCGTAGTCGAGGAACGACTCGCCGTCGGGTCCGACTTCGACGAGCTGCTTGTCGCCGCCGAAGCGCCGACCGATGCCGGCGGCCATCACCACCAGCGTGAACACGACTCTCAGCGCTCCAGGAGGTGGCGCACGTGGTGGGTCTCGTTCACGGAGCGCACGGTGCGCACGCCGGTGCTGGACGCGACCACCCTCGTGATGCCGCAGTAGTCGACCAGCAGCGACAGCGGGTCGTCGATGCCGAGCAGGATCTGGAGGTAGACGCCGGTCACCATGCCGTGGCAGAACACGGCCACCGTGCGGGACCGGTTGGTGCGGATGACGTGCTCGAAGCCGCGCTCGACTCGGTCCCGGAACTCTTCGTACCCGTCCGAGAAGATGGTCTCATTGAGGTCTCGTTCCTCGTCGTAGTAGTGGGCGACCGCGGGGTCGTCGCGGCTCCACTCCTCGGTGGGCACGTAGATCCGGGAACGGTGGTCGGACTCGCGCAGATCGTCCAGCAACTCGATGCCGAGACCGAGGCGGTCGGCGAGCGGCTCGGCGGTCTGCACCGCCCGCTTCATGCTGGAGGAAACGATGTGGTCGATGCCCTCTTCGGCGAGGTGCTCGGCGGTGGCCTGGGCCTGGAGGTGGCCCAACTCGGCCAGCACCGGATCGGCCGACCCGCCCTC
Source organism: Candidatus Aldehydirespirator sp. (assembly GCA_965205155.1). Lineage (GTDB taxonomy): Bacteria > Actinomycetota > Acidimicrobiia > Acidimicrobiales > Aldehydirespiratoraceae > Aldehydirespirator. Next base: position 1,321,190 of record OZ242033.1, on the reverse strand, counting down.
GGGCGCCTCGTCCCGCATCGGACGGGCGTGGCGGATCACCAGCAGTTCCACGACGCCGGAGGCTACCGCCGGACCGGCGCGGCCTAGCTAGCCCATCGAACTTCCGGCCCTAGGGGCGAATAATCGCCCCAAACCACCGGAAGTTGGGCCACAGTGGTGACCCCAGTCGAGTCACGGATCGCTGATGTAGCTCGCTTCTGCTTGCGGAGCGAGTCCCAGGCCCGTGGCGGCGCCCAACGCCATAGAGCCCTCTACCACCGGCGGAGCCTCGGCCACATCGACGGCCAGGAGCTCGGCGGTGGCCAGGCCGTGGGCCCGGCCGCTCTGGGAGGCGGTGGCGTCCACGGCGGCGGCTACGTGCAGGGCGTGGGCGACACCCACGGCCGAGTCGAGGAAGGAGGTCACCGTCACCGACGCTCCGGCCCGGTGCGCTCGATCGGCGATGGACAGAGCCACGTCGGGGCCGCCGAGGGCCTGGGGCTTGACGATTAGGGCGCGCACACCAGCGTCCAGGGCCCGCACGGCGTCGGCCTCGCTGCGGATCGACTCGTCCACCGCCACCGGGATCGGGCTGCGCTCGCCCACGGCGGCAATGGCGGCGATCCCGGCGACCGGCTCCTCGCAGTAGGCGACCTCGCAGCCGCGCACCCGGCTCAGGACATCGAGGGCGGTGGGCTCGTCCCAGGCGCCGTTGGCATCGAGCCGAAGCTCGGCTTCGGCGCCCATGGCCGCCCGGGCAGCCCGGACCCGCTCGACGTCGACGGCCGGGGCGGATGCACCCACCTTGAGCTTGACCGTCCCGAAGCCGGCTTCGACTGCATCGTGCGCGGCCTGCTCGACCTCGGACGGCGCGGGCGCGGCCACGAGTGCGTTGACGGCCACCTCGACGGGCACCCTCCCAACCGCTGTCGTCCGCGCCGAGGGCGCGGCAATGGGAGCATTGACGGCCACCTCAGCGGCGGCGAGGGTCGGATCTGAGACCAGATGTTCGGCCAACCGCAGGCCGGCGCGGCGGGCCTGAAGATCGGCCCATGCGCCCACCACGCCCGCTCTCGCATGCGGCGTGTCGCGCATCGCGGCCAGGAGGGTGCCCAGCGCGGCCTCGCCGCCGCGAGCGAGACCGTCGGTCACGCTCTGCAGCGCGGCCTCGGTCTCGAGCAGGCTGGTGCGCGACCATCCCGGCAGCGGGCTGGCCTCGCCCCAGCCGGTGACACCGTCCGCGCTCAGCGCCACCAGGAACCCGGCCCGGTACCGGATCGAGACCCCGCCGGTCACGAGAGGAGCCTTCAAGGCCAGCCGGAAGGGATGCAGCTCGGCCCGCAACCCGGTCACTTGTCGTCTCCTCCTCCGGCCCGGCCCGCCTCACCGGTCGACCTAGCCTCAGCCCCGGCCGGATCTGCCTCCGCCCCGGCAGTGAGCTCCGATCGCGCGGCGGTCCCGGGTGCCGGGGCCAGGCTGCCGGTAGGAGCCTCGGTCTTGGTGATGAACCCGGCAATCGCGGCCGCGGTGGCTGCGGGCTGCTCGACGTGGGCGGCATGTCCCGCGCCGTCAATGTGGGCGAGAACGGCTCTGGGCAGCGCCGCCGCGAGCTGCTCGGCTATGGCGCAGAACTTTGAGTCGTTGGCCCCGACGACCAGAAGCGTCGGCTTGTCGCAGTCGGCCAGCCGCCCGTGCAGGGGCTCCATCGCTCCGGTCCCCCCGGCCGTCAGGCTGCGGGCCAGGCCAGCGGGGCTCGACGCCAGCCGCTGGGCTCGGGCGGCTCGCAGGTGGGCCTCGCCCAGCGCGGCCTGTCCCGCAAAGAGAGGATCGGCCATCCACTCGTCCACGAATGCTTCGAAGTCGGTAACGATGCGCTCGGCGCGGGCCTGGTCGGCCTCAGCCCGACTACGCCGTTCGACCGGGTCCGCAAATCCGGCAGATGCGCCGATCAGGGTGAGCGAACGCAGCCGCTGCGGCGACACACACCCGAGCGTGAACGCGACCCGACCCCCCATCGAGTAGCCGACGAGATGGAACGTCTCGCAGCCGAGCGCGTCGGCAAGCGCTGCCACCTGGTAGGCCATGGCCTCTACCCGGTAGAGGTCGAGGTCGTCGGGCCCCTCCGATCGCCCGTGGCCGACAAGATCAGGGGCGATCACCCGCAGCGCTGGGCAGGACCGTTCGCCTACGGCTAGGCGCTCGGTGAGCGGAGCCATCGCCTGGGCCGAACCGGTGAATCCGTGAAGCACCATGACGGGCACGCCGTCGGCCGGGCCGAGTTCGGTCACAGCCATCTCCACGCCGCCAGCGGTCACCCTCGAACTGTGTGCGGTTCCCAGCTCTATTGGCGAATAGCCGCACACAGATTGCTCAGGGACCATCGGGGACCCGCCCGGAGGCCAAGGCCTGGTGGGCGGCCTGCTGGGCCGCGACGGTCAGGGCACGGCGCTGGGCCACGTCGTCGTCGCGGTCGATGTCGACGACCAGCAGGTCGACGCCCTGCGCCCGCGTCGACGCCGCGGCACGCACTGCGCTGCTCAAGTCACCGGCCGTGGAGACGCGTGCAGCACGGATGCCGGCGAATCCGTCGAGGCTGCACAGGTCGAGGCCGTGCGGGGTGCGGAACAGGCGCTCGAAGTCCTGGTGCGGGATGGTGTCGGCCACCGGCAGTAGCGAGAAGATCTCGCCGCCGTCGTTGTCCACGCACACCGCGATCAGGTGCAGCCCGAGGCGGGTCGCCGCGGCGAGGCCGCCCAGATCGTGGAGCAACGCCAGGTCCCCGGTGTAGAGGGCCACGGTCCTGGAAGGATCGGCCGCGGCGATGCCCAGAGCCGTGGACGCCGTGCCGTCGATGCCGGCCGCACCCCGGTTGGCGTAACACGTGACCGATCTGGTTTCGAAGACGAAGGCGTCGAGATCTCTGACCGGCATCGAGTTGGTCGCAACCAGCACCGCATCGGCGGGCAGGGCATCGACGAGGGCTCGTGCAGTTCGTGCCGACAGCAGCGGGCTGTCGGCGACCACTCCGTCGATGGCTCCACCGATGGCGTTTCGGGCGGCGCGGTCGAGCTTCGACCAGGTGGCGAGCCAGCCGCGGTCGCGGTCGCGGCCCGCCGGAGCGGCGTTGGCGGTGATCGAACGCAGTGCCTCCGGGGAGGCCGGGACATGGCCGGTGAGCCGGAGCACGGCGTGCTCCCAGCGGTCCTCGGGGTCGATGAGCACGACGTGTCGGGGCCGGGTGCGCTCCAGCCACAGCCTGACCGGCTTGGTGGTCACGGTGCGCCCGACCAGGACGGCCGCATCGGGGCGCAGCGCCTCGCCGAGGGCCTCGTCGGCCAGCAGGTGATCGGCGGTAGCGATCACCCGCTGCGGCCGCCCTCCGACACCGCCCCCGTCATCAGGCCGCCCTCTGCCGTCGCCCACATCGTTGGGCCGCCCTTGGCCGTCACCCACATGGGAGTCCCCGCGGACGTGGGTGATGGGCTCCCCCAGCAGAGGCCAGCCGGCCCAAGCCGCGAACCGCTTCGCCTCGGCGGCCCAGCGCAGCTCCTGATCCAGCCCCCAGCCCGGCCACGGCCCAGCCACCACCACTCCCCGCTCGCACTCGGCGACGATCCCGGCCAACTCGGACAATTCGGCCAGCGGATCCGGGTCATCGTCCCCGACAACGCGCCAGCGGTCCGCGGACGCGCCAGCACGCTCCCGAACCTCTGCCGGACCCCGGTCATCGTCCCCGGCAACGGGCCTAGCTCCGATGTCCGCACCCGATGCCACCGGCACCGGAACGGTCGACTCCGGTTCCAGTGGCTCCCGCAGGGGCCAGTTGAGATGGACCGGCCCGGAGTCGCGGCCCGACGCCGACGCGACGGCCGTCTCGGCCCATCCGACGGCGGAACCGGGACCGGTGTCGCCGGGCACCGGCAGGTCGATGCTCCAGCGCACCGCAGCGCCGTACAGGCCCACCTGGTCGATGGTCTGGTGCGAACCCCAGCCCCGGCCCCGCAGTTCCGTGGGACGGTCGGCGGTGCACACGATCATGGGAATGCCCGCGTGGGAGGCCTCCACCACCGCGGGGAGGTAGTTGGCGGCGGCGGTGCCGGAGGTGCACACCAGCACCGCGGGCCGGCCCGAGGCCCGGCCCATACCGAGGGCGAAGAATCCGGCGGAACGTTCGTCGAGCTGGATCCAGGTGCGGATCCCGGGCTGGGCGTCGAAGCACAGAGTCAGCGGAGTCGAGCGCGATCCGGGGCTGACCACCGCGTCGGTGACACCCAGTGCTGCCAGCCGGGCCGCGAAGGCCGCGACAGTGTCGTAGACGGCTTCGGTCACGATCCGCGTGCGCCGGCGCTGGTCATGGCTGGGTCGCGGGTCGGGCGCCAGCGGTCACGAGTCAGCGCTCGTCGATGGCGTCCAGCAGGGCCCGGAGCTTGTACGCCGTCTCCTCGAGTTCCTCCCCCGGCACGGAGTCGGCCACGACCCCGGCCCCGGCGAAGAGGCAGGCTCCTTCAGGCCCGGTCAGCGCGCAACGCAGGGCGACGCCCATCTCGCCGTTGCCGTCGAGGTCGCACCATCCCACCGGGGCCGCATACCAGCCCCGATCGAAGCCCTCATGGCGGGCGATGAACTCCAGGGCGGCGCCGGTGGGGGCGCCGCCGACGGCTGCGGTGGGATGCAGCACGCCTACGGCTCGCAGCACATCCATGTCGCTCGCTCCGGTCCTCCGGCGCTGCACCTGTGCGGTGATGGGTGTGCGTAGGTGCTGGACACGGCTGAGGCGCATCAGTCCCGGCTCGGCCGGCGCCGGGTCCACCAGGCCCAGACCGGTCAGAGCCTCGGTGATGCCATCCACCACGAAGCGGTGCTCGGACCGGTTCTTGGCCGAAGCCAGCAGCCCGGTGGCGAGACGCTCATCCGAGTCGGGGTTGTCGCCGCGTGGGGCGGTCCCGGCCAGAGCGATGGTGTGCAGCCGGGAGCCGTCGAGGGTGACCAGTTCCTCGGGCGTGGCCCCCAGGAAGGTAGTGTCGCCGACCGAGAACGCGAAGGTCGCGCAAGCCGGGTTGCGCCGCCGGAGTCGATCGAGGACCGCCACGACGTCGAGGCCCCGGTCGAGCGTGAGCGTGCGGGCCAGCACCACCTTGTGAATGGCGCTCCGGCCGATGGCGGCGACGGCTTCGGAGACGAGAGCCTCGTAGTAGTCGTCACGGTCGCAGTCCGGAGAGGCTGCAGCCGAGTCGTCCGGGTCGGCAGTGGCCGGCAGCGGCTCCGCCTCGAAGGCTGCCAGTTGCCGTTCCAGCGCGGCCTCGGCGGCTGCCTCGTCGCCGTCGGGGCCGACCCGGGTTGCGGCCAGCACCCAGGTGCCGTCCTCACGATCGATAACGGTCATTTCGGGCAGCACCATCCGGCAGTCTCCGAACCCTCGCCACGACGGGCCCCGGTGCGGGTTCCTGCTGCCGTCGGTGCTGGGCGGCTGCGAGCCGTCGCCGGCGACACCCCTGTTCGCGGTGAACGAGAACCCGCCCACCAGCACCGGTGCCGGCCCCTCTGGCAGCACCTCGCGCCGGATCCGGGCTGCGAGCACGGCCCGAGCCGCCGAAGCGGCCGAGAAACGGTCGTTGCCGGTCGGCTCGATGGCCTCCACCTCCCCGATGGCGGCCAGGCCCACCCCTCGGTCGGGTCGCAGCCACACGCTTCGCAGGCGGTCGGGACCGGCCGAGGCGTAGACCGCGAGAGGATCGACGCGCCGATCAAGGTGTCGAGTCTTGACCACTATGGCGCCGGCCGCGATGGCAGGATCGTCGGCTACACGGGCCATGGCCCTGGCCCAGAGAGTCCTCTCGAAGTGGCCGACCACGAGTTTGGTGGCCACCGGAACGAGCCGGTTCACGCTGGCGACCAGCTCGGCCCGGTCCGGGCTGTCCCGCTTGATGTGGCGCTTGAGGAGGTCGATGGCGTCGTCGATCAGGTTCTCGACATTGGTGACGTGGCGCATGGCCAGCGCGGCCAGCTCCTCGATGGCGACGCCCTCGCCGACCAGGGTGCGGGCCGCAGACAGTATCTCGACGTCGTCGGAGCCGAACTGCTCGCCTTCGGAGCCGTTGTCCAGAGGCGCCAGCAGACCGGCCTCTATCACGAGGTCCACGACGAAGGCGGGAACGTCGGCCCGTTCGGCGAGCTCCGCCCGGTCGAGCAGGAGACCGGCTTGATCGGCTGCAGCCGCGGCGGCGCTGTCCGGCACGCCCACCATGCTACGAGTCTCGGCTCGGAGCGGACCGCAGCGGTCCACCCGGCCGGTCATCGGTCATCGGGATAGAGTCGGCCCATGGTCTTCGCTGCGGGCACTACCGCCTACAACATCGTCGAGTTGCTTCACATTCTCACAGTGCTGGTGGCTCTGGCACCGGTGTTCGTCCATCCGCTGCTGCGCAAGCAGATGCGGGCTGCCGACGGCGCCGGTCATCAGCACCTGGTGGTCGCCATGGCGGCCAACGCCCGCCGCCTGTACGGGCCGGCGCTGATCGTGGCCGGCCTGCTGGGGATCGCCCTGGTCGAGATGTCCGAGGACGCGATCTCTCTGACCGAGGGCTGGGTGATCGCAGCCATCGTGATCTGGGTAGCCATGGTCGGCGTCCTGCACGGCCTGATCAGACCCGCCCTGAAGGCACAGGGCGCCGGGGACGCGTCGACGGGGACCGAGAAGCGCCTGGAGGCAGGGTCAGGCCTGCTGTCGATCCTGTTCACGGTGCAACTGGTGCTGATGATCTGGCAGCCCGGCTGAGCAGCCGGGCGCGCCGACGCCCTTGATTCTCGGGTCGGTTCTGTGGCTGTACGGCCCGGAACGAACCCGAGATTCTGACTGGGCCGGCGGCTCCAGGGTGGTCGCACGCCTCAGGCCGGCGACAGAGTCGACGGTGATCGCTTCACCATTGAGGCTCGTCCTGATCGGGAGCGAAGTCCTCCCATCGGGGCGCGGGCGCCGGACCGGCTGACTCGGCCGCAACCTGGCCCCCCGGTCGAGTCCCATCGGCCGGCTCGGCTGGTTCCGGGGTACCGGCGCCGGCGTTCACCAGCGCGGCCAGCACGGTCGTGACCGGTACGGCCGCGACCAGGCCCAGCGAGCCGCACAACGTCCGGACGATCTCCACCGCGATCAGCTCGGAGTTGGCCACCATGGCCAGCGACTGGTCCGACACCGCGAACAGCAGCACCAGCGGAAGGCCCGCGCCGGCGTAGGCGAGCAGCAGGGTGTTGACGGTGGCGGCGATGTGCTCCCGCCCGACCCTGATGCCCGAAGTGATGAGTTCGCGCCTCGGAAGGTGGGGGCTGCGGTAGCGCAACTCCGCCACGGTGGCCACCTGGGTGACCGTCACGTCGTCGAGCGCGCCCAGCGCACCGATGATGGCCCCGCCCAGCAGCAGCGAGGCCAGGTCGACATCGCCGGCGATCAGGGGCAGGGTCAGGCCCTCCTCGGTGGCCAGGCCGGTGAACTCGGAGAGCCCGAAGAAGACCCACGACAACCCGAGGGTGAGTCCCAGCGACGCGAGGGTGCCTGCAAGGGCCACGGTGGTGTGCGCATTGAGGCCGTGGGTCAGGTACAGGCTCACGAACGCGATCACCGCGGCGGCCACCACCGCCACCAGCACCGGATCGTTGCCGTCGAGCACGGAGGGAGCGACGAAGACGATCAGCACCACCAGCGTGACGGCCATCCCGACGAGGGCCAGGGCGCCGCGCAGGCGCCCGAGCGCCACCACCACCAGGGCGAACAGCCCGGCCAGCCACACCAGCGGCGTGCGGCGGTCGCGGTCGACGAAGAAGTAGTAGTCGTTGGAGGCCTCGTAGCCGACGATCACCTTGTCGCCGGGCGAGATCCGAATGGAGACCCGGTCGTAGGCGAGGTTGAACTCCGGCAGGGCGACCTGGGTGCCCTGGTCGGGGCCTTCATCGACGCGGGTGGTGATGGTCCTGCACGCCTGCGGGTCGTCCGGCGACGAGTAGCTGCACACCCGGTCGGTGACCTCGGTGACGGTGGCGGCCAGGCGCTCGTAAGTGAGGCCGATCTCGTCGGCGCGCTCCCGGGCGGCGTCGCGGCCCTCGCCGGTCGGCCAGAGCAGGACCAGTCCCACGACCGCGGCCACACCGGCGAGAACGACCAGCACCAGCACCGCGCTGAGCGCACGGTCGCGCCGCCATGCCTGCCGGCCGCCACGGAGGCCCGGTCCTGGCCGGTACCGATGCGAGCCGCCCCCCATGAGCACGATTATGGCCGCCGCTGTGCCGGACCTGGGGAGTGGCCGGTTCCGGCGCGCCCGGGGATGCGATCACGGCCGGGGCGTACGGGTCGTTCAACCCTGTGGTGGCGTGCCAATCCGGCCGGTTAGCAGTAGACAGACTTGACGGGCCTAGGGGCTCCCACGCTCCACGAGAAGGCCAGGTCCGTCGACACGCCAGAAGGGACGTCCGCCATGCTCACCCAGGGCCTTGATCATGTGGCCGTGATCACCAACGACTCCGACCGGCTGCAGCGCTTCTACATCGACATGTTCGGAGCCACCATCGAGAGTGACGGCGAGGAGTTCCCGGGCGGACCCCGCATGACCGTCATCAACGTCGGCCCGGCGACAGAGTTGAACGTGTTCGAGATCGAGGGCAACGAGCAGGCCGACCTCCAGACGCCGATGTTCGGCCGGGGCCGGCTCGACCACATCGGCTTGCATGCGGCCAGCCTCGCCGACTTCGACAAGATCAGGTCCCGGCTCATGGCCGCGGACGCCACCGACGGCACCGTGACCGACTTCGGCCGCAAGCTCAGCCTGTTCTTCCGCGATCCCGACCGCATGGAGTGCGAGGTGCTGGTGGCCAACCCGGAGCCGGGCCAAGTTCCAATCGGCAGCCCGTCGCACCTCTACCAGTAGGCCGCCCACAGGGGAGGCGAACGGCGATGAGCGAGTTCCCTGAACTGGGCTTCTACGCACTGGCGGGCGAGCCCGGCAGCGCACGGGACCTGCTTCAGGAGGTGCGAGACGGCGAGGCGCTGGGGCTGGGAACCGTCTTCATCTCCGAGCGCTACAACAAGAAGGAGGTGGCCGCGCAGTGCGGGGCGGCGGCCGCAGTCTCCGACACGATCACCATCTCGACCGGCGTCACCAACAGCAACACCCGCCATCCGCTGGTGACCGCCGGGTTCGCCCGCACGATGCAGAGCCTCACGGGCGGACGCTTCGTGCTGGGCATCGGGCGTGGTGTCCCGCTGCTGCAGACCGTGATGGGCATCAACCACATCACGACGGCCGAGATGGAGGACTTCGCCGGGCTGATGCGCCGGCTGTTCCGGGGCGAGTCAGTGGTGAACCACGACGGACCGGCCGGGCGCTACCCGTTCCTGCGTCTCGACTCGTCGCTCGACGAGCACCTGCCCATGAGCCTCGCCGCCTTCGGCGAGAACACGCTCAAGCTCGCGGGCCGCTGCTTCGACGAGGTGATCCTGCACACCTACTTCACCGACGAGACCGTGGTGCGCTGCGTTGAGACGGTGCGGTCCGCGGCCGAGCGTGCGGGCCGGGATCCCGCGGCGGTGCGGGTGTGGTCGTGCTTCGCCACCATCGGCGACCACCTGCCCTACGAGGCCCGGATGATGAAGACGGTGGGGCGGCTGGCCACCTACCTGCAGGGCTACGGGGAGCTGCTGGTGAACACCAACCGGTGGGACCCGGCCGCACTCCAGCGATTCCGGGAGCACCCGCTGGTGGCGACGCGCCGAGGAGCGATCGACGCCGGGGCTACCACCGAAGAACTCGAGCAACTGGCCGAGGTCATCCCCTCCGAGTGGCTCGCCCCGGCCGCCACCGGCACGCCCGAGCAGTGCGCCGCAGCGGTGCAGCACCAACTCGACCTCGGCTGCGACGCCGTCATCATGCACGGCGCCACCCCGGCGGAGCTGGAGCCCGTAGTAGCCGCCTACCGCGATCTTCGACGCGACACGGACTAGCCGGCTCGGCGCTGTCTCAGCCCGGGTAGCTTGCTGGCTGCTCGGCGAGCCGCTGCCCCTGCGGGGGCCATTCCACTCCGGGCTCGGGGAGTGGCTTGCCCTGTGCCCGCAAGTGCTCGACAGCCTCGGCGATCACCGCCCGGATCCCCTCCTCCGCCGCCCGTCGGTCCGGATCCAGCCAGCTGACCAAGGGGAACCCGTCGCACAGGCCGACCCACTCGCCGTCCTCTTCGGACCACTCGGTCCAATATCGATACTCGTGCTCAGCCATCTCGGTCCTCCATCGCGTCCAGAGCCCGCAGAACCTGGCGTACTTGGTAGGGCTTCGCCCGGCCCCTGCGAGGCTGTAGGACCAGCAGCGGATGATCCATCCACGGAGTGTCATAGATCAGGTGGCTGCCCCTGCCCCGTCGCGGCATGCCGAAGCATAGGTCGCAAACAGCAACGAGATCAGCCCAGGCAACGTCGTTGGGATTGCTCCGGATCTTCGCCAGGCGCTTCTCGTGCTGCGACATCGAGCCCCATTCAAGCCAGTGTCAATAGATTCTCAGCAATGTAAGTGTATCTTTGCGATATTCAGATCTGGATGGCTCCGCTCGTGGACGACGCCGCACCGGCTGAGCTGCAAGCGCCGTTGTCGCTGCATGCCATGCGGCCACGTCTCGCAACTGACGCAGTATTCGTTGCGAGTGATCGCAGCTTGTTCGGACGGCCTACGATGCCCGCCGGTGGCTCCCGCCGACTCCTCCGATTCGTCATCGAAGTATCTCGATCCTGAGCAGCGGGCTCGGATGGAGATCGACGAGCAGCTGGCTGCGTGTGGGTGGGTGGTGCAGGACTACAAGCACGCGGCGGTGGCCGCAGCGCAGGGCGTGGCCGTGCGGGAGGTCCCCACCGATGCCGGACCGGCCGACTACGTGCTGTTCGTTGACCGCCAGGCGGTGGGGGTGATCGAGGCCAAGAAGGCGGGCACCACTCTCACCGGAGTCGAACCCCAGACTCGCAAGTATCAGGTCTCCTCGCCCGACTGGGTGCCCGCGTTCCAGGTGGACGGAGCATTGCCGTTCGGCTACGAGTCCACAGGAACCGAGACCCGCTTCACCTGCGGGCTCGACCCGATTCCGGCCAGCCGGAGGGTGTTCACTTTCCACCGACCCGAGATGCTGGCCCACTGGGTCGACGAGCATCTGCGCCTGGGCGGGTACGCCACGCTGAGAGCCGGCCTGCCGCTGCTGTCTGAGCTGGAGCCTGAAGCGCCAGGGCTGTGGCCAGCGCAGGCAGAAGCGATCCGCAACCTGGAAGAGTCGCTGCGGGAGAACCGCCCCCGGGCGCTGATCCAGATGGCCACCGGAGCTGGCAAGACCTTCACCGCCGCCAACGTCTGCTACCGGCTGGTCCGCCACGCCGGTGCCCGCCGGATCCTGTTTCTGGTGGACCGGGCCAACCTGGGCCGCCAGGCGGTACGGGAGTTCGAGGGTTTCACCGTGCCCGACGATCCCCGCAAGTTCACCGAGTTGTACAACGTCCGCCGGCTCGCATCGTCGCAACTCAACATGGCCACCGAAGCCGCCACCAAGGTGCACGTGAGCACCATCCAGCGGCTGTATTCGATCCTGCGCGGCGACGAGGAGTTCGACGAGAGCCTCGACGAGAGCACCGGCTTCGAGATGGCGCCCGACCAGCCGGTGGAGGTGTCCTACAACCCGAACGTGCCGATCGAGTCCTACGACTTGATCATCATCGACGAGTGCCACCGCTCGATCTACGGCGTGTGGCGCCAGGTACTGGAGTACTTCGACGCCTTCCTGGTGGGGCTCACGGCCACGCCGGGCATCCAGACCTTTGCGTTCTTCGACCAGAACATGGTGATGGAGTACGGACATGAGCAGGCGGTGGCCGACCGGGTGAACGTGGACTTCGACGTGTTCCGCATCCGCACCGAGATCACCGAGTCCGGGGGCACGGTCCCTGCCGACTTCGTGACGGAGTTCCGCGACCGCGAGACCCGCCAACTGCGGTTGGAGAAGGTCGACGAGGACATCGACTACAGCGCGGCCGAGTTGGACCGCAAGGTGGTGGCCCCTGACCAGATCCGAACCGTGGTGCGGACCCTGCGGGACTCGCTGCCCGTGATCTTCGACGACCGGGAGCGCCGACCGGACGACCTCCTGAGGCATGTCCCCAAGACGCTCATCTTCGCCAAGGACGACAGTCACGCCGATGACATCGTGCAGGTCGTGCGCCAGGAGTTCGGCCTCAGCAACGAGGGCGCGGTGAAGATCACCTACCGCTCCGGCGATTCCGGCAACAAGCCTGAGGATCTGCTCCAGCAGTTCCGCACCAACTACCCGACCCGCATAGCGGTGACTGTGGACATGATCGCTACCGGCACCGACGTGAAACCCATCGAGTGCGTGGTGTTCATGCGCATGGTGCGCAGCCGCAACTTCTTCGAGCAGATGAAGGGCCGCGGCGTGCGGGTGATCGACGAGAACGACCTGCGGGCGGTTACCCCCGACGCCAGGGTCAAGGACCGTTTCGTGATCGTGGATGCGGTGGGCGTCACCGACGCCGGCCTGCACGACACCGTGCCACTGGAACGCAAGAAGGGCGTGAGCTTCGACCGGCTGCTGAACCAGGTCGGGCTCGGTTCAACGGACGAGGCGGTGGTGTCGTCGGTGGCATCGCGCCTGGCCCGCCTGAATCGGCGCATGACCGCCGAGGACCGGGCCGCGGTGGAGACGGTGGCCGGCGTCGCGCTGGATGACCTGGTCCGCCAGATCACCGACGCCCTCAACCCCGACCGCCAACACGACGAGGCCGCAGCCGAGCACGGCACCGACGACCCGGCCCCCGAACAGGTCAAGGCCACCGGCACGCGTCTGATCGCCGAGGCCGTGCAACCGATCGCCGGCAACCCCGAGCTGCGCGAGAAGCTGATCAACGTCCGCCGCAGCTACGAACAGGTCATCGACGAAGCGTCGAAGGACAGCGTGATCTCCGGCGAATACTCGAAGGACGCCGCCGACCGAGCCCGCGCCCAGACCGAATCGTTCCGCCAGTTCATCGAAGACAACAGAGACGAGATCACCGCCCTACAGCTGCTCTACGCACAGCCCTACGGAGCCGGACTCACCTACGCCGACATCAAGGAACTGGCTCAGGCCATCGGCCGCCCACCTCGCCGCTGGACGACCGAAGCGCTGTGGCAGGCCTACGAGACTCTGGATGCTTCCAAAGTCAGAGGCTCAGGCCACCGGGTGAGCACGGACCTAGTCAGCCTCGTCCGCCACGCGCTGGGGTACACGGGCGAACTGGTGGCCTACCCCGACCTGGTCAACGAACGCTTCGAAGCCTGGCTGCACCAGCAGCAGACCCACGGCCGATTCTTCACCGACGAACAGACCGCCTACCTCAACCTGATCAAGGAACACATAGCTGCAAGTCTCGCCGTGGCCCCCGCAGACCTGCAGAACCCACCCTTCAGCACCCACGGCGGCCTCGGAAGGGCACGCCAGCTCTTCGGCAACGACCTCAACCCGCTCCTTGAAGAACTAACCCTCGTCCTAGCCGCATGACCAACGACCTCCCGACCGGGTGGGCGACGACGACCCTCGGCGAGCTATTCGCGCCTCGAAAGGGCAAGTACACGCCTAACTCAACCGACCCCCGTGCATACCTCAGCCTTGACAGCGTCGAGAGCCACACCTCGAGGATCGCAGCCTGGGAGCGTTCATCAGACTACTCGTCTCAGTCCTCTCAACTGTGCGCGGGCGATGTCGCCTATGCGCGCCTGCGGCCCTACCTCAACAAGGTCGCCCTAATAGATCGCGAAGCGCTGGGTTCAGCGGAGTTCATCGTGCTGCCAGAGATTCCTCAGGTATTGCCGAGCTTCCTGCGCTATCGACTGATCAGTCATGACTTTGTGAGGTTTGCTGCTCACCACAGCACAGGGGATCGACCCCGACTCAAGTGGGCACAGATGCGAGACTTCACACTTGGATTGCCGCCAATTGCGGAGCAGGAGCGGATCGTCGCCGCCATCGAAGAACACTTCTCCCGCCTCGACGCTGCGGCCAGCGCCCTGTCTGCCGCTCAACGAAGGCTCGATGCGCTGCTGCAATCTGCCCTGAGATCGCTGTGTGACGGATCGTGGACCCAATTGCCGCTTCGTCATATCATCAAGTCGCTCAAGAACGGCGTGTTCGTGTCTAGGCCATCTGCGACGCCACCCGGATATCCGATCTACCGGATTAGCGCAGTTCGACCTCTAGTGCTCCGGATCGATGACGTCCGCTACGCAAACCCCGTTCCCAATGGTGCAATCAGCTACGCCGTTGAGGCCGGGGACATCCTCTTCACCCGCTATAGCGGTAACCCCGATTACGTGGGCGCAGCTGCCGTTGTGCCAGAAGAGGGAGCCGGGGTCCTTCATCCAGACAAGTTGATCCGCGTCGTCGCTGATCGTGACGTTGCGTTGCCCGAGTGGATCGCTGCATACGTAGCCGCGGGCACAGGCAGGCGCGAGGTGGAGAAACGCTTGAAGACCACTGCCGGCCAGGTTGGCATTTCCGGCTCTCAGCTAGGGAGTGTTCCTATCGCCGTGCCTCCGATTAGCTACCAGCAGCAGGCAACCGACAGGATCGGGAATGTCCTCGCGGAGCAGACGCGAATTCGTCAGATCCTCTCGTCCACAGAAACTACAGTCGGGGCACTGCGCCGGTCGATCTTGTCAGTGGCGTTCTCGGGCCAGTTGGTGCCCCAAGATCCGACCGACGAGCCTGCACCCGTGCTGCTGGAGCGCGTCACAGCCTCCCGGACAACCAAGCCGACTGCGGGTTGACGTATGACCGGCGCCCGAACCCGGTGGCGCGCACACGTTCAATGTGTGTATCGGCTGTACCGAGGTCAGCGCCAGAGGCGGTAGGATCCTGACACGCTGGCGCTATATCGGGACTGGACATGGCGTCCACTGTCAGAGGTTCGGGTGGGCGATGAACTGCTCGGGTTCCCCGAAGAGGGCTTGCTGACCCGCCGCTTGGAGGTCAGCGTCGTGGAGAAGGTGCGGCACACACGCGCCGACGCTGCGCGGATTGTCACGCCGCACAGCGAGGTCGTCGCGTCGCTGGATCACCGGTTCCTGTCCGGTGTCGCGCCGCGGTGGCAGCGGCCTTCGTCGATGACCCTGATGCAGAGCGCGTTGCGGTACATCCCCCACGGCCCGATGTGGCCCACCAACGACGACTATCGCTGCGGGTATCTAGCTGGCGCGACCGAGGGCGACGGCACGTTCCGCATCAGCGACACCAAGCAGAGCTACTGGCGGGTCGCCGTCACGGCGTCGCAGCGTGAGTTCTTGGACCGGTTGCGCCGCTACCTAGCTGAGTTGGGCATCGCCGAGTTGGACATAAAGCCCTTTGACTCGGGTTCTGGCAGCGACATGATCAAGGTTGAGACCCGCGCCCGGCAGCCGTTGGAGGCCATCCGTGCCGCCGTCACCGAGCGAGCGTCGCTCGACTACATGCGGGGCTGGCTGGCGGGCATGTTCGATGCCGAAGGATCGTCGGGCTCCTACCGCAGCCACAGGAACATCCGACCCAACAGCCTGCGGATCGCCAATACCGTCGAGAGGCGGCTACAGAAGATCGTGCGCTACGGCGAGACGCTCGGCTTCGACTTCCGAGTCGAGAAGTACAGGCGTCACACCCACACAGCGCGGCTCTACGGCTCAGCGTCGGACCGCGGCCAGTTCTTCGGAGTCGTCCGTCCGGCACTTCAAGCCAAGACGGATGCCTGCCTGGGTTCTGGCATTGACTGGACCCGCTCGCCGGTCATGGCACTGGAGGCGGTGGGGCCGAGCGACTTGATCGACATCCAAACGTCCACGGGCACGTTCTTCGCGAACGGGTTCGCGACCCACAACTGCTACGCCGAGGCGCTGGCCCGCAGGCCGGGCTGGCCACGACTTCAGAATGGGCGCAGCCGTAGCCGGTAACGGTGCGGGGTAGTCGTGGGACGCTCCAGCCCCACTCCCTTCACTGGATAGCGGAACGCTCGAAGCCCGCCGGAGCGAGCCTTCGCCCAACCACCGAAGCCCAATCATCACGTCTCCTTCCGCTCCGACCGGACACCGGGCGCACGCGTGCAAGACACACGTCATGACGTTGCCGGAGCCGTAGCGTGAGGGGGTGTCTGGAAACGGCCAGAGGGCGCTAGTGCAGAGGCTGTGGGACTTCTGCGATGTGCTGCGCGACGACGGCTTGTCCTACGGCGACTACCTGGAGCAACTCACCTACCTGCTGTTCCTGAAGATGGCCGACGAGCAGCACGAGCTACTGGGCGGCAACCGGGTGGTGCCCATCGAGCACGACTGGCAGTCGCTTCTGAGCCGCTCGGGTGCCGATCTCGAAGCCCACTACAGCGAGACCCTGACGGCGCTGGGGGCCGGCGAAGACATGCTCGGCGTGGTCTTCCACAAAGCCCGCAACCGGATCCAGACCCCAGCCAAGCTGGAGCAGCTCATCAAGGACTTCATCGATAAGCACGAGTGGCTCAGCTACGACGCCGACGTCACAGGCGCCGCCTACGAGGGCCTGATCGAGAAGACCGCCCAAGAGGGCGCCCGAGGCGCTGGCCAGTACTTCACTCCTAGGGCTCTCATCTCGGCCATCGTCGACGTGATGGTGCCCGAGGCCGACGACAGCATCTGCGATCCGGCCTGCGGCACCGGCGGCTTCTTCCTGGGCGCGTACCGGTCGATCATCGACAGGTTCACGCCCTTGGAGCCCGACCAGGCGGCCCACCTGCGGTCCGGCGCGTTCACCGGCTGGGAGATCGCAGACCTGCCTGCACGATTGTGCGCCATGAACCTGCTGCTACACGGCATCGAGAGCCCCGAGTCCGACTCCCCGGTCCATGTGGACGACGCCCTGCGCGCAGGTCCCAGCGAGCGCTTCGACATGGTGCTGACCAACCCGCCGTTCGGCCGGTCCTCGTCGGACAGCTACGAGCGCGACGACTTCTGGGCCACGACCCGCAACAAGCAGCTCAACTTCGTCCAGCACGTGGTCGGCCTGCTCAAGGTCGGCGGTACGGCAGCGGTGGTGGTCCCTGACAACGTGCTCTTCGAAGCCGGAGCGGGCGAGACCATCCGCCGCCGCCTGCTGCACGACTGCGAGGTCCACACCCTGCTGCGCCTGCCAACGGGCATCTTCTACGCCCAGGGCGTGAAGGCCAACGTCCTGTTTTTTCGCCGACGCGAGGGCGCCGAGCAGTCCTGGACCCGCGAGCTGTGGGTCTACGACCTGCGCACCAACAAGCACTTCACCCTCAAACAGAACCCCCTCACAAGGGCCGACCTCGACGACTTCGTGGCGTGCTACAGCCCGGAGGACCGCCACCTGCGCCAAGAGTCCGAGCGCTTCAAGCGCTACACCTACGACGAGCTCATGGCCCGCGACAAGGTCAGCCTCGACCTCTTCTGGCTCCGCGACGACAGCCTGGAGGACATAGACAACCTCCCACCCCCAGCCGTCCTAGCCGCCGAGATAGCCGAAGACCTCCAGTCCGCCCTAGCCGAAATCCAAGCCCTCACCGAAGCGCTGACTGGTACCGCCGACAGCGACCCCTAATACTGAGGCATGTCGTCGCCCGTCCGTAGTCTTCGGACCCGTGAGTAGCCTGTGGATAACTGGCCGAGAGGGGAGGTGGCCATGGCCGACCGGACCGGTATCGAGTGGACCGAGACAACTTGGAACCCCAGCACCGGTTGCGACCGCACCTCGCACGGCTGCGACAACTGCTACGCGCTCACCCTCGCCAAGCGCCTCAAGGCCATGGGCAATCCCCGGTACCAGAAGGACGGGGACCCCAAGCACAGCGGCCCCGGCTTCGGCCTGACCTTGCACGATGACCTGCTGGAACTCCCCCACCGGTGGCGAGCACCACGCCTGGTCTTCGTGAACTCCATGAGCGATCTCTTCCACGCCGATGTCCCGCTGGGCTTCATCCGACGCGTCTTCGAGACCATGGCGGATACACCCCGCCACACGTACCAGATACTCACGAAGCGCTCCAAGCGCCTGGCCTCGCTGGCCGATCAGTTGGATTGGCCCCCCAACGTCTGGATGGGCGTCACTGTCGAGTCGAGTCGCTACGCCTTCCGCATCGACCACCTGCGCACCGTCCCAGCAGCAGTCCGCTTCATCAGTGCCGAACCTCTACTGGGCCCGCTGGCGCACCTTGACCTTTCAGGTATCCACTGGCTTATCGCGGGAGGTGAGAGCGGCCACAACGCCCGGCGCATGGAGGAAGAATGGGTGATCGACCTGCGCGATCAGTGCGCCGCAGCCGACGTGGCTTTCTTCTTCAAGCAATGGGGCGGCCGCACTCCCAAGGCTGGCGGCCGGGAACTGAACGGCTCATTCCACGATGAGATGCCTACATCCATCTCAGCCTGAGCCTTATGAAGGGTCCTAGACTTGACTAGCCGAGCTACTTGGCCAATAGAACCTCACACTCAAGCCAAACACAACCTGTTGCGATTCTATCTTGACGCTTGGTTCCCGATACTGTCAGCCAGAAACAACCCGCATGTGATCTTCTTGGACGGGTTCGCTGGGCCCGGAATCTATGCCGAGGGAGAACCAGGGTCCCCCATCGTAGCCTTGAACACTCTGATGAGTCATTCTCATTTCCCGAGAATGTCGCAGACGAAGTTCACGTTCATTCTCATAGAAAGAGATTCCAACTGCTTCAAGAGTCTCAAAGATCAACTCAGAGACTACTGGAGCGACTTCGGCGGTAAACCGAACAACGTCTTCATTCATCCCATCAACAATGAATTTAGAAACGTCGCAGAACAGATGGTGACGGCCACACAAGGCCGCCTCGCACCGACGCTCGCCTTCATCGACCCCTTCGGTTGGTCGGGTGTACCGATGGCCACGATACGCGATCTGCTATCTGCCCGCAAGTGTGAAGTAATCTTCAACTTCCTGTACGATAGCGTGAACCGATTTGTTGCGGATGAGACCCCCAGCGTCGCCCACCATTTCGCAGAACTCTTCGGCACGGAAGGGATGGAGCATCACCTAGCATCAGACCTAGCGACAGAGGACCGCAAGACTTTCTTGCGCGACCTCTACGTTGATCAACTTCGCAGTGTTGGCGGCTTTCGCTTCGTGACACCCTTCGAAGTGATCAATCAGAACCGGGAAGAACTGCCTATTTCTTGGTCTTTGGCACGCGAAGCCCTATGGGATTCGACAGGATGAAGGGAGCGATGTGGAGAGTCGATCCCGAATCCGGATGTCGATACTCTGGAGATGAGGGTGACCAACTGTCGCTCTTTCCTCCCCAGCCAAATCTAGGTCCATTGAAGACAGCGATCCTAGATCGCTTCGCCGGAACAACCGTTGGGGTCAACAGGCTTGAACAATTTGTTGTAGAAGAAACACGCTACACGTCAACCCAATATAAGCGAGTACTGAAAGACCTTGAATCTGAGGGCTCTATCTCGTGCGTATCGGGAAGGAAGAAGGCTGGCACCTACCCACCGGGCACGGTATTGCGCTTCGAGCCTTTGAAGGACCCCCGACATCCGGCACCACCTAACCATTCAAACGACGGCTATTCGAGCTCTTCGTCCTTCAGTTCAGAGTGAGGGAGGCCAGTGAGGCTGCCGACGTTGTGCCCTCATCTCGATCATCGCCGATCCAGCGCAGGTCCGTGCAGAGACGCGCGTTCACGTAGACCACGAGAAGGGAATCGCCAACTGGCGGCTCCACCACTCGGCGACCTCTGGGCGCCAGTCTGGATTGATCCTCCGGGCGATCACAACGATGGCCGAGACTGCTGCACCAGCCTCGGCCAGTGCGTATGCGGCCGACTGCGACCTTGCTCCGGTCGTGAACACGTCGTCCATCAGTAACACACGCCGGCCTGCGACTTCTGTTGCCGGCTCGAAGGCATGACGATGGGGCTTGCGGTGTGCGATCTCGCCGGACCCCCTGCGCAGCAGTTGCTCGAGCGGCCCGACACTGCCGGCCCCATGATCCGACAACGCCTGGACGAGGGGGTGGGGCGGCTCGCGGTCGGTGGAAGGCACGATGCACACGGCGTCCCAGGACCCGAAGCTGTGGGCGAGCGATGCGCGGTGTTGGATGAAGAACCGTTCGACGAGCGCGGCTACATCCCGGCTCAGGCGTCGGCGCGTTGATGCGTCGTCGCCGTCCTTGTAGCCCCGCAGCCGGTCTCGCATCGTTGAAGGCTTCGCGTACAGCGAGATCGGCACAACTGAGCGGAGTGATCCGAGACTGCTGTGGCACACCGCGCAGCTGTCGCAAAGACTCTCTGTGACGTCCCGATGGCCCCGGCAAATCGGACACACATCGGGACCATGCATCGGCACGCTGACGCAGTCGGACGCCAGCGAATCGCCGAGAGAGGCGAGCGCCTGATTCATTTCAACTCTGGAATGCCAGTTCCCGGATCTCCGATACTGAGCACACGAGATGGACGTTGGCGTCAGAGGCGGCGAGGGTGCGCGCCCAGGGTCTCTTGCCCAGCACGGGCGCCCACAGCAGCACTGGCCGCTTGAACTCGAGGGTGTAGTCCATCTCGATGCGGGTGCCGCTCAGTTCCTCGGCCTCGATGACCACGCTCGCGCTGGACAGTCCGGCGATCACAGCGTTGCGCACTGGGAAGCTGGTTTTCGACGGGGGGAGACCTGGCGGGAACTGCGAAACGACCGCGCCGCGACGGACGATCCGCTCGATGAGATGCCGGTTTTCCGGCGGGTACACAACATCGATACCCGTGCCGACGACGGCAGTCGTACGTCCGCCAACGTCAAGGGCTCCCCAGTGCGCAGCGGTGTCAACACCACGCGCGAGTCCAGACACGATGGTCGTGCCAGCGTCAGCGAGGGTGGCCGCGACCTCGCGTGCCGCATCGGCTGCCTGCTCGCTCGCGTCACGGCTTCCAACCATCGCGATAGAGCCAGCGCCGTTGCAGTCGAGCGAGCCCCGAACGAACAGGACCGCTGGTGCATGAGCTGTATTGAGCAACAAGCGAGGATAATCAGGAGAATTTGCCAAGACAACATGGAAGTTGGTAAATTGCTCGCTTAGACTCGCGATGGCGGTCCGCCACTTTTCACCCAGGTCTTGGCAAGGCGAGTCGAACCACAGTCGACCCAGATCGTCCGCGGTCAACCAGCCGTCGCACCGGTCGGCTTGCTCGGCGAGCGCCAGCAGGTGGGCGACCTGGTCGGCAGACCACTGCATGTCTAGCGGCGAACCAAAGCCGTCGCCCGCAGCGGTCGTGGTACTCGTCATGCTCTCAGCCTCCCTGACGAATATACAACGCCTGTTCTGCCAGGCGAGTCGCAGCTCTGGCGCACTCTGCCGGCTCGCCGTCGCGGAGCGACTCAAAGTCAGCGCGGTCAACAGGCAGCCCTCCGAGGCGATAGTCCTCCAGACCCTCGCTGATGCGAGTCCACTCCTCCAGCGCCGAACCACCGAACTTGCCAATAGGCACTACTCCTAGTCCATCCTCTCGCGCTCGCCTGATCTCGTCGGCAGTACCGGATCCGCCACCGACCGCTAGAACGGCGCGGGCCTCGCCGAACGCCGAATCACGCAATTCATGCTCGTCTGTCCCTTGGAAGACGATGCTGCCGTATCGGTGGCTCGGTTCGTCAAGAGGCTGATCCTTGCTTCGCCTGAGCAGTACGAACCGCTCGGCCTGGAGCCCGCCAGTCTCTTGCAGTCCTCTGACGAGGGCGTAGCCGACCCGAGCACCAAACGCCCCGCCAGCACTCAGCGCGACTGCCGTTTCCTTGAAGGCGGCCCCAAGTTGATCCGCGAACTCTGACATGAGCTCAGGCAGATCGACCGATGGATAGCTGTCTCCGGTGTCTGGCTTATCCTCAGACGACGATCCCGATATGAACAGGCGACATGGTCGGCAGCGTGCGATCAATTGTCTGAGCAGCGCCTCAAGCTCAGAATACTCTTCAATCGTTGCAACGTTGATCCCGATGCTTCCAGATCCTTGAGTCGCAGCTCGAAGAGCTTCTTGTCCCGTTCATCACTTGGCTCCCGCATGACAGCAAAGTGCTCGCGATGAATGTCATAACGCGCTCTTCGTATCGCCTGAAAGACCTGGTCGAAGTTGGGATCGTCAAAGCTGAAGCCGAGGAACAGGAAGCTCTTGGTGAGAAAGCTCGCTTGAAGCAATGCCCAGAACCGCTTGTGTGAATCCGGGTACCGAATGTACTGGTCTCTGGCTGCGATCAGTGGTTGATCGGTACTCGTCAATGAGCCGTGCATCTTGTAGACGCGGCATCCTGTGCCGCCGTCCCCTTGTGCAAGGTCGTCGTCCCGCACAAATGCGCGCGTGGCGTCCCCCATGGCGCGTTCGATCAAGTCGTCGTAGTTGGTCGTCCATATCTCGCCGAGCGGAAGCGCTGCTAGGAGCCGGTGACACCGAGTGGGTTGAGGCAACGGGTCTAGCAGGAGTTCCTGCCGGAGGAGGTGCTGCAGGTCTTCTCCGGAGTTCTCGCTGGCGTAGTACTGCGCGAGCAGTGGGAGATCGTCCACGTCGGGGAGCTGTAACGCATCCCGCACGCTCGCCAACAGGCCTGACCAGTCCGGGTAGCCCGCATCTCGCGACAGGCCAGCGCCCACCAGAACGGTGGCCTCCCGGCTGTCAACGTAGTGGCCGAACGACGCAATCAGTCCTGAAGCTTCCATAGCGTCATCATGCTATATGCATGCATTCGGTGTCGCGGCAGCGCTGTTCGCGCGATGGAGGAGCGGCCCGATCGCGCCCGCGCGACCTCGGGTCTAGAGGACAGGTCTTGGTACGCGCTCGCCGTGTGCCGACCGTGGGCCGGTGAGCCGCCTCGCGAACTCGGGATCCAAGTAGATCTCCGATGTCACCCGCCACTCCCGCAGCGCCTGCTCGACAGGCGCGAGATCGTCGGTTTCGGCCACCTCCGCCATTAACTGGGACATCTCCTCAGCGAACAGCCTCCTGTCGCACTCGGGCATGACATCCACCCACGACAACTCGCCTGGAGCGTCGCTGTCGACTTCATCAGAACTGCTGTCAACTGAGCGGGGGTCGACGTCACTGCTCACGGCGGGAGCATAGTCCTGCCCCGACTGGACGGGCCGAGAGTGCAAGCAGTGCAGTCCTTCGACACGCTCAGCCAGCGATTCAACCGTCACCCCGTCCGTGTACGGCTCGTTGTCGGCACATCGCCGCTCATGCTCCTCCCACGCTGTGGCGCGGGCAGCCTCAAGGTCTGCTGGTGGCGCTCCATCGAGGTCTTGCTTGGTCTTGTCAGTCATTGCCTCTCCTTTCGCTTGGAGAATCCTTCGCCCTTGGGGACAACCGTCCCACCGCTCGGTCCCATGCCACGGGTCAAACTTAGCTGTCATATTTTTTAAGTGGATAACAACATATCATGTTTTAGATGCTGATTACACTTGGATCATGGCTGAACTCAAGGATGTCTGCGACCCCGCTCTTGTCGACGCGGCCATCGGCAAGAGGCTCGTGTCGGTTCAGAAGGACGGACGGCTGAGGATCCTGAACTACACGGCCAAGGCGACGTATTCGAGGGCCTGGAACGAGGCGACGGTTGCGTGCCGAGGCCTCATCCTCGACGACGCTGGCCGGGTAGTAGCCCGGCCGTTCCCGAAGTTCTTCGGACCATCTGAGCCCGATGCCCCGGCCATTCCTTCGGGACAGCCGATGGCGATCACCGCGAAGCTGGACGGGTCGCTTGGAATCGCCTACACCCATCCCGAGGGCGAGGTCCGCCTAGCGACCCGGGGATCGATGACCTCCCACCAGGCCACCGAGGCGACCCGCATCTGGCAGGAGAAGTACCGCCGCGTCGCCATTCCCGAGGGCACCACTCCCCTGTTCGAGATCATCTACCCCGACAACCGCGTGGTACTCAACTACGGCGACATGCGAGACCTCGTCCTCATCGCCCTGATCGACATCGAGACCGGCGCCGACATCGACACGGCCAGCCTTGAATGGCCCGGGCCTCGGGCCGAGGCGGTGAGCTTTGCCGACTTCGGGTCCCTGATGGACCACATGGCCTCGGCCGACGAGTCCGACCGCGAGGGCTACGTGGCTCGATTCACGACCGACGAGCCCCGGCCCCACACCCGCTTCAAGTTGAAGTTTCCCGCCTATGTGGCCGCCCACCGCGTGATCTTCGGGCTCACCCCGGCGCGGATCTGGGAGGCGGCGGCCGTGCGTGCCGCGGCTCGCGCCGGAGTGTCAGCCAAGGCCATGGCGGCACGTCTCAGACTCTCCCCCGAGACGATCGCCGGGCTGCTCGGCCATGGCGAAGACCCGGTAGAGGGACTGCGCGCCACCCTCCCCGAGGAGTTCCTGCCGTGGTACGACGCCACGGTCGCAGAGGTCACATCCGGGGCCGACAGGCGGATACGCCTCTACGAGTCACTTGCCCGCCAAGCGGCTGCGGATACGCCCGACGACTCCGATCGCGCCTTTGCGGCAGCCGCACAGCGACTCGCCACCGACAACGGCGTACACCCCGGCCCGATCTTCGCCCTCCGCAACAAGCGAGCAGATGCGCGCCTCGCCATCTGGGGTCAAACGAAGCCGAGCGGGCCCGGCCACCGTGCCAACATCTAGGCGATGGCGGGGTTGCGAGATCGAATCCGAGCGGCGGAATCCGGATGCTGATCGACAGGATCGAGGGAGGCTGAGTGCCTGGGTGGGACGAACATCGATTTGTGGGGGTGCTGTATGAGCTGCCGTCGAACTATGCGCACATCATGAACGTGGCTCTGGATGTTCCTGCGGCCGTGTCGGAGGCGTTCGGGCTGCGGGGCCATGTCCCGGTCGTGGGTACTGCCGACGGAGCCGAACTCACCGCAACTCTCGTTCCCGTAGGCGGCGGGCGTCACCGGCTGTTCCTCAACGGCGCGGTCCGCGGTGCCGTCGGCAAGGGCGCCGGTGATTTAGTTGAGATCCGGATCCGTCTCGACCGCAGTGACCGCACGCCCGAGACACCGGCGTACCTACGGGAGGCCCTGGCCAAAGATGGCGCGTCAGAAGCGTGGGAGGCACTGGCGCCGTCGAGACGTAAGGAGTTGCTGGTGTGGCTGGCGGACGCCAAACGGGAACAGACCCGGGCCGCACGCATCGGCCGCATCGTGCAGACAGCCATCGAGGAGGGCACGCCCCGCCTGGGCTGAGCCGAACGTAGACAGAGCACATCGATGGATCTCACCGACGTTGAGGACTGGGGCCACGTCGAGGACCTGATCCTGGAGAGCTTCCACCTCATCGCGCCCAAGCGCACCCTGGCGAAGCTGGACTGAAGCGGCGGCTAGGTCCGGCCGGGGCGGGCTTCGACTATCTGGCTGTCGTCGTCGTAGACCTGCCACTGGCTGCTCCGAGCGTGCCAGAACAAGCGGCCCGCGAGCCGTTCGAGGGCGAGTCCGTAGCAGTGGAAGTTGGTCGCCGCGCCCTCGATTTGGATCGAGTGCACGTCGTCGCGGAGCATCGCCACGCTCGTGCCCTGCTCGACCATCACCTCGTGCTGTACCTGCGGATCACCCTTGCCGGCGCAGGGGCCGTACAGGCGGTTCAGCTCCTGACCTCTCATCCCCACTATCACCGCCCAGGTCCTGTGCTCGTGCGGCGGTGCCGACGTTCCGTCGCCCACGCACTGGACGTACAGCGCCAGCTCGTCGTCGTCGTTCTGCGCGATCCGGTAGCTGAACGACCCGCCCGGCGTGTCCGGCGGCGGGAAGTCCTCGTCGCTGAACAGGTCGTCGCGCTCGGCCAACTCAAGCAGCCGCTCCTTGATGCGCTCCAGGCCGGCCCGGTCGATGCCCCCGTGCTCGCGGCCGTGGGCGTCGATCTTGGCGATGTCGTCCATGGCATCGGCGACCGCTGCGGCTCTCTCGGCTGCCCGGTCTGTCTCGCTCATGGCTCCCCTTCGGCTGGACCCTCGTACGCATCGTATTGTCGGGGATCACAGCACGTATGGCAAGCAAGAGAAGCGCCGGCCTGATCCTTCACCGACGGAACGCCGACGGTGTGGTCGAAGTGCTGCTGGTGCATCCCGGCGGGCCGTTCTGGGCCGGCAAGGATGTCCACGCCTGGTCGATCCCCAAGGGCGAGTACGCCGAAGGCGATGCCGAGACGGTGGCCCTGCGGGAGTTCGAGGAGGAGTTGGGATCGCCGCCACCGGACGTGTCGAGGCATTTCCTGGGCGAGTTCGGCCCGGCCGCCCGCAAACGGATCAGCGCATGGGCGCTGGAGGCGGACTTCGACGCCACTCATGTGGTCAGCAACACCTTCGAACTTGAATGGCCGCCCGGTTCGGGGCAGGTCCGCGCCTACCCGGAGGTGGACAAAGCGGCTTGGTGGACGATCGAAGCAGCCCGTACGAAGCTGCACACGGGCCAACTGCCTCTACTCGACGCCTTGGCCGAGGTCCTCGAAGGCGGTGATACGACTCGCGACAACCCCCGAGCGGTCTCAGCGCAGCGGGCCCGACTCCTGATACGGGACGGCGAGCACACGGGACCCACCGCTCATCTGGCCCCGGGCTGCGTCCAGGCCAACCTGGTGGTGCTGCCCTGGGTGGTGGCCTCGGACTTCGTGGCGTTCGCGACCCGCAATCCCAAGCCGTGCCCGATCGTGGAGGTGGTGGAGCAGGGTACGGAAGCTGTCCGTGGTGCGCCGGGCAGCGACCTTCGCACCGACGTGCCCCGGTACCGGCTGTTCGTCGACGGCGTCCACGCCGACTCGGCCACCGACGCCACAGCCTGGTGGAGAGAAGACCTGGTGTCAGTGCTGCTGGGATGCAGTTTCAGCTTCGAGGCGGCTCTGATGCAGGCTGGCCTGCCCGTGCGCCACGTCGAGCAGGGCCGCAACGTGCCCATGTACATCACGGACCGCCCGTGCGAGCCGGCCGGGGACTTCGCCGGACCGCTGGTCGTGTCGATGCGGCCCATGCCCACCGAGTCGGTCGAGCAGGCCCGGCGGATCACCGAGGCCCACCCCGAGGCCCACGGCGGCCCGGTCCACGCCGGCGATCCTGCCGGCTTGGGCATCGAGGATCTGCACCGCCCCGACTTCGGCGACCCCGTGGACATCCACGACGGCGAGGTGCCCGTGTTCTGGGCCTGCGGCGTCACCCCGCAGCTGGCCATCGTCAACGCCCGTCCCGAGATCGCCATCACGCACGAGCCCGGCCACATGTTCATCACCGACCTCCGCGCCTAGCGCGACCACAGGGCCACACCGGAGGCGGCCCCCGGCTCCGGCGGCGCCGAGACGATGTGGCCTACCGCGTCACCCGAACTCGTCGGGGGCGAGCGGGGTATCGAGCTGGCGGCGGAGCGTCTCCCACAGACGGGTGGCGCGCACCTCCCAGATCGACGCCGGACCCGCCCGAGCGAACGGTGAGCGCAAGTTGTCCATCAGCACCTGGAGCATCTCCGTGTCTTCCAGGTTCGTCTGCTCCAGGTGCTCGAACGCGGCGTCCTGAACCTCGGTGCTGGTATCGAGACCGTAGATGCGCGAGTAGAGGCGCATCTTCGCGGGCCCCAGCGGATCGCAGCGCACCAGCCACAACTGGGTGGGAAAGGTGAGGGCGACGAGGTTCGGGTAGATGAACTCCGCGTAATGCCCCCTCAAGTCCATATCGTCGAGGTCGTCGCGCCCACCCGACGGATCGTCCCTGTCGTTGTGCGGCTTGTAGCCCCGCGAGGTCCACTGCTCCTGGAAGATCTGCGTGTCGAGCTGGTGCCGGATCTCGTTGAGCCGGTTGTGCACGAACCGCACATGGAGGTCGTCGTTGGTGTTCTCGGCGAACAGCTTCCAATTGATGGGGTAGTCGACCGACAGGGTGCGGTCGAACCGCGACATCTGGTGGATGTTGTAGCGGTTCCACCGGTCCATGATCGGCGCGACCCACTCCTCGAACGACGGCGCCTTGCGGGAGAGGCAGCCGAACACCACCTTGCCCCAGCCGACTGCGACACGGATCGGCACCAGCCCGTAGTCCTCCATGTTGATGCCGTCGGGGTACATGCGCTTGCGGTCGGGAATGCCGATCAGGGCGCCGTCGATGGAGTAGGTCCAGTTGTGATACGGACAGGTCAGCGACTTGCCGCAGTTGCCAGCCGGCTCGAAGGCGAGGCCCGACGCCCGGTGGCGGCAGTTGTTGAGGAACCCCTTGACGGTGCCGTCCTGCTGGCGGATGACTATGACGGGCTGCTGTCCGATGGTGCCGGTGATGAAGTCTCCCGGCTGCTGGAGGTCCTCGAGGTCGCCCAGCCACAGCCATGACCGGGCGAAGATGCGGATCATCTCCAGGTCGAACCGGTCCTGGCCCCACACCTCCCAGGGCTGCAGGAGATCGCTGGGCACGGGATCGGGCACCAAGCCGTCGGTCTCGGGATTGCGCGGCGCCACCTGTACGCCCTGCTCGACGAAGGCTCCGGTCATCGGTCACCCCCCGCTGCCGCGGCCGCTCCTGGTTCGAGGAGCATTGAGCACAGTACCAAGGGTGGGCGGACCGCGCCCCGGCAGCTCAGCGCAATCGGCCGGCGTCTGCGACGACGACGCCCCGCCTCACCACGAGGGTGCGAGGGGAACGGTCCCTGACCGCGGCAGTGGTCGTGTCACCCGGAATCACGAGCAGGTCGGCCGAAGCGCCGGTCTCGAGCCGGTGGTCGGCCACACCCATGACCTGTGCGCCGCCGGATGTGGCGACCGATACGCACTCCTCGATGCGATCGTCGTGCCGGAACCCGTTGCTGTAGGCGAGCTGCCAGGCGCGGTCGAGCAGATCACCGTTCCCGTAGGGCGACCAGAACCCCTGGATCCCGTCCTGGCCGAGCCCGAGACGCACACCGGCCTCCCGCAGAGAGGCCATGGGCAGCGGAGTAACCGACCCGGGGGCCACAGTGACCACGGACACATCTGCATCGGCCAACTGCTCGATCAACTGGCGCTGGCGAGGCTCGCTCACGGCGGCCAGGGCGAAGCAGTGGCTGATCGTCACTCGCCCCTGCATCCCCATGGCGCGGACCCGTTCGCAGATCAGCTCGATCTGGAATGCTCCTAGTTCGCCACCGTCGTGCAGATGGATGTCGACACCGCGCTGGTGCCTGTCAGCCAATCCGAACACCTCGTCGAGGTGGCGCACCGGATCCCGGTCGACGCCGGCCGGGTCGATGCCACCGACGAGGTCTGCACCATCGCTGAGGGCGGCGTCGAGCAGGTCGAGAGTCCCCGGATCGCGCAGGATCCCGCTCTGGGGGAAGGCCACGATCTCGATGTCAGCACGATCGTGATGGGCGTCACGGGCAGCCACCACCCCCTCGAGGCGCTCGAGCCGGCAGTCGGTGTCGATCTGGGCATGGCTTCGGATGCGGGTTGTGCCGTATTCGATCATCCTCGCGGCCGTGAGCGTGGCCCGGTCAGCCACGCTGGCACCGGCCCGCCGCCAGTGCCGGCGGTCGTTCTCGATGAGCTCGATCAAGCCCTCGCCCGCGCTGTGGGGGCGGAAGGGAAGACCGAGACGGCTGGAGTCGAGGTGGGTATGGGCATCGACGAGGCTGGGCAGGGCGACTCCGCCGCCGCCATCTGCCTCGGTGAGCTCACGGAGCGGAGGGATCTCGGGGTCGACTCCGATCGCCCGGATGCGATCATCGACGCACAGGACGTCGACGGGTGCATCGTCGGGCAGGTGGGCCCACGGCCGCACATTGCGGATCAGCAGCCCCCGGCTCACGCCGCGAGCCTACGATCTGGTGGTTGCACTGGCTCAGGGCCGGGTCCGGGGACCGACTGATACGGTGCGACCGTTCGGAGACAGGGAGGCGCCATGCGGGAGATGACCACTGAGGAGGCGCTGGAGTTCCTGGCCACCGGTACCCGCACGGCCAAGCTGGCCTGGGTCGCATCCGACGGGAGGCCCCACGTGGCTCCCATGTGGTTCATCGTCGAGGACGGCGATGTGCTGTTCAACACGAGCGCCGAAGTGGGCAAGTCCCGGGCGCTGCGCCGTGACCCCCGTATCTCGCTGGTGGTGGACGTCGAGGAGCCGCCCTACGCCTTCGTGAAGGTCGACGGGACGGTTGAGATAACCGAGGACCTCGACGAGTTGCTGCGGGTCGCCACCGCCGTCGGCGGGCGCTACATGGGCGCCGATCAGGCTGAGGCCTACGGGGCCCGCAATGGCGTGCCCGGCGAGTGTCTGGTGCGAGTGCGGCCCACGAGCATCGCCGGCTTCGACGGCATCTCCGACTGGGACTGAGGCCGCCCCGGCGGATGGGCGTTGCTCAGTAGGTGGTGGTCTTCTCGATCATCAGGCGGATCCACTCCCCCGAGGTGACCGTCTCGTGACGGGGTGGGTCGTCGGGCGAAGTGCACGTGGGGATGCACTCGATGAGCGCGTCGTAGGCGGGCTGGTGGAAGAAGGCGACCGAGATGCGGTCACCGGTGACGTCATCGGGCACGATCACCCGGTGCTGGGTCGACACCCAGCGGTCGTTGGTCCATGCGGCCATGAGGTCGCCGAGATTCACCACGAACGACCCCACTACCGAGGGAACGTCCTCCCAGTGGCCGTCGGGCGACAGGATCTGCAGCCCGGGCTGGCCGTCGTGGTACAGGATCGTCAGGCTGCCCCAGTCCGAATGGGGCCCCCGCCGGTACTGGCTCGGCAGGGGCGGCACCTCCAGGGCCGGGTAGTGGAGGACGGCGAGGCCGGTGATGTGCTCGGCGATCTTGTCGTCGAACCAGTGCTCGTCCAGGTCGAGCGCCAGCGCCATCAGCCGCATCAGCTTGGCGGCGAGGTCCTCCAGCACCGCGTAGCAGGCGGTGAGGGCCTCCCTGAAGTCGGGAACACTCTCAGGGTCGGGCCACACGTTGGGCGCGAAGAATGCCTCCCTCCCCTCGTCCTGACCCTGGTGAGAGCCGGCCCGGACGGCGGCCTCGGGATCGTCGAAACGGCTGACGGTATAGAGCTCGGAGAGGTCAGGCGGGGTCACCTCGTCGTGAGCCAGCGCCAGCGCAGAACCCCCCATGGGCACGTAGCCCCGCAGGTTGTCCGACGCTCGGGCCCAGGCCATCTTCTCGTCGAGGGGCAGGGCGAACAGCCGGCGCGAGGTGGAGTCCACCCTCTGCACCAGGTCGTCCGGAACGCCGTGGCCGGTGATCACCAGGAAGCCCACGTCCTCGCAGGCCCGACGGATGGTGTCCACAACCTCGTCGCGCCGCGGCCCGGGCTCGAACGCTCCCGCCACATCCACCAGCGGCACACGAGACACGGCTCCCGCCGCGACCGTCACTTCAACACCTCCCCGGCCATCCTGGCTCCTGCGACACGCAGAAACTAGTGCCGACGAAATTGATGGGACTATTGGGCCTCTGAGGGCGGATTCGTCATCAATTTGACGGCGCGGAGGCAGCGGGGCCACGGGACGGCCCGCGAACGGCGATCGGGAGTCGCGTCGAGTGTCACAGGGCCGTTCTAGGGTGCGGGCGTGACTGTTGATCAGGTGACCACGGGCTACGGCCCGCCCGCCCACGAGGCGCTGGCTGAGGCCGTGGCGCAAGCCAAGCGCGGCGACCCGCTGGCCCCGGTCACCGTTGTCGTGCCCAACCACTACGTGGGCCTGGCCGCCCGCCGGGCGCTGGGCTGTCGCGAGCAAGACGGCACTCGGGGGGTCGCCGCCGTCGCCTTCCACACCGCCTACGACCTCGCCGAGCGTCTCGGAGGGGCCGCGATGGCCACCGAGGGGCGCCGGGGAGTGACCATGACGGTCATCGCCGCCGCGGTCCGTACCGTGCTGCGGCGCGATCCCGGGCATTTCCGGGGCGTGGAGACCCATCCGGCCACCGAGCGGGCCCTCACCCGAGCCCACCGCGAGCTGTCCGAACTCGGGGACGGGCAGCTCCGGGCACTCTCTGCGCAGTCGCCGCGGGCTGCCGACGTGGTGAGGATCCACCGGGAGGTCGCGGCCGACCTCGAAGCAGGCTTCAGCAACGAGCAGCAGCTCTCGCGGGCTGCGGTCGCGGCGGTGCGGGCCGATCCCTCCGCCGCGGCGCGCCAGCTCGGGCCGATGATCGTGTTCCTGCCGCAGAGGATCACGGACAGCCAGGCAGGCCTGCTGCGAGCAGTCGGCGAGGCGACAGACACGACGATCGTCGCGGGCGCGACAGGCGCCGAGGACGCCGACGCTGCGGTGGTCGCCTCGGTTGGCAGGCTCGGCGCCGAACTCGACGCCCCAACACGGCGAGGCGGGCGCGCCCAAGCTCGGGCCACGGTGGAGGCCCTCAGCGTCTCGGACGCCGACGACGAAGTGCGCCACGCCGTGCGGGCTGTGGTCGACGCGGCCCGAGCCGGCACCCCCCTTGGGCGATGCGCCATCGTCTACGGCGTCGAGAGCCCCTACGTGCGCCTGATCAGCGATGCGCTCGACGCGGCCGGCATCCCGCGCTGCGGCGCCACCTCTCGAACGGTGGAGACCTCGCTGCTGGGGCGGTCGCTGCTGGACATGCTGGCCTTGAGAGACCGCGGGTTCTCCCGGCGCGTCGTGATGGCTTGGCTGGCCGGCGCCCCGGTGAGCGTCAGACGACCCGACCCTGACGCGTCGAGCCGAGCCGCGGGCCCCGAAGGCGAGGCCGGCGGACCCGACGGCGAGGTCGGTGGCGACGGTCCGGCGGCTCGCCACAGATGGCAGGGGGTGCCGAGCGCCGCGTGGGAGCGGGAGGCCCGAGCCGCCCGGGTGGAGTCCGGGATCGACAGCTGGAGGCGCAGGCTCACCCGGTACGCCGAGGATTGCACCGCCGAGGCTGATCATCATGCCGCCGCCGAGGAGCAGGCATGGCGCGGCGACCGGCACCGGCGCAGCGCCGAGCGCTCGCTGGAGCTGCTGAGCTTCGTCGAGGAGCTCCACGCCGACCTGGACCCCCGCCCGGCGCCGCGCACCTGGGCCGAGCTGGCCGGCTGGTGCCAGAAGCTGATCCAGAAGTACCTCGGCGGGCGACTGCGCCGGAGCTGGCCGGAGGAGGAGCGGCAGATGGCGGAGCGGGTGGACCGCGCCGTCAGCCGTCTGGGAGATCTCGACGGCACCGACGACGAACCCTCGGTGGCCGCCTTCGGGCGGGCGCTGAGGCTCGAGTTGGAGGGCGCCGCGCACCGGCACGGGCACCTCGGCGCAGGCGTGCTGGTCGGGCCGGTCGACCTGGCGCTCGGGCTGGAGCTCGACCTGGCCGTCGTGTGCGGCATGGCCGAGGGAACCTTCCCCGCCCGCCGCAACGACGACGCCCTGCTGCCGGACCGGGAGCGGCTGGTGGCAGGAGGCGACCTGCCCGCCAGAGCCGACCGTCCCGGAGACGACCACCGGGCGCTGCTGGCAGTCGTGGCCGCTGCGGGGCGGTCGCTGCTGCTGCACCCCCGCGGCGACCTCCGCCGGGCCGCGGACCGGTCGCCGAGCCGGTGGCTGACCGAGGAGGCGGGCGAAGCCCAGGAGGTTCCGTCGTTCGTGGCCGGGCTGCGTCGCACCGGGTTCCCGGCCCACGCCCAGGAGTACGACATCCGGTGCGTGCTCGACTGGCACGACGCCCGCGCCCGCACCGCGAGCGGATGGAGTGAGCTTGCCCGGATTCCAGGTGTGCGACGGCGCCCGGAGCTGCTCCGGGGCATCGAGCTGCGCCGGGCCCGCATGTCGCCAGGGCTCACCCGCTTCGACGGCAACCTGCCGGCCGGCGACCTCCGGGGGACCGTTCTGGCGCACCCGGCCGGCGGCACCGAGACGACCTCCGCCTCCCGGCTGGAGATGTGGGCAGGGTGCCCTCACGCCTACTTCATGCGCCACGTCCTGAGGGTCGAGGCCATCGACGACGCCGATGAAGATCATCGCATCAGCCCGCTGGAGCGCGGCAGCCTCGTGCACCGGATCCTCGAGCGCTGGCTTGCCGAGGCCATCGCCGAAGGCGCCGTGCCCGCATCCGAGGCGCGCTGGCCCGAATCGTGGCGGACCCACCTGCTCGCCGTCGGGGAGGAGGAGTGCGACCGGCTAGCAGCGCGGGGCCTGGTCGGGCGCAGGCTCTACTGGGAGCACGACCGCCGCCAGATCCTTGCCGACCTTGTCCGCTTCCTCGACTTCGACGACGAGCAGCGCGCCCGCTACGGATCGCAGCCCACGGCGGTGGAGCTCGGCTTCGGGATGCCCCACAGCGCGAGCGGCCCCGTCAGCGTCGAGATCGGCAACGGGCGGTCCGTGAGCGTTCGGGGGTCGATCGACCGGGTCGACGCAACCCCGCACGGCGGCCTGCTGGTCGTCGACTACAAGACGGGCTCCGCCGACGCTTACCAGAAGCTCGGCCCCGACGACCCGACGCTGGGAGGACACCGTCTCCAGCTCGTCCTCTACGACCTCGCGGCCCGCAGCCTGCTCGGCATCGCGGGCACCGCCGACGGGCACGGCGCCTACTGGTTCGTGTCGACCAAGGGGCAGTTCAGCGATGTCGGCTACGCCACCAACGCCGCCCGCTGGCCGGTTCTCGAGGCGGTGAACACCATCATCGACGGGGTCGGTGACGGCCTGTTCCCGCTGCACCCCGCCGAGCCGGTGTGGAGGCCGTGGGTCCCGTGCGGCTACTGCGACCCCGACGGCATGGGCACTCGCGACCAGTGGCGCGACTTCCAGCGCAAGCGTGACGATCCGGCCCTGGCCCACTACCTCGATCTCGTGGATCCCGACCGCGAACGCTCTGAGGCCGCCCGGACCACCGAAGAAGCGCCGCGATGACGGCCACCACGCCGCCGCTCGCCGACCAGGCGGCGCGCCACCGGATCGCTTCAGACCTCGACAGCACGCTGTTCGTGCAGGCCGGCGCGGGCTCGGGCAAGACCCGGGCGCTCGTCGAGCGGGTCATCGCGCTGATCGGATCAGGCGTGGCCATGGAGAACATCGCCGCCATCACCTTCACCGAGAAGGCCGGCGCCGAGCTGCGGGACCGGATCCGGGACCGGCTGCACAGCCCCGACACCCGGGACGCTCTCGGGGAGGCCGCGGCTGAGGCCGCTCTCCGGCAGCTCGACGGCGCCGCGGTGGGAACGCTGCACTCCTTCGCGCAGAGGCTGCTGAGCGAGCATCCCGTGGAGGCGGGGCTGCCGCCCAGCGTCGAGGTGCTCGACGACATCGGCTCCCAGATCGAGTTCGACCTCCGCTGGCGCGACTTCCTCGACGTGCTCCTAGACGAGCCCGCCATGGGTCCGACACTGCTGGGCCTCGAAGTGCAGAAAGTCCGGCTCAGCCAGATCCGGGCACTGGCCGTGCAGCTGAACGAGAACTGGGACCGCCTCCAGGGCTGGGACTTCCACCACGAGCCCGACCTTGCACCCGTCGATGTCACCGAAGCGCTCAGGGCGCTCGACCTGCTGGTCGGCATCCGCGCCTTCTGCACGGACCCCGGTGACAAGCTCCTGGCCCGCATCGACACCATCGCCAAGCACCGCAGCCGGCTGGTGGCTCTGACCGGCGAGGCTGTTCCCACCGAGGCGGTCGCGGCCGACCGCACCGACCGGATCGAGGCGCTCCTGGCCCTGGAGCGGGAATGCAAGGGCACCAACCTCGGCAAGGCCGGCAGCTGGGACGGCCAGGTTCAGAACGCCCGCAGCGGCATCACGCGCCTGAAGGCGGTCTGCGCACAAGCGCTTCGATCGGCTGCGGAGGCTGCGTTGAGGCGCCTCGTGGCCCGGCTGGCCACCTTCACGCTGAGCGCCGCGGAGGAGCGGCGAGCCCGGGGACGCCTCGAGTTCCACGATCTGCTGGTTCGGGCCCGCCAGGTGCTGCGCCACGACACCCACGGACCGGCGGTGCGGGCTGCGTTGCGCGACCACTACCGGTGCCTGCTCATCGACGAGTTCCAGGACACCGACCCGATACAGGTCGAGCTGGCCGCGCTGCTGGGCTGTGGCGACCCTGCCCCGGCCACCGCCCGCTGGGCTGAGATGGTCCCCGATCCGGGCCGACTGTTCTTCGTCGGCGACCCTAAGCAGTCCATCTACCGCTTCCGCCGGGCCGACATCGCCACGTTCCTGGAGGCCCGCGACTGGACGAGCGGCCAGGACCAGGGCCGGATCGAGGGCCTGGCGACCAACTTCCGCTCTACACGGCCGATCATCGATTGGGTCAACGCCGTGTTCGGAGAGTTGATCCAGCCGGTGGAGGGCAGCCAGCCCGAGTACGCGCCGCTGGGCGCGGTCCGCGAGCCGGCCCGGCGGGGGCCTGCGGTGACGGTCCTGGGTGCACAACCGATCGACATCGAGGGCCGGGCCTCGGCCGGCGAACTGCGCCGGCGGGAGGCCGGGTCGGTCGCGCAGGCTGTGGCCGCGGCTCTGCGGGACCGATGGGATGTCGATGGGGGGTCACCGGCCGAGCCGGCGCCCCGGCCGGCCCGGCTGGGGGACATCGCCATCCTCATCCCGTCCCGGCTCAGCCTGGGCGACCTCGAGGACGCCCTCGACGCAGCCGGGATCCCCTACCGGGCCGAGTCCTCCTCGCTGGTGTACAGCACCCGCGAGGTGCGAGACGTGCTGTCGGCCCTTCAGGCTGTGGCCGACCCCACCGACGAGCTGGCCCTGGTCGCCGCCCTGCGCTCCCCGCTCTACGGCTGCGGCGACGACGACCTCGCTCACTGGCGCCTGGCCTGCAGGGGCAGGTTCTCGCTGCTTCGCAGGCTGCCCGAGGACGCGCCGGCGGACCACCCGGTGGCCGAGGGGATCGCCCACCTGGCCGAGCTCCACCGGGCCAAGCGCTGGACCAGCCCGCCCGCCCTGATCGACCGGCTGGTTCGCGAGCGCGGCGCCTTCGAGACCGCGGTGGCCGGCGGGCGGCCACGCGACGTTTGGAGGAGGCTCAGGTTCGTGATCGACCAGGCCCGGGCCTGGGCCGACGCCGGCGGCACCAACCTGCGCGACTACATGGCATGGGCCCGGCTGCAAGGCGCAGACAACGCCCGAGTGACCGAGACGATCCTGCCCGAGACCGACGACGACAGCGTGCGCATCCTCACCGTGCACGCCGCCAAGGGCCTCGAGTTCCCCATCGTGGTCCTGTCGGGCATGACCACCAGGCTCAGCGCACCCACCCGCGGGCCTTCGGTGGCCTTCGACGCATCGGGAGAGCCGGTGGTGAGGTTGCGGGGAGGGATCGAGTCCGAGAACTACGAGGCGTGGAAGCCGATCGACGAGCAGATGGACACCCATGAGCGCCTCCGGCTGCTGTACGTCGCCTGCACCCGGGCCCGCGACCACTTGGTGGTGAGCCTGCATCGCAGGGATCCCGGCGAGACCGGCAAGAAGGAGAACTCGGCGGCGTGGGCCCTCGCCGACGCGGGCGCGGCCGAGGCCGGGGCCGTGGACGGCTCGACCTTCCTCGGCCCGGCCGACGAGGATGGTGTCCCGGCCGCCGGCCGGCCCGCTCCCGCGGAGCCGCAGCGGGCCCCGCTGCCCGAGCGCGGCGAGTGGGAACACGAGCGCGATCGCTGCCTGGCGCGGGCTGCGGTGCCTCTTGCGGTGTCGCCCACTGCGCTGTCAGCCGGCGACGGCGACGCCGCGGCCGACGACCCGGGTCTGGACAAGGACCCCGACGACTCCGAGCAGCCCCCGTGGAGCAAGGGGCGCTACGGCACCGCCATCGGCCGGGCGGTGCACGGCGTGCTCCAGGACGTCGACCTGTCCACCGGCGAGGGCCTCGAAGACCTGGCCGATCGGCAGGCCGCAGCCGAGGGTGTCAGCGGCCGGTCCAGGATTGTGGCCGGCCTGGCCCGGGCCGCGCTCGACACGGCCGTGGCCCGCGAGGCGGCCGCCTCCCCGCACTGGCGGGAGCTGTTCGTGGCCGCGTCGTTCGGGGAGCGCCTGGTCGAGGGGTACGTCGACCTCGTCTACCGCAGTGCCGACGGGCTGGTAGTGGTCGACTGGAAGACCGACACCATCGCCGGCGACGACGGCGTCGACGCCAAGCTGGCCCGCTACCGGCTGCAGGGCGCCGCTTACGCGGCCGGCCTGGAAGCGGTCACCGGCGAGCAGGTGGCCCGCATGGTGTTCGTGTTCCTCGACCGGGCCGGAGCGATCGAGGCCGAACTCCCCGACCTGCGGACGGCTGTGAACCAGGCGAAGGCGGCGGCTGCCGGTCTCAGCGGTTGAGCCGCTCGCCCAACTGGAACACCAGGCGCTGCACGGCCGCGGCCAAGCCCTCGCGTTCGGCCTCGTCGAGGGCCCCGATCTCGGTGTCGAAGGCCTCGAGGACCACGTCCAGGGTCTCTCGGGCCAGGCCCAGACCTTTAGGCGTGAGTTCCAAGAGGCTGCGGCGGCCGTCGTCGGGGTCGGCCACTCTGCGCACCAGCCCCTGGCTGACCAGGCGCTGCGTCGTCTTGGTGGCCCCACCCGAGGTCTGCACTATGCGCCGGGCCAGCTCGCCCGCGGTCATTCGGTGCGGCGGGCCGACCAGCCACAGCGCGCTCAGGGCGAAGTAGCCGGAGGTGTCGAGTTGGCGGGCAGCCAGGGTCTCCGACAGCCACGCCTCGATCTGGCGTCCCGCCAGCAGAGTCCATATCAGCACGTCGACGGTGTGGCGGTGCTGCTTGCCCAGCAAGGGATCGATCGATTCGAGCGCCCTGTAGTCGAACGCGAACCGCTGCGCCTCGCCCGCCTCCTGCCAGCCCTCCCCCATCGGTGCCGCCGCCCGACTAGTCCTCGTGGGCCAGCGGGTCGGGGTCGCCGGGGCGCATCCGCCCGGTGAACAGCACGGCCACCCGCTCGCCGGGCGACACGCCCGCAGATCCGGAGTCCCCGCTAGCCGTGGTCAGAGAAAGCAGACCGCCGAGGCCCGAGGCGCCTGTAGGGCATACGTCGATGTCCGTGTACCGGTGGGCCAGTTGGTGAGCCCGCCGGAGGTCATCCTCCGAGGAGACCAGTGGCCATCCACCGGAGGCAAGCATTCCCTCGACGATGTCGACCCAGTCGTAGGTGATGTCGTCGAGGATCCCAGACGCGTACGACACCGGCTCCTTCTCCCACGCCCGCATGTAGCGCTCCGGATCGTAGCGCAGCAGGTCCACTAGCTCCTGAAGCCGCTTGCCCGCAGCGGTGCCGATCGACTCGGCAATCACGGCACGTCTCCCGTTGTCCATGGTGCCCGTAGGGACCGCTTGAGCGCGGACAACCCGGTCGAGGAAGTAGGAGCTGTCCCGAGCGTCTGGAGAGCGCTCCGGCGTGAGCGACTCGAGGGCCAACGTGTCCCAGGCCCGCACCAGCGGGTGGTTCCCCTGAGGCTGCACGGCGTGGACCACGGGCAGGCGGGCCAGGTCGCCCCGCTCCACCGCGGTGGCCAGCCCGGTCACCACCGCAGTGGCCAGTGCACCCCCGCCGACCTGCACGAACAGCCGGTCGAGGCGGGCGGGTGCGCTCCCGTCGTGCTCGATCAGCGCGTCGACCATCTCCCAGGCCAGGGTCCGGCCGCCGTCGATGGTGGCGGGGGTCTCGGTCCCCTGGCACGAGAACGGGACCGCGCCGGCCTCGATGGCGGCCAGCATGGCGTGGTGGGCAGGGTCGCCGGGCACGCCCGGCTGGCGCTCGCAGCGCACCACCCGGCCACCCAGCTCGGTTATGCGGTCCACCACCGCTTCGTTGGCCCAGGTCGGCACGAACACGTCTATTGGCCGGCCAACGGCCCGGGCCACCACCGCCGCGGCCAACGCGGCGTTGCCGCAACTGGCGATGGCGTAGGGCGCAGCGTCGCTGCCGTCACCGTCGGAATCCCCCAGCCGGTGCGCCAGAGCCACGCCGAACAGGTGCCGGGCCTTGTGCGAGCCGGACACGTTGCCGGTCTCGTCCTTGATCCACAGCTCGGCGTCCCCGATACCGGCCGCTTCGGCCAGCTCCGGGGCCGGAGCGAACGGGGTGGGCTCGAAGCCGTGCCCCTCCACCGTGGCAACGGCTCCGTCCAGCGCGCCCACCGCGGTCCTCAGCACATCCGTCTCAGCCTGCTGGTGAGCCTCTAGCCGCTCGGCATACGCCTCGAACGTCGACGTCATACCCGACACCGAGAGCGCTCAGTCGTCATCGCGGGCGCCGGTCCGGCCGTTGAACTCGACGATCATCTCGTCCCATTCATCCACGAAGTGGCGCATCCCGTCCCAGAACCGCTGGTCGCGCCGGGCCACGAAGTCCTCGAAGGCGGTGCCCTGCTGCTCCACCCACGTGAAGTAGCCGAGGTTGAAGATCCGGCGCCGCTCGGCCTCCGAGCAGGCCAGGTGGCGCACTTCTCCGCCCGCGCCGTCGATGAGCCCCCGTCCGAAGGCCGAGGCAGCGGCCACATCGTCGTAGCCGCCCCGGAAGTGGCGACCGATGTAGGCCTCCCGCTCGGCGTCGTACAGCTCGGAGCCGTCGGTGGCCACCGTCACGATCACATCGTCGCGGCCCATGTCATGGGCCTGGGCCACCGCGACGGCGGCCAGCGCGTTGCACGACGACGAGTAGCCCATGTGGGTGAGCAGCCCCACCATACCGGCGTCGAGCCCGGCCCGGTCCACCAGATGGTCCCGTCCGGCCGGGGTGTTGAACAGCACGTCGAGCGAGTCGGTGCACACGTCGCTGACCGCCACGATGTCGTCGGTGTTCATCACGTTGTGGATCAGCGGAACGTGCTTGTCGCCGATGCCCTGGATGTTGTGCTCGCCGTAGCCGTTCTCCAGCAGGGTCGGGCACTCCAGGGCCTCCGCGGCCACGATCCGGCACCCGTGGCGGTCCTTGAGGTAGTCGCCCGCGCCCAGAGTGCCGGCCGATCCCGACGCCGATACGTAGGCGGCCAGCCGGGAGCCGGGCCGGTCGGCGGCGACATGCTCGTAGAGCCTCTCCAGGGCCGCGCCCGTCACGCTGTAGTGGCCCAGGTGGTTGGAGAACTCCGAGAACTGGTTGACGATCACGTTCGTCGGATCGAGAGCCATCTCGTTGCAGGCGTCGTAGATCTCCTTGACGTTGGACTCGGTGCCGGGCGTGCGCACGATGTCGTTGGCCGGGTCGAGCGTCCACTGCTCCAACCAGTCGAAGCGGGCCTTGCTCATGCCCGCGGGCAGCACGGCCACGCCCCGGCAGTCCATGATCCGGCTGATGGCCACACCGCCCCGGGCGTAGTTGCCGGTGGAGGGCCACACCGCCCGGTGCCGGGTCGGGTCGAACTGGCCGGTGACCAGCCTCGGGGCCAGGCAGGCGTAGGCGGCCAGCACCTTGTGGGCCCGGATCATGGGGAAGCGGTTGCCCAGGGCCAGCACGATGCGGGCGTCGACGCCGGTCATCTCCGGCGGCAACTCCACATAGTCGGGAACTTCGTGGGGACCGCTGCCGTCGAGGCGCCCGAACCAGTGGACCCGGAACAGGTTGTCCGCGTCGGGCTCGTTGCGATCCACCCCGGCCAGCGCGGCCAGGCGGGCCGCCGGGATGGTGGCCGGGTCGCGCAGCTCCGCGAATGTGGGCAGGGCGATACGCCGGGCCCGGAAGCGCTCGACGGTGTTGGCGTACGCGTCGGTGTCGGCGACCTCGGCCGTCAGCCCGAGCGAGCGATGGGCTCTCGCGACCTCCGCGTCGGAGATGGTGCTGGCGTCTGTCATGCCCCAAGTATCACGCCCGCCCACCGAAATTCCTGTAGCTGGTGATCTGTGAGGTCCCCAACTACAGGGATTTAGGGGATGGACGATCAGATGGCCCGCTCGTGGCCCTCCCAGTAGGGGTCCCGCAGTTTGCGCTTGTAGAGCTTGCCGTTGGGGTCGCGGGGCATCTCGGTGGTGTAGTCGATCGAACGGGGCAGCTTCTGGCGGCCGATGCGGTCGCGCAGCCACTCCAGGATCGCCTCGGTGGCGTCGTCGCCGGGCTCCCAGCCCTCAAGCAGCTCGACCACCGCCTTGATCTCCTCGCCGGTGTCGGGGTTGGGCACTCCGAACACGGCCGCGTCGCCCACCGCGGGATGCTGCACCAGCTCGCCCTCGATCTCCGCGGGGTAGATGTTCACCCCGCCCACGATGATCATGTCGTTGGCCCGGTCGTTGAGGAACAGGTACCCGTCGGCGTCGAGGTAGCCGACATCACCCACGGTGAAGAACCCTCGCAGGCGGCTGGCCGCGGTCTTGGCCTCGTCGCCCTTGTACTCGAAGACGGCCCCCGGCATCTTCATGTACACCGTGCCCGACTCGCCCGGCGGCAGGTCGTTGCCGTCCTCGTCGACCACGATCACCTCGCAGCCGGGCCAGGCCTTGCCGACCGTGCCGGGCCGGTCCATCCACTCCGCGGCCGACACCGATGTGCCGCCGCCCTCGGTGGCCGCGTAGTACTCCCAGATGGAGTCGCCCCACCACTCGATCATGCGTCGCTTGGTCTCGATCGGACAGGGGGCGGCGGCATGCACCATGGCGCGCAGCGAGGACACGTCGTAGCCCGAGCGCACCTCGTCGGGTAGCTGCAGCAGCCGGTTGAACATGGTGGGCACCATGTGCGAACTCGTGACCCGGTATCGCTCGATGCGCTCCAGCGCGCCCTCCGCGGTCCAGCGGTCCATGAGCACCACGGTGTGGCCCAGATGCAACGACATGGTGGTCCAGTTGTTGACCGCGGTGTGGTACAGCGGAGCCTGGGTGATCTGGACGTTGCCGTCGTGGGGCTTGGAGCCGAACAGCATCAGCAACATTCCCGCGGTGGAGGAGGCCTCGTCGGGGGGCCGGGGATCCAATGCCCGCCGCACTCCCTTGGGCCGGCCGGTGGTGCCCGAGGTGTAGAACATGAACGACCCAGTGGCCAGCTGCTCGGGATCGGGCCGGTCGCCGGTGTGGGCTGCAGTGAGTTCGTCGAAGGGTCGGAAACCCTCGACCGGACCCCCTACGCAGAACCGGTTCTCGGTGGGCACGACACAGCCGTCGAGCGCCTTGACCGCCTCCTCGGCGAAGCGCTCATGAACGATGAACGCCTTGGTCTCGGCGTCGTTGACGATGTAGTTGATCTCCGCGCCGACGAAGTGCCAGTTGATGGTGGTCACGTACAGGCCGCTCTGGTAAGCGGCCAGGCAGAGCGCGAGCTGCTCGAAGCAGTTGGGCAGCAGTGTCGTGACCTGGTCGCCCTTGCCGAGCCCGGCGGCCCGCAGACCCCGGGAGATCCGGTTCGTGAGGGCCGCCAACTCGCCGAAGGTCAACTGGTTGTGGTCGGGGTCGACTGCGGCCAGGAAGTCGGGATCGGCCTCGGCGATGCTCCACAGGCCCAGAACGTCGGTGTTTGCCATGGGCGGCAGTCTGCCAGCGTCGTGGATTCTTGGTACGAGTTCCGCGTACACAGAGCACAAGAACCTCCCGAGATCCGTGCGGAGGCGAGTAGGTTGGCCGACTGTGAGCGATGAGCGTTCCCTCGACGATCAGGTTCGCCTCGACTATCGAGACCGGGTGGCGTGGATCACCATCGACCGGCCCGAGTCGGCCAACGCTCTGACCCCGCCGTGCCGCGACCGGTTGCGTGACATCCT
Organism: Candidatus Aldehydirespirator sp.; assembly: GCA_965205155.1. Classification (GTDB taxonomy): domain Bacteria; phylum Actinomycetota; class Acidimicrobiia; order Acidimicrobiales; family Aldehydirespiratoraceae; genus Aldehydirespirator. The sequence goes on along the minus strand of OZ242033.1, from coordinate 1,277,624 downwards.
CAACGGGCTCAACACCAGCCACCGGGCCCGCGCCGCGGTGATCACCGGCGCCGGCGACCGGTTCTTCTGCACCGGCGCCGACCTGCGCCACTCCTACGCAAACGAAGACCGCTCCCCCGAGGTGCCCGAGCGGATCGTCGGCGACGCCCGCCGGATGATGCTCGACGGCCAGTACGCGCTGTTCGACGCGCTGCTGGATTGCGACGTGCCCGTGATCGCGGCGGTCAACGGCACCGCGGCGGGCATGGGCGCCCACCTGGCGCTGGCCTGCGACCTGGTGATCGCCGGTGACCGGGCCAAGTTCGTGGAGGTGTTTGCCCGGCGGGGCCTGGTGCCCGACGCGCTGGGGCCGTGGCTGCTGCCTCGCATCATCGGCGTGCGCCGCACCATGGAGCTGTTCCTGCTGGCCGAGGACGTGCCGGCGGAGCAGGCCCATGAGTTCGGCCTCGTCAACCGGGTAGTGCCCCACGACCAGGTGCAGCCGGCCGCGGCCGAGTGGGCCGAGCGCCTGGCCACCGGCCCGAGCCGGTCCTTCGCGTTGACCAAGTGGCTGGTCAACCGCAGCCTGGACGCCGACCGGGCCTCCATGGCCCACGACGAGTCGGTGGCAGTGGAGTTGAACACCGGCACCGAGGACGCCGCCGAAGGCGTGGCCGCCTTCCAGGAGCGCCGCCCGCCCCAGTGGAAGGGCTACTGAGGCCTAGCTGAACGCGACGGGCAAACGGGCCAGACCGCGAAGCGTGAGCCTTCGCTTCCAGGGTGGGGCGTCGTCAAGGGGGGTCCATGTTCCGAACCGGTCCAGCAGGGCCTGCAGCACCACCTGGCCCTCGAGGCGAGCGAGCGCCGCGCCGAGGCAGTAGTGGATGCCCGACCCGAACGACAGCATCGGCACCTCCTTCCGGCCCACATCGAAGCGGTCGGGGTCGCCAACCGCGGCCGGATCACGGTTGGCCGCGCCCAGCAGCATGAGAACCCCGTGCCCCTGGGGGATGGAGTGCCCGCCGATCTCGGTGTCGGCCCGGACGTAGCGGCCGTCGATCTGCACCGGCGGCTGGAAGCGCAACACCTCGTCCACCGCGGACGGCACCAGCGAGCGGTCGGCCCGCAGCCGGGCCAGCTGATCGGGATGGCGCATCAAGGTGTGGACAATGTTGCCGATCAGGTTCATCGTCGTCTCGAAGCCGGCCGCGTAGATCAGCGACACCGTGACGGCCACCTCCGCCTGGTTGAGGCGATCCTCGCCGTCGCTGGCTGCGATCAGCCCCGACAGCAGGTCGTCGGCCGGCTCGGCCCGGCGACGGTCGATCAGGTCGTTCAGGTACTGGTTCACCTTCGTCGAGGCTGCGTCGGCCCGCTCCGTCTCCCCCGGCTGCCGGTTCGGCTCGAGCGTGGCCGCCAGGTCCGACACCAGCGGCCGGAGCCAGTCCCGGTCGGAGACCGGCACCCCGACCAGCTCGCTGATCACGTTGGCCGGCAGTGGGAAGGCGAGCGCGTCGATCAGGTCGCACTCCCCCGCCTCGGCCACCTCATCGAGGAGCTCTTCGGTCATGGCCTCGACCGCCGGCCGCAGCCGCTCGACCCGGCGGGGCGTGAACGCCCGGCTCACCAGCGACCGGATCCGGGTGTGGTCGGGCGGGTTCAGGAACAGCAACGAGCGGGTCCCGTCGGGCCTCGGCTGGCGGGCCGCCGCCAGCAGCGAAGGTGACTCTTCCCCCGGCTCGGGACTGCCCAACCGCTGATCGCGCAGCGCGGCCCGGCAGTCCTCGAAGCGGGTCAGGACCCAGAAGTCCGAGAAGCCGCTCTTGTGCACCGGCGACGTCTCCCGCAGCTCGCTCAGCAGTGGGTACGGATCGGCGATCACATCCGGGTCGGTGACGATCCGCAACAGCAGCTCGTCGCTCATGGTCCGGCTCCCTGCCCGGCTGCGGGGTATTGGGTGAGGGCATCGGCGATCTCGGCGGCGACCGTCGCGTTGGACTCGGCCAGCGCGATGTTGGCCGGCACGATCGCCCCGCCGGTTGACTCGGCAAGGGCGGTCAGGACGGCGGGCGTTACGTCTCCCCCGGAGACGCCAGCGCGCCGGGCCGCGGCCTCGGCACCGGTCACCAGCTCTGCGATCGCTTCCCGGTCGAGTTCAGCCTCGGGTGGGATCGGGTTGGCCACCAGGATCCCGCCGGGATGCCCGAGGGCGGCGGCTGCCCGGAGAGCGGCCGCCACCTGATGCCCGTCATGCACGGTGGTCGACAGCTCCGTCCCACCGTCTCGCACGTAGAAGGCCGGGAAGCGGTCGGTGCGCCACCCCAGCACGGCCACGCCGAGCGTTTCGAGCCGCTCGAAGGTGAGCGGCACGTCGAGGAACGCCTTGACTCCCGACGACACCACCGCCACCGGGTGGCTGGCCAGAGCCTCCAGGTCGGCGCTCACGTCACCGCTGCGGTCCGCGCCGCGATGGACCCCGCCGATGCCGCCGGTGGCGAACACCTCGATACCGGCGGCGGCGGCCAGCGTCACCGTGGCCGACACGGTGGTCACCCCCACCTTGAGGCCGGTAGCCACCGCCGGTCCGAGATCGCGGGCCCCGAGCTTGGTGGAGCCGCCGAACAGGCGCTCCGCTTGGGCGAAGTTCGCGCCGACGACCGCCTTGCCGTCGAGCACACCACAGAGTGCCGGTACGGCGCCGGCGGCCCGCACTGCAGCCTGCACCCGCTGGAAGCACTCGCGGTTGGCCGGCTCGGGCAGACCCAACTCCGAGAAGATGGTCGACTCCAGGGCCACGACCGGCGCGCCCGAAGCGAGAGCAGCTCCGACCTCAGACCCGATGTGCAACGCTTCGACCACGCTTGTGAGGGTAGGACCTAGGCTCCCCCCTGTGACGGCAGACCCGAACGCCTCCGAACTCATCGAGGACTTCAACGGGGCTCTGGCCTCGATGACGGCACCCGGGGGGCCGTTCGGCTGGACCGTGCAGGAAGTCAACGGCGTGCCCGTGCGGGTCTACGACAGCGCCATGCCGGACATGCGAACGGTGTGGCTGATGTCGGCGCCGCACGGCGACAAGGACTACCTGGTCTACGGCGACGAGCGCTACAGCTACGACGAGGCCCACGCCCGGGTGCGGGCCCTGGCCCATCATCTGCGCACGGCGTACGGCGCCGGACCGGGAACCCGCGTGGCCATTTCCATGCGCAACTACCCCGAGTGGGTGCTGTCCCACTGGGCCATCATCTCGGTGGGCGCCGCCGCGGTGGGCATGAACTCGTGGTGGACGCGACCGGAGATGGAGTTCGCTCTGAACGACTCCGAGCCGGTTGCGCTGATCGTCGACGGCGAGCGATTGGAGAGGCTGGGACCGGCCCGCGGCGAGGTCTCTCTGGTAGTGGCCCGCCATGACGGCGGCCTGCCCGAATCGGCCGTGCGCTGGGACGCGGTCGCGGATCCCTCGGCGGCACCCGACGTCCTCCCCGAAGCCGACATCGACCCCGACGACGACGCCCTGATCTTCTACACATCGGGCACGACCGGCTTCCCCAAGGGCGCCCAGCTCACCCACCGCGCCGTGGTCCACAACCTGATGAACATGATCCTCCTGACCGCCTCCGGTGACGCGGCCCGGGCCCAGCGCACAGCCCGCTCCGGCAGCGAGGAGCCGCCCCCTGAGGCTCCGCCACTGGTGGCCCTGCTGCCGGTGCCGCTGTTCCATGTCACCGGCTGCAACTGCGTGCTGCACACGGTGTCGATCGCGGGTGGCTGCCTGGTGATGATGTACCGCTGGGACGCCACCGAGGCGCTCAGGCTGATCGAGCGGGAGTCCGTCAGCGTGTTCACTGGTGTGCCCAGCATGTCCCGCGAGATGCTGCAGCACCCCGACTGGGACCGCACCGACACCTCGTCGCTGCGCTCGATGGGCGGCGGCGGTGCGGCCATCTCCACCGACCTGGTGAGGCGGATCGACGACGGGCTGTCCCAGGGGCGCCCCGGCGTCGGCTACGGGCTGACCGAGACGGCCGGCATCGCGACGGCCATCAGCAACGAGTTCTATATGGCCAACCCGTCGTCGGTGGGGCCGCTGGTGCCGTGCATGGAGGCCAAGCTCGTCGACGAGGACGGCTCGACGCTCGCTCCGGGCCGGCGGGGTGAGCTGCTGCTGAGAGGCCCCAACGTGATGAAGGGCTACCTCAACCGGCCCGACGCCACCGCCGAGGCCATAGTCGACGGCTGGTTCCGGACCGGCGACATTGCCGAGGTCGACGCCGCCGGATGGATCCACATCAAGGACCGGCTCAAGGACGTGGTCATCAGGGGCGGTGAGAACATCCACTGCTCGGAGGTGGAGAACGCCATCTACGAAATGGACGAGGTCGCCGAGGTGGCCGTGTTCGGCCTGCCCGACGAGCGCCTGGGCGAGGAGGTGGCCGCCGCGGTGGTGCTCGTTCCCGGCGCCCGGCTCGACCAGCCGGGACTGATCGCCCATCTCGAGGACCGCCTGGCCCGCTTCAAGCATCCCCAGCGCGTGTGGTTCCTCGACGAGGCCCTGCCCCGCAACGCCAACGGAAAGTTCCTCAAGCGCGAGCTGCGCGAACGGTTCGCCCCCGCTCTCTGACCGCGCCGGCTCTCCGACGGCGGGAACGTCAGCCGGCGAGTGCGGCCAGACGCTCGACGGCTTCGGTGAGCACCTCGGGGCGCTTGCAGGCCGCGAAGCGCACGAAGGGCGCGCCCATCGCCTTGTCGTCGCACAGCACCTGGACCGGCACGGCCACCACCCCGCACCGCTCGGGCAGGGAGCGGCAGAACTCCAGACCGTCGGACGCGCCGAGGGGGCGGATGTCGGCGGTGATGTAGTAGGTGCCCTGGGGCACGACCGGCTCGAAGCCCGCGGCGGCCAGCCCCTCGCACAGCAGGTCCCGGCGGGCCTGCAAGTCGGCAGCCAGCCCGCCGAAGAAGTCGTCTCCGAGACGCAGCCCGACCGCCACCGCGGGCTGGAACGGCCCCCCGCTGACGTAGGTGAGCAGCTGCTTGGCCGCCTGAACCGCCCGCACCAGTTGCGGCTGGGCGCACACCCAGCCGATCTTCCATCCCGTGAACGACAGCGTCTTTCCCCCCGACGAGATGGTGACGGTGCGATCGGCCATGCCGGGGCGGGAGGCCAGCGGCACATGGTCGTTGTCATCGAAGATCAGGTGCTCGTACACCTCGTCGGTGACCGCGATCACGTCGTGCTCCACGCAGAGCCGGGCGATGATGTCGAGTTCCTCCGCGCTGAACACCTTGCCGGTGGGATTGTGCGGGGAGTTGAGCAGCAGAACCCGGGTGCGGGGACCGAACGCGGCGGCCAGCTCGTCGGGGTCGAAGGCGTAGCCGGGCGGGCGCAGCTGAACCAGGCGATAGGCGGCGCCGGCCATCGAAATGTCGGCCGGGTAGATGTCGAAGTAGGGCTCGAAGGTCACCACCTCGTCGCCGGGGCCGGCCAGGGCCAGGATCGACGCGGTGATGGCCTCGGTGGCGCCCGCGGTGATCAGCACCTCGGTGTCGGGATCGAACTCCAGGTCCCAGAACCGCTTCTGGTGCTCCGCCACCGCTTGGCGCAGCACCGGGTAGCCGATGCCGGGCGGGTACTGGTTGAAGTCTCCGCCGATGGCCTCGATGGCGGCCTCGGCCACCGCGGCCGGCCCGTTGGTGTCGGGGAAGCCCTGGCCCAGGTTGATGGCTCCGGTGCGCACCGCCAGCGCCGACATCTCGGCGAACACCGACGCCCCGCCGAAGGGCTGCAGGCGGTCGCACAAGTACGGCAAGCGCTCGCCGGTCATCGCCACAGGCTACGACTCCAGCCGCGGGCGACGGCTCCTCGAACGCCGGGCTCAGCCGGCGTCAGGCGCGACGAAGTCGACCAGGAACTCCCAGGCCTCGTCGCTCAGCCCGCCGGCGACCCGAGCCACGACCCTGCCATCGGCGTCGATCCCCACTGTGTACGGGAATCCCCTCAGGCCGTAGGCCTCGGCGATCTCGTCGTCGGCGGAGTCCCGCACGACCACTGCGGGCCATTGCTCCTCCTCGAACCAGGCCGACGGCGGATGGTTGGGGCTGCCGGGATCCACCGCGGTGCTGACCGCGATCACCTCCACCCCGGCCGGCAGCTGGTTGTCGGCAAGCCAGTCGGCGATCCGGGGCAGCTCCCGCTGGCAGTGCGGGCACCAGTGGGCGAAGAAGCCGATCACCTTGGCCGTCCCGTCACCCGGCAGCACGCTCACCTCGGTGCCGTCGAAGGACGTGGCCGCGAAGGCGGGGGCCCGCATCTCCATCGCGGGATCAGGCTCCTCGCCTTCGAACCGCGGCAGCGGCGCGCCCTCGATGCTGACGTCGGAGACCTGAGGCACGTCGGTCTGCGCCTGCTCGGCGTCCCTGCTGGCCAGCAGCGCGACCCCCACCGCCACCACGACCAGCACCACCACACCGGCGATCATCCACTTCAGCAGCGGATTGGAGCCGGTGTCGGAACCGCCGCCGGACGGCCGCGACCCGTGGCGGGACTTCTGGACCTTGGGCCGGTTGCTCATCGCCCCGACCGTAGCGAGAGCAGAGCCAGACCGGCGACCCCGATGAAGCCGCACCCGGCCATGAACGGGATGGACACGAAACCGAGGCTGTCGACCCACTGGTAGGTGCAAGGGGCCTCGGCGTCGCACGTCGAGCCCTGAGCGGGGAACAGCTGCAACTGGTAGTGGTACACCGACAGTCCCAGGCCGGCCAGCGCCAACGGAAGTGCGTACCAGCCGCCCTGCCGGTCGCGCCGGGCCACAGCCACGGCCAGCACCGGCACCAGGGCGTACATGCAGATCCGCTGGTACCAGCACATCTCGCAGGGCAGGTATCCGGCCACCTCGGAGTAGTAGAGGCTCCCCGCCGTCGACACGACTGCGATCGCCAACGCCAGCGGCAGCAACAGCGGCCGCAACTGCCGGGCCCGGGCCTCGGCACCCGAAGCCAGTGCAGCCACCATGCCCCAGCAGCCGATGACCAGCGACCCCAGGGCCAGCACCGCGAGGAAATCGGACACCTGACCGGTGCTCACGACCCCAGCCTGCCCCGAACCGGGCGGAATTGCTCACTCGCAGGTTGCGATTGCTATCGACATATGATTACATGATTTTTCATGTCGGACCTCATGGCGTTGGACATTCCCCGAGCGACGGAGCTGCGCCAGCGGATGGAGACGGCCGCCGCCGACCTCGACTGGGACGCTCGAGCGCTGGAGGGGCCGCTGGCGGAGGCCGCATCGCTGCTGGGGAGCCCCCTCCCCGACATCGTCGGCGGAACCCGCCGGGTGGCCGGCGAGCTTCGAGACAGCGCTCTGGACCTGCAGGAGCGAACTCGCATGGTGCTGGCCGGGGGACCGGAGATGAACGAGGGACTGGGCGCGCTGGAACGCATACGCGAGCACTTCACCATGATCGAGTCGCGGGGCAGCCCGGACCGGGCCGACGGCCTGCTGTCGCGCCGCGACCTGAGATGGGCTGTCCATTCGGCCGACTCCGCTACGGCCGAAGCCGCCGGCTGGCTGCTGGACCACGACCTGTTCTTCGATCAGGTCGAGACGGCCAAGCACAACGACGACTACTTCCACCGCGTGGGCACGGGTGAGTTCCCGTTCGATCCGGACGACCTCGACGGCCTGATGAGCCGCGACGACATCGACGCCTTCCTCGACAAGACCGCGGCGCGGTCGGCGCTGATGCCCCACGCGGCCACCATCGACGCGGCCGGCGGTGGCCAACCGGACGGGTTCATCAGCCGGGCCGACCTCGAGGCCTTCCTCAGCGACTACAACCTGACAGCGGAGGAGGCGGCCGCCGTGCGCCAGGTGCTCAACGACCGCGCCTACCACAGCACAGGCAGCGGGATCGGATTGGGCGGCGTGTTGAACGTCGTGTCGTTCGTGCCCGTTATCGGCGACCTCCTCGATGGAGCCAGGTCGATCTACTACGCGCTGCACGGCGACCTCGACACCGCGGCCCTGTTCGCTCTGGGTCTCGTCCCCCTGCCCGGCCTCTCGTCGTCGGGCGTGCGGGGCGCCCTGAAGGTGATTGACAGAGTGAGGACGGTCGCCCACACGCTCGGCCGCAAGGAGGCGAGCAAGGAGGCCGGGCGGCTGGCCATGCGGGGCACCGGCGCCAACTATGCAGCCCACGAGGGCGCGCAGCGGGCCAGCGGCGCCCTGGACGGCGACCTCGATGTCGACGAGTCGGTCGACTACGTGCTCGACGACGTGCTCGGGCCGCAGGTCGAGGACCTCCTGGACGAGGACCTCGACCCAAGGCTCAGGGCCCTGCTCAGCGACCGGCTCGAGGACTCCCTCACCGAGAGGCTCGACTCGGGCGCCCGGGTCCGGCTGTCGGAGGCCAACACGGTGATCGCCCGGCGCATCGCCGAGCACCACGCCTTCGAGGCCATCTTCCGCAACATGACACCTGGTTGAGCCGGGCCGTTCAACGCAGGATGCGGACCTTGCCGAAGATGGTGCCGTACAGCAGGCGGCCGTCGTCGTCGACGGTGACGCCGCCGCCCAGGGTGTTGTAGCGCGACCCGCCCACGACGTAGTGGAAGCGGCTCTCGCCGGCGGTCCAGTCGACGGCCTCGATGGTCCACCGGCCGTCCCGGGTGCCGCAGGTGTACACCAGATCCGATTCCTGAGCGACGAAGGGCACCGAGTTGGGCGAGGAGACCTCGGTGTTGACCCACGCCTCCCGCAGACGGCGCGCGGCCGGATCCCACTCGTACTTGTGCAAGCCGTAGGGCGTGTAGGCCGGCTTGTGGCCCAGAAAGAAGCTGAACAGGCGGGCCCGGGTGGTCGGCCACCCGTCGGGCAGAGACGCCGGCTCGTTGTTGACGGTCATGGCGCCGTAGCCCGACACGGTGATCGACTGTTCGGTCTTGATCTCGGCACGGGTCGGGTCGCCCATGTGGGCCGGGCCCATCCCCGCGATCCGCCGTGACGGGGCACCGGGAAGCTGCTCCCAGTCCTCGGGGATCTCGTCGCGCCACAGCAAAGTGATGTTGACCACGTCATCGCCGTCGCCGATCACCACGAAGCGGTCCTCGTCGGGTCCGAAGCCCATCAGCGAGGGCGTCGTGCCCGAACCGTCGCCGCCGCCGTTGCGGTAGCGGGCCGACCAGGCCCCGTCGGCGGGGTCGAGCGACAGGCGCTCCCCCGTCCAGACCACCTTGTGGATCGTGTCGACCGAGCTGACGTAGATGCCGCCGTCATCGCCGGTGCAACTGCTGGTGCGCACCCACCCGTAGCCGGTATGGCCGTACTCGGCGGCCCGCCGGGCGCAGTGCTCCGCGGCGTCGGCCGCGGCTCCTGGCAGTTGGATGGCCTGGTGTTCGCTGAAGTCTCGGGCCAGGCAGACCACCCACCCGTGGTCGGTGGTCATCACCAGCCGGCCGTCGAAGGTGATATTGATCCCCACGAAGTACCCGTCGATGCCGTCGGGCCGGTACCAGCGATCCCGCTCGACGATGGGGCTGTCAGGATCGTCCGGATCAACCTCGACGTAGGCCGCGGCGTGGTCCTTGCGACCCAGGAACAGCGTGTGGTCACGGTCGAGCAGCGAGTAGATCCCGTCCAGCCCGGTCATGAATCGGGCCGCCACGCCGATGGCGTGGGCCACTACCTCCTCGCCATCCAATTCGTCGAGTCCTGCTAGGAGGGCTTCGAGCTCGGCCGGCTCAGTCATGGGCTCGGTGCCGGTGGGCAGGGTGGTGAGCACCTCCAGGGTGTCGTAGTCGAGCTTGGCGATGGTCTGGCGGCCGTTGGACCAGATCACCCGCCGGCCGTTCCGATAGCGCCCCGATGTCAGGCCGCCGAAGTGACCGGGTCCCAGCGGCGCGTACTGGATATCGCCCGGGCCAAGCACTTCGGTCGGTCCCTCGGGGCCGGGGCCGGGCGTGTTGTCCTGCTGGTCGCACCGGCCGTGGGCCATGGCGTTTCCGCTGTCGGCCAGATACGGGTTCCGGGGGCCGCTGCGCACCGATCTCACCCTATGCCCACCCGACTGCCGGCTGTATTTCGCGTTTTCTTGCTATATGCGCGAGAAGGCGCGATATACAGCTCAGGGGTGGTGGCCGGCTGCGGCCTCGAAGGCCTCGACCCAGGGCGCGAGGTACTCGGTCGCGGCGGCGACGCCGGGGGGCGGGCGCAGGCCGATGCTGAAGTCGGTCACACCCGCCTCGATCAGACCGGGCACTGCCGCCATCGTGGGCCCGGCCTGGGGCTCGCCGTCAGACCCACGCTCCAGTTGCAGCCGTCCGGCAACCTCGATTCCGGACGGGTCCCGGCCGGTCGCAGCCACCGCCTCGCGCATCTTGGCAATGCCCGAGGCGATGTCGGCCGCGTCGGGTCCCCACGGGATCCAGCCCGATCCGTAACGGGCCAGGCGGGCCATCGACCGCTCGTTGACCGTGCCGCTGACCCACACCGGCACGATTCCGGCGGTGGGCTTGGGCATCTGATGGACGTCGTCGAAGCTCAGGTGCCGGTCATGCACGGAGGCTCTCTGCTGAGTCCACAACTCGTGGCAGACCTCGAGGGTGTGGTCCAGGAGCCGTCCCCGCTCGCGATAGTTGAGTCCGGCCGCCTCGTACTCCTCCTGCTGCCAGCCCACGCCCACGCCCAGATCCAGTCGCCCGCCGGTGAGCACGTCGACTGTGGCCGCAGTCTTGGCCAGCACGATGGGGCGGCGCAACGCGGCCAGCAGCACCATCGGGCACAGCCGAACCTGCTCGGTCAAGGCACCGACCATGGCCAGCACGGTCAGCGGCTCGAGCCAGGCCCCGTCGGGGCCGGTGGGCTGACGGCCGCCGGCCAGCCCGCCCCGGGCCGGATCGGCGTAGCGGTCGAGGCGCTCGCCGTGGACGACATGGTCCGACACCACCAGACGGCCGATGCCGGCCCGGTCGGCCGCGACAGCCAGGTCGAAGAGACGCTGCCACTCTCCGGGCGGCTCGGCCGCGAAGTTGACCAGGTGCATTGACAGCCGAGGCTTCATCAGGATGCGCCCTCCTCTCCGGTGCGGGCGGCCCGGCTGGGCGCGACCCGGGGCGGCTCGTTGGGCATCTTCGGGTACACGGGAGGCCAGGGAGCGTCCATGAGTCCGGCGGCCATGTCCCGAGCGTGCCATTCCAGCAGCGGTTCAAGCGAGGCGGGCTCACCGTCCACGGCCGCCCACGGGTCCCCGATCTCGGCCACCCGGGCACCGACGGTGGCGATGGTCAGATCATCCGGCTGAACGGTGTCGATCTCGTCCCACCTGATGGGGGCCGATACCTGCCCGCCGACCCGGGGGCGGGCCGACCATGCTCCGAACACCGTCTTGTGGGGGGCATTCTGGTTGAAGTCGATGAACACCCGCCGGCCCCGCTCCTCCTTCCACCAGGCGTCGGTGATCAGGTCGGGACGGCGCCGGGCCATCTCTCTGGCCAGGGCCACGGCCGCGGCCCGCACTGCGTAGGAGTCCCAGCGGGGCGCCAACCGGGAGTAGACGTGCAGGCCCCTCCGCCCGGAGGTCTTGACGTAGACGGCCATCTGCAACTCGTCGAAGGCGGCCTTCACCTCGCGGGCCGCCTCCCGCACCTGGTCGAAACCGACGCCGGGCTGGGGATCCAGATCGATGCGCAGCTCATCGGCGAAGTCCGGGCTGTCGGCCAGGTAGGGCCAGACATGGAATCCGAGGCAGCCCATGTTGACGGCCCACACAACATGGGCAAGGTCGGCCGCGACCATGGCGTTGGACAGGGTGCCGTTGGGCGTGCTGACCACCGTGGTGGTGAGCCACTCGGGGGCGCCCTGGGGCACCCGCTTCTGGAAGAAGGACTTGCCCTCCGCTCCGTCCGGGTAACGCTCCAGCAGTACAGGGCGACCTCCCATCGCCCGCATCAGGGGCTCGGCCACCGCCAGGTAGTACTCGACGAGGTCGAGCTTGGTCTCGCCCCTGGTCGAGAAGAAGACCTTGCCGGGATTGGTCACCCGCACGTCGCGGCCATCCACCTTCAGCATCACGACCTCGGAAGCCACGGCGGCCTCAGCGAGCCGGGAACCCGACCACTTCGTCCCGGCGGTCAGTCGCTCAGCAGGTCGATCAGGGCGTCCACCGCCAGCCGGTAGCTCGTGGAGCCGAAGCCGGTGATGACCCCCACGCAGACCGCAGCGACAGCCGAGGTGTGTCGGAAGTCCTCGCGGGCGTACACGTTGGACAGGTGGGTCTCCACCACGGGCACGTCGACCGCGGCGATGGCGTCGCGCAGCGCTATCGAGTAGTGGGTCAGGGCGCCCGCGTTGAGCACCACGCCGTCGGCCGCGCCCTCCCCGCCGGCCGCGGCGGCCTGGATGGCCGCCACCAGGTCGCCCTCGACGTTGGACTGCACATGGCGCACGGTTGCGCCTCTCGACTCCCCGTGGGCGGCGGCATCGGCCATCAGCTCGTCGAGCGTGGTATGACCGTAGATGTCGGTCTCCCGCGTGCCGAGCAGGTTGAGGTTGGGACCGTTGACTACCAGGATCGTTAGCGCCATAGGGCAGTTATAGCCCGAGCAGCGACATAACCGCGTCAGCCACCTCTTCGACGCTGCGGCCCTCGGTGTCCACCGAAGCGAAGCGGCCGTAGCCCTCGGCCCGCTCGTCCAGGAGCTCCCGCACCCGCTCGGAGGCGTCCGGCCCAGCCAGGAGCGGCCTCTGCGCGGTGTCGCCGATCCGCTCGATGATGGTGTCGGTGCCGGCGGTGAGGCAGACGACATCGGCCTCGGACTCCAGGCAGGCTGCGCATTCGGGGTCGAGCATCATCCGCCCCCCGGTGGAGACCACCATGCCGGTGCGACCGGCCAGCTCGCGGGCCACGGAGCGTTCCAGCTCGCGGAAGCCCGGCTCGCCGGATCGCTCGAATATCTCCGGTATCGGCCCGGCTCGCGACTCGATCACCTCGTCGGTGTCGACGAAGCCGTAGCCGAGGCGGTCGGCCAGGATCCGGCCCACCGTCGTCTTCCCGGTTCCCATGAACCCGGTCAGGACAACGTTCCGGATCCCATCGTGCCCCATCCAAGAGAGGTTAGGTGCCGCCGAAGAGGCACACTCTCAGAGGCCGAGCGATAGGGAGCAGTTATGAGGATCCTGACAAGGCGCCGAGCGAGGCCCCGGGCCCGAGCGGCCCGTGAGCGCAGCGAACAGGAGCGGGGAACGTGGCCCGAGCGGCCCGTGAGCGAAGCGAACAGGAGCGGGCAACGTGGCCCGAGCGGCCCGTGAGCGCAGCGAACAGGAGCGGGAGCCCTTAGCGTGGAGGACGGCTTCTTCGGGCTGCTGAGACGGAGGCTCGAGCCGGCGCTTGACCGCCCGTTCCTGCGAGTGCCCGGCTCTGGCGCGCTCACCTACGGCGATATGGATGAGCGGTCGGCTCGGGCCGCCGGATGGCTGGAGTCGCAAGGAGTGGCGCTCGGCGACCGGGTGGTGGCGCAGCTCCCCAAGTCGACCGACGCCGTAGCCCTCTACCTCGGAGTGTTGCGCCTGGGCGCGGTGTATGTGCCGCTCAACACGGCCTACACCGAGACCGAAGTCGACTGGTTCGTGTCGGACGCCGAGCCCGCCGCGGTGGTACGGGACGCCCCCGCCTTGACCGCGGGGCTGGAGCGAGCTCAGCCGCTGGCCGGATTCGCCGATCGCCGGGACGACGACCTCGCGGCCCTCGTCTACACATCGGGCACCACCGGCCGGCCCAAGGGGGCCATGCTCACCCACGGCAACATGGCCAGCAACGCGCTGACACTCAACGAGGCCTGGGCGTTCCGGCCCACCGATGTGCTGCTGCACGCCCTGCCCATCTTCCATGTGCATGGACTCATGGTGGCGCTGCACACCGCCATGCTCAGCGCCTGCGAGGTGATCTTCCTGGAGCGCTTCGAGGCTGCGCCGGTGCTCGCCGATCTGCCCACAGCCACCGTGATGATGGGGGTGCCCACCCACTACCACCGGTTGCTGGCAACCGGCGGGTTCGACGCCGCGGCCTGCCGCGGCGTCCGGCTCCTCGTATCGGGGTCGGCGCCGATGACCGCGGCTCTGCACCGCTCGGTGGCCGACAGCACCGGCTGCGAGGTTCTGGAGCGCTACGGGATGAGCGAGACGCTGATGATCACCTCGAACCCCTACGACGGGCGCCGGGTGGCGGGCACCGTGGGTCTCGCCCTGCCGGGCATCGAAGTGCGGGTGTGGGGCGATGACGGATGCGCGCCGGCGGGACAGGCAGGGATGGTCCAGGTGCGGGGTCCCAATGTGGGCCCGGGCTACTGGCGCCGGCCCGACGCGACCGCCGAGTCCCGCACTGAGGACGGCTGGTTCGTCACCGGCGACATCGGCCGCCTCGACGACCAGGGCCGCCTGACGCTGGAGGGCCGGGCCGGCGACATGATCATCTCCGCAGGCGTGAACATCTACCCGGTCGAGATCGAGCAGGCTCTCGACGCCCACCCGGCCGTGATCGAGTCGGCAGTCGTGGGCCTGGAGCATCCCGACCTCGGCGAAGCAGCCGCGGCCTTCGTGGTCGCGGAGCACGACGTCGGCGGTGACCCCGAAGAGCAGACGTCGGACCTGGCCGGCACCCTCGGCAACCTGGCCGGCACCCTCGGCAACCTGGCCCGGTTCAAGCACCCCAAGCGCTACATCATCGTGGATGAGCTGCCCCGCAATGCCATGGGCAAGGTCCTCAAGGCCGAATTGCGGGCCCGATACGCCGACCTGTTTCGCGATTGAACACTCCCCGGAACGCGTAGCGGGGATAATGGCGGGATGAACCGGCTGGCGGGTCGTTCCGGGACCATGGCGACAATTCTGGGGGCAGCGCTCGTCGCAGTGCTGGTGGCTGCGGCCTGCAGCGGAGCCGAGGACACCGGCGGCGCGCCCGAGCCCGACATCCTCGGCGACGGCTCACTGGGCACCGTGGTAGTGGACCCAGATGACGCGGTCCAGATCCGTTCCCTCAACACCATCACCGGCGACGTGGCCTACCTCGGCATTCCCAACCAGCGAGGCGTGGAACTGGCCGTAGCCGACTTCGGCCCGATCCACGGCTTCGACATCGACCTCGGAACCCGCTACGACGACCTGTGCTCTTCCGACGGCGCCCAGGCCGCGGCCCAGACCATCGTGGCCGACGAGGACGTGATCGGTGTGATCGGGCCGTCGTGCTCCACCGCGGCCGTCGCCGCCTCACCCCTCATCACCGCCGCCGGGATGGTGCTCATCGCCCCTTCCAACACGTCGCCGACCCTCACATCGGACCTGGCCGGCAATCCCGGCCTCAACCACAGCGTCGGCTACTACCGAACCTCCAACAACGGCCTGTACGTGGGCGAGGCCATGGCCCGATTCGCGCATGAGGAGCTGGGCCTGGCCTCAGCGGCGGCGATCCACGACGGTGACCCCTACTCCCGGTCGATTGCCCAAGCCTTCGCCGACAGCTTCGAGCGGCTGGGGGGCACCGTCACCGGGTTCTCGGCCATCAACAAGGAGGACACCGACATGGTGCCGGTGCTGACCGAGATCGCGACCGGCAACCCCGAAGCGCTGTTCTTCCCCATCTTCCAGCCCGCGGGCGACTTCCTGACCGATCAGGCGCCCGGAGTGTCGGGGCTCGAGGAGACGATCCTGCTCACCGACGCGGCCCTGCTCAACGACGGCTTCATGTCGCTGCCGCAGTCGGCCGGCGTCTATTTCTCGGGGCCGGACCTGCGATTCGGGGCCACGTCCAACCAGAGCACGGGCAAGACCTCCGACAGCCTGCTGGACGCCTACGAACAGACCTACGGCGAGCCACCCTCCGCGCCGTACTGGGCCCACTCCTACGACGCCACCACCCTGCTGCTCGAAGCCATTGCGGCCTCGTCCGCAGTAGAGGACGGCACTCTGGTCATCGACCGGTCAGGCGTCAGGGACTACCTGAACTCGGTGAGCGGGTACGGCGGCATCATCGGCACGATCAACTGCGACAGCTTCGGGGATTGCGGCTCCCAGAAGACCACCGTCATCCACCACCTCGACCCCGACGACATCGAGGCCAGCCTGGCCAACATCGTCTTCGAGTTTGCCCCAGCGTGAGAAGACGGGCTCTCGCCGCGGCGGCCGCGCTGGCGGTCTCCGTCACGCTGGTGTCGGGCAGCGCCGCGGCCGCGGCCCAAGAAGCAGTGCAGCTGGGAGCAATCGAGACACGCGTCGCCGCAAAGTGGCTCTCCGACGGACGCGTCGAGGTCGGCCTCCAGGTGCTCTCCGGCGGCGAATGGGGGGAGATCCTGCTGCCGCCCAAGCGCCTGATGCCCGCCGGCCGCGAACATTCCCGTTGGCTGACGACCTCTCCCTTCGCCCTCGAGGGAGCCGTGGTCCGCGTCGTAGCACGGCGGCTCGCGGACGGGGTCGTCAGCGTGGCGCTGAAGGTCCGCGACGCTGACGATGGCTGGGGCGAGCGCCAGCTGCCGCTGCGCCACCTGCTTTATGCCAGCAGGCAGCCCGGTTTCTGGACCTTTTCGTCGCCGGTGACGATCATCCCGGAATGGCCCCAGATAGTCGCGTTCTACGGCCATCCCGGGGTCCGTTCCATGGGGGTGCTCGGCCATGGAACGCCCGCACAGGTGGCCGGCGAGATTACCGAATGGACAGAACGCTATGACCAACTGAACGGACCGCGCGGCGCCATCGGGGCTTACCACCTCATCACCGGCGTCGCCCAGGCGAATCCGACATCGGACGGAACCTGGCTCTACCGCCTCCCCGACGACCGCATCGCCGAGTACGTCGAGGCGGCCCGGGAGCACGGAATGCTCCTCTTCATCGACAACCAGATCGGCTGGAGCGATCCACTCGCCGAGGTGAAGCTGCTCGAGGAGTTCCTCCGGGAGCCATTCGTCCACATGGCTCTGGACCCCGAGTTCGCGACCGAGCCACTGGGGGTCCGTCCCGGGCGGGCCATCGGCGGGATAACCGGCGAGCAGGTGAACGAGGTCCTGCTCTACCTCTCACAGCTCGTGGCGAGGGAGGGGCTGCCGCCCAAGATCCTGATGGTGCACCAGTTCGCCGACCGCATGCTGCACGACCGCGAGGTCATCGTGACACAGCCCGGCGTCGAGCTGTCGATCGACATGGACGGCATCGGGAGCCCCCGCGCCAAGCTCTACGGCTACGGGCTCTACGCCATCACCGAACCCTCGCAACGTCCGGCCTTCAAGCTGTTCTTCGACCAGGACAATCCACTGATAAGCCCCGAGGACGTCCTGGCGATAGACCCGGTGCCCGACGTGATCATCTACCAGTAGCGACCGCGGGCTCAGAGGCCGAGCGGAGCGAGGCCGTGGCCCGAGCGGCCCGTGAGCGCAGCGAACAAGAGCGGGCGTGGCACCGCTGCACCGCGAGGCGGTATCACCTGCCCGCTCGTGTTCTCAGGTCAGCAGGAGGCCGATCTGGCGGGAAGTGGCGACCAGCGCCCCGGTTGAGTCCCACAGCGAGCCCGACTCGATCATCCGGCCATCGTGAAGGTCATGGCTCTCCTGGCGGACCTGGAGCCACCCGGGCGCGGGGATTCTGCGGGCGTGAACGGTCAACTCGATGGTCGGCACCCAGCCGATGAAGCCGAGCAGGGGGTACAGCGAAGGCGGCAGAGCGTCCGCGAAGAACGGCAGCGCCATGGTGGACGGCGCCGAGCCGTCGTTGAAGCGGATCCAGCCGTCGATCAGGGCCCGATCGCTGCCGCCCGCGGGAGCGTGGTCGGGGTGGATGTGCACGTCCACCCGGGAGAGGATGGGCAGTTCCACGCCCTGTTCGAGACTGCCTCGATGGACGCATTCCTCCACCGGCGGGACCGGTGGCGGCGCCTGGGTTATCTCCGGGCCGCCGCCACCCGTGGCCAGGTCCGAGAACGCGGCCAGCACCTCCAGGCGCTGCCTGCCCTCCTGCCACAGTGAGCCCCGCAGCGTGCTGACCGTGCGGCCGCTCCGGACCACCGACGCCCTGACCTCGGCGTCGGTGTCGCCCTTGGCCGGGCGAAGGAAGTGGGTGGTGACCGAGATCGGATCGGGGTGGGGGACGAGCGAGCGCATGGCTCTCAGCACCGAGGTGAGTGCGTAGCCGCCGTTGCTGTTGTCGGCGATGTTCCAGCCGGCCGACAGGCGCGTTGCCCAAAGGCCGTCGCCGACGGGCACCACCGCCGTCTCCTCGTCGAACTGGCTCATCGCCGAACTGTGTTCCGGTCCCGGGCGCCCGCTAGCACGCTGGTAGTCTGGCGCTTTGCTGCGCCCGTACAACTAGCCGATTCCCCACACAACCCGGAGAACCCCCATGCGACTCGTGACCGTCCGGATCGATGGAGCCACCCGTGCCGGCAGAGTGTCCGGTGACGAGATAGTGCTGCTCGACGCGCCCGACGTGCGGGCGGTCTTGGAGGCCGGGCCGGTCACGTCGGGCAGTGTGGCCGTCACCGAGGGCGACGGCATGCTGGCGCTGGACGGCGCGGACCTCGCTCCGGTGGTGCCCGGGCCCGACAAGATCGTCTGCGTCGGGCTGAACTACCGCGACCACGCCGCCGAGACCAACAGCCCGCTGCCGGCGGCACCCATCTACTTCGCCAAGTACCGCCGGGCACTGACCGGGCCCAACGACCCGATCCGGCTCCCTCCGCCCGAAGTGTCGACCAATGCCGACTGGGAGGTCGAACTGGCGGTAGTCATCGGCCGGCAGGTGCGCAACGCAGGGGCCGACGAGGCCCTGGCAGCCATCGCCGGGTTCACGGTGCTCAACGACGTGTCGATCCGGGACTGGCAGACACGGACCACGCAGTTCCTGGCGGGGAAGACCTTCGAGGGCTCGACACCGGTCGGCCCCGCGCTGGTCACCGCGGATGAGATCGGAGACGGCCGGGGATTGCGGGTGAGCTGCACCGTCGACGGAATCACCAAGCAGTCGTCCAACACCGATCAACTGGTGTTCGGCCCGGCGGAGCTCGTGGCCGACCTGAGCACGATCATGACCCTTGACCCGGGCGACATCATCGCCACCGGCACGCCCGGCGGCGTGGGGATGGCCCGCGACCCCCAGCAATGGCTCGCGCCCGGCATGGTCGTGCGCACCGCCATCGAGGGCATAGGCGAGATGGTCAACCCCTGCGTAGTCGGCTGACAGGCCCACCGACCCTGCCAGAGCCCCGCCGGCTGCGGCAGTTGTGACCGGCAGCCGGACGGCCGGAGCGACCACGGTCGCCCGGCTCTCGGTCGAGGCCCTCCGGTCGCTGGGCGTGGACATGCTGTTCTGCCTGCCCGGCGTTCAGAACGACGACTTCTTCGACGCCCTCTCCGATGCCCGCGACATCCGCCCGATAGCGACCCGCCACGAGCAGGGCGCGGCCTACATGGCCCTGGGCGCGGCCCAGGTCACCGCCCGGCCGGCGGTGCTGTGCGTGGTGCCCGGCCCGGGCATGCTCAACGCTGCGGCCGGCCTCACAAGCGCCTACTGGGGCAACGCCAGGGTGTTGGCTCTCGTCGGAGCCGTCCCCGCACAGCTCCGGGGCCGGAGCACCGGAGTCCTGCACGACCTGCCCGACCCTGCTGCCGTTCTGCGCCAGATCACCAAGCACACCGGTTACGTCGGCAGCGGCATCGACGCGGTCGGCGTCTGGCAGCAGGCCATCGACGAGCTCACCTCCGGTGTGCCCCGTCCCGTGGCGGTGGAGGTACCGGTCGACGTTTGGAAGCAGCCGGCCGATGGCGTCATCGAGGCACCCCGAGTGTCCACGCCGCCGGTTGACGTTGGCCAGATCGAGCAGGCCGCCCGCGTCCTCGGGCAGGCCCATCGCCCGCTCATCATGGTCGGTGGCGGCGCTCAGGACGCCTCCGAGCCGGTGAGGGAGCTGGCCGAGATGCTGGAGGCGCCCGTGTTCGCTCGCCATATGGGGCTCGGTGTGCTCGACTCGCGCCACCGCCTGCACGCCTACCTCACCATGGGGCGCGACCTGTGGCCCACCTCCGATGTTGTGCTGGGAATCGGCACCCGGATGGAGTTCCCGAACATCGAGTGGGGGGTCCGGGCGGGACAGCAGATCGTGCAGATCAACATCGACGCGGCCGAACTCGACCGGTACGGCACCGGCACCGTGGGCGTCCACGGCGACGCAGCCGAGGCGTGCCGGCTGTTGGTGGACGCCCTCGGCCGCCATAACCGTCACCGGGACGACCGCACCTCCGAGATGGCCCAACTGCGGGCCGAGCACTGCGACCGGATCGCCTATCTGGAACCGCAACTCGGCTATCTGCGCGCCATCCGGTCGGTGATGCCCGACGACGGGATCATCGTCGAGGACGTCACCCAGGTCGCATTCGTGGCCCACATCGCCTACGAGCACCGCCGGCCCCGGACGTATCTGGCCACTGGCGGGGCGGGGACGCTCGGCGCGGGCGTGGCCCACGGCATCGGCGCCGCCGCTGCCGCGCCGGACCGGGCCCAGCTCACCATCGTCGGCGACGGCGGGATGCTGTTCACCGCCACGGAGCTGGCCACCGCGGTGCAGCACGGCATCAACACCACCGTGCTGCTGTTCGACAACGGCGCCTACGGCAACGTCCAACGCCTGCAGAGGCAGCGCTTCGGCCCGGACCGGACCATCGCCTCGACGCTCCACAATCCCGACTGGGTCATGTTCGGTGAGAGTATCGGCGTGCGCACCGAGCGAGCCGGCAGTCCCTCCGAACTGCCGCGAGTGCTCGAAGGATCGCTGGCCCATCCCGGACCATCGATGGTGGTGGTGGACATCGCCGACGAGCCCGACCCGTGGCCGCTCATGCGCATCCGGCGCTGATACTAGGATCGCTGCGATGATCCGAACGAGTGGGCCTCGCCGCGGGGCGCCACGCACCGGAGTCGATTGGTTCCTGACTTTCCTGCGGGTGGCGGCTCTGACAGTGATAGCGATCGGTCTGCTCGCCTTCATCTGGCAGGAGATCGACACCGACAATCCCTTCGCCCGCTGGGCCAATCCCGACGCGACGGGGCTGACCGGCGCCCAGTTCCGGGGCTTGATCATCTCGGGGGTGGCCCAGGGCTGCATGTACGGGCTGATCGCGCTGGGCTACTCGATGGTCTACGGCGTGCTCGGATTCATCAACTTCGCCCACGGCGAGGTGTTCATGGTGGGAGCCATGACCGGCATGATCACCTCCAACAAGCTCGCCGACGCGGGGCTGTGGGAGAGCAACTTCATCGGGTCGCTGGTGTTCATCGTGATCGTCTCGATGATCGTGTGCACGCTGGTGGCGGTGATCATGGAGCGGGTCGCCTACCGGCCTTTGCGGGGGTCGCCCCGCCTGATACCCCTGATCACCTCGATCGGGGTGTCGTTCTTCATCCAGAACGCGTCGATCGTGCTGCTGGGCCCGGCAGCCAAGGCCTACCCCGACGTGCCCGACTGGGTGAAGGACAAGCACACCTTCCTGCAGATCGAGGGGTCGAGGATCCTGGTGGTGGTGGTGGCCGCGGTGTCGATGGGAGTGCTGTGGTACCTGGTGGAGCACACCAAGGGCGGCAAGGCGATGCGGGCCGTGGCCGAGGACGCGGAGATAGCCGCACTGATGGGCATCAACGTGAACCGCACCATCGTGAAAGTGTTCGCCGTGGGCGGCGCCATGGCCGGTCTGGCCGGGATCCTGTGGGGGATCCTGTTCCGCAGCGTGATCCACACCACCGGCTTCCTGCCCGGGATCAAGGCCTTCAGCGCGGCGGTGGTGGGCGGCATCGGCCATCTCGGCGGGGCCATGGCTGGAGGGCTGTCGATCGGTGTGGCCGAGTCGGTGGGTCCGCTGCTGATACTCGAGCCGCTGGGGGTCAGCGGCGTGTCGCAGCTGCGGGACGCGGTGGCCTTCGCGGTGCTGATCGGCGTGCTGTTGCTGCGACCGGCAGGCATCTTCGGCGAGCGACTCCCCGCTGAGGACCGGACATGACCGCGACTCTTCCGCCCGGGACCGGAGCAGCCGGCCCCGCCGAGACCCTGCTGGCACCGTCACGCCCGGTGCTGGCCCAGGACTGGCGGCGGCTGGTGCGCATGGGTGCGGTCGGGGCTATCGCGCAGATCTTCATCGCCCTGTCGAACATGCCGGTCAGGCTCGACGAGCGGCTGGTCGTGAAGCCGATCCTCAGCCTGGGCTACCTGACCCTTCTGATCGTGCCGTTCGCGGCCGGGCACCGTGTCGGCCACCAGATCAAGCGGGAGGGCATGCCGGTGTACACGGCCGGCGCCCACGAGGTGGCGGGGGGCGCGGCATGCGGGGCCCTCGCCGGCGGGGGGCTGTCGCTGCTGGCGGTGCTGCTGGCCAACTTCGACCTGCGCGAGCCGCTGGTCAACTGGAGCCCGATGCTGGCGGACCTGCTCGCCTTCGGCAACGCCACATGGTTCGCGGTGGTCATCTGGCTGCTGATCGGCGCTGCCATCGGCGGAGCGGGCGGCGCTCTTCGGGTGCTCGGCCCGCGATCTCGCCGGGCGGTGGTGACCATGGCACTCGCCGTCGGGGGTGCAGCGGTTCTGGAGCCCCTGGTGGTGGATCTGGCCGAGGGCATGCGCCTCGAGGCACTCACCGACCGGCTCTATGCCCGCCGGGGCGGGATCAACTGGACCAGCGCACTCGGCCTTGCCGCCGCTTCCGGGATCCTGGCGGTGCTCGGGCGGGGGCGGGTCCGCCAGGCTCGAGAACACATCGCCACCCTGGAGGGCGCCAAACGGGCACGGACCAACGGCTTGCTGATTCTCCTAACCGCTGCAGCGCTGGTGATCCTGCCTCTGTTCGCGGGCAAGCTCACCAACGAGCTGCTCGCCAACGTCGGGCTGTTCGTGCTGCTGGCCCTGGGCCTCAACGTCGTGGTGGGGCTGGCCGGCATCCTGGATCTGGGCTATGTGGCCTTCTTCGCGGTGGGCAGCTACTCGGCCGCGGTGCTCACCGCCGCGACCTCGCCGAGGATCAACCCCGAGATGCCCTGGCTCGTGGCCCTCATCGTGGTGGTGGTCATCACCGGCCTGGTGGGCCTGTTCATCGGGGCGCCGGTGATCCGGATGCGGGGCGACTACCTGGCCATCGTCACGTTGGGCTTCGGTGAGATCATCCGGCTGATCTTCCTGTCGGACTGGCTGTCGGGATGGTTCGGCGGCTCCCAGGGCATCACCAAGATCCCCGGAGCGGGGATCTTCGGGCTGACCAGCGTGGCCGGCACCGACCCGCGCCGCGTCTTCTACCTGGTGCTGGCCTTCTGCGCCATCGCCATCTACGTCTCCTGGCGCTTGGAGCGGTCCCGGCTCGGGCGGGCCTGGATGGCGGTCCGCGAGGACGAGACGGTGGCCGAGGCCATGGGCATCAACACGGTGAACGTCAAGCTGCTGGCCTTCGTGGTGGGGGCCGTCCTGGGCTCGTTCAGCGGCGCGATCTTCTCGGCCAAGGTCGGATCGGTGTTCCCCAACAGCTTCCTGATCCTGGTGTCGATCGTGATCCTGGTCGTGGTGATCTTCGGGGGCATGGGCAGCATCGTGGGCGTGATCGCCGGCTCTGCCGTGCTGATCGGAGTGCTCGGCGGGCCCAAGCAGCCCGGACTGCTGGCCGAGTTCTCGGAGTTCAAGCTGCTGATCTACGGGGCGCTGCTGATCTGGATGATGCTGGCCCGCCCGGAGGGTCTGATACCCAGCGTGCGCCGGTCGCGCGAGCTCCACCAGCAGGAGATGGCCCAGGACGCCTGGCTCAGAGGCCAGGTCGAGGACGACGACGGCAACGGCGGCGGGCGAGCCGCACCAGCGACATGACCGCCGCCAACGGATCCGGACGCCGGCCACTGCTGGAGACCCGCCAGTTGAGTGTCGACTTCGGCGGCCTTCACGCCCTCGACCGACTTGACTTCGAGGTTCACGAGGGCGAGATCGTCTCCGTGATCGGACCGAACGGCGCCGGCAAGACCACCTTGTTCAACGCCATCACCGCCACGGTCGAGAGGTCTGCCGGCGACATCCTCTTCGAGGGCACCTCGCTGCTGGGCCTGGACCCCAACCGGGTCACGGCTCGGGGCATCGCCCGCACCTTCCAGAACGTGCGGCTCTTCGCCAACATGACCGTGCTGGAGAACGTGATGGTGTCCCAGCACTGCCGCACCCACCAGCACGCCTTCGGCGCCCTGTTCTACACACCCTCCTTCAGGCGTGAGGAGGCCGAGATCCGCGAGCGGGCCGAGAAGGTCCTCAGCTTCTTCGGGTCACGGCTCGTCGGGTATCGCTTCGATCAGCCCGCCTTCACCCTGTCCTACGCCAACCGGCGCCGGCTGGAGATCGCCAGAGCCATGGCCACCCAGCCCAAACTGATCCTGCTCGACGAGCCGGTGGCCGGCATGAACCCCGTGGAGTCGGCCGAGCTCACCGGGATGATCGGGCGCCTGCGCGACGAGTGGGGCTTCGCCATCGTGGTCATCGAGCACCACATGGACGTGGTACGGGAGGTGTCCGACCGGGTGGTGGTGCTCGACCACGGCACCAAGATCGCCGAGGGCGACTACTCGGACGTCTCCAACGACCCCCTGGTGATCGAGGCCTATCTAGGCCACGGAACCGAGACGTCGTCGTGAGCGACGGCCAGGACCAGGCGGCGGTGACGCCGCTGCTGGAGATGCGCTCGGTGAACGCCCACTACGGGGCGGTGCACGCCCTGCGGGACGTGGACCTCTCGATCCATGAGGGTGAGCTGGTGTGCCTGCTGGGGGGCAACGCCAGCGGCAAGTCCACCACCCTCAAGACCCTGCTCGGCATGCTCAAGCCGACCTCGGGGGAGGTCGTGCTCGACGGCGAGGTCGTCAACGACAGGCCCACCAGCTACCGGGTGGCCCGCGGCGTGACCATGGTCCCGGAGAACCGCCGTCTGTTCAAGCGCCTCAGCGTGCGCGAGAACCTCGACCTGGGCGCCTACCTGCGGTCCGACACCGACGGCATAGCAGCCGACCTGGAACGGATCTTCGAACTGTTCCCACGGGTCAAGGAGCGCCTCAGCCAGAAGGCGGGCACGCTGTCGGGGGGCGAGCAGCAGATGGTGGCCATGGGCCGGGCCCTGATGGCCAAGCCGCGGGTGCTGCTGATGGACGAGCCGTCGATGGGCCTGGCCCCCGCTCTGGTCCAGCAGAACTTCGAGTTGATCCAGCAGATCCATGAGGCCGGCCTGACCGTCTTCATGGTGGAGCAGAACGCCAACATGGCCCTGTCGATCGCGGACCGGGGCTGGGTGCTGCAGACCGGCCGGGT
The DNA here is from genome assembly GCA_965205155.1 of Candidatus Aldehydirespirator sp. GTDB lineage: Bacteria > Actinomycetota > Acidimicrobiia > Acidimicrobiales > Aldehydirespiratoraceae > Aldehydirespirator. Next base: position 1,252,305 of record OZ242033.1, on the reverse strand, counting down.
GGTGCTCGACGACACCGCCGAGAATCTGCTGGCCCATCCCGACCTGAGAGCCTCCTACCTGGGCCAAGCCGACGCCTGACCCACCCCGAGACGACGCTGCGACGGTAGGTTGCGGCCCATGAGCATGGGTGACATCAACGTGGGGCGCGTCGGGATCTGGACATGGATCCTCGACAGCGTGCCGTCGTCGCGGGCGGCGGAAATCACTGCGGAGGCGGAGGAACTGGGCTACGGGGCGATGTGGTTCCCCGAGGCGGTCGGGCGGGACCCGTTCGTGAAGGCCGCCCTGCTGCTGCGGGACACCTCCTCGATCAAGGTGGCCACCGGCATCGCCAACATCTACGCCCGCGACCCGATGACGACGGCCAACGCCCAGCGCACCATCGAGGAGGCCTTCCCAGGACGCTTCCTGCTCGGACTCGGCGTGAGCCACGCCCACCTGGTGCGGGACATCCGCAAGCACGACTACTCCCGCCCGTTCAGCTACATGCGGGAGTACCTGGCCCGGATGGGCGAGGCCCCGTTCCTGGCCCACGGTCCCCAGGATCTCTCCGAGATGGTGCTGGCCGCCCTGGGTCCCAGGATGCTGCAGCTGTCGGCGGAAGCGACCGCGGGCGCGCACCCGTATTTCGTTCCTCCCGAGCACACTGCCGTCGCCCGCCAGATCATGGGCCCCGACGCTGCGCTGTATCCCGAGCAGATGGCCGTGCTCGACACCGACGCGGCCTCGGCCCGGGCTGTGGCCCGCGAGAACATGGCCAGATACGTCCGGGCACCGAACTACGCCAACAACCTGCTGCGCCTCGGTTTCGAGCAGTCCGACCTCGATGGCGGGCCCGGGGGCGGGCCGTCGGACCGGCTGGTCGACGCGATCGTGGTGTGGGGCACCCCTGAGCAGATCGCGGCACGCGTCCAGGAGCACTTCGACGCGGGAGCCGACCACGTGTGTGTGCAGCTGCTCGCCGAAAGCACCGACGCCACGGTGGACGGCTGGCGGACCCTGGCTCCCCACCTGCTGGACTGACATGGCCGAGGCGCACGACGAATCAGCGGCCACAGCCCGGTCGCTGGACTTCATCCGGGAGCAGGTCCGGGCCGACAACGCGGCCGGGACCTACGCCGGGCGGGTACAGACCCGCTTCCCGCCCGAGCCCAACGGGTTCCTCCACATCGGCCACGCCAAGGCGGTCTGCCTCAACTTCGAGGTGGCCGCCGAGAACCGCGGTGCCTGCCGGCTGCGCTTCGACGACACCAACCCCGAGGGCGAGGATGCCGCCTACGCGCAGGCCATAGCCGACGATATCGCCTGGCTGGGCTTCGAGCCCGACGGCCGGGCCGTCCACGCCTCGGACTACTTCGGGCATCTCTACGAGTGGGCCGAGCACCTGGTACGCGAGGGTCTGGCCTACGTCGACGACCAGGATGCCGAGACCATCTCGGCCACCCGGGGCGACTTCAGCACCGCGGGTACCGCGAGCCCCTGGCGGGACCGCTCGGTGGAGGAGAACCTGAGCCTGCTACGGGACATGCGGGCGGGGCGCTTCGGCGACGGCGAGAAGGTTCTGCGGGCCAAGATCGACATGGCCCACCCCAACATGCTGATGCGTGACCCGGTCATGTACCGGATCCGCCACACCGCCCACTTCCGCACCGGCGACGCCTGGTGCATCTACCCCACCTACGACTGGGCCCACGGCCAGAGCGACGCCATCGAGGGCGTGACCCACTCGTTGTGCTCGCTGGAGTTCGACGCCCACCGCCAGCTCTACGACTGGTACCTGGAGCACCTGCGGTTGCCCGGCGACCGGCCCCGCCAGTACGAGTTCGCCCGCTTGAACCTGACCCACACCGTCACCTCCAAGCGGAAGCTGCACACGCTGGTAGAGGAGGGGCTGGTGGACGGCTGGGACGATCCCCGGCTGCCGACGCTGCGGGGCCTGCGCCGGCGGGGCTACCCGCCCGAGGCGATCCGGGAGTTCTGCGCCCACATCGGCGTGGCCCGGGTCAACGGCGTGCACGAGATCGAGCTGCTGGAGTCGTTCGTGCGGACCCACCTCAACCGCACCGCCCAGCGCCGCATGGCCGTGCTGCGCCCCTTGGAGGTGGTGATCGACAACTGGCCCGAAGGCCACTTCCAGTATCGCCGCGCGGTGAACAACCCCGAGGACCCGCTGGCGGGCAACCGGCTGGTGCCGTTCACCGAGCGGCTGTGGATAGAGCGGGACGACTTCATGCTCGACCCGCCCCGCAAGTTCTACCGCCTGGCCCCGGGCCGCGAGGTCCGCCTGAGGGCGGGCTACTTCCTGCGGTGCAACGATGTCGAAACCGGCTCCGACGGGGAGGTCTCGCGCCTGTGGTGCACCTACGACCCCGAGACCGGCGACGGCCAGGCCCCCGACGGCCGCAAGGTGCGGGCCACCATCCACTGGGTGTCGGCCGACCATGCGGTGGACGCCACGGTGGCGCTCTACGACCGGCTCTTCACCGACGCAGTGCCCGGCGCCGATGGCCGGGATCCGCTGGAGTCGTACAACCCCGCCTCACGAGAGCTGATCACCGGCGCCAAACTCGAGCCGGAGCTGGAGAAGACCGCACCCGGCGAGGTGGTGCAGTTCGAGCGCCTCGGCTACTTCGCCCACGACCCGGACACCCCCATGCTCTACCACCGCACCGTCGGTCTCCGCGACGAGTGGGCCAACATCCAGAAGCGCCGCCAGCAAGGAGTCTGAAGGCTCGTAAACCGCGATCTAACTCTCTGATTCGTCATGTTCGTACAAGAATGAGTGTCAACGTGTAACCAATTGGGTACTATCTGTACCATGATGCTGAGGTTTCAAGTCTCAAACCATCGCTCCATCCTCGACCCAGTGGAACTATCGCTGATCGCCGTGGACGATGATCGCCCCGCGACTCGAGGCTTCGAGCGCCTGCCGGAACGCGCCTTGACAGTGGCCGGCATCTACGGGCCCAACGCATCCGGCAAGACGAACGTGCTCGATGCGATCGCTTGGCTCTCGAACGCCGTCGCTCGGTCGCTGCGCGGTTGGGAAGAGGAGGTTCCGCGCGATCCCCATCGTTTCGGTGACGCCCCGACGGAGCCCTCCACGTTCGATTTGGACCTGATGGTTGATGACGTTCGGTACTCCTACTGGCTTGAGGTCGACGATTCCGGTGTTCAGTATGAGAGTCTGTTCAGCTATCCGGAACGCCGGAGACGTACGCTCTTCGAACGCGAGGGTGAAGACGTCGAGTTCCGCAGGGGTTTCGAAGCCGTGCGCGGCATCCGGGAGTTGCTCACGCCCACAACGCTCACATTGTCCGCTGCCATGCGCCTCAGGTCCCATCCAGTGCTAGAGGTGGGAAGAGCGATCTCTAGAACGGGTGTGCTGGGCTTGCGGCGCCCCCGACAGCCGATGCGCGCCCTTCCAATGTTCCCGCCGTTCCACTCAACTGCTCGACTGTTCCTTGAGGACCACGACGAAATGCGCCACCGGTCGATCAGCGATGAAGGACATCGGCGATCGGCGTTGGAGATGCTCCGATGGGCAGATCCCGGCATTGACCGTGTCCGAGCCGACGAGGATGCGGATAAACGCCGACAGCTACAGTTTGTTCGGCAGCTGGACGATGAACCCGTTGGATTAGACATCGAAGACGAGTCCGACGGAACAATCAGGTGGTTCCGCATGCTGGCACCCGTCTTGGGAACCCTTAACCGGGGGCATGTTCTTCTGTGCGACGAGATAGACGCGAGCCTTCATCCAGAGTTATCGGCCCGGCTCATCAAGCTGTTTCAGGATCCGACCGTCAATCCCTTGGGGGCTCAGCTCATCTTCACGACGCATGATGCGACTCTGCTCAATTCGCTGAACCGAGACGAGGTGTGGCTGACCGAGAAATCCAAGGGTCTCGTGACGTCATTGAAGGCCCTCGCCGAATACAGCGGCGAACGGGTACGAAGATCTGTCAACCTGGAGAAGGCGTACCTGCGCGGCCGATTCGGCGCCGTTCCCGAAATAGATCAGATTGCCGTCCGCGAGGCCATCGGCTTGTCACACCAGGCATCTTGATGGCCAAGCGCTCACGACGGCCGGCCGAGGGGAGAATGTCGCTGCGACGCGAGATCGCTATCGACGCGCCCAAGAGGACCTTCCTCGTCTTCTGCGAAGGCGAACGGACCGAACCAGACTACCTGGAGGCATTGAAGCAGGAGCCCGAAGTCAGCGATGGAGCGTCGGTCAAGATCCAAGTCGCTGATGATCCTCGGGGGGCTGTTCCCTACACGCTTGTGTCGGCGGCCGCTGCGTCCAAGTCTCGATCCCTCGAAGAAGCGGACGAAATCGATGAGGTCTGGTGCCTATTCGATGTTGAGTGTCCAGACAATCATCCGAATCTGAAGGAAGCTGTCGACCTAGCGAATCGTGACAACATTGGGCTCGCAATTTCGAACCCGTGCTTTGAGTTGTGGCTCGCGCTCCATTTTGAAGATCACACCGATTGCCTCACCACAGATGAAGCTGTCGAGTTGCGCAGCAGTCATGACGGTAGCTCAGACAAGAGCGTAGACGGCCCTGCCTATATGCCAAGACGAAGCAAGGCGTATCGGCGGGCCGGATATTTGGATCGCATGCATCAACGGAAGGGCAATGCCTTCCCGGACGACAACCCGTCATCCGGAATGTTCCGATTCCTGGAAGCCATCGAGGGGACCGAGTGAGCCTGTTTCTCGGTCCGCAGCGAACGACCTAGCTGTTCCGCGTGGAATCAATGGGACCCTGGCTGCTCGAAGAGGGTGTGCTGCACCTGAACCACGGGTCGTTCGGTGCGACCCCGGCGACGGTGCTGGAGGCCCAGCAGCGGGTGCGCAGCCGGATGGAGGCCAACCCCACGAGGTACTTCCTGGGCGGCGACTACCAGCGCGAGCTGGACGCGGCCCGCCGGGCGGTGGCCAGCTTCGTGGGCGGTGACGAGGCCGGGCTGGTGTTCGTCAACAATGCCACCGCAGGGGTGAACGCGGTGCTGCGGTCGCTGGAGCCCACCCTCGAGCCCGGCGACGAGGTCGTCGTCACCGACCACGAGTACAACGCCTGCCGCAACGCAGCCGCGGTGTCGGCGTCGCGGTCGGGAGCGCGAGTAGTGACCGCGCCAGTGCCGTTCCCGCTGGAGTCGTCCCAGCAGGCTGTCGACGCGGTGCTTGCCGCGGTCACCGGGCGCACCCGCATCCTGCTTGTCGACGCGGTGACGTCGGCCACCGGGCTGGTGATACCGGTGAGCGACCTCGCGGCCGAGCTGGAGCCCGACGTGCGGGTCCTGGTCGACGCGGCTCACGCGCCCGGGATGATCGACTTCGACGTGGCCGCGTCGGGGGCCTCGTACCTGACGGCCAACTGCCACAAGTGGATGTGCTCGGCCAAGGGTGCCGGGTTCCTGTGGGTCCGGCCCGACCGGCGCGACGACGTGTACCACTCGGTGATCAGCCACGGCTACAACGGCGGCTGGCCCTCCGGCGGCGGGCGCCTGCACGCCCAGTTCGACTGGACGGGGACCGACGATCCGAGCGCATGGCTGACCGTGCCCGACGCGCTGGACGCGGTGGCGGCCATGCACCCCGAGGGCTGGCCCGGCGTGCGCCGATCGATCCGGGAGTTGTGCCTGACCGGCCGCCGGATCCTGATCGACGCCCTGGACATCGACCCGCCGGCTCCCGACGACATGATCGGGGCCATCGCCTCGGTGCCGGTGCCGCCCGCCGACCACTCCGGCAGTGAGATCTTCGACCCGCTGATGGCGGCGCTGGAGCAGCGGCACGGGATCCAGGCGCCCGTCTTCATCTGGCCCGCGCCACCCGACCGGCTGCTGCGGATCTCCGCGCACCTCTACAACGACGAGTCCGAGTACCGCCGCCTGGCCGAAGCGGTTGTCTCTGAATTGAACGGCTGAGGGAACCGCCGGCCCTCCCGGTCTCGCCTACCAGTTGGTGGCGATGTACTGGGTCTCGCAGAACTCGTACTTAGGTGCTCTCACCGGTGCGCCATTGAGTACCACTGGATACCACTGCGTACTGAATACCCAGTTCAAAAGGGTTGTTCGCTCACAGACTGTGATCGGTGTCACCCGTCCGCTGCGCTGTGCTGGACGTTTATCGCACTCACGGCATGCCGGAGTGCCGAGGCGACCGGCGCACGGTGGTCCGAGGTGGAAACCGAGGCCGGGGTCTGGACAGTGCCCGGCGGACGCACCAAGACCGGGCGCGAGCACCGTGTAGCGCTCTCAGGTGCGGCGGTGGTGGTGCTGAAGGAGGCCCGGGAGGTGGGCGACGGTGAGTTGGTGTTCCCCTCCCCCAGAGGCAAGGTACTGGCCTCAAACGCCCTACACCGACTGTTGAAGCTCGCCGGTGTGGATGGAACCACCCCACGGACTTCGAACCAGCTTCCGGTCCTGGGCAGCCGAGGCCGGCGTTACCAGGGAAGTGGCCGAGGCTGCCCTGGGTCACGTCGCGCCGGGGGCCGAGGGCGCCTACCAGCGCAGCGACCTGTTGGATGCCCGCCGCACCGTCATGGAGGAATGGGCCAACTACTTCACCCAACGCTCCTAACGACGCCCAAGCATGCCCACCGTTCATTGTTGGCGCCCCAGGCGCTCGTACACGCTCGGCATAGGTGATCGCGGTCTCCACGGGCCAACGCCCGCCACAGACTCCTACCGTGTGCCCCAAGAGCTGGACTCGCGAACCTGCCGTTCAGGCCCGGGCCGTCAGCGATCGCGTCGACGACGTGATTCCGGCGGCACTGCCCGCGGCACGGCACGCACTCAAGTCTTCTACCGGTGCGCCGACGTCCACCTCCGCCATGGTCAGATCAAGAAGTGCCCGAATCGGCTAGCCGGTCCTCGCCACGGACCTCCGGCCCCAAGATGCCCAAGTCGCACCTCAGTTACCGTCCGAGCCGACTGTTGATCCGTTCAATGGCGTCTTTGATCTTGCCCACCTCGAATAGGCACTTTTTTCGCTGCTCCGGGGACATCCGGTTCAGATCGTCCAGGAATGCAGAGACCTGCAATTCCCCTCTAAAGCGTTTGAATCGCCCAAGCCACATGTTATCTATACCTCGGTCTTGAGCGCTTTCAAAGGCTCTATCAAACGTGTCATCACCGGAGACAAAGATCTTGGTCGGTTCGTGACCTACTCTGGCCACGTCAAGGAGCTTGACCAACTTATCTCTAACATCGACCGCAGTAGCAATCTCTCTACGCTTGATCTTGTCAACCACGATACCATCGAGGTTTGGGTTCTCCTGCCGAGCCTTCTTTGCCTTGGTCGACTTCAGATACTCGTCGTAATAGCTCCACCGTGCAACGCTAGTTTCGCCGTGATCAACCATGAACTGGTAGGTATCTACAAGATGATTCACTCTTCTAGCTGGAAGTCCCATCTCGCTCGCCATGTTCTGAGCGCTTATCCCGTGGATGATCTTCCTACGGTACAAGTAGCCAGCCTGTTCGTAAGGAGCCCAGTCCTTTCTGCCGATGATGTGGTACTCACCGAGCAGCGCAAACACGAGCTTTTCACTAATATCGGCGGGCAGCAATCGAACCTTGGCCATTCCCCATGTGATCGCATCGTTTCTTGCCAGCTCGCGATAAGCCGCTAGCCGGCTATTTCCTTCAAGAACAACAAAGTCGTCATCCCTGACGAGCATCGGATCAGTAAGTCCACCATTCGCCCTGATCGACTGAATAAGTTGCTTCACATGATCCAACGCTCGAAGGCGCATGAATATCTCGTCCTGTGACGGTTCGACACCCGGCCTTCTAATGAGAGAGTATATCCTAGGGTTGTCCGGGTAAAAGCTAAGTTCCTGGACCGCTAGCAAGCCATTACGGACCGGTATTTCTTCATTGCATAGTGTCAAGGTATCCTCTACCCAACCTGACTCGGTCATTGCATTGTGCCTCCGATCTTATCTATACGTCCAATATCACTTGCAAGAGATCCCCGAAGTCATAGGACATTTCCCGTCGATAGCTCTCTTGGTCGATATCCCCTTGAGCAAGTTGTGCGGCGGTCTGCTTGGAGTGGAGCAGCGCGTCAATCCACTCATCGATCGAGTCGCGCATGATCAGGTTGTGAACGTGGCAGACGCTTTCTTGCGATATCCGATGTATTCGATCCTGTGCTTGCAGATAATCATCCAGACTGAACAACCGGTCATAGAAGATCACATGGTTGGCAACTGTCAGTGTTAAGCCCTCCTTGGCTGATCCCGGAGTCGCAATGAGTACCTTCGCACTTGGGTCATTCAAGAACGTCTCAACCGCCGCAGTTCGATCTCTCGTGCCCAACCTACCGTGAACACTCTGCGGATTGTACATCCGGAGCACACGAGCAAGCCATTCGACGTTGTCGACGAACGACGACCAAACTATACACTTCTCGCCTCCTCCAATTATCGATGACGTCAACTCCAATAGAGTTTCAAGCTTCCCTGGCTCAATACGGTAGCTCGCGTCAATAAGATTGGGATTCGACGTGACCTGCACCAGTCTCAGCAGCCGCTTTAGCACAGCATCGGATTCGTCCGCGATCAGCTGACCATCTTGGAATACGATCGCTCGTAGAGACTCCCGAACTTGCCTGTACAGATCATGCTGCCTCGGCTCCCACTCGGTCACCACAGAGTGAACAACCTTATCTGGAAGTTCAATCTCAGCACTTGCCTTAGTTTCCCGTACAGTGAATCCTGATATGGAATCGGCTATGCCCTGCAATTGGTTCTGTAAAGCCTGGCGCCGTTCTTCTTTATCGACTAGGTCTTTAGATAGGGCTACGGAACGCTTGAAGTCTTCAAAATCCTCACCGAGCGATACGCCGTTGTCGAGGAACTTGATCTGAGACCAGATGTCGTGAGGTCGATTGGAGACTGGAGTTCCAGACATAATCACTCGTCTGACAAATAGCGGCGCGAGATTGAGAAATGTCTGTGTGAGTCCCGCATGAGGATTCTTGATCTTCGTAGACTCATCTAGTATTGCACCGACATTCCTGGTCCTTAGGAACAGATTCATGCGTTCCTCTTCCGCTCTTATCGCTTCGTAGTGACCAAGCATCACCCGTGCAGGGCTGTTGAAGACGTAAAAGTTAGCTCTACGGCTAATGGTCAACACTCGGGGAATCAGTTGAGAATGAGAGGCAAGTTCTCTTTGCCAGTTGTCGAGCAGGCCCTTCTTGACCACAATCAAAGCGGTGTCCAAGAGTCGGTGAGATAGCCAGTGTACGATGAGATCGATTGCGACCTTAGTCTTTCCCAATCCCTGCTCATGAAAGATCGCAGCATACTCCAGATCTTTGACTGCGGTAACAGCCTCCAATTGATATGTAAATGCCTGGTGTCTCAAGGTGAGATCCGGCTCTCTCTTGAGCGTCAGCTTCTGCACGGAACCACCGTTTCTTGCGCGCTTGCCTTTATCATTAGCTTGCCTCAGATAGTACTATCGTTGCAACTTGAAATCCCTTTCTGGATTGGAGGTTCCTGAGGAAGGAATCGGCGAATCTCTCAATGGGCCATGGGACAGCAAGTACGAAGAAGGAACCGCGCAACGCATCGCACCTTCGCAAGAAGGCAGCAATCTGTAGCTCCGTGCGAGAGCTTTCAAAGTCTCTCGAACTCTTAGCCTCACCAATGACGACAGCTCCCATATCGTTCAACATCACGTAAGCATCCGGTACGTGGCCCGCAATGGGTGGCGGACGGTCGAGAGAAAGCCGAGCGATCGAATCCGTCCAGATACGGTCTCCATCACCCCCACAGAATCTATTCGCAATGTATCTGTGGAGTATGGCAACCAGGTTTGAGTGCTCACGTGATTCAGACACCAGTTGACGGGGATGATGCGATATCGTTGCAGAGCTGTGTCAGTTGATCTCTAGCCTCTGTTAGCGCGTGGTTTTCGGGTGTGTCTAGGTCTGCGCGGAGACGCAGCATGTCTACATAGCTAATCTGCTCGATGAAATCCAGCAGCGCATTGGCGAGCTGTAACAATGTGGCATCTGCAAGCGCGTCAGCCGTCGAAGGGCGGTCTAGAACCTTCTCAGCCTCTCGTGCACCGTTAGTCAAGAAGGCCTGTCGGGCCTTTGGATTGGCCAAGATAGCCGGCAACCTCCGTACAAGGTTCAGCGGGTACAGAGTCTGATCGTGTACCCACCGAGAGAAGTCTGTCTTCGTGTAGCCTGAGGTTACGAGTGCTTCTTGTACCCGCGGAGCCTGCAGCTCAACAAAGGCACTGAAACGGGTCGGATCAAACTGGTCATCGCTATCAAGGATCGTCCGATAGTAGTCTTCCATGTCACCATAGGCGGCTATGAATCTATGGACCTCAGTTCTTTGGCCACCACAGAAGTCAATGATCTGCTCTGTCGTCAGATGCTCCGAGTTACTCAGATGGTCCAGGTATTTTGCCTTCGAGTAGGGGTCCCATTGTCTCGGGCCGACCAAGTGCGCCTGTAACCGAATGGCATCGATTGCCTTCTCGTTTAGGTCACTGTACACGATTGCTGGAATCTCGTTCCATCGACCGCTCTCATCACTACCCATGAACTGGCGGTAGATCAATGCACGGGTATTCCCTTCGATGACAACGAGCCTGCCATCGGTCTTCTTGTTGACCAAGATGGGATGGATTAGACCTCCATGGGTTCTGATCGATTCTCGTAGACTCTGAAAGGTTGTGGTACTCTCGCCCTCCTCTGAACTTGCAGCCCCAAGAGCAAGACTCATCTGCTCATCATTCACTTCTCCACCGTACATTTCAATGAATCTGGCGACCCGAGGGTTGGAGGCATCGAGCACAAGGCTCTCAACCGGCAACATCGTGAACTGTCCGTGCCTAGGTGCCATATTTCTTCTCTCCCATGGTGTCTCAACCGAGGGCTGTCCTATCTTGAGGTTACTGCTCCCTTGGCATCCATGGCTAGCCGGCCTTGGGAGTCACTGTCGGACACCTGGCCTTGAGCCGTCCGAAGGTTGAGCGGCTCGGTTCCTGACGCTTCTGCGAAAACCCGTTCAATCAACTCCCTTGCCGCGCCTGGCGACGGAGCTAGAGATGCCAGAGCGCCAAATATCCTTTGGTAGAGAAGAACCTCTGAGGGTGCCATGTCATCAAACCGTTGGAGCTGAGTCTCAGCTGACACATCTACTAGGCTTGTTTCATAGTGACATAACCTTTCGGCAATACCACCATCGGGATCGACCCGGGCGACAATCTTGCGAATCTCCGCAACCTCCTGAAGTGCTCTACGGATCAGACCAGCACAATCTTCTGCAGTAAGGAATCCGGATGTTGCTAAGGCATAGAGATCTTCAATATCGGATAATGATGAAAGCACTCGTCGTTCGCGATTCCGAATTGTGGACTCACGTCTGCACCGGGAACTGATGCTACGCAGCACGGGACTAAGTTGGTTTTCAAGGTTTCGAACATGGGGATCCGGTTGAAAGTAATCACGTCTAGCGTTAGGAACGATGCGTGAATCAAGAATATGGATCTCGCCCACGCACCACCGATTGAAGCGCTCCTCCACAAAGAGATCATCGAATATCGCTTCGTCACCGATCTGTATGTTGCCCACCCTTGCGCGAATGCCGCGTACTCGTTGCTCTCTTGGGATGGCACCCAGGTACGCCGAATGTGCTACCCATCCGACGGCTGCGTCACACTTATCATCGACGCTGGGGATACGCAGCGGCTCAAAGTCGCTATACTCGGCTTCCCTGTCGGCCGAGAGTCGGATAGACTCTCTGTATGGCCTCTCAACGGGGTGCGTGTCCCCGTCCAGGGTAACCTCCAATGCTAGGGGCGCTTCGATCCCATCAAACAACGCCCGGACCCTGTCCGCAAAAGGGAACGTACGACTAATAGGAACCGGACAGACTTCACCAACATAGTCCCGCACTGCATCGCGGTTCAATAGGAGTCCAGCTGAGTGACGCGCCACTTCTATGATTTCAACATCAAAGAAGTGCTCGGGAAACGTCGAATTCGGCAGGATCTCTACATCAACACAATCAACAATCGCCTGCTCCAATTCTGACTCAGTGGAGGTCAATTCTGGCAGCCGGTCGCTGTGCCAAGTGATACGAGTCGCCGTTCGATCTGCAGCGGCGCGTGTAGTGAAACACACTGCCTTGGCGAAGGCGAGACCGGCCAGCCGGCCAACGCCCCTAAAGCCCCTGTCTGTCCCCAACCTCTTGTCGCTACGTCCAATGGGAACCAATCGATTCAGTGCTTCCTCGCGCGACAGGCCTGGACCGTTGTCACGAATCCTGATTCGGCGCTGGTTGACGTCGATCGCAATATCAACCTTGACGGATGAGAGTGAACCACCTGTTACTGCATCGGCCGAGTTCTGTATGTACTCCCGATACATCGACAATGGGTCATCGTACATACCTGTTGTCACAAGCCCAAGTAACCCCGCGCCAGATAGCGCCGAGGCTCCCTGCCTGATTGATAGACCGACTGTTACCGCACTCATACGACCTGCGTACCCCTAATTCGCAATGCCTCGTCATGATCGAACAGCCCCGCATCTTCAACGATCTCGTCGTCATCAAGATAGCGTCTGTTCCCAGTCATTTCCGACATGAGTTGCTCATAGTGAGTTGCATCATGCTTGGTATCCAGGCCATGAAATTCCATCAAGCGCCGGATTTGGCGATCGATCATTCGATCGGTTGCTAAGGCACGATAACTCTTCGGACTAATGCCACTATTGTTGGCTGAGTGGTTCAACAAGTATACCAATTCGCGCTCCTGAGCCTCAGAAAGGCCGCGCCGAAGAGACTCATACTCCTCCCTTTGAGCTCGCCCCTGTCCCTCTTCAAAGTACTCTCTATGGAAGATGAAGGCGTGGGGAAGTCTAAGCAACCGTTCGAACTCATCAGCCTCTTCTCCGTAGGCTCTCACAAAGAAGGACGGGCTTCCGCTGACGACGCCTCTTGTCGCCTGTAGCATTATTTGGAATGAACGGAGGTAGTAGCGATTCCACTTGTCGCCCACGTGTGACCGGTCCTTAAGTGTCACGGGCTGATAGCGCATCGGGAAAGACCAAATGCGCACTCCGAGCTCCTCATTGAGATCGATATTGAGACGCATACGCAAGTAGAGATCTCTGGGCGTATCCATGAAGTTGTACAGCATGTAGTTCGACAGTGAGGTGATCTGATTGTCGGCAGCCATACGAATCGACTTCTCGTACACCTTCCTTACGCCGATATGATCGAAGGCAATCCGCAGAGGACTGATGCAGATGGTAGCCATTTCACGCAGGAACATTTCCGATTTTGCGAGGATACGCGCGTCTACACCCTGATTGAAGTCAACACGACGCTTTATGGGCCTACTACCGTCGCGAGTGAACTTGGCACCAGGTGTGAATCCTAGGTCGCGAATTTCAGCGATCACTTCCTTGTAGCGCGTTGAAGCCGTAATATTGTTGTCCATAAGGACGAGGTCCTTCTTTTCCCCATGCCTGGCAGTTACTCCCTCGACTAGATTAGTGAGGGGTGGCATTTCTCGTTGTGCACCCTCTAATTTTGGTACGCCGCAGAAGGAACACTTCCTCACGCATCCACGGGACGCATACCCGAAGTAGGCATCATAGACAGGGTAGTGGTAGTTGATTTGGTCCAAGATTCCATAATCAGGGACTAGTTCTTCGATTGGCGTGCCGGCCAGATCATCGGCACCAAACTCGTAATCTCTGGCCGATAAAGCTAGAGCTGCTGCCGGAGGACCGTCCAGCAACCCCTGAATGAAGCGAACGCCAGCCCACCGGGGCTCGTTCAAGAAGGCGTCGTGCATCAAGGAGACTGCAATCCCCCCGACGAAGACACGCTCCGACTGATTGCCTGCTGCACGTATAGCGAAATCGATTGCTGAGGCCGTACGCTTCCACTCAAAGGTGAACAGTGTTGTGACGTACACCCGATCCCACGCTCGATTCAGCGCTTCCTTGTCCTCGCCCTTTATGAATGTGACGCGGTCTCCCCGACCATGAGCGCCGTGGTACGCAGCAAGCTTCATAAGGCCCAGCGGCGGATACTTATTGGGGTAGCCCGGCTCAATGAGTAGGATATCCCTCGGAAACACTCGGAAACTCCTAGAAGTGGGCCGCGTATCAGATTCGACGGCCATCATACGCCAATGGGCCCGCAGCTGCACTTCGGGGGCGTCCCATGGTGAGGCTCCTCGGGTTTCTCGGTGCTGCGATCGGAGTGGGATCCCCGGTGCAGACCGGCCGCCCACGCCGGCGCTGTGCGACGACCTCCTGCAACGGGCTCTGCCGGTCTGAGATGGCAATCAGCGGGTAGAGGGCAGGAGCTGCGTCCGTCCCCGAGCGACGTGGGATGGCTTCCAACACGAACCACGGGCTTGCAGCCGCAGCCGGTCCATGGGCATGAAGTCTCCGTTGCGAGACGCTCTGCTGGATGCGCTCAACGTGGCCGTACGCACCGCGGCCGGCGCTAGCTCGAGTCGGGGCCGCGCTAACAGGTGCCGATCTCAACCTAGGCCCGGGGGGTCCTGGTGGCTGGTGCCAAGGCGCGGCCCGCCAGCGATGCAGGGTGCACCTCATCCGGAACCTGCTCGCGGTGGTCCCCACACACCCGCACATGGCCGCCAGTCTGTTCCGGGGGTCTTCGCGCAGCCCGACGCCGACGCTGTCAACAACGCCCATAAACCAAGTCACCTCTATCAGGAAGAGACCACCAAGAAGCCCTGATTCATGTGCGGCGCGTGTGAGGGAAGCGGTCACGCTGGCCGCGGCCTTCTCCACTGGCAGCGGCAGGCGCGTATGACCGCTAGGATCAGCTTGCGGCCAGCTGGGAGCAAGGTCTACGACGAGTTGTCCGGGTGTTGCTTCTGGGGGACACAGCATTCGCCACCAACTCCCTATCAGCTCCGTAGTCGGGTTTAACAGCCTCGCCAACGCCGCATCCGGCGTACGGTTGGTACGACGGCAGCCAACTGGGCGCTGCTATAGCGCCCCTCCCCCCGATCCGAAACTCGACGAGCCAATCCGCTTTATCGGACATTGCGAGCAATCGACCTCTTGACAGCTGTTGTCCAAGAGTGCGCGGATGCCAGGGGACACCTTAAGGTCCGTTCGGAACTCGATAATCTCACTATACGAGTCGTCCTGAGCACGACTGACCCTATCGCGACTTGAACCCTCGATCAGGTAGCCGGCACGAATTGCCTCGCGTAGGATGTTGTCACGGCCAGTGTCTGAGACGTATTGCGTACCTCGATGCAATGCCCGCCTAGGGATATCCTTCCGGCGTCCTTCACCTGTCTCCTCCACAAACTTCCCGAAGAGATGCCTGAGCTGACGGGCTGTAGCACACACAGGTTGAGTCGCCATAGTCTTGTGCCGTGATGCACCAATCATCTCACTAAATTGCTTCGAATCATCGACAAATACTTCGCCGACATGTGCCGAGTGGAATCTGTGCATCTCACCGAAGGTGATGCTACTTAACATCTCAATGTCAGTGCCAAATCGAGTACCTTTGATGATACAGTTGTCGAAGCTGCTGCCCGTGAGATCCGCTCCGCGGAAATCGGCATTCGTCAAGTTCGCACCGTCAAAGCCGACATTTCTCAGTACGTGCCCTTCGAATCGCATCCCCGAGAGGTTCAGCCCAGCGAGTTCAAGGTGCCCAAGTCGGTCCGTATCATTTGACAGTGTTACAGCCAATCGTAGGGCATTCCTTCCGGCAATGGAATCGACATGCATCTGTCCGACCAGGAGCTTCCAGACGACGTCATATGCAGAGGAATCTATGCAGCGTGCCACAAGCCGGATGACGTTGTCTGGGAGATCATGTCGCCCAAGACTCTGCCGTACAACACGCTCGGGCATCGATTGAAGACTACGTGCTAAGTGCTTCGCAGCCAGGTAGTGTTCGAGCGGCTCCTGTGCAAATCGCAGTCTTCCATCGTGACCTTGTGCGAATACCGCGAGTTGTCCCATTTGCGTGGTTAGGCTCGTCATCTCTTCGGCATCGATGCCCTCAGGTATCACGACTTCTGCCCACTCTCGAACCTCCTCGATTAGCACTCCGCCTTCGAAGAGAGTCGTCGTCGCACAGGAATCCATCAAGTCCCGAATGCCTTGATCAGATACTCCTTGCAATAGCTCCTTGTCGCGCTCACGACCAATGATTCGTTCGAGTCCTCGTTCGAGGATGTCCGTCTCGGAGTCTCCAGGTCGAAGACCACCTGTAGCGAACTCCTCGATGAGCAAACTGCAATAATATGGAGTAGATGCTAGATCATCAAGTGCCGGACGATCAACTAGGTGTGCGATGAACTTCCTTGCAGCATCCTCGGACCTCAATTGCTGTCTTGCGAACGCGGCCTTGGCAGTTTCTCCCCAACCGTCGAGTTGATAGACGGCTACATCACTACGATACTCCTCACAAAAGTCCTTCAGGCCCTTATGAGTTGCGAACAGAGAATCACGAACACATATTACGATGGAAGGCGACCTATCTCCACCGGGCATGGTCATTAGATCTTCCAAATGGTCGAAGAACCTAACATCCCGTTCTAGAATCTCATCGAGCCCGTCTAGAAGCCAAATCCCTAATCCATGAACGAGCTTCCAGTTGAACATATCGCGGTCCATCGGTCCGGCAAATTCAGTCCGGAGATATGCGTCTAACAAGGATCCTATTGTCGGTGCAGTAGCGTCGGAAATGTGTTCTGGGAGTAGGGCGAAGGGTCTTGCAGAGGGATACAGCGCTCTCTTATCAGCCAGAAAGTCGTCATACAAGTGCGCATATAGAGAATCGAAGAGTACCGACTTTCCCATTCCAGCGTGTCCCACAATGATGTGGACTCTAGGCTCACTCAGTGGATCGCGTAGTCCTGCATGTAACACATCGAGCAGGTCCGTGCTGCGGTCATCGCCATTTGTGACTGAGGACTGGACAACATGGAACGGCTGCCCTATTCGCGTCTGAGCAGTCTCGGTGCCTCGCTTCCGGAGTTCGCTTGTAGCAGATGCAGTACGCCTGTCACGTTCCCATCTAAAGTCGGTATCAAAGAACTGTGCGGGAACAAGGGTCTTGACGCCGTACCACCGTCGGGCACCACTCCGGAAATCCGTGCTAAGGCCCTCAAGCCCTGGTACGAGGAGCACCAATTCCGCAGTGGGATGCACCTCCTTCGCCTCTTCGAATCGCCGCAGGTACGGGCGCTCCTGGCTACCAAAGTTGTGGCCCGTGTCGGCTGGGACCCAGACGTAGACGTAGTCCTTCTCATCGTCGCCACGCCTGCTGTCTCGGTGGCCAAGCAAGAGGTCACGACCACGGGCCTTCACATCCCAGCCCTCAGCTGCCAAGTACCCCTGCGCCAAGCTTAGGCGGTCCTTCACGATGGTCGCCTCCTTGCATGGGTAAGGTGCATAGACTGGAACACGATACAAGGCGCCGTTCGTACCGCACAGGGCGGTTGTCGAAGAGGACTCCGCACCGCCTGATGGCCGGTGTCGGGAGGCCGAGACTTGATCCGAGCGTCTTGGGGGTGGAGTGTCTGGTGTGCATGAGCCAGCACATGAAGACCCGCCGCTGCGACCAGGCCTCACACCGGCGGCGCGCTTCCTCCGCTCTGATTCGAACAGGCAGGCCGGAATGGCGGCCGTCTGCTCGGCCCGCAGGGCGGGCGCCTGGTCTCGGACGCGAGTCCCCTGTGGCCTCTAGACGGGAGCCTCGGTATTGGCTGCTACCAGTCTGATCTCCAAGCCGTCGATAACGCCCTCAGAGTCGGCCCACTCATGAATGGCGGCCACAAGGTCGTCTAAGTGCTCCGAGCCTCCGGTGAACCCGAGGTCGTCCTCCGCCCACCAGCGCGTGCCCTCGTCGTGGTTCTGGTACACGCGAACTTCATGCATCAGACGCCTCCGCAGCAAACAGGAATCACCATCGCTCCAAACTCTACAGACGCGCTCTCGGAAGAACGGTGGCGCAGCGCAGCATCCGCCCCCTGGCAGCGGCGCCACTCTGGACAGTGCACTGGTGGATCTCAACGACCTTCGAAGGAGCTCCGTGGTGTTTCTGGTGGTCCGCGACGGCGTGTTGAGCAGCGTCCGGTCGATCCGGTCCAACTGAGGCCATGGGGTCGCAAATGGTTTGGATGCCCGATGCGATGCGTCGACAGGATCCAGTAACTGGAGCAGTAACCAGAACGCCGAAATGCGCTCTGACCTACCAGTTGGTGGCTATGTACTGGGTCTCGCAGAACTCGTAGATGCCCTCGGAGGCGCCCTCACGGCCCAACCCGGACTGCTTCATCCCGCCGAAGGGGGCGGCCGGGTCCGACAGGATGCCGCGGTTGAGGCCGACCATGCCGGCCTCGATGCGCTCTGACACTCGCAGGCCCTTGGCGAGGTCGGTCGTGTAGACGTAGCCCATCAGGCCCATCTCGGTGTCGTTGGCCGCGGCGATCACGGCGTCGGTGTCGTCGAAGGTGACGACCGGCGCGACCGGACCGAAGATCTCCTCGCGGGTGATGGGCGACGAGGCTTCCACGCCGGCCAGCACGGTGGGCTCGTAGAAGAATCCCGGACGGTCCACCGGGCCGCCGCCGGTCACCGCGCGGGCGCCGTGTCGCAGCGCCCCCTGCACTAGGCCGTCGATACTGGCGATCGCACCGGCGTTGATCATGGGGCCGCAGTCCACGCCCGGTTCGAGGCCGTTGCCGACCTTCAGGGCGCCCATCGCCGCGCCGAGGCGCTCCACGAACTCGTCGTGAACCGGCGACTCCACGAAGAAGCGGTTGGCGGAGACGCAGGTCTCGGCCGAGTGGCGCATCTTGGCCACCATCGCACCCTCGACCGCGGCGTCGAGGTCGGCGTCGGCGAAGACGATGAACGGCGCGTTGCCGCCCAGCTCCATCCCGACCTTCAGCACCCGGTCGGCGCAGCGCCGCAGCAGCAACTTGCCGACCTCCGTCGATCCCGTGAACGACAGCATCCGCACGGCTCGATGGTCGACCACCGCGTCGAGCCAGTCCCCCGACGCTCGGGTGGGCACGACATTGACCAGGCCCGGGGGCACGCCCGCCTCCTCCAGCAGTCCCGCCACCCGCAAGGCGGTGAGCGGCGTGTCACGAGCCGGCTTGATCACGGCCGCGTTGCCCGCGGCCAGGGCGGGGGCGACCTTCCGGGTGATCATGGCGGCGGGGAAGTTCCACGGGGTGATCATGGCCACCACGCCCACCGGCGGGTGCCGGGTGATGACCCGCTTGTCGCCGGAGGGCGCGGTGCTGACGGTGCCGTGGATGCGCACGGCCTCTTCAGCGTTCCAGCGGAAGAACTCCGCGGAATAGGCAACCTCGGCGAGGGCGTCGGCGGTGGGCTTGCCGTGCTCCCGGGTGATCAGCCCGGCGATCTCGTCGGAGTGCGCCACCAGGATCTCGTAGCAGGCCCGCAGGGTCTCGGAGCGGCTGCGGGGCGGGGCGGCCGCCCAGCCCGGCTGAGCCGCGGCTGCCGCGTCACAGGCCGCCACCGCGTCGGCCGGAGTGCCCGCCGCGACCTCGGCGATGAGGTCCTCGGTGGCCGGGTCGAGCACGTCGATGCGCTCGGAGTCGACGCCGTCGCGCCAGCGTCCGTCGATCAGCATCTGAGTCTGCATGTCATTCAACCTCCCGCTAACTGGCAGTGATGCGCACGCTATAGGGGCAGGACGCCACCCAGTCGCCCCGACAGCAGGACCCAGCCGCGAACTGGCAGCCCAGGGCGCCCAGTTCGGACCCCAGCGCTGCCAAGTCCAACGGAGGCTCAGCCTCCGAGCTTGGGAATTGGGTGGTTGCCGTAGGCGACGGCCACGTTCTTGGTCTCCATGTAGAAGTCGAAGCTCCAGTCGCCGCCGTCGCGGCCGATGCCGCTGCGCTTGGTGCCTCCGAACGGGGTGGGCAGGTGGCGCACGTTCTGGGAGTTGACCCACACCATGCCGACGTCGACGGCATCGGCCACCCGGTGGGCCCGGCCGACGTCGCCGGTCCACACGTAGGCGGCCAGCCCGTAGTCGGTGTCATTGGCGAGCGCCACCGCGTCGGCCTCGTCGTCGAAGGCGATGGCGGTGAGGGCGGGGCCGAAAATCTCCTCGCGGGCGATGCGCATGTCGTTGGTGGCACCGGTGAAGAGAACCGGAGTCACGAAGTTGCCCCCGGCCGGTGCGGCGGCCCAACCAGTGCCCTCGACGACGGTGGCGCCCTCTGATGACGCCAGCTCGATGTAGCTGCGCACCTTGTCGCAGTGGCGGGGGTGGATCAGCGGGCCGACGACGGTGCAGGGGTCGAGCGGATGGCCCACGGAGATGCCGCGCAGCTTGGCCGCCAGGCGCTCGGTGAAGTCGTCGTAGATGCTGCGGTGCACGAGCAGGCGGCTGGAGCTGGTGCAGCGCTCGCCGTTGAGGCTGTAGATCATGAAGACGACCGCGTCGAGGGCCCGGTCGAGATCGGCGTCGTCGAACACGATCACCGGGTTCTTGCCGCCCAGCTCGAAGTGGAGCCGCTTGAGGGTGGCCGCCGACTGGGCCTGGATGAGCGACCCGGTGGCCGACTCGCCCACGAAGGCGATGGCCGCGACGTCGGGGGTCTCGGTCAGGGCGCGGCCCGCGGTCTCGCCCATGCCGTGCACCACGTTGAGCACTCCGGGAGGCAGGCCCGCGTCGAGCGCGATCTCAGCCAGCAGGCAGGCCGTGAGCGGGCTCCACTCGGCGGGCTTGTGGACGACCGTGCAGCCCGCGGCCAGGGCGGGGGCGATCTTCCAGGTGGACAGCATGAACGGCGTGTTCCAGGGCGTGATCACCCCGACCGGGCCGATGGCGCGGCGGCCGGTGTAGTTGAGGTGGTGGGCCGACGGAAGGGCCAGACCGTCGGAGGCGGCCGGGGCCCGGTCGGCGAAGAACCGGAAGTTCTCCGCGCCCCGCAGCGCGGCCGACGACATGAAGCGGATGGCCTGCCCGGTGTCGACTGACTCCACCGTCGCGATCTCGTCGGCACGGGCCACGATGGCGTCGGCCACCGCGTGCAGGACGCGCTTGCGCTCCTCGCCGGGCGTACCGGACCACTGCTCGAAGCTCGCAGTCGCCGCGGTCGCGGCTGCCGCGATGTCGGCCGCGTCCCCGGCAGCCACGTCTCCAAGGTGCATCCCGTCGATGGGCGATGCGTTGGCAAACGTCTCGCCCGACACGCTGGCGCTTGGCTCACCGTCGATCAGATGCAGCGTCGGCCCGGCCGCGAAGCGAGCCAGGTGCCGCCCCGCGGCAGCAAGGTTCTCCTCGAAGCTGGCGGTGCTTGCCATGGCGTCTCCTGATCGCGGTCTTCGAGGCTAGGTCTCGTCGGGCTGGACAAGGTGGGTGCGGATGTGGTTGCGGTTGAGGCGCATTGTCGGGTCGATCAACTGGACTTCGGCGCTGATAGCCACTGGATGATCGGCAGAGTGTTCGATGATGATGTGAGGCATGGGCGGTCCCGTCCGCCACGATTGTACGGTTCCCACCCTCCCTGCCGATCCGGAGAGGTTGCGCATGCGCCTGCTCAGCTACAGCATCCATGGAGCCCGGTCGTTCGGTGTGCTCACCCCCGACGGCACCGGCGTGATCGATCTCGCCTCGCGCATCGACGGCGTGACCGACCTGGGAGAGCTGATCGCTCAGGGCCGGATCAGCGAGGCGAGCGGGTGGGAGGACTCCTCTGCCGACCATGCTCTCGAGGAAATCACCTTCGAGCGCCTGCTGCCGGTGCCCGGCAAGATCATCTGCATCGGCGTGAACTACGGCGGGCGGGGAGCGGAGTACGCCGAGAACCCGGCCGACTCCTACCCCAGTGTGTTCGTGCGGTTCCCCAAGACGCTGGTCGGCCACC
Organism: Candidatus Aldehydirespirator sp.; assembly: GCA_965205155.1. Lineage (GTDB taxonomy): Bacteria > Actinomycetota > Acidimicrobiia > Acidimicrobiales > Aldehydirespiratoraceae > Aldehydirespirator. Next base: position 1,230,375 of record OZ242033.1, on the reverse strand, counting down.
AGCAGGCCCTGCTGCGGCCCGCCGAGTCCGAGCAGCTCGACTACGAGGGCGAGATCGTGGTGGTCATCGGTACCGGCGGGCGCCGCATCCCCATCGGGCAGGCCCGCAGCCACATCGCCGGGATGAGCCTCGGCAACGAGGGCACCATCCGCGACTGGGTGCGCCACGGACGGTTCAACGTCACGCAGGGCAAGAACTGGCACCGCAGCGGCTCGATCGGTCCGTGGCTGGTGACCCTCGACGAGATCGGCGACTTCGCCGGCCTGCATCTCACCACCCGGGTCAACGGCGAGCTCCGCCAGGACGACCTCGCCGGCAACATGCGGTTCGGGATCGAGTACCAGATCCACTACCTGTCCACCTTCGTCGGGCTTGACGCCGGTGACGTGATCTTCACCGGCACCCCCACCGGCGCCGGCGCCCGCTTCGACCCACCGGTGTGGCTCGAGCCCGGAGATGTGGTCGAGGTGACAGTCCCCGAGATCGGAACCCTCCGCAACCCGGTGCAGGACGAATAGACCCTCTAGGGGCCGCGGCCTCAGAGGCCGAGTGGACAGATGCACAGGTCCGGCCCATACGGGCGAGGCCGTGGCCCGAGCGGCCCGTGAGCGCAGCGAACAAGAGCGGGAATGACACCGCTGTGACACGACGGGCCTCGCATCAATCCGCGCTCGCTCTAGCCTCGGGGCGGACCCAGTACAGGAGGCATGAGACATGACCGAAGCGGGAGGCGCCACGAGCGCGGCAGTGCAGATCGACGAGACCGGCGGGCCGGAGGTAATGCAACTCGTGCAGCGTCCCCACCCGGTTGCCGGCGAGGGCGAGATGACGGTGGCCGTGGCCGCAGCCGGCGTCAACTTCATCGACACCTACCACCGTTCGGGTCTCTACGACATGCCGCTGCCGGTGGTGCTGGGCCAGGAGGGGGCCGGAACCGTGCTGGAGGTCGGCGCAGGGGTTGACGGGTTCGCCCCCGGCGACCGGGTGGCCTGGGCCGGATCGATGGGCTCCTACGCCGAGCGGGCCGCGGTCAAGGCCTCGGTGGCGTACAAGGTGCCCGACGGCGTCGATCTCGATGTAGCCGCCGCCGTCGGCGTGCAGGGCCTCACCGCCCACTACCTCATCACCGACTGTCCCCGGATCGGGCCCGGCGACCGGTGCCTGGTCCATGCCGGCGCGGGCGGCACCGGACGCCTGATCGTGCAGATGGCGAAGCTGCGGGGGAGCGAAGTGGTGGCCACCGTGGGCTCGGACGCCAAGGTGGAGCTGGCCCGGGCCGCTGGAGCCGACCACGTGATCAACTACTCGACCACCGATCTGGTGGCCGGGGTGGAGGCCGCGGTCGGTCCCGAAGCGATCGACGTCGTGTACGACGGGGTGGGCGCAGCCGTCTACGACGACAGCCTGGAGCTGCTTCGGTTGCGGGGGTCGATGGTGACCTTCGGCAACGCCTCGGGAGCGGTCGAGCCCAAGGCGCCGCTTCATCTCTCGGGCAAGTCGCTGTGGCTGACCCGGCCCAAGCTGTGGGACTTCATCGCCACCCGCGAGGAGCTGGACTCCCGGGTGTCGGAGATGTTCAACTGGATCGCCGCGGGAGAACTCGACGTGCGGATCGCGGCCCGGCTGCCGATATCCGAGGCGGCCGAGGCCCACCGGCTGCTTCAGGGGCGCAGCATCGCGGGCAAGATCCTGCTCATCCCGTGAGCCCGCTTCTCCATCACGACGAGGCTCGGTGAGCGACGCCGCGCCGGATGGCAGCGCCACCGGAATCACCGACGAGGAGATCCGGGCCGAGGCCGAACTGCTCGACACCGCCGAGCGCGAGCGCAGGCAGGTCCGCCAGACCACCGGCGTCTACCCGCACATGACCATCGACGAGGCCTACCGGGTGCAGGCCGCCTGGCTGGACATCCGCCGGGGCCGGGGCGAGAAGGTGATCGGCCACAAGATCGGCCTCACCAGCCGGGCCATGCAGCAGGCCATGAACATCGACACGCCGGACTCCGGCTTCCTGACCGACGCCATGGTGTTCGCTCCCGGCGAGCCCATCGCCGCCGCCGACTTCTGCGACCTGCGCCTGGAGGTGGAACTGGCCTTCGTGCTGGCCGACGACCTCCACGGCGCCGACCTCCGGATCGACGACGTCCTCGACGCCACCGACCATGTCACCGCCGCAGTGGAGTTGATCGCGTCCCGGACCCCCCGCACCGACCCGGCCACCGGGCGCACCCGAGGTGTGGTCGACACCATCGCCGACAACGCGGCCGACGCCGGGATCGTCACCGGTGGCCATCCGGTCGGCCCGCGCCACACAGACCTGCGCTGGGTGGGCGCCATCGCCTACCGCAACGGTGTTGCCACCGAGACCGGACTGGCTGCGGGCGTGCTCGACCATCCCGCCAACGGCATCGTGTGGCTGGCCCGCCGCTACGCCGGGCAGGGCCGGGCGCTGCGGGCGGGGCAGGTGATCCTGTCGGGCTCGTTCACCCGCCCGATGGCGGTGGCGCCGGGCGACGACTTCCGCTTCGACTTCGGCCCGCTGGGAGCGTTCAGCGTCCCGATTGTCTGAGCAGGTCGCGCTGCGGGTTTGCGGCGCAGCCAGACTCCTCGGCTCTAGCGTCGCTCGAACACGCTCTGGAGGCCGCCGATGACCGAGCCCTCCCCCTGGGAGCCGCCAGGCCTCAGGTTGGCCACCACCCGGTCGGCGAGCCGGTTGAACGGCATCGACTGGAGCCACACCCGGCCCACGCCGGTGAGGGTGGCCAGGAACAGCCCCTCGCCTCCGAACACCATCGACTTGAGGTTCCCGGCCCGCTCAATCGAGTACTGGATCTGGGGCTGGAAGGCCACGATGCAGCCGGTGTCCACCCGCAGGGTCTCGCCCTGGAGCTGCCTCTCGACGATGGTCCCTCCGGCATGCATGAAGGCCAGGCCGTCGCCGGAGATCGACTGCAGGATGAAGCCCTCCCCTCCGAACAGGCCGGTGCCGAACTTGCGGTTGAAGACGATGTCGAGCTTGGTGCCCGACGCCGCGCACAGGAAGGCGTCCTTCTGGGCTACCAGCTGCCCGCCCGCCGCGGCCAGGTTGATAGGCAGGATCTTGCCCGGGTAGGGCGCAGCCATGGCCACCCGCTGCTTGCCCTGGGGGGCGCTGTTCATGAAGTGGGTCATGAAGAGGCCCTCGCCGGTGATGCCCCGCTTGGCCGCCGACTTGAGCTTGCCCCAGGTGCCCTGGTCGGGATCGGAGCCGTCGCCCATCTTGGCCTCGAAGGTGATGGCCTGCTCCATGTACATCATTGCCCCGGCCTCGGCGATCACGACCTCGCCCGGATCCAACTCGATTTCCACAAACTGGAGGTCGTCGTCCCCGTAGATCCGGTAGTCGATTTCATGGCTCCGCATTCCTGCCTCCTGCATGCTCGGGCCTGTCGCCGCGAGGCTAACGGTCACAGGGTAAGAGTCAGTTGATCCCGCGGCACATCTGGGCTCTGCGCCGGGAAGCCGGCTTTCGCCGCCCGTTCGCGGCGGGCATCAGTAGTCGATGCCCTTCTTGGCCAGGATTCCGGCGTCGTAGGCGTGCTTCGTCTTGACCATCTCGGTGACGGTGTCGGCCAACTCCATCATCCAGTCCGGCGCGTCCCGGCCTGTCAGCACCAGCGACACCGGCGCGGGACGGTTGCGGAACGTGGCCTCCACCTCCGCGGCGTCGATCCAGCCCCAGTTGAGCGGGTAGGTGATCTCGTCGAACACCACCAGCCGGTGCTCGCCCGCCTCCACCACCGCCTTGCCGTGCCGCCACGCCTCCCGAGCCTCGGCCTCGTCGCGGGTCAGGTCGTCGCTGTCCCAGGTGAAGCCCTCCCCCAGTGACCAGAAGTCCACTCCGAGCGGCTCGGCCATCAACTGCTCGCCGGTCACCCAGTCGTCCGACTTGAGGAACTGCACGACCGCCACCGGCCAGCCCCGGGCCCGCGCCCGAATCACCATGCCGAAGGCGGCCGACGATTTGCCCTTGCCGTCGCCGGTGTTGACCACCACCAGGCTCTTGGCGGTGCGCAGGCCACCGGGGCGGGGATCGGTGGTGGGAGGGGAGTCGGCGGCAGTCATGGTTGGTCTCCATTCTGGGCGCTCGCAGCAGTTGTGGGAACGATCACCGGACCGTCGGGGTCGTCGACGATGCGCACGCTGGCCCCGAAGTGCTCAGCGATGCTCTGCACCGTGAGCACCTCCGCCGGTGGCCCGGTCTTCGCGACACGGCCTCGGGCGAGTATGGCAATGCGGTCGCCGTAGCGGGCCGCCAGCGTCAGGTCGTGCAGGGTCGCGATGACGGTGAGGCTGCGCTCGCGTCGCAGAGCGTCGATCAGCTCGAGCACATCCTGCTGATGACCCAGGTCGAGGGCGGTGGTGGGCTCGTCGAGAAGCAGCACGTCGGCCTGCTGGGCCAGGGCCCGGGCCATCACTGCCCGCTGACGCTCGCCGCCCGACAGCGACTGCACGGTGCGCTCGCCGAAGCCGTCCAGGTCGAGGCGTGCGAGGACCTCGGCCGCGATCCTGCGGTCGTTGGCGGTCTCGGCCGCGAAGAGGCTCCGGTGGGGAGTGCGCCCCAACAGCACGTAGTCGGCGACCAGCATCCCCGGCGGGATCACCGGTGTCTGCGGGACATAGGCGACCTTGCGGGCCCGGGCCGAGCGGCGCCGGTCGCTGAGCCCGTCGATGGTGATCTCCCCGTCGAAGGCCACCAAGCCGAGCAAGGCTCGCAGCAGGGTGGTCTTGCCGGCGCCGTTCGGGCCGATGATGTTCACCCACTCCCCCGTCGACGCGGCCAGGTCGACGCCCCGCAGCACATGCGTGCCGTCGAGGGTTACGTCCAGATGCTGCACGCGGACCGCGGGGGTCACGGGCGCGCCGCCCGGCTCACCGACAGGCTGCGAGGCCGCGGGGGTCACCAGATCTCCCTCCGGCTGGTGCGCAGCACCAGCACGAAGAAGGGGGCGCCCAGGAACGCGGTCACGACGCCGATGGGCAACTCGGCCGGCGCCAGCGCGGTGCGGGCGGCCAGATCGGCAAGCACCATGAACGCTCCTCCGAACAGCACCGACAGTGGCAGCACGAGCCGGTTGCTGGAGCCGAACGCCAGCCTCACGGTGTGGGGCACGATGATGCCGACGAAGCCGATGAGCCCGCTCACCGACACCGCCGCGGCTGCGCCGAGCGACGCGGCCAGCACCACGACCAGGCGGATCCGCCGGGGCTCCAGGCCCAGAGCGGCGGCCTCCTCGTCGCCGACGGCCAGCACGTCGAGGGCTCGGCGGTAGCGCAGCACCACGGCCACGGTCACCACGAAGTAGGGCAGCAGCAGCGCGGGCTCGGACCATCCCGATGTGGCGATCCGGCCCAGGATCCAGGCGAAGATCTGGCGGAACGCGTCGCTGTTGGCCTGCAGCACGTAGGTCTGGCAGGCGGTGAGGAAGCTGGCCACCGCGATGCCGGCCAGGATCAGCGAAGCAGTGGAGCGGCCCCCGAGATGACCGGCCACGTACGACACCGTCACCGAGATGAGCGCTCCCGCGAAGGCGGCCAGCGGCACCGCGTCGAACACGCCGGCGCCGTCGCCCAGGTTGCTGGTGATGGCGATGGTGGCTCCGAGCCCGGCTCCGGCCGCGATGCCGAGCAGGTACGGGTCGGCCAGCGGGTTGCGGAACGCGCCCTGGTAGGTGGCGCCGCTGACGGACAGGGTGGCCCCCACCAGCAGGCCGAGGGCCACCCGGGGCAGCCGGATCTGCTCCACGATGGCGGCGTGGGCGTCGCTCAATCCGGAGTCGATCGCCAACCCCGGCAGGCCGTCGAGCAGCTGCAGCGCCACCCGGTGCGCAGCGATGTCCACCGGGCCGATGGTCAGTCCGGCAACCACGGCGACGGCGACCGCGGCGAGACCGGCCACCAGAGAACGGGGCCGCAGGCCCGATGCCTGCAGGACCACGCTCGGTCCGCCGTCCGGCTGCGAGTCGCTCACTGCAAGCCCGGCCACTCGCCCTGCGTCTAGCTCGCCCCGCCGACCGACACCAGGACGTCGGAGATGGCCGCTATGAAGTCCACCAGCCGGGGGCCCCACCGCGACGCCGTGTCATCGTTGAGCTCGACGATCCGGCCGTCTTGCACTGCGGACAACTGGTCCCAGCCGGGGCGGGCCGCAATGGTCTGGGCGTCCTGGCCGCAGCACACGGTGTCGGCCAGGAAGATCACGTCGGGGTCGACATCCACCAGGTACTCGTCGCTGAGCTGCGGGTAGCCCCAGGCGCTGCCGTCGGCATCGGCGGGGTCGGCCACGTTGGTGAGGCCGAACAGGCTGTACACCTGCCCGATGAACGTGCTGCTGGTGACGGTGTAGAGCGTGTTGTCGAGCTCGTGGTAGTAGGTCAGGCCGGAAGCGTCGGGCGCGGCCGCGATCAGTTCGGCGATCTCGGACCGCATGCCGGCGACCAGCGCGGCCGCCTCATCGGTCTGTCCCGTGACCTCGCCGAGCTGCTCGATCTGGAGGTACACGTCCTCGAAGGCGAACGGGGCGTCGTGGGCCCACACCTCGATGCCGAGAGCCTCCAGGCTGGCGCCGACATCGCCGCTGGTATGCATCACCACCAGGTCGGGGTCGTAGGAGGCTATGGCCTCGACGTTCGGGTTCCAGCCGTCGAGGTCGGTGACCGGGGCCTCGTCGGGGTAGTACGAGAACTGGTCGACGGCCACCACCCGGTCGCCCGCGCCGATGGCGAACAGCATCTCGGTGCCGGTCGGCGAGATCGACACGATCCGCTGGTCTGCGGACTGGCGGTCGGTTGGAGTGCCGCTGCACGCGGCCGCGACAAGGGTTGCGGCGAGGAGCGTGAGCGCGAGTCTCACCCACAGGGCGGCTCGCCCGGTTACGGGGCTGGTCATATGATTCTCCCTTCTGCTCGAGTTCGGGGCCGAGCAGCGGGAGAGCCCACCGCACGAGCCGGTCCTTCCTCGAGGAATCGGATCGCGTGATGGCGACCGGGAGGCGACCGGACTCGTCCCCCGAAGGGGCATCACCGTTGCGGGACAGTGCCGGGATCTCACCGGCTTCGCTCACGACAGCCGAGCGGGATTATAGGTCAGTCAGCGGCAGACCGGCTCGTAACGCAGGCCCCGATCGGCCAGCCGCTCCAGAGCCATGTCCAGACCCTGCACCGTCGTGGAGCGGTCACCGCCACCATCGTGCATCAGCAGGACTACTCCGGGCCTGGCCCACTGCACGATGTAGTCGGCGATCTCCTCTGCCGGGGGACGGAGCCAGTCGGAGGGGGTGGCATCCCACGTCAACAGTGACAGCCCGTGGTCCGACGCCCATTCCCTCGTGAAGGCGTCGATCGAGCCGTACGGCGGGCGCAGGCAGGGCGTGGCGAGATCCCCCAACACCATCTGGGTCCGGCTGATCGTCTCGTCGAAGGCCGCCCGGGACAGCCCGGCCAGGTCCTCGTGCTTCCAGGTGTGGTTGGCGATGGTGTGTCCCTCCGCCGCGATGCGCTGGATGATGTCGGGATAGGCCTGCGCCAACGAGCCCACCACGAAGAACGTGGCCCGGGCGTCGTGTCGGGCCAGGACGTCGAGCATCTGTGGCGTGTAGTCGGGATGAGGGCCGTCGTCGAAGGTCAGGTAGACGACGTCACCGTCGTCGTCGGGCGTTACCGGTCGGGGCACGGTCACCTTCTGCGACGTAGTTGTGGGCGTGGGCCCGGGGTCCGGCCGCGGCAGCACCTCGACGGTGAGCTCGTAGCCGGACTCCCCCGCGTGAGAGGAGACCACAGTCAGCTTCCACCCTCCGGTGGCCGGCAACTCCGCCTCCACAAGTTGGGACCGTTGGGCGGCGGAGGCGACAACCAGGTGGTCCCGGCGGACGTCGAGCCACACCCCAAGGGGTGCTCGCAGTTCAGCGGTGAACGGCTGGCCCTCCGATGCGTACACCGTGTAGGTCTGGCGCTCGCGGAAGTCGATAGTCCCGGACTCCGTGGCGCTGACCGCGCCCTGCTCGAAGCGGATGATTATCTCCGGCCGCTCGGGGCCTGGCAGCGGCTTCTCCTCGATGGGCTCGGTATCGATCACCGTCACCAGCGGTGCCGATCCCGACAGGTCGATCTCCAGGGTGGTGTGCCGGGAGATGACGGTGAAGGGCTCATCCTCGGCCCGGTCGAACAGCGACACCTCGATCAGGCCGTCCCGCACCGTGATTGCGTCCATGACGATCCGGTCGCCGACGAAGATGGGGGGCAGCGCCATGGCAGCACCGCCATCGTCGAGCACCGGCACGACCAGGTGGAAGACACCCGTCCCCGGCGACTGCTCGATGATGTGGGCGACCACGTCCTCGTCTCCGTCGCCGTCGAGGTCGCCCTGGGCCACGCGGTTCTGAAGCGTGAAGATGCTGGCCGAGGCGCCGCCGTACGACACGGTGGCCCTGCCTCCCTCCAGGCGTACGACCTCGCCGTCGATCTCCACGGTGAGGTGCTCCAGATCCTCCCAGCCGATGGGATCGGACTCCACCGACGTGACGGGGGGCGGTGCGTCCGTGGTGACGGGATCGGACTCCACCGACGTGACGGGGGGCGGTGCGTCCGTGGTGACGGGAGGGTCGACCTCCATCGGGGTCGTGGTGGTCGACGTGGTCCGCGACACCGTCGGAGCGGTAGTCGCGGTCGCCTCGGGTTCCCCTCCCGACACGGCCGGATCGTCGCCCGACGAACGCTCGCCGCTGCAGCCGGAAGCCGCCAGGACCAGCCCCAGGCCGATGGCGAGAGCCCTAGGCAACACGCCGCAACACCCGCAGCGAGCCGACCGCCGCCTGCTCCTCGAAGCACCCGTCGGACAGGGCCCGGCACCAGATCTCATACGGTGGCCGTCCACCGTCGGCGGGGTTCTCGAACACGTCGTGTATGGCGAGGAGGCCCCCGGGCCTCACATGGGGCGTCCAGCCCTCGTAGTCCCGGTGAGCGGGCTCGGCGCCGTGCCCACCGTCGATGAACACCATGGCCAGTGGGGTGGCCCACAGCGATGCCACCGTCGGCGAATCGCCCACGACGGCCACGATAGTTCCCTCCAGACCGGTGTCCCGGACCGTACGGCGGAAGAACGGCAGCGTGTCGATCAGGCCCAGGTCGGGGTCGACCAACTCCGGGTCGTGATGCTCCCAGCCGGGTTGGTTCTCCTCGGACCCGCGGTGATGGTCCACGCAGAACAGCACCCGCCCGGCCTGCTGCGCGGCCGCGCCCAGGTACACCGCCGACTTGCCGCAGTAGCTGCCCACTTCCAGCAGCGGACCGTCCACGTCGAGCGCCGCCGCCGCGTCGTACAGAGCCAGCCCCTCATCGGCGGGCATGAAGCCGCGCGCCGCCTCAGCGGCGAGACGGAGACGGTCGTCCATCATCGCCGGCAGGTTGGCCGGCACCGGCTCAGTCTCTTGCTGAGCGAGGCCACATCACCTGGTCGAGGAAGATGTACTTGGCGACCCACACGCTGCCGTAGGCGCCGAAGTTGCCCGCCAAGACGAGCAGGGTCCTGTCCGCAAGATGCTCGATGATCGCCACCGCCAGCGACGAGAGCGCCAGACCGACGAGCGCCATGATCCAGAAGGTGAGCACCTCACCGCCCAGCCGGTGCGGACCGCTGCGCTGCCACACCCACGCCCTGCTCAGAAGGTATGCGGGCGCGGTACCGACCGTCCAAGCTGCGAGGTTGGCCACGACTGCGGGCCACCCCAGCACACCGTGACAGACGCCCAGCACACCGATCCCGACCGTCACGTTCACAATCGACACGCCGCAATAGCGCAGGGCTTTCAGCCCGTGCTCGGCTCTCAGCCTCTTCAGGGAGGAGGTCGGCGTGGCGGTCACGACCGCAGGCTATTGCGGCCAGCGGCTTCGAGGCACACGCGCAGAGGCCGAGCGCAGGCGAGGCCCCTGGGTCCAGCGGCCCGTGAGCGCAGCGAACAGGAGCGGGCGATACGGCCCGAGCGGCCCGTGAGCGCAGCGAACAAGAGCGGGCGACGCAGAACTGGCGGGGGCGGGGCATGCTGGGCCGATGCAGACGGCGCTGGACAACGTGGTGGCTCTCCTGGACGTCGAAGCCATCGAAGTCAACATCTTCCGGGGCCGCACGCCCGACGACGACCGCCAGCGCATCTTCGGCGGCCAGGTGGCCGGCCAGGCTCTGGTGGCCGCGGCCCGCACCGTGGACAGAGGCTCCGTGCACTCGCTGCACGCCTATTTCTTGCGGGCCGGCGATCCCAAGGCCCCGGTGCTCTACGACGTGGACCGCATACGGGACGGGCGGTCGTTCACCACCCGGCGGGTGGTGGCCATCCAGCACGGGCGGGCCATCTTCCAGCTCGCGGCGTCGTTCCACATCGCCGAGGACGGATACCAGCACGCCGATCCGATGCCTGAGGTGCCTGATCCCGAGACGTTGCCGCCTCGCACCAAACGGATCAAGGCCGCCGACCCGGACCGGGTCCGTCCGGACCGCATGCAGGCACTGGACATCCGCTATGTGACCACGAGCCCCCTCGATCGCAGCGGTCCTCTGCCGCCCAGGCAGATGGTGTGGATGCGAGCCAACGGCACGCTCAGCGACGACCCGGTGCTGCATGCCTGCCTGCTCACCTACGCCAGCGACCTGACCCTGCTCGACACCGCGCTGGCGCCCCACGGCACTAGTGCCGCGGACCCGCGGGTCATGCTGGCCAGTCTCGATCACGCCATGTGGTTCCACGGGCCGTTCCGGGCCGACGAGTGGCTCCTGTACGACCAGCACACGCCGGCCGCGAGCGGCGCCCGGGGATTGGCCACGGGCAGGGTGTTCACCCGCGACGGCCGTCTGGTGGTGTCGGTGGTGCAGGAGGGCCTGATCCGCCGGATCGGACAGCAGCACTGACTTCTGTGAGCAAACATGCCAGTTGAGGCGGCTTCGCGGCTAACAGAATCGAATCCCATCCGCCGAGTGCTGGTGGCCGTGATGGTGGCCGCTCTAATGGTCGTCGACGCCGCGTGCGCTGCGGACGACGAGCTGTCGACGCCGCGGCCAACCGTGCCGACGGTGACCACGGCCCCGGACGGAACAGCGCCCGTCGACAGGCAGGTGCAGGACGGTCAGACGGAGGACCCTCCACCGACCGGCAGCCAGGAGACAGGCGTCGGCACCGATGGCGGAGCAGCGACGACCGCCCAGGAGCCAGCAGCCGAAGCGACGGGTACAACAACCGTCGCGCCGGAGTCGTCCCCACCCGAGTCGTCCGCGCCTCCAGTTCCCGGCGACGGAGCCGGGACGTTGGATCCCGGACAGGATCGTGACGGCCCCCGGCCCGACGGCAACATGTTCGCCGCGGACATCGAGCTTCTGCCGGTGCTCACGCTCGACGAGCCGATCGACATGGCGGTGGCGCCCGGCGACGACCTGGTGTGGATCGCGGAGCGGGCCGGCCGTGTGTGGAGGGTGGACACCGAACGCGGCGAGGCGGTCGAGACGATCCTGGACATCAGCGCCGAGACCGAGGCCACCGGCGAGCGGGGCCTCCTCGGGATCGCGGTGACCGACCGGTGGCTTTACGTCAACTTCACCGACCTCGCGGGCGACACCCGAGTCGACGCCTTCGAGCGGGACGCAACCGGCCTCAGCGGCCGGCGGCGGACGATCCTGTTCCAATCCCAGCCCTTCCGGAACCACAACGGCGGAGACCTGGCCATCGGCCCCGACGGCTACCTCTACGTGGGATTCGGCGACGGCGGCTCGGGAGGCGACCCGCTCGATGCCGGCCAGGATCCCACCACCTGGCTCGGCGCCATGTTGAGGATCGAGCCGACGCCCGACGCCACCGAGGCATACGCCGTGCCGGCCGACAATCCCTTCGCTGCCGACCAGGACGGAACGGGACGGCCCGAGATCTTCCTCACCGGGGTGCGCAACCCGTGGCGCTTCTCATTCGACCGGGCCACCGGCGACCTCTGGATCGCCGACGTGGGACAGGACCGCTACGAGGAGGTCACCGTGCTGCTGGCCGCCAACGGGGGCGGACTCGGCGCCAATCTGGGCTGGCGTCTCCGCGAGGGCCTGCACCGCTTCACGGGCGACGAGCCTCCCAACCACGCCGACCCGGTCTGGGAGTACAGCCAGGACGACGGCTGCAGCGTCACCGGCGGGTACGTGTACCGGGGCAGCGCCATCGAAGACCTCTACGGCGCTTACGTGTTCGGGGACTACTGCACGTCGCGGCTGTGGGCCCTGCAGATATCCAGGGGCGAAGTCGAGTTCCGCGAACTGGGAGCGGAGGTGTTCGGAGGCTCCCTTGCGTCGTTCGGCGAGGACGCACAGGGCGAGCTCTACACGCTGTCGCTCAACGGCACCGTCGCCCGGATCGTTCCTCGGTGAAGCCGTGATCCGTCGCGACGCGCCCGCCAGCGGCGCTGCGGCGGCCCGCTTCGTCTACCCTCCGCTGCTGTGACCGCCCCCGAAGGGAAGCCCGCGTCTGCGGCTGCCGAGATCGAGATCCACGAGTGCCGTGCCGTCACCGACGATCTCGTGGAAGCGATGAACCGGCTGATCCCCCAACTCTCATCGTCGAACCCGCCCCCGGGTCGGACCGATCTCACCGAGATCGTGGAGTCGCCCGCCACGACACTGTTCGTGGCCCGGCACCGCGGCCGTATCGTGGGCGCGTTGACGTTGGTCGCCTTCCGCATCCCGACCGGTGTGCGCACCCGGATCGAGGACGTGGTGGTGGACGAGACGTCGAGGGGCCAACGGGTGGGCGAGATGCTGAGCGAGGCCGCCCTGGAGAAGGCCCGGCGGCTGGGCGCCCGCAGCACCGACCTCACCTCCCGCCCTTCGCGAGAGGCCGCCAACCGCCTCTACGCCCGCATGGGCTTCGAACGGCGCGAGTCCAACGTCTACCGCTTCACGCTGTGAGCGACTGGCACCACCACCCCGACCGGGAGGCGCGGTGAGCGCTGGCGCCGACCGCACCAACGCCGATCAGGGCGACACCCCGCTGTGGACACCGTCGCCGGAGCGGGCAGCCGGATCCAGCCTCGAGGCCTTCAAGGCCTGGCTTCGGGACCACCGCGGCGTCTACGCACCCGACTTCCAGAGCCTCCACCGGTGGTCGGTGCAGCACAGCGGCGAGTTCTGGGCCGCGGTGTGGGACTGGTGCGGAGTCGTCGGCGATCGGGGCGAGCGCCTCGTCGAATCACCCGATGAGCGCCTCTGTCCGGACCCGGGCGAGCGGCTGCGACTCACCCGGTTCCTGCCCGATGCCCGGCTGAATGTGGCTAGGAACCTGCTGGGCGAGCCGTCGAGTGAGACCGCCCTCGTTTTCCGCAGCGAGGACGGCGAGGTCGCTGAACTCACCCGGGCCGACCTGCACGACATGACCGGCCGGGTCCAGCAGCTGCTGATCGACGCCGGGGTGGGACCCGGGGACCGGGTGGCGGCCTGGATGCCCAACCGCCACGAGGCCTACGCGGTGATGCTGGCCGCGGCCGGCCTCGGAGCGGTGTTCAGTTCCACGTCGCCCGACTTCGGCACTACCGGCGTGCTCGACCGCTTCAGCCAGATCTCCCCCACCGTGCTGTTCGCCTGTGCCGACTATCCCTACAGTGGCCGGCGCCACGACTGCACTGAGCGCCTCGCGGCCATCACCGCCGGCCTGCCTTCGCTGCGCCGCACCGTGCTGGTCGAGCCGGGCTGGCTGGACGGCTACGGAGCGGGATTCGGGGCCGGCCCCACTCCGGCGGTGTTCCGGGAGTTGCCCTTCGACCATCCCTGGTACGTGCTGTACTCCTCAGGTACTACCGGCCCGCCCAAGTGCATCGTGCACCGGGCCGGTGGACTGCTCGCCAAGCACCTGGTCGAACATCGGCTGCACTGCGATGTGAGGCCCGGCGACCGGGTCTTCTACTTCACGACAACGGGCTGGATGATGTGGAACTGGCTCGCCTCGACCCTGGTGTGCGGCGCCGCCGCGGTGCTCTATGACGGCTCGCCCGCCCATCCGGGCCCCGAGCGCCTGTTCGACCTGATCGACGACACGGGCATAACCCTGTTCGGGACTTCGGCGAAGTTCATCGACGCCTGCCGCAATGCGGGGATCCGCCCCCTTGCCAGCCACGACCTGTCGTCTCTGCGCACCATCACCTCGACCGGTTCGACGCTGGTGGCCGAGGGGTTCGACTGGGTGTACGACAACGTCAAGGCCGACGTGCATCTAGCGTCCATCTCGGGAGGCACCGACCTGTGCGGCTGCCTGGTCGCCGGCGACCCGACATCGCCGGTCCGGCGGGGCGAGATCCAGCGGCCCGGCCTGGGCATGGACTCCGATGTGGTGGACGACGCGGGTGAGGCGCTGCCGTCCGGGGTCGAGGGCGAACTGGTGTGCCGCAGCCCGTTCCCGTCGATGCCGCTGCGCTTCTGGGACGACCCCGGCGACGCCCGCTACCGGGCCGCCTACTTCGAGCGCATCGCCGGTGTCTGGCACCACGGCGACTTCGCGTCGAGGACCCCTTCGGGAGGGTTCGTGATCTCCGGCCGGTCCGACGCCACCCTCAATCCCGGCGGGGTTCGCATCGGCACGGCCGAGATCTACCGTCGAGTCGACACCATGCCGGAGGTCGACGAGAGCATCGCGGTCGGCCAGCCGTACGGGGCCGACACCCGCATCGTTCTCTTCGTCAAGATGGCGGCGGGACAGGAGTTGACGGACGAGCTTCGCGACGTGATCCGCAGCCGGATCCGCGCCGAGCTGTCACCCCGCCACGTGCCCGCAGTGATCGCCGCGGTGGCTGACATTCCCCGAACCCGGTCGGGCAAGATGACCGAGACCGCGGTGCGGGACGTGATCAGCGGACGGCCGGTGCGGAACACCTCGGCGATGGCCAACCCGGAAGCCCTGGAGTACTTCCGCGACCGTGCCGAACTGGCCTGACGGCTGCTCCCGCTCCTGTTCGCTGCGCTCACGGGCCGCTCGGGCCGTGCCTTCCGCTCCTGTTCGCTGCGCTCACGGGCCGCTAGGCCCAAGGGCCTCGCAAGCGCGGCCTCTGGGAGGGTCGGCCCGGCTCCGGCGGCGGTATGGTGGCGCCCGTGTCGATTGAGCCAGAGCATGTCTTGTGGTCGGGGCCCAGGCCCCGGTTGAACCGTCCCACGCTGATCACCGCCTTCGAGGGCTGGAACGACGCCGGCGACGCGGCCACCACCGCGGCCTCCCATCTGGCCGGCCGCTGGGGATGCGTGCCGGTGGCGGAGATAGATCCCGAGCCGTTCTTCGATTTCACGGCCGCCCGGCCGACCATTCATCTCGACGAGAGCAAGGCCCGGCGCATCGACTGGCCGGTGAACGAGGTGCGGGTGGCCCGACTCGACGACGGTGGTGTGGACGCAGTGGTTCTGATCGGCACCGAGCCGCAGTTGCGGTGGCGGACGTTCACCCACCAGTTGATCTCCCTGGCCGGGCTGCTCGGCGTGGAGCGGGTGATCACCCTCGGCGCGCTGCTGGCCGAGGTTCCCCACAGCCGCGACGTGGAGGTGTACGGCTCCACCGACGGCGAGGAACTGCACGACGAGCTCGGCCTCACTCCGTCCAGCTATGAGGGACCCACCGGGATCGTCGGCGTGCTGTCGACGGCCTGCCGCGACGCCGGCTACAGCACCGCGTCGTTCTGGTCGGCGGTGCCGTCGTACATGCCGGCCGCGCCGTCCCCCAAGGCTGCGCTGGCACTGGTCAACCGGGTGTGCGCCCTCATGGGGGCTCCGGTGCCCACCTTCGACCTGGAGCAGCGGGCGCAGACCTACGAGCGGGAGATCACCAGGATCGTGGCCGAGGACGAGGAGACCGCAGAGTATGTGGCCCGTCTCGAGACGGCCTGGGACGCGAGCCAGGATCAGGACACCGGCGGCACGTCCCTCAGCGACGACCCGGACCGGCTGGTGGCCGAGGTCGAGAAGTTCCTGCGCGACGGCGGCTAGCTGTCGGGCTCGCCCCGCCACGGCGGGTCGCGGGGGAGGTCGAAGAGCACTTCCACCGGCTCACCCCGGATGGCTCTGAAGGCGTGGGGCGCCCACAGCTCGGGACGGGCGGTGCGCTCCGGCAGCTCGCCCTCGGCGAAGAACCCCACGTCGGAGCACTCAAGCGGATGGGCCTCCAGTTCTCCGCCGAGGCTGCGGCAGTGGAACACGATGGACACCAGCGGCACCCGATGGAAGCCGAGGCGCATACCGTCGAGGATGGCGATGGGCCGGACCACCTCGCAGTCGATCCCGGTCTCCTCCCGCACCTCCTTGACGGCGACCTCCGACGGCGAGTAGCCCACGTCCGACCATCCGGTCGGGTACAGCCACCAGCCGGAGTCGGCCCGCTGCACCAGCAGTATCCGGCCCTCGTCGTCACCGACGATGGCACCCACTGTGATCTTCGGCGTGACGTACCCGGCTATGCCTTCGCCGACCCCGTCGAGCCAGTCCTGAACCTGGTTCCCGGCGTCGATGCCGACCGCGCTGTGGGCCCGGATGTCGGCCGCCACGGCTAGCACTTCCTCGAAGCGCTCCTGCTCGTAGCGGCTCTCCGTGAAGCCCAGGCCGGTCTGGGCTATCCCGACCAGGCTCTCAGCCCAGCGCAGGATGTCGGCCTCTCCCGCTGGCCGCAGCGGCGGTCCGGAGACCTCAGACACGGGCGAGGATCTCGTCGGCCGGTGCCACCAGGCCGGTCACGAACGGGCCGAACTCGGCGTAGGCGGCCGAGGCCCGGTCGTAGCGCATGGTGTAGACGGTCTCCTTGAGGGCCCCGATGTCCTCGCCGAACAGGGTGACGCCCCACTCCCAGTCATCGAGCCCGGTGGACGCGGTCACCAGCTGCACGATGCGCCCCGCGAACTTGCGACCCGACGCACCGTGCTCGTACATGAGCTCCTTGCGCTCGTCGAATCCGAGTTCGTACCAGTTCTGGCCGACGTTGCGCCGCTTGGTCATCGGATAGAAGCACCAGGCCGGCTTGCCCGGCGGGGGCAGCTTCGGATTGAGGCGCATGTCGGCCATCTCGGCGGGCAGCCCCAGGGCGTACTCGGAGAGTTCGGTGATCGATACGTAGCTGTCGACGATGTCCAGCCCCGACCGCACCAGGCCGGTCTGAAGGTCGCGCAGTGCCCAGGCGTCGGCGTGCAGACCCATGAAGCACAGCTCCGCCTTGTGGCCCAGCACCGCCACCGTCACCACCTGGGTGCCCGCCTCGGCGGCGTCCTTCACCGCGCTGAGCACCGAGGCGTCGTCGGTGCCGGGCCTGCGGGCGCAGAACAGGTGCACCACGACCAGTCCCTGGCCGACTCCGACCGATTCCATCACCGCAGTCTAGGAAGCCCCGTGTCGGCCTCAGGCGTCCACATAGACGGTCATGGCGCCGTCGCGGGCGAAGCCGGCCAGTTGCATGCCGGCGGCCTCGGCAGTGGCCGCGGCCAGTGCGGTGGGGGCGCTCACGGCCACCAGGGCGCGGAACCCACCGGCCCAGGCCTTGTGAACCAGCTCGAAGCTGGCCCGGCCACTGACCACTAGGCCCAGCCCGGTGGCGGGCAGGCGGCCGTCGAGGAACAGCCGGCCGATGAGCTTGTCAACTGCGTTGTGGCGGCCCACGTCCTCACGGACCAGCGAGACCGAACCGTCCGGCGCGACTACGCCCGCGGCATGGACTGCACCGGTGGCATCGAACAGCGACTGGCCCGGGCGCAGCCCTTCGGGGGCGTCGGCCAGCGCCTCCCACGGCAGCGGCTCACCGGCGACCGCGTCGAGCTTGGTGACGAGCTCGTCGATCTCGCTCGTGCCGCAGAAACCGCACGACGACGTGGTGGTGGTGAGCCGGGGCCGGGGCTCCGGGGCCTTGCCCCCGGTGGAAACCGACACCACGTTGAAGTCGGTGGCCGCGGCCGAGCCCTTGGCGCAGTACTTGACCTGGGTCACCCCGTGGCCGTCCAGCAGGCCCTCGGCGAAGCAGAACCCAACGGCCAGTTCGAAGTCGTTGCCCGGGGTGCGCATGGTGGTGGCCACCCGCACATCGTCCAGTTCGATGGCCATGGGCTCCTCGGACGCGAGACGGTCGGCCCTACGATCCTCGCCGGGGCCCTCGCCGGTCCATGGCCGCACCAGCCGCTGCTGGCTCCTCGACTTGGTGGCCATGGCTCCAGGCTAGGGCACCCTGCCGCCACCGGCCCCGTACGCCACCCGGCTATTGAGACAGCTCGGCCCGCACGTGGTGGATCAGGTCGGCTTCGCCCACCGCAGCCATCCACAGTTCCGACACCAGCATCGAGCCGGACAGGCTCAAGCGCCGCCGGACAGCGGTGACGGACTTGGCCGTCGGAGTGAGGCCGACCCGGTCAGACCTCAGTTCGACTACCAGGCCGTCGGAGGTCTCGGTGACCGAACCCACGTCGACCTCCACGATGCCCGACGGCTGCGCCACCGTCAGTTCGACGGTGCCGTCGCCCAACGCCCGCAGGTAGCCGGCCTCAGCGTGCAGCGGCTCGCCGGTCAAGAGAGCCCGGCTGCGCTGGACCATCGACAGGAACGGCTTGCCGGCATGGCCGAAGACCAGCTCCTCGGCGTAAGCGAAGTCGTCGATGGTGGGATAGCTGCCCTGGCCCCGGCCTCGCCACGTCCCCAGCAGGGGTGCGAGCAGCTCGCATAAGGGATGCAACTCTGGCATAGCCGCAAGCTACCCGGGCGCGCAACAGCCCGGCTCATAGGGGGGAGGGCCGGGCTGTTGTCTGGGGGAGGATGTTGGGGAACTAGAAGTCCATGTCGGGCATACCGCCGCCCGCGGGCGCCTCCTCAGGCGACTCGGCTATCACGGCCTCGGTGGTGAGGAACAGCCCGGCGATCGAGCCGGCGTTCTGAAGGGCCGAGCGGGTGACCTTCGCCGCGTCGATGATCCCGGCTGCGATCAGGTCCTCGTACTCGCCGGTGGCCGCGTTGAGGCCGTCGGGGCCGCTCAGGTTGCGAACCCGCTCGACGACCACTCCGCCCTCAAGGCCGGCGTTGACCGCGATCTGGCTCAACGGCGCCACCAGCGCCTTGGCCACGATCCGGGCCCCGGTCTGCTCGTCGGGGTCGCTGAGACCGTCGATGGCGCCCTCAACCGCTTCGACGGCGCGCAGCAGCGTCACGCCGCCTCCGGCCACGACACCTTCCTCGATCGCGGCCTTGGTGGTGCTGACCGCGTCCTCGATACGGTGCTTCTTCTCCTTGAGCTCCACCTCGGTGGCCGCCCCGACCTTGAGCACGGCCACGCCGCCGGACAGCTTGGCCAGGCGCTCCTGAAGCTTCTCACGGTCGTAGTCGGAGTCGGTGTTGTCGATCTCGCCCTTGATCTGGTTGATCCGGCCGGCCACGTCAGACGCGTCGCCGGCTCCCTCGACGATGGTGGTCTCGTCCTTGGTGACGATCACCTTGCGGGCCGAGCCCAGCATGTCGACGCCGACGCTGTCGAGCTTGAGGCCGACTTCCTCGCTGATGACCTGGCCGCCGGTGAGGATGGCCATGTCCTGGAGCATCGCCTTGCGGCGGTCGCCGAAGCCGGGGGCCTTGACCGCCGTCGACGTGAACGTGCCCCGGATCTTGTTGACCACCAGCGTGGCCAGGGCCTCGCCCTCCACGTCCTCAGCGATGATCAGCAGTGGCTTGCCGCCCTGCATGACCTTCTCGAGCACGGGCACCAGGTCGCGGACGTTCGAGATCTTCGACCCGACCAGCAGGAGGTACGGGCTGTCGAGCACCGTCTCCATGCGCTCGGGGTCGGTGACGAAGTACGGCGAGATGTAGCCCTTGTCGAAGCGCATGCCCTCGACGGTCTCCATCTCGAGGCCGAAGGTCTGGCCCTCCTCGACGGTGATCACGCCGTCCTTGCCGACCTTGTCGATGGCGTCGGAGATGGTCGAGCCGATCTCGCCGTCGGCGGCCGAGATGGCGGCCACGTTGGCGATCTGCGCCTTGTCGGAGGACACGTCGTGGCTGTTGCCGTGGATCGACTCCACCGCGGCGTCCACCGCGGCCTCGATGCCCCGCTTGAGCGACATCGGGTTGGCTCCGGCGGCCACGTTGCGCAGGCCCTCGCGCACCATCGACCACGCCAGCACGGTGGCGGTGGTGGTGCCGTCGCCGGCGACGTCGTCGGTCTTCTTGGCGACCTCCTTGACCAGCTCGGCGCCGATCTTCTCGTAGGGGTCCTCCAGCTCGATCTCCTTGGCGATCGACACGCCGTCGTTGGTGATGGTGGGGGCTCCCCATTTCTTGTCGAGCACGACGTTGCGGCCCTTGGGGCCCAGCGTGACCCGCACGGCGTCGGCGAGCTGGTTCATGCCCCGTTCGAGCGCACGGCGAGCCTTCTCGTCGAACTGGATCGTCTTGGCCATTTCAACCTCCGGAACGGCCCTGCGGTGGGCCGGCTGTCTCTTGATTGCCTGGGTTGGCACTCGCGTGCCACGAGTGCCAAGTCAACCGGCGCAGACCGTCGATGACAACCCGCCCGAGCGTGAATGTGGCGCTCGACGAGAGCGTTTCGAGAGCGGCGGTGCTTCAGCCGCGCCCGCCCGCGACCGCGGGCACGATGCTCACGGTGGCGCCGTCATCGACCGCGGTGCTGAGCCCATCGAGGAAGCGGACGTCGTCGTCGCTGACGAACACGTTGACGAAGCGGCGAAGCTCCCCGGACTCGTCGAGGATCCGGTCCCTGAAGCCCGGATGCGATGACTCCAACGAGTCGAGCACCTCAGCGAGCGTGGCGCCGGCGACGGCCACCTCCGACGCGCCGGCGGTGAGAACTCTCAAGGTGGTGGGCACTCTGACGGTGACGGCCATGGCGTTCCTCGCTGTACTCGCAGATGCGGCGACGGGCCGAGCCATGGTATAGGCCCGGAGATAGGATCGGCCCGTGGGAGCACCCATGGAGAAGGAGACGGGCGGAGTCGTTGAGAAGTTGGACGGCCTGCCCTGGCCGGCCAAGCTGATCGTGGGAGCGCTGACGGTGGTGGGAGCGGTCACCGTGGTGCAGTGGGTGGTGACAATCTTCGCCTGGCTGGTAACCCTGCTGGCCATCCTGGTGGTGTTGATTGGCCTGGCCGCCTTGGTCCTGACCAGAAAGCGCCGCCGCTAAGAGGCCGAGCGGGTAGACGAGCGAATCCGGCTCATACGGGCGAGGCCGTGGCCCGGGCGGCCCGTGAGCGCAGCGAACAAGAGCGGGAGACACCCCTTGGCAACGCGACGGGCTTGCACCTACCCGCGCCCGTTCTAAGGACTCCCTGGGAGGGCGTCCCTGAGAGCCTCTCTCACGCATCCGCAGGGGTCGGCATGAGCTCGCTCCGACCCGAACCGGGCGGTCAGATCGACGATCTCCAAGCTGTCGGGCGTCGGGGCGGCGGGATCGGAGCTGCCGACCACGGCCAGCGCCCGCGTACTCGACTGGGCCGCGATCCCGGCCACTCCCCCGACCACCTTGCCCTGCAATGACGTGGCGTCGTAGCGGCCCTCGCCGGTGACGACCACGTCGGCGTCCAGGATCCGCTGTGGTAGGCCGATCTCATCGGCGACCACCTCGAAGCCGTTGACCAGGCTGGCGCCCCGGGCCGCGAGGCCCCCGGCCAGGCCCCCGGCCGCGCCGGCGCCCGCAATGGTGGTGACATCCACTCCGAAGTCGCGCTCATAGATCTGGGCCAGCCTCCGCAGTCGCCGGCTCAGCAGCTCGACCTGAGCGGGCGAGGCCCCCTTCTGGGGGCCGTAGACGGCGGCTGCGTCCACGAAGGCCGTGCGCACGTCGCAGGCCACGATCATCTCGACCCCCGCCATCCGGGCCGGCGACGGCAGAGCCTCCAGGGCGCCGAGACCGCCGTCGGTGGTGGCCGAGCCGCCCACGGCCACCAGCACCCGCTGCGCCCCGGCCGCGACCGCCTCAGCGATCAACTCGCCGGTGCCCGAAGTGGTGGCGTTGACGGGGTCGTTGCTCTCGGCGCCGCCGGCCACGGCCAGGCCCGAAGCGAGGGCCATCTCGATGACGGCGACGCCGCGGCTGAGCCGCCAGGGCGCGACGGTCGACTCGCCCAGCGGTCCGGTCACTGCCGACGAGCGGTTGGGGCCGCCCAGAGCGTCGAGGGTTCCCTCACCGCCGTCGGCCACGGGCGCTAGGTCACAGAGAGCCGGGACGGCGGCGGCAGCCGCGGCTATGGCCTCCGCGATGTCCTGAGCCGAGGCCGTGCCGCGGAACTTGTCGGGCGCTGCCAGCACGCGCACAACTGACATTCTCGCGGCCTCGCCGCGAGACGTGCGGTCAGCCAGTCGCGCTATCCGGAATCAGCGGGCGGATCGGGGTCGAGGATCACATCGTCGGTGCCGACCACCGCGAAGATGTTGAACTCCTCCAAGTCCGCCGGCGACTCCGGATTCCTGATCAGGGTGATGATCGTGGCCGGAGCGGGCGTGATGATGTCCGGGGGTGCGCCGAGCACGGACGCCACTGCCTTGGCGTCGTCGCCGTACTCGGGCCGGTAGTAGATGACCGAGTCCTCGACCCGGTCCTGCTGGGTGTTCTTGGCTGCGGTCACGAACCCCGTGGCGTTGAGCTTGTCGGCCGTGCGGCCGGCCCGTCCCCGCACGCCGGTGCCGTTCATCACCGCCACCTTGACCTCGCCGCGAGGGTGGGTGACCACCGGCGGAGCCGTCGTGGTTGTCGTGGTGGTGGTCGTCGTGGACGTCGTGCCGTTGGTCTCGGGATCTTCCTCGGGGTCGCCGTTGGTCGACTCTTCCGCCGGGTCGCCGGGGGAAGCCGCAGTACTGCCGTCGGAGTCGTCGAAGCCTCGCGCCAGCAGGAACGCGCCCAGCGCAACCGCCACGATCACGAGCACAATGGCCCGCCCCGCCGAGCCGCCTCCCGAAGATTGAGCGTGCTGGGGAGTCATGGCGCGAACCTTAGCCGGTGACGCTGGCTATATCTCGCACCCGCTCGGACAGTCTGACGTCACGCATCCGAGCCGGCTGACCCGGCCGCGCTGCCGCTGGTGGGCCGGGATGCGAAGCGGGCCGCGAGCCGGCCGGCCTCGGTTCCGCTGCGGACCGCCCCCTCCATCGTGGCCGGCCATCCGGTGCCGGTCCAGGCGCCGGCCAGGTACACGCCGGGAAGGCCGGACTCGGCGGTGGCGCGCAGAGAATCGGTGCCCGGCACGCCGAGGAAGGTGGCCGAACGCTCGCGGGTGACGATCGACTCGGTGACGGTGGCGCCGGTGGCCGCGGGCAGGAGGCGGGCCATCTCCGCGGTGAAGCTGGCGACGAGATCGGCGGAGGCCATGCCGATGTAGGACTCGGCGGCCGACAGGGACACGGCCAGGCATTGGCGGCCGTCGTCGAGGCCGGCGCCGTCGGTGCGGTCGAACACGAACTGGGCGTCGCTGCCGACGGTGGCGAAGAAGGCCCGGTCGGTGACCGGCCGGTCGTACACCAGGTGGACGTTGACGATCGGGGAGGTGCCCAGCTCGATGAGCCGGTCCTGCGCCGCGACGGTGCCGGGCGGCAGCAGTCCGGCCGCGGCATCGTGGGGCACGGCCACCACCACCGAGTCGGCCTCGAGCATCTGCTCCTCTGTCTGCACTTCCAGGCCAGCGGCGCCGGCTCGCACCGCGGTCACCGGAACGCGCGACCGGACCTCGCCGCCCGCGGCCTGCAGTGCCCGGCTGGCGGCGTCGCCGTGCAGGGCCGACAGGGGCACCCGGGCATAGCCGATGTCGGCCGCGCCGGCCTCGGTCAGCAGCCCGGTGACGAAGACCTTGGCCGCGAGCTTGAGGGAGGCGTCGGCCGCGCTTGCGTTGACCGTCGGCAGCACGATCAGGTCCCAGAAGGTCTCGACCGCGGTGGCGTCCTGGCCGTGCGCCGACAGCCAGTCGCCGAAGGTCATGTGATCGAGGGCCGGGTCGTCGGGATCGAGCCGCCTCAGCGCCAGGCCGGCCCGCAGCACGGCCAGCCTCTGGCGCAGGCTCAGATGGGGGTAGGTCAGCAGCGCGGGCGCCAGGTGCAGCGGGGCCGGGCCCGCGGTGCGCTTGATGGACCCCACCGGCCCGCCCGGCGCCACCACGGGAACATCGAGGCGGCGCTGCATCCACACGCCGTCGGCCGAGCCGATCCGCTCCAGGAAGGCCCGGTAGGCGGTGCAGCAGCGCATGAAGACGTGCTGGCCGTTGTCGAACCAGATCCCGTTGCGCTCGAACGACCAGGTCGCACCGCCGAGGCGGGGGCGGCGCTCGAGCAGGGTGACGGCTGCGCCGCCATCGGCCGCCTCCACCGCGGCCGACAGCCCGGCCAGACCGCCGCCGACCACCACCACCCGCGGCAGCCTCGGGCCGGCGCTCACGGCCTCAGCCCGGACAGGCTGCGGGCCGCCACCAGGGCCTTCTCGGTGGCGGGAAGGCTGACGCGCCCCTGCAGCGGGGCTTCGGGCCGGGCCAGGATGCGGCCCAGCAGCCGCCGGTAGATCCCGGCCATGGCCGCGGTGCAGGCCCGGCTACGATAGTCGAGGTGCTCGAGCAGCACCAGGCCGCGCTCGAACCACACCACAGCCTGGCCGGCCACGAACTGCACCAGCGCGGCGACGCTCTCGGGCGGCTCCCACTGGCCGGGGGCGATCCCGAAGCGGTCCCGCTCCTGTTCGGGCAGGTAGATGCGTCCCATGCGATGGTCCTCGATGATGTCTCGCAGCATGTTGGTGAGCTGGAGGGCCACGCCCAGGTCGTCGGCCAGTTCCTCCACGGACGAGGCCGGTGCAGCCGGGTCTGCGCGGCTGCCGCTCGGACCCGCGGCGACGGCACGGGCCGGCTTGGAGCCGAACACGCCCAGCGACAGGCGACCCACCGAGCCGGCCACCAGCCGGCAGTAGCGCACGGTGTCGTCCATGGTGGCGTAGGTCTCGCCGCGCACGTCGTGCTCGCAGCCCTCCACGATCTCGTGGAGCGCGGCCACGGGGATCGGGTAGTGAGAGGCGGCGTGGCTCACGCCCACCAGCACCGGGTCCTCAGGGTCGGCGACCTCGCCCGCCTCCAGAGCGTCGATGGTCCGGTGGAGCTCGTCGAGGGCGGCGAGTTTGCGGTCTTGGGGCCAGTCGCCGTCGCCTACGTCGTCGATGCGGCGGGCCAGGGCGTACAGCGCGGCCATCGCCCTGCGCTTGGGCGGCGGCAGCAGGCGGATCCCGTACGCGAAGTTGCGTGCCTCGGACCAGGTGATCTCCTCGCAGCGCCGGTAGGCCGCTTCCGGTGAGATCACGCGCCGACGGCTCCGCGCCGGGCCGCGCCGGTGAGGTAGACGCGGGCGAGGCGGCCCAGCACCCGTGCGGATCCGGCCTTGCGGGTGGCGCCCAGCACCTCGAAGCCGGCCGCTTCGAGCGCGTCGAGGCCGGCCAGGCCTCCGGCCACGAACCCGGCCACGGCCAGGCGGGCCGGTCCTCGCAGCGATGCCACCAGTCCCCTCCCGTGGTGGAGCATGGCCCGGGCCCGGGCCGCCTCGTAGGCCACCAGGCCTCGCAGGCCGGCCGGTGCCGTCGGGGCGTGGAGGTCCTCGACGGCCACGCCGAAGCGCTCCATGTCGTCGTCGGGAAGGTAGACGCGTCCCCGGGCTGCGTCCTCGCCCACATCCTGGAGGTGCTCCAGCACCTGGAGGCCGCTGCAGACCTGGTCGGAGGCGGCCAGGCGGTCGGGGGTGGCCGCCTCGAACACGGCCAGCACCAGGTGCCCGACGGGATTGGCCGACAGCTCGCAGTACTCCATCAGCTCGTCGAAGTCGGCGTAGCTGGACTTGTGCTGGTCGAGCCGGTTGGCGGCCAGCAACTGGTCGAAGGGCCGGCGGTCCAGGCCGAACTGCGCCACCGTGGGTGCCAGCCGGGCGAATGCCTCGTGGCGGGGGGCGCCGGCGAACAGGTCGTCGAGCTGGGCCTCGACCCAGTCGAGCGCGGCCAGGCGGTCACCGGGATACTCGTCACCGAGGTTGTCGACGAGCCGGGCGTAGCCGTAGACGGCCCGCAGGTGGCCCTGCACCGCTCTGGGCAGGAGCCGTAGCGCCACCGGGAAGTTCTCTCCGGATGCCCGGGCCATGACCGCGTCGAGCCCGACATGGCGCTCGACCGCATCGTCGGCGGACGCCTCCTCGGGGGACGCCGGATGTGGAACCGAGTTGTGCGGCGTCCCGTTCACTGCCGGCTCAGCCTAGTGGCGTTGGTCGGTTGGGCGGACCTCGAAGACCCTTCTCACCACTGGAAAATAAAGAAATAATATGAAAAGGTTGCAAATAGCTGGCGCATTTGTTTAGATGTCTGTCCATGTATTTCTATTGTCTTGAATTACTCGCCCGCCGTGGCCCGGCCGCTCGATCCGGCGGGTCCGGAGAGACAGGTTCCGGGCGATTCGCGAGCAGGATGGTGGTCTCCTTGGCGGTCGCCCTCGGGACGGTCGCGGCCGGCTGTGGAACTGCCGCCGGCCCCGGCGTGGCCGGCGCCTCCCAGCAAGACGACGTCCCGGTTCCAGGCCTTCTGCCGGCCGTTGAGCCGGCAACGGGGATGGCGACCGAGCAGCAACCACCTTCCACGGCGAGCACGGCAGCCACGCCGACTGCGACCGCTCCCCCAGCCACGACGACCGCGACGACGGCGACGACCACCGCCGCCCCGCCAGAGCCCGCGCCGGCCGCGACGACCCCGGTGAGCATTGCCGGGCCTGCAACGGCGCCGGAGGGTGGCCACCCGCCCGCGCCGCAGGCGGGGATGATCCCTCGCGAGAATCCCTACTGGGACTATCCGAACTGTGCTCCCGGCCCGCCGTGGCCCTCCGACTGCTACCCGCCGTCAGAGTGGGAGGTCCCCCAGGACCCGTCTGACTGCGGCGTCAGTGGGAGGACCTTCCGCCCGCATCTCGGGGTGGGCGGCATCTGCGCCGGATCCCGGGCAGACGAGAGACCGCGCTGGACCAGCGATGTGGCTCGCTGGACGAGCTGGTGCTTCGACCAGCCGCGGGGCAACTGCACCTGGCTGCTGTTCGAGATGAAGTGGGCGCTGGACTACCTGGGCGCTCACCCGTGGTGCGTGCTCAACGAGTACCAGGACCGGGCCGACGCCTACGGCGCCGGCCGGCGCGGCAACGCGGTCCGGAACGGCCACGGGTGGCACAACTGCGCCACCGTCATAGACCCCCTCGCCCGGGACGCCGCCCCCGGTCGGACGAGCGATGCCGGCCTGCTGCTGTCAGACACGGTGTCCCTGGCCGAGCAGTGCCGCGTCGTGCTCCCGCCCGATGTCGAGCTCGAGACCCGCACCCGCCGCTTCTCGGAGGAGCCCGAGCGGTTCGGCAACGACTGCGACGCGTGGGCCCAGTGGGTCCGAGAGCGTCCCAAGGCTTGGGACTGGCGCGACTGCGACCGCTCGGCTCGCATCGCTGAGGAGTGGATGGAGCACCACCACGCCACGCCCGAGCAGTACTTCAACGTGACCTGCTGACCCCAACAGGAGCCTCCACCATGTCAACCGCAGCACGACCGCCTCGACCCTCCCCAGGCGAGCCCGCCGGCCGCAATGCCCTGACGATCACCGCCCTGGTCGCCGCCCTAGTGCTGGGTGGAGTGATCGCCCACCAGCGCTCCGAGGCAGGCATGGGCGCGAGAGCCGCGTTCGCTCACCCGCTGCCTCCTCCAGGGCACTCTCACCCAACGCCCACCACGAGGCCCCCGACGACTACCCGACCGCCGATATGCAGCCCACCCAGCGCGTGCTACCCGCCCCCGACGACGACTCGGCGGCCGCCACCCATCACAACCCGCAAGCCAACCATCTCCTTCCCCCTGTGCTTCCCGCGCTGCGGGCAACCATCCCCCACCACAACGCGCCGGCCCGTCACCACCACAACCCGCCGGCCAACCCCCACAACCACACGACGCCCAACACCCACCACGACGCGCCGGCCCGTCACCACCACAACCCGCCGGCCCACACGCACCACGACGCGCCGGCCCGTCACCACCACGACCCGCCGGCCAACCCCCACCACGACGCGCCGGCCCGTCACCACCACGACCCGCCGGCCAACCCCCACAACCACAGCAGCCCCTCCGACGACAACCCAGGCACAAGCCGGTGGCGGTCCTGACTGCACCGGCCAGCCGTGGGCGTGCGGCAACGTCGAGTCGGGCATCGACGACGGCTACCTGCCCGAGGACTACAACCCCGACGCTGACACCGATGTCGGCGAGCTGGAGCAGATCCTCGCCGACTACGGCGAACACAACCCAGGCTTCGACGCCGAGGACGCCATCGCCAGCCTCCCCGACACCGACGACCCCGACCGGGGGGACATGTTCATCGCTCTGGCGATAGGACTCGGGATCACGGACGACCCCGACATCGATCCGATGGAAGTGGCCGACGAGTTGGCCGACATGGGGATCCTGGTGGGCCTCGACGGCGACGGCGACGGCAAGGCCAACCCCTACACCGAGGCTGACGCCGCTCCCGACTCGACCCTGAACAACGCCCAGTTGGCCGCGTTCTTGGACCGCATCCCGATCCCCGGTGGTAGGGACGGAGGCGACGGCCCCACCGCCGACAACCCCGGCAACCCCGACAACAACAACCCCGGCAACCCCGACAACCCCGACAACAACAACCCCGGCAACCCCGGCAACCCTGATGATGACGCGGAGCCGTGCACCACGGGTCTGTCGTTGTCCGCGGGTGAGCGTTCGCTGTTCGTGGCCCAGCTGGAATGGGCGACGCTGGTGGGCATCGAACCGCAGGGCGAGCCGGGCCGGCCCTGGCCTCCCCATCCCGATGTGCCCGGCGGAACGGAGTACTTGCTGGTGGCCGGATCGCCCGTGTGGCCGGTGACCGACCCCCAAGACGTCTGGTACGTCGTCCGCGACGACGGCTGCCTGTGGGAAGTCGTCAGCATCCAGACCCGCCTGACCCAGCTGCTGCCGTGGAGTGCCAGTCACCGCGCCACGATCGACAGCGCCGATTCGGCCCGGCCCGGCGCGGGATTCGGCACCTACCTGAGCCGCTGGGACAACCTGAGCACGGCCCAGCAGGCCCAGGCCCAGCAGCACCACACCAACCGGGACGTGAGCGCCTCGTGCGGAATCGAGACGGCCAAGATCTCCGTGGACTCCTACGCCCGGTGCCGCTGGGAGCTCCCGGCGCCGGGGGTGTGGTCCTGGCAGGCCCGCGCCTGCTTCAGGGGGGTTGCTGAGGATGTCACCTTCCGTGAGTGCGCCACCCTCGCCGGCGGCGTCGAGTGGTTCCTGGAGATAATCGACTACACGTCCGGGATCACCCTCCAGCACGACTCCGGCGCCACGCCGCCGGCCGAGCCTCGGCGTCCGTCGCCGACCGCCTAGGAGGCACCGATGGCCACAAGCCCCGTCCCCATGTCGGGCCAGGCCCAGCGGTTCACAGCCGCAGCCCTGATAGTCGTGGTGGTCGCGCTGTCGGTGTGGCTGTTCGGTCGCCCCGAGCCGGAGACCACAGTGCAGGTCGTGGCCGCGGCCGAGGACTGGCCCGCGGGACGCGAGCCGGGCGAGTACGTGATTGTGGAGATGCCCGAGGAGTCGGCTGCGCTGTTCGTGACGGCCGACCAACTGGCCGACCGGGTGCCAGCGGTGGCCGTGCCGGCAGGCGCGGTGGTGTCCGCAGCCCTACTGACCGACTCGGCCGTGCCCGCCGCCTCCGACCTGTCGGCTGCCCTGCTGGCCGTGGCCGTCGACCCGTCGCTGTGGCCCGAGCCGGGCCCCAGGGCCGGCGATGCTGCCGTGCTGGCCGCGCAGCCGGGCGGCTGTGCGGTTGCGGTGCTGCCGGTGGTGCTGGCCGGCGAGGGCACCGTCGTGGTCGAGGCCGGGCCGCGACTGGCCGAGGTGCTCGGCCCGGGGGTCTGGTGGATATGGGAATCGCCGCCGGCGGGCTGGCCCGGATGCCCACCGGCGCAACCGGACGAAGGGGGGTCCGACAATGCTGATGATCTCAACTGACCGAAGACTCGACCCGCACGCCGCCGGTTGGGTGGTGCGCACCATCATCGACGGAGTGCGAGCGTCGGCCGCCGACCTTGTGGTGGGCGAGTCGATGGCCGACCGGGCTCTGGCGGCCGCGCCGCACCGGGCCACGGTGGTCACCGTTGACGCTTCCGAAGATGAGAGCGTGCTGCGCGCCTCCGCGGCCGCGGCTGCCGGAGTGGTGTGGGTCACTGCCGGCTCCGGGTGCGGTCTGCGGGGCCGGCTGCACCTGAGCACCGGTCCGGCGGCCACAGTGCCGTTGGCTCTGGTGGTCATGTCGGACCACGCGGTGGACGCCGCCGAGGTGCGGATACTGGCCGGCGCCCAAGTGGTGCGAGCGGTGCCGTCCACCCCCACACGGCGCTCGGAACGGGCGCTGCGCCGCCTGGGCCGCTCGTTGGGTTCGCTGGCCGCCGCGCCCCAGCGCATGGACAGCACCGACCGGGCCGTGCGACGGGAGTCCGCGTCAGCGGCGGCCGCCCGCCGGCTGCGGGAGATGCTGGGTGAGGACGATGTGGAGGAGTTCCAGATCCGGGGCGGCGAGTCGATGGTGGTCGAGTTCTCCAACGGCGAGCGGCAGAGCCGCCCGTCCCCCTTCCTGAGCGACGATGAGCTGATCGGCGCGTGCCGGTT
Source organism: Candidatus Aldehydirespirator sp. (assembly GCA_965205155.1). Classification (GTDB taxonomy): domain Bacteria; phylum Actinomycetota; class Acidimicrobiia; order Acidimicrobiales; family Aldehydirespiratoraceae; genus Aldehydirespirator. The sequence goes on along the minus strand of OZ242033.1, from coordinate 1,199,658 downwards.
CCTTGCCGCCTACTCCGGCGAGCGGCCCCAGCGCTTCGACGAGTTGGATCCCCGCCTCGACACCCGCATCGGCGACCGGTGGCGGCTCCACGCCGAGGCATTCGTGTGCTCGCCGCCGACGCTGGTGCTGCGGAGCAACCTGGGCGGCCGGCGCACCCTCGCGGAACTGGGCCTGTGCACCGACCAGCTGGCCGACGTGTTGGTGGAGGCGATAGCCGGCGAGGTGCGGGCCAATGTGGTGGTGGCGGCCGCGATGGGAGGCGGCAAGACCACTCTGTGCCAGGCGCTGCTGGCGAGCGTGCCGCCCGAGGAGCGCATCGACACCATCGAGGACACCCCCGAGCTGCGACTGCGCGAGTACGGCATCCACCCCAACGCCTACGAGCGGCTCACCCGGGACGCCAACAACGACGGCGTGGGCAAGCACTCGATGGCCGACCACGTGCGCGACGCCAAGCGGGCCAACAGCTCCAAGCTGGTGGTGGGCGAGGTGCGGGGCGAGGGCACCATGGCCCTGCTCGACGCCATGTCGTCGGGGCTCGACGGGTGCATCGTCACCCTGCACTCCCCGCCCGGCGACGGGGTGATGGAGAAGCTCACCGCCTACGCCACCTCCGAGGGTGCCGACGAGAGCCTGGCCCGCCGGTCGATTGCCATCGCGGTGCACCTGCTGGTGTGGATGGGCCGCAACCATGCCGGTGAGCGGGTCATCGCGGACGTGACCCAGATCACCGGAACCGGCAGCGACGGCTCGGTCCAGACGCGTTGCCTGTGGCGCCTCCAGCCCGGCGAGCGCTGGGCCACGCCGGTGGACCAGCCCGTGGGCCGCTTGGCCGACGTCTACCGGTCCGCGGCCGTTACCGTCCATTCTCCCGCGACGGAGGCTGCGCCGCGCCGGCCCACCCTGCAACTGGTGGGCGGCGACTCGAGGGCCGCGGACCGCAACGGGGCACCACAGTGAACGCTTCGGTGTGGATGGGTCGGGCCGACCGGGACGGGACGCCTGCGATGAACGCTTCGAGGTGGACGGGTCTTGCCGACCGGGACGGGGCGCGGCGGTGAGCGCTTCGGGGTGGGTCATCGGCGCGGGCGGTGCGGTCGTGCTGGCCATCATGCTGTGGCCCACCGGAGGGACCCGCTGGTCTCTGCGGGCCAGGACGGGCCGGCGCCGGAGGGCCCGGCTCCCCGCCGAATTGCCGGCCGCGGCCGCGGCCGGCGCCGCCATGATCGTCCTGGGCCTCGCCGCCGGCCACGCGGCCGCCGCGGCGATGTGCGCGGTGGTGTGCACGTCGGCGGTGAAGGTGCTGGTGATGTCGAGGCGGCGGGTCGCCGTCGCCGAGGGGGCGGCTCGATTCGCGAGCGTGCTGGCCAACCAGGCCGCGGTGGCGGTGACCGCCGCGGACGCCGTGGCGAGGGCCGCCCCGCTGGTGAGCGGCCCTGTTGGTGACGCCGCGGTGGCGATGGCCGCCGACTGCGAGAGTGTCGGCGTCGATATTGCCGCCGAACGGTTCGCAGCCCGGGTGCCCTCGGCTGTCGCCGGCTCCCTGGCCGACCTGATCGCCATCTCAGCCGAGGGCGGCGGGCGCTGGGCCGAGACGGTCGCCGTGCTGGAGGCCGAGGCCTCCCAGACCGCAACGACCGCCCGGCTGTTCCACGCCCGTGTCGCGGTGGCCATGCCCACACTGGCCCTGGTGGTGCTGCTCGGAGCGGGACTGGTCGCCGGGGCGGGACAAGTCGCCACCGATGTGGGCGCGTGGCTGGCCGGCAGCCGGGGCGCCGCGCTGCTGCTGGCCGGGGCCGTGGTGACCGCGGCCCTGAGCGCCCGCGTCCTGCTGCCCGCCCGCGCAGCGGCGCGCTACGGGGGGCTGCAATGACCCCAACCTCGAAGGGCGCGCCATGATCTGGCTCGCTGCCGTGTCGGGGGCGGGGGCGGCGCTGCGGCTGGTGCTCACCGCCGCGCCCCGCCGGGCCAACACTGTCGAGCTGGCGGCGGCCGGATGGCCGCCGCACCGGCTGCGGGCCGCCTCGCTGGTGGCTACTGCTGCGATCGCGGCCGTGGTGTTGGCCGCCGGAACGCTGCTGGCGGGCTTCCGGAGCGGCGCGCTGGCCGCGGTGGCCCTGTCGGTGTGGGCGCCGGTGGCCGCGTCGCCGTTGCTGCGCGGCATGGTTCTGTCGGGCTACCGGGCCCGCCGCGACGCTGCCCTGCTGGAGTGGCTGCGCCGCATCCGCCTGTACGTGGTTGCGGGCCGCCCCATCAACGACGCCGCGGTCGAGGCCGCCGAGCGGGTGGATGCGCCCGCCTTCGCTCCCGCGGCGACCAGCATCAACCTGGCCCTGGCCTCGGGGGTCGACCCTCTCAGCGCCGCGTCGGCGCACTTCGCCGGATCCCCGGCCGAGACGCTGGTCGGCACCCTGGCCGCAGCCGAGCGGGGCGGCGCCGCGGCCACCGGTCTGATCGACCGGCTCATCGCCCAGGCCGTGCAGGCCCTCGAAGACGACCGCCGGGTCCGCATCGAGGCCCTGGGCCGCGCGGTGTCGGGCACCGGCACCCTCGCCGCCATCGTTGCCAGCGCCGTCGTAGTGCTGGCGCTGCTGGCCAGCGTCGATATCGGCGTGTGAGCCCCGCTCCTCGCCCTTCCCGAAAGTCACGCAACGCTACGAAGGAGACACGACTCATGGACTCACCCGTCGCCAAGATCATCATGCTCGCCGCCACCATCGCCATCACCGCTGCCGTGGTGCTGTTCACCTGGCAAGTCGTCGGCAACAACACTCCCGAGACCAAGAAGAATCCCGACACCGACAAGACTCAGATCAAGCACGAGAACCTGTGCAACGCCGTCGGAGGCAAGTGGACCGCCGGCACTCCCGGAACATGCGCCTAGCGGTTCCGATTCCCGTCAAGCCGCTGAGCGTCCGGCCAGGCACCCGCGATGGACACCGCCTACGGGGCGCTGCACACCACCGCGATGATCTTCGTGGTGGTAGCAATCAGCTTCGGCGTCTACCTCCATCAGCTGGCCAAGATCACCGCGTCCACCGCCGCGGTGGCCGCGGCCACAGCTGCCGCCCAGGTCCTCGACGGCACAGGTTGGGACTGCACCGACACCCACACCGGTTGGGCCGATGCCGAGAAGGCCGCGGCCCGGGCCGCGGCGGCCCGCACCGGAGCCCGCTCGGCCGCCACCGTCACCGGCTACGCGCTCACCGCCGAGCCGTCGTGCACGGTGGTGGCCACGGTCACTGTCGGTGCGGCCGGTGTCCGCAGGTGGCTGGAAGCCACCGCGGTGGCTTGCCGGCCGTCACGCGCTGCCTCCGCCACCGGCTGGGCGCTAGCACCGCCGTGCTAGCCGAACGTGCGAACCGCGGAGACACCCCGCATGGATGAGACGGTAGCGCTGGCAGTGGCGTCGAATCGGCCCCCGCGGGAAACACCGCCAAGGGGGCTGCAAGATGGATGAGGCGGTAGCGCTGGTAGTGGCGGCCCCGGTGGTAGCGCTGTCGCTCTGGGCGCTGGCGTTCGTCGGCGGCTTCTCCAATGGCCAGGCCCGTGCCACTGTCGCGGCCGAGCTAGCCGCTCAGGCAGCCTCGCAAGCGACCGGTCCCGAGGCGGCTGACGCCGCCGGGCGGATCGCGCTGGGGGCGACACTCTCTGCCTGCGCCCGGACCAGTGCGACTCTCGCCCACACCGACCCCAGCCAGTCGGCCGCCGTCACCGTGGTCTGCGAGGTGCCCGGTCCGCTGCCCGGCAATCGGGTGTGCTACACGGGCTACGCCCAGACCCGGCCGGCCGCATCGGTACACGTGCAGGCCGCCTGCCCCGCGTCGCAGTGAGGCCCCGATGACCGTCCCGGTGCTGGTGCTCATGCTGGCCGCGATGGTCACCGCCATGGCCGTGTCGCTGCGCGACCACGCGGCCCACGCCGCCGCCGACGACCTAGCCGAGATCCGGGCCGAGCACGCCGCAGACGCCTTCGTGGCCAGCTGCATCACCCACAAGGGATGCGCGCCACCCGCGGCCGACGGCATCAAGGCATGCGCCGCGGCAGACGCCGGCGTGGTTGTGACGGCGCAAGTGTCCTGGACCCCGGTCCTGTGGAAGAGCCTGACGCCGGCGACCGCGAACCGGGTAGTCGCCTACAACGACGGTCTCGGCCCCCGACTAAAGGCCCGCGCCGCTGCCGCCGTCGACCCCTGCTGAGTGCGCGCGCCCGGTCCTTCGCGCCCGCCCATTCGACGCCGCCAGACCAACGCGATGCCGCGGATCTGCCGTCTGGCCGCGACGATGCAGGACGGAGGCGTCACTGCGACTGGGATGGTTGCTGCTCGCCACGGTCTGCTGCGATGGCCGCGTTGAGTCCGAAGATGACCACCATGCCGCCTGCGAACAGCACAGGCTGGTAGATGGGGTCGCCTGCGATCGTCAGCCATATGGCCGCCAACGCCGGCGACGCGTAGAGCAGGCTGTTGACGCGCGTGTCGGCAGTGACGATGTTGCCTGCCCGGTGCAGCAGGCGAGCGCAACCCATTATGAGTCCGGACACCGCCCCGAAGGCCGCCGAGCGGGTGGCGCCCAATCCGCCGAAGGCGAAAGTCAGCCCAACCGCGGCCGCGATCGGAACGCTGACCGCCGAGGCGGCGAACGTCGACCACCACAGGGCGACGAGGTACTGCTTGGCGGACACAGCCCCTCGTCCGGAGCGCCGAGCCATGGCGCAGCGGTCGCCGTAGATGATCCCTGCCGATGGCCGCACGGCGTATGTCGCCGTGGTCAGCACCCCCAGCACCAACCCGACTGCCGTGTTCTGCCATGAGCCTCCTTCGAGTTGGCCGGGGGCCGTCTGACTCCAAATGACAGCGGCCACCGCGATCGGCAGTCCGCACATCATGGTGGCGCTGCGGGTCGAGATGCTCCTCCTGCTGCCGCTCCAGCGCGCGATCAGAAGGGACTGGGGCACGACATCCAGGCCGTCCGAGAAGCAGGACAGCACGACGAGCGGCAGCAGGGCCGCCGTGCCGGCGTACAGCAGGACATTGGGTGCCGTGATCAGCAGCAGCGCCAGGAGCACGCCCGGACGCGGGCCTGCCATGGCGACGGGAGGCAACGCCACCAATCGTGCTGGACGCATCGCCTGAAGCGGACCCACTCCCAGCACGGGCCTAGCCGACACGGCCAGCGCAGCCAAGAGCAGCGTCGCGCAAGCAGACTCCATGAGCGTGCCCAGTACCAGCACGGAGAAGCCCTCGCCCGCGAACCGGATCGGCAGCGGGATCAGCGAGTAGGCGACGGCCGCACCGGCGATGCACGCCGCACCGAGAGCGTTCCGGCGACGCGGCTGCATCAGGACGGGGCCGATCTCGACATCTTGGCCCCGGGACGCGTCTCAGCCCTGGGAGGCGTGGCAGCGAACGGATGGCCCGCAAGCATCTGCAGGGCGAAACCCACGGCAGGCTGGGCCGACTCGATGCTGATCCATTGACCCTATCCCAGACCGCCATCCAACGTGCCAGACCAGTGGTTCCAACCCGCTGAGCGGCCTGCCCCAGGTAGCCTCATCGATGTCCAGGACCAACCTGGCCTAATCACGCGCCAAGTTTCGTTCCATCCCCGCCCGAGTAGGGGCCGGCGCGAAATGGCGAAACAAGAGGTCAGCGGCTTGACTGCATGGTCGCACACAACGCGGTTCGCCGGATTCTGGAACGCGAATAGCGCGATCTCAGAACGCGGATTGACGTCTGAACGTAGGAGAACGGACCCGATGGTTGCTACTCGAAACGCTGCTCGTAGAAGCTGACGCGCACCTCAGCGCCCGCCTCGCGACAGGCGGAGTGGTAGCATTCATGTATTACATGGCCGATCTGCGCGAACTGATTCGATCCGGTGCATGAATCCGACCTTGATGGACAGGGCATCAGATGGCGCTGTTAACTAAGACCGCTCATCTTGCCTGCGTAAGGTCGGTTGCCAGTGTGCTGCTCATGAGTCAGATGGCAGCGTGTTCTGGTCAGGAGGCTGGAGGTCGCAACCAGAATGGGGCCAATGTGCGAGCTGCGGTCACAGAGGTCCATTGTGCTGAGTGGCAGGCGTTGAGAGTTGCAGACCCTGATGATGTATCAATGCAAGGTCACTCACCGAGAACTCTTGCCCGACTGATCGAGATAAGCCCAGTCATCATTACGGGCGTAGTCGGTCTGCAGCAACCCTTCGCCCGAGAAGGCACAACGCTGAGCGTGGTGGTATCAAGTATGCGAGGTGGGGAGAGGTTTGATGGCACAAGAGTAGATTTGATTTGGACGCCGTCGGAACTCCCAGACTTGGTTCCACGGATCCGATTCGTAGCGTTCCTTACTGGCGAGATGGTTCTGTTCTCAGATCGTCACACGATCCCGCCGTGGGAAGTGCATCAAGACGGATTATGGGTGGATTGTGATGTCGAATCTGACGGAGTCTCGGCTGCGGATGAGTTGTGGCGTCGCATAGCAGAATGGGGCTTGCCCGAACTAGATGTCCCGCGCTAGCTAGTGCTGTGGCACCCATCAGACGACGGAAGGGCCGAGCGATTCAACCGCATCCTCGCAGTGGCCGTGCGTGGCCAGCGACCGCGGGGTCTGCGGCGGGTTGATACATGGGGAGTCTGTTCAAGTCGCGCGTTGACTGGAAGCGCGCTCAGGGCTTAGACGCACGGCAAGTGTCGCTATGACCCTCAAGATCCCTTGCGGTGCTCGCGGCCCCACAGGTTGGTGTCGAGAGCGATTTCGAGTCGTGCGATTGTGGGCAGGTCGCCCCAACTGGCGCCGTTGCGGAGATTGAGCACTGCCTGGGTACTGATGTCGGCGGCGCGGGCGATGGCGCGTATGGAATCGTCGGACCCGATTCGCAGCCTGTGCGCGACGGCCTGGGCCAATAGCGCTTCGGGCGGAGCCTTCTCCACCAGGCGCCCGTAGGGCCAGGTTTCGCCCTCTTCCAGATAGTCGCGGGGGTGCGCGAGCAGTCCCCGTCTTCGCATCGTCGGGGACGTTAGTCGGCGTCGCCTGTCCCCGCCGGTGGGGGCTCTCGGGATCTGATCGGCGGTGTCACACGGTCGACTTACTGTCCGTATGTGAAGACAGAAGCGTTGCGCCGGGAGCGGCCGGGCGCGCGCCGGCGGCGCCGGCGCCGGAGATTCTCGGAGGGGTTCAGAAATCCGAGTAATGCCGGGTCAGACCCGGTTTCTGAGATCTCGGCAGTGCCGGTGGAGGATGCCGGCAGAAATTTGTGGTTGTCATCGGCGCGGAAATTTGCATTGACTGAGTCCGACCACCTGAAAAGCATCCGCGGCGCCCCAGTCCTGCCAGACATCAGCGCCGCGGATCAACCACAAGGGTTGGGATGCAGCGTATCGCCGAATCCAGAATTGTCCAGCCGGGAATGTTCGCGCGCGGCGAGCCGCCGAGAGTGCGGTTGGCGGTCGCAGGGTGGGGACTGGTCGTGAGCGGCGAAGTGTCTCTGGCGGCGTGGGCAGACCTCGGAGTTGAGGCACTGCGGGAGCGCTACAGCCGCAATGAGCGGACCGCGACGACGGTGGCCGCGGAGACTCGTCGGTTGTTCCGATACCTGCAGGCGGTGGGCGCCGAGCGGTGGGAGCACGTGAGATGTGAGCTGGTGACCCGCTGGTTCTGGGCGGCGCGTCCAGACCGGGCGGGACGCCTGAGCGAGGTGTCCGCGTCCACGGCGGCTAAGCGGCAGTGGTACGCGCTGGCGTGCTTTGAGGAGCTGGCAGGGCTGGGCGCTCCCATCGATCCGTCGGCGCTGGTTGGGCCGCGCATCGAGCGTCCCGCCGCGCAGGCATCGGCACGTCCCCTAACCGACAACGAGGCCCAGCTGGCGAGGCGCCACGCAGACACCCCGCTCGTGACGTCACGCCGCCCGCTGCTGCTGGCTGGCGCGTTCGGTGGCGGAACTGCCACTGAGATCGCCGCGCTGCGGCTGCGCGACCTCGACCCCGCTGCGGGCACCGTCACCTTCTCAGGCGACGCGGCGCGAACCAACCCGCTGGATGGTTGGTCCATCGCGGCGTTGCAGCGGTGGCTGCACAACCAGCCCGAGGCCCCCGACGTCGACGCGCCGCTGTGTGTGACCCGCGGGATGGACCTGTTCCGGGGGGCGCAGTCGGTCAGTGTGCGGCTCGGTGCCGTGTTGCGCGAGGCAGGCCTGATGGGACGGCCGGGTGTCACGGCGCGCTCGTTCCGGCTCACCACCGCGCGGGCTGTTCTCGACCGCGACGGCATCGAGGCAGCCGCCCGGTTCCTGGGAGCGGTGTCGCTCGACACCACCGCGGCGGCGCTCGAGCACTCCTGGCAGGACAGCGATGTCTGAGCACCCGTTCCGGGCCATCTTCGGCACCGACCTGGCGCCGGTGCGCGCCAAAGACATCCCCGCCAAGCTCCGCAGCGACAACGGCAACACCGATCCGGCCAGCGGCGTTGAGGGGCAGGAAGTGGAGCTGTCGACCATCCAGTACGCGGAAGCGCTGGCGTCGTTCAAACCGCTGCTGGACTACGCCTACGAACTAGAGATGAGGCACCCGCGCCAACCCCTAGGCGGGGGCCGCCCCCGAGAGCACACGGCATTGGGGGCGATGGTGGTGTGGATCCTCAAGCCTCACTGCGTAAGCGAGCGTGCCACCATCAAGGAACTCAAGGACCCCGCCAACTGGGAACGCGTCAGAACCGCGGCCACAGCGGCGTGGCCCGACCATCCGGCGCTGCCTCTGCTCGATAAGCCCATAAGCCGCAGCCAGTACCGCAGATTCGCCGAGAAGCACCTCGTGGGCATGCCCGATGAAGTTGCCAACCTGTGCTCGCACGTCCGACGGACCGCAGCCCAAGCTGCCCGCCATATGGGAATGCTCGACCCCGAAGACGGCACCTGCAGCGAACCGAGTCCCCGCCGCACGGCGTTCGCGGATGAGACGTTCCTGCGAAGCCGTCTAAGCCGCAGCCCAAGCCAATGCGTCGACGACAACGGCGAGAAGATCCATCTCTTTGACCCCGACGCCCACAACCACTTCACCAACAACAAACAAGACGAAGGCACCCGCGGCTACAAGGTCCACATGATGGGCGTCAGCAACGGCTGGTGCAACCAGCGCGTCATCATCGACTTCGGCGTGCGGGGCCTTGACATCACCGAAGGCAACAACGTGATCGAACGGCTCAGACTGCTGCGGCGTGAGAGCCCTGAGATGCGCGACGGTCTGCAAGCACTGACTCATGACCGGGCGCTCAAGCCTGTTCACATCGACGCCATCTATGACCTCGGCATCAGCCCGATCTTGGGGACCTCGCTCACCAACAAGGGCCAGCCCCCCACTGTGGTGCTGCAAGACCGGCGCTTCAAGTGCCGAGACGGAACCATTCGTCAATCAGATGTCCGGGGTCTGCACACCACCGCCTGCGTGGACTACGTCGACGGCGGCGGCTACCTGGCGTATCAGCCGCTGCGCCGCCTCCGCACCCTCATCCGACACAACAGCGACGGCAACTGCCGCTGGTACAACCACTTCGAAGTCCCCGACAACCCGCTACTGCCCGACCTCTCAGGCGCCAGGGCCATCGTGAGGATCAACAGCACCAAAGACGAACGCGAACCCGGTCCCCCGAAACGGCGAACCAACGCACTGCGCGCCCTGAACCCCACCGACGACTGCTACCGGGCCCTCAGCGGCGGGCGCGAGAACATCGAGTCGTTCTTCTCAGAACTCAAGACCCCGCTGCGCTACCGCCGCGCCCGCAGCATCACCAACCCCCGCGTCACGCTCGACCTAGCGGCACGCGCCGCCTACACCACCGTCAAAGCTCTCATACATCACTACTACGAGACCGGCGCCGGAGCCGAACGGTGGTTCGGTCAGCGCGCCCCCACCGAGTCCCGACCGGCGGAAGATCGCTCGTTCCCGCACTGCAACTCGCCTCCATAGCTTCAGCGATGGCTGCTGGCTGAGTGTTCTTGTGATCTTGGAGCCGACGCGTCCCAGCGCGTCTCACCACCCGTTCCACAGGCCCGACAGCCCCTGCGAGCACCTCAACACGCGCCCCTGCGGCTGCCGCTAGCCTCGATTCAGCCTCAACAACCCTCAAAGCCAGTAACGCGCCACATTACGCGCCACATTTCGCGCCATCCCGCCCGAGTAGCTCAGTTCGGCAGAGCAGCTGTCTTGTAAACAGCAGGTCGCAGGTTCGACTCCTGTCTCGGGCTCCAAGCCTCCAGGTAGTTCCAACTCATCCTTCGTCGCCTTCTTCTGGTTCGAAAGACGCTGCCGGATCCAATCCCCGAATTCGTCCTGGCTGACGATGCCTGCCGCCACTCCCTCGATCATGGCCACGGTCTCGTCACGCTCGGACCCGTCGTTCGGCGGTCGCGACCACCCATACCCGTTGCGGTACACGAACTCAAGCAGGCATACGTAGCCAGCGCGCTTGTTGCCGTCCAGTAGAGGATGGCCCTTGATGAGCTGAAACGCCATGGCCGCGGCCTTGTCCTCGAAACGCGGGTAGTACTCGACCTGGCCAATGCCGGCGTTAGGAGCCGACAGAGCGTGCTCAGCCATATGCAGCCGCGGCAGGCGCAAGAGTGCTTCGACCTCGATCCCTGTGATCTGCTCCGCGATCAGCAGGAAGTCAGCGAGGTCGAGACACTCCACGCTCATGTCACTGGGCGAGCCTCTCAAGCACGACGCGCTCCTCGTCGAGGATGCGCTGGAGCCGTGCCTGGAACGCAGGGTCGCGCCGCCGCTTCTCGATGTGCTCAGCGATGGCGACGCGGATCGCCTCCGAAGTGGACACGCCGTCAACCCGCGCAACGGCGTCGAGTTCGGCGGCCTGCTGGGCGTCTTGGCGGATGGTCGTGGTGCGTGTGGTTGTCATGATGTGCCTTCTCCTTGAGCGGTGCTCTCAAGCGTACCTACATCTATCAGTAGGCAGTATTCGTCACAACATGCATACGACATGAGAGAGCTGGTTGCAGGTTCGACTGCTGTCTCGGGCTCCAAGAGATGCGGGCGGCTTGTCCTAGGTCGGGCCGCGGGTGATTGCGGGTTCGCGGCGGCTGGTTAGCCAGGCGCCGAACAGCACCACTGCGATCCCGGCCCACTGCAGCGGCAGGATGACCTCCGAGTTGAAGGCCATGCCCAGCACCATGGCGACGATGGGGATGAAGTAGACGGCCACACCGCCGCGGGTTGCACCCACCCTGCCGACCAGCGCCGCCATGATCACGAAGGCGGCGCCGGTGTTGACCACTCCTAGCACAGCCACCGCCACCACCGGTCCGATGCTCCACCGCGAGCCGGCCAGGCCGGCCAGACCGGCCAGACCGAAGGGCGCGGTGGCCACGGACGCCACGCCCAGCGCCCTCATCATCAGCGCGGGTGCTCCGTAGCGCTGCTGCAACGGGACCGCGAGGTTCATGGCGATCCCGTAGAAGAAAGTGGCCACCACCACCAGGAACACCCCCCAGGCCTCGGCCGAGGAGCCCTGCGCCGCGGGCAGGCCGATGGTGACCGTCCCGGCGAGCCCCAACACGATTCCGGCGGCCTGGCGGAGCCGGGGAAGAGACCGCAACAGCACAGTGGCGATCACTGTGCTGAAGATCGGTACCGAGGCGTTGAGCATCCCGGTCAGGGCCGAGTCGATGTGCTGCTGGGCGATGGGGAACAGCAGGAACGGCACGACCACCCAGACGAACCCCAGCAGCACGACCCGCGGATAGTCGGCACGGTCGACCGGCTCCCGGGCTGCCGGAACGACGATCAGGGTCAGGAAGCCAAGCGTGACCCTGACGCAGGTGATCGTCCCCGGCTCCAACGACTCCAGGCCGATCTCGATGAACAGGAACGACGACCCCCAGATGAGCGCCACGCCGCACAGCAGCGCCCACTCCACCCATCCGAACGACTCCAGTCTCGACCCCTGCGCGGTGGAGAACACGTGGGGACCGGCATGGCGGGAATCCCGAGACACGAGGGGAGGGTAAGGCGTCTCGAATCCCGAACGGCAGCCTCCGCCCGCGGTGATCGAGGGCCCCAACCGCTCTAGACGCTCAGGCGGGTTGACACGCGGCCGAGGGCACCCAGTTCCGCGAACACGGCAGCACCGGGCCGGATCGGCTTCATCGGACCCAGCGACCCCGTCATGAGACACTCGCCCGCCCGAAGAGGCGTTCCCCGCTCACACATCGCATCAGCAAGCCACGTCGCCGCGTTGAGCGGGTTGCCCATGCAGTCCGCGCCGGTTCCCGTCGCCACCGTCTCGCCGTCGACGTCGAGGCGCATGGCGACCTCCCGCAGGTCTACTTCTGCCAGCGCCACGGGACGGGTTCCCACCACGTAGAGACCGCAGCTCGCGTTGTCGGCCACAGTGTCCACGATGCTGATGTCCCAGTCGGCGATCCGGCTGTCGACGATCTCCAGCGCAGGCAGCACGTAAGCCACTGCAGAGATCACATCGGCCACCGTGTGCTCGCCTCTGTCGAGATCGTGGTCCAACACAACCGCCACCTCTGCCTCGATTCTGGGTTGCAACAGTCGACCGGAGTCGATCTCCGCTCCGTCGGCCAGGCACATGTCGGCGAACAGCACGCCGTAGTCGGGCTGGTCCACCCCCAACTGCTGCTGCACCACCTCGGCAGTGAGGCCCAGCTTGTGGCCGCTGATGCGCCGCCCGGCCGCAACCGCCAACTCGACATTGCGCCGCTGCACCGCATAGGCCGCATCCACGTCGGTCGCCGTGCCCAGCACATAGCGCACCGGTGCGCACGGCACGCCCGTCTCGGCAGCAACGCGTAACTGCTCGGCCGCGGCCTCAACCAGATCCGAACTCATCGATCAAGCCTCCGCCTGCGGTTCTAGCACCGCGGCGAGCAGCGCCGACGCGAAGGATGTCGCGGTCGCCTCCAGGGCCACCTGACCCTCAGTGATGACCTCAACATGAGAGGCGTTGAACCGGCGTTGCAGGATCGGGGTATGCGGGCTCGCGAACGGATCGGCCGCGTGCTCGACGAGGGTCACCTCGCAGCGGACCCGGTCGGCGGCGTCCTCCATCCGGTACCGGCCTACGGCTCGGTGACCCGCAGCCGGATCGTCCGCTCGCAGGGCGTCTCGAACGAACCGGGTCAGTCGGTCGGTGTTGCCGTCGTAGAAGGGCGCCCGCTGGTTCCAGAGGTCCAGAAGGTGAGACCCGTCCGGGTGCGGCTCGACGGTGTCGATCGGCTCCTTGAGGGCCCGCCGGGCTCGCTCGCCCGCGTCGATCCACGGTGTCGAAGACAGGATCAGGCGCTCAACGAGGTGCGGGCGGGCGGCCGCAAGCTCGACGGCCACCACTCCGCCGGTGTGATGGCCGCACACCGCCATCGGGCCGCGGCCCGAGTGTTCGATCACGGCTGCAGCCGCCGAGGCGTAGTTCTCGATCGACGGCCCATCCGGGTGCTGATCCGACGCCCCCATGCCGGGGAGGTCGACGGCGATCAGGTGGAGCCGGTCCTGCAGGGCGATCATCACCTCGCGGAACTCGTCCCAGCTTCTCGGAGTCTGGTGGAGCAGCAGCACGCTCGGGCCGCGGCCGGCCTCCGCCAAGTGGATCTGGCCTGACGGTCCGTCGATGTAGCGCCTGACGATGCTCATCGCCTACTGGTGCGATGTGATGAAGTCGATGCTGAGGCGGTTGTAGTCCTCGGCATGCTCGTGCTGGGGCCAGTGCCCGCAGTTGTTGAAGATCCTCAGCTCCGACCCGGCCACAAGCTGGTGCATACGTTGAGCCTCGGGCACGTCGCCGAAGGGGTTCTGGCTGCCCCAGACGATCAGGGTGGGAGCGGTGATGCGTTGCAGCCGCTCGGGTCGCATGAGGTTGCGCTGACGGACCTCCATGTCCTGAAGGCACAGCAGGTTGTGGAGGTTCTGCTGGAACTCGGGCTGGTGGTAGATGCGGAAACGGATCTCGACCAGCTCCTCGGAGACGTCCCGCTCGCCGTCGTGCATCAACAGGTGCAGGCGATCACGGGTCAGCGACACGTCGTCTTCGAGGGCGGCTCTGGTCGTGGTGGCCCGGATGCGCTCCATCACCTCGGGATTGGCCTTGGTGCCTCCCGCGGCCACGAACTGAAGGGTCTGCACCCGCTCGGGCTGCTCGCTGGCCAGCCATCCGGCTGTCCATCCGCCGAGCGACTCGCCGACGAGATGGGCTTGAGCGATGCCCATCTCGTCGAGATAGCCGACGAGGTGCTCCACATACCGGGGGATCTCGTAGCGGTAGTCGGGCTTGGCCGTGTAGCCGTGGCCGAGCGCGTCGATGGCGTGGCAGCGCAGACCGGCTCCGACATGGGGCACGAAGTTGCGGGAGAAGGCCTCCAGATGGCCGCTGGTGCCGTGGAGGAACACTACATCGGGTCCCTCGCCGGCGATGAGCGCCCTCGTCGGCACGCCGGCGGCCTCGACGGTTCTCACCTCGAAGTCGATACCGGTCAGGTCGGTCCATACGGTCACGGTTCCCCTCCTGGTGTGAAGACGGCCACAGCCATGCCGGTTAGCCACTCGGGCACGGCCGAGTACGAGAGGACATCCCCCGTAGCCGGGCCCACCGCGGCTCGCATGGCCAGCCACGCCCTGATCTCATTGCCGCCGTTGCCGGCCGCGGCGACGAGTGCCCGGTTATCGAGCCGTTGGGCGAACGCCTCGTGCTCGCCGGCCACCAGGCTGGCCAGGAACGCCTGGTCGAAACCGCTGTTGATGACCGCGGGCGAATCGAGGATGATCCGGCGCCGGCGCGACTCGTTGGTGGACCAGTCGGTGCGTGCCAGCCGCCACGACTCGACCAGGAACCGGTCTTCGTCGGTGCTGGGGCTCGACCAGTCGGGGAAGGGCAGGGTGTGGCTGAGGCCGCCCGTGCCGATCATCGCCACTCGCCTGTCGCCCGGCAGCGCGCCAGTGGCGGCCCCCAGAGCGGATCCGAGATCGCAGGTTCGGGCCAGGGTCGGCAGCGGCGGCGCGAAGACGTTGACGACGACGGCCACCACGGGAACGCCGGCCGGCACCAGGTACTGGATGGCGTGGCTGATGCCGTGGTCCACCGTCAGCTCGGTGGAGAAGGCCATGTCGATTCCGTTCTCGACGAGCAGTTCGCACAGTCGGAGCGCGGCCGGCGGGTCGGTGAGCTGCGGGCCGGCCGGAGTACCGTGCTCGCCCGCGCCGACCAGGTCGCCGACCCCGATCGTGAAGGCTGGCATGAGGTCGAGACCTGTGCCTCTGAAGTGGTTCGAGCCGACGACCACCGCGAGGTCCGGAGCGTGGTGTTCGAGGCGCTCACGGGCGTCGTGCAGGGCGTCGCGGAAGCGACGAGCGCGGTCCAGGTGAGCAACCTCGTCCCATCGGGTGTTCATGAGAGTGGTGTGCGACGCGCCCACACCCAGCACGGCCCGGCTCACGGGTCGCCACCGAGGTAGCCGAAGACGGCCCGGATGAGGTGACGGCTCAAGGCGACTTGGTCGCCGGGCGCGACCGCGTTCATGCCGTACTGGAAGTCGACGTCGACGCCGGGCTTGGAGACTTTGGGAAGGCCAACTCGCGCCGTGGGGATGCCGCGGGCGCGGAGGATGTTGGCGTCCGTGGCACCGGATAGGCCCCGTATCGGCTGGTGCAGCCGGCCGGTCTCGGCCTCCCAGGCCCTGATGGCGGCCTGCACGATCGGCTCGGACGGATCGGTGCAGGTGCCACCGATCGCCACCGTGCGGGTCACGGTGGCGTCGACGCCGGAGGCGGCCGCCCGCCGGCCGACCCGTTCTGCCAGCGCCAACTCGGCTGAGTCGGCGTCGACGCCGGGGGGGATCCGCAGATCGACCGTGAACTCGCATGTGCATCCGGTGAACGCGGCCGCTTGGGCGTCTCCCCCGCTGACCGCGGCCACGATGCCCTGGGGCCGGTTGAACTCATCGGATCGGGCCTCGGCCCATTCGGGGATCCAGGTCTCCACGTCGAGGATCAGCTCGGAGGCGTCGGCGACGGCGTTGCGGTAGGCGAGCAGGTGGCGGCTGCCGGCATAGGTGTGGATCCCCGACACCCGCACGGTGAACCACGCCAGGCCCACCTCGCTCCACGACACCGCCCAGCCGGACTTGGCGATCACGGCCGCATCCGGGCGGACCGCGCCTACGAGAGCCGCGCACCCGGCGCCGTGACCGTCCAGCAGGTGCGGCGCGCGCCGGTTGACGGGCATTCCCAGGCATCCGAAACCGGCGACGATCCGTCCCGCCAGGTCGGCTCCAGCAGCCGCGAGCGCTTCGGCGGCCATGAGCACGCATGCGGCATGGCCCTTGGGGTTCTGGGCGCCCAGCCCTACCAGCCAGCCGTGCTCGTCGCGAGGTTCGGGCTCCATGTCGGGCCTCGGCTCCGGGCAGGCCCAAGGTTGTCCGAGATCCGGATTCCCCGGGGTGAGCGTGTCGATCGGCGAGTACAGCAGCAGCGTTGGACCCGCGTCGGCCGATCCCAGGACGCCCCAGGCGTTGGCCGCACTGGCATCGAGCCACTGGGCACGGCCCCGCATGCCGGCCGCGTTGAGCGATTCTGCGATCCGCCCGGCCAGGGCACCCTCCTCGCCCGTCGGCGACGGCGTGGCGACGAGCATCCCGGTGAGATCGCGCAGCCGGGACGCCGACACCCGGGCGAGGGCGTCATCGAGCGCGCTCATGGCTGCGACGGCGGTCGCACCGATCCGATCCAGGTGCCGGTAGTTCGGGTGAGGAGACGCACGAACAGCCGCTTCAGGAAGGAGACGGGGTTCATGACGCGTCGGTGACGCCCGGCCGGTCGGCCTGGTCAAGGAAACCGGCGACCACCGAGTGGAAGTGCTGGGGGCGCTCCTCCTGGAGATGGTGGGACACCTTGTCCATCACGTAGAGCTGGCCGTGCTCGATCATGCTGGCCAGCATCAGCGGGTAGTCCGGGGTGAGGAAGGCGTCGTGCATGCCCCAGGCGAACAGCACCGGGCAGCGGATGGCGCCCAGCTCGGCGGTGAGGTCCTGCCATTCGCCCCTGGGACTGTCGCTGCGGGCGGCGAGGCTCATCTCCTCGGGGTCGACCGACTGCTGGTAGCGGCGCTCGACGGTCTCGTCGGGGATGGCGTCGGGGTCGTACCACTCCAGTTCCGCCATCAGCGCCCGCATCTTGTCCTCGGTGGGGCCTGCGCCGCCGAAGTAGGCGTCCCGGGCCCGGCGGCCCCGTCGCCCTCCCTCGGGCAGCGGTGCCAGCGGCCCCCTGAACACCGGCATCGACCCGGTCACGACCAGCGACCGGACGTTGTGGGGATACTTGGCGGCCAGGTTCAGTGCGATGGAGCCGCCCCAGGAGTTGCACACGAAGTCGGCCCTCGGCACCTCGAGCGCGGCCAGCAGCTCCGAGACGGTGCGGGCGTGGAAGTCCCACATGGGGCCGCGGATGGTGCACTTGTCGGACTTGCCGTACTGCAGGAGGTCCACCAGGTGGCAGAGACGGTCGGCGGCGAACAGCGGGGCCACCGCGCCGAAGTCGGTCCAGGCTGTGCATCCCGGCCCTCCGCCGTGCAGGAACACCGTCGGCGGCCCGGTGTCACCCAGGGTGATCACGTGGTAGGCGACGCCGCCGGCGTGAACTGTCCGGCCCGGCGGCTCAGGACCGATCACTGCCCACCGCCTCCCACCGCCTCCTCGACCAGTCGGCGCCACTCGATCAGCGAGATGTCGGGCCGGTACAGACGCTCGGGCGGCGCGTCGGTCTCGGCCACCATCCAGTGGTCCTGGGCCGAGAACTGGCCGTGGAACAGCCATCGGATCCCGGCCAGGTACTTGAAGTAGAACAGGGCTTTGGCCAGGCCGGTCTTGAACTGGACCATGACGCCCACGTACTTGGTGCGCCCGGCCTCGATCGGGACGTAGAACTCGTAGTGGATGAACTGCGGGTAGGCGATCCGCAGCATCCCGGGGACGGTCAGAGAGGCGAAGCCGGGGAATTCCTGGGACATGATGTAGGGGTCGTTGCGGCTTGCTCCCCCGGTGTTGCCGAGCATTGATCCCTGGCGCTGCTTGGGCTTGATCTTCCACCAGCGGTCGTTGGACCAGGTGCCGAGCTCACCGAAGTCGGCCTCCCAGTGGCGCTCGTCCTCCACCCGGTATAGCCACCGTCCGTGGCGCTCGATGTGGATCTTGTTCCAGGTGGGCATCACCTTGAAGGTCCTCCACCACGACGTGCGGTGCAGGTACTTGGCGTGGCCCTCGTCGAAGCCGTTCTCGGCGAACAGGCGCCAGTCGCCGTCGCGGTCCTCGATGCGTCCACCGACCGCGTACGGCGGGGGGTCGGCGAGCTCCTCGGGTAGTTGCTCGGCCAGCGGACGGGGCTCGGCGTCGCCCACGAACACCCAGACGAGCCCTGCGGCCTCGGCCGTCGGGTAGGTGCGCACTGCGGCCTTGCCGCACATGGGCGAGTCGGGACCGTCGGTGATCACCGCCACCAGCTCGCCGTCGCTCAACCGGTAGGTCCAGCCGTGGTAGGGGCACGAGACCGTGCCGGGAAACTCCTGCGTGCCCTGGCTGAGCCTGACGCCGCGGTGAAGGCAACGGTCGTGCAGGGCGTGCACTGACCCCTCCGGGCCCCGCTGCAGCACGAGGTCGTGCCCGCAGACCCGCCGGGCCACCGGCGAGCCGGAGACCTGGCTGGACCACAGGACCGGGTACCAGTAGTCCTCCAGGCCTGAGGCCGCGGCGTCGTAGGCGGGCCAGGCCGACCAGTCGGCGCGTCCGGTCGCCCTCTTGGCCTCCTCAGGGCTACTGCGGGTCGCGGCCATCAGTGGTATGCGACCCCTACAGGCGGGGAGCCCGCGCGTGGTGGTCGGTCCTGCGCTGGAAGGCTTCGCCCACGGCTACCAGGGTGCGGTCCGCGAAGGGCCGCCCGATGATCTGGAAGCCGATCGGCATCCCGTCGGCGGCGAATCCCCCGGGAAGAGCGATCGCCGGCAGTCCTGCCGCGTTGACCGGGAACGTGAACTGCGTCGTCGCGGGGATCAGCGGGACGCCGCCGAGCTCGACCGCGCCGTGGTCGAGCACCTGGTTGGGATTGACGGGGGCGACGATCAAGTCGACGCCCTGCTCGTCGAACACGTCGAGGTAGGCACGCTCGAACGACACCCGTGCGGCCTGGGCGGCGGCCAGCGCGGTGCCCGGGATCGCAGCTCCGGAATCCATGATCGCCCGGGGCTCCTCGCCGATCAGCTCGTTGCTGGAGGACCGCAACTCCTCCAGGAGGGCAGCCGACTCGGCGAACACGATGGCGGCACCCGCGTCGAAGTGCTCCGCCGTGTTGGGCACCCGCACGGTGCGCAACTCGGCCACGGCGGATCCGAGCACGTCGACGGCCTCCTCCATCACGGCCCGCACCTCGGGATCGGTCTCGAACCCGTCGAAGAAGCCCTCGTCGGGCACCCCCAGCACGAGGCCGCCGGGCGCTTCGGCGGGAGCGAGAGCGGTCTTGGCCGAGTACGGATCCAGCCGGGAGAGGCCGGCCACGACGTCGAGCAGCACCCCGCAGTCGGCGGCGGTGCGGGCCATCGGGCCGACGGTGTCGTAGGTCCAGGAGATGAGATGGACGCCGTCTCGTGGAACCGCGCCCCTGGTGGTCTTGATGCCGGTCGTGCCGCAATAGTTCGACGGGATCCGCACCGACCCCCCGGTGTCGGTTCCCAGCGCGCCGAACACCTGCCGGGCGGCCAGGCCGGCCGCGCTTCCGCCCGACGATCCGCCCGTCATCCGCTGGGGGTTCCATGGATTGCGCGACGCCGGGCACGACACGCCGTAGGCCAGTTCATGGGTGTTGGTCTTTCCGACGATGACTGCTCCGGCGCTGCGCAGGCGGCTGACCGCGGTCGCGTCGGCGTCGGGCGTGAAGCCTCTGAGCGCTTCGCAGTTGGCCTCGGTGGCGACACCCTGGGTGAAGAAGAGGTCCTTGAGCGCGACCGGGACCCCGTGCAGGGGGCCACCCGGCTCGCCCCGGTCGAGAGAGGCCGCGTCTGTTCGGGCCGCGTCCGCCTGGACCGACGCGAACGCCCCGACCGCCGCGTCGGTCTGCTCGATCCGGGCCAGGGACGCCTCCAGCAATTCGGAGGCGGTCACTGTCTTGGACCTCACCGCTTCGGCTGCCTCGATGAGGCTCATCTGTGTCAGGTCGGTCATTGGATTCCTGCCTTTCTTCTCAGATCAACAACCGCCGGGCGACTCGCGCCGCCAAGTCGCGGTCCGTCGCCGGTCCGCTGTCGACGACCTCGCCCTTCTCGAGGACGATGAAGCGGTCGGCGAGCCGCTTGGCCAGCTCGAGGTGCTGCTCGATGAGGAGCACTCCCCGCCCCGCATCTCTCGCCGATTCGATGTGATCGCCCAGCAGGGCGACGTTGGAGGGCTGCAACCCCTCGGTGGGCTCGTCCATCACCAGCAGCGACGCGTCCGTGGCCAGCGCGATCGCGGCGGCGAGCATCTTCTGTTCGCCGCCCGACAGTGTTCCCGTCCTCTGGGAGCCCCGCCCCGACAGCGCGGGACCGAACGCGTCGAGCACCCGATCGTGGCTCTCGGGACCGAAGCCGCTGAGGCGAAGGTTGTCGCCGACCGTGAGCGCGCCGAACAGGGCCCGCTCCTGGAAGGTGGCACGCAGCCCGGCCCGCACCCGCCGCGAGGGCGGCATCCGGGTGATGTCGACGCCGTCGAGGTGCAGAGCGCCGCCGGTGGAGCGCAGCACACCGAGTACGGTCTTCACCAGCGTGGTCTTGCCCGCGCCGTTGCGACCCACCAGCGCGACGATCTCGCCGCTCGACACGGTGAGGCTCACGCCGTGAAGCACCGGCACGGTGCCGTATCCGGAGCGCAGATCGGTGGCTTCGAGACGCATCAGCGGTCGACTCCCCCGTAAACGGCCACGACTTCGGGGGCGTTCTCGACCTCGGCCACGGTTCCGTCGGCCAGCAACGAGCCCCTCGCCAGCACGGTCACCCGGTCCGCCACTGCCCGGATGAACGCCATGTCGTGCTCGACGATCAGCACCGGCAGCCGGTAGTCGGTGTGCACCTCCCGCAGGAGCTCGGCCGCCGCCAGGCTCTCCGCCGCCGTCATGCCGGCGGTCGGCTCGTCGAGCAGCAGGACGCGGCAATGCCCGGCCATCGCCATGGCGATCTCCAGCCACTGCTTGTCGCCGTGGGAGAGCCCCCCGGCACCGGAGCCGGCCCGTGCGTCGAGCCCGGTGCGCTCCAGAATCCGCAGCGACGCCGGCGGCACCCGGGCCTCCCAGGCGGCGAAGGTCAGTCGCCGGGGCGAGGGGTCGGCTCCCCAGGCCGCCACCGCGATGTTCTCGGCCACCGACAGCGAGCCGATGACCTGGGGCGACTGGAACTTGCGGCTCACACCGTGGCGGGCGAACTCCCAGGCCTTCAAGCCCGTGCAGTCCCGGTCGAGCATGGTCACCGAGCCGTCCTGACAGTCCTGCTGGCCGCAGAGCACGTCCAGGAGGGTGGACTTGCCGGCGCCATTGGGGCCGATGAGGCAGCGCAGTTCCGGTTCGTCCATGGTGAGCGTGACGTCGTCGAGGACCTTGAAGTATCCGAAGCTCTTGTCCACGCCGGAGGCTTCGAACACCGCTGAGCCGTTGCTGGCGGACGTGTCGGGCGGGGTCGCCAGCAGCGCTGGATCGCGGCTGCGCCTCCCCGGGCGTCCCGCCACTCGCAGCAGGCTCGGGACCAGGCCTTCGGGGACGAGGGCCACCGCCCCGACGAAGATCACTCCGGTGGCCAGGGTCCAGTACTGCAGCCACACGTCGGCGAGGGTCGCCGAGGCAAAGTTGATGGCCAAGGTGCCGATGACGGGTCCGATGATCGTTCCCCGCCCGCCGACGAGCGTCCACAGCACCACGTTGGTGGCGAGGGCGAAGCCGAAGATCTGGGGCGACACGAAGCCGGTCCGGTGCACGTAGAGGGCGCCGGCCAGGCCGGCGACGGCCCCTCCGACGGTGAACACCCAGACCTTGAGGGCCACGGTGTCGTAGCCGAGCGCCTCCATGCGGCGCTCGTTGTCGCGGATGCCGATCAGCACCGCTCCGATGGGCCGACTCACCAGCAGACCCACGCATGTGATGACGAGGACGGCCACGACCGAGATGAACAGGTCCTGGGCGCTGTCGGACCACTCCGACCCGAATGCGGTGATGCGTGGGATGTCGGTCAGGCCGTTGAATCCGCCGGTCACGTCGCGCCACTGCTCCGCGACCTGCTCGAGGGTGAGCGACAGCACCAGGGTCAGCAGCCCGATGACGACCGGTGTGGGCCGTCTCCGGAACGCGGCGACGGCCACGCCGGCCGCGACGGTCGCGCCGACCAGCGCCGCCACCACCAGTGCGGGCAGGGTCAGCGCCGGTGCGGCGGTGGCGATGCGGGCGGTGGTGTAGGCCGCGATCCCGAAGGGCAGCAGCTGGCCCAGCGAGAGGATCCCCGCGTAGCCCCAGACCAGGTCGAGGCTCACCGCCAGCACGGCGAGGCTGAGGAACAGCGACAGCTGCCCGGCCCGGAAGTCTCCCAGGGTGACGCTGGCGACCGCGGCGACCACCGCCGCAGTCGCGCCGTAGCCGAGCGGCCGCTTCACGCCACCGCTCCGGCTGGTGTGGGCCGCCGGAACTGAAGGACCAGCACCGCCAGCGCCAGGGACGCGATCTGGGCCCACACCGCGTCGTAGAAGTGGATGACACCCGTCTGGACCGCGGCCACGGTCAGCGCGCCCGCCGCTACGCCCCAGAGCCGGTTGTAGCCCCCGACGATCACCACCAGGAAGGCGCCTGGGAGATAGGCGAGACCGGCCTGCGGCTCGACGGCACCGAGCGGCGCCACCAGTGCCCCCGCCATGCCGGCGGTGGCGGCGCCGACACCGAACGCACACAGGTTGGTCACCCCGGTACGGATGCCCGCCGCTTCGGCGAGGTCGCGATCGGCGACGATGGCCCGCACCACCAGGCCGAAGCGGGACCGGGTGAACGCGAGCAGTGTGCCTGCGACCACCACGGCCGCGATGGCGATCAGCAGGTAGCGGTAGGTGGGGAACAGGACGCCGAAGGCCCTGGTGGCGCCCGGGACCGGGTTGGGAACGCTCTGGAAGTCCTTGCTGAACACCAGCTCCGCGACCTGGCGGAGGCACACCGACAGCCCGAACGTGGCCAGGATCGTCAACTCAGGTTGGCGATGGATGCGCCGGATCAGGCCCACCTCAATGACGACACCGAGAACGAACAGCACGACCGCGGCCAGCGGCACGCTCAGCCAGTGGTTGAGCCCGACGGTGTGCACCACGTAGGCGACATACGCGCCGAGCATCACGAACTCGCCGTGAGCCAGGTTGATCACGCCCATGAGGCCGAAGACGATTCCGAGTCCGAGCGCGACGATGGCGAGGATCGCGAAGAGGCTTGCGCCGTTCAGCAGTTCGAGTGTCAGCGCGTCCAAGTTCTCGGTCTCCGGTGTCTCGGACGCTCAGGGTTCGAGTCGGTGCGGGCGCTGGAAGAACGCAGCGCCCGCACCGGCTCTTGAGCGGCTGCGGCTGCCGGCCGGTTGGGGGCTAGGCCGGGTCGCAGGTCTCGTCGGGCTCCACCGAGGGGAACGACTGCACGATCAGCTGCGAGCCGTCGGCCTGGATCTCAGCCACGTAGATCGGCTGGGACAGGTGGCGGCTGCCGGTGATGGCGATGTCGCCTGTCGGTGTAGTCAACGACAGGCCCTCCATGGCGGCCGCCACCGCCGCGGTGTCGGTGGTTCCGGCTGCGTTGGCCGCGGCCGCGTACAGCAGCGCGGCGTCATAGATGTGGGAGCTGAACGTCATGTGGGGTGGCGCGTCGGCTCCGAAGCGCTCGAAGTAGCGGCTCACGAACTCGTTGTTGAGGGCGCTGTCCACTTCCTTGAAGTAGCCCAGGGTGACCCGCATGCCCGCGGTGACCGCCGGTCCCATCGCTCCCAGGACGTTCTCCTCATAGATGTTGGCGAGGCGCGGGATGGCGTCCTGGCCGATGCCGAAGTCGACCGCCTGGGTCTCGAAGGCGATGGCGTCGCCACCGACGAGCGCGGGGAAGATCAGGTCCGCGCCCGATCCCGCGATGATCTGGGCCACCGACGAGAAGTCCTGGGTGCCCAGCGGGACGTACTCCTCGCCGACAACCTCGCCACCGGCGGCCTCGATGTACTGCCGCGCCAGTTCGAAGCTGCGGCGGGGCCACACGTAGTCGTTGCCCAGCAGGAACCAGGTCTGACCGCCGGTCTGCTCCATCATCCACGGGATGACCGGCGCCAGTTGCTGGCTGGGCACCTCGCCGGTATTGAACATCACCGACGAGCACTCGCCGCCCTCGTAGAGCGCCGCGTAGATGTAGAGCACGTCGGCGTCCTCCGCGAGCGGCTTGGCGGCCTGGCGCGTCGCGCTGGAGTGGGTCCCGAGGACCACGTCGACGTTGTCGGAGTCGATCAGCTGCTCCATGGCCTGCCGGCCGACGGCCGGATCGGTGGCGTCGTCGGCCAGGTACGTCTCCACGGGCCGGCCGTTGATACCGCCGGCCGCGTTGATGTCCTCTTCGATGAACTCGGCGAT
The DNA here is from genome assembly GCA_965205155.1 of Candidatus Aldehydirespirator sp. GTDB lineage: Bacteria > Actinomycetota > Acidimicrobiia > Acidimicrobiales > Aldehydirespiratoraceae > Aldehydirespirator. The sequence continues at coordinate 1,175,009 of OZ242033.1, read as the reverse complement.
GTTGGATGTGGGTGGACCGAAGAGGCCGGCCGGACCGCTGTTCGAGAACAGGATCCCGATGCGCACGGGCTCTCCCGAAGGCTCGGCCGGCTCCTGCGGCTCGGGCTCGTCGGGCGCCTCGGTGGTCTCAGGCTCGGGCGCCTCGGTCGTCTCAGGCTCGTCGGGCTCGGGCTCGTCGGGCGCCTCGGTGGTCTCAGGCGCCTCCTCTGAGTCGCTCGGCTCGGCGGCACCCGTGTCGGTCGCGGCCGTATCCGAAGGAGCAGCCGGGGTCGCCTCTTCGTCATCCCCGCAGGCCGCGGCGATCAGAGCAAGGAGCGCGACGAACGCGGCCACGAACCACAAGCGAGACCGCGAGCGGCAATCCGATACTGTTCTCATAACAAGCCCTCCTATATGTGAGCAGTTATTGACATATTGTCGGATAGGAGGGGCGCGGTCAAGTCCCGACGGGTCGTCCCGGCGAACGCGGGCGGCAGACCGTCGCCGGCCGGCTAGGAGGCTTGGGTGGCGGCGGGGAGTTCGTCCAAGACCCGTACGCCGGAACGAGTCGCTTCGCCCAGCAGCAGCGACTCGAGGGAGCCGCCCCGGGTGCAGCGCCGGGGACCGTTGAACCTGGATCTGCGCAAGCCGCTCAACAGTGCGGTCGGCTCCACTCCCCCGCCGGCCCGGCACGAGCGGGCCCAGGTGTGGATCGCTTCGTACACGCCCTCCGCGGCCGCCGAGACGGGTGGGGAGCACGACCCGAACCGGTCCGAGTAACGCCGGAGGAACTCGCGGTTCTCCGACGTGTCGAGCGCGACGAAATAGCCCAGCGCGTTCCAGGTGCCCTCGCCGGACTCGCCGAGATGTTCGACCACCGCGTCGTCCATGAGCGGGGCGAACGTTCGGATGCTGTCTCTCAGGCCGTATGCCGCGAAATCGCGCTGGAAGCCGACATGGTCCTGCCCGACGAAGCTCGATACCACATGGTCGGCGCCGCTCCGCTGGATGGCCGCCAGCAGCGGTTCGAAGTTCTGCGATCCCAACGGCAGGTAGCCCTCGCCGGCGACGTAGCCATCCATGCGTTCGATGACGGCCCTCGCCGTCGCGCCGACCGCTCGGGGCCACGAGTAGTCGTTGCCGGCCAGGAACCAGCGGGACCCGCCCGTCTGGGCGGCCATTCGCGGCAGGGCCCGGTGTAGCTGGTCCATCGGCGTCTCGCCGAAACGGACGAGCAGTGGATGTTCTGCGGTCGGCTCGCTCGTCGGCGTGTAGAGGTAGGGGATGCCCTTCGCTACCGCCATGGGGGCGGTGACCGCGTAGGTGGCCGAGGAGTGCATCCCGATCACGGCAGCCAGACCCGGCGTGCGGCACAGGCGGCGCATGGCGATCGCGCCGACGCCTGGGTCGGTGGCGTCATCGCCGACGACCAGTCTGACGGCTCGGCCCATCACACCTCCGTCGGCGTTGATCTCCTCGACTGCGAGTTGCGCGCAGTTCGCGGTCGAGCGACCCAGGATCCCCGCGGGACCCGACAGGGAGATCAGGAGCCCCAGAGGCACCTCCCACAATCCCGTCTCGTAGCCGCCGAGCAGCCCCAATTCGGCGCCGAGGCGAGCCACCTCCAGGTCATCGATCGTTACACGGACACGCAGCCTGGTGCCCCCGCTGTCCAGCGGGTCGAAGCGGCAGACGACACGACCGGCCCAGGGTGTCTCGTGCATCAAGTCGATACGGCGGTTCGGCTGGCACGAGAGCACCCGGGCTGTCCCCGGCGACCGGGCCAGGCCGCCGAGGGGAAGCGCGAGGCGGACCAGCGCGCCGGGTGTGAGCAGGGGCGCCTCGGACCCGAACAGCCACCCGACGGCCGCGTCGCCCTGGCCGAAGAGCGCGAACAGCTCGCTGGGGCAGGCCTCCAGCCGCAGTTCGTTGTTGAGGACGAGCTCACCCATGAGACCGCGTCTAGGCGCTGCGCTCTTCGACTCGGCCGGCGGAGATGTCATCCGATGTGGCCGCGCCCTGCACGGCCGACGCCAGTTGCTCCAGGGAGTTCTGGTACACGGAGGTCAAGAAGGCCACCACGGCGTCGGCCGGGGTCGAGGTGACCGAGTAGTGCCGGAACCGGCCGTCGCGGCGCTCCGCTACCAGCCCGGCGAGGCGGAGAATTCGCAGATGCGACGACACCGCAGTGCGTCCCAACGAGTCGAAATGGGCGGCGATCTCGCCCGCGGTGAGCTCCTCGTGCTCGCCGATCAGGCTGAGGATGGCCCTCCGGGTGGGATCGGCGAGAGCTGAGAAGATGGCGTCACTGTCGGAGGGGGCCATCACGCCTCCTGTGTCTGCTTGTCAATACTTGCGCACACATGATGCCACACCGTCGATCAGCCCGCCCTCTGGTCCGGCGCACGCCTCACCCTGAGTTCGTGCTTCTTCACCTTGCCCAGCGACGTGCGGGGCAGGTCGTCGACAAAGATCCACTCTCGTGGCCGCTTGTAGGCGGCGAGCCGCGGCTCGCACCAGCGCTCGAGGGTCGCCGCATCCGGCCGCGCCCCGGCTCCCGGGACTACGAACGCCGCCGGCACCTCGCCCCAGCGCTCGTCGGGCAGCCCGATGACGGCCGCCTGGGCCACCGCGGGATGCTCGCCCAGAACCCGCTCGACCTCCGCGGGATAGACGTTCTCTCCACCGGAGATGATCAGCTCTCGGAGGCGGCCGGTGATGTAGACGAATCCGTCTCCGTCGAGGCGACCGAGATCTCCGGTCCGGTACCACCCGCCCGCGAAGGCTCGGTCCGTCTCGTCGGGACGGTTCCAGTAGTGGGTGAACAGGTTGGGCCCCCTCAGCCATAGCTCCCCCGTCCGGCCCGGCGCGACATCGGCTCCCGTGGCGTCGACGAGCCGCAGGCGGCAGTGCATTGCCGGTCGGCCACACGAGCCGACCCGATCGGCGTCGTCGTAGTCCAGCACGACTGCGGTCGGGCCGGTCTCGGTCGCCCCGTAGACCTGCACCACCCGCACGCCGAGACCATGGAAGCGCCGGATGAGGTCTTCAGGCACGATCGAGGACCCGCAGTTGAGGGCACCGAGGGACCCGAGGTCTTCGGAGGTCAGCGCACCGCAGCCCAGCAGGGCCTCCATGGCCGCCGGCACGAGCAACAGGTGCGTCGGTCGATGCCGGCGCATGATCGCCACCAGTCCGTCGGGTTCGAACCTCTCGGCGAGCACGACCGTCCCGCCGGCGAACAGGCAGGGAACGGTCTGGATGTTGAGCCCGCCCACATGGAACAACGGCAGGACCGAGGCGACGACCGAGCCGGTGCCGAAGCCCTCGTGGGCCACCCCGTTCAGCACGGTGTAGTGAAGCGACCGCTGCGTCAGCACCGCACCCTTGGGCGTGCCCGTCGTGCCCGACGTGTAGACCAGCAGCAAGGGGTGCTCCGGTGCGCCCTGCTCTGGAGAGCCCGGTTCGGCGCCGGCTCGAGCCAGGGCGGTGAACGCTTCCAGGTCCTCCGGTTCGGCGCCGGCACGGCGGAGCATGCCCTCGAAGGCCGGCTCGGCGAGCACGACCGACGGCTCGCAGTCCCCGAGTTGGAAGCGAACCTCGGGAGCGGTCAGCCGGTTGTTGACAGGAACCAGGACCGCTCCGATGCGGGCGCAGGCGAAGAGCAGTTCCAGCATCTCGACGCGATTGAGGGCGCACACCGCGACGCGGTCGCCCACATCCACACCGCGGCTGCGGAGTCGCTCCGCCACGCTTCGCGCGCGGGTCGCCAGCTCGGCGTAGGAGACCTGCCCGCGATCGCAGACGACGGCCGTGCGCTGCGGCGTCCACCGGGCCCAGTGGTCGATCCAGCCGGAGACGCTCTCTCTCATCGCCGGGCCGCGCCCAAGAGTCCCTATTCCATCCGGGTGTGCGCCACCGACAGGACGGCGTCGATGATCTTCGTGTAGCCGGTGCAGCGGCAGAGGTTGCCGGCCAGGCCTTCACGTACCGCGGCCTCCTCCGGTTCCACGCCGTCGCGCAACAACTGCTCGGCGGCCACGACCATCCCCGGCGTGCAGAACCCGCACTGGGCGGCGCCGTGGGTGACGAAGGCCTCCTGCAGGTCGTTCATCACATTCCCGCGTCCTGCGAGGCCCTCGATAGTGGTGATGTCGGCTCCATCGAGGGGCCCGACGATCTGCAAGCACGACACCACCGATCGGCCGTCGACGATCACCGTGCATGCGCCGCAGTCCCCGGTGAGGCATCCCCACTTCGTGCCGCTCAGGTGGAGCTGCCCACGCAGTACCGACAGCAGGGTGTCACACGGATCGACCGCCTGGACCACTGGATCGCCGTTGACGGTGATGCTGATCCTCACGTAGGCGCTCCGGGAGGAGCCGCGGCCGGTGCCCGGCCGTTGACCGGGGCGAGCCCACCGGGCCACAGCCCCGCCGCCCTGGCGTGGGCGATCGAGAGGGCCCTCGCCGCCAGCACCCCAGCTACGTGGCGGCGATGCTCGGCCGTTCCGCGGGTGTCGCTGATCGGTTCGCACGCGGCCGACGCGGCCGCGCTCACCGCGGCGAGCCGCTCGGTTGTGAGCGGTGCGCCTGCGAGCAGCGATTCGACTCCGGGTACCAGCACTGCGGTGGGCGCCACCGCGCCGAGCGCCAGCCGGACCTCCTTCACGGTCGCCTCAGCGCCCTCACGGTCGGCGCGTACCCAGGCGGCGACGCCGACTCCGGCGAGATCCATCGCCCAGCGGACCGTCTGGCGCAGATAGCACGAGCCGCTATGGGAAGGAATACGCAGGCGCACGCCCGTGAGGATCTCGCCGGTCGCCAGGATCGTGGTCCCGGGTCCGGTGGCCAAGGCGGCGACAGCCTGCCGACGCTCGCCGCCGGAACCCAGGACCGCGGCGACAGCGTCGTGGGCGATCAGCGGTGGCGCCATCTCGGCGGCTGGTGAGGCATTGCAGAGGTTGCCGCCCAGTGTGGCCATGTTGCGGATCTGCACCGAGCCGAGGACCCTGGCCGCCTCCGCCAGGGCCGAGGCTCGGACGATGACCGCAGGGTCGGCCTCGATCGCACCGATGGCGGCGGCCGCGCCGATGTGCAGCTCGTCGCCGTCCCAGCGCACACCCCGGAGTTCGTCTATCCCGGTCACGTCCACCAGCGGCGCCAGCGGGTCGGCGCGCCCCAGCCGGCGGTCGATCACCAGGTCGGTGCCCCCCGCGATGACCGTCGCCTCCGGATTGCCGGCCAGGATCGTCACGGCCTCGCTCGCCGATCCCGGCCGGTAGTAGCTGGTCACGGCGCGTTCGCGTCCGGCATGAGTTGCGGGCGCTTGTGCACATGGGAGCGCTCGCCGGCCTCGATCCATCGGCGCAGCTTCCAGGGCCGGATCGGATAGGAGCGGGGCCGCACCCCTACCGCGTCGGCCACTGCGTTGGCGATGGCCGCGGGCGGCAGGATGATCCCGCCCTCGCCGATCCCCTTCGCACCGAACGGTCCGAGCTCGTCGGCCGTCTCTACGAGAGTCACATCGATCGGTGGGGCGTCCACTGCGGTGGGCATGCCGTAGTCGTGGAGGTTCGGGGCCGGGAACCGGCCGTCGGTGACGGGGAGTTCTTCGCTCAGGGCGAGGCCGACGCCCATGACCGCGCCGCCCTCGATCTGGCCCTCGCAGCTCATGGGGTTGATGGCCCTCCCCACGTCGTGGGCGGCCCACAGCCCGAGGACCCGCACCATCCCGGTGTCCGGATCGACCTCGACCTCGACCACATGAGCCCCGAAGCCGTAGCTGGCCGAGATGTTGCCGATGTAGTTCTCGTCCTGGCGCTGGGTGGGCGGGTCGTAGAAGGCCGAGGTCATGATGATCGAGCTGCCCTCCCGCAGGAGCCGCCGGCGCACGGCCTTCTCGTAACGCAGGGTCGTCGCGGGTTCGTGGAGCACGGAGATGACCCCGTCGCGGATGGTGAGCGACTCGACCGGACACTGGAGCATCTCGGCCGCCCCCTCCAGGAGCTCGTCGCGGGCTCGGGCCGCGGCGATACGGGCCGCGTTGCCGGCAACGAAGGTGGTCCGGCTGGCGTGGACGCCCACATCCCACGGTTTGACGTCGGTGTCGTCGTGGCTGACGCTCACCGCCGCGAGCGGGACTCCCAGCGTCTCGGCCACGATCATTGCGAGGGCCGTCTCCGAACCCTGCCCGAGCTCCGAGGATCCCGAGATGAGGGCGATCCGTCCCGAGTCGTCGATCTTGATCATGGCCCCGCAGCCGTCCGATCCGTAGATGCGGGCGCCGCCGCCGACGTGCACATAGGCGGCCGCGCCGAGACCCCGGTGCTGGCCGCGCATCCGGCCGCGGCGCTGGTCCCAGCCAGACTTGCGCCGTACCGTCTCCAGGCACTCGCTGAGCCCGCAGGACGTGATCTCGAGACCCTGGGGAGTCACGTCGCCGGGGCGGTTGGCGTTCTTGAGCCGCAGGTCCATGGGGTCCATGCCCAGGGCGTCGGCCAGCTCCTCCATCTGTTGCTCGACCGCGAACGTGGCCTGGGGATTGCCGAAGCCCCTCACCGAGCCGCCGTAGTTCTTGTTGGTGTAGACGACCTTGGCCCGCAGCCGCGACGTGTCGACCCGGTACATGGAGGTGACGGTGTTCATCGCCACCAGCAGCGCGTGCGAGCCCCAGGCGTTGTAGGCGCCGTTGTCGGAGACGACCTCGGCATGGCGGAACTGCAGGGTGCCGTCGGCGGCGGCTCCGGTGCGGAGCCGGAAGTGGATCGGCTGGCGGGTGCGGGTGCCGGTGAATTCCTCCTCGCGGCTCATGGCCAGCTTGACGGGGCGCCGGGCGGCCCTGGCGAGCATCACCGCGATGAAGTCGTGGGCGTCGATGTCGATCTTGCCGCCGAAACTGCCGCCCACGGGGGGCTGTCTCACGGTGATGCGCCGCCAGTCCAGTCCGAGGCAGTCGGCCAGCTCCTTGCGGTACATGAACACCATGTGCACCGGGCTGATGACCTCCAGGTCGCCGTCCGCATCGAAGCCGGCGATGACCACGTGCGTCTCGATCGGCGCGGGGGCCGCCTGGGGGCTCGAGTAGCTGCCGCTCACGATCACCGCCGAACGCCGCTCGGCCTCATCCAGGTCGCCGGTCTGGAAGTTCCACTCCATCGACACGTTGCCCTCGATGTCGAGTTCGTCGTGGATCCGGGGAGCGCCCGGTTGCAGAGCCTCGAAGGGATCGTCCACCGCGGGCAGCAACTCGTACTCCACGCGGATCAGGTCAAGGGCGCGCTGGGCGGTCGCCGCGTCCACGGCGGCGACCGCGGCCACCTCGTCCCCGACGCAACGGACTACCCGGGCCTTGAGCGGGATGTTGTCGTGGCCGTATCCGAAGGGGCGCTGGGTGACGTTGCCGGCGTGGATCACCGCATGAACCCCCGGCAGGGCGTCGACTGCGGAGGTGTCGATGCTCAGGATCCGGGCATGGGGATGCGGGCTGCGCTTGATGGCACCGACCAGCAGCCCACTCAGTTTCAGGTCATCGGCATAGACGGTGCGCCCCGTGACCTTGTCGGGAGCATCGAGCTTCGGGATCCGCTTGCCCACCACTGCGTAGTCGGGTTGCCGGTCTCGACTCATGGCCCGGCGAGTATGTTTCAATATGTGGTGACATGTCAAACTTAGAGGCCGGGCGGGCATGCGAGCGAGTTCCGGATCTGGAACCGCTGTTCCTGCCCAGGTCGGTGGCGGTGTACGGCGCCTCCACCCGTGACCCGGCCAGGCTCGGGAACCGCCTGCTGCGCAACGCCATCGGCTCGGCATTGGACGACGTCAGGGCGATCAGCCCCTCCGCAGGCACGGCTGAGGGGCTACGTACTGCTCGCTCACTGGCCGGTGGTGTGGACCTGGCGTTGATCTCAGTGCCGGCTGTGTCCGTGGAGGCCGCCATGGCCGACGCCGCGGCCGGCGGCGCACGGGCTGCGATCGTGCTGACGTCCGGTTTCGGCGAGACAGGCCCAAAGGGCCGGGCCGCGCAGCAGCGCCTCCGAGTGATCGCTTCCGGAGCGGGAATGCGGTTCCTGGGACCCAACTGCATGGGGGTGATCAGCCGGCTGGACGGCGGGGGGTGGCTGAACGGCTCCTACTTCTGGGACGTCGACCTGGCGCCGGGCGGCGTGACGATGCTCAGCCAGTCCGGCGCGTTCGGCGGCATGTGCCTCGCAGAGATGAGCCGGAGGGGTCTGGGAGTCTGCCGGTTCGCCAGCCTCGGCAATGCTGCCGATGTTGACGAGACACAGGTCCTGCGGTGGCTCGCCCAGGACACCGAGACCAGGGTCGTCGGCCTGTTCGCAGAGGCACTGTCCGGGGGCCGCGGATTCGTCGAGGCAGTGCGTTCGATCTCGGTCGAGAGACCGGTTGTGGTGCTGAAGGCCGGCAAGACGGGCACGGGCGCCCGTGCCGCCATCAGCCACACCGGCTCCATCGCGGGCACCCATGGAGCGGCGGCGGCCGCACTCAGGCGAGCAGGCGCGATGGAGGCGCAGACGGCCGACGAGTTCTTCGACCTGCTGGCCTTGGCCGCCTCCCCGATGCAGCCCCCCGCCGGTCGGCGACTGGCGGTCGTGACAATCTCCGGAGGACCGTCAGTGCTGGCCGCCGACGAGGCCGAACGGCTGGGCCTCGTCCTGCCCCGGCTGGCCGACTCGACACTGCGGGCCCTCGAGGCTGTCGTGCCCTCGTTTGCGGCCACCGGCAACCCTGTCGATCTCACTCCTCAATGCCCGCCTGAGGCATACGCGCCCGCGGTGGATGCGGTCTACCGCGATCCAACCGTCGACGGCGTCGTGGTGATCGACTGCGGCCTCGACGTCGGAGAGTTCGCTGACGCCGTAGCCGCAGCCCACAGGCGCACCGGCAAGCCGACGGTGGCTTTCGTGACCGACACGCCCTTGGTGGCCGGGAGGCTCGCGGCGGCCGGCGTGCCCCTGCTGCCCTCGCCCGAACGGGCCGTGAGAGCCTTCGCTTCACTGATGCGGCGATCGCCGAGAGGGCTCCCGGCGCGCGGGCCGAGCCGATCCCAGGCCGAAGCAGGCAGGGCTGAGCCCACGGACATCACGGCTCTGTCGGAGTGGGAGTCCAAGCACCGGCTTCGGGGTCTTCCCCTGGTTCCGGAGCGCCGGACCGGCTCGCTGGCCGAAGCCACCCGCGCCGTCACGGAGTTGCGAGCCCCGCTGGTCGCCAAGGCTTCCGGCGTTGCCCACAAGTCCGAGCGAGGCCTGGTGAGGCTCGGCCTGCGCCCCGAAGAAGTCCTTGAGGCCTGGCAGGAACTCGCCGACGCAGGCGACGGAACCGTCCTGGTTGCCGAACTCATCCGAGGCGAGCTGGAACTCGTCGTCGGCGGTCTGCGCGATCCGCACCTCGGACCGGCGGTCACTCTCGGGTTAGGAGGCACAGCAGCAGAGGTCTTCGATGACGCGGTCACGGTCCTCGCCCCACCCTGGCCGGGCGAAGTCGAGTCCGCAGTCAATGCACTGCGCGGCGCACCGCTCCTCAACGGCTACCGCGGCGCCCAACCTGTAGACCTCGGAGCCTTGGAGGCGATCATCCGAACCCTGGCCGACGCCCTCCACGAGCAGGACGACATCATCGAGATCGACTGCAACCCGGTCGTCATTCACAACGGCAACCCGACCGTCGTCGACGCCCTCGTCGTCACCAGAAGAACAGCACCCCATTGAGTCCATCACCCGGGCCGCGTCGATTCGGTGGCTAGGAGCCTTCGCTTGCGCTCCTCGCCCACCGGGCAACCGGATTCGACGGATCAGACCCCGCCGCGCACCGGCGTGCGCCAACCGAACGGATCCGGCGCGGCACCCAACTGGATGTCCACAAGTTCCTGCCGCAACCGCAACGTGTTGCGGCCCGGCTGCCCGTCGCCGACGGTGAGGGTCTCGCCGCCGCGGAGGATGGTGCCCACGGGCGCCAGGCCCGCGGCCGTGCCCGACAGGAAGGCCTCGCCCCGCTCGAACCAGTCGACGAGCTCGTCGGAGTCGATGGCGCGCTCCTCCACTTCGTAGCCGAGATGCCGGGCCAGCTGGATCGCCGAGTCCCGGGTCACGCCGTGCAGGAACGATTCGTCCAGATGGCGGGTGACAAGCCGCTCGTCATCGGCGAGGAAGAAGTTCGCGGCCCCGGTCTCGGTGATGTCGCCGTCGCTGGCGAACAGGATCTGGTCGACGGCCTCGTTGGCTGCCATCGCGTCCAGCGTGGGGCCCAGGGCCATGGCGTAGTTCGCACCGCACTTGACCATGCCGAACTGGGGAACGGTGCGTTGCAGCGTGGTCTCCAGCAGCAGCGTGAGCGGCCGTATCCCACCCTTGAAGTAGTCGCCCACCGGGGAGTTCACCACGTACAGCAGCGCGGCGCGGGCCGGGCGGCCCGCCGCTCCGATGTCGGCCTCCGTGCCGATGAGCGTCGGCCGGATGTAGAGAGAACCGGGCGGGTCGGGAACCTCGGTGGCGTTGGCCTCGACCGCGTCGATGATCATCCGCCTCAGAGTGCCGGGGTCGATCTCCGGCAGCCGCAGACGCTCGGCGCTGCCGACCATGCGGGCGACATGGCTGTCCAGCCGGAAGATGGCCAGCGATCCGTCAGTCTGGCGGTGAGCCTTCAACCCCTCGAAGATGGCGCTCCCGTAGTGCAGCACGTGCGCGGCGGGGCTGATCGTGAAGTCGCCGAAGGGCTCGGGCGAGCCGCCGTAGACGAAGGGGCCGCCGTCGGTACGCGCCGTAGTCATCCAGTCGCAGAGGACGGTCCCGAAGGGAACAGTGAAGGGGTCGGGCTTGTCGGTCATGTGAACTCTCTCCTCCGAGCGGGCGGAATCGTACAGCCCGGCCAACCCGGAGCCCGCTACGGCCGATCGTTGGTCACGCGATTCGCAATGCTTGTGGCAACTGCTGCGATCGGCGATCATGCGTGGCATGCAACACGACACGTCCGCCGGGTCACGGCATGTCCGGTACGAGCCCGACGACAAGCCGCCCCACGCGCTGACCGCGGGGCTGGGCCTCCAGTTCGCCATCCTGTCCATCGCAGGCATCGTCCTGACGCCGGCGATCGTCATCAGAGCCGCGGGCGAGAGCGACTCGTACCTGACATGGGCGGTGTTCGCGGCCGCGGCGGTCTGCGGGATCAGCACGATCCTGCAGGCGGTGCGGTTCGGACGCATCGGCGCCGGGTACGTGCTGCTGATGGGGACTTCGGGCGCCTTCATCGCAGTGTGCGTGGCCGCGCTGGTGCAGGGAGGCCCCGGCCTTCTGGCCACTCTGGTCGTGGCGTCGTCGCTGTTCCAGTTCCTTCTCGCCGGGAGGCTGTCGCTGTTCAGGCGACTGCTGACGCCCACGGTGGCCGGCACGGTGCTGATGCTGATCGCGGTGACCGTGATGCCGCTGGTGTTCGACATGGTGACGGCCTCGCCGGAGGGAAGCTCCGAGTGGAGTGCGCCGACAAGCGCACTCGTCACCGTGGTCGTAATAGTCGCGATCGCGCTGAAGTCCTCCGGCAGCCTGCGCCTGTGGGCACCGGTCATCGGCGTTGTGGCCGGCTCGATCGTGGCCGCCCTCTTCGGGCTGTACGGCGTCGACCGGGTGGTCGAGGCGGGATGGATCGGCCTGCCCGACGTGGAATGGCCCGGCTTCGACCTCTCGTTCGGCTCGGCGTTCTGGAGCCTGCTGCCCGCCTTCATCCTGGTCACGCTCATCGGCGCGATCGAGACCCTCGGCGACTCGGTGGCCATCCAGCGCGTGTCGTGGCGGCAGCCCCGGGCGGTGGACTACCGCGTCGTTCAGGGAGCGGTGGCCGCCGACGGCGCCGGCAACCTGCTGTCGGGACTGGCCGGCACCGTTCCCAACACGACCTACTCCAGCAGTGTGGCCATCACCGAGCTGACCGGCGTCGCCTCCCGCCGCGTCGGCGTCGCCATCGGCGCCTCGTTCATCGTGATGGCGTTGCTGCCCAAGTTCCTGGCCCTGGTGCTCGCCATACCCGACGCGGTCGTCGCGGCGTACGTCACGGTGCTGATCGCAATGCTGTTCGTGGTCGGCATGAGGATCGTCGTCGAGGAAGCCTCGGACTACCGCAAGGGACTGATAGCGGGCGTCTCGTTCTGGGTCGGCGTCGGGTTCCAGAACGGTGTGATCTTCCCGGAGTACCTGGACGGGTTCGCGGGCGGCTTCCTGGAGAACGGCATGACGACGGGAGGCCTCGTGGCGATGGTGCTGACGCTGTTCACGGAGGCGACCCAGTCCCGTCGCCAGCGGTTGCGAGCCGACCTGGCGATCTCGGAACTGCCGCGCATCCGGGAGTTCCTATACGGCTTCGCAACCCGCCACGGCTGGGAGGCACCGATGTCGCACCGGCTGGACGCAGTGGCGGAGGAGACTCTGCTGACGCTGCTCGACGCCGAGCAGGCCGAGGGAGACACCGCCGGGCGGACGCTGCGCATCACGGCCAGCAAGCAGGACGGGCGGGCCGTTCTCGAGTTCGTGGCCGCGGCCCGGGGAGAGAACATCGAAGACCGGCTGGCCGTGCTCGACGAGCCGGCCGCGGACAGACCCGTCGAGCGCGACGTCTCGCTGCGGCTACTCCAGCACTTCGCGACTTCAGTGGTCCACCAGCAGTACCACGAACTCGAGATCGTCACCGTCCAAGTCAACACGCCGCCGCAGCCGGAACCGGCCGGCGAGCCGGCCGAGCACTAGTTGGCGGCGATCTCGGCGGCCAGGGCCAGGTCCTCGGCCGCAGTGTCGAGGTCGTTGACCGACACCTGGAACTCGTCGATCCCGTTGGCCGCCACCAGCGCGGCCAGCTCGGCCCGGCACTCGCCCACCGTCCCACCGATCACGAAGCTGTCGACCCAGTCATCGGATACGAATCGGGCCGCGGCTGCAGGGCCGCCTGCGGAGAGGGCCTGGCGGATGGACGCCTCGGTCCGGGCGTCCAGGCCGATCCGGGCCTTCACGTGGTCGGGGGAATCAACCAGGCGGAAGGTGAGCGCGGCCCGGGCTCCCTCCCGGGCCCGGTCGGTCGTGGCCAGGATGGTCATGTAGCACAGCCTGGGGCGAGGACGGCCATGCTCGTCGGCGGCTCCATGGATCGCAGCCGCGTGCTCGCCGATCAGCTCCTTGTGCACGAACGACATGATGAAGCCGTCGGCCAGCTCCCCCGCCAGCCGCGTGACCCGGGGGCCCCGCCCGGCCAGCCAGATCGGGATGTCGGGCCGGCCGTAGCCGAGGCGGGCCCGACGGAACCCGCCGGTCACGCCGTCGTGATCGACGACCTGGCCCGACCACAGCGCCCGGCTGGTCGTCACCAGCTCGCGCATGGCGGCGACTGGCGACCGGCGCTCGATGGCCAGCGGGGTGAGGGTGAGGGCCCCGCCCGCGCCGATTCCCAGCGCGGCCCGGCCGCCGGACGCCTCGTCCAGGGTGGCGACAGCCGCTGCGGTCATCCCCGGATGGCGGGTGTAGGCGTTGGTTATGCCGGTGCCGACCTCCAGCACGCCGGTGGCCGCGGCCACCGCGCCCAGCGTCACCCAGCACTCCCGGGCCGCCAGCCCCTCGTCGGGGATCCAGACCCGGCGGCACCCGAGCGCCTCGGCCGTCACCGCAGCGTCAACAACCTGCCCGACGGGTCCCTCGGGCATCACCATGCAAGCCAGCTCGACCACGGCGCCGACAATAGGGCGGTCGGGGCGAACCCGGCGAGACCGCGTCCCGACCGTCGGGGAGCGGTCTGCCATGCTTAGCGGATGGAGCTTGCAGGACGGGTCGCGCTGGTGACCGGTGGCGCCCACCGGGTCGGGCAAGCCATCACGCTCACGCTGGCCGAAGCCGGTGCCAACATCGCCGTCGCCTACCACCGGTCCGAGGCCGAAGCGGCTGAGACGGTGGCGGAGCTGAAACGCCGCGGCGTCGACTCCGACGCGTTCAGGGCCGACCTGGCCGCGCCCGCTGAGGCCGCCAGGCTGGCCGAAGCCGTTGCCGGCCGTCTCGGACCTGTCGACGTCCTGGTCAACAGCGCATCGTGGTTCGCACCAGACGAATTCCCCTCAGCCGACGCCGGCACCTGGTACCAGACCTTCGACGTGGTGGTCCACGGGCCGTTCCATCTCACCAACGCGGTGGCGCCGTCGATGCTCGACCGGGGCGGGGGAGCGATCGTGAACATCGTGGACCTGTCGGCCTGGCAACCCTGGCCGGGCCGAGCCGCCCACAGCGTGGCCAAGGCGGCCCTGCTGGCCCTGACCCGGCAGGTGGCGGTGGAGCTCGCACCGGCGGTGCGCTGCAACGCGGTGGCGCTCGGCCCGACCATCGCGCCCGCCAGGTTCGGACCCGACCAGGTCGAGCGATTGCGACGCCGCACACTGCTCGGCCGCTGGAGCGGTGGCACCGAGGCCGGCCGGGCCGTGCGCTATCTCCTCGAGGCCGATGCGGTGACCGGCGCGTGCCTGACCGTCGACGGCGGCGAGCAGTACGGCCACGTCCGCGACCGCTTCACCGACACTGCCGGCTGACGCGACTACGGGTCAAGTGGCGGGCGTGCGGCCCTTGAGGATGTCGTCGAAGCCCCGGACCAGGGTGTGCTCGGTCTCCTGCACGTCCTCGGGGCTGGCCGCGAAGTAGCCGGTGGCCATCCCCATGTCGGACGCGGCGTCGAGGTACTCGGGCACGCTCGACAGGTACAGGCAGTCGTAGAGGTCCACCGACATCACGCGGCGGGTCGCCTCGAACAGCGGTCGCTCGGGCAGAGCGGCCCCCACTTCGCCGCTGACCAGCCACGATGACACCGAGTCCTCCAACTGGGCCATGCGCCGCAGGCGCAGCCCCCACTCGCGGGGCTGGTTGCCGATCGCGGCCACCGGCAGGTTGCGGCTCGCGACCCGGTCGAGGAACGGGTGCAGGCCCGGCACCAGCTTGAACGACGACAAGTAACGGGTCTCCACGTCCCGGCCGATCGGACCGAGTCCGAGGTCGCTCCAGAACTCCTCGGCGGTGAGCCGGCCCAGCACCAGCATGCGATGCCGGTCGCGGATCTGCTCAGGGTCGATGTCGGGATTCTCGCCCAGGATGACCGGCAGCAGCAGACCCTCCCGCGGGTCGGTGGGCCGCACGATCACGCCGTGCACATCCACCACCAGCAGGCGCAACAGCCGCTTGCGGGGACGGCTGGCCTCGGCCTCGCGCGCCGCGGCCCGCTGCTGGCGCCGGCGGGTCGCCCGGCGGCCCCGGCCCTTGGGGGTACGCAGCAGCACCACCACTCTGGCCACGACCACGCCCAGCAGCACCGCGCCGAAAGCGATGCCGGCCACCAGGGCGATGTTGAGCCAGAGCGGCGCCACGGTGTCGGTGATCATCGTGGACGCGTTCACTCTCACCGGCCTGTCCCCGTAGGAGAACCGCCAGGCGGCCGTGGAGCCATCGACCACCGGTGACAGCTCCACCATCTCATCCTCGAGTTCGCCGTCGGTGCCGAAGGCGGCCGCAGATGCGTTGAAGGCGTCGTCGGAGTCGATCAACGTCAACAAGAACTCGAAGCCGAGCGAGTCCTCGGGGGTGCCGGCCTCCGCGATCAGGTCCTGCAACGGGCGCCCGAAGGGCTGGCCCTCGAAGATCTCGGCAAGGGCACCGTCGCTGAAGACCTCCAGAGGCGGGGTCGGGTTGATGTCGGCCCGGAAGCTGTAGGACGTCTCGGCGAAGGAGCGCGTCTGCTCCAGCACCACATCGGTGAAGATCACATCCTTCCCGGCCAGCTCCTCAAGGACCTGGGGCAGCTGCCCGGCCGACTCGAACCGCTTGACCGCACGGATCTGCACACCCCCGTCGGCGCGGAACAGCGGGCCCTCTACCGCCCATCCGGCGGCCCGCGCGTCGTCGAAGCGCAGCCCGCCGGCCAGCTCGGGGACACGGGCCACCGCCACCGCGTCGGCATTGAACACCACCGTCACTCTGCCCGAGCCGGCCTCCTCCACGTCCACGTGCACGGCCGTGTCCACCCGGCACGCCGCCACTAGCACCGTCAGCCCCAGAGCCAGCACCACCGCCCGCAGCACAGCGACCACGCGCCCGGGCGCGGGCCGCGACCCGGCCCGGCGCTGAGCGGCCATGGCCCTAGTCTCCCGACCCGTTCTCAGCTGCCCCCGGACGGGGGAGCCTAGAAGTGGCCCTCGCCGGCGGTCGGCTCCAACTCGGGCTCAGGCGGCTCGAATCCCTCGATGGCGCGGAACACGATCACCCTCTTGCCCTCTTCGAGCGGATCGTCCTCCACGTCGACGATGACGATCTCGCCGGCCCGGAACTCCTTGTGCAGCAGCCGCTCCGACAACGGGTCCTCCACCAGTCGCTGGATGGCCCGGCGCAGCGGCCGCGCCCCCAGCGTGGGGTCGTACCCGGTCGACGCCAGGTGGTCCTTGGCCGCATCGGTGAGCTCCAGGCCCATGCCCTGGCCGGCCAGCTGATCGGCGGTGCGCACGATCATCAGGTCGACGATGCGGCGCACCTCCTCCTGGGTCAACTCGTGGAAGACGATCACGTCGTCGATCCGGTTGAGGAACTCGGGCCGGAAGTGCTGCTTGAGCGCCTCCTGCACCTTGGACTTCATCCGCTCGTAGGTCACCCGCTCGTCGGCCTTGGTGAAGCCCAGGTTGGCCTTGCGCAGATCGGCGGTGCCGAGGTTGGAGGTCATGATCAGCACCGTGTTGCGGAAGTCCACCGAGCGGCCGTGGCTGTCGGTGAGCCGGCCCTCCTCGAGGATCTGCAGCAGTGTGTTGAACACGTCCGGGTGGGCCTTCTCGATCTCGTCGAAGAGCACCACCGAGAACGGCTTGCGCCGGACCCGCTCGGTGAGCTGGCCGCCCTCCTCGTAGCCCACGTAGCCCGGCGGTGAGCCGATCAGGCGGCTGACCGTGTGCTTCTGCATGTACTCGGACATGTCCAGGGCGATAAGGGAGTCCTCGTCGCCGAACAGGAACTCGGCCAGGGTCTTGGCCAGCTCGGTCTTGCCCACGCCCGAGGGGCCCAGGAAGATGAACGAGCCGCTGGGACGCTTGGGGTCCTTGAGGCCGGCCCGGGTGCGGCGGATGGCCTGCGAGACGGCGGAGATGGCGTCGTGCTGGGACACCACCCGCTTGTGCATCTCGTCCTCCATGCGCAGCAGCTTCTTAGTCTCCTCCTCGGTGAGCTTGTAGACCGGGATGCCGGTCCACAGCGACAGCACTTCGGCGATGGCCTCCTCGTCGACCTCGTCGAACAGGTCGACCCCGGACGCCTTGGCCTCGCCCTCGAGGGTCTCGCGACGGGCCAGGAGCTCCTTCTCCTTGTCGCGCAGCTCGCCGGCGTCCTCGAAGCGCTGGGCGTCCACCGCGTCCTTCTTGCGGGAGATCACCTCGGCCAGTTCGGCCTCGAGCTCCTTGAACTGCGGCGGGGTGGACATGCGCTTCATGCGCAGGCGCGAGCCGGCCTCGTCGATCAGGTCGATGGCCTTGTCGGGCAGATGCCGGTCGGAGATGTAGCGGTCGGCAAGGTTGGCCGCGGCCACCAGCGCCTGGTCGGTGATGGTGACCCGGTGATGGGACTCGTAGCGGTCTCGCAGGCCCTTGAGGATCTCGATGGTGTGGGCCACGGTCGGCTCGTCCACGACCACCTTCTGGAAGCGCCGCTCCAGCGCGGCGTCCTTCTCCAGGTGCTTGCGGTACTCGTCGAGGGTGGTGGCCCCGATCGTCTGGAGTTCTCCCCGGGCCAGCATCGGCTTGAGGATCGAGGCGGCGTCAATGGCGCCCTCGGCCGCGCCCGCCCCGACGAGAGTGTGGATCTCGTCGATGAACAGGATGATGTCGCCCCGGCTCTGGATCTCCTTGAGGACCTTCTTGAGCCGCTCCTCGAAGTCGCCCCGGTAGCGACTGCCCGCCACCAGCGCGCCCAGGTCCAGGGTGTAGAGCTGGCGGTCGCGCAGGGTCTCGGGCACATCATCGGCCGCGATGGACTGGGCCAGACCCTCCACGATGGCGGTCTTGCCCACGCCCGGCTCGCCCACCAGCACCGGGTTGTTCTTGGTGCGCCGCGACAGGATCTGCATGACCCGCTCGGACTCCCGGCCGCGGCCTATCACCGGGTCGAGAGCCTTCTCGCGGGCCAGCTGGGTCAGGTTCCGGCCGAACTGGTCCAGCACGTGGGAGCCCGAGGAGGACTCGCCGCTGCCCCCGCCGGTGGTGGCGCCGGGCTTCTCGCCCGGAGCCGATCCAGAAACCCCGCCGTAGGCCGACAGCAGCTGGATGACCTGCTCCCGCACCCGGGCCAGGTCGGCTCCCAGCTTCACCAGGACCTGCGCGGCGACACCCTCGCCCTCGCGGATCAACCCCAGCAGGATGTGCTCGGTGCCGATGTAGTTGTGGCCGAGTTGCAGCGCTTCGCGCAGGCTCAACTCGAGGACCTTCTTGGCCCTCGGCGTGAAGGGGATGTGGCCGCTCGGCGAGCTGCCGCCCTGGCCGATGATCTCCTCGACCTGGCCCCGCACCGACTCGAGGCTGATGCCGAGGGACTCCAGTGCCTTGGCCGCCACACCCTCTCCCTCGTGGATGAGGCCGAGAAGGATGTGCTCGGTGCCGATGTAGTTGTGGTTGAGGAGGCGCGCCTCTTCCTGGGCCAGAACCACGACGCGACGTGCCCTGTCGGTGAACCGCTCAAACATCGCATACACCTCCCGGCCAGATGGGCTGCCTTCCTTCGGTCAGTGTAACCCGGCCCCGTGACATGAGTTGCGTCGCAGCGTGGGGCTCAGCCTGTGACATCGGCCACGGCGCGGCTCTGCTCGGCGAGGCGCTACCAGGCCGCGACCGGGCCAGGACAAGGTGTGGTGCGGCACGTCCCACTGGTCGCCCGTTACCCTCGCGGCGTGGCCCACTCCTCCCCGTTCGCCCTGCTGCCGTGCCTGGAGGACGACCTCCGGCGCGTGGAGGAGGAGCTGCTGGCGGCCGCGGCAGCCCCCGACGAGTTCGTCACCGAACTGGCCCGCCATCTGATCATCGTCGGCGGGAAACTGGTCCGGCCCGGCTTCTGTCTCGCCTCGTCGCTGGTGTGTGAGGCCGCGCCGACGAGATCGTCCGAGGCCGCGGTGCGGGGCGGGGCCTCCGTCGAGTTGGTCCACATCGGCTCGCTCTATCACGACGACGTGATGGACGAGGCCACCACCCGGCGCTCGGTTGCCAGCGTCAATGCGCAATGGGGCAACCTGCGAGCCATCCTGGCCGGTGACTATCTGCTGGGCCGGGCCTCGGCCATGTCGGCCTCGCTCGGAGCCGAGGTCGCGAGGCTGCTGGCCGAGGCGATCACCCAGCTCTGCGAGGGCCAGATCATCGAGCTCGAGAACGCCTACGACCCGGGGCGCAGCGAGCAGCGTTACGAGCGGGCCGTGTCGGGAAAGACCGCGGCACTGCTGTCCATCTCGTGCCGGATCGGGGCCACGGTGGGTGACGTGCCACGGCCCGCGGTGGAAGCACTGGGAGAATTCGGCTTCGCCTACGGCATGGCCTTCCAGATCGTCGACGACATCCTGGACCTGGTGGCCACCGAGTCGCAACTGGGCAAGCCGACCGGCAACGACCTGGCCGAGGGCACCTACACGCTGCCGGTCATCCGGGCGCTGGCCGACCCGGTGGTGGGCGACGAGCTGCGCTCGATCCTCGGTCGGCCCATCGATGCCGGGGCCCGCGACCGGGCCGCTGAACTGGTGCGATCCACCAGCGGGGTGGACGAGGCCCGCGACACGGCGCGCATGTGGGCCGACAAGGCCCAGGCCGCGCTCACGTCGCTGCCCGACACGCCCGCCACCGCAGTGCTGCGCCTGGCCGCCGACCGCCTCACCGAGACTCGCGCCCTGACCGCCGGCTAGCCCGGCAGTGCCGCGCCACCACACGGCAACAAGATAAATCTCCTGCATTGAGATTGCATCACAATCTGCGAGGCGGATAGTGTCTGCGCCGATGGACGCCGCTCTATTGGGAATGATCGCCGCGCTGCTCGCGGCCGTGCTCGCCAGCGTGTTCGACCAGCGCCGCGAGAGCGCGAAGACCCGCGACACCATCCAGGATCTCAGCACTCAGGTGGTGACCCTTACCACTACCAGCATCGCCCACGGCCAGCAGTTGACTGGCATCCAGGAGCAACTCGGCCGGATCAACGCCAGCCTCGGGAACGCCCGCGAGCGCCTCGCCCGCATCGAGGGCCATCTGAGCATCCCTGCATCCGATCCCGACGAGCCCGAGGCAGCCGCCTAGCAGCACCGAGGCAAGAGGGCTCAGGCGTTGGGGTCGGGGCGGAGGGTTGGGAACAGGACTGCGTCGCGGATTGCCTGGGTGTCGGTCAGCAGCATCACCAGGCGGTCCACGCCGATGCCGAGGCCGCCCGTCGGCGGCAACCCGTACTCCAGGGCCCGCAGGTAGTCCTCGTCGACCAGCATCGCCTCGTCGTCACCCGCGGCCCGCAACTCGGCCTGGGCCTCGAAGCGGGACCGCTGCTCGTCGGGGTTGACCAGCTCGGTGAACGCGTTGCACAGCTCACGGCCGGCCACGATCCCCTCGAAGCGCTCGGCGTAACCGGGGCGGCTGCGATGCCGGCGCGACAGCGGCGATACCTCGGCCGGGTAGTCGGTCACGAACACCGGCCCCCACAGGTTGGGCTCGGCCGCCTTCTCGTAGATCTCCAGCAGCAGCTTGCCCGCGCCCCAGCCGGCCTCGGTGGCGATGCCGAGGCGGTCGCAACAGGCCCTCAACCCGGTCGCGCCTGAGCCGAGGCTCACCTCGACACCCGCGCACTCGGCGATCACCTCCTCCATGGTGGCCCTGCGCCAAGGAGTCGAGAGATCGATCTCGCGGCCGTCGTAGACCACCGTCGTCGAGCCGCACACGTCGGCGGCCACCCCGGCCACCAGGGTCTCGGTCAGCTCCATGATGTCGGTGTGGTCGGCGTAGGCCCAGTACAGCTCCAGCATGGTGAACTCGGGGTTGTGGCGGGTGGAGATCCCCTCGTTGCGGAACACCCTGCCGATCTCGTACACCCGCTCCATGCCCCCCACCACCAGCCGCTTGAGGTACAGCTCGGGGGCGACCCTCAAGTACAGGTCGGCGCGCAGAGCCTCGTGGTGCGTGACGAAGGGACGGGCCGCGGCTCCGCCCGGGATCGGGTGCAGCATCGGGGTCTCGACCTCCACGAAGCCCTGCTCGGCGAGGCGATGCCTCATCGAGGCCACGATCTCGGAGCGGCGGGCGAATGCGGCCCGGGTGTCGTCGCTCACCCACAGGTCCACGTAGCGCTGGCGGTAGCGGGTGTCGGGGTCGGTGAGGCCGTGCCACTTGTCAGGGAACTGCCGCCGGGCCCGGGCCAGCAGCACCCAATCGTCGACCCGCACCGAGAGCTCGCCCCGGCGGGTGGCCATGACCACGCCCCTCACGCCGACCCAGTCCCCGATCGACAGGGCCGTGAACTGCTCGAAAGTTGGGGTGGCCGCGGCGGTGGCGAACAGCTGGATGCGGCCGGTGGCGTCCTGCAGGGTCCCGAAGGCGAGCCGGCCCTGGTCGCGGCGCAGCATGAGCCGTCCGGCCACCGACACCACCGTGCCGGTCTCTACGCCGGCCTCGAGTCCCCCGAACGCCTCGATGACGTCGGCCACCGCATGGCTCCGCTCGAAGCGGTACGGGATGTCGTCGTGCTCGTCCCCCGCCGACTCGGCGCCCGGGCCCGGATCCGGCGGAAGGTCGTCGTCGCTCATCGGTCCTGGTTGCGCTCGTAGACGATGCGGAGGCCGTGCAGGGTCAGGAACGGCTCGACATGCTCGATCGTCTGCGAGATGGGAGCGATCACATGGGCCAGGCCCCCGGTGGCGACGACATTCGCCTCGCCCAACTCGGCCAGGAAGCGCGCGTTCATGCCGTCGATCATGGCAGTGAACCCGTACAGGGCGCCAGACTGGATCGACTCGACCGTGGTCTTGCCGATCACGCTGCGGGGCTCGACCAGCTCCACTGCGCCGAGGGCCGCTGCCCGACCGACCAGCGCATCCAGGCTGATCTCTATTCCCGGCGCGATCGCACCTCCCATGAAGGCTCCGTCAGCCGATATGACGTCGAAGTTGTTGCCGGTACCGAAGTCGACCACCACGGTGGGCCCGCCGTACAGGTCATAGGCCGCCACTGCGTTGGCGATCCGGTCCGCGCCCACTTCCTTGGGGTTGTCGTAGTGGATCGGCATGCCGGTCCTGATGCCCGGCCCGACCACGACGGGTCCGAATCCGAGCTGGTGCCGGACCATCTCCCGCAGGCCTGCGAGCAGGCGGGGCACGCCCGAGCAGATGGACACTCCCGTGATGTCGCCCTCGAAGTCGAGGCCGATCACACTGAGCAGAGATCTGATCACGACGCCGAGCTCGTCGGCGGTGCGGACTGGATCGGTGGAGAGCCTCCAGTGGTCGACCAGCCCGTCGGCCGCGCCCGAGCCGTGGACCGAGCCCGGGTCGTAGACGCCGACGACGGTCTGCGTGTTGCCGACGTCGATAGCAAGCAGCACCGCCGCAGGATACGGCGGATCGGCGCGCCCGCGGATCAGCCGGCGAGGCAGCCGATGTTGTCGATGAGGCGGGCCTTGCCGAACCGGACGGCCACCAACAGCCGCACCTCGCCCCGCAATGGTCCGTCTGCGATCAGGGTGGAGGCCTGCACCGCGGCGGTGTAGTCGATCTGCGCCCGCGGCGCGGTGGCGATGACTGCGGCCATCTCGGCTTCCACCACCGCGGGGCTGGTCTCGCCCGCCTGCACCAGGGTCGCCCCGGCCACCAGGGCCCGTCGCAGCACCGGCGCCTGGCTGCGCTCGGCCTCGCGCAGGTACGCGTTGCGGCTCGAGAGGGCCAGCCCGTCGGGCTCGCGCATGGTGGGGCAGCCCACCACCCGCACCGGCAGCGACAGGTCCGCAGCCATCCGCCTCACGATCGT
This sequence comes from Candidatus Aldehydirespirator sp., assembly GCA_965205155.1. GTDB lineage: Bacteria > Actinomycetota > Acidimicrobiia > Acidimicrobiales > Aldehydirespiratoraceae > Aldehydirespirator. The sequence goes on along the minus strand of OZ242033.1, from coordinate 1,152,008 downwards.
GAGCTGCTGGAAGTCCTTCTCCCCGAAGTAGGCCGAGCACTCCCCCACGATGGAGAACAGCTTGGCCACAACGGTGGCGACCCCGTCGAAGTGGCCGGCCCGAGAGGCCCCGCACAGCACATCGGCAAGAGTTCCCAGACGCACGGTGGTCGCCACCGGCTCGGGGTACATCTCCTGCCCGTCGGGAACGAACACAATGCCGGCGCCGGCATCGGCGCACATCTCGAGATCGCGGTCCAGGTCCCGGGGATAGTCATCGAAGTCCTCCCCGGGGTTGAACTGCAGCGGATTCACGAAGATCGACACCACCACGACGTCGTTCTCGGCCCGGGCCCGCTCGATCAGGGAGCAGTGACCGGCGTGCAGGAATCCCATAGTGGGAACCAACCCGACGCGGCGACCGGCCGCTCGGTCCTCGCACAGCCGCGCCCGCAGCCCGCGGATCGTGGTTTCTCGCTCTGGGGGGCGGCCGCTACTCACACCGACTCCCCCAATAACACCCGCAGGCAGGTGAGAGCCGGTCGCGTCGCAACGGCGTCATGTCCGCCATTGTTCGCTTCGCTCACGGGCCGCTCGGGCCACGGCCTCGCTCGGTGCCTTGCGTGCCTCCTCATGGATCGCGCCCTGCCCGCTCGGCCTGTGGACCAGCGAGGCGGCGAGCTTGCTGCGACAGCGCCTCGTAAGCGGCTCGCTCCGCCGGAGCCAGGGCTTCCAGGTGTCGCCGGATCGTGTCGCTGTCGCCGCGGGCTGCGGGGCCGGTCAGGGCTGCGGCCGGACCCAGCTCGTCGACGTTGTCGACGGTGGCCCGAACCAGGTCTATGAAGGCAGCGAAGGGAACTCCCGCGCCCGACGCGATGCGCTCGGCCTGTCCGAGCAGGGCCACCAGATGGTTGGATGCGACCACGGCGGCGGCGTGATAGGCAGCCCGGTCGGCGTCGGCCACCTCGAAGGCCCGGCCACCGAGATCGGCCACCGCCTGCCGTACGAGCTGATCGCCGGCCACCGCGAACCACCCACCCGCGAGCAGGCGCCGGGCGCCGACGACCGGGTCGGGCAGGGCTACCAACGGATGCAGGGCCGCAGGCCGAGGGTGCACGGCGACCGCATCGAGGCCGAGCGACCCGGCCAGATGGGCCACCACCGCCCCAGCGGAGGGCTCGATCGCGGCGGCCACCTCTGGCACCACGGCGTCGGGCGTCGCGATCAGCACTAGATGGGCGTCGGCGGCGGCACTGGCCACCTGAGCGGCAGACGCCGACCGGCCCAGGACGGGGCGCACCCTCCAGCCCACCTCGGACAGGGCGGTGGCCATGGCACCGCCGGCCCGCCCATCACCGATGATCCGGACCGACGGCGCGGTCATCAGCGCAGGGGCCCGAGACTCACCACGCCGTCGGCGGCCCAGGGCTTGTAGCCGTCGGGCAGCAGGTCGGCACCCACGTCGGCCAGCGGCACCAGCACGAAGTCCCGCTCGTACATCCGCGGATGCGGGACTACAAGGTCGGGGGCGTCCACCCGCTCGCCATCGATCCAGAGCAAGTCTGCGTCGAGGGTGCGGGGCCCCCAGGGCACGACCCGCACCCGGCCTGCCTCCAACTCCCTGGCCCGGCACTGCGCCAGCAACTCCCGGGCGCTGGCCCCGGTCCGGAGCCTCACCACCATGTTCAGGTACGGGCCCTGCTCGGGACCGCCCACCGGCTTGGTCTCGTAGACGTCGGAGACCGCATCGATGTCCTCGAAGCCTTCCACCGCGCCGCGCAGGTAGGCCAGGCGGTCGCCCAGGTTGGACCCCAGGCCCACGAAGACCCTGCGGCGCTGCGACACGCCGGATGCGGTCACGGCTCGGGCCTGAGCTGCTGCGCCATGGACACGATCTCGCGAGCCAGGGGCCCGAGCTCGCGTTCGAGGAGCCGCTCGGCGATGGTGATGGCCTCGGGGCCGCCGTCGACCAGCCCCGACCACAGCAGGTAGCCGGCCACCACGCCAGACACCCGGTCCCCTATCGAGTCGTGGTGGAGCACCACCCGGTCGTCGGCGGAGTGCTCCCGGATCGTGGTCAGGATCCGCTCGAGACGCTCGGCGCCGTCGCTGGGCTCGGAGAAGGGCAGATGGGCGTAGGCCAGCCCATGCTCGTCGTAGTCGTGAAGGTTGTAGGGAATCGACGTGATGCTCACGATCAGGCCGATCTCGTTGCGGCGCAACCAGATGATCTCCTCGAGACGCCGCACCCGCCGGTGGCCCACGCCGTAGCCGCCCGGACGCTCGCACACACCGAAGCGGTCGGTGATGATCCACCGGAAGCCCCGAGGCTCGATCCCTTCCGACCACTTGCTGCTCATGCATCGTCCAGATCGAAGAGATGCACCGAGGGCAGCTCCCGGTAGCGCTCCCCCACGTCCAGGCCGTAGCCCACGAGCCAGTCGGCCGGAACGGAGAATCCGACGTAGCGGATGCGGTCGGATCGGGCGTCCTCCCGAACGAGCAGGGCGCATATCTCGAAGCTGGCCGGGCCCCGGGCCTGCACCAGCTCGGCCAGGTAGTCGGTCGTCAGACCGGAGTCGACGATGTCCTCCACCAGCAGGACATGGCGGTCCCTCACGTCGGTATCGAGGTCCTTGATGATGCGGACCACGCCGCTCGACTCGGTGCTGAGCCCGTAGGACGACACGGCCATGAAGTCGATCTCCACCGGCAGGTCGATGGCCCGGGCGAGGTCGCTCATGAACACGAAGGCTCCCTTGAGAACACCCACCAGCAAGGGGGGCCGCCCCTGGTAGTCGGCAGTGATCTCGGCGCCGATCGCCTCCACGCGGGCTCGCAACTCAGCGGCATCGATGATGGCGCGCCCGACCGACCCCGGCGGCGTCGGCATCTGCGCCGCGGGCTGCTCCGGCGCCAAGCTCACCCAGGTACCATACCGGGCACCGCCGATGCGGATGCGGGGAGACTACACGGGTCGGTCCGGCTGCCGGGGCTCGATGCGGAGGCGGCCGGCCGTGCGGGCCACACGATGACCTCCGGTGATCTCGGTGGCGATGGCGCGACCGGCGGCAACGTCGAGCACACGGTCGATGGAGGCGGCGGAGGGGGCCGAGCCGACGGCCTCAGCGATCCAGTTCCTCAGCGCCTCGGCCGCCACCGCCCGTGGCGCGGCCACCAGGCCGGAGGCGCTGGTGGGGTCCAGTCCCGCGGCCAGCTCCCCGATGACCTCCAGCGCCTGGGAGGCCAGGTCGGCGTGGCGGTTGAGCAGTGGCACCGGGTCGCGGCCCAGTGCCTTGGCCAACGCAGGCATCACCTCGTTTCGTATCGCCACCCGGGCGAAGGAGAGATCGTCGTTCATGGGGTCGTGCACGGTGGGAAGGCCGAGTTGCTCGCACAGGGCGTGGGTCTCGAAGCGGCGCAGGCCGAGCAGGGGACGGCCCACTCCGGCGTGGGGTGCGGCCGCGCCGGCCAGGCCTCCTCCCCGGCCGACGTTGAACAACACGGTCTCGGCCCGGTCATCGGCGGTATGCCCGACCAGCACATCGTCGGGCAGCGCCTCGTAGCGGGCGGCGCGTGCCCTCGCCTCCAGGTTGGGGCCGGGATCCACCTGCACCCGGCGCAATTCGAAGCCCGCGTCGAAGCGGGCGGCGAGGGCCCGGGCCGCCGCCGCGTCAGCTCCAGCCGAGGAGCGCAGGCCGTGGTCCACGTGCCACGCAGTGACCTCCAGCCCAGCCGATCTCGCCAGGGCGACCAGGGCGGCGGAGTCCGGGCCACCGGACAGTCCGCAGGCCACGGCGGTACCGGCCTCGGGGAAGGTGCAGCGAGCCAGCAGCGAGTCGATGCAGACGGTCGCCGCCGCGCCGCCCTCCGAGCCCCGTCTCAGGCCGCTTCCTTGGTGACACCCATGCGACTCACCCAATCGTGCGGATTGCGGATCTCGGCGATGCCCGGGACGTTCTCGGGTCCCTCCCAGACGCGGTCGAGCAGAGCCGTCCCCCCGATCGACTCGACCGACTCGATGAAGTGCTCGCCCTCGGCGTACTGCTTGATCTTGGCGTCGAGGCCGATCAGCCGCTGGAAGACCTTGGCGAACCCGCGCACCGACTCCCGGCGCCTGCGCATCACCCGCCCGAACCGCGGGGCGGAGGGGACCAGCCCCTCACCGGCACGGTCCATGATCACGTCGCCGTGGCCCTCGAGAAGGCTCATGAGCCCGGACAGCTGCTCCAGGGTCTCGACCTGCGCCTCCGAGGCGAACAGGGCCATCAAGCCCCCCGCGGCCAGGGGGTCCTCTCCCCGGCGGCGAGCCTCCACCACCCGCCGGGCGGCCGCAGCAACCCGCTTCGGGTCGGGATCCACCGAGTCGAGCACCGACTCGACCAGGCCGATGAAGTGCGGCCGCATCCACTCCACGCCGGTGAACTGGGCCCGATGGGTAACTTCGTGGATCGCGAGCCAGAGGCGGAACTGCGCCGGGTCGAAGGCGTACCTGTTCTCCAGCGACAGCACGTTGGGGGCCACGTAGTAGACGATGTCCTGGTCCTCGGGCTTGTCGTCCTCGATGACGAGCAGGTCGTACTGGCCCAGCACCCGGGTGGACATCCAGCCCAGCATGACGCCGAGCTCGGCACCGGCCACCCGCCGGGTGATCGGGGCCAGCATCCCGTCGGAATCCGTGCCGAGCTTGGCCGCGAGGGGACCGAGCAGCCGCTGGAACGAGGCCAGATTGGCATCGATCCATCCGACTCGATCGGTGACCCTGCCCCGGGCCGGGCCCGACCGCGACCGCAGGCCGGTGCAGGTGGCCACCAGTTCCTCGGCGCGCTGTGTGCAGTCGGCAAAGTCCTCATCCAGACCGTGGCGCCAGCGCGGCGCGGTGTAGGGCTCGCGCCGAGCGGTGCGCACTGCCACCCGCCGGGCCAGATCCCAGTCGATTGGGTCTTCAAGGTCGCCGGAATCGGCGGGATTCCCGGAATCGACCGGATCGACGGGACCCTCAGCGTCGCCGGGACCCTCGGCGTGGGTGCCCATGCGGGAGGACTCAGTCCCTCGGGTACCGCTTATAGGTGACCTTCTGGAGGTAGCCAGCGATGGTCGCCACGATCGAGACGATGCCGGCCACGGCGAGCGGGACGGCGATCCAGAAGTGCCATACGACGCCCGCGACGATCATGGGTGCGTGGGGATCAGGAGTCCGGCGGGGGTCATGGGTCCGCAGTGTAGATGGCCTGAAGGACGCGCACTCGCAGCGATTCCGGCACCGGCTCCCCGCAGCAGCAGCGGGCCACTGTCATCCGTACTTGTGATTCGAAATGGAACACGTCGGCACAGGAGGGGCAGCACTCCAGATGTGCGGAGATGACGGTGCGGACCGCGACGGTGGCCTCGCCGTCGAGGTAGACGTGAAGGTCTCGGCAGATGTCGTCACAGCAGATGTCGTCACAGTCGTGAGCCACGGCTCAACCCCCGTCGTCCGGATCAGCTCCCGGCTCCTCGCCGAGGAGCCGGTTGCGGGCGGCGAAGTCGTACAACCGCTGGTGGAGCTGTTTTCTTCCCCGGTGGAGGCGGCTCATCACCGTGCCGATGGGGATGGCGAGGATCTCGGCGATCTCGGAGTAGGAGAAGCCCTCCACGTCGGCCAGCAGCACAGGGAGGCGGTAGTAGTCGGGAAGATCCTCGACCGCCTGCTTCACCTCGTGTTCGGTGAACAGCTCGGCCAGCTCGTCCTCCACGCTGCGGCCGAGCCGGGCAGGGGCGTCAGCACCGAGGCGGTGGTAGAGATAGAGGTGCTCCACATCCCCCAACTCGGTCTCGGCGGGCCGGCGCTGGCGCCTCCGGTACTCGCTGATGTAGGCGTTGGTGAGAATGCGGTACATCCATGCCTTGAGGTTGGTGCCGGCCGTGAAGGTTCCGTAGGACCGGTAGGCCCGCAGATAGGTCTCCGACACCAGGTCCTCGGCGTCGGCTGCATTGCGGGTCAGCCGCAGCGCCGCCGAGTAGAGCGACTGCATCAGCGGCAGGGCATCGTCCGCGAAGGTTGCCTGGTCGGCCACGAACCGCCTCTTCAACTACGGGGTTGAGGGAGCCCGAAAGGGGATTTGAACCCCTGACCTACGCTTTACGAGAGCGTCGCTCTACCGACTGAGCTATTCGGGCCGGTGCGCCCCGCGGGCAGAGCCGCCAGGCCCGCTCAGGCTACAGCTTCACGGTCTGCGGACGGTCTAGACGGGGCGCGGGAGGTCCAAGAACAGAGCCTGAAGCGAGAGGGCCTCGTTCGGGGAGCGGATCAGGCTCTCAGCGGTGGCTCGGAGGCGGTCGATGGCCCGCATGGCTGCCGCCGCCCGACGGATGGCGGCCGGGTCATCGCCGGGGGACGAGGTGATCTGGTCGCGGTATCGGGCCGTGAGGGTGGCCAGGCCGAAGCGGATCTCGTCGGTGCGGAACTGGCGGTGCTCGCGCTTGTGCTGGGCCTCGATGGCGGCGCGGCCCGAGCCCCGGACGCCGAACTGCTCCTCGCGCTCCTCCAGAGCAACGGTCTCAGCCCGGTGACGCTCCGTGAGGGCTCCACCGGCCTCGTCGATCATGGCCCGCAACTCGGCTACCAGCAGCGCGACGGCGGCCCCGGTTCCGTCGAGACGGTCCGGCACGCTCCGCCACGCCTCGCGGCGGGCCGCCACCCGCTCGTCGGTGGCCAGGATCCGGGCCCTGTGGAGGTTGCCCGCAGCCGCAGCCGCCGCCAGCGCGGCCCGATCGGCCCCGACCAGACCCTCCGACACCAGCACCGCTGCGATCTCGCTCTCGGACACGGGACCGAAGTCGACCCGGGTGCAACGCGACGCGATCGTTACGTGCTCGGGCAGCACCTGCTCGGCCAGCAGCACCCACACCATCGACACGGCCGGCTCCTCGACCGGCTTGAGCAGGGCCGCCGCCGCCGCCGGAGTGGCGGTGTGGAACCGGTCGACGACCAGCACCTTGCGGGTGCCCTCCACCGGCGTGCGGCTGGCCTCGACGATGAGTTGGGCCACCTCCTCGGTGAGGCGCAAGCTGTTGCCCGCCGGGCTGAGCACGAACACGTCCGGGTGCTCCTCGCGGCGCGCCAGCCGGCGATGCCGTCGGGCCCGGTCAGGATCAGAGCCCGCCCGCCCGTCCGCAGCCACGATCAACTCGCCGGCGAAGGCGGCGGCGGCGGCCCGCTTGCCCGAACCCCGCGGACCCGCCAGCAGGTAGGCGTGCACCGGCGACACCACCGCCGAGACCAGAGCGGCCACCGCCTTCCTTTGGCCCACAACCGCCGACCACGGATCGGCGGGTGCCGCCTCGGCGGCCGCGTCCAGAAGGGTCATCGCACTTCACCGAGGTGATCTCGCACCGCGGCCAGCACCCGGGCCGACACCTCGTCCACCGGGCCCTCGGCGTCGACCACCGTCCAGCGGGCCGGATCGGCCTCGGCCATGGCCAGGTAGCCGTCCCGGACCCGATCGAGGAAGTCACGACCCGCACCCTCGAAACGGTCCACCGAGGACCCCAACCGCCCCGACGCCACGTCGGCGGGAATATCCAGCAGCAAGTTCAGATCGGGTTCGATCCCAGAGGTGGCGAAGCGCATCATCGTCTGCAGCCCCGCCAGGTCGAGGCCGCGCCCGTAGCCCTGGTAGGCCAACGTCGACGCGGTGAAGCGGTCGGAGACCACATCCCGGCCGGAACGCAGGGCCGGGCCCACGATCTCGGCCACGTGCTGGGCCTTGTCCGCGATGATCAGCAGTGCCTCGGTGCGATCGTCCAGAGAGTCATTCGCCGGATCGAGTAGAACCCCCCTGATGACCTCGCCCACACCGGTGGCCCCGAATTGGAACGTGAACTCCGCCCCCAGCGACTCCGCCAACAGCTGCGCCTGGGTGGACTTGCCCGAGGCGTCGACTCCCTCGACCGCTATGAGCCGCCCGCTCACTGCGCCGACGCCTCGTCCGGAATCGGGGTCGAATCATCGACAAGCTCCTGCCCAACACGAAGGCGAGCACCCGACCGCAAGCTCCAAGTGGCCAACGCACCGGCAATGACGATGATCACCGCGGCGAGCCACATCGTGACGCGCACCCCGGGAAGGAGCACTTCCCAACCCATCACGGTGATGTCGCCATCGAACCATCGATCTGAGAGGCGGCCGAACACCTCCGACAAGGCGGGTGCAGCCGCTAGAGCCACCAGCAGGCAGAGCCGCACCAGCACCAGCAGAGCGGAGAAGACACGGCCGCGGATCTCATTCGCGACATTCTCGTGCAACAGCGTGAAGCCGAGCACGTACGACGGGCCGGCCATCATGCCGAGCATCACCACCAGCGGGACCATCAGTGACAGGCGGTCCACCGACGCCGCGGCGAACAGCACCACTCCCGCGCTCATCAGAGCCACAACGAATCCACGCGAACGGTTGAGACGGTTCTGCATCATCGACGCCGACCCGACGCCTGCCGCCATGCCCACCCCGAGCGAGAACAGCACCAGGTTGAAGTCGGCCTCGCGGCCCACGATGATCTCATCCACGAACAGGGCTCCAAGCGAGAAGACGATCCCCGCACCCATCACCGCGGTAGCCAGTCCCACATTCACGGAACGCACGATCGGGTTGGCCGCCACCAGTCGCCAACCCTCCCGCAGTTCCCGGATGGCACCCCCGAGATCCAGACTCCCTCGCTCGGCCGCCATCCGCTCGTGCCGGGGCCGGACCGGGATGGCGATACGCCAGATGATCAGAGCGGTCACGAGGAACGTCAGGGCGTCCACATAGAAGGCCAGACCCTCCTCGTTGAGCCGCAGGGTCGTAACCCATCCCTCGTCCGGCATCGCCTCCGCCGCCTTGGCCAGCAGCGCGGCCGCCCCGGCAGCCACCGGGAACATGCCGTAGGCCGCGGTCACGTTGAGCGAATTGGCTGCGGTGAGCTTGTCTCGGGGCACGAGGTTGGGGACCGTCGCCTCCTTGGCGGGCGACCACATCAGGGTCAACAGCTCAAGCAGGAAGCTGGCCAGCACGAGCCCGATCAGGGTGTCAACGAACGGCAGGGTCACCAGCACCAGTGCTCGGCCGACATCGCAGCCGATCATCACCCGCTTGCGATTGAAGCGGTCGACGATCACCCCTGCCGCACTGGCGAGGAAGAACCCAGGCGCAACCCGGCTGGCGAGCACCAGAGCGATGGCCGCGCCCTTGGAGCCCTCGCTCAGTCGGGCCGCCAGCGAGATCGTGGCCACCAGACCCAGCCAATCGCCGGTGGCCGACACCACCTGGGCGATCCAGAGCCTGAAGAAGTCCCGCGTGCCGAAGATTCGCTCCAGGCGCCCCGACGGTCGGGCTGCCTCGAAGGCCTCATCGAGCCGGGTGCCGGCCGAGGAGTGGGGCGCAGCGTCGTCCACGACACCCGAGGCTAGGCGTCGCGGCCCAACGGCGGCTTGCGAACCCGCCGAACTGAAGCTGAAGTCAGTTGCGCCTGCGGGTCGACTTCCGGCGGGCGGGGCGCTTCTTGGCCGGTCCCTTCGCCCGCCTCTCCGCCAGCAACTCGCAGGCGCGCTCCAGGGTGACACCTTCTACGGTGTCGCCCGAGCGCAGTGATGCGTTGGTCTCGCCATCGGTGACGTAGTGGCCGTAGCGGCCGTCCTTCACTAGGACGGCCCGGCCCGTGCCGGGGTCCTCGCCCAGTTCCCGCAGCGGCGCAGCCGCAGCCGCCCGACCCCGACTCCGCGGCTGGGCCAGCAGTTCGAGGCACTCCTCGAGGGTGACCGTGAACAGCTGTTCCTCGCCGGCCAGGCTGCGGCTGTCGGAGCCCTTGCGCACGAACGGCCCGTAGCGGCCGTTCTGCACCGTGATCTCCACCCCGTCGGCGGGGTCGGCACCGACGGTGCGGGGCAGCGACAGCAACTGCACAGCCTGCTCCAGGGTGACCGTCTCCAGAGTCATGGTCTTGAACAGCGACGCGAACTTCGGCTTGTCGGGAACCTCCTCGGCCCGTCCGAGCTGCACGTAGGGCCCGTACCGGCCCGACTTGGCCACCACGGTCAGCCCGGTGGCCGGATCGGCGCCGAGTTCCCGCTCGTCTCGGCCGGTGGCCAGAAGCTCGAGCACCCGCTGGTGGGTGAGTTCGTCGGGAGCGGTGCCGTCGGGAACGGACGCCGAGTCCTCGCCCCGCTGCACGGCCGCCCCATCGCGCCAGACGCGGACCTCCAACTCGACGCCGTCGTCATCTGTGCCCAGCGGGATCGAGTTGACCAGGCGGGCATCGATGTCGCCGAGGCGGCTCGACACCTTCTCCTTGAGTCCTGGATCGTCATCGCCGCCGAAGTAGAACCGCCGCAGCCACGGGACCTGCTCCTCGGCACCGGTCGCGATCCGATCGAGGTCGTCCTCCATCTCAGCGGTGAAGGCGTAGTCGACAAGCTTCGGGAAGTGACGCTCCAGCAGGTTGACCACTGAGAATGCGGTGAACGACGGCACCAGCGCCGAGCCTTTCTTCCAGACATAGCCCCGGTCGGTGATGGTTCCCATGATCGACGAGTACGTGGAGGGCCGGCCCACGCCGAGCTGCTCCAGGCGCCGGACCAACGACGCCTCGGTGTAGCGGGCCGGGGGCTGGGTGTCGCGCCCGTTCGCTTCCAGGCCATGGCAGCGGGCGCCGTCGCCCTCGTTCAAGGGAGGCAGGCGGAGCTCGTCTTCGGCCTCGCTCGCGTCCGGTGCGTCGGTCCCCTCGGTGTACACCTCGCGGAACCCCAGGTGGCTTATCACCGTGCCGCTGGCCGCGAACTCGACATCGCGGCCCGAGGCGCTGCGGGCACCGACGCGCAACTGCACCGTCTCACCGGTGCAGTCCGTCATCTGGCTGGCCAGCGTCCGCTTCCACACCAGCTCGTAGAGCCGGGCCTCTCCGTGGGGCAGTTGGTTGGTCACCGTGGAGGGATCCGTGAACGTGTCCCCAGCCGGCCGGATGGCCTCGTGGGCCTCCTGGGCGTTCTTCACCTTGCCGGCGTACACCCTCGGCTCGGGTGGCAGCAGGCCCGGGCCGTAGCGCTTGGCTATCTCGGCGCGGGCCGCGGCCACCGCGCCCGACGACAGAGACGTGCTGTCGGTGCGCATGTATGTGATGTAGCCCTTCTCGTAGAGCGACTGGGCCGTGCGCATGGCCGCCGCGGACGTCATGTGAAGCTTGCGGGCGGCCTCCTGCTGAAGGGTCGAGGTGATGAAGGGAGCAGCCGGCCGGCGCCGGTAGGGCTTGGAAGTGCGGGCCCGGACGCTGAATGGCGCCTCCTCCAGATCGGAGACGAGCGACGTGGCCGCAGCCTCGTCGAGCACGACCACATCACTCCGGACCGGCCGGCCGTCCGGGCCGAAGTCGCGTGCCGCCGCGACGCGCGATCCGTCGAGCTGGACGAGATCGGCGGTGAACTCGAGCCCGCGGCCATTGCCGCCGACAGGTTCCGCAGGGGCGAAGGTGCCGACGAGCCCCCAGAAGCTCGCACTCACGAAGTCCATCCGCTGCCGCTCACGCTCCACCACGATGCGAACCGCGACGCTCTGCACCCGACCTGCCGACAGCTGCGGCATGACCTTCTTCCACAGCACGGGCGACACCTCGTAGCCGTAGAGCCGGTCGAGCATCCGCCGGGCCTCCTGGGCGTCCACCAGGCGGCGGTCCAGCTCGCGGGGGGAGGCGACCGCCGCCGTGATCGCGGCCCTGGTGATCTCGTGGAAGACCATGCGCTTCACCGGGACCCGTGGATTCAGGACCTCCATCAGGTGCCAGGCGATGGCCTCGCCCTCCCGGTCCTCGTCGGTGGCCAGATAGAGCTCGTCCGCGTCAGCCAGGAGGTCCTTGAGCTTTCGAACCTGCTGGCGCTTGTCGCTGTTGACGACGTACAGCGGCTTGAACTCGTTGTCGACGTCGATCCCGAGGCGGGCCCACGGCTCCGACTTGTAGGCCTTGGGCACCTCGGCCGCCCGGCTGGGCAGATCGCGGATGTGGCCGATGGACGACTCCACGACGTAGCCGGCACCCAGGTAGCGGGAGATCGTCTTCGCCTTGGCGGGTGACTCGACGATTACTAGGGCGTTGGCCATGGACATCGAACCGATCCAACGGGCGGGTGCCCGTCAAGGAGTTAGGGACTCGGACAGGATAAGCAACGTCTGGAACTACTTTGAGGCTGGGTCTGAAGGCTCCCCGGCGCTTGCCGGGCGCTCAGGCTCCCGGCGCCGGCTCGCTCGCTGGTCGAGAACTGCGGAGGATAGCGGCCCCTATGAGAGCCGCTACCACCGACGCGACCAGGATCCCGATCTTGGCCTGGTCGGTGATCTCGGTGGACCCGAACGCCAGGTTGGTGATGAACAGCGACACGGTGAAACCGATGCCGGCCACGCCGCCTATGCCGAGGATCTTGGGCCATGTGGCCCCCTGCGGCAGTTCGCACAACCCGAGGCGCACCGCCAGCCACGTGAAGGATCCCACACCCACCAGCTTGCCGAGCACGAGGCCCAGCACGATGCCGATCGTGACCGGCGACCGCAGGGCCTCTCCCAGAGCGTCCGACGACAGCTCCACTCCGGCGTTGGCCAGCGCGAACACGGGAACGATGACGAAGCTGGTCCACGGACGCAGCTCGTCCCCGATCCGGTCGGCCACCGACACCCGCTCCCGGACTTCGAACAAGGCCCGCCGAGCCGACTCCACGTTGAATGATCCCTCCGAGAAGGATCGCTGGAGAAGCGGATTGAGCCTGGTCCGGCCCATCAGCGGGCGCGCCGGCGCGAACATGCCCATCACCACCCCGGCAATGGTGGCGTGGATCCCCGACCTGAACAGCGCCAGCCAGAACACCACCCCGACCACGAGGTAGGCCGGTGTGTACCACAGGCGTGCCAGCCGCATCAGCACCAGCAGGAGCACGATCCCGCCCGACACGGCCAGCCAGCTCATCGAGACGTCGCTGGTGTAGAAGACGGCGATCACGATGATGGCTCCGATGTCGTCCACGATGGCCAAGGTGAGCAGGAACACCTTCAGGGAGCCGGGAACGCGGCGTCCTAGCAGCGAGACCACCCCCACCGCGAAGGCGATGTCGGTCGCCATCGGGATCCCCCAGCCTTCGGCGCCCTCGCCGCCCGTGTTGAAGAGGGCGTAGATCACCGCGGGCACCACCATGCCGCCCAGCGCGGCGATGGCGGGCAGCGCCGCGGCTGCGGGCTTGCGCAGCGCGCCCACTACCAGCTCGCGCTTGATCTCGAGGCTGACGACGAAGAAGAACACCACCATCAGCGCGTCGTTGACCCACTCCTCGAGGCGCTCGTCGAGCACCAGCAGGCTGCCGAACTCCACCCGCGTATGGCTGTCGAGCAGGGCGTGGTAGGCGTCCCGCCAGGGGGAGTTGGCCCACACCAGCGCCAACGCAGTGGCGACCAGCATCACAATGCCGCCGCCGGCCTGATAGTGGAAGAAGCGCAGCATCGGCCTGCCGATCCGCCGGGCCATCCGGCGGTCGCTGCCGATCCAGGTCAGCGGGGACGGCTCAAAGGCGGCCGTACGGTCTGTGTCCTCTGACGCCATCGGAACGTCCATACGGTACGTCCGAACGGGCCCCAGCCCACTCCCATTTGTGCTCGCTCCGGAGGCCGAGCTTGCGAGGCCGTGGCCCGAGCGGCCCGTGAGCGCAGCGAACAAGAGCGGGAGTGACACAGCTGTGACGCGAGCAACTCTCACCCATTTGCGCTCGCTCGTAGACTGCCTCATGCTCACGGTTGAGGCGCGCCCTTGATCTTCGGCCTGCTAGTACTGCACGTCGCCGTGTGCCTGCTCTTGGCCTGCGCCGGTCGCTGGCTGGGTCACCGCAGCTTGCTGGTGGCGGCCGTGCCCCCCGCGGCCACCACGGTCTGGGGCGCGACGCGGCTCAACCACGACGAGCCCGCCACGGCCCACGTGACCTGGGTGGACGGTCTCGATCTGGCCATGACCTTCCGGGTCGACGCCTTCGTGGGCATCATGACGTTGATCGTGTCGGGCATCGGGGTCGGAGTGTTCGTCTACGCCTACGGGTACTTCGCGCCCGGCGACGCCTCAACCGGCCGGTTCGCGGCCACGCTGCTGGCCTTCTCGACGTCGATGCTGGGCCTGGTCTGGTCGGACTCGGTCTGGTCGCTGTTCGTCTTCTGGGAACTGACATCGGTGACCTCGTTCCTGCTCATCGGCCACAAGAGCACCGACGCCGGGGTGCTCGCGGCGGCCCGGCGGGCGTTGATGGTGACCGCCGGGGGCGGTCTCGTCCTGCTGGCCGGCCTGCTGCTCGTGACCCGTGCCGCCGGCGTGACGCTGATCAGCGACCTGGTGCCGGTGCAGGGGACGTCGGCGGTTGTCGGTGCCGTGCTCGTGATGATCGCCGCGGCCACCAAGTCGGCACAGGTCCCGTTCCACCCGTGGCTGCCGGGCGCGATGGTCGCTCCCACCCCCGTCAGCGCATACCTCCATGCAGCCACCATGGTGAAGGCGGGAGTGGTGCTCGTCGCGGTGGCGGGCCCCGCTCTCGGGGGGATCGGTGCGTGGAAGGGATGCGGCCTCGCCTTCGGCGTCGCCTCCGTCGTCTGGGGGGCGCTCGGAGCTCTGCGCCATCGCGACGCCAAGCTGATACTGGCATGGGGAACCGTCTCGCAGCTGGGCATGCTCATCACGCTCTTCAGCGTCGGCACGCCGCAGGCTGTGCTAGCCGCGGTGTCGCTCCTGGTCGCTCACGCCCTGTTCAAGGGTGCGCTGTTCCTGATCGTCGGGGAGATCGACGTGCGGGCGGGAACCCGCCACATCGACGAGCTCGGGGGGTTGGCTCGATCCATGCCGGTGACCTTCGCCGCGGCCGTGCTCGCGGGGTTGTCGATGGCCGGTGCCCCGCCCCTGTTCGGATTCGTCGCCAAGGAGACGGCCATCCAGGCCGCGCTCGGACTGGACGGTGCGGAGGCGTGGATCGTCGGCTTCGGGGTGATAGGCGGCTCCGTGCTGACCGTGGCCTACACGTTCCGGTTCCTGGTCGCGGTGTTCGGACCGGGCCCGGAGACCCCGCTCTCGCCCCGCCGTCATGCGCTGAGCGGGCCGCCCGCCGTTCTAGCGGCGGCTGGGCTCGCGGCCTTCGCCGTCCTCGGCCGGGTCGACGCCGTCCTGGAGCCGGCCGCGGTCCGGCTGAGCGGAGGCGCACCAGTCGACCACCTACACCGCTGGCCCGGCCTGGAGCCGGCACTGGGGATCTCGGCGGTCGTTCTGGTGATCGGCGCGATCGTGGGTCTGGCCATGGACAGAAGGCCCGGGCAGGCGCCTGCGGACCACGCAGGCCGCTGGACAGACGCCTCCATCGACGGGATCGTGGCCTTCGGGCGGGCGACCGTCGCCCGGGTACAGCACGGTTCACTGCCCGTGTACCTGGTGACCATGGCCGCGGTGGCAACCCTGGCCGCCACCCCGTTCCTGGCCGATGTCAGCCTTGACCACCTGGTCGGGTGGCACACACCGCTACAAGGGGTGCTGGCCGTTGCCGTCGTCGGTGCGGCTGCCGCGCTGTGCTGGGTAGGCACTCGCCTCGGAGCAGGACTGGCCCTCGGAGCGGCCGGCATCACGGTCGCCGCAGTGTTCGTGATCCACGGCGCTCCCGACCTGGCCCTCACCCAACTGCTGGTCGAGGCGGCCATCGTGGTCGGCTTCGTGCTCGCCTTCGGCCACCTCTCCCGCAGCTTCCCGATGACGGGCCTGCGGTGGCGAACGGTGCGTATGACGGTCGCCGGACTCGGGGGAGTAGCGGTCGTGATCGGGCTGGGGGCCGCATCCGGCAACCCCGTCGCGGCGCCCCCGCTGGCCGAGTTGGCGGCAGCCTCGGTCGACGAGGGCGGCGGCAGCAACATCGTCAATGTCATCCTCACCGACATACGGGGCCTCGACACCCTGGGCGAGGTCCTGGTCCTCGCCACCGTGGCGCTGGGTGTCCAGGCCCTCGCCCGGGCCCCCGCCGGCACAGAGGGATCCGCCAGCACTGAGAGCTCGACTCCATGATCGACGGGTCGGCTCCCATGATCCGGCTCGGCATCCGGGCGGCCAGCCCGTTCGCGACCGTCGTAGGCTGCTACCTGCTGTTCGCGGGTCACAACAACCCCGGCGGCGGGTTCGCCGCCGGGCTGGTGTTCGGCGCGGTGCTCGCGCTCCGGACCATCGCCGGGTTCCACCGGCCCACCTACGGCATCACCCTGGTGGCTGCCGGCGTCTTCGTTGTGGCCGGCGTCGCCCTGATGCCGCTGCTGTGGGGGGACCCGCTGTTCGACCAGCAGGTGCTGTCGGTGGAGGTTCCCCTGCTCGGCAAGATCAAGACCGGGTCCGCCCTGCCGTTCGACCTCGGTGTGGCGGCCATCGTCGTCGGAACCGTCATCGCGGCGCTCGACGGGTTGGGCGCGGCCGAGTTCGCAGCCGACCGGCCGGCGCCGGTCGACGCCGACCGCGAGGAACAGCAATGAACGCCGCGCTCCTGCTGGCCATCGGCGGTCTGACCGCAGTCGGTCTGTACCTGCTGACCAGTCGATCGCTGAGCCGGATCATCCTCGGCTACTCCCTGCTGGGGCACGCCACGGTGGTCGCGCTGATCACGGCCGGCGGCCCGGCCGGCTGGCCGCCCATCGCCGGCCGGGCGGCACCGGAGGACATGTCCAACCCGCTGCCGCAGGCCCTGACTCTGACCGCCATCGTGATCTCGTTCGGGTTGACGCTGTTCCTGCTGGTGCTGGCCAGGCGCCAACGCACTCTCTCGGGCGACGATCTGGTCGAGGACGACCTCGAGGACCGCCGGATCGCGGCGGTCGAGAGCGGCACGACCGAGCCGGAGGACTCGGGGGCGACATGACCGGGTTGATCTCCCTGGCGATCGTCGCCCCGCTGGTGGCCGCGGCCTGCAGCCTCGCCCTGCGCTCCTGGCCCGTCGGGCGGGACATAGCGGTCCTCACCGGCCTGGGCTCGGCCGCGCTCGCCTCGCACATCATGCTGGTGACCGTCGCCCGTGACGGCAC
Source organism: Candidatus Aldehydirespirator sp. (assembly GCA_965205155.1). Classification (GTDB taxonomy): domain Bacteria; phylum Actinomycetota; class Acidimicrobiia; order Acidimicrobiales; family Aldehydirespiratoraceae; genus Aldehydirespirator. The sequence goes on along the minus strand of OZ242033.1, from coordinate 1,134,964 downwards.
CCACACCGTCGCGGTCGGCGGTTGGGCGCCGGAGCTCGGCATCGTCCTGGTGGCCGATCTCTTCGCCGCCCTCATACTTCCGGTCGCGCTGACGATCATCTTCGTGGTGGAGATCTTCGCCATCGGCCAGCGCCGGACGGTGTGGGCGGCGAATCCACAGCTGAGCGGGCCGTTGCTGTGCGTGCTCACCTCCGGCGTCTCTCTGGCCTTTCTCACCGGCGACCTGTTCACTCTCTTCGTCGCCTTCGAGTTGATCCTGGTCTCCAGCTACGTGTTGCTGACCCACCAGGGCAACCGGAGCCAGGTCAGGGCCGGCATGACCTACGTGGTGATGAACCTGCTGGCCTCGACGCTGTTCCTCTTCGGCGTGGCCTTCGTCTACACGGCCACCGGCACGGTGAACATGGCGCTGCTGGCCGAGCGGATACCGCAGCTGGACGACGGGGTCCGGCTCGGCATCGGCGCGTGGTTCCTGGTGGTCTTCGGGACCAAGGCCGCGGTGTTCCCACTGTTCAGCTGGCTGCCGGACTCGTACCCCACGGCGCCCACCACCATCACCGCCGTGTTCGCCGGCTTGCTGACCAAGGTCGGGATCTACTCGATGATCCGGTTCCACAACCTGATGGGAATGGAGGATCTGGGGCCGATCATGCTGCTGGTGGCCGCCCTCACCATGGTGGTCGGCGTGCTGGGGGCGCTAGCCCAATCAGACGTCAAGCGCATCCTGTCGTTCCACGTCATCAGCCAGATCGGCTACATGTTCATGGGCCTCAGCCTCTTCACCGTCGCGGGCACGGCGGGAGCCATCCTGTTCCTGATCCACCACATGCCGGTCAAGGCCGTCCTGTTCCTCGTGGGCGGCCTGATCGAGAACCACGAGGGTTCGAGCTCGCTGGACCGATCCGGCGGTCTTGCCGGTCGTGAGCCGCTGGTAGCCGTGATGTTCGCGGTACCGGCCCTGAGCCTGGCCGGGATCCCGCCCTTCTCCGGCTTCGTAGCCAAGCTGGCGGTCGTCTCGGCCGCCATCGACCGGGGAGCAACCGTGGTGGTAGTGGCCGCGCTGGTGGCCGGAGGCTTGACCCTGCTGTCGATGGCCAAGATCTGGAACGAGGTCTTCTGGGGCAGGCGCGCCGATGGTCCCCGACCCACTCCCGCCCCGCGCCGCGGCCGGCGCACCATGCATTCCGCCACCGCGCTGGCGGTGGCGGGCACCCTGACGGTGGCGCTGTTCGCGGGAACGCTGCTCGATCTCTCCACCGAGGCAGCCGAGAACCTGCGCAGTCCTGCCAGCTACGTCGCGGCGGTCCTGCCATGAGAAGGTATCCGGGAACGCCGCGGCGGGTGGTGACCACAGCCGGCCTCGTCCTGGTCTGGTGCGGCCTCTGGGGATCCGTGTCGATCGCCAATCTGGCGTCCGGCCTGGCCCTCTCCGTCGTGGTGCTGGCGGCCGACCGGGGACCGACGGCCCGCCACGTGATCCGTTTCCGGCCCTTGCTGAGATTCGCTTGGCTGGTCCTCGTCGACCTCGCCCGCTCGACGATCAATGTGGCCATCGAGATCGCCACGCCCAACGACGGCACGGAAGAGGTCATCGTCGCCGTCGACCTGCCCGCCACCGGCAGCGAGCACATGCTGCTCCTGTCGGCGTCGATCACCCTCAGTCCCGGGACGGCGGTCGTCGATGTCGACCGCTCCTCGGGCCGCTACTACATCCACCTGCTCCACGGCCGCCTGAGCGCCGAGACGGTGGCCCACGCTCACGAGCTTGCCAAGCTGGCCTGCGAAGCCCTGCCGACCTCCAGTCCGATGGGCGTCCGATGAGCGTCCGATGATCGCACTGGCCGCCGCCGGCTTCGCGGCTGCCGGACTCTGCGCCGTCTACCGGGTGGTGCGCGGCCCGAGCCTGGCCGACCGGGTGATCGGCGTGGAAGTGGCCCTCGTCTCCCTCGCCGGCGGCATCGTCATCGATGCCATCAACCGCGACAGCCACGCCCTTCTCGCGATCATCACCGTGATCGCCCTGGTCGGGCTGGCGGGCACGTTCGCGGCCAGCCGGTTCCTGGAGCGCGATATGGATGGCGCGAACGACAGGACCACGCCATGAGGGTTACGGCCGAGGTGGTGATGGTCGCCGGTGCAGTCATCGCAGTCCTGGCCGGCATCGGGCTGATCCGGTTCTCGACGCCGTTCGCGCGGATCCAGGCTGCCGGCAAAGCCAGCCCGGTGGCCCTGCTGCTGATGTCGGTAGGGGCCGCTCCCCTGCTCGGTTGGCGTGGATTCGCCTATCTGGCCATCGCGGCGGGCGCGATGATCGTCACGCTGCCCATCGTGGCGCACCTGCTACTGAGGGCCGTCCACCGGACCGACAGCATCGACCACCTAGCCACGGACGACTTGGCCGCCGACGAGGAAGGCGAGACGAACCTCGGTTCCTTCTGAGCTGGAGTCGATGCTCGAGTCGTCGGCCAGGGCCCGCATGATGGAGATGCCCATGCCGGACTCCCGGCCGAGCCGGGCTTCTGACTCGGGGGGCGGCATCTCCGGCAGCGCGTCCACATCGAAGCCGGGGCCCTCGTCGCGTACCGTCACCACAACGGTCCCGTCGGAGCAACGGCAGCACACCCTCACGGGGCGGGTGCAACCGGAGCGGTTGTGGGCCTGTATGGCGTTGGTGGTCGCCTCCGAGACCGCCACCCGGAGATCGTCGACCCGCAGCGGCTCCAAGCCTGACTCCAGTTCCGCCGCCGCGGCCACCACTACCCGGACGAGGGACACGTAGTCGGGCCGGGGGGGGATCTCGATCTCGATGCTGCCGTTCTTGACCGCCCTCACGACCCGCTGCCCATCCGCTCGGCGGTGTACTTCCCGCTCTTGTTCGCTCCGCTCACGGGCCGCTCGGGCCACGGCCTCGCTCGGCGTCTCGCGCATCTCCTCATGACCCGCTGCCCATCCGCTCGGCCTCTGCTGCGACGCTGTCGATCGAGTCGTGCAGCGCCAGGATCCTGTCCAGGTCACAGATCTCGAACACCCTGCGGATGCGCGGCGACGGGCACACCAGAGCAAGGTCGCCGCCTCGCTGGCGCAACCGCTTGAGCGCACCGACAACCGCTCCGATGCCGAACGAGTCGACGAAGTCCAGATCCGACAGGTCGAGAACCACAAGGCGGGAACCCCCGGCCACCGCGGCGACCACGGCCTGACGCAGGTCGGGAGCCCCGACCACATCGAGGTCGCCACCGACGCTGAGGATGGTCCAAGGCGGTTTCTCGGAGCGCCGGATCGTGACGGACACAAGACAAGACGGTACCGCCTGCCGGAATCGACTCGGTGTTACTCCAGTCGCATTGTGGCCCGGGCTTCGAACACCACGTCGGAGATCAGCGGTCCCACCAGCGGGACGTCGGTGGGCTCGGTGTAGAGCAACTGCACCGTCGCCTTCCCGTTGGCCCGCCGCACCGCTACGGCCAGGCGCCGCGGGTCCAAGTCGGCCGCGGCGATCGCGGCCGAGCGCACCTCGCCGTCACTGACGCCGACGGCGGCCGAGCGCACCGCTTCGCGAGCCGCGTGCGTGACCAGTACCCGAGCCCGCACGAGCAGGCCCACCTGCACGACGGCCAGCAGCATCAGCGCGAGGAACGGCATCAGCAGCGCGAACTCCACCGTTGCCTGGCCCGATTGACTCGACCGTGGAGGCTTGTGAGCGGCCCGCACCTGTCAGTTGACCATGTTGGCGACGGTGTCCACCATCTTGTCGAGCAGCCACCCGATCTTGCCCGAGCCGGTCGCCCAGGTCACCAACAGCACGGCCACCGCGGCGGCACCGACGAGGACGAGGGCGTACTCGGCGGTGGTCTGGCCGCGCTCATCGAGCCGGCGCCGCGCCGCGCCACAACGAGTCACCAGCGCCGCGCAGATACGCAAGAACATGATCTCTCCTTCCGGGTGAAATCGGCTGATCGGCCTAGAGCGAGCGCCCCCGTGGGCGATGGAGCGGTCATGACGGGAAGCTCAAGTCGGAGATGGTCCCCACCAGCAGCGGCACCACCGTCAGCAGACAGAAGGCGGGCAACACGCAGAACACGAGCGGGAACAGCATCAGAACCGGAACTCGCCGGGCGGCCTCCTGCGCCCGCACCCGGCGCCGCCGATGGGCCTCGTCAGCAGCCCGCTGCAGGGCGGGTCGCAGCGGTGTCCCGTCGAACTCGGCCGCAGTGACCGCATGCACGACCGGCGAGACACTGGGACCGAGGCTGGTTCTCAGCCCTCGCACCGAGTCGACGAATGACTCTCCCGCGGCAGTGCGCCTCACCACTGCAGACAGCTCGGACCGGAACGGCTCGGCGACTCGGGGACTTATGTCCGACAGGGCCGACACCGTGGGCCGGCCCGCGCCGACAACAAGCCCGAGCAGATCGATCACCTCGGGCAGATGACGATCGACCTGCAGCGCGCGCCGGCGTCGACGGGATCGGCGGCGAGCAACGACTGCGCTCACGGCCGCCAGCAACGCCAGGAGGCCGCCCGCCGGGCCGATCGCCACCGCCGCGATCGCGGCGGCGAGGGCCGCCACTCCGGCGAGGGCCTCGTCCTCGGGCCCGACCGCGCCCCTCGACAGCCGCCGACCCAGTGCTGACAGAGCACCCCTCAGATCGCGGTGGGCGGACCGGTCGGTGCCGCGAAGTCTGCGGCGGACGGCGCGACTCGTGGCGACGGTCGCGTCCGACACCGCCAGCACCAGCAGGGCCGCGGCAGCCGCGGCGAGGCTCACGCCCATCGGCCCACGCTCCGGCACAGACGGGCCATCCACCAGAGTCCCAGACCTTCCAGCACCAGCCCGAGACCAAGCGACATGAGCCCTACCGGAGTGGACAGGAGCCCGCTCAAGGCATCACGGTCGACGAGCGTGACGATGACCGCGAAGCCGGCCGGCGCAGCCGCCACGACCACTCCGGAGGTGCGCGTCTGGGCCGTCAGGGCTCGAATCTCGTCATCCAGAGCCTCACGCTGGCGCAGCGACGCGGCGGCGCGGTCAAGACTGGCGGCCATTGCCGCGCCGGACGTGTGCCCCAGCACCAGCAGGGCGGCAGCCGTCTGGCGCTCGGGTACGCCACCGACCCAGTCGTCCAAGGCCTCCGAGAGGCTCAGACCCCCGCGTACCCGGCGCACCACCTGGCGCAGTCCGGTCTCGGGGAGCTCTGCCGCCGCACTGTCGAGGGCGGTCAACACGGACGCCCCCGATCGCAGCGCCCGGGCCGCCAGCTCAAGGGCCTGCGGCACCGCGTCGGTCTTCCTGGACCGGCCTGTCCATCGCCGCACCGCGGCGAGCAGGCGGGGCGGGAGCGCCCGCCGCGGCCGGATCCGGCCCGGCGTGCGGCCCCGGGGCCGCGCCAGCGGCGGATCAGGCATCAGCGCCACCAGCACGAGCACGGCCGTCAGCACCCCGGTCACGGCCCCACCCGCTCGGCCTCCAGGCGGCCGGCCCGGGCGATGGACGAGCAGACCTCGGTGTCATCGGCCAGCAGTCGCACCCGGTCGTGCCCGGCCACCTCAGCAACGGCGGCGAGCCGCCGCGTGCCGTCCGGGGACCTTCCCAGGTGCACGACAGCATCGATGGCTGCCGTGACGTGATCCCGCACTGCCTCCACCCCCAGACGCTCATCAGCGGCCGTCGCCAGCGCGGCCAGGCGCCGCAGCGCGTCGACGGGACCGTTGGCGTGCACCGTGGAGAGGCACCCGGCGTGACCGGTATTGAGCGCATGCAGCAGGTCGAGAGCCTCCGGGCCGCGCACCTCTCCCACCACCATCCGGTCGGGGCGCATCCGCAGCGCGTTGCGCACAAGATCCCGGATCGTCACCGCCCCTCCGCCCTCGCGCGACTCGGGCCGGGCCTCCAGCCTCACCACATGGGGATGCTCCAGCTGCAACTCGGCGGCGTCCTCGATGGTTATCACCCGCTGCCGGTGGCTCACCCGGCCGGCCAGGGCGTTGAGAAGCGTGGTCTTGCCCGCCCCCGTGCCACCGCTCACAACGAGATTGGCCCCCCTGTCGACCAACTCCTCCAGCAGAGACACCACCGGCGGGCCGGCGAACATCTCCAGGGCCACGTCGGGAACCACGAAGCGGCGGATCGTCACATACGGGCCGTCAACCGCGACCGGCGGAACGGCCACGTGGACCCGGGAACCGTCGGGCAGGCGACCATCAACGCAGGGGGTCAGCTGATCAACCCGGCGGCCCAGCGGGGCCACGATCCTCTCGATGACCAGATCGACCGCACCCCGGTCCAGCGACACCCCACTCCGGCTCACGGTCCCACCTCTCTCGATCCACACCGGTCCCGGACCGTTGATCATCACCTCATTCACCGACGCATCGGCGAGGAGCGGCTCCAAGGGACCCAGACCGTGCACCCGGGCCGCCACCCGGGCCACCACGTCGTCGACCACATCCGTCGGGGCGAGCGGGGCCAGCGTGCGGACGATTCCGGCGATGTCCACCGACGGCATCGGGACCTCCGTCATCGCGTCGATCACCCTGCGATGCACCGCCTCGACCAGCGCCGCGGAACCGTTGGCCCTGACTTCGTGGGCCTCGCCGGCCGTTCCAAGGCCCTCGCTCGATCCCTGAAGCGTCGCCGCCGCGCCGGCGGTCATGCCGGCAACTCGAAACGTCGCAGCGGCGGCGGGAGCATGCTCACGATCGTCCCCGCGTCGACGGACCGGGCCACACGAGGATCCCACGCCACCCGCTCTATGTCGGAGGCACCGACGGCGGAGGCCACGTCGCGCGTCCGCAGGGCCCGGCCCGGCTCCTCCACGAGGACCACCCGGTCATAGGGCCCGGACACCCGCTGGGCCCGGGTCAGAGCGAGATAGCAGGACCTCAGAACGCACACCGGCCGGTGCCGGGCGGTGAGATCGGACCGCACCTCGAACGGGTCCAGTCCCGCGTCCACCACGACCGGTCCGATCCGGGCCAGCATCTCCAGGGCGAGCACGAGCCTGCGCCGCCCGTCGTCGAGTGAATCGAAAGCAGGCTGGGTGCCCTGCCGGAGCAGTCTCAGTCCAGGGGCTACGTCCTCGAGCAGCCTGCCGATGGCGTCGGCCGCGACGCCGTCCCCCGCGGCCACCCAGTCGCCGATGCCGGGCTCCGAAGGCACTCCGCCGGCGACCATGCCCAACAGGGCAGGCTGATCGCCGGTGAGGTCAACCAGTGTGGCCTCGCGGTCGTCGGAGGCGAGGCGGATGGCGGTCGCCGCAGCCACCACCGACGTGCCGACGCCGCCCTTGACGGACCAGTACCAGATGATCATCCGCTCCTCCCCGCACATCGAGTTCCATGACGGCGGGACTTGGAGCGCCGAAGCTCGGCCAGGACACCGTCGGGGCGTTCTGGCCGCCGTCCCGGCATCCAGCGAACCAGGCCGGCGAGAGCACTCTACCGAAGTTCTATGATATTACAACTCGGTCAACTGCTATTTGATCATTTCCATGATTCTCGCACCTGAGTGCAGCAGCTTCTCGGCCGGCTCATCGTCGAGCAGCGGCACGACGAAGGACTCGATCCCGTACTCCTCGGCAAGGCCGTGAAGCTCCAGGCTGCACTCACGGGGGGTGCCCGCGATCACGAACGGCAGCGCCCACTCGTCGCGCACATGCTCGGCCGCGGCCTCCAGGCCGTCGGCCAGCGCGGCCCTGATCAGGGCCGCGTCGGCGTCGGTGATCCCCAGGGCCTCCTGCACCTCCGGCGGCGAGTCGACCAGCCGGTAGGTCATGTGGGGCTTGAGGGCGGCCATGGTGTCGTCGTCGGTCACCAGCATCGTGGAGTAGGCGATGCGGGGCTCGTTGCCCGCAGCCCGGCCCGCGGCCCGGATCCGCTCCACCGCAGAACCCAGGTGCGGCTTGTAGATGAAGTCCACCAGCACCCCGTCGCAGGCGGCGCCGCCCAACTCCAGCATCCTCGGGCCCCGCCCGGCCAGCCAGATCTCGGTTCCGGGCCGGACATTCAGCAGCGACGCCTCGCTCAGCCGCACATGGGAGCCCTCGACGCTGACGGTGTCGCCCGCGAACAGGCGCCGGCAGGCGTCGATGGTCTCACGCACCGCGGTGAGGGGCCGTACCCGGGCGATGCCGAGCGGATCGAGGGTGAGGCTGCCCCCGGCACCGATTCCCAGGAAGGCCCTCCCGTCCGACACCTCGTCCAGCGAGGCAATGGCTCCTGCGGTGGCGCCGGCGTGGCGGGTGTAGGGGTTGGTGATGCCGGGACCGATGGTGAGGGACTCCGTGGCCGCCGCAATGGCGGTCATGGCCACGTACACGTCGCTGGCCGCCAGCCCCTCGTCGTACACCCAGCAGCGCTCGTAGCCGAGGCTCTCGGCCAGCCGGGCCAGCTCCACCGCCCGCCCGACGGATCCATGGGGCATCACGTTGAACGCAGGCCGCACCACGGAACCCACCCTATTGCTGAGCCTTCTGTATGCGAGAACCCGGCCTATGGACTGGAAACCGCACACAGAACTGGCGCGGGAGAGGTGGCGGTGCGCTCCACAGGGGTCAACCCAGCCGGAACCGGAGCGTCTCGACGGCCTCCAGCACTCCGCGGCCCACGGCCAGGGCCTTGTCGGATATCTTCAGGCATGCCGATGGGTCGCCGCGGGGGTCGACGTCGCCGATCTTCAGGCCGGCATGCACCCTCATGCCGTTGCGGATGGCACCCCTGACGACACCGCCGAACGGCGCCCGGACCTTCACGCCGCCCACCTCGCCGAGCGGCTGATCCCCGGTGACCACATCTCCGATCTTGACACGCCACTCGACCCTCCCGTCTGCTGGCGCCCGGACGACCCGGTCGGCTGATCGACCGCCGAGTTCGGCCGGCGTGCCCGTGTCGGGCTGGGCCCGTCCCGACCAGATCACCCGGCCCAGGTTCGGACCCCGCATGGTCTCGACCACGGCGTGACAGTCGACGCCTGCGGTGAACCCGGGGCCCAGAGCCACAACCACCTCGGCGTCGTCGATGGAGGTGTCGATGTTGCGCTTGGCGAGCCGGGCGTCCACCACCACCGCGGGCCGCAGGAGTCCCGAATCTGCCAAGTCCGGGGCCACGAGCACGGCGACATCGCCCCCTCTCGCCGTTGCCAGCGCCTGTTCGGGCAAGTCCGCTCGAACACCCGTCATGCGCTGCACCGTGATGTTGTCCTCCGTGACCGCGGTGGACATCGCCACCGTGCGCCGCACGGTCAGCGGCTCCGGCAACTCCAGCACCACCACCGGCCAGTCCTCCCGCCAGAGAGTCCAGGCGACTCCCGTAGCCAGATCGCCCCCGCCCCGAAGCACGCATACCTGCTCCGGAGGCTCCAACGCAGAAAGATCGATCTCGACGGTTAGATCGTCGGGCCGTGACTGGGAATTCTCAGGTGCGGCGATGGGCGACCACCTCGGCCATGATGCTCAGCGCGATCTCCTCGGGGGTCTCCGCGCCGACCTCGATGCCGATGGGCGCGTGGACCCGGTCGAGAGCGGCCGGATCCACCCCCCCGGCCTCCAAGCGGGCCCGGGTGGTGGCCCAGCGGCGCTCGCTGCCCATCACTCCCACATAACCGACATCGGTGGCCAGCAGCGCGGGCAGCGCCGCCGAGTCCACGTCCACGTTGCGGGTCACCAGCACCACCGACGTGTCGGCGTCGAGAACCCGGCCGGTGAGCAGGTCGTCGACGGTGCCGATGATCATCTCGTCGGGCACCCCGTCTCCCCAGTCGCCGCCGGGTTCGCTGGAATCGGGCGAGTCGCCGGTGGCCATCGGGCGGTCGTCGGTGGCCACCACCCGGAAGCCCAGCCAGCCGGCGAGCTGGGCCACGGCCCGGCCCACGTGTCCGTATCCCATGACAATGACGGTCGGCTCGGGCATGTGCGGCTCCACGAATATCTGGACGTCACCCCCGCAGACGCCGGGATCGCCCCGGCCGGGATCGACTAGACGGTACGACAGCAGGCGGCAGCGGCCGTCAGCGAGCGCGGCGACCGCCTCGGACACGACGCGGGCCTCCATCTCTCCCCCGCCGACGGTGCCCGAGATGCTGCCGTCGCGGAAGACCAGCATCTTGGCCCCGGCCCGTCGGGGCACCGACCGCGACGTGTCGACGACCGTGGCCGAGGCGACGGCCACGCCGCCGTCCACTGCCTCGGCAATCTGGCGAAGCAGGCTCACGACCACAGCCTCGCAGCCTGTTCGAGGGTATGGGCGCGCAGCTTGTCCATGTCGGCGCCGATCACCTCGCCGCCGTCGACGACCCACTCCCCTCCCACCATCACGTTGCGCACATGGGAGGCACTGCGCCACAGCACCAACTGGTCCAGCAGGTTGTGGGCCTCCACCGGGGTGGGCAAGCCCCCGGGGCCCTCCAGGTCGACCAGCTGCAGGTCGGCGTGCCACCCCGGCTCCAGCCGCCCCACCCGCTCCAGTCCCAGGGTGCGGGCAGATCCCTCGGTGGCCAGATGCAGCACGGTGGCCGCGCTGATCGCGCCGGGGTCGAGGGTGGCCGCCCGGTGCAGCAGGAACGCGCCCCTCATCACCGCGAACATGTCGTTGAGATAGCCGTCGGAGCCGAGTCCCACGGTGACTCCCCGTTCCAGCATCTCGAGTACGGGCGCGATCCCGCCGCCCACCTCGCAGTTCGAGAGCGGCATGTGCGAGACCCTGATGCCGGACTCGGCGATGATGTCGATCTCGCGGGGCGACAGCTGCACGCACTGGCTGGCCTGGAAGCGGGGCGAGGCCACCCCGATGCGGTCGTAGAACTCCAGGGTCCGCATGCCATGGTGCTCGGTGCACCACTGCCCCTCATGGACTCCCTCGTTCACATGGGCGTGGCAGAACACGTCCAGGTCGGCAGCCGCATCGAAGGCCTGGCGGATGAAGGGCTCTCCGCAAGTGAAGGTGGTGTGGATGCACATGGCGCCCGACACCCGGCCGTCGCGCCCGGCGCCTTCGCTCGCGGCGCGTGCCCGGCAGTCCTCGATGAAACCGAGGTTCTCGTCCAGGCCGGCCTGGCCGTTGGCCTCACCCATCCGCTCGGTGGCCTCGAACGACAGCACCCCTCGCAGCCCGCTGCCGGCCACGGCCTCACGCTGCGCGAACAGCGCGCCGGGCAGGGCGTTGGGGGCTTCGAGGATGTCGAAGAAGCTGGTCGTGCCGCCGGCGGCCAGATCGGCGGTCACCCAGGCGGCCGCGGCCGCGATCATCTCGTGGTCGAGGGCGTTCTCCACCAGTGGCCACCAGTAGTCATCCAGGAAGCCCCAGAAGTCGGCGACCGGCGCCGCTGGGGCCGGAACGCCGTGGGCCAGCACCCCGTACAGGTGCACGTGCGCGTTGACGAAGCCGGGCAGCAGCACGCAGCCCGAGCCGTCGCAGAAGTCGTCGGCGGGGTAGCGGGCCCGCAGTTCGCGGACCGGTCCGGAGTCGTCGATCAGGCCGTCGACGACGCGCACCGCCCAGCGTCGGCGGGACTCGTCCAGCGCCGCGGTCACGGCCCAGTCCGCCCCGATGATCTCGCCCCGGCTTCCGGATCCATGCACGCGTCTACGCTAACTCGACGGGCCGGATCGCCGATAGCCCGCTGATCGCGCCACGACCTCTTGGCCTTTGAGCGCCGCGGCCAGCAGTCAGTGACGGCATCATCCCCAGCTGGGACCATCGCCGCCCATCGACACCGGAGGCTCCAGGTGCTCGACGATGAAGCGCCCCTGTGGGATGGAACTCGTCGGTACACCAACCTCCGGCGAACATCCGGTACCGTCCTACCTTGACCGCATCGATCGACCCGACACGAGCACCGGAGGATGGAATCAGCGTGGAGCAACAGGTTGAGGAGGTGTACCTCGCGCTAGATGACGCCATCCGACGCAATGTGCTGATCACGCGCGAGGGCGCCCGCGACAAGGAGTTCCATTTCCAAGAGTGGTTTCAAGCCAGGCTCCGAGAAGCGAACATCGAGCACACTGTCAATGGAAGAAACTCGTACCCCGACGTCACGCTGGCCGACTCGCCCGAAGGCTTCGAGATCAAAGGGCTCGCCCATCCCGGACGAGTCGCGACTTTCGATGCCAACAGCAACATCCCCACAGGTCTGCACGATGGAAGAACGATCTACTATGTGTTCGGCCGTTATCCCAAGGTGACCGGTAGCAACGAGTATCCCGTCCTCGATCTTGTGCTGTGCCATGGCGATCTCTTGAACGCTGACCGCGACTATGTGCATCAGAATAGGAGCGTAAAGGGATTTGGCAGTTATGGCGACATCATGATTCGAGATCGCAAGATGTACGTTGTGCCTACACCATTCGCCTTGCTTGATGGAACGTCGTTCCGGCGTACACTCATCTTGCCAGACGACATGAGTATCGAAAACGAACAACTCAAACCAGTCTCTCAGTTTCTTCGGAAGGAGTCGGCATACTCTCTGTTGGCCTACGAGTTCGATCTGAGATCGAATGATCTTGAAGCCAAACTCGACACGAACCCTAAGAGTGATGCTGAACACAGATTTATTGCCTATCGATGCCACGAGGACTTTGAGCCTGCCATGGAAGACACGCCATGAGCAGACTAGAGTTGTCTTCATCATCCGAATCAATTGATCAATTGTGTGGAACGCCTCCGCTGAATAGCGCCCTTGAGCGCGATTTCCCGAATGTTCAAGTCAGCATTGCAGCGCAGGCCGAGTCTTGGCGCAAGGAGGTTCATCGACCTGCATCACATACACATAAGTGGTGGGCACAGCGATTGGGCACCGTATTCCGCTCCGTGCTCGTGGCAGCATACAGCAAAGACAGTGACGAGGTCCTTCATCGATTGAATGATGGACTCGACCTCCAAGGCATCCGGGTCCTTGATCCCTTCGCCGGTTCGGGCACGACTCTCGTGGAAGCGCAGAAGCTCGGAGCTTCTTGCACGGGCGTGGATATCAACCCCGTAGCCGGACTTGTCCAACGTCAAGCACTTCGCAACTGGAACGAAGACGTCCTGATCCGGATGATGGCCGAAGTGGAAGTGGCATGTCGCAGCGAGATCGACGCGCTGCACATCGACCGACACGGCGACCCGGTGTTGTACTACTTCTGGGTAGCTCAGGCTCACTGTCCGATATGCGCGGATCCAATTGATCTGTTCTCCGACTATGTATTCGCTAGGCACGCGTATCCGCGCCGACATCCCGAGGCCCGAGCAATCTGCCCAGATTGCAATGCAGTCGAACAAGTGAACCTCAACCAGGAGTCTCTTGGTCACTGTAGCAACGGGCATCCATTGGATATTCCCGCGCCGGTCAAACGAGACGCTGTCACCTGCCGCAACAGCCATGTCTCGCGGATCATCGACGCTCTCGAAGGGCGGCGTCCAGAATACCGAATGTATGCGAAGCTCACATGGCGCGACAACCAGAAGCACTATGAGTCTATCGATCAGTTTGATGTCGATCTATATCGACGATCAGCGCAGTTGCTTCAGGCACACCAAGATCGCATCGTCGTCCCTGACGGGTCGCTAGATGATGGATACAACACAAGGCAGGCAATCCGATGGGGCTTCAATAGCTGGGATAAGTTCTTTAATGCAAGGCAACTCTATTGTCTCGGTTTGCTCGGTGCGTCCGTGCGCGATCTATATGACTCGCCAGAACGTGAAGCTCTATGCACGCTCTTTTCGGGAACGCTGGAATTCAATAACCTGTTCTGCTCATACAAGGGTGAGGGCACCGGTGCGGTTCGTCATATGTTCAGCAACCACGTCCTGAAGCCGGAGCGCACTCCGCTCGAAGCTCACCCTTGGGGCACTCCCAAGTCATCGGGGTCATTCAGTACTCTGTTTCGTTCTCGAATCTTGAGAGCCCACAAGTACAAGTTAGCTCCGCACGACATCGTCGTCTCCAATGACACAGCGACCCGGCGAACCGGAATCTCACGGCCCTTGGACTCTTCCATCGGATGGGAAGCCATAGTCGGTGACGCTTCAAGCCTTGCACACAACAACGAGACATTCGACATGATCGTGACTGACCCGCCATACTTCAACAATGTGCATTACTCTGAACTTGCAGATTTCTTTCATGCATGGCTGAAGCAGATCAAGCCACATCGCGAGTACGAGGCCAATCTCTGTACCACCCGTTCCGACCTTGAGGTCCAGAATACGGATGTTGCCCTGTTCGGCGACGCCCTTGCTCGGGTCTTCAAGGAGGGAGCAAGGGTGCTCAAGCGTGAGGGCATGATGGTCTTCTCCTTTCACCATGGAACCACCGAAGCTTGGCTCGCCGTAACCCGAGCCTTGATAGACAGCGGCTTCAGCGTTACCAGCATCCAGCCTGTCAAGGCTGAGATGTCCACGAGTTCCACAAAGAGTGGAGCGAGACATCCCAACAACCTCGACTCACTGGTTGTCTGTCGATCAGCAGAAGATCTAGCAAGCGGAACCCAATACCTTGCCACGACACCACACCAGGCAGCGAGGCTAGCTGAGGAGCGTCTCGCGAGCCTTAGCAGGCACGGCATCAACGTCGGTCTCGGCGATGTGCGGTCGGTGGTGTCCGGATCGGTGCTCGCACTGTCGACGCATCCGAACACTGCCCTTAGCCAGGATCAGATCTTGGCTGAGGTAGTCAAGCTCGCCGAAGATGCTTGCAGACGATGGCCGGAGCAACACCCATGTCAATTCGCGTGAGGTGAGTATTCGTCTTGAAGGGAGCCCGACAGCCCACAGGCTGGGGCAAAGACACCGAGACGCGTCAGAGGTGAAGTAGCCGTAGCCGATTCACGGCTCTAGAGCGAGCGTAGACCTGTAGCGACCAGTGGTCTCTGGGTGGTCGTTCAGGGCGTGATGTGTGGAGCAGGTGGTTGATGACAGCTCGGGTGGGCATGATGGCTCGTGCTCGATCCCGGCTCGCCTGAAGACGATCGGTGTGCGTTGGGGGGACCGGATGGAGATGGGGAATCTGGGTGGACGCCTGAACGAGTTGCGCTCGTGGGTTGGCTAAACAGATACGCGCCTGCGCTCGAGCCTCTCTACAGGGGGGCTCTGTGGCTGGTCGGGCTTGGTAGCTTCCCGGGTCGGGTGCACTTCATCGCTCACGCGATTCGCGAGATCCGGAATCGTCTTCCTGGTGCGCTCGGCCCCAAGGTCGAGAAGCGAGGCGCGGGTTACCGCGACCTTACCGACACGATCCGCGGCCGGTGGCTCGCTGAGGGTCTCCCGGAGGATGGACGGCTGTGGCTGTCGGAGGAATCTGCGCCGTCTGCGTCGGGTCCCAGACGCCATGAAGTGTCCGTTGGGTTGCTGGTGTCGGTGGGGAAGCTGGTAGCGGCCCACAGCGAGGCCGAGGCGAACAGAGAGGCTCGCGAGAGGGCCGGGTTTGGTGCGTTGAACGAGTTGGGTTCCAACCCGTCATACGTAAGCAGGAACTGGGGGAGGCGGACTCGCGAGGCGCACAAGTTTGCACATGCGAGGGACGATCCGCTGCCAGCGGGGGCAGACGAGGAGTGGGTGGCGAAGTTCTATGCGTTCGAGCAGGAGCTGATGGCCATCTCTAGGCCTTCGTACGAGAATCTGGATGAGCTTGACAGACTGCTGGATGGGACGAACAGGCGATGAACGACTGGACTGCACCTACTGACGCGGAACTCGCCCAGTGGAGAATGCTGGCGACTCGTTTCGAGAATCGGGCGTACTTCCTTGACCGTCTGGAGAATCCCAGGTGGGTTCCTGCACTTGCGAACGAGGGCGTGTTCGACGATCCGCCGGATCTGGTGGAGGCTGACGAGCCTGGCTATGTGCAGTTCCCGCCGTGGCCCGAGGGTCGCTACCTCGCTCGAATGGCACCTGAAGATCCCGATGCTGTCTCTGCGGTCCTTGAGAGGTCGCGGCCCTCGGCCAACCCGAGAGTGACAGCCATTCTGCTTGAGTGCGTTCGAGCCCTTCCGCCAGAACAGTTCCGGCGACTCGGGCCAAAGACCGTAGAATGGATCGCTGATCCTAACGCCGCAGGCTTCATCGACCATTTCGCCGATGAGGCCGCAGCAGTTGTTTGTCGCCTCATGCGCGAGGGAGAGATCAAACAGGGGCTAAGCGCTGCTAGAGGACTCTTGACGCTTGAGCGCAGCCCACCAGCATCCGGCAGTGCCCAGGAGAACAAGATCCCCGCGCTGCCGCCCGAGCCGGTCGGGCGGCTCTCGGAGTGGGAGTACGACCAAGCGACTAGGAAGATCCTGCCGGACCTAGTCGACGCGGCGCGCCTAGACGGCGTCAGGCTGTTCTCCTCGCTGCTCTCTGAGGCGGTCGAGTTCTCCAGGAGCGAGGACGAGCCTGCTGATTCCGATGGCCATTCCGTGGTCTGGAGACCGGCCATAGACCGTTCGCAGGAGTGGGATCGCAGCGTCCGTGGTGTGCTCGTGACCGCCGTGCGCGACGCGGCCGTGCGCTTGTCCGAAGCTCCCGAGGAGGATCTCCGAGATGTCGTGCAGATGCTCGAATCCGAGACCGCTCTGCATCGCCGCATTGCGCTGCACGTCCTCGCCGTTGCCTCAGGCGGCGCCGAACTCGTGGCCGCACGCATCGCGAACAGGGCAATTTTCGACGACTACCGCCTCAAGCACGAGTACGCAGGGCTGCTTCGGTCCCGATTTGGCGAAGCACCCCCCGCAGCGCAAAGGACATTCCTGGACTGGGTACGCGCCGGACCCAACCTCGACCACCTCCAGCCCGAGGACGAGACCGCCTACGCCGAGCAATGGGAGCGCGACTGGCTGAGCATTGTCGCTGACCACCTCTCGGGCGACGAAGCAGAGCGATACTGCGAACTCCTGGCGACACACGGGGAGGTTGTATCCCCGGACCTCATGGCAGAGGCCGCGAGCTGGGTCGGACCCGTGAGTCCCCTCACTGCTGAGGAGATGAACGCGCAGTCCCCGGTCGAGGTCATCGAATTCTTGGCTTCCTGGCGTCCCGGCGAAGGAGCCGAGCGGGTCTTCGCTCCTTCCATGGAGGGCCTCGGCCGCGCCTTCCAGGAGGCTGTGTCAGAACGCGCCGCCGACTTCGCCGCTGCGGCGAGCCGGATCGAGGCACTGGACCCGACCTATGTTCGCAGCTTCTTCGGTGGACTCGAGACAGCCATCAAGACAGGTGCCTCGATCCCATGGGACCAACCCGTGAGCCTGATGGCATCGGTGCTGGAGCGTCCCTTCGACCACCGCAACGAAACGCCGGTCTTTGACCGCGACGCAGGATGGAGCTGGACCCGCGGCCAGGTCGCGTCGTTGATCCAAGAGGGAGTCGCCGACCGCGACAACCGGATTCCGTTCGAACTGCGCGAAGCAGTCTGGGATGTCCTTGAGCGCCTCACCCGCGATCCGCACCCATCGCCGGACGACGAGGCCAGCGACAGCATGAGTCCCTTGACACTGTCGATCAACACGAACCGCGGCAAGGCGATGCACGCCGTTGTGGCATACGCGCTGTGGTGCCGACGCGAACTTGAAGCACAGGGCGCCGACACGTCCAAGGGATTCGACTCGATGCCTGATGTGCGAACGGTGCTCGACGAGCATCTGGACCCCGACAACGAACCGTCTCTCGCGGTGCGGGCCGTCTACGGGAAGTGGCTTCCCTGGCTCATCTTGATCGACGAGCGATGGGTGTTGGCCAACATCTCTCGAGTACTCCCCTTGTCCCCGGAGCACGTGAGGCTGCGCGATGCCGCCTGGGACACGTACATCTGCTGGTGCCCACCCTTTGACACGGTCTATGACGTGCTCCAACACGAGTATGAGGCCGCGGTGGAACGAGTCCCCACCGGAGGCACCGTTGGATTCGCCAACGACGAACGAGCCGACGCCAAGCTGGGAGAGCATCTCGTCGCGCTCCATTGGCGTGGCCGCCTACAACCCTCGCTGCTGCAACGCTGGTTCGAGCGTGCCGACGACGAACTCGCCGGGAACCTCATGGAGTTCTTGGGAAGAGCGCTCCGTAACACCGAAGAAGACATACCTACCCAGCTGCTACAGCGGATTCAAGATCTTTGGGATGCGCGGCTCGGCGTGATCGCCGATGAGCCTGAATCGCACAAGAATGAAGCACACGCATTCGCACTCACATTCGCATCCGCCAAGTTCGACGACCAATGGTCGCTCAAAGGCCTGAACGTCACGTTGAGGCCCGGTGGCGGTCGATGGTTCGGTCGCAGTGTCATGGACCGCCTCGCTGAAATAGCAGCCACCAAACCAGCAGAGGCCACGCGATTCGCGCTCCGGATGCTGGAGGATGCCGCCAACGACTGGGACCACCTCAGCTGGCGTGACCAGGTTCGAGACGTCTTAGCCGCCACCAGCGACGCCTCGGACGGAGAAACCCTCAACAACCGCGCCGCCATCATCGACCACTACATCAAGCACGGAGACCTCGACTTCCGGGAATTCCTCACGGCGCAGCCATAGTCAGCCGCCGAAACCCGGCTCACTGAGGCGACACCCACATCCCGACAAGCCGACCGGCAAATGGCGACAGCGACTGATCAAGACGGTCCTGAATGGCCTGCGGTCTAAGCCCGAGCGGTTCGTCTAGTGCTCACAGCTCGCTACGAATCGCTCCCTAGGAGTTCACTCCTCGATCGCTGAGCGGGCGGCCTCCCTGCGAGACTGTTCTGGATCCGCCGCCAGCGGACACGCAGCCCGAATAACGTCACGGCCCCCGCTTAGAGTGAGCGTAGCCGGCAGGAGGTCCACGTCCCTGTCAGGGGTTTCCCGGTGCGCTGGTTCGGCTACAGGCTGCGAGCGGCTGTTCGGAGCCGTTCGGTCACATCGGTACCCTCGTCCATAAGAGTTCGATTGGGTACCAACACGTAGCCGTTGACGTGCTTGACGTACCGAGCGTTGTCGTGGACCACTTCGAGGGGAAGTTCTGCTGCCCTGCCCACGCTGAGATCGTCTGGATCGAGCAGCACGATCACCATCGCATCAAACTCCCAAGAACGAAAGGCCGGGGTCGTGTCGGAACCCACATCGTGGTGGTCAAGGGCTCGTGCCTTGACCTGCAAGCGCGTTCCATCGGTAGTGATCACGTCGTAGCCCTTCTCGCTCTTGGCGGCAAGCTGACCGTCGTAAGCGACCTTGACCAGAGTTTCTGCCCAGTCTCCTTGGGGCTGGTTGAGGGTGCGGACGATTCCTCGGTGGACTAGCTCATAGAGCGTCTGACGATGGAGCCGCATCAAGTCGAAGACGGAGAGATCTTCGACATGTATTGTCGAGCTGGCCGAGTCTTCTGCCATCGACGCAGCCTAGGTGTCAATTCGCGTCAGGCCATTGGCGCGTGATGCGGGTGGGCCGCCTACGGCGGTTCAAGCTGCACCCATGGGCGGTGCCGTTCGCCGCTCACTCAGCACCAAGATCACCACGTGTCGGGCTGGTGACGCCAGGCGCAAGGGCAAGGTAGAGCGGTGCTTCCGGCCGCTGCGCTAGAGCGAGGCTGACCGCCCGAGCAGGGCGCTGGGCAACCCGTCACGCGGGCAAGGGCCGTCCACCCAGACGTGACGGAGTAGCACGATCCGGCAGTCGAGCCACTACAGACCGTCTGCCTGAACACGGGCCAGTGAACGACGGCAGCAAGCAACGGGCCGCGCTCGCCCTCATAGCACGCGGAGCGCTACGAGCACCACCAGCAGCACCGGCTGTACCAGGTGCGCTACCGTCAGCACGACGGCGGTGCGGACGTTGCGGCGGGTCAGCACTCGGAGGGCGTCCACCTCCATCTCCTCAATCATCTCGCCGCGATATCGGTGACCGCAGGGGTAGTCGCCAGAGGCATCGACGATACGCCAGTCAAGGACGTAGATGTCGTCGTTGCGACACGGCATCCAAGCGAACATCGTCGGCAGCGCACCCCCGGCCACCAACCCCACCAGCAGCGACCTTTCCAAGGTGGTGAGCGCCCCAGACTCGCCACCGCCGAGGATGAACCCGACCGCTACTAGCGCAGCAGCGAACAACAGCGAAGCGTGGCGGCGGTACCGCTCCCGGAGGTCGTTCTGCTGCGACTGAAGGTCGGCCACGGTCCGCGCCGTGCGTGTCGTAGCGTCCATCATCGGTCCGATGCTTGCGAACACAGCCCGTTGCGGGGTGCCTGTGTGATCCGGTAGGGCTCCAGCTCCCGCACTCCCGACCGCCTCGGGTATTCCACGCAGGTGAGCCTACGCGCCCGCCGCGCCACTAGACGACAGAGACCTGCAACGCCTACTGGCCAGGGCCGCGTTCCTGGAGACGATGCCATCCGACTTTGAGACATCGCCGCATCGATCTATTTCGCCTGCCGCCGCCACGGCGAGACGCCCCACTCGCTGATCGACTGCCTGATCGCCGCCATCGCCACCCGAACGGGAACCAAGGTTCTTCATGTCGATCGCGACTGCGCCGCTATCGCTCGTCACAGCGCCCTGCAGACGATCGAAATCGGGGGCGCTCGCTCTTACGTTCCGGCGGCTTGCAGTGCGGCCCAGACTCGCTCCGGGGTGAAGGGCAGATCGTTGATGGCCGCCCCGGTGGCGTCGAGGATGGCGTTGCGCACGGCCGGGGCCACGCCGTCCTTGGGAATCTCGGCCACCGCCTTGGCTCCGAACGGGCCGCTGTCCTCCATGGTCTGCACCAGGTACACGACGGTGTCGGGCATCTCGTCGGCCCGGTAGATCTTGTAAGGGCCGAACGACGGGTTGACCATGCGCCCGTCGCCGTCGAGCACGATCTCCTCGCAGTGGGCGTAGCCGAGGGCCTGGATCATGCCTCCCTCGACCTGGCCGCTGGCCGTGACGGGGTTGATGGCCACCCCGCAGTCCACCGCCATCACCAGCTTGGTCACCGTGACCTGGCCGGTGTCGACATCCACCTCGACTTCGGCGAACTGGGCCGCGAACGGGGGCGGGCAGTCCGGCGAGACGTGCGAGGCGGTGCCCATGATCTGCTCCTGCTCCTGCCAGTGCAGCGAGTCGAGCGCGATCTCCTCCAGCGTGACCGAGCGGCCGTCGGCTGCGTAGGCCCGGCGGTCGCGAAGCTCGATGGTGCAGGGCTCGTCCACCTCCAGCAGCATCGCGGCCCGCGCCTTGAGCCGCTCCCGGACCGCCTCCGCGGCCCGCAGCGCGGCCGTTCCCGAGATGTAGGTGGTCGACGAAGCGTAGGCCCCGGTGTCGAACGGGGTCATGTCGGTGTCGCTCGAGTACACCTTGATGTCGTCGAGGGGCACGCCGAGCACCTCGGCTGCGATCTGGCCGATCACGGTGTCGGCGCCGGTGCCGAGGTCGGTGGCCCCGATGAGCATGTTGAACGAGCCGTCGTCGTTGAGCTTGATGGAGCAGCCGCCCATGTCCAAGAACGGTATGGCCGTGCCGTGCATGCAGAAGGCGAAGCCCAAACCTCGCCGGATGTTGGGACGGTCGGCCGGAGCCTTCCAGGACCCGTCGTCCCGGCGGTGCCAGCCGATCTCGCGCCGCCCCTGGGCCACGCACTCCTCGATGCCCGACGACATGATCTTCGGGTACTCGTCGAGCTCCTCCTCCTCCACGGCCCGCTCACCCAGATGGGGGGCGATGTCCATCTCGTCGCCCACCTTCACCCAGTTGCGCCGCTTGAACTCGATGGGGTCGAGGTCGAGGGCCCGGGCGATGTCCTCCATGTGGGCCTCGAGCGCGAACTCGGCCTGGGGGGCGCCGTAGCCCCGGTAGGCGCCCGGCACCGGGATGTTGGTGTAGACGACATGGCAGTCGAAACGCTTGGACGCGGCGTTGTAGGAGGTGAGGCCGCGCAGCCCCGACACGATCTGCACGGTGAAGCCGTGGGTGCCGTAGGGGCCGGTGTTGCCGATGAGGCGCATGTCCTGGGCCAGCAGCTTGCCGTCGTCGTCGACCGCGGTACGGAAGGTGATGGTCTGGGGATGGCGGGTGCGGCTGGCGTAGAACTCCTCGGCCCGGTCCAGCTCGAGCCGCACCGGGCGCCGGGTGGCGATGGCGAGGTGGGCCACGATGTCCTCGATCAGCATCTCCTGTTTGGCCCCGAAGCCGCCGCCGATGCGGGGCTTGATCACCCGGATGTCCTTTATCTCCATGTCGATGAGGGGGGCCAGCATCCGGCGGGTGTGGAACGGCACCTGGGTGGCGGTGCGCACCACCATGCGCTCGTCGGAGTCGAGCCAGGCCATCGAGATGTGGGGCTCGATGGGGCACTGCTGGACCTGATGCACCCGGAATGTCTGCTCGAAGACGTGGGCCGCGGTGGCGAGATTGCCGTCGACGTCGCCCCGTTGGGCCGCCATGTGGTGCACGAGGTTGCGCTCGGGATCGCAGATGTGGGTGGTGTCGTCCTCGTCGTGGACCTTGGGGGCCTCGGGGTCCATGGCGAAGCGCTCGTCGAACACGGCAGGAAGGACCTCGTATTCGACCTCGATCAGCCGCACCGCCTCCTCGGCGGCCTCGATGGTCTCGGCGGCCACCGCGGCCACCCGGTCGCCCACATGCCGGACCCGGTCGTCGAAGCTGACCTGATCGTAGGGGTGGGGGTTGGGCCAGCTCTGCCCGCCGGAGGCGTACTTCACCCGGGGGGTGTTGCCGTAGTGCAGCACCGCGTGCACACCCTCGACCGCTCGAGCCTCGGAGTCGTCGATGCTCAGGATCCGGGCGTGGGCGTGGGGACTGCGCAGAACCTTGGCGAACAGCATTCCCCGGGGCTCGATGTCGTCGGTGAAGGCGGGGTTGCCCTTGGCCAGACGCACCGCGTCGACCTTGACCTCCGGCTTGCCCACCACCGCCATGTCCGGCACCTCGCGGGACGGCACCAGGCGGGGCACGGAGTGGGGTGCCTCGGGGGCCTCGCCGTCGACGCCGGCGGGTGCGGGGCGGTAGCCATCGGTGAGCGGCTCGAGCACCAGCGGCGCGAACGGCTCGGTCTCCTCGCCCCGCAGGACGGCCGCGGCCCGCTTGACGGCCTCGACCGGCTTCACGTAGGCGGTCTCGCGGTCGAGGATGCCCGAGAGCATGTCCCGGATCTCAGCCTCGGAGGGGTCGGGGTTCTCCTCCAGCAGCGCCAGCGTGCCCAGGATCATCGCTCCCGCGGAGTAGCCCGACTGGAAGGCGCCCACCGCCACGAAGGCGGTCTGGACCGGATGCAGTTCCGGCGAGACGTTGAGCGACTCGACGGTGGTGACCCGGTGGCCGCCTGCGGACGCGGCCAGGATCACGTCGCTGGAGGCGAGCCGGCCGTCGTAGAGGATCGCGGCCGCGCCGGTCTCGCCGCTGTCGGAGCCGTAGTGAACGGAGAACATGCCCAGGCTTCTCAGCGTCTCCCGCAGCGTGTGGTGGGGCTCGACGGCCGCCGTGACCGGGGCGCCGTTGAGTTCGAAGGTGACGTCGATGGTCATGGGTACAGCTCCTGCATGACCCGGGCTGTGAGCGTGCCCGCCAAGTGGAGGCGGTACTCGCGGCTGCCACGGAAGTCCCCTGCCGGATCCAGGCCGGCGGTCGGGTCGTACACGTCGACCAGCACCGGATGGTCGCCCACGCCGGTGAGGGCCATGGCCACGAAGCCCTCGACGCGGCGCCCGTAGGCCGCGACGATGGGCACGTCGGCCGGGGTGCGGCCGGTGCGGGCAGTGGCGGTGCGCCCCGAGGGGACGACGGTGACCGCGGTGATGAGCGAGCCTCGGGGCAGCCCGGCAGCAACCATTTCGGCCAGGGTGCACTCAGATGCGGGACCGGCGAGTTCCACCCTGGCGTCGTGGGCCAGCAAGCCGGCCAGCAGCAGGCTCTCAGCCGAGCCCCCGGCCAAGAGTCCGCCCACCGTGGCCAGGGTCCGCAGGGTGGACGGCTGCTCGAGCCTGGCCAGCTCCCGCAGCGAGTCGGGCAGCAGTTGGCAGCGCCCGACGGCATCGAGGGTGGCGGTGGCCCCGATGCGCACCTGCCCGTCGCCGGTGGCCGTGATCGCGTCCAGTCCCAGCGACTGCAGGTCCACCGCCTCCAAGTCGGACGGCTCCCGGTCGGCGTTCAGCGTCGTCCCGCCTCCCAGAGCTACCCGCCCGGGCGAACTCAGAAGGTCGAGCGCCTCATCGAGAGTGCTGGGGCGGTGGTAGGCGGTCACTAGCGGCACAGCCAGAAACGCTAGCAATCCACAACGGAGAATCTCGCAGCGAAGCCCAGCCTCCCGCCAGCCATTGTCCAAGGCCGCGGTACCGTCTAGGGCCGTGAGGGTCGCCGTCGTCTACAACCGGGACAGCCAGAACGTCATCAACCTGTTCGGCATGCCGAACCAGGAGAAGATCGGACTGGCCACCATCCGCCGGCTCACCGAAGCACTGCGCCGCGGCGGCCACCAGGTCACCGCGATGGAGGCCGACAAGGAGCTGATCTCGAAGCTCGAGTCGTTCATGCCCCGCGTCGTCGCGGGCGAACGGCCCGGAATGGTCTTCAACGTCTCCTACGGTCTTCAGGGCCAGGCCCGCTACACCCATGTGCCGAGCATCCTCGAGATGATCGGGATCCCGTACGTCGCCTCCGGCCCGCTCGGCCATTCGCTGGCGCTGGACAAGGTCGTCACCAAGATGATCCTGCGCCAGAACAACATCCCCACACCGGAGTTCGCGGTCCTGGAGACGCCCGACACCCCCATCGGAGGCGACCTGCCCTATCCGATGGTGGTCAAGCCCAAGAACGAGGCTGTGTCGTTCGGCCTGGCCGTGGCGCACGACGAGGACGAACTGCGCCAGTCGGCCAGAGTCATCTTCGACCGGTTCGCCCAGCCCGTGCTGGCCGAGCAGTACGTCGAGGGCCGCGAGATCAACGTGGGGCTCCTCGGCAACGGCCCTCCCGAGGCCTTCCCGCCGGTGATGCTGAGCTTCGGCGACGGCCCCCAGATCTACACCTACGAGGACAAGACGGGACGCAGCGGCCGGCAGATCCAGCCCGTGTGCCCCGCCCCCATCTCGGAGGAGCTCACCGGGCGGGCCCAGGAGATCGCGGTGCGCACTTTCTCGGCACTGGGCCTGTACGACTGCGCCCGCGTCGACATGCGCATGGACGCCGACGACAACCTGTACGTCCTGGAGGCGAACAGCCTGCCCAGCCTGGGCGAGCACGGGTCGTACCTGGTCGGCGCGGCCCATGTCGGGCTGGACTTCGCGGCCTTCGTGAACCGTCTGGTCGAGGTGGCCAGTGCCCGCTACTTCGGCACCCCGCAGCCGCCCCCGGTGGATGCCGGGGCGGCCGACCCGTCCGAGCGGGCCTTCCAGTACATAACCCAGCGCCGCGACGGCATGGAGCGCTCGCTGCAGGGGTGGGTGCAGACATCGAGCCGCACCGACGATCCGCTGGGCCTGTCCCGTGCGGCGGAGCGGGCCGGGCGGATCTTCGGCGACCTGGGAATGCGGCCGGTGCCGGAGCTCACCGACGAGCCCGAGGCCCACATGTGGGAGACCACCAGGGGCTTCGATGGGGGCATCCTGCTGCTCGCCCACCTCGACGTTCCCACCACGCCCGACACGGTGCGGCAGGGATTCCGCCGTGATCCGGAGTGGCTCTACGGCGAAGGGATCGGGCGCACCCGGGCACCGCTGGTGATGCTGGAGTACGCCCTGCGCGCCCTCCGGAGCGTCAGGAGCCTCAGGCGGCTTCCGCTCGGCGTAATGCTGTACTCCGACGAGGGACGCGACGCGGCGCTGAGCCAGAAGCTGATCGGGCAGGCCGCGGCCCGGGCCAGTCAGGTGCTCGTCTGCCGGCCCGGCACCGTCGGCAACGGCATCCTCACCCAGCGGCGCGGCAGCCGCCGGTACGAGTTGATGGTGGAGGGCGACAGGCTCAGCCCCGGCCAGATCGGGCGGCGCAGAACAGTTGTCAACTGGACGGGCGAGAAGCTGCTGGCGATCGGCCGGCTCAGCTCCCCCAGGAAGCGCCTCTCAATAGCCGCGCTGGACGTGAGGACGGAGCGTCACCCGATGTTCGTGCCCCACCGGGTGGAAGTGTCGTTGATGATGTCGTACATC
Source organism: Candidatus Aldehydirespirator sp. (assembly GCA_965205155.1). Lineage (GTDB taxonomy): Bacteria > Actinomycetota > Acidimicrobiia > Acidimicrobiales > Aldehydirespiratoraceae > Aldehydirespirator. The sequence goes on along the minus strand of OZ242033.1, from coordinate 1,108,918 downwards.
GAAACGGCGCAGGCCGACGAGGCTGAGGCTGCGATGCGGTCCACCCTCGGTCGGAGCGGGCCCAAGTGGCGCCTCACCCGGCTCGACGACAGGCCGCCCATGGCCGACCGACCGACGAACGCTCCTTTGGTGGAGGCACTCGAGACCGCGGCGGCCCGGTGGGAGATCCCGCTGGAGCGGGAGTCCTCGGCCTGGCCGTCGGTCGCCGGACTGGTACCTCCCGAGACCGCGGTCGTGTGCGGGATGGCCCCGGTCACCAGGGACCGGGGCACTCCCGACGAGGCGGTACAGCGCATCAGCCTGGTGCAGCGCACGCTGCTACTGTCCGAGTACCTGATCGGCCAGCTCGATCGCTGACCCCATGAACCGCGGCCCCTCCGCTCGGCCTCTCGGGGAGGTCGACACCGACCTGCTGGAGTTGACCGACACCCGCATCCACGAGCCGCAGCGCATCGCGGCGTCCTCGAAGGGCATGGTGAGCACGGCCCACTACTCGGCCACGGCCGCAGGCGTGCAGATGCTCGAGCAGGGCGGCAACGCGGTGGACGCCGCAGTGGCGGCCGCTCTGGCTCTCGGCGTGTGCGAGCCCGCCGCGTCGGGGTTGGGCGGCCAGACCATGATGCTCGTCCATCACCACGGCTCCGGCGCCACCGTAGCGGTCGACGGCTCGTCGCGGGCCCCGAACCGGGCCGTGATCGACACCTTCGCCAACCTGCCCGCCGATCGCAGGCGGGGGCACCTGGCCACCACCGTTCCCAGTTCGCCTGCCACCTATGCCCACGTACTGGAGCGCTACGGCCGTCTCAGCTGGGCGACCGTCATGGAGCCCGCCATCGTGCTCGCCACCGACGGCTACGAGATCAGCCTGCTGCAGTACCGCCTTACCAAGCGGGAGCGCAAGCACTTGCAGTCCCGCTCGGCGGGACCGCTCTTCCTGCAGGACGGGCGGCGGGCCCGCCGGGCCGGAACCAGGTTCGTCCAGCCTGTGCTGGCCGCGACGCTGCGCCGTCTGGCCGACAACGGCTACGAGGACTTCTACCTGGGCGAGACCGCGCGCCTGATCCACACCGACATGGAGGCCAACGGCGGCATCCTCCGAGCCGACGACCTGGCGCAGATTCCCCACCCCGTCGAGCGCGAGCCGCTGGCGGGGCGATTCGGCCGCGACAACGTTCTCACCATGCCGCCCCCCGGCGCGGGCCGCACCCTGGTGGAGATGCTCAACATCCATCGGAGCCTCCCCCGCGAGCTCCAGGACATCGACACACCCGACGGCGCGGTGTGCCTGGCCAGGACCATCCAACGGGCGCTGATCGACCGCAGGGACCGACCCTTCGATCCCAACCTGTACTCCCAAGTCTCCGACAAGCAGATGCTCAGCCGCCGGTACGCCCGGGGGGCGGCCGATGAGATCGCGGCGCACCACACCCGCGGCGAGACCACGCACCTCTCCGTGATGGACTCCGACGGCAACGCCGTGGCACTCACGCAGTCGATCGAGAACGTCTACGGCTCGTGCGCCGCGTCGCCCGAACTGGGCTTCCTCTACAACAACTACATGAGCGCATTCGAGTACGAGGACGCCTCACACCCCTACTACTTGCGGCCCAACGCAGTGCCGTGGGCCAGCGTCGCCCCGACGATCGTCCTCAGAGACGGGACGCCGCGGTTGGCAATCGGTTCGCCGGGAAGCGAGCGGATCGCTTCGTCGATCCTTCAGGTCCTGATCCGGCTCAGGAACTCCTCGCCGCTGGCCGCGGTGGACGCGCCCCGACTTCACTGCTCGCTCCACGGCGTCGCTTCCGTGGAGGCGGCTCGGGTATCGACGGACGTCTTGGAGGCACTCCAGCGGCACGGCTTCGAAGTGGACCGCCGGGATGCCTACTCGTTCTACCTGGGATGCGTGCAGCTGGTGACGAACGACGGGGGTCGGCTGATCGGAGTGGCCGACCCGAGACGTGACGGCGCCGCCGACGGCCCGGACTCGACACCCCGGCCAGTTCGGTGACGCTGCCCCTCGTCATCTCCGTTCCCCACGCAGGGTTGCATGTTCCTACGGAGGTCGCGCCGGTTTGTGCGCTCTCACCGGCAGAGATCGCAGCCGACTCCGACGGCGGCTCCGGTGAGATCTACTCGTTCGAAGGGGCGGTCGGAGCGTTCACTACCACCGACGTCGCCCGGGCCGTGGTCGACGTGAACAGGGCTCCAGACAACCGCCGGCCCGACGGGGCCGTCAAGACCCACACCTCGTACAAGGTGGGCGTCTGGGATCGCCCGCTGTCGGAGGCCGAGGTCGAGGGTCTCCTGGATGCGTACCACGCCCCCTACCACGCGCGGCTCACCGAACTGGGGCTCTCGGGGCGATGGCCGCTGGGGGTCGACTGCCACACAATGGCCGCGGTGGGCCCGCCGGTCGGGCCGGACCCCGGCCGCGAGCGGCCCTGGGTGTGCATCAGCAACGCCGACGGCACTTGTCCACGGGAATGGACCGACACTCTGCGGGAGGGCTTCCAGCAACAACTCGACGGGCCGGTACGGGTCAACGACCCCTTCCGGGGCGGCTACATCAGCCGTTTCCACTCTGCCGAGATGCCCTGGGTTCAGATCGAGCTGTCCCGCGCGCCGTACCTGCCCCACGACGCCAAGCGCGAGGTGGTCCTCACCGCGCTGCAACACTGGGCCGAGCGCCACGCCTAGAGCGAGCACAAACTGGTGAGAGTCCGTCAACTCGCTGCGGCGCCAATCCCGCCCTAGTTGGCTTCGCTCACCGGCCGCTCGGCCACGGCCTCGCCCCACGCATCGCGGATTCGTCCACCGCTAGCGGCCCATCCGCTCGGCCTCCTGGCGGCCGACCGGGTGGACGGTCCGCTGGTCAGCGAGCCGCCACCACTGCGATCTCGACCTTCCACGCCGGCTGGGCCAGCTCAGGAACGATCAACAGCGTGGAAGCGGCCAGGCGGCCGCCGAGGAACCGGTCCCGCTCGGCCATCACCGGGGCGAGATCCTGTCCCGGCACCACGTAGGTGGTCACCGACACGATGTCGCTCGGTTCCATGCCGGCCTCGGCGAGTATGGCCGAGATGTTGCCCCACACGTCGCGGGCCTGCCCGGCCACGTCATCGGCTATCGACCCGTCGGCGCGGGTGGCCACGATCCCCGAGGTGTGCAGCCACCTCTCCGCTCCGGTGGTGACGACTGCGTGGGCGTAGCGCGCTGCCGGCGGAGCAATTCCCTCCGGTTCGACTGCATGCGATGCCATCGGCGCCGATCGTAGGCGGTCTGGGGAGGTGTGGAACAATCTTCGGCTGTGACACAGCGCATGGCCCTCTACTTCCAGGACAAGCATCCCATCGGCTACGAGATCGAGATGGCCCGCTACGCCGAGGAGCGGGGCTTCAGCGAGATCTGGCAGGGCGACACCCGGTTGGCCCGCGACTGCGTGGTGATGATGAGCGCCCTGCTGGCGTCCACCGAGCGACTGCGCATCGCCAGTGGCGTGTTGCCCATCTACACCCGCAACCCGGCGGTGATCGCAGCCACATGGAGCACGATGCACGAGCTCGCCGGCCCGGCACCGGACGGCGCAAGCCGGGTGATGCTGGGGCTCGGCGCCTGGTGGGAGCCCATCGCCGGGCGGGTCGGGGCGGGACGGCGCAAGCCGCTCACCGCCATGCGCGAGAACGTCGAGGCGATCCGGGCGCTGTTCACCATGGAGGAGGTCACCTACGAGGGCGAGTTCGTCCACCTCGACCGGGTGAGCCTCGACGTGGCCTACGGCGACGCCTCCCCCCGCGACATCCCCATCTACATCGGGGCCACCGGTCCCAAGATGCTGGAGCTGACGGGCGAGATCGCCGACGGAGCCATGCTCAACTACGTGGTGTCCACCGATTACATCCGCGACGCAGTGGCCCGGGTCGGTGCCGGAGCGGCGAAGTCGGGCCGCACCATCGATGACATCGACCGGCCCGAACTGCTGATCTGCTCGCTGTCGGACGACGATCCCGACCTGGCCCTGCTGACCGGCAAGTCGCTGGTGGCGTACTACCTGGGCACCGAGCCGCACATCATGGCCGCCTCCGGTGCCGACCCCGGGCTCATCGAGCGGGTACAGGCGGTGGTCGGCTGGCCGGCAACCGAGGCCGACTACATGAAGGCCGCCCCGCTCATCGGCGACGACCTGGTGCGTCGCATCATGGCTGTGGGCAGCGCCGCGCAGTGCCGTGAGACGGTGGCTGAATTCATCGACGCTGGTATCACCTGCCCGGTGCTCTATCCCCTGATGGACGACATGAAGCCGGTGATCGACACCTTCGCCGGCTGGTCCCCCTGAGCTATGCCGAGTCGGTGACCGATCACGATCTGCTGATCCACGGCGGCGCGGTGGTGACCGTAGATGACGGGGGCACGGTGCACGATCCGGGCTGGGTATGTGTGCGCGGCAACCGGGTGGCCGGGGTCGGTGCGGGTGAGCCCCTATCCCGTCGCCTGGCCCAGGCCGGCGAGGTGATCGACGCTGCGGGATGCGCAGTAATGCCGGGGATGACCAACGCCCACACCCATCTGTTCCAGGCCTTCTTCCGGGGCCTGGCCGACGACAAGGCCCTGCTCGACTGGCTGCGCGACTGCATCTGGCCGGCCGCCGTCCACCTCGACGCCGACATCGCGTACGCCGCCGCGTTGGCCGGCCTGGTCGAGAACCTGCGGGGCGGGGCCACCGCGGTCATCGACCACCAGTACATCCACACCGACGAGGGCATCAACGACGCGGTGTGCCGGGCCGCCGACGAGTTGGGAGTGCGGTTCCTGCTGGCTCACGGCTGGGCCGACCGCAACTACCACCCGGCGCTGGAGCAGACGGCCGAGCAGGCGGTCGAGCGGGCCGGAGCCGCCCGGAGCCGCTGGGACGGCCACGACGACGACCGGATCCGGGTGGAGCTGGCTCCGCTGATCCCTTGGGGCTGCTCGGACGACGCCATGCGCACCACGGTGGCCGCGGCCCGCAGCTGGGGCCGCGGCACCCACATCCACTGCGCGGAGACCGCAGTCGAGGTGGACATGAGCCTCGAGGAGCGGGGCATGCGCCACGTGGCATGGCTCGACTCGCTGGGCGTGCTCGGCCCCGACATGCAGCTCGCCCACAGCGTGTGGGTCGACGACGACGAGCTCGGCCTGATCGCGGCAACCGGGTCGGTGGTGGTGCACTGCCCGGTGTCGAACATGTACTTGGCCTCGGGCGTGGCCCGCGTCCCCGACATGCGAGCCCGCGGCATCACGGTGGCTCTGGCCAGCGACGGTCCCGGGAGCAACAACCGCCAGGACATGTTCGAGGTACTCAAGGCAACGGTGCTGCTGCAGAAGGTGCACCATCTCGATGCACTGACCCTGCAGCCCGAGGACGTGCTGCACATGGCCTGCCGGGGCGGAGCGGCCGCCTTCGGAATGCCGGATTCCTTCGGAGCCCTGGCCGAGGGCCAGCGGGCTGACCTGCTGGTGGTGGACCTGAGTTCGCCATTCGTGGCTCCGGTGCATCGGGTTCCCAGCGCCCTCGTCTACAACGCCACCCCCCGGGATGTCCGAGACGTCGTGGTCGACGGCCGGATCGTGATCCGGGACGGCGCGCTGGTAGCAGCCGACGAGCGACAGATCATGGCTGAGGCCGGCGACGCCGCCCGCCGCCTATTCGGCCGGGCCGGCATCGCCTCCCGAGTCACCGGAAAATGATGCCCCAGAAGCCGAGCGGGTAGGCCGCTAGCGGTGGACGAATCCGCGATGCGCGGAGTGAGGCCGTGGTCCGAGCGGCCCGTGAGCGAAGCGAACAAGAGCGGGAACGACACCGCTGCGACGCGACAGGCTCTCACCGATTCGCGGCCGACCTCTAGGCCGCTATCGAGGCGATCTCGGTGGCGGCGCGGTCCACGAAGGCCGACATCTCTGCGGGCGCTCGCTGGTCCAACCCGTAGAGCGCCACCCATCGCAGCTTCGTGCCTGGGGCACACAGTCGGGCGACCGTGCGGCGCAGCAGGTGGCGCCCCGGTTCGCCCTGGAGCCGGTTGACCCAACTCGAGGAGCCGTGGGTGGTCACCGCCACCAAGTGCCGCACGGTCCGCAGCGGCGAAGTAGCCGGGTCCGCCGCCCCGTCGATCCAGGCGACGAGCTCCCGCTGGACCCATCCCAGCATCGGCGCCGGCAATCCGCCCCACCAGGTGGGGTAGACGAACACCAGGCCCTCGGCACCGACGACGCTCACCCCGTCGATCGACTCGCCCTGCGTGAGCCGCACGACCTGAGCCTCGTGGCCCGCGCCCTCCAGTGTCTCGACCAGCCGGTCGCGCAGCGCGACGTTCAAGCAATCCTCCTGCGGATGGGCGTGCAGTATCACGAAACGCACGACCCGAGGGTAGCCGAGCGGGTCATGGCCTAGATTGGCGCCATGGCCGGAGATGAGGTGTCGTGGGCCGACTTCGAACATGCCGATCCGACCCTGTCCCGCCGGGTGCAAGCGAGGCTGGAGAGCCATCGGCACACGGTCCTGGCCACCCTGCATGCCGACGGATCGCCGCGGCTGTCCGGCATGGAGGCACCGATCAGGTCAGGACACTTGTGGCTGGCTATGACACCGGGATCGCTGAAGGCTGCGGATCTCAGTCGCGATCCGCGCTACGCGCTGTTCAGCGCCCCCGACTCCGAAGCCCTGCCCGAGGGCGACGCCCGCATCGAAGGCGTCGTTGTGCCCGCCGACGCGGTCCAGCAGGCCGAGTTCGTGGCCGGGCACCGCCATCACATCGAGGATCCGTCGATCATGGAGCTGTACGTGGCCCTCATTGGCAGAGTGGTGCTGGTGAGGGTGGCCGGGCACAGCCTGCTGATCGAGTCGTGGACTCCGGGCGAAGGCCGCACCACGCAGCGGAAACAATAGGAATCAGACGCACTGGGAGTGACAGGAATGGACCTGCGGGACTGGATCATCGGCGACTTGAGATCGCTGCGGGCCAAGCTCGACGGCGGCGTGCTGGGACTGATACCCCCGGAGCGGCGGCGGGAGCGAGCCGACGGAGGAGGGATCGCGCCCGTGTACGTGCTGTGGCACCTCGCCCGCCACCATGACGTCGCGGTCAACGGCGTGCTGAGGGATGGCAACGGCGCCATCGTCGACGGCTGGACCGGCAAGCTCGGCATCGACGAAGACCTATGGCGGGGTCTGGCCGAGGGCGAGGACTCCGAACTCATTGAAGTGCTGGACCCCGAGGCTGTCGGCGCCTACGCGCTGGCCGTGTTCGACTCCACCGCGGCCTGGCTCGAAGAGCATGGCCTCCCCCCGATGGACGGCCGGCCCGACACGGTGTCTGCCCTTCAGGCCATCGGCACCCCCGAGGACCGCTTCGACTGGCTGTACTCGATGTGGGACGGCAAGCCGGTCGCGTGGTTCTTGCAGTGGAGCGCCATCGGCCACGGGTTCAACCACCTGGGCGAGCTGGTGTCCATACGCAACCGCCTGGGACTCAGCCCGTTCTAAGAGGGTCGAGCCGCGTCCGGCGGCTACGGTCTAGGGGGTGCGACCCCGCCGGTACCTGATCACCGGTACCGCGGCGTGTGCCCTGCTTGTCGTTGCCTGCTCGAGCGGGCCGGCCCGCACCTCAGTGCCGGCCCCGTCCGACTGGTCGCCCGAGGCCGCGCCGGATCCGTCGTTGGGCACGTCGGGCCTGACGCCGCCGTCCGTGGAACTCGTTGCGCCTCCAGAACCGGCCCCCGGCGAAGGGAGCCCGCCCGAGCGGACCCAGGCCGATGACAGTCCAACCGAGGAGCGCTCCGGCCGCGGCGGTCTGATCGCGGCCGCGGGACCGAACGGCCTGCGGCTCCTCCAGCCGAACGGCGAACTCGTGGGCGAGCTGGGCCCCAACCACATCGTCACCCAACCAACCTGGTCGCGGGACGGTCGCCGTCTCGTCGCCACCCTCACTGATCCGGCCAGCAGCACCTTCCAGATCGCGGTCGTCGACATCACCACCGGGAACATCTCCACTGAGGCCACCCCCCGCCCGTACTTCTTCTACACCTGGAGCTACGACGGCTCCCGGCTGCTCGCAATGGGACCGGGCCAGACGGGCGGCACCACCGCCCACATACTGGACGAGACGGGCGCCCCCGCATCGGACGTCTCGCTGCTGGGCCAGAGCATGTTCGTCGCGTGGGAGCCCGGCGGGCAGCGGCTGCTGCTGCACGCGGGGCACCGGCTGATGCTCGTCAACGACGTCGACTCGCCTCGCGATCACTACGACTACGGTCCCGTCGGCGTCGATTTTCAGGCTCCTGCTTGGGTTCCGGGGACTCAGGACTTCCTCTATGTCGACTCCTATGGACAGGCTCCTGCCGACGCTGAGGCGGAAGAGCTCCTGGACAGGCGATCCACCACCGTCCCGCAGCTGTTGCGCCGCAGCGCCGACACCGGCGAGATCACCGATCTCGGGCCCGCCGGCCTCTACACGATGATGGCGGTCCACCCTTCCGGAGACCGAGCCGCCATCTCGGCAGCGTCACACAAGCCGCCGGACTCACCCTCGCAGCCCGAGCAGACGGCTCAAGCCGTGTCGGAGACCGGGATCCCGGCCGGTTACGTGCAGATCGTGGACCTCGCCACAGCCGAGCGCCACACCGTCCTCGACAAGATCGGACTCTGGCTCGAATGGAGCCCGGACGGTCGCCAACTCCTGATCGCGGCCAGCACGGATGATCCCGGCGGCGCCGGAATGTCCTGGCACATTTGGGACGGGCAGCAGTCCTACGAGCTGGCCCGGTTCGCCCCGACCGAGACCTTTCTCCGCGACTACCTGCGATTCGCGGACCAGTACGACGAGACGCCGCGCCTCTGGTCGCCGGACAGCGACGCGATCACCTTCGGCGCCAACACCGCCGACGGCGATGTCACGGCGGTGGCCCGTCTCGACCGGGCCGGCGGTATGACGAGCCTGGGGACCTCCGATGTGTCCTTCTGGAGCCCCCTGGGCTGAAGCGAGCCCACGACTGCACCCCAGCCGGACTGACCGAATACCGTGACATCCATGCCCGACCCATACAGCCGCCGACTCGAGGATCTCAGCGGACCCGAGATCGCTGAGCGGATCACCGAGTCGTCGGTGATCGTGCAGCCGATCGGCGCGGTGGAGCAGCACGGCCCGCACTTGCCGCTGTCAGTGGACCATGTGATCGCCCACGAGTCCGCCGCCGCGCTGGTGGCCGAGCACGGCGACGCCTATGACCTGTGGCTGCTGCCCACCCTGTCGGTGTCCAAGTCCAACGAGCACGCCTGGTCGCCGGGAACTCTGTGGCTGTCGGCGGAGACGCTGCTCGCGGTGCTGCGGGACATCGGCCGCAGCGTTGCCACAACCGCGGCCCGCCGCCTCGTGTTCCTCAACGGCCACGGCGGCAACTCGGCCCTGCTCAACGTGGCCTGCCGGGAGATCCGCTTGGAGTACGGGTTGATGACCTTCCTCGTGCACCCTTTCGTGCCCGCCGATCACGGCGGCACGTCTCCTGCCGCGGAGATGGGCATGGGAATCCACGGCGGGCACCGCGAGACGTCGGTGTTCATGCACCTGCGGCCCCACCTGGTGCACCTCGAGAAGGCCGTCCGGGCCGTCCCCGAGGGCCTGGCCCAGAACCGGCATGTGCGTTTCGGGGGCCTGGCGTCGTTCGGATGGCTGTCGAACGACTTCGGGCCGGATGGCCACATCGGCGATCCCACCGGGGCCAACGCCGAGGAGGGCAAGCTGCTCTTCGAGACCGCCGTCTCCCTGCTCGGTGAGCAGATGGCCGAGATCGCCGCCTTCGACTTCGGCCGCGGCCCGGCCTGAGACAGCGCGTCCTGGAAGCAGGGCTTTCTCGGCGGACGCGGGAGGGACCGGGGCGAGAACCCCGGTCCCCCTGCCTGGAGCCGGGGGACGTTCCCCGGCTCAGCTAGTCCGCTGGGCGATGCGCTAGGACGGGATCCAGGCGCCCCAGGTGGCCTCGTTGGCCGCGATCCAGTCGGCCGCGGCCTCCTCGACGCTCTTGCCCTCGTTGTCGATCGCGCCCAGCATCGACACCTGGTCGGCGGTGGTGTAGTTGAAGTTGTGCAGGAACTCCCACGCGGCGGGAGCACCGTCCTCAAGACCGGCCCAGACGATCTTGAACAGATTGTCCGCCGGGTAGTACTTGTTCCCGTCGGGGTCCAGCGGCAGGTCCAGTTCGACGAGATCGAAGCTGCTGAACGCCGAGTGAGGCGTCCAGAAGTACGACAGCACGGCATCGTCGCGGGCGAAGGCCGCATCGAACGCGGCCAGCAGCGCCTCCTCGGAGCCGGCGTACACGATCTCCAGTTGGAGCCCGAAATCGTCGATGATGTCCTGCTCGAAGGTCACCCAACTCGGGTCGCCGTGCAGGATCTGCCCCAGGTCGCCCGTCTCGGCGGTGGCGAACAGGGCGGCCAGTTCGGCATCGGTGAACCCTTCCGCACTGGCCAGCGCGGGGTTCTGATCGATCATGTAGGCGGGCAGGTACCAGCCGATCTGGCCGATCGGACCGAGCAGGCCGGCGTCCACGACGTTGCCGTCGGGGTTGTCGATGAAGTCGGCCCGGTTCTGGGCGTGACCCGAGGGCCACACCTCGAGCGACGCGTGCAGCTCGCCCGTGTTGATCGCCGACCACTGGGCGTTCTCGTCCAGGTCGGTGATCTCGACGTCGTAGCCGATGTGCTCGAGGAGTTGCGCGGCGACCTGGATGTTGGCAGCCGAGCCGTTCCACGGGTTGGCGATCAGTTGGATGGTGCTGATCTCGCCGAGATCGGGACCGGCCATCGCCTCTTCCGCGGCCATCATGGCCGCCTCCGCCTCAGCAGCAGCCGCAGCAGCAGCCTCCGCCTCAGCAGCAGCCGCCTCCGCAGCCGCCTCAGCCTCCGCGAGCTGGACCTCGAGATCGGCCACAACGGACGGGTCTACGCCCTCCTCGGTCTCAGCCATCGCAGCCGCGAGGGCGGCCTCCGCCTCAGCAGCAGCCGCAGCAGCGGCGTCGGCCTCAGCCGCGGCCGCGGCCGCCTCGGCCTCAGCCGCGTCGGCGTCCGCCTGGGCGGAAGCCGCTTCGGCCGCGGCTGCATCCGCGTCGGCTTGCGCCTGCGCCAGAGCAGCGGTGTCCGCCGCGCTCGTGTCCTCGGCGTCGTCCTCGCCACAGGCTGCAGCCATGAGGCCGAACACGGAAAGCACCGCGATCAGCTTCCATAGCGATCTGGTCATGAAGGGTCCCTCCAGTTATGTCTGTTGCCGCTCAGGCGCGGCCGAACTGAGGGCGCCATGTATAGCACCGCATCCCCGCCATGTGAAGAGCGATTTGTGGCGGCGCGTCCGCGCCATGTGAAGGGCGAGTCTCGCGGCCACTACATTGGCCCGGTGGTGACCACCGAGCAGACACCCTTGGAGTGCCACGAGATCACCAAGGTGTTCGGCGACAATCTTGCCGCGGCCCGCAGCCTGCTCGCCGACGGCCGCGACCGGCAGCAGGTGCTCGACCGGACCGGCTGCCTGGTGGCCGTGCGGGACGCGACGTTCTCGGTGGAGCGGGGCGAGACCTTCGTCGTCATGGGCCTCTCCGGCTCGGGGAAGTCGACCCTGATCCGCTGCCTGTCACGGCTGATCGAGCCGACCAGCGGGACCGTGAAGATCGACGGCACCCCGATCGGGGACCTGGACGATCAGGAGCTGCGGGAACTGAGGCGGCAGCGCCTGTCGATGGTGTTCCAGCACTTCGGGCTGTTCCCCCACCGCAAGGTGATCGACAATGTCGCGTTCGGCCTCGAGATCCAGGGCGCGGCCAAAGCCGACCGGTACGAGCGGGCCCTGGATGTGCTGTCGGTAGTGGGGCTGGGCGACTGGGCCGACCACTTCCCCCAGCAGCTCTCGGGCGGCATGCAGCAGCGGGTGGGCCTGGCCCGGGCTCTGTGCGTGGAACCGGAGATCCTGTTCTTCGACGAGCCGTTCTCGGCGCTCGACCCGCTGATCCGCCGCGACATGCAGGACGAGCTCCTTTCGCTTCAGGCCCGGATGCGGCGGACGCTGGTGTTCATCACCCACGACTTCCATGAGGCCCTCAAGCTCGGCGACCGCATCGCCATCATGAAGGACGGCGAGTTCGTCCAGGTGGGCACGCCCGAGCAGATCGTGTCGGCGCCGGCCGACGACTATGTGCGCGAGTTCGCCGAGGACGCCCCCAAGACCAAGGTGATAACCGTGGGCTCGGTGATGCAGCCGCTGGACGGCGAGGCCCCGGCAGGTGAGCCCGTCGGCCTCGATGCGGTGCTCGAGGACGTCCTTCCCCGGCTCCTGGCCGACTCCGAGGCACTGGGCGTGGTCGACGATCAGGGCAACGTGGTCGGCGCGGTCGACCGGGAGCGGGTGGCCGACCTGCTGGGCGAGAGTTCCCGGGCCAGCGCGGCTCGAGCCGGCCGAGCCGCTGGACGGCCGTGACAGCCACGGCCCCGGCCACTGAACCGTCGCAGACCGCGAGCGCCGTCGAGGCCCGGCTGGCGCTGGACCGGCGGCGGCGGACCCGTTCGGGCAGCGAGCTGGTGGCGGGGTTGGCCATTGTGGTCGCCGCCCAGCTCGCGCTCAGCGCGGTGGGCGGGTTCCCCGAGTCGTGGGCCGTCCCACTGGCCGATTGGATCGACGACGCACGCCGCTGGATCATCAACAACCAGACCACCCACTGGAGCTTCTCCTTCATCTTCAACCCGATCAGCGACTCCATCGACTGGGGCCTGCGCACCGTCGAGCGCTTCCTGCTGTGGCTGCCGTGGTACGTGGTGGCGGCCGCGGGGGGAATGGTGGCCACCTCCGCACTGGGAATGCGGGCCGGACTGCTCGCCGCGGTCGGCGTCCTCTACTTCGGGGCCATCGAACTGTGGGAGGAGAGCCTCCAGACGGTGGCGCTTATGACGGTGGCGGTGGGCATCTCGGTCGCCATCGGCGTTCCGGTGGGGATCCTCTCGGCCCGTTACGACCGGCTGCAACGGAACCTGAGACCGCTGCTGGACGCCATGCAGACCCTGCCCGCGTTCGTGTACCTGATCCCGGTGGTGCTGCTGTTCGGCGTCGCTCGCGTGCCGGCCATCATCGCCACCGTCATCTACGCCCTGCCGCCGGTGATCAGGCTCACCGACCTCGGCATCCGGACGGTCTCGCCGGCCACGGTGGAGGCGGCCGAGATGTTCGGCGCCACGCCGCGCCAGACCCTGCGCAAGGTGCAGTTCCCCCTGGCGCTGCCCAGCGTGCTCACCGGCATCAACCAGACGATCATGATGGCGCTGAGCATCGTGGTGATCGCGGCGCTCATCGGCGCCGGGGGCCTGGGCCAGGTAGTGCTGGAGTCCCTCCGGCGGCTCTTCGTCGGGCGGGCGCTGGAGGCCGGGCTGGCCATCGTGGTTCTGGCCATGCTCCTGGACCGCGTCACCCACGGGTTCGCAGGCTTGGGCACCCGCCGTCGCAGGCTCCGCCTGCTGCCCGACTCGCTGGGGCGAGTGGGGTTCGTGAGGAGGATCGAGGGCGCGCTGGAATCCGTGGATCGGGCGCTGCGCACGTTGGGGGCAGTGCTGGCCCGACCGATGCGTCACGCCCCGGGCCTCGCCCCGCTGGCCCGGCACCCCCGCTGGGTGCTGGGATTCCTCGCTCTCGCGGCGGTCACTGTCGTCAGTGCCGTTCTCGGGCGGCCCGAGTTCCCCTCGGCTGTCACGTTCTCGTTCGCGCCGGCCATCGACTGGCTGGTGGACTGGGTCCGGGACAACCTCTATGAGATCGGCGGGACCTGGTTCGGGACCGGCTGGTTCAGCGACTCCATCACGATCTACGCGGTGACACCGCTGCGGGAGCTGTTCAGCGCGGACCTGGCCTGGCCGGTGGTGGTGCTGGCGGTGGCGCTGACCGGCTGGCGGCTGGGCGGGGCTCCGCTGGCCGCGTTCTGCACTGCTTGTGTGGCCGGGCTGGGGTTCCTCGGGATGTGGACGCTGTCGATGGACACCCTGGCCCAGGTCATCGTGGCGGTGGCCATGGCCATCGTCTGCGGCATCCCCCTCGGCGTCCTGGCGGCCCGCAGCGACCGGTTCGAGCGGATGCTCAAGCCGGTGCTCGACTTCCTGCAGACCATTCCCAGCTTCGTGCTGCTCGTGCCGGTGATCATCATGTTCAACGTGGGGAGGATCCCGGGGATCATCGCCTCGGTGCTCTACGCGCTCCCGGCCGCGACCCGGCTCACCAATCTCGGCATCCGCCAAGTCGAGGGCGAGGCCACCGAGGCGTCCAAGGCCTTCGGCGCCACCCGCGGCCAGACGCTGCGCAAGGTCCAGCTGCCCCTGGCCGCGCCGAGCATCATCGCCGGCATCAACCAGACGGTGATGCTGGTTCTGGCCATGGTGGTGATCGCCGGACTGGTGGGCGGCGGCGGCCTGGGCCTGGAGACGGTGAAGGGACTGAGGCGAACGGACTCGGTCGGGTCGGGCTTCGTGGCCGGCCTGGCCATCGTGCTGCTGGCAATGCTGCTCGACCGCCTGCTGCAGGCATGGACAAGGCGGTTCACCCCGGTCGAGGGCGGCCCCTAGCGGCGCGCGCCTATTCGCTGGCCTTCCCGGGGGTGCCGCGGAGACGGGCTCGAAGCGAGGCGAGCTCTGCCTCGGCAGCAGACGCCCGGTCCTCGGCGGCTGACGCCCGGCCGGCCTGGACGGCCAGCTCGGCCTCGGCGGCCTGCCGGGCGGCGGCCTGGTCGTCGGGGTCAGGGAGCCACTCGCCCTCGGAGAGGTCCCACAGCCGCAGCTTGGGCGGCCGCCAGCACAGGTCCAGGCCCAGCACGTCGCTGCGGGCCCGCAGCCCGCCGTCTGGCTCAGTTACGACATCGATCGGCGCCCAGCGCCCCGATGTGCGCCTTTCGCCCTGAAGCGGCGGGTCCAGCAACTCCCCGCCGGTGGGGTCGAGACGCCAGTACTCCTCCACCCCCAGCGCGGCGTACTTGGCCGGCTTCACATACAAGTCGGTGCGGACCGTCTTGGGCGACGCGATCTCCAGCGCGAAGCACGGCGCCGCCCCGGTGTCCCACACCCGGAAGGTGCTCTCGGTCTCCATCGCGGCGGCGTCCACCCCGAACGCCACGGCCACGTCGGGCGCCACCACCACCTTGGGGTCGCCCTCCTTGTAGTACACGTTGATGTCACAGCACACCCACGCGCCCGCATCGTCGGCGCGCCGGTCGAACCAGTGCCGCAGCGCGATCACCAGCTCCATGCGCCGCTTCGTCTGCAGATTCCCCTCCGGCACCCTGGGACCCTCCGGATAGTAGACCTCCACCTTGGGAGGCCCAGTCACCATCGAACCCATAAGCGCACCTCCAATTCGCTCCGGGCGACACTACCCCCGAACCCGCCGCCCCACAACTGGAGACCATCAAAACACATCACAACCCATAACAGCGCATACGCTGGCCCGGCACCCACCCGCTAGCTCAGGCACCCTGCCAGCGGGGGCACGGCCTTCAGTGACGAGGTAACTCGCGGCCTGCCGGTGACCCCGCTAGCTCAGGCGCCCTGCCAGCGGGGGGCACGGCCCTCGGTGAAGGCTGTGGGGCCCTCGGCGGCGTCGCCGGAAGCCAGCATGGCCTCGTAGGCGGCCAGCTCGCCGGATCGCAGCAGTTCGAAG
The DNA here is from genome assembly GCA_965205155.1 of Candidatus Aldehydirespirator sp. GTDB lineage: Bacteria > Actinomycetota > Acidimicrobiia > Acidimicrobiales > Aldehydirespiratoraceae > Aldehydirespirator. Next base: position 1,093,217 of record OZ242033.1, on the reverse strand, counting down.
GCTTGGTCCAGCGGCAGATGCCGGGCGCGGTCGCGGATCTGGCCGATGGCGGCCACCGACAGCGGTGCAGCCTCCACGATCCGGGCGGCCAGAGTGCGGGCCTCGGCCATGAGATCGGCGCTGCCGACCACCGAGTTGACCAGCCCCCAGCGCAGCGCCTCGGCCGCGTCGAGTCGCCGGCCGGCGTAGAGGATCTCGTTGGCCACCGCCGGCGGGAGCATCCTGGGCAGGCGCACCGAGGCGGTGTCGGGCACTATCCCCAGTGAGGCCTCCGGCAGCCAGAAGCGGGCGTGCTCGGCCGCCACCACGAGGTCGGCGGCCAGCACGATCTCGAATCCGCCACCCACGGCCACTCCGTTGACCGCGGCGACCACCGGCTTGAGCAGGCCGGGCAGCTCGCCGAATCCCCCGAAGCCGCCCTCGCCGTAGTCGGCCTCGAACTCCTCGCCGCCGGCTGCCGCGTTGAGGTCCCAGCCCGCGCTGAAGAAGCGGTCGCCTGCGCCGGTGAGAATCGCGACCCGCAGATCAGGATCGTCGCGGAAGGCGGCGAACACCCCGCTCAGTTCCCGGCTGGTAGCCGCGTCGATGGCGTTGGCCTTGGGCCGATCGAGGGTGACCTCGAGCACTGGCCCGTCGGCGACGGCCGTCACCGCGCTCGCGGGGGCGGCGTCAGTCATCGGGCGATGCCTCCGACACGAGCATCAGCGCGTCGGCCGCCACGGCAGCATGCGGGGGCGGCGTCAGGCATTGGGTGGTGCCTCCGACACGAGCATCAGCGCGTCGGCCGCCACGGCAGCATGCGGCGTGACCATGAGGGGGTTGATCTCGACTTCGATGATGCTGCGATCGTCGCGCACCAGCGCACCGAGTGCAGAGACCGTCTCGACGACGGCGTCGACGGCGGCAGGCGGTCGGCCCCGGTGACCAGCCAGCATCGGCCAGACCCGCAGTCTGCGGAGGGCACCGCGAACGTCATCGGCCGACACCGGCAACAGCAGGCTGACAGTGTCGTCGAGCAGTTCTGTCAGAGTCCCGCCTGCTCCGAGGGTGAGCAGCATCCCGATCGGGGGCGCTGAGCGGACGCTGACCAGCATCTCGGCGACTGTGCCGGTGATGCAGGACTCCACCAGCACGGTCCCGTCGTCGCCGGCGAGGCGCGAGGAGGCGGCGGCTACCTCTTCAGGACTGTCGAGACCGACCGCCACCCCGGCGGCCTCTGTCTTATGGGCGAGGCCGGTGGTCTTGGCCACGACCGGGTATCCGATCTCGGCCGCGGCGCCGGCAGCCCGGCCTGCGGGCACGACCACGCCTGCGGGCACCGCCACGCCAGCCGCACCGAGACGCCGCTTCGCCTCGTGTTCCGACAGGGCGGCGGCACCGGGGATGCCATCGCCTGTCACACCCCTTCCATACGGTCGCTCCGGCTGGCGGTTCGACCCGGCTCCAGCTTCGGGGGCCGGTCCATCCGATCCACGGCGAAGGGAGGACGGCCATTGGCCGGCTGACAAGAACGGTGGGGCCGACGGCGGCAGCAAGATGTCGGCGGGTCCAGACGTGCGGGCCTGCCCCCATGCCGCGGCCGCCTCCAATGCCGACAGGGCGGTGTCGATGTCGCCGCAGGCGGCCAGACCCAACTCGGCGGCGCGGGCGCGGGCCTTTTCCGGCAGGTTCTCCGCCAACGAGGCGGCGACCACGCCGGGAGTGCTGCTAGCGGAGCAGGCTTCGCCGAAAGACCGCAGAGTGGGCCACCAGCGCGACCGGTCGAGCCCCTCGGCCGGGAAGTCGATCACCAGCAGCGCGGCGTCGAACGGTGCCTCGTCGCCGGGGGTGCCCGGCCCGAGGGCGGCGCGGAAGCAGTTGGCCAGGCGGTCCTCGTCGCCCCAGATGAACGTGTGGTAGTCGAGCGGGTTGGTGACCGCGCCCCGGCCGTCCAGGGCCGATGCCACCCGGTCGGCGTGGTCGGGGGCGAACGGCGGGAAGCTGAGGCCGCGGTTGCGACTGCGATCGGCGACCAACGCCGCCTCGCCTCCGGAACAGCTCAACGACACGAGCCGGTCGCCCCTCAGCGGTCCGATTGCGCACAGGACGGCCAGGGTGTCGAGCAGTTCGGGCAGGCTGTGCACCCGGTGGATGCCCAGCCGGTCGAACAGCGCGCCGTAGGCGGCGTCGTCGCCCACCAGCGAGGCGGTGTGGGTTACGGCGATGGCACCCGAGGCGTCCGACGCTCCCAGCTTGAGCGCCACCACCGGCAGGGCCCGGCGGCGAGCGGACACAGCCGCGGCAACGAACCGCTCGGTGTCGTCCAGCTCCTCGATGCACAGACCCACCCCGGTGACCGCGTCGTCCGCGGCCATGGCCTCGAAGGCTTCGGAGATGCCGATGTCGGCCTGGTTACCCAACGTCATCACCCAGGCGACGTCCAGGCCCCGGCGCTGCATGGTGAGGTTGACCGCGATGTTGCCGCTCTGGCTCAGCAGCGCGATACCGCGACCCGTACGGGCCAGCCCGTGGACGTCGGGCCACAGCGCCGCGCCGGCCACCGCCGACAGCATCCCGTAGCAGTTGGGACCGACCAGGGGCATGCCCGCGGCCGCGGCCACCAGCTCGGCCTGGAGGGCCGCTCCGGCCTCGCCGGTCTCCGCGAAGCCCGAGGCGTGGCACACCGCCGCGCCCGCGCCGCGAGCGGCCAGTTGGCCCACGACCTCGACGGTGGCGTGGCGGTCCACGCCCACGAAGGCGGCGTCGGCGCCGGCCGGCAGCTCGCCCACCGAGGCGAAGGTGGGAAGGCCTCGCAGCTCCCGGCTCCGGTTGACGGCCCACATGTCGCCCGCGAAGCCGAAGGCGCGGCAGGCGTCGATGGCCAGCTCGGCGGCCGTGCCCCCGACGAAGGCCAGCGACCGCGGCCTCAGCAGCCGCTCGAGCCGACCGGTCACGACGATCTCAGCAGCCGATCGAGCCGACCGGTCACGACGATCTCAACAGCCGATCGAGCCGACCGGTCACGACGAGGGCCGGATCGCGGTTGGGCGCACGGGCGGGGTCACGACGATCTCAGCAGCCGAGGGGTCGCAGCATGTGGCGCGACACGATGTGGCGCTGGATCTCGCTGGTGCCGTCCCAGATGCGGTCCACCCGGGCGTCGCGCCAGATCCGCTCCAGCGGAAGCTCGTCCATGAGCCCCATCCCGCCCAGGATCTGGATGGCCTCGTCCGAGACGAACTGCAGCATCTCGGTGGCCGACAGTTTGGCCATGGCCGCGTCGGCGTCGGTCGTCTCGCCCTGGGCCGACAGCCAAGCGGCCCGGTAGGTCATCATCTCGGCCTCCAGCAGGCGGGTGCGCATGTCGGCCAGCTTGAACGACACTCCCTGGAACCGCCCGATGCGCTGCCCGAACTGCTCGCGGGTGGCGGCCCAGTCGAGGGCTACCGACAGGGCCCGGTCGGCCCGCCCGAGGCACACCGCGGCCACCTGCAAGCGGGTGCTGCCCAGCCACTCGTTGGCCACGTCGAAGCCCCGGTGCTCCTCGCCGAGCAGCTTGGAGGCCGGCACCCGGGCATCGTCGAAGTTGAGGATGAAGTTGTGGTATCCCCGGTTCGACACACAGTTGTAGCCAGCCACCCGCTCGACGCCGGGGGTGTCGAAGTCCACCAGCAGCGACGAGATCAGCTTGCGGGGGCCTCGAGGGGTGTCGGTCGTGCCGGTGGCCGCGAACAGGATCACGTAGTCGGCCAGGTCGGCGTGGCTGATGAAGTGCTTGGTGCCGTTCACGACGAATTCGTCGCCCCGGCGCTCGGCCCGGCAGGTCATGCCCCTCAGGTCGGAGCCAGCGTCGGGCTCGCTCATCGCCAGGCACTCCACCCGCTCGCCCCGCACCGTGGGCAGCAGGTACTCGTCGATCTGGTCGCCGGTGCATGCCCTCAGGATGTTGGACGGGCGGGCCACGATGTAGTGCAGGGCGTAGGCGGTCCAGCCGAAGGCCCGCTCGGCCATGGCCAGGGTCAGGTCGTCGAGGCCGCCGCCGCCCAGCTCGACGGGCATGTTGGCCGCGTACAGGCCCGCGTCGATGGCCTTGCCGCGGATCGCCTCAACCAGTTCGGGCCGCACCTGGCCGGTGCGCTCCACCTCGTCCTCGTGGGGGACCAGTTCGCGCTCTACGAAGGCGCGCACCGTGTCGACCACCATCTGCTGGGAGTCGCTGATCGAGAAGTCCAAACCGGGCTCCTTTCGCTCAAGCCTTGGGGCTCGGGATTGCCATTCCGCCGCGAACCTGCGGCGGCACCGGCATCGAGGCGTGGGCAGCGGTAACCGCGGCCACTGCGGCCGCGGGGCCACCCAGCACGGGCGCACTGCGGCCGGCTGCCGTGTCGACGTGGACCAGCATCTGCTCACCGGTGCACAGCATCTCGCCGTCGCGGTACATGGTGTGGAAGATGTGCAGGCGCTTGGCGTCGCTGCCGAGCACCTGGGTGGTGACCCCCAGCGTCTCGCCCTCGGAGGCCTCCCGCAGGTGGTTGAGGTGGGTCTCGACCGTGTAGTAGGAGTGCCCGCCGTTCCGGTAGGACTCGTCGATACCGACGTAGCGGAACACGGCGTCGGACGCCCACCCGAAGGCCGTCAGGAACGCCCACTCGGTCATGTGGCCGTTGTAGTCCACCCAGTCGGGCTCCACGACGGCCGAGTACAGCGCCAGCGGGGCTGCGATCTCCGTGCCGGGCGTCCACGGCGCGGCCTCGGTGGAAGCCTTGGCGACCAGGATCCGAGCCTCCCGCTCGGCGATGAGGCGGCCGGCGCCGATGCCGCTCGGTCGCAGCGCCCGCATCACCGCCAGCAGGCAGTCGTCCCTCTGCCGCTCCAACTCCGCGATGGACCGCCCGCCGGCCTGTTCGTCGGTGCCCGCAGCCATGGCCTCGATCAGATCTCCGGTCAGCTCGGGCGCCTCCAGCCGGGTCCACGGCAGCTTCAGCGCGGGCCCGAACTGGCCCAGCATGTGGCGCATCCCGCCCTCGCCACCGGCCAGGTGGAAAGTGAGGTTGGTGCCCATGGCCGCCCAGCGCAGGCCGGGGCCGTAGACGATCGAGTCGTCCAGCTCGGCGGTGGTGGCGACACCGTCGTTCACGAGATGCAGGTTCTCGCGCCACAGCGCCTCCTGCAGACGGTCCGACAGGTAGCCCTCGACCTCGTTGCGCACCAGCAGAGGATGCATGACCAGGTCGTCGTAATGAGCCATGGCTGCGGCAACGGTCTCCTCCACGGTGGCTTCGCCGGGCACCACCTCTACCAGGGGCAGCAGGTACACGGGGTTGAACGGGTGGCCGATGAGAAGCCGCTCCGGATGATTGAGCCCGTCGGCAAGACGGGTGGGCAGAAGTCCCGACGAGCTGCTGGCGATCACCGTCGCCGGCTCGGCCGCCGAGTCCAGCCGTTGAAGCAGCGACCGCTTGACCGGTTCGTCCTCCGGGGCGCTCTCCTGAACCCAGTCGGCGCAAGCCGCGACCTCCTCCGGGCTGCCGGCCCACCGCAGCCGGGCCGGGTCGGCCCCGGGGAACAGTCCCAGTCGAGTCGCTGAGGGCCAGGCCCGCTCGACGGCGGCCCGGAGCCGATCCTCGGCGCCGCGGCCGGGGTCCCACGCGACCACGTCATGGCCCCGGGCCAGGGCGCGCACCGCCCAGCCGGAGCCGATGACTCCCGTTCCCGCCAGCCCGATGGTCCTCGCCGTCACCGCACCCTCCCTGCGGGCTGCCAACCGCGCCACGGCCGGGAGTCCCGCATTCCGGTCCGGGCCGAAGTATCGCATCGTCGGCCCTCGACGGGGCGCATCGCGGCCTCGTAGCATCGGTCCGTGGCCGAGCCGCTGGCGTACAACCCGTACGCGTTCACCGTGCACGACAACCCGTACGACACCTACCGGCGGTTGCGCGACGAGGCGCCGGCCTGCTGGAACTCCGACCTGAGGTTCTGGGCGCTCAGCCGCTTCGAGGACGTGCAGGATGCGTTCCGGGACTACGAGACCTACTCCTCGGCCGGTGGCGTGGCGCTGGAGGGCAGGCGGCCCATCGACCGCGCCAACCCCAGGTTTCAAGAGATCATCGAGATGGACCCGCCGGAGCACACCGCGCTGCGGATGCTGGTGTCGCGGGCGTTCACCGACCGGGGTCTGGTTCGCGAGGACGGGTCCATGGAGATCCCCAAGGAGGCAGCCGACGCGATCTTCGAGGTGCTCGCCTACTTCACCGAGGATCTCGACCGGCGGCGCGCCGGCGAGGTGCCCGGCGGCGGGCTCGTGTCGGACCTGCTGGGGTTGGAGGTCGACGGCCGGGAAGGGCGGGTCGCGCTGGAGGAGATCCACCGCCGCATGGGCGACTACACGGTGGACCACGACAACAAGGTCCGGTTCCACAGCGGCAACGTCAGCGGCTGGAGGAGTCTCCCCATCAGCTTCACTCCCGGTCCCAGGCTGGATAGCGTCGCGGGGTGACCCGTTACGGCTATATCGGGCTGGGCGTGATGGGCTCGGCCATGGCCGAGAACCTGATCCGGCGGGCCGGTGGATCGGTCACGGTCCACGACATCGACCCGGCCGCGGTGGACGCGGCCGTCTCGCTCGGTGCCGGAGCGGGCGCCAGCGCGGCGGAGGTGGCCCGGGCCAGCGACGTGGTGAGCATCTGCGTGCCGGCCGCGGCCCACATCGAGGCGGTGCTGTCGGGGCCCGGCGGGATCTCCGAGGGAGTCCATGACGGGCTCAGCGTGCTCATCCACTCCACCGTGCATCCCGACACAGTGCTGGCCGCCCGCGACGAAGCCGCCGAGTGGGGAGTGCCCGTGTTCGACGCCTGCGTCGCCGGTGGGGCCGACAACGCCAGGGCCGGCAGCCTGACAGTGCTGGCCGGAGGGTTGGGGGACATGCCCCCCGCCGCTCGGGAGTCGCTCGACGTCTATGCCGGCACCCTTATCGACGCCGGCCCGGTGGGCGCGGGCGCGGCCCTGAAGATCGCCATCAACGTGATGACGTACGCCCAGTTCGCGGCTGCGGCCGCGGCCCATGACATGGTGGCCAGCACCGGCGGCGAGCAGGCCGCGCTGCTGGAGGCATGGCGGTCGATGGGCCAGTTGGGTGCGCTGACCGAGCAGTACTGCGCCCTGCTGGAGATACCTGCCGAGCACATCCGGGGCGAACTGCGGACCATGCTGGAGACCCAGGCCGGGATCGCCGGCAAGGATCTGTCGCTGGCGCTGGAGTTGGGACGCACCCGGCTCGGCGCGGCAGCTCTGCTTGAAGCACTGCGATCCGCCATGCCCGCCGTCTACAACGTCCACGAACCGAACGAGGAGACCCGATGACCGCCGACAACACCGGTGACCGCCCCGCCGAAGGCACTTACGAGCGCGGCGTGGCCATGGTGACCGAGATCTACCAGGGAGAGGTCCCGGCCCTGCCCGAGGGCACCATGGCCTTCAACGACGTGATGATGCGCAGCCTGTTCGCCGAGGTGTGGGACCGCGACGTGCTGTCGATCAGGGACCGGCGCCTGCTCATCATGGGAGTCATCGCGGCCCGGGGATCCACCGACGTATGGAAGCTCCAGGCCCAGTCAGCCCTCAAGCGGGGCGAGCTGACCCCAGACCAGTTGCGGGAGACCCTTATCGCGCTGGCCCCCTACGCCGGCTACCCCAACGTCGCCCCCCTGATCGGCCCCTGCGAGACCGCCATCAACGACTGGACCGAGTCTCAAGACTGACGCCCGACTGCTCTCGTCCAGGCCCCTGCCGGAGATCAGCCCACTGACCAGACGAGAACATTGAAGTCACCCATGCCAACCGGGTCCAAGAGAGCCTCGGCCTCGCTTGTCCGGCTGCGGGCCCGGAGGGCGTCGAGGTCTCCGATGCCGGCCCGCTCAGCCCAGGCTGCCTGGCCCTCGGCCACCAGTTCGTCGATGCCGTGGGTGCGCAGGAACTCGGCCTGGGTGTGCACGTCGGCCCGGTGATCGGCCTGCACCTGGTCGAGGGCCACGTCCGCGGTGATGTCGCACGATCCCGGATCGGCCAGCCACGAGGATCCGCCGTCGTGGTCACGGTGGGTCCGCAGCCAGCCCAGACCGGCGGCAGGATCATCCGACGGGCTCGACCGGTGGGCTAGGTCCGGTGTCGCCGCCCCGTAGTCGAAGGCAACGATCCGGCCCCGTCCCAACAGCCCGCGGGCTTCGTCCACCCAGTCGCGGGCAGCTCGCTGGACTGGAATCCGGGCCCTGGTGGCGATGTCGGGCAAGCCGACGACAAGCTCCGGTGATGCCGGCCGAGGCACCAGCGAGAACCGGCCCGATGAGGACGGATCACCGACATCGACCCGCAACTCCTCCCAGCCGTCCGCAGTGCGGCGGACCACATCGAAGGGAAGATTGTCGAGAAGCTCGTTGGCCACCACCACGCCTGCAGGCACGCCTTGTGGCAGCGCGTCCGACAGCCGGGCCGCGCTGGTCACGATGGGATGGTCGGGATGCACGGCCCTCTGCGCAGGGGAGACATCCACCAGCACCAGACGCAGCGCTCCCTCGGTCATGCAGCGGGGCTCCGCGGCCAGCACCGACCGGGCCAGCGTGCCCGGACCGGCCCCCCAGTCGACCACCGTGAACGGCTCGGGCCGACCCAACTCGGCCCACCAGGCATCCAACGCCCGGGCCAGCACCGCCCCGAACAGGGGACCCACTTCGGGCGCGGTCAGGAAGTGCCCCGAACGGCCTCCGGCCCGGCCCCCACCGGGCCGCATGTAGAAACCGCCATCGGGGTCGTAGAGGCAAGCGTCGACATAGTCCGACACCGGGATCGGCCCCTGGGATGCGATCCGCTCGGTGATCCGCTCCCCGACAGTCACCGGTCCCCAGGCCCCTTCGGCCGCTCCGGCGCATGCACACTGATAGTGCATACTCTAGATATGCGGCGTATACAGCTATACCTGGATGATGAAGTCGACGTTCCATATGGACTACCATATGGTCATGGCTCGCCGAGAGGTGCTCGTACAGCTTGATGACGACCTGGTCGACAGGCTCGACGAGATTGCACGGACGCGGGGCGCCAGCCGTTCCGCTCTGCTGCGGGAGGGGGCACGGGCCGTCATCGACGCCGACGAGCGGCTGGCCGCCGATCGACGCTTGATCGAGGCGTACCGCCGCCTGCCCGAGGATCCTGCACTGATCGAGTCCGCCGCCAGGCTCGCAGCCCGCACCGCGCCTGAGTGGTAGCACGAGGCGAGATCTACCGGGCCGACCTCGGTCCGCCAGCCGGTAGACGGCCGGTATGCGTGCTCACCAGGGATGCAGCTGCCGGCGTGCGAGCCTCCGTCACTTGCGCACTCGTCACCCGCACCGTGCGAGGCATCGACTCAGAAGTCGCGGTCGGATCCGATCACGGCCTCAACGAGAGCAGCGTCATCAACTGCGACAGCATCGTGACCATCCCCAAGTGGAGCCTGGACCACGATCCCGTAGGCCACCTAGACGAATTGAAGCAGGCCGAACTCGACCGAGCCCTGCGCTACGCCCTCGACATCCGCTACTGAACCGCGTCCCGTGTACCCCGGGATGCTGCGGGTCGTGATCAACCGCTACTCCCCACACAGACCGCTACTTCCCTACAAAGACAGAGACCGCCCCGAAGGACGGTCTCGACCCTACCGGCGAGGCGATAGGGGTAGTGAGAGCAACTCACTACGAGTGGCGGCAACCGTCAACGCTCGACGCCGGTGACAGGGCGTGCAGTTGTCAGCTACCCGGACCTCTTGCGTTCGTCAGTCCCGACATGGCCCGGCAATATGGCCTCTGACATGTCCGAGGTGACAGGCGGCTAGCGTGAGCCCATGGCTTCTCGGGCCGTGGTGGAGTTGCCGCTGGCACCAGTCGCGGCGGAGGCGTTCCAGTCCGTCGGCACTGCTGACCGAGACGAAGCTGAGGCGGCCGCGGCCGGCTGGCTGGAGGACATGGTCCACGGGTCGTGGCGGTTCGAGTGGTCGTGGAGAGGACCCGGAGCGGTTGTGGCCGAGCCCCACGCCGACCTGCCTTGCGTGGTCCTGTCCGGGGCGCGGGAGCACGGCGGATGGTGGGTGCCGACCCTGTTCTTGATGGCCGGTCGCCGCGAGACAACCTGCTACTGGCAGTGGGCCACGTGCGGCGAGCGCCAAGCCCCGAAGGTGGCAGCCGGGGCGATCGAAGCAGTCGAATGGGTCATCGAGATGCTCCTGTGTGTGGCGGAGAGTTCCATCAAGACCCGTCCAGAATGACGAGCAGGCACGCCATCAGCGATCGCCGCTCCGCTGGTCGGGCAGCCGAAGCGGTCGTGGACGAGTTGGGTCTGGCTCCCGGAGGCTTGCGGGACGCGCTTCGACAAGCCGTGCGAGAGGTCGCCTACAACGCGGCCGACTGGGCCGGCGGCGGTGAAGTCGCCTTGGAGAGGGCTGGGAGCGGCGCGCAGATTGTGGTCCTCGACCAAGGACCCGGCATCCACGCCACGATGCGAGACGCGTTTCCCGGCCTGACCGAGGAGGAGGTGGTGCTGCAGGCCACGCGGCCGGGCGTTTCATCGACCGGGGAGCAGTTCCGGGGCTTCGGGCTGTGGTCGGCTGTCAACGTGTCGGCTCAGGGGGTGAGGGTGGTGCTGGAGACCGGTGGCGTGACCTTGCTGTTCCGGGACGGGACGACTGTGCCGTGCTCCAAGAGCACGAGCCGCTCCGCCGGCGTAACCCTGCGCTTTCACCTGCCCGACGACCGAGCACCCAATGAACCCAGCGACGCCTAACTGCTACAGGAGCTACGCCGACCTTGCCCACAAGATCCGGGCCGCTCAACATCATGATCATTCCAGCATGTAGGAGGCGATGCGGGCGTAGTGGAGGGCGACCACCGACAGGGCTAGCAGGGCGAGGCCGATTCGTGCGGGGGCAGCGGCACGAGCATGTAGCCGTTGAGGTCGCCTACCGGCTCCCACCCGTCGGGATCCCGCCATGCAAGCCACGCAGCCATCGCGCAAGTAAGCCCGTCAGCCGGGGAGGGCGGCTACCAGGCTTACGTCGGTGAAGTGGCCTACCCATTGGGGGAGGATGCCGAAGGCGAGAGTGGCTGCGCCGGTGAGGACCAGGGCGGCTGAGACGGAGGCGGGGGACTTGATGGGGGTGGTTGTGTCGAATTCCGCGGACTCGGGCGGAGCTTCCGCCCACATGTGGGAGGCGATTCGGGCGTAGTAGTAGAGGGCTATCACGGAGTTGACCGCCACTATCACGCCGAGGGCAACGCCCCAGGCGGTGCCCGGCGAGAGCAGGGCCAGCACGATCTCGAACTTGGCGAACCAGCCGCCCAGCGGCGGGATGCCGGCCAGGGCCATGAGGAAGATGGTCATGGCGACGGCCAGGCCCGGCGAGTAGCGGAACAGGCCCTTGTAGCTGTCTATCTCGGCCGAGGCGGTGCGGCGGGCCACCGCGATGATCACCGCGAAGGCCCCCAGGTTCATGGCGGCGTAGATGGCCAGGTACGTCACCACCGACGACAGGGCGTCGTCGGCTGTCGCCAGCGACTCCCCCGCCACCGCCAGCGGCGCCAGCATGTAGCCGGCCTGGGCCACCCCCGAGTAGGCCAGCAGCCGCACCACGTTGGTCTGGCGCAGCGCCATCAGGTTGCCACCGAACATCGATGCCGCAGCCAGGACCCACATCAGCGGCTGGTACACATCGGACCGCCCCCAGAAGCCCACGAACACCAGGCTCAGCAGGGCCACGAACCCGGCCGCCTTCGACGCCACCGACAGGAACGCGGTCACCGGCGTGGGGGCACCCTCGTAGGTGTCGGGCGCCCAGGTGTGGAACGGGAACGCCGACACCTTGAAGCCGAACCCCACCACCACGAAGATCACGCCCAGCGTCACCACCGCCAGCGGCGCGCCGTCTGTAGAGATGGCCGCGTCGATGTCGACCAGCATGGTGGAGCCGGCCGCCCCGTAGAGCAGCGACATGCCGTAGAGCAGCACGGCGGAGGCGAACACCCCCATCAGGTAGTACTTGAGTCCGGCCTCGTTGCTGCGGAGGTCGCGCTTGCGCCACGTGGCCATCAGGTAGGCGGGGATGGACAGCAGCTCGAGAGCCACGAAGATGGTCACCAGGTCGCGGGCCGAGGCCATCACCACCATGCCCAGCACCGCGGAGAGCAGCATCTGGTAGTACTCGTTCTCCCAGTAGTCGCCCTCGGCGATGTAGTTGGTGGACAGCAGCACCACCACATACCCGGCCAGCAGGAACACGGCCTTCATCACCAGCGAGTAGTCGTCGACGACGTACGCCCCCCAGAAGGTGGAGCGGTCGGCACCGTCCCAGGCCAGGGTCAGCACCGGCACCATCGAGGCCAGCAGACCGAACGACGCCAGCGCGGACACCACGGCCCGGCCCCGCTCCAGCCAGAAGATGTCGACCAGCGTCAGCAGGGCCCCGAAGCCCAGCAGGGTCAGTTCGGGCGCGATCGCGTGCCAGTCGATAGCGGGCCGCTCGAAGGCGACGACCAGCGTCGAGACCGAACCCAGCATCAGGGGATCAGCCTCCGGTCATCTGTGTGCGAAGACCGGCCGTAGCGGCCAGCAGGCGCAAACAGAACGGGAAGGGGGACGGTGACACGAGCACGGATCAGCCTCCGGTCGCCAGCAGGCCGACCACCGCCGGGTCGGTCACATCGAAGATCAGTCCCGGCACCAGGCCGAACAGCAGGATCCCGACCAGCAGCGGCGCCCAGGCGATCCACTCGGTGCGGGTCACGTCGACGATCTCGTCGCTGCCGGCGAACTCCTCTCGGGGCGCGCCCATAGCAGTGCGCTGCAACAGCCACAGCAGGTAGCCCGCGGCCAGCACGGTTCCCACCGCGGCAACCACCATGTAGGTCCGGAACGTCTCGACCGGCAGGCCCTCCGCGGGCGAGTAGGCCGACAGGATGGCCGGGAACTCGCCCCAGAAGCCGGCCAGGCCGGGAAGGCCCAGCGACGCCATCGAGCAGAACCCCAGGATCCACCCCATGCGGGGCGCCTGGACCAGCATCCCTCCGAGCCGGCGGATCTCCAGCGTGTGGTAGCGCTCCTTAACCGAGCCGGCCAGGAAGAACAGCATCCCGGTGATGATCCCGTGGGCGACCATGCCGAATATGGCGGCGTTGATCCCGAAGTCGGTGAGGGTGGCGATGCCCAGCATCACAAAGCCCATGTGGGCCACCGACGAGAAGGCGATCAGGCGCTTCATGTCGGTCTGGGCCAGACATCCCAGCGCGCCGTAGATGATGCCGATCACGGCCAGCAGCCCGATCCACGGCGCCCACGTCTCCGCGCCGTCGGGCAGCATGGGCACCGCGATGCGCACGAACCCGTAGGTGCCGAGCTTCAACAGGATCGCGGCCAGGATCACCGATCCCACCGTGGGCGCCTCGGTATGGGCGTCGGGCAGCCAGGTGTGGAACGGGAACATCGGCACCTTCACCCCGAAACCGATGAACATGCCGGCGAAGATCCAGATCTGGGTCGAGCCCAGGATGCCCGCGCCGGCCACGTCGGACAGGACCCGCATGTCGAAGGTGCGCAGCGACTCGCCGGTGGCCGGGTCGGTGGACAGGAAGAACAGGGCCAGGAACGACAGCAGCATCAACGCCGAGCCGAACAGCGTGAACAGGAAGAACTTGATCGACGCGTAGCGCCGGTTCTCGCCGCCCCACACCGCGATCATGAAGAACATGGGCAGCAGCACGACCTCGAAGAACACGAAGAACAGGATCAGGTCCTGGGCCACGAACGTGCCCACCATGCCCGTCTCGAGGATGAGCATCAGGACGAAGAACGCCTTGGGGTTGCCCGGCTCGGGTATGTGGTCCCACGAGTAGACGACGCACAGCGGCACCACCACCAGCGTCAGGGCCATCAGCGGCAGGGAGATGCCGTCGAGGCCGAGGATGTAGCGGCTGTTGATCACCTCGATCCAGCGGGCGTCGACCACATACTGCAGGGCGCCGGCATTGCCGTAGTCGAAGTCGATCAGCAGCAGGCCGCCGATCACCATCGCCAGCAGCGACGACAGCAGGGCCAACTGCTTGAGAGCCTTCTCCTCGGCGGAGGGGACCGCCATCATCACCAGCGCCCCGACCAGCGGGACGAAGGTGACCAGGGTCAGGCCCCAATCGTTGAGAAAGTCGGTCATAACTGGGTCCTCGAAGCTCCTGGGTACTGGGGGATTGCGTTCTGGGGGGTCACAGCGACAGGATGAGCATGAACACGCCGGCGAGGATGGTCGCCGCCGCGAACAGGATGGCGGCGTACTGCTGGACCTTGCCGGTCTGCATGCCTCTCAGGCTCTCGCCGGCGCCGTCGGAGGCCCGGCCCGAGCCGTCCACGATGACCCTGTCGATGAGGGTCTGGTCGATGTGGTCGTACACGGCGCGGCCCGCGGCCACCGACTGGCGGCCGGCCTCGTTGACGACGCCGTCGATGACGCGCTGGTTGGACCAGTAGGTGGCCTTGGCCAGGGGGCCCTTGACCGCCTTGACGATCACGCCGGTGTAGAGGTGGTCGAAGTAGTACTTGTTGACCAGCGCGGTGTGAACCGCCCGCGGCAGGCCGCCCCGCGAGACCGGCCCGTCGTCGATCTCGGTCAGCTGCTGCCCCGCGGCCTCCGAGCGCTGCTGCACGCCCTTGAAGTAGTAGCGCCAGGCCAGGCCGGCGCCGATCAGGGCCACCAGTACCGAGACGACGGCCAGCGACCAGCTGGGCTTGGCGTGGCCGATGGCCGGGAAGTAGGCGGCCACCGGCTCTACGTAATGGCCGAAGCGCTCCTGCCACGCCTCGGGCCACAACTGGAAGCCCTTGGGCATGTTGAACAGCCCGGCCACCACCGCGAAGAACGCCAGCACGTACAGCGGCACCAGGATGCGCGGCCCCGACTCGTGGGGATGGCCGTGGCCCCGGTAGGTGCCGAAGAACGTGAGGTAGGTGACCCTGGTCATGTAGGCCGCGGTCACCGCCGCGCCCACCATGCCCATCACCAGCATCAGGGTGTAGTTGCCGTTGGCACCGGTGCCGCCGAACAGGCCCCAGCCGCCGGTGCCGGCCAGGATCTCGTCCTTGGACCAGAACCCGGCCAGTGGGGGCAGGCCCATGAGGGCCACCGTGGCCACCAGGAACGTGCGGTAGGTGTGGGGCATGACCTTGCGGAGCCCGCCCATGTCGGTCTTCATGTCGAAGCTGTGCACGGCGTGGCTCACCGAGCCCGACCCCAGGAACAGGCACGCCTTGAAGAAGGCGTGGGTGAACAGGTGGAACATGGCGGCGGTCCATGCGCCGACACCCAGGGCCATCACCATGTAGCCGAGCTGGCTGACGGTGGAGTAGGCCAGCACCTTCTTGATGTCGTTCTGGGTGAACGCCAGCAGCCCGCCGAACAGCAGGGTGACCGCGCCGACCAGCGCAAGAATGTTGATGCTCGAGCCGGCGATCGACATCCCCTCCCAGAACACCGGGTAGAGGCGGGCCACCATGAAGATCCCGGCCACCACCATGGTGGCGGCGTGGATGAGCGCGGACACCGGCGTGGGTCCGGCCATGGCGTCGGGCAGCCAGGTGTGCAGTATGAACTGGCCCGACTTGGACATCACCGCGGCCAGCAGGCACAGCGACGCCACCACCAGGGCGGTGTGGCTCACGTCGCCCGCGTTGATGCGCTCGGACAGGGTCAGGGTGTCGAAGGTGCGGCCCGCGGCAAAGAACAGGATCGACACGCCCACCAGCAGGCCGATGTCGCCGACCCGGTTGGTGAAGAAGGCCTTGAGGGCGGCGTCGGAGTTGGCCTTGTCCTCCCACCAGTGCCCGATCAGCACGAAGGAGCACACGCCGACCAGCTCCCAGCCGACGATCATCTGCAGCAGGTTGTCGCTGAGGACGAAGAACAGCATGGCCGCGGTGAACAGGCTCAAGAAGGCGAAGAAGTGGGTGTAGCGGGCGTCGCCGGCCACGTAGTCGGTGCTGTAGATGTGCACCAGCAGCGACACCGCCGTCACCACGAAGAGCATCATCACCGAGAGGCCGTCCAGCAGGATGCCGGCGTCGTAGGTGGTGCCGCCCCAGTTCAGCCATCCCACCGTGCGGTGCACGGCCTGGACGCCCTCGTGGGCGTCGTCGCGATGGCCGATCCAGGTGATCACCGCTCCGAGGGACAGCACGAACGAGCCCGCCACCGCGGCGACGCCCAGCTCGGAGCCCTTGCGCCGCATGCGCTTGCCGAACAGCAGGATGCCCGCGAACGACAGGGCGGGCAGCAGCGGCACCAGCCAGGCGAAGTTGAGGAAGAACCCGGCGCTGTCTACGGAGCTGGGCCCGTAAGCGACGGTCTCCTCGGCGGCGGCGAGCGCGGCGGCGAGCACGTTCACGGCTGTAGGTCCCCTCAGAACACGCGCGGGTAGGTGACGCCGCCTCGCGGTGCGGCGTGGTGTTTCCCGCTCTTGTTCGCTGCGCTCACGGGCCGCTCGGGCCACGGCCTCGCTGAGTGCTTCGCCAGCATGTTCACGTGTCGCCTCCTACCCGCTCGGCCTCTAGCCCTTGAGCAGATCGGCCTCGGTGAGGTCGATGCTTCGTCGGTTGCGGTAGATGAGCAGGACGATGGCCAGGCCGATGCCCACCTCGGCCGCGGCCACTGCGATCACGAACAGGGCGAACACCTCTCCGGCCACATGGTCGCGGAAGGCTCCGAACGCCACCAGGTTGATGTTCACCGAGTTGAGGATGATCTCGACGGACATCAGGACCATGATCCCGTTGCGGCGGGCCAGCACGCCGTACACGCCGATGCAGAACAGGATCGCGGCCAGCAGGAGGAACTGGTTGAGGATCACGGCTCGACGCTCCTGCGGGCCGTGCCAGCCGTTCTCATCGCGAAAACATGCGATAATGACATGAAATCGCGATATACAGCACCAGCGCGGGGGGGTGAGAGTTGGGTCACGGCCGCCCCTACTCCTTGCGGGCCACGACGATGGCGCCGATCAGGGCAGCCAGCAGCAGCACCGACACCGCCTCGAAGGCCACTATGTACTGGCTGAAGATGGCGTCGGACACCGCGGCGAAGCGCTGGGGCTCGTCGATCACCACCCGGGTGTCCGAGTAGCTGTCGATGAGTGCGATGCCCATCACCACGGCCAGCAGCACGGCCACCAGGCCGGCCATGAGCCGCTTCTCGCCCGCCACCGAGTCGTCGTCGCCCATCGAGGCCTTGGTGAGCATGATCCCGAACAGGAACAGCACGATGATGGCGCCGATGTAGACCAGCACCTGGGTGACGGCCACGAACTCCGAGCCCAGCAGGATGAACTGGGCCGCCGCGCCGGCCAGCACCAGCACCAGCCACAGGGCGGCGTGCACGACGTTGCGGGTGGTCACGCACCGGATCGCGGACACGATCATCACCAGCGCGATCACGCCGAAGAACACGTTCTGGGCCACGAACAGGTCGCCGCCCGAAGCGGCCGCGGCAAACACGCCCGCAGACGTCATGTCGGGGGTACTTTCAGCTTCTTGGCCACCGAGCCCGATTCGTAGTCCTCGAAGTCGGGCACGGTCTCCATCCACTCCGTCAGCCGCTCCTTGTCGTGGAGCAGGTCGGCGATGCGGGGCTCGGAGAACTCGTACTCGGGACTCCAGAACAGGGCCTCGAACGGGCACACGTCCACGCAGATGCCGCAGAACATGCACAGGGCGTAGTCGATGTCGAAGCGGTCGAGAATGTTGACCTGCCTCGGCTTGCCTCCGGCGCGGCGGGGCGGGGCCTTCTCCTTGTGGCCCTCGATGTAGATGCACCAGTCCGGGCACTCGCGGGCGCACAGCATGCAGGCGGTGCAGTTGCCCTCATGCAGGGCGATCACGCCCCGGGCCCGGGTCGGCGGTGCCTCCTTCACGTGCGGGTACTGCACGGTGGCTGCGCCCTTCGTCGGCGCGGGCATCAGCGTTCGCACCCCTCGCTTGGGGAACACCGTGCGCACGATGGTGGAGCCGGTCACTACCAGCCCCTTGACGAGGCCGGGTACGAGGCTCATCACACCACCACCTTGAGCACGCCGGTCACGAGGCTCATCACACCACCACCTTGAGCACGCCGGTCACGAGGCTCATCACACCACCACCTTGAGCACGCCGGTGACCACGATGTTGGCCAGCGCCAGCGGTACCAGGAACTTCCAGGCCAGGCGCTGGAGCTGGTCCTCGCGGAAGCGAGGGAAGGTGAACCGGACCCAGAAGACCAGGAACGTCAGGAGCACCACCTTGCCGAACAGCACCAGCGGCCCGACCACGTTGAACAGGTTGTCGGCCGGGTCGAGACCCGGCACGTACCAGCCGCCCAGGAACAACACCGCCGCGATGGCCGAGAACACGCCGGCGGTGGCGAACTCCCCGATGAAGAACAGCAGGAACCGCAGGCCCGAGTACTCGGTCATGTAGCCGGTGACCAGCTCCGACTCGGCCACGGGCATGTCGAACGGGGTCTGGGTCAGCTCGGCCTGCATGGCGATCATGAAGATGATGAAACCGGCGAACTGGGTGATGATGAACGGGTTGCCGATGGCCCCCCAGCCGAAGATCTCGCCGTTGGCCTGGGCCAGCACGATCTCCTGGAGGTTCATGGTCTCAGCCTGGATCACCACCCCGACCACCGCCAGCAGCAGGGGCAGCTCGTAGGCGATGAGCTGGCCGGTGGCCCGCAGCCCGCCGAGGAGCGAGTACTTGGAGGCCGAGCCCCAGCCCGCCATGAGGATGCCGATGACCGACACCGAGCTGACGGCCATGGCCAGGTAGATCCCCAGGTCGTTGGATATGAACCATGCGTCCGGACCCCCCGGAAGCACGACGAGCAGCAGGAACGTCGAGGTGAGGACCACGAACGGAGCGGCCTTGAACACGAAGCGGTCGGCCCGGCGGGGAACGATGTCCTCCTTCTGGAGGAACTTGCCGATCTCGGCCATGAGTTGCAGGGAGCCGTAGGGGCCGGCCTCCATGGGACCCAGCCGGCTCTGCATGAAGCTCACCATCTTGAACAGGTGGGCGTAAACCAGCGTGCCCGCCACCAGCAACACGGCCACCAGGCCCGCCGCCACCCTGATCGAGGTGACCTGCCAGTAGGAGAGCTCCGACAGCACCGAGATCATCGGTCGACCCCCTCAGCAGGCCCCCGTTCAGCACCCCACCAGATCATCGGTCGATGTCTCCGAGGATGAAGTAGAGGCTTCCCAGGATGGTGATGATGTCGGGGACGTAGACCCCCTTGAGCAGCCACGGCGTGATCGACACGTTCGAGAACGACGCCGAGCGGATCTTCACCCGGAACGGGAACAGGTCCCCCTTGGACACGACGTAGTAGCCCATCACTCCCAGAGGGTTCTCCGTCTCTACATGGGCTTCGCCCGCGGGCACCTTGATGATGACGGGCACCTTGGCCATGATCGGCCCCGACGGGATCCCGTCCAGCAGCTGGTCGACGATCTTGGTCGCCTCACGGGTCTCCTGCAGGCGCACCCAGAACCGGGCGAAGGAGTCGCCGTCGGGATGGGTCCAGACCTTCCAGTCGACCTGGTCGTGGACGAGCCCGCACGGGCTGTCGCGGCGCAGGTCCCAGTCCACCCCGGAGGCCCTGATATTGGCCCCGGTCAGGCCGTAGGACAGGCCGACGTCGGGCGGGATCACGCCGATGCCCCGGGTGCGGGCCTGGAAGATCTCGTTGCCCTCCACCAGCTCCTCGATCTGGTCGCAGAAGGTGCGGATCTTGCGCATGGCCTGGCGTGTTTCGGCCACCCAGCCGGCCGGGAGGTCGTCCTTGAGGCCGCCGATCCGGTCGAAGTTGGGGTGGAAACGCCCCCCGGTAGCCGCCTCTATCTGGTTGAGAACATGCTCCCGGTCCCGGAAGGCGAAGAACACCGGCGTGATGGCCCCCACCTGCACCGCCATGTCGCCCAGGAACAGGGTTATGTTGGCGATGCGGCTCAGCTCGAAGAGGATGGTGCGGATCCACTGGGCCCGGGGCGGGGCCTCCACCTCCATGAGCTGCTCCGCGGCCAGGATGAACGGCACCTCGTTGGCGAAGCTGCCCAACCAGTCGATGCGGTTGATCAACGTGGTGACCTGAGGGTAGGTCCGCACCTCGGCCAGCTTCTCGTAGCCCCGGTGCATGTAGCCCATGACCGGCTCGGCCGACACCACCTGCTCTCCGTCGAGCTTGGCGATGATGCGCAGCGTGCCGTGGGTGGCCGGATGCTGGGGGCCGATGTTGAGGGTCATGCCCTCGGTCTCGATCTCCAGATTGACGCGGGCATCGGCGGCCTGGGCCGCGATGTAGCTGAGCTGCTGGCGCTCGGTGACGGTCACGGTGTGCCGCCCTTCTCATCGTCTGCTTCGGGCATCAGCTCGACGTCGACGAGGCCGGGCCAGGGCTTCACCCGGCGGGCCAGCAACGGGTAGTCCTTGCGCAGCGGATGGCCCTCGAACTCACCGGGAAGATAGATGTGGCGCAGCCCCGGGTGACCGTCGAAGTCGATCCCGAACATCTCCCAGGCCTCGCGCTCGTGCCAGTCGGCGCCGGGATAGGTCGGCACCCAGCTCGGGGCGTGCAGGTCGTCGCCGGGCAGGTCTGCCTTGGCGATCACCGAACGACCCGTGGTCACGTCGTTGACTCGGGCCAGGAGCTGGAAGCGGGTGTCCCCGCCGGCCGCTCCGGTCTCGGTCGGAGGCGGCTCGCTGGGCTCGGGAGGATCGAGCACGTTGTCCACCGCGCTGTCCATGTCGCGCCCGAATGGCGACGGCATCCAGTCGATGGCAGACAGGAAGTTGAAGAACCCGAAGCCCTCCTCGTCGCGCAACCAGCTTGCGAGGTCGGCCCAGGCGTCGCGCTCCACTCGCACCCAGAGAAGACCGCGGCCGGCATCCGACTCGACGAGGGCGTCTCCCAGCGCGCTGCGCATGCGGGCCAGCAGCGCTTCGACGTGAACGTCGGCGGGAGGGGCGTCGAGGGCGTCGGCCTCCGGCGTGCCGGTGTCAGTCGACGACAATCGGCTCACCCCTCCAACGCTCGCCCATGTCCTCGTTCTGGATGCGCTCCTGGAGCATGACAATCCCCTCGAGCAGGGCCTCGGGCCGGGGCGGGCAGCCGGGCACGTACACGTCGACCGGCACGACCTGGTCGACGCCCTTGGTGACCGAGTAGCTGTCCCAGTAGGGACCGCCGCAGTTGGCGCAGGACCCCATGGAGATGACGTACTTGGGATCGGGCATCTGCTCGTACAGGCGGCGCACCGAGGGCGCCATCTTGTCGGTGACGGTGCCGGAGATCACCACCAGGTCCGCCTGCCGAGGGCTGGCAGGCAGGGGGATCACGCCAAGGCGCATGACGTCGTAACGGGGTGAGCCGAAAGCCGCGCCCATCTCTATGGCGCAGCAGGCCAGGCCCCACTGATACACCCACAGCGAGTATTTGCGGCTCATGTTGAGCAAGGTTGACAGCGGCTTGGGAACCTTGCCCGACTCGACTAGACCCACCGGGATCCCCCCATAGAGCGGCCCGCGGTCATACCCACCGCATAGCTCGACAAGCGGCCCGCGGTCATACCCACCGCATAGCTCGACAAGCGGCTCGCGGTCATACCCACCGCAACATCCTCTTGCGCCAGGCATAGAGCAGGCCGAGGAGCAGGATGAAGATGAAGATGGCCATCTCCACGAGGCCGAACATCGCGTAGGCCTCCAGACGGGCGGCCCACGGGAAGATGAACACGGCCTCCACGTCGAACAATACGAACAGCAGGGCGAAGACGTAGTAGCGGATATTGGCCTGCGACCACATGTCCCCGATGGGGTCGACGCCGGACTCGTAGTTCTCCACCTTTGCCGGGGTGGGGCGGGACGGTCGCAGAATCCGGCCCGCACCCAGCAGCGCGGCCACGATGACGGCTCCGACTGCGCCGAAGATGCCGACGGTCAGATAGGTGCGCAGGAACTCCGACACGGGCCGGAAGCTTACCGGCGAGCCGGCCCGTGACGCGTCAGCGCGCGGGCCGATGAACCGAGCCCGCGCGGCGCTGCCTGTTGTCAGCCGAGAAGCACCACTCGGCGAGCCATCCAGGCCGCGCAACCCGACAGCAACACAGCCGGTCCCGGGCGCCAGGCCACGACCGCCAGCCGCATTGCGGTCGCGTCGCCCGCGGACGGCACCGACAGGACGTTGATGATCGCGAGCACGCCGAGAAGGGCCACTACAACCGATGCCCAGTAGACCGTTTGCCGCAGCCGGGGGACCATGTCGGAGGCAGGCGTCGTGCATACCGCGACGGCCGCGCCGACCAGCATGATGCCGGTCAGGGCATTGACGTTGGTGAGAGCGCTGTGAAGGTCATCCCACCACGGATAGCGACGATCGATCCCGGCGTACCGGATCATCGGCGCGACCACGTGCAGCAGCGCGGCGGCCAGCAACACGACGACCAGCACCTCCCGCGCCTCGTCCCAGGCCACAGCCAGTGGCCGCCGGTCGCGCTCGCCAGCCATAGCGAGAACGTACCCGCTCAGAGGCCGAGCGGGCGCGTGAAGGGATCTGGAAGGGGCTGGGGGACCTTGCCGCCTAGCCGATGGTCAAGAGTTGATCAGCCGCCGACCCCGGCGAGCGCGTCGGCGCGCGATCCGTGGACCGGGATGATCTTGTCGAACCCGCTGATCTCGAAGATCTCCCGGATCGAATCGGACAGCGAGCAGACGGCCATCTTGGCGTTCTGCTTCTGGAGCGTCTTGGCAACGAGCAGAACAACGCGGAGGCCGGCGCTGCTGATGTAGGAGATACCTTCGAAGTCCAGCACCATCCCCGTATCGTCCGGGCTGATAGCGGCCTCCAGGGCTTCGTGGAACTCAAGGGCGTTGGCACCGTCGACGCGGCCCTCGGCCATTGCAATCAACGCTCCCCCCTGCCTGTCAGTGCTGATATTCAATGAACCGCGTCTCCTCGGTATAGCGAAACAGCTGCCGGCTGACCGTAGCCGCCTGACGGAACGACATGCTAGCCCCTCCACCCGGTACGCGCCTACCGGGCCACCACAATCGGCGGGACGGGCCGCAATGCAGGCCCGACGGCTTGAAGTCCCAGTGGCGGCCCGGCCGCCGTCGGCGGGATATTGTTGTTCCGCTCTCTCGACGCCGTCACCTGGGGAGGGTCACGGTTGCTGGACGTACTGCTACCGATCGGGCTGCTCATCGTCGTCGCCAAACTGCTGGAGGGCGCGCTTGGCCGTTTCGGCCTGAACTCGATCATCGCCTTCACGCTGACCGGCGTGTTGCTCGGTCCGGTCACGGGGCTGGTCGAACCCACGCACGACCTCCAGCTGTTCTTGGAGATAGGCATCTTCGTGCTGTTCTTCATCGTGGGGCTCGACGAGATCGACGTCCCTGGCTTCGTGGTGACGATCCGGGGCCGCTACTTCGCGGCGGCCATCATCTCGGTCGTCATCTCGCTGGTAGCAGCCCTCGCGGTCACATCCGACCTCTTCGGGCTCGATCTGGGGCTGGGCCTGGAGTTCAACGAGGCGCTGGCCCTGGCCGGGGTGCTGTCGCTCTCGAGCCTCGGCCTCGCAGCCAAGGTCCTGTCGGACTCTGGAACCCTCAGGCAGCCCATAGGGCTCAAGATCTTCACCATCGTGATCATCGCCGAGATCGCTTCGCTGCTCGTGGTGGGCTTCACCGTGGGTGAGACCCTCCCCAGCGTGACCGCGCTGTCGGTTCTGGCCCTCGTCGGCAAGATCGTTGCTTTCGTGACACTGGCCTGGCTGCTGTCGGCGAAGGTGCTGCCGGTGGCCATCCTCGGCCTGCAGCGTTTCGTCAACGTTCCCCAGCTCTCATTCGGCCTTCTCATCGGAGGGCTCTTCCTGATGGTCGTGGGAGCCGAGAAGATGGGCCTGCACGGCACCATCGGGGCGCTGCTGTTCGGTGCGGCCCTGTCGGGACTCTCCCAAGGGGTGCGCAACGACATCATGCCCGGCATGCGCAGCGCCTCGGAGGGCCTCTTCGTCCCGCTGTTCTTCGCCTCGGCCGGCTTGTACTTCGACCTGTCCTTCATCGACCTGCCCGCCTCCACGATCGTCGGCCTCGTTCTGGTGCCTCTGGTCGGGAAGTTCGCTGGAGCCTTCATCGGTACGTACGTGACCCGGATCGACGCACCCTTCGCGCTGGCCACCGGTCTGATGTCCAAGGGCGTTGCAGAGATCGCCTTCCTGCTCGTCCTTCTCGAGGGCGGCGTGATCGACGAGGATGTGTTCTCGCTGCTGGTGATGATCATGTTCGGCTACATCATGTTCATGCCGTCGGTGATCAACTTCGCGGTGAGGCGGACGACGCTGAAGGAGCACTCCGCACTCCCCGGTTCTGTGCCGCCTTCGTTCGCCCGCTACGCCCTGGAGGGCGTCGAGGTCCGCACCGTGTTGGACACGACTCGCGAGTACCCGCGCTCCGACACCAGCGTGGCAGAGTTCATCGACGCCTGGACCGTTCCCAACCAGACCGACTACCTGGTCGTCGATGACGGCGAAGTCTCAGGAGTCGTCTCGACCAGCGGGCTCCGCTCGATTCGCCGGGGCTCGCAGGCCAGGGCTCTGCTGCGTGACGTGCTGCGGGCGAACCATCTGGCGGCGCGGCCCGACGAGGCGATCCACGACGCCCTGGAGAGGATGACCAACGCTTCGCAGTCGGTCATTCCCGTGCTGGACCAGGATTCCGGCCGGTTCCTGGGCTCGGTCGCCAGCCACGACGTCATCGACCTGGTATTGCTGATGGACGAGATCGATGCCGAGTTGAAGCAGATGGAGTCCGATTAGGCCGGCCGTTGCCGGCCTGATCACTGCCGCTCTCGTTCGCTTCGCTCACGGGCCGCTCGGGCCACGGCCTCGCTGAGCGACTCACCAGGACTGACGCGATCGCCGCCTGTCCGCTCGGCCTCCAGGCCCGTGCACCAGCGGGAACCTCTCGTCGTCGGCGGGGTACTCACCTGGTACTGCGGTGGTGTCGTCCTGGGTGACGGTGGGATCGCAGCCCGGATGCGGGTACCAGGTGGCATCGTCGCCCAGCCACCGGGTGGACAGCGCAACCCGGCGCTCGCGGCTCTCGTTGGCGGGCGAGCCGTGGATGATCCAGGCCGAGAAGAAGATGGCGTCACCGGGCTCGACGTCGAACCCGACGATCTCGTAGGGGCAGTCGGAGCGGCCGCGGGCCTCCTCGACGTTCGGCATGGGATCGCCCTTGAAGTCCTCGGTCCAGCCACCCTGGCCGTCGAACGACGTCGGGGCGTAGTACGCGTCCCAACGGTGCGAGCCTCTAACGAACTCGAGCGAGCTGTGGCTCACCCGGCTGCTGGTGGCCGCGACCCACGCCGACACGATCTGCTTGCCCAGGAAGGGCCAGTAGGGAATGTCCTGGTGCCACGGCGTGGGCGCCGAGGTGAGGGGCTCCTTCACCAGCAGGTGATCGAAGTAGAAGCGCATCCTCCCCGAGCCGGTCAGCGATGCCGCCATCGCCGCGACGGGCGACGAGAACACGAAGTCGCGGATCACCGGCGCGTGCTGCCAGCGGTACCGGGTGGTGAACAGGCGGTCCTCGGCCGCTCCCGGGTTGGTGTCGGTGACCCACGGCCCTGGATCATCGAGCTCCCCCTGGGCGTCCTCCAGGATCCGCTCGACCCACTCGCCATCGACTGCGCCCGGGATCTTGACGACTCCGTCGCGCTCGAAGGTGGCTCTCGCCTCGGCCGGTATCACGGCCGACAATCTAGATCAGCGGTCTACGCTTCGGTTCATGCCCCTGGTGTTCGCAGGCGTCTGCAGCCACGCTCCGGGAATCGTCGGACGAGCCGACCAGGCCGATCCGCAGGTGAAGGACCGGGTCTACGCCGCCTACGGTGCGATGGCCGACGCGCTGGCCGCGGCCCGGCCCGACGCATTGATGGTCGTGGCCGCCGAGCACTTCGGCAACTTCTTCATGAACAACATGCCGAGCTTCGCCATCGGGATGGCCGACTACTACGAAGGGCCCATCGAGGATCCGGGGTGGCTGGGGATCGAGAGGTTCGTCGTACCGGGAGATCGGGGCCTGTCCCAGCGTCTGATCACCGAGATCATGCAGACCTCCGACGTCTCCTACGCCGAGGAGTGGAAGCTCGATCACGGGATCGCGGTGCCGCTCCACTTCCTGACCCCCGACTACGACCTCCCCGTGGTCCCGGTCAACATCAACTGCCAGGGCCCGCCTCTCGCCCCCTATGAACGGGTCTGGGCGTTCGGCGAGTCCGTCCGGCGGGCCGCCGACCGCGTTCCCGAGCGTGTGGCGGTAATCGGTACCGGCGGGATCTCCCACTGGCCGGCGACCCCCGACTCGGGGAAGATCAACGAGGCCTGGGACCGTGACTTCCTCGACCGCTGGTGCCGCAACGACCGTGACGCGCTGCTCGACTACGACGATCGGTCCGTCTACGCCGAGGCCGGCCAGGGTGCCTTCGAGATCCGCACCTTCATCGCCATCAGCGCGGCGGCATCAGGGGCACCCGGCACCGTGCACTGCTACCAGCCGGTACCGATCTTCGCGGTGGGCTGCACCATCGCGACCTACGACCTCACCGCCGCCTGATCGGCTATCCGCCCGGCCGCTCGCTCCCGGTCGGGCTCTGCTGGCCGAGCGCGGCCGTGTGGGCGTCGACACCCTCGTACCCGCTCATGGCGTACACCCCGGCACGCACCGGTCCGTGCTCGGAGACGCCGTCACGCATCCGCTGGAGGTAGTCGGCCCACTCGATCTGATGCAGGGCTGCGAAGTGCATCAGGATCTGCCCGTTGACGCCGAGGACATAGAGCAGCCCGATGTCCGGGGCGATTAGCGCCTCGACTTCGGTGTCGTCGAGGTCGTAGGCCTGGAGCACTTCCCGCCGATCGCTGAGGTAGGCCTCCTGGAGCTTTGGGTCGCGATTCAGTTCGTAGAGGAATTTCTGGACGTAGTACAGGCTCATGGGAGTCCCGAGCCTAGAGCCATTTCGCGATCGGGCTGGATCAGGGGGTGACCTCGTACTCGACGGCGGCCACCTTGCGGTCGCCGGCGTACACGTGGACCCAGTACCGCCCCGGCGCCCACGCCTCGGTCGGTGCGGCGCCCACCGACAGCCGCCACCAGCCGCCGACGTTCCGAGGCTCGGCGGTCAGCACGACCGCCCGCTCTTCGAAGCGAAGGCCGTCCTCGAAGTACTCGACGATCCGCATCGGCACCTCGGCGGCCGCGTCCACCCTGTACGAGTACTGCAGCTTGAGATACACCCGGTCGTCGCTGTCCTCAACGGCCCGCGCCGAGAACCCCGACACCGCCCGCCCCTCGGCGCCGACGACGATGGCGGCCTCGTCGATGCGCCCGTTGATGCCGGGCAGGCGGGGATCCACCAGGCTCGAGTCGAGGCCGCTCAGGTCGTAGGGCTCCGTTCCGTCGTACCAGCGCGCGATCACTGTGGCCGCGGCGCCGCTGCTCGCGAGGAACGCCTCTCGGAGATGGTCGATGGACAGCACCGTCGTTTCCTGGCCGCGGGCGGGGCCGGCGGCGACCCGGGACCTCAGGTACAGGCTGCGGAACCCCGCATGGAACGGGCCGTCGCCCAGCGTGCGGTAGAGGTCGACGAAGAGCCGCTCGCCGAGCGAATAGTTGCAGGCGAATGCGAGCACGGCTCGCTGCTTGCCCAGGCTCTCCAGTTCCGCTATGGCGCGGGCATGGGCACACGGGGGGTCGATTGCGCTGACGGGTTGGCCGGTCCGGGCTCTCCTGCTGATCGCCTCCACGAGGCGGGCGGCGCCCTCATTGATCCAGGCGGAGTTGTCCCTCCAATAGTAGTGCGCCACCTCATGGGCGATCACGTCGGCCGCGACCTTGGCCCCCTGGCGGTCGGCGTCGGTGTCGAGTCCGGCCCGGGCGGCCATGTGCGTGCCGAAGTTCAATCCTGCGAACGATCCGGTGGCGGCGTCCTCGAACAGCAGCGCGACATGGCTGGTCGGCAGCGGCACCGCCATGATCTCCTCGGCGCAGCGCAGCGAGTGCGCCAGCAGGTCCATTGATCGCGCCGCGCCCGGGCCGGTGCGAACTATGTCGGTGACGACCTCGCCCGCCAGCGGCAGACTGAGGATGCGCCGCTCGATTGACACGGTGTCGGGATCGAGGAGCCTGTCGATGAGGCCGGGATCGCCCCCGGCGCCGTGGAGGGTGCCAACCACCGGGCTCATGTCGTCAGACAAGCCGGCGCTCAGCGTCGGATGGGCGAGGACGCGCTCGAACGACTCCGGCCAGAACACCGCCAGAGTCAGCAGCGATCTCAGCGCCGTCACATCGGGCGGCTCGATGGTGGCCGCGAAGGGCATGTCCGCAATCCGATCCGCAGCGGCGGCGTCGTGGCGGGAGATCCACGCCAGAGAGTCGAGGGCCTCGGCCTCTGCGGAATCGATGCCGTCGGTCACCCACCGCAGGGCAAGAACCTGCTCAGCGGCGTCCGCTGCGTTCCGGGCCAGCAACCGCAGGTCCGAGACTGCCTCGGCCTCCGTCGGGTCGATCCCGTCCGTCAGCCAACCCAGCGACACGATGCGCGACGCCAGTCCGAGATCCGAGACCGCCGTGTACAGCAGGTCTTGGATCGCGACCGACTCGATCTCATCGACGCCGTCGCGTGCCCACTCCAGCCGCTTGATCGAGGCGGCCAGCGTCGGGTCGGTCTGCTCCAGCCAGCGGCCGTTCGCGAAGTCGCGCAACGAGAAGGCGACGGCAGGCAGGGCGTCCGGGGCCGGCTCCACGAGAAGGCGGGGCGGGGCCGGCGGCAGCCCGCGCCCGGAGATGTTGTGCCAGAGTCCGATCACATACACCGCCATCTGGGCCCGCGTCACCGCCGCCTGGCTGCGTCCCTCGGCCGCCGACGGGATCACTCGCAGCCCCTCCAGGTAGTCGACCGCCTCCTCGAGTCCCGGATTGACGGTCCCGCAGGTGTCCACCGCCCGTCTGTAGGTCCGGATGAGGAACAGTGAGATCTGCCATGAGGTCAGCTTGGCCTGCGGCTCGTATGTGGTGGCCGTCGTGCCAGTGGTGATCCCAAGCCCGTAGAGACAGTCGATGTCGGCGGCGTGGACGCTGTCGGGGTCCACGTCCGTGAACGGCGTATCCACCTCGGGACATGCCCGGCCGAGAACGTCGCGCCACAGGCGCACGATGAACGAGGCCATCTGGGCGCGGGTGAGTTCTCGCTCCGGGCCGTAGGCGCCGTCGGCCAACCCGACCGACAGTCCGAGGACCCGCATGCACAGGATGTGGTCACTTCCGTAGGCACCGTCGCCGACATCGTCGAACTGTTCCACCCCAGCGGCATCGCACAGCCGGTCGGGACTCGGTCCCTGCGCCTCAGCCGGAGCCCCCGCCACCGCAAGAACCGACGCCGTGACCCCGGCCAGCACAACGACTCTCACAATCAAGCCGACCAGCGTCCTCGCCCGCATCCGCCAGAACGCTAGACGGCTGACCGCTAGCGCGAGCAAGTAGTCACAGAGCGCTTCGACGGGTCGTGAGACGCCACCGGCAGTTTGAGCGTCACGACCTCGCCGCATCGGCCGCGAAGGCTGCGACGTTGCCTCCAGCGCACCGGGCGAGATCCCTGCTGCGGATCTCGAAGACGGTGTCGGGCGTCCCGGCCGCGGCCCACACGTGGTCGTACTTCAGCAGGCTGGCGTCGACAACGGTTCGCAGGGGTAGGGCATGGCCGAACGGCGGCGTCCCGCCAATCGCAAAGCCCGTGGCTCGCCTCACGGTGTCGGCGTCGGCCTTGGTGACCAAGCCGCCCAATATCCGGCCCAGCGCGGCGGTATCGACTCGGTTGGCGCCTGAGGTCAGCACCAGCACCGGCTCGCCGTCGCACTCGAACACCAGCGACTTGACGATCTGGCCCAGCTCGCAGCCCACCGCGGCGGCAGCTTCGACGGCGGTGCGGGTGCCCTGAGGAAAGCGCCGCACATCAATGTCGAGTCCCATCGCCGCCGCGGCCGCGGCGAACCGCTCGCCTGCACTGGGGTAAGCCACGCGGCTGACTACCTCGGTCGAACTGGCTGCGGCGCGACTCGTAGCGCTAGGGGAGCCTCAGATCTCGTAGCTGTCCTCAAACGGAGGCGGGATCAGATCCTCGTACATGTCAGGGTCGGGCGGGTACACGCCCATCTTGCCGTTGCGCCGATAAACCACGCCCGTACCCGTCTGGTACGCCTTCAGATGGGCGTCCTTGGCCGCCATCCGCAGAGCTTCCAGCACATCCTCGTGCCATTCCTCGCCATGGAGCAGCCTGTCGCCCGGCGCGGCTTCTCGATCCTTGCCATCAGTCACGATCGCGCCTCCTCTCAAGGACGACCGGAGCCAGTCCGCTGTTGTCGTACAGAACCCAGTGATCGACTCTCGCACTATAGATGTTACGCAGATTCCGAAGTCCAGCATCGAAGCGGCGCCGCACCACATCATCGGGAACGCGATGGCCGCCCTGCGCGACTCGCTGCCGCACCCGCTCGATGGCGTACTCGGGAGATCTCAACGACAGGAACAGCAGCGTCACCCGGTAACCGTCATGTCGCCACCTGTCGATCCGGCGCAGGTAGCCGCGCCCGGCCAGGGTCGTCTCGAACGCGAAGCTCTGGCCCTCAGCCGCGAGCTCGTCAATCTCAGCCAGCATCAGCCTTCCTGCGGACACGTCGGCGTTGCGTCCGCCCAGGGGCGCGAGGCCGGACGCGATCAGATCGGCGTTCACAAACGGCAGTCCGCGGCCCTGAACCCGCAGATACCGGAATGCGAAGGTCGTCTTCCCGGCACCATTCGGGCCGGCGATGATCAGGATCTCCCTGCTTGCCATACCCCAGTATTACAGAATCCGACAACAAATATCTTTCAAACACATGGACTTCCATGCAGATGGCGCTCGACGCGAGCGCTAGAGGCCGGCGGCGGTGCTGGATAGGGACTCGAGTACTCCGGGGACTATGCCCATGGCCAGCGTGAGGAGCACGGCCGCCACGATCACTGCTCCGGCGCCTATGCCGATTGCGGGTGTGGTCGCGTCAGCTTCGGTCTCGGCTTCTTCGCCGGCGTCGCGGAAGTACATGGCCACCACCACCCGCAGGTAGGCGAAGGCTGCGACCACCGCGCTCACCATGGCCACCACCGCCAGCCAGTACGAGCGGGCCTCGACGGCCGCGGCGATGACCGAGAACTTGGCCACGAAGCCCGACGTGAACGGCACGCCGGCCTGGGCCAGCAGCAGGATGGTCAGCCCCAGCGCCAGCGCAGGTCGGCGGGTGCCTAGGCCGGCCAGGGTGTCCAGGCCGGTGCGGTCGTCGCGCCGGCCCGACAGCACGGCCACCACCGTGAAGCTGCCCACCGCGATCACCGCGTAGGCAGCCAGGTAGAACAGGACCGAGGCCACGCCCTCGTCGGAGGCGGCCTGCACGCCGACGAGGATGAAGCCCGCGTGCGAGATCGACGAGTAGGCGAGGATCCGCTTGGCATCGCTCTGGACCGCGGCCAGGACCGATCCGACTGCCAGGGTGGCGCACGCCAACGCGAACACCGCCGGTCGCCAGTCGTCGGCTCGCGTGCCCATCGCCTCCACGAAGACCCGGATGAGCGCCGCGAAGCCGGCCGCCTTCACCGCCGAGGCCATGACGGCCGTCACCGGTGTCGGAGCGCCCACGTAGGTATCGGGCGCCCAAGCGTGAAACGGAGCTGCGGCCACCTTGAAGCCCAGGCCCACCAGCAGCATGGCCAGACCGGCCAGCAGCATCCCGTCGCGAAGCACGATGAAGGTGTCGAGAAAGTCGCCGATCCCGTCCAGGTTGGTGGTGCCGGTCGCGCCGTAGACCAGGGCGATGCCGAACAGCAGGAACGCGGTGGAAAACGCGCCCAGGACGAAGTACTTGAGACCGGCCTCCAGCGACTCGAGGCGGCGCAGGTTGAGCGCGGCCATCACATAGGCCGCGATGGACATCGTCTCCAGCCCCAGGAACAGCACGATGAGGTCGGCCGCCCCGGCCATCACCACCGCCCCGGCTGCGGCCAGCAGGATCAGCACGCAGAGCTCCGCGCCGGCGACCCCGACCCGTTTGCAGTACCGGGGAAGGGTCGGAGCGGCCAGAGCCACCGAACCGAGAACCACCGCGGTCACGAACAGCGCCATCCGGTCCATCACCAGTTCGTGGCCGAAGGCCTGGATCTCGGCGTCCCGCTGCCACAGGACGATCACCGTGACGAGGCCGGCCACCGCGACCGCGAACGTCCAGACCGCGTCCAGCACCGCCGGCATCAGTCGGGCCGGCACCAGCGAGCGCACCATCAGCAGCACCAGCGCGCCCGCGGCAGGCAGCAGAACCGGCAACAGCCCCGTCCAGTCGACGTCGGGGGTCTGCACCGGAAGCTGTCCCAGCACCGTCCCCATCAGCCGGCTCCCTCATCCAGAGGCCGAGCGACTACGCGACCGTTCACGCAAGCCCGACGAGGTGCCGAGCGAGGTCGTGGCCCGAGCGGCCCGTGAGCGCAGCGAACAGGAGCGGGAAACCCTGCGTCGCAGCGCGAGATGTTGCCCATCAGCCAGCTCCCTCATCGTGGTCGTCGCCGTCGTGATGGTCGTCGCCGTCGTGATGGTCGTCGTCGTCGTGATGGTCGTCGTCGTCGTGATGGTCGTCGTCGTCGTGATGGTCGCCGTCGTGGCCGGTCTCGTCCGTCGAGCGGGCCAGGTCTTCGAGGCTCACCGAAGGATGCACGTCGGCGACGGGCTCGGTGAAGTCCGCCACGTTGTCCTCGACGTGGGCGATGATTGCGTCCACCGCCGGCTCGATCCGCTCGATCACCGGCTTGGGATAGACGCCCATGAATACGATGGCCGCGATGAACGGCACCATCACCAGGCCCTCGCGCCAGCGCAGGTCAGGCGTCTCGGCGTTGGCGCCCGTGGCCGGGCCGTGGAACACCCGCTGGTAGGCCCACAGCAGGTAGACCGCGGCCAGGATCACGCCCGCGGCCGCTACCACTGCCCACCAGCGGTGGGCATTGAAGGCGCCCAGCAGCACCAGCAGCTCCCCCACGAAGCCGTTGAGGCCCGGCAGCCCGACCGACGACAGCATCACCACCATGAACACCGCGGCCAGCAGCGGCGCCGGCTTCTGCAACCCGCCGAGTTCGGAGATCTCGCGGGTGTGGCGGCGCTCGTAGATCATGCCCACCAGCAGGAACAGCGCTCCGGTGGACACTCCGTGGTTGACCATCTGCAGCACGCCGCCGGTGAGGCCCTCGGTGTTGAGTGCGAAGGTGCCGATCACGATGAAGCCGAGGTGGGCCACCGATGAGTAGGCCACCAGCCGTTTGAGGTCACGCTGCATGGCCGCGGCGATGGCGCCGTAGATGATGCCGATCACGCCCAGCGTGACCATCAGCGGCGCGAAGTACACCGACGCCTCCGGGAACAGGTACAGGCCGAAGCGCACCAGGCCGTAGGTGCCGAGCTTCAGCATGACCGCGGCCAGGATCACCGAGCCCGCAGTGGGCGCGTTGGTGTGGGCGTCCGGGAGCCAGGTGTGCACCGGGAACAGGGGCACCTTCACTGCGAAGGCCAGGGCGAAGGCCAGGAACAGCCAGCGGGCCGTGTTGGTGGCCAGCACCTGGTTCTCGGCAATAGTTACCAGGTCGAAGGTCACGCCAGTGCCGTAGCTGGAGGCGTGCAGGAACGCCAGTGCCGCAATGGCCACCAGCATCAGAGCGGAGCCGAACATGGTGAACAGGAAGAACTTGGTGGCCGCGTAGGCCCTCCGCCCGTGGCCCCATCCGCCGATCAGGAAATACATCGGCACCAGCACGATCTCGAAGAAGACGAAGAACATGAGCAGGTCGAGGGCCACGAAGGTGCCCAGGCAGCCCGCCTCCAGCACCAGCATCCAGGCGTAGTAGGGCTTGGGAGAATGCTCTGCGTCCACGCCCACGATGGCCAGCGGGAATATCAGGGCCGTCATCACCACTAGGAACAGCGACAGCCCGTCGACCCCGACATGCCAGGAGATGTCCAGCCTCTCGATCCAGATGTACCGCTCCCAGAACTGGAACACGCCCGCCATGCCCGTCTCGAACTCCGTGAGCATCCACACCGCCAGCGCGGCCGGCACGGTGGAGGCCAGCAGCGCCGCCAGTTTGAACAGGTCGGGCCGGGTGCGCGGTATGGCCAGCAGCACAAGCGCGCCGACGGCGGGGACCAGCACCATCACGGAGATCGCCACCCCGAACGACGGGTGCGAGTAGTCGATGACTTCGGTGGCGAGCAGGTTGATGTCCATCTAGAAGCTCGTCCTGACGAGGAACCAGACCAGCAGCGCGACCGCGCCGGCCGCGGTCAGCAGCGCGTACGACCGTACGAAGCCCGACTGCACCCGTCGTAGCAGGGCGCCGCCGGCCCGCACCGAGCGGCCCACGCCGTCCACCGCGCCGTCCACCACGTTGGCGTCGAAGGCGGCGACCCCTTCGAAGGCCCGCCGCCCCGGCCCGCCCACGAAGCGGGTCCACGCCTCGTCGACGTAGAAGGCCCGGGCCGCGGCCGGCCACTCCACCCGGCTGGCCGGCAGCCGGTGCTGCAGGTACACCGCCACCGCACCCGCGATCCCGACCGCGGCCCCGGCCATCGATACCAGCGCCAGCAGCCACTGGTGGGCCCCGCCCAGACTCAGGTGGGCCTCGTTGCCGAACAGCGAGGGCTCCAGCCACGATCCCAGGAAGTGAAGGTCCTTGGTGAACGGCAGGTTGAGCCCGCCGGCCACCGCCGCCGCGCCGGCCAGCACCACCAGCGGCGCCGCCATCAGGCGCGACGGCTCATGGGGGTGGGTGTCGTCGCCGTAGCGGGCCTCGCCGTAGAAGGTCATGAACACCAGCCGGCTCATGTAGAAGGCTGTCAGCACCGCGGTGACGATCCCCACCAGCCACAGCGCCGGGCTGCTGTCCCAGGCGTGCGCCAGGATCTCGTCCTTGGACCAGAACCCCGCCAGCGGCGGAACCCCTGCAATGGCCAGCCAACCCACGATGAACGTGACCGCAGTGACCGGCATGGCGGCCCGCAGCGCGCCGTAACGGCGCATGTCCTGGTCGCCGTCGAGGGCGTGGATGACCGAGCCGGACCCCAGGAACAGCAATGCCTTGAAGAAGGCGTGGGTGACCATGTGGAAGATGGCGGCCACATAGGCGCCCGTGCCCACCGCCAGCATCATGTAGCCGAGCTGGCTGATCGTCGAGTAGGCCAGCACCTTCTTGATGTCGTTCTGGGCCATGGCCGCACCGGCGGCGAACAGGGCGGTGACCACGCCCACCCAGGCGATCGCATCGGGCGCCCAGGCGTCGGCCACGGCGATCAGCGGATTGACCCGAACCATCAGGTAGACGCCGGCGGTGACCATGGTGGCTGCGTGTATGAGCGCCGAGACCGGGGTGGGGCCGGCCATGGCGTCGGGGAGCCAGATGTAGAGGGGCAGCTGGGCCGACTTTCCGGCCGCACCCAGGAAGAGCAGGATCACGATGGCCGTCGCAGTGGTCGACGACAGCGAATCGGCCTGACCGAACAGGTCCAGGTAGCGCACCGACCCCAGCGCTCCGAAGGCCCAGAACATGCCCAGCATGAAGCCCCAGTCGCCCACCCGGTTGGTGATGAAGGCCTTCTTGCCCGCGGTGGCGTTGGCCTCGTCGGTGAACCAGAACGAGATGAGCAGGTAGGAGCATACGCCCACCCCCTCCCAGCCCAGGAAGGTGAGGGCCAGGCTGTCGCCCAACACCAGCACCAGCATCGAGAAGGCGAACAGGTTGAGATAGACGAAGAACTTCGAGAAGTCGCCGTCGCCGTGCATGTAACCGATGGCGTAGACGTGGATGAGGGCCCCCACTCCGGTGACGAACAGCGCCATCGTCACCGACAGCGGATCGACCAGCAGTCCGGCGTCGACCGAGAAGTCGCCGGCCGGGACCCACTCGAACAGGGTGACGACGAAGCGGCGCTCGGCCGGATCGCGGCCCATCAGGCTGGCGAACACCGCCACCGAGCACACGAAGGAGCCGACCATGGCCAGGGTGGCCAGCCAGCCGGCCCGGGGCTCGCCGAGACGGCGGCCCAGCGCCAGCAGCACCGCGAATCCGGCCAGCGGGAAGGCGCAGATCAGCCAGGAGGCCTCGAGCATCTCAGTCTCTCAGAGGCATCTTGTCGTCGGCCGGCATCTCAGCCCTTCAGCAGAGTCACGTCGTCGGCGGTGGCACCCGAGCGCCGCCGGTTGATGGCCACCACCAGCGCGAGGCCGATGACTACCTCGGTGGCTGCCACCACCAGAACGAAGAACACCGCGACCTGACCGCCGACATCGTTCAGCCCGGCCCCGAGGGCCACGAAGGCCACGTTCACCGCGTTGAGCATCAGCTCCACGCACATGAACATCACGAGGGGGTTGCGCCGCACCAGCAGGCCGACCCCGCCGATGGCGAAGAGCGCGACCGACAGCGCCAGGTACCAGCCCGTCGACAGCCCGGCCAGATCCATCATGTCTCCCCAGAGGCCGGGACATCGGAGCGGGACGCCCGTCTGGTCAGGACGACCGCTCCCACCACGGCCACGGTCAGGAGGGCCGCGGTGATCTCCACCGCGAAGGCGAACTCGCCGAACAGCACCCGGCCCATGCGTTCGATGTCGGTGAAGGTGCCGTCGAGCGCCCGATCACCGCCGGTACGGCGCGACCCGGTGAGCACGTCGGCGCCGGTGATGACGACTGTGCCCAGCACCGCGGCCAGGGCCGCGCCGACGACGGCGGCCAGCGGTCGCTGCCCGAAGATGGGCTCGATCCGCAGCTCCTCGGCCTTGTCCACGCCCAGCAGCATGATCACGAACAGGAAGAGGATCACGATGGCGCCGGCGTACACGACCACCTGGACCGCAGCCAGGAAGTGAGCGTCGTTCAACACGAACAGCACGGCCACCCCCACCAGCGTCTGGACCAGGAACAGGGCAGCGTGCACCGGGTTGCGGCTGGCCACCACGCCGACGGCGCCGGCCAGAATGATCACCGCAGCGACGATGAACACGGCCTCAGCCATCGCTCGGCCCTCCGTCGGCCGGATCGGCTTCCTCGACTGCTTGCTTCAACTGGTCAGAAGACCTGACGTCGGCCGGCTCGGCCGAGCGAACCCCGTAACCGAGCTCGCCGGACCAGGCCACCTCGCCCACGTAGCGGTGATCCCCCGACGGTGACGTGGCCCGCATCCAGCCAGAGGTCAGGGCGTCCTCCCCGTCCCGCCAGTCCTCCCATGGCATCTGGCGGGGTCGGCCGTCGTCGTCCACGAGCAACTCGTCCTTGGTGTAGACGGCGTCGTCGCGGTTGGTGAATGAGAACTCGAAGAGCTTCGACTCGGTGATGGCCTGGGTGGGGCAGGCCTCCACACACAGATCGCAGTGAATGCAGCGCAGGTAGTTGATCTCGTAGACGTAGCCGTAGCGCTCGCCCGGCGCGACCGGGTCGTCGGGGTCGTTGTCGGCCCCGCGCACGTAGATGCAGTTGGCCGGGCACACGCCGGCGCACAGCTCGCAGCCGATGCACTTCTCCATGCCGTCGTCGTAGCGGTTGAGCACGTGACGGCCGTGGAGTCGCTCCGGCTTCTCCCTCTTGACGTCCTTGGGCGAGTCGTCGAAGCCGCCCCGGTAGTCGGTGGTGACCCGGGGAAGGAACAGTTGCCGCAGGGTGACCGCGAAGCCGTGCAGGTAGCCCATTTCAGCTCCTCTCCTCGACCGGGTCTGATGTCTCGTCGGGGCTAGCGACCTCCCGGTCGCGGCTGCGGCGCCCGCTTCGCACCGCCCGGACCAGCAGCGCGCTCGCGGCCGCGAACACCAGCAGCGACACGACGGTGACTGTGACCTCGCTCCAACCCCGGTCGCGACCCATCTCCAGCGCGGCCAGGAACAGGAACCAGCCCAGCGCCACCGGTATGAGCGCCTTCCAGCCGAGGTCCATGAGCTGGTCGTAGCGGAACCGGGGCAGCGTGGCTCGCATCCAAACGAAGCAGAACAGCAGCACGAACAGCTTCAGGAAGAACCACACCACGCCCCACGCCCAGGCGATGTTGAAGCCGCCCAGCTCACCGACGAGCACGGGTCCGGCCGGTCCGCCGAAGAACAGGGTGACGATGATGGCCGACATCGTGATGGTGTTCATGAACTCGGCCAGGAAGAACAGCGCGAAGCGGATCGACGAGTACTCGGTGTGGAAGCCGCCCACCAGTTCCTGCTCAGCCTCGACCAGGTCGAAGGGCGGGCGGTTGAGTTCGGCGGTGCCGGCGATCATGAAGACGATGAACGGCACCAGTCCGGTGACGATCACGTTCCAGCGCGGGATTATGCCCAGGTAGCCCTCGGCTGCCTGGGTGACCACCATGTCGTGAGTGGACAGGCCTCCGGTCACCAGCACGATGGACGCCACCGCCAGGCCCAGCGCGGCCTCATAGCTCACCATCTGCGCCGACGCCCGCACCGATCCCAGCAGGGGATACTTCGACCCCGACGACCAGCCGGCCAGCATCACGCCATAGACGGCGACCGAACTCATGGCCAGGAACAGCAGGATGCCGATCGGAGGGTCGGCTACCTGCAAGTAGGTGGTACGACCCCACCATTCGACGGTGCCGCCGTCGGTGAAGTCCCCGCCCAGAGGGACGATCGCGAAGGCCAGGAAGGCGGGAATGAGCGACAGGTAGGGCGCCAGCTTGAACACGAACCGGTCCGACCGGTCCGGCACCAAGTCCTCCTTGAAGAAGAGCTTCGTGCCGTCGGCGAGGGTCTGCAGGATGCCGAAGGGCCCGGCGATCGTGGGCCCGAACCGCTGGTGCATCCCTCCCAGCAGCTTGCGCTCGAACCAGATCATCAGCATCACGGCCACCAGCAGGAAGGCGAAGGCCACCAACACCTTGGCCAGCGTCAACACGACCTCGACCAGGCCGATGTCGCCGACCAGCATCGGATCGGCAGCCAGGACGAGGGTGCCCGTCATCGGGCTTCCACCTTGACCGTCGTGACGTCGGTGCCCGCGGCGACCAGA
Source organism: Candidatus Aldehydirespirator sp. (assembly GCA_965205155.1). GTDB lineage: Bacteria > Actinomycetota > Acidimicrobiia > Acidimicrobiales > Aldehydirespiratoraceae > Aldehydirespirator. The sequence continues at coordinate 1,054,029 of OZ242033.1, read as the reverse complement.
GCGTTGGCCGGGGCGCCGGGCGCCAGCCAGTGAACCCTCAACGAGCCGGACGGCACGCCGGCATCGGCGATCAGGGTCGCCTCGAGATGACCGAAATCGGAGACGACCCGCACCGCGGCGCCTTCACCGAGACCGCTTGCGTCGAGGTCGTCCGGGTTGATGCGGGCAGAGGCGGCGGGAGCGAGACCTTGGCTCGACGGGCAGTGGCGCAGCATCACGCCGTCGTCGTACATCGTGCGGGTCGCGACCAGCAGGAATGCTCCCTCGGGTACTTCCTCAGGTGGGTCCTCCCGGCCGGCGGGTCCTGTCACGGGCGCGGCCTGGCGGCGCGAGCGCCGCCATTCCTTGCCCCCGTGCCACCCCCCGGCCTCGCCGGTCGCGTCCGGGGTCGCCGCGAGGAGCACCCCTTCTAGTGGATTCTGGGCTAGGGCCTCTTCGGTTAGCGGGGCGTGGATCTCGGAGACTTGGGCTAGTTCGGCTCTTATGGCTTGGGGCGAGTCGAGACCCGCGGTTGAGCCTGGCTCGAGCCGCTCGGCCAGGTCGGCCGCGATCATCCAGTCGGCCCGGGCTGTTCCCGGCGGGGTGACCTTGCGGCGCATGGGGCTGACCCGGCCCTCCAGGTTGGTGAAGGTGCCGTCGCACTCGGTGGGGCCGGCGGCCGGCAGCACGATGTCGGCGGCCAGCGAGGACGAGTCGTTCACGAACAGGTCGACCGCCACCACGAGGCCCGCTCCTCGCAGGCCCCGGTAGGCGAGGTCGCGGTCGATGAAGTCGTTGAGGGGATCAGCGCCGACGAGCACGAGCAGGTCTATGTCGCCCCGGGCGGCTGCCCGGAGAATGCCGGCCGCGTCCAGGCCCGCGGTTGCCGGCAACCGGGGCCACGCCCCGGCCAGGGGTCCTTCGCCTTCAACACCGTCCAGCGGAACCCGGCCGGGCAGCAGCTCCGGCGAGAGCCCCGACTCCAGAGCACCCAGCACATTGCCTCGCCGCAAGGCGGGCAGGAACTTCGCCGACGGCAGCCCGGACAATTCCACGGCGGCGGCCTCGACCGCTTCGGCGGGTTCGGCCAGCGATGTCCGGCCGACTACCACGGTCACTCCGTCGGCCGCGTCCGAGAGACACCGCACCGCCGCTTCGAACTCGGACCGATCGACACCCGTTCCGTCGACGTCGGCGACGCTCGCCCCATCTGCGGTGGCAGCCACCATTGCGCTCACCAGTTGAGCGATCGCGCCGGGGCGGGGGTGGAGGGAGTGCTGGGCGAGGTGGGACAGGCCGGTTGCGGCCGATGTGACCTCGATCAGCTTCACCTTGTCGTTGACGATGGCGTGGCGCAACCGCAGGTACAGGGTGCCCAGTTCCTCCTTGGGGTCGGGGCCGATCAGCAAGACGGTGCCGCCGGGCCGGCAGGCATCGTCGATGGTGGCCCTGGGCAGCCCGAGCACGACGGCCGGGTCGAGGCCGTCGCCGAGTTGGGCGTCGACGTTGTCGGTGCCGATCACTCCCTTGGCCAGCTTGGCCCACATGTACTGGGCCTCGTTGGTGAGCCGGGCACCGCCCAGCACCGCCACGCGCTCGGGCGAGGCCTCGCTGAGTGCGCCGACGATCCGGTCGAGCGCCTCTCCCCAGCCGGCATCTCGCCACCCCGAGAACGAGCGCGGGTAGGTGCGAGCCTGCCGCGCCGCAGCAGTGTCATTCCCGCTCTTGTTCGCTGCGCTCACGGGCCGCTCGGGCCACGGCCTCGCACGCTCGGCCTCTGAGCCCTTGTCACCGACCGCTTGCCTCATCGCCGGCGCGGACAGACGCTCCGCGTTGTTCAGAGCCTCGAAGCCGAAACGCTCCTTGTCCGACAGCCAGCCCCAGTTGACGGCATCGGCGTCGGCGCCCAGCACCCGCAGCACCCGGTTGCGCGACGCCTGTACCGCCACCCTGGCCCCCACGCTGTCGACCCACGCCGTGGACACCGTCTCGCTGAGGTCCCACGGCCGGGCCTTGAAGCGGTAGGGCGCCGCGGTGAGCGCGCCCACCGGGCAGATCTGCACGGTGTTGCCCGAGAAATACGAGGCGAAGGGCTCGTCGGTGAACGTGTTGACCTCGGTGTGATTGCCGCGGCCCATGAAGTGGATGAGAGCGTCTCCGGCCACCTCGTCGGCGAACCGGGTGCAGCGGTCGCAGAGGATGCAGCGCTCCCGGTCGAGGTAGACGGTCTCGCTGATGGCGATGGGCTTGGAGAAGTGGCGCTTCTCCTCCACGAAGCGGGTCTCCCCCGGCCCGTAGGCCATGGTCTGGTCCTGAAGGGGGCACTCCCCGCCCTTGTCGCACACCGGGCAGTCGAGCGGGTGATTGATGAGCAGGAACTCCAGCACGCCGTCCTGGGCCTTCTTGGTGACCTCCGATTCGGTTGACACCTTCATGCCCTCCGACACCGGCACCATGCACGAGGGCTGCAGGGCGAAGCCCCGCCCGGTGTCCACCTCCACCAGGCACATGCGGCACATGCCCACCGGGCTCATCCGCGAGTGGTAGCAGAACCGGGGGATGTAGGTGCCGCTGCGCTCGCAGGCTGCGATCAGCATCTCGCCGGGCTTAGCGGTCACGACGATGCCGTCCACCTCGATCTCCACGGCAACCTCTGTGCCGGACTGCGGCTCTACCGCGGTCATGGCCTTGCTCCCCGGCCGGCGGGTCCTGTCGTCGGGCCGCCACCCCCCGGCCTTGCCGGTTGCGCTGGTCACAGCCCGACTCCTGCGACGGCGACCTCGATGGGGATGGGGTCGCGGCGGGTGATCTTGGACTCGTACTCTTGGCGGAAGCGGCGGATGGTGGACACCACCGGGGCCACTGCCGACGGTCCGAGGGGGCAGATCGTGGTCTGCCGGGGTGGGAAGGGCACCGCTTCGAGCCCGTTATGGGCGGCCACCGGGTAGGGGCCGGGGCTTATGTTGTCGCCGATGTCGAGCAGCAGATCGATGTCGGAGGGCCGCCCTTCCCCGTCGAGGATGCGGCGCAGGATCTGCTCCAGCCAGGTGGTTCCCTCGCGGCACGGCGTGCACTTGCCGCACGACTCGCGGGCGAAGAACTTCACCACTCTCCAGGCGGCCTTCACTGCGTCGGTGGTGTCGTCCATGATCACGATGGCGCCCGACCCGAGCATCGACCCGGCCGCGCCCACCGGCCGGGCCTCCAGCGGCAGGTCCAGGTGCTCGGGGAAGAACCAGGGCGCCGAGCCGCCGCCGGGGATGAACATCTTCAGCTCGTGGCCGTCGCGGATCCCCTGGCAGAAGTTGTCGCCGTAGATCAGCTCCCGGAAGGTGGTCACCCCGTGCTCGACCTCGTACACCCCGGGACGGCGCAGATGGCCCGACACCGCGAACATCCGCGTGCCCGGCGACGATTCCGACCCGTAGCGGCAGTAGGCCTCGGCTCCGTTGACCATCATCCAGGGCAGGTTGGAGAGGGTTTCCACGTTGTTGACGATGGTGGGCTGGCCGTAGAGACCGACCGCGGCCGGGAAGTACGGCGGCTTGAGGCGGGGCATGCCCCGGCGGCCCTCCAGGCTCTCGATGAGCGCGGTCTCCTCGCCCACGATGTAGGCCCCCGCGCCCCACGCCATCACGATGTCCACCGAGAAGTCCGTCCCACAGATCCCCCGACCCACGTAGCCGGCCTCGTAGGCCTCGTTCAGGGCGGCCGCGATGCGCTCCTGGGCCAGGGCCATCTCGCCCCGCACATACAGGAAGCACTGCTGCAGTCCCAGCGCGTAGCAGGCGATCAGGCACCCCTCGATGAGCTGGTGAGGGTCGCGCTCCATGAGCAGGCGGTCCTTGTAGGTGCCCGGCTCGCTCTCGTCGCCGTTGACGACGAGGTAGTAGGGATGCTTGCCCGGCGGCAGGAAGCCCCACTTGACGCCGGCGGGGAACCCGGCACCGCCCCGACCCAGCAGGGTGGCCGCCCGCACCTCGTCATGCACCGCGGCGGGAGTCATCGCCAGCGCGGCCCGAAGCCCGTCGTAGCCGCCGGTGGCCTCGTACCGGGCCAGGGTGAACGAGTCATCGTGCACGAAGCGGCTCGTGATGAGCTTGGGGCCGTCGTTGTTCACATAGCCGGGCGCATGCGCGATGTAGCCGTCTGTTTCCGGGCGGGAGTCCATCAGCTCGCCGCCTCGGCCTCTAGCCAGACCGGCGCTTCGCGGGCCTGCTCCGGCGGGACGACCCCGGCGAGACGCTCGGCGGGGATCAACTGCCTCACAGCGGACAGGGCGCCATGGCGGGGAATGTCAAGACGGCTGGCGCGCAGGTCGTCGACCAGCCTGTCGAAGTCGTCGGGAGTTACCCGGCCCCGGTAGCGATAGTTGACCTGCAGGCACGGGGCTTCGGTGCAGGCCGCGATGCACTCCGCTTCCTCGAGGGTGATCATGCCGTCGTCGGTAGTTCCTCCGACCTCCACCCCCAGCGACTCGGCCGCATGGTGCAGCAACTCCTCGCCGCCCCACAGAAGGCACGAGATGTTGGTGCAGACGTTGATCATGTACGTGCCGACCGGTTCGAAGTGGAACATCTCGTAGAAGCCAGCCGTGCCCTTCACCTCGGCCGGGGTGGCGCCGACCAGTTCGGCGACCCGCCGCATGGCGTCGTCGGTCAGGTACCCGTCCTGCTCCTGGGCGAGGTGGAGCAGCGGGATGAGAGCCGAGCGAGGCCGGGGGAACCACGAGATGATCTCAGCAGCCAGCGCCTCGTTGGCAGGACTGAGCGTCACCGGCCCGCCTCCGGCATGGACAGGCGGCGGACGCCGGTGCTCGACTTGCGAGTGAGTAGGGCGAAGCCCGTGCGAGCAAGCGAGCACCGGTGGCCGTCGCCGGGACGAACGGGCCTCACCGGTCGACATCCCCCATGACGGGGTCGACCGAGCCGATGATGGCGATGCCGTCAGCGATTATGCCGTTCTGCATCAAGTGCGGCAGCGTCTGGAGATTCACGAAGCTGGGCGCTCTCACATGGAGCCGGTACGGCACCGACGTGCCGTCGCTCACCATGTACACGCCCAGCTCACCCCGGGGGGACTCCACCGCGGCGTAGACCTCGCCGGCCGGCACCTTGAACCCCTCGGTGAAGATCTTGAAGTGATGTATCAGAGCCTCCATCGAGGCGTCGATGCGGGCGCGGGGCGGCGGCGTCACCTTCTTGTCCTGGGTCCGGTAGTCCCCTGGGGGCATCGCCTCGATGATCTGCGAGACGATGCGCAGAGACTCGCGGATCTCGTTGAGGCGGATGGCGTAGCGGTCGTAGCAGTCGCCGTGGGTGCCGACGATGACGTCGAAGTCCATCTGGTCGTAGAACAGGTAGGGCTCGTCACGCCGCAGGTCCCAGGCCATGCCCGTGCCGCGCAGCAGTGGCCCGGTGGCCCCGAGGGCGACGGCCTCGGCGGCACTGATGATGCCGACGCCCTGGAGCCGCTCGCGCCAGATGGGCTGGCCGGTCAGCAGCGTGTCGTACTCGTCCAGCCGGGGCTCGATCAGCTCGATCAACTCGGCCACGTCGGTCCGCCAGTCGGCAGGCAGATCGGCGGCCACCCCTCCGGGCCGGATGTAGTTGTGGTTCATGCGCAGGCCGCTGACCTTCTCGAAGAAGCGCAGCACCTCCTCGCGTTCACGCCACCCGTAGATCATCATCGACACTGCCCCGAGTTCCATGCCGCCGGTGGCCAGGAACAGCAGGTGCGAGCTGACCCGGTTGAGCTCGCACATCAGCATGCGGATCCAGGTAGCCCGCTCGGGCACCTCGATGTCCAGCAGCTGCTCCGTGGCCAGCGAGAACGCCAACTCGTTGAACAGAGGGGAGGCGTAGTCCATCCGGGTCACGTTGGTCCCGCCCTGAAGGTAGGTGAGATTCTCGCCGGTCTTCTCCATGCCGGTGTGGAGGTAGCCGATGACGGGCTTGGAACGCAGCACGGTCTCTCCCGACAACTCCAGCATCAGTCGCAGCACGCCGTGGGTCGACGGGTGCGACGGGCCCATGTTCAGCAGCACCAGTTCGTCGTCTTCAGGGTCGTCGGGGTCGCCGCCGATCTCCGCGGCCTCGCTCTCCGACATGCGCAGCACCGCGGAGGGCTCGCGCCGGCTTACCCGCTCGGCACCGGCGGCCGGAACGGCTGTGGCGTCCACAGCGACAGGACCGTCTTGCTCGGTGATGCTCATCTCGGCGCTACCGGACGTTTGAGGCGGCCTTGAACTGCACGGGTATCCGGCCGCTGTCGTAGTCCTTGCGCAGTGGATGGCCCGACCAGTCCTCGGGCATCAGGATCCGCGTGGGATCGGGATGGCGCTCGAAGACGATGCCGAACATGTCGTAGGCCTCGCGCTCGAGGTTCTCCGCGCCCGGCCACAGGTCGAACAAGGTGGGTACGGACGGGTCACCGGCCGGAACCTGCACCCGTAGCCGCAGCCGCTCGCGACGTTCGTGCGAGATCAGGCTGGCCACCACCTCGAAGCGCTCCGGCTGCACTCCTTCCGGAAGGCTCCGGTCGGCGCCGTAGGTCAGGTAGTCGACCGCGGTGAGGTCGATGAGCTGATCGAAACCGTCGGCTCGGGCGGCTGCGGCCACCTCGGACCACTGGCTCCTCGACGGGTGGACAACGGCCTGGCTCCGGGACGGCCGGTCGCCCCCAACCGGGGCACCGTAGCGCTCAGCCATGCCCGTGGCGGATGGTGGCGGTCGCCGTCTGGCCGTCCAGTTGCTGAACGGCGATGCCGGCACCGCCGGACTCGCCGGCGGCTCGGCGGGCCAGCAGCTCCCCGGACATGATCTCGTGGTGGAGCGTGAAGATGGCGTGCATCAGCGTCTCGGGGCCGGGGGGGCATCCCGGCGCGTACACGTCCACGGGCACCACCTGATCGACACCCTGGACGATGGCGTAGTTGTTGAACATGCCCCCGCTGGAGGCGCAGACGCCCATCGAGATGACCCACTTGGGCTCCATCATCTGGTCGTAGATCTGGCGCAGCACCGGGGCCATCTTCTGCGACACCCGGCCGGCGACGATCATCAGGTCGGCCTGGCGGGGCGAGGCCCGGAAGACCTCCATACCGTAGCGGGCCAGGTCGTAGTGGGCCGCCCCGGTGGCCATCATCTCGATAGCGCAGCAAGCCAGCCCGAACTGTGCAGGCCAAAGGCTCCGGGCCCGGGACCAGTTGACCAGGCTCTCCAGCTTGGCCGTTATGAAGTTGTGCTGGATTGCCTTCAAGCCGTCCTCTCGCAGGTCGGCGATCTGGCCGGCGATCCCCATCACGGCACCTCCCCTGTCGAGGCGGTCTCGACCATTACGGTCTCCGGCTCGCTCGGAGCGCGGCCCTCGAGGCCCACCCGTCGCACGGTTGTGCGGGCGGTGCGGCCCGCGGACACCATCTGCTCGCCGGACTCGGCGTCTTCAGCAGGGCCGGCCGAGGGCCGCGACTTCGGCGCCGGCCCCCATTCGAGCGCACCGGCCCCAATCAGGTACACGAACGACTCGAACACCGCGAAGCTGAACACCAGCAGGACGACGAGCCCGAAGAGGCCCAGCCCGCCCCGGGCCACCGCGTAGGGGTAGAACAGCACGATCTCCACGTCGAAGACGATGAAGATCATCGCTACCAGGAAGAACCGGACCGGAAACCGCTCAGGAGTGTCGCGGGAGGGCACGATCCCACACTCGTAGGGATCCAGCTTGGGCACAGTCGCCCTCCGGGGAGCCAGCAGACCCGAGGCAACGAAGCTCCCGGCCGCGAAGAGCGCCGCCAGCGCGAACAGCGCAAACAGGGGGAGATACTGGCCCAGCACCGCTCAGGCGTCCACCCGCAGGTCGACGTTCCCCCACATATCAGGCGTCCGCCCGCGCTCCCGCCTCGCGCTGCCGCCAGGCCAGCTTGTCGCGCTCGTGCAGGAACAGGCACAGGGCCGCGAAGATGCACAGCGAGCCGAGGGTCACCAGCGCCGGCTTGAGGCGGAGGTTGCCCAGGTCGCGGACCATGATCACCGAGATCACCGGCTTCGACTCGTCGACGACGGGCCGCGGCGGGGGCTGGCCGGGCAGCAGCGGCTGGTCGATCACTTCCTGGACCTGCACGATCCCGTAGCGGGTGGGATGGGTGATGGTCAATGCAGTGCGGATCTGGGTCCAGATCCGGTCGAGGCGGTTCGGGTCGTCGGGCAGGCCCCGCTTGCCACCGACGGTGTACGCGTCGAGCAGCTTGAAGCCCTCCTGGGTCGTGAACGTCAGGTCGGGACTCTCCAGGAGCATCGCCACCGCCGAGGCCTGGGCCTCACCCGCTTCGGCACTGGACAGCAGCGTCCAGCCTCCGAAGTCCAACCGTCCGACCGACTCGGCATCGGCGATCACGTCGGGCGAGACGGCAGCCAACTCCGACAGCGTGGTCGCCCGGTTGCGGGCCAATTCGTCGGCGACCAGTTCGTCGATCTCGGCGGCCGTCAGCCCCTCGGTCTGGTCGGGTGTGAGCGTGTCCCGGGTGACCAGCCCGAACTCGGCCTGGGCCACCGGGTCGTCGGAGTCCAGGACGAGGTCGAAGGCCGACGGCAGCTCACTGGCATCGGGCAACGTCGTGGCCTGCTCCAGTGCGGCCGCGTCGAGGTCGCCGACATTGATCTCCCTCAGCTGCCAGGTGGGTGCATTGCCGGCCCAGCCGATCCCGTACATCCACCAGACGAGGGCCATTATCACCATCCAGCCGAAGAACCCGGTCACGGCGACGAGCGTTCCCAGCCGGGTGCCGGTGTTGAGCGCGAGCAGCAGCCAGACCGAGCCCATCAGCACGACTACACCCGCGAAGACCGCCATGAAGCCGCGGATCTCCGGATCCCAGGCCAGCCCGGCGATCAGGTCGAGCGCTTCCATCAGAGGTTCCTCTCGAAGGCGACGATGGCGTCGATCTGGTCCTGGGTGAGCGTGGCCGGGTAGGTCACCCCGAGGTCGTCGTCGGTGCGGGGACCGAAGCCCGGCATCTGCCCGTTGCCGCCCGAGCCGCCCCGGCCGTAGGTCTGGCCGATGCTCTGGCCGGCCGAGATGAAGTCGGCGTGCAGCCCGGCCGTCTCGAACTGGTCCAGGGTGCTGCCCCCGGTGAGGTTGGGTCCGAAGAAGCCGCCGCCGACGTTGTAGGAGTCGAGGATCGGCCCTGCGTGGCCGTCGATGCTGTCGTCGCCGTCGGTGGTGGCATCGAAGGACCAGCCGTAGGTGTGGCAGCGGGCACAGTTGTAGGTGCCGCCCGCGGCGGGGTTGTTGAACAGGATCTCGCCGTATGTCTGGTAGAGCTCGCTGCCGGGAGCCTCACCCGACGCCAGCAGCTCCAGGCCGGCGCGGCGTATGGCTTCGTCGTTGCCGGCCAGTGACTCGTCGGCGGCCAGCGCCATGGCCCGGGCCTCCTCCACGGCAGCGTCGACCGCGCCGAGCCACTCGTCCACGGCCTCTTCGTCGTCGGCCCCGCCCAGGCTGTCCAGGTAGCCGGCGATCCCCTCTCTCACGCCCTCGTCGACAACCTCGCGCAACTCCGACTCGGGGATCTGGATCCGCCTCATGTAATGGATGAGGTACTCGATCTGCTGCGGGGTGAGGGGACCGCCGCCGGGCGCTCCCCAGGCCGGCATCACGTTGTTGCGGCCGTAGTTGAGGACGTGGCGAACCTCGTCCTCGCTGTAGCGGGACAGCACGGTGTTGAGCGCCGGAGCCGTCCAGGCCACTGTGGCCACGAAGTTGCCCTCCGAGTCGGTGATGGTGACCGGCGCGGAGCCGCCCGTGCCCTCGGCGCCGTGGCACTGCTGGCAGTCGGAGCCTTCGGTGTAGAGCTCGCCGCCGCGGTCGGCGAAGATGCGGTCGGTGTCCTTGATCAGGCCCTCGTGGCGCCCGGGCTCGCCCAGCCAGTACAACGGCAGGCCCACGCCGATGATGGCGAGCATGGCCAGCCCGGCCAGCAGAGACTTGTCGAGCTTGGAGCCCTCCAGTTCCTCGTCCTCCAGGTAGGGCTTGCGGTTGGGGGCCAGCTCGATCTCGCTGCCGACCTCGTCGCGGGAGGCGCGCGCGTTGAGGATCAGGTAGACGACGTACCCGACGAAGACGATGGCCAGGATGACGAACCCGATGGTTCTCTGCGTCGAGGCGGCTAGGAGCATGCGCGGCGATGGTTCCTACGGATCGGATCGGGCCACTAGTGGCCCGTCGCCTGGCCGATGCAAGCCGGCCCCTCGGCTTCCTGGCCAGTGGTGTTGGTGCCGATGGGCGGTCCCTGGATGATCGCGCCGGTGTCCACGATGAGCGACCCGTCGGGAGTGATCTCAGTGGCGAAGCGGTCCATGCCCCGAGGTGCCGGCCCGCCTCGCTTCTCGCCCACCTGGTTGTACTTCGAGCCGTGGCACGGGCACTCGAACCACTGCGAGGTCACGCACTCGGGCACCCGGCAGCCCAGATGGGGGCACTTCTGGTAGAGCGCCACGATGCCGCCGTCGAGCCCCAGCTGGTGGCCCGCGGTCATCCCCGCCAGTTCGGGCCCCGAGTAGGTCGCGGCGGCTTTCTCCACCGCGCCGTTGGGGTACTCCGTGAGCCACATCCGGCCTTCGGGCTTGTACAGGAACCCGGAGTTGTCGCGGATCTCGGTCAGGAGATCGCTCACCAGGCCCACCTTTATCTTGGAGCCGAAGCCGCTGCTGCCCTGAGGCCACAGGAAGGCGATGCAGGCCACGCCGAACCCCGACAGGCTCAGGCTCATCAGCATCACGATCGTCCGGTTGAAGAACTGGCGGCGGCTCACCCCGATCGTCTCGGGATCGGGCGGCACATAGGGCGCGGGTGGTCCCCCGCCGTCCGCCGGCGCCAGCGCGCCGGCGCGGGCCTCGGCCGCGGCCTTCTCCACCTCTCTGCCGGTGGGCGGGGCCTCAGCCCGCAGAACCACCGACGACCGGTCCCGGCTGCGGGTCTCGCGCGACAGCATGCCGATGGCCGCGTCCGACTGGCGCCGGCGGACGGCGGCGAGCACCGCGATGATGGCCAGGACGGCCAGGGCAGCCAGAGCGATGTAGATCATCGGTTGCCTCCTCGCAGGGGGCGGTCGGGCGGGACGAGTATGCGAGCCATGGTCACAGCTCGAAGAACAGCCCCGCTTCCCAGGGGAAGACGAAGTTGAAGCCCGGGCCCCGGAAGAAGGAGCCGATGATCACCAGCACCGCCCAGAACATGAGGTGGATGGTCATGAGGCTGATGGCGAACTTGCGGTCCTCGGGCTTCTTGGACGGGTTCCTGTCGATGTAGGGCGCCAGCATCAGCGCCAGCAGCCCGACACCGGGGATGGTGACGCCCGCCACCATCGGGTGGAACATCGTCAGCAGTTCCTGGAGGCCGAGGAAGTACCACGGCGCCTTGGACGGGTTGGGCGTCTGGTTGTAGTTGGCCAGCTCCAGCAGCGGGGCGTTCACGAAGATCGAGAAGATCAGGGTGAACGCGGTGATGAACAGCGCCGCCACGAACTCGACCACCAGCAGGTGGGGCCACACGTGCACCTTGTCCTGGGGCTTGGACTTCACGTCCTGGATCGAGCCCGACTTGACCACCGTCAGCAAGCGCTGGGTGTGCCCGCCGGGGCCGGTGGCGCCCGTCGCGGCCGGCGCGGCCGGTGGGGCGGCCACGGCCACTCCCCCGCCTCCGGCCGCCGCGCTGGCTTCCGGGGCATCGCCGGACGCTTGGGCGCGGGCTGCCTTGGACCGCTCCAGCAGGTGGGGCGGGATCTTGCTGGCCGCCTGCTGCTGGGCCTCGGTCGCGCCGTCGCCCGAGCCGGCCGCCGCTGCGGGCCCGCCGGCCGCGGCGGCCTTGGCCGCCTCAGCCTTGGCCCGGGCCTCCTCGGCCCGCTTGCGCAGATGCTCGGGGATCTCCACCATCGTCGCCTACCTCTTACAGCGGACCCGAGATGCCGCCGTCCTTGCGGACCCGCCAGAAGTGGACGGCCAGGAAGATGACGAGCACGAACGGCAGCATCAGCACGTGCAGCACGTACCAGCGCAGCAGCGTGTCCGTCCCGATCTCCACCCCGCCGAGCAGGACGAACCGCACCTGGTCGCCGAACACGGGGGTGTATCCCATCATGTTGGTGCCCACCGTCACCGCCCACAGGGCCAGCTGGTCCCACGGCAGCAGGTACCCGGTGAACGACAGCAGCAGCGTCAGCTTCAGCAGGATCACGCCGATCACCCAGTTGAACTCCCGGGGCGGCTTGTAGGCCCCGTGGTAGAACACCCGGGCCATGTGCAGGAACACGGTGATCACCATGAGGTGGGCGCCCCACCGGTGGATGTTGCGGACCAGCAGGCCGAAGGTCACCGAGGTCTGCAGGATGTAGATGTCGTCCCAGGCCTGGGCCGCGGTCGGGCGGTAGAAGAACATCAGGAAGATGCCTGTGACGGTCTCGAGAATGAACAGGAAGAAGCTCAGGCCGCCCAGGCACAGGGTGTAGCTCACCTTCACGGCGTGACGCTTCACCTTCACGGGGTGAAGGTGGTAGAGCACGCTGTTCATGATCACGTACGACCGGTTGCGGGGGCTGTCGGTGTAGCCCTTGCGGAAGATCGACCCGGGCCGGAAGATCGACGTCCAGGCCTGCGAGCCCTGGACCTGGTCGCCGATCTTCGTCATCTGGGCGGCCAGGCGCTCCGGCAGCGGTGCCTTGCGCTCGTCGGTGTCGATGGCCATGGGTCTCCTGCGGATCGAGTCGTGGGGGTCTGGGGGGTGCTAGGCGAGTCGCATCCCGTAGCCGTAGCCATGGGAGTTGGTTCTCTGGTGAGGGTCGCCCCCGGGGGGAGGATCGCCCATCTTGCCGAGAATGATGACGCCGGTCGGGCAGCGATCCACGCACAGCGCGCAGCGCGTGCACACGTCGTCGTCGATCGTGAAGATCACCTTGTCGGCTGGGTCTATTCCCGGCAGCTCGGTGCCGACGGCCTCGTCGACTGCGTCGGTCGTGACCATGAAGATGCACTTCCACGGGCAGATGTCCACGCAGCCCTCGCACATGATGCACTCCGACTGGTCGATGTGGATGAACTGCTTGGGCTTGACCGCCTGCGAGAGCCAGGCCGCGTCCACCTCCTGCAGCACGTAGTCGTCCCGGAACTCCGGCATGGGCGGGTTGGCGTCGGTGGTGGTCACGCCTCGGATCCCTCCCGAACCAGGGGACGCCCGAAGCTAGACAGCTCGACCGCCTCGGCGGCCTCCGCCTTCTTGCCCCGGTTCTGCCAGATCATCCACAACGCCACCTGCGCGCCGATGGCGACGACATAGATCCCGCTGGCGATGATGTCGCGGATCACGACGTAGGTGATCGTGAACGGGAAGCTGCCGCCCTGGGCCTGGGCCCGCAGGATCCCTCCCGGGCCGACGAAGAGCTTGTCCGTTCGCCAGTTGAGTTCGTTGTCGGCCCACGCGAGCCACTGGTGGGGCACCACGCCATAGATCCAGAACATTCCGAAGAAGACGATCATCGCTCCGAACATGGCTTCGCCCCAAGTGACCGGGGTCCCGACCGGCCGGCGCTTCGTGTAGGCAAGGATGGCGCCGACGAGTGCGACCGTGACCACGATTGACAGAGCGAAGGCGACCACCGGTACTCCTCGGCGACGACTACTGACGGCTGGCAGTGTAGTCCGAGCAGGGCGGACCCTCCCCGGACCGGCGTAGGTCTATCAGCGCACGGGCCTCGATCCGAACATCGGGACGGACGAAGCCGGCGCGGACACCCGCTCGGCCGGGGTGCCGGCGGAGAGAGGACCATCCCCAACTTCCCCGAACGGCGGCCCTCTCTCCGCTGGAACAGCCTCCACAGTATTCGAAAATCAACGATATCGCAAGACGGAATCCGGGTGCGATCCGCCAGCAGGTCCTCAGGGCCCCGTCTCAACCCCGGAACTTCGAGGCGTAGCCGATGCGCATGGCCGGACGGAAGATCAACTCGGTGGCCGCGTACATCGAGCCGAGAATCCCGTCCAGCCCCCCGGCGGTCACTTGCGAGACCGGTGTGGACCCCGACAGGAACACCGCGTCCTCCGGTCCGATCTCGAGCTTCAGGCCGGTCAACCGCCGGTTCCGGCGCAGCAGGTGCTCGTAGAAACGGGCCTGGTTCTCCTCCGGTGCCGGAACCAGGTAGGTCTCGTAGTGCAGCGTGCGTTGTCCGAGGGTGAACCAGATCGTCCACACCTCCTTCTCCTCGCCATGGACCCGCACGTACCACCGTCGCTCGTCCTGCGGGCCGCGTTCTATGGCGTCGATGGCGGGGTTCGCTTCGGCCGCGGCCGCCAGCCACGAGTCCATCTGCCGATCCAGAGCGTCGAGATCCGCATCCGATGCAGGCGGCGCCTGGGTCATAGGATCGGGAGCCACCGGATCGGGAGCCACGAGATCGGGAGCCACCGGATCGGGACGGCCCGGCACCGGCGAGTCTGGTCCGGGCATCGCCGCTCAGACTGTGCAGTCCAGCGGAACCCGCAGGGAGAGATCCGCGAAGATCCTGCGCAGGCGGGCCGCGGTGGCCGTCCAGGAGTACCGGCCCGCCATCTCAGCGCCCCGACGGGCCATTGACGCGGCCAGCACGGGATCGTCGAGGATGGAGAGCACCGCCTCCGTGTACCGGGCCGGGTCGCGTCCGGGAATCCGGAGTCCGCTGCGGCCGTGGTCCACCAACGTTCGAAGCCCGCCCACATCGGCCGCGACCACGGGCACACCGCAGGCGGCCGCCTCCAGGGCGACGAGACCGAAGGACTCCGACCGGCTGGGTACCAGGCACACATCGGCGGCCCGGTAGTAGGTCGACAGCAGGTGGTGGGGCTGCGGCGACACGAGCCTGACCCGGCCCTGCAGACGGTGGCGGCGGACCGCTTCGTCGAAGCGACGGAACTCGCGCTCCCCTTCCGGGCCCGAGGCGCCACCTACCACCAGGAGCTGGGCATCGCCGTAGCGGCGCCCGAGACCCGCCAGGGTCTCGACGGCGACGTCCAGACCCTTCAAGGGTTGTATGCGGCCGACGAACAGCAGCACCGGCCCGCCTTCGAGTCCCAGTGCGGCGCGGGCTCCGTGACGCGACCCCACTGAGAACAGGGCGCCGTCTACGCCTGGAGCCACCACGTCGATGCGCTTCGGATCGGCCCCGTAGAGGTCGGCCAGTTGCTGCACCTCGGTCACGGAGTTGGCCGTGATCACGTCGGAGCAGGCGATCACCTCCGCCTCGGCGTCGATCCGGCGTCGCGGTTCCGGATCGCCGGTCTCGGCCTTCACCCGGGCGAGCGTGTGGAACGTCGACACCAGGGGCAGGTCGAGGTCGTGCTTCAGCCGGTGCCCGGCCATGCCCGACAGCCAGTAGTTGGCGTGCAGCACGTCGACCGGGTCCTGGCGGATCCACGCTTCCACTCCGTCGGCAAAGTCCTCCACCACGGCCGGCAGCGACTCCTTGGCCAAGTCGGCCGCTCCCGCGGTCACGTGGACGACTCTGAAGCCCGGCTCCACGTCGACGACGGTCGGTGCGGGGCTGTGACGCCTGACGAACACAGTGGCGTCGACGCCCGTCTGGGCCAGCGCGGAGGAGAGCTCGCGCACGTAGACGTTCATCCCGCCCGCGTCTCCGTGGCCCGGCAGCACCAGCGGAGAGGTGTGAAGCGACAGGATGGCGACGCGACTCACGAACGGTGGAGGATACCTGCCACTCTCGCTAGAGGGGGCCTTTGTTTCCCGCTCTTGCTCGCTGCGCTCACGGGCCGCTCGGGCCCCCAAAGCTTGGCCTCAGGCAGGCTCGCCGGTGAATCGGTGGGCTTTGAGGTCGCTTAGGTTCGCCCATTCCAGCGTGCGGGCATGGGTCGCCTCCAGGACGACCTGGGGCGCGGCCCCAGCCTCGAGCGCCTCCGTCCAACGAGGTGCGCACAGGCACCAGTGGTCACCGGGCGCCAGCCCGTCGAAGCCGATGGCCGGTTGGGGGGTGGAGAGGTCGTTGCCAGCGGCCTTGGAGAACCCGAGGAATTCGGCGGTCATCACCACGCAAACGGTGTGGACCCCGTAGTCACCGGAGTCGGTGTTGCAGCATCCGTCCCGGAACCAGCCGGTGAGCGGGTCGAAGGAGCACGGCTGCAATTCGCTGCCGAGAACGTTGAGGGCCACGGCACCTAGTCTCTCAGATCTCGAGTGTCCGTGCCGCGGTTACTCTCTTGGCATGGGCGAGGTGAGCGGAGCAGTGCCCCCGGAGGGTCAAGTCACCGGCGAGGCGGACGGCAACCCGCCGCCGGATCCTGAAGAGGCTCGTCGTGAGGCCCAGCTCGAGGGCATCGAGCAGGACCTCGACACCGTGGACGCAGCCCTCTCGGCGCTCGACTCCGATGACCTTGAAGGAGCGGAGGCGCTTGCCGCCGAGCTCGAAGATTCGGCTGGCGATCCCGCGGCCGGCAACCGCCGATCGGAGATGTCAGCTGGCGAGGGCGGCCTGTGACGCCCTTGCCGTGTGGCCGAGGTCACTGAGGGCCAGCAGGTACCCTTCCGCTCTCTCCGCATAGGGGTTGCGGTTCACAAGGGCCTGGAACTCGGGTGAGTGCTCGGCTACGACCAGGTGCGCCAGCTCGTGGATGATCACATGGTCGAGAACCCAGGGGGGTGCCTCGGCCAGCCGGGTCGAGATCCGGATGTCACCGCTTCCGGTCGAGCAGGACCCCCAACGCAGGCGCTGCCGGGACGACCACTGGATCGAGCGCGGCTCGGGAAGGCCGAAGCGGGCCGCGAGCTCCCGGGCCCTGGGTTCCAGCGGCAAGTGGCCGCATCGCCACTTCTCCTCGAAACGGGTCAGGACCTTGCTCACCAAGGCTTGCTCCTCGTCCTTCGTGGTCCACGCCGGAACCCGCACGACCAGGACGCCGTCCGACATGCGGGCCGACACCGTCTTCTGTCTCCTGGAACTGCGGATCACCCGTACGGGCGGGAGATTCTGGGGCGTGGGCGCCTCCTCGGCGTCGCCAAGAGGTGTTTCGACAATGCTCATCGTCGCTCCGTTGTGGCAGTGGGCGTGAGGCACGCACCGTCGCCGGTGAGCGCGATTCGCTCTTGCAAGCGCACCTCACCCGACTGCACCAGGATCCGGCGACCACCGAGGTTGCCAGTGCGCTCGAAGACGCAATCGAAATACCTTTCAAGCGTATAGATAACACCGGCATGTGACACAACGAGCACATTGCCGGACGAGACTCGGGTCCCGATGCGGTGCGCGGCGGCCAGCACACGCTCGATCAGGGACTCGTCGCTCTCCCAGCCGGGCGGGTAGTTGCCCGCAGCCAAGGCGCCGGGATAGTCACGCTCGATCTGTTCGCTGGTGAGCCCCTGCCAGAGACCGACATTGCGCTCTCGCCATCCGGGGTCACAGGTCACCGGTCCGGCGTCGAGCGTCTCGGCGATGATCTCGGCCGTCTCGAGGGCCCGGTCGAGATCACTGGACACGATGCAGTTGACACCGTCCAGGCCGGCGGCGGCCGCCCTCGCCTGAGCCGCGCCTGCGGTTGACAGGGGCGGATTGGCGTGACCCTGCCACCGCCCGTCGAGGTTCCAGACGGACTCGGCGTGGCGAACGACGAGAAGGTTGACCATGATCGCGAGTGACCGTAACCCGGCGGCGTTCACCGGCCGCGGATGGTGGCTACCATGGCGGCGTGGCGCGTCTGCGGCTGTTCGCATCGGCTAGGGAGGCGGCCGGAACCGGTCGCGACAACGTTCCCGGTGCCACCGTGCGAGAGGTCTTGGAGGGGGCCTGCGGTCGGTATGGCCATGACTTCGCCGGATTGCTCGAGACCTGTCAGGTGTGGTGCAACGGCGAGCCGGCCGCACCCAACGCGCCGGTGGGCGACGACGACGAGATCGCAGTGCTGCCGCCGGTCTCGGGCGGCTAACCGGCTGCCACAATGGATGCGGGCCGCTAGCTCATCGGGTAGAGCAGGAGACTTTTAATCTCAAGGTGCCGGGTTCGAGCCCCGGGCGGCCCACCGGTCGGATCCGCACCGTGCCGTCAGCGACTCGGTACCCTCCACCTTCGTGGAGTGGAATCCGGAATCCGAGGATCAGGGTCCGTTCTGGCCCGGAGCCGCCGAGAGGCGAAGCCCCAGGTGGGTGCCCATACTCATCGCCGTAGCGGTGGTGATCGTGGTCGTGGCCGGCGTGATCTGGTGGCTCGGTCGCGACGCCGGCGACGGCGATGACTCCCCGACCGTCGCCGACGACACCACCGAGGTGACCGACGACGCCGAACCAGGCACACAGCCCGCCGTTGGCGATGACGACGGCAGCGACCAGGGCGACCAGGGCGACCAGGAAGACCAGACCGTCGACGCCGGCGGCACCTCAACCACCACGACCACTCCCGCGACGGTGCCGGACACCACCACCACAGTCCAGGCCACCACCACCACGATCACGACGGTGCCGCCCGAGAACCCGGGGCAGTTCGGCCCGCCGACGCTCAGCAACCGGTCCACCGTCACGACCGTCGGCCTCGACGAGGTCCACTTCGGCATGACCGTCAACCAGGCCCAGGAGGCGGCCGGGACGGTGCTGGTCCCGGCGGGACCGACCGGCGGCTGCTACCACGTCGTGCCCCACGACGCCCCCGAGGGCATCGTGTTCCTCGTCCATGCGGGCACCATCGAGCGCGTCGACATCAACAGCGGACCGATCACGACCCGCTCCGGCGTGGGCGTCGGGTCTCCCGAGAGCATGGTCACCGACCTGTTCGGCGACAGGATCGAGCGGGAGGTGCGGGTCGACGGCACCGTCGATCTGGTCTTCGTGCCCAGGGATCCGGGTGACCAGGACTACCGGGTGGTGTTCAACGTCTCCGAGGGCGTGGTACGGGCCTACAAGTCGGGGCGCCTGCCCATGGTGATGCTGGACACAGGCTGCGAGACGCCCTGAACGGAATTCGCTCGCCGTGGCCCGAGCGGCCCGTGAGCGCAGCGAACAAGAGCGGGAAGCACGGCCGGGCCGCTCAGGAGGGCGACTCGCGCTCGTAGTTGTAGCAGTGGATCTCGAACTCGCCGAAGCCCACCTCGGTGGCCTCGCCCGTCTCCAGGTTCAGATCCCGCACGAAGCGGATGGCAGAGGCGCGGATCACGTCGTCCTGCACGTACAGGTCCAGGGGACTGTCGAGCGACGGCTCGATGAGCGTGCCGTCTGCGAGGCGCAGCCCCACATACGGTTCAACGAGGGAGGCCTCAAGGTACAACTCGACCAGACCGCCGGTAGCGGGATCGTCGCCCGCCCCGATGACGAGCACGTCACCGGCGCCGAGGTCGCTGCAGGTGACCGAGAACTCGTAGTGGGACCCGCCGATCTCCGCCGTCCCCTCCGAGCGCGGCGGCTCCGGCGGTGCCGACGTGGTGGTGGCCACGACTTCCTCCTCGACAGTCTCCTCGACAACCAGCGGGCCGTCGGCGGTGTCGGCGCAGCCTGAGGTGGCCACGACCGCCACCGCGATCGCCAGCAGAGCGCCCAGACGGCGCGCCTGCCTCCGGGGCGCGCTACGGGACCGCATCGCGCAACGCTACGCGCCCCACGGACCGGGCGCAGAATCAAGAGTCCCAACCCGGGCTGCGATGTAGGGTTGGGCAGTGCCGTCCCAGAGCGAGTTGCGCAAGCGCCAGGTCCGCGCCGCCAGGCAACCGGCCGACAGTGGGCAGCGATACCGCTCTCGCCGGGCCCGTCAGCGTCGCCTGTTCGCGGTGGTTGCGGTGGTCGTGGTGACGATGATGGTGGCTTCGCTGGCCGTGGGCCTCCTGGCCTAGAGGGGCACCACAGCCGATGAGCACAGCCAAGCGGGAGCGTCAACGCGAGAACCGGCGCCTGCGCATGGCCGCCGACGAGGCCGCCGCCAAGCAGTACACCACCCGCCGCCGCATCAAGCTCATCGGCATCGCGGCGGTGGTGGTAGCCGCCGCGCTGGCGGTGCTCGGGTTCCTGCAGCGCAACAACTCCGAACCCGAGCCAGCCGCCGAGCCAGCCGCCGAACCTGAACCGGCGTCTGAGCCCGCGGCCGTACCCGAGCCCGACGCTGAGCCCGCGGCCGAGACGGCGGTTGAACCGGCCGCAGGATGTCCGGCAGTCGACGGATCGAGCCCCCGCACGATCGACTTCGACAGCCCCCAGCCCATGTGCATCGACACCGAGGCTCGCTATGTCGCCACCTTCGACACCAGCGAGGGCGAGATGCGATTCGAGCTGACCGCGTCGGAGACTCCGCTGACCGTCAACAACTTCGTGACGCTGGCCCGCTGGGGCTACTACGACGACACCCTGCTGTTCCGCACTGACCCATCGATCGACATCATCCAGGGCGGCTCGCCCCACACCAACGACAACCGCGATCCCGGTCCCGGGTACACGATCCCCGACGAGCCTGCCTTCGAGGTCGACCCCGACACCGGCACTCTCACCGGGCCGTACCGCTACCAGCCCGGTCAGATCGTCATGGCCCGATCGGCGGGGCAGGACTCGGCCAGCGCGCAGTTCTTCCTGACCACCGGCCCCAACGCCTCCAGGCTGGACGGCCAGGGTACTTACGTGGTGTTCGGCCGGACCGACGACGCCGGACTGGCCGTGGCCCAGTCGATAATCGGCCTTCACGAGCCGGGCGGACCGCTGGGCGGGGCGCCGTCGCGTGACGTGACGGTCCACTCGGTGACCATCGAGGAGACCTGAGCGAGCAAGTCTGCCGGAACTGGCAGCACAGCACGCCGTTTAGGGCGCTCCCGGCAGCCAATTCCCCAGAACCGACCGGCGGGAACCGGAACTGGCAGCACAGCGAGCCGCTTATGGCGCTCCCGGCTGCCAATTCCCCAGCGCGACAGTGGTGCCGCCCCGGCGGGCTTCCACGGTGCCACCCAGCACGGTCCAGTCGTCCGGGCTGGACGACGACGCCAAGACTTGCGGCGCGGCCGTTGAATGCACTGCCGAGCCGGACTGCAGGGCCATGAACAGCACCGACTCCGGGACCATGCGCCATAGGCGCCGGCGGCGGTCACGGGGCCAGCTCTCCCAGCCCGCGGCGACCACGATGCCGTCATGGAGCCCCAGGCCGACCGTGAGCGCTCCGCCGCGGTCGTCCACCATCGAGGCGCAGACCGCCGCCGCGGCCGCGCCCGACCAGACGATGTCGGCGCCGCGCCGCTGCGCCGACACGATCGCTTCCAGCAGCGGGGTCGCCTTGACTGCGCTCACGAAATGGGCGGGTGACCCGTCCAGCACCAGCACGCCGTCGCAGTCTGCGATCGGCCCGGACACATCGGGGTCCAGCGCGTCGGAACGCCGCACCGCGCTCACGACGGCATGTTGGACCGACAGGTCCTTCGCCCATGCCCCGATCCGGGAGAGCAGCGCATCGGGGCGCCGGAAAGCAGCGGCCATGGTCACCACCGCGACCGAGCCGCAGCCCGCCAGGGCCCGGCCCGCCGACGTGCTCGCATCCAGCTCGCGGCCCCCGGCAAGGACGATCCGGCTCATGACTCCGGCGATCGAGGCGACTCGCGGCGAGCCCTCAGCACCACGTACTGACGCCATGCCGGCTCCACCGACGGCGCCTCGCGGCGGTAGAGGTCGGTGACCACCAGGCCATGGGAGCGCACCGCCGCGACCACGTCCTGGCCCTTGTCGCTCCACCGGGGCGCTCGGCGGAGTCGACCGGTCAACCGCCTCCACGGCGGCCCTCGGTCGAGCCAGACTGGCTCCACCATGCAGATCCAGCCCTCCTCGGCCAGGATCCGCTCGATCGCAGCGATGTAGTCCTCCAGGGAGGCCACGGCTGGAATGCGCATGAACGACAGGATCGTGTCGTAGCGCTCGCCGCTCGCCCGTTCCTCCTCAAGGACAGACTCGACGCCTTCTCCGGGAACCTCGAACACGCGGCCCGAGGCAGCGTCGGCCAGCCTCCGGCAAGTCTCACTCACGGCTTGCAGCAGGGCCGGAGGCGGCACCGGCAAGCGATCCTCGGCGGTCCAGGCACCGGCAGGCATTGTTTCAACCTACTCTCTAGGTGTGCCCGCCGACGGTAGGCGCCCGCCCGGGCTGTACGAGGGCCTGCCCGCCTGCCGCTGGGTGTTCCCGGACCCGGTGTCCAGTGACGAGGCCGGCCTCGTCGCCGTGGGCGCCGACCTCGAGCCGGCCACGCTGGTCGCCGCCTACAGCCGCGGCCTGTTCCCCATGCCGCTCAGGCCCGGCGGGCGGATCGGATGGTGGTCCCCTCCCGAGCGGGGCGTCCTGAAGCCCGACGGGCTGGTCGTGCACCGTTCGCTGCGCAAGGCCCGCCGCCGCTTCGAGGTCAGGGTCGACACCGCCTTCGCCGAAGTCGTAGAGGGCTGCGCCGATCCGGCCCGACCCCACGGCTGGATCGACGATCAGATGCGAGCCGCCTACGTGCGCTTCCATCACGCCGGCTATGCCCACAGCGTCGAGACATGGCAGGGCGACGAGCTGGTCGGCGGCCTCTACGGCGTGGCCCTGGGCGGCCTGTTCGCGGGCGAGTCGATGTTCTACCGGAGCAGGGATGCCTCAAAGGTCGCCCTGGTCGCGTTGGCTGCCGGTCTCCTCGACGGCCATCCGAGACTGATCGACGTCCAGTGGGCCACGCCGCACCTGCGCTCCCTAGGCGTAGAGGCCATCCCGCGCCATCAATATCTGCGCCGCCTGCCCGAGCTGTTGAGGTCCCCGCCGCCGACCCTGCTCACGCCGGCTCGTGCCTGACCGGGTCGGGTGGCTCACCATCCGGAGCTTGAGCGGGACCAGCCGCGTGTTGCGGGGATCGACCGCCCTCCTACTAGTGCACTAGAGGTGGTACTCGGTGCCGGGAACCAGCCGACCTTCCGCCGGGTCCACGGCCAGCAACAACCCCTCCAGCGTGTAGGCCCCCAGAAGCGGGCGTGTGCCTTCCTCGCCGAACATCACCAAGGTGGTCTCGGTGCACCCGTCGACGGTTGCCACCGCTCGACCGACGTCATAGGTGACGCGGCGGCCGTCGGCCAGCTCGACAGTGCGCCGGGCGAACGGCTTCACGCCCAGTTCCTCCAGCAGGCTGCGGGGCACGACCGTGTAGCTGGCCCCGGTGTCCACCAGCGCCTTCATCTCCACCGACCGCTCGCCGTCCATGCTCGCGAGCCGCAGCGTCTCGCTGAACGTTCCCATCACGGACCTCCTGCTAGCTCTTCTTAGGAGATCAATATATAAGAATGGTTTTCAGTTCCACCCGCCATATTTGGTGCGGCGCCTCCAGGGTCGGTCTGCGTAACGCCAGCGCGGCGACGGCGCGGGCATGGTCGCAGTGCCCGGGTCTGGCCAGATCTCCGAGCCGAGCGCCCCGACGGCGGCGATGATGGCGGCCCGCTCGGCCTCGGTCGGCTCCGGGGTGATCGACACGATCTCCAAGCCGCCCGCAGGCGGGGCGCTGACAATCGCCTCGGCGGTCTCCGGGGCGGTCACAGCGGGACGTTCCCGTGCTTGCGCTCAGGCAGCTCCTCACGCTTCGACTCGAGCATCCGCAGACCGGCCACGATCTTGCGCCGGGTCTGCGACGGCTCGATCACCTCGTCCACGAAGCCTCGCTCGGCCGCGACGTAGGGGTTGGCCAGCCGCTGCGTGTAGTCGTCCACCAGCTCGTTGCGGCGAGCCACCGGGTCGGCTGCGTCGGCCAGCTCGCGGCGGTAGATGATCTCCACCGCGCCCTGCGGGCCCATGACTGCGATCTCGGCGGAGGGCCAGGCGAACGAGAGGTCCGAGCCCACCCCCTTGGAGTCCATGACGACGTAGGCGCCGCCGTAGGCCTTGCGGGTTATCACCGAGATGCGGGGCACCGCGGCCTCGCAGTAGGCGTACAGCAGCTTGGCGCCGTGGCGGATGATGCCGCCGTGCTCCTGGTCGACGCCGGGCAGGAAGCCGGGGACGTCGACGAAGGTGATCAGCGGGATGTTGAAGGCGTCGCAGGTGCGCACGAAGCGGGCCGCCTTCTCGGCCGACTCGATGTCGAGGACTCCGGCCAGCACCATCGGCTGGTTGCCCACCACCCCCACCGAGCGCCCGTCGACGCGGGCGAACCCGCACACGATGCTCTGGGCCCAGGCCGCGTGGTACTCCAGGAAGTCGCCGTCGTCGACCACCTCGACGACCACGTCCTTCATGTCGTAGGGAACGTTGGGGCTGTCCGGCAGCAGCGTGTCGAGAGCCGCACAGTCCCGGTCCGGGTCGTCGGCCGACTTGTACGACGGCGGCTGCTCGAGGTTGTTGGCGGGCAGGAAGGACAGCAGTGTCTTCACGTCGTCGAGCACGTCGTGCTCGTCGGCACCGACGAAGGTGGCCACACCCGACTTGGTGCTGTGGCTGGTGGCGCCTCCCAGGTCCTCAAGGGTCACGTCCTCGCCGGTGACCGTCCTCACCACGTCGGGCCCGGTGATGAACATGTGCGACTTCTCACGCACCATGAAGATGAAGTCGGTCATCGCCGGGCTGTAGACCGCGCCTCCGGCGCACGGCCCGAGGATCACACTGATCTGGGGGATCACACCCGAGGCCTGAACGTTCCGGAAGAAGATCCCGCCGTAGCCGTCCAGCGAGACGACGCCCTCCTGGATGCGGGCGCCGGCGCCGTCATTGAGCCCGATGATGGGCGCTCCGACCGACACCGCAAGGTCCATCACCTTGTGGAGCTTCTCCGCGAACACCTCACCCAGCGCGCCGCCCATGACCGTGAAGTCCTGGGCGAACACGAAGACCTTGCGGCCGTCGATAGTCCCCCAGCCGGTGATCACGCCGTCGGTGTAGGGACGGTCGTCCAGCCCGGCCTCGTGGGCCCGGTGCCGGGCCAGCATGTCGAGTTCGTGGAACGAGCCGTCGTCGAGCAGGTAGTCGAGGCGCTCCCGGGCCAGCAGCTTGCCCTTGTCGTGCTGGCGCTTCACGGCCCGCTCGGGTCCGGCCGCCAGCGCCTCGGACTTGCGCTCCCTCAGATCCTCGAGCTTGTCGTGCATGGACGCCTCAGCCACGACGCTCAAGGCTACCGGCGGGGCCGCCACGCGCCGGGACCTGGAGCCGAACTGGCAACACAACGCACGCACACCGAGCAAGACGCTGCTAATTCCCGGAGTCCGGCCTCGGCCGAGCCGCTGCCCGAACCGGCAGCGCAACGCACGCATAGCGAGCAAGACGCTGCCATCGCCAGCGGCGGTTCCAACCCGTGCCAACTGGCTCGGGCCTGATGCAGGATGCCTATTCGAGCGGAAGAGGCCGGTCGGGTTGGTTGCAGGGCGGTGTGCCGCGCCCAGGGCCGGCTCGAGTGCCGTCTGGGTGCGAGTCATCGGTTGGGTGGTGCCCGTCGCGCCTGGCTCTGGCGTCGCGGAGCATTGCTCGCGCCGCTGCGGGTCCGGATCCACCTCGCGTGGTGGTGAGGGACATGCGCGGCTTGGCTAGGTGAGGCTCGTTGACGTCAGCCATTCCACCGTGGTGCGAGGGGCCCGGGTCGTGGTTGTTGGCAGCCCGGTCGAGCTGTCCGGGGGCGCGCGCGGTCCGGGCCGGGATGGGCTGTTCGGGGGCGTGGGCGGGTCCGTAGCTCACCCGGTCCGGTGGGTGCAGTGTGTGCCAGCCGTCAGGGCTCTTACGGATCTGCCAGTTGTCGTGGTGGATCCGATGGTGGCAGCTCCAGCAGGCCGGTACGAGGTTGTCGAGTTTGGTGGGCCCGCCCCGTGAGGCCGGCTCGATGTGGTGTCCCTGGCAGATGCCGGGGTTGGCGCCGCAATGGAAGCAGCCACCCCACTTGGCGATGAGCAGCTGCCACTGGGACTCGGTGACGGTGCGCCGCGATTGGGTGCGCCAGATCGGTTTGCCCTTGCGGTCATAGACGACGCCGGTGAGCTTCGCGTTGCAGCAGAGCTGTCCGAGCACTGCGGCCGGCAGCCGTTCGCCGTCGGGGAGCTCGGCGATGAGCGCGCCGGTGGCGTCGTCGACGTGGGCGACGACGCAGATGTCGGCGAAGGGCTTGCCGCCTCCCGGCGAGGCGTCGCCGCTGCTGGCGGTGCTGGTGAGGTGGTCTAGGGCGTCGGCCATGCACTGGTCGAAGCTGCGCCGGCCCACGTCGCCGCCGGCGGCGTGTTTCTTGTCGGTGTCATGGAGGCGTCGGGCCGCTTCCCGGAGCCGGTTGGCGATGCGTTTGCCGGTGACGGGGTCGAACTCGCCTCGCAGATGCATCATCCCGTCGTCGTCGTTGTGCCAGACGCGCACACAGCGCCTCGCCCGCTGGCGGGCGTGCTCGCTTTCGCCGCCGTCGTGTTGGCGGTGTGCGACCCAGCGGCGGGCCTCGCGGGTGAACTGCTCGGGTCGCATCGATTGCGCCTTGGCCAGCAGATCGCCGTCGGAGTCGACCACATCGGCGCTGGTCTTGTCGATCGCGTCCGCGAGCCGCCTGGCGTTGGCCTGTGACACCCGCCCCGACTCGACCGCGTCGCACACCGCCGGCGCGGCCTGGATCACCTGAGCGGTCTTGACCCGGCTGTGCGCGTCGCTCTTGTGCATCCCGGCCCCATCAGCGAGCACCTGCGCGCCGCCGTCGCCGTGGCGCTCGGCCTTGGCGATGACCTGGGCCGCCGCGACTTGGAAAGCGGAGCCCGCAGCCATGAAGGCCCTGGAAATCTCCAGCGCCTCGCGCGCCTCCGCGCACGATGCCGAGCCCGCATTGAGGCAGGTCAGCATCTCTTTGGCGTAGGCCTCGGCCCGCCGGGCGGCTTCGATCAGCATGAAGACAGTATCCCACACCGGTGTGACAATTGTCAAGCATTCACATGATAATCTATGATGTTTTGCAGGAGAAAAGACGTAGGAGCCGTTCTAGTCGATGTCACAGTGGTGAGCTAGCTTCAACCGCCGTGATGTCGCGGGCGAATCACGAGACCTCGACGGGTGCCGGCGGAGCCTGCCGGTGGCGCCTCAACCGGGCCGGGATCATCAACGTTTATCAGTACGAGAACGAGGTGCTGGACTTTGCCGGTGGCCGGCTGCTGCTACGGGGCGTCAACGGCTCGGGGAAGTCGACGGCCATGAACATGCTGCTGCCATTCCTGTTGACGGCCCGGCCGGGCCGGATCGACGCGGCCGGTGAACAGACCGGAATTCTCAAGTCGTGGATGCTCGACGGGCGGGACGACGCCCAACCGGTGGGCTACCTGTGGATCGAGTTTGAGAGGCAGGGCGGTTTCCTGGTGTGCGGTTGCGGGATCAAGGCCAGCCGCCAATCCGACAGCGTGACCACATGGTGGTTCGTCACCTCGAAACGGCCCGGTCTCGACGTTCACTTGGTGGCAGGCGACCAGCCGCTGTCGGCTGAAGGGCTCCGCGCCGCTCTCGACGGCGACGAGGTGTTCGGCGATCGGCGCCGCTCCGACTACCGGCACGCGGTGCAGCAGCGACTCTTCGGTGGTGTGCCGATCGATCAGCACATCGGGCTCATCCATGTGGTTCGCAGCCCCCGGGTGGGTGACCGCATCGATGTCGAGCTTCCGGAGCATCTCGTCGAGGCGCTCCCGCAGCTGTCGGAGCAGGCGCTGGCCGAGGCCGCCCAGCCGCTTGACGACTTGGAGGAGCACCGCCGCAACGTCGCCGACCTCGAACGCACATCCGAGGCGATCACTGGCCTGCTCGACGTGTACCGAGCCTACTGCTCCGACGAGGTGCGTCGACACGCGGTCGAGGGACGCTCCCGGCTGTCCGCAGAGCGAGGCCGCACCCGCAATGAGAAGCAGAAGCAGCGGGCCGCGGAGGCGGCCGAGGCGGAGGTGGTCCGGCTCGACGGGGCCATCGCCGAAGAGGAGCACACCGCCGAGCGCCTGCGGAGCGAGATCTCTGCACTGGAGGAGTCGAGCGCCTATCGCGAGGGCCGAGAGCTCGATGCGCTGCGCGACTTCGTAGAGAACCTGGCCACTGAGCGCGAGCGCGCCTCAGCCCGGGTCGCCCGGCGCGAGGAGCGCCTGGAAGCGGCGACCGGGGAACTGCTGAAGGCCCAGCAGCGCAGCCGCAGCGACGTGGCCACGCTCAACGTCGGGATGGCAGCCGCAGCCGAACTCAGCGAACTCTGTCAGGTCGGTCGCCGCCCGCCCGGACCGATCGACCTCAACGAGGATGCACTCACCGACGCCGGAGCGTCTGAGCCGGTCGGCCCGTTCGACGACGCGGAGATCGGCCGCGAGATCGCCGCAATGGGCGGGGCTGTCCTCACTCGGCAAGCGGACATCGACCAAGTCGATCAAGCACGGGCCGAGTTCGACGCCGCGGAGAAGGCTCTCAGCCTGGCCGAATCGAGATTCGAGGCTGCTTCGGATGCGGCCGACCGCGCCTCGGCCCGCCTGGCCGAGCAGGACCAACGTCTCGCCGCGGCGCGCCGCCAGTGGAACGGCAGCATCCGGCTCTGGGCGTTGGAGGCCTGCGCCCTGCTCCAGAGCACAGGTTTGGACACGACCGCGGCGTCCGTTGCCGCTGCGGTAGAAGCGGCCGACAGCGAGCCGGACGCCAGCAGCCTGCAGGCGATGGACGCCGCACCGGATGTCGCGCCCGACCGGGCAGAGACTCTGCGGATCGAGCTGTCGTCCGCATGCGACGAACTCATCGGGCACTGGCGCGAGTCTGCCGCCGCGGTCGGCTACCGGCTGGACAGCGAGCGGGTCGCGGCCCGTGAGGCGCAAGCCCTGGTCGATGCCTTGGCCGACCGCACCGAGCCCGAGCCTCCCAGACTCGGCTGGCAGACTGACGCCGGGTACTGCCTCGCCGATCTGATCGACTTCAAAGCGCACCTCACCGAGGTCGAGTGCTCCGGTCTAGAGGCTGCGCTCGAATCCTCAGGTCTGCTTTCTGCCCGGCTGGTCGAGGGCGGAGTTCTCGAACTGGCCAGCGGCGAACTGGTCGCCGCCACAGCGGATCCCGTTCTGAACCCTCTCAGCGACTGCCTTGCAGTGACCGTCCCGGACCGGCTCAACGACAGAGTGGAGACGGCTTCGGTGGTTCGGCTGCTCCAGTCGATCTCCTTCGACCCATCGAGCGACGCCGCCACCGCTGCAGCCACCGACGGCTCCTTCAGGGTCGGTGCCTTGCACGGCCGCCACAGCAAGGATCGGCCCGAGTTCATCGGGACGACTGCCCGCCGGGAGGCGCTCGAACGCGAGCGGCAGAAAGCGTCTGTCCTCCTAGTCTCGGCTCTCGCGGTCGTGCGCGACAGCGAGGCGGAACTGGCTGAGCGACGCTCGTCGCTCGAACAGGCTCAGCGACTTCAAGAGCGCACGCCCTCCGTCGCAGCGATCCTCAACGCGGCAGCCGACGTTGCGGCCGCCGGCCGCGCCGCGGACGAGGCATCAGCTGGCAAAGATGCGGCCACCGCCGACCGCGACGAGGCAGAACGAGCATCGACCGGAGCATCGAATGAGCTTCACCGCATTGCGGTGACCCTCCACCTCCCGCAGGATCGCCCCGGGCTCGAGGCGCTTCGCGGGAAACTGCGCGACCTGACCAGCGGTCTGGACGGATGCCGATCGCTGCTGAGGGCTCTGACGAGGTCGATAGACGACTGGCGCGGGGCCGCGGCCCGTTGGCGAGCGGCTGCCGAAGAACTCCGTTCCGAGCGCGGCGCCTTGTCTCGGAGCGAGTCTGAGCACAGCCGTCAGCACGTCCGACTGGTGACCATCGAGGACAGCATCGGAGCCGAGTACGCAGAGGTTGTGGCCACCCGCGAGCGTTGCCGGAGGGAACTGGAGCAAGTGGAAGATCGCCTGCCGGAGGTCCGCGAGCAGCATGTCAGCGCGGTGAACATCCGGGCGGATGCTCGAGCCGCGGCCAGCGTCGCCAGCGAGGAGCGAGCCCGAGCCGGAGATGCCTGCGAGGCAGCCCGGTCAATGCTCATCAAGGCGCTGGCTGTCCCCGGCCTGCTCGACGCGCTCACGCTCAACGACACTCCGGCGACACCGATCGTGACCGAAGCGACAGGTCCGAAGGGCCTGAGCGAGGCACTGAAAGCCGCCGACCACCTGCTCGACGGTGACGACGGTGAGACCCGGGACGGGAGCGATAGTACGGACGGCGAGGTGCGTAAGGAGCCCGGCTCTGGAGCCGATACGGGCCAGGAGGGACCTGCCGGAAGAACCCACGGCACTGGCGGACCATCGGGCCCGGCGAGGGTCACCGCCGACAGCGTCAGGCAATCATTGAGACGGCGGCGCGACGCGCTGGGTGCCGGATGGGATGCGGAGGAGCGTCAGCCCGATCCGGCCCTTCCGCTCGTGGTGGAGGTGACCGGGCCGTCCGGAAGAGCCCCACTGGCGGCCTCGGCTCGAGCTGTTTCGGCCCAGCGTGACCAGATGGTCGCTCTGCTCGATCACAAACAGAGCGAAGCCCTACGGGAGTTGCTGCAAGGCCTGATCGCACGCGAGATCGCCGAACGTGTCCACGGCGCTGCAAGGCTGGTGGAGCGCATGAATGCGCGCCTGGGCGCGGTCAAGACGGCCCACGATGTCGGGGTACGCCTACGGTGGCGGCGCTCGGGTGAACTCGACCCGGCAACGAACAGCATGGTCGACCTGCTCACGAAGCTCCCGGACCTCCGCACCGAAGACGACGAGCGCGATCTGCGCCGAGCGTTGTCCGACCACCTGCAGGAGGCCCGGGCCCTGCAGCCGGACATCCCCTACCGCCAGCTCATCTCCAGGGCGCTGGACTACAAGCAGTGGCACGACATGGCTGTGATGGTGCGACGCCCCGGCCGCAAGGAGACAAGGCTGAGCCGGAACACGCCGCTGTCGGAGGGCGAGAAGAAGCTCGTGACCTATTTGCCGCTGTTCGCGGCGGTGGCCGCGTCCTGCGACTCCATAGCCGAGCAGGCCGGCACGGTGAACCACGACGGCAACGGCGTGGCGCGGTTCGTCGTGCTTGACGACGCGTTCGCCAAGGTCTCCGAGGACAACCACGCCAAACTGTTCGGGCTGCTCGTCGAGCTCGACCTCGACCTGATTGCCACCAGCGAGAGGCTGTGGGGCACGCATGCCACCGTGCCCGAACTGGCCATCACCGAGGTCGTGCGGGACGCCAGACTGGAGGCCATCCTGCTCGAGCACTATCGATGGGACGGCGCTGTGCTCGAACGGCGTCCGATGCCGTGATGTCCGCGCCAGACCCCCTCGGAGCAGATTCCCGGGCGGTGGCCGGAGACGAGAGGGAGGGCCAGGAGGCAGGACCCACCCTCAATCGGCACTCCGGCGCCAATGGGCCGGATCGGGCCAGGCTGCTCTTCCGCTACCTGGCCGTACCGGACTGGCGCGACTATCGAACGATCCTCGGCGTGTTCGCAGGCACGTTCTTCGCGGAGTTCTCACCGGAAGAGGTCGCGGCCGAGCCAGCCGTCGTGAACAGCGAAATCGATCCGAACGTAGTTGCCGACCGGCTAGAGAGCTTGCGCATCTGGGGAAACCTGACGGTCTCGTCCTCGATCGGCAACCCGTCGAGCCTTGAAGATTACTACCGCCGCCGCAACCGGTATTTGATCACCCGCGCTGGCCAGGAGGTCTTCGAGATCGTCGAGGGAGTGCTCGCCGGAGTCGACGAGATCACCGACGTGCAGGCGGCACGCCTGCGAGACCTGGACCGCGTTCTGCGCGAACTCGGCGAACACGCCACCGAGGACTTTGGGGGAGCCTCGACGGAGGAACTCGCGGGCAAGGTCCGTTCCGTCTTCGATATCCACGAGCGCTTCACCACCGAACTGACCCAGTTCTTCGCAGACCTCAACCAGTGGCAGAGCCGTTACGACCTCAACGCCGAGGAGGTGCAGTTGTTCGCAGGAGTTCTGGTCTCATATGTCTCCGAGCAACTGGCTGAAATCGAGCGCATGGCGCGGCCCATCGCCCGCCGTCTCGAAGCCATCCTGCCCCGGCTTCCGGTGCTGCTGGACACGCTGAGGTCCGGACCCGGACTCGCGACCCGTGTCGATGATGCTGGGTTGGCCGATAGCGTCGCCGTGCGCCACCTACCCGGCAGCGCGGCCAGGGACTGGGAACACCTCGCGGAGTGGTTCGTCGCACCGGCGGGGCGGGCTTCGCGGCTCGATCAACTGACCCGCCAGGCTGTGGCGGCCGTGCGCACTTTGACCGCGAACGTGACCCGGCTGTCGCGAGCCGGTCTGGGCGCGATATCGAGACGGTCGGACTTCTTGCGTCTCGCCCGGTTCTTCGACCGCGCCGCCACAGCCGACGATGCACACGAGATCGCAGCGGCGGCCTTCGGGCTTGTCTCGTGCCGGCGTCTGGGGACACTGTCAGCGGACGCCGACGACCCAGAGCCTTCCACCATGTCGTGGCGGGACGCTCCCAGCGCTGTCGTGCCAGTCTCGTTGCGCGAGCGGGGCGACATCACGAAGCGGGGCAGATCGACACCGCTGCGAGACCGTCGGCGCGAACGCGAGCTGATCCAGCGCGACCGCGAACTCAAGCGTGTCTCCAGAGAGGCCGCTGTCGCCGAACTTCTGTCCTGCAGAGATTCACAGGGCTGCATCGACGGCGCCGAGATGTCGGTCGCGGCCTTCTCGATACTGCGAGACCTGATCAGTCAGTCGGGCCACGGCTGCGATTCGCACGCCGACATTCGAACGGCAACGGAGTCAGGCATCCAGTGCGCCGTCGATCGGGTCGAAGAAGCGAGCACCACCTTGAGGTGCCCCGAGGGACGTCTCATGTTGCACGGACTGGTTGTGACTGTCGCCAGCGTCGGCGAACCGGAACAAAGCACGTCTGACCGGTCAGGCATGGACGCGATCACGGCAGTCCACGGGCAGGACGGCGCGCCCGAAGACGTGGCGATGATTGGAGCAGTGACATGACCGCGGTCTCGGCGTCGGCTTCCGCCGGTCCCCGCCGAGAATTCGAACTCCGGGCCGCGGCCCGGCATCTTGCCGAGCATCCCCTAGTGCTGTCCGAGCGCGACCCCGACTCGTTTCACTTAGTCAGGCGGTACGAACACGAACTGGACCGCTGGTTCACGCAGCGATTTGGGTACCGCCTCGAAGTAACCGCAGACACAGCCCGGCTGTACAAGTCAACAGTCGTCGCCACACGCCGGGCGCTGCACACGGCCGCCGATCCCGGGCGTCCGTTCTCGGTGCGCGAGTACACGATGCTCGCGCTCACGCTGGCAGCCGTGGCCGCGGGCCCGAGCGTCATCAGCCTGCGCGACCTGCTTCATGAGATCCGCTCGGCCGCGACCGACGCCGGAGTGACAGTGACCGAGTCGACCTCCGACCGCCGCGCCCTGGTCGCGGCACTGAAGTGGATGATCAGCCACGGTGCTGCAAGCGAGGAGCACGACCGAGTCGACCGCTACAAGAGCGACGGCGAGGCGGACGCAGTGCTGCGGATCCGGCCTGACCGCGTCGCGCTGCTGCCCCTGCCTGTGCTGGCCCGCTCCGAGACCGTAGAGGACCTGCTGGCCCGCTCCGAGCAGCGCCAGTCATCGCTGAGGTCCTGGATGCGCTCGGCCCTCCTGGAAGAACCGGTGCTGTACCGCAGCGACCTAACGGACGATGAGTGGACCGAGTTGAGGCGACGGCTCGGCGAGGAGTCCAGCATCTTCGACGAGATGTTCGGGCTCCGGCTCGAAGCCCGAGCCGAGGGTGTGGCGGCCATCGACCCGGACGACGGCATGACCGACAGCAAATTCCCCCGCAGCGGCACCGTGGCCCACGCCGCCCTGCTCCTGATCAATCGGCTCACAGAGGCCGGATCGGATTCAGTCGCGCTATGCGAAGTCGTCGAGACCGTGGCCGCGCTGGCCGAGGAGCATCGCCGCTACTGGTCGCAACTCGCCGACGACCCCGACAGTCTCACGGATGCGGCGCTCGTGCTCCTTCAGGACCACAGACTCACGGACACCCGCGGCGAGACCGTGCGGCTCCTGCCCGCAGCCTGGCGTTACGCCGCGGACATCCGTATCGAACAAGGGGCGCTGCTGTGACACTTCGGCCCTGCTGGCCACAGCACCGGCCAATCAAGGGACTTCAACTGCTCCACCGGTCGCGGTTGTGACGTCTCGGCCCGTCCCGGAGTCGCTCGTGCAGGATGGGCTACAACCGCTGTGGGCAGCCGCCCGTCAAAGGCTCGACCGGTTCGGACCAGAGCGCCGCGGCACCGTCGTCCGGCCCGACCTCGAGCCCTCCAGTGACCTAGTCCTCGAATCGCTGCTGGGTCGCCGACTAACTAGTCGCCTTGACTTGGCCGAACTAGAAGCGGCCCTGACCGACCGTGAGATCGGCGAGGACCTATGCAGCGCACTGACCCGGCTCGGTCATCCGCCGTCCAACGAGGCTTCGCAGCGACGGGCTGCCCGGCAGCGCGCCGCGGCGGCGCGAGCCGTCCTGCGCCTTGCCGTGGCTGACTGGCCCGAGCCGTGGGCAGCCCAATGGGCCGCGGGGCTCGTCAGCTCCGGTCTGCTCGGCGGGCTCGACAGCGAAAGGGTCGAGAGCCTCGCCGCTGATGTTCGCCGCCTCCTTGACCGACTCGACCAGACGGAGCCCATCAGCGCCAGCCGCACCGAGCTGGCCGCCTCGCTCTTCGGTTCGTCACATGCACTGGACCAGGGAACGAGACTGGCGTCCTTCGTGCGGCGGGCTCTTCGCTGCCGTCTCGGGGAACCACTCGGGGGCCGCGAGCTGTGGGAGGCTTCGGGCATCCAGCCTGATCGGGTGTCGGCGCCAGCGCTGGCATGGGCGATTCCCGTGACAGGGAACTCTGCCGTAGACCGCGCTATCCGAGCCGCCACCGATGGCGGCTTACCTCTGCATGTCAGTCTCCTCGCCATGCTCCGGCACCCGTTGCAGGTGCCCGTCGGCACACCAGTCCTCGTGGTCGAGAACCCGCGTCTCGCGGAGGCAGCGGCCGAGCGCGAACTGGGTTGCTGCGTCGTTGCCACCAACGGCAACCCCACTACCGCAGTGACCACACTGCTGCAGCAACTTCAGGAATCCGGAGCCCGCCTCTGGTACCACGGCGATTTCGACGCGGCGGGGATCGCCATCTGCCGACGCATGCACGACATCGGCTGCCGCCCCTGGAGGATGGATGCCAAGGATTATCAGGAGGCGGTCAGCCGGGCCGAACGAGACGGTGTGCGACTGGACCGTGACCCGAAGGGCTGCGGCCCCACGCCGTGGGACCCGGCTCTTGAGGAGCTGTTCGGCACGCGGAGGCTGATCATTCACGAGGAGTTCGTGCTCGACCCGGTGCTCGACGGCTTCCTCCAATCTGCATCTCACAGCTAACCCGCGTGCGTGGCGCTCGCCGCAGCTGGTTGCACACTGAGACAGTGCGAACAAGCTTATAAAAGCACTATACAGCAAGGATTGACATAACATTGAACATCGGATAGTCTCCCGTGAGAGCCTCGCTGCCGGGCATCAGCGGCAGCCATCCGCACATCCGTCTCCGAGCGCAGCCATTCGGCCGCCGACCCGAGCGAGGCCCCATGACCGCACCAGCCCCCAGCATGCCCGCGGAGGCCACCGCACCCATGCCCCCCACCGCCGACCCTCAGGATCCCGCCGCAGCCGGCGTCGATGTGCCCGCGCAGGGGGCGTCGGCGCCGCGGACCGCGGCCGGGATCGGACGGCGGGCCTGGGAGCAGTTCGCCGACAATCCCCTGCACGCCGTGTTCGGCACCGCCATCGTGGCTCTGCTCATCTTCAACTACACCACCCTCAACTTCAGGATCAACGACACCAACGACCGGATCACCCGCCTCGAGGACCGCGTCACGCGGTTCGAGGAGACGATGGACGCCCGGTTCGCGGCGCTGGAGGAGGACGTGGCCGAGATCAACCTCAAGCTGACCGCTCTCATCGCCGCCCTCAACCGCACCGAGGAGGTCGAGGCTGCACTCGAGGGCCGGCTCCTCGACCCCACCCGAACCCCCGTCCCCGACGGCGTCCCGCCGGGCTAGCCACGCCACTGCAAAGCACCTCGGGCCCATCCACACAGTGCGCGGCCCGCGGATCGGCGACCAAGTGGCCTCCACTAGCTTGGAGGCGTGAGTCCCACGACCCGCACCAAGCACGGCCGAGCGGTGATCGCACTCCGAGCCAGACCCGAGCCCCTGCTGCCGTGAGTGCCGGAGCTCCCTACCTGGAACCCGGCAGGATCGGTTCGCTCACGCTCAGGAACCGGCTGGTCAGGGCGTCGACCTCCGAGACGATGGCCGCGCCCGACGGAGCCGGGACTCCGGAGTTGGCCAGCCTGTACGGCAAGTTGGCCGCCGGAGGAGCAGGGCTGATCCTCACCGGGCACGTGTACGTGGAGCCCCGCGGCCAGGCCAGCGCCAACCAGCCCGGCCTCCACGACGACCGTCTCGTCGAGTCGATGGTTCAGATCACCGACGCGGTGCACGCCGCGGAGGGGCGGATCTTCGCAGAGATCGGCCACGCCGGAAGCCAGACGATGCTGCCCGAGGTCGGACCGATCGCCCCGTCGCCGACGGCCAACGAGATGTACGGGCTGCGGCCCCGCGAGGCCACGCCCGACGACGTCACCGACGTGATCGCCGCTTTCGGCCAGGCGGCGCGGCGAGCGAGGGAAGCCGGGTTCGACGGGGTCCACATCCACGGCGGCAACGGCTACCTGATCTCGGAGTTCTCCTCCCCGATCACCAACGTGCGCACCGACGAGTGGGGTGGCGATGCCGAACGCCGCGGCCGGTTCGTGCTGGCGGTGTACGACGCGGTCCGCAGCGCGGTGGGTGACGACTACTGCGTGACGGCCCGCATCGGGATCGGCGACTCCATTGCGGGAGGGCTCGAGGTCGGAGAGAGCGTGGAGCGGGTGCGCCTGCTGGCCGAGCGGGGGCTGGACGCGGTGGAGGTGTCCTACGGGATCATGAAGAGCTATCTCGAGAACATCCGGACCTACGTCGCGGTCGGTCCCGCCCAGGCGGCCAGGAACGGGCTCGTGCAGCGACTCGTGAAGCCCGAGGGACCCGAGGCCTATTACCGGCACTTCGCCCGGGCCGTGAAGGAGGCGGTGGACATCCCGGTGATCCTCGTCGGGGGGATCCGGACCACCCTGACGATGTCGGACCTCATCAGTTCGGGCGATGCCGACTTTCTCGCCATGTCCCGGCCGTTCATCCGCGAACCCGACCTCGCCAACAAGCTGGCCGCCGGGCGAACCGGCACCGTCGAGTGCGTGTCCTGCAACATGTGCCTCGCCCACGACGGCTTCGATCCGCTCCGCTGCTGGCGCACCAGTCCCGCCGCGGTGGCCGCCCACATCTACACCCGCCACATCCGCGGCCGGCTCAACCGGAGGCCGAGCGGGTAGGCGTACGAATCCGGCCCATACGGGCGAGGCCGTGGCCCGAGCGGCCCGTGAGCGAAGTGAGCAGGAGCGGGAGACGTGCGGCCGAGCCCGGATCAGGACTGACGCCGACGCGCGGCTCGTAGCCTCTCTGCGTGTCGCAGAACATGAACGACTCCGGGGGAGCTCCGTCGGCTCGGACCAGGGTGCGGCGGGGGGCGCCCCGGGCCCGTTACGGGCGCGACGACATTCTCGGGATCCTCGACGCCGGGATGATCGCTCATGTGGGTGTGACCGCGCCCGAGGGGCCGCTGGTGCTGCCCATGGCCTACGGTCACGACGGCGAGCGGCTCTACCTGCACGGTGCAGCCGCCAACCACCTGCTCGGTACCGGCGAAGGTCATGAGGTGTGCGTCACCGTCACCCATCTCGACGGGCTGGTGATGGCCCGCACGCCGTTTCACAACTCGATGAACTACCGGTCGGTGGTGGTGCGGGGCCGGGCCACCCGCATCGACGACGAGCCGGGCAAGCGCCGAGCGCTCAAGCTCGTCACCGACCACGTGGTGGCCAACTGGGACTCCGTCCGCCCGCCGTCGCAGACCGACTTGCGCAAGACCTTGGTGCTGGAGATGCCGCTGGTGGAGGCGTCGGCCAAGGTCCGCACCGGAGACCCGGTCGACGAGCCCGACGACATCGCCGGTCCGTGGTGGGCCGGTGTCGTGCCAATCACTACCCGCTTCGAGCCGCCGGCCACCTCGGCCGATCTCACCAGCGGCGCTGATCCTCCCGCGCCGATCGCGGCTCTGACAGGCCGCACCCCCGACGAGCGCCCGACGCCGCCCGAGGCTGAGAAGGCCCCGCCGGAGATCGTTGGAGAGCGCGCTGCGGGCGGCTTCCCGCAGGCGCGCTCCATTCAGAAGTCGGTCGATCGCGGGTGTCGGCCGGCTGGCTAGGACTCGGGGGTGTACTCCTCGGAGGTGGCGTAGTCGTCGTCGCTGAGGATGAGACTGGAATCCACGATCACTTCGGGCGGCGGGGCGTCCACGCTGATGTCGGCGTCGAAGTCGTAGAACTCGAGGGTGATCAGGCTCGAGGGCACGTCAACGTCGTCGTCGGGACCGGCGAGTCCGGCGAACAGCGAGGCCAGGTCGAACACCAGTCGCCGTATGAAGTTCTCATCGTCGATCCAGACCTCCACCTCGAACGTGGCGTCCAGGAATGCGAAGAACTGCTCCAGACCCTCGGCGAACGGGTCCTCGGCGCCATCGTCGAAGAACGCGCCGTCAGGGT
Source organism: Candidatus Aldehydirespirator sp. (assembly GCA_965205155.1). Taxonomy (GTDB): domain Bacteria; phylum Actinomycetota; class Acidimicrobiia; order Acidimicrobiales; family Aldehydirespiratoraceae; genus Aldehydirespirator. The sequence goes on along the minus strand of OZ242033.1, from coordinate 1,015,372 downwards.
CCTCGGCGCCGTCGTCGGAGAACGCTCCGTCAGGGGCATCGGCGGCGTCTTCGTCCGCCGCGAACAAGGCTTCCCCGGACAGGTCGAGCAGCGACACCTGGAAGCGCACTCTGGTGGCCTCGGCGCCCCGCACCTCCTCTCGGCCGACGACCTCCGCCTGACCGGCAGCCTCGAGGAGGGCGCCGGCCTCCCCCAGCGGGTCGCATTCGCCGAGGGGGGCGTCGAGCGACTGGGGGAAGACGCACATGACTCCTCCCCCCGATTGCAGCATGAGGTCGCCCATCGGGTCGACGCCCTCGGCGGACTCGGCCACGAACCAGGCCTCCTCGACGCCCAGTTCGGCGAGGGTCCCAGCCCGCACCGCGGGCCGCCCGTAGATCACGTCGCCCACGTACCGGGTCTCGACGTCGGCGCCGCCGGGGAACTCCGGGTCAAAGCCGGGAGGCACTTCGACGGCGATGGCCAGGTCGCCGTCGGCGTCGGACTCGAAGCTGGAGGACAGCGCGATCCCCGGCGCCAATTCGAACGTCGCCACGCCCCGCACCGAGCGTCCGTCGAGTGACGTCGTGGCCGAGGCCAGCAACGTCTCGGCATCCAGAGGCGCGGCTCCGCCGTCCCCGGTCGAGCCGGCATCATCCGGCTCGTCCTCGCCAGCGGCGGCCTCACCGGCATCCGAGCTCTCCTCGGTGACGCCCGCCTCCGGCGAGTCGTCCGCTTCGCCGGCCGTAGTGGTGGACGTCTCGGTCTGAACCTGGGGCTCGTCTCCGGTGGCGGCCTCACCCCCGTCGTCGCCACAGGCCGCGGCCAGCAGCGCTGCTGCGGCCAGCACCCCGGCCACTCGCAATCGGATCATCCTCGCCTCCCTGGGGGTGAGGCACACGCGTGCCCCTGACACTACAGACGTACGGTTGCCGCCACGGGTTCCCGGGTACCGGCGACCGGCCCGTGGCCAATCCGATCACGGGACGATCGGCGCCCGACATCAGACGCTAGAAAGCGCCCGCCGCGATGGCAGCGGCCTCCCGGGCGGAGCCGGCAATGACGATCTCCATGCCGTTACGAGGCCTTCACGAGCGGTGCCGAAAGGCGGTGCCGAGCCGCATACCGGCACCGTAGCTGCCTGTATTCCAAGATTTTGCTCAGCGTTAACCGATTCTCCCCCTACAGAGCCGATGGTCCCTCCTGTCACTCACCAGAATCTCCACGAAGCCATCGGAGGACCTGATCCTTCAACCGACCAGACGAACCGAGAGGCAACGCATGTCAACCGAAGACAGCGCCCAGCCCGAGTCCCTCAAGCCGACCATCACGCTCACCACCGAGCAGATACTGCTCATCAGGCAGGCCTCGGTGAGGCTCCAGAAGAAGTTCGAGGGGACCTTCAACGCCGAGACCATCGAGCGCTACATCACCGACTCCCAGACCCAGATCGAGTCCCGGGCCCGGTTCGCCAACTGGCTGCCGATCCTGATCGAGCGCTTCACCCACGACCGGCTGCTGGCGCTGGCCCGCCTCGAGGTCGGGACGCTGGACCGGCCTGGTGTGCTGTTCCTGTGCGTGCACAACGCGGGGCGTTCCCAGATGGCAGCCGGATACCTGCGTCACATTGCCGGGGAGCGCATCGACATCTTCACCGGCGGTTCCGACCCCGGCTACGACACCAACAAGGTGGTGGTGGCGGCCATGGCCGAGGAGGGCATCGACATCTCCGCCGAGTACCCCAAGCCCTGGACCGACGAGATCGCCCGGGCCGCGGACGTGATCGTCACCATGGGATGCGGCGACGCCTGCCCCATCTACCCCGGCAAGCGTTACGAGGACTGGGAGCTGGATGATCCCTCGGGGCAGTCCATCGAGGCGGTGCGGGCCATCCGCGACGACGTCAAGGGCAGGGTCGAGGAGCTCCTGGCCACCCTGGAGCTGGCACCCGTGTGAGTCCGTCCCGGCACGGGTAGCCGCCACCCCGCTGTGTTGATTGCATAGGGGAATGGCTGAAGACGAGAACTACGACAAGGTGGTGTCGGGACAGGCTTGGGCCGGGTTCTGCGACGCCCTGAAGGCTGCCGGTGACCTGGTCCAGGAACGGTCCACCTGCGACCTGGACCGGATCGAGGGCTACCGGTTCCTGAGCCGGCTGGCCCGGGGCGGGCTCTACAGCTCGATCGAGACCGGCGACGTGCGCTTCCCGGTGCTCACAACCATGCCCGACCAGGTCAAGATCGGCTCGGACAATCCCGACTCGCTCTACATGTCGGGCAACATCGACGGCCGGCTCAACTACCGCATCTCCGGCCAGCGAGGGACCGTCCACTACCTGTCGTTCACCGCCTTCACCGGGAACTACGGCGCAGGTCAGGAGCGTCTCGGCCAGGCCGGCTTCCTGCACGGAGGGGACCTCCTCGTCGACGACGACGGCAGCTTCGAGATCCTCGTCGGGCCCGAGCGCAGGGGCGACAACTGGCTGCGGACCAGCCCCGAGCCGACCCTCATCGCCATCCGGCAGTTCTTCCTGGACCGCGACAACGAGCTGCCGATCTCGGTGCGGATCGAGTGCCTCGACCACGACGACCTCCCCCCGCCGCTGTCGGCCGAGCGTCTCGGGCGGGCGCTGGAGTCGGCAGCCGCGTTCGTGGCCGGAGTGTCAGCCGTCTTCAGCGGATGGGTGGACGATCTCGGCGCCAACGCCCGCAACAGCCTCACGACCGAGGCGGGGCCGATGCAGGGAGCCTGGGGCGACCCCAACCAGATCTTCCGGCACGGCACCTACGACCTCGACGACGGCGAAGCCCTGCTGATCGAGTTCACCCCGCCCGAGTGCTTCTACTGGAACTTCCAGGTGGATAACCGCTGGATGGAGAGCCTCGACTACCGCCGGCTGCCGGTGACCGTCAACAAGCGCACCGCCCACTACGAGCCGGACGGCTCGGTGCGCATCGTGGTGGCTGCCGCCGATCCCGGCTTCGGGAACTGGATGTCGACCGACGGGCACCGCTTCGGCGCCATCGGCCTGCGCTGGAACCAGGCCGTCGCCGACGTCGAGCCCGAGGTCCGGGTGATCAACGTCTAGTCCAGGAACTTGAAGGCGGCCCGCATCTCGGCCACGAACAGCTCGGGCTGCTCGAAGGCCGCGAAGTGGCCGCCCACCTCGGGCTCGTTCCAGTAGCGGATGTCGGTGTAGCGCTTCTCGGCCCAGCGGCGGCTGGCCCGGAAGATCTCGTTGGGGAAGATGCTGCACGCCGAAGGCACCGCGCACTCCCCGCCCGCGAAGCTGGCGAAGCTCTCCCAGTAGAGCCGGGCCGACGAGGCCCCGGTGGCGGTGAACCAGTACAGCGACACATTGTCCAGAAGCACGTCGCGGCTGTAGTAGTCCTCGGGGTGGGCGCTGCGGTCGGTCCACGACCAGAACTTCTCGAGGATCCAGGCGGCTAGGCCCACGGGCGAGTCCACCAGGCTGTAGCCGATGGTCTGGGGCCGGCTCGACTGCTGCTTGGAGTAGCCCGAGTCCCACTTGTCGTAATAGCCCATCGACTCCAGCGCGGCCTGCTCCTTGGCCGTCAGGTCGGCCATCGACTCCTTGGACGGCCCGGCCACCGGCATGTTGGTGTGGATGGCCCGGCACCGCCCGAGGTCCTGCATGCCGATGTGGGTGGTGACCGCCGAGCCCCAGTCGCCGCCCTGGGCCACGTAGCTGTCGTAGCCGAGGCGACCCATCAGCTCGTCCCACATGGTGGCGATGCGCTCCACGCCGGTGCCGGGGGCCGAGGGCTTGGCACTGAAGCCGTAGCCGGGCAGCGACGGCAGCACCAGATGGAAGGCGTCGCCCTCCGTCCCGCCGTGGGCGGTCGGATCGACGAGCGGGGCGATGATCTTGGTGAACTCCAGCACCGAGCCGGGCCAGCCGTGGGTGACGATCACGGGCAGGGCGCCGTCGTGGGCCGAGCGGATGTGCTGGAAGTGGATGTCGAGCCCGTCGATCTCGGTGATGAAGTTGGGCCGAGAGTTGATGGCGGCCTCGCAGCGGCGCCAGTCGTAGTCGCCGGCCCAGTACTCGCATACCTCTCGCAGGTACGCCAGGGGGATGCCCTGGGACCAGTCGTCGACGACCTCGGGTTCGGGCCAGCGAGTGCGGGCCAGCCGGTCGCGCAGGTCGTCGATCTCGACGTCCGCGACTGAGACGGTGAAGGGGCGGATCTTTGTGCTCATGGGTGGCATGGTAGGCAGGGGTCCGGCGGCGGCGGACCGGCCGCGGCGTGTTCTTGACGCAGTTGTGCCGGCCTGGAGCGCACAACTACGTCAAGAACAGCAACGTAGGCTCAGCGCCGTGGACCTGCCTGTGATGCCGCCGGTGAAGCCGATGCTGGCCAAGGCGGTCAGCGGGATCCCCGACGGCGACCTGGCCTTCGAGCCCAAGTGGGACGGCTTCCGCTGCATCGTGTTCCGCGACGGCGACGAGCTGGAGCTGGGCAGCCGCAACGAGCGGCCCCTCACCCGCTACTTCCCCGAACTGGTCGAGCCGCTCAAGGCCGGGCTGCCGCCCCGGGCGGTGGTGGACGGCGAGATCATCGTGAGCATCGACGACCGGCTCGGATTCGACGCCCTCCAGCAGCGGATCCATCCCGCCGAGAGCCGGATCAACCGGCTGGCGGCCGAGACCCCGGCCGAGTTCATCGCCTTCGACGTGCTGGCTCTGGCCGACGCCGATCTCATGGGCGAGCCGTTCCGCGATCGGCGGGCGCTGCTGGAGAAGATGGCGGGCGCGTTCGAGGCGCCCGTGCATCTGGCCCCCTCGACCCTCGACCGCGCCCTGGCTCGGGAGTGGTACGAGCGCTTCGAGGGCGCCGGGCTCGACGGTCTGATCGCCAAGCCCCGCGGCGGCGTCTACGAGCCCAACAAGCGGACCCAGTTCAAGGTCAAGCACACCCGCACCGTGGACGTGGCCGTGGCCGGATACCGGATGCACACCGACGGCGAGGGGGTGGGGTCGCTGGTGGTGGGCCTGCACGACACCGACGGCCGCCTTCACCACTGCGGGGTGACGACCAGCTTCACGGCCCAGCGCCGCCGCGAGCTACTCGACGAACTGGCGCCCTACGTGCTGGCCGACCCGAGCGAGCACCCGTGGTCGGAATGGATGGATCCGGCCGCCCATCATGAGGGCGCGGTGATGCCGGGCACGCCCAACCGGTGGTCCGGCCAGCGCCGACAGCAGCCGTGGGTGCCCCTGCGCCTCGCGCTCGTGGCTGAGGTCAAGTACGAAGCCATGCTCAACGGCCGGTTCCGGGGCACCACCCGCATGGTGCGCTGGCGTCCCGACCGCACCCCCGAGTCCTGCGGCTTCGATCAGGTCGAGGTCCCCGCCGCCGTCGGCCTGAGCGAGGTTCTGTCCGCCTGGCCGCCGGCTAGTCGCAGTACCGGCTAATCGCTTTCGCCGGCCTCGGATGGGGGATCCTCAGGCCGGCGTTCCTGCGGCTCGTCCTCGGTCGCCGCCGACGGATCCTCACGCTTGGGGTGGGACACCCCGAAAGCGGCCCCCGGAACACGGCCCGCGGCGAGCTGGGGCATCCCGATGCCGAGGAAGCCCTCGATGCGGTCCAGCTTCCGGCTGTTCTTGTTGTTGGCCTTCGTGAACTCGCGGCGCAGCTTCTCGTTGTCCTTGCGGGCTTGCCGAGTCGCCTTGTTGTGGAGCTTCAACAGGCGCCTGTGGTCGCTGCGGACCTCCTTGCGAAGCCTCTCCACGGTGCGCGACTGATGCCAGACGAGGGTGAGGACCGCAAGCAGCACGCTAGAGATCTGCAAGACGGCCGAGAGGATCATGAACTGTAGTATAGCACGTCTCGCCGACAAACAACGTTATTTCATGAATTTCCGTGTGAGATTGTGGCTCCGGCGGCTCGGCAGCGACGACGATCAGGCCGGGGCGAGGGCGCGGGCGCGGGCGGCGAGGCGTTCGGCGCCTAGGGAGGCGCAGCGTTCTTCGAGACCGGGCACGGGGCCGCGCCACTCCATCTCGTCGATGGTGGCCGACACCGGCGCGCCCAGCTCGACGGTGGCGATCCGGCGGTACAGCAGGGCGTCCTCGAAGCCGTCCCGCAGCGCGGCGGCGAGCTTGGCCGCGCCCCTGACCTGCACGTCCCACTCCGCAGCGTCGAACGGGATGGCGGTGATGTGGCCGTACCGGGCCAGCAGGGCCGACGCCGACTTCGCCCCCCACCCGGGCAGGCCCGGGAACCCGTCGGCGGAGTCGCCCACCAGGCCGAGATAGTCGGGGATAGACGCCGGGGGCACACCGAACTTCTCCACCACCCCGGCGTGGTCGTAGAGCACTCTCTGGCGCCGGTCGTACTGCACCACCCGCCCGTCGGTGGTCACGCACTGGGCCAGGTCCTTGTCGGGGGTGCAGATCAGCACCCGGTCCACCCTCGGGTCTCCGGCAGCTACCGCCGCGGCGGAGGCCAGCCCGTCGTCGGCCTCGTGCTCGATCTGGGGCCACACTGCGAACCCGGCCAGCTCCAGCAGCTCCTCGACCTCAGGGAATTGCGCCTTGAGGTCGGGGTCCACGCCGCTGCCGTCCTTGTAGCCGTCCAGCATCTCGTTGCGGAACGACTCGATCACGTGGTCGGTGGCGATGCCGAGATGGGTGGCGCCGTCGGCGACCAGGTCGAGCATCGAGTTGAGCACGCCGCGCTGGGCGCCCCGGCGCGGGTCGCGGTTCGACTTGGCGTAGTGGTAGCGGAAGAGCTCGTAGGTGCCGTCGATCAGATGCACCAGCACCGCGCCGACCCCGCTACTCCTCGACCAGCTCGATCAGCGTGCCGAACGACCCCTTGGGGTGGATGAAGGCAATGGTGGTGTTGCGGCTGCCGGGCCTCGGGGCCTCGTCTATGGGGGTGGCCCCGGCCTTCACCATCGCTTCCAGCGCGGCCGCGCAGTCCGGCACCCGGTAGCCGATGTGGTGCAGGCCCTCGCCCCGCTTGTCGAGGAACTTGGCCACCGGCGAGTCGTCGCGGGTGGCCGTGATGAGCTGCACGTAGCTCTCGGCCACCGCCAGCAGGGCCTCCTCCACGCCGTCTCGCTCCCCCACCTCGCGGTGGGTGACCTCGGCTCCCAGGGCGTCCCGGTACCAGTCGATTGCGGCGTCGAGATCGCGCACCGCGATGGCCACATGGTCAATCTCAGTGAGCATGACCGCAGCCTACGGGACCGTTCCGGCCACGGCGGCTCGGATGGGGTCAGGCCCCGTCGAGCGACCTGCGGCCCTCGAAGGCCCGGCCCAGGGTGAGCTCGTCGGCGTACTCGAGATCGCCGCCCACCGGCAGGCCGCTGGCGATTCGGGTCACCTGCACCCCGGCGGGTTTGAGGTACTTGTGGACCAGCATGGCGGTCGCCTCGCCCTCCAGGTTGGGGTTGGTGGCCACGATCACTTCGGTGATGTCCTCGTCCGCCACCCGGGCCAGCAGCTCCTTGATGCGAAGCTGGTCGACGCCGACACCGTCGATCGGGCTGAACGCTCCCTGGAGCACGTGGTAGCGGCCGCCGAACTCGCCTGTGCGCTCCACCGCCACCACGTCCTGGGCGTCCTCCACGACACAGACGAGCCTCGGGTCCCGCTTGGGATCGCGGCAGACCGCGCACTCGCCGCCCTGCTCGGCCAGGTTGAAGCAGCGCGGGCAGTACGACACCTTCTCCTTGGCGTCCGAGATCGCTCGGGCCAGCCGGTTGGCGTCCTCGGTCGGCGCTCTCAACAGATAGAACGCCACACGCTGGGCCGATTTGGGCCCGATGCCGGGCAGCCGGCCGAGCTGGTCGATCAGCTCCTGGACCGCGCTCGAGTAGCCCATCTCGCGCTCTCGCTACGCCTCGCCGCTGGTGTCGTCGCCCTCGGGCTCGGGCAGCACCGTGAGCTCCGCGCCGGGGAACGTGGCCTTGATCTTCTGTTCGATGTCGTGAGCATGGCTGGGGGCCTCGACCAGGTCATCGAGGTCGGCGAGGTCGAAGCCGTCGACGGTCTCCGGTTCCTCCTGCGGCGCCCCGACCGCTTCGGCAGCACCCGTGGCATGCTCGGACGAGTCGGACGGCACGGACGAGTCGGACGGCACGGACGCCCCGGGCGGCTCGGGTGCTACCGCCACGACGGCAGGCGGGCTCGCGCCGGCTGCGGCCGGGCCGGCCTCCTCCTGAGCCGGCGCGGGCGCAGATCCCGGCCCAGCCTGATCCGCCTCGACTGTGGCCCCGGTCACATGGGACACGAGGTCCTTCCAGAGGGCTTGGAGCTGGGCGGGCTCGCGCCGGCGCGCCTGGTCGGGTTCGAGGTCCTTTGCTCTGGCCACCACGAACGACCGGTCCAGGCCCAGGTGCCGGCGGGCCCAGTCCACCACCTCGGTGGGCGTCCTGGGCTGCATCTCCGCCAGGTCGGGCACCGGCACGGGCGGCGGCGGGACGGCTGGACCGGGCGGCGGCGCCGGCGATGCGGCCGCGCCAGCCGCATCCTGTCTCGCCGCGACCGCGGACCGATGCTCGGACAGGGTCTTCCTGACCGCCTCGGCGGGACGGCCCCCGACGGCCGGCCTCGCCGCGGGCGCCGAAGCCGTCTCGGCCGTCTCCGGAGGTGGCGGTGCGCGATGCGCCGGAGCCGTGGATGGGGGCACCGGGGGCGGCGGCGACGTGCGCACCGATGACGAGGGCGCCGGCGGCGGGGGCACCGGCGGCGGGGGCACCGGCGGCGGCGACCCAGCGGCGGTAGGAGCCGGCGAGCCGTCGAGGCGAGCCTCCAGTTGCCGGATCCGCTGGGCCAGCGCTTCGAGGGACCGATCCTCGTCCGGGTGGCAGAGCCGCATCAGCGCCACCTCCATGTCGATCCTCGGGTCCGGCGCCTGCCGCATGTCGATGAGGGCCCGGCCCAGCGTCTCCAGCGCCCGGGTGATGGCGGCCGGCGCCATGCGCTCGGCGAGATCGGCGGCTCTGGCCCTCTCGTGCTCGGACATTCGGGGCGGCGGATCGCCCATCGCGGTGAGGAAGGCATCGCGCAGCCCCGCCAGCGCCATCTCGCCGATCGTGCGGGGATCCCGCCCCCGGCCCACCGCGTCGCCGATCGCGGACAGCGCGGCGGCGCGGTCGCCCTCGGCCAGCGCATTGAGGATGGCGTCGGTCGAGGAGTCGAGCTCGGTGGTCCCGCCGCCGGCAACGATCCGCTCCAGCGCGGTCAGGCTGTCGCGCACCGACCCGCCGCCGGCGGCCACCGCATGGTCGACGGCCTCGCCGTCCACGTCCAACTCGGCGTCGGCGACGACGTAGCGGAGATGGTCGGACATGATGTCGGCGCCGACCAGGCCCAACTCGAACACCTGGCAGCGGCTCCGGATGGTGTGCACCACCTTGTGGGGCTCGGTGGTGGCCAGTACCCAGGTCACATGGTCGGGTGGCTCCTCCAGGGTCTTGAGCAGCGCGTTCTCGGCGCCGGCGGTGAGCATGTGGACCTCGTCGAGCAGGTACACCTTGGCCCGGCCCGGCGACGTCAGGTTGACCCGTTCCAGCAGGCCCCGCATGTCGTCGACCTTGTTGTTGGAGGCGGCGTCGAGCTCCTGGAGGTCGAACGAGCGACCCGCCTGGATCGACAGGCAGGACTCGCAGACGCAGCAGGGCTCGCCGTCGTCGCCGAGGTCGGTGCAGTTGAGTGCCTTGGCCAGCACCCGGGCGGTGGAGGTCTTGCCGCTGCCCCTGGGGCCGTGCAGCAGGTAGGCGTGGCCGACCTTGCCGGTGCGCACCGCCGTCTGGAGGGCCCGCACGACATGGTCCTGGCCCTTGATCTCGGAGAACTTCTGGGGCCGGTAGCGACGGTAGAGAGACTGGTAGGCCACCGGCTCCGACTCTAGACGTGGACTATGACGGCCGCGGCCCGGATCGCAAGCAATCCCCTCCCCCCGGCGGCCGCGCCGGCGCCCGCTCCCGGGAGTGACGGCCAGGCTGTCTGCGGCACCCGGGAGGATCTGCTGAGAGCTGCTGCCTTCCGGCCCTGACCCGGTTCACAGGCACCCGTTGCACAGGACCCGGCCGTCACACCCCGAAGCGGGCGCTGACGCCGCTCACGATACCCTCACGGGTCCGGACCCGCTGCTGCGGGGACCGGGGAGGGTTGCCAGAGCGGCCGAATGGGCACGCTTGGAAAGCGTGTGAGGCGAGAGCCTCCATGGGTTCAAATCCCATACCCTCCGCGCCCTTGAGCCCGATGCCGTGGCCTCGGTAGGCCGGGCGTCAACCGGCGCTTCGGGACGGCTCGGGGAGTTACAGTTCGCAGAGCAGAGCCAGTTCGGCGCCGGTTGCGATGACCCAGGCCGCCGCTAGCGCGGGGCGGGGCGGTACTCGTCGATCGGGTAGATGCAGATGTTCTCGGCGCCGAAGGGGTGGGGCTTGGTGCAGGGATACTCGAAGCGCAGCGTGTGGATGACGTCGGGGGCCTGCGTCTTGCCCGGCCGCAGCGAGAACGGCAGCATCCCGCTGGAGTCGATCGGCCCCAGGGAGGCCAGCGCGGTGTAGATGCCGGCCCGGGTCGGGTTGTCGCCCGCGTCGTGGATGGCCCGCAGGGCCGTGCGCATGATGTTGCAGACCCTGGCCACCATCCGCTGAGCCGACGATCCCTGCGAGGGGTCTGCGGACTGGTGGGTGGCGCCTGACGGGCTGTGGGCCGCGTAGACGTCGTTGCACATCTCGTTGAACACCGGCAGCCGGTAGCCCTCCTGCCGGTAGGCGCCGGTGTTGGCGTCGTCGATGATGAGGGCGCCGTTGTAGAGGTTGCCGGCCGCCTCGCCGCCGGACGCCACGATCTTGGACGACACCAGCTCGCCTGCCTGGGCGTTGAAGTCCGAAGCGTAGAACTGCACGTCGCCGGGCTCGAATCCCTGGCTGTGCATCTCGAGGATGTAGTTCGGGGCGGACAGGACGTTGAGGACGTTGAAGAAGACGTCGACGCCCGCCTCGCGCATCCGCTGCACCGACTCGATCGTGCCGGTGGCGCATGTCGTTCCGCCCTCGCAGCCGATCACGTCGAAGACGGCGACCTCGACGCCCTTGGAGCCCAGCGTGTCCACGAGGCCCGATTTCACGGCCTCGTACTCGCCGGGCGTGTCCGACGCGGCCACGCCGATCGTCCTGCCGTCGAGCCGGCCGCGGTCCGCGAGGTCGGCCGCGAGCCAGCGCAGGCTCTCCTCCAGCGTCGGCGACAGCGAGATGAGACGGTCCCCGCCCCGGCGCATGAACTCCTCGCTCTGGCCCTGGACCGAGACGAACGCGGTCTCGTGCTGCTCGACGATGCACAGGTTGGCCGAGCCCTGGAAGCCGCTGGAGTTGAGCAGGATCACGCCGTGGTGGTCCTCGACGGCCTGGATGCAGGCTGCGTTGCGGTCGGCGTCCACCGTGGCGCCGAATAGCGGCACTTCGACGGTGTGCAACTCGATCATGCGTCCCCGCACCCCGCCGCACTGCTCGTTGACCACCGCCGTGAACGTGTCGAACATCTCGGCCACATCGCCCACCGGCAGGGCGAAGCCCGCGCCGACGGCGTCCTCCAGCCTGGTCCTCAGGTGCACCAGCGAGATCGAGTCGGCCTCGATGCCCGGGCCGGTCGCGACCCTGTCCGGGGCCGGGTCGTGGGCGTGACAGAAGGCGTCGAGCGGCGCGAACGGGTCGCCGCTGCGGTCGAATGTGGCCTGGAACTCGTCGAAGATGCCGTCGCGGGGGTCGTCGAAGATTATCGGCGGCGGACTCTCGGGCCCGGCGGGGGCGGGCTCCTCACCATCGCCAGGATCGGCAGGGGTCTCACCGGAATCCTCGGGCTCGGTGGCGGCCGCTTGCGTCGCGGTGGTCTCGGCGCCGGGCTCGGCCTCCGGCGCTGTCGTGGTCGCCCCGGTGTCGGGGGTCCGACCCGCGCCGTCGGGCTCCGCCGGCACCGTCTGCGGCGCCGCGGACGTGGACCCGGCCGCGTCTAGATCGCCGGTGCCAATCGCCTCGCCCCCGCAGGCCACGGACGCAACGGTGATCGCGGCGGCCACCGCGACGCGAGCGGGGGTACGCAGCCGCACAACCATGCAGTCACCTCCCATGTCAGAACCGATGCCGCACGGGCACCAACATCAGGCGCCGAGTCGCCCAGATGCGGTGCGGTATCGCCATGGTCCCTCCGAGCCAGCCACCCTTCGAAGGGGAGCCTAATAGGCCGCCTCTATTGCAGACGCAACATCAGAGGTATTCATCCATATGAATCAGTGCATGATCCCGGTGCGACAGGCATCTGCCGCATGCACTCACAATGCCTGTCGACAGGCGGTGTTGAATGCCTACAGGCCCGTGGGGCGGTTCATGAAGCGGCCTGCAAGGGCGATGCGAGGGTTGTGGGTGGGGGTGCGTTCATGAGCGTGCGCAATACCCGGGGAGGTTCTGTCCGCCGTTGATGGCGATGTTGGAGGCGTAGAGGTACGTCCTGTGGCTGGTGTCGAGAATCGGGTTGAGCCGGCCGGCAAGACCGGGCACGTGACCGGTCGACTCGTCGAACACGACCGAACCGCCCCCGGCCTTGGGGGCCAGTTCGACTGCGAGCGCTCGTTCCATCGGCATCCAGCCGCGTTCGACATGTGCCGCACAGCCCTCGCGAGCTCTCGACGGTCAGGTTGTTGGGCAGCCCGCCCGGTGATCTCAACTCGAGGCGGTCGGAGAAGACCGACAACCGGATTCTGCTGCCCTGGATCGCATAGTCGCGGTGCACGACCGCGTTCACCAGAGCCTCAATGTTGGGATTGGAAGCCTAGGAGTCTGAGAATTGGTAGTGTTGTAAGCTGAGAAATAGTAGCGTAGAAGGCTGTGAACCAGGCGTACCAGCCTCGAATCGTGGATGATCAGCTCGACCGGCTCCTGGACGGGCTCCCGGCTGTGTGTGTTGAGGGTCCACGCGCCGTGGGCAAGACCTCGACCGCTCAGCGGCGGGCCCGTACGATCCACGATCTGGACGATCCGGAGACCATGGCGCTGGTGGAGGCCGACCCGGGCAGGCTCGTGCGGGGCGATGCGCCGATCTTCATCGACGAGTGGCAGCGGTACCCGCCGTCGTGGGATCTCGTGCGGCGAGCGGTGGACCGCGGCGCCGGGCCGGGGACCTTTGTGCTGGCGGGGTCGGCGTCTCCGCAGTCTCCGCAGACTGTGCCCACCCACTCCGGTGCCGGTCGCATCGTGACTCTGCGGATGAGGCCGATGAGCCTGTTCGAGCGGGGCGCGGCGTCGCCTTCCGTGAGCCTGGCACAGCTGCTCGCGGGCGGCCGTCCCGACATCGGCGGCGAGACCGACGCCACACTGGAGCACTACGCCCGCGAGATCACGGCGTCCGGGTTCCCGGGCATGCGTTCAGCGGACTCTGCGGTGCGGCCCGACCTTCTCGACGGATACCTGGACCGAGCCACCGACCACGATCTGCTGTTGATGGGGCACCGGGTGAGGCGTCCCGGGCTTGTGCGGCGCTGGCTGACCGCCTACGCGGCGGCCACTTCCACCGCAGCCAGCTACGAGACGATCAGGGACGCGGCCACCGGCGGCGAGTCCGCCAAGCCGGCCAAGACCACCACCACCGCCTACCGCGACCTGCTCGAGGCGATGTGGCTGGTCGACCCGCTGCCGGCATGGTGGCCGCTCGGCAACCCCTTGAGCCGGCTCAAACGCGGCCCCAAACACGACCTGGCCGACCCCGCCCTGGCAGCCCGCCTGATCGGCGCGACCGCCTCGGGACTGGTGAGCGGCAGCCCGGCCGCGCCCCGAGGGCTCGGCGCGGGGCCGCTGCTCGGAGCTCTGTTCGAGTCGCTGGTCACCCTGGACGTGCGGGTCTACGCCCAGGCAGCCGGAGCCTCAGTGGGGCATCTGCGAACATGGAACGACGACCGCGAGATCGACCTGATCGTCGAGAAGGACCGACGCCTGCTCGCCATCGAGGTCAAACTGGCAACCACCCCCAAGCGCGAAGACACTGCCCATCTGCGATGGCTCGCCGACCGGCTGGGGGACGACCTCGCCGACGCCATGATCGTAACCACCGGCCGCCACGCCTACCGCGACCGCGACGGCATCGCGGTCGTGCCCGCCGCGCTGCTCGGCCCCTGACCCCACGGAGCGTGTGGCAGGGTCCAGGGGACAGGACCTGTGAGATACTGTGTTCGCATATCCCCCCAGCCGCTTCGGTGGCTGGGCGAAGGCCCGCTTCGGCGGGCCTTCGAGCTTTCTTGATGCCTACAGGCCCGTGGGGCGGTTGATGAAGCGGCCTGCCTGGGGCGAGTAGAACCACCCGCTGCCGGCGAGCGTGCCGCCGTCGACCGGGATGTTGGCGCCGGTCACGAACGACGACAGGTCGCTGGCCAGGAACAGCGCCACCCGAGCCTGATCCTCGGGACGGCCCACGCGCCCGACGGGCGCCCACGCCTCCCAGAGGTGCTCGTAGTCCTCGAAGCCGGTCAGGTAGTCCACCTGGGGGGTCTGGGTGAGGTCGGGGCCGATGCCGTTGGCCCTGATGCCGAAACGGCCGTAGCCGGCGGCCAGCGAGGTGGTGAAATGCGCGGCGGCCGCCTTCATGGCCGCGTACACCGGCTCGCCGGGGAATCCCCGCAAGCCCTCCACCGAGTGGACGTTGACGATCGAGCCGCCCCCGCCGTCGATCATCGCCGGCAGCATGGCTCGGGTCATCAGCAGCATGTGGTGCAGGTTCACGTCGTACATCGCCTGCCAGGAGTCCGGCGACGAACGGTGGAATCGAACCAGCGGCCGGTAGTCGCCCACATTGTTGACCAGCACGTTCACCCGACCCCAGTGGTCGAGCACCCCGGCCCGCAGCCGCTCGACGTCGTCGGCGTCGCGCACGTCCACCACCTGCAGACGGGCACTGCCGCCGGCCGCGCCGATGTCGGCCAACACCTGCTCGCCGCGGGCTTCGTCGATCTCTGCTACCTCCACGTGAGCCCCGTGGGCCGCGAACAATCTGCTTATCGCCCCGCCGATGCCGTCGCCGCCACCGGTGACGACCGCCACCCGCCCCGCCAGCAACGCCCCGTAGTCATCGATGGGAGGAACCCCGCCAACGGGGACATAGTCGCTCACACCCGATGTTCTAGCTCCTGAAGCATCCCCGCCGTCAGCAAACCACACCCTTTGCGGGCCGCTACGGTGCCGGGATGGACGCGGCACCGCTGGACGGCCGCGACGACCCCGGCAACTACGACGGGCACGGTGGCCTCGACGGCGATGACGACGCCGACAATCACGACGGGCACGAGCGTTCATGGCGGGCCGCGGCGGGCCTCGTCGGGGTGCTGGCCGTGCTGGCCGTCGTGGTGTGGCTGCTCAGCCTCACCGGCGATGGCGCCGGTCCTGTCGACGGCCGCGACGCCGACCCGGTCGACGAGGAGCGCTTCATAGCGCCGACCACCACCAGCCCGCCGCCAGAGGCGGAGACCAGCACCGAGGTCGTCTCAGAAGACGGCGAGCCCGAAAGCGCCGCTCCCGCTGAGCCGTTCAGCCAGCTGGAGGGTCGGCTGATGTACCTGAGCGGCCGCCATGTGGCGTGGGTGGATCTGGCGACGGGAACGGTGCAACGGGTGCCCATCGAGCCATCCGGGTCGCGTCTCGAAGTGGCCGCCCTGGAACTGCTCACCGACGGCAAGCGAACGGTCGGCCTGTCCTGGGCGGACAGTGCACCGACCGCATTGCTGGTGTCCTCCGGCGCGGAACTGGTGCCCTCGACCCATCCGCTCGTCGACTTCTGGGTGATCAGCCGTCCCGACGGGCCCGGCGGCACCATCCGGATGAATGCCTGGCAGGACTACGGCGTCCTTACCGGCGAGTTGCAGGCCCCTCCGGGCTCCGAGGTGGTGGTGGTCCGCAACGCGGGCGTTCTGGTGGCTCCGCCGGTTGGAAGGACGTACCGCCCGACGTTCACGGGTTTCGAGGTCGTGAGCGAGCACCGGCTGCTGGCCGCCAGCGACCAGTTGCGGGTGGAGCAGCGCTGCGACGAGCAGCTCTCGTGCATGGTGGTGGTCGTGGACGTCGCCACCGGCCGGGCAACGGAGCTACCCGAGGATTTCGTGGCCGAGCTGGCCGGTATCTCCGTGTCACCGGACAGTCGCTGGTTGCTCAACGACACCAGCCCGGCGTGGCTCTTCGACCGGCAGACCGGGCAGCTGCGCCTGCTGGACGGGGGCGGCTACGGCCGGCCGCTGTGGTCCGGCGACTCGACCTCGGTGGCCTGGCTGACCTCTGACCGAACGCCGACGCTGGTGGTCGCCCAGCTCGAGCCGCCCGAGGGGGGCCAGGACTGGTTCGCGGTCGAGCTGGCCGGGCTGGGCGCAGACCCCTCGCCAGGCTCGTCGTTCCTGCTCGACGCGACTCCTACGTGAGTTCGGCCACGCCGAAGACCACGCTGAAGCGCACGCACCAGATCGCCACCGTGGAGTAGTGGTCGAGGTCGAGCCCGACGGGAATCTCGTAGTTCTGCGAGCCGACGTTGCCCTTGAGGTCGCCCAGGTCGACGAAGTCGTTGTCGAACTCGCCGGCCGAGGCGTCCGTCGGGGCGGCCGACAGGTATACGTTCAGGTCTGGGCCGTTGTCGGTGCGGAAGTCCTCGAACCGCAGGAAGCGCTGCCCGCTGCCGTCGCCGAGCACCAGGGCGCTGCCCTCGGTGGGGTGGGAACGGTCGATGAACGACCCGGACGCCTCCACGATGATCTGGGGCTCTGCCGGTTGAGGCTGGGTCTCGGCGGGCTCAGGCTGGGTCTCGGCCGGCTCGAGCTCAGCGGGCTCGGCGGGCTCGACCGGCTGGGTCTCGTCAGCGGTCGGGGCTTCCTCGCCCTCGGGCTCGGGGACACCAGGCTTGGGGATCTCGGACTGGGCCTCGTCGCCGGGCTGGGCCGCCTCACCATCGGTGGCCGCCGACGACACTCCCCCGGTGCCGGGCATGTCGGGCATGGGCTCGTCGACCTCGTCGACCATGGGCATGTCGTCGGCCGCCATGGCGTCGTTCATGGCCTTGGCCATCTCGGTGGTCGTCTCGTCGCCTTCAATGCCCGACGGGGCCGGGCCCGCGGTGAAGAACGGGAGCGCCTCGTCCACCTCGTCGTCCTGGAAGTACGTCTGGAAGGCGAAGAAGCCGAACACCAGCCAAGCTCCAACCCCTGCCAGGACAACTCCCGCCGGAAGGGCCCAGCGCCAGTGCCGTCGGATCCATGATCTCATCACTCCCAAAATATCGCCGCTCGGGGCAGAGCATTTCAAGAGTTCTTGTCCGGGACGGCAGCGCCGGGAGCCTGCCAATCCCACTCACACGGGTAGCTTCGTGCTGGTGAGCGCGCACGCGGTGTGGCTGAACGGACGCATGGTCGAGCCCGACGGTCCCCACCTGCGCGCCGACGACCACGGAGTGATCGTGGGCGACGGCGTGTTCGAAACCCTGCTCGTGGTGCGCCGCGGCGAGGGGGCAGCCGCGTTCGCGGTGCGGCGCCATCTTGAGCGACTGCGCCGCTCGGCCCGCGTGCTGCGCTTCGAGTGCCCCTACAGCGACGACGAGTTGCGGGCCGCCATCTCCCAGTGCCTGGACGCCGCCCCCGAAGCGGGGATCGTGCGGATCACCGCGACCAGCGGCGGGGGCCCGCTGGGCTCGGGCCGCAGCGGCGCTCGAGGCTCGGCCATTGTGATCGCCGGCAACCGTCCGCCCGACTACCTGCCGGGGACTGCGGTGGCGACCATGCCGTTCACCCGCAACGAGCGGGGCGCCATGGCCGGCGTCAAGACCACCTCCTACGCCGAGAACGTGCTGGCCCTGGACATGGCCCGCGAGCGGGGCGCGTCGGAGGCGATCTTCGCCGACACCCGGGGGCGGGTGAGCGAGGGAACCGGCTCGAACATCTTCTGGTCCGACGGCGAGCGGCTGCACACGCCGCCGCTGGACACTGGCTGCCTGGCCGGGGTCACGCGGGCACTGCTGCTGGAGCATCTCGACATCGACGAGACGCACCTGCCGATGGAGGACCTGCCCGGCGTGCCCGAGGCCTTCCTGGCCTCCTCGACCCGCACCGTTCAATCGATCGCCCGAGTCGACGGCACCGAACTGCCGGTGGTGGACGGAACACTGACCAGGGACGCTTGGCAGACGATCGCCGACTTGATCGCCACCGACATCGATCCGTGACCGACGACGACCCGGTTCGCCAAGTCTCGTGACCGACAACGACCCGGTTCGCCACCAACATCAATCCGTGACCGACGACGAACTCATGGAGCCGGCGCTGGCCGAGGCCCGGTTGGCACCCGCTCACGGCGACGTGCCCGTGGGCGCGGCAGTGTGGCACGACGGCGAGGTGATCGCCCGGCGCCACAACGAGCGCGAGCGCACCGGCGACCCGACCGCCCACGCCGAGATGCTGGCGGTGCGCGACGCCGCGGCCCGCCTGGGCGACTGGCGCCTGGACGGGGCCGCCGTGGCCGTGACCCTGGAGCCGTGCCCCATGTGCGCGGGAGCGCTCCAGCAGGCCCGGGTGGCCCGGGTCGTCTACGGCGCCAACGACCCCAAGGCCGGCGCCCTCGGGTCGCTCTACAACCTCGGCGCCGACCCCCGGCTCAACCACGAGTTCGCGGTGGTGCCCGGCGTGAGGGCCGGCGAGTGCGCCGCCCTGCTGCACGACTTCTTCTCGGACCTGCGGACCTCCGACACCGACACCGAAGTCGGCTGGGAGGCCCGCCGGTAGCCTCTGCGGCGGAGAGTTGCCAGAGCGGACGAATGGGGCGGCCTCGAAAGCCGTTGTGGCCTCCGGGTCACCATGGGTTCGAATCCCATACTCTCCGCCAGACACAGCCGGCGGACCCTTGAGGGCAATTCCTGACTAATCCGGTCGGAATAGTCACTCAGTGCGACTAGCCTGTGGACAATCCGCCACTACTGGAGGAATGCCATGGGACTTCGCATCAACGACACAGCACCGGACTTCACCGCCGAAACCACCGAGGGAGCCATCAACTTCCACGAGTGGATCGGCGACGGATGGGCGCTGCTGTTCTCCCACCCGAAGGACTTCACCCCGGTCTGCACCACTGAGCTGGGCGCGGTGGCCGGCCTGAAGTCGGAGTTCGCAGCCCGCAACTGCAAGATCATCGGTATCAGCGTCGACGGCGTGAGCGACCACGTCGGCTGGTCGGCCGATATCGAGAAGGCCACCGGCAACGCGGTCAACTACCCGCTGATCGGCGACCCCGAGCTCAACGTGGTGAAGCTCTACGACATGCTCCCGGCCGACGCCGGCGACACGTCCGAGGGCCGCACCGCGGCCGACAACGCAACCGCCCGCTCCGTGTTCATCGTCGGCCCCGACAAGAAGATCAAGGCCACCCTCACCTACCCGATGACCACGGGCCGAAACTTCGCCGAGATCCTGCGGCTGCTCGACTCGGTCCAGCTCACCGCCCACGAGCAGGTGGCCACCCCGGCCAACTGGAACCAGGGCGAGGACGTGATCATCGTCCCCGCGGTCTCCAACGAGGCAGCCGCCGAGAAGTACCCCGACGGCTGGGAGGCTCCCCTGCCCTACCTGCGGGTCATTCCACAGCCCGGCACCTGACCGCCACGCGGCTCGCCCGGGCTGTATATCGCGATTTCTTGTCATAGTCGCGAGAAAGCGCGGTATACAGCGCTGGGGCACCGGATCGCGCCGCGCCGGGGCGCCTGCGTCCGCACGCACCTACGCTGCGGCGATGACGCCGACCATCGCTGAGATCGTCGCGGCGCCGCTGCGACGCCCCGAAGTGCTGGGGCGACCGCCGGCAACCACAGCCTCCTGGGACCCGTGGGGGCTGATGCACCCGCTGTCCAACGACCGGGCCTTCGCCGGCCAGGCCGGGCGCCTCTCGCCCCCGTGGGGCGAGGCGGTGTGCGTGGCCACCGCCTCCGACGGCACCTTCGGCGTGGGCATGACCAGCCAGGCCGGCCCGGTCGTGCCCGTCATCAACGACTTCTTCGGCCCCATGCTGGCCGGCGAGCCCGCGCTGGCCACCGAGAAGCTGTGGAACATGATGATGCGCAGCGCCAACAGCGCCTTCGGCTCATCCGGCCTGGCATCGTTCGCGGTGAGTGCGGTGGACCTGGCCCTTTGGGACCTGAAGGGCAAGATCCTGGGCGTGCCCGCCTACGAGCTGATCGGCGGCCCGGCCCGGGACCGCACCCGCTGCTACGCCACCGGCAACGACCTCCACGACCTGCGCGACCGGGGCTTCGACGCCTTCAAGCTGGCCTGCCCGGTCGGCTCGGGAGCAGCCACCGCCGGCATCGAGGAGACCGAGCGACTGGTGGCCGATGCCCGCTCGGAGCTCGGGCCGGACGCCGACATCATGCTCGACTGCTGGCCGGTGCTCGACGCGTCCTACGCGGTGCGGCTGGGCGAGGCGATGCAGCCCTACCGGCTCACATGGATCGAGGACTACGCCCAGCCCGACGACTGGCCCGGCTACGCCGACGTCCGCCGGCGCCTGCCCTCGCAGATGCTGGCCGCCGGTGAGCGCTGGTACACCGACCGCGTCTTCGCCCACGCGGCCGGGCAGCGCCTCGTCGACGTGGTCCAGCCCGACGTCCAGTGGGTGGGCGGCGCCACCGCGGTTCTCAAGATCGCGGCCATCGCGGCTGCAGCCGGCATCGAGCTGGCCCTCCACGGCGGCTGCAACGACTCCTACGGCCAGCACCTCTGCCATGGGCTGCCCGGCAATCGCTGGGCGGAGATGTTCGTGGGCTGCGGGCCCGGGGAGTCGCTGATGGGTGCGTGGCGTTCGACTCCGGGGATGGCCATCCCGACCGGCGGCCGGCTGATCCCCAGCGACGCGCCCGGCTTCGGCATCGACCTGACCCGCGACCAACTGGACGCCGCCATCTCCTGACTTCGAAGTGGGTCAGGCCTTGGGGGTGGGGACGACTCCCAGCTGCTGCATCATCGAGAGCCGATCGGCTACGCCCCAGTGATCGGTCACCCGACCGTCGGCGAACCGGAGGATGTGGATGCCCGGCCACTCGGCAACCCTCCCGGTGGGCGCGAACCCGAGGTACTCGCCTCTCATCGTGCCCCGCCCCCGGGTCCGATGGACAACCAGGTCATCGATGGCCCACTCGTCCTCGATGACGTACCGGATGTCGGGAAAGGCGAGATGGAGATCCGCCACCAACTCCTTGACGCCGTCCCGGCCCTGGGACTGGAGTCCGGGCGGAGCGCCGTGATCGACCACATCGGCCGCGAACAACTCATCGGCGACTGAGAGATTCCCGGCGTTGAACAACTCGTCCATCACCCGGCGGGCCCGCACGAGGTTGTCGGGCTCGCTCATCAGAATGGGCCGCCGCTCTCAGTCACCTTGGCATACCGTCGAATCGCGAGCGTACCATCGTCGTTCCGTGCCCTGGAAGCGATAACGCTCGTTCGGTCTCGATGCTGGCTGTTGCATTCGCCCTCTCGGCCGCCATTCTCTTCGCGCTGAACGCCATCGCCCTGCGCCGGGCCACCGCTCATGGCCCTCCCCTGGCGGGCCTGCTCGTCTCGGCCATGACGAGCCTCCCGGTGATCGCCATCATCGTCATGGCGGCCGGCGAGTATCGCCACTACGCCGAGATCGGATCGGCGGCAGGCCTGTTCGCGCTGGCCGCGCTGGGCGAGTTCGTGATCGGCGGCGCGCTCTTCTACACCGCCATCAGCCTGATCGGCAGCTCGCGGACGGGTGTCCTGGTCGGGACCTACCCGCTGTTCTCGCTGGTGCTGGCAGCGTCGATCCTCAACGAGCGGATCGGCCTTCTTGTGGCCGTCGGAGGCTTCCTGGTGATCTCGGGCCCGATCGTTCTGGCTCGTGGCGAAGCCAGGAGCCCACTCGACCCCGAGCCACGATCCCAGACCTCGCGCGGCATCCTGCTCGCGCTGGGCGCGGCAGCCAGTTGGGGGCTGGCTCCCATCTTCATCAAGTCGGCCCTGGACCGGGCCCCCTTCCCGTTGCTCGGCAACCTCATTGCCTACATCACGTCGCTGGCGGTCATGGGCGCGCTGGTCGCCGAGCCCCGATTCCGGCGATCGGTGAAGTCGCTGTCGAGGCAGGCCGTCGGATGGTATGGGGTGGCGGCGATCATCGGGAGCGGGGCCCAGGTCATGCACTTCCTCGCCATCGGGGAGGGTGATGTCTCCGTGGTGGTCCTGCTGATCCAGACTCAGGTGGTCTTCATCATCCTGCTGACCATGCTGTTCAACCGGACACTCGAGACGGTCAGGCCCCACGTGATCTTCGGGGCAACCCTCGTGGTCGCAGGGGCCGGATTGATCACCTACCACGGCGCCGGGTGATGCGACCCGCTCGGCCTCTCAGACGTAGGCGACGCCCAGTTCCTCCTTGAGCATGCGGCGATAGGCGATGGCGCCCGCGTCGGCCACCTTGACGTGAAGCTCCTCGGTCAGGTCCACAGGAACCATGTCAGGCCGCTGGCTCTCGATGATGTCCTTGTCCTGGGGCAGCAGCAGGTCGAGGAAGTCGATGAACTCCTGATCGGGAGTGTCGAGAGAGTGGTTGCGCGACTCGAAGCGCCACAGCCCGCAGCGATGCTCGTCGATCGGATGATGAAGGCCCCAGATCGTGGTGGTGCCCCGCTCGCCCCGAAAGATCAGTGTGAACGTGTAGGGCATTTCCACCCGGATCTCGTGGCTGACTGTCTCAACCCCCGTCGCGAACGTCTCCGGACCGACCGACCGCTTGGTGTACCGCATGTAGACGACGCCGTCGTCCACCTCGACCTCATAGGGCTCGATCACGGTGTCGCCCGGCGACCCCAGCAACCCCGGATGCACGAAGTCGAGATGGGCCAGGTCCAGCGCGTTCTCCGCGAACCGGGCCGCTCCCGCCTCCCGGGTCCCGCAGAACTTGCTCCAGGTATGGAACTCGGGATCATCCAGCCACGGGTACTCGGGCACGGGCTTCACCGGATCCTCCAGGGCGACCCACACGATCCCGTACCGCTCCTCGCAACCGTACGCAACCGCCCGGGCCCGCGGCGGGATCCGCTGGGCGTCGGCCGGCTGGGACGGGATCAGCACACACGTCCCATCCGCGTCGTACTTCCAACCGTGGTACGGACACTGCAGGCACCCGTCGTCGGTCACCCAGCCCAACGACAGGCGGGTCCCCCGGTGCACGCACAGGTCGGCAAAGCACCTCACCGCCCCACCGGAGCGGAACAGCACCAGACCCTCACCCAACAGCGTCACCGCGACCGGAGAGTCCCCCACCCACGAGGACTCGGCCACCGGATGCCAGAAACGCCTCAACGGCGCCAAGTCCACGCCAGCCGACATCTGCGCCACCATGCTCCCCCTTCGGTGTGGCCGCCTACGGCCCGCGTACCTTACCGAACGACTCTTGGACCGGGCGAGTCGCCTTCGACAAGCAGACATCGCTTGGCTAATGTCTGACACATTCAACCCACAGAGAAGGGGGACTCGAAATGGGAGCTACACGCAGGTCGGGAGGTCGGTCGTGGCTGGCGACGCTTGTCGCCGTCCTGGCTGCCTTCACCTTGATTGCCGCAGCCTGCGGCGATGACGAGGAGCCCGCACCCGCACCCGCACCCGCCGCGCCCGCGGTGGACACGGCGGCACTCGAGGCGGCCCAAGCTGACGCCGCCGCGGCCCTAGCGGAGGCGAGCGCGGCAGCCGAGGCGGCCGCAGAGGCCGAAGCGGCCCTTGAAGCAGCGCTGGCAGAGGCGATGGCCGCGGCAGAGGGACAGGTGGACCCGGAGGCCGTGGCTGAGCTCGAGGCCCAGTTGCAGGAAGCCCAGGCCGCCGCCGAGGCAGCCGAGTCCGAGGCAATGGCTGCGGCCGCGGCCGCGGAGGCGGCCCAGGCTGAGGCAGCCGAGGCCGCGGCTACGGCCGAGGAGGCCGCCGCCGGACCGACCGACCCATGCGGCGGCCCGAACGAGACCAGCACCGTCACCATCATGATGGACTGGCTCGCCTACTGGAGTTGGGCTGCGCTGGTAGCTGCCGACGACCAGGGCTACTACGCCGAGGAAGGCCTCAAGGTGGACATCATCGCTCCGCCGTCGGCCGCTGAGCCGCTCAAGATGCTGGCGGCCGACCAGGTCGACTTCGCCATCAACTACGTGCCGGCCCTGTTCACCGCCCGGGCCGCGGGCATCGACGTCAAGGCAGTGGCCGCCCACCAGCGGAACCTGTCGGCAAGCCTGTTCTGGCTGCCCGACGCCGGCATCGAGGGCCCCCAGGACTTCCGGGGCAAGACCATCGGCGCCACGGCCAAGCTCGACGAGAACGCCTACCTCGACACCCTGCTCGAACGCGAGGGCATGACCCGCGACGACATCACCATCGTCGATCCGGGCTTCTCGTGGGCGCCCCTGCTGCTGGAGGGCTCGATCGACGTCGCCTACGGCGTGGCTCCCAGCCCGGCGTCGATGAAGGGCATCGGAGGCCCGTTCGACCTGGTGCGCCTCGAGTACAGGGACTACGGAGTGCCCAACTATCCGTGGCTGCTGTTCGTGTCCAGCGACGCCTTCCTCGACGCGAATCCGGCGGCAACGTGCCGGTTCCTGCGGGCCACCGACCGGGGCATCGCCTACGCCTACAGTGACGACGCCACCACCGAGGCCATGGCCAACATGCTCCACGGGATCAACGACGGGTTCGCGGTGCAGACCAACATCGACCACTCCGGGTTGATGAGGGCCGACTTCTTCGACGAGAACGGCCAGTGGGGCAAGCTGGTGGAGGCCGACTGGGAGGCCGGCCGGGCGTGGCTCGTCGAGCGTGGACTGCTTGAGGCGGACAGCACCGTCCAGGTGTCCGACGTGATGACCAACGAGCACATCACCAAAGCTCTCACTGCCCAGGAGTAGGGACCCAGGGACGGGCGCGGGCAGGTTCAGAGGTGTCGCGTCGGGGCGGGGTGTTTCCCGCTCTTGTTCGCAGCGCTCACGGGCCGCTTGGGCCACGGCCTCGCCCGTATGGGCCGGATTCGTGCGCCTATCCGCTCGGCCTCTGACAACCGCGGGCTCTCGAAGAGTCCGGTAGTGGCTGACGAGGGCTCGGCCCGTTCAGGGCGCGGCCGCCGGATCGGCGGCCGCGTCCTGGACGCGCTGCCCGCAGTGGGCGCGGGCGTGCTGGCCCTGGCCGTCTGGGAGCTGTTCGTCCCGACAACCGGGGTCAAGCCCTACCTGCTGCCTCCGGCCCACAGCGTGGTCGCCGAGGCCATCACCGACGCCACCGACCGGTTCCTCCCCGCCTCCTGGATCACCCTCCAGGAGGTGCTCATCGGCTTCGTCATCGGCTGCGGGTTGGGGATCCTCCTCGGCATCCTCCTGTCGATCAGCCAGCCGGTCGAGCGGGCGGTGATGCCCGTCATCGCGGGCGTGCGGGCCATGCCCGCTCTGGTGGTGGCCCCGCTCTTCGTGATCTGGTATGGGTTCACTCTCACGCCGAAGGTTCTGGTCGCCGCGTTCGTCTGCTTCTTCCCGGCCCTGGTCAACACCACCGCCGGCCTGGCCATCACCCCCGAAGCGGAGCGCCAGCTGTTCAAGTCGCTGGGCGCAGGCCCGCTCCAGATGTACACGAAGCTCCGGCTGCCGGCCGCGCTGCCCTACATCTTCATCGGTGCCAAGAATGCAGTAGTCCTCTCGGTCATCGGGGCGATCGTGGGCGAATGGGTCGGTGGCGGCGGGGGAATAGGAAGGATGATGATCGACTCGGTCACGTCCAACCGGACCGAGCGGCTGATGGCCGCGGTCGTCTACAGCGCAGCCATGGCCATCAGCCTGTTCCTGGTGGTGTCGATTATCGAGCGGTTGTCGCTGCGGTGGTACTTCCTGTCGCGGGGAGCGCGGTCGGGCGCCAACGCGGCGGTGGGGGGCTAGGCGGTGTCGAGAGCACGGATCGGCAACCTGGTGCGCACCGTCGGCGGACCGCTGCTGGCTCTCACCGTGCTGTTCGTGGCCTACGAGCTGTGGCGGCGGATCTCCGGCCAGCCCACCTTCCTCGTGCCGGACACACCCGACGTGATCGTCGCCGCGTTCGCCGACATCGAGACGCTCTGGCCCGCGGCATGGGTGACGCTCAAGGAGGCGATCTACGGGCTGCTGCTGGCAACCGCAGTCGGATGGACCCTCGGGGTGGTGGCGCAGGAGTCGAAGATCCTCGAGAAGGCGGTGATGCCCTATGCGGTCGTGTCGCAGGCCATCCCCACCCTGGCCATCGCTCCCCTGTTGATCCTGTGGTTCGGGTTCACCCTCCTTCCCAAGATCCTGGTGGCCGCGCTGCTCTGCTTCTTCCCGATACTCATCAACACCCACGCCGGGATGCGATCACTCGAGTCCGAGTACCTCGACCTCATGTACTCCCTGGAGGCCGGCCGCTGGCAGACGCTGTTCAAGGTTCGCCTCCCCGCCGCGGTGCCGTTCATGTTCGCCGGCTTGAAGAACGGCTGCGTTCTCGCCGTGGTGGGCGCCCTCGTGGCCGAGTGGGTCGGCGCGCATGAGGGCATGGGCCCGCTGATCATCCGGTCATTGGGGGTCTTCAAGACCACCATCGTCTTCGCGGCCATCCTGTACCTGTCCTTCATGTCCATCGCGCTGTTCTGGGTTGTCAGCGCGATAGAGCGAATCGTCCTGCGCATCCTCTACGGGCGCCAGTCGATATCGACTGCCGCCTGACCCGGCGTGTCGCAACCGGCACCAGGAGAGGAGGACGCCCGGTCGCGACTGGCAGCCGTAGCGGACATGGACGTCCGGTCGCAACTGGCAGCCGTAGCGGACATGGACGCCCGGTCGCAACTGGCAGCCGTAGCGGAGACGGACATCCGGTCGCAACTGGCACCGCTGCGCCGGTACTGGCATCCCGTGGAGGACAGCGCGGCCGTAGGGAATGAGCCCACCGCAGTGACCCTCCTCGAGGAGGACCTGGTGCTGTTCCGCTCGCAGGGTCGGGTCCGCGCCCGGGCGGACGCCCGCCCCGAGGCCTGCCTCGACGCGTACCGGGCCGAGGACCGCTACGGCCTGGTATGGGTGGCGCTGGAGGATCCGGTCGCCGACATCGCGCCCTTCCCGGAGTACGCCGACGACAGCTACCTGAGCTACCTCTCGGTCAGCTCCAGCTGGAACGCCAGCGCGGGCCGGTTCACCGAGAACGGTCTGGACGTCACCCACTTCGCCTGGGTGCACCCCGGAGCACTCGGCGACCGTGACGACGCCGAGTGCCCGGCGATCGACATCGACGTGACCAGCTACGGGTTCGAGTACGCCTACAGCCGCGAGTCGCTGGAATCGCCCTTCGCCACCGGCGGTCAGACCATCCACAGCCGCACCATGCACCACATTCCCTTCACCCGGCGCCGGGTCCTCACCTCGGATGCCGGCCACTCGGTGCAGTACGTGACCGCCTCGCCGACGCGGGCCCGCCAGTGCAGGATCTGGATGATCGAGTCACGCAACCATCACCGCACCGATCCGATCGAGCCCTACATCGACTTCTCCCGCCAGCTGCTCGAACAGGACCGGCACATCGTGGAGAGCCAGAGACCGGAGATGCTGCCGATCGACCTCACCGAGGAGCTGCACCTGCGGGGGCCGGACCAAGTGGCCCTCACCTACCGGCGGCTGCTGGCGGAAGCGGGAGTCGCCGATGTCTGAAGTCGACCTCTCGCCCCTGCGGCCCTACTGGTACCCGGTCGCCCCTTCGAGTGAGGTCGAGTCCGAGCCCGCGGCCGTCACCATCCTCGACGAGCAGGTGGTGGTCTACCGCTCACCCGGCGGCGTCCACGCCCTGCAGGACCTGTGCCTGCATCGCGGGTCCCGGCTGTCGCTCGGAGCTGTGCGAGACGGGTGCATTGTGTGCCCCCACCGCGGCTGGACCTACGGGCCCGACGGCCGATGCGTCGACATACCGTCGCTGCCGGCCGGCCAGGCGGTGCCTGCGGACGTCTCGATCCGGCCCTACCGTGCCTGCGAGCAGTTCGACATGGTGTGGGTGGCGCTGGAGGAGCCCCGGCTGCCCGTTCCCGAGTTCCCCGAGTACGAAGACCCTGAGTACCACGTGTTCCTGGCGGCCCACTGGGACTGGGGAACGAGCGCAGGCCGGCTGGTCGAGAACAGCCTCGACATCGGCCATCTGCCCTGGGTCCACGGCGGGATGCTCGGCGACCGCGACAACCCGGGATCCGTCGAGCCTTACAACTTCACCGATCAGCCCTACTCCAGCGACCATCGGAATGCCGGTTTCACGTTCGAGTGGGACTGGGAGGAGGTGGACCGCAGCCAGTACGGCCGCCCGGGTGAGCGACTCCACTACAAGTCCCGGCTGTACATGCCCTACACCCGGCGCAACACGATGTACGCCCCCAAGGGGAACCTCACCCTGTACCAGCCGACGCTGCCGGTGTCGGCCGACAGGGTCATGTTCTGGTACTTCATGGCCCGGAACCATTCGCTCGATGTTCCGGACTCCCATTTCGGCAGCTTCAGCGCCAAGCTGCTCGCCGACGACAAGATCATCGTGGAGAACCAGCGGCCCAGGTCGCTGCCGGTAGACCTGGCCGAGGAGGTGCACCTGCGGGCCGCGGACGCGGTGAGCCTCCGCTATCGACGGGCACTGGCCGCCATCGGTGCTCGCCACGCCTGACCCCGTGGGCGCATCTCACGCCATCGGCGCGCCGGTGTAGGCGGCCGCGATGGGATCGGAGTCAGGATCGGGTTCGGCGCGGGGATCGGGATCGGAGTCAGGATCGGGTTCGGCGCGGCTGCTGGCCTGGATCCTGCTGTCCATCACCACCTACGGATTCGATCTCATCTGCATCACCGCGCTGATGCCGACAATCCGCGACGACCTGGGCCGCGAGGAGCTCTACGGCGCGGTGTTCAGCGTGTTCATGCTGGGCAGCATCGTGAGCCTGGTTGTCGCCGGTCACCTCTCCGACCGGCTCGGCCCGGTCTTTCCCGGAGCGATCGCGCCGGCGTTGCTGGCCGCCGGACTCCTCGGCGTGGCTCTGGCGCCGCGCATGGAGATGGTGGTACTGGCCCGGGCGCTGTCGGGGCTCGGTGGCGGGGGCATCCTGTCCACCGCCTACGTCGCCGCGGGACGCGGGTTCCCGCCGGAGAAGAGGGCCCGGCTCTTCGCCATCATCGGCAGCGGCTGGACGATCCCGTCGCTGATCGGCCCGTGGGCCGCGGACGGAGTCGAGGCCGCCTGGGGCTGGCGGTGGATGTTCGTGCTGCTGGTCCCGTGCGCCCTGCTGGCGGCGGTCCTGGCCGTGCCCATCGTCTCCAGGCTCTCCAGGCCCGAGACCCATCCCGGCCCCCTGCGCAACGTCGGACCGGCCATCGTCCTGGCGGGCAGCGCCTCACTGGTGCTTCTCGGCTCCGGGCCCTCCGCCGACCCCCTCGGCGCATGGCGCTACCTGCTGGTGGCACCGGGCGCGGTAGCCGGCTTCGTAGCCCTGCGCCGCCTGTTGCCCGACGGCACCCTCTCCGCCCGTCCGGGGCTTCCGGCCGCGGTGGCATCCCGCGGCCTGCTGGCGATGGCGTTCATGACGACGAACGCGTTCCTGCCGCTGGCGCTGGTGGAGTTCCTGGACGCCAGCGTGGCCGGAGCCGGGATCGTTCTCACCGTCGCGGCGGTCTCTTGGACGGCAGGAGCCTTCCTCCAGGCTCACCTGAGCCGGGCCTGGACGCCGCGGGGGACCGCCCGCCTCGGACTGGTACTGGTCTGCGCGGGCATCATCGCCAGCGCGGCCGCGATCCGTTCCGACCTATCGATCCTGGTGGCCTACGGCACTTGGGCCCTGAGCAGTATCGGCATGGGGCTCACCTATAACACGCTCTCCGTCTACGCCCTGAATGTCGCGCCGGCCGGGGGCGAGGGCCGCACGGCCGCATCGCTGCAACTGGCCGACCCGATCGGTGCCGCAGTCGGCACGGGCGTCGGCGGCGTGATCTTGGCCACCAGCCTCGGCTTCGTCGGCTTCTGGGCGATGATGGCCGCGCTCACCGTCGTCGGCTTCGTGACCGCGGCCGGGTTGGCTCAGACCGCGACGTCGAGTTCGGCGACGGTGTCGGGGATGTGATCCAGCCGGTAGAGGTTCTTGGCGTTGGTGTGGAGCATCTTCTTCACCTCGTCGGCGGGAAGCCCCCGGAAGAACCGCTCGATGTTGATGCGGGAGTTGGGCCAGTCCGTGACCGAGTGCGGGTAGTCGGTCGACCACATGATGTTGTTGATGTTGAGGTGATGGCGTAGATCCAGGCCCACCTTGTCCTTGAGGAAGGTCGAGTAGAAGTTCCGGTGGAAGGTCTCGCTCGGCATGCGCTGCATCCTGTCGACCGCGCCCGTGAACCACCGGTAGCGCAGGAAGATGTCGTCGCACTGCTCGAGCACGCCGGGGATCCAACCGATTCCCGCCTCCACCAGGAGTACCTTCAACCTGGGGAACTTCTCGAACAGCCCGGAGAACAGGAACTCGGTGCAGACCGGGATCGTCTCCGTGCCGGCGACCTTCTCGGCTGCCAGCGCCAGGAAGGCGGGCTTGGTGACATCGGTCCCCCCCGTCCACTCGCGGTTGGGGTTGGGCCTCACGAAGCTCCCGATGTGGATGCCGACGGGAACGTCCGCCTCCTCCGCCACCGCCCAGAAGCGGTCGTCATCGGGCTGGGCGTCGAAGTCGCCGTTGGGCATCCGGGAAATGACCACGCCCCGGTGGCCGCTGTCGATGGACCAGGTCAGTTCGGCCAACGCGTCATCGACGCCGGTGGTCGGTATCACCGCTTGGGGGATGACGCGCCCTCCGGTCTGCTTGCCGAAGTCGAGCACCCACTCGTTGTACGTGCGCACGCAGAACTTCTGCAGTTCGGGCTCGTCGCCGTAGGTCTTGGCCCCCCTGAGGGTGACACCCGGGTACACGACCGCGGCGTATATCCCGTCGATGTCCATGTCCTGGACCCGGGCCTCGGGCTCCCACGATCCGCGACGGAGCTCGTCGTAGGTCTTGCCCTCCTGGTCGTATTCCAGCCAGTTCCGGCCCGCGGCTGCATACAGCGAGACCGGCTCCATGGAGGCGCCCTGGTTGTACGACCACGAGTCCCCGTTCTCTCCCCTGATGACCTTGGGAACGCGATCCTTGAGTCGAGCCGGAGCGTTGGCCTCCCAAAGGTCCGGAGGCTCGTTCACATGAGCATCAGAATCAATTATCGGATAGTCGATTTCCTGGATGCCTGAGAAGATTCTGGTCATGCACACAGCATGTCGCTAATCGCACCGTTAGTCAAGTGACATGCTTTAGATTTGATTTCATTCTATTTCGTCGGTGAGTGAACCCTCTTCATAAATTGCCTCCCGGACTTCACCCTTGAGTTCGTTGAACTCCGGCGAGGTATCAATCGTTCGCTCACGAGGGCGGGGCAGATCTATTTCCAACTCAAGCTTGATGGTGCCGGGCCGGGCACTCATTACCAGCACACGATCCGAGAGGAAGATCGCTTCCTCAATGTCATGAGTAATGAACACGACAGTTCGATGGTCCCGTTCCCAGACCTGTAGCAGCCATTCCTGCATTCCGGCGCGAGTCAGCGCGTCGAGAGCCCCGAAGGGCTCGTCCAGCAAGAGAATGTCTTTAGGGCAAAGAAGGGTGCGCATCAGCGCGGCCCGCTGACGCATACCACCCGACAACTGACCCGGATACTTGGAAGCGAATTGACCGAGATCAAATCGGTCGAGGATCTCCTGGGCCATTTGGCGGCATTCCCGGCGCGGCGTGCCCAGTATCTCGATGCCCAACGCAACGTTGTCAATGATCTTGCGCCAGGGCAGCAGCAGGTCCCTCTGGAACATATAGACCGAGTACTTGCGCCGATCCTCGACTTCCTCGCCGTCGACGAGAATGCGGCCCGTTGTGGGTTCGAGGAGACCAGCGAGCATGTTGAGGACGGTCGTCTTGCCGCATCCGCTCGGCCCCACGATTGTCATGAACTCCCGGTTGTTCACCTTGAACGAGGTATCGGCCACCGCATGGACCGATTCCTCGTTCGAGCCGAAGGTCATCGACACATTCTGGAGCTCGATACGATGCTGACGCTGCTCCAATTGCTGGGTGGAATCGCTGCCGATGATCCTCTCCTCCCCTGAGGCTGGGCGACGCTCAAGCCGCCCGCGGGAGCCGTCTCCGACCGGGAGCCGGCCGCAACGGCGCACTATAGTAGGCCTATGAAGACGCAGGCACAGCCAGACTCGCTGCGGGTCGTCTACACCGGGGGCGAACACGATCCGAGGACCGAGATCCCTCCCCTGGGCTTCAAGGACTACTGGTACCCGGTGATTCCCGTCAACAAGATCAGGAAGCGCAAGCCCGCCCAAGTGAGGCTGCTGGGCGTGGATCTCTGCGTCTTCCGGGGCAAGTCGGGTCCGGCTGTCATTTCAGATGTGTGCCCCCACCGCGGGGTGAGCCTCTCCGACGGCGACTGCCATTTCGCCGGCACCGTCTCGTGCCCGTATCACGGCTGGACATTCGACGAGGACGGTGCCGTCGTCGGCATCCTGTCGGAGGGCCCCGACTCGCCTGCCGCCGGACGCGCGCAGACGCGGACCTACCCGACGGCCGTCATCAGGGGGCAGGTCTTCGCCTGGATGGGCGACGGTCCCCCGACAAGGCCCGAGGACGACCTCCCGCCGGAGTTCTTCGACGAGTCGTGCATCTCGCTGACGAACCGCAGGACCTGGAAGACCAACTGGCGCCAGGCACTGGAGAACATGAACGACAACCATGTCTTCTACACCCATATCAACAGTGTCCAAGTGCTGTTGAGGCCACTGCCGAAGATCTCATTCAAGGGTGCGAAGCCCTACATCACCGGCAGCGGGATCACCCTGTCCCACTACAGCGACGAGACACTCGACACCCGGCCCTATCAGGAGGAGTATCCGGGCCTGGGTCTCTGGCCCAAACACCGGTATCGCCTCTCCTGGACCTGGCTGTTCAAGCATCCGCCCCTGAACTGGATTCCGAACCTCTCCAGGGGCAGGTACCAGACATCCTCCGACGCGGCGAAATTCAACCAGGGCACCGAAGCCTTCGAGCGCGAGTGGAATCAGGGTCCGAACATGCCGGGAATGATGCGCATCAACATGGGCGACCTGCTGTTCACGAGGTGGTGCGTGCCGGTCGAGGACAGACTCACCCGGCTCTACTACTTCTACACGACCCGTCCACGCCACAAGCTCTCCGAGTGGTGGATCCGAGCCGTCAAGCATCCTCTCATCTACAAGCTCCTGCACGACCGCAATCTCGGCCAGCAGGACGGCGACATTCTCCAGAACGCCCGGTACGACATGCCCGAACGCATGACCGCATTCGACATCGAGACGCTGGCATGGCGCCGCCTGGCCATCCTGTCGAGCCGCTACGGCGGGCGCCACGACCTCATCCCCCAGGAGCGGATCGATCGCATCAACGGCGTCTCAAGAGATCCTGAGACCTCCGCGGACCCGGTGCCTGAGGCACCCGCGGCAATGCCGCCGGACCAGACTTCGAAGGACGTCCCGGTCGCGGTCGGTTGAGGCCGCGTACCCGCTAGGCCTGCGTCCCGCCCCCTTCGAGCACGGGGCCGTAGTAGACGTTCAGCTGCTGGATCAGCCCGTCGCGCACGGTGAAGAAGTCCGACAGCCAGGACACCTTGCCGCTCTCGGAGCGAGCCTGAACCTCCACGGCCACTACATCGCCGTGCACGATCAACGGCCCGGTCTTGGGGCGCAGCCTGGCGCCGGCACCGAAGAAGTTCTCCTCGTAGTAGTCCGCGATGGCCTCCGCTCCCTTCATGAACCCGGCGTTGATGCTCACTAGTTCGGCATCGTCGGCGAGCAGGGCGCGCAGCTGCGCACGGGAGGCCGCCTGGACAGCATCGAAGTACCCGCGCGCCACGGCCTCCGGGGATGGATTCTCAGACATACTCCACTCCTAACTCCTCCTTGAGGAGACGTCGGTAAGCGATCGCGCCCGCGTCGGCCACCTTGATGTGCAGCTCCTCGGTCAGGTCGACGGGGACCATCTGCGGCCGCTGGCTCTCGATGACAGTCTGATCCTGGGGCAGCAGCAAGTCCAGGAAGTCGATGAACTCCTGATCGGGAACTTCGAACGAATGGTTGCGCGACTCGAAGCGCCAGAGGGCGCACCGATCGCTGGTGATGGGATGGTGCAGCCCCCAGATCACGGTGGTGCCCCGGTGCCCGTCGATCTTCAGCGTGAACGTGTAGGGCAGCTCCAGGCTGGTCTCCCGGTAGATGGTCTCGTGACCCTCGGCGAACGTCTCGGAACCGACCGACTGCTTGCTGGACCGCATGGTCACGGATCCGATGTCGACCTCAACCTCGTAGGGATCGATGATGGTGTCGCCGTGCGTGCCCAGCAGGCCGGGGTGCACGAAGTCCAAGTGAGCCAAGTCCAGCGCATTCTCCGCGAACCGGGCCGCTCCTGCCTCCCGGGTCCCGCAGAACTTGCTCCAGGTATGGAACTCGGGATCGTCGAACCACGGAAACTCGGGCAGCGGCCGCATCGGATCGTCCAGGGCCACCCACACCAGCCCGTAGCGCTCCTCGCACCCGTAGGCAATAGCACGGGCTCTTGACGGAATGCGCTGGGCATCCGCGGGCTGCGAGGGAATGTGCACGCAGGTGCCCCCGGCGTCGTACTTCCAACCGTGATAGGGACACTGCAGGCAGCCGTCGTCGGTGACCCATCCCAGCGACAGGCGCGTCCCCCGATGGACGCACAGATCAGAGAACGCCGCCGGTGCGCCGTCGGAACGGAAGAGCACCAGGCCCTCGCCCAGCAACGTCACCGCCACCGGAGAGTCGGCCACCCACGACGATTCGGCCACCGGATGCCAGAAGCGGCGCAGGGGCGCCAGATCGGCGTCCACCGCATCAGCCAGCACCAATCTGCCTCCTCTCGGTTGGGTCTCCGCTCCCAGATCTCTCAGATGACGACGCCTCGCTGCGTCTCCTCGTCGTAGACGAACTTCCCCTGCAGGAAGATCCTGGTTCGCTCGAAGGGGTGCACCCGGCGATCGGGCACAGGGGTTTGATCCACGGCGCTCCCGTCCTTGAACACCATCTCGAACCGGCTTCGCTGCTGCAACACACCTATGTCGGCCGACGGATCGCCGTCCACGACCAGCAGGTCGGCCCGCTTGCCCTCCTCGATCGACCCGATCCTGCCCCGCCAACTCGGCAGCGTCCATGAGGCCGCAAGGGTGCCCGCCCGGATCGCCTCCAGGGGCGACATGCCCAAGTGCGTGACGAAGATCTCCATTTCCCGGGCATGCCACTGCCCGAACGGCACCAGCGACAATCCGCTCTCAGAACCCGCGATTATCTCGACTCCGAGGCTGTGGGCCCGGGTGAGAATCTCGGCTGCCGCGTCGATCTCCTGCTTGAACACGTCCACCGCGCTGACCCCGACCGTGCCCTGGGCCGCGTCCACCATGTTGAACAGCAGGGTCAGGGTGGGAACCAGCGGGATGCCCCGCTCACCGACGAGGTCCAACCCCTCGTCGTCCATGTACGAGGCATGGAATATCCAGTCGAACCCGGCCCGGGCCGCCAACTTGACCGACTCGGCCGTCCGTGCGTGAACCGCGCAGTGCCGCTCGAGACGGTGGACCTCGTCGGCCAGGAGATCGAACTCCTCGGCTCTGAAGGCCGCCCCCGAGAGAGGCTCGTTGCTGAGCGCGGCGTCGGCCGACCCGGACACCTTGATGAGGTCGATGCCGTCCTTGACCTGAAGCCGGACTGCTTCGAGAATCTCGTCACGGTTGCGCACCAGCGTGCCCGGCACGCCCGGTTGGAACGGCACCCAGGACGGGAACGGATCCTCCAAGCCCTGATGCGTGGTGATCTGGCGTCCGGCCGCTGAAAGGCGCGGTCCCTCGACGATGCCGGCTTCGATCGCATCGCGGAGCGCGACCGAGATCGAGTACGTCGAGGCGGCCTCGCTGGCGGAGGTGACGCCGGCCTTCAGCACCTTGGCTGCGTGATGGCCCGCCAGCATCGAGCGGTACTCGACCGAGGTGTATATGCCCAGCTCCTCCTCGGACTGCGCCTCGCCGAACGACAGGTGAGTATGGGCATCCACGAGCCCCGGAAGAATGCAGCGGCCCGTGCAGTCGATGACCTCGGTGCCCTCGGCTCTCCATCTTGGTGGGAGTTCGTCGGCCTTGCCGACCCAGTCGATCACCTCGCCCATGACCGCCACTGCCCCGTCGTCGGTGGGGTCGGCGCCGGTCCCGTCGATGATCTTGCCGAGAAGGACGAACGCGTCAGACGGAGTGGTCATCTGAATCTCTTATGACGGGATTCCTGCGATGGCTTCTATTTCGACCTTCATGCCGGGGATCGCCATTCCGCTGATACCGATGAGCGTGCTGCATGGTCGATGGTCACCGAAGAACTCCTGACGTACCGGATTGATAATGGTCCGGTCATCCACGTCGAGCAGGTACACAATTACCTTGAGAACATCGGCAAAAGTCGCTCCCGCCGCGGTGAGAATCTCTTGCATATTGAGCAATACCTGCCGGGTCTGTGCCGCTGCGTCGTCGCCACCGATCAAGTTCCCTTCGGCATCGACGGGTCCACAACCGGAGATGAACAACAAGTCACCGAACCGCGTCGCGTCCGTGTAGTGACTGATCGGTTCGATCAGGTGATCGACGCGGATTTCCTCTTTCTGGGGCACTGACAAACCTCCTATGGTTCGGTAACTCGAAGTGCTGCCCTTCGGATCTTGCCCACCTCAGTGCGAGGCAGACTTTCAACATAGTCGACGATCCTCGGATACGCATGGCGCCCGACCCGCTCCCGCACGGACTGCTGCAACTCGGCCGTGAGCTCGGGGCCCGGCGAGGCGTCCGCGCGGGCAACGACCACGGCCCGGACGGCAGAGCCGCGGCCCGGGTCGGGCGAAGCAACCACGGCCGCCTCGGCCACCGCCGGGTGCTCCAGCAGCACGGTCTCGACCTCGATCGGTCCGACGTTGTATCCGGCGGTGACAATGATGTCGTCGTCGCGGCCCACGAACCACCAGCGGCCGTCGGTGTCGCGCCGGGCCCGGTCCTCGGTGACGAAGAGGTCGCCCCGCCAGCGTGCCTGCCATTCGTCGTGGGCGTTGTCGTAGTCGGTGGCCAACTGGAACTCGGGCCGGCGTATGGCGATCGCTCCCTCGGCCACGCCGTCAAGCGGCTCGCCATCGGAGCCCACCAGCATCACATCGAAACCGGGAACGTTGGTTCCCATGGCGCCCGGCACCAGCTCCATCGGCGGGTCGGCCAGATTGGCCAGGGCCATGCCGACCTCGGTCAGGCCGTAGCCGTCCCGGATGGGAGTTGCGGTCAGGCTCTGCCACGACGACACGGTGTCGGCATCCAGCGGCTCGCCGGCGCCGGCCGCGGCTCTAAGACTCGACGGCGCGCCCCGGCGCTCGACCGCGACGACCAGGCTGCGGAACGCGGTGGGAGCGGCGGTGATGTACGTGGCCGACTCTGCGGTCATCACCTCGAGCCAGGCCGCCGGATCGAAGGGGCCGGAGTAGCTGAGCAGGGGTATGCCCCTTCCCATGGGTACCAGCCCCGTCGTGTAGAGCCCGTAGGCCCAGCCCGGATCGCTGGTGGTGAACAGGAGATCGCCGACCCGCAGCCCGAGGGCGTGGTCGACGTAGGGGATCAGCGAGACGAAGCCGGAGTGCGGTATCACGCACGCCTTGGGCTGGCCCGTGGTGCCGCTGGTGAACAGCAGGGTGGCGGCCTCGTGAGCCGCGGTGTTGACGGCCGGGCCGGCAGGCTCCGCAGCCTCGATCTCGGCCCAGAAGCTCCGGTCGCCGGCCTGGATGCCGCGGCCGCGGGGCCCGGACACCGTGATCACCTCGATGTCGGTGCCCAGCAGCTCCAGGGCCTGCTGGGCTCCCGACCGCCACTGATGGTCGACGAAGAGGAGCTTCGCCTGCGACGCCTTCAGGCGGTAGGCCAGAGCATCCGCTCCGAAGCCGCAGAAGAGGGGCACGTAGGTGAGGCCGGAACGCCATGCGGCCAGGGCGCAGATCCAGGTCTCGATCTGGCGGGAAAGCACGGCGGCCACGCGGTCGCCCCGTCTGAGCCCGGCCTTGGCGAACATGGCCGCGGCCATGGAGGCGTGCTGTGAGAGGTCGAAGTAGGTCCATCGCTGGGACTGGCCGTCCGCGTGCCTGACCGTGATAGCGAGACGGGAGCGGTCGCCGGCATGGCGATCACAGCACTCGCGGGCTGTGTTCAGCCCCTCGGCGGGATCTTGGTCGAGCCCTCGGACGACTTGAGCCCAGACCTGCTCGGCTGGAGGCAACCGCGGTGCGGGCATTGGGTCCGTGGCCATCGGAATCCTTTCGCTCGCATCCGGCGTCGAGGCCCGAGCGTCCTGTGTTGCGATGGTAGGTTCGCCGCGGCGCGGCACGCAAAGCGCCGCACGGCATCGCATATCGAAGGCAGCGAGGATGGGGCTTCTAGCGGATCGGGTTGCAGTCGTGACCGGCGGCGGCGACATCGGTGCGGCAGTGGTGAGCGCATTGCATCAACAAGGTGCGGATGTCACCGTCTGGGATCGCCACCCGCACGTCCTGGAGGGACTTCCCGAGGGCGTGGCCGGGAGAGTTGTCGATGTCACCTCGGATTCAGATGTCGCGTCGGCCACCGATGCGATGATCGACACCGAGGGCAGGATCGATGTGATGGTGAATACCGCGGGCATCCTCACCAGCGCGGCCGTGGCCGACATGTCCACCGACGCGTGGCACCAGACGATCGAGGTGAACCTCAGCGGCGTGTTCCGCTGCTGCCGGGCCGTGGTCCCCCACATGATCAGGAGCAGCTCCGGATCGATCGTCAACATCTCCTCCACCGGCGGGCTCCGGGGAGCGGCCGATCACGGCCACTACTGCGCCAGCAAGTTCGGCGTCATCGGCTTGAGCGAGTCCCTGGCCCTGGAGGTGGGGCGGCACGGAGTACGGGTGAACTGCATCTGCCCGGGCGCGGTCTCCTCGCAGATGAACACGACGATGCTGACCGCCATGGCGGGCAGTTCCGGGAGCTCCTACGAGGCTTTCGAGGAATCGATCATCGCCAAGACCGCTCTTCGCCGGCTGGTGCATCCCGCCGACGTCGCCAACGCGGCCGTGTTCCTGGCCTCCGACCTGTCCTCGTGCATCACCGGCATCGCCCTGCCCGTGAGCGGCGGCCTCTTCTGACGGCACGCCGGTAGACGCCAGTGATTCGGTGGCATCCGCGACGGGAATGGGAGCCGTGAGCGAAGCCGCCCCCCTCGGAATCGAGCCCCGCAACGTCGAGGGCTGGTTGCAGCACCACATCGACGGGCTGCACCCGCCCCTGGAGTTCACGCCCATCCCGGGGGGTCACTCCAACCTCACCTACCTGGTGACCGACCGTGACCGGCAACAAGTCGTGCTGCGCCGACCGCCGCTGGGGGAGTTGCTCCCTGGCGCTCACGATATGTCCCGGGAATACCGGGCCATCAGCGCCCTGGGCCCGACCACGGTCCCGGTCCCCCGGGCACTGGGATTCTGCGACGACCACGACGTGACCGGCGCATCCTTCTACGTGATGAGCTTCGTGGAGGGCCACGTCCTGCACAACGAGCACGTCGCCATCGAGGTGTACAGTCCCGAGGCCCGACACCGCGTGGGTCTCTCGCTGGCCGAGACCCTTGACGCGCTTCACTCCGTCGACGTCGACGCGGTGGGCGTCGGGAACCTCGGTCGGCGCGAGGACTACGTGGGACGCCAGCTGAGACGCTGGTTCCGCCAGTACGACGCGTCCCGAGCCATGTCGGTGCCGCTGGTGGACGAACTGTACGAGTCGCTCCTGCTGGCGAGGCCGGATCAGCAAGGGGCGTCGCTGGTACACGGCGACTACCGGCTCGGCAACTGCATCACCGACGGCGACGGTGGGATAGCCGCCATCCTCGACTGGGAGATCTGCACTCTCGGCGATCCTCTCGCCGATGTCGGCTACATGCTGGTCACATGGGCGGAACCGGGCGACGAGCGCCAGGGAATCTCCATGGCGCCCTCGATGGCTCCGGGATTCGCCACCAAGCATGAGTTG
Organism: Candidatus Aldehydirespirator sp.; assembly: GCA_965205155.1. Taxonomy (GTDB): domain Bacteria; phylum Actinomycetota; class Acidimicrobiia; order Acidimicrobiales; family Aldehydirespiratoraceae; genus Aldehydirespirator. Next base: position 975,171 of record OZ242033.1, on the reverse strand, counting down.
CTCGAGCGCTACGCGTCGGCCAGCGACCTGGACCTCTCACCGATCCGCTTCTACATCGCCTTCAACCACTGGAAGAGCGCCTGCATCAACGAGGGCGTCTATGCCCGGTACGTCAAGGGCCAGAAGCCGGCCGGCGGTGTCGACGTGGAGGCGATCGGAGCAGCCGTCGACGTCCAGGCGCGGCTCGCGGCGCAGGCATTCGAATCGTAATCCTGGGGGCTCACGTTCCGCTCTTGTTCGCTGCGCTCACGGGCCGCTCGGGCCACGGCCTCGCAAGCTCGGCCTCTAGGGCTTGACGGCGGGCGGGTCGCCCAATGCCGGACCGGGATCCTTGCGGATCTCCATGGTCGAGCAGTGGACTCCCCCGCCGGCCTTCAGGAACTCCCCGTAGGGCAGGACCTCGACCTCCACTCCGAGCTTGCGCACGGCCGCGATGGCCTTGTCGGCCCCCGCGTGCATGATCACATGGCCCGGCTCCAGCAGCGTCACGTTGGCCGGCGCATACCGCACCTGCTCGTCCCGCTCGATCTCGGCGATCTTGTAGCCGTGGCGCACCAGCCATGACAGGGTCTCGAAGTCGATGCCGCCCGGGTAGAGGAGCACCTTGTCGGTGTCCAACGGCCCAATGATCATGTCGGGGTGGGCGCTCGCCCCGCTGCCGGGATCGAAGTAGTCGCGCGTCGCCGTCTTGATGACAAGGTTGTGAACCTCGTCCAGGCCGGTGCTGCGCTTGACCACCGGCAGCAACTGGTCGAGACCCTCCTGGTTGAAGGCCACCGACAGCGCGGCGACGAACACGTCCTCCGCCAGGAAGAAGCACGGACCGGCCTCGCAGACCCCCTTCCCGGTGATCGTCAGGATCGGCGGGATGCCCAGATGGGTCATGGCCCACCAGGCCAGGTACTCGGGCCGCCCGAACGACAGCGCGCTGAACCCCAGCTTGGGGATCACCGACCCCCCGTTGAGCACGAGGAGCTCCCGGGCCGCCCACATGTACATCATCGGACCGAAGGCACCGACGGGAGGGTCGGGGAACTCGATCCGGTGCACGATGACGCCGTTGGCCTCGAGCACGTCCTGGTACATGGCGCTCTGCTCCTGCATGAGCTTCACGTCGAGGGTGTCGTAGGGCTCCTCCCACTTGTGGAAGAAGGCCGGATCCTCCTCGAAGATCGGGTTGTACTCGTTGGACGTGATCTTGGTGAGCGCAACCTCTCGGAGCTTGCCGATCCCGTTGCCCCGGATCTCGCGGCCCCAGACCCGGCTGTAGACATCGAGATAGTCGATGTTGTGCCAGGTCTCGGGCTCGGGGAAGACCCCCGGCACGTAGCCCGGGATGTCCGAGAGCTTGAATCCGCCCCCAGACAGCTTCTCCTGCTGAGCCTCGATGTGGCGCAGATATTGGCTGTCGATCTCCACCATTGGTCGAGGATCCTCCCTAACGCAGCTCGGGCGGCAGGTAGTCGTTGCTGAAGTACACGTTCGGATCGTTGTCCAGCCCGATCAGACCCGTCTCGAGCGCCCAATCGTGCGCGGCCTGCCATACAGCCTCGTCCTGCCAGAGGGCCCGGCCCGTCTCCGGGTCCTTCCAGAACTCGCGGAGGTTCTCGCCCATGGCCGCGTGGACCTCGAGCGGCAGCCACTCGTTCTCGGCGAAGATGTACGCGTTCGCCGGATCCGGGTTGTCGAGGTAGGCGTCGATCCCCTTGGCGGTGGCCCGCAGGAACCGGCACACCGTGTTGGGGTTGTCCTCGGCGAAGCCCGTCTCAGTGAGAATCAGCATCCAGTAGTAGTCGGGCACCCCGTAATCGGTGTAGACGAAGTGGGCGGGGGTGTCGTTGACCAGCGCCGGGAACCTGACCGCGTCGGTGAAGACCAGCTGGGCCGCGGACGCATCGATCTCGCGGTCGGCCAGCATCTGGGTCGAGGCGAAGCCGGGATCGACGACGGTCACGTCGTCACGGGTGAGTCCGGCATAGTTCAGCAACGCATCGAAGTAGGTCTGGGTCTGCAGGTCGCTGGTGACCCCGACCGTCCTGCCCGCGAGGTCCGCGGGCTCGCTGATGCCGGTGTCGGGCCAGTACGAGGTCGTGCTCTGGAGCACCCTGAGCGTGGTGCCGACCGAGATGACCGGGATGCCCGTCTCCTGGGCCAGCAGGGTCTCGGGGACGTAGCTCAGAGCGAAGTGCACCGTGCCGCGAGCCGCGAACTTGACCGGCGCAGCCGCATCCGGGGCGGGCAGCAGCTCAAGGTTGATGCCTTCTTCGGCGAAGTATCCCGCGTCGACCGCGGCCGCGAACGGTCCGGTTGCGGCCCATAGGAACCAGTCGGTCATCAGCTTGATGTCCTCGACCTCCGCGGGCCCGTCGCAGGGCTGGGCCGCAGCCGCAGCCGCCGCCGCCTCAGCCGCCGCCTCCTCCTCGGCCTCAGCCGCCGCCACAGCCGCCTCGGCCTCAGCCGCCGCAGCAGCCGCCTGCTCGGCCTCAGCGGCCGCCTCCTCAGCCTCAGCCTCGGCCATTGCAGCCGCGTCCTGAGCAGCCTGCAGCTCCTCCTCGAGTCCGGCCACGACCTCGGGGTCTACGTTGCCCTCGGCGGCGGCCGCCGCGGCCTCAGCCGCTTCAGCCGCGGCCATCGCCTCCGCCAGGGCGGCCTCTGCTTCGGCTGCTCTGGCCGCGGCATCGCTTGCCTCTGCTTCAGCCGCGGCCGCTTCGGCCATGGCCTGATCAACGGCAGCGGTATCGACAACCGGAGCGTCGTCGGCCGAGTCGTCGCCGCAGCTGGCCGCGACCAGCGCGAGCACCACTACGAGTACCGACAACCGTTGAATGATCGTCCTTCTCATGTCTAACTCCCCCCATGAGTTGAGCGTCCGGGCACGGTAACTCAGAAATGTCAGACAGTCAAACGGGTGTAGTCCCAAACGGTGCAGTCCCAAACGGTGCAGTTCACGGTTGGCGGGCCGTCTACCTGGAAGCCGCTAGTCGGAGCTGTGTCAGTCGCCCTGACCTGCGCTGCCACGGGCAATGAAGTGCCAGCGGATCATCCGACGTTCGATGAGCGTGACAGCCAGGTACATGAATATGCCCATGAACGAGAGGTAGAAGATCGCCGCGAAGACGACATCGGTCTGGAAGGCTGAATTGGCCAGGATCATCACTGGTGCCAGCCCTTCAATAGCACCGACATACTCTCCGACAAAGGCGCCGATCACACTGATGACGGCCGAGTTCTTCAGCCCGGCGAAGATGTACGGGAGAGCGGCCGGAAACTTGACTCGATGAAGTACCTGCCACCGGGAGGCCGAGAGCGAGTCCAACAAGTACAGCATGTCTCGGGACACGGACTGAAGACCGGTAACGGTAGTGATGACGATCGGGAAGAACGATATCAAGACCACGATGATGATCTTCGGAGTCATGACGAATCCGAACCAGATGATGAGAACAGGGGCAATAGCCAGGATGGGAATAGCCTGAGAACTGATCACCAGCGGCAGCAACGCGCGCCGCAAGGTCACCGACTCGGATATGCCAACCCCTATGAGCAGGCCGGACACGACTGCCACCAGATAGCCAATGATGACTTCTTGGAATGTCACCCACGCATTGGGCAGGAACTGGTCGGATGCATGAATGTAGGCTGCATAGAGAATGTCATGAAGTGGCGGCAGGATATAGTCCGGCTGATCGAAGATTATGTTGAACAACTCCCAGAACACTATGAGCGCGACGATGAGTATGATCGCCGGAAGGTAGTCGACTATGAGTGAGCGCAGCCTGCGAGATGACTTGCGGCCTTCGGCCTTCTGATCGGTTGCTGCCATCGCTGCTCCTACTGCCGCTATTCGTCGCTGTTCCGTGACCGTGCGACCTCTCGGAAGAGTTCCTCCAGTATCTCTTCCTTGATGACGTTGAACTCACGAGTCGTCAGCACACTGTGATCCCGTGGCCGGCCGAGATCCACGCTCACCTCTTTGCGGATGCGGCCGGGGCGGGCTGTCATCATGAGCACACGATCAGCCAGGAAGATCGCCTCCTCGACATCATGCGTTATGAGTATGATCGTCGGTTTGGTCCGCTCCCACACGCCCAATAGCCATTCCTGCATGACCGAGCGAGTCAGGGCGTCGAGGGCTCCGAAGGGCTCGTCGAGCAGCAGGACTGAGCGATTGCACAAGAGAGTCCTCATGAAGGCAACCCGCTGGCGCATTCCTCCTGAGAGCTGAATCGGATACTTGTCGGCGAACTGGTCCAACTCGAACTCTCGAAGTATCTCCATCGCCCGATCGCGGGCCTCCCGCCGTGGTGTGCCGAGAATCTCGAGTCCGAGTGCCACGTTCTTGCGGATATCGGCCCAAGGCATGAGCAGGTCGCTCTGAAACATGTAGCCGAAGTAGGGGCGCCGATCCTCCACTGCTACCCCGTCGATGAGAATGTCTCCGCTAGTGGGCGGCATGAGTCCAGCCGTCACGTTCAGCAGCGTGCTCTTGCCGCATCCGCTGGGACCGACGAGAGCGACGAACTCTCCGGCCTTGACGGAGAAGCTGATGTCTTCGATGGCCACCATGGTGCCGCCGTGAGCGCTGGAGGGGAACTCCCTCGTGACGTCCACGTACCGGAGCTCCGCAACGTCGGTGGCTCGCAGTGAGGCCGAGTTCGACGAGTCTGAATTCATGGCATCAACCGAACGCCGGCAGGACGTGCTCGCTGAGGAGCCTGGCTTGCTCCGGGATATCGAAGATGGGATCGAGCAGCACCAGGTCCAATCCATGCTCCACGAAGGGAGCCAAGCCGGCCACGCACGCATCCGGATCTCCGACGACCGCGCAGCGAGGCACGAGCCCCGCGTCCCCGTAGACATCGGCAGACCAGGCCGCGAACTGTTCCGTCACCCGATCGACCCGGCCGTCGAGGACGACGTGGGCGAAGACGCGCTTGGACAGCGCGAACGGCTTGTCAGGGTCGCCGACCCTCTCAAGATCCCGGCGCAACGCCGTCACGGCGCGGACGAAGGTCTCGGCCGTGGAGGATCCCCGGCCCATCCATCCGTCGCCCATCCGGGCGGCTCGTTCCAACGAGGCTGTTCCCTCGCCCCCGAACCAGATCGGGAGCGCCGGCTTCTGAAGCGGTTTCGGCCCTACGCCGACCCCGGCGAAACGCCAAACCTCTCCCTCCCAGTCAACCTCTCCGTCCTCCCAGCACCGCTTGATCAAGCGGATCTGCTCCTCGAACAGGGCGGGCCGGCTGCGCCCCACGCCGAAGGCTGCGTCCTCCGGTCGACGATCACCGATCCCCACCCCGAGGATCACGCGGCCACCCGAGAGATGATCGAGCGTGGCCGCGGCCTGAGCGAGCACGACGGGATTGCGCCACGGCAGAACGAGCACGGAGATGCCCAGACTCACCGAGGTGGTGACGGCCGCGGTGAAGCTCAGCAGCGTCCATGCCTCCATGGTCGACGGCGTAGCCAGCCCGTCTCCCACCCAGAGGCTGTGATAGTCGAGGTCCTCGGCCCGCCTGGCCACCTCGACGACCGCCCCGACGTCGAGTGTCTCGGCGGCTGCCAGCCTCTGGGGGACCGCCAGGCCGAAGCGGATCATGCGGCTGCCGGATGATCAGGCAAAGGAGAGCCCGTGGCGCCTGAGCATCCGGCGATACTCGATCGAGCCCGCGTCAGCCACCTTCACGTGCAACTCCTCGGAGAGATCAGTTGGCACCATCTCCGGCCTCTGCGTGACTATTACCCTGCGATCCTGGCTCTCCAACAGGTCGTTGAACTCGATGTACTTGTCGTCGGGCTCACCATGATCGTAGTTTCGTGACTCGAAGAGCCAGAAGCCGCACTTGTCGCTCCGGATCGGACTGGTGGCAAAGAACAAGGCGACTCGGCCGCGTTTGGAGAAGATGCGCACAGTGAAGACGAATGGAAAGTCCACCCTGGTCTCGTGGCGGATCCTGTCACCTTCCTCCGCGAAAGTCTCGGCGGCGGGCGGGAGCTCCTTGTAGAACATGGTCCATACTCCGCCTTCGTCAACCCGCGTCTCATAGGGCTTGATCACTGATGAGTTCGGGTCGTCGGGATCGCCGAGCAAGCCAGGGTGTGCAAAGTCCAGATGAGCAATGTCCAGCGAATTCTCACAGAGCCTTCCCGGACTGGCATCCCAGCCTCCGTAGTACTTTGACCAGGTATGGAACTCTGGATCCCCATACTCGGGATATTCGGGGATGGGTAGCTTGGGCTCCTCCATCGCGACCCACACCAGCCCGTATCTCTCCTCGGCACGGTATGCGATCGCTCGGGCCCGAGATGGTATGTGTTGAGCATCTCTCGGTTGCGACGGAATATAGACGCACTTGCCGTCCGTGTTGTACACCCATCCATGGTACGGGCACTGAATGCAGCCTTCGTCTGTCACCCAGCCAAGCGATAGGCGTGTGCCGCGATGAACGCAGATATCGGAGAAGGCATTAACTCGGCCTTCCGATCGGAACAATACTAGATCCTCGCCCAAGAGCGTCACCGCGATTGGCTTGTCCTTCACATCATCGGATGCCGCGCACGCGTGCCAGTAGCATCGGACGGGGGTTAGGTCAGGTGCGGCTACTGCAGGAGCAACGGCAGTCACTGATACACCTCCTCGGGTTCTGACATGAACTCGTCGAACTCGGCTTGATTGGTCGGATGGAGCCACACTTCAGAGAACTTTCCGTCGCGAAAGTGGTAGATGCCGATCTGGTTCCAGTCAAAGCGACGACCATTGCGGACAGCGTGTTCGTGGTAGAGGATTATTCCGTGCTCATCGTTTCCGAGGATGTCGTGGATCTCTACCTGAAAGGTCCCATCGGTCAGGTCGTCGATCTTGTTCATCATGGTCATGATCTCATCACGACCCCGGTAGCTGCCAGCCACCGGGCTGGTTCCGTCATAGTGAATGACTAGATCGTCGGTCCAGTACTGGTAGACGGTGTCCCAGTCCCGTTCACGGAAGGCGTTCACTACCGTCCGCAGTATTGCTACATGCGGATGCTCCATGATCGTCCCCCCATCTCGCCAGCCGGGCCTCAACCTAGAGGCCGAGCGGTGCATGCGGCAACTCGTGAACGCCTCGGCGGGGCGGTCAGCGAGGCCGTGGCCCGAGCGGCCCGTGAGCGCAGCGAACAAGAGCGGGAGTGAGACCGCAAGCCAGGTATCCCCGCAAACCTCAGACGATTGCCACCCCCGCCGAGGTCATCTCCTCAAGAGCCGCCGCGGTGGAATCGGGGGCGACCCCTGCACAGTGCGCGACAAGCACCGCCGTGTCGAACCCGGCCTCGGCCGCGGCCAGTGCGGTGGCCCGCACGCAGTAGTCGGTGGCGATGCCCACCACGTCCACGGCCTCGACACCGCGCTCGGCGAGCCAGTCCCGGAGCCCCACATCCTCGCTCGAGCCGGCAACGCCCTCGAAGCTGCTGTAGCCGCTGCTGTACTGACCCTTGAGGAACACCTCGTCCAGCGCCACCTGCAGGTTCGGCGAGAACGCGGCTCCCTGGGTTCCGGCCGCGCAGTGCACCGGCCACGACGTCACAAAGTCGGGGTTCGTGCCCGGTGCGGCATAGTGCTCACCGGGGTCTATGTGCCAGTCCTTGGATGCGACGACATAGTCGTAGCGGCCTCCGGCCCTGTCCAGGCCGACCAGGTCGGTGATGGAAACGGCCACCGAATGCCCGCCCTCCACCGCCAGCGACCCGCCCTCACAGAAGTCGTTCTGCACGTCCACGATGATCAGCGCCTTGTGCATCTCATCTCCTCCTCCATCGGCTTGCTGAGCCTGCTCCGCCTCTGCCGACCGTCCTTCCGCTCCGTTCGATGATTCTGTCGCGGCCGGCGACTCCATTCCCACCCATTCGGTGGGTATGGCCGGAGAGCGCCGGGGATGCGGAACCCGATCCTCGCCAGGCAGTCCCTGGCGACGCTCCGCACAGCGACGGCGGGCTGAAGAGGGGTCGTCCTGCCAAGCCCGCTCACCGCCGGCCATCAGCACGACTTGGGGATCGTGAGCGTCGGCCGGTCCGGTGTCGCCCGCGGGCGACAGCACCTCCGCCTTCCAGTAGCCGGCTGCGTCGACGGTGCGATGCACCTGCTTGCGACCGCCCACGGTGGTCTTGCCCGGCGACAGCTTGCCCACCGCCCGCAGGGGCGCACCCGGGCCGGCACCATCGGCGATGGCCACCAGCTTGTACACCACCGAAGCGGTGGGGTGGCCAGAGCCGGTGACCAGGCTGGTGCCCACCAGATAGGCGTCGATGGGGGCAGCCGCCTCCTCCAACTCTGCCACACGGAACTCGTCCAGATCCCCGGAAGCCACGATGCGGCAGCTCTCTGCGCCGAGCGAGTCGAGCAGCGTCCGGGCCCGGATGCTGGCCGCCAGCAGGTTGCCGCTGTCGATACGCACCGCGCCGATGTCACGGCCCACCACCTGCACTGCCCGGCGGATGCCCTCCAGCACATCGAAGGTGTCGACCAGATAGGTGGAGCCGGTGCCGAGGGCATCTCTTTGAGCCCTGAAAGCCGCATGCTCGTCGGCGTGGGCCAGCACGAAGGCGTGAGCGGTGGTGCCCCCGGTGGGGATCCCGTAGCGCCGGCCCGCCTCCAGGTTGGACGTCGTGTCGAAGCCACCAATGTGGGCCGCACGGGCTGCGGCCACTGCCGCATCGGGGTCGGCGCGGCGACTGCCACCTTCGATGAGCAGGCGGCCGTGAGCAACATCGCGCACCCGGGCCGCGGCCGAGGCCACCGCGCAGTCGTAGTTGAGGATCGACAGCACGACCGTCTCGAGAACCACGCATTCGGCGAAGGTGCCCTCCACGGTGAGCACCGGCGAATACGGGAAGAACAGCTCCCCGTCCGGGTAGCCGGTGACATCGCCGCTGAAGCGATAGGAGCGCAGCCATCCGACCACGTCGGGGTCGGACACGACACCTGCGCCGACGAGATGATCGACGGTCTCGTCATCGAAGCGGAAGCGCTCAATGGCGTCTATGACGCGGTCGGCTCCGGCCACGACGCCGTAGGCACGTCCCGCCGGCAGCCGCCGGGCGAACGCCTCGAAGACGGCGCGGCGCTCGGCGATCCCGGACTGGAGGGCTGAGGCCACCATCGTGATCTCGTAGTGGTCGGTCTTCAGGGCCACTGAGGCACTGCGATCCACGACTCAACGCTACCCGTGGAGTGTGGCTACCCGTGGAGTGTGGCTACCCGTGGAGTGTGCACGCGCCCAAGAGTGCTACCGGCAGAGGCCGAGCGGTCAGGCCTCGCGTCGTAGCGATGCCAAGGGGACTCAGCGAGGCCGTGGCCCGAGCGGCCCGTGAGCGAAGCGAACAAGAGCGGGGAAACACCGTGCTCCGTAGGCTCGGATTCGATGATGACCGCGTGGGGAGTCATGCACTCCATGGCGGCCGACCGCTCCGGCCTGAAGGGCAAGACGATCACGGCCGACACCCGGCGCCGGGTGTGGGGCTTCGCCCGTCGCTACCGGGCCTGGATCTTCGCCTTCATCCTGACCACCGTCGCCTCCACGTTCCTGGGGCTTCTGCCCCCGCTGGTGATCCGGGAGATCTTCGACTCCGCCATCGCCGAGGGCGACGGCAGCTATCTGAACGCGCTCTTCGTTGCCCTGATCGCCGCGGCTCTGGGCGAGGCGCTGCTGTCGCTGGTGGCCCGCCGGCTCAGCTCCAGTATCGGTGAGGGCCTGATCCTCGATCTGCGGCTGCGGCTGTTCGACCACGTGCAGCGCATGCCGCTGGCCTTCTTCACCCGCACCCAGACCGGCACCCTGGTGAGCCGTCTCAACAACGACGTGATCGGGGCCCAGCGGGCCTTCACCGGCACGCTCGGCACGGTGGTCGCCAACATCATCACCCTGGTTGCGACGCTCATCACCATGTTCCTGCTGGAGTGGCGGCTCACCCTGCTGGCGGTGGCCATCCTGCCCGTCTTCGTGCTGCCGGCGAGGCGGGTGGGCCGGGGCCTGCAGGCCATCACCCGCGAGGGCATGAACCTCAACGCCTCCATGAACAACACCATGACCGAGCGGTTCAACGTGGCCGGAGCGCTGCTGGTGAAGCTGTTCGGCCGCCACGACGACGAGGCCGCCGACTTCTCAGACCGGGCCGGGCGGGTGCGCGACATCGGGGTCCGCAGCGCCATGTACTCCCAGGTCTTCCTCATCGCGCTGACCCTGGTGGGCGCGGTGGGAACGGCCATCGTCTACTGGCTGGGCGGCCATCTGGCCATCGACGGCACGCTCAGCGCGGGCACGCTGGTGGCGCTGGGCCTGTACACGGTGCGCATCTACGTGCCTCTGACCAGCCTGTCCAACGCCCGGGTGGACGTGATGTCGGCGTTCGTGAGCTTCGAGCGGGTGTTCGAGGTGCTCGACACCCCCAATCCGATCACCGACAGTCCCGATGCCCGCGACCTGCACCGGCCCTCCGGCCGGGTCGAGTTCCGGGATGTGCACTTCGCCTACCCATCGTCGGACTCGACGCCCGAGTCCCTGGGCGTCGCCGCCCCTTCGGCCAGTTGCGCGGAACCGGTCGAAGTCCTGTCCCGCATCGACCTCGACATCGCCCCGGGCCGGATGGTGGCGGTGGTCGGTCCGTCGGGCTCGGGCAAGACCACGCTGGTGTCGCTGGTGCCCCGCCTGTACGACGTGACCGGGGGCGCGGTGCTGGTCGACGGCATCGACGTGCGCGACATCACACAGGCGTCACTGCGGGCCGCCATCGGCACCGTCACCCAGGACCCTCACCTGTTCCACGACACGGTGGCCTCCAATCTGCGCTATGCCCGGCCCGACGCCAGCGGTGCCCAGCTGGCCGAAGCCTGCCGGGCGGCCCGCATCCACGACGTGATCGCGGCGCTACCCGATGGCTACGACACCGTCGTCGGCGAGCGGGGCTACCGGCTGTCGGGCGGCGAGAAGCAGCGGCTGGCCATCGCCAGGATGCTGCTCAAGGACCCGGCCATCGTCATCCTCGACGAGGCCACATCGCATCTCGACACCGAGAACGAGGCGCTGGTGCAGGAGGCTCTGACCGAGGCGCTGCGGGGCCGCACGTCATTGGTGGTGGCCCATCGGCTGTCCACCATCGTCGACGCGGATGTGATCGTGGTGGTCGACGACGGCCTGATCACCGAGTCGGGCACCCACGACGAGCTGCGCCTCGCCGGCGGTCTGTACGCCGAGCTGTACGAGGGCCTGCTGCGAGCCGAGATCGCCGAGCGGCCAGAGGTCGAGCGGATAGGCAGCGGCGGATGAGGCATTGTGCGAGGCCGTGGCCCGAGCGGCCCGTGAGCGAAGCGAACAAGAGCGGGAGACAAGCGGCCGAGCCGATGGTGCCATGAACGGCCTGATCGGCGCGGACCAGACCTTGACGGTGGGCGAACTGGCCCAGGTGCTTCGTTGGAAGCTGGACGAGGCCTTCCCGAGCGGCGTGTGGGTGGCCGGGGAGATCGACAGCATCACCCGGGCCCGCAGCGGCCACGTCTACTTCGACCTGGTCGAGCGCCCCGAGCGGACCGAGCCCGGCGCACCGCCGGTGGCCTCGCTGAACGTGGTGCTGTTCCGCGACGACAAGGACCGGGTCAACGCCACGATCAAGCGCCACGGCAACGCCATCCGCATGGAGGACGGAGTGAGCGTGCGCGTCCAGGGGATGCTCGACTTCTACCCGCCGCGGGGCCAGCTCCAGTTGCGGATGATCGCCATCGACCCGGCCCATACGCTGGGGGCGCTCGCGGCGGACCGCGACGCCCTGCTGCGGATGCTGGCCGCGGAGGGAGCGCTACGCCGCAACGCCGGTCTGACTCTGGCGCCGGTGCCGCTGCGGGTGGGGATCGTCACGTCCCTGGACAGCGCCGCCCATGCCGACATGCTGCGGGTGCTGACCGGCAGCGGCTTCGCCTTCCAGGCGGTAGAGGTCGACACGCCGGTGCAGGGCGTTGACGCACCGGCGGCGATCGCGGCCGCGGTCAAGGCAGCGGCCGACGCCGCCGTCGATGTGGTGGTGCTGGCCCGCGGGGGCGGCAGCCGCACCGACCTCGTCGCCTTCGACCACGAGCTGGTGGCCCGAGCCATCGCTTCGTGCGAGCGCCCCGTCTTCACCGGCATCGGCCACGAGACGGACCGCAGCGTGGCCGACGAGACCGCCCACACCGCCTGCTCGACGCCGACGGCCGCGGCGGAGGCAGTGGTGCAGCTGGTCGAGGACTGGCTGGAGAGGCTCGACGGCACCGGCCGGTCGATCTCGGTGTGCAGCCGCCGGGTTCTGGCCGCCGTGGAGCAACGCACCAGCAAGGCGGCCGCCGACACCGCCCGAGAGGCTCGGGCCGCGTCCCGGCGGGCCGGCCGCAACCTCGACTCGGCCGCCCAGCGCCTCGTCCAGACAGGACGGACAGCCACGGCACGGGCCGGGCGCCGAGTGGCCGCCGTCTCCTACCGGCTGACTCAGGCCGGACCAGCGGTCGAGCGGCGGGCTACCAGCAGGGTCGACCGGGCCTCGGCCCGGCTGTCGGTGGCGGGCCGTCACGAGATCCGCCACGCCCAGCGGCACCTGGACGCCATTGCCACCCGGGTGCGGACCCTCGACCCGGCCCTGATCCTGCGCCGGGGATGGTCGCTGACCCGCCGCGGTGACGGGATGCTGGTGCGCTCAATTCAAGATGTCGCGCCCGGCGACGGCATCGTCACCCACGTATCCGACGGCACGTTGGACAGTACGATCCTTGACCAGAGGCCGAGCGGAAGGAAGCAACCGGTGGAGGTGTCGCGCGAGGCGCGCAGCGAGGCCGTGGCCCGAGCGGCCCGTGAGCGCAGCGAACAAGAGCGGGAATGACGGCGCGCCAGCAGCGAGGACCGAGACCAATGAGCACCGAAGAGTCGAACAATGGCCCGGGCGGCGCCGACGAGCCCGGCTACGCGGCCGCGATGGCCGAGCTCGAGCAGATCCTCCAAGAGCTCGAGGGCGAGGATCCCGACGTGGACGTGCTGGCCACCCGCGTCGAGCGGGCTGCCACCCTCATCGAGGTCTGTCGGCGCCGGATCACCAACGCCGGCGTCCAGGTCGAGAGAGTCGTGGCCGCGCTCGAGTCAGACACCGAGACGTGACCATGTCCGCCGGGCAGCCAGCCGGTCCCCCCGCCGAGTTGACCGAGATTGCGGCCAGGGTCCAGATCCGCCTCGGCGAGATCCTGGCCGCCGAGCGCCAGGAGTGGGCCGCACTGGACCCGAGCCTCGACGAGCCGCTCGGTGACCTCGCCGACATGGTCCTGGGCGGGGGAAAGCGCATCCGGCCCGCCTACTGCCACTGGGGCTGGCTGATCGGCGGCGGAGACCCGGGCGGCGACGGTGCCCTCGACGGCGGCTGCGCCCTGGAGATCCTCCACGCCTTCGCCCTGGCCCACGACGACGTGATGGACGGCTCCGACACCCGTCGGGGCGCGCCGACGGTGTGGCGAAAGTTCGTGCAGCGCCACCGCGACCGCAGGTGGCTCGGCGAGGACCGGCGTTTCGGCGAGGCCGCCGCGGTGCTGGTGGGAGACATGGCCATGGTGCTCGCCGACCGCACCCTCGGGGAGGTGACCCCTGAGACCCGGGCGGTGTGGGACGGGCTGCGAACCGAGCTGAACATGGGCCAGTTCCTGGACGTGGTCGGCTCCGCTCGGGGCAGCGCCACCGCGGACGAGGCCCGCAAGATCATCGAGCACAAGACGGCCCGCTACACGGTCGTGCGGCCTCTCCAGCTCGGCGCGGCTCTGGCCGGGCGCCCCGATCTGGCCGAGCCGCTGGCCCGCCACGGCCGTCCCGTCGGCATGGCCTTCCAGCTGCGCGACGACGTGATGGGCGCTTTCGGGGACCCGGCCGCCACCGGCAAGCCGGTCGGCGACGACCTGCGGGAGGGCAAGCCCACGCTGCTGATGGCCCTGGCGAGGTCCGCCGCGACCCAGTCACAGCGGGCGGTCCTGGAGGCGGTCGGCTCGGAGATGGACGATGAGACGGTTGCCGGGGTCCAGCAGGTGATCGTCGACACGGGCGCCCTCGCCCGCCTGGAGGACGAGATCTCGGACCTTCTGGAGGAGGCCCTCGACGCGCTGGAGGCCCTGCCCGACGTGCCCGCAGCCAAGGAAGCCCTAGCCGCCACCGCCCGCTTCGTAGTCACCCGCCAAGCCTGACCCCACGGCGGCTACTCCCGTTCGTTGGGCCGGTGGTAGGCGTCGGAGCGGCGCCGGCTGCGGGTGAACACGATCTGCCAGAGCTGCAGGGCCCGGGCCCGGAACGATCCTGCCGAACTGAGCAGGTAGTAGTCCCAAGTGCGGCGGAAGCGCCCGTCGTAGGCGGGCAGGTCGTCCCAGGCTGCGGTCACGTTGCGGTGCCAGGCCATGAGCGTTCGGTCGTAGTAGGGGCCGAAGTTGTGCACATCCTCGATCACCCAGTCCTTCTCGGTGGCCGATGAGATCTGGGCCAGCGACGGAACCACTCCTCCGGGGAATATGTACTTGTCGAACCACGGGTCGGTGTGGTTCTTCGTCACCAGCGATCCGATGGTGTGGTGCAGCATCATCCCGTCGTCGGCCAGAAGATCGTCGCAGCACCGGAAGAACGTCTTCAGGTTGCGGGGGCCGACATGCTCCATCATCCCTATCGACACGATGCGGTCGAAGCGGCCCCGCACGTCCCGGTAGTCGCACTCGCGGATGTCGACGGGCAGATCGGCGCACACTTGTTGAGCCAGCCGGGCCTGTTCCCCCGCCGGCGTGACTCCGGTGACGACCGCGCCGTACTCGGCCGCCGCGAACCGGGCGAAGCCGCCCCAGCCACAGCCGATGTCGAGCAGCCTCATGCCTGGCTCCAGGCGGAGCTTGCGGCAGATCAGGTCCAACTTGTGCTCCTGGGCCTCGTTCAGGTCGGCGGCCCGGCGCCAGTAGCCGCACGAGTAGATCATCCGGTCGTCGAGCATTCGCTCGTACAGGTCGTTGCCGATGTTGTAGTGAGCGCCCGCGTTCCGGCGGGCCCGGCGCACAGTCTGGCGGTTGCGAGCCTGCGCCTTGAGGATGCGCAGCGTCAGCGCAGGTCTGGGCCGGACCAGCGACCGCAGATCGAGGGCCTGGACCTCGGCGATGAACTCGTCGAGTTGGTTGGCGTCCCACCAGCCCTCCTGGTACGACTCGCCCAGTCCGAGCTCACGGTCGGCCAGAACCCGGGCCCAGAAGCGGTCGTCGTGTACCGCAATGTCCTGGGGCCGGTCGCCACCGACCTCGATCCCGGCCGTGTGCAGCACCTCGAGCCCCAGTTTCCGGGCTGCTTCTTGGTCGGCCATGTGACTGCGCCTCAATCTTGCGCCGGTGGCGGCCGGAGCTATGTCCAGACGCTGAGCAGGATGCCGATGACGCTGTAGGAGATGAGCGGATAGCCGCCGTTGATCAGGAACAGCTTCAGGCTGCGGCCCTCGAACGCGTAGTTGATGGCGTTGGAGGTGAAGATGAACCCGACCGCGGCCAGCAGCCCCAGACCGAGTCCTTCGCCGGCGCTGTCGGCCCCCAGTCCCTGCGCGAGCAGTGCCAGCACGAGGGTGAACACGATCCCGCACACCACCGCCAGCACGTACGGGTACCACTGCCGGGGCGTGCCCTTCATGGCCTCCATGTCGTCGGTGCTGAGGCCCACCTCGGCCATCCATGGCTTGGCCAGCGCGCTGTACCACGCCGCGCCCAGCGCCTGGTTGAACACCACCGCCACCAGGATCGCCCAGTAGTTCAAACTGCCCAGATCGAAGTTGTCCATGTGCTTCCCTCCGACGGATTGTGCTGTCCTGCCTGCGGCCGGATTGCCGGCCCGGCGCAGGCTACCCGGCAGCCGCGACGCAGCCCGGCGCCGCCGGGCCACACTGAGAGGGTGACCACCGACGCCGAACCCGCGGCTGCCGAAGTGCGCCGGCAGGCTGGACGGCGACGCACCTTCGCGATCATCTCGCACCCCGACGCGGGCAAGACCACCCTTACCGAGAAGTTCCTGCTCTACGGCGGCGCGCTGACCGCCGGGGCGGGCTCGGTGAAGGCCAAGCGCGACCGCCGGGCCACTGCCTCGGACTGGATGGAGCTGGAGCGCCGCCGGGGCATCTCGGTCACCTCGGCGGTGGTGCAGTTCGGCTACCGGGACCGGGTCCTCAACCTGCTCGACACCCCGGGTCACGGCGACTTCTCCGAGGACACCTACCGGGTGCTGTCCGCGGTGGACGCCGCGGTGATGGTGCTGGACGGGGCCAAGGGCATCGAGGCCCAGACCCGCAAGCTGTTCGAGGTGTGCCGCAACCGGGAGATCCCCATCGTCACGTTCATCAACAAGTGGGACCGCCCGGCCCGCGACCCTCTTGAACTGCTCGACGAGATCGAGGACCAGCTCGTGCTCGACCCGGTGCCCGTCACCTGGCCCGTCGGCGAGGGCGAGCGGTTCAGCGGCCTCATCGACCGGCGCGCCGCCCACTACGTGCGCTTCGAGCGCACTGCCGGGGGTGCCACCGCGGCCGACGAGGAGATCGTGGCAGCAACCCGGGCCGAGACCGAGGAGGGGTCCGCCTGGCACGAGGCCCGGGAGGCGATCGAGCTGCTCGACGAGGCCGGCGCCGAACTCGACACCAAGCGCTTCGAGGCGGGAGAGCTGTCGCCGGTGTTCTTCGGTTCGGCCCTCACCAACTTCGGGGTGCGGCTGCTGCTCGACGCCATCGTCGACATGGCCCCCGCGCCGGCCGCTCGCCTCGACGCCGACGGCGATCCCCGCCCGGTCGATGCCGGCTTCAGCGCGGTGGTGTTCAAGGTGCAGTCCAACATGGACCCGGCCCACCGCGACCGCATGGCGTTCCTGCGGGTCTGCTCGGGCCGTTTCGAGCGAGGCATGGCCATCGTGTCCGGGCGCACCGGCAAGACGCTGGCCACCAAGTACGCCCACACCGTGGTGGGCCGGGACCGCAGCACCGCCGAGGATGCCTGGCCCGGCGACGTGATCGGCCTGGTCAACGCAGCCGACCTGCGGGTGGGCGACGCCGTGCACGCTGCGGCCGAGCCGGTCCGCTGGACGCCGGTGCCGGCGTTCGCTCCCAGCAGCTTCCGGTTGGCTCGCTGCACCGACACCTCCAAGGCCAAGCAGTTCCGCTCCGGGGTTCGTCAACTCGACTCCGAGGGAGTGGTGCAGGTGCTGCGCCGGCCCGAGGGCGGCGAGAGCACCCCGATCCTGGCCGCGGTCGGGCCGCTGCAGTTCGACGTGGCCAAGCACCGGCTCCGTCACGAGTTCGGCGCCCCTGCAGAGCTCGCACCGGCCCCGTGGACCGCGGCCCGGCGAACCGACAATGCCTCAGCCGCAGCGCTGGGTGCCATGTCGGGTGTGACGGTGGCGGCACGCGACGACGGCGAGCTGCTGGCCCTGTTCGAGAGCCCCTACTGGCTGGCCCGCCTCCAGTCCGACCACCCCGAGCTCACCCTGGAACGCCTGATCGGTGAGGGCTGAGAGGCCGAGCCGGTAGCGTCCGGTTGTGGCTGATCGGCCCAACATCCTGCTGATCGTCTCGGACGAGGAACGGCGCAACGACTGGCTCGACGGGGTGGTGGACCTGCCCGCCCATCAGCGGCTGCGGGCCGACGGGCTGAGCTTCGACCGCTACTTCACCCACGCCTCACCGTGCTCGCCGTCGCGGGCCAGCCTCTACACCGGCCGCTACCTGGCCGAGCACGGCGTGGTCGACAACGTCGCCTTCCCCACCCACACCGCGCTCGACCCGGCCATACCCACCATCGGCAGCCTGCTGGGCGACCGGGGCTACCGGTCCAGCTACCTGGGCAAGTGGCATCTCGGCCACAGCGAGACGCCCGACATGGAGGCCCACGGCTATCTCGACTGGGAGGGCAACGACATTCACTTCATGGGCAGCGCCTACACCGGCCGGTACTTCGACCCGATCATCGTCGACCAGGCCATCGACTGGCTGAGCGACCGGGGCGGCGACAACAGCGACGGCAACGGCGACGGCCGCCGCAACGACCCCGGCCAGCCGTGGTTCCTGACCGTGGCCCTGGTCAACCCCCACGACATCATGTGGTTCCCGGCCGACCACCTCAGCTACCAGGCCGACCATCCCCGCTTCGCCGCATTCTTCAACGCGGTGGTGCAGATGCGCCTCGGCGACCTGCCGGTGACCCCGCCGCCGGAGGACTACCCCCGCCTGTTCGACCAACTCCCCAAGAACTTCAGCGACGACCTCCACACCAAGCCCGAGGTGCAGCGGGCCTGGCGACACGTCCGCAACCGCGAGCATGTGGTGGGCCGCATCGAAGCGGGCGAGCACGACACCTGGCTGCGGGGCCTCGACTACTACGCCTGGCTGCACATCGAGCTCGACCGCAGCCTGGCCCGCCTGCTCGACGCTCTCGACGCCCTCGGCCTGTACGACGACACGGTGATCGCCTACACCTCGGACCACGGCGACGCCTGCGGATCGCACGGCCTGCGAGCCAAACTGCCCTGCGTGTACGACGAGGTCATGGGGGTGCCGCTGATCGTCAAGGCCCCCGGCGTGCCCGGCGGAGCCCGCACCCGGGCGCTGGCCACCCACGTCGACCTGGCGGCCACCATCGCCGCGCTGGGCGGAACCGACATCGGCGACACACCCACCCTGTCGGGCCGGGACCTGTCGCCGGTGCTGGCCGACCCGGAGGCCTCGGTGCGCGACTTCGTGCTGTTCTCCCAGGACTCGGCCCAGTCCGATCTGATCCGCAACACCCGCTACGCGGTGCGGGGCTTCTACGACGGCGAGACCAAGTACGCCCGCTACTACGGGATCGGTGGGGGCATCAGGCGCGACGGAACGGTCGACGAGCAGGGCAAAATCTTCGACGTGGACGCCGACTTCGACGAGCACGACCACGAGTGGTACGAGACCGGCGAGGACCCCCACGAGCTGGTGAACCTGGCCAACGACCGGGGGAGGCGCAATGAGCTGCGCGCCCTGTTCCTCCGTCTGCTGGACTATGAGGCCGAGGAGTTGACGCCTACGCCATGACCTACACGACCTCCACCACGGACAATTCGACCAGCGGTTCGACGGACGACGGTGCCGGCGCCCACGACGGCCCCAAGCCCCGGGCACCGGTCACCGACTGGGCCACCGACTTCGACCACGTCGACCCGGGCTACGCGGCCCGCGCCCCGGAGATCTGGGACGAGCTGCGCCGCGAATGCCCGGTGGCCCGCAGCGACCGCTACGGCGGGACCTGGCTGCCCGTCCGCCACGAGGACGTCTGCGCCATCGCCAAGGACACCGACACGTTCAGCTCCAACGGCGTGGTGGTGCACGACGGCCGCCCCGAGATCCCTCCCCCGGTGGGGTTCGCCCCGCCCATCACCAGCGACCCGCCGTTCCATCGCATCGCCCGGGAGTTCCTGCTGCCGGCGTTCGCACCCAAGCCGATAGAGGCCAAGCGGGAGTCCACCCGCGAGACATGCCGCGAGCTGCTCGACGACCTGCTGGCCGACGTGGAGGCGGGACGCACCGACATCGTGGACGCCGCCCTCGGCTACACCCAGCACATCCCGGTGCGGGTGATCGCCGACATGCTGGGCGTGCCGAGATCCGACGGCGACCAGTTCCGGATCTTCATCCACCGGATCATGGAGCAGCCCGGCACCGAGATCACCGTCGAGTACGAGGACTCGATCGACTTCTACCTGGACAAGCTCATCGCGCAACGGGCGGAGGAGCCCCAGGACGATCTGATCAGCCACATGACCCACGCGAAGATCGAGGGCCAGAACCTGGAGCACGAGCACGTGCGGGGCACCTGCGGTCTGCTGATCATCGCGGGGGTGGACACCACCTGGTCGGCCATCGGCGCCTCGCTGTGGCACATGGCCCAGCATCCTGAGGACCGCCGGCGTTGGATCGAGGACCCCGACGTGCGGCCCTTCGCGGTGGAGGAGTTCCTGCGCTTCTACGCACCGGTGACCATGGCCCGGATCGTGGCCAAGGACGCCGAGTTCGCGGGCCGATCGATGCAGGCCAACGACTGGGTGCTGCTGCCGTTCCCGGCCGCCAACCGCGACCCCGAGGCCTTCGAGGACGCCGGCGAGTTCGTGATCGACCGCATGCGCAACCGCCATGTCGCCTTCGGTCTGGGCATCCACCGCTGCCTGGGATCGAACCTGGCCCGCATGGAGCTCACGGTGGCCCTGGAGGAGTGGATGGCACGGGTCCCGGACTTCGAGCTGGCCGACCCCGAGGGCGTGAGGTGGTCGACCGGCCAGATCCGCGGCCCCCGGGAGTTGCCCGTCCGGATCCTCAACGGCGCGGCCTAGGACCCGGGAACAAGAGGGACTGCGCGTGAGGCTGCACAAGTTCAGCGACGTCGACGCGTTCGTGGCGCTGGACCTCGACGGCGCTGAGGCCGCGTCGGGGCCGGTGCGCTGGGCCCGCAAGATCCTCCAGGGCGGGGCCAAGGACCTGGCCCGCTCCCAGACCTACACCTACGCGGCACTGCAGATGCGGCACAGCGGCGCCTCTGCGGGCATCAACGCCGAGGCACCGGGACGGAGTGAGGCTGTCGCCGCGTTCGTGGCCGAGTCTGCCGCCCTCGTGGCCGAGGGCGCCTACCTCCCCGACGCGGCCAAGGGGGTGAGCGACCAGGATCTAGCCCCGCTGCGAGAGGCAGACCCGCGCAACGCCGACCGCCTCGACGCCTTCGGATCGCAGTGCGACGGCCTGTCGGCGGCCGCAGCCGCCGACGCGGTTGTGGGTCTCGACGGCCGCACCGCAGTCATCGAGGGGTTCTCGGCTAGTGGGCCGGCGCTGGCCGCGGCCGTCATGCAGCGGGGCGGACGCATCGTGGGCCTGGCCACCGCCGAGGGATCGCTGGCCTCCGCCGAAGGCTTCGACCCTGCGGCCCTGGCCGAGGCCTGGACCGCCGGCGGCGACAAGGCGCTGAGCGCGCTGGCCGGCGACGGCGACGGGCTGGGCGCGCCGGGCGCGCTGTGGGGCATCGGCGCCGACGTGGTGTTCGCCGGGTCGAAGATGGGGATCGTCAACCACGGCGTGGCCGAGGGCTTCGAGTGCCGGGCCCTGGTGCCGAGCGGGCGCCTGGCCTACACATCCAAGGCGCTGGCCGTGTGCCGCAGGCGAGGCATTGCCGCCGTCCCCGACTTCGTGGCCCTGGCCGGATCGACCATCGCAGCCTGGAGCAGCACCGACACCGGCGACGATGAGATCCGAGCCGAGATCACCCGGGCCGTGACGGTGCTGATGGACAGCGCGCTCACCTCCGACGACGGCCCCTTCCTGGGCGCCTGCTACGCCGCGGAGGCGTTCCTGTCGACCTGGCAGGACGAGCTGCCCTTCGGCCGGCCGCTGGCCTCCTGACGGCGAGGGCTTGGCCCTGAATCAGCGCGTCGTCCTAGTATCCGCCCATGCCTAATCATGCGACCTATGAGGACGTGACGGTCGACGTCGACGACGACTACGTCGCCACCGTCACGATCCACCGCCCGCCCAACAACTTCTTCGACTACAAGCTGGTGGCCTCCATAAGAGCCGCCTTCGAGGACATCGACGACAACCCCGACGCCCGAGCCATCGTGCTGGGGTCGGAGGGCAAGCACTTCTGCGCGGGCGGCGATTTCATGAGCCCCGAGGAGGAACTCGTCGCGCCCCTCTACCGGGACGCGATCGCGCTCTTCGCCTGCAAGACACCCATAGTCGCCAGGGTGCAGGGGGCCGCCATCGGCGGCGGCATCGGGCTGGCGATGGTGTGCGACTTCCGCGTCGCTGCTCCCGAAGCCCGCTTCAGCGCCAACTTCTCGCTCCTGGGCTTCCATCACGGCATGGGGCTCACGGTCACCCTGCCGCGCGCGGTGGGCCAGCAGGTGGCGCTGGAGGTGCTCTACACCGGACGCAGGTTCAAGGGGGAGGAGGCCTACCAGATGGGCCTGTGCGACGAGCTCGTACCGCTGGACCAGCTCGAGGAGGCCGCCCATCGAAGGGCCGCGACCATCGCCGCGGCCGCCCCGCTGTCCATACGGGCCATACGGGAGACCATGCGCGGCGACCTCCACGCCCTGGTCAGAGCGGCTGCCGGACGGGAGGCACACGAGCAGTACCTCCTGGAGACCACGAACGACTTCGAGCACGGCGTCAGCACCTACTTCGCCCGCGAGACCCCGCACTTCACCGGCACGTAGACCCATCGCCCGTGCAAGCCCGCTCGAGGAGACAGGAGCAGCCGTTGCACGAGGTGCGAGCCGAGATAACCGCCAACGTGATCCTGGTGCGGGTCGAGCCCGAACAGCGGGTCGCGGAGGGTGACGAACTCGTGGTTCTCGAGTCGATGAAGATGGAGATACCGGTTCTGGCTCCGGTCGACGGCATCGTCACGCAGGTCCCGCTCGCGGCCGGCGCCACCGTGGCTGAGGGTGATCTTGTAGCCATCATCGTCGACGCCTCCCACTGACCTTCGGCAACTTGGCAGGTCGAAATGTCTGAACTATTCTTCTGGCGGCTCTGCCTGGGGGAATGGGAGGGCTAAGGGAGGAATTATGCGCTGGATCACGAAGGGGCGCGTGTTCGTCGCTCTCCTACTGGTGTTTGCGATGGTGGCAGCCGCCTGCGGCGACGACGAGCCGGACACATCGGCTGCAGACGCCGAGGTCGCCGCAGCCCAGGCTGCAGCCGAACAGGCGCGGGCCGACGCGGCCGCGGCAGCTGAGGCCGCCCAGGCCGAGGCCCAGGCAGAGGTGGACGCGGCCCAGGCCGCCGCCGACGCAGCCGCAGCCGAGGCGAGCGCAGCCGAGGCGGCGCTGGCCGAAGCTGAGGCGGCCGCAGCCGAGGCGAGCGCTGAGCAGCAGGCTGATGCCCAGGCGGCGCTCGAGGCCGCCCAGGCTGCAGCCGAGGAGGCCCAGGCCGCGGCCGATGCGGCGCAGGCCGAGGCGGCCGAGGCGCAGGATGCGCTGGCGGCAGAACTCGCCAAGGAGCCCGAGCGGCCCTTCGTCGAGGTCATGAACGAGCGTCTCCAAGCCTCGGGTGAAGAGCCCGTGGTCAAATGGGTCGCAGGCGGTGGCCTGTCCAAGAACGCCCATCTGGTCAGCTGCCTCAGGCCGTTCGCCCGGGACACCGGCGCCGAGATCGTCTACATCGAGGGCAGAGTCGGGCTGGGGTTCATAAAGGCTGAGGTCGAGGCATCCGGAGACCCGACGTTCGACACCATCAAGATCAACGAGGACGAGGTCGACGCGGCCATCGAAGAGGGATGGATCCAGCCGCTCGACTGGAG
This sequence comes from Candidatus Aldehydirespirator sp., assembly GCA_965205155.1. GTDB lineage: Bacteria > Actinomycetota > Acidimicrobiia > Acidimicrobiales > Aldehydirespiratoraceae > Aldehydirespirator. The sequence goes on along the minus strand of OZ242033.1, from coordinate 951,831 downwards.
CGTGATCGACACCAGCCAGCTCACCCCGTCGCAGCACGAGACGGAGTACGCGATCGCGCACACCACCTTCGGCTCCGCGGTGTTCTACAACACCGACAAGTGGCCCGACGACGGCCCCACACCAGAGACGTGGGGTGACTTCTGGGACGCCGAGACGTTCCCCGGGCCTCGGGGAGTCGACGGCAACGGTTGGGGAATGCCGTTCCGGGGCCTGGCCGAGGCCGCCGCGGTGGCCGCCGGCGCGGACCCGACCGACCTGTATCCCCTCGACCTCGATGCCGCCATAGCCAAGATGGACGAGCTCGCGCCCCATATCTCCGTCTTCTTCACGAGCGGTGCCCAGGTCACCCAGCTGATGCTGGCCGAAGAGGTCGACCTGATCCACGGCTGGACCGGCCGGGCCTGGGACGCCATCTCACAGGGCGCTCCGTACAAGATCATGCCCCAGACCCACGTCATCGAGACGGTGGGCACGCCGATGGTGGTCCTGGCCGGGGCGCAGTCGCCCACCTACGCGTCGGCTGCGATCGGCTATTGCGGCGGCGCTGAGGGGCAGGCCTCGTACACCAACCACGCCATCTACGCCCCGTCGAACGTCCTGTCGGTCGATCTGGTGGATCCCGCGTTGAGCAGGGAAGGCTGGCTGGGCACCGACCCGCGCTTCGCCGACACCACCATCATCATCGACTCCGACTTCTACAAGGATGATCGGGACGCCCACATGGCGCGCTGGAACGAGTGGCGCACCGCCCAGTAGGTGATCGAAGCAACGTCGAGCATCCCGCAACCTGACAAGAGGGGGCGTGCGGCCCAGCCGCACGCCCCCCTGTCACCGGAGGTCGGCGCATGACTGTGGACGAGACCCCATCGTTGCAGCAGCCGGCGCCGCCGACCGCGGAGCCCGCGGCCGGCCGCGGCCAGGACGTCGTCTTCCGCAACGTCACCAAGCGCTTCGGCGGCGAGGTTGTGGCCGTGGACGCGATGTCGCTCGACATCGCCCCCGGGGAGTTCTTCACCCTCCTGGGTCCCAGCGGGTCCGGTAAGTCGACCCTCCTCAACCTGGTCCTCGGGGCACTGCAGCCCGACGAGGGCGAGATCCTGGTGGGTGGCCGGCCCATCGTCTCGGTGCCCATGCACAAGCGCAACATCGGGATGGTCTTCCAGAACTACGCCCTGTTCCCCCACATGACCGTGTTCAAGAACATCGCCTTCCCGCTGAGCATGCGCAAGATGTCCAAGGACGAGATCGCCGAGCGAGTCACGGAAGTCCTGGAGCTGGTGCAGCTGCCCGGATTCGAGAACCGCTACCCCAGCCAGGTCAGTGGCGGCCAGCAGCAGCGGATCGCCACCGCCCGGGCGATAGCAGCCAAGCCGCCGCTCATCCTGATGGACGAGCCCCTCGGGGCGCTGGACGTCAAGCTGCGCATCGAGATGCAGGAGCAGTTGCGGCTGCTTCACCGCAACCTGGGAGTCACCGTCATCTACGTCACCCACGACCAGGACGAGGCCATGACCCTGTCGGACCGGATTGCGGTGATGCGCGACGGACGCATCGAGCAGGTAGGAACGCCCCGGGAGGTCTACGAGCAGCCGGCCAACACCTGGGTTGCGTCGTTCCTGGGCGACGCCAACCTCATCGATTGCCGGGTGGTGCAGCAGTCATCGGACAGCGTCGTGCTGTCCACCCGGGGCGAGCCCCACACAACGCTGCTGGCCCTGCCCGACGACTCGGAAGGCCTCGCCGAGGGCGCCGACACAGTCGACCCCGACGAGCGCGTCTTCCTGATGGTCCGCCCGCAGCGGATCGACCTGATGTCCGAGAGGAACTCCGGTGACGGAGACGGCGACACTCACAATTCGCTTCCCGCGACCGTGGAAGCGGCCTACTTCTCGGGAACAGAGCTGCGCTATCTCATCACCATCGACCAGGGCGAGTCGCTGCACGCCATCTCGTCGATCGAGGAGGAGCGCGAGGAGTTCGGCACCGGCGACCGGGTGATCGCCCGGTGGCCCGTCGAGTTCGGCCGGCTGCTGTCGAGCTGATCGGCGTGCAAGCCACCGCGGTCACCGCTCCGCCCTCCGCTCGGCCTCTGGGCCCCGGGCTGCGGTCGCTGACATCGAGGTACGCCATCCTGGCGTGGACCGGTGCCGCGTGGCTCCTGGTGTGGTTCGTCGTTCCCGTCGTGTGGATGATGTGGGAGCTCATCGGCAACCAGGAGTTCCAGGACACGCTCTCGTTCACCGGAGCCGAGCGGACCGTCAACCTCAGGGCCCTGCGCAACACCTTCGAGACGTCGGCCATCACCACGATCCTGTGCCTGATCGGCGGCTACATCGTCGCCTACTTCCTGGTGAACGTCGGCCCCCGAATCCGCATCATCCTCATGGCTCTGGTGCTGATCCCCTATTGGGTCAGCATCATCATCCGCACCTATGGCCTCATAGTGGCGCTGGGACGCAAGGGGATCGTCAACGAGGCCCTGATCGACCTGGGGCTGATCTCAGAGCCTCTCCGGATGGTCTTCACCACCAACGCCATGTACCTGGGCCTGGTCCAGATCCTCCTGCCCTACGTGGTGCTGACCGTCTACACCTCGCTGGAGGCCATCGACAAGAACCTGTTCACCGCGGCCCGCAGCCTCGGCGCGGGCGGCTGGGGCGTCTTCCGCCGGGTGACCCTGCCGCTGAGCCTTCCCGGCGTCTACGCGGGCGGGATCATCGTGTTCATCATCACTCTCGGCGCGTACGTGACCCCGGCTCTCATCGGCGGCCCCGGCGACATCATGATCGCCCAGCTCGTGTGGATCAACGTGACCGAATTCGGTGCGTTCGGCACCGCGATCGTGCTCATCCTGCCGCTGATCGTGATCACGATGGTCCTGTTCGTAGTGTTCAACCGGTTCGTCGGGGTCGACAAGATGCTGGGCGCAGGCGGCGCCCGGGGGCAGAGGTAGCCGCTATGGGCCAGAAACTGGTGCTCGGCATCCTCGCCTCCGTGATACTGCTGTTCATCGCCTCGCCGATATTCGTGGTGCTGCCCCTCTCCTTCAGCGACGCCACCGGGATCCAGTTCCCGCCGGAGGCCTACAGCCTGCGCCGGTTCAGGGAGTTCTTCGGTGCCGAGGACTGGCTCAACGCGCTATGGACCAGCGCCAAGGTGTCGTTCTTCGCGGTGCTCGTGGCCACACCGCTGGGCACCGGGATGGCGCTCGGCCTGGTCCGGGGCAAGTTCCCCGGAAAGAACTTCCTGAACTCCTTCGTGATCCTCCCGCTGGTGTTCCCGACACTGATCTATGGGCTCTCCCTGTTCTTCCTGTACCGGCGTTTCGGGATTTACGACACAGAACTGGGGCTGGTCCTGGCCTACATCGTGGTGGGCCTGCCGTTCATCGTCCTGATCACCGCGGCCAGGTTCCGCTCCTTCGACGAGTCGCTGGAGCTGACCGCGATGTCACTGGGCGCCAACTGGTGGAAGGCGTTCTTCCTGGTGACCCTGCCGCTGACCTGGAGCGGGATCGCCGCGGCTGCGATCATCGCCTTCATCATCGTGTTCGACGAGCTGATCATCGCCCTGTTCATCTCCAGGATCGAGGAGGTCACGCTGCCGGTGAAGATGTTCAACTCCCTTGAACTGGAGGTGGATCCCCTGCTCGCGGTGATCGCCAGCTTCCTGATCATCAATTCGCTGATCCTGGCCGGGCTGGCCGCGCTGCTGGCCAGGGTCCGGCACTAGTGAGCCGGCCCGGCAGCCCGGCGGACCACGAGCAGCGATGGACCTCAACCGGCTGCTGAACCCCGCCCGGGTGGGCGTCATCGGCGCATCCGAGCACGGTCCCGGCGGATCGGTGGTGAAGGCCCTGCTGGGATCGGGCTATCCCGGCGAGATCGTGGCAGTGAACCCGAAGTACTCGGACGTCCTCGGGGTGCCGTGCGTGGAGTCGATCGAGGCAGCCGGGCCCGTCGACTGCGTGTTCATAATGATCGCCAGGCACAGGACGCCGGGTGTGCTCCGGGAGTGCGGACGGGCCGGGGTGGGCGCCGCGGTGGTGTTCGCGGGCGGTTTCGGAGAGTCGAGCAACGACGGCCGCCAACTCGAGGCGGAGCTCGCGGCGGCCGCCCACCAGTCCGGTATCGCCCTGCTGGGGCCCAACTCGATGGGCGTCGTCAACGCGGCGGTGCCGATGGGCCTGTGGGTCGGAGCCGAGCACATCCCAGCCGGGTTGAGCGGAAGCGTCCTCGTCGGCCAGAGCGGCGGCATGATCGACGCGGTCCGCACCCTCGGCAAGCCCACCGGGCCGCAGCTGTTCGTCGACACCGGCAACGAGGCGATCCTGACCACCGCCGACTTCGTCGACTTCCTGGCCGACGACCCGGCTGTGTCGGCCATCGGGCTGATCGTGGAGGCGGTCAAGGACGTCGACGGGATGGCGGCCGCCCTCAGCAAGGCACAAGACCGGCGGAAGCCGGTGGTGGGACTGCAGGTGGGGCGTTCAGAGCGCGGCTCGGCGGCCATCTACGGCCACACCGGAGCGCTGGTCTCCGACGCCGACGCGCTGCGAGCGTTCCTCGCTCGCCACGGCGTGCTCGAAGTGCGCGACATCGACGAGCTGACCGAGACGTTGTCGCTGCTGGTGTCCGGCATCGAGACCAAGGGCCGCGGCGTCGTGCTCGTGGGCACCTCCGGCGGCAAGACGGCGCACTTCGCCGACCTCTGCGAGGAGTCCGGGCTGGAGCTGGCCGAGATCGGCCCGCAGACCTGCCGGAAGCTGGCCGGGATCTTCGACACGGACTACACCGGGGCGAACCCGATCGACATGGGCCTCGGTCCGGAGGGTGTGGAGGCGGCCAAGACCAGGCGCGTGCTGGAGACCCTGGTCGCCGACGAGACCGTGGGCCTCGTCGGGGTGTGCGGCGACCTGCCCGTGGATCCGGACCGCTTCGTCGGAGCGGCGAACTATGTGGACCGGGCGATGCGGGCAGCCGAGGAGGCGGCGGACGCGGGGACGTCCGTGGTGTTCATCGACACCCGCCCAGCCCGCAGCGCAAGCCAGGGCCGCTCATGGCGCATCCCCGTGCTGGAGGGGTCGGCCGAGAGCGTCAACGCCATCCGCCACCTGGTGGACTTCGAGAAGGCCTGCCGAGCGCAAGCTGTGACCGGCGAGCCTCCAGCGGCCCCGGCCCCGCCGGCCACTCCCGATCGGCTGCCGGCCGGCCTCAATCTTGAACTGCTGTGTCGACAGACCTGGAGCGAGGGCGCCGACGGCGTGCGCCTGATGAGGTCGGACGCGGTCTCGGACCTGCTGCGCCGCTACGGCATCGACGAGGTGCCCGGGGCCACCGTCGAACTCTCCGGCACCCGATCCGGCGGCGACGGACTGGGGCCTGCGGTGGCCGCGGCCACCGAGGTCGGCTATCCGCTGGCCGCCAAGCTCCACTGCCCCGTCCACGTTCACAAGAGCCGCGCCGGGCTGTTGAAGCTCGACCTTCGATCGACACCGGACCTGCTGGCCGCGGTCGACCGGATGAGCCGGGCCCACTCGTCAATCTGTTCGGATCCCCATCCGCAGGTGCTGCATCTGCAGTCCATGGTCGACGCAGGCCTCGAGGTGATCGCGGGGGTCAAGGTCGACCCGCAGTTCGGCCCGGTGCTCGCAGTCGGCATCGGCGGGGTGGCGGTGGAGGCTCTGCAGCAGGTCAGCCGAGCGTTGCTCCCGCTGACAGCTGGTCAGGTGGCGGCCCTGGTGAAATCGAGCCCGGTGGGGCGTGTCCTGGAGACGATGCCCCAGGCGGACCGGCAAGCACTGCACAAGAACCTGCTGGCCATCGCGGCCCTGGCATGGGATCTAAGGTCGGTGCTCAGCGAAGCCGACTTCAACCCCATCACCGTCCTCGCCGACGGGCGAGGCGCATGGTGCGTGGACGTTCGAATGTTCGTCGCGGCGCCCGGAGGTGCTCAATGTCCGTGACCGTGCTGCGGGAGACGCTGGGACGGGCCCGCGCCTTGATCGACCAGCGCTACACGCCGGGAGAGGGCAAGGGAATCTCCGAGATCACGGAGTTCTTCGCCCGAGACTGGTCACGGGGCCTCGAGCAGTTCGCGGACCACTATCACGACTCCGAGGCTGCGTCGGCTGCCGGTCTGCGGACTCTGCGGGTGCCCCCATCGTTCATCCAGTTGGTGGCCAGAGGACCGAGCTATGACGTGATCGGCATCCCCGAGGAGTTGGTCACCCTTCACGGGGAGAGCGAGTACGAGTTCTTCTCCGATCTGGAGGTGGGCGACACGCTGACCGCCGAGGCGCGGATCGTCGACGTCACCGAGAAGCACAGCGACCGCCTCGGGGTGATGGGCGTCGTCGTCACCCTCAACGAATACCGCAACCAGCACGGCACGCTGGTCGCCACCCATCGCTGGACGAGCCTCATGTACTCGGCGGCCGAGGCGATCAGCCGCCTCTAGCCTCGCGGGAAGGAGAGAGCCATGCACGTCGACACGGAGGACGGCTTCGACCTCAGGCTCCTGGGGGTCGGCGACGAGTTGCCGCCCGCCTCTCTCGGGCCGCTGCGGATAGAGCACTTCTGCCGGTACATGTTCGCATGCGGGGTGCCGGGACCCGAACGCGACGGCGGGGACGTGCACTACGACATGTGGGCCGCGGCCCGGGCCGGCTTCAACGACGTGTTCGACATGGGAGCCTGGCGCACCGCGCTGTTCGTCGAGTTGGCCGAGAACGAGTGGGGCGGGCCTCGGACCCGGGTGACCAGGATCAGGAACCGCTACGGCGGGATGGTCTACCGGGACGACACGCTGAGATTCTGCGGCCGGGTGACAGCCAAGGAGACCGCGCCCGACGGTTCGCTGGTCATCGACGTCGACATCTGGAACGACACCGGTTCGGGCCCCCCGGTCACCACCGGCGAGATGACGATCCGAGTCCCGGCAGCCGGCTGAGCCGGCCGATCCGCTTCAGTCGGCCATCGTCGAGTTCGGGGCGGCCTGGTCGACCAATCCGGGAACCACCGCTCCCAACTCGGCCGGGTCCCATCGCCCGTCCTTGACCTCGGTCGGGCCCCGCCGCCACCCCTCGGCCACACTGACGGTGCCGCCGTGGACCAGGAACACCCTCCCGGTGATGCCGCTGGACTCCGGACTGCCGAGCCACACCACGAGCGGCGAGATGTTCCCGGCGTTGAACGTGTCGAAGGCGCCGGGCTTGGCGGCGAACATGTCCTGCAGTCCAGGGACATTCTCGGTGAGTCGGGTCCGGGCGTCGGGTGAGACGGCGTTGACGGTCACGCCGTAGCGACCCAGTTCCTGGGATGTGATCACCGTGAACGCCGCGATCCCGGCCTTGGCCGCTCCGTAGTTCGACTGCCCGATGTTGCCGAAGATGCCCGAGGTGGACGTGGTGTTGATGATGCGGGCGTCGACCGGGTTGCCCGCCTTGGCCTGCTCCCGCCAGTGGGCCGCGGCGCACCGGCTGGGGAGATAGGTCCCTCTGAGGTGAACGGCGATGACGTTGTCCCACAGGTCCTCGGTCATGTTGACCAGCATGCGGTCGCGGATGATCCCCGCGTTGTTGACCAGCACGTCGAGCCGGCCGAAGGACTCCAGCGCGGTGTCGATGAGCCCGCTCGCGCCGTCGGCGTCGGCGACGTTGTTGAAGTTGCTGACGGCCTCACCGCCTAGGTCCCTGATCTCGGCCGCCACCGCCTCGGCCGGCGCGTCCGAGGAGCCGCTGCCGTCGAGATGCCCCCCGAGATCGTTCACGACCACCCTGGCGCCCTGCCGGGCGAACTCCAGAGCGTGTTCCCGTCCGATGCCCCGGCCTGCGCCGGTGATGACCACCACCCGGCCCTCGCATATTCCTGTCATCGTCAACTCCCTTGTGTTAGTGGCTCTGGTCGCGAATCCTTGTCATATAAGCAAGGAATCGCGACGAGAACCGGTGGAAAGCTCGAAAAGCGGCAGATTCCGGCCGTCGGACAGCTCCTCCCAGGTGACCCGCACGCCCATGCCGACGGCGACATCGTCAGGGTCGCACCCGACGATGTTGCTCATCATCCTCGCCCCCTCGTCCAGGTCGACCAGGGCGACCACATACGGCGTCCGGTCCGCCATCTCAGGGCTCCCGGTGCGGTAGTGCACCGAGAAGGCGTAGACAATGCCGGTCCCGGGCGAGTCGCGCCATTCGAGGTCGGACTCGAGGCAGGCGGGGCAGACCTCCCGCGGGTAGAACACGACGCGCTCGCACGACCGGCACCATTGCATGATCAGCCGCCGCTCGCGGGTCGCCTGCCAGAACGGCTCGCTGACCGCCATGGTCGGAGGCTCGAACCGGGTCGCCATCGCTACAGGGCCTCCCGGGTAGTCGGCGACTCCAATCGGCTCACCATCGCTACAGGGCCTCCCCGGAGCCGAGAACGACGGTGGCGATGGCGGAAAGGGCACCGCCGGCACCGTGGGCGACCGCGACGGTGGGCTCGGGCACCTGCCGGGGGCCGCACTCGCCGCGAAGCTGCCGGACCGCCTCCACGACGAGGAACATCCCGTACATGCCGGGATGGGTGTAGGAGAGCCCGCCCCCGTTGGTATTCATGGGCAGCGAACCCCCCGGCCCGAGCTTCCCGTCCTTGACGAACTCCCCGCCCTCCCCCTTTGCACAGAACCCCAGATCCTCCAGGTGCAGCAGAGCGGTGATGGTGAAGGAGTCGTAGGCCATGAGAACATCCACGTCGGAAGCCGCAACCTGTGCCATCTCGAAGGCTCGCCGTCCCGACTGCACCCCGGCTGTGACCGTGAGGTCGGGCATCTGGCTGATCATGTCGTGGTCATGGCAGCTTGCCGCGCCCAGCACGTACACCGGAGGCTTGCGCAGGTCGGCGGCCCGCGCCGCGCTGGTCAGCACGAATGCGCCGGCTCCGTCGGTCACCAGGCAGCAGTCGAGACGATGCAGCGGCGACAGGAGCACCGGTGAGCCGACAACATCGTCCACCGTGATCGCTGTCTGGTAGCGGGCCCTCGGATTCAACTCGGCCCACTGGCGGGTGCTGACCGCGATCTGGGCCAGCTGCTCGGAAGTCGTCCCGTACTGGGCCATGTGCCGGCTGGCGGCCAGGGCATAGGGACCCATCGGCTGCCACAGCCCGTAGGGGGCCTCCCACTCGGCCTCGGGGTGGTAGCCGATCCACGGAGGCATGCCGGAGTCGATGCCGCGCTTGTAGTCGCCGCGGGGTGTCTCCGCGTAGACGCACACCACCACATCGCAGAGGCCGACGGCCACCGCCGCGGCGGCATGCTCCAGATGAACCTCGTAGCTGGAACCGCCGACATTGGTCGACTCGGTGAAGACCGGGTGAATGCCCAGGTACTCGGCCAGGCCGAGAGACGTGCCCGTGTAGGTGGACGGGCCCACATGGCACACGCCGTCCACGTCGTCGAGCGTCAGGCCGGCGTCGTCGAGAGCCTCGGAGACCATGGCCGCCTCCAAGGCCCGCCCCCTAGTTGGAAGCTCCCCGGTGGGCGACGCCGCGTCGGCCACCCCGACGACCGCGGTCGCGCCCCGGAGAGATCTTCCGGACACCTCACACCTCCCTGTACGGCTGCGAACCGGCCGTGTGGCGGCCGCGAGTCTTACCCCGGCGCGTCTTGCGGGCAAAATCAGGGGGAAGGCGGCACCGGGGCCCAGCCAATTGGTGAACCGGGGCCCGCTCACGACAGGAGGACCGACATGGACCAGGAACGCTCCAAGCACCAGGACCGCTCCATGGACCAGGAACGCTCCAAGCACCAGGACCGCTCCATGGACCAGGAACGCTCCAAGCACCAGGACCGCTCCATGGACCAGGAACGCTCCATGGACGAGCTGACCGAGGATCTCGAGGAACGCCGGCGGCGGGTCCGTGTCGAAATGGGGGGAGCCCACCGGGTCCAGTCCCTGCGCGACAGGGGCATCCTGACCGCCCGCGAGCGAATCGATCTGCTGCTGGATGAGGGCTCCTTCCGCGAGACGGGGACCTTCGCGGTCTCGTGGAACCCGGAGGATCGAGAAGGCACACCGGGCGACGGCCGCATCTGCGGCTTCGGGCTCGTCGACGGCCGCCCGGTCGCGGTGGAGGCCGACGACGTCACCGTGAAGGGCGCCTCGTCGGCCGTCGTCAACCTGCGCCGCATGGACCGGATCTACCTTCAGGCCGTTCGAGCCGGGCATCCGCTCGTGTACTTCGGCGAGAACCGGGGCGGGCGGCTCCCCGAGTACATGGGAAGCGAGGCCATCTGCGAGGTCGGCCACGAGGCCATCGCCTGGCTCAAGCGCAAGCGCGACATCCCTCTGGCCACGGTGATCACCGGCACGTCGCTCGGCTCGTCCAGCCTCATCGCCGCGGCCAGCGACCTGGCCGTCCAGGTGGAGGGAACCACCATGAGCGTGGTGTCGCCGCGGATCGTCGAGATCGCCACCGGCGAATCGGTCACACTCGAAGAGCTGGGGGGCACCGAGGTCCACTCCAGGACCACCGGGCTCATCGACCAGACCGCGGCCGACGTCGAGGAGGCGGCCGCCATGGTGCGGCAGTGGCTGTCGTACCTGCCCTCCAACATCGAGCAACCGCCTCCGGTCGCCGCCGAGGTTCCCCCGCCGGGCCGGGCCCGTCTCAGCGAGATGGTGCCCACCCAGCGCCGGCGGGGCTACGACATGCGCAGGGTGCTGACCGAGCTGGTCGACGGCGGCGACTACCTGGAGCTGAAGCCCAAGTTCGGTCGGAGCCTGACCACCGTCCTGGCCCGCCTCGGCGGGATGCCGGTTGGGATCATGGCCTCGAACCCCATGTTCGAGGCAGGCTCGCTGACCCCCGCAGCCTGCGACAAGGGAACCCGCCTGCTGTGCCTGTGCGACGCTTTCGACCTGCCGTTGATCATCCTCCAGGACACTCCCGGGTTCCTGGTGGGCCGCAGGGTCGAGCACGACCGCTTCATCAACAAGTCCACGATGTTCTTCGAGGCGTTGGTCCAGGCCTCGATGCCCCGGCTGGTGGTGCTGGTCCGCAAGGCGTACGGAGCGGCCTTCGGCAGTCTCGGGGGCGCAGGCACGGGGAGCGATCTGCTGGTGGCCTGGCCCACCGCGGAGATCGGCTTCATGGATCCGGCGGTAGCGGTGAACGCGCTCTACACCGAGGAGCTGGCCGGACTGGAGGGCGAAGAACGGGCGGCGCGGTTCGAGGAGCTCGCCGACGGCCTGCGGCAGGGCAACGATCCCTACGGACCGGCCGGGACGATGCAGATCGACGAGGTCATCCACCCCGACGAGACCCGCTCATTGCTGATCGAGGAACTGCGACGCCATCGGTCCCTGCCACCGAGACCGCCCGAGCGTCGATCCCTAAGGAACTGGCCCACCAGCTGGTGACCGCTGTGCTTCCCGCTCGGCCCCTTGGCCCTGGCCGCAAGGGGACTCCTAGGATGAACTCGTGGTCAGCCTGGGGGAATATGGCGACGTCAGCGTCGACGTCGACGATTCCTACGTGGCAACCGTCACCATCCGCCGCCCGCCGAACAACTTCTTCGACTACTACCTGATCGCCTCGCTGGTGGCCGCGTTCGCCGCCATAGACGACCATCCCGGCGCCCGAGCCATCGTGCTGGCGTCGGAAGGCAAGCACTTCTGCGCAGGAGCCGACTTCAGCGACACCGACGAGCGGGCCGGCGAGCTGTACCACGAAGCGGTTGAGTTCTTCACCGCGAGGACGCCGGTGGTCGCCGCCGTTCAGGGAGCCGCAGTCGGCGGCGGCCTCGGACTGGCGATGATGGCCGACTTCCGGGTGGCCGCCCCCGAGGCCCGCTTCTCGGCCAACTTCTCCCTGCTCGGCTACCACCACGGATCCGGGCTGTCGGTGACGCTGCCCCGCGCCATCGGCCACCAAGCCGCCCTCGACCTGCTCTACACCGGCCGCAGGGTCAAGGGCTCCGAGGCACTGGAAATAGGACTGTGCGACGCACTTGTCCCGCTCGACGAGTTGGCCGGCGCGGCCCACTCCCGGGCCGCGACCCTCGCCGGCACGGCACCGCTGTCGCTGCGGGCCATCCGGGAGACGATGCGAGGGGATCTGGCCACCCTCGTCAGGGCCGCGACCGACCGGGAGGTGATCGAACAGCACCGGCTGGAACGCACCAACGACTTCACCGAGGGAGTCGCGGCCTATGCCGAACGCCGCCAACCGAACTTCACGGGCACCTGACAGCAACGCTCGCACGGCCGCCCAACAGCCCGACCATCACAGCACCCACCATCACAAGGAGAGACCCAATGAGCAACTCGACTGCCGCCCTGGAGGCCATGAGCCCCCGGGTCGGAGAGCTCCAGGGAACCGGCGACTGGTTCACGGTCACCCAGGACCAGATCAACCAGTTCGCGGACGTCACCCACGACCACCAGTTCATCCATACCGACCCGGAGCGGGCCGCGGCCGAGACCCCGTTCGGCGGGACCATCGCCCACGGGTTCCTGACGCTGTCGATGCTGACGCACCTGCAGGAATCGATCGGTACCGACCTGTGGAGGCGCGAGGGGCTCGACATGTTCCTCAACTACGGATTCGACAAGGTCAGATTCATCAGTCCCGTGCCGTCAGGGGCGCGCATCCGGGCCTCGGCGGTGCTCAGCAAGGCCGAGCTGAAGGGGACTTCGGTCCAGACCACCCGGACCATGACCGTCGAGATCGAGGGAATGGACAGGCCGGCCCTGGTCGCCGAGTGGATCGATCGCGCCGTCTACGACTCCTAGATACGATTGCTCGCCACGATGCGCGCCGGGCGCGCGTCCTCGGGGCTGTAGCTCAGGCTGGTTAGAGCACCTGCTTTGCAAGCAGGGGGTCGTCGGTTCGAATCCGATCAGCTCCACAATAGAACGTGCGAGATGAGACGGCGGGCCGCGGCCTTGGCGTCGTACGCCCTCATCAAGTTTCTGCCAGCGGTAGGAGCAGTCGTGCTCGGCAGGACGGGTCGCTGGAGGCTTGAACAGCCCCCGAACACCAAGCCCCTACTTGAACAGCCCCCGAACACCAAGCCCCTACTTGAACAGCCCCCGAACACCAAGCCCCTACTTGAACAGCCCCCGAACACCAAGCCCCTACTTGAACAGCCCCCGAACACCAAGCCCCTAGGCGCCGATCCCTACCACGCCCGAAGCCATGTGTCACACCCCCGGCCTATCGTTTGCAGCGCTTTCCAGTTCGCCTGTCCAGGATAGTGAAGTACCCGTTGGCATCGGCAATCGGTCCTAGGGGTCCTTCGACGGAGCATCGTCAACGGGGACAGGCCTGACGACCTGCCAGGTTCACGCAGCGACGTCTTCGCTCTGTCGGTCCACCTCCGGCCAGCGCAGAGGGCCCTCGAAACCGTGCGATACGCCGCACGCTTAAGGGTCCGCCGTCCTCAGGACTGTGCCAGGAGTCCCTGTCACATCCACCGGAGACGACGATGAAGAACTACACTCATGTCATTCGACCGTGCGACTCAACGCTCGCTGCGGTCACACAGTTTGAGCAGCTAGGACTAGAAGTTCAACGCACGGTCGACGTACCGACCGCCGGGCCAGGAGTCCCACCCGAAGTCACCACTGGAGGGCGAGACATGACGAACCAAGCCCTTCCGAACTGTGACACACGCCTCGGCGCACTGTACGACCGGCCTATTCCTTCCCGACGGACGGGGGCCGTCTACAACGCTTTCTCCTACCCAACCAAGATCGACCCCGAAGCGATCGCGACATTCATCGCCGCGCACACCTCGCCAGGCGACACTGTCCTAGACGTATTCGCCGGGAGTGGCACCACAGGCGTTGCGGCTCGCCTGTGCGAGAAGCCGACACCCGAGATGAGGCGGCGGGCCACGGAACTACAGCTGCCGGTCGAGTGGGGTCCGCGTCACGTGGTGCTGCATGAGCTAAGCGTGATCGGTTCGCTGCTCGGACAGACGCTATGCAATCCGCCCGATCCCGCTGCCTTTGAAGCCGCGGCAAGGCGGGTGATCGCCGCAACGGCTCATGGGTACTCCTGGATGTACGGGGCTCAAGACCCGAGCGGCATGGCGGGAAGCATCCGGTATGCCATCTGGTCCGATGTGATCACCTGTGGATTCTGCGGCGCTGAGGCGACCTACTGGGAGCTCGCCGTCGAGCGCGGCCCGCTTCGGTTGCGCAAGATCGCGGACTGTCCGTCGTGCGGTCGCGCTCTCAAACTCGCAGATGAGCCTCGCGTGGCAGACGTGGTAGTTGATGCCCTCACCGGCGACGAAGTTGTCCAGCGTCGGCGGGTCCTCGCGCACGTCTACGGCCGGACCGGCAAGACGACCTGGAACCGAGCGCCGGTCCCTGCCGACCTCGCGCTCGTGGAGCGGGTACTCGGCGAACCCGTGCCCACGAGCGTCCCAACCGAATACATCCGGTGGGGTGATCTCCACCGCTCCGGCTACCACCAAGGGATTGAGCGGGTTCACCACTTCTACACGCGTCGGAATCTCATCGCGCTCGGTGCTCTATGGGAAGCGATTGCGAGCGAGCCGGAGTATCTGCAGGACGCGCTTCGTCTCTTGGTCCTCAGCTACAACGCCAGTCATTCAACGCTCATGAGTCGAGTCGTGGTGAAGAGCGGCCAGTCTGACTTCATCCTCACAGGTGCTCAGAGCGGCGTGCTCTACGTAAGCAGCCTTCCGGTCGAAAAGAGCGTAATCGAGGGCGTCCAGCGGAAGATCAAGACCTTCCGAGCGGCGCTCGCCGTATGTCACGGAGGTACTGGCACCATCAGGGTTGAGAGGAAGTCCAGCACATCGCTCGACCTGCCCGACAACTCGATCGACTACGTGTTCACCGACCCGCCGTTTGGTGGGTTCATCCCGTACTCGGAGATCAACCAGATCAACGAGGCGTGGCTCGGTTCGGCGACCGATGCCAGCGAGGAGGCGATCATTAGCCCGGCACAAGGCAAGGGCGTCAGTGAGTACGGCACCCTAATGAAGCGGGTGTTCTCGGAGGTATCGCGCGTCCTCAAGCCGAGTGGAGCTGCGACAGTCGTATTTCATTCGTCGAAGCCTGACGTCTGGGCTGCGCTCGGCGATGCTGTCACTTCGGCAGGTCTCGCTGTCGAGAGGACTAGCGTGCTCGACAAGACGCAAGTGAGTTTCAAGCAGGTCGTTGCGGAGGGTAGCACCCGAGGTGATGCTGTTTTCTTGCTGTCGCGCCGGGATGTCGATATTGCACACGAGGCAGTCGCCGAAGATCTCGACGATGTAGACGATGTAATCGCTGAACTCCGCAGACTCCACGGCTCGGGCATCAGCCCACAGCACCTGTATTCACGCTACGTGGCTCTGTGCGTAGAGCAGGCGCGTCCCGTCGCTTCCACGGCCCCAGCCTTCTACAAACGTGTGGGCGCGCTCGGCGCTGTTGCGCTGTAGTGAGCGACGCAGTGGTCGCGCTGAGTCGAGAGGACCGGAAGCGGCTCGGCCAGTATTTCACGGGCGAGCCGCTCGCACGCGTTCTCGCCGCGTTGGCGGACGTTCAAGCCCATCGCGCGGTCATAGATCCAATGGCTGGATCGGGAGACATGCTCGAAGCGGCTCGGCAGGTCGGAGGCGCCTCGGATCTAACGGCGGTCGAAATCGATCCCTGCGCTGCGGAGCGCTGCCGAGCGCGATTCGCGTCGCCCATCGACCTTCGAGTCGCGAACGCATTCGACACGACTACATGGGCTAGCGATACGGACCGAGCCTGGGACGTCGTGATAACCAACCCACCGTACGTCCGCTACCAGCGAAGCAGCAGATCGGCGACCGGACCTGTTCACCTGCCGAGCGCCGCAAAGATACGGACCGGGCTGCTCGGGGTAATAGACACTCGCCGGGCGCTGCCCAGTGATGAACGGGCAGTCTTTCGATCACTGGCCGAGGGCTACAGCGGCCTCTCAGACCTCGCCGTACCGAGTTGGCTGCTCTGCGCAGCGCTTGTCGCTCCAGGCGGCCGCCTCGCCATGCTCGTGCCCGACACCTGGCTGTCGCGGGACTATGCGCTGCCCGTCCTTTACGTTCTCCGCCGATTCTTCGACCTCGAGTACGTCGTGGAGGACGGTGAGGCATCTTGGTTCGACGACGCGCTCGTGAGGACGACACTCGTAGTTGCTCGCCGCGTGTCGGCGCGGTCATCGGGGTTGCTCACAAATTCGAATCGCCACGTGCACGCTCGACTGTCGTCGGAGGCAGCAGATGATCGCAGCCTGATCGGCGCACTTCATCCACGGGCAAGGGTTCCAGAACTGCTGTTCCGCGAACGACTGAGAGGAGTCGCCAGCTCGACCGAGACTGATGAGTGGCCAGGACTCAGCGCGGAAGCCGTCGATGACGCACAGGCGCGCGACACGCTTAGGTCGCAGCTACCCCGAACCACATGGGGACGGAGCATCGAAGCAGCAAGAACGCAGCCGTCGGGCGCCGCCTGCCTTCCGCGCCGTCTTCGGGACATCGTCAGGCGGAGGACACCGGAGCTTTGCACACTGGAGGACTTGGGTTGGTCTGTCGGCCAAGGCCTCCGTACTGGGGCGAACCGGTTCTTCTACAGCGAGTTCGTCGAAGGGGGCAACCGAGTGTCAAGGGTCGTTGTGGATGATGAATTGTCTCACTATCCCATCAGTGTCCCTAATGACTTGCTGCGGGTGGTTGTGCGCCGACAACAGGACATAGCCGCCGCTGCCGGCGTATCGCACCTCTCTCCAGGCCGACTCTTCTACTTGGTCGAACATGCACTTCCCGAGGACATCGCTACGGCCGAAGTAGTGGGCGTCACCGTCCCGTATAGGCCGCTGCAGCCGACTGTTGCGGAGCACGTCCGCCGAGCCGCAGTTCTCAACGTTGGCAGTGATGCCGAGCCGCGATACATCCCGGAGTTCTCTGCTGTCGTGACCAACGGTCGCCGGGCTAACCCCGCGAAGCCCAGTCATGCACCTCGCTTCTGGTATCAACTCCCGCGGCTCGCGCCCCGACACACCGGGAACTTGTTTGTCGCTCGCGTCTGCTACCGGCACCCAGAGGTGTTTGGCAACCCCCGGAGTAATGTCATTGACGCCAACTTCTCAACCCTCTGGCCGCACGAAGACAAGCATGGCCTTCCAGTTGCTGCCCTGCTGGCCCTGCTGCGCAGTTCCTGGGCGGTGGCGAACATGGAACTAGCTGGAACGGTTCTCGGTGGCGGCGCTCTGAAAATCGAAGCGACGCAACTACGCCGCCTGCCGCTGCCAGCCGCAGCAATGACGATCTCGGCCGATCTCGAGCTTCTCGGTCATGCTGCCTACAACGCGGCAGGACCTTTAGACCAAGAAGAAGTCGACCAACTCATCTGGGGTGTCCTAGACGTGGACAAGGGCGGCGCCAAGAAGATCTCCCTGCTTGCAGAGAAGGTGCTCCGCGGTCGTACGCCGCGATAAACGCCATCAGATGAGGCCGCAAAGTCGGTCGCTGCTGCCACTAAACCGATAGAGCGTGCCGGCGGCAGCCGATTCCTCGCGCCATCGTTTTGCCCGTGCGCTCGTCGGTTTGGCGACGGCAATCTCGAACGATTCGCCCGATCGCTGAAATAGCACAACCCGATTCGCGTACTTGAGCCCGCTTTGGGTGGTCGTTGGCAGGTTGATGCGCTCCATCCTGTTGTTTCCGTGCCAGGTGAGCGGTCGGTCGTTCCATTGCGCCGCACCGACTCTCAAAACAGGATGGCCGATTGTGTGATGACCATGGTCGTAATCGTCAAAGTTGTAGCCGAAGAACCGATGGGCGCGCCGAGGGAGTTCAAGCTGGTTGCCTGATGCCCCACTGGGACCGCCGACCTCGACCCAGAACGCCTGTTGCTCGGCCGGGTTGACGTCACCGGCCTCAACGACGTCCCGAAACGCCCCTAGAGCTTCCGGGGATGCCGCGGGCGGAACTGGCGGTTCATCGGGCGGAGGTGCCGCCCGTTGTTGTGGCCGCATGTCGCGGTAAGCCTCCAGGAGTTCCGATGTGAGCTCGACGGAGTCGGCAACAATTGCGCTCCATGTCGCCTCGGCATCCGACGGGTCAAGGTCGACAGCGATGACCGCCTCCGTGTTGACGCTCAACGCGCGGCGCGAGAGGTTCGCTGATCCGATTACCGCGCGGACCGTCGAGTCGTTGGCTGCCAGGTACACCTTGGGGTGAAAGCTGGAAGGGTTCGACATGATCCGGATCGTGCCGTCGGCGCCAAGGTTGGCGATCCGGACCTCGAAGCCGTTGTCCGACAGGTACTCCAACGCGGCCGGCTCTGTGGTGCCGAAGTCGAAGCACGTCACGAGGGTCTTCGGCAGAGCTGGCCATGTCGCTCCGACGCGATCTGCAAGTTCTAGGACGAGGCGTCGAGCGCCTTCACGGGTCACGTACGCGACGGCCGCGCGGAACGCTGTCGTTGCCGGGCTCACCGCGTTCGAAAGAGCCTCGAACACCACGTTTGCCTGTGCAGGGTTCTGATAGATGATCTGCATGGAAGCGTTCGTCAGGGGCGTGACACGACTGTACTTACCGAATCGCAGGCTCGCGCCGTGCGCTCCAACAGCAAGGGTGGAACAGGCAGGAACAAGAGGGGTCACGAACCTACCACGACCTCGGGGATCAAGCGAATCCGCTGGTCAGCGAACTACCGATAGCCTGCCCTGCAAGCAGGGGGTCGTCGGTTCGAATCCGATCAGCTCCACCCTCGACGGGTGTTCAGCGCGCTCGTCACGACCATGGCGGAACTCGCATGACCCGTATCGGACTGGCCCAGATCCTAAGCCGGCCGGAGGCGTCCGAGGCCAACCGCAAGGCCGGCGCCGACGCGGCCGCGTCGCTGTTCGAGCAGGGCGCCGACATCGTGGTGGTGCCCGAGATGGCCGTGCCGTGGTACACCACCAACCGCGAGGCGCTCGAGCCGCTGGCCGAGCCGCTCGACGGCCCGACCGTCTCGGCCTGGCAGGAGCAGGCCGCCCGCCATGGAGGGATGGTCGTCGGCGGTCTGTGCGAGCGCAGCGGCGACTCGATCTACAACTCAGCCGTCGCGGTGGATGCGAGCGGCGTGATCGCCCACTACCGCAAGCTGCACCTGTTCGATGTCGAGAAGCACTGCTTCGCGCCCGGCGACGCCGGCCTGACCGTGGTCGAGACGGCCTACGGGACCATCGGGCTGTGCATCTGCTACGACCTGCGCTTCGTGGAGGTCGTGCGGGTGCTGGCCCTGCGAGGCGCCGACCTTATCTGCGTGCCGACCGCCTGGGTGCGCGGCTTCGACCGGCGCCAGTACCGCGAGGGCGAGCTGATCGCACACGCCGAGGGGGCGCTGGTGCAGGCCAACCTCAGCCAGGTGTTCATTGCCTGCACCTCCCAGGTCGGCGCGGGCGACGGCGTCGAGCTCCTCGGGTCGTCAGTGGTGGCCGACCCGTACGGCCGGATCGCGGGCGGGCCGCTGTCCACGGCGCGCGAGCAGTTGGAGGTTGTGGACGTCGACCTGTCCGAGGCCCGGCGAGCCCAGGCCCGCAGCGAGCTCATCCAGCCCCGCGCCGACCGCCGCACCGACGTCTACGGCATCCTCCACGAGGGCGAACCGTTGTGATGTAAATCAATATACATTCATATTATTACATGTAGATGCTTGACAGATGTCACAACAGTGTGAGATACTGTCTTCATGCTGATCGATACGGCCCGACGGGCCGAGACCGCCGCCAAGGAGATGCTGGTATGCATCAATGAGGACTCGGTGTCGTGCGAGGAGGCGCGCGAGGCACTAGAGATTTCCAGAGCCTTCATGGCCGCGGGCTCGGCGTTCCAGGCCGGCGCAGCCCGAGTCATCGCCAAGGCCGAGCGACACGGCGACGGCGGCGCCCAGGTGCTCGCTGACACGGCCGGGATGCACAAGACCGACGCGCACAGCCGGGTCAAGACTGCGCAGGTGATCGAGGCTGTGCCTGCGGTGCGCGACGCGGTCGAGTCGGGGCAGGTGTCGCAGGCCAACGCCAAGCGGCTCGCCGACGCCATCGACAAGACCAGCGCCGATGTCGTCGGGTCCGACGGCGAGTTGCTGGCCAAGGCGGCGTCGATGCGGCCCGAGCAGTTCACCCGCGAGGCTCGCTGCTGGGTCGCGGACCGCCAACACGACGCGGGCGACAGCGAGCACGCCCGCCAGCGGGCCCGACGCCGGGTACGGGTCTGGGACGGCGACGACGGCATGGTGCACCTGCGCGGCGAGTTCGACACCGTCACCGGACGACAGATCGAGAACCGGCTGCGCGCCGAGGCCCGCCTCCTTCACGACACCGACAAGAGACACGCCACCGGTGGCCCGGTGGGGCGCCGCAGCTTCGACCAGTGCATGGCCGACGCCCTCGACAACCTCACAAACACCACCACCAGCAGCGCCGGCACCTCAGGCGGCGGCAAGCCCTACGCCGACATCTGCGTCGTCGCGCACGTCGACGACAACACCGGCGGACTCATCGCCGAACTCCCCAACGGCGAACGGCTCCCAAAGGCAGTGCTGGAACAGCTCTCCTGCAACGCCAAACTGACCGGCGTCGTCTATGACCGCTGCGGCAAGCCCATCTGGCGCACCCAATCGCGCCGCACCGTCACCGAAGCCCAATGGCAGCTACTCATCGCCAAGTACGGCGGCTGCTTCCACTGCGGAGCCAACCCCGGCATCTGCCAAGGACACCACATCGAACCCGCCTCACAAGGCGGACCCACCAAACTCGACAACTTGGTCCCCGCCTGCTGGACCTGCCATCACCGGATCCATCACGACAACTGGTGGGTTCGCAAGAGCCCCGACGGCTGGCACACGCTGCACCCACCCGACCCGGTGAGCTACGGGCCCGCCGCCGCCCCCGAACCGGCCCGCCACGGACCCGCCGCCGCCCCCGAACCGACCCGCCACGGACCCGCCGCCGCCCTCGATCATCCGACTCTGCTGTTCGGACAAGATATCCACAGCCCTTCCAAGCAGAGAGTCACCGGCCTACCCCGACGGCGAGGACTGGCCGCCGCCCGAGCCACCTTGCGCAACGCCCAAGCGCTGGCGGGCAGGCCGCACGGTCCTCCTTGAGCCACTCGATGTGGAAGCAGTTGCGTTGCCAGATTCTGTGGCCGCTCAGCGAAGAGGTGTTGCACTAGGTGCTACACTTTGTGCCATGCCGACAACTCGCCCCCGCCACGCGGTGACGGAGACCGATGAGATCACCGAGATACTCGATGAGGCGGCGCGGAGATGGTCCGGTGTGCCCAGGGCCAAGCTCATTCTGCTTGTCATGCTGGATTGGGCCCACGGCGGCCGGTCTCCGTCATCTCGTGCTCAAGCTCGCGAGGATCTCATCGGCTCGTTGCCCGGCTCCTCAGGTCTCTATGACCGCGCCGAGGACTGGCCGCCGTGATCGTGATCGACGCGAGCTGGATCGTGGCGCTGCGCGATCCGGGCGACGACCATCACCTGCAAGCGGTGGCGACATCTCGCGAGATGGCCGACGAGGATGCAGTCCTGCACCCGGTGACCCTCGCCGAATGCCTAGTCGCTCCAGCGAGACTTGAAGTGCTCGAGGCGGCGCACGCAGGACTACGGGCCTCGTTCGACGTAGCCGACGTCGATCAGGACGCCCCGATGCGGTGGGCTCAGCTGCGGGCCGCGACCGGACTGCGGCTTCCCGACGCGATCGTGCTCGACACCGCCTTGCACCAAGGCGCCCGCGCGCTGGCTACCTTCGACCAGTCGCTGGCGGCTCGGGCCGCCGACCACGGACTTGAGGTCCTAGGCGCCAGAGCCTGGCTGCCGGCTGTCAGTGGACGCTGAGACCTGACAGCAGCCGGTTTAGCTCGGGCACCAGCAGGCCTCGCATCGAGTACGACCCGATCACCGCGTAGAGGCAGAACGCCCGCGACCCCACATGGAAGAACTGCTGCAGGCCGGCTTGGCCCGGCAGCGACAGGTGCAGCTGGTCCGGGGCGAAGTCGGCGGGGTCAAGGCGGGTCGGGAAGCCCTCGTGGGCGAACAGCTTCGACGTCGCGGAGACATTGTCGAACTCGACCAGCGCAGCGAAGATGCCGTTGCGGTCCATGATCTCCACCGCTCCCGACCCGTAGTCCCCCCGTTCGGTGGGCAGCGAGAAATTGGCTGCGTGTACTACCACCAGCGAAGCATCCGAGGACTCCAGGCTGGGGTCGAGCATGGCCGGATCCGGCTGGGTCGACAGCTCCGCCTCCCAGCCGGCGGGCACATCGACGCTCACCCCATGAGCTGCCAGCCTGCTCACCTCGTCCCGCCCCTTCGGCCAGTTACAGGGCCAGCAGGCCGGCGGTGGCCGCGCCGCCGAGGGCCGCCGCTACGCCCGCGCCGGCCCGGCGGATCCGGTCTGCGTACCGGTCAAGGCGGCGGTGCAGGTGCCGCAGGTCGTCAGGGGTCCGGACCCGGCGGCCCAGAACGAGGCTGGCGCCACGGGTCGCCCCGAAGGCCGCTCCGATCACCAGTCCCGCAGTCACGTCCCCCGCCAGCAGGGCAGCCAGCATGAACAGCGGAACCAGGGCGGTGTTCACCACCGTCGCAACCGCCGCGCCGAGCTGCAGGCCGAAGCCCGCCCCGTAGACCCACGACCGGTACGCGACCAGCCAGTCCTCGTTCACCTGGCGGCGACCCGGGAGCCGCCGACCCGACAGGTCCCAGACCGCGGCAGCGGCGCACGCCACGGCCAGCAGGACAAGCCGGGTAGCGCTGCCCGCGGCCGCGAGCGACACCTGGCCCAGCGCGCCGAGGGCCACTCCGATGGCCGCTCCCCCGCCGACCGCGCCCAGGCCCAGCCAGAGAACGGTTAGAGACCATCGATTTCCCCGGGCCCGCTCGCCGAGCGGGCTGATGCTGGTGAGCATCGACATGCCTCAAGGCGACCAGGTCGACCGCACGCCCGCGGCCGCGGCCGCCGCTATCCCGATGGCCAGCACCGCGGTCATCACAGGCCGTGCGGGCAGGCCTGAGCTTGTCGCGTCGCCGCGGTGTCACTCCCGCTCCTGTTCGCTTCGCTCACGGGCCGCTCGGGCCACGGCCTCGCTCGGCTTTTCTCGGAGATTCTCATGTATCGCTCCCCAACCGCTCGGCCTCTGGGTCGGCGCCGTTCTCGCGGTTCGAGTCGGGCCGCTCGCCGTAGAGGCTCGGATGACCGGGACCTATCCCCGCCGACCGGAGCGCCTCGTCAGCCCTCAGCTCCCGGCCCCGGCCCGATTGTCGGGCCGGGGACCGCGGCGGCTGGAGCCCGGACCGGTTGGCCAGACCTGCGTCGTCCAGCGCCTGCTCGAGCAGGTCCCGCAACTGCTCCCAGCGCAGCGCACTGCCCGCGCCCACTACCCGGCCCCCGGAGCCGTCGACCAGCGCGAAGTACGGCGAGCCCGGGACGTCGTAGTCCTCCCACGCCGCGGAGGACAGCACGGCCTTGACCCCCGGCGGGACCAGGTCCGCCATAGCCGACTCCGAGTCGTGCGCGGGGTCCTGGCCCACAACCACCAGCCGGGTGTCGCCGCCGGGCAACTCGAGGTCCGGGGCCGCGAAGGCCTCCCAGAACCGCTTGCAGGTGCGGCACCCCGGCGAAAGGAACGCGAGCAGCGTGAAGTGGGCCACGCCGGTGACGGCGATCTTGGTCGGACCTCCGGCCGGCACCGTCCCGACGAGGTCCCGGGCACCGGCCGGGTCGGTCGGGGCCC
This sequence comes from Candidatus Aldehydirespirator sp., assembly GCA_965205155.1. Taxonomy (GTDB): domain Bacteria; phylum Actinomycetota; class Acidimicrobiia; order Acidimicrobiales; family Aldehydirespiratoraceae; genus Aldehydirespirator. The sequence continues at coordinate 928,073 of OZ242033.1, read as the reverse complement.
CAGCCTCGGACTGGTCGGCCACGACCCCGGCAGCAGGGCTCGTGGTCTGTTGGTCGTCGAGGCTGATGCCGGCGCGGTCGAGGGCCCGCAGGATCTCGGCGTGGGTCCGGAGCAGCCCGAACACCAGCAAGGCGAGCACCCCGACCGCGATGGCCAGCAGCACCACCACCACTGTCACGACGCCACCTCCGTCATGGGAACCACCACAGTCACGGGACCGCCGCCCTCACCGGATCGCCTCCGGTCATGGGGCCACCCCCAGGGATGCTCGATCGCGGAGATGGTGGACGTGCAGCAGGGCCGCGACCTCGGCCCGGGTGGCAGGTCTCTCGGGATCGAACGTCGAATGCTCCGCCCACCAGTCAATGTTGTGCTCCATGGCCCACGCCAGCGAGTCTCGGAACCAGGCGTCGGGACCCACATCGTCGAACTCGATCCGCGCCTCGCCTTGCGGCTCTCCCGCCAGACGGTGCATGAAGACGACGGATTGCGCCCGCGTCACGTCGCTCGACGGATCGAAACGGCCCGGAGCGCGACCCACGGTGATCCGCTGCTCGACCATCCACGCCACCGCCTGCGAGTAGAAGGCGTCCGCCTCCACATCGTTGAACTCGTTGCTGGGCTCGGCCTGGGGCCGGCCCCGGTAACGCCACAGGAACGTGGCGAACTGGGCCCGCGTCACCAGTTCGTCGGGACCGAACAGGTCGTCCTTCATGCCGGTGGTGATGCCCTCATCAGCCATCCACTTGACCGCTTCGGCGTAATAGGCCTTGGGCGGGATGTCGTTGAAGTCGTCGTGCAGGCAGGGCCGGTCGTGCCGGCGGGTCCCCGGATCGTAGAGCACCGGGGACGCCGCGCAGGCCGGATCCCATGTCCAGGGCGGCACACAGGTGACAATCCGGCACATGAGCGGACCGACGCATGCGTCCTGGTTGCACTGCCCGTAGCGGAACCGGGCGCACCCCGACTTGCGGGTGTCGCAGCCGCCGGTGCACCGGCACACGGCCGATGTGCATGGTCTTGCGCAGGTGCGATCCGATGGGCGGCAGTAGCAGCCCGCGTCGCAGGTGGAGTTGCAGTCGAGGTAGTAGCGGGGGCTCGGGCCCTTCAGATCGCAGAAACCCGAGCCGTCCACCTTCCACCAGCCGGCGACGATGGTCCGCGGCGGGCAGAGGTTCTCCCCGGTGAGCTTGCAGCAGAACTCGCTGTAGGGGTCGCAGCACAGGGCACTGGGGTTGCACTGCCAGCCCTTGCACAACACGACGGCCGCCTCTGCCGTGGTGGGACGGATGGCGTAGGCGACGGGAGCCACCGCCATCGCGGTGGCGGCCATGGCCGACGAGCGCAGGAAGCCCCGGCGCCCGGCACGCCGGTCCACCACCCGGGAGACTCGCTCGACCAGCTTGCGGCTCACCGGTGACTTCCCGAGCCGGTCAAGGTTGCGGTCCTGGCGGCCTGCGGCGGCACGGCCCGGAACAGGGTGCCGGCGCTACGCCCGGTCCGGACACCGAGCGCCTCCGGTAGAGCGGTGAAGCACACCAGGCTCAATCCGGCCACCACGACGATCTCCGCCGCGAGCGCCACGCCGACCATCGGACTGTTGCCGATCTCCTGAACGATGGTGGGAACCGGAGCTCTGCCGGCAGCGGCCGCCACGAATGACACCGCGGCCAGCGCCAGGTTGCCACCGACGTGGACCCACGACGGCGGGGCTTCGAGCCGGCCGAAGCACCCGCACGAGCGTGCCTCCGCCACAACAGCCCGCAGAACGATCACGGCGAAGGACCCGTAGATCAGGCCCACAGCCCACGCCAACGGTCCGCCCACCAGCAGGGCGGCCACACCGATGGCGGCCTCCGACCCCCCGACGAGCCGGACCAGCGGGGTCGGAGCCCGGAAGCCGAGAAGGTCCGCGACACCCGGAGCGGGCCTGGACAGTTTGGTCACTCCCGCCGCTACCAGCAGCAAGGCGGCAGAAGCATGGATCGCAGATGCAACCGACACGAGCGGCGATGCTAACGGCCTTGATGAGGCTCAGGCCAGCCTGGCCGCTGTCGCCGGACGGACGTCTAGATCCCGGGGGTCCGGTAGCCGTCGGACCGCCACAGGATCGGGAAATGGTTCTCGTCCATCTCGTCGTCGGTGAGCCGGGCGTAGCGGGAGTAGATGGGCCCGTTGCCCTCACCGAAACCGGCCCGGTTGAAGCGGGCCTCGCTGCTGGCACAGTGCAGCACCAGGGACCTGCGGTGCCGGCCTGAGCGGTTGGGACCCGAGCCGTGCCAGGCCCAGCCATGGTGGAACGACCCGCCGCCCGCGGTCACCTCCACCGCCGCGATGTCGAGTTCTGCATCCACGGCCTCGGCGGCAGCCCTCACGGTGGCCCGGTAGTCCTCGGGAGCATGGAACTCGCCCATCGTGTCGGGGCCCGTAGGCCAGCGGTGCGACCCGCGGGCCAGTTCCATGGTGCCGCCGGCCGCGGTGGTGTCATCGAGGGCGATCCAGCAGGAGAACATCTCCGTCGGCGTGTACCAGACCAGGTATGCGTTGTCTCGGTGGAAGCCCAGCGAGCGGGCCCCGGGCGGCTTCCAGATCACGTTGTCCTGGACTATGCGGGCGCCGGGCCAGCCGGCCAGCCGGGCCACCGTCTCACCCAGACCGGCATCCAGGACCACCGACGCGATCAACCGGTCGGCCTTCCAGCCGTTGCAGATCTGCCGGGTCAGGGTTGGATCGCTGCTGCCCTCCTGCCAGTTGACCTCGTCGGGAGCGGTGCCCGTCTCGAAGTCGCCCCGGAACAGTCGCTCGAAGCGCTCCTTCAGGGGATCGACCAGACCGGCGTCGATGAGGGAGTCGACCGTGACGAACCCATCGGCGTGGAACGTCGCCTGATGTTCGGCCACCAGCATCACTCCAGGCTACGCCCATGCCCCCACGAGGGTCTCGCGCCAAATGTCTGACTATTGTTCATCGGGCCGCGGCACGATGACGGAAGGAGCGGCAGTGGCCTCTGGGGGCGACATCAAGATCGGCCTGTTCCTGACCAACCAGCACCCCCTGGGCGCGGACCTGGTGGCGGCCATGGACGACCAGCTGCGGATGGCCAGGGCGGTGCGCGACCGCGGCTGGGACTCGATCTGGGCCGGGCAGCACTACCTGCCCGACGGGATGGCCATGCCGCAGTGCGTGCCGTTCGTGAGCCGCATCACTGCGGAGTGCGGGCCGATGGAAGTCGGGATCGGGATACTGCTGCTGGCGCTGCACAACCCGCTGGACGTGGCCGAGACGTGGGCTTCGATCGACGTGCTGTGCGGGGGCCGGCTGACGTTCGGGGTGGGGCTCGGTTACCGGGAGGTGGAGTACAAGGGCTTCGGGCTCGATCCGAGGTCCAAGGTCAAGCGCTTCGAGGCCAACCTCGACCTGGTCAAACGGCTGTGGACCGAAGAGAGCGTCGATTCCGACCTTCCCTGGTGCCGCCTGGAGTCGGCGACGCTCAACATCAAGCCCGTCCAGCAGCCCCGGCCACCGATCTGGATCGCGGCCAACGCCCACCCTGCGGTGGAGCGGGCCGCCCGCATGGGCGATGCCTGGATGATCAACCCCCACGCCACCACCGAGACGATCGTCGAGCAGGCGGCCCTGTTCCGGGCCACCCGCCGGAGCGAGAGCCTGCCCCCGGCCACGACCATGCCGGCGATGCGGGAGATCTACTGCGCGCCCACCCGGGATCTGGCCGTGGAGCGGGCCGCGCCCTACCTGCTGAGGAAGTACCGGCACTACGCCGATTGGGGCCAGCACAAGGCCCTGCCCGGCCACGACGACTTCCGGGCCGGGTTCGAGGAGTTGTCACAGAGCCGGTTCATCGTCGGCACTCCCGACGACTGCCTTGAGAAGCTGCTCCCGTGGCGTGACGAGATCGGCGTGGACCACTTCATCTTCCGCACCGACTGGGTGGGCATGCCCGCGGAGGTCGCCCTACAGTCCATCGACCTGCTCGACCGCGAGGTGGTTCCCGTGCTGCGAGCGGCCTGAGCTCCCAGAGGCCGAGCGGGCAGGAGCAACCGATGAACCATCAGACGAGACTTCAAGCGAGGCCGTGGCCCGAGCGGCCCGTGAGCGCAGCGAACAAGAGCGGGAAATACCACGCGGCTGAGCGAGGCCGCTGCACCTGCCCGCGTTGCCTCTAAAGCGGTCGCCCCAGCCATCCCGTCATCCCGACGAACCTGCAAAGGAGAACATCAGACATGGTGGACAAGACCATTATCAACCCCAACATCGGCAGCGGCTGGAGCGCGCTCGAGACCTCCGAAGTGGGGGAACTCGTCCACTCCGGAGGCGTCGTGGTAGAAGCCGGCGACCTCACGTTCGTCTACCTGTCGGGCCGCACCGCCACCGACGGGGACAGCGACGTCGTCGTGGGTGTGGGCGACATCGCCGAGCAGACCCGCCAGGTCATACGCAACCTGCTGTCGGCCCTGGAGCCGTTGGGCGGCACCATCGACGACATCGTCCGGGTGCGGGTCTTCATGACTCCCCCCTTCACGAAGGAGAAGTTCGGCGCCATCCACGACGCCAGAGCGGAGTTCTTCAACAAGGATCACTACCCGGCCAGCACGCTGGTGGTGGTCCACGAACTGGCCCGGCCCGACGCCATGATCGAGATCGACGCCGACGCGGTGATCTCCAGGAAGTAGCCGGCGCCCATCCGAACCGCCGTCAAGCGCTGATCGACCATGAGGATCGCCCTCAACGTCCTCCAGCAGGGCCCCCTGCCGGAGGGGCCCGAATGGTGGACCCTGGCCGACCGGGCCGGGGTGGACGTGATCGGCCTGCCGGACTCGCCCGCCCTGGTCCGCGAGCTGTACGTGGTCGCCGCGCTGTGCGCCGAGCACACCTCGCGGGCCCGGATCATGACCTCGGTCACCAACCCGCTGTCGCGCGATCCCTCGGTGACCGCCTCCTGTCTGCTGACGCTCGAGGAGATCGCCCCCGGCCGGATCGCCTGCGGGATCGGCACCGGCGACAGCGCCCTGTGGGGCGTCGGCCTCCGCCCGGCCACCGTGGCGCAGTTGCGGGACTACATCGTGGCGGTCAAGGCGCTGCTGCGGGGCGAGGAGGCCCACTACCAGGGCAGGAGGTTCCGCATGCAGTGGTCCGACCTGCCCGTCGGTGCCGACATCCCGGTGGTCGTCCCCGTCTCGGGACCCAAGGTGCTGCGGATGGCCTGTGAAGTCTCCGACGGGATGCTGCTGTCGATGGGCTTCGGGCCGGACAACGTGGACTACGTGCGCCGCCTGGTCGAAGAGGGATGCGAGGCCGCGGGCCGCGATCGGAGCGAGCTCGAGCTGTGGTGGAACTCTGAGATCGTCTTCGGCGACAGCCCCGAGGAAGCCCTCAGCCGCGGCATGGGCGTGAGCACCGAGTGGCTGACCATGGGGTCTCTCGAAGGCAAGCAGATCCCCGACCACCTGAAGCAGGCGCTGTTGCAGTTCAACGCCGACACCCAGGACATCGCCGCGGACTACCAGGACGAGGGACGGCAGCGGGCCCACATCGAGAGGGCCCGAGAGCTCGGGCTCTACGACTGGCTGATGGCTCGTGCCCCCGGCCTGTGGGGACGCCCCGAGGACGTCGCCCGGCGCTTGCGCGAGCTGGAGGCTCAGGGCATGGACCGCTGGATGTTCTATGTCGGACGCAGCGAGGTCGACCGCATGAACCAGCTCCGTCTGATCTGCGACGGCGTGCTGCCGCTTCTCGACCTTGACTGAATCCCGGCTCGGAACGGCGGAGCCGGGCCTCGGCATTGCGCTGGCCTGCGGTCCCGCCGACGCGCTCGATCTGGCCGTGCGGGCCGAGCAGGCCGGATTCGACAGCGTGTGGACCACGGAGTTCAGCTGGCGGTCGGCCACCGTTCCCATGGCCGCCATCGCCGTTGCGACCAGCCGGATCACGATCGGCTCGGCCATTGCCTACGCACTGGGCCGCAGCCCGGCGGTGCTGGCCGCCGAGGCCCGAGACATCGACGAACTGAGCGATGGGCGCCTGATCCTGGGCTTGGGCAGCGCCCAGCCCTCCCGCATACGGGACTGGTTCGGCATCGAGCCGACCGATGTGACCGGCCGGGTCGCGGAGGCGGTCGAAGCGGTGCAGGCCCTGTGGAACATCGGGCCGGAGCCGGTGCAGTACCGCGGCCGCCACGTGAGTGTCACGGTGGGGGCCACTGCAGGTGCGTACCCGTCAAGGTCGGCGCGGCTGCCGGTTCTCCTGGCCGCGGTCAACCGGAGGATGGTGCACGTAGCCGGGTCGGTCGCCGACGGACTGATCGCCCACCCCATCGTCGACGGTTCCGCCTTGGGGGAACTGGTGAGGCCGCAACTGGAAGCGGCGGCAGCCTCCGCCGATCGGGATCGGCCTCCGATGGTCGCAGCCATGCTGATCGCCGTCATCAACGACGACGACGAGGAGATTGCCCGACGCGACGCGGCCGCGCAGATCGCCTTCTACGCCCAACACCCCGCCTACGCGCCGCTGATGCGTCACTACGGCTTCGAGCACGCCGCGGCCGGGATCCGGGCCGCGGCCGCGGACGACTGGGGGGCGGCCACCTCAGCAGTGACCGACGAGATGGTCGACCGCCTCGCCGTGGCGGGGCCCGAACAACTGGTCAGGCATCGAGTCGCCGAGCGGCTCGACGCTCGGGACTGTGAAGCGCTGATCCTTCACACTCCGTCGATGCTGATGTCGGATCCCGCCGCGAGGGCTTCAGGAGACCCGGGTCGCACCTACCGGGAGCACGTGGGCCGGCTCATCGACGCGTTCACCCGTCGCCGGGGGTGAGCGGCTCGGCGGCCTGGGGAAACATCCCCTGGTCGTGGGAGCACCCCCGCCTGTAGATCAGCGCACTGCGGACATAGCTGAGACACTCGTCGCCGTCCTGGTTGAGCCCGCGGGTGCGCACGGTGACGATTCCGGCGTGGGGCCGCGACGCCGACTCACGCACAGCCAGCACGATGCTCTCGGCATAGAGGGTGTCCCCGACGAACACGGGATGGGTGAAGCGCACTTCATCGAAGCCCAGGTTGGCCATCGCCTGCTGGCTCACGTCCGACACCGACTGGCCCAGCACCAGCGCCAGCGTCAGCCCGGAGTTGACGAGCAGCCGGCCGAAATCGGAACGCTCTGCGTAGTGGCTGTTGAAATGCATCATGTTCGTGTTGCAGGTCAGCAGCGTGAACCAGGTGTTGTCGGCCTCGCTGATGGTGCGGCCCAGCGGGTGCTGGTACACGTCGCCCACCTCGAAGTCCTCGAAGCAGCGGCCGGTCCAGCCCTCCTTGACGGTCACCGTCCAGCTCCGATGAGGTGATTGTCGGCTCGGTCGAAGGCCTGCTGAACCATGTGGAGCAGGCGACTCTGGAACGCGGTGATGCGTACCTCCGTGGCGTGCTGCGGGCCAGGCTGGTAGCCCCGCGACTGCACGCCGACCTGCATCTTCTCGCACACGTCGAAGTCCTCGCGCTGCACCCTGGCCAGCAGCTCCCGGCCGGAGCGGACGTCTGCGTCGGCGTCGTGGGACAGTCCCAGCACCCGGGCCCGGGTGGCGGCAGGACCGGTGGGCGTCCACCACATCACGGTGGCACCACCGGTCGGGAAACCGATCACGTGGAGGTTGGGGAACACGAAGCAGCCCAGCGAGCCCTCCGCCGCGGCTCCGGCAAGGCCCGATCGAGGTTCCGGCGGCAGCCTCGACTCCTTCCAGGGCACTGAGGTCACCGCCGTGGTGGTGCCTGCCCGCGCTGTCAGCGCTTCCATTCGCACCAGGGCCGCAATCGACTCGCCGTGGACGATGTCGAGGTGGTAGTCGCACACCGCGTTGTCCATGACCAGCTTCCAGTTGGCGGCGATGGGATCGTCGAGATATTCGCCTAGGTGCATCGAGGCGATGTCGTGGCCGCCGAGCAGGTCGGGCAGGTCCTCCAGGTAGTCGAGCAGCGGCGGCGCGTCGCCGGTGACGTTCACGAATACGAGGCCCTCCCACACATCGAGGCGCAGCTCGCGCAGCCCCAGTTCGTCGGGATCGATCGGGCTGACGAAGCCTCGCGGCCGCGGGACGGCGAGGAGCCGGCCGTCGAGGCCGAACGTCCAGCCGTGGTAGGGGCACACCAGGCGCCGGTCGCAGTTGCCGCGGCCCTCGACAAGCAGGCTGGCCCGGTGGGGGCAGACGTTGGAGAAGGCCCGGAGACTGCCGCCTGTGTCCCGGATCACCAGCACCGGCTCTTCGCCGATGGTCTCTGCCAGGTAGTCGCCCGGCGCGGCCACCCAACGCTCATGGCCGACGAAGACCCAGCTGGCCGGGAAGACCCAGTCGATCTCGGCCCGGTAGAACTCCCCGGACCGGTAGGCCTCGGGCGCCATCATCCCGCTGGCTGCAACCCCCAACACGGCCGCAGGCTAAGAGGCCGAGCGGATGGCGCGCCAATCGGAACTCATTTGTCTGACGTATCGCCCGGGGTGTACGTTCGCGGCAGTCGCATCCCGAGTTCGGGAGAGCTTCGACGAAGGGGGTTCCAATGGCCGTCAAGCCCATGCACGAACTGCTGGCCGAGATAGAGGAAGTCGTCGAGTCCCGCCACATCAAGGACCACCGGCTAGTGGCCGACATTCGTTCAGGAAAGGCCACCAGGGCTGCCATCGCCGGGTTCCTGCGGCACTTCTACCAGGTCGCCCCGAGGCCCTCGCCGCAGGCCGACTGTGCGATCTTCGCCAAGTGCCCCGAGGATCCCGACATATTCCACCATCTCTTCGAGGACGTGATCCTGGAGGAGGGAGCCGGGCACGACTCGGGCACCGAGCGTCACCTCAACGTGTTCCTGGCCCACGCCCAGGCCTTCGGCCTCTCCCAGGACGACCTCGACAACTGCCCGACCATCCCGGAGTGCAAGGCGTTCATGCACTGGCGCTACTACCTGGCCTACAAGGGCGACTGGCTGGCCGCCATAGCCGGCATCGCCTTCATCGAGGGCGCGTCGGCCCGGCGAAACGACATAATCATCGAGGGCCTGGTCGAGCACTACGGATTCGAGCGCGGCGCTCCCGACCTGCTGTTCTGGGAGTTGCACGCCTCCGAGATCGAGGAGGGCCACGGCGATATCGGCCCCCTGGTCGTGTCCCGCTACGCCAACGACGAATTCACCCAGCGAGCGGTGATGGACGCGGTCGTCACCAGCATCGACTTGCAGTGGCTGGCGTTCGACGGCATGTACCGCGCCTTCTTCGAGGAAGACCCCGCCTACGACCGCTGGCGCTGAGCAGCTAGGCGCAGCCGGGGCTCGGCCTCTCAGGCGCAGCTGTCGAAGAACTCCCGGATCAGTCGACCGGTGTCGGCCGGGTGCTCGATGTTGGGCTCGTGGCCGCCGGGCACCACCACCGACGAGAAGGAGTCCCCCAGCTCGGCCATCTTGGCCGCCCAGCCCTGCTCCAGCAGCGGGTCGTCGGCGCCCTCGACCCACAGGATGGGCACATCGCAATCCAAGAGCGGCTCGGGCCAGTCCTCGGGCCGGGCCACTCTCTCTGCCGACGGGTTCCGCAGGCCCAGCGCGCTCAACGCCTCCCAGTGGCCCGGAGCCATGCTGATCTCGAAACGGCGCTGGATGTGCTCGTCGAGGCCGTCGATGCTGTGGACCAGCATGGCCGTGAGCCGGCGGGCGGCGGTGGGGCTGGGGGTGTAGTCGCTCAATCGCTCGATGCCGCCCGGCATCCGGTACAGCCGCCCGCCCGTGCCGGTGATGGCCACTGCGGCCCGCGCCTTCCACCCCCACTGGCGCTCGGCCACCCCCCGGGCCACCAACTCGGCGCCGAAGGAGCTGCCGGCGAAGAAGGCCGGCTCGTCGAGGGCGAGCACGCGGCACACCGCGGCCAGGTGCTCCAGGCGGTAGTCGTAGGGCGAGCGATCGAAATAGCACAGCTTGTCGGTGCCTCCCCAGCCGATCAGGTCGGGGGCGACGACGTGATACCGGTCGGTCAGCTCTCCGATCACGCCCTCCCAGCACAGCATCGAGTCCGTGCCGTAAGCCCCGTCGTGCACCAGCACGACTGTTGGCCCGGTCGGGTCACCGGCCTCGATCAAGCGGGTGCGAATCCCGCCCGCCCTGATGAAAGTGTCACGAAGGTCTGCAGCCATAGTGGACGCCTAACCTATTCGTCTGACTAGTCCCCGTCTCGCCGGGCGCGCCCGACCGGCGAGCAGCGGCAGGGAGGCACCGAGATGATCCAGTACCCCGCAGCCGTGAACGGAGTCCTCACCCGGGTGCTGGCCGCAGGATCGGGCGACGACCACTTGGTGCTGGTGCATGGGGTGGGGGCGCGCTGTGACCGCTGGAGCCGCAACGTCGATGTGCTGGCGGCCGCGGGCTGGAACGTTCATGCCTTCGACCTGCCGGGCCACGGCCTGGCCCAGAAAGGCGACGGCCCGGACTACTCGGTTCCCGGATACGCCCGCTTCGTCGACGGGTTCCTCGACCTGATCGGGGCCGAGACCGCAGTGCTGGTCGGCACGTCGTTGGGCGGGCACACGGTGGCGACCCTGGCCTGTGACCGGCCCGAGCGGGTGCGGGCGCTGGTCCTGGTCGGGAGCATCGGCTTGATCCCCTGGGGATCGGAACGCAGGGCCGCGACCCGGGGCCGGCTCCGGGACGCGTCCCGCTCCAGCATCGAGAACAAGCTGCGCCTGCTCGTATACGACCAGGAACTCGTCACCGACGACTGGCGGCGAGAGGAGTTCCTTATCAACAACTCGCCCGGCGCGGCCGAGTCCTTCGTGGCCATATCCGACTACATAGCCGACCACATCGACGACGACGTGGTCGGGCCGCGGCTGGCCGGGCTTCAGGGCGGGCCGCCCGTTCTGCTGATCTGGGGCGAGCAGGAGAGAGCCGTGCCCCTGGAGACCGGCGAGGCCGCCCACCGGTTGATCCCCGGTTCGGAGCTGGCTGTTATCGGCTCAGCCTCCCATGCCCCCTACTTCGAGCGGCCTGACGAGTTCAACCGGGTGCTGCTCGAGTTCCTGGATCGATCCGCCCGAGACTGAGAGCGCGCCCGGACCTCCGATCCGCTCGGCCTCTAGCAGCGAGCGCGGACTACTGGCAAGCGTCTCGCGGTGCAGCGTTACCATTCCCGCTCTTGTTCGCTGCGCTCACGGGCCGCTCGGGCCACGGCCTCCCAAGCTCGGCCTCTAGGCGCTGGGCGTCTGGGCTGCCCGATCGAAGCGCTCGTACATCGGTCTCAGTCGCTCCAGATGGGAGTGCATGAATCGGGCCGACGCCTCGGAGTCGCCGGCCGCGATGGCATCGAAGATGTCCTGGTGGTCGGCCTCCACATCGGCCCAGAAACCGCCGGAGGCCCGATCACGCACGAACCGGGTCTCGAGGACGCTGAACACCGGTCGGGCGAGGACGTCCAGCAACTGATTGCCCGACGCCTTCAGGATGGCGAAATGGAACTCCTTGTGGCCCTCGAAGCCGTGGATCGGATCGGTCCCGTCATCGGGCGCGAGGGTCTCTCTGAGGCGGCTCAGGTCATCCTCGCTCCGGCGAACCGCAGCGAGCCGGGCTGCGGGCTCCTCGAAGAGTTCGCGGGCTTCGAGAATCTCGTCGACCGACACCACGTCGGCCCCCGAGAGAAGCCCGATCGTGGTCTCCAAGTATGTGTGGACGTGCTCGGAGGAGGGCTCGGCCACGAATGTGCCCCCGCTGACGCCCCGTTTGGTGTGAACAAGGCGCTGCGAGGACAGACCCCGCAGCGCTTCGCGGATGGTGCTGCGGCTCACCCCGAACTGTGTAGCCATCTCACCCTCGGCCGGTAGGCGCTCGCCCACGGTCAGCGTGCCCTTGACGATCAGCTCCTGAAGCTGGTTGGACACCTGCTCATAGGCGGGGAGGACGGGACTGACCGGGAGACCGCCGTCGTCAGCTTCCGATGTTGCGTCGTCCGGCTGGCCCAGCGACACTGAAAAGGCTTCGACTGACATTGAAGATCCTTGCAGTCAATGAACTTGGGAATCATCCTAGCTTTCGTATCCCGCCCGTGAGAATACGGCTTGACCCTCAAGTGTCTGACCTTTAGCCTGACTAGCTCGTGAAGGGAGGAGTGCGTGTTCTCTCTTGAGGGTCGCACCGCGCTGCTGACCGGAGGAGCGGGCGGACTCGGCTCGGCGGTCGCCGCCGCGCTCGCAGAGCAGGGCGCCTCGGTGGCCATCGCCGACTTGCGCCCGGACGTCGCCGATGCGCTGGCCGCAGACTTGGCTCGACGCCACCCCGAGCGGGCCTTCACCGGCCTGGGTATGGACGTCACGGACGAGGCGAGCGTCGTGGCCGGCGTCGCGGCGGTGACCGAGGCCGTCGGCTCACCCGACATCGCCGTGCTCCTCGCCGGCATAGGCGAGTTGCAGCCGATCGCCAGCATGAGCTTCCAGCAGTGGCGCCACATGCTCGCCATCCACCTCGACGGCACCTTCCTGGGGATCCGCCACACCGTCAACCCGATGATCGAGCGGGGCTGGGGGCGGGTGATCTGCTTCTCGTCGGTGGCCTCGCTGCAGGGCGTGGCCCGCCAGGCCCACTACGCCGCGGGCAAGGGCGGGGTCGATGGACTGGTTCGCTCGTTCAGCCGGGAGGTGGCCGCCGACGGTGTGACCGTCAACGCCATCGCGCCCGGCTACATCGAGTCGCCGCTCAACGAACTGGCTCCGCCGGGGCGGATCGAGGCTCTCACCGAGAACGTCCCCGCCGGGCGGTTCGGGTACCCGTCGGAGATCGGAGCGCTGGCCGCGTACCTGGCCTCGGATGAGGCCGCCTACCTGACGGGCGAGATCATCAGCCCCAACGGCGGGTTCAAGTACTGCCACCTTCTCGGCGACTAGCAGCAAGGAGGACCGCCATGCGCCTCGTCACCATGCAGTCCCCGACCGGCCAAGCCGCCGGGATCCTGCATGCCGACGGCACCGTCTCGCCGCTGGCCGCGGCCGGCCATGCCAGTGTGATCGACCTCATCGAGAGCGGGCCCGACGCCTGGGCCGCGGTCGAGTCGCTAGCAACGGCCGGCGGTTCCCAGCCGATCGACGGAGCGGCCCTGTTGCCGCCCCTGCCGAGAACGCCCCGCAATATGTTCTGTGTGGGGCTCAACTACCGGGACCACTTCGACGAGGGGAAGCGGCCCGAGGGGGCCGAGGTGCCGGACGCGCCGGTGCTGTTCACCAAGCCGTGGACCTGCCTGGTGGGCCATGGCGCCACCGTCGACCTCGACCGGGCCGCCAGCAACCGGGTGGACTGGGAGGCTGAGATCGCGGTGGTCATCGGCAAGGGCGGCAGCAGCATCTCCGTCGACGACGCCCTCGACCATGTCTTCGGCTACACCCTGTCCAACGATGTGAGCGCACGAGACCTGCAACTGGAGCACGGCATGTTCGGCCAGTGGTACAAGGGCAAGTCGCTCGACGGCTTCTGTCCCATGGGCCCCAGCATCGTCTCCGCGGCCGAGGTGGGCGACTACCTCGACATCGAGGTCGAGCTGCGCGTGAACGGTGTGCAGAAGCAGTCGTTCCGGGCCGCATCCATGATCAACTCGGTGCCGCGGGTGATCGCCCGGGTCAGTCTCGGGTGCTCGCTGCTCCCAGGCGACATTATTCTCACTGGAACGGCCTCAGGCGTCGGCCACTGGCGGGAGCCGCCCGAGTTCCTCGGCGGTGGCGATGTCGTGGAGATCGAGTCGCCCCAGTTGGGACTGCTGCGCACCCACTTCACCGAATCGGGAGGATGAACATGGCATCTCTCTCCACTGCAGATCTCTCCACCGCCGAAGTCTCCGACATCAAGCTCGAACCACCGGTCGTCTACGACGGCATCGTCATCGAACCACCGCCCGACGACTCGTTCATGGATCCGGCGGGGTACTTCTCCCAGAAGCTGTTCGATCTCGAGATGCGGGTCGTCTACCCGCGCTCCTGGGTGTTCGTCGGCGATCTCTCGCAGCTGCGCTCGCCCGGTGACTACGTGACCGAGACCATCGGGACCGAGCCCGTGATGGTGGTGCGGGGACGCGATGGTGAACTTCGCGCCTTCGTCAACGTGTGCCCGCACCGGGCCAGCACGCTGGTCGAGGGCTCGGGCAACTGCGGGCGAGCCCTGGTGTGCCCCTACCACGGTTGGACCTTCCATCTCGACGGGCGACTGGCAGCGACACCGCACCCGCGCGGTTTTGTCGAGCCGGTGGACCGCAGCGCCTACGGCCTGCGGGAAGTGAGGGTGGACGTCTGGTTGCAGTTCGTGTTCGTGAACGTGTCGGGCGACGCTCCGCCGCTGCACGAATGGCTGTACCCGGCACCCGAGCAGTTCGCCCGGCACAACCTGGAGGCCGCCACCAGGGTCTACGAACTCGACGACGAGGTGAACGCCAACTGGAAGGTGATGATGGACAACGCCTTCTGCGACTACCACCTCGAGTTCGTCCACGAGAACACCCTCGGTCGCTTCGCCGACGCCAGCACGCTGCAGGAGGAGATCTGGGACTACACGGGGCGGCTCACATCGCAATGGAGCGACGAGCAGCTGGCTCGGACCGACGTGCTGCCCGCGCTGGCTGCGGCCAACTCCTACGGCTCGGTCGCCTTCGGTGTGTTCCCCAACTGGTTCATCGCCGCCTTCCCCAACGGGGGCTGCTCACTGATGTGGTGGAACCCGATCAGCCTCGACAGGAGCCGGGCCCGGGTGTGGAACTACTCGCCGGATCCCGGCGCCGACGCCCGGGCCGACTTCGAGATGCTCAAGGCGGTTCAGGCGGAGGACTACGCCATCTGCGAGAAGGTCCAGCGAGGTCTTCGCTCACGCTCGTACCGGCCCGGCCCGCAGCACTATCTGGAGTTGCGGGTGCGCGGCCACCAGCAGCGCTTGATGAAGATGCTGGCCGACGCCATCCGCCGGGGAGAGGGCTGACTCAGGCTCCCAGGCGGCGCGACAGGAGCGCGGCCACCTCGTCGAGCACAATCTGAGAGTCCGGCAGCGCGGCCGGAAAGCCCAGGAAGCCGTGGATCGTGCCGGGCCGGTGGATCAGCGTTGTGTCCACGCCGGCCGCGCAGCAGGCCCGCGCGAAGTCGAGCCCCTGGTCGCTGAGCGGGTCCAGACCGGCAGTGACGACAACCGTCGGCGGGAACCCGGCCAGGTCGGCCCTCAATGGGCTGAGTTCGGGAGCGGTCCGGTCTATCGGTGCGGGGGCGTACATGTCCCAGTACCACCCCATCCTGTCTCGCGTGACGAAGTACCCCTCGGCCAGTTCCGTCATCGAGCGGTCGTCGGTGCGGCAGTCGGTCACGCCGCACAGCACCACGCAGGCTCGCAGGACCGGGTGGCCGGCGTCCCTGGCCCTGAGCGCGGCTGCCGCGGCCAGGTTGCCTCCCGCGCTGTCGCCGGCGATGCCGAGCCGTCCGGCGTCGACTTCGAGGCGCTCCCCGTTGGCGGCCGCCCAGACCAGCGCGGCCCAGGTGTCGTCGAGCGCGGCCGGGTAGGGGTGTTCGGGTGCCAGCCGGTAGTCGACCGACAGCAGCGCGCAGCCGGCCCGGTTGGCCAGAGCCCGGCACAGACCGTCCTGGATCTCGAGGTCCCCGATCACCCAGCCCCCGCCGTGCAGGTACACCACCAGCGGCGGCGGGACGGCCGTGTCCGGGCGGTAGAGCCGCAGGGCCAGATCGCCGCCCGGGCCGCCGATGGAGAGGTCTGCGACCGTGTCGACAGGCTCGGGCGGCCCCTTCAACTCGGCCACGATCGGGGACCGCGACCTCAGCGCCTCCAGGCTGGGCAACCCGGCGGGAAGGTTGATCAGCCTCAGGAGCTCGGCCACGCCCTCATCGAGGAACCCGGCGTCCACCGTCATCGGAACCACCTCCCAACGCGATCGGTACCCATCCTGGCAGCCTGCCACAGGCCGGTCCGAAGGACCGTGGTCGGCCGGCTCCCCACATTCCCGGATTGACTCCGAACTGTCAGACCTTTACCATCGCCCCATTCTTATCAGCAGCACCGCCCGGTGCTGCTGAAGGCGATCCCGATGGAGGAAACGATGAGATCACGACAGTTCCAACTCGGCTTCCGGCTCCTGGCGGTTCTTCTCGCGCTCGGACTCGTGGCCGCGGCCTGCGGCGACGACGCGGAGGACACCAGCGCGGCGGACGCCGCCGCCCTGGAGCAGGCAAGAGCAGAGACAGCGACCGCCCAGGCCGCGGCTGAAGCGGCCGCCGCCGCGGCCGCGGACGCACAGGCGGCCCTCGAGGCGGCCATCGCAGACGCGGGAGCCGACTCCGAGGCCGTCGCCCAGCTCGAGGCTGATTTGGCCGCGGCCCAGGAGGCCGAGGCCGAGGCGAAGGCTGCGGCCGAGGCGGCCATGGCCGCGGCCGAGCCGGTCGAGGAGGCCATGCCGGAGCTGTCCGGCAAGCTGGTGTGGTGGTCCGACTGGACCATCGAGCAGACCGAGGCGTTCATCGACGCCTTCAACGAGGTCCACCCGGGCGTCCAGGTGGAGTACACCCGCTCCGACGACGCCGAGATGTTCGACCGCTTCATGACCGAGTCCGAGGCCGGCACCATCGACTCCGACATCGTGATCATCGGGTGGGACGGCTTCTCGCGCATCTGGGAGAGCCTGGGATACCTTCACGCGTTCGACTCTCCCGAGAAGTTCAACATCCCGGCTGACCTGAGGGCCCCGTCGGGCGCCTGGCACACCTACGGGACCCTGCTCGAGGGCATCTGCTACAACACCGAGCGGATCGAGGAGCTCGGTCTCGACCCGTTGGAGACCTGGGAGGACCTGGCCGACCCGCAGTACAAGGACGAGATCGTCATGCAGGACATCCTCAAGGTGGGCAGCGGCGCCCACGACATGATGATCGAGACCCGGGTGATGTGGGACGAGAACCGCTGGGAGGCCTTCTGGGCGGGCTACGGCGCCAACAACGTGGTGTTCCAGCCGGACTACACCGCGGCCCAGCAGCAGCTGGTGCAGGGCAACTTCGCGGTGCTCGGACTGTGCTATCTCGACTTCGTGCTGCCCTCGATTGACCAGGGCGCCCCGGTGGTGTGGATAGCGCCGGAGTTCGTGATCACGGTGGGCTTCACCGTGAACATCCCGGCCAACGCTCCCAACAAGGAGAACGCCGAGGCCTTCGTCAACTACATCCTCAGCGATGAGGGCCAGGCCGCAGTGGCCGAGATCGTCCGCCAGGTGCCGGCCTCACCCACCGCCCCGTATCCCGAGGCGGCGCTGGCCGCGGCCGGCAAGCCGACGATCCTGGCCCTGGGCACGCCCAAGGCTGAGGCGGAGTACAACAACAACGCCGACTGGTACGTCGAGCGAGCCAAGGAATGGTTCGACCTGAGGTGACATCAGAGGCCGAGCGGACAGGCCGCCAAGGGTGGCCGAATCCGTGGGGCGCACAGCGAGGCCGTGGCCCGAGCGGCCCGTGAGCGAAGCGAACATGAGCGGGAACCAATGCCCGGGGGACCAGTTCGCTCTGCGGGCCGACGACCTCCACAAGAAGTTCGGCGCGGTCACCGCGCTGGCGGGTGTCAGCTTCTCGATCCGCACCGGAGAGTTCGTAACCCTCCTGGGACCGAGCGGCTGCGGCAAGTCGACCATCCTGCGGATCCTCGCAGGGATCGAGACCCCGACCCGCGGCGCGGTGGCCATCGGCGGCAAGGTCGTCAACGACACCGAGAGCCGGATCCTGGTACAGCCCGAGCGGCGCGACCTGTCCATGGTGTTCCAGTCCTACGCGGTGTGGCCCCACATGAGCGTGGCCGCCAACGTCGCCTTCCCGCTGCGCTACCGCAAGGTCCCCCGCAGCGAGCGCCGCGGCCGGGTCACCGAGGCCCTGAGGGCCGTCCGCATGGAGGAGTACGTCGATCGCTTCCCGCACCAGCTCTCGGGCGGGCAGCAGCAGCGGGTGGCGGTGGCCCGCTCCATCGTGGGCCACCCCGCGCTGCTGCTGCTCGACGAGCCGCTGTCCAACCTCGACGCCCGCCTGCGCGAGGACATGAGGGTCGAGTTGAAGCGGCTCCACCTGGAACTCGGTCTGACCATGCTGTACGTGACCCACGACCAGTCCGAGGCGCTGGCCATGTCGGACCGGATCCTGGTGATGGACCACGGGCTGGTGCTGCAGGAGGGCACTCCCGAGGAGGTCTACCGCTCACCGGCATCGTTGACCGTGGCCCGGTTCCTGGGCGTCAAGAACATCGTCGCCGGGCGGGTGTCCGGCGACGGCACGGTCGAGGCGCTGGGGGGATCCCTGCCCGCCACCCTGGCCGAGCCGATGGCGCCGGGCGCCGATGCGGCGGTGGCGATCCGACCCGACGGGTTCAGCTTGGCCGAGGAGGGATCGTCCCGGCCCAGCGTCTCCGGCGAGATCCGGCTGGCGCAGTTCCTCGGCGGGGCCTACGAGCACGAGATCGACGCGGGCGGGACCATGGTGATAGCCCAGTCGCCGGTGCGGCTCGGAGGGCGGGGCGACACCGTGGACCTGTCGATAGACCCGGAGGCGGTCATCGCCTTCCCCGCTGACGAACCCGACTCGTGACCGGGACCGGCAACGAGGCGGTGGAGACACCGGACGAAGCAACCTCGGTCAATGCCGGCCCGGCCCCGGCCGGCGCGGTGCTCTGGCACGCCCTGCGCCAGAAGGTTCTGTCGTTCCCCTTCGCCCTGCGGCTCGTCCTCAGCGTCGTGGTGTTCACGCTGGTGGTGCTGCCCTTCTACCGGCTGATCCTGGGATCGTTCCAGGAGGGCGGCCCGCCGGAGCGGGGCCCCCTGACTCTGCAGAACTACCGGGACGCCTTCGACAAGTCCAGCGACATCATCGGCAACACCCTGGAGTTCGCGGTGGGCCAGACGGTGGTGCCGCTGGTGATCGGCGTGCTGCTGGCCTGGGTGGTTACCCGCACCGACGTCCCCTGGCGGGGCGTGTGGGAGTTCTCCACCATCGGGCTGTACTTCATCCCGCTGCTGGCCGCGGGGACCGCCTGGAGCATCCTGCTCGGCGGGCGCAACGGCATGCTCAACGAGCTCATCCGGGCCGCCACTCCGTGGGACGGCTTCGACGTGTACTCCATGCCGGGGATGATCTTCGTGCAGTCGCTGTATTTGGTCCCGCTGGTGTTCCTGGTGGTGGCCGCAAGCATGCGCAACGTCTCGCCCGACTACGAGCACGCGGCCCGGATCAACGGGGCGTCGCCGCTGTCGGTGTTCTTCCGGGTCACTCTGGGCGTCTCCCGCCCCGCGCTGCTCTCGGCGGCGGTGCTGTGCTTCATCATCGGGCTCGGCTCGATGGAGATCCCCCTGCTGTTCGGGTTCCCGGCCAAGGAGCACGTCTTCACTACCGACATCTTCCATGCCCTGCGGGTGCGGATGCCACGCGAGCACGGCCGGGCGTCGGCCACGGGAGTGGTGCTGCTGGCCGCGTCGATGGTGGTGCTGATCATGTACCTGCGATCGATCCGCCACAGCGAGCGGTACGTGACCGTGAGCGGCAAGGGCAGCCAGGAGACCCCGACCCGGCTGGGTCGCTGGCGTTGGGTGGTGTTCGCGGCGTGCTGCGGGTTCTTCTTCTTCACGATGATCCTGCCGTTCATCGCGGTGGTGGTGGGCTCGCTGCTGCCCTACATCGGCCGGCCCGACACCGAGCTGCTGGCCCAGTCGTCGCTGGAGAACTACCGCCAGCTCAGCGACAACCCGATCCTGTGGCGCTCGCTCAAGAACAGCCTCACGCTGTCGTTGGGCGCTGGGTTGTTCGTGATGGTCTTCAGCGCGCTCGTCGCCTACTGCGTGGTGCGGTTCAAGAGCCGGTGGAGCCGCACGATCGACTACGGGGCGAGCCTGCCCCTGATGGTCCCGGCCGTGGTGATGGCGACGTCACTGCTGTACACCTACATCACCCTGGAACTGCCGGGGGGCTTCTCGATCTACGGCACGCTGTGGATCATGGCCATGGCCTACGTGGTGTACTTCCTGCCGGTCGGCGTGCGCCAGATGACCGGCCCGGTGGTGCAGCTGTCGGCCGACCTCGAGCACGCCAGCCGCATCTCGGGGGCCGGCAACCTGGCCACCATGGCCCGCATCGTGCTGCCCATCCTGCGGCCGGCGCTGCTGGGGGGCCTGATACTGGCCTTCATCACCTACATGCGGGAGTTCACCCTGTCGGTGCTGCTGTTCCGCTCGGGCACCGAGGTGATCACCACCGTGATGTACAGCTTCTACAACAACGGCCGGCTGCCCTTCGTAGCCGCCATCTCGGTGGGTCTCTGGGTGGCCGGCATGCTGCTGATGGTGATCCTGCGCTTCGTCCTCAAGGCCCGCATCACCTTCTGAGTGCGTGCACTCCGCCAGACAGCGGAGAGCAGCAGCCACGACAGGCACCACACCACCACGACGATCAGCAGGACGGTCTCGCCGCGAGGACCCAGACCCGGGTCGTGGAACGGCTTCACAAAGTACTGGGACAGGAAGCCTCCCCTGTAGGGGGTCTCACCTGCGAGGCGCCAGAAGTGCTTCTCCCAGACCGTCAGGGGGCACGGCAGCCGGAAGATGTTCACGATCGCAGTCGGTACCAGCATGATCAGGTACCACGGCATCACCCTGGGCCTGCGGAAGGCCAGCGGCGCGCCCACGATGATGAACACGGCCAGCAGCCCGTGTGCGAGAGCTATCGCGAAGGCCAGCAGCCACGCGCCCATAGTCTCACACTACTCGCAGGCCCCAACCCGTCGAAGGGCTAGGCGAGGCTGTCTATGAGGGCCTTCCAGGAGCCGGGGGAGCCGATGGACAGGGCGTGCTCGGCGATGGCCGTCCTGGCCTCGCGGCTGTAGACAGCCGAGGCCAGGTCGTCGAACTTCTCGCGGCACTCGGCGTCGGTGAACGGGTTTCCGGGGTCGCCCTTGGGGTCGTCGACCCACTCGTAGTGGGTGTCCCCGCTCCGGGTCGTGACCCGAGCCCAGGCCCGCCACTTCTCCGGGAAGTCGCGGTCGATCTCGGGATCGACCTCGTATCCGACCCGATCCATGAGCGCAACCGCGGCCGGATCGTCGAGCCTTGACCCGTCGTACTCGGCCAGTCCGGCCCGGCCCCACAGCAGGGCCGCGGCCGCCCCGAAGGCCAGGCTGAACTGGGCGTCAACCACCGACTTCGGCCGGCGTTTGGATGACTCCGGTTCGGCCACGATGTCCACCGCCACCGACGGGATCCCGATCACTACCGACTCGACGTCGTCGGCGCCCACACCGTGGGCGGCTCGGATGGTCAGCAGAGCGTCGATGGCGCCCTGGTTGTAGCGGCAACAGGTGTGGCGCTTGATGCTGGTATCCACCACCTCCAGCGGCCGCTCGCCCCAGCCATCGAGCAGGCGGTCCGGCACCGGGGCCTCGCTGTGGGCGGCCAGAAAGCCGCGCTCTCCGCATATACCGTCGACGTTCCCCACATAGCCGTCGGCGGCCAGCAGCCCGGCCTCCACCCCGTTGCGAGCAGCCAGTGCCGGGTGCAGGCGCTTGTTCCAGGCACCGTCGGCGAGGAACTCCATGCTGCCCGACGCCATGCTCACCGAGATCCCGATGGCGGAGTTGAGGCCGCCGGAGTCGAGGCCCAGGGCGGCTGCAGCTGCCGCGGCCGCACCGAGCGTGCCGATGGTGCCGGTGGGATGGAAATGGCGGGCGTAGTGCGAGGCGGGATCCGCGGCCCGGCCGGCCCGGCACATCACCTCGAAACCGATGACCACCGCCCTCGCCAGGTCCCGCTCGTCGCCGCCGGCCAGGGCGGTGGCGGCCATGGCCGCGGGGTACATCACGACGCCGGGATGGCTGGAGGAGGAGTTGTGCACGTCGTCGTACTCGATCGAGTGGCCGGCCACTGCGTTGGCCATCGACGCTGGGACCGCGGCCGCGCCCACGCCCGCGCCGATCACAGGCAGCGCGGCGCTCTCGTCGTGAGCGAAGCGGCCCATGGTGCGCCGGAACGTCACCGCCGAGTCCGTCATCGACCCGGCTGCGGCCACGCCGATGTGATCCAGCAGCAGGCGGCGCACCGCTTCGAGCTCAGTGTCGCCGAGCGCGTCGAACTCGATGCCGTGGACGGCCTCGGCCAGCTCTCTCGTGCGGCTCATCGTCATCCTCCCCGACCCGTCGTCCTACAGATCATCGGCAAACACGGCCGGTTCGGTGCCCGTCCCTGCGGTCATCCCGTCCCCCGGGCCCGTCTCATCAGGCCCTTGGCGATGATCGTTCGCTGTATCTCGTTGGTGCCTTCGCCGATGGCCATCAGGGGAGCGTCCCGGTAGAGGCGCTCGATCTCCATCTCGGTGGAGTACCCGTAGCTGCCGTGGATCCGCATGGACTCCAGCGAAGCCTTGATGGCCGCCTCGGAGGCGAAGTACTTGGCCATGCCCGCCTCCACATCGGCTCTCAGGCCCTGGTCGATGCGGTTGGCGGCCCAGCGGGTCAGCAAGCGGGCGGCCTCGATCTCGGTGGCCATGTCGGCCAGCTTGAGCTGGATGGCCTGGAACTCGCCGATGGGCCGGCCGAAGGCCTCCCGTTGCATGGAGTACTCCAGAGCCGCGTCGAAGGCGGCCTGAGCCACACCCACACCCCGGGCCGCGATGTTGATGCGACCGACCTCCAGGCCCGACATCACCTGCTTGAACCCGAGGCCCTCGGAGCCGCCGAGCAGATTGGCGACCGGCACCCTCACATCGTCGAGCACCACCTCGCACGATTCGGGGCCCTTGTATCCCAGCTTGCCCAGGTCTCGAAGCACCTCGAAGCCGGGCGTGCCCGCCTCCACCATCAGCACGCTCATGCCCCGATGCCGGGGCTCGGCGTCCGGGTCGGTCTTGACCAGGACCGGCAGCGGGTTGGCGAAGCGAGCGTTGGTGATCCAGGTCTTGGTCCCCCTGATCACGTACTCCTCACCGTCTCGCCACGCCCGGGTGGAGATGCCCTGCAGATCGCTGCCCGCACCCGGCTCGGTCAGGGCGATGGCCGTGCGACGCTCCCCCGTCGCCAGTTCCGGCAGCCAGCGCTCCTTCTGCTCGGCGGTGCCGTGGTTGGTGATCATGCGGCAGCTGAGCGAGTGGCTGCCGATGATGCCGGCTATGCCCATCCAGCCCATGGAGATCTCCTCGAACACGAGACTCATGGACACGGTGTCGAGGTCGAGACCGCCGTACTCCGCGCCGACGGTTATGCCGAACAGGCCCATCTCGGCCATCTTGGCCACGATGTCGTGGGGGTACTGACCCGACTGCTCCATCTCCCGGGCCACCGGCTTGATCTCGGTGTCGACGAACTGCCGCAGGACGTCGCGGAACATCTCCTGTTCCTCGTTCAGTTCGAAATCCACTTCAGCCCTCCCTTCGCCCGAAATTGATGACGGAACAGCCCTCGGACGCCCAATAGTCGTACCGATTTCGATGGAAGCCCGGTGTCAGCATCAAGTCGCCGCTATGACGTCGATCTCTATGAGCATGCCCTCGATGGCGAAGTTGCGCACCTCGATCATGGTGGACACCGGCAGCCGCTCGTCGGTGAAGAACTCGCTGCGCACCTCGCGCACCGGCCACTTGTGATTCTCGATGTCGAGCAGGTACACGGTCATGTCGCAGATGTCGTCCAGCGTCGCGCCGGCTGCCTCGAGCTCCTTCTCGATGATCTGGAAGCACACCCGGGTCTGCTCGCGGATGTCGTCGGACACGATCTTGAGCCCGGGGCCGACCGCAGCCATCCCCGCCACGAAGATCAGGCTCTGCGGGTTGGTGACCTTCACCACATGGCTGTAGCTGCGGTTGCTGGAGTCCCAAAGACCTTCGGGGTTGATGACTTCCTTGGGCATGGGCAGAACCTCCTTGATCTCTGGTCCGACGTCAGGCGTCGGTGGAGTACGGGCCCTTCTCGCGCCAGATCTGGCCTGTGGAGCAGTGCAGCCCGCCGCCCTCCTTCATGAACTCCGAGTAGGGCACCTCGATGACCTCGACACCGGCTGCTCGCACGTTGGCGATGCTCTCGGTGGCCTCGGCGTGCATCACCACCAGCCCGGGCTCGAGGGGAAGGACGTTCGCCGGCGCGTACTTGGCCTGCTCGGAGTGCTCGACCTCCACGATGGTGTAGCCGCGCTTGCGCAGCCACTCCAGAGTGGCGAAGTCGAGGCCCGGCGAGTAGGTGACCACCTTGCGGACATCGAGCGGCGCGATGTACAGGTCGGGGTGGTGGCCCACGCCGCTGGGCGCGTCGTAGTACTTGTTCCCCGGGAACTCGATGTGCAGGAAAGTCATGTCCTCGACGTCCAAGCCGGCCGAGCGGGCGATCACCGGCTTCATCTGCTCGAAGCCCTCGTCGTTGAAGGCCATGCCGTTGCCCGACACGAACACGTCCTCGGCCAGGAAGTGGCACGGCCCGATCTCGAAGATGCCCGTGCCGGTGACCGCGCACAGCACCGGCACGCCCAGGCGGGTCCAGGCCCACAGGGCCAGGTACTCGGCCCGCCCGTAGGCCAGGGGCTGGACGCCGCGCTTGGGCAGCACCGAACCGCCTCGCAGTACGAACAGCTCGGCCGCGGCCCAGGTGCTCTTGGCCGGGCCGAACGCGCTCACCGGCGGCTGGGGGAACGCCACCCGGTGCACGATCACGCCGTGGGCCTCCAGGGCGGCCTCGTAGGCCAGGCTCTGGTCGATCATCTTTCCGATGTCGATGCTGGAGTAGGCGTCGGCCATCTGCGGGAAGTAGGCCGGGTCGAGGTCGTGAAAGGCGAACTTCTCGGACTCGGTGATCTCGGTGAGCACCACCTCCCGCAACTTGCCGATGCCGTTCTTGCCGCATTCGCGGCCCCACACCTTCGGATAGATCTCCAGATGGTCGATGTGGTGCCACACGTCGGTGGTGGGTCGCTGGCCCTTGATGTAGCCCGGCATCTGCTCCAGCGAGAACTCCCCGGCCCGCAGCCGCTCCTGCATGTCCTTGATCCGATCCTCGTAGACAGGCGGGAGCGGCGGGATGGTCGGAACGTCCGATCCGGCAACGTCGATGGTCATAGCGTCTCTCCTTCTTAGATCGGTTCCTAGAAAATGCCGCCGGTGACGGCGAGCGATTCGCCGGTTATGCACGACGACAGGTCCGACGCCAGGAAGACCACGGCGTCGGCCACGTCATCGGGCTGCACGAGGCGTCCCAGCGCGGTGCGGGCCAGGATCCTCTGCTCCACGTCTTCGAGCGTCATCCCGTAGCGGCGAGCGTCCCGGGCCATGGTCTCGGTGTTCATCTGCGACTCGACCGCGCCCGGGCACACCGCGTTGACCCGGATTCCGAAGGACCCGACCTCGCGGGCCAGCGACTGGGTCAGGCCGATCACACCGAACTTCGACGCGCAGTAGCTGGCGAAGTCGGGCTCGCCCCTGAGGCCTCCGATCGAGGAGATGTTGACGATGCTGCCTCCGGCGCGCGCCGCCATCAGGCCGATAAAGGCCCGGCAGCAGGAGTAGACGCCGGTGAGGTTGACGTCGAGCGTGTCCTGCCAGTCGTCGGGGTCGAGTTCGGCGACCGAACCGAAGCGGGCCACCGCGGCCGTGTTGGCCAGCACGTTCACCGGTGCGGTGGCCACTGCGTCCCCGGCGGCATCCTCCACCGCGTCCCGGTCGGTCACATCCACCTGGCGCACGTCGATCTCGTCGGTCCCAATCCGGGACAGTGCCGCCGCGGAGGCGTCCCACACCTGAACGGACGCGCCATGGTCGTGCAGTCTCTGTGCCACGACACTGCCGATGTCCCCCGCGCCGGTGACCACGGCCCGGCGACCCTCGAGGAGGCTCATCCCGCGGCCGCGACCTGGGTTCCGAAGACCTGGGGCACCACCTCGCCCATGAACAGCTCGTGGGAGCGCCGCACGTGGCCCCAGCTGAGCTCGCCGAAGGAGAACTCCCCGAGGAACACGTTGACACCGAGACGCTCTTGCAGGTGCCTGATCTTGGCTGCGACCGTGTCGGGACTGCCGTGGACGAACCTGAGACCCTCCGCAGAGCCGTCCATGTCGGCCCGTATGGCGGCCATGCGGCCCAGCGACGCGGTCGTGGCCTGCTTGATGGCGGAGTCCCCCACCCGGCGTGAGCGGCGCCGCTCGTCCTCGAACAGGGCCAGCTGGCGCAGGAAGTGGTCGTACATCAGTTCCTTGGCCTCGGCGTCGGTCTCGGCCACCAGCGTGGAGGCCAGGTAGATGAGAGGCCGCCGGTCGTGGGGGATGCCGGCCTCGTCACAGCCCCGCTGGTACTCGCGGAAGACCACTTCGTAGAGGTCCATCCCCACCACCGCGAAGCCGCCGATGCCGTAGCCCCGCATCCCGTACTCGTAGCCCCGGGCCGGCGTATTGGTGGGTATCCAGATGGGCGGATGGGGTCGTTGCAGCGGCCGCCACGGCAGATCGACGTCGATGTACTGCCAGTACTCGCCCACGAACGAGAACGGACCCTCCGCGTTGAGTCCCTTGAGGACGATCTCGAGGCCCTCGTTGAACCGGGCCACGTCGCTGTGGGTGTTGATGCCGTAGGACGTGTGCTCATGGGGGGTGATGCCCCGGCCCAGGCCGATCTCGAGGCGCCCGCCCGACATGTGGTCGAGAATGATCATCTCCTCCAGCACCCGCAGCGGCTGGCTGATGGGCAGCAGGATCACCATCGGCCCGAAGCGCATCCGCTCGGAGTTCTGGGCCACCACCGTGAGCGACACCGGCTGCGACGGCGCCATCGAGAAGCGCCCGGTGAAATGGTGCTCGGTGGTGAAGAAGTAGTCGTAGCCCAACTCGTCGCATAGGCGCACCTCTGCCGCGAACTCGTCGAGGCGCTGCTTGGGGCTGCACGTCTCCTTCTCGGCCACATGGCTGAACACCGCGAACTTCATGACGGCGAGTCCGTGGAGTAGGGCCCCCTGTCGCGTAGCAGCCGCAGGGTGGAGCAGTGCAGACCGCCGCCGATGCGCAGGAACTCCGAGTACGGCGTCTCGATGACCTCCACGCCGGCTTTGCGCACCGCCGCGGCGGCGTCGGGCGCCTCGGAGTGCATGATCACGAGGCCGGGCTCGATGAGCATGACGTTGGCCGGCGCGAACAGCCGCTGCTCCTCCATGTCGACGGTGACGATCTTGTAGCCCCGCTTGCGCAGCCACTCGTAGGTGCGGAAGTCGAGGCCCGGCGGGTAGCAGATCACCTTGTCGACGTCGAGCGCGCACAGCGACATGTCGGGGTGGTGGGACTGGCCGGTGCGGGGGTTGAAGTAGATGTTGCCCGGGAAGTTGACGGCCAGCGTGGTCATCTCCGAGGGGTCGAGACCGGCTGAGGCGGCGACCACCGGGAGGAGCTGGTTGAGGCCGTCCTCGTTGTAGGCCAGGCCTCGTCCGGCCACGAAGACGTCCTCGGCCAGCCAGTGGCAGGGGCCGGCCTCGCACACGCCGGTGCCGGTGATCGTGGCGACCGGAGGGATCCCCAGGCAGGCGAACGCCCACAGGGCCAGGTACTCGGCCCGGCCCGTGCCGAAGGGGCTGATGGCGACCTTCTCGATGATCGACCCGCCCCGCACCACCAGCAACTCGTTGGCGGCCCAGGTGCCCCGCATCGGGCCGAAGGCGCCCACCGCGGGCTGGGGGAAGTCGATGCGGTGCACCACTACACCCGCCTCTTCCAGCTTGGACTGGTATTCGAGGCTCTGATCGTTCATCCGGCCGATGTCCAGGTCGTCGTGGCTGAGCCCCATGGTGGGGAAGTACTCCGGATCCTGGTCGTAGAGGGGAAAGCGCTCGGACTCGGTGATGTTGACCAGCGCCACCTCCCGCAGCCGACCGATCCCGTTGGCCCCGCACTCGCGCCCGTAGATCTTCGGATAGATCTCCAGATAGTCCATGTGGTGCCAGGTGTCGACGCTGGGCGGCCGGCCCGGCACGTAGCCCGGCATGCCCTCCAGCGTGAACCCGCCCGATGCGAGTTCAGCCTGGGTTTCGGCGATTCGGTCAGCCCACGCCTGCGGAAGGGGCGGGGTCTTCGGGACGGATGAAGCCATGAGCGCTCCCGGTGTCGTTTCTCGGCCCCCGGAGGGGCTCGACGCGCGGTCGCAGCCTAAACGTCGGACACTTCAGGGGTCAAACGCTGCGAGGGTTCAGCCGAAGGCTCCCTCAGCCCGGAACTTGTCGATGTCGGCATCGTCGTAGCCGAGCAGTTCCCTGAGCACATACGGTGCGTCCGCGCCCAGCGAGGGGCCGGGCGACAGCGACTCGGCGGTCGGATGATCCCCCACCCTCACCGGGGTGACCGGTTGGCGGATGGTGCCGTGATGCGGGTGCTCGGTCTCGGCCAGGACGCCCCGAGCCAGCGTGTGGGGATCGCTCAGCGCCGCCGGCACGTCCTGGATGGGTCCCGACGGTACGCCGGCCTTCCTCAGTTGCTCCAACCACTCCGAGGCCGAACGGGTGGGGAACACCTCTCTGAGGATCTCCAGCAACTCGTCCTTGTTGGTGTAGCGGGCTGCGAAGTCCACGAACCGCGCGTCGTCGGCCAGCTCCGGCATGCCGATGACCTCGGTGAGCCTCTGCCAGAACTTCTCCTTGGCGCAGCCGATCACCAGCCAGCCGTCGTTGGCCTCGAAGATCTGGAACGGGACGAGCGACGGATGCCCGGACTCGGCCACGCGCTGCGGCTCGAAGCCGGCGGTGAGGTGCCAGGTGCCGAGATAGCCGAGCAGGCTGATGGCGGTGTCGTGGAGGCTCAGGTCACAGTCCATGCCCTTGCCGTCTCGCCGGGCCGCGTGGATCCCGGTGAGCAGCGTGATGGCTGCCACGAAACCCCCCGAGAAGTCGACCATCGACAGGCCGGACTTCGTGGGCGGGCCCTCCGGATCCCCGGTGAGGGCCATCCAACCGCAGAGGCCTTGCAGGATGTAGTCATAGCCGCCCTGGCGAGACCGCGGCCCGGTCATGCCGAAACCGCTGAGCGAGCAGCAGACGATTCCCGGATTGATCTCCTTGAGATCGTCGTAGCAGAGGCCGAGCTCACCGGGAAGGTCGCCACGAAGGTTCGAGAAGAGGGCATCGGAGCAGGCCACCAAGTCGTTGAAGACGGTGCGGCCGGCCGCGTTGCGGATGTCGAGGGCGACGCTGCGCTTGTTGCGGTTGTAGGTCTGGAAGAAGAGACTCGAGTCCTCGTGCTGGAACGGCGGCAGGTAGCGGGCGACGTCGCCTCCCGCGCCGGGATCCTCGACCTTGATGATCTCGGCCCCGAGATCGGCCAGGTGCATGGTGGCGAAGGGGCCGGCTCCGTACTGCTCAAGGGCGACGATGCGGACGTCCTCCAAGGGCCTCATGTTGCGGAGCGTAAACCTCAGACATTTTGCCGTCAATTGGGGGGCGGAGCGGCCCGCGCCGCAACCGGACCCTCGTAACGGACCTCGCGACTCTGGCGCACGCTTCGCTCGACCGGGGACGGCTTGTAGAGTCTGCACGAATCGAGCCGCTGAGCAGGCCGGCAGTCGAGGAGCAAGCCGCAGGAACGAAGGACATGGCGCCCGAGTCGTCAGCCAGCAAGCCACACAGCCCCATCGCCCCTTTCAGCCTTCGGCGCAAGTCGGTCCAGGCGATGCTCTCTCTGGTGCTGGCCCTCATTCTGAGTGTCGTTCTGCTGGTGCAGGCGATCTCAATCGGCAACACGACGCTGATCGCGGTCACGTCCGTCTGCCTGGCCCTGATCGTCTTCGCCAACTATCGCCACGTGCACACCGGTCTTCGCGTCGTCGCGGTGGAACTCTGGATCCGCCAGATGGGCGAAGGGAACCTGGACTACAAGGTCAGCCTGTCGGGCAACGACGAGGTGAACGAGGCTGCCGCGGCGCTGGAGAAGCTCCGGCAGCGATCGATCGAGGCGCTTCAGCTGGATCTCGTGCGGGAGCTGTCCGAGGACCTCCAGGCCAAGAACGCTGAGCTCGAGGGGGTGCTGTCGGAGCTGCGGCAGACGCAGGACCGGATAGTCGTGCGCCAGAAGCTGGTCGAACTCGGTGAGCTGACCGCGGGCGTGGCCCATGAGATCAGCAACCCGCTGAACTTCATGAGGAACTTCTCCGAGGCGTCGGAGGAACTGGTGGCCGAGCTACGTGAAGCCCTGCAGCAGCCCGGTGAGGATCTCGAGGACGGCACCCGCGCCGTTATCGCGCCGATCATCGACGACTTGACCGAGAACCTGCTGAGGATCCGTTCTCACGGGGACCGGGCCGACCGGATCGTGCGGGACATGTCGACCATCGGGCGAGGAGGCGGCACCCGCCAGCCGGTCGCCATCAACGACCTGCTCAACGACAGGACGATGATCGCGTTCCACAGCGCCCAGGCCCAGTTCGGGGACTTCGAGGTCGACCTTCACCGCGACTGCGACCCGGACGTCGGTGAGATGGAGGTCGTGCCTGAGGAGATGGGGCGGGTGTTTCTGAATCTGGTCGGCAACGCCTGCTTCGCCATGGACGAGAAGCGGCGGAGGGACGGGCAGGACCAGGACCCGTACCAGCCGACTCTGTGGCTCAAGACGGACCGAATCGATGGGGAGATAGTCATCCGCATCCGCGACAACGGAACCGGGATACCGCCCGACTCGATGGACAAGATCTTCAACCCGTTCTATACGACGAAACCCTCGGGGACGGGAGTGGGGTTGGGCCTCAGCCTCTGCAACGACGTGGTCCGCCAGCACGGCGGCTCGATAACGGCCCAGTCCGAGCCGGGCGAGTTCACAGAGATAATCCTCAGGCTCCCCGCACCCGGCCACTGATCCAGTCCGTGATCGTGTCCAGGAAACCCGGAGCGAACTCGTATTCCAGCCGGTCGTACTGCTCCAGAAGCGTGTCGGAGTAGTCCCCCTGGAACGAATGGTCCGTGTCACCGACGGTGACGATGGTGAAGTCGGGGTTGCCGGCCTCGGTAAGCGCCTTCCTCATGGCTGCTTCGTTGGGTTGCCCCGGGATCTGCAGATCGTGCTCGGCGAATACCGCGAGGACCGGAACAGCCAACTCGGCCAGCGCCACCGCAGGGTCGTAGACGTAGAACGACCGGTACCAGGGGCTGCGCAGCGTCGCCAACTGTGATTGGGCCACCGCGTCGACCCAGGCGTCATCGTCGGTAATCAGGGCCCGTTCTCGCAATGACATGCGCTCGATGCTCTCGTACAGCAGCCGGCGCATTTCCCGCTCCACCTCCTCCCAGCCGGTGTCCGTTTCCACCGCCTCGCGGACTACATCCACAAAGTCGAGCTGCTCGCTGAGTTCCTCTCCGGTCAGCCCCTGAGACTCCAGAATCACTTCGTTCTGGTGGCGGATGATCTCGCCGCCGGTCAACGCGGTCCCGGCCACTAGCACGAGGAAGGAGACATGCTCGGACTGGTTGGCTACCCGCGGCGCGACCGTCCCGCCCTCGCTGTGGCCCACGAGCCCGATCCGGCTCGAGTCGATCCGGTCGTGGTCCAGCAGCAGGTCCAGCGCGGCCGAGATGATGTCGATCCGATCGTCGATGGTGACACCGAGCGGGTCGCCGATCGATGAGCCCGCGCCGGGATCGTCGTACCGGAGCACTGCGATGCCGTTGTTGGTCAGGTGATCGGCCATGATCCTGAACATCGGGAAGACCCCGGGCCCGTAGTCCCTGGTCTGAGGACCGCTGCCCGACAACAGCACGACAGCAGGGTGCGGAGCCCCCTCCAGCGGCATCGTCAAGGTTCCCGACAGGATGAAGTCGCCGCTCGCGAACTCGACTTCCTCAACTAGGTAGTCCAAGTAGATCGTCTCGGCCGGGCCGATGGGGTGCCGCCTCATCCGGAAGGGGGCCGAGACTCCCGACTCCTCGTAGTCGCCCTCGACGACGCCGCGGCGCAACTCGCCGTCCCACACCGCCACGCCGAAGTCCCCCTCCAATTCGAAGTGCAATCGGCCGGACACGAAACTCACCTCCGAGAGAGGCTGGCGCTCAAGACCAGCGTCCGGATAGTCCAGAGTGCACTCGAGCCGGCCGTCATCTTCGACGCAGTCGACGATGAACCAGATCCTGGCCGCGCCGACCGTGATCTCTCCGTCCCACTGCCCCAGAACGGGCGTCAGGTCGGGTGCCGGAGTCCGCGCCGCCTCCGATCCCGGACTGACTCCGCTGCAAGCCAGGCTGAAGAGGGCCAGCGGAGCTAGGAGCCATCGTGCCGACCTCATGGCGCGACCGTAGCCGCAGGCCAAGGCTGGGTGGATCGCCTATATGGACTGGCTCGGGAAGCCGAGGCCCTCGTGGTCCCTGCCCGACATGTCGGCGTTCAGACGGGCGGCCGCCATCAGCTTGGCCATCACCGGGCCCAGTTCGGCGGGATTGTCCGGCTGGACCTCGACCGGCCCCAGATGCCATCCCTCGGCGATACCCAGCTTCTTGCCCCGTATGTCGAATATGCGGCCGGTCACGTTGGCGGCCTCGGGGCTGGCCAGCCAAGCAGTGATCACCGCGATCCAGCGCGGGTCGATGCTGTCCTTGAACTCCTCCGACGCCTCGTCGCCGCCCATCAGCGGGGCGGTGAGGCGCGACCAGGCCGTGGGGGCCAGGCAGTTGACGGTCACGCCGTAACGGACCAGCTCCTGGGCGGCGATCAGCGTGAAGGCGGCGATGCCCGCCTTGGCTGCGCCGTAGTTGGTCTGCCCGACGTTGCCATAGATGCCCGACGGCGACGACGTGTTGATGATCCGTCCGTAGGTCTCCTCGCCCGACTTGGCCCGGTTGCGCCAGTAGGCCGCCGCGTGGTGGGACGGGCCGAACGTGCCCTTGAGATGGACGGCCATCACGGTGTCCCAGTCGTCCTCGGTCATTGAGAACACCATGCGGTCGCGCAGGATGCCGGCGTTGTTGACCACGATGTTGATGTCGTCGAAGGTGTCGATGGCCTGTTGCACCATGGCCCCTGCGTCGTCGAAGCTGGCAACGCTGCCGCCGTTGACGACCGCCTCTCCCCCGGCCGAGGTGATGGCCTCGACCACTTCAGCAGCCGGTGTCACATCCGCGCCCCCGCCGAACTCGTCGCCGCCCAAGTCGTTGACCACGACCTTTGCGCCGTGCTCGGCCAGCATCAAGGCGTGCTCGCGCCCGATGCCCCGCCCTGCGCCGGTGACGAGGGCCACCTTGCCTTCGAGAAGCCTGGTCATGGAACCTCCTGGTCTACGGGCTACCGGCCTCGAACGGCCACGCTACCGGGGCGGATCAGCGAGCGGAGCGCCGACCCCGGCGTCACCAACCCCTGGCGACCCACTCGTCGAGTTGCGGCGACTCGGTGCCGATGGTGGTGTCGAGGCCGTGGCCG
Organism: Candidatus Aldehydirespirator sp.; assembly: GCA_965205155.1. Lineage (GTDB taxonomy): Bacteria > Actinomycetota > Acidimicrobiia > Acidimicrobiales > Aldehydirespiratoraceae > Aldehydirespirator. The sequence goes on along the minus strand of OZ242033.1, from coordinate 894,671 downwards.
GGCAGCACGATCGTGGACCCGTCGAATTGGGAGAAGATGCGGTCCTCTATGGAACGGATGATGGTCGGGAAGTCGCCACCCTCGTACTGGGTGGCACCCGGCCCTCCCGGGAACAGCGTGTCGCCGGTGAACAGCAGCGGCGTGCCCTCCACATGGAACGACATCGAGCCGGGCGTGTGGCCCGGTGTGTGAAGGGTGCGCAGCCTGAGGCGGCCGATCTCGACGACGGTGTCGTCCTCCAGCAGGTAGTCGTAGCTGGGCAGCATGGCGGCGTCCGCCGCGGTGACCCCCACCTCGTAGCCGGCGTCGCGCACCGCCGGGATGGCCTGGATGTGGTCCCAGTGCCCGTGGGTCTCCAGCACCGTCCGGACGCCGAGCCGCTGGCACAGTTCGAGCAGTCGCTCATGCTCGTTGGCGGCGTCGATCAGGACCGCGTCGCCGGTGGACGTGCAGCGGATGACGAAGACGTTGTTGTCGACCGGGCCGACGACCACCTTGTGGACCTCGATGCCGGTGTCGGACCAGTGCAGTGTCATGGCCCCGACCCTATCGGCCGATGTCTGCGGGAACGGGTGGCCGGGACCCGTGCGTCAGTCGGCGAAGATCCGCACCTCGCCCCGGATGTGACCGGGGGCTCCGCAGCACCAGCAGGGCACCGACGACGGTCCCCGCCAGGTGACGTCGCAGCGCTCGCACCGTAGCGAGTGGGGCGCGTCGGGGCGCGCTGTTGCGGCCATGCCAGCGCTTTGGGGCGGGCTTGAGCGCCGGAGCCAGAACCGCACGGGCGTCACCATAGAGCGCGGTCGCGCGCCGGTGGATGATGCCCCCCTTCCCCCCGGTAGGGTCGCTCGGTCCCCGTCGACCCCGAACACCGATAGCGAGGAACCAGCGTGGATGCCACCCCCTGCCCTGCCGAGGACGGATCGAGTCCGGTCCGCCGCAAGTTCAACCAGCCTCCGCCGATGTGCATCGACGCCTCCAAGCGCTACACGGCCACCATGGACACCTCCCTGGGGTCGCTCACCATCGCCCTAGACCCGGTTGGGGCGCCCCTGACGGTCAACAACTTCGTGGTGCTGGCCCGGTACCACTACTACGACGGGGTTACCTTCCACCGCATCATCGACGGCTTCGTCTGCCAGGGCGGTGATCCTGACGGAACCGGCAGGGGCGGCCCCGGCTACCGCTTCGCCGACGAACTGCCCAAGCCGGGCCGCTACGAGATCGGGTCATTGGCCATGGCCAACGCCGGGCCCGACACCAACGGCAGCCAGTTCTTCATCATCAGCGGCCCGCAGGGCACCCGGCTCCCACCGCAGTACTCGCTGTTCGGCAGGGTCGTCGCCGGCCTGGACGTGGTGGAAGCCATGCAGCGGGTGGAGACCGACCGCAACGATCGCCCCCGGACCGACGTGACCATCAACTCGGTGACGATCAGCGAGTCGGACTGAGTAGCTTCGAAGTCCCCGGCGGGCTCCGAGCGCCCGCGCCCAGCAGACCCGTATAGGAGTACCCAGATGGAGATCGGCACGGTTGGCGTGATCGGCGTCGGAACGATGGGAAGTGGAATCGTCGAGGTCGTGGCCCGCAACGGCCTGAAGGTGGTGGCCCGGGAGGCAACGCCGGAGCTGGTGGAGGCGGGACGGGCCCGTGTCGAGGGCTCGATGGACCGGGGCGTGGCCCGGGGCAAGCTCGACGAGGCTGTACGGGAGGCCGCGTCGGCCGCGGTCACCTGGACCACGGACCTGGAGGACCTGGCCAGCTGCGACCTGGTGCTCGAGGCCGTTCCGGAGAACCTGCCACTGAAGCTGGAGATCTTCGGCGTGCTCGACCGGGTGCTCGATCCCGGCGCGATCATGGCCACCAACACGTCGTCGATCCCGATCATCGACGTGGCCATGGGCACGTCCCGTCCCGAGCAGGTGCTGGGTATGCACTTCTTCAACCCGGCGACGGTAATGAAGCTCGTCGAGGTGATCAGCACCCAGCTGACTGCTCCGGCCGTGACCGGGGCGGCCACTGCGTTCGCCGCCGACACGCTCGGCAAGCGGGTGGTCCCGGCGCCGGACCGGGCCGGTTTCGTGGTCAACAAGCTGCTGGTGCCCTACATCTGCCAGGCCATCGAGATGTACGAGTCGGGGCATGCCTCGGCCACCGACATCGACGACGCCATGAAGCTCGGGGCAGGCCACCCCATGGGCCCGCTAACTCTGGCGGACCTGATCGGGCTCGACGTGTGCCTGTTCACGGCCGAGTCGCTGTACGCGGAGTACGCCGAGCGCTTCTACGCCCCGCCGCCGCTGCTGCGACGCATGGTGGCCGCGGGCCGGCTGGGCCGCAAGACCGGCCGCGGCTTCTACGAGTACTGAGCCGCACTCCCCCCGGCGGGCAGCGGGCTGTATATCGCGAAAACTTGTCTATTTGACAGGTTTTCGCGGTATACAGCCGTGGCGGGTGGCCCAGCGGTCGGCGGCGGCTCGGGCTTCGACCTCAAGGGAGATAGCTAGGTAGGCCTGCCGGTGGCTGCGCAAGCACCAGAGGTTGCGGGCGTACTCATTCACATACCGCCACAGGAACCGGGCCGTCCCCATCTGGTCATACTGCTCGACGTGGACCAGCTCGTGAGCGAGCAGGGTTCGCTTCCCGGACCGGTCGTCGTCGCGCAAGACCAGGATGAGCGGGCCGACGGTCATGCCGTGAGTGCCCGGCGCGAGGAACGGCACCCTCTGTACCCGGGCCCGGCGGGCCAATCCAGGCGACACCAGGTCGTAGGCCGCGATCTCCTGGGGGGTCAGTCGCCTCACGCCGGGTGGGCGCGGTAGCGCCCGCCGGTCCCGGCCGGGCCGGCGAGGCCGGGACCCAGCTCGCCGTCGCCGCTCCAGGTCCCCAACAGCTGCGGGAGGTCCCGCAGGGCGTTCAGCGTGGGCACTTCGACATCGTGGCCATCATGGTCGTCCTCGTGTCGCCATGTCACGTAGTAGGGGATGTGCACCGCAGTCGCGCCCAACTCCAGCACCGGCAGCACGTCGGAGCGAAGGGAGTTGCCGACCATCACGAACCGGGCCGGATCGATCCCGTGACGTTGGAGCAACTCGCCGTAGATGTTCGCGTCCTTGTCGGCCACCACCTCCACCCGCCAGAAGCGCTCGGCCAGGCCGCTGGCGGCCACCTTGGCCAACTGGTGGTGGACGTCGCCCTTGGTTATGACCATCAGCCGGTGGTGTCCGAGGGCGTCGAGCACCTCCTCCACGCCGTCGATCAGCTCGATGGGGCGGTCCAGCAGGCGCTTGCCGTAGCCGATGATGGTGGTGATGCGACCAGCGTCTACCTCGCCCTGGCTGATGCACACGGCCGCCTCGATCATCGACAGGGTGAACGACTTCACGCCGTAGCCGAAGCGGGGCAGGTTCGTCATCTGGATCTCATGCAGGCGGTCGTCAACGGCGATGGCGTCGGCCCAGGGCGACAGAAGCTCCTCGTACTCGCGTTGCACGTCCTGGAATAGGTCCTCGTTGTGCCACAGCGTGTCGTCCGCGTCGAAGGCAACGGTGAGCGCGTGCTCGTCTGCAGTCACGCCTCCGATCCTACGACGGCCGGTTGACAGCGGAACGGCAACCCCAACGACAAGCGAAGCGACGGCGATCCGTGCCGCCGTGGGCATGCTGTAGCCATGCGGGAGCGGTCGAGGACGGTGCGTCTGGTGGCGCTGTCGTTGGCGACGCTCGCGCTGGCCGCGGTGATCGTGGTGCGGTGGGCCTCCGAGACGGACCGGGGAGACTCCGGCGAGGCCGACACAGCTGCGTCTTCGACCACTTCGTCATCGACCAGCACTACGACGACCACGACCACCACCACAACCACCACGACGACGACTACCACCACCACCACAACCACCACGATCCCGCCGTTCGAGGGCTGGGTCGACCCCGAGACGTCGGGCCAGAGGTGGGGCGACACCGTCGAGGGCCTGCTCACCTTCAGGGGCAACCCGACCCGGACCTACTACGGCAAGGGTCCCGTGCCGTCAGTGCCCGACGTGGCTTGGCGGTTCCCCGAAGGCGACCCCCTGTGCTCGTTGTCGTCGATCGGCGGCGAGCCCCGCCAGTGGTGCGGCACCGGATGGACGGGCCAGCCCGCCGTCTTCGAGCGGGACGGCCGCACGTGGGTGGTGGTGGGCACTTTCAGTCGCAGCGTGCACTTCCTCGACGCCGACACCGGCGAGCGCCTGCTGCCCGACTTCGGTACCGGTGACATCATCAAGGGGTCGGTGACCATCGACCCCGACGGGTATCCGCTGGTGTACGTGGGCAGCCGCGACAACCGGTACCGGGTGATCGCCTTCGACGGCGGGACGCCCCGGGAGCTGTGGTCGCTGGGTGCCTACGACCTCGGCCCGATCGTGTGGAACGACGACTGGGACGGGTCGGGCATGGTGATCGACGACCATCTGTTCATCGGCGGGGAGAACTCGCGGTTCCATATCGTCAAGCTGAACCGGGGATACGGGGATAGCGGGCTGGTGACCGCCGATCCGGAGGTGGTGTTCCATGCGCCGGGTTGGGACGACGAACTGTTGGTTGCTGTGGGCCCGGAGCTGTCAATCGAGAACTCGGTGGCCGTCAGCGGCGACACGGTGTACTTCGCCAACTCGGGCGGGCTGGTCCAGGGCTGGGACATCGCCGGGCTGCGGGACGACCCCGCCGCGGTGCCCGAGCGGGTGTTCCGCTTCTGGACGGGTGACGACACCGATGCCTCGCTGGTGATCGACGCCGAAGGGATGATCTACGCCGGGGTCGAGTACCAGCGGGGCACGGACCGTTCCCACGAAGTGGGCCAGATCATCAAGCTCGACCCGGGCCGGCCCGACGATCCGCTGGTGTGGAGCGTGCATGTGCGGGGCGCCCTGAACGCCTCGGGGGTGTGGGCCACGCCGGGTCTGCACCGCGACCTGCTGATCGTGCCCACCCACACCGGCCACGTCTACGGCGTGGACACCTCCACCGGGGAGGTGCGCTGGACCAAGAAGCTGCCCGGCCCGACCTGGCCCAGTCCTGCCATCGTGGACGACGTGTGGATCCAGGGCGACTGCGGCGGCGGGCTCTACGCCTTCGACGTGAGCGACACCACGGTTGAGCCGCCCGAGTTGTGGAGCATCTCGCTCGGCGCCTGCATCGAGTCCACCCCGGCGGTCTGGGACGGCCTCATCACAGTCGGCACCAAAGGCGGCTACATCTACGGCATCCGCTAACAACAGCCACAACAAGATATAACAATCCCAACGAAATATAACAGTCTAAACAAAATTTAACAGCCCAAACAAGATATAACAAGATCACCGAGGCGCTAGCCTAGAGGACGCTGAACCTCTGGATCGATCGAGAGGCCCAAGTGCCGCCTACGAACCCCTTCTCCCCTACTTTCGGAACCGCTCCGCCGATGCTGGCGGGCCGGGACGACATCCTGGCAGATATCGCGGACGCGTGGTCGACTGGACCGACCCATCCCGGCTACACGACTCTGCTCCTCGGCCGACGCGGGTCGGGAAAGACTGTCGTTCTTGAGGCTTTGCGAGGGCTTGGGCACAGCCGTGGCTGGCTGTCGGTCTCAGACGCGGCAGTGACCCCGGGCCTGCTCAACCGACTGGCCCATAGGGCCGCAGCGCATCTGAACCTGCGTGCCGGAGAATTACATCTGGATATCGACAGGGACCTCGCGGCAGCGGGCATCGGTGTAGGGCCCGGCTATGACCCCAACGCCGACCTGTCCCGCCGGCTCCCCAACGTGCTGAGCGGCCTCGCAGCCCATCTCCAGAGCAGCGGCGCCGGTCTCGTCGTCACCATCGACGAACTACACGCCGGTGACACCGACGAACTCAGAACCCTCGGAGTCGTCGTGCAGGACGTCACCCGGATCGGTCGGCTGCCTATGGCGTTCATCGGCGCGGGGCTCCCGACCTTGGAGGACACGCTTCTGGCTGACACCAGCATCACCTTCCTCCAGAGGTGTGCCCGCCACGAGGTCGGATTCCTTGATCCTTCTGCGGCCTGGTCCGCCCTGGCCGAACCGGTACGGCAGCACGGCGGACGGATGGCACCCGAGGCAGTCGAGCACGCCGTGGCGGTGGCGCAGGGATACCCGTTCATGATCCAGCTCGTCGGCTTCCACGCCTGGGAGGCCGCCGCGGATCCCACTGTTGAGGTGACCCTGCAGGACGTGGAGGTCGGGGCTGAGACGGCCCGTCATCAGGTGGGGCAGCTCGTGATCGCGCCGATGTGGAAAGACCTCGCTGACGGTTCGCGACGGTTCCTGGCCGCGATGGCGCTGGATGACGGAGTGTCACGGACGGCGGACATAGCAGCCCGTCTCGGGGTCAGCAGCGAATATGTGGGTGTGTACCGGAGCCGACTCATGAAGTCCGGCATGGTTGCCGCGGCCGGCCATGGACGCCTTGACTTCGCGCTCGAAGCGACCCGGCAGTGGATCAGGGGCCTTGACGAGTACCCGCTCCTCTGCGAGACCCTCAACCTCGCCGACCGCCCACCAGTCGGCTTCACACGGCCCGCGGCCAACAAGGAGCCCGGGAGCTAGCTCCCTCGCTGCAGGCGATCGGCCTTCAGCAGGGCACGGCCCACATCTCCGTCGCCGGACATGGTGATCTCGAGTTCGTCCATGGCCCGGGTCATGGCCGCGTACAGCTGGCTCTTGGCCGCCTGGAGCTGATCGTCCTCGTCAACATCGACCACACGAATGTGGTTGACACCGCCGATGAGAACCCGGCTGAACTCGAGGCCTTTGATGCCGGTCAGGGTCGATGCCCGCACCTTGTCCAGCACATGGACGGCCGTGTCACGATTGTCGCGGCGTTTCGCGTAGTCCCTTCCTTGGACATGGAAGTAGGGCAGGCCCCGATTCGAGAACGCCGGTCGCAGCTCCTTCTCCAGATCCGAGGTGCCGTACAGGACGGCGATGTCGCCTGGGGACGCGCCCCCGACGAGCACCTCGTCAACACGTGCCGCGATGCCCTCGGCCTCCCCACGCACGTCGCGGCAGCTGGCAAGACGCGGCCTCGGCCCGGATCGCTTGGCTGCCTCCGGTGGAATCACCGAGGACGGATCCTCCAGATCGACCGGCTCAGAACTCCAGTCGGGCGACTCCGTGAGGAAGCTCATGGCGAAGCCGAGGATCTCCCTCGTGTTGCGGTAGTTCCTGCGGAACACGGTGCTGCGGCCGCGGGCGGTCCGGGGCCGTCCCTGGGAATCGACACCGGGCGGGTTCCAGCGTGCCCCGCCGCGGCGATAGACGTTCTGGGCGACGTCGTACGCCATCACGAAGTTGTCCCGGTCGCCGCGTGTCGGCTCCGGTTCCAGGCGAACCGACTTGAGCATGGAGTAGGCCAGGTCGAGTCGGGCATGGTCGAAGTCCTGGGCCTCGTCGACCAGCACGGCGTCGAAGCGCTTCGAGTCGGGCAGACGCCGGGCCGCCCGCTTGGCCTGGCGCGCCAGCAGGTCGAAGTCGAGGGAGCCTCCGGCACCCGACGCCCCTGCCAGCCGGTAGGAGAGCCGGTCGATGTTGGTGACCTCTATCCGGTCGTCGGTGCCCACCATTGTCTTGAGCGCCTCGGCCAGGACCCGGTTGAAGCACAGCACCAGGATCCGGAAGCGCGGCCAGTTCTTGTGCAGGTAACGGGTCCGATGGGCCAGCACGAGCGTCTTGCCGCTTCCCGCGACGCCTCTGAGCACCCTGTAGCCGGCACCTAGGTACTCGGCCACCCGCTCCTGTTCCCGGTCCATGACCCGGATCACGTCTTCGGGCGGGATCTCGGGATCCTGGAACAGTGGCAGGCTCTCAGCTTGCGACTGCGGAAGCACGATCTCGGGGTTGACGACGGCTCTGGCCTGCTTCTCCTCCCGCTCGCCGAGCATACGGGGCCGTCCGCCCCCGAGGATTCGTCGGAGGGCCTCTCCGAGCCGCTCCTGGGTGAGATCGGAGCGGCTGAGGATCGACAGCCCTCGGTCCGCCTCTCCGAGCGAACCCACTGGAATCTCGCCGTGGTCGGGAACGGCCAGAACGCACGCCACGGGCAGGTTCAGGATGCCGGCCTCGTCGACGCCCGCTGTCAACTCGCTCGCCCGGCGGGCCACCTCCTGACGTACGCGGATCGGGTCGAACGAGTCGACCAGCCCTCGCCGCGGCTTCCGGGTCCGGCCTCCGGACGACAACGGCGGAGCGTCGATAACCAAGATCCCCGACGTGGGATCGAGCACGACCAGATAGTGAAGGCCGCTGTCGGTCTCCCGCAGCCAAACCGTCACGTCCTCGGGAGCGAAGTCCCGGAGTGCCCTCGCCACCTGCCGCAGCCGCTCAGGGACCCGGGACCGGCTCGGGATGTTCTCGGGCAGCAGGAACGCCATGGGCCGCAAACACTACATTTCGAGCGTTGCGCCCTCTAGCTGGCTATCTGGGGTAGCGGCCACGCACGGTCCTGCGCCCCTCGGGCGTCAAGCGCAGGGCCTGGTAGCCGCGACCCTCCGGCGTGTGCTCCTCCACCCACCCCTCGTCGATCAGCTCGTCGATCAGGTCCTGGACCTCCTGTTCGTCGAGCAGTGAGAGACGGCCGTAGCAGCCGTGGGCTCGCAGCATCTCGGGGAGCGGATACTTGCCGCCCGCATCGCCTCGCAGAGCCCGAATCAGGTTGCGCCTCGACCACTGTCCACGTTCCGCCCCGTCGATGAGGACCAGCGCGATCGCCTCGGCTTCGGCGCGCACCGCGTCGGCCGCGTCCTCCGGATCGACCGGCGAGTCGTGCCATGGTCGGGACAGATCGGGGGTGCAGGCATCGCAGGCGCCGCAGGAGACGGCCGTGCCTGCGGGCGGGTCGGGCTCCCCCAGATAGCGCAGCATCTCGCGGCGCCGGCAGTCCGACCGGCGTCGAGCGAGAGCGCGGGCCTGCTCGGCCCGCTGACGGACCGCGGCGCGACGCCGGTCGATCAGACGCTCGAGGCGGTTCCAGTCGGGCTCCGTCGCCGCGACCCGCTCGAAGGTCCACCCGAACCGCCACGCCGAGAAGCTGCAGATACCCAGCTTGAGAAGCTCGATCACGGTGTGCTCGACCTCGTCGGGGCGGCGGCCCAGCCGGCGCCCCCACCCGCTACTGCGGTACTCGGATTCCTCCTCGTCCGCGAGCCGCAGGACGGCGTCGGCGCGGCCGGCCAGCGCGGCGTCGCGGGAGCGGAGTTCCTCGAGGCGGCGTTCGGTGGCGTCGACCCGACCGATCCGGCCCCGCAGCACGAAGTCTTGGCATCGCCGCACCGCACCGACCTGCTCCAGATAGTGCAGGGCGAGTGCGTGCGACTCGTCCCGCTCGCCGTCCTCCGTGTCGGATCTTCCGCTGAGTTGGTCGGGGTCGATGAAGTTGAGACCCTCAACCAGCCCGGACCATGCCCGTTCCACCGTGGAGATGGCGGGTGCCGACGACTCGACGAAGTACTCGTGGATGCGGCAGTCTCTACCCGTGGTGAGCAGCACGGCCGTGCCGGTGTCCGGTCCGGTTCCGTCGCGGGCGCCGCGGGCAGCCCGGCCGGTCTCCTGAACGTACTCCTCGATCGAGGCAGGCATCTCGAGGTGCACGATCAGTGCTATGTCGGGCTTGTCGATGCCGAGGCCGAAGGCCTTGGTGGCCACCACGACGTCGATCTCTCCGTGGCGGAAGGCGTCTTCGGTGTGCTGGCGCTCGCCGAGTTCCATCGCCCCGCTGTAGGGGCGGACGCGGTGGCCGAAGCTGCGCAACAGGGCTGCGAGCCGGCGGGTGTCGTTGCGGGTCGGGACGTACACGATGGCGCTGCGGCGCCGGAAGGCCTCCACCACCTGCACCACACGAAGGTCGCGGTCCCTGCGATTGCGGCAGCGTTCGACGTAGTAGCGGATCTCGGGCCGGTCCACCGAGCCGACCAGCGGGCCGCCGGCCGGCTCGATGTCGAGCAGCCGGACGATGTCGTCGAGCACCTCGGCGGTGGCGGTGGCTGTGACCGCGGCAACTGGCAGCCGGCGACCCCGCGCCGCCGCAGCGACCGCCCGCGGGATCATGGCGTACTCGGGGCGGAACGAGTGTCCCCACAGCGAGATGCAGTGGGCCTCGTCCACCGCCACCCGGGCGACCGGCACATCCTCCAGCCAGCCCCGGAACAGCGGCGACCAGAGCCGCTCGGGACTGACGTACAGCAGCTTGATGTGCCCTTGGGCGGCGCTGCGGAGCACGGCCTCCTGCTCGGCCTGGCCCACTCCCGAATGGATGGCGGCAACCTCGCTGACCCCTCTGGAGCGCAGATTGTCGACCTGGTCGCGCATGAGGGCGATCAGGGGCGACACCACCAGGGTCACCCCGGGCGACAACAGTGCCGGCACCTGGTACGTGACCGACTTGCCGGATCCCGTGGGCAGGACCGCCACGACGTCCTCGCCGTTCATGAGCCTGCGCATCACGTCGTGCTGTCCGGGTCGCCAGCGATCGAATCCGAGCCAGTTGCGGGCGATCTCCAACCGTCGCTCTATCTCGGCGCCATCGGCCCGCGCCTCGCGGTCGCCGATCTCGAGGGCGGCCCTCGACAGGGTCTCGACACCGGGCATCCGATGGATCCGCTCCCGCCGGGCATCGTCCATCTCACGGCCCAGGTGCCCGGCCACAGCCTGGTAGGCCTCGTCGGGTCCGTCGATCTCCTCCACCGCGGGCGGGCCGGTGAGTCCTCGAAGCATCACATCCACGTACGGCAGCGGTCGGCGCATCCGGTTGTCGAGCACCACCGTGGCCCCGACATCGGAGTCGGTGCGGATCAGCCGTCCCACACCCTGGGCGAAGGCGATGGCCGCCCTGGGCACCAGGTAGTCGGCGAAGGGATCCTTGCCGTGCAGCTCGAGAAGGCCCTTGCGTGCGCTGATGATGGGGTCTCCCATCGGATCGAACGGGACCTTCTCGATCATGAGCAGCCGCAGGGCTTCGCCGGGGACGTCGACTCCCTCCCAGAAGGATCTGAGCCCCAGCAGGCAGGCCGACGGCTCGGTCCTCATGCGGTCGACCAGCGAGCCCGCCGATCCCTCGCCCTGGGCCAGCAGCTCGATCCCCTCGGAGGCGAGAACAGGCCGTGCGTGGTCCCGGACTTGCTCCAGGCGGGATCGGGCCGTCATCAGGGCCATGGCACCGCCGTCGGCGGCCATGCACAGTCGAGGGATCTCCGCTGAGACGGCCTCGGTGAACCTGTCCATCAGCTGGCCGCGGGGCGCCGGCAGGTAGTCGGTCAGCAACAGCAGGTGGCGACGGTCGAGATCGTTGTAGGGCGAGGGGATCTCCACGGGCTCTACGTCGTCGAGTCCCAACCGGCTGCCGAGGTAGCCGAAGTCGTCGCCCGCCCGCAGCGTGGCCGAGGTGAGCACCACCGAGCTGCTGCGGTCCCAGAGATCTGCGAGCAGGCCGGCCACCGACAGGGGCGCGCGCCGGAGCCTCCAGCGCCACTGCCCTGATGCGGACACATCGGCGCCGGCGCTGTCGCGGTTCGCGCGGTTGCTGTCACTCAGGTCGCCGTTGCCCGGCGCGGCGTCTGACAGACCCTTGAAGCTCGCGTCAGCCTCGAAGCTCACATCGGCGATGTTGATCCACTGAGCCAAGTCCTCGTCGGCGTCGTCGTCGATGAGCCGGAGTTGGGCCTCGGCCCACAGCACCGCGTCGACGAGTTCTGCCGCGTTGTGGGCTTCCCTGCCCAGCCGGGCCTTCTCGTCCTCAAGAGCGTCGCGGCGGTAGCGGCCCCCGATCTGCTCGGGGACATCTATCTCGTCCAAGGCGTCTGCCACCTGTCGGAGAGCGCTCCGAAGCGCCCGACCGGCGTCCCCCACACGCTGATAGGGCTGATGCCGCCGGTCGACGCCGCGGACGATGCGGTGTGAGACCCCGTAGCGGGCCGCCTGCTTTCGGGTGGCGCCGGTTCGATCCCTCACATGCTCTACCAGCGGCTCCGACAGCCCGCCGGCCGCCAGCCGGACGGCTGCCACCACGTCGCGTACCCGTTCGATCCCGTCTTCACCCAATCCTGAGCCGGTGGCGGACGCGAGGCGAGCGGCCAGGCCCCGCCGCGTCGTCGGATCCCAGAGCGAGTCGCACAGCATCTCGATCTGACCGGCACTCACCTCCCTTGTAGAGGCGATCGTGGCCGAGTCCTCCAGATTGTGGGCTTCGTCCACGAGCAGGTTGAACTCGCCCGCCTTCAGCGTCGATCCGGCAGCCAGCAGGGCGTGGTTCAACACGGCCACATGGGCGGTCTTGAGCCGGTCCAGAGCCCGCCGGCAGAAGTCGAGCCCATCGAGACGGTCCCGAGGCGGACCAGGTCGAGCGTCGACCCGCAGCTTCCACCGCAAGACCTCCAGAGGTCGCAGGTGTCCCTCGATCGCCGCGGTGCGCAGGTCAGCCCAGTCGCCGGAGGGCGTCTGGGCCACCCAGCCGCACAGAATGGCCAGCGCCATCACGGTGGGATGATCGGCTGGCCCTTTTTCGGCATCCTCGGCTAGCCATTCGAGCTCACCCCGCAAGGCCTTTAGGCTGATGTAGTTCTGGCGGCCCTTGAGGACGACGGTCGAGAACGGCTCAAGGGTGGGTCCCAGGTCCTCGAGCGTCTCCAGAATCTGGTCTTGCAGGACGCGCGAGTGCGGCGCGACAACCGACACGCGGCCCGTGACCCGTGCGGCCTCGATGGCGGGAACCAGGTAGGCGAGGGTCTTGCCGGTACCGGTCGGCGCCTCGATCATCTGCCGGCGTCCAGGAGTGCCCAGCGCTTCGCACACGAGACTGGCCATGCGGGCCTGCTGGGGGCGAGGCGTCCGCCCTTCTCCCATCAGCAGGCCGCCCGAGCCGAACATGTCGACGATCTCGCCGACATCGAGGCCCCCACTGGGGACGATGGGATCCGGCGTAGGAACTTCGGGAACCACATCTTCGAGCGCGACCGGATGCCGTTGGGGATCGGCGAAGTCGGCCCACGGATGACGCCCTTGTCCGAGGATCCACCGCTGCAGCCGCCGCGAGGGCCGGGGGTCGTTGAGATCCGACAGGAGCCCCGACATCACGAGTCGAGTCATGCGGGCGTCATTGAGCGCTTCGTGCTTGTCGCGGGCTGCGAGGCCTGCCAACTCGGCCAACTGGTCGAGGCTGCGGCCGGGCGGGGGAGGCTTGCCATCGACACCGCGGACCATGCCCGTTCCGGCACGGGGATACACGATGTGGGCCAACTCCAGCGTGTCGAGCCTTGGTCCGTCCGGAGTGCTGACGCCGACCGATTCTGCCGCCGCATCGAGCACGACGAAGTCGTAGCCGAACCCGTTGTGGGCGATCATCGGTCGATCGCCGACCCACTCGAAGAAGCTGTCCAAGGCCTCCTCCAGCGATGGCGCCCCGCCAAGCTCGCCGTGCTCTATGCCGGTCAGCTCGATGATCCGCTGGGGCAGCTTGCGCTGGGGTCTTACCAGAGTCTCGAACTTGTCGAGCACGCCGTCGTCGCATGCCAGCACCGCCCCGATCTGGATGATCTCGTGCTCGGCCGGATGCGGCCGGTCGGCGTTGGTCTCCAAGTCGAAGACCACATGCTCAGGCAGCGCCGCCATGAGTCGCGCACCGTAGTCGGCTCGGCTTCATTGCACTGCCGTTGAGCTCTTGTCGCCTGAGGGCCGGGCCGACCTGTTCGTACCCTTCGGGCACGGCAGGCGAGCCACATCAGAACTAGGTAGTTTTCAGTTTGACATGTGGACCGCGACTGCCGAGGAAGACATTCACTGCACGGAGTGTGGTCACGTCATTCCGTCCGGAGCGACTTGCCTCTCAGAAGCGCCGCCGAGTCTGCCGAAGCCTCACAACCGAAGCGAGTACCGTCACTACTGCGTCGACTGTGTGGACTGCGGTGTGGACGCATCCCCCTGCTATGTCCGGTGGCTCGATCATCGCCACCATCACGCCGAGACCCCGGAGGCTGCCGCTTGCGCATACTGCGGCGACGCCATACCAGAGGGGATGCCGGCCCCCGCTCAGAGGCTCTACGACTGGCCGGCTCTTGACCCGAGGCACGGTCGTGATACGGCGGCAGCACCCGTGGCCGCCACAACCGAGTCGAACGGGGGGTCTGTCTCGGCCGTGGCCGCAGCGACCGTCGGGCCGAGACCGGCTCGATGGCACAGCCTCAATCCCGCCCTTCAACGCCGATTTCGGTACGGCGGTCTCGGCCGCGGCCTCGAGCCGCGCTCGCCGGCCATGGCACAGCTCATCTATGAAAAGGAAGTCTCCCCGTGGCTTCGAAGCCTGGGAGAGCCCACCGTGCGGGACTACATGAAGGGAAAGCACTTCAGCCACGTCAGGTCGGTGGCCAACTCGCCCGGCCGAGCGCAGGCACCGAGCAACGTGATATTGGAGGACGCGGGGAAGAACCTCGCTCGCGGCAGCCGAAACATGACCGGTGCGGAGCTTGAAGCCGCAAAGTCGGCCACCCGAGTCTCGACGATCAAGACCGGGGCCAAGGCTGCTGTCAGGGGCACAGCAAGAGCGGGACTCGTCGCAGCGGCAGCCGAAGCGCCCGTGTCGATAACCGAGAATGTCCTTCACTTCAGGCGAGGTCGCAAGTCCCGCAAGGAAGCGGCGAAGGACGCGGCCACGAGCACGGCCGCCGCAGGCGGGATCGGCATCTTGATCGCGGCAGGTGCGCAGGCCTCGGCCATGGCCGGTCTGACGCTCGGCCCCTTCGGGGCGCCGCTCTTGATCTGTGGGGGAGCCCTTGCCGTGGGAAGCGCCGTCCATCGCATTGCCAAGGCCGCAAAGAGCGACCTCGACGAGTATCGGATCTTCTTCTGCAACCATGAGAGGTGCATGAGCGGGTTCGCGCGGGACGTCGCCACAGCCGCACGCGGCATCTGACCCCGATTCAGACGGAGCGGATCGGCGGCGGACGCGGCGTATCGTCGCTGTCATCGTCTCGGCGCTCGTGTGCCGCCGTTGAGTCCTGGCGGGTCTGTAATCCATTCACTTGGTGAATGGATATCATCCACGGTATGGGTGAAGGGATCGTTCCTAGGCTGGCGGGAGGGAGCCTTGCTGGACGGTTGCGCGTGATGCCGGCGGTGGTGCTTACCGGCGCCCGTCAGACGGGCAAGAGCACTCTCGTGCGGGAGCTGATGCCGGGACAGCGACGCTACCTGTCCCTCGACGACCTCGATGTGCTCGACGCGGCGCGCCGCGAGCCCGAGATCCTGGTGGGGGGCAGCGAACCGGTGATCCTCGACGAGGTTCAACGGGAGCCCCGACTGCTGCTCGCCGTCAAGCAGGCCATCGACCGGCATCGCCGGCCGGGACAGTTCCTGCTAACGGGCTCGGCCAACCTGCTGCTGATGCGCCAGGCCTCCGAGTCGCTGGCCGGCCGGGCGAGCTACCTCACCCTGTGGCCGATGACACGGCGAGAACAGCTCGGTCTCGGCCAGGGCGGCGTGTGGGAGCAACTGCTGGCCGCCCGTGACGATCAGTGGCCCGAGGTGCTCGCGGTCCGGCCCGACGAGCCCGCCGACTGGCGAGCGCTCGCGCCGCGCGGCGGCCTGCCCACCCCGGCGCTTCACCTCGACAGTGCCGGCGACCGCTCGATCTGGTTCGACGGGTACGTGCGCACCTACATGGAACGCGACCTCCAGGATCTGTCGGCCATCTCGGCGCTGCCGGACTTCCGCAGGCTGATGCGGGCGGCGTGCCTGCGCCTCGGGCAGGTGGTCAACCAGACGGCGCTGGGCCGTGATGTCGCCCTTCCCCAGTCGACCGTCCACCGGTACTTGAACCTGCTCGAGACCTCGCAGCTTCTGGTACGCGTCCCTGCCTATGCGGTGAACCGCACGAAGCGGCTCATCAAGTCGCCCAAGCTGTACTGGGCCGACACCGGCGCCGCCATGCATCTCGCCCAGCAGGACGAGCCCACCGGCGCCCACTTGGAGAATCTGGTGTTGCAGGATCTGCTGGCCTGGCGCGACGCTCGCACCGAGCCGGCCGAGATCCTCTACTGGCGCACTGCGGCCGGCGCGGAGGTGGACTTCGTGGTGGAGGCCGGAGGCGGGCTGCTGCCGGTGGAGATCAAGTCGTCGCGGCGTCCCAGGCTGCGGGACACGGCCCACCTGCGCTCATTCCGCGCCGAGTACGGCCCGCAGTCGAGGGCGGGCCTGCTGCTGCACGACGGCCCCCGCACCGAATGGCTCGCTCCGGACGTCCTGTCCGTCCCCTGGTGGCGCGTCCTCTAGACACTGGAACGGCGAAGACCGTGTGGGACTAGCGCCGTGCCGATATCGCCTTCCAGATCCTCTGGGGGGTGGCGGGCATGTCTATGTGGTCTATGCCCAGGTGGGCGACGGCGTCGTGGATGGCGTTGAGGACGGCCGGGCCAGCGCCGACGGTGCCCGACTCGCCGATGCCCTTGGCACCGAGCGGGTTGAGCGGGGTGGGGGTTTCCATGGGGATGAGCTCGAAGCTGGGCAGGTCGGGGGCTGAGATCGCGGGGTAGTCGACGAGGTTGGTGGCCATCGGGTTGCCGTCGCCGTCGTAGACCATCTCCTCGAGCAGGACTTGGGCTGCGCCCTGGGCGATGCCCCCCTGGACCTGGCCCTCGGCGATGAGAGGGTTGATGAGCGTGCCGGCGTCGTCGCAGGCGACGATGTGTCGCAGCACCGCCCGGCCGGTGGCGGAGTCCACCTCGACCACGGCCAGATGACAGCCGAAGGCGTAGGTGTTGTCGGGCTGCTCGAAGTCCGAGACCGCGGTCAGCGGGGCGCCGCCGGCCTCGGCTGCTTGGGTTGCTATGTCGGCCCAGCCGACCCGGGGCTGCGGCGACCCGACCACATGGAACGTCCCTGCGGCGGTGTCGAGCACGACGTCGGCCTCGGCGGCCTCCAGCCGGGCCGCAGCCAGAGCACGGCCCAGGTCCACCAGGTGGCGGGCCGCGGTCAGAACCGCTGACCCGGCCAGCTGGGCGGAGCGGGAGGCGGCCGTCAGCCCGCTGGAGGCGATCTCGGCCGTGTCGCCCGATATGACCTTGATGCGGTCGAGCGGAACACCCGTGGCCTCGGCCGCGATCATGGCCCAGCAAGTGTCGTGGCCCTGCCCGAACGCGGTGGCCCCGCTGCGCACCACCAGCGACCCGTCGGCGGCGAGCTCGATCTCGCCCAGCTCGCTGGGACCCATCGATGTGCTCTCCACGAATGAGGCGATGCCGATGCCGAGCAGCATCGGGTCGCCGCTGGTCCGGCGCCGTGCCTGCTCGGCTCGCAGGTCGGCGTACCGGGCCGCGGCCAGCACCCGGTCGAGGGCCGCTCCGAAGTTGCCGGAGTCGTAGGTGCTACCCACCGGGTTGGTGTAGGGGAAGCGGTCAGGCGCCACGAAGTTGAGGCGGCGCACCTCGGCGGGGTCCATGCCGATCCTGGCGGCGTACAGGTCGACGGCCCGCTCGACTGCGAAGATCGCCTCGGGACGGCCCGCGCCCCGGTAGGCGGTGACCGGCGCGGTGTTGGTGACGTAGCTGCGCCCGTCGACCGAGGCGTTGGCGATGTGGTAGCAGCCGGTGAACACCTTGCGGGTGTAGGTCGGTAGGAAGGCGCCGATCATCGGGTAGGCGCCCGCGTCCTGGACGATGTCGAGTTCGTAGTGGGTGATGCGGCCGCGGCGGGTGCCGCCCAGGCGGACCTGCTGGTTCTGGGCCCGGCCGTGGACCGAGGACGTCAGGTTCTCAGCCCGGGACTCGGTCCACACCACCGGCCGTCCGACGGCACGGGCCAGCCCGGCCACCGCCAACTCTTCGGGTGAGGGCGAGCCCTTGGCCCCGAAGCCGCCGCCCACGTCCGGGGTCACCACCCGGACCGCGGCCTTGTCGAGTCCGTACAGGGAAGCCAGAGCGTCGCGCACGCGGTGCGGAGCCTGGGTCGAGGCGTAGAACGTCAGCCGGGTGCCGTCCGGGGACCATTCCGCGGCAGCGGACCGGGGCTCCAGCGGCACCGCCGCCAGACGCGGGTTGACCAGCGTGTCCCCCACGGTGACCTCGCACGCTGCGAAGTCGAGGCGGGCCACGGCGCTACCGGCGGCGGGCATGTCGAAGGCGACGTTGGTACCGGCGGCGGGCATGTCGAAGGCGACGTTGGTACCGGCGTCGTGGTGGACCAGCGTGCCGCCCGCAACCGCTTCGGGCAGCGCCACGGCCGCGGGTTGAGGCTCGATGTCGACGACGACGTGCTCGGCTGCGTCGGCCGCGGCTGCGGTGGTCTCGGCCACTATTGCCGCCACCGGCTCTCCCACGAACCGGACGGTGTCACGCACCAGGACCGGCCGAGTCATGCTCTGGTTGACCATGGGGATCGGCTTCAGGTCGAGCAGGTCAAGGTCGGCCGCGGTGAACACTCCGAGCACGCCGGGTTGGTCCCGGGCCTCGGCCGTGTCCACGCCGATGAGGCGCCCGCTGGCGACGGTGGAGCGCACGAACCAGGCCCGGGCCGCACCGTTGAGCCGCAGGTCGGCCACGTAGCGGGCCCCTTCGGTGAGCATGCGGGGGTCCTCGGTGCGCAGCACCCGGTTGCCGAGCACGCTCACGGCACCGCCTCCGTCCCTATCCCCGAGCGGAATTGATGACGAAACCGCCCGTGTAGGTCCATTACTCGCATCAATTTCGGGCGGTGGCAGGAATCACGTCCGGCGCCAGATCGGGCCGGCCGGAGTGTCCTCCACCACCACCCCCAGAGCCGACAACTCGTCTCGCAGCGAGTCGGCAGCGGACCAGTCCTTGGCCGCCCTAGCCGCCTGGCGCCGGGAAACGAGGTCTTCGATGGCAGCGTCGTCGGTGCCGGCCGCGGGCCCGGCGGCGTCAGCGGCTAGGCCCAGCGCGCCGGCCAGATCGATCACGGTGGTCGTCAGGGTTCGGGCGTCATCGTCACCGCGGTCGAGTGAAACGTTTGCCCGGCGCAGCGTGTCGAAGATTACCGCCACGGCTTGGGGCGTACCCAGATCGTCGTCCATGGCTGCCCGGAAGGCGTCGACGGCGGATCCGTCCAGCTCACCACCGCTCCCCAACTCCGACGGGGAGTCGAGGACCGACGCCCGGCGGGCCAGGGCGTCGAGCCGTTGGCATGCGGCCCGGGCCGAGGCCATCAGGTCGGGGTTGACCTCCATGGTCTTGCGATAGTGGGTCTGCAGCACCAGCAGGCGGAAGGCCCGGCCGTTGTCCGGGTGCTCGTCGAGCAGCTCTACAACGGTGCGGTAGTTGCCCAGCGACTTCGACATCTTGGTGCCCTCGATGTTGAGCATGGCGTTGTGCACCCAGTGGCGGGCGAACGACCGGCCGACGGCCAGTGCCTCGGCCCGCTCGTTGGTGTGGTGGGGGAAGACCAGGTCGTTGCCGCCGCCGTGGATGTCGAAGCCGTCTCTGAGGATGCCGAGGCTCATGGCCACGCACTCGATGTGCCAGCCCGGCCGGCCCGGCCCCCACGGCGACGGCCACGACGGCTCGTCGGGTTTGGCCGCCTTCCACAGCGCGAAGTCGAGGGGATCCTCCTTGGCCTCGTCCACCTCGACCCTGGCACCGGCCGAGGCCCGCAGGTCGTCGAGGTCGCGATGCACGAGGTCGCCATACCCGGGCACATCCCGCACCCGCAGGTACACACCCGTGGTAGTGGTGTAGGCCGCCCCGGCGTCCATGATCTGAGCGACGAAGTCGACCATCTCGGTGACCCATTCGGTGGCTCGGGGCCGATCGTGGGGATCGAGCACATCGAGCGCGGCCATGGCGTCGATGTAGACCGCCTCCCATTCGACGGCAACCTCGCTCTCGGTGCTGCCCTCGTCGCGGGCCCGGTTGATGATGTTGTCGTCGATGTCGGTGATGTTGGCCACGTGGCGCACGTCGAGGCCCCGCCACTCCAGGTAGCGGCGCAGTACGTCGTAGGTGAGGGCCGAGCGGGCGTGGCCCAGGTGGGGATGGTCGTAGACGGTCGGACCGCAGGCGTACAGCGCCACCCGGCCCGGCTCACGAAGCTTCAGGGGGCGAACCTCACCCGTGAGGGTGTCGTACAGCGAGATCACTGCGGGTCGGGCGACGGCGGATCTGGCTCCAGGGCGATCCCGCAAAGCGCGCACAGCTCGGCCAGCACGCCCGGCGCCGAGTCGTCGAGGCGGCCTGTGAGCACGGCGTCGGCCATCTCGGCCAGCACCGCCCTGGTCCGGGGGGCATCAAGGTCGTCGTCGAGCGCGTCTCGCAGCCGGCGGGCGAACGGGGCCGGGTCGGATCCGCCTGAAGCGCCCTCGCGCCGTCGCACCGCCTCATTGAGGGAGTCGAGCAGGACTTCGCTCTCGGAGATGTCGCCGTCGTGCCATTCCCAGTCGTCGCGATAGTGGTGCGCCATCAGGGCGAGGCGGACCGCGGCCGGGTCGCTCTCCTTGCAGAGGTCGCTGACGAACACGAGGTTGCCCAGCGACTTCGACATCTTGGTGCCGCCGTAGGCGACCATCCCGCAGTGCATCCAGTGCTTCACGAACTGCCGGTTGGCGGCGGCCTCGCTCTGGGCCAGCTCGCACTCGTGGTGGGGGAAGATCAGGTCGCTGCCGCCGCCGTGCAGGTCGATCCCGGCGCCGAGCAGGCTCATCGCCATGGCGCTGCACTCGAGGTGCCAGCCGGGTCGTCCCGGCCCGAAGGGCGATTCCCACGACGGCTCGTCGGGTTCCGACGGCTGCCACAGCACGAAGTCGAGCGGGTTGCGCTGGCGGGGGTCGTCGGGGGTGCCGCCCCGCTCGGCGGCCAGAGTCCGCATGGCGGCGGTGTCGTAGCCGCTGAGCCGGCCGAAGCCACGCCAGGTGGAGACGTCGAACCAGGTGGTGCCCTCGGCGGTGTAGGCGTGACCGCCGGCCACGAGCACCTCGATGAGGGCGATCATCTCGGCCACCCACTCGGTGGCCTTGGGCTCGGCTGCCGGGGGCCGGGTGTTGAGGGCCTCCATGTCGCTGTGGAACCGAGCGGTCTCGGCCGCGGCCAGCTCCAGGAAGTCGACTCCGAGCTCGCGGGCCTTGGGCAGGATCGAGTCGTCGACGTCGGTGATGTTGCGCACCATCCGCACCTGGTGGCCGAGGTCCTCGAGCCGGCGGATCAGCAGGTCGTAAGCGAGGTAGGTGTTAGCGTGCCCGAGGTGGGTGCTGTCGTACGGGGTGATGCCGCACACGTAGATCCGCACCTCTCCGGGCGGCGACGGGGGCTCGAAGGGCACCACAGAACGGCGTGCGGTGTCGTACAGGCGCACGAGCCGAGGCTACCGCTCACCCCCCATCAGCCCTAGCCGCGGGCGTCGAAGGCGGGCGCCGGTCAGATGATGGAGCGGCCGACGGTCAGATGATGGGGCGGCCGACGGTCAGGGGGTCGGGGTGGTCGACGGTCAGATGATGGGGCGGCCGACGGTCAGGGGGTCGGGGTGGTCGACGATGCAGCGGGTGCCGCTGTAGATGGTGGGCATGCAGCGGTTGCAGTGGATGCAGTTGCCTTCGGCGGAGTTGCCGGCTTGCCACTGGTTCACGAGGTCGGGTTGGCGCAGCAGGGCCCGGGCCATGGCCACGAAGGCGAACCCCTCGTCGAGGGCGGACTGCACGGTGTCGAGGCGGTTGATGCCCCCGAGCAGGATCAACGGCATGTCGAGGACTTCGAGGAACTTCCGGGCCTTGGGCAGGAAGTAGGCCTCCTCGAAGGGGTAGTCCGGCATCAGCTTGGCCCCGGCCAGCTTGAAGCCGAGCCGGACGTGGGGCGGGAGGGTGGCCGCGAACTCGTCGCGGGGGGCGTCGCCCCGGAACAGGTACATGGGGTTGGCGAAGGAGCTGCCGCCGGTGAGCTCCAGGGCGTCGAGGGCGCCGTCGGCCTGGAGCATCCGGGCGAACTCGAGGCTCTCGTCGTCCTTGAGACCGCCGGGGACGCCGTCGTTCATGTTGACCTTGGCGGTGACGGCCAGCTTGTCGCCGACCGCGGCCCGCACCGCCTGGACGGCCTGGCGACCGAACCGGGCCCGGTTGGCGAGGGATCCGCCCCAGGCGTCGGTGCGCTTGTTGAGGTTGGGGCTGAGGAAGGCGCTGAGCAGGTAGTTGTGGCCGAGGTGGATCTCGATGGCGTCGAAGCCGCCGTCGGCGGCGAGGCGGGCGGCCCGGGCGTAGTCATTGGTGATTCGGGCGATGTCGGCGTCGGTGGCGGAGCGGATGACCCGCATGGCCAGAGGGTTGAACCGCCGGCTGGGCGCGATCGACGCGGCCTTGTTGGACCGGGAGTTGGCGACGGGTCCTGCGTGGCCGATCTGGGCGCCCGCGGCCGCGCCCTCGGCGTGGATGGCGTCGGTGAGTTGCCGCAGTCCGGGCACGGCCTCGGGGCGCAGCCAGATGCACTCGGCGTGGGTGCGCCCCTCGGGAGCGACGGCCAGGTAGGCGACGGTCGACATGCCGGCCCCGCCCGCGGCCACCGCCCGGTGGTACTCGATCAGCTCGGGCGTGACCAGCGCCTCGGGCATCACCCCCTCGAAGGTGGCCGCCTTGATGATCCGGTTGCGCAGCGTGACCGGCCCCAGCCGGGCTTCACCGAAGGGGTCGACGGAGTTCATGGGATCAGGTGAGTGCTTCGGCATGGACTCGCTCGGCCAGTTCGACGGGCGCTGCTCGGCAAACGCGGCTCATCACGAACGCAACATAGGCCCTCACCGCGGGCGGGCCTACTACTACGGAGACGACACCAACCTCGAGGCCGACGCCATCCTCGAGGGCTTGGACGGACAGTGGGCTGCCGTCGAGATCAAGATGGGCGGGGCATCGGCCATCACCGAGGCCATGCAGTCGCTGCGCGCCGTGCGCGCCCGGGTCGACACCGCCCGCCGCGGCGAGCCAGCCCGCCTCATCGTGATCACCGCCTTCGGGCCCGGCTACCAGACCGACGACGGCATAGCGGTCGTGCCCCTCACAGCCCTCAGACCCTGACGCGACGCTCTGGGCTCCATCCGCGCCCGCGACGGTGAGGTTCGCACGGCTGGGCAGAGTCCATTCGCCGGACAAGAGTCGGGTGCCCCCGGCAGGAATCGAACCTGCGCACACGGTTTAGGAGACCGATGCTCTATCCACTGAGCTACGAGGGCGGGAAATGTGCGCATTGTTGCGCGCATTCGACCAAGAAGCCATCGTAGAGGCCCGTCGAAGCACCCGGGCCGGCTAGCGGCCCCTTCGCGCCCAGCATGGCCATACTGACACGATGGCTGACAGCTTCGAGGTGGACCCGCGTGGCTCCGACGAGCCTCAGTCGACGCGGCCTGCGGCTGATCCCGTACGTCGGCGGGTCTCGGTCCTTGCGCTTGGGCGTTTGCCGGGTGCCACCGCTGGTCGGATGCGCGTGCCCCTGCTGGTTGCGATGGGCGCCACCTTCGGTGTCTCTCTCACGGTGATGGGGGCGATCATCGGAGCCAGCCAAGCCGCCACAGGTGTCCTCGGCCCCTTCGTGTGCCGGCGGCTCGATCGTGTGCCAAGACGTCGTGCACTGAGGGCATCTCTGGTCAGTCTCATCGTGGGCTGTCTGCTGATATCTGTAGCCCCGTCGGCTTGGAGCCTCGCGGTGGGATTCTCCGCCGTCGCGCTGGGCAACATCCTCTATAGCGCAACGACTATTGCGTGGATCGCCGACACGGTGCCGCTCAGTGTTCGGTCTGCGCTGGTCGGGCGAGTTGAGCTCGCGTGGTCAGCGGCATTCTTGATCGGCGTCCCGCTCGCCACCGCAGCAGCCGACATCACAAGCTGGCAACTCGCGTACGCCCTCGTTGGAGTGGCCGCAATCGGCAGCCTCGTCGCTGGTCCGAGGCAACTGGCGCGCGATCACGGATCCGGGATCGGATCTCCCGCCCAGCAGCCCCATGAGGTTGCCGAGACGGCCAACAACGACAAGCTCCAGCTCAGGACCGGCAGCCCTCTCATCGCGACCGCCGGGCTGTTGCTGCTTGCTAGTCAAGTCGTCCTGATCGCCTACGCAGCCTGGCTGACTGAACGATTCGGCCTGCCGCTAGGCGTGATCGGGGCCCTGGCAATCGCCCTCGGGATCGGCGAACTCGCGGCTGCCGTTGCAACGATCGCCTTCAGCGACAGGCTGGGGCAGCTCCGCAGCGCACGCTACGGCCTGGCAATCATGTGCCTGAGCAGTGCTGCATTGGCAGTCTTCGAGGACACGTTGCTGCCTGGAATCGCAGCTCTGTTCCTGTTGTTGCTCGGCTTCGAGTTCGCCCTGATATCGACCAAGCCCGTCATCGCAGAGTTGGCCTCGTCACAGCGAAGCTACGCACTCGGATTCGCGGAGAGCTCAGGCATCGTGGGGCGAGCTGGTGGTGCAGTGCTTGGCGCGATCCTCTTCGAGCGATACGGGATGCCCGGTCCAGCACTTGCGACAGGTCTCTCCGGCGTCGCAGCCCTCGGTCTGATCGGTCTGCACCAAGCGCGCTCCACCGCTGCCCGCAACCCGGCATAGGGGAAGACAGGTCCACGCAGGCTGTTTGGCGTCAGCAAAGGGCGAGAATGTCGTCCAATTCGTTCACGGTGTCGACGGTCGTGTCGGCTTGTCGTGCTCGTCCCAGTTGCTCTTCTGGCTCCACGAGTCCGTTGCTGCGATCGAAGACGTTGGAGTGCACGATGTAGCCAAACCCTGCCTGACGCGCACCAGCAAGCTCGTCAGACGATCCGTTGCCGACATAGACCGACTTGCCTGGCTCAATCCGGAGTTGACGAGGCTGGGGCGCGGTATGGAGGCCTGTTGCTGGTTGTGCTCCACCATCACCGAGCGGTGCGTTTCAATGCCTGCGTCGCGCCCGGCGCCTGAAGCGTGTTGCCGCGCCCGAGCCGCGGCAAGTGCCGGCCGAGATGATCCGGCGCGAGCACGTCGAACACGGCACCGGCCGCGTCCACGTAGCGATGCCCGATCGGCACGACCTGCTGCTCGAACCCGTGACCCCTCAACACGGAGTCGATGTGGCTCATACGTGAACGGCTCGTGCGGAGGTTCACCACAACGTCGAGGTCATAGCTCCAGCGAAGACCGGCCCGCCGACTGCCCCAGCACCACCAAGGCCACGTTCTGCCTGATGCAACAACACCATCTGGCCACCTATCAGTGTCCAGCCTTCGCCGAGATCCCCGGCGACAGCCATCAGGGTGTCCCAGGCCTGAGCCTGCTGCCCCTCCAGGGGCGGCAGCACCACAGCCGCCGCGGTCACCGCAGGCTCTCGATGATGGCGTCGGCGACCCGCTGCTCTCGTGGATGAGGCGAGACGCACAGGTCCAGCGCAACCACCGCGCCTGGCGCGACCTGACCGGCGCCGCCCTCTGCGCGGCGGACCGCGCCAGCAACAGAACGCGCCTGCAGCAAGCGCCAACTGTCCGCAGACACCGACCGGACCAGCACTCGGCCCAGCGGATCCGCGGCAAGGCCGTACATCGGGTGCGGATGTTCGAGCCGCTGGTGCCAGTCCTGTTCGATGTAGACGTGCGCCTCATCGGCCAACGGGTCGAGCATGTCCGCATACGCGGCCGCGGCGTGCATGCCGCTGACAGCTACATCTGGGCTTGCGAGCAGGGCTGACACCATTGGTGACCCGGCGCTGTAGCGGCCGAGAGCTCCCCGGTTGACGTAGCGGTGAGGGTCGTCGAAGTCGATGCGCCCAGCGAGGATGTCGCGCCAGGCCGCGGACGCCGACAGCGGGCGGCCCCCGCGGGGCGGGGCTGCTGCGAGCGCGTGGACCTCGCCGGCGGGCAGCAGCCACGCGTTGGCGACCCGCACAGCCGGCAGCAGGCCCCGATGCAGGTAGCGGCGCACCTGCTCGGCTCCCACCCCGAGCACCCGGCCGGCCTCGGCCAGCGACATCATCTCCTGGACCATCACCCCACCACCCTACTCATAACTAGAGGAGATAACCACCAGATAAGGCTCCGAGGGCGGGTTCTGGTGCGTGCCGGGGGCGTCTGTGACGGGCGGCTTGTCCCTGAGGGGGTGTTGGGCTCGCGGCATACTTCCGCTGCCTCCCCAAGCGCCTCCCATCTGCGGCGCGCCGCAGCCAGCTCCTCACAGCTCGTAGCCGGATTCTCGCCAGATTGTCCGTAGTGGAGCGCAGGACGCGACCGCTGCAGCTACTGACTGTTGAGGCTCGCGGGGACTCGTCTCCTCGTTGCTGAAAGCATGAAGACGTCGAGCGCCCCGATCTCGTCGACCGTCCATGCCCCAGAAGCAGCCCGGGGAGGCTCAGATCGACTTCGTCACACCCCGTCCACCAACCGACCACGGCACCCCCGGTCAATCGGTGACCCGCAGCCGCACAACGAGCCAGCCGAAGAACCCGCAGAACACGACCCCCCTCCGACCTGTGGTCTTGTAACCCTCGGTCGCCCGTACCCGCGGCAAGAAGAGCCGCAGAAGGCAGCCCGAGAGCTCCTTTATGGCCAACCGGAAACCTGCTCTGACCTAGGGAAACGGCCGACTGTTACAGTGCCCGCAACAGTCCATTCCACGGTTGAACCGAGCCCAACCCCTCGGCTAGCGGCTCACCCCCTCTGACCTCGGCAAACGCAGATCCCGACCGGCGTGAACGTAACAGAACTGCAACAATCCATTCCACATTCGACCAAAACGCATGTTGTAGCCGGTCAGGCCGCAACGCTCTGACCTGGGGTTTTGGCAATTTCGCACATCCCCCACGAGGGCGACGAGGGCGTGGGGTGCGCGGTTTGCTGTGCGAAATGGCGTGCAGAGCCGCGATCCTGGGACTTGGAGGCTAGCGGGACCCTGCTTCCCGCAGCAGCCTGAGAGGATTGTTGGCGCTAAGCGAGAGTCGCGTTTGGCGCTAACCGAAAGCCGCGGCGAGGGTTCTTGTCGGCGCTGGAGGTAGGAGTTCTCCAGGCCATGTACTAGGTGCGCGGCCACACCCGCACGTTCATGGCAGCGCAGCACAACCGCATCCTCCGGAGTTGCCGCACTCGACTGGAGGAGCTTGCTGCCCCTTCAGGTCGGCGCTAGCGTGCTCGCCGCCAGAGAACGTCGGGATTTGCCAATCCCACAAAGCAACTGGAACCACCGCGGGTGGGTCTGTCGAGGCTCCCTCCGGTCCGGTTGCACGGCGTTCTCTGGCAAGAAGGCCCAAACCCGCTCCGGAGGGGCCACCTATGCCGGAAACGACCAATAGCCGCCACGGCCTCGATGGGCTAGAGGTCCGGCCGGTTCGTTGCTCGTCGGCATCGTGAGCGTCCCGGTGCGGATCGCCGCGACCACAGCCATCGCTGAGCCGACAACATCGAAGCGCTACCTGCGATGAGCTTCCAGGATCCCGCTGTTGACCCGGTGGTCTGCTCCCCGTTCGAGGAACCTGCCCACCATTGGCTGCTCGACCGCACGGGCCGCGCCCTGAGCGGGGCCGCTCCGGCGCCGGGCCGCCGCGAGTCGATGCTGTTGAGCCCTGTGCCTGACGACGACAAGTCCGCACAGACGCAACTCGAGTTGGGCGACGTGCGCCGCAACCGGCTCATCAACGAGATCCGCGAGAAGGTTCGGGCCTGGCGCCACGCCGGCCACCCGGATGCGACATCGGTGAGTGTGCGGCTGATGGAGCACTGGGCTGACGAGCGGGGTTGCCGGCTGCGTCCGTTCTTCGCCCAGCGCGAAGCAATCGAGACTCTCATCTGGCTGCGCGAGGTCGCTACCCGCCAGACCTCCGAGCGCAGCGAGCTTGAGAAGTTGTCGCGGTTGCACAACGACGGGATCGTGCGCCACGCCGCGAAGATGGCCACCGGTACGGGCAAGACCGCCGTCATGGGGATGCTGATTGCATGGCAAACGCTCAATGCGGCCCGCACCACCCGACGCCGCAACCTCAAGCACGGCGAACGGTTCTTGGTCCTCACTCCGGGTCTGACCATTAGGAACCGTCTCAGCGAACTGCGCCCGTCGAACCCAGTGAACGTGTACGACGAGATGGGCCTGGTGCCAGCCGATCTACGTCGCGTGCTCAACCGGGCCCGGGTGGAGATCATCAACTTCCAGGCGTTCACCCGCCAGGACCTCAACACGCTGGGATTCCCCCGCAGCGGTTCCAAAGGAGGGCGCGCCCACCGCGCCCTGATCGGCTCCGATGCCAGCGATGACACTAAGGAGTCCCACGCCCAAGCAGCTCAGCGGGTGTTGAAGTCGCTGCTGTCAGGGAACGCCTACGGCGATCTGGTGGTCATCAACGACGAGGCCCACCACTGCTACCTGCCAAAGCCCGGCGTCAAGCGCAACCGCGATGATGCCAAGGAGGCCAAACGCGCCGCGGTGTGGTTCAACGTGCTGCGCAGCCTCCGCGACATTGGCGAACTCGGCGCGGTCGAAGACGCGGGCCAGGCGTCGGTGGTCTATGACTTCTCCGCCACGCCTATGTGGATTGACACCTCCGCCCGGGCCGAGCCCGAGCCGTTCGAGTGGGTGGCGTCGGACTTCGGGTTGATGGACGCCATCGAGTCCGGGCTCACCAAAGTGCCCCGCGTGCCTGTCGATGACGACTCGGGTCGGGAGCGCACCGTATGGCGCCGCCTCTATGACAACACTGACAGGAAGGCGATCCCCAAGCCCTCCAAGGAAGGTCCGGGCTGCGAGATTCCTGCTCCTCTGCGCAACGCGCTCGACGCGCAGTACGACGACTACAGAGCCCATCTCGCACGGTGGCAGCAGACCCGGCCCGACACGGTGCCGACGATGATCGTGGTGGCCAACACCATCGACAACGCGGACGCCCTCTATGAGCACATCGCCGGCTGGGCCGAACCCACCAAAGACGGCGAGCGCCTCCATCCGGGCTGCTATCGGGAGTTGTCCAACGTCGTGGACGGACGGTGGGCCGATCCACCGCGCACTCTGGTGGTGCACTCCGACCTCGACGACCAGGACGAGATCACCGCCAAAGCCAAGAAGCTGATCAAAGCCCAAGGCGATCGGATCGCCGGTCGGCGAGGCCGCCCTGCGGACGCCTTGGAGGCTGTGCGGGAGGTGCTGAACACCGTCGGCAAAGAGAACCAGCCCGGAGCGCGGATCCGCTGCGTGATCTCGGTCGGGATGCTCACCGAGGGCTGGGACGCCCGAAACGTCACCCACATCGTCGGCTACCGGGCGTTCTCGACCCAGTTGCTGTGCGAACAGGTCACCGGCCGGGCGCTGCGCCGCACCTCCTATGAGGACTTCCGCGACGACGGCAGCGGCCGGCTGACACCCGAGTACGCCGAAGTGGTCGGCATCCCCTTCGAGTTCATGCCATCCAAGCCCACCGACAAGAAGACACCGGACAACCCGCCGAAGCGCACCCATGTGCACACCGTCGAGGGCCGTGGTCACCACCGCATCGTCTGGCCCAGGGTCCGCGAGTACCGGCGGGTGTCGCAGAGCACCCGCCTCGTCCTGGACGAATCCAAGATCGCGCCCTGGAAGATCCAGCCGCTCACTGACGCCTCCATGACGCTGCTGAGCCCCCAGATCGGCAAGACCAAGATCATCGACGTCGCCCACCGCAACAACCAGGCAGAGTTCAAGGTCGCCGCCGAGATGGTCGCAGAGTTCAGGGGAACCCACCCCGACCTCGAAGGCACCACAGCGTCACTGTTCGTGTCAGCCCGCCGGATCGTGCGCCAATGGCTCAACCACCCCGACGTCCAGTGCCCGGAGCCGAAGGACTTGATGGTGGACGACTCCCAAAGACGCAGCGCCGTGCAAGCGATCCTCGATGCCTGCACCGACGAGTGCAGCCATGACCACCAGCGAATCGCGTTCCTAGACGCGCCCGCGACCGATGACACCTCCGCAGTGGACTTCTGGACCACCCTCAAGCACGTCCACACCGCGCACAACAGCGAACTCTCCTACGCAGCCTGCCACTCCAACCTCGAAAGGGAAGTCGCGCATGTGCTCGACACACACCAGGACGTTGACTCATGGGCCCGGAACTTCCAGACCGGCTGGTCCGCTCCCTACCACTTCAACGGCAGCTGGCGCCGCTACGAACCCGACTTCGTCGCCCGGCTCGCCAACGGCGTCAACCTCATCATCGAATGCAAGGGCGTGCGCGACGACAAGGCCCACGCTGCGGAGGCCTACATCCGCGACCACTGGATCCCCTGCGTCGCAGGGACCCCGTCTCTGCCTGACGCGCTGCGCTGCTGGGACTACTTGGTCATCAACGACGCCACTCTGGCCCGAACCCACATCGCACAGGCTGCGAAAGCCTCCACTGTCGAAGGCGCCCTAGCCGTCCCGGTCTCGGCCTGACAAGAAGAGCACGACTGTGGCCACTGACTCTTACCGGCACAAGACCGCAGGACGGCGCAACGCCCCCACTGTTGAGACCGAGCCGATGATGACTGCCGAGGACCGCAAGCCCAAGCCGTTCTCAGCAGACCGCAGAGAGATCTCCGGACCGGCTCTCACCTGGGATCGCCGAGGCGAGACCTCAAGCTTCACCGGCAGCCCAATCGAGGACGCCCTATATGACTTCGAGGCACTACCGCTGTATGTCCGAGAGAAGATCAGCCCCGAAGACTTCATAGCGCAACTCCGCAAGCGTGACCGAGGAGTGCAGATCACCACCGACGACTTCAACGGCCTGCCCGAGGACGCGGACCCACTCGATTTCTATGAGCACGCCGGACACTGGCAGAACCGGCTCATCCACGGCGACTCCGCCGACGTGATGAAATCCCTGATCGCCAAAGACGGCCTCGCCGGACGGGTGCAGATGATCTACTACGACCCACCCTACGGCATGTCCTACCAGTCCAACTTCCAACCCACCACGAATAGCCTCAATGTCAAGGACCAGCCAGCAGCCGTACCCGCTGGCGACGCTCTGCCGATCCGGGCGTTCCGTGACAGCTACACCAACGGCATCCACTCCTACCTCGACGGCGTGCACAAACAATGCGTCCTCGCCCGCGAGCTCCTCACGGACAGCGGTTCGTTGTTCGTGCAGATCGGAGACGAGAACGTCCACCGTCTCGGAGTGCTGCTGGACGAAGTCTTCGGAGCCGAGAACCGGGTAGCGACGATCACATGGCGACCCACTGGAATGCCCTCGGCAAGACTGCTGGGCGAAAGCGCCAGCTACCTGCTGTGGTACGCCAAGGACAAAGCCCAGATCAGATACAACCCCCTCTACGGCGAACGCGACCGGCAATCAAGCATGGACGACTTCACCTACGCGGCAGCCATCGAAATGCCAGAGAACGAGCCGGACCGCGCCCCGACCAAGGTGGAGCGTGCCGATGTCTCGACGCTGCCAGATGGGACACGTCTATTTCGACGAATGCCGCTGACATCACAGCATTATTCGCATACGGGCAGATCAGTGGACTACTGGTTCAACGGCAGATGGCACGCCACCGGACCGAACAGCCAGTGGAGAGTATCCGTGCACGCCCCGCCGTACGATAAGGAGCCCTCCGACGACGATCCCTGCCCCGGCGACCCCGACAACCGCCAAGCCGCATGCGGAATGTGCGCTCTGAAACGCTCAGGCCGACTGTCAGACCTAGGCGCCAGCTTGCACTGGAAGTGGTACGAAGAAGAACGCCCCGGACGGAAACTCGACAACGTCTGGCACAGAGTCACTTCCCCTTCGAACAAGCGGTATGTGGTCCAGACCTCGGACCGGATCGTCGAGCGATGCGTGCTGATGACCACCGAACCCGGCGACCTAGTGCTCGACCCAACCTGTGGTAGCGGAGCGACCGCCGACGTAGCCGAGGCATGGGGGCGGCGCTGGATCACCTGCGATGTGCAACGCGTGTCCATCGCAGTGGTGCGCTCGCATCTGATGGCCAAGGTGTACCCGTGGCACAACACCACCGACGGCGGCACAGACCCCGCTGCGGGCTTCAAGGAAGAAACCATTCCCAGAGTGACCGCCGCGACGCTCGCGTACGGCACCGTTAACGAGCCCGAGAACCAGATACGGCTCGTGGACCGCACCGAGATCGACAAACGCAGAGCCCGCGTCTGCTCGGCGTTCACGGTCGAGTCGATCTCGCCGTACACCTACTTGCCGATGACACAAGAAGCCCGCAGCGAGGACCTTCCCACCGCGGAAGCGCACGACGCTGACACGCTGCTGCGGGTTCTTCGCAGTAGCCCGGTGTGCGAGTCCAACGGCCGGCCGCTGTTCGATGTCGTCGAGACGACTCCGTGGCCCGACACCAGGCTCGCCCAGTACGGAGCGCGCTGCGCTTCGGCCCGCCGCGATGAGGAGTTCTCCGCGGCGGTCATGATCGCCGCAGCGGATGCAACGGTTACCAAAGCGGTGGCGCGCCAAGCCGCCATCGAGGCGCTCGACAACGACCCGGGCTGCAAGAACCTGGTGATCGTGGGCTACGACTTCGAGGCAGGCATTGCTCCCGCCGTCAAGCAAGTACGCGTCCATCGGGTCGTCGCCTCCAAGGACTGACAACTACCCGAGACGATCAAGCGAGGTGCGGACGGAGGATCGTTCACGCTGCTGGCGGAACCCGACTGCCTTCTCACTGAGAACAACACCGGCGAACTGACGGTGGAACTGCTCGCATGCGATATCTTCGACCCCTCCACAGGCCAGCCCCGCAGCTCAGACCTCCACGAGGTCGACTGCTGGATGATCGACACCAACCACGACGGACTGTCTTTTCGCTCTCGGTTGACCTATTTTCCGATCGGCCTGCGCAACTACAGCGGTTTCAAGGCACTGATGAAGTCGTTGAAGAAGGACCTCGACCCCGACGCAGAGAAGAACGTGATGTCGACGGTCTCTCAACCGTTCGCGCCGCCGGACCCTGGCCGCAACATCGCCGTCAAGGTCATCACCAACACAGGCGCGGAGATGACCGTCACCCTAGACGGAGGCTGGTAGCGGCGATCCCTGGAGTCGGCCCGCTCAGCCATTCGTCATGCAGGTCGGCGAGGATGGCACCGACCAATCGAATGGCGGAGGCCTCGTTAGGGAAGATCCCCACGACGCGTGATCGGCGGCCTGAATCTCTTGTTGATTCTCTCGAGGGGGTTGGTGGACCAGATCTTCTGCCAGTGGGCCTTGGGAACGCCGCGAAGGCCAGGACCTCGTTTCGGGCGCCGTCCCGCTGCATCGGTGAACCTGGCCCTGCGGCTGCACCCGGCTCTCTGAGTGGTTTCCGGCCCTTAGTCCGCTCAGCGTCCATGCGGCGGGCCTCATCCCAGCGTGGAATCATCTCCACTAGACGCTCGTAGGCCATCTCCGCTACGAACGCCTCGGGTTCCGACCGACTGTCGTGGAGTGCCTCAGCGGTGACGCTCATCCGCAGCAAGGCTACCCACCTCGACTCCCGACGTCGGCCAAGCGTGTCAATGGCCAGTGGGTTCTGCCCGGTGGCGGACAGTAGAGCTGCCCGGTGGTGGCCAACAGAACTGCCCGGTGGCGGACAGCGGAGTTGCCCACAGTTCAGTTGGTCAGTGGCGTCACCCCCTTTCCGGCGGTGGCTTGGGTGAGGCGGATGCTGTCGCCGGCGGTCATGACGATGTGGGCGTGGTGCAGTAGCCGGTCGACGGTGGCGTTGGCGATGGTTTTGGGCATGAGTTCGTCGAACCCGGCGGGGTGGAGGTTGCTGGACAGCGCGATGGAGCGTTTCTCGTAGGCGGCGTCGATGACGCGGTAGAGCGCCTCGGCGGTGTCGGTGGTGACCGGCAGCAGGCCGATGTCGTCGATCACGATGACGTCGGCGCGCATGATGCGTCGGATGGCTTTGGCGGCGGTGTCGTCGGCGCTGTGGCGGCGCACGAGCACGCCGAGGTGCTCGAGGCTGAACCAGGTGACCTTGTGGCCGGCGTTGACGGCGGCCTGTCCGAGCGCTTCACAGAAGTGCGTCTTGCCGGTGCCGGATGGTCCGCACACGACGAGGTTCTCGTGGCGGTGGATCCACTCGAGGGTGCGCAGCGCTCTTTGGGTGGGCGCCGGGATCGAGCTGACGGTCTCGTCCCAGGAGTCGAAGGTCTTGCCGGTGGGGAACCCGGCGGCTTTGCGTCGGGACCGGATCGAGGATGCTTGACGGCCGGCGAGCTCTTCGGTGAGCAGCGCTCGCATCGCTTCGGCCGGTTCCCAGCGTTGTGCTTTGGCGGTGGCCAAAAGCTCTGGTGCTGCGGCGCGCATGTGCGGCAGGCGCAGGGTGCGCAACAAGTCGACGACCTCGTCGATGGGTGCTGGGCTCATCGGTCGCCTCCGAAGCGGCCCCAGGCGGCGGTGCCGGTCTGCAGCGAGTGGTCCTCTGCGGCGCTGTGGCGCTCGCCGAGGGGGTGCGCGGCGAGGATCGACGCGAGGTCGCCGTCTGCGAAGCGGGCGAAGGTGGCGGCGTGACCGAGCGCCCAGTCAACGTGGGTCTGGCCGTGGAGGCGGGCCAGGTCGACGGCTTGGGCCATCTTGGTCTTGATTCGTGACGTGCCCGCGGCCGCGGCCTCGACCAGCCACAGCCGGGCGCCCTCGCCCAGCGCCAAGAACTCGGCCTCGGCCGCGCTCGTGGGCTTCGGACGCCGCCCGAGAGGCCCCGCAGGGCGCGGCGGGTAGTGGGCGTCGTCGATCATCGGACGCCCGGGCGTCGAACGCTGGTGGCGGGCGACCTCGACAGGGCCTGACGGCGCGCAGTGCACCACCACGACGCAGTCGCCGTCGACGCGCACCCACACCGTCTCATCGGCGAGGGTGTGCGGGACCGAGTAGGTCACCCCGCCGAAGCTGACCGTGGAACTCCAGGTGACTTTGCGGGTCTGGCCGAACACCGCCGTGTAAGGAGCCTCGGGCAGCCGATGCAGGCGCTGCTGCTCCTCAGCGAGCATCTCGGTTGGTGCCCGCCGGGTCACCCGATGCTCACGACCGTTGACCTCGGCCATCCACGCATCGCAGGCCTCGACCAGATCGGCCCAGCTGGTGTAGCCGTCGCGTAGGTTCGCCTCGGTTGGCACCAAGTCGGCTTTGGCGATCCGCACCGTCGCCTCGCTGCCGCCTTTGGACTCGGGGTCCGCCGGAACACACGTCGCGATCGTGGTCCCGTAGTGGCCACCGACCGCGACCATCTCCAGATGGCGGACCGCCACCCCCGCGACGTGATCGATCGTGACGGTGCGCTCATTGTCGGTCAACCAATACGTCGGAGCGCCGCCGAAGACCCTCATCGCCCGATCCACACAGGAAATCACCGTCACCAACCTGCGATCCCAGCACGGCACCACCACCCGGAACCTCGACCAAGCCAGCCACGCACAGAACAGACTCGTCCCCCTCCCGGCGATGACGGGGCCCGCGCCCCAGTCCCACTGCGCCCACATGCCCGGCTCGGGGATCCAGGGCCGATACACCCGCCGCCGGCCACGGCGATAGTTGGCCTTCACCTCCGCGACCGCTCGCCGCACCGTGCGCTCCGAACCCGCAAACCCCAACGCCTTCAGCTTCACATAGCAACGGTCGGCGCGGACCTTGCCGCAGGAACGTTCCACCCACTCCTCGATCTTCGGCAGCCACGGATCGATGATCCGCCCCCTGCGCCGCGGCCCGCCACCGGCCAACTCGCCCGCATCGCGCATAGCGACATAGCGGGCCACGGTGTGATGAGACACGCCGGCCAACTCGCCGGCATCCCGGAACGACCCACACAGGTCGAACGCTTCCAACATGTTCATGATTTCCTCGCGAGACTTCACTCGCTCCTCCTGCTCGATGGTCACGGTTGTCGTGACCGGCCATTCGAGTAGGAGGAGCACCCCGCCGCGGTGGACCACGACGGGAAACGGACTTCAACGCGGGCAACTCTGTTGGCCGCCGCCGGGCAGAACCGCTGGCCGCCAGCGGGCAGCTACACGGCCGCCACTGGGCAGGATCTCATGGCCGCCGACAGGCCGGTACTGTGCGCTGCAACGTCCGGCCCAAGATGTCGTCACCTTGGCATCGTCCCACACCAGAGGGGCTTTTCCGCGGACGCGCACCCCTTGAGCATCACACCCTCATGAACGATCAGGGCTAGGCCTATAGGTACATGCCCGGCCAGTCTTCGACAGGAGCGGGCTCCGGGTCATTCTTGGTTTGCTGCTGGGCTGCAAGGGCAGCGGACAGCATCTGCAAGTTCTTTATCGCTCGGGGCAGCACCCGCCGTAGCGCCTTGGACGCCGCGACGTGAGTCACCGCATTGTCCTCGGACCGGATCGCGGTGAGCCGAGTGGTCTCAACGACAGCGCTCATGACCTCGGCGATGCGTAGCGACAGGTGAACGCTCTCGTTCGTGTCGCGGATGAATTCCAGCCGATCGTTCTCGTCTTGCCCCTGCCACCATTGTCGGATCTGTCGCTCACGTTCATCCGGATAGAAGAACTCGTTAACGTTGAAGGCGACCTCGGGTGACATGCCCTTTGGGACCGCGTCGTCAGACTTGGTGCCGTCGTCCATAGCTGGCTCCTCCCTGGAGTGTTCGTAGAAGCATCCAGCTCTCAAGGCCACTCCGAAGGATTACCTAGCAGACGAGACCTCCTAGTCCGAGGACCCTCAAGAAGCCCACGAGCCGAAGTCGTATTCCTCGCGGAGCTCGCTCGAAGACTCCAAGTTCAGTCGACACCACATCCAACCGCGTCGTCGCCAGAGCCCCGGGACACGACGACCACCATTCCGTCATCCGCATCATCCGAGGGCGACACCTGGCACGAGGTGCTCGAGCACCTAGCCCTGCTGAACGTGCGGGCCAGTTCATGATCGACTGCGCCGACAGCTCGAACTCACGAGCCAACTCCGACGGCGGCCAGCCCTCCTCACGGACCAGCCGCACCAGCTCAGCTTTGTACTCTGACGGATACGGCGGACGAGTGCGTCCTCCATAGTTGACTCCCCTCTGGACCCCTCAAGGATCCCAGGATCAGGGCGTCAACGAAACCGGGGCAGCTCCACTATGGGCCAGCGGTGCATCAGGCAGGGTTAGCGGTGCAACTCCAGACCCAGTTGAAGGTCGACCGCCGCGACCTCCACGGCAAGGACCTGTACGCCCAACCTTCTCGGCCAAGGAGCCGACAGGCAAGATGCCACGCCTTCGGTTCTTGCACATTGACAGGAACGAGCGACCCGATGACTGGACCTCAGCGCACGAGGGGGCCATGCACGTAGGGATGGGCTGCGCTCAGGGCATCCGCAACCCGCAAGCGCATCCGTCCCCCGACATCACAGAGGAGGAGGCCCTGGAGCAGTTGGCCGCCCTGAGCGTGCTCGCCCGATGGGTGGACGCCTGCGATGTCGTTGTCCCGAGTTAGACACCTCTCGACCGCAACCGGCGGCTAATCGTGCCGCGTTCCATGGCGCTGCCTCAGAGGTCCCCTGTTCCATCTCGGCTGTCGGTGTCGGGGGTGCTGTCGTGGAGTGGGCCACGGCTGGCCGTGTCGTCGTGCCGAGGGTGCGGTGAGCCGCAGGATGAGGGCTGGTTGCTGTTGGGGAACGGTCAGTTCTCCGGCCAGGCCGCTGTTGACGCGGGCCTTGAGCATGATAAGACTTGGGATGTGAGCAACCCCGAATACGCCACCCGTCGCGCCCAGAAGTCGTCCAGACTGCCTGGACTTCGGCGCCGTAACCGAACATCTGTTTCTGCACAGAATAGGGTCATCGCTGCCGCAGAGGCCGATGAGTTGGAGGCCGAGATACGGCACCACGAACAGCAAGGCACCCCTCTGCCTACGAGTTCACGAATCGAAGTGGAAGGCTGCTTCCCGGATAAGCCCGTCCGCTGATCGTGGAAGACGGCTGGGAATGGACCACTGACTCCCTCGGTCACCTCCGTAGCTTGGGTGAACATGAATCTCCGGTAGTCAGATCCTGCGCATGGGAGATCGTGGACCGCATAATGCGCCACCCTCGGGGCAGTTGGCCCGGCCAATCAGTGCCCGGTGCTTCCGCTGAGGAAGGCGGGCTGCACTTGCGGTGGGAACGGCAGGGACCGCTGACCATCCACTTCCGGGTTGTGCCACGCCATTACGCAGTGCAGTTCCGGCAAGCAACTCTTGCGAGCTGACGCCCTACAACAGTCGAAGCTTGGAAGTCAGTCGCCAGTCGCCCAGCTTGCCCCACTGGTGGTAGACGGTGCTGGGTCTAGTAAAGGTGTCGACACCCGACGCGACCGCATCGGCATCGTCCCAGTCTCTTATGATGTCACCGCCGGGTGTCACGTTGAGCAGGTGAGCCATAGCAGCCCACACGCCGTCCTCGATCCACTCGTCGCGGACATCGAGATCGTTGAGGTTCTCCGGCTCCGGCCCCATCAGGCCCTCAGCCTCCGCGATCAGTCGGCACGGGTACGACAGCACACCCCGTATCGCGTCTCCGTGCACCGCGAGGTACTCCCCACCAGGTCGAAGCCACGCCAGGCCAGGGCCAAGAACCGCCAGTTCGCACTGGGTTTCCTTGTAGTGCAAGATCAGCGTCAGGGTCACATTGTCGTACTCGCTGTCAGCGCTGAACCGCTCGATAATCTCCACTGCGTTCACCGAGGCGAGCCTATTCCCTACTTGCCCTGTAGCAAGTTGCGCATACACCGCGGCGTCAAGCACGTCGTGGCCGACACTATGGGTGCCCAGAATCGTGTCGTGGCGGTCAGGCGGCTCTTCGGTGACTCGTGATGCGGCTGGTCAGGGGCCGAACAATGCTGACCGTGCGTCCCAGGCCATCGATGCTGAAGGCTCCGAGGCTGGTCACGCGCCGGCTATCAGCGCTTCCCGCCAGGAGGGCGTCGCGGCCGGAGCCGGAGGGTCAGTAGCTGCCTTTCGTGCCCGAAGCGCTTGCCTGACCGCTTGTTCAGAAGTAACGGCGGCGGTCGCTGCTTAGGACGCGTTTGCCGAGCACGAGTGGAACATCGTCTGGACCCGCTCGGTTGGGCCGTGAACTGCCCGTGCCGGGCCCACGAGCGGGTGTGGCCGCTTCTAAGTCGGGATCTCATTTCGCGCCGCTCTGGCCTTCGGTTATGCATGAAAACACATTTTCGTGCCAGAAAAACGTGCTAGAAATCAGGAAAAGGCGTGCTAAGCCTTCTCCGCGTCAAGCCTCTGACCTTGGGCTTTCGATTTCGCGCAACCCCGACGAGGGCGGGAAATGTGCGCATTGTTGCGCGAAATACCGGACCGAGCCGATCTTATGGCCCCCGCACGGTACCACAGTGCCTGATTTCGTGCGTTCAGGCGCCCCCGGCGGGCCGAAGCGCTCCGCTGGACGCGCTGGGGCGGCCTGGGGCCAACTCGGTGGCCAGCCGGGCCGCGCAGATCAGGTGTCTGTGGCTACGGGGAACGGCTGTTGAACGCGCTCAGCGTCCGCGACAGCCGCAATAGCTGGTAGCAGGAGATGTTGAACCGGAAGCGGTCCTCCATATGAGAGCACAGCTTCCAGCGAATCCGATATTTCAGGTCCGCGAATGTGGACTCGATGTCCTCGCGGCCGCCGTGGAGCTTGAAATCGGGGTCGGCTTCGGGGATTGGGCGCAACGACCGGGTGCGGCCAGCTCATGGCGATCTACCGCTCTTGGCCTCAAGCTCAACAAGTTCTCCTGTCGGGGCGGGTTCGTCGTTCACGAGGACGACGACGAGGGGCCGCGACTTGACCTCTCGGATGAAACTGCCGCGCCCGGACCTCCACTGGGAGTGCGTGCGGACCGTCGCCTGGACCGGCATCCCGATCCGTTCCTCGACCCGCTGGGCGGCGTCGTCTACGAGATCGCGGTCTGGGTCTCCGATGACCAGCACGTCGACGTCGTTTGGGGCTCGGCCCGCCTCACCCAAATAGCGTGCGGCCCAAGAACCGATCAACAGGACCGCTTCAGCGCCCCCGATACCGGCGAACTCTTCGGCGACCACCGCCGGCGGGCCGTAGGTGGCGACAATGATCCGGCGCACCGCGTTGTATAGAGGATGGTCGACGCGGGCGCACACTTGCCGCAAGGGGCCGACCTTGTGGGTGGTGAGGATTCCGGCCTGCTCGCCTCGACGCACTTCCCGCAGCACCGTCGGCATGCTCGTGCGGGTCGCAGCGACTAGGTCCGACAGGCTGTGGCTCTTGTCGGGGTCGGCGAGCACACACGCCAGGATCCTGCCCTGGGCGTCTGAGCGAAGTATCGGAACCAGCGGCGGCGCAGGAACTTTCATAAACCATACATTACTATACGCTTTTAGAAAGCAGATGCAATCGAGGCCCAGCCGCAGCGGACAGGGGTGGCGTCATGGGAAGGTGACAGGTATGGATGTGGATCATGTGCCGGAGTTGACCAGCGACGGGGTGCGGCTGCGGCCGCTGCGAGACGGCGACATCGACCGCCGGGCGGCGCTGGGACGCAGCCGCGACATCGCCCGCGGCTTCGGCGAGGACCTCGATACCGACGAGCCCATGACCGAATCCGACGCCGCCGACGAACTCAAACGCCCGTACGGGCCGGGACCGCACTGGATGATCGCCGACCGTGACGACGTGTTTGTCGGGGTTGTGCGCCTCGCGCCCGTCGATGTTGTGAACCGGTCAGCGCGCCTCGGTATCGGGATCCTGGACCCGGCCCGCATCGGACAGGGCATCGGCACCGAAGCGATTCGCCTGGTTCTGCGCTGGGGATTCGAAGGTCTTGGTCTGCATCGGGTGAGCCTCACCGTTGTCGCCGACAACAGCCGAGCGGTCGCCGCCTACACCCGATGCGGCTTCACAACCGAAGGCCGGTTCCGCGACAGCGTGTGGCTCGGCGGCCGGTGGCACGACGACTCTTCGATGGCGATCCTCGAGTCGCAGTGGACAGCCCTACAGGCCAACGTCTCGGAGCCGGTCACTGACGGCACCTAGATCGGGCTGCAGCGGCCTGTGGGCATGCTGCCTGGGGCATTATCAGGGGTGAGTGGCGATCCAGCCTTCGCGTTCTGCGGCCGTTGGATCCTCTGTTGTCGCTTGACCTTCAGCCGCGGCTTTCGCGGCGAATAGGCAGAGCACTGCGTCGAGCGCATCGGCGTTGGATCGGCAGCACCTGTACATGGGATCTGGAATCTCTATGCGCCGTGGTGACACCTTTTCGAGAATGCTGTCTCTGTTGGGGTTGGGGCCCGATTTCGCATACCCCTGGTGTCTTAGCTCCCAGTCGTGTAGCTGGCCCGCCGGGAATGCCTCCACTAGCAGACCGCGATCAGCGTGCGTCCAAGGCCAGACCGGTCCCCCGACTCTGGCGAGCAGAGTTAGGCAGGCAACGGTGAAGGGTGCCCCGCCCCTCGGTCCGTTCCACAGCGTCGACCTGGTGTTCACGCCCCTGTCGGCCCAAGCCCGCTCTGTCTTGCGCAGCGGCTTCTTCTGTTGAAGGGGGGCGTTCTGTTCGGCGTAGGCCACGAGATCGGCTCCCTTGGCGAACGGGCGCTTCTCCGCCGGGAATCTCTCGACGTCTCCTAGCAGCGTCGGCAATCCGCCTGCGGGAACGTGCCGGGCAGGAAGCGAGAAGGGAGCGTCGATCGCCGCGGCGCAATAGTCGCCGCGCTCGAGCAGCGCGACCAGCCGCTCGAACGGGTGTGCACTGCCTGGCAGATGCTGCACGGGTCGTAGCTCAGAGAGCCTCATGACGTCAACGCCTGGCTGAGTCTTCGCTGTGGCGATCCAGACGTTGGAGCGCCCACAGCCTGACGTCCACATCCTGTGGTTGCCGGAGAAATCGATGCCGTGAAGGACCCCGGTCGGATCGGCAGTGGTGCTGTTCACGGCGGACTCACAGCCTGCAGGCCTGAGCTTCCTGCCTGGGATTCCTGTGGGGTCTGGTGTGCCCCTGTCGGCGCCGTCGGAGACATGCTCATGGTTCTGCGGCGTTCTGGCAGCGCCGCGTGGGTGCCGAGGACGAGCCCAGCGGCGTCGACCTGTTCTGTGAGCGAGTCCCACAACAGGGCGACTGTCTCTGCGGTGAGACCGCAGGACTGCTTGTGACCCCGCTTGAGCGACTCGGTGAAATAGCTCTCCGGGAGTTCGATGTTTGGCCGCGGGAATCCCTCGGCGTGGCTCGCCGGCATCGCCGGGAAGAAGCTGAACATGTCGTGGACTTGGTCTTGGGGCGTGGCTCCCCAGTAGAGCCGAAGCGGCGTAGCCGAGCCGTTGCGGGATCGGCGACCGCCGCCGCAGCCGGTTCGTTCCTCTGGGGCGGGCCCGCACCTGTCGTGCTGGCTGTTGGCGGCGAGCGGCCCGCCGGTGACATCCAGGAAGGTCTCGGGCACCATGCCCGCCAGAGTCGAGCGGACTGCTGTCAGCGGGTAGTCGACGAAGCCGGCCACCACAAAGACGGTGTCGAGCAGCCATCGGCCTGCCTTGCTGCTTCCGAACGCGATGACCGAGCCGCGGTCCAGGCTGCGCAGACGCGTACTGGTGGGCTGTTTGCAGTTCGAGTACAGGAACCGCTCTCCGAAGATGAACGGGTCGGTGTTGTGCAGACCCCGATAGCCGCCGTCGGGGATCACGTAGTACGGGCGCCACAAATGCTGGGGATACCCACACGCCCGGGACCCGTCGAGGCGGCGCAGCAGCTGGGACTGGGGTTCCCACTCTCCCCACGCCCACAGATCCCCGCTTGCGGTGCTGCCGTCGGTGTCGATCCACTCGCCGGAGAGTTGCATGAACTTGCGTGCATGCGCAGCCGTGAGCGTGTTCCATGTGCGGCCTCTGTTGGGGCCGGGTCTGTGCTCGGCGCCCGGATGCGGGAACTGCACGAAGCAGCAGCTATCGGCCATCTCGGAATGCGTCCGCTGCGACCGTGCCCAGTTCGCGTCTCTGGTCGGCGCTGATGGAACCCAGCGGGGTCTGGCTGGCGGGGCAGAACACGAACAGCGACACCCCGTCTCCGATCACATGCCAGCGAGCCTCGGTCCTGTAGGGGCGTTTGCGGGGCGCGCCGTTGATCTTGTTGTGGAACGTGTGGATCGGCTCCCACCGCCGGTCCGGCGTCTCGAAGGAGATCCGCTCAAGGTGGCGTCTCGCGACGGAGACGAGCACCAGATCCGGTCGCAGCAACACCAGCAGCTCGTGCCACAGCGGTACGCCGTCGTCCATCAACGCCCTCCTGTCGCCCCTGCCGAGGCGGCTCCAGGTCGGGTCGGTGGCCACCGGCGAGCAGATGTCGGTATGCAGCGCCGTTGAGGCCGCTCCGGGGTAGTAGCTCGCATCGGCTCCGTTCAGCAGCGGCTCCCAAGCCCCGAACCATCCCGCATAGGGATCGGCACGAAAGTACGCCGACAGCGCATCGAGGTACCGCCCTACATCCGCGCGGTCGATGCCCTCAGCGAGCGGGAAACGCCCGAACGGATCATCGGCCGGGAACTCTCTCGAGGACGGGTTCAACCCCACCGTCACGACACGCAGCCGCGACCCGAGGTACGCATCGACATCCCCGAAGAACAGGATCGGCACCGCCGCGGTCACAGCCGACCCGAGCGCGGCAGCCCGCCCATAGGAACGCCACGCCCCCTTGACCACTTCCCCGAGCTCCGACTTGTTTATCACGCCATCCGTGCCCGACGCGTCATGCGAGCCCGGTTCAGTCGTCGCACTCACTGCTCAACCGATGACGGCAGCGTTGGCAGCTCCGGCAGCTCTTGGCCGAGGTCGAGACTGAAGTAGGCCCAGTCGAACAGCACCGACCGCATGTCGTCGATCGCCTCTTGCTCGCTGTAACCGAAAGCGATCGCTCCGCGCGCCGGCGGGCAAAGTGCGACGAAGCCCTCCGGGTCGCCGTTGGGTTCCACGGTGGTGTGCGGATGCGCCCGGTCCGCCCAGTCGTCGATGAACTGTTCGAGATCCGGGGTCAACTCGAGAGTCGGCGGTCCGAGGCGGTCCCTGGGAACTAAGCGGCCCTTGTGGTCGCGGGGGTGTTTGTGCGGCTGGAACGTCGAGGTTTCGGCCATTGGCTCAACGTAGCGGCCTGATCACACGACGGGACCGAGGCTGTTGCCCCCCTGGTCCGGGACCGGTGCGCTGTGGCGGTCGCAGACACTGAGGCCGTGATGTGGTGGGCCGGCGTCGGCCAGAGCGGCCATCGCCGCTTCCCTTTCCTGGTGGGGTGCGTTGACCCAGGTCTCCACTATCGGACATTCCATGGGCCGGCACCGCACCAGGTGCGAGTCGAGCGCCTGGTTGCAGTCGTTGTACTCCAGAGCGTTGTCAATGTTGGCGGGGTCAGCCACGGTCCGGCACGGTAGCGAGCCGCTGAGACACGCTGTTCGCCAGCACGTGCGAATCACCATGTCGAGTCGTGGGTGCGCCATGTGGGGGCGCTTGACCCTGGGGGCTTGCGGCTTGTGGCGGGTGCTACGGTGGCGCTCGCCAGCGAATGCGGGGGTCATGCCAGCCCCCTCTTCAGTGACCGGGGAAATCCGCGGGGTGGCCTCGCCATGGTTCCCTTCGGGTCGGTCACAGGCATTCGCTGGCACGAACGCCCAACCCCGCACCGGAGGGAGCCACCATGCCCGCGTTCCGTGACCGTCCTCGTTGTTGGCGTCGCCGCTGCGGTGGCCGCGGCCTGGCTCTTCGTGTTCAGGCCGGGTTGTGGCGCGGCGCTCGATCCGCCAACAGAGTCACCAGAACTCACTTGATCGTCATGACGATCGTTGCCGGGCTCGTGGCCGGGTCCTGTGGAAGCGACAACGGAAGCGACGACAACGCCGACGGCTCGACAGCAG
Organism: Candidatus Aldehydirespirator sp.; assembly: GCA_965205155.1. Lineage (GTDB taxonomy): Bacteria > Actinomycetota > Acidimicrobiia > Acidimicrobiales > Aldehydirespiratoraceae > Aldehydirespirator. The sequence continues at coordinate 849,918 of OZ242033.1, read as the reverse complement.
ACACCACAGCGGTGACGTCCGCCGTGTCGACGGCAGGGCCAGAGGATCCACCGGAACCCGATGCGTCATCGGAGACCGCTCAGCCGGACTTGGTTGCTGAGCGTGTGCGGCTGGGGAGCCGCTTCGGGTGGTGCGCGGAGATCCAGGATGTCTGGGATGCCCACACAGCGGCGTCCGCACGCGAGGCGGAGGCCGCGAACATGTGGGCTGCTGCTGTCGACGCTCACGACGCGGCAACGGACGAACTCGACAAGGCCGAGGCCGCCATTGTGCTCAGGGACACATACGACGCGTACAGCGACGCCCGCGCCGACGCCGATGAGCACGTCAACGCAGCGATAGAGCCGCTGCTGCGAAGCGTCGCCAGAGGAGGTGCCGACCCCATAGACATCGCCTACCGGCGGGCGTGGGAGGAGTTCGCCTCCGAGGCCTCGCCCGCGGAGGTGGACTTGATACGACTCCGCGGCGACATCTATGACCTGGAGACCCGCCCGCCTCCCGCCACGACGGCCGTCCCTATGGGGATAGAGGCCGCGGCTGCGTCGGACGCCGCCGCCGAGTTCAGCGCTCAAGCGGTTGCGTCCAGTGACGAGGCGATAGCGGCCCTAGCGGCCCTGCACGACGCCCTGGTGGCCGCCCGCGACGCCAGCGACGCCCGAAGCGCTGCGGCAGCGGCTGTCACCGCGGCACAACTCATGGGAGACATCGCCGCAGCGGTCAAGGCGACACACAACGCCGCGTCACAGACCGCCAACGCCGTGTTCGAGACTCGCCGCGCCATAGAGCACGCCGAGACAGCCGGATTGGCCGGAGTGGACCCGGGGCTCCTCGACAACGCCACGGCGTCGCAGTCCGCCGCCGAAGCAGCCCAAGCCAGGATGCGCGAAGAGTTCAGCAGAGAGTTCAGCGACAACATCTGGGACTACTGGGACCTTGAACAGGCCCCGGGGCAGTCTCTTGGTCTGGTGACGACAGCGGCATACAGCGCAGTGCTGCTCCACAGCACCGCGTACCTGGCTTTCGCTCGATCCTTGGGCGAATCGTGCCGGTAGAGGTCACTCCCAGGGCTGCGACGGCCAGAGCGGCGAGCCCGAAGGTCCAACCGTAAGAGTCGGCAACGGCAGCGGGCTTGACACCTACGCTGGCCGTCTCTGCTGGACAACAGGCAGTCCAACGAAGGAGGCGAGTCATGACCGCGGATGGCCCCCAAGCGCAGCGCGGCAACCCGATGGCCCGATGGGAGCAGGCCGTAGATGTTCCTTTGCTGATCCTCGCGCTGGCGAGCGTCCCGCTTGTCGTGCTGGAAGGCACCGCGCAGGGCGCAGTAGCGCTGACAGCCACAATCGCAAACTGGGTGATATGGGGACTGTTCGCCGTGGACCTAGCTGTCAGGGTGTGGCTCGCTCGCAGCCACCCATGGAAGTACCTTGCTTCGCACTGGTACGACGTCGGCATCGTCGTTGTGTCAGTGCTGCCCTACTTCCGGCCCCTGCGGATTCTGCGCTCCGCGAGAGCGCTACGCGTCCTGCGGGCAGCCCGCGTCACCGTCTACGCCGCCAGCATCTGGCACGCAGCGCTTCGCCTATGGGGAGGGCTCGCCGGGCGCGCCGCGATAGTGGTGATACCGGCCATCTTGGCAGCCGGTTCAGCCGGAGTGTGGCTCCTGGAGAAGGACAGCAACGGCGCCATCGACCACTACGGAGACGCCGCGTGGTGGGCCATCACGACCGTCACCACCGTCGGCTACGGCGACATCGCCCCCGTGACAACTGAGGGCCGACTCATTGCCGCGGTGCTCATGGTCACCGGGATAGCCGCGTTCGGGGTTGTGACCGCGAATGTCGCAGCCGGGCTGACAAGGCAACGACAGCCCGAACAAGACATCAGCAAGCGACTAGAAGAGCTACAGGCTGCCATTGACGAGCTGAGACAGCGGCAATCCTGAACCTCTCAGCCTTCGCCCGGCGGGGTGCTCACTTGACCGTCACCCAGTGGGGATGGGCTCAGGGCTACTCGGCGGTTACGGTCTCGTCCGTGGTCCGCTCACAGGCATCCACCCATCGGGCGAGCACGCTCAGGGCGGCCAACTGCTCCAAGGCTTCCTGTTCGCTGATGTCATCGGACGGATGCGCCTGCGGCTTGCGGATGCCCTGCGCGCAGCCCATCCCGAGATACATCGCTCCCTCATGAGCGGAGGTCCAGTCATCGGGTCGCTCGTTCTGATCTATGTGCAAGAACCGAAGGCGGGGCATCTTGTCCGTTGGGCCTTTGAAGAAGAGCGAGCCGCATCGGCACGCCAAGTGTTCATCAACAAGTTCAGGGAGGACGCCGACAAGCTAGAGCAGACGCTGGTCGAGCAGTTCCCGCGGCGGGCTCCCGTGATTTCTGATGCGTTCGCTGCTCATTGCCGGGGCGACTTCAACTTGTCGGTTCCCGTGTTCTTGGCACAGGCCGATGGCATAGCGTGGGACCGCTTCGGCATGTCCCTGTTCAGCAGCAAGACGATACGAGAGGCCGACCGGCTGGCCTCAGATGTAGGAGAGGGCATTCTCCGGGAACTCTTCCTTGCTCTGATGTGGCCAGAGTGGCCCCTTGCACTCTCGGCAAGTGAGCGCCCTGCCGACTTCGCCGGTCTCAACCGACACCAAGTCATGCATGGAGAGGACTGCGAATATGGCACAGAAGAGAACAGTCTCATGGCGATGGCACTGTTGAACTTCTTTTCGTTCATCCTTCTTGATCGGCCGTCCACATAGCGATCCGCCTACTGGGGCGCGTGGGGGTGATTGGCAAGTTCGGACCTCTCAGCTCAAGGGGCGTGTGCGGCCAGCAGCCCAGAGACTTCAGAACTCCGGCCTCACACCCGCGCCCCCGGCGCAAGCGAACACTGACCCTCACGCCTCCAGTCCACCGCCCGTGCTCCGCGATCAGGAGCACCCACCGGAGCTGGAAGCACCAGAGCACAAACCGTAGATGGCCGGCCCTATGAGATCGCGCATACCCGTATCACACACGAGGGGCCGGCAGACACTCCTATGCCAGCGGCCGCGACCGCTGCCATCGCCACCGACGCCCCGTCTCGGACTCGCCGCCGCAGCGTCCGCCGCTAGCGGCGCCAGCAGCTGTTGGACGATGCTGAGGTGGCGTGCCGTCGGCTCGCTGTCTCTGCCGACGTCGCGGCCTGGGCCGGTTCTCTATTCGACAGGGTGGTTGCTTCTGTTCTGCAGAACCCTCGCTTTTATTGCCCGGGCTGGTCGCCGCCGTTGACGCGCATCAACATGATGCCGTCGACCGATTCCTCGACCCAGCTGCGCCCCTCCGGCGTCTGCGCCCTGATGTAGTGGTTGAGGTCAGAGATGCTCCAGCCGTGCTCGCCGCCGGCGTCCTCGTCCACAGAGAAGGTGTTGACCACCCGCAGGTCGACCCTCCCGGTGGTGTACAGCACGAAGTGATAGGTGGTGTCGGCCGAAAGCACGGTGTCCGGCGGCGCCGCAAAGGCCACGCGGCCCTTGGCCACCACGTCGGGGACGACCAGGTCGACGAGCTTCGATCCGGGCTCGCCTCCCGCCGCCGCCGACCACAGCTCCGCACGCACCGTCGCGACGTGCCCCGCGTGCAGCGTCGCGCGGATGGACACCTCGATGCCCTCCAGGGTGGTGTCTGCGTTCCCGGTCGTGAACCCCTGCGCGAGCACGTAGTTGTTGGTGGGCCAGTCAAGCCGTCTCCGCTCCTGGCCGAAATTGCTCACCAGAGCGGGCTCGAGGTCCTGGTCCTCGTCCTGCTCCTGCCCGACATCTAGCAACGTGTACCAGTACACGGCTTGGTCGTTGCCCTGGCCGTCGCCCTGTTTCACGGCCTGGTCCGTGCCCTGGTCCTCGCCCTGGTCAGAGGTCTGGTCCTCGCCCTGGCCGTTGCCCTGGCCGTCGCCCTGTTTCACGGCCTGGTCCGTGCCCTGGTCCTCGCCCTGGTCAGAGGTCTGGTCCTCGCCCTGGCCGTCGCCCTGTTTCACGGCCTGGTCCGTGCCCTGGCCCTGCCCGCCGCCGTCGTCCGGCGGGACGACGTCCTCAGGCGGGTTGATCTCCTCCGGCGGCGTGACTTTCTGGGGCAGGGTGAGCTCCTGGGGCGGGGTGATCTCCTTGGGCAGGATGGTCTCCTGGGGCGGGGGTTCCGCCTGGGGCAGCGTGATGGTGGAGTGGACCCGCTCGCCCTTGCCGGCTGCGTTCTGGGCGCGCACCCATACTCTGTAGGTGGCGCCGGATTCCAAGTTGTCGAAGGTCACCGTCGTCTTCTTGGCCTTGGGCCTCTTGGTCTTGCCGCTGCCTTGCTTGCCGCCCTCAGGCTTGAGGTGGACGATGTAGCGCTTGGGCGCGCCGCCCGTGTCCGGGGCCTGCCAGCTCACCGTCACGGCGCCCTCCGCCGTGACCGTCAGATCCAGGCCCGTCACCGGACCGGGAAGCTCCACCGCCGCCTCGCGGTTTGGCGCCGGCGTGGTGGTGCCGTCGCTCGCGGAGGCGGGCGGCGCGTCGCCGACGACGAGGCCCGCCAGGGCAGCCAGCGCCGCCAGCAGCAGGAGCGGGGACAGACGGGAGGGCCAGGCGCGCCGCGTCATGACGGGCCTCCCGCGGGTTGCAGGCGACGGCCGGCAGCAAGGACCAGAACGCAGACTCGGACAATGGCAGCGGGCATGGCCGCCCGCAGAAGGAGCCGCATCCTGCTGCTGTCGCTCCCGGCGTCGAACACGGTCATCATGGCCCCCTGTCACCAGCATCGGCTCTATCGGTTTCATTCGGTCAGTACAGGCCCGCTGCCACCTGCAGCGGAGCGGTTTTCAGGGCGAGACGCCCCGAAAGTCCGGGCGAATATATCCCACTGTGCGCTATTACTCGCGCATCTTTTGAGTATTTATTGTGGAAGTTTGTGTATACAATCTCCGATGAGGTTTGTATACAATTCCTGGGAGTCCTGGGAGCATCTGTATACAATTCCTGGGAGTCCTGGGAGCATCTGTATGCAACTCTCATGAGGTGTGTGTATGCAGTTCGTGGCGAGAGTCCGCTTTCGGACACGCCGCCAACGCGGCCCCTTGGCGAAGCCTCGACGACCTCGAGTTCGACCCCCCTGGTGTGCCTTGAATTCTCCCTGCGGGAGGCTCTCCAGGTAGATGCCGACGCTGTGTGCAGGCGGTCGCCGGCGTTGTAGCCCGAACTTCGTGTGGGGCCCTATCGGGCTGGTGGGGCGTAGATGAGGCCGCCGTCGCGCGCGTTGACTGTGCCGGCGCGGGTCAAACCGGCCGGTTCGAGGTGGCGGCCGAGGATCTCGCCGTAGTTGCCCACCTGGGAGATCGCCTGGAGGAAGGCGTCGGGGGCCAGGTCCATCGCGGTCTGCAACTCGCCGTCACCGCCGAGCAGGCGGCGCGCCTCCGCATCAGGCGGGCTGGCGGCCATCTCGGCCGCGTTGGCCGACGTGATGCCCTTTTCGTCGGCGGTGATGGTCATCAAGCCAGGAGAATCCCGATCACCCGACGCGAATTCGCGTGATCACAAAACGCGACTTCCACTGATCGCTCACAGTGGCATGTCAGCCGGAGGCGCTCAACAAGCGACCGAAGCAACTCGCATCAAAGTTTGTGTTATGATTCTGCTATAATCACTAACATCCTGCTATAGAGATGCGAGTCGAAGCTAGGAGTTCTTGGGGGCTGACCATGCTTGGAAGCTGTTTTCGTGCACCGCGCCGAGCCACATTCCTGGTGGTGGCCACAGCCTTGGTCACCGTCACGATGTCGCTCATCGATCGTCTGCCGGTCTCCGCGCAGACTGCCAACAGTCCGCCGACATTCCCGTCTTCCGAGTCCGGCGAGCGCAACTTGGCTGAGAATACGGCCGCCCGCTCCCGCATCGGCTCGCCGGTGGCAGCCGCCGACCCCGACGGCGACACCCTGACGTACACGATCTCCGGCGACGATGCCGGCGCCTTCGATGTCGATCAATCGACCGGCCAGCTGCTCAGCAGCGGGTCGCTCGATTATGAGACGAAGACCAGCTACTCGTTCACGATGTCGGTCCACGACGGGAAGGACGCCGACGGCAACCCGGACACGACGATCGACGACACCATCGATGTGAGCGTCACCGTCACCAATGTGGACGAGGCCGGCACTGTATCCCTCCATCCGGCGCAGCCCCAGATGGGAACAGTGCTCAGGGCGACTCTCAGCGACCCGGACGGGAGCGTGAGCGACGTGACCTGGTACTGGTCGAGGTCCAAGGACAGGAAACAGTGGTACGTCAGTGATTTCGGTCTCTGGTCGCTCTTCGTGCCGACCGCCACCGAACGGGGGAGATACATCCGGGCCTGGGCGACCTACACCGATGGTCACGGCTCCGGCAAGAGGGCTATCGCAGTGTCTGACCACGCGGTCAGCCCCGCTGCCCCCGCGCCGCCCCTCACCGTCGTCACGCTGGTCTCCGGTCTGACGATCCCGTGGGACGTCGCGTTCGCGCCCGACGGGACGATGCTGTTCACGCAGCGGTCGGGAGTGCTCAGCAGCCGGCTCGCGGACGGCACGGTCCAGACCGTCACTGCCGACCTCAGCGACCTGGTCAGCGCGGGCGAGCGCGGGTTGATGGGGATCGTCGTCGATCCGAGCTTCTCCTCCAACCGAAGGTTCTACACGTGCCAAGGACACTCCGGCGGAGGGGTCCAGGTCGTCGCTTGGACGATAGACGCCGCCTACAAGGAGGCAACCCGAGTCGCTGACCCCCTCGTCGGCGGCATCCCCGGCACGAACATCGGCAGCGGATGCCGGTTGCGCTTCGGTCCGCAGGGTTACCTGTGGATCTCGACCGGCGACGCCTTCGTCGGGACGAACCCGCAGTCCCTGGACTCGCTCGGCGGGAAAATCTTGAGGGTCGACGCGTCAACGGGCTCGGGAGCGCCGACAAACCCCTTCTCCTCGCCCAACTCGCCGCTGATCTACAGCTACGGCCATCGGAACCCGCAGGGCCTGGCACAGCGTCCGGGCACGGAGGAGATGTGGGCGGTGGAGCACGGCCCGGCCTGGGACGACGAGATCAACCTGCTGGAGCGCGGCGGCAACTACGGCTGGGACCCGGCCTCGGACGACGAAGAATCCGGCTACGACATCCGCTCCTCCATGACCGATCTCGCGGAGTTCCCGGACGCGGTCGAAGCCAAGTGGTCGTCGGGCTACCCGACGGTGGCTCCCAGCGGAGGCATCTTCCTCGAGGGAGACGCCTGGGCCGAGTGGGAAGGCCGGCTCGCGGTGGCCACGCTGGGAACCAGATCGCTGCTGATCTTCGACTTCGACGCGGACGGTTCCTTCGTGAGTCTGGTCATCCCGACCCGGCTTGCCAGAAACTACGGGAGGCTCCGGACCCCGATGCTCGGCCCCGACGGAGCCCTGTACATCACCACTTCCAACGGCGGCGGCTCGGACAGGATCCTCAGGGTCGTCCCCAGCAGGTCGCCAACGTTCCCGGCTGACGCCGATACCGGGAGCGTGGTCGAGAACAGCGAGCTCTCGACGACGGTCGCCACGGTGACGGCCACCGACCGCGACGGAGACGCCTTGACATACTCCCTGAGCGGACCGGATGCTTCCTCCTTCACCGTCCCGGACGCCTCCGTGGGGGAACTGAGGTCCAATCACGAGCTTGATTTTGAGAGCAAGCAGTCATATGAGGTTGTCGTCACCGCCACGGACCCGTGGGGCCTCAGCGACAGCGTCACTTTGACGATCGTGGTCATCGATGTCGACGAACCACCGTCGATCACCGGCAACGCCAGCGTCGAATACGCCGAGGGCCGCACATCCACCCTGGGTCGGTACGCAGCCGAGGACCCTGAGGGAGAAGACGTAGCCTGGTCCCTCGCAGGCGACGACGGCTTGGCGTTCTCGATCAGCCGCGCAGGGCAGCTCTCTCCGAGGAAGGCGCTGGACTACGAGCAGCCGTCGGACGCCGACCGTGACGGCGTCTACGCGGTGACCGTACAGGCCTCCGACGGCCCCAATACGGCGTCGCTGGATGTGTCCGTCACGGTAACGAACGTGGAGGAGGCCGGGACGATCGACCTGTCGTCGTCCCAGCCCAGGGTGGGGGTGGAGACGGCAGCGGCTCTCACCGACCCAGACGGAAGCGTTTCCGGCGTCACCTGGGCGTGGGCAAGATCCTCAGACCGAGGCGATTGGAGCACCATCGTCGGCGCAGCGTCTGCCCGCTACACCCCGTCCGATGACGATCTGAACAGCTTCATTCGGGCGGAGGCTCGATACTCCGACGGAGAGGGGTCTGGTAAGACTGCGCTGGCTGTCTCCGCCAACCCCGTCCAGGCCCCGCCCGAGTCGAACCATCCACCACGGTTTCCAACCAGCGAGACCGGCGTTCGCAGCGTGGACGAGTCGGCCGCAAGCGGGACACCCATCGGGTTGCCGGTGACGGCCGAGGATCCCGACAGCGGCGACACGCTGAACTACGTGCTAGGAGGATCCGACCTTCCGTCGTTCGACCTCGACGAGCACTCAGGCCAACTCCGTACGAAGGCTGAACTGGACTTCGAGAGGCGGTCCGCCTACGCAGTCACCGTGACCGCGATGGACCTCGCAGGAGAACACGCCGCGATCACCGTGAGCATCAACGTATCCGACGTGAACGAGGCCCCGGCCTTCGCCACGCAGACCACCGAACACTTCGTCTCCGAGAACGCCGCGCCGGGCGAGAATGTGGGCCCGCCGCTGGTTGCCAGAGACCCTGAAGGCGACCGTGTGACCTACACCCTCGCTGGATCTGACGCGTCTTCGTTCCACCTCGACGGCGATTCGGGCCAGTTGCAGACCCGGCACCCCCTGGACGACGGGAGCAAGTCGAGGTACTCGGTCGTGGTGATCGCGGCGGACACGTCCGGCCTGTCGGGCCGTATCGCCGTCACCATCACCGTTCGTCGATCCTCCGGCCGCGAAGGTGATGGTGGAGGCGGTGGTGGCGGCGGCGGCGGGGCACCCGCTGGTGCTGAGGAGCCCGAGGAAGCCGAGGCGTTCGCCGACCTCGAGGAGGCGGGTGTGCATGAGCAGTCCGTGCGCGCGCTGGCGGCCAGCGGCGTGCTGGAGGGCACCGGCTGCGGCGGCGGCCTGCTGTGCCCGCTTGAGCCGCTGCTTCGCTGGGAGATGGCAGTGTGGCTGATACGAGTGGTCGACGGCGCCGAACCTCAGCCCGCCCGGCTGGTCCGGTTCGAGGACATCGACGGAGACGTGTGGTGGGCCCCTCATGTGGAGCGTCTGGCGGAACTGGGCATCACTGTCGGTTGCTCGACGGAGCCGCCGGCGAGGTACTGCCCCAACAAGCCCGTCACCCGCGGGCAGATGGCCAGCTTCCTGGCTCGAGCCTTCGAGCTGGCACCCGCGGCGGAGGCCGGGTTCGCTGACACCGCCGACACCGTCCACCGCGCCGACATCGATGCCCTCTTCGCGGCCCGGATCACCGTGGGTTGCCTCCGTGACCCGATCAGGTACTGCCCACGACAATCAACAACCAGAGCCCAAATGGCCAGCTTCCTCGGTCGGGCGGTTGCCCTCCGGAACTGACGGCCTCGTCACCGTTGCCGAGGCCAGGAGAACTCAGGCTCGCACCCACCCGCGCCCAGTCAATATGTACGTATAATACGTACATGCCGAACAAGACCATCAGCGTGCCCGATGACGTCGTGCCGATCATCGAGAGCTTGCGCATGCCTTTCTCGAGGTGGGTGACCGATCAACTCCGGCGCCACGCGGCCCAGTCGACGAGGTCCTTCGCCGATCAGCTGAAAGCTGATGCAGCGCTGGCCGCACCCGAGCTCTTGACCCCCGAGGACGCCTTGGCGGTTGGTGAGCGGATGGAGCGATCAGCGCCGTGGTAGCGCGCGGCGAGGTCTATTGGATCGATCTCGACAAGCGTCGACCCTGTGTCGTCGTGTCCTCGGGCGACGTTCTCGATGTCGATGTCTGGCAGACACATGTCGTGCCCCTGACTTCGAACCTCGATCGGGCTGGTCTGGCCGGCAATGTCCTGCTCGATGCTGCGGTGACCGGCCTGCCCGCTGACTCTGTAGCGGTGCCGCTCGGATTGGAGCTTGTCGATCGCTCATGGCTGGGGGAACGCGTGGGCCGGCTGCCCCATGCTCTGGGCGATGCCATCGATGACGGACTTCGAGCCGTGCTAGGTCTGTGACCGCTGGTCAGTCACCCTCTGACAGTTGAGGCTCCCCGCTGGTGCCAGGTCATCAGCGGGGCTTGGGCGCGGGCGGTTTGGCCTGTGGGACGATGATCGTGTCGAAGTAGTTGAGCACGAGTACTTCCAGGTGCCGGAGTTGTGTGTCCAGCGCGACCGGGCGGTCGAAGGTGTCGCCCTTGATGGCGTATCGGCCTAGCACGCCCATCAGTATGTTCGTGAGGGTCACCAACCGTTCAGCGGTGTCATCGTCGAGGGAGTCGGACGTCGGATGCTCGCCTAGGCGGAGGGCCTTGCGTGAGTGAAACCTATGCCGACGCGCGTATTCCTCGCTGATGCTGTGGAACGGCCTGTAGCTGTCCAACACCGCGAGGTACATGTGCGCGTCGCGGTTGTGCTCGAAATGCGTGATCAGTGCTCCGAGCGCGGCTCTCGCGGCTGCAACCGGCCCCGCCCCCGCGGGCACCGCCTGGCGGGCCTTGGTGGCCAATCTCCGGATCATCCGCTCGGCTACCGCGAAGGCCAACTCGTCTCGCCCGGCGACGTAGCGATAGAGCGTGGCCCGGGACACGCCGGCGCGTTGAGCGATGTCGATGACAGTTGTGGCCGAGATGCCGCGCTCTAGGAACAACGCCTCGGCCGCGTCGATGATCTCGGATTCACGGTTCGAGGGCTCGTCCCCACGTTCGGCGCGGTGTCGCGCAAGATCGCTGGATCGGGCCATGCTTCCCACCTTGTTGCTCCCCAACAGAATACCGGCGACCGACACGCGGCCTGACGCCACCCTCAAGAAGGTGCCAGTAACGTCGCATCGCCCTCCAGCGCACCCCTGCCTTCCTGTAATGATGGCATCGGGTTCAATAGTCAGCGCTACATTCTTGGCGCAACCCTTGCACGCGCTGTCACAATGGCGCTAGAATGAAACGATGTGTTTAGATCGTCGGCCGCTCGGCAAGTGGCCAGCCGGCTTGGACTGGGCCTGTCGTACTAGCGGACAGGCGCCCGGCGGCGACAGCCCGACTTGCGTCTTGCGGAGGTTGCTCGGGGGTGCACCAGCCTTCTCGTTGTTTGCCGTGAGCCGGTGTTGACGTTGTTCGGTTGTTCGCGGAGACCAGTTCTCCCATAGGCAGGACTTTCAGGTTGTGAAAGGTGGAGGGCAAGTGAGTAAGGCGCGTGATGTCATCGCGGTCGGGGAGGCAGGGCTGAGGCTCATGCCCGCCCCGGGGTCGAGCCTCGAGAACGCGACATGCTTCGAGATGGACGTCGTGGGGGCCGAGGCCAACGTCGCGGCGAATCTAGCTCGGCTGGGACGTCGCGTCGGCTGGGTGAGTTCGCTCCCAGACACTGTGCTCGGCGCGCGCGTCGAGGGGGCTATCCGGGCTCACGGTGTGGATACCTCCGGGGTTGTCTGGATGACAGGCAAGCGGGTCGCGCTGCACTACTGTGAAAGCAACCGAACTCGTAGTGGCCGAGGCTGTGGGGGCGCTGTTCTGTGTGACCGGGCCGATTCAGCCTATTGCCACTTGACGCCGGACCAGATCGACTGGAGCCATCTGCTGGACACGCGCTGGCTCCATGTGACCTGCAACGCTATGGCAGCTTCGGCCCTGGTCCGCACCGTTGTCGGGCAGGCGGTGGAGGCCGCGCGCGCCGCCGGCGTGTCCGTGAGCCTTGATGTGAATTGCCGCGCGACCCAATGGACGGCCCAAGATGTACAGGCGACGGTCGTGCCACTGCTGGGCGATGTGGACTTGCTGTTCTGCGCCGCACGCGACGCGCGAAGAGCGTTCGGGCTGGCCGGTCCCGACGAAGAAGTGCTGGACGGCCTCGCCGCCCTCACCTCTGCTGACAAGATCGTGATGTCCGTGGGCGCCAGCGGCTTGATTGCCCGGTCTGGCTCGCAGCGGTTCTGTCGGGGCGGGGAGACGGTAGTCTCGGTCGACCGGGCGGGTACCGGCGACGCTCTCGCCACCGGGGTCCTGCATGGCTTGCTCGACGGCGACTTCCCCCGAGGGCTCGACTGCGGACAGGCCCTCACGGCTCTGTCGCGGTCGCGGCGAGGCGCGCAGGTTGTGGTTACTGCTGAAGAACTCGACCGACTCGTGGAGCACGGATGTGTGAACGGCCGACCGTTCGATCTGACCGCAGCGGGCTCCGATCTCAACCGACCGTCGGAGCCGTCAATCCTGGTCGGAGAGGTTTCCGGGGGCTAGGGCCTCTAGGAGTCTGGCCTTCAGGGCGCTCACGAGCGGGTCCTCCTCTGCGCCATCCCGGGACCGCAGGGCCGTCACCGTAGAGGGCAGGCTCATCGGGTCGATGCCGGTCCAGGGCCTCATTCGTTCCGTGACGTTGGAGGCGTTGAGGATCCCCACGCCTAGGCCGGACTCTATGGCACGCTGCACACCACGAACGTCGGCCCACTGCAGCGCGACCCTGTAGGGGCGGGCGGCCGCGTCCAGCAGCTCGGTCAGACATGGGTCGTACAAGCCGTGCGGCCCGAAGGAGATCAGCGGCACGGGGTCGGCATCGTTGAAGTCAGCTGCGAGTCCCTGAACAGCGTGGAGCTGCTCGCGCCGCCCTAGTTCGTCGGTCGGGCGAACATTGCCGTCGACAGCAACCAGTTGAATGAGCGCCAAGTCGATCTCGCCGTCATCGAGCATCTCGCTGAGGGCTTCCGACCATTGTGCGGAGATTGCCAATTCGATCTCGGGATGAGTCCGCATGAACCGCGCGGCGACCTCGGCCAGACCACTCGGCACGAGGTCTCGGTTGCACCCCAGGTAGATCACACCGCGCAGCTCGCTGCGTTGCATGTCGTCGACGGCGCGGTCGTGGGCTTCGACGATGAACTCAGCGTGCGCGAGCAGATCCCGTCCGTGCTCGGTGAGGTTAAGTGAATGCCCGTCCCGTCTGATCAGGCTCATCCCGAGCCGCTCCTCGAGACGACGGATCTTGAGACTCACCGCTGGCTGGGTGACCCCAAGTTCCCTGGCAGCGGCACTGAACCCACCCTGGGCCACTACCACGCGAAAGGCGCGCAGCGATTCGGTGTCAAGGATGAACTTGCGTCCAAGTGCGCGTGCCGCGTCGCTCACGGTGCCACGCCACTCGCTTCGCGCAGTAAGGGAGAGCAAGGGCCATCACAGAACATACAAATCAGATACTGCATCGTCTCCGTCTCTCCTGCCTCAGCCGAGAGCGCAGTCAGTATAACAGAACCTATGGGCTCATGTCTAGAAGCTCTTGTTGGATGGGAGATCGGCTATTTTGAATTATAATGTTGGACTTGTAAAATCTAATGTGTTGTAATAGTCTTGGGCGACCCAAGACGCCTAGGCCCTTAGCCGACAACAAGCCCACGAGGACCACAGGGCACGCGAGGTGACCCAACCACATGACTGCCAGCTCACAGCTCTGCGCTCCACCGCCCACCTCCTGTGCCGGTTGTAGCGAAGACCCCGACCCATGTTGAACTCGACCTCGACGCAGTCACGCCTACGCCGTGACCGAGCACGTCCACCCGTTACTCCTCCACGCCCGCGGCGCCCGGTTGCATCGCTCCGTGCACAGCGAACACCCCGACGGTCCGGACTGCTGATTCTTGGACTGGTGCTCGTGCTGGGTTCTGGATACGGCTCCTGGCTCCTCCTGCAAACCGTCGACCAACGCTCAAATTATCTCATGACGACCCGAACCATCGAGCGCTGGGATGTGGCCGATGCCGGAGACTTCGTCGTCGTCGAAGCAAACGTGGGCACCGCTTCTGCCCTAACCGTCGACCAGAGTGGCAGTGTTCTCGGAAAGTGGGCGACCGGTCGGATCCCCGCCGGAACGCTCGTCACCGAGGGCCTATTCGAGACCCCGCCCCTGTCGAGCGAGTCCGAGGCGGACAGGATACTCATCCAGGTCAGGCTGCCGGCCGAGGAGGCACCGTTCGGCGTCCTGAACACGGGTGACACGATCGCCCTGCTCGGCCGGGAGTCATTCAGCCAGGACGCCGTAGGACCTCTGACTCTCTTCGGCGTTCTCACCCTAGAGTTCGTCAGCGGCGACGACATCTACTATGTCGTGACACCTGATAAGGCCTTCGACGTCAAGACCGTCGTCGACCGCTACCAGCAGTCTGTGGACCGGGTGATGGTGAAGCTCGGCTTCAACCTCTCCGCCGATGATCTGGCTGAAGCGTTGGAGAAGGCGACGATCGACGAGTTGCAGCGGCAGGCTGTTGACGTTCTGCCCGCTCCCGCCGGCCTTCTTGAGGGAACCGATGATGCAGTCGCGGAGCAGTCGGGCGCTGAGCCTGCTGGAGACCAGTGATGAACGTCGCGCCACCGAGCGGAAGGCGAGGTCCGCTGCGACCCCGTCCGATGCGATGCTGACGGTCTACAGCACACACGGCTCGCCGGGAGCTTCAACGACCGCGGTGCATCTCGCCGCCCACTGGGCTGCGACGGGCCGTGAGGTACTGCTTGTGGAGGCGGACCCCACCGGGAGTTCGCTGAGCCAGAGCCTCGGAATCGAACCCACTCCGGGATCCGCGTCGTTCCTCAGCGCCGGCCTTCCGGTCCTCGGCACTCACCTGGTTGACCACTCACAGGACGTGATGTTCCAGAACCTGCATGTCATGCCGGCTCCCGCAAGCACTGAAGGGGCATACGGCATCGCCCATGCTCTCGCCAACTTCGCCGAGGACCTGAGAAGGGTCGCCGAGGAGGAGATGGCCGTGATCATCGATGCAGGCAGATTCACGGCAGAAACCTCTGTCTCGAGACTGGCCACGATGGCAGCTGGGGTGGTTTTGGTCTTTGGAGAGAATGGTGATCCGCGACCGCCGGCCGACACCCTGGGCCGAGCTGTCGACAGACATGGCCCCAAGAGTTGCGTCGTGACCATCGGCAAGTCCTGGCTCAGCCCTGAGGAGTGGTTCGCGCATCACCATATGGAGTTCTGCGGTTCCATCAATCCGGCCCCTGACATTGCCGGCTACTACGCTGACTGCTTGACTCGCCGTTCCCGAAGGTTCAAGAGATTCCGGGCCAGCGTGGAACAGGTCGCGGAGACTCTGTATCCCTACGCGCAGCCGCCCGTGTCTGAGTCGCGCCACCAGGGCCCATTCGTCGAACGGCCCCGGGAGGTCTCCTCGGAGTCCCCGGCAAGTGCTAGCGGGTTTGACCACGACAGGGGCAACAACGGCGGTGTCGCGCCTGATCGGCAGCCGGGGGTCTACGCAGGCAACCAGCCACCAGGAGCACACCTGCAGCCGGACTTCCACTCAGGCCCGGGCCCGAAGATGCAGCCGGACTTCCACTCAGGCCCGGGCCCGGAGATGCAGCCGGACTTCCACTCAGGCCCGGGCCCGGAGATGCAGCCGGACTTCCACTCAGGCCCGGGCCCGGAAAGACAGCCCGGGTCTGAACGACAACCGGAGTTCTACCCCGATTCGGTCGACGAGGAGCCAGAGTCCTACCTGGACTCAGACGACGAGGAGCCAGAGTCCTACCTGGACTCAGACGACGAGGAACCAGAGTCCTACCTGGACTCAGACGACGAGGAACCAGAGTCCTACCTGGACGAGGAGCCAGAGCTCTACCTGGACTCAGACGACGAGGAACCAGAGTCCTACCCGGACGAGGAGCCAGAGCTCTACCTGGACTCAGACGACGAGGAACCAGAGCTCTACCCGGGTTCGGACCCGGAGTTGCAGCTTGAGTCTGAAGTGCAACGGGGCCCTGGTCCGGAGTTGCAGCCGCATTTCAATTCGCAGCCGGTCCCCGACCCCCGACAGGGCGCCCGCCCTCAGCCGGGCTTCTATGCGCAGCCGGGCTTCGACCCGCACTTGGGCGCTCACCCTCAGCCGAGCTTCCATCCACAACAGGGCGCTCACCCTCAGCCGGGCTTCCATCCACAACAGGGCGCTCACCCTCAGCCGGGCTTCCATCCACAACAGGGCGCTCACCCTCAGCCGGGCTTCCATCCGCAGCCGGGCTACGACCCCCGACAAGGCGCTCACCCTCAGCCGGGCTTCCATCCACAACAGGGCGCTCACCCTCAGCCGGGCTTCCATCCGCAGCCGGGCTACGACCCCCGACAAGGCGCTCACCCTCAGCCGGGCTTCGATCCTCTGCCGATCCCCGACCCCCGACAAGGCGTCCACCCTCAGCCGATCCCCGACCCGCGACAAGGCGTCCACCCTCAGCCGGGCTTCCATCCGCAGCCGGGCTACGACCCGCAACTGGGCGCTCACCCTCAGCCAGTCCCCGACCCCCGACAAGGCGTCCACCCTCAGCCGATCTTCGACCCGCGACAAGGCGCTCACCCTCAGCCGGGCTTCCATCCGCAGCCGGGCTACGACCCGCAACTGGGCGCTCACCCTCAGCCAGTCCCCGACCCCCGACAAGGCGTCCACCCTCAGCCGGGCTACGACCCGCAACTGGGCGCTCACCCTCAGCCGGGCTTCCATTCGCAGCCGGGCTACGACCCGCAACTGGGCGCTCACCCTCAGCCAGTCCCCGACCCCCGACAGGGCGCTCACCCTCAGCCGGGCTCCCATTCGCAGCCGGGCTACGACCCGCAACTGGGCGCTCACCCTCAGCCAGTCCCCGACCCCCGACAGGGCGCTCACCCTCAGCCAGTCCCCGACCCCCGACAGGGCGCTCACCCTCAGCCGGGCTCCCATTCGCAGCCGGGCTACGACCCGCAACTGGGCGCTCACCCTCAGCCAGTCCCCGACCCCCGACAGGGCGCTCACCCTCAGCCGGGCTCCTATGCGCAGCCGGGCTACGACCCGCATGCAGGTCCCGACCAACTACAAGGCGCTCACCTGCACAATTCGTTCCCGAGCTCAACCGCCAAGACCCACGGCCAAGAATCCAGCAACCTCATCACTCGATCAGGAGTACGTGAGGGCGATCGCCCCGCAGTGTCATGACAGAAGAGAGTCGAGGTCCAGAACTCTTCCGGCAGTCACACCAAGCGCTGCTCCACGAGTATATGGAACTCAAACGCCAGGAACTGGGCGGCGAAGACCTCGACAAGCAACTGATGAACCGGGCCAACCAGATCATCCGAGACTTCAACACCTCCGCGGTGATGGCCGGCGAACCCCAACTCTCCGAGCAGGACGAGAACGAGTTTCGCTCGCAGGTCAAGGGTCTGATGGGCGGCGGCTCCCTGGCGCCGCTGCTGGAACGCGAGGATGTGGAGAACATACACATCCTCGGCCATGACAACGTTGTCCTGTCGCTGGCCGACGGGACTCGCACAATGGCTCCGCAAGTGGCCGACAGCGAGGCCGACCTTGTAATGATGATCCGGCATCTCGCAGCCACCGCGGGCCACACGTCCCGGCGCTTCGATACGGCCGCGCCGATCCTTGACCTTCGCCTGGAGTCGGGCCACCGGCTCTTCGCCGTCACCGCGGTGGCTGAGCGGACATCGATAGTGATTCGCCGCCACCGAATGCTCACCAACTCCCTGGACACCCTGGAGGAATTGGGGACCCTCACACCTCAAATGAGCGCGGTGTTGCGGGCCGCGGTGCGCCCGCCGAATCCAGCCAACATGCTGGTGGTGGGGGGCACGGGCTCGGGCAAGACCACCTTGCTGCGCGGGTTGCTGTCGGAAGTTCCGCAGTCCGAGTTGGTGGTCACGATCGAGGACACACTCGAGTTGCACCTTCGCTCCTCGGGCCTGCACAAGCGCACTCTCGCACTGGAGACCCGCACGTCCAACACCGAGGGCACGGGCGAGATCACCATGTACGACCTCTGCAAGGCCGCTCTGCGGATGTCCCCGGACCGGGTGATCGTCGGTGAGGTGCGCGGCGGTGAGGTGATGCAGTTGCTGCAGGCGATGGGCATCGGCAACGACGGCTCCGTGGGCACCATCCACGCCGGCAACACCAAGGCGGCGATCAACAAGATACTGATCTACGCCCAGCGCTCACCAGATTCGCCCACACCGGACTCGGTGTTGCGCGAGATAGCGCAGGTGCTGCACCTGCTTGTGTTCATCAAGAAGCTCCCAGACGGCCGCCGGGCTGTTACCTCGATCCGGGAAGTCACCGGATTCGAGGACGGAGAAGTGCTGACCTCCGAGGTGTTCGCGCCGGGGCCCGGCGGCCACGGCGTATATGTCAAGCCCTTCAAGTCCGACGGCGAGCCTCTGGCCCGCCTCAAGGTCGCCGGGTTCTCACCAGCCGCATTGGGCGAGCCGTATCGCCCGAAGACCAATGTAACCAAGCCCCCGGCTAAGAGAACCGCGGCGAGCAAGCGCCGGGCTCCGCAGTCGAAGCAGCCCCAACCCTCTCGCCGCCCCCAGTCGAAGCAGCCCCAACCCTCTCGCCGCCCGCAGTCGAAGCAGCCCCAACCGTCTCGCCGCCCGCAGTCGAAGCAGCCCCAACCCTCTCGCCGCCCGCAGCCTGCGCAGTCCCCACAACAACCGCAGCTCAATCGCCGGGCGGCGGGAACGACGGGCGCGCGTCAACCCGGCCGCGCCAATCCGGATCCACGGAATCCACCCGTCCCGAACCCCCTTGCACGCCCAGCCGCCCAGAACGGCAGGGATCAAGCGCCGCCCCCGGCCCCTGCGCGGCGACAGAGTGAGGCGGGCAGGTAGCCATGGACCGGGCTGCCATCCTCCTGGGCGCTGTCTTGGGCATCGGCCTATTCACAATGCTCCTCGGCCTGCAGCAACGGCCTGAGGCCGGGACCAAGACCACGTTGAAGAAGTTCCAATCGCGAGCGTCCCGCGTCAAGAGGTGGTCGTCCCTGCACGACAAGCTCATCATGGCGGCCCTCGGGGTCGGATTGGCGTTCGGAGCATGGCGCACCACGGGGTGGATCGTCGCCGCGCTGCTCGGCTTCACGGCAGGCGTCATGGGGCCGATGATGTTCCGCGCCCCCCGGCGGCGGCGGGAGCTCACCAACGAGATCGAGGCCTACTCCCAGTGGACCGAACAGATCCGGGACCTGGTGTCGGCCAGCGGATCGCTGTTCGAGGCGGTCACCCTCTCTGCCTCGCAGGCTCCAGAACGGCTGCGCCCGAAAGTGGTGGAGATGGCGTCGATCGGCCGGACCCTGGGTCTGCCGGCCGCGCTGGACTGGTTCGCCGAGGAGATGCAGTCGCCCTTCGCCGACCGCCTGGTGCTCGGCATGAAGATTGCGTGGGACTCCGGGGCCCGGGTCAGCGAGGCGTTCGAGAGCGCGGCGCGCTCCATGCGGGCCGAGGTGGACATGCGAAGGCGCCACGAGGTGGCCAACGCCCGCGCCTGGACACAAGTGGTGGCGATGTTGGGCGTCACGCTGGTGTCGGTGCTGTTCATGTTCGTGTTCAACCGGGGTTTCTTCGATCCCTTCGGCTCCACCGTCGGCCAGGCCATCCTCGCGGCCGTGGGGGTGTTGATATTCGGCAACGTCTACTGGGTGCTGAAGCTGTCGGAGTCGGACGTCCCGATCCGCCTGCTGGCATCGGACCGGAAACGGTCGCGCGAGAGCCCCGTCGCCGCGGCGGCGGCAGGGGACCGGTAAGGCCGTGGAGATCGTTCTGGGCACCCTGCTCGGGCTGGGCCTGCTGTTGGTCGTCCTGGGCGCCAGGCGGCCGCCCGTCCGCCCCAAGGTCCACGTTCGGAACAAGAAAGGAAACGGCACGACGGGGGACCGTTCGCCGGGGAGACTCGCCCGCCGGGCTGCCGGGAAGATCCAGGCTGACCTCCACGCCAAGCTGCATCTCAACCAGGACGCCACCATCATGGGTCGCAACCTCGAGACCCATGCCCTGCACAAGGTCGTCGGGCTGGTGCTGGGCACGGTGCTGACAGCCATCCCCGCCATGGTCTTCGGCGCCCTGATCGACTTGCCGATCCTGATGACGGGGGCCGTCTCGCTGGTCGGCGGGCTGCTGGGGTGGTGGCTGCCCGACTCGATCCTCAAGTCCGCGGCCGAGAAGGAGCGGATCCTGTTCCAGCAGGTCACAGAGTCGTGGCTGGAGTTGGCGGCGCAATTGGTGACAGCCGGGTCCGACACCTTCGCGGCCCTCTCGACCGCAGCGTCGTACAGTTCGCAGCCCGGATTCGTTCTCATCCGCGACACCCTGATGATGTCGGCCGCGAGTGGGGAGCCTCCCTGGACCGGGCTGCGCAGGCTGTCCGACGAGCGCAGGCTGCCGTTCCTGGATCCGTTCTGCTCCTCGCTGGAGCTGGCCGGGACCACCGGGGCCGGATCCCGCCAGGCGATCCTGGCGCAGGTGGACTCGGCCCGCTCCAAGGCGATGCTGGAGGCCGACGCGGCCGCGGCGTCGTCCAGCGAGAAGATGGGAGCGCCCCTGGCCCTGATCGGGGGTGCCTTCATGGTCCTGATGGGCTACCCGCCCCTGGCCGGCATCCTCGACAGCGCCAGCCTCGGCGGCCTGTAGCGCTTGCTGCCGCCCATCGGCGTGGAGGTTCAGCGCGCCCTGCTGCGCCACTTCGACCGCGCCGACGGCAACGTGTTGCAGCCGCAGCCTGGCGTGGAGATTCAGCGCGCCGGCGACGCGCCCCGCCAGCGGCGCGAGCTCGCGGCCGTGTGGCTGGCCGCCGGAAGCGCGGTCTCGGCCATGGTGGCTGCCAGCTGGCTCGTCATCGTCGGCCGCGACGGCCGGCCGCCCGGTGGCGACATGGTGGGCCATGCCGCCACCGCGGAGTGGTTGAGAACCCTGCCGTGGTGGGACTGGCGGGGTTGGTCGGACTGGTTCTACGGCGGGCAGGCCATCGGCGTCAACTACCCGCCCCTGGGCCACGCACTGATGCGGTTCACCCACCCCGTCCACGGGCAGATGGCCGCGGTGGCCGTGGGTCTGCTGGTGCTGCTGCCGTGGGGATCCCTGCGCCTGGCCCGAGCGGTGGGCTACTCGCCTCGCAGCAGCCATGCGGCCATGGCGGCCGCCATGATTCTGGCAGCGGGTTCGGCCTCCATGCACTGGGTCCTGTCGGGATTCCACCCGCTCCCGACGTTCTACGGCTCCTGGCCGGCCATGCTGGCCACCGTCATCGGGCTGTTCCCGGCCTGCTACGCGGCCGGGTGCCGCCGTCCGGTGCCGGCCGGCGCCCTGCTGGGCGTGGCCGGGCTCTTCAACGCGACGGTGCTGCCCGGCGTGGCCGTCGTCTGTGGGGCCCTCCTGATGTCGAGCGGGACGTCCTTCGGGAAGGGTCTGCGCTGGTGCGCCACCGCGGCCAGTGCGGCCCTCGCGGTGTCGGCTTGGTGGCTGGTGCCATTCGTGGCGGGCTGGGATCGCCTGGTGCGTTGGGAGGTCTCGTTGGCCCGCTCCCTGGCCGCGGGGCATCCCTGGCAGGCAGCCGGATTGGCCGGGCTGGGCGCGGTGACGATCTGGGTGGCTCGCAGCCGGGCGGGCCCGCCGCGCCGTCTGGCTCTGGCGGCCCTGGCAGGGCTGGGGGCCACCCTGCTGGGCGACCTGTCCGGCTACCTGCGGCCCGAGCGCTGGCTGGAACTCTCGATCCTGGTGGCCGCCCTGGCCGCGGCCGGGCTCGTGGCCCGCCGGGAGCCCTTGTCGGTGCCGCCGGTGCGGGCTGCATGGGCCGTGCTGGCCGGCGCCTTCCTGGTGGTCCTGGTAGTGGTCACCGCCCGCTGGGAAGTGCTGCCCCTGGCGGTCTGGCTGCTGTGGAGACCCCGCAGAGTGTGGGTCGGGACGGGCGCCCTCGCATGGGCCGCGGTCCTGCTGCTGGTGCCGTTACTGCAGGCGATCCCAGACCGATCGATGGAGGATCCTGCCGCGGTGATCGACGCAGTCGCAGGCGCGGATCCGCGCGCCGGAGGCCTGGTCTACATCGCCTCGAGCGATGAGGCCTCCTGCCCGGGGACTGCGTCGTGGCATGCCGCCGTGGAGACCGGCGGCCTCGTTCGCCCCCTTCACGGCCTGTACCGGGAGACCAGCCCGGCGGCGGAGTTCCTCGATGCCGGGGCGGACCTGCGCGGTGGCGCCTTCGGTGAGTCGGGTCGGCTGAGACCGCATTGGCTCGAGGCATGGCAAGCCCGCGGGGAGCCCTCGCTGGACAGCCCGTCGGCGGCCGAGGCCCTCGGAGCCCGCTGGTACGCCACATGCGACCGCGACGGCCACCCCTCGGTCAGCGACGTCGGCGGCGTGCTCGCCGGGGGCGTGACCGTCGAGGGATACGCCACAGAAGCGGGATGGCACCGTGCCGCGGTGGAGTGGTGGATGTCTCTGGCGTCCGGGGCCGGGGACCCCAGCCCCGGCGGGTCTGCCGGAGTGCCGGTGCTGGCGCCCGATCGTGGCGACGGTTCGCTCCATCCTCACAGTCAGGCCGCTTCGGGAGTGGTACTGCACACCGAACAGGACGGGCTTGGCGTGACCGCGGACAGCCCCGGCTGGGTCTGGATCCGCGTGCCCTGGGATCCCTACTGGACAAGCACCGGCGGCTCGGCGGTCCACAAGGGCGGTCCCGGCCATCTCGTGGTCTGGGCGAGTCACGGCACAACGGAGCTTCGATGGTCGGTGCCGGGCAGCGTGAATGTGGCCGCCGCGGCCGTGACGGGTGCCGCAGCCGCGGCGGCCGGAGGATTGGCGATGATCAACCGGCGCGCCGGCTGGACGGCCGACGCAGGCCGGCGACGCCGGCCATCGGAAGCCCTAGAGGTGTTCGCGGTCACGGTGGACGGATGGGCACGGGCCGGCGCTGATGTCATGCGCCGCGCCCTATCCCGGCCCCCACGTATATAATACTTACTTTGTATTTGCGCTTCTTTCTCAAAGTTGTTATTATGATGTGGACGCTGCGCGTCGAGACCCATATCACTCAAGAAACAAGAGGAACAAAGATGACTGCAACACTCATCATCGTCGCACTCGTGCCCGTGATCGCCATGGGGGCAGGGCTGGCACGCCGCAAATGGCTGGCCGACGTCGCCGCCGACGCCCGCGGCATCGCGCTCCAGACCGTCATCGTGATGGTCGTGCTGCTCTCCATCGCGGGCGGGGTGGCCGGGGTCCTGCTCAGCAGGGGCAGTGACGCGATCGGTGAGGTCGAGCGCCAGAACATCACCATCGCCAGCCGGTTCACCGCCCAAGCTGACTGCACCAACGCCGGGTTCAGCTGGAACTCGACCACCAGCGTGTGCTCGTAGCCGGTAACTCGTCGCCTTGATGATTGTTGCGCAGTCCCTCCCCTCGGCTGCTGCCTGACAGCGGCCCCGGGCGCCGCCCGCGGTCGTCTCGCGATCCCCGGTCGCGAGACGACCGCGGTGAGGCGCTGCCTGCCGCAATCCTGTTCATCGGGGTGCTTCTGGTGGTCCTTCTAGGAATCCACGTCGTGATCATCGCCATGGCCCGCACGGCCGTGCAGGCCGCGGCCGAGGCCGCGGCCTCCGCCGCTCAGGTGGCCGGTCCCGGCCGGCGCGACTGCTTCGGCGATCCGACGATCCTCGAGCCGGCACGGGAGTGCGAGGCCGTGAGGGCCGCCCAACTCGCGATGGCCGGGGCCAGGGCATCGGTCACCGAGACCCGCAGAGCCCGGGTGCTGATCGAGGGCGAGCGGGGCCTGGTGACGGTGCTGGTGTTCGGCTCGACCCGGTCTCCCATCTTCGGGCAGATCAACCTGGCCGCGCAGGCCTGCGCCCCCCTCGACGATGCCCCGGCGTTCCAGTTCGCCGGCGCCGACCCGTGGCAGTGCTGACCCGGCCCGGACGTCGCACCGGGCACGACCAGAGCGGCTCGGTCGCCATCGGGATGACGATCATGTTCCCGATGCTGATGATGGTGATCGTCGCGCTGTCGATAATCACCGACACAGCCCGCACGGAGCAGGCCCTCCAGGCGGCCGCCGACCGGGCCGCGCTCACCGCGTCGCTGTGCTGCTCCCACACCGGGGGGCCCGCCGGCGCGGAGGCCACGGCCAAGGCCAGCCTGGAGGCCAGCCATCACGAGAACGCCCACAACCGCATCTTCTGCGTCAACGACTTCGTCAACGACAGCACCGTGCTGATCCTGGACGTGGCCGGCGACGTCGTTCCGGTGGCGCAGGACTCCCGGGTGCCCCCCGGAGGAACGGTAGAGGTGTACCTGCGGTGCGAGATCCCGCCTCAAGCGCTGGGAGGATCGGGCTGGCCCGGACTCGACCTCCGGCGTTCCGCGGTGGGACACGCAAGGGTCGATCCCTACCGGTTCCGCGCATGACCGGGTCCCCGCCGACGCTACGTCCGGTCGCCGGCATGACCGGGTCCCCGCCGACGCTGCGCCGGTCCGGTTGCCGGTGGTCGCTCCAGGCTCTCGCCGGCGACCAGCGGGGCCTCTACGCCCCGTTCGTCGCAGTCATCACCGCCGCCCTGCTGTTCCTGGGCGGCATCGCCTACGACGGCCCCCGCCTCAACGCGGCCCGCCAGCACGCCGTGCACGAAGCCAACGACGCCGCCCGCGTCGCGGCCGCCACGGTCGCCAGCGGCGGAACCCTCGCCCAGGCGGAGGCCGCGGCGGAGTCCCACCTCGACCAGACGAGGCTGGTCTTCGGCGACGAGATCGACGTGGTCCTGCTGGACTGCGTCGGATCCAGAGTGCAGATCACGGTGGCGAGTGGGTATCGCTTCAGGTCCGTACTGGGGCTCCTGAGGAACCCTCAGCCCATCGTGGCCACCGGTGCCGCCGAGGCCTACCTGATCCAACCCAGTGGTGAGGTCAGTGCATTGCACTACGTGGGCGAGTGCCCCCTCGCCTAGCCATGGGACGCTGCTGGCAATCCCGTCCGGCTGTTCCGGCTCGACTAGCGGGCCGGCACCGCGCCCGAGGCCGCGATCGACCACGCCGCGGCCACGGCTGCGCCCGCCACCAGGTAGGGGCCCAGTGGCCTGCTGGCCCGCGGCCCCTTGCGGATCAGGGTGACAAGCGCCTCCGGCAGTGCCAGCACGAACCCGGCCACCAGCGCCGCGACGGCCACCGGCCACCCCCACCATCCGCACATCAGGCCGTTGAGCACGCTCAGCCGCACGTCACCGAAACCCATCGAGGGCGGATGCACAAAATGAACTGCGGCCAGGAGGCCACCGATGATCAGCGCCCCCAGAACCGCGCCGATCAAGCCGTCCGGCTCGCCCTCGATCAGGGATGCGGCCGAATACAGCACCCACACCGCTCCGGCCGTGGGCCAGATGACCCGGGTCGGCAGCAGGCCGGTGCGGTAGTCGGTCACCCCTAGGTACATCCCCGAGGACGCCCAGATGACGACAGCAACCAGGACGAGGCCCGATGAGATGGTCATGCCGCGAACATCAGGCCAAGAACGAGTGTCACAAGCAATGGATCATGGCGTCTATGTCTTGATTCTACCGGCCGGCAGCCCGCCGCTCCGAGACTCGGGGAGGCCGGAGTCGGGCCGGTCGAGGCGGGCTCCGGCGTGACCGGCACCGGGCGGGCCACGAACGCCGCGCTCGCCGTGATGACGCTGCTGTTCGCAGCCGGATGCGCGAGTGGATCGGATCTCGACGGTTCGAGCCACCACAGCACCGGCGGCTCGCCGTCCGACCGGGCCGCCACCCCCAACCGTCCCGCAGTTGAGGCTGCACCCGACCGCGACCCGCTCCCCTTCCTGGACCCCGAGGCAAGCCCCAGCACGGCGCTGGGCCGGCTGCGGGCCCAGCACCTGCCGGTGTGGACCGCGGACTTCGACTGGGCGTTCCCGCCCGAGGTGTGCGACACCGCCTGGGAACTCGACGGCATCGCCCAGCCGACCGTGCGCTCCGACCTCGCGGTGCTGGACGACTTCGCCACCGCGGCCGCGCTGTCGGTCATGCGCTTCGAGAAGCAGACGTCCCGGGCGCTGGCGGAACCCGATCCGCTGGCCCAGCTCTGCGTGGCCACCGCCTCGGTGGAGCCGGCCCGCTCGGAGACGCTGAGCGTGCTCGAGTCCTACCTGGAGACGGGGATCCGGCGCTCCGAGCCGGCCGCGTACCCGCCGGAGGTGCGGATCGTGGCCGTGAGCCCCGCTTCGGCTCTGGCCGTGGCGTGCGTGAGGCCCGGCTATCCCGCGGTGGTGGGATCCGACGGCCGGACGGTGGAGCCCGCCCAGTCTGCGGCCCGTCTCCAGGCCTACCTGCTGACGGTCTCGCTCGGCCTGGAGGACCGGGTCGCCGACCTCTCCTACCGGGTGTCCAACACGACCCACAAGCCTGCCGGGGACTGCACCGACCTGGACGGCTGGGCCCTCGAGTGGAACGACCGCGTCGAGGCCTGGATCGGCGAGGGCCAGATCTGGGAGCCGCTGGAGACCGTCCTGACCACCGAGGCGATCTGCGAACCCTCGCCGCCCCGCAGTTCGCACGAGTGTCCCGAGGACTGGGGCCCGTGACCTTCCGCCACCTGCCGCGGCCCGTGCCCCGCCGTCAGTTCAAGTGGCTGATCGGCGCCCTGTTGGCGCTGATCGGAGTGCTCGCCCCCATAGAGTCGCCCGACCTGCCCCCACCGCTGGACGGCCTCGCGGGCGTGCCGGCTGCGTCGGCCCAAACGCCGCCACCGTCCTCGACGCTCGACGGCAGTCCCGATCCGTGCAGGACTGGCTGGGTGGAGCACTCCACCGACCCCTCCGTATGCGAGCGGCTCGTCACGGCCTGCGCGGAGAACCCGCTGCATGTCAATACCTACTCCACTCCCTCGCTCGGCGCCTACCTCACTCCTTCGGTCGAGTTCCCGGACTTCTGCGAGCTCACCGTCCTGGACGCGACCGATGCGACGATGTACCAGGACTGCACAGCCCTGACCGGCTACGTGGTCAAGTTGACAGCAACCGCAGCCAGTCTCGAGTGTCGGTTCATCGCGCCCATGCGCTGCCCGTCCGACCTGAACCGAACCAGGGTCGACCGCTGCCAGTACCTGGAGCGTCGCAACTGGTCGTGCCCGGCGGGCGCTCTGCCGCGCAACCAGTTCAACAGTTGCTACCGGCCGCCCACAGCCTACTTGGGGCCGAATCCCGCCTGCCAGAGCGGTGCCCCGGACCTGGTCATCGTGTCATGCGAGGAATACGTCGGATTCGACTACGAGAGGGGCACCAGGGCGTGCGGCAGCTTCGCCACCGGGAATGCGAGCACCGCGCTCAAGCCACATCAAGCCAACCAGTACTGGTGCGAGTACGACGCTTCGTTCCTGGACGTCGCGTGCCACGCCGCCGGCGCCACCTGCGCGCCCTCGGACGCCTACTGCATCAAGCGGGCGAGCCGTTCCGGCGGATGCGACACCGTGGCCGGCACGCTTCGCTGCCGGGGCCTGCAGGCCGACTACCGGAACCCGCTTCTCACCGTGACGGCCACCGACGTCTACCGGGCGGGATGCGAACCATGCGTGGTGCTGCCCTTCGAGAGCGTTCCGAGAGAGTGTCCACCCGAACTTCGCTGGAGCCCTCGCCGCCCCAGCCCGAACCACCGTCACCGCGGGTACTTCGAAGCGGCCCACACCTACCGGGAGGACTATCTCGACGCCGACTCCGGTTGCGTGCGTCACGCGTACTACAGCAACACTCCCATGACCCCGACATGCCTCACTCGACAGAGATGTGCCGACCCGCCACGGGGCAGGATCGTCTGGGAGTCCACCCACCATTCGAAGCTCGCCATCGTGAACTCCCTGATCATGCTGAGCATCGTGGACATTCCCAGGCATCAAGGGAACGCGCCGAGATTCGGGGCGACCGGCTCGAATTATCGGCTGTACACGGATTGGACTCCCCAGTACGACTTCCCCGACAGCGGGGACCCGTACCTGCGCACCTGGCGAAGTGCCGACCCTTCACAGTCGTACGGCACCGTGAGCGGCCTTGTGCTCGGCGAGTGTGTCCTCCGGGACTGGCCCGACTTCAGGGTCCGGGTCGAGGAACTGTGGCCCGACAACGACTCGCAAGCCATCCTCGACCTCTTCGGCGCGGGCACCCTCGACTGGTGGACGGCCCTGACCCAGACGGAGCAGAAGCAGCACACCGAGGCGCGCGGCCTCGACTACGTAGTCGGCATGACAGCCGCGGATCTGAGGGTTGAGCTCGACCGCCGCGCCGCCACGCTCAACGAGGAAGTCCTCTGCCAGTTCGGTCCCGACAACAATTTCGATGACGAGACGTGGTGCAGGTGGGCACCACCGAGGCCCGGCTACTACCGCTTGACTGCAGCCGCCGGCTGGCGTCTGCGCGTCTGGGGGCCACGAGAATGGCTCAGGCCCCGCCTCTTCGGAATTCAAGAGACCTTCGTGCGATCGATCAGCGCGGGCGACGGGAATTGTCCCTATAGCAATCTTCACAATCGAGGCCACGACACGGCGCGGGGCTCGGACTACGACTGCGTCATGGATCACCTGGCCCGCATGGGGGCGACCCCTCAAGACATCGGCCTGCAGGACGACTCTGTCAACCGCGTCTTCAGCGGGCTGGTCCCCCTGCCGGCGAACCGGGCCAGCGAGTGGCTGTACTCCGACGCGGCGGGAGAGAACTACCGGTGCCCGCCGCTGGACCTGCGAGTCGCCTGCTCCAGCACCGCCGGCGCAGTCAACTACACCGAGACCGAGCCCGTCGGGATCGTGGTCCACGAGATGCGCATCAGCACCGTCGTGCCGTCCCTCTGATGCCAGGACCTGTCGTGCGCGCCTCGGTCGTCGTCCCCACCTACAACGAAGCCGGCAACATCGTCGAGACCCTCGAACGGCTGTCGCTCATCCTCGGCGACATCGGTCACGAGATCATCGTCGTGGACGACGACAGCGAGGACCAGACCTGGCGCATAGCCCGCGACCACGCCGACGCGTACCCGAACGTCCACGTCATCCGCCGCGTCCACGAGAAGGGACTGGCCTCCGCCGTGCTCTGCGGGATGGCCGCGTCGACCGGCGACACGCTGGCCGTCATCGACGCCGACCACCAGCACGACGAGGCGATCCTGCCCGCGATGCTCGAGGCGGTGCTCGGGGATCGGGCCGAGCTGTGCGTAGCGGTCCGGTCGGACACCCAGCCCCGCCCGCCGGCGCGCCGAGCGGCCACTGCTCTGGGGACCCTCTGCGCCCAGGCTCTGGTACCGGGGCTGCGCCTGACGGCCGACCCGCTCAGCGGCTACTTCGCTCTGACCCGCGGCCTCTACGAGAGGGCCCGTCCGCCGCAGCAGCACACGCTGCGCTCCTACAAGGTGCTGTGGACGTTCCTCGCCGCCGACCCCGCCCCCTCCGTCGCCGGGATCGACTACTGCTTCGACCGCCGCCGCCACGGCGACAGCAAGCTCACCAGCGGCGTCCTCGCCGACGACCTGGCCGTAGCGGCCGCCATGCGAGTCGGGCACGGCGCCGACCCGGCCGGCGTCAAGCGCTGCGCCGCGGCGGCAACAGCCGCAGCCGCGGCGGCAGCAGTCGCCCTGGCCCCCCGCCCGCTGACCGCAGCAGCGATAGCGGGCCAAGCCGCGGCGACGGCAGCCCGACTCGCGTACACCTACCCTGGCAACCGCCCCGCCGCGGCCCGGGCCGCGGCCGCAGCGGCTGGGATCGCATACCTCTGCGCCGGAGCGCGCCAGCACCGAGCGGCAGCAGCAGTCGCCGCGGGAGTGGCGGCGGTCGCAGCAACGGCCCCATCACAGACCGGGTCCGCGGCTCCGGCGCGGTCTCTGCTGTGGCTACGATCGCGCCGGGCTTCGAAGGGGCGAACCACATGGCCGGAGTCACCGATCTCGAGCGATACCGCGCCGAACACGACGATCCCTCGTCGGTGCGAAGAATCGAGCTCCTCGACGCCGCCGAGGAGCTGTTCCTCGAACGCGGCATCTCCGACACCAACATGGGTCACATCGCCGAGCGGGCCGGCGTCACCCGGGTGACGGCCTACCGCTACTTCGCCAACAGGGACCAGGTGGCCTACGAGATCGCGACGCGGATGATCGACAGAGTGATCACCACAGCCCGAACGACCGCGGCGCGGGCGACCACGCCGCTGGAAGCGGCCAGGGCCGGACTCACTGCGATGATCACCGAGTTCGATCGCACCCGCGACGCGCACCGGTTCCTTGCCATGTTCAACGGTCTTAGGCCATTCCGCGACCCGGCCACGGAACTGGACTGGTCCAGCGCCCTCACCGTCGAGGCCCTAGCGCACGAGGACAGCCCACTCGCGACCCCGAGCCACGACGCCAACACGGTGGCGCGGCTTGTTGCTATCGGAAACACCGTGATGGGAGTCCTGGCCCGGTACGCGGCCGGCGGCGAGCTGCTGGCCCACCAGCGCGGCCTGACGCTGGACACACTCCTCGAGCACCTCCAAGAGCTCGTGTCCAGCTACTTCGACACGGTCATCGCGCCCCACGCCACCCGCCGGAGCCCGTCAACACTCCCTGACGCAAAACCCGACGCCAGTGAGCGTGGAACCGCGAAGACGGGACCGAAGACCGGTTCGAAGCCCCGGTAGTGGGCGCAAAGATGGCGACGTTCGGCAAGCATACGAAACCTCGCGGCGGTGCACCCTCGCTCGAGTATTCGCATCTATTGTGGAGGGCTGTATGGAGATCTTCCAGGGCGGCCGGAGTGCCTGAGTTGCAAGAACTCACCGAGTGGAGGGTCCCGGTCCAGGAGCGGTCCAGGCTCCGGTTCGATCAGATCCTCGACGCGGCCGACGCCGAGCTGGCCGAGGTGGGCTGGCACAGGTTCACCATGGAGTCGGTGGGTATGCGGGCCAACGGCTCCATCGGCTCGGTCTACCGCTACTTTCCGAACAAGCTGAGCCTGGTCGCGGCTTTCGTCGACAGCCGGAACGAGCAACTGATCCAGGTGTTCGAAACCCCCGCCGACGTTGAGAAGCCCTTCGAGGACGTCGTTCAAGACATGATCGACGAGTACGCAGCCGCGATGCGCCGAACACCGGGAATGGTGGCAGTGGGCCGCGCCGCGATGGTGGACGACGAAGCACATCAACTGTTCCGGAGCGCCCTGGACCCGGCGCGACCGTGGATGGCCGGCACATTGCGCCACCGACTGCCGACGATCGAGGACGCCCGCTTGGAGGACATCGCGGCCGCTCTCGTCCTCCTCATCGAGTCGTTGCTGCTCTTCTCCAACCAGCCCGACACCCCGAGTCGGGAGGCCGTCCTTCGAGAGATGCCGCTCATCCTGAGGGGATACATGAACGAGCTCATACGGGAGAACGATCCTCGACCCCTCTGACGTGAGCATCTCGACCGGCAACACGGTCGCCGGAACTCAATTTCAAGACCCATCGCTCCGCGGGACATAGCCGACCTTCCCGCCGGGCCGGTCTGCGCGAGCGCTTCGCAACCTCATCGCTGGAGTCGAGTCTGCTTGACACGTAGGCCGATTTCGGCTTCACTCGCCTAGAAAACCTGAGGATGTTCTCATATTCGGGCGGGGAAAGAATTGACCGAGTTCGGGCAAGAAGACGATCGATGACCGTTCCGGCGTGACCGCCTCGGACGGCGCGTCCGGCCCCAGCGCTCTCAGCGACCAGATCCTGGCCGCAGAAGCCGAGCGTGAAGCCGAGATGGCCTCGGCGCCGCCGATCCTCGACGACGACCGGCTTCCCGGCGTCGGGGCCGAGGAACTCTCCCTGCGACAGGCGATCAAGGTCGGCGGCATGTCCACCATCGTGCTGCTGGGAGCACTCGACGCCACGGATGCGCTCGGCCTCAGCGCACTGGGGCTCCTCGGCCCCGACATCCAGGAGTCGCTCGACGTGAGCGATGCCGTGCTGGGCACCATGATCGCCGGGGGCAACGTGTTCATCGTGGCCGGCGGCCTGCTGCTGTCCCGGATCGCCGACAACGGCAGCCGGTGCAGACTGGTGGCCCTCGCCACCGTCTTCTGGTCGGCCATGACCCTTCTGCTGGGATTCGTCCCCAGCGCGTTCTGGTTCTTCGTCGTGAACTGCGCCATCGCTCTGGGCCGGTCGCAGACCCACCCCGTGCAGGGCGCCATCATGGCCGACAGCTATCCCATCGAGGCCCGAGCCCGGGTGTACGCAGCCAAGGACGTCGCCGGAAGGACGGGCGCGTTCATCGCGCCGCTGGCCGTCGGCGGTCTGGTCTCGCTGATCGGCGGCGACGATGCCTGGCGCTGGGGGTTCGTCGCCGCGTCGGTCCCCACCCTGATCATCGGCGTGGCGTTCTTCCTGCTCGAGGACCCGCCCCGGGGACAATTCGAGCAGCGCTCCACCATCGGTGAAGCGCTGACCGACCTGAAGCCGGGGCCCATCGCGCTGGGCGCCGCCTTCCAGCGGCTCTTCAAGGTGCAGACCATCAAATGGGTGCTCATGGCCGCGGTGGCCCTGGGCCTAGGCCTGATCTCCGACGGGCTCTTCCTGAACCTCTACCTGGACGACCGGTTCGATCTCGGCCCGTTCGAGCGGGCCCTGTACGGCAGCGCCCCGGGCGTGATCGCCCTGTTCATGATCCCGCTGGTGGCCAAGAGGTACGACGCCCTCTACCGCCGCACCCCGCCGAGGGCCCTGGCCCTGCTGGGGGTGCTGTTCTTCCCGATGGCGCTGTTCACCGTGCTCCAGCTGCTGATGCCGACACCGGTGACCTTCGGGGCGATGGGGGGGCTCAAGGCGCTGTTCGCCGCCCCGGCCCTCTCGCTGCTCTCCCCCACCCTGGCCACCATCAACCCCTACCGCATGCGGGCGCTGGGCACGGCCATCGGCACATCTCTCGTGTTCGGCGTGGGCGGGCTCGGCGGGGCCGTCCTGATGGGCCTCATCTCCGACGCCACCTCGCCCCGCACCGCGCTGCTGGCCGTCGTGCCCGGAGCCATGGTCGCGGGCGGCCTGTTCGTCATCAACGGGTCGCGCCACATCCGGTCCGACCTCACCATGGTCGTCGAGGAGATCGAGGAGGAGAAGGCCGAGAGGGACCGGATGCGGGCCGATCCCACCGACATCCCGGTGCTACAGCTCCACAACATCGACTTCTCCTACGGCCCGGTGCAGGTGCTCTTCGGGGTGGAGTTCGAGGTGGCCCGGGGCGAGGCGCTGGCCCTTCTCGGCACCAACGGTGCGGGCAAGTCGACCGCGTTGCGGGTGGCCGCCGGCCTGGCTGTCCCGTCCAGGGGCGTGGTGCGGCTCAACGGCCGGAACATGACCCTGGCGTCGGCCGAGCAACGGGTGCGAGAGGGCATCTTCATGCTGCCCGGCGGCCACGGGGTGTTCCCCCACCTGTCGGTGCAGGAGAACCTCGAGATCTCGGCGGCCATCGTCCGCAGCGACGCCGACGGCAGACCCGACGTCGCGGCGCGACTGGACAAGGCATTCGAGCTGTTCCCCGCACTCGGCCAACGACACAAGGCGCCGGCCCAACACCTCAGCGGCGGGCAGAAACAGATGCTGGCGCTGGCCCGGGTGATCATCCACGACCCAGAGGTGCTCATCATCGACGAGCTGTCCCTGGGGCTCGCCCCCGTGGTCGTGCAGGACCTGCTGGCCGTGGTCGGCCGCCTGCGCGACATCGGCCAGACGATGGTCATCGTGGAGCAGTCCCTCAACATCGCCCTGTCGATGGCCGACCGGGCGATATTCATGGAGAAGGGCCATGTGCGGTACACCGGACCGGCCCGGCAACTCCTAGAGCGCGACGATCTGGCCCGAGCGGTGTTCCTGGGCCGGGACACGGACGGCGACCGGCGGACCGCCCCGGGTGCGAGCTGATGCCCGACATCACGCTGACCAACCAGATCGTCTACATCGGAGCGATAGACGGCCTGCTCATCGGCTTCCTGGCCCTGGGCGTCGTGCTGATCTACCGGGCCAGCGGGGTCATCAACTTCGCGGTGGGGGCGATCGGGGTGCTGTCGGCCAGCCTGCTGGCCCTGCTCGTGCTCTCCTACGGCTGGCCGTTCTGGCTGGCGGCGGTCGTCTCGGTGGCGACGGGCGGGCTGGTCGCCGCCGCGCTGGAACTCACCGTGATCACCCGGCTGTTCCGGGCTCCGAGGGTCATCCTGCTGGTGGCGACCATCGGCATCGCCCAACTCTGCGAACTGCTCCAGGTTGCGCTGCCGGATGTCGAGACGACGATCTCCGACCGGTACCCGGTGGCGCTCTCCGGCCAGTGGGAGCCGTTCGGCATCCGGGTGCGGGGCGCCGAGCTGATCGTGCTGATCGCGGTTCCCGTCCTCACCGCGGCGCTCACCCTCTACCTCCAGCGCACCGCGCAGGGCCGGGCCGTCCGGGCCGCCGCATCCAACCCCGACCTGGCCCGGCTCACCGCCATCAGTCCCAAGACCATCTCGACGATCACCTGGATCATCGCCGGCCTGCTGTCCGCGGTGGCGCTCATCCTGGTGGCGGGGATCAACGGCCAGCCCACCGGGCTGCGGGCCCTGGGCCCGGCCACCCTGGTCCAGGTGCTGGCCGCCGCCCTCATCGGGCGGCTCCGCAGCTTCCCGGCGGCGCTGGCCTCCGGGATGGCCCTCGGGGTGCTCCGCTCGTTCCTGGTGTTCAACTGGCCGACCAAGGCAGGGCTGTACGACGCCGCGCTGTTCCTGATCGTCATCGCGGCCACCCTGGCGGCCAGCAGGCGAACCGCAGGCACCGACGAGTCCTTCTCCTTCGTGCCCACAACCCGCCCGCTGCCCAGCGCGGCCGCCCGGCTCTGGTGGGTCCGCCACTCGTCCCGCATCGGCATCGGCCTGCTGGTCGCAGCCGCGGCGATCCTCCCCTTGTGGCTGACCCAGGCCTCGCGCCAGATCCTGTTCAGCGAGGTGCTGCTGTTCGCCCTGGTCGGGCTCTCTCTGGTGGTGCTCTCCGGGTGGACCGGACAGGTCTCGCTGGGCCAGGCCGCCCTGGCCGGAATCGGCGGGCTGACCGCCGCCGCGCTGGTCGCCGGGCGCGACATCGGGATCGGCATCAGCGAGGCGTCGTTCACGCTGGCGCTGCCGGAGCTCCACTTCCTGGTGGCCGCGCCGGTGGCCGCGGCCGCCACCGGGGCCGTCGCGGTGATCATCGGACTGGCCGCCCTGCGGGTCCGGGGCTTCCACCTGGCCATCGCGACCCTGGCGCTGGCGCTGCTGGGCCAGCAGTTCCTGTGGCGGCGGCCGTTCCTCTCCGGCGGCTCGCACACGGTCTCGCTCCCCCGGGCCACCGGGCCCGTCGACCTGAGCGGGCAGCGCACCTACTACTACTTCGTGCTGATCGTGCTGGTCGCGGTGATCGTCCTGTTGACCAGGATGCGGGCCACCGGGGTGGGGCGCCGGTGGCTGGCGGTGCGGGACAACAGCACGGCCGCGTCGGCGTACACGATCTCCCCCTCCCGGGCCGGGGTCCAGGCGTTCGCCGTGTCCGGGACGATCGCCGGGCTGGCCGGCGCGCTGATGGCCGGGCTGTACGTCTCCATCGGCCTGACCGAGCGGTTCCAGCTCGAGGACTCCATCAACGTCGTCGCCGTCGCGGTGATCGGCGGCGCCGGCACCGTGGTCGGCCCGATCCTCGGCGCCCTGTGGATCGTCGGCCTCCCCGCCGTCTGGCCGTCCAGCACCCTCGTGCCGCTCCTGACCTCCTCGATCGGGCTGCTGGTGTTGCTGATGTACTTCCCCGGGGGTTTCGCCCAGGTGGTGCTCACCGGGCGCGACCGCTTCCTGGACTGGTACGCGGCCCGTCTCCCCGAACCCGAACCGCCGCCGAGACGCGAGGTCTCCAGTGTGGTGACCCGGACGCCGGCGCCGCCCCCCGCCGGGCCGGTGCTGCTCGCCCAGGAGGTGACGGTGGTGTTCGGGGGCCTGGTGGCCGTCAACAACGCCTCGATCGAGGTCGGCGCCGGCGAGGTCGTGGGGCTGATCGGCACCAACGGGGCCGGAAAGTCCACCCTGATGAACGCCATCGGCGGATACGTCCCGTCCACCGGCCGCGTCGACCTCGAGCAGCGTCCCATCGAGAGGCTGGCCGCCGACCGGCGGGCCGCGCTCGGCCTGGGCCGGGCGTTCCAGGAGTCGCGGCTGTTCCCCGACCTGACCGTCCTCGAGACCCTGTCGGTGGCCGCCGAGTCGCGCCATCGCACCTCGTTCACCGCCGCGGTCGCCCACCTGCCCAGCGGCTACCGCCGCGACCGGGCCCAGCGGGCCCGCGCCCAAGACATCGCCGACTTCCTCGGACTCGGCGCCTACGCCGACCGCTTCGCCTCCGAGCTGTCCACCGGGACCCGCCGCATCGTCGAGCTCGGCTGCCTCCTGGCTCTGGAATCGCGGGTGCTCTGCCTCGACGAGCCGACCGGGGGCGTG
The DNA here is from genome assembly GCA_965205155.1 of Candidatus Aldehydirespirator sp. Taxonomy (GTDB): domain Bacteria; phylum Actinomycetota; class Acidimicrobiia; order Acidimicrobiales; family Aldehydirespiratoraceae; genus Aldehydirespirator. The sequence goes on along the minus strand of OZ242033.1, from coordinate 813,475 downwards.
GCCCAGCGAGAGGTCGAGGCGTTCGCCCCCCTGCTGCTGGCCATCAGGGAGCAGCTGGGCGCCGCGATGCTGGTGATCGAGCACGACATGCCCATGATCATGGGCATCAGCGACCGGATCTACTGCCTGGAAGCGGGCAGCGTGATCGCGGAGGGGGCGCCGGAGGAGGTTCGCAGCGATCCTTCGGTCATCGCCTCCTACCTCGGCACCGACGAGCGGGCCATCCACCGGTCGGGAGCCGCCGCTCCAGCTGGCCCGCCACCCGCCCAACCCCCGTCCGACGACCCCGTCGAGGAGGAAACATGACCAAGCTGCTCACGCTCTGCGCCGTTCTCGGCCTTCTCATGACCGCCTGCGGGGGCGGCGACTCCGACGGAGGGGACGGGGCCGCGACCGAGGCGCCATCGGCGACCCAGGCCGCCGAGTTGCCGGACCCCGAGGACGCCGATGCGGCCGGCCAGCCCGGCTCCGAAGGCGCCGGCGACGGCCCTCAACCCACCGACGACACAGCCGCCGACCCGGCGCCCGGCACGTCCCCCAGCCCGGAGACCCCCGACGACCCCGCAGCCGCGCAGCCCGAGACCCCCGACGACCCCGCAGCCGCGCAGCCCGAGACCCCCGACCCGATCTTCCAGCCGACGTGCCGGGGAGAGGGAGAGCTCAGCGCCACCGCCAGCGGCGTGACCGCGGACACGATCAAGATCGGCGCCCCCCAGGTCGACTACGAGGAACTGGGCAATCGCGGCCTCGCCCAGATCAACCGGGGCAGCTTCGAGGTCGTGCTCCAAGCCCTGGCCGAGGAACTCAACGAGAACGGAGGGATCTGCGGCCGCATGGTCGAGTCGGTGACTTTCGACTTCCTCCCCTTCGGCACCGACACCTCGCTGGCCGGGTGCGTCTACTTCACAGAGGATGAGAACGTGTTCGCCGTCATGGGCGACTTCAGGGTGCCCGCAGGGAACCTCTGCATAACGGAGACCTACAGCACCGCGCTCTTCGGTGCTCCGTTCACCGCCGAGGACCTGGCCCGGGCCAATGCGCCCTGGGTGAATCTGCGCATCGCCTCGGACCGGTTGCTGGACGTGTTCGTCACCGCGCTGGACCGCGGCGGCCAGCTCGCCGGCGTCGGCGATGTCGCCGTGCACTCCGACACGCTGCGCCAGGAGACCGTCGACAACGTGCTCGTCCCCGCGCTCGAGGCCGCCGGGGTGAACATCGTCCAACGGACGGTGCTCGACGTGCCCGCCGGCGACACCCAGGCCGTCGCGTCGGTGTGGCGCACGTTCCTGGAGATCTACCGCAGCGCCGGCGTCGACGCCGTGTTCCTGGAGGGCGACCCCCTCGCAATCGGGCAGCTCATGCAGGGCGGCCTGGACGTCGACCTGTTCACCACCGACATCGACCTGGTCTCGTTCGCGCTGCGGGACTCCGGCGACCCCGGCTACTTCGACGTCTACTCGCTCGGGGGGCCGATCGTCACCGGCGAGTACAACCAGCGCATGGAGGACTGCATCGACGTCTTCGAGCGCCGATCGGGGATCGAGGCTGTCCCCTCCTCGGAGGTGCCCGAGGACGGGACCGACTGGCATGTCCCGGTGGTCGGGATATGTCCCAGATTCGACCTCTTCGTGCAGGTGGCCGCCGCCGCCGGTCCCAACCTGACCAACGAGACCCTGCAGGCGGCGATCGACGGCTTCGGCTCCATCGAGCTGCCCGGCGAGACCTTCGCCTCGCTCGGCCCCGGCAAGTACGACGCCCGGGACGGCGTCGTCCTGCTGAGATGGGATCCGGAGGCCGAGGACGGAGCCGGCGGGTTCGTCGCCGCCTCCGAACTGATCGACACCGCGGACTGACGGCCGCTCAAGTCGTGAGCAAGTCGTGAGCCGGGCCGGGCCTCACGGGTGCGGCCGGAGCCGTACCCATGAAGGGGGTCAGGCCTTCGCCGTCGTCCTCCTCTTCCCCATCGCTCTCAGTGTGAAGGCCGGGGAGTAGCTGTCGGTCGGGTAGTCCTCGGGGTCGAGGGGGCGGGCGACCTCTTCGACCTTCGGGCCGTGTTCCGCCGCCAGCGGGGCCAGCGCGTCGAGATCGAAGCCGAAGAGGTCGGCGGCGTTGGTGGAGACCATGCGGGCCACGTCGGCGGGATCACGCTCGGAGAACGCGACCCGCAACGCCTCTGTGGTGTATGGGTGGGTGCCCTCGTTGTGCGGGTAGTCGTTCCCCCACATGATGTGGGTGACGTCGTCGTCGCCCAGGGAGGCGATCTCGCTTTGACTGGGAAAGCTGGCGCCGAAGCGGACCTGGTCCCGGAATGTCTGGCGGGGAGTCCGCTCCAGATGGTCGGCGCCGGCGTCATCGTGGATGAGCTGCACCTGCTTCGCGTACCAGCCGATCTGGGGAAGTTCGGTCTTGATCCATCCCACACCCTGTTCGGTGAGCACCATCTTGAGGTCGCGGTAGCGATCGAGGATGCCGCCGAGCAGGAACTGGGTGAGGGCCCGTCGCGTCCACCATCCGATCTCGACGAGCTGGATGGCGGCCTTGCCGGGGCCGGGTCCGTAAATCGGCTCGCTTCCCCCGTGGGTTGTGATCGGAATGCCCACCTCGGCTGCGGCGGCCCACACCGGCTCCCAATGCTCCTGATAGAACTGGGGGAAGGTGCTGTCGGGCGGCGCGACCCGTACCAGCACGCCGCCGGTCATCAAACCGCTCTTCGCCGCGGCGCGGATCTCGGCCGCGGTCTCCTCGGGCAGGAACGGACTGGTTTGCATCAGCCCGCGCAGCCGGTCCGGGTCGTTGGCGCAGTGGTCGGCCATCCACCGGTTGTGGGCCTTGAAACCCTCCCATTGGAGCTCGATGTCCCGGCGGGAGTGGCCCCGCTCGAACACGTTGAGCGCGAACGGCGGGTCGGTGTTGGGGAAGATGACGCCGGCCACCACGCCATCGGTCACCTGCTCGTTCCGGCGCTGGTCCGGGTCGTAGTCGTTCGGGTCGGTGTAGTGGCCCTCGGCCAGCATCTCCGACGCCCATGCGTCGAAGTCATCGTGCAGCGACGCAGGGAGGTACTCGCGGTAGTCGAGGATCGCCCCCCCACCATGGGTGTCGGCGCTCACCACGATGTAGCGCCCGTTGTCGGTAATGCCCCGGATCGACTCGCCATTGTTCATCTTCGAATCCCCCTTGGGATGGTCCCGCCACCCAGCGGTGCCCCTGTCGGTCTCGTACCTAACATGAGTGTATCCTCATGATATGGACACGACCGGGCCGAGTCAACGCCGACTCGACGGAGAACCCGCCGGGATCTGCCCGTGCTCACATCCGGCCTCGTGGACCCGGCCGCCGGTGAAGTGCACGGACTGAACGGACCGACCATGCTCCGACCCCGAGCAACGCCGACCCGCGAGCTCCTTCGACTCGATGGCCTGTGGCGGTTCGCGCTCGACGCTGATGCAGGCGCCGAGCCGTTCCGGGCCACCCTCGACACGCCGCTCGAGGCTCCCGTGCCCGCCAGCTACAACGACCTGTTCGCCGACCGCTCCATTCGCGAGCACGTCGGGTGGGTCTGGTACCAGCGAACGGTGCGGGTGCCGCGCGGCTGGACCGGCGAACGGATCCGTGTCCGGGTCGATGCCGCCACCCACGAGGGCCGGGTGTACGTCGGTGAGGACCTCGTCGCCGAGCACGTCGGGGGCTACACGCCGTTCGAGGCCGACATCACCGACCAAGCGGTCGCCGGCAACGAGATCCGGGTGACCATCGCGGTCAACAACGAACTCACGAACGAGACCATCCCTCCCGGCGATGTCGCCATCGACCCCGGCGGCCGTCGGCGCCAGACCTACCGTCATGACTTCTTCAACTACGCCGGACTCGCCCGCTCGGTGTGGCTCTATTCGGTGCCCCCCGATCATGTCACCGATGTCACGGTGGTGACACGACTCGACGGGTCCACCGGACTCGTCGACTACACGGTCGATCTTGCGGGCTGCGGCCAGTTGTCGGTACGGCTGAGCGACGCCGGCGGCGCGGTCGTCGCCGAGGGGTCCGGGCCACAAGGGACGCTTCGTGTCGACGATGCACGCTTGTGGCAGCCGGGCGACGGCTACCTCCACACGCTCGAGGTCAAGGTCCGCCACGACGGCACAGTCGTCGACTGGTACGAACTCCCCGTCGGCATCCGCACAGTCGAGGTTCGCGGCGCCGAGTTCCTCATCAATGGTGAACCCTTCGGGTTCCGGGGCTTCGGCCGCCACGAGGACAACACGGCCCGCGGCAAGGGGCACGACGACGTGATGATGGTCCACGACTTCGCGCTGATGGACTGGGTGGGGGCGAATTCGTTCCGGACCTCGCACTACCCGTATGCCGAGGAGGTCATGGACTACGCCGACCGCAAGGGGGTGGTCGTCATCGGTGAGACTGCCGCCGTCGGCCTGAACCTCGGTCTGGGCGGCGGCGTCCTCGGGACGGCGGACCAGCGGGCGTACTCGCCGCAGATGTTCAACGACGCCACCCGCGAGTCCCATGCCCGGGCCGTTCGCGAGCTGATCGCCCGGGACAAGAACCACCCGTGCATCGTCATGTGGTCGCTGATGAACGAGCCCGAGTCCTCGGAGGACGGGACGCGCCAGTTCTTCGAACCGACGGTCGAGCTGGCCCGCCGCCTCGACCCGACCCGGCCGCTGATGTACGCCAACCAGCGCCGGGCGACGGTCGACACGGACCGCATCGCCGATCTCTTCGACGTCATCTGCCTCAACCGGTACCTGGGCTGGTACCTGTTCCCGGGCGATCTCGAGCGCGCCGCCGCCAGCCTGGAGGATGAGCTCCGCAGCTGGGAACGCGCCCACGACAAGCCGATCATCGTGGGCGAGTACGGCGCCGACACGGTCGCGGGCCTCCACTCCGTCACCGCGGAACTGTGGACCGAGGAGTACCAGACCGCGCTTCTCGACGCCTACCACGACGTGTTCGACCGGGTCGGCGCGGTCGTCGGCGAGCACGTGTGGAACTTCGCCGACTTCCAGACGCAGGAGTCCTTCGTTCGGGTCGACGGCAACAAGAAGGGTGTCTTCACCCGCGACCGCCGTCCGAAGGCTGCGGCTCACCTCCTCCGGCAGCGATGGCGAGAAGCGGACGGGAGGCATGGCTGCGCCGCGGCGCAGCCGAGGCTCCGTTCAAGCAAGAACCTCACATTGAACGTTAGGGCCGAGCCGTCGTGAGTCTTCCAGACCTGCACTACAACCCGTACTCGTTCGCAGTGCATGACGATCCGTACGAGACCTATCGGCGGCTTCGCGACGAGGCGCCCGCCTACTGGAATGACGAACTGCGGTTCTGGACCCTGAGCAGGTTCGACGACGTGCTCGAGGCCTTCCGGGACACGGCGACGTACTCGTCGGCCAACGGTGTCGCGCTGGAGCAGCGAGGGAGGGTGGGCAGGAGCTTCCGATCGATGATCGACATGGACCCGCCGGAGCACACCCGGCTGCGCAAGCTGGTCAGCCGCGTGTTCACCGGGCGACGTGTGGCAGTGATGGAGGGCGTGGCACGTCACATCGTCGATGGTTACATTGATGACTTCATCGAGTCCGGGGCGTGTGATCTCGTCGAAGACCTGACGGGTCCGTTCCCGATGGATGTCATCTCGGCGGTGTTGGGCATCCCCGGGGCCGACCGCGCTGCGCTACGGAATCACGCCGACAAGATCCTCATCCGAAAGGACGGCTCGATACAACTCCCCGACGAGGCGATCGCGGGGATGTTCGATCTGCTCACCTACTTCATCGACGACCTCCCCTCGCGCCGCACCGGTGAGGGTGAGGGGCTGCTTTCCGACTTGGCAAGCCTCGAGGATCTGCCCGACGACGAGCTTCTCGGCTTCTGCGTTCTCTTCGTGATCGCGGGACACGAGACGACGAAGAATATGACGGCCAACGCGGTCGAGCTCCTCAGCCGGCACCCAGACCAACGCGCCGAAGTCGTCGACGATCCGTCGCTCATCCCTGGCGTCGTCGAAGAGGTGCTTCGCTACCACAGCTCGACGCAGTACATGCACCGCACGCTGACCCGCGATCTCGAAATGCACGGCGAGGTCATGCGCAAGGGTGACTCGGCGCTCCTATTGATCGGCGCAGCCAATCACGATGAGCGAGAGTTCGGTCCAACCGCCGAAGTCTTCGACATCCACCGTCGTCCCGAGCGGCACCTTGCCTTCGGCTACGGTGCCCACTTCTGTCTCGGCGCCGCGCTCGCTCGGCTGGAAGGCAGGATCGCACTCGAGCAGATCCACAAGCGGATTGGCGACTACGAAGTCGACCACGAGCAGAAGATGCGCTTCCACAGCAGCAATGTCACGGGATGGACAAGCCTGCCGGTCTCTTTCGCCCCAGGGCAGAGGTCGACGTGAGCGCCGCCCGGCCCACGGCCTCGGCACGATGACGAACTTCGACTCGTCCGCCGACTCCCAGCCGACGCGGCCACCGGCCACTACGCCGCAATGCTCCACGAGCAGGGGAAGCTCGTCGTCGATCGGCTCAGCGAGAACGGCACCCTTGTCGATCTGGAGGAGGGATCGTGACGCCACCCGAGACGCTCGCCGAGTTGATCGACCACACCGCGAAGAGCTGGCCGCAACACACGATGCTGCTGGCCCGACAGGGTGACCGCTGAACCGACGTGCAGTACCGCGATCGTGTCATTGGAGATGGCCGTCATCCGGCACTGGGTGTTTCCGGCACGCGCATCAGGCCGTCGGGACCCAGCACCTTGGCTGCGAACCGCTCGCCCATCCGCATGTAGCCGGCGGCGTTGGGGTGGAGCCTGTCGGGCAGGTCCTCGATGTCGTCGGGGCCGAACAGCTCCAGACCGTCGAGGTAGTGGAGATGCTCGTCGCCGTGGGCGACCCGGCCGGCGACGACGCCGGCGAGGATGGTCCGGCATTCCCGGGTGGTCAGCGGCGGCACGTACGGATCGCGCGCCGCCGGGTGATGCTGTCCGGCGGCCGCGTCGGGATGCGCCTCCCGGTCGGGGCTGTAGATCGGCGAGCACACGACGACGGGTGTGACAGGGTGGCCGTCGCGCACGGTGTCGAGGAATCCGTGGACCGCGGAGCGGAAGGTCCGCTCGCGGAACGTCTCCAGCGAGTTGATCCCGAGCTTGAGCGAGATGAGCGATGCGTCGCGGTCGCGGATGAAGCGGGCCACGAACTGGTCGGTGTGGCACTCGCCCGAAAAACCGAGGTTGATGAGGGACAGGCGGTTCCCGCCGGCGCGGGCCGCGACCGCGGGCCAGACGTTGGTGGGCCGGTCGGCCGCCGAGCAGTGGCTGATGGAACTGCCGTAGTGGATCCAGGCCGCGGGCTGCACCGAGGGCTCCACCGTCGACCCGGCCGCGACCGCCAACCGCCGCACCGTCAACAGGGCCGTGTGGGGAAGCCACACTTCGACCGACTTCATCCCGGCGGGCAGCCCTCTGAAGCAGATCGTGGCCGGCCCGCGGTTCTCGATACTCATGTCGTCGAAGTTCTTGGTGTCGGACGCGATCACCGTCCCGGCGCCGGTCTCAGCGCCGTCTGCGAGCTCGCCGTCGACCACCAGGTCGAAACGGGCGGGCTCCGGCTCGATCCCGTCAATCTGCACACGCACCGGGTCGACTTCGAGCTCCACCGCGGACGAGTCGGTGCGAAAGCAGGCCCGGATGCCCGAGCACATTTGCGCCACGAACGCCGTGTGGATGTCCAGTTGGTAGCGGGACCGCGGCGGCACCCGGGTGGGCCGGACGCCGCCGGGCTCCTCGACGACGTCGGCTGCGCCCACCCATTCCACCGCATGATGGCGGGTGATGTCATCCATATCCGTTCCAAGTCTCTCAGAGCCGTAGCCTCTGACCTCGGCGCTTGTAATTCGCGCATGTCCCACGAGGGCGGAGGTTTGCGCGAATCACGGCGCGAAATGCGCAGTGAAGCCGCGATCTTGGGATTTGGAGACTAGCGGAGCACGGCCGCCACCAGGGTCGGGAACGCCTCGGAGGCGACCGCCACCTCCACGATCGTCCCCGGTGCGTCAGACTCGTCCGCGGGGCGGCATCGGTACGAAGGCGCTGGTGCGGGCCACATACCGGGCGTAACCGGGGCGGCGCTCGCCCATCCTGCGCTCCAGCACGGTCACCCCCGAGACCTTCAGCAGCAGGATCGTCATGAGCAGCGGCCCGGCGACGGTCCACCACCCCCCGGCCGCTCCGGCGACCAGCCAGATGCCCCACCACACCACGCTGTCGCCGAAGTAGTTGGGGTGGCGGCTATAGCGCCACAGGCCCCGGTCCATGACGGAGCCCCGGTTGGCTTCGTCGGCCTTGAAGCGGCGCAGCTGCTCGTCGCCCACCGACTCGAAGGCCAGCCCCACCGCCCAGACCGCCGCTCCCACCCAGTCCAGCCAACCGAGCGGTGACGGATCGGGATCGCCCAGCACCGCCTGGACCGGCAGTGACACCACTACCGCCAGCCCGGCCTGAAGGATGAACACGACCAGCAGGCTCCACAGCCAGAACGGCGGCAGTCGCCGCCTGAGGGCCTGGTAGCGGAAGTCCTCGGGCTCGCCCCACTTGCGAGCGGTGAGGTGGGCGCCCAATCGCAGGCCCCAGGCGGACACCATCACCAGCATCAACCATGCCCGACCGCTGTCGCTCCCGTCGCTCCACAGCCACAACGACCAGGCCACGGCCACGAACACCATCGGCCACAGCGGATCGACGATCGACACGTCGCGCCTGGGCAGGCTCACCAGCCAGCAACCGGCCATCAGCACACCGGCCACCAGCGCGGCCAGGCCTATAGCGCTCACGCCGCCTCCACGGCACGCCCCGAGATCGACACCTTGCGGAATCGCGAGCCGTACAGGATGCTGCCGTAGAAGTTGAATGACCGCTTGGCTGCGGGATCATCGAAGGGATAGTCGGCACCGAGCTGTGTCGCAGCTGCCAGCCCGGTGACGAAGCAGGTCTCCTGGCTGTTGATCAGCGTATGGGCGCCGCAGTGCCAGGTCCGTCTCCTGCCCTGGATGAAGCGGAACAGGCTGACGAGCACTGCCATGTGGCGTACGTCGTGGACGATGTGCTGGAACCACCACTTCTTGATGATCTTGCGCTCGTCGATGGGACTGATCGGGTTGTAGGTGACCAGGCAGGGCTTGTCGGACTGGTTCACCCACGGCTGCTGGTTGTGCATGATGTAGGTGATCTCGTAGTTGTCCGGTCTCGCCCCGTACTGCTCGATGTGGTTGCTGCGGGTTGTGAGCGGCTTCACCTCATTGTCGGGGAGGACCGACGAGTCGGAGTGGACCACGGTGTGGTTGTGGAGTTCGCTCTCATAGCGAATCGACGAGAGCAGGTAGCGCTCCAGGCCCGTCGGCTTGTCGAGAATCATCAGGGCCTGGTTGGCGTTGCACGCCAGGATCACCTCGTCGAAGGTCTCGCGGACACCGGCTCCATCCTCGACGACGACACCGGATGCCGACCGGTACACCTTCTGAACAGGCCGGTTCAGGTAGATCCTGTCTCGAAAGCCGGCCGAGAGATGCTCGTATATGCGCCGCGTCCCCTGGTCCCAGGTCTGCATGGGCGTAGCCGACTCGATGTCGAAGAACTCGAGATACCGGGCGAACAGCGCGGCCGGCATGTCGAACACGTTCGTCGCCATGAGGAAGTTGACGAACATGGGCTTCAGGATCTTGTACCTGAAGTCCCCGGAGAAGCCGCCGAGGTTCAGCACCGTCCCCATGCTGATGTAGTTGAAGGGGTTGAGAGCGTTCAGTGCCTTGGACTGCGAGCGGCTCAGCCAACCGAACCACTGCAGGCGTCGCAGCAGGCGCTGGAACTTGGCGATCTCGTGCTGCAACTGCTCCCTGATGTCGGAATCGAAGTCGTGGGCATAGACGCGCCCTCCGTACTTGACGCTGTAGCTGAACCGGGTATCGAGCAGCTCGATGCCGAACTGCTCCATCAACAGCAGGATGTGGTCGTACACCGACGGGATGCAGGCCGTGACCGATATGTCGAAGGGGATCGATGTGCCATCGTCCTGGGGCATGTCGACCGTGATGGCGTTGCCACCGATCTGGCCGGAAGCCTCGAAGAGCCGGACGTCGAAGCGATCCGGATGATGATTCAGCGCCCATGCGGCCCCGAGCCCGGAGACACCCCCACCGACGATCGCGATTCGCCGCGGCCTTCCGACATCGCGATCTTCAGGTCCGGGTGCGTCTCGGGGTAGCACTTGCCGGTCTCGCTGGCTCAGAGTCCGAGCAGGTCGGCGATCAGTTCCCGGATCTGTCGCAGCGCTACGGGCCCAGTATTCGTGCCCGTGGTCTCGACGACGCGGTCGACGCTGATGGTCGTCGGCAGGTGCGCCTGGGCCACGCCGAATCCGGCGATGTCAACCTCGCTCAACCATCCTCGCCTCGTGGTCGTGCAGGGCACGACCACGATCGCGTGTTGCCGGAACTCGAGCACATCATCGGAGGTGACGACGATGGCCGGCCGGACGAACCCCGGCTCACCCCGCGCCGGCGTCCCGAAATCGCAGCGGACGATGTCACCTGCTTGCATCGGCGACATCACCCGCAGACGCATCGAGCACTGCCTTGACGTCAGCATCGAGCGGGGCGCTTGCGAGCTGAGCCCCGATGATGCGACGACGTTCATGTCGGACCAGCTTCTCGATCTGTGCGTCGAAGGTGAGCCCCTCGCGATCGGCGAGTTCACGAAGAGCGTTCCGTGTCCGGACGGAGACCTTGATGGTAGTCGAGTCAGGCATACCTAGGAGTATACCATCCGGGGTGTGATCCTTGGGTGTTGCGGCGCGTCACTCCCACGCCAAGCCATCTCGGTGACCATGTGGCCACCTGCATCTTCGACGAGGGGGAGGTCACCCAACAGGGATTCATCGACCACTTCGCGGACGCCTGCCGCACGGCCTCGCCCTACATGGAGTTCCTGACCCAGGCCGTCGGCCTGCCGTACTGATCGTCGGCCTCAGGCCCGCGGGCGTCGCTAGGGGCGGCGATCAGCCGGTACCGGTGGTCGATGAAGAGCCGATGGCCTCCGCGGCGTACCGCTCAACCGCTTGAAGCGTCTCGCGCACGTCGTCCCAAGTCGAGTTGTGGTTGATGATGCACAGCCGCAGGACGAATCGCCCGTTGACCATCGTGGACGTCAGGAAGGCGCGCTCGCCCCAGAAGATCCGCGCCAGCGCCTCGCGGTTGACGCTGGCGAGGGCATCCTCGCTGAGGTCGCCGGGGTTGACGCGGAAGCACACGATGCTCAGCGACGCCGACACCAACTCCAACGTGGTGCTGTCTCGCACATACTCCGCGGCTCGCTCCGCCAGGTCGAGTCCGTTGTCGATGGCGGCGCGGAACGCCGCCAGCCCGAAAGCCTGGACCGACATCCAGATCTTCAACGCGCGGAAACTGCGGCTCAGCTGGATGCCCCGGTCCACCGGATTGGCGTGCCTGGCTCCCCATACCGAATCCTGCAACACGTCATGATGCATCGCGAAGGCGCGCTCCAGGGTGCTGCCGTCGCGCACGAGGATGCAACCGGCCTCGTAGGGCTGGAACAGCCACTTGTGCGGGTCGACGTTGAGCGAGTCCGCCCGCTCAATGCCCTCGAGCGCCGCTGCGCCCCGCGGTGCCAGCACGGCGAATCCGCCGTAAGCCCCATCAATGTGAAACCACACCCCCTCCGCCGCGCAGAGTTCTGCCAGCTCCGGCAGCGGATCGACGGCACCCGCAGCCGCCGTGCCGGCGTTCGCGCACACGACCACGGGCGTGCACCCCGCGGACCGGTCCGCGGCGATTGCAGCCGCCACCGCGCCGGGATCGATCCGGCCGGAGGCTTCGCTCGGGAGCACCCGAATCCGATCGGGCGCGATACCCACGATGCGGGCGGCCCGGATCTGCGCGCTGTGACTCTGATCGCTCATGTAGGCCACAGCACGATCCGGATTGCCGGCCGCCTCGCGCGCCGCCACGAACGCATGTAGCGCGGCCGCCGACCCGCCGCTGGTCAGCAGTCCGCCCGCGCCCTCGGGCAGCCCGAACCACGTTCGGAACCAGCCGACGACGAGTTCCTCGAGCTGGCAGGGGCCGCTCGCGGTGAGCCAAGTCGCTGCGTTCACGTTGAATCCCGACGCCATGAAGTCGGCCAGAACGCCCGGCCAGGTCGGGCACGTCGGCACGAAACCGAACGATCGCGGATGATCGAGCCGCAGAGCGTTGGTCAGCACGTCCCGCACTGCCCGGTCGATCACATCGCGCGCCGGCTGGCCGGTCTCCGGCGGGTCCTCGTCCAGCTGATGGGCCAAGGCGTCCTTGAAGTCTCCCTCCCAAGCCCGACGGCTCCTCAGACCCTCGGAGCGCTCCACCAGAATGTCCGTCACATGGCGTGCCAGCTCGCGCATCTCCTCCGGTGCCATTTGCAACATGGAATGTCACCTCCTGTGGCCTAGGCATCCCAATGTAAACGCGATAGTGCCATCCTCATCTCCCACGCGCACGGCGAGGAGGACCAGCCGCGCGGGCCGTCGACTCGCTGTGTTGTAGCTTCGGCCCCGGTCCGCACCGACACCGGCTGCGAGCTGGTGGGAGAGTTCCCCTTCGAGGACGAGCTGCTGGCCTGACCGGCCCGTGTCCCATGGGGCTGACGAGCGGGGTGTCCGCTGAAGGATGCCGGCGTCGCCCCTACAGCTGGGGCGGCGTCATCATGCAGATGAAATTGGCCGTCTTCTTTGTCGGGTTCGCCACCTCGTGGAGCCGGCTGCTTTCGAAGTGGATCGCGTCGCCCTCCCCCAGCACATAGCACTCTCCATCGGTGAGCGTTATCTCGATGGCGCCCGTGAGCACGTAGTACCACTCCTCGCGGGCCCGCTCGAGCCGGACCGCAGGGACCCTCTCCCCCGGTGCCATCGTGCGATGAAAGGGCAGCATCTGCCAGTCCCGATACGGCGTCAGCAACACGACCTCGACACCCGTGTCCATCCATTGGACCGCGGTCCTCTCGTTGGCGCGCACCACGGGATTGCCGGTATGGGTACTCAAGAGCTGGAACAGAGGAATGCGAAGAACCTCGGCGATGCGGCCGAGGGAGTTGAGCGAGGGCGAGACGTGGTCGTTCTCCACCTGTGACAGGAACCCGCTGGTCAGTTCGGCCTCCTCGGCGAGTTCTCGCAGTGTCATGCCGAGTTCGTTGCGCCGACGGCGCAGTGCGGCACCCACGCTCATGTTCGATGTCTCCCTTGTAGTCCACCAAGTGTTGCCAACGGCTGCTGACTGTACTTCGCTGCGTAGCGGCGGCTCACGACACCGACGGTCCTGACATGACCTGGAAGAAGTTGAGCTGGTTGCCATGGGGGTCAACAAGAAACACGCTCCGATGACCCCACGGCATGTCTGTCGGGGCTTGAGGATCGGCACCTGCGGCCACCAGTTGGGCGTAAACCGCGTCAGCGTCGGTGACTTCCAGCGCGAGCTGTGTGCCGGATTCCACCCAGTCTCCCTCGAAGAACTCGACGAGTGTTCCGGCCCAGGCGAAGAGGCAACCCCGCGCGGTTGGCCCGTCCCACGAGTCGACCACATCGAGACCCAGCACGTCGGAATAGAAGGCCACGCTGTCGTCGTACCGGTCGGTCTGAAAGACAACCCGAAGTCGGTTCATTTCGTGACGATAGCACCAGCCGACATTGTTTGCTAGTTGCAAACTTTGCTTGGTGTACACTAGTTTCTTCCACGATGAACACCATGGCGCGCAAGACAGTCCTAGCGAGCTTCACCGCAAGAGGTCAGCAAGGACCTGATGGCTGACGCGGATGTGATCGTCGTCGGCGCGGGCCACAACGGCTTGATCTGCGCTGCCTATCTCGCGCGAGCCGGGCTTGACACGTTGGTACTGGAATCACGGCCCACAGTGGGCGGGTGCTCATCCACTGTGTCGGCGCTCGGTGCTCGCTTCAACATCTGCGGCTGCGAGCACTCAATGATCCGGGCGATGGACATAATCGAGGAGCTTGACCTAGCCGCTCACGGCCTTCATTACCTGGAGGCACAGGCCAACTCCGTCAACGTGTTCCACGACGACGACGAGCCCTGGGTCCACTTCCACGACCCTGAGCAGACCCTCGACGAGCTCGCGGCCACCTACCCGACGCAGGTCGATGGCTACCGGCGCTACCTAGCCGATGCCATGCCCGTTGCCGAGCTCGCTCTCGAGATCGCCCGCACACCGCCGTCAGCTCACGGGATCGCTGCCGTCGTCAGCAAGCAGCCACGGGGTACTGCCCGGTTCCTGAACTGGTCCAAACGCACAGCCAACGACGTCATGGCCGACTACTTCGACGACTGGCGAGTGACGATGCCGTCGATCTGTCACGCGCCAACCGCTTGGGGCCTCTCGCCCGACATGGAGGGCACCGGGCTGGCCGCCCTCGACTACGCCTCCTCCCATCTCATGAAGCATGGCCGACCCCGGGGCGGCAGCGGGGCACTGGGCGACGCGGTGCGGGCCGCCTTCGAAGTCGCGGGAGGACGCATCCGGTGCGAGAGTCGGGTCGACCAGCTGATCATCCGCGACGGCCGGATCGACGGCGTGCGACTCTCGGACGAGACCGAACTCGTCTCCAATGCTGTTGTGACAACCTGTGACCCTCATCACGTGTTCGTGGACTGGATTACCGATCCTCCGCCCGCTGCCCGCCGGATGGTCCAACGCTGGCGCAACCGGTTCATCGACGAAGGCGCCGCGTCGAAGCTCGATGCCGTCCTGTCCGGACTTCCACGGTTCAGGGGAGCGGACCGGCTGGAAACTCGCCACCCGGAACTCGACATCCTCAACCCGGCCATGATGATCGCGCCGCGGCCCGACGAGTTGGAGACCGCCAACCGCATCCGTGAGGAGGGACGGGTGGCGGATCGCCCGACGCTGGCCATGAACATTCCGTCCGTGCTCGACCCCGAGATGAGCCCGGGAACCGGCAATCACGTCCTGAGTCTCGAGATTTTTTTCACCCCGTACTCCGTGCCGGGAGGCTGGCGCGACTCGTCCGAACCGGAGAGGTGGCTCGAGATCTGGGCCGGACTCATGGAACCTGGGGCTTTGGAGCTAGTGGAGTCGTGGCGCGCGATGACGCCGGATCGCTACGAGGACGAGTTCTCCCTGCATCTCGGCAAGACCCCCTCGTACGACGGTTCACCGCTCGCAACCCTTCTCGGTCGTCCACGCGAGACGACTCGCTACCGCACGCCGATCAAGGGTCTGTATCTCTCGGGTGCTGCCACGTTCCCCGGATCGGGAATCGTCGGAGCGCCGGGCCGGAACACGGCCGCGGTTGTGGAACGTGACCTGAAAGGACGGCCGGCTGCCCGATCGACCCGCTGAGGCGACGACGGATGGGGATTGCGCAACCAGTAGTAGCAGCGAACAATCTGCGAGGCATTCAAGACACATGACCCACAGCAAGCTCTACGAGTCCCTCGTTGAGGGCGGCTTGCGCCGAGTCGAGGCTGCGAACGAAGCCGCATACCGAGACGCATGGATCGAACACGCCCTTCCCCTGGAACCTGATCTGCTTGCCATGGCTATTAGCGGCGGCATGATCGCGGACCGAATGGCTTGGGTGTTCGTCGCCGGCTACCAGGCCGCATGTCGACATGTGTTTCCCTCGGCCGCGCTGCAGTCGTGGGTCTCCTACGCAGCAACCGAGGATCGTGACGGCGACCCGCCGCTGCCCGGTGTCCGCCTCGCCGGCACACCGTCGGCCGGAACGCTGTCCGGAAACAAGGCCTGGATTGCCGCGGCGAGAAGCGTGGGGCAACTCGTGGTCAGGGTCGGCACCGGGCCGGAGGCAACCTATTTTGTCGTCGATCGCGATCGACGTGGCCTCACCATCGATACGAAGCCGCGAGACTTCCTCGCCAACCTCAGCCAGGGTCGGGCCCGCTTCGAGGAAACGCCGGTGACCGGGACCGACCTCATCGACGGTACCCGAATCGGGCTGCTCGAGTTCGTGGAGCCGTTGTACGTCTACTCGGCCTTCTGCGGATTCGTGCTGAGCGGCACAACCGAGCCCGACCTCCTCGCTGCCTGCCACGATTGCCTGGACGCGGTCGAGCCGGCCCTCGCCTCGATACGAGCCGGCGAGGTCGGTCACACCAATCCGGACGAGGCCAACACGCTGGCCGAAGACTTGCTTGTTCGCCTGGCCGGGAATCGGGCAGGAGCGGCGGGTCGCTGGGAGACCGATCAGAAGATCATCTCGATGTACGCGAGCGACGTCGACCTAGACATCCCCCACTGATTCGAGAATCGGTCCCGGCATCAGTCCCTTCGATGGACACGGGTCTGCTGGTCGGCGGAGGCCACTAGTACGCCTTGGCGATAGACCCGGCGCGACATCGGCGCGTCGGCCATCGCCTCCCGAGTCGACGCTGCGTCAATCACCAGCAGATCGGCCGGTGAGCCCACAGCGATGTCGACTCCGTCGAGCCCCATGCCCTTCCGGGCGTCGTTGCTGACCATGCCGAAGGCGGTGTCTGGAGACTGATGGCCAACCATCACCAACAGGGCCGCGGTCTCCAAGGGATCGCTTCGACCCACCAGGTTGTAGATGTCCTGCACGTTGTCGGCGCCGGCTGCGACCAGCACCCCGGCGTCCTGGAGGGCATGCAACGCCGTCAGGCCCCGGGGGGTGGCCGACGGGTGATCGCGGCCCTGAAGAAAGAGGTTGGTCTGCGGCAGCAGAAAGACCGCGATGCCGGCGTCCGCGATCTCCTTGGCCACCTCGGCCTGGACCTTCGGAGTCTGCATCCCGAGGCTCACGCAGTGGCTGGCTGCCACCCCGTGTTCGAAGCCTCGGTCCTGCACCTGGCGAGCCAGCTCGCGGATATCCAGTTCGGAGGGGTCGAGTGTCTCGTCGATGTGGAGGTCGATCCCGATGCCGGCGTCGCTGGCCAAGTCGAGAATGCTCCCGATGAACCCGATCCTGTCGGGGTCGAAGTTGGAACAGCCACCGATCAAGTCGACTCCGACTTCGAGTGCCTCCGCCAGCGCGGCCCTGTTCCCCGCGCCCTCCGGCCCAGTCATCGGGGAGTACGGAAGGGCAACGAGCTGGATGTCTACAAGACCCGCGAATTGTGACTTCACCTCGTGCATTGCCACCACGTGCCGGGCTCCGACATCGCTGCTCACGTTGACGTGGCTCCGAATGGCGGTGGCACCGTGGACCAGCAGCAGCTCGATGGCCCGGGTGGCTCTCTCCACCATGCCGGCGTGGGTCAACTTGCCAGCTTCGGTGGCGGCGGTCCACGCCTCGTGGCCACCCTCTAGATCACCGCGGGGGTTCGGGACTATCTCGGCGGTAAGAGCCTTGTCGAGATGGGCGTGGGGCTCGGCCAACGCGGGCAGCACGAGCCAGCCTCCGAGGTCGTCGACCACGGCTCCGCCGGACGTTGCCGGCCGGTCGTGCACCGCGCTGATCAACCCGTCGGTGATCTCGATGTCGACACGGCTACCGTCCGGCAGACGGCCCCGGCGGAGTAGTCGATCCATTCTCAGGAGAGTGTCACAACCGGACCGTCGCCATCGAGGTCGAATGCCATGAAGAACTGCATGCTCACACGATCGGTCTCCCCCGATGTCGGGAGTACTTCGTGATAGTGCGTCGGATTGAAGACGTATACATCTCCTGCTCCAGCTGAGTAGGTGGCTTCCTGCGCCCCGTCCACGACGCGCGGATCCCAGCCCAACGCCCCCTTGTTCTTGTACTCCGCGTCGTCCTCGGGCTGCCACTTCTGCCGGTACACAACCAGCTCTCCGCCGGCCTCGGAGGGTTGCAGCATCAGCACCGCGGAGAACTGCGCATCCATCTCGGCCACGTTCCACCCGGCGGCATCCACAGCTGCGACATCGCGGTGGACCGAGGCTCCTGCCCCGGCCCCATGGATGCGCAGGCTTCCCTGCCCGTACTCCCGGCCGTCCGGCCCTGTCGCGGCGATGACCGGACGGTTGACGTGCGACTCGAACATGAGGCGGACCCGATCCCGCACATCGCCCCGGCCGAGAGTGAGAACAGATGCGATGATCGGCTCGAGTTCGGTGGCTCGAGCGAAGTAGGCATCTGGGTCGTTCACGGCATCCGGCAGGTACACGCCGAGCGTCGAGACAAGGGCATCACCGGACTTGAACGTAGTCTTTGGCGCCAACTCCAGGGCCTCGACCACGGCGGAGCACTCCGACTCGGTGAGAAAGCCGGGAAAGACCGCGTAGGGAACAGTTCCTGTCCAGAGGTCCTCAAGGAGCGCCCCGGTCGTCGATGGGGGACTTGTCAAGTCGACGGGCAACCAGTCTTCGCCCACCGAATGACCTCCTCTTGCGGGCCTATGCGCCACACGAGTATGGTACTATATAGCAATCAAAGTTTTCAACTAGCAAACTCAGGCCGGGGGCGGGCGACATCGCCGTCACAGGGGGTCACAAGATAGTCGAGTACGCAATCAAGACTCCGCCCCACTTCGCCACGTGGCAGGAGTTCCTCGCCGTCTGGCGAGTCGTCGACGAGTGCGAGGCGTTCGCCCAGGGGTGGACCTTCGACCACTTCTATGCGCTGGGTGGCGACATGTACCCCGGCAGCGGTGACTCGCGCGGCCCGTGCCTGGAGAGCTGGACGATGCTCGCGGCGCTTGCCCAGGCGACATCGAGGATCCGCATCGGAAGCATGGTGAACGCCATGCCCTACCGTCACCCTGCCGTCACCGCCAAGATGGCTGCCACACTCGATGTCATCTCCGGGGGCCGCCTCGACCTGGGATTGGGTGCCGGCTGGCACATCGAGGAATCCGACGCCTACGGCATCGAACTCGGCACCGTGAAGGAACGCCTCGACCGTTTTGAAGAAGGCGTCGAGGTGATCGTCCGGCTCCTGTCGCAGAGGGTCACCAACTTCGAGGGCCGCTACTACAGGATTACTGACGCGTACTGCGAACCGAAGGGGGTGCAACGCCCCCATCCCCCCCTGCTCATCGGAGGTGGCGGGAGAACGCGCACACTGGCGATCGTCGCGAAATGGGCCCAGAAGTGGGATGGCGGGTTCCGGTCAGTCGCCGAATGGCAGGAAACGAACGACGCCCTGATCCAACATTGTGAATCGGTCGGGCGCGACGCGTCGGAGATCTTCCGGACCATTCATGTGCGGTGGGAGCCCGGTGCCGATCCCTCGAGGCTGAAGGACGAGGCTGCGTCGTTCGGCGAGGTAGGCCTCGACCAGGTGATTCTCAACATGCAAGGTCCACCCTCGACGGCCGAGGTCGAAACACTCGGCGAGGCGCTTGTATAGTTATAGTTAAAGTCGTAAGTTCCAAATATGCAGACGGGTAGCTAGTCGCGGGGTTCGTACAGAATCATCTCGACCCCACCCGGCAGCGCCATCACAATCACGACGCCCCAGCCCTCGTCAATCGGTTCTCCGCGGAACTCGACCCCCTTGGCTCGCAATTCCTCGACGGTCGCGCTGAGGTCGTCACACACAAATCCCACTTCATGGGTGATCCGATCCTTGCGGTGGACGTCGTAGTCGGGCGGACCGGGATGGGGCTCCATGGTCGCCGGAGGACAGTCGAAGAGCATAAACCCGTTGTCGAAGGCCACATGCGGGAACTCGAATACGTCGCGCATCATGGCGCGAAAGGCGTCGACCTCCGTGGAGTAGAGCAGGGTGTGCAGTCCGGTGATGGCCATGGTCGATTCGCCTTTCTCGCGATGAACCAGCGGTGGTGCCGGTCATTCGCCACAGGGTCAGACCCCGTACACTTGACATGTTAGTATTACTCAAATATTCTTTGTCAGCAAATACGCAGAGCTCACCGTCGGGAAAGGTCGCCGGTACGAAGGCCCGACTCGAAGGAGGGAGACTTCATGTCCGCACCCGTCCACGTGTACATGGCCTACATCGGCGCCACCCTCGACCAGGTCTGGCGAGGCATCACCGACGGCGAGATGACTGCTCAGTACCGCGGGCCCTGCGATCCCAATCTCGGACTTGCCGAGTACGGCACCCGGGTCGAATCCGATTGGACACCCGGCGCTCTGGTCCAGCACATCACCCGTGACGGCAGCGTTGTCGCCGACGGCAGGGTCATCTCGATTGACGCACCGAATCGCCTGGAGTTGACATTCCACGCCCATTGGGATCCCGAGTTGGAAGCGGAAGGCCCGGTGCGCGAGGTGTACCGCCTCCATGACGAGCTCAATGGGCTCACCAAGCTCACCGTCGAGTTGTACGACGCTGCCGTCGACAGCGCGACGCTGGCCGACACCGCCGACCACGTCCCCTTCGTCATTTCGGGGCTGAAGACGTTGCTGGAGACCGGAGCCCCACTGGTGAGCTGAAGGGCTGAGGACCACGAATGGACGAGGCACCGGCCCCCGACACCGCCATGAAGGAGGCGGCCGGTGGGGTGGACGGGGCAGCGTCGCCCAAGACCCCGGCCAGACGCCGACGGATCACACCCGTCGATGTGGTCGGTCCGACGCTCATCTTCATCGCATCCCTTGGCTTCTGGTACTGGCTGAGCTACAACGCCCTATCGGAGAACCGGCGCTTCCTAGTGCCGCCGCTCCATGAGGTGATCCAGGACGGTTTTCTTCACTGGACAAACCTCTCCGTGATGCTCGAAGCCCTGTGGCTCACGACCCAGGTCGCGTTCTTGGGGCTCGGCATCGCCATCGCGTTGGGGATGACTCTCGCGATCATGATGAGCCAGGGGCGATGGATCGAGCGCTCGGTCTTCCCGTACGCAGTGGGACTTCAGAGCTTGCCGATACTCGCTCTCGTGCCCCTCATCGGCATCGTGTTCGACTACAACTTCAACGCCCGAGTGATCGTGTGCATCATCATCGCGATCTTCCCGATCATCAACAACACGCTCTTCGGGATCGAGTCGGTGGAGCCGGATCACCACGACCTGTTCACGCTTCACCATGCGTCGAGGTTGACGCGGCTGCTCAAGCTGCAGCTTCCCGCCGCCTCACCCGCCATATTCGCAGGATTCCGGATCTCGGCCGGACTCTCGGTGATCGGCGCGATCGTCGGTGACTTCTTCTTCCGTAAGGGTGACAAGGGCATCGGCATCCTCATCGATCAGTACGCCTCGCGGACTTCGACAATTCCCCGTCTCTACGCAGCCACCATCCTCGCGGCTGCTCTCGGCTACGCCGTGTTCACCTCGTTCGGGCTGCTCCGCAAGGCAGCCATCGGCAAGTGGTACGAGGCGGCCGAGGCTCCGGGGTAACCCGGACCTAGGCGCGAGCCGCAGGTCCGTCCAATGGAGGGAGAAATCCGAATGACCGTTCAAAGGGAGGAAACAAACCGAATGTACCTATCAAGGAGATTATTGAAGCTATTGGCGGTGGTGCTGGCACTGGTCCTTGTCGCGGTCGCCTGCGGCGACGACGAGACCGTTGATGCCGTGGATGAAGGTGCCGCCGCCGAACCCATCGACACCGACGACGCCCCAGCCGCCGACGAACCCGCCGACCAACCCGACGACGACGATGCTCCAGCCGCCGACGAACCGGCCGACGACGACGCCCCAGCCGCCGACGAACCGGCCGACGACGATGCTCCAGCCGCCGGCGAACCGGCCGACGACGATGCTCCAGCCGCCGACGACAGTGCCGCCAGCATGGAGGGTGTGCTCGCCGGAGTGTGCCCGGACCCGGTCATCATCCAGACCGACTGGCACGCACAGGCCGAGCACGGGCCGACGTACGAGCTGCTCGGCCAGGACTATGTGGCTGCCAACGGCACCGTGAGGGGCACGCTCGTTGCCAGTGGCGAGGTCGACACCGGCGTCGACGTCGAGATCCGTACGGGTGGCCCGGCGATCGGCTGGCAGCAGGTCTCCTCGCAGATGTACCAGGAACCCGACATCTTCTTCGGCTACTCCAGCACCGACGGCTCCATAGGGAGTTCGATCGACCAGCCGATCGTCTCGGTGGTCGCGATACTCGAGGTCAACCCGCAGATGATCATGTGGAACCCCGAACACTTCCCGGGTGTCGAGCGCGTGGCGGATCTTCCCGAGGACATCCCCATCGTGGCGTTCTTCGGGGCTCACTACCTGTACTGGCTAATCGACCAAGGCATCGTCGCCGCGGACCGGATCGACGGGTCCTACGACGGCGGCGTGACCCGGTTCGTCGTAGAGGACGGAGCCTTCGCGCAGCAGGGATACGCCTCGGCTGAGCCCTACATCTATGAGTCCGAGACGCCGGAGTACGGCAAGGCCGTCAAGTACGAGCTCCTACACGATATGGGCTTCAAGACCTACTCGCAGAATTACGGTGTGCGGCCTGAGCGCCTCGAAGAGGACCGCGCCTGCCTGGAACTCCTTGTTCCGATCACCCAGCAGGCAGCGGTCGACTACGTGAGCGACGGGGCCGAGACCAATGCCGTGATCATCGATGTCAACGCGATCTACGACGCTGGCTGGGTCTACAGCAGCCCCCTGGCCGACTTCGCCAACGGGGAGTTCGGTCGACTCGGCCTGATCGGCAACGGGCCCGACGACACGATCGGCAACTTCGACATGGACCGCGTCCAAACGCTGATCGAACAGATGATCCCGGTATTCGCCAACCCTGAAGTCAATATCGAGATCGTCGAGGGGATCACCGCTGAGGACATCGTCAGCAACGAGTTCATCGACGAGAGCATCGGCCTGTAGCCAACTCTCGACCCGACTAGCACGGAGCCGGCGTCCCGGGGCGCCGGCTCCGCCCCTGTTGGGGCGGTGGTCTAGTCGCGGGCTTCGTACAGGACCATCTCGACCCCGCCCGGCAACACCATCACGATCACCACACCCCAGCCCTTGTCGATCGGCTCGCCCCTGAATTCGACCCCCTTGGCCCGCAATTCCTCGACCGTTGCTGCGAGGTCGTCACACATGAACGACAACTCGTGCGTAGGCCGATCGCCAGGGTGGACATCCATTTCCGGCGGCCCGGAGTGCGGCTCCAGCTTCGTTGTAGGACAATCGAATATCAGGAAGCCACCCCCCTCGTCCACGTACGGGAACTCGAACACGTCGCGCATCATCGCTCGGAGGGCATCGACCTCCGTGGAATAGAGCAGGGTGTGCAGTCCGGTGATGGCCATGGTCAACTCGCCTTTCTCTCGATGAACATACAAGACTCCTTCAGCCGAGCACTTCGCGCGTATACCGCACGACTGCTTCAAGTTGGCTCTCGCTGAGCTTCCCAGCGAACCCTGGCATGCTGCCCTTGCCGTCGAGGATCAGCTGTATCTCGTCAGCGGGATCCGGGAACGCCTCCGACACCGTGCCGCCGCTCAGCTTCGGTCCGCTGTCGCCACCGCCACTGCGACCATGGCAACTGGCACAGTGTTGTGACCACACGTCGCGGCCGACCACAAGCACCGGGTCGGGATTCCCGTCGGGGCCGAGGGGAAGTGCCGGCGTGTCGGCAGCGCACCCGGCGACAAGCGTCACGACCACGATCAAGGACCACAGAGAGCCACGGACGGTATCGCAGACGACCCGAGGTCGGTGCATTCTGCGACGGTATCACGGCCCGTAGATGTTTGCTAGTTGCAAACTTTGCTTGGTGTGTACTAGTTTTCCTCGTTGTGGCCCTATGCGACGCTGCTACGTTGAGCCACAAAGGACACCCCCGATGCGTGACACACTCCTGACCATCCACATCCTGGCTGCCGGCGTATGGATCGGCACCAACGTGATGGGGTTCGTGGTCAACCCGCAGATCAACCCCAAGGCATCGGCTATCGCTTCGGACCACTGGCACCGCACCGTGGTGGGGTTCAAGAACTATCTCTACGTCCCGGCGTACGTGATCGTCTTGATCACAGGTGTGCTGCTCGTCGTCGCGGTCGACGACTCCCCTTACGAGCTGACCGACGCGTTCGTGCTGATCGGGTTCCTTGCCGTCCTCATCGGAGCGGTGCTGGGCATCATCTACTTCCCGCGCCAGGGCCGCAAGGCAGGCGCAGCCTACGATGCCGGCGACATGCCGGCCGCGTCATCGTTCGAGCGCAAGATCGCGGTATTCTCGCTCGTCGACATGGTCGTCATCGTGGTGGCCGTCGTGGCGATGGTCAGCACATGGGGAGTCTGACTGGCTCGATCCAACTCTCGGTGCCGACGATCAGCCCTCAACCTGGAATGGAGCTGATGTGCGGATCGGGATATCGCCGTTCGCCACTACACGGGAGACGGCGCTCGAGCTGAGCAGGATCGCCGTGGAGGGCGGCCTCGACACGCTCTGGCTCGGCGACGGCTACCTCGCCAATCCCGACTTCGTGGGCTGGGCCGGCGCCATGGAGAGCCTGACCGAGCTGGGGTGGCTGGCCGGGCGGTTTCCCACTGCCCGAATCGGCATCGCCGCCGCCATCCTCCCGCTGCGCGATCCGGCCTGGCTGGCCAAGCAGGCCAACACGCTGCACCGGATGGCGGGCGGCGGATTCGTTCTGGTCGTCACGCCCGGGTTCTGGGTCCAGGACCTCGAAGCAAGGAGCATCGCCTTCGGTGATCGGGCCACCGTCTTCGACGCGAGCCTGGCGGACCTCCGCCGGCTGCTCGGAGACGAATCCCTATCCCCCGGACCGCCGGATGCCGGGCCGCCGCCGGTGTGGCTGGCCGGGGCCGCGGCGACGATGAGGAGAGCTGTGGCACTGGGGCTGCCCTTCCTGTCGTCGCGGGCCACCCCCGACGAACTGGCCCCGGTCGCCCGGCGGTACTTCGGCGCGGGCGGGGAGTTCCTGGCCCACCGGACCCGGCTCGAGTACGGCACCCATGATGTGGCCGGGGACGTCGTCGAGTGGCACGCGATCACCGGATCCACCGACGAGATGGTCGACACCCTGGGCCGGTACGCCGATCTGGGTGTGCGAGACCTGTCGATCATCCCCGGCCAGGACGACGCCAGCTCCCTGCGGACCGCCGAGGTGCTCGCCTCCGAAGTGGCGCCGCAGCTGTGACGGGGCCGATGCCAGCCGGGCGGCGGTCAGCGCTCGCCGGGGACCGCGCTCGTCGCCTGGTGGGTGGACGTCATCACGCTGCGGAGCCCGAGGCCCATCACCACCCGGTTGATGTAGGCGTAGTAGGCGACCATGTTGTTGAGATCGAGAATGTCGAGATCGCTGAGCCCGCGCTCGCGCAGAGAATCGAGGTCGTCCTCGGTGACCGCGGCGGGCGACAGGGTGAGCTTGGCCGCATAGGCGCAGATGGCGTCGAGGCGCTCGTCACCGGAGCGCACATCGGCCGGGTCGGCGTCGATGGCGTCGAGCACTCCGCCGGCCAGGCCGAGCGACTCGAGCTTGAGCCGCAGCCCCGACGCGCAGTGGTCGGTGCCGTTGAGCCGGGACGTCACCAGCGCTGCCGCCTGCCGCTCGATCGCGGTGAGCTGCGACGGGCAGTGCTCGACTGTGCGATAGAGCCGCAGCCGCTCCTCGACGATCGGGGGGTAGAGGCTGCCGAGCATGGTGAACTCGGCCGGCTCCCCCAGCGCAGCCGCCTGCCAGTCGTAAGCATCGCGCAAGGGACCCTCGGCGTCGGCCCACTCCACGGTGTCGATCCAGGCCATGGCCGCGATGGTAGACCGGAGCCGTGAGCGGAGACACCGTTCCCGCCACCGGCGTGTGGGTGTTCCCCGACGTGCCGGCGTCCGAGTTGGTCGATCTGGCCCGCCATGTCGAGAATCTCGGCCTCGACGAGCTGTGGGTGGGTGACGAGGGACCGGCGCGCGACCCCTTCGCCGTACTCGCCGCGGCCGCAGTGGTCACCGACCGGATCCGGCTGGCCACCGGTGTCACCAATCCCTACGTGCGCCATCCCGGCGTGACGGCGACCAGCATGCTGACGATCCACGAACTCAGCGGCGGCCGGGCCGTGCTCGGGATCGGCGCGGGAGGCCAGATGTCGCTCTCCCCGTTCGGCCTGCAGGCCACCCGGCCGCTCCACCGGGTGGGCGAGTTCCTCGACATCGCCCGGGCGGTCGGGACCGCGACGCCGGCGTCGGGCTACACGCCCTCCGACGTCGCCGTCTCCGAAGCGTCCGCCGGCTCGCCCATGCCGGTGTTCGTGGGAGCCCGAGGCCCCCGGCTCAACCGGCTGGCGTCCGAGCGGGCCGACGGTGCGTTCGTGGCCGGCATGCCCCCGTTCCGCTACGCCGCCGTCGTCGGCTGGGCCCGCTCGGTGCACCCGATCAACATCGCGCTGTACCCGAGCGTCGCGTTCACCGACAAGGCCGCGGACCGGCACCGGCCCGAGTTGATCTGGTCGCTGCTCGACACTCCGCCGGAGACCCGGGAGGAACTGGGGCTCGACCTCGACGCGGTGAGGGCGGCCGCCGAGGCGATCCGGGCCGGAGACCCGGAACCGGCACGGACGCTCATCGATGACAGCATGCTCGAACGGCTGATGCTGACCGGGCCGCCCTCCGTGGTGGGCAGGCGGCTGGCGGAACTGGTCCGCGACCATCGACCCGCCAGCATCGGACTCGCCCTGGTCCAGGATGATCTCCACGGAGGCGCATCCCACGCGGCCGAGGCGTTCGCGGCCATGACCGCCGAGTTGGGAGGTGACCGATGGTCGGTGTGATCAACCATGTGCCCAACCCCGACATCGGCCAAGCGGTGGCGCTCGCCCGGGCGGCCGAGGGGGCCGGGGCGGGGTGGATCGGAGTCGCCGACGCCTTCTGGTGGCGCGACGCCTGGATGCTGCTCGGCGCGGTCGCCGAGGCGACGGAGCGGATCGAGGTCGGACCGGCCATGACCAACCCGTACATGCGCCACCGGTTCCACACCGCGTCGGCGCTGGCCACGCTGCAGGAGACAGCGCCCGGCCGCGTGTTCTGCGGCGTCTCGGCCGGCGGATCCGAGGTCACCGCCGCAGCCCGGATCTCCCGGCGGGACGCGGCCGCGAGGGTCACCGAGCTCGTTGCCTTCCTGCGCGAGGTGGCCGCCGGCGGGACACTCGACGCGGCGTCCGGCCGCGGTCTCGACGTCGCCCTCGATCCCGTCCCGATCCTGATCGCCGGGCGCGGCGACCAGATGCTGCGCACCGCGGGCGCGATGGCAGACCGGGTCCTGCTGTGGGCGATCCCGGCGTCGGACCTCGAACGCTCCGCTTCGGTCATCCACGACGGCGCCTCCCACCGGCCCCGGCCGCCGGAGTTGATCTGGGCCCCGCTCGTCCGCCACCGCGACGCCCCGTCAGCGTCGATCCAGCACGTCGCGGTGTACGCCTCCCTCAACACCGCCGCGGAGGTCCGGCACGGGTGGGGCCTTGACGACGTCCGGGTCGAGGCCGTCCGGGCGCAGCTCGTGCGGGGCGACGTGGCGGCCGCAGGAGCCCTCGTCCCGCCCGCCGCGCTGGAGGACCTGGTGTTCGAGGACTCCGACCCGGCACCCATCGCGGCCATCGCCCGCAGCCTCGGCGTGTCGTCGTTGGCGGTCCCCGGGTTCGACCCGGCAACGGTTGGCGATCACGTGCGCTGGGCCGCCTCGGTCGAAGCCCTGCTCGACTGACAAGGGAGGCCCGGGTGGCGCTGCAGGACGATGTGCAGGCGATCCTCGACAGGGGCGTGGGCGCCGGCGACGTGGTGGGGGCAGCGGCCCAAGTCGTCACCCGCGACGGCGTGTTGGCCGCCGCGGCTGCCGGAGCGCGATCGGCCGACGCCGCGGCCCACGCCGGCCCCATGACGCTCGACACGGTCTGCTGGATCGCCTCCATGACCAAGGCCATCACCGGCGTCGCGGCCATGCAGCTCGTGGAGCGGGGCGAACTTCACCTGGACGCGTCGGCGTCGAGCGTGCTGCCCAGCCTGGCCGACGCGGGCGTGCTCGAGGGCTTCGACGACGACGGGCAGCCCTTGGTGCGCCCGGCCAGGGCCCCGATCACCCTGCGCCACCTGCTGACCCACACCTCCGGATTCGGCTACGACACCTGGAGCGAGCCCCTGCTGCGCTACCAGCAAGCCACCGGAACCCAATCGATGACGAGCGGGGAGCTGGTGGCGACCACGACCGTGCCAGCGTTGTTCGACCCCGGTGAGGGCTGGATGTACGGCATCAGCATCGACATCGTGGGCCGCATGGTGGAGGAGGTGTCGGGCCACCGGCTCGACCACTACCTCGACGAGCACATCCTCAGACCGCTGGGCATGGGCTCCACCTCATTCGGGCTGAGCGACGACCTGCAGTCTCGCAGTGCCGCGATCCACGCCCGGAGGCCCGACGGTTCGCTGGCTGCCATCGAGCTCGCCCGGTCGCCCGAACCGAAGTACCCGTCGGGCGGTGGCGGGCTCTACAGCACGGTCGAGGACTACTGCCGGTTCCTTCAGATGATCCTGGGCCGGGGCAGCCGCAACGGCGTTGAGGTCCTGCAGCCTGAGACGGTCGACCGGATGACGGTCAACAACATCGGAGACCTGCGGGTGGTCGCCCTGCCCGCGGTGAGGCGTGAGCTCAGCAACGACGCCGAGTTCTTCCCCGGCGTGGCCAAGACCTGGGGCCTGACCTTCCAGATCAACGAGGAGCCGCTGCCCACCGGACGACCCGCCGGCGGGCTCATGTGGGCCGGCATAGCCAACACCTTCTTCTGGATCGACATGGGCAACCAGGTCGCCGGCACCTACATCAGCCAGCAACTCCCGTTCGCCGACCCCCGCTCCTACCAGTTGTACGCCGACATCGAGACCGCCACCTACAACCGTCTCAGCAGCCAGCAGGGCGGTCGGCCGTGCTCTGAGTGAAGGCTGTGCTGGCCTCGGCGACGAGCCGCCGGTTGCGCTCGTCGAGGGTGGCGGCCACCGCGACGGCCTGCTCCCGGCCGGCGGCGCTCATCTTGGCCATCGTCTTGGCCAAGATGTCGGCCGCCTTGGTGTCGTCGTCGAGACGGTCGAGCACCGAGCGCAGCTCCGTCTCCAGGAACGTGAGGCTCACCGCGTCCTCGAAGGTCTGCACCTCGGGATCGGAGCCCAGTCCCCGCTTGGCCACGATCTGGGCAGCCCTGGCCGACACCGGGCCGTCCACACCGGCCTCGTCGAGGATGGCGGCCAGGTCCCGGGCGTGGCGCTCCCGCTGCGCTCGCCGCCACCGCAGGTAGCCGGCCCGGCCCTCCGGATAGTCCGAGCGGGGCAGCGCCCAGCGACGCAGGTGGTGGGCCCGGGCCGCCAACCTCAGCGCGTCCGACGCGTCCGGATCGAGACGGACCACCCACTCCTCGGCCCGCCGACCCTGGGCCAGGGCCAGCGGCTCCCCATCGTGGCTTCGGGGATCGGCGGCGTTGGCCGCGTCGATCGCAGCCCGGGACTCGGCGACGCCACCGGAATCGTTCACCTCGCCGAACCCCGCTCGCCCCGCACTCAGAGGTTGGCGATCTCGTGCTCCAGCCGGGCCTCGATGTGGGCCCGGGCCGCCTCGATGCGGGTGGGCAGGTGCATCGACGGGTACAGGCCGTCGTGGGGCCTGTAGCCCTTGAGCACCTGCTTGGCGATGGTGTCCTTGTGGACCTCGGTCGGCCCGTCGGCGATGCCCATGACCGGACCCGACATCCACATGTGGGCCAGCGGCATCAGGTTGGACACGCCCAGCGAGCCGTGGGCGTGCATGGCCCGGTACACCACGTCGATCAGCACCTTGGGCGTGGCCACCTTCACCCCGGCGATGTGCTGGCGGATCCTGGCGTAGTCGCCCACGGTGTCGATCAGCCAGGCGCAGTGCAGCACCTGGAGCCGGAATTGCTGGATCTGCACCCACGAGTCGGCGATCCAGTGCTGGATGGCCTGCTTCTCGGCGATCAGCGAGCCCTTGGTCTCGCGCGACAGCACCCGCTCGCACATCATGTCCAGCGCCCGCTGGGCCGTCCCCACCGAGCGCATGGCGTGATGGACCCGGCCCCCGCCCAGGCGGGTCTGGGCGATCTTGAACCCCGAGCCCTGCTCCCCCAGCAGGTTCTGGGCCGGCACCCGCACGTCGTTGAACCGCAGGTGGGGGTGGTCGCCCTCACCCAGCGGCTCGGAGCCCAGCCCGACGTCGGTCACTACCTCCAGGCCCTCCGCGTCGGACGGCACCAGCATCATCGACGAGCCCCGGTACACCGGCAGGTCGGGGTCGGTGATCACCATCACGATCAGGAACGTCGAGTAGCGGAAGTTGGAGGCGAACCACTTCTCGCCGGTGATGACCCACTCGTCGCCGTCGCGTACCGCCCGGCACGTGAAGTGGTTGGGATCGGACCCGCCCTGGGGCTCGGTCATCGAGTACGTGGACGAGATCTCCCCGGCCAGCAACGGTCGCAGGAACTGCTCCCGCTGCTCCTCGGTGCCGTAGTGGGCCAGGATCTCGGCGTTGCCCGAGTCGGGGGCCTGGCAGCCGAACACCACCTGGCCCCACAGCGACCGGCCCAGGATCTCGTTCATCAGGGCCAGCTTCACCTGGCCGTAGCCCGGGCCTCCCAACTCCGGTCCGAGATGGCAGGCCCACAGGCCCCTCTCCTGCACCTGGTGCTGCAGCGGGCGCACCAGGGCGTTGGCGGTGGCGTTGGCGCGGTCGAACGGGCTGACCGTGTCGCGGAAGTACAGGTCGAGCGGCTCGACCTCCCCGGTGACGAACCGGTCCATCCAGTCGAGCTTCGTCCGGAACTCCGGCTCGACCGCGAAGTCAATGGCCATGAACCACCACGGTACGCCCCTGCCGGCCCGGTGCCGCCCGCGGCTAGAGGCTGGTAGTGCCGGCCAACTCGGCCGCGGCCTCGGCCATGTCGAGCACCACCGGGCCGAACGCCTCCATCTTGGGGTTGTCGGCCCCGCCGGCCACGTACCGGGCGTAGCCGCCCTCGAGCACGATGGCCATCTTGAACCGGGCCAGGATCACGTAGTAGTCGATCTCGTCCACGTCGCGCCCCGACACCGTCGCGTAGCGCTCCAGGAGGTCGTCGCGCCCGGGCAGGCCCGCGTAGTCCACGTACCCGCTGACCCGGCGCCCGGCCCCGCTGTCCGTGTCGTCGGGCCAGCCCATCACCACCCAGGCGAGGTCGAGCAGCGGGTCGCCGACCGTGCCCATCTCCCAGTCCACGATGGCGGCCATCCGGGCCGGGGCACCGTGGTGGAACATCACGTTGGCGAACTGGTAGTCGCCGTGCATGATCCCCGGCTCGTAGCTGCGGGGCCTCCGCCCCCTCAGCCAGTCCCCGGCCACGTCCAGGCCGGGAATGTCCCGGAAGCGGAACCGGTCCAGATGGGCGTACCAGCGGTCCACCTGGCGCTCGTGGAAGCCGTCGGGCCGGCCCAGTCCCTCCAGGCCTCCGGCCCTCCAGTCCACCCGGGAGAGTCGGGCGATGGCCTCCACCAGCTCGTAGGCCAGGCCGGCCCTGGCCTCCAGGTCCGAGTAGAACGGCTCGGGCCAGTCGGGCTCGCTGATCGGGGACCAGCCGTCCACGAAGTCCATGAGATAGAAGGCCGCGCCGAGCACTTCGGGGTCGTCGCAGGCACCGGCGGCCCGGGCGTGGGGCACGTCGGTGCCTCCCAGAGCGGCCAGTATGCAGTACTCGCGCATCATGGTCTCGTTGCGGCCGGGAGGCACCTGCCGCGGCGGGCGGCGCAGCGCCCAGCGGTGCCCGCCCCGGCTCACCTCGAAGATCTCGTTGGACGCACCGCCCGAGACGAACCGGACCGACAGCGGCTCGCCCGCTCCCGGCAGGCCCCGGCCGTCCATCCAGGGCCCGAGGCGTACGGGGTCGACCAGACCCGCGGTGCGCTCGGCCTCGGGATCCGAGTCGCTGGCGACGTCTACGCCGGAGCGCTCCGGCTCGCCGCTGGCAGGGCTGGTCACGGCAGCCGAATCTACCTGTGGGTCTTGCGAGACTCCTTAGAACGCGCGCGGGCAGGTGCATGCCCGTCACGTCGGGGCGGGGTGTCTCCCGCTCTTGTTCGCTGCGCTCGCGGGCCGCTCGGGCCACGGCCTCGCCCGTATGCGGCGGATTCGTACACCTACTCGCTCGGCCTCTGAGCCCCAGCCGGACGGCAGGTCTAGAGTCGCGACTGCCATGCTGCGCTGCTCGGAAGCCGACGAGGCGCTACGCGCGGGGTGTGCGTCGTTCTCGCCGCTGCGTACCCGTGTTCTGCGGCAGGCCGCCATCGCGCTGGCCCGGGTTATCGACGGCGCGGCCTGGGTGGGGTCACGCCTTCCGGTCTGGCTGGCCCACGGGCTGGCCGAGTTGGGCGGCAACATCCAATGGGCCACCCGGCCCAAGAGGCGGAGGTGCCTGGCCGCCAACCTGTGCCACGCCGTCGGGGCGCCACCCGACGATCCGAGGGTTCAGGCCGCGGTTCGCCGCGTGATGCTCAACGAGTCGCACGCGGCGGCCGACTTGCTCTGGGCCATCGGGAAGCCTCAGCAGTTCCTGGACACGGTCGTCTACAAGGGCTGGGACTTCGTCGACTCCACAGTCGCCCAGGGCCGAGGCCTGATCCTCGCCGGAACCCACCTCGGCGGCTGGGAGGTGGCCACCGCCATCCCGGGGGCGAAGATTGCCGTGCCGACCAACGTGATCGTGGCCGACAACTGGATTGCATGGGCGATCGAGCACGTCCGGGCCGGGGTCGGATTGAAGGTGATGTACCGCCAGGCAGCCGCGTTGAGGAGCGTCCGGCGCCTGCAGGCCGGCGAGGCCGTGCTGCTGTTGGGCGACAACAGCGAGTTCGCGGGCCATACCCACCGGGTGCGCTTCCTGGACAGCGAAACGGAAATAGCAGCCGGCGTGGCCGCCCTGGCCCGGCTTGCCGGTTCGCCGATCATCTCGTTCACGGTGCTGCCACTGGGCCCCCGCCGGTGGTGCGCAACAATGGATCCCCCCATTGATCCGCCGCCGGCCGAGGCGGGGAGGGCCGGCGAGCAGGCCGTTCTACAGCAACTGGCCGACCGGTGGTCCGAGGCGATCCGGGCCAATCCCGGGCACTGGGCGATGGCTGCGCCGCTCCATTGGGTGGAAGAAGAACCCTCGCAGACGGGCGAGTCGGGGGACGGCCAGCCGGTCCAGCCCGGTGCGGAGGAGCCGAGGGAAGAACCTTCGGGATGAGGATCCTGCGCGAGTTCGCCATCGGCGCGCTGTGCATCGGCTGCTATATGGGCGTCCGCCGCCTGGTGTGGAACGACCGGGGTCGGCAACGGGCCGCCCGCAACGCCGCCCGGGTGGTAGCCCTCGAAGAACGTCTCGGGCTGCGGATCGAGCCCGCCGTCCAACAGGCGGCGCTGCGCCATCGCCGGTTGATCGACATGCTCAACCTGGGCTACGCGGTCGGCAACATCGGGTTCAGCGCCGGCTGGCTGATCGTGCTCCACCGCCGTGGCAGCCCCTTCTTCGGTCCGGAGCGGCGGGCCGCGGTCGCGGCCTACGCCGGGGCTCTGCCCGTGTTCCTGGCCTTCCCCACCGCCCCTCCCCGCACCCGCGACGACCAGGTCGACACCCTGCTCGACCGGGGCATCGACCTCGAGCACCGGGCACTGGTGAAGCTGTACAACCCGATCGCGGCCATGCCCAGCCACCATGTGGCCTTCGCGGTGGTGACCGGGCTCGGGATGGTCCGCTCCGCCCGCAGCCCGCTGATGCGCGCCGTCGGCGCCGTCTACCCGGCCGCCGTCGCGGCGGTGGTGGTGGCTACCGGCAACCATTACACCCTGGACGTGATCACCGGGGCCGCTCTGGGTGTGGTCGCGAGGATCGTGACGCGATGAGCGGTCATACTCCCGCCGACGACGCAACCCCACGCGAGCTGCAGGATCAGCCACCGACGCAGGAGCAGCCGCCAACCGAGGCCGAGGCCATGCCGCCGACCGAGGCCGAGGCCATGTCGCCGGCTGCGGTGAGCCGGCTGGAAGCCCTGAGAGCGCTGCGGCCCGCACAGGTGATCCTGACCGTCGGGGTGGCCGTGATCGTGACCACCGTTCTGGTGGTGTCCATCGGCCGGCTGGCCGGGTTCACCAAGTTGGGCGACACCGTCAGCGGGGCGACCTGGGGCTGGCTCGGTCTGTGCGCGGTGGGCCAGATCGGAGTCTTCGTCGGCTACGCCGGAGCGTTCCGCATGTCGGTAGCCGGCAGCCGAGACCTCCTCGAACCTCCGGACGGCATCGTGCCCCGGGTGGGGTTCTGGTACTCGCTGAAGGTGGCCCTGGCCGGCTTCGGCCTCACCCAGCTCGTGGCCGCCGGCGGCGCAGCCGGGATGGCGTTCACGTTCTGGGTGTTCCGCCGGCTGGGGTTCTCCAAGCGGAACGCCATGCTGCAGCTCATCACGCTCAACACCGCGGTGTACTTCGTGTTCGGCGTCCTGGGTTGGCTGGGCGCGCTGGTGGGTCTGCTGGATCCGGCGGTGCCCCTCGCCATGGCCGTGAGTTGGCTGGCCGGTTTGGCCGCGCTGATCGCGCTGGCTCGCTGGTTCATCCAGCCCCAGCGCAGGGCCCGCTTCACACAGGTTGAGGACGGGTCCCGGCTCCGTCGGGCCCTCGCCGTCGGCGTCTCGGCGGCAGCCCGGGTGCAGGAGTGCACGCACACGGCAGACGGTCGCCGGCTCCTGGCCTGGGCCCTGCTGTACTGGGCCGGAGACCTTGTGAGCCTGTGGGCCGCGTTGCGGGCATTCGGCATGACCGTCTCGGTGGCCGCCATCGTGGTTGCCTACGTGATGGGATACCTGGCCCAGTCGGTGCCCATCCCCCTGATCGCGACCGGGGGCGTGGACGCGGCCACGACATTCACCCTGGCCGCCGTCGGGGTGCCGATCGAGGTCGCCCTGCTGGGAGTGGTGGCCCACCGGGTGTTCGCCTTCTGGCTGCCGGTGATCCCGGGGCTCTGGTCGGCAACCGTGCTCGTGCGGGAGGAACTGCCAGCTAGCAGCCGAAGGGATCGGCGGCTCCGGAGCGGGCCGTCGGAGTGAATGTGACCGGCATCGACACCACACCGGTCATTAGCAGGTTCCCCGGATAGGGCTTGAAGCCGTCCGTGTCGATCTCGTAGTCGCCGATGCGTCTCAGCACGTCGCCCAGCATCAGCTCCGACTCGATGCGGGCTATCGACGACCCGATGCAGCGGTGGCCGCCCAGCCCGAAGGCCAGATGCTTGTTGACGGCACGGTCGATGCGCACCTCCCCGGCACTGTCGAACGCCGACGGATCGTGGTTGGCCGCCACCCAGCTGATGAACACCACATCGCCCCGGCGGATCCGGCGGCCTCCCAGCTCCACATCGCGGGTGGCGGTGCGGGTGAGCGTCTCGCTGGGGCTGTAGAAGCGCAGGAACTCCTCCACCGCACCGCCGATCAGGCCGGGATCACCGGTCAGGCGGGTCCGGTCGGCAGGATGGGTTCCCAGGTAGTGCAGGCCCCATGAGACCAGCGACGTGGTGGTGTCGAGACCGCCGGCCACCAGGTTCCACATGATCCCGGTGATCTCGTCGTCGGTCAGGGGCCGCCCATCGATGACCGCGGTCACCAGGGCGGTCGTGACGTCGTCGGCCGGATTGGCCCGGCGGAAGGCAGCGAATCCGGCCAGTTCGGCCCACATGTCGTCGCGGCAGGCCACCGCGCCGCGGAATCTCTCATCGGAGGGCTCGAAGGACGAGGTGGCGTGGAAGAAGTCGGCGTAGTGCCTCCAGTTGGACGACTCCATGCCCATCAGCTCGAGGGTCAGCACCGCCGGCACCGGCGTGGCGTAGTCGAGGACCAGGTCGGCCGCGCCCGACTCAGTGATCTGGTCCAGGAACCAGGCCGACACCGCCTCCATCCTCGGTCGCTGGCGCTCGACGACCCGGGGGGTCATGAGGGGGTTCAACACCCGGCGCAGGTCCGCGTGCTCGGGCCCGTCGATCTCCGACACGCCCATGCGGGGCACATACGGCGGCCGGGGAATGCCGCAGATCCCGTGGTAGGAGATCCCGTCGTCGGAGTCGGGCTCGTACTTATGGGCGAAGGTGTCGTTGTCGCGGGCCACCGCGGCCACCGACTCGTAGTCGGTGACCATCCAGAAGCCCCCGTAGTGCTGGTTGAACACGACCGGGCAGCGGTCCCGCAGCTCCGCGTAGTGCCGGTGGCGGTCGGCGATGAAGCTCGGGGCCTGATGGTCTACATCGATGGTGTCGCCGCCCTCCACGCCGGCAGCCTAAGTGACCGCTTCCAGTAGTGTCGGGCACATGACCCAGCAGCCTGCGATGACCATCGCGGAGGCCGACGCCGCCCTCACCGGCCCCGGCGGATTCTTCGAGATCGTCACCGAGAAGGTCGGCGGCATGGAGATGGGCGTGGTGGCCGGCCCCCACCAGAGCCTGCGAGACCTGCTCGCCGCCTCGGCGAATCACGGGGGCGACGGCTCGGCCCGTTACTACCTCTTCGACGACGGCCGCAGCGCCACCTTCGCCGAGAACATCGACCACGCCGCGGCAGTGGCCGCCGCCCTCTCCCAGCGCTACGGAGTGGAGCCCGGCGACCGGGTGGCCCTGCTGGGCTCCAACCAGCCGGGCTGGATCCAGGCATTCTGGGGAACGGTCAGCGCCGGGGCCGTCGCAGTGGCCATGAACGGCTGGTGGAAGGGCGACGAGATCCGCTACGGGTTGGAGCTGACCGAGCCCAAGGTGCTGATCGCCGACCGCCGCCGCCTCGAGCGCCTCGCCCATGACCCGGGCGTGCCGGTGATCGCCATGGACCCCGATCCGGACGCGGCCGCGACGATCGACGGCCTGATCGATGCCCACGCCGGCTCTCCCCTCCCCGACTGCCCGATTGCCGTCGACGATCCGGCCGCCATCCTCTTCACCTCGGGCACGACCGGCAGACCCCGGGGCGCCATCCAGACCCAGCGCAACTTCTTCGCCTACCTGACCTGCGCGTACATGATCGGCGCCCGCCAGTTCCTGCGCTTCCCGGGCGAGTCGATGGACGTCGGCGGGCCGACTCTGGCATGCAGCCCTCTGTTCCACGTGTCCGGCCTGCACGCCTGCGCGGTGATGGCCGTCGGCGCCGGCTTCAACCATCTGTGGACCACCGGCCGCTACGACGCCGAGAAGATCCTGCGACTCACCGAGGAGCACGGCATCGCCCGATGGTCGGGAGTGACCACCCAGGTCTGGAGGCTGATCGAGCATCCCCGCCTCGGCGACTACGACACGTCGTCGGTGGTGAGCATCGGCGGCGGCGGGTCCCTGTGGTCGCCGGAGCTCCAGGAGACGTGCCGCAGCGCCCTGCCCCACGCCCGCGTCACCGTCACCGTCGGCTACGGGCTGACCGAGAGCTCGGGCCTGGCCACCAGCGCAGCCGACGACGTGCTCAAGGCCCATCCCGACTCGGTCGGCTACCCCCTGCCCATCGTCGGCGTGCGCATCACCGACGACGATGGGCGCGAGCTGCCCGAGGGCGAGGTCGGCAACATCTGCCTGTCCGGCCCGATGGTCACGCCCGGCTACTGGAACGACCCCGCCGCCACCGCGGAGACCATCCGCGACGGCTGGCTGCGCACCGGCGACTACGGCTACGTCCGCGACGGGTTGCTGTTCCTTGTGAGCCGGCGCAGCGACCTCATCATCCGCGGCGGCGAGAACATCTATCCCGCCGAGATCGAGCAGCGCCTCGACGCCCACCCCTCGGTAGCCGAGTCGGCCGTGCTCGGCGTTGAGCACCGGGAGCTGGGCCAGGAGGTCAAAGCGGTCGTGGTGGTCGCCGACGACCGTCCCGCCGAGGACCTGACCAGAGAACTGGAGTCCTGGGTGGCCGATACATTGGCCGACATCAAGGTTCCGGCCCTCTGGGAGTTGCGGACCGAGCCGCTGCCCCGGAACGCCACCGGCAAGATCCTCAAGCAAGTCGTGCAGGGTGACGCCGACTACGACTTCATCGAGGAATAGGCCATAGGCCGAGCCACAAGGAAGGTCCCCTATGGACATGAACGACATGATCCTGGTGAGCGTCGACGACCACCTGTGCGAGCCGCCCGACATGTTCGACGCCCACCTGCCGGCCAAATGGCGCGACGAGGCCCCCAAGATCCTCCACACCGACAACGGCGACGACGTGTGGACGTTCAACGGCTCGATCATCCCCAACATCGGCCTCAACGCCGTGGCCGGCCGGCCCAAGGAGGAGTACGGCATCGAGCCGACCAGCTTCGACGAGATCCGGCCCGGCTGCTACGACGTCCACGAGCGAGTCAAGGACATGAGCGCGGGCGGAGTGCTCGGATCGATGTGCTTCCCGTCGTTCCCCGGCTTCGCCGGACGGCTGTTCGCCAACCACCCCGACAAGGACTTCGCGGCCGACCTGATACGGGCCTACAACGACTGGCACATCGGTGAGTGGTGCGGCGCCTATCCGGGCCGGTTCATCCCCATGGCCCTGCCCATGATCTGGTCGGCGGAGGAGTGCGCGGCCGAGGTGCGCCGGGTGTCGGAGCTGGGATGCCACTCGATGACGTTCACCGAGAACCCGGTGCCGCTGGGCCAGCCCAGCTTCCACGACCACTGCTGGAACCCGCTGTGGGAGGCCCTGGTCGACTGCGGCACGGTGCTGTCCATCCACCTGGGATCGTCCGGCCAGATGGTGGTCAGCGCCCCCGACGCCCCCATGGACGTGATGATCCACATGCAGCCCATGAACACGTCGATCGCGGCCTCGGACCTCCTGTGGTCGACGGTGCCGAGGCGGTATCCGGGCCTCAAGATCGCCCTGTCGGAGGGCGGCTCCGGCTGGGTGCCGTACTTCATGGACCGGGCCGACAAGACCTACGACATGCACCACCTCTGGACCGGCCAGTCCTTCGGCGACCTCAAGCCCAGCGACGTGTTCCGGCGCAACTTCCTCACCTGCTTCATCTCCGACCCGGTGGGGGTGGCGCTGCGCCACGAGATCGGGATCAACAACATCTGCTGGGAGATGGACTACCCCCACTCGGACTCGAACTGGCCCGAGGCCCCCGAAGAGCTGGTGGAGGTGTTCGACGGCGTGCCCGACTCCGACGTCGACCGGATCACCCACCTCAACGCCATGGACTGGTTCAACTACGAACCGTTCTCGGTGCTCGACCGCTCCGAGTGCACCGTGGGGGCGCTGCGGGCCTCAGTGACCGGCCATGACGTGTCGATCCAGTCTCGCGACACCGGCCGCCACGGCGGCAAGAACACGTCCCTCCAGGACTTCGCCGTCAAGACCCGCTGATCACCGCCACCGGCCGAAATTGATGCGGATAATGGCCCTATACGGGCGGTTTCGCCATCAATTGCGAGGACGGACGGCGGCGGACTAGCGGGACGAGGCTGACAGCAACTCGTAGGCGTTGTCGCGCATCACCTTGCGGACCTCGTCGTCGCTGAAGCCGGCGATGTCGTCCAGATACGAGGCCGGCTCGGCCAGACCCTCGGCGTGGGGGTAGTCGGAGCCGAACAGCATCCGGTCGGCCCCGATGCAGTCCTTGATGAGGGCCATGTCGTCCTCGAAGTAGGGCGACACCCACACGTTCTCGATGAAGGCCTCCACCGGGTGGCGCTCGAACTCCCACGGCATCTTGCCGTGACAGATCTTGAGGTTGCGCAGCAGGTCGGGAACCCACATGGCCCCGTTCTCGATGGTGGCCAGGCGCAGAGCAGGGAAGCGGTCGAGCACGCCATGGCAGATCAGGGCCGCGAAGGTGTCCGAGATCGAGCGGTCCGAGAAGGCCACCAGCGGGAAGGCCATGTGCTTGAACGCCTCGAACTGGCCCCGGGACGGCTCCCACACCTTGCCGTACTGGACGGTGCCGTTGAGCCCGGCGTGCATGGCCAGAGGCACGCCGGCCTCCTCCAGCCGGGCCCAGATGGGGTCGTAGTCGGCCATGCCCGGCGACTGGTAGCCGCTGCCGGTGGGCACCGGCCCCGGGACGGTGCACACGATGCGGGCGCCCATCCCGAGCAGACGCTCCAGTTCGGCCACGGCCAGCTCCGGATCGGCGAAGGTGAGCATGGGCGCCGCGAAGATACGGCCGTCGCGGTCGAAGCCCCAGTCCTCGCCGAGCCACGTGTTGAACGCGCTGAAGGCGGCGTGCAATGCCGGTATGTCCCGCTTGAGCGCCTCCTGCATGCCGACGCCCTGGGTGGGGAACAGCAGCACCGACTCCAAGCCCTGGCGGTCCATCAGTGCCACCCGGGCATCCCGGTCCCGGAAGCCGGGGTGGTCGTCGAGGGGATCGAGCTCGCCGAACATCGCCGCGATGTCGCGTCCCTCAAGATTGCGGCCCCGGAAGTAGTCCTCGAGGCTTCCCGGCTTGGCGATGGGGTCGAAGGTGGGGTTGGGGATGAACTTGTTGACCTTGCCCGCCACCATGAAGCGCTTCCGGCCGTCGATCTC
This sequence comes from Candidatus Aldehydirespirator sp., assembly GCA_965205155.1. Classification (GTDB taxonomy): domain Bacteria; phylum Actinomycetota; class Acidimicrobiia; order Acidimicrobiales; family Aldehydirespiratoraceae; genus Aldehydirespirator. Next base: position 773,047 of record OZ242033.1, on the reverse strand, counting down.
AGCCCACTGCATGCAGCGCTTCTTCATGGAAGGGTCGATGTGGCGGATGAAGGCGTCGGGGGCCTCGTAGTAGTGCTCGTCCACATCGAACGCCCTGAACCCGAGGTCTGGTCGCTCTGCCATCGCTTCGATGCTACCGGCCACCCCGGAAGGCGAGCCCTGCCATGACCACCATTATCAATATGTTCCATGAATATAGTTGTATTTCAAGGCGCACTCTGCTAACTTGCCCACCATGGACCCGACGATCACCGCCACCATCATCGGGGTGCTGCTGACGGCTGCCTTCGGCGCCTTCGCCACCGCGTTCGCGTGGCTGCGATCCGACATGACTACTCGCTTAGAGCGGCTTGAAGCGAAGGTCGACGGCCTCATCATGACGCTCGCCCGCAGCGGACAGCTGACCGACCCGGATGAGTCAGGCGTTGATGACTGAATCGCCGTAGCGGTGGAGAGTCTCGATGGCGTGGGACAACGAGTCACCGGGCATAGGGACCATGCACCAGGTGACGCCCAGGCTGGCCAGATCAGCCAGGGCTTCAAGGTGGGCCTCGGGGTTGAAGTCGTTGTCGGCGGGGTTGCCGCCCGCTGTCGTCATGAACGAGACGTCGATCTCGGCCCGGTCGCGTCCGGCCGCGTCTACCTGATGCCAGAGGTAGTCGAGCATTCCTCGCAGATCGTCGAGCGTCTCCAGCGGCGGGGTCCGCGCCGTGGTGGCCAATCCGCGGGGGGCGGGGAACGGGACCCAGCCGTCGCCCACCGTGGCCGCCCGGCGGCGGCTGAGGCGGCTGTTGCCTCCGATCCAGATCGGGACCCGCCCCGAGGGCCTGGGGCCGACGGTCTGGCCGTGAGCCGTGAAGTCGCGGCCCTCGTACCGGAAGTCGTCGGTGGTCCAGACGCCCCGCATGACCGCGATGGCCTCGTCGAAGAGGTCGTTGCGCTGGTCGAAGTCCACTCCGAGCGCCCGGTACTCACCCTTGAGGTAGCCGGTGCCCACGGCCAGCACGAACCGGCCGCCGGACAGGACGTCGATGGTGGCCACCGACTTGGCCACCAGGAACGGGTTTCGGTACGGGAGCACCACTACGTTGGGGATCAGCAGCAGCCGCTCCGTCACCGCGGCGGCGAAGGCCAGCGCGGCGAAGGGATCGAGCGCGTCGTGGCCGCCTGCAGCCATCCAGCGGTGGGTGGGGGCGGGATGGTCGGTGAAGCCGATCCCGTCGAAGCCGGCCGCCTCGGCCGCCCGGGCGAACTCCACCACGCCTCGCCGGGTGGTGAACTCCGCGCTGGCCCGGCCCGAGGCCAGCGGGTAGGTCACCGAGAACCTCACCGGTCGGTGCCCTCCCGGAAGCGGCGGTAGCGGCCCTCGGCCGCCGCCGCGTGTGCGGGACGCGGTTCGACCCGGTGCGACACCCGGCCCCAGCGACGGGCTTGCGAGGTGTCGGCCTCCAGTCCAGCGGTGACCCTGCTGTGATAGGCCGCGCCGTGGGCGGCGCCGTAGGGCTCGGCCGACACGTCGACGACCAGGTCGGTGGTGTCGGCCAGTGACTGCATCCACGCCGCCGACTGGGTGCCGCCGCCCACGGCCACGATCCGGTCGGCATCGAGGCCCGAGAGCTCGATGTGGTGGCGCACCACGAAGCCGGCCCCCTCGTACGCGGCCATCAGCACATGGGCCGGGGTGTGGCCGACGTGCAGGTCCAACAGCTCGGCGCGGCGATCGGGATCATGCAGCGGTGTGCGCTCCCCTCTCGGATAGGGCAGCCACACCGGCAGGTCGCCGGCTCCGAGCGCCAGTAGATCCTCCGGGGCCGGATCGCCCACCAGAGCCCGGACCCGATCGATGAAAAGGCCACCGGCGTTGCTGGCCCCACCCACGGCCATGAGCCCGGCCCGGGCCGACGGGAACGTCCACAACCCGTCGACCTCTACCCACTCACAGGTGAGCACCCACGGCAGCAGCGTGGTCCCGCACATCACCAGCACGTCGCCTGCGTCGCCGCAGGGCGCGACGAGCTGCTCGCCCAGGGCGTCGATGGTCCCGGCCGACACTAGGGCGCCGTCCCGCTCGCCGACGGCAGCCGCCCCCGGGCTGATGGCGGGGAGCTGCTCCGAGGCCATGCCGATCTCGTCGAGCAACTCGGGCGCCCAGCCCTGCCCGTCGGACATCGGGGCCATGGCCATGGCGGTGGAGGAGTCGATGGCGGACACGCCGCACAGGGCATGGTTCGCCGCGGCTTGCGCCGGCCACAGGGCCTCTACTCCGCGGCGGGCGGCCAGCCAGCGAGCGAACCCGACGGCCTCCCCGTCGGTGGCCTCAGTGCCCGACCCGACCCCCCGGCCACGGGCGTCGCCGTAGAGCAGGCCGGGAGTGACCGGGGCGCCAGCCGAGTCGACCCCGCACATGGACGGCACCATGGCCGAGACGGTCACCGCCGCGATTGATCGATCGGCGGCGCCCGCCAGCATCTGGTCCCAGGCGCTGAGCACGCCGTCAATCCACGCGCCCTGAGGATCGTGCTCGAACTGTCCGGGATCGGTCGACACGACCCGGTGAGAGGTGTGGGCCCGGGCCAGGACCCTGCCGCCGGCATCGGCTGCGACCGCCTTCACCGAGGTGGTCCCGATGTCGATCCCGACCGTCACATGTTCCATGCGCTCTCCCGTGGACCAATACCGGCAGCCGGCGCCGACCCCTACAGGAAGCTACGCCGTCAAGCGCGGGGCCACGCCACCGCACGGGCTGATGGGTGGCTGCGGGCGCTAGCGTCGGCTCGTGAGCCGGCCTCGAGTGTTGGTTACCGCCCCCCTCCGGGGCCCGGCCCTCGACGAGTTGCGCGACATCGCCGACGTGGTGTTCGAGCCCTGGATCGAGCACCAGCCGATCAAGCTCTATCGATCCGGTGACTTCGCGTCCAAGATCCTCCACGAGGGAGCGGACATCGTCGTGTGTGAGGCCGACTCGTGTAAAGGTCCGGTGCTGGAGCTGCCGTTGAAGGCCATCGCCTCCACCCGGGCCCGGCCCACCAACGTCGACCTCGACGCGGCCACCGCAGCCGGCATTCCCGTGTTGCGCACACCGGGCCGCAACGCCGACGCCGTGGCCGAGATGACGGTGGCGCTGCTGATGGCGGTCAACCGCTTCGTGGTGGCCGGCGACCGCGACGTGCGGGCGGGCACGATGTTCGGCCAGACCCTCCCCTACCAGCGCTACCGGGCCTGGCAGGTGGCGGGACGCACTGCCGGGCTGGTGGGACTGGGCGCCGTGGGCCGCGCCGCCAAGTGGCGCCTGGAGGGCCTGGGCATGACGGTGATCGCCTCCGATCCCTACGCCGCCGACGCCACCCACGGCCTCGACGACCTCCTGGCAACCGCCGACGTGGTGTCGATGCACGCTGCCGTCACGCCGGAGACGGCACAGATGATGGGCTCGGACCAGTTCGCGGCGATGAAGCCAGGCGCGATCTACCTCAACACCGCCCGGGCCGCGCTGCACGACACCGACGCCCTGGTAGCCGCCCTGGAGTCGGGCCATCTGGCCGGCGCCGGCCTCGATCACTTCGAGGGCGAGATCCTGCCCACCGACCATCCCCTCACCGCCATGAGCAACGTGGTGCTCACGCCGCACATCGGCGGGGCCACCTATGACGTCGAGAGCAAGCAGGCGGCCATCGTGGTGGCCGACATTAAGGCCATCCTGTCGGGTGACAAGCCGCTCAACTGCGCCAACCCGGAGGTCCTGTAGAACGTGCCCGGACTGCTGGCTGACTCCTCGCGACGCAGTGTTGTCATTCCCGCTCTTGTTCGCTGCGCTCACGGGCCGCTCGGGCCACGGCCTCGCTGTACGCTTCGCACCTCCGTCCATCGATCGCGCTCTATACGCTCGGCCTCTGCGTGAGCACCGAAGGAGACTCTCTCGACCGTGTCCACCAGGAGGTGGCCGAGGTCTCGAAGCAGATGGAGCAGGCCGGACTGGTGGTGGGCACGGCCGGCAACGTGTCGGGCCGCCGGAGCGACGGCTCGATCTGCCTCACCCCGTCGTCCACCCCCTACCCCGAGGTCACGGCCGGCAACCTTGCCGTCCTCAGCGTCGACGGCCGGCACCTGGGCGGGTCGGGCAAGCCTTCCACCGAGAAGGCCATGCACCTGGCCTGCTACAACGCCTTCGAAGAGGTCGGCGGGGTGGTCCACTGCCATCCGCCCCACGCCTCGATGTTCGCGGTGGCCCACCAGCCCATCCCGGCCAGCATCGAAGAGGTGATCATCTACGTGGGCGGCGACGTGCCGGTGGCCGACTACGCCACCACCGGCACCGACGAACTGGCCGCGGAGGTGGTGCGCCACCTGGCCGACCGGGGCGCGGTGCTGATGGCCAACCACGGCCTGCTGTGCGTGGGCAAGTCGCCGTCCGACGCGCTGCACACCGCTCTAGTGGTCGAGCACACCGCCAAGATCATGTTCGGGGCCCACGTCCTAGGGGGTGTCGTGCCCCTGCCCGAGAAGATCGCCAGGGACTTCGCCGGCATATACGGCTACATCCGCAGCACCTGGTCGCCACCCGGCACCGACGGCGACGACTGAAACCGGCGAGGGAGGACTGCAATGCAGCACATGCTCTACGACACCGACGGCAGGGTGGCGGTTATCACCCTGAACCGCCCGGACAAGGCCAACGCGGTCAGCGGCCTGACGCTCAACGAGATGGACGAGTGCTTCACCCGGGCCGCCGACGACGGCGACGTGAGGGTCATCGTGCTGCGTTCGGTCGGCAAGCACTTCTGCGCCGGCCACGACCTCTCCGGCACCGACGAGGCCCTGGAGAAGGCCGCGGCCGGAGAGGGCGGCCCGGCCAGGGGCAGCTTCGTGGATTGGAAGGAGCGGGGCTTGGAAGCCATCTACGAATGGGAGACGATCCACTACCTCGGCTACAGCCGCCGCTGGCGCGACATCCCCAAGCCCACCATCGCCGCAGTGCAGGGCCAGTGCATCGCCGGGGGGCTGATGCTCTGCTGGCCCTGCGATCTGATAATTGCCGCCGACAACGCGATGTTCTCGGATCCCGTGGCTCGCATGGGTATCGGCGGGGTGGAGTATCACGGCCATACCTGGGAACTCGGTCCCCGCAAGGCCAAGGAGATGCTGTTCACCGCTCGCCGGATCAGCGCCGCGGAGGCCGAGGCGGCCGGCATGGTCAACCGGGTCGTTCCTCTCGACGACCTCCATGGCGAGACGATGGCGCTGGCCCAGGAGATCGCCCAGATGCACCCCTTCGCCCTGGCCCAGTCCAAGCGGGCCGTCAACCGCACCATGGACATCCAGGGCTTCTACTCCGCTCTCCAGGCCGTCTTCGACATCCATCAGACCGGCCACGGCAACGCCCTGTCGGTGGGCGGCTACCCGATCCTCACCGGCCTGACCGATATGAAGAAGTCCCAGCAGTGAGGGCGCGGTCCCGTCATCGATGAAGGGCCCGATCGGGACCTCACCTACCGTTGAGTCGTGAATCTCTGGGAACAGCCGGACGTGCACGCCCGGCGCTGGTTCCTTCTGGGAGTACTGAGCCTGACGCTCGTACTGATAGTGATGTCGGTCTCCGGTCTGAACGTGGCGCTGGCCACACTGCAGCGAGACATCGGCGTCACCGCGCCACAACTGCAGTGGATAGTCAACGCCTACATCCTCGCCTTCGGAGGGCTGCTGTTTACCGGTGGAGCAATCGGCGACCGCTACGGCCGGAAGAGCGCCCTGATGGGCGGCCTGCTCGTGTTCGGCCTCGGCGCCCTTCTCGGCGGTCTGGCCGACTCGGCCGAGGTCATCCTGGTGGCTCGGGCCGCCATGGGTGTGGCCGCCGCCTTCATAATGCCCGCAACCCTGTCGCTGCTGATAGAGATCTTCCCGCCCCCGGAACGCCCCAAGGCAATCGCAGTGTGGTCGGGCTTCGCCGGGGGTGGGGCCGCCATCGGGCCGCTACTCACCGGGTTGTTCGTGACCGGGTGGTGGTTCGTGCCGTCGTGGGGCTGGGAGGCGGGCTTCCTCTACAACGTGCCGGTTGTAGCCGTGGTGATGATCGCAATGGCGCTTTGGCTGCCCCGATCCCGTGACGAGCATCCCCGGCATCTCGATCCCGCCGGAGCGGGGCTGTCTATCGTGGCAATGACCGCGCTGATCTACGGAATCATCGAGGGGCCGGAGCAGGGCTGGACCTCGGCTCCGGTTCTGTCGGCATTCGCGGTGGCGGTGGTGTTCGGTGTGATCCTGCTGATGTGGCAGCAACGCGCCCGCCATCCGATGCTGCCATTGGAACTCTTCGGTGACCGGCGCTTCAGCATCGGTTCCGCGGTGGTCACCCTGACATTCATCGTCATGATCGGGTTCTGGTTCCTGTTCGCGCTCTATGTGCAGTTTGTGTTGGGTTACACCGCGCTGGAGGCGGGGCTGGCGACCATGCCCGAGGCGCTGGTCTCGATGGTGGTGGCTCCGTTCACAGCCCCGTTGGTAGTGCGCTTCGGATCACGCCGCATCATGGGCCTGGGGTTCGCGGTGCTGGCCTTGACCTTCTTGCCTCTAGCGATGGTCGACACCGAGACCAGCTATTGGTTCCTGCTGGGACCGCTTGTGCTCGCCGGCGCCGGGCTGAGCCTGGCCATGACCCCGGCCACCAACGACATCATGGTCGCCACTCCATACGAGAAGGCCGGCATCGGTTCGGCCGTCAACGACACCGGCCGCGAACTCGGAGCGGCACTGGGGATCGCCACGCTGGGAGCCTTGTCCACCTCGATCTACCGAAGCACGGTGGATGTGGCTGACCTGCCGGTCGAAGTAGCTGCACCGGCCGCCGAGTCGATGGGCGCGGCCATCGAGGCCGCTAATGAGCTGGCCCGATCAGGCGCTCTGGGCGAGGCCGCGGCCCAGGCCACCATCACCGAGACAGGCCAGGCTTTCACCACCGCATTCGCCCAGACGATGGCGGTGTCGGGGGTGGTGTCGGCCGTGGCTGCCGTAGCCCTGCTAGCCGGTCACAGCGTCCAGGCCCGCCGCCGTCTTGGCATCTGATTCGCGGGCCGTCGACTCGTGCATCCGGGAGCTCAGAACCGGTCGGCTATCCGGAAGGAGACCGCCCCGCCGGCCAACGACGAGGCGGCCACAGCCAGCCACATCGCCGGGTAGCCGGAGTACTCGATCAGCCATCCGGTGACCAGTGGCCCCACGAACACCCCCACGTAGACGCCCATCTGGGTGATGCCGGTGGCCATGCCCGCGGCCCGCGGGTTGGCCCGCACAATCCCGTAGTTGGTGAACACGGGCCAGATCCAGCCACACCCGAAGGACAGCATCATGGCCGGCACGTGGGTGGCCGGCGAGCGCAGAGCGAGCCCGGCCATGCCCACCGAGCCCACCAGGGCCGTGATTCCCGCCACCCGGAACGGCGGGGCCCGCATGGTGTCCGACAGCCAGCCGCTCACCAGTCTCAGGCTGATGCCGGTGGCCGCACCGACACTGAGCAACAGCCCGGCGGTGCCGGGTCCCAGCCCGGCGTCCACGCCGGAGCCGACCCCCCAGGCGACGAGCGATCCGGCACTGAAGGCGAGGAACGCTCCCGCCGCGGCGGCGCCGAACAGATCCCGGGACGACGACTCCGGCTCGGCGGTACGGGCCGCGGTCCGGAACACCGACGATCCGACGGCCGCCCTGACCAGCACGAGCGATACCAGCGCGAACGCGGCGCCGGCCACGTAAGCCCAGCGCCAGCCCACGGTGAGAGCCAGCGACGGCACTGCGAAGCCCGCCAGCAGGGTGGCCGTGGGCAGGCCCGACTGCTTGATCGACACGGCCAGGCCGAGCCGGGGCAGCTGCGCCTGGGCCAGGGCCAGATTCACGGACGTCTGGTTGGCGGCGTTGGCCAGCCCGGCCACCACCAGGAACGCGATCACGGCCAGAAAGGAGCGGGCCGTCGCGGCCAGCGCCAACTGCACCGCGATGGTCACCCCGTGCGCCAGGGTCATCTGGTTGAGCGGCCCGATCCGCTGGGCCAGCCGGCCGAGCATGATCGAGCCGACCATGGCGGCCCCGAAGAACGACCCGAGGCCCCACCCGTAGACCCCCTCCGAGACGCCCATCTCCTCGCTCACCTGCACCGACATGGCACCGATGAGGAATCCGGGCAGCACGGTGGACACGGTGGCCATCACCGCGGCGTTGATCACCAGGGACGGACGCGCTTCAGCAGGCAACGTGCGGAACCGGCTCTAGGCGCCGAGGGGACGGATCATGCACTCCTGGGCGAAGGAGGCGACCAGCGCACCGTCGGTGCTGAAGGCGTGGCCCTGGCCGAAGCCCCGGGCTCCGACCAGCGTGGGCGAGTGCTGTGCGATCAGGCACCACTCGTCGAGTCGGAACGGGCGGTGGAACCAGACGGTGTGGCTGGTGACCGCGGTGTGGAGGGTGCGGTAGGAGTCGGCCTGGCTCACGCCCTCCACCGGAAGCAGCACCGTCCCCACGACGGTCAGGTCGGTGGCGTGGGCCAGCAGCCCCTGATGCACGGCCGGGTCTCCGCTCAGGGAACGGTCCTCGACGCGAGTCCAGAAGGCGTACCGGGGAGGAGCCGGCGCGGGGTTTCGCAGGTCGGTGCCGCCGACCACTCTGGTCGCCCAGGGGATCATGGACATGTCGGTCGCGACAGCCTCGTCGGGGTGGCCCACATCGGGGGCGGGTTCCTGATGCTCGAATGCCGACGCCTGCTCCAGGACGTGCATCGAGAGCAGAGCTGCGAAGATGGTCTTCCCGTGCTGGCCGGCTCGGATCCGGCGCAGCGCGAAGGTTCGTCCGGTCTGCGTCTCCTCCACCTCGAACTCCAGCGGATCGGAGGTCGAACCCTCCCGCGGGAACAGGCAGCTCATCGACTTGACGACCATGCCCTCGGTGGTGGCCGCCCCCAGTGCCACCGCTTGGGCCAGCAGCTGGCCGCCGAAGATCCTCGGATACTTCATCTCGATGTTGGGAGCGGTCCACACGCCCGGCCGCAGCGGCTGCACCTCGAGGCAGCCGAGCAGGTCGTCGAGGGTGATGACCGCCATCAGGTCCCCTGAGTCGCAGCGGTGTCATGCCCGCTCATGTTCGCTGCGCTCACGGGCCGCTCGGGCCACGGCCTCGCTGATCGACTCGCCGGGATCATCACGAGTCGCGACCTCCGCTCGGCCTCTGGGCGGGACGGAACAGCGGGACGTGCCACTCGCCGCTCTCCTCGAACAGCACCTCCACCCGCATCCCGATCTCGACCCCGTCGATCTCGCAGCCCACGATGTTGGTGCCGATCCGCACACCGGGGTCCTCGTCGATCTCGACGAAGGCGAACACGTAGGGCGGCGTGAAACCGGGGATCCACTCCTTGTAGTTGATCGTGTAGGTGGCCACCGTGCCGGTTCCCGCCACCGGCTCGGGCTCGACCCTGCGGGAGTGGCAGAAGGGGCAGGCCGGGCCGGGCGGGTGGATCCACCGGCGGCAGTCGCCGCAGCGCTGGATCCTGAGCCGACCGTCGGCCCCGGAACGCCAGTAGAACTCGCTCTCGGGTGAGGCCAGCACGAACCGGGGAGGGTTGTCCGCGCTCATGCCAGCCCTCTCTGGGATCTCGGGGCGGGGTTCTTGTCCGCGCTCACGAAGGGCCCTTGGTCAGTAGCAGGCAGCCGGTCTCGGGGCCGCCCCCGGCTCCGACCGCAACCACCTCGCAGCCGGGTACACCGATGTTGGCGGTGCCCCGCAATTGCATGACGGCCTCGTGAAGGTGGCCGAAGCCGTGCAGCCGGCCCGCGGAGAGTTGGCCGCCGGAGGTGTTGAGCGGCATCGGGCCATCGGGGCCGATGTTCGTTCCGCCCTCGACGAAGGCCCCGCTCTCCCCCTTGCCGCAGAAGCCCATGGCCTCTATCCAGGCCAGGGTCAGCCAGCTGAACCCGTCGTAGAGCTGGGCGGTGTCCACATCGGCGACGGTCAACTCGGTGCGTTCCCACATCGAGGCCGCGGTGTGGCGCATCATCATCGAGGTCAGGTCGTCGAACTGGTCCCAGGAGGGCCGGCCCCGGATGGCGGTTCCCATGGCGTTGATGCCCACCGCGCCCGCGGGTGCGTCGGGTGCGTGGTCGCGGTGCGAGACCACCACCGCGGTGGACCCGTCGCAGGGCACGTCGCAGTCGTATAGGCACAGGGGATCGCTGACCATACGCACCGCCAGGTAGTCGTCGATGGTCATGGGATCGGTGTAGATGGCCTTGGGATTGGCCGCGGCGTTGGCGCGCCCGTTGACCGCGATCGCGCCGAGCTGGGCTCGGGTGGTGCCGTAGTCGTGCATGTGGCGGCGGGCGTAGCAGGCGACCCAGCAAGCGGCCGACGCCGCTCCGTAGGGGATCATGAACTGGAAGGGACCGGCCGAGCCGGCCATTCCGCCGCCGCCGGAGCCGCTGCCCGGGCGCAGGGGTCCGCCGCTGCCCTCCACGACGGTGCGGAACACGAGCACGTGGCGGGCCAGGCCGGCTGCCACGGCCAGAACGGCGTTGTGAACGGCGCCCAGTGGCCCCGCTGTCTCCACGCCGGCGCTGCGCCAGTTGAGCGACAACCGCAGCGCCTCGTGCAACTCGGCCCCCATGGCGCCACCGAACGAGCCGCCGAAGCCGGGGTAGGTGGACACCCCGTCGATGTCGGCCGTCGTCAGCCCGGCGTCCTCGACGGCCCGCAGCGCAGCCTCGACGGTCAGATCGATTCCGGTGCGGTACAGCCGGCGGCCGATGTCGGACTGGGCCGCGCCGCTGATGACGGCTCGCCGCTCCAGGGGCTCGCCCATCAGCGGGATGCTCCCGACTCGAACAGGCGGGCTTCCAATACCGCCCCGGCCTCGCCGGCGGGGCCCTGCCAGGAGATCAGCCCGTGCTCCAGCACGGCGGCCCGGTCGCACAGCTCAAGGGCATGGCCGACCTGCTGCTCCACGATCAGCAGCGCCGTACCCGTCGCCCTGATCTGGCCCAGGGTCTCGAAGACCTGGTCCACCACCATGGGCGCGAGCCCAAGCGAGAGCTCGTCGGCGATCAGCAGGCGGGGCGACTCCACCAGCACCCGGCCCAGCGACAGCATGCGCTGCTCGCCGCCCGAAAGGGTGCCGGCCAGCTGGCCGCGACGCTCGCCCAGCCGGGGGAACAGCTCGTAGGCGCGGTCAAGGGCGCCGGCCAGCCCGGCCCGGCCGAAGGCCCGCTGGAACGACAGCGCCAGATTGTCCTCCACGCTGAGGGTGGCGAACACTGAGCGACCCTCGGGGGCGTGCATCACCCCGGCCCGCACGAACCGCCACGCCGCCACCTTGTCCGTGGAGATCTGGGCGCCGTCGACCAGCACGGTCCCGGCGCTGGGCGCCATCAGGCCGCTGGCCACCCGGGCCAGGGTGGTCTTGCCCGCACCGTTGGACCCGACCAGCGCGACAGCCTCCCCGGCGTCGACCGCGAGCGACACCCCGAACAGCGCCCGGAACGGCCCGTAGCCGGCCTCCACATCGCGCAACTCAAGAATCGGCGTGCTCACGAGACCTCGAAACTACCGAGGTAGGCCCGCCGCACCGCGGGATCGGCCAGAACGTCGGCGGTTGGACCCTCGGCGATGAGAGCCCCCGAGTCGAGGACGTAGGTGCGCTCGGTGAAGTCGGCCACCAGCGACACGTCGTGCTCCACCAGCAGCACCGCATACCCGCGTGTGTCCTGCACGGCCCGCAGGGTGTCGGCCAGCACCTGCGTCTCGTCGCGGTCGAGGCCCGACGACGGCTCGTCCAGCAGCAGGACCTGCGGACCGGTCATCAGGGCCCGACCGACCTCCACCAGCCGGCTCTGCCCCAGGCTGAGCGACTCGACCGGCTCGCCGGCGAGCTCGGCGATGCCCAGCAGCTCCAGCACCTCGTCGCACACCGCGATCTCGTCGGGTGTCGGCCGGCCCCGGCCGATCAGGTCCTTCCAGAACGCGCCCGTGCCGTTGCGGATCCGCTCCGCGATGAGCAGGTGCTCGCGCACGGTGGTGTCGGAGAACAGCTCGACCCGCTGGAACGTGCGGCCCATGCCGGCACGGGCCCGGCGATGGGCGGGCCAGCCACCGACATCGACACCGTTGAGCAGAACCTGGCCGGCATCGGGCCGCAGGATCCCGAGCAGGCAGTTGAACAGGGTGGTCTTGCCCGCGCCGTTGGGGCCGATCAGACCCACTCGCTCTGTGGCCGCGACGCTCACGCTCACATCGTCAAGGGCGCGGATGCCTGCAAAGGCCACACTCACACCGGAAGCCTCCAGCACCCACGTCATGCTCGAGCCTCCCGGGATTCGAGCCAGCGGTTGATGCGGGTAGCCGAGCGCCGCTTGCCGTGCTCCACCAGGCCCTCGGGATGGCGGGCGAACTGCATGGCCATGAGACCGAACAGGATCAGCCGCCAATTGCCCGAGATCGGGAAAAGGTCGGGCAGCCGCTCCTCGCCCCGCACGATCCAGCCGAGCAGCTCGCCCTGGAGTATCAGCGGCTCGAACAGGGCGAAGGCCGCACCGGCCATGATGGCCCCCTCAACTGTGCGAGCTCCGAGCGCGACCACCACCACCAGCCAGAACAACGCGACGATGGGAGCAAAGTTGAGCGCGTAGTTCACATTCTGCTGATGCATCGAGAGCAGCGCTCCGCCCAACCCGGCGATCGCAGCCGACACCGCGAAAGCGACGATGCGGGCCCGAGCCGCGGAGATGCCGATCGACGCGGCGGCCACCTCGCTGCCCCGGAGGGCGGCGAGGGTGCGCCCGATGGTGCCCTCGCGCAGCTGAATCACCACCGCCGACGCAACCACCAGCGCCACCACCGCCAGCACCAGGAAGGCTCGGTCGCTGGCGAAGTCGATCGGCCCGATCAGCGGGCGGGGTACCTGGGTGCCGGTGAGCAGGGCGGTGCTTCCCCCGCCCACCCAGGAGAACTTCACCATCACCGCGTCGAAGAAGAAGGCGAACGCCAGCGTCGCGATGGCGAGCCACACTCCCCCCAGCCGCAGTACCGGAAGCGACAGCAGCGCGCCGACTACCGCGGCCAGCGCCGCTCCGATCAGCGCGGCGGCCAGAACCGACATGTTGAACCGGTCCGCCATCTGGAAGACGGTGAAGCCGCCGATGGCCGCGAACGTCCCCTGGCACAGCGAGATCTGGCCGCCCATGCCGGTGATGACGGTGACCGACAGGTAGATGAGCGCGATGATCACCGCCTTCGTCACGAGGCTCATCCACAGGACGTCGGCCCGGAACCACACCACCAGCCCGACCACGGTCACGAAGAACACGCCGAACAGCCGGGTGAACAGCGTCAGCTTGGCGTGGCGTTCGAGGGCGGCCAACGCCGGAGGCGGGGGATCCACGCCGGCCAGGGGATCGGACGCCTCGCGCTGCCGGCCGACAGCGCGCCACAGCACCAGGATGGCGAACAGCACCACGAACGGCAGCGACGGGGTGAGATTCTCCTGGAAGGGCCGCAGCCACGTGTGGTCGTCGGCCAGTCCCGGCAGGAAGGTGTTGAACACCGCGATGAACCACCCCAGCCCCAGCCCGCCCAGCAGAGCCCGGGGCAGGCTGACGAGCAGTCCTGTGGCCGCCGCGGCCACCGCGATGACCACCAGCGTGAAGTAGTCCCCCGAGCTGAGCGAGTTGAACCGGGGCGCGATCAGCACGCCGGCCATGCCCGCGAACGTGCTCGACAGGGCCCAGGCGAAAGCCGAGACCCGGTTGGCGTTGATCCCGCTCAGATAGGTCATCCGGGGACTCTCCACCACCGCCCGCATGGACAGGCCCATCATCGTGAAGCGGAACAGAGCGGCCAGAAGCAGCGTGCCGGCCAGCGCCACCACCATCATGGCCAGTTCGTCGCGGTTGAAGCGGTAGACCCCGAACGGGTCGTAGTACACGCCGGCGCCGTCTCCAACGATGCCGGTTATCTGCCGGCCGGCCACCGCGCTGAACCGGGCCGCCCAGTTGAAGATCTCGGGCAGCGCCACGCTGAGACCGATGGTGACGACCAGCTTCGACACCGCCGCGGCGGTGCGGAGGTGGCGGAAGATGGCTCGCTCGAGCACCAGGCCCACCAGCGGCGCCAGCACGAACACCGACACGAGCAGGGCCGCCCACTTGGGCCAGCCCCACACGCTGTGCGCCTTGAAGTACATGGCGGCCGAGATGTAGGCCTGCGCGCCGAACGCCAGGTTGAACACACCGGAGGTCTTGTAGGTGAGCACGAAGCCCAGGGCTATGAGCGCGTAGACCGCGCCGGGGGGCGTGCCCTGCAAGACGCCTCGGAAGAGGTCCTCGAAGAACCCGGACGCGAGGATCACACTGCGGCGGTCAAGAGCCCGAGAGCGTGCGTGACGGGGTCAGGCCGCGAAGTCGGTGGGCGTCGGTTCGGACCATTCCTCGGTGTCGCCGGGCCAGCACATCCACGGCTCTGGCTGGAACCCGACGAAAGTGCCGCCCTCCATCCGCACCGAGGATGTGCAGTGGAGTGCGTAGGCATGGTCGAAGACGCCGGGCGCGTCCGCGGTGTGCTGGCGGCTCCAGTCGACGGGGTTGATCAAGCCGCCGGCGTCGTAGGTGATCTGGTTGAGCGAGTCGATAATGGACTGCCGGCCGAACTCGGGTCCTGCCTCCAGCAGGCCGGTGACGAAGAGGTCGGCATTGATCCAGCCGACCAGCGACTGCTCGGCCACCGGGCCTCCGTGGGCCGGCACCCACTGGTCGTAGGCGTGGCGCAGCGGGCTGTCTACCTCGTACTCGAAGGCGGCGAACACCAGCAGGGCGTAGTCGCCGTCGAACAGGTCACCTGCCGCCGCCACGAACTCCTCGTTGTACGAGTTCGGATGCAGCAGCGTGATCTGGTCCCGCACACCCTGGCGCTCCAGCTCCTGGGCCAGGGTCAGCATGGCGTTCAGGTCCATGCATGTGGCTACGAAGTCGACCCCGGCGTCGATCATCTGGGTCACCTCGGGGCCGATGCCGTTGGGCAGGCCGTAGGCCAGGTCGTCGTTGAAGTAGGCGACCTCCATCCCCTGATCCGGGCCGTAGCGATCGACCGAGTCGGCGAAGGCCTTGGCGCACACCTTGGAGGTCTCGGTGATGCCGTATCCGAGCAGCGCCACCCTGGTAGCGCCGGCCTGCGACGCGATCCAGACGAAGCTGCGGACGGTGCATGTGGGGCATCCGATGACGTGGTTGCCGAAGATGTTGTCGCGGTTGACGGCCTCGGCGCCGTGGATATTCCACACGAAGGTGGGGACCCCCGCGTCGTTGAGGTCGCCCCACCCCGACGGAAGGAGCGTGGCCTGGAACGCGGCCAGGCTGCTGTTGTCGGCGATGATCTTGAGGGCGTGCTCCTGGTTGCGGAACAACTCGTCGTCGAGGATCTCGTCGATGACGAGCCGGCGGCCGTAGACGCCGCCCGAGTCGTTTACGTAGTCGAAGTAGGCCTCGATCCCGGTGACGAAGCAGTCGAGGATGCAGGTGCCCAGCGGGTTGTTCTGCTTGATGCCCACCACCGAGACGCGGATCTCGTCGTCGGTGACGCCGGGCACGTCCTCGAGGGCCACGAAGGTGTGCCGCTCGGGGTAGGGGTCGACGGGCTGCTCGATGACGGTCTCGTCGGGCTCGGCGGTGCCCGGCGCCTCATCGGTGCCCGGCGCCTCATCGGTCTCCGTCGGCTCCGGGGACGGCTCGGGCGCCTCGTCAGTGCCGGCCGGTTCGGGCGTCTCGCCCGTGTCCGTGTCCGTCGGCTCGGGCTCGACAGCAGCCGGCGCGGTCGTAGCCAGCGCGGTGGTGGGCACGGCGGTGTCGGACGCCGGCTCGGCGGTGTCGCCGCTGGGGCTGTTGCCACAGGCCGCGGCCATGATGGCCATGGCGCAGAGCACCGCGTGGATGCGTCGGTTTCGCATCATCGCTCCCTCCCGGGATCGCGCCGCAGCGCAGCCCCAATCATGGCAGAAGGTCTGTCACCAGGTCCGACGGGCGGACCGGTGCTCGGGGCAGTTCCAGACCGGTGGCGTCTCTCAGCGCGTTGAGGATCGCCGGCGTGGACGACAGGTTGGGGGGCTCGCCAATACCGTTCAGTCCGTACGGCGAGTCCGGGTGCGGGAACTCGAAGATCTTCATGGGCATGGGCGGGACGTCGAGCATGGTCGGGATCAGATAGTCGGTGAACGACGGGTTGCGGACCCTGCCGCCGGTGATCTGCAGCTCCTCCATGACGGCCAGTCCGAGGCCCTGGACCGTCCCGCCCTCGATCTGGCCCTCGACCGCTACGGGGTTCATCGCCTTGCCGACATCCTGTGCGGTGGCCATCTCGACCACCCGGACCAACCCCAACTCGATGTCCACGTCGACGGTGGCGCGGTGGGCGGCGTAGGCGAATGCGACGTGGGCGTTGCCCTGGCCTCGTTCGGGGTCGACGGGCTCGGTGGGGCGGTGGCGGTAGAGATAGGCGTGGGACACCGACTCGGGACCCAGCACTTCCGCCACCGGTATCAGGGACCGACCGTCTTGGTCACGGATCTCGGAGCCGTCGAGGGTCAGCTCCCCGGCGGGACGGCCGAGCACGGCTGCGGCGCGCTCCAAGATCTCGACGCGCACCAGACCGCACGCGCCGACCACCGCCCCGGCGGTCATCCAGCTCTGACGGGACGCGGACGACGAGCCCGCCTCGGCGATGCTGGTGTCCTTGTCGCGCAGCTCCACGGTTCGCACCCCGAGTTCGGTGCGAACGATCTGAGCCTCCAGCGTGACGATGCCCTGGCCGATCTCCGGGCCCGCGCAGTAGACCTCTGCGACCGGCTCACCGTCGCGGATCCACACCGTCACCCGGGCCGTGCAGGTGTCGTCCTTCCCGCCGGAGAAGCCGATCGCCTTCATGCCCAGCGCATAGCCCACCCCCCGGCGTATGCCCTCCCCCCGGGTGACGTTGCCGACCCCGCCCGGGCGGGCCCGCATGTCCGCGGTGCGGTGATCGGAACCGGTGGGCAGCGGCAGGTCGCGCAGGTAGGACAGGATCTCCTGCACCGGTGCCGGGCCGTCCACCGGTTGGCCGGTGGGCAGGATGTCGCCCTCGCTGATGGCGTTGCGCATGCGCAGCTCAAGCGGGTGCATTCCCAGCGCCGCGGCCAGCCGGTCCATGGCCGACTCGATGGCGTAGCAGGACTGCACCGCGCCGAAACCCCTCATCGCACCGCAGGGCGGGTTGTTGGTGTAGGTGGCGAACCCGTCGATCTCGACGTTGGCAACGTCGTAGGCCCCGGCCGCGAAGTAGCAGCCGTTGGCGATCACCACCTGGGAGGTGGAGAGGTAGGCGCCGCCGTCGAGCACCAGGCGCACCTTGGTGAACACCAGCCGCCCGTCGCGGGTCGCTCCCAACTCGATGTCGGCGATGGCCGGATGGCGGTGCACATGGCCGAAGAAGGACTCCTCGCGGCGGTAGACCATCCGCACCGGCCGGCCGGTGCGCAGTGCCAGCATGCAGGCGTGGATGTGGACGCTGAGGTCCTCCTTGCCCCCGAAGGCGCCGCCCACGCCCGACAGCACCAGCCGCACCTTGTCCAACGGCAGTCCCAGGCAGTCCGCCACCTGGCGCTGGTCGCGGTGCAGGTCCTGGGTCGAAACATAGAGCTCCACGCCCCCGTCGCCCACCGGCACGGCCAGCCCCGACTCGGGGCCCAGGAACGCCGGATCCTGGGTGCCCATCTCGTAGCGACCCTCGACGGTGACCTCGGCCAGGGCCCGGGCCGCGGCCACGTCGCCGTGGCGGATCCTCACATGGCGGACCAGACCCCCCTGCGGCAGACCCTCGACCTGTCCGGTCAGCGACGTCTCCGGGTCGGTGGTGGGGACCAGCTCCTCGTAGTCCACGACAATCAGCTCGCACGCCCGCCGGGCGATCTCGGGATGGGTGGCCGACACCACCGCCACCGGCTCGCCCTGGAAGCGGACCTCGTCGATGGCCAGCACCGGCTGGTCGTACACCCTCATGCCGTACATCTTGGAGCCGGGCACGTCCCGGTGGGTCAGCACGCACCTCACCCCGTCGAGACCGGAGGCCCGCGATGTGTCGATCCCCAGGATCCGGGCCCGCGGATGCGGGCTGCGCAGGGTGACCCCCCACAGCGACCCGTCGTGGTACTCGTCGGAGGAGTAGATGAACGAGCCGTCCACCTTGGGAACGCCGTCGGGCCGCGCCGCCGACGCCCCGACGCCGTCGACCACCGTCGATGACGCCCCGGGCCGCGTCGGGGTCTCGATGACCGTCATCGCCCACCCCCTGCGGTCATGGTGCCGGCCGCTCGCTCTTGGCGGCCATGTACACCGCGTCGAGGATCTTCTGGTAGCCGGTGCAGCGGCACAGGTTGCCCGACAGCTGCTCGCGCACGGTGAGGTCGTCGGGGTCGGGATCGCCGGCCAGCAGGCAATGGGCGGCCACAACCATCCCCGGTGTGCAGAACCCGCACTGCACGGCTCCCGCATCCACGAACGCCTGCTGCACCGGATGCACGCCGCCGTCCGGGGCGAGGCCCTCCACGGTCACCACCGAGCAGCCCTCCACCTGCCCTGCCGCCACCAGGCAGGAACAGACCAACACCCCGTCGACATATACCGAGCATGACCCGCACTCCCCCTGCTCGCACGCGTTCTTGGTGCCCCGCAGGCCGACACGCTCCCGCAGGAAGTCGAGCAGGCTCTCCAGAGACCAGACATGGTCCACACTGTGGTCCACGCCGTTCACCGTGACGTTCACCCTCACGCCGCGATTCCTCCCGCAAGATCAGCCAGTGCCCAGCTCAGGCAACGCCGGGCCAGCACCGACAGCGCGTGCCGACGGTATGCGGCACTGCCCCGCACATCGTCGATGGGTGACGCGGCCTCGGCGACCAGCTCACCGAACTGGTGGGCCGCACTCTCGCCGATGCCGCCCGGCGAGTCCCAGCGATCGGCCAGCGTCTCCTCCAGCATCCGCTCCGCGTCGCGGGCCCGCAGCGGAGTCGGGCCGGCCGAGCCGATCCCGGTGCCCACCCGCCGACCCGCAACGTCCAGATTCACCGCGAACGACGCGGTGGCGATCACCATCGCGTTGCGCGGCCCGACCTTGGCGAACTGCTGTGGGCCGGTAGCGGCCGGGACCCGGACCGCCCGGATCAGCTCGTCGGGCTCCAGCGCGCTGCGCTTCGGTCCGACGAAGAAGTCCTCGATGTCGATGAGGCGCGGCATCCGCGCCGACTCGACCTCCACCTGCGCCCGGCAAGCCAGCAGCACGGGATGGGCGTCGCCGGCGGGCGAGGCGGTGGCGAGGTTCCCGGCCACGGTGCCGCGGTTGCGGATCTGGGGAGACCCGACCGTGCGGGCCGCCTGGGCCAGCGCGGGGCACAGGTGGCTGAGCTCATCGATGATCCTGGTGAAGCTCGTCCCGGCGCCGATGCGCACCGTGCGTCCATCCTCGATCAGTTCCCACGAGTCGAGCCCCTCGACCGAAGTCAAGTCCAGCAGCCCGCCCGGCCGGGCCCTGCCGAAGTTGATGTCGACCATGAGATCCGTGCCGCCGCAGATGGGGGCGGCATCGGGGTGCTGAGAGCGCAGCCGCACCGCATCCGGCCACGACGGCGGCCGCAGCATCGGTCCCGACGCGAGAGGTGTCTCCATCACGGCCAGTCTTGCACGGCGCTCGGGGCGAGCCGCTACGCTGGCAGGATACTGGAGAGCAGCAGAGATTATCGAGATGCATTGATGATCATCGACAAACCTCTGCACTGCTGCCGCCCATCCGCTCGGCATCCTGGAGCAGCGTGCGGCTGACCTACTCGCCCGAGGTGGAGGCATTCAGGGCCGAGTTCTCGGCCTGGCTCGACGCCAACCTGCCCGACGAGGCCGACACTGCGGTGCGGCCCCGGTCCAGCGCCGACATACCTGAGTGGGCCAGGGACTTCCAGCGCCGCATGTTCGACGACGGCTGGCTGGTGCCCGGATACTCGCCGGAGTTCGGCGGGCGCAACGCCGGCCTCTACGAGCAGGCGGTGTATTGGGAGGAACTGGGCCGGCGCCGGGTGACTCAGAGCTTCAACCCGCAGGGACTGGGCATCGTCAGCGCATCGATCATCACGTTCGGCACCGACGAGCAGAAGCACCGCTGGGCGGTGCCGCTCATGCGGGCGGAGAGGACCGCGGCGCTGGGCATGAGCGAACCGGGCGCGGGAAGCGATCTGGCCGGCCTGTCCACCAGGGCCGTGCTGGACGGCGACCGGTTCATCGTCAACGGTCAGAAGGTGTGGACCTCGGGCGCCCACGACGCCGACCTGCTACTGGCCTTCGTGCGCACCGACCCCGACGTTCCCAAGCACAAGGGCATCTCTGCACTGATCATCGAGACCGACTCGCCGGGGCTGGTGCGAAGGCCATTCGGAGACATCACCGGCCGCTCGCCCGACTTCAACGAGGTGTTCTTCGACGACGTGGAAGTGCCCGCGGAGAACCTGGTCGGCGAGCTCAACGACGGCTGGCGAGTTTGCGCCGGCTCACTGGCCCACGAGCGCGAGATGCTCTGGATCCTCTGGTCCCAGGGCCTCGACCGGATGCTCGACGACATGCTTGAGCAAATGAACGAAGGTGCGGGCGCGGGCGCGGCTGGCGACCCGGTAGTGCTCGACGGGCTGGGCAGCTCGATCATGGACTCGTGGGCCCTGCGCCTGCTGGGCCAGCGCCAGCTCGCTCGCAGCCAGCGGGACCTGCACGTGGCCGACCAGTCGCTGCTGAAGCTGCTGGGCTCGGAGGCCCAGCAGAAGCTGGCGCTCCTGATGCTGGAGTCGCTCGGCCCGGCCGCACTGGACCGCACCGTGCCCGAAGGTGCGCAGTCGCCCTACGAGAGCGACCGCTCGGCGCTGTCGTGGGCCGACCGGTACTTCTTCACCTTCGCCGGCACCATCAGCGGGGGCACCAGCGAGATCCACCGCAACATCATCGCCGAGCGCGTTCTCGGCCAGCCCAGGGGCTAGCGGTGGAGTTCGAGTTCACCGACGACCAGCTGGAGCTCCAGCGGGCGGTGCGCGACATCCTCGACGCCGAGGCCCCGCCCGAACTGGCCCGGGCTGTGGCCGACGGCCAGTCCGACGCCGCCGACTTCTGGCAGACGCTGGCAGGGCTGGAATGGCCGGCTATGGCCCTGCCGGCGGAGGCCGGCGGCCTGGGCTACGGCTGGGTCGAGCTGGCCATCGTGCTGGAGGAGTTGGGCCGCCACGCCGCGCCGGGGCCGTTCGTGGCCACCGTCACCCAGTTCGCTGCGGTCGTCGCCGAGGTCGCCACGCCTGCTCAGGCGGCTGAGCTGCTGTCGCCGGTGGCTGCGGGCCGGGCCACCGGCACGATCGCGGTCGACGAGGGGTCCGGCACCTGGGATCCCGGAGACGTCCGGGTCGCCGCCCGCCGCGACGGCGACGACCTCGTGCTGTCAGGCACGAAGCACTACGTACTCGACGGAGCCACCGCCGACGAGATCGCGGTCGCGGTCCGGATCGGCGGCGAGTTGCGGGTGGTCCTGGTGCCGGGCTCGTCGGTCCAGGCCGTCGAGGGCATCCCCGTCGATCCCGGCGTCCGCCACGCCACCCTCGCCCTGGACGGGGTTCGGGTGCAGGCCGGCCGGCTGCTGGGAGACGGCGACGCCGGCACCGCCGTCCATCGGGCGCTGGAGGAGTCGGTGACCGCCGTCGCGGCGGTCACGGTGGGCGCCTGCCAGCGGATCTTCGACATCATCAACGCCTACGCCAAGGAGCGCGTCCAGTTCGGCGTGCCCATCGGATCGTTCCAGGCCGTGAAGCACAAGCTGGCCGACATGTACCGCGACATCGAGCGGGCCCGGGTGCTCGTCTACTACGCCGCCCTCACCCTGGCCGAGGACCACCCCGACCGCACGCTGGCCGCCTCGATGGCCAAGGCCGCCGCGGGCGAGGCCCAGCGACGCTGCGTGCAGGACGGGCTCCAGCTCGCGGGCGGCATCGGCTACACCTGGGAGCACGATCTGCACCTGTTCCTGCGCCGGGCCAAGGTGGGCGAGCTCCACCTCGGCTCGGCCTCGCACCATCGCCGCAAGGTCGCCCAGCTAGCCCTCCAATCCTGAGCCGCCAAACTCCGGCGACCGAGGGTCGGTCAGGTAGCCGGCCCGCGCCAACGCCAGAACCAGGTTGTCCAGCTTGCCCTCCACCCGACGGATGTCGGAGCGCAGCAGATGGAACGCGCCTGCCAGCACGCCAACCAGCGCACTCCCCAGCACGCCGCTAAGGGTGGCCGCGATCGCAGGATCCACGACGGGCCTAACCCTGCGGCTCGGACGGCGGCTGAGGGGGCACCGGGATGCCGGATTGGGCCAGCGTCAGGATCAGGCTGTCAAGCTTTCCGGCCAGGTTGTCAACCTTTCCTTCGAGCCGGTCCATCCTTGTGTTGGACTCAGCGCGGTACTCCTTGAGGTCGGAGCGCAGCAGGTGGAACGCACCCGCGAACACGCCAAGCAAAGCTGCCACCATGACGCCGATGAGCGTGGCAGCGATAGCGGGATCCATGCTGGCATGCTAACGCCGTTCAACCATGGAAGCAACTTTAAAAACATGAAATATCTCAAGACGGGTCGAAGAGGACCGGCAGCTCCTGCGGGCCGCGGAAGGCGTAGCCGCCGATCACCGGGGCCTCGGCATCGGGGTCGAGGCGCAGGTTGGGCAGGCGGCCGAGCACGGCGTTGATCCCCACCTTGAGTTCCATGCGGGCCAGGTGCATCCCGAGGCACTGGTGCGGCCCGGTGCCGAAGGCCATGTGCTGCTGGGGCTCGCGATCCAGGTCCCATTCGCCGGGGTCGGCCCATCGGGCCTCGTCGCGTGACGCCGAGCCGTTGATCACCGAGACGGACGATCCAGCGGGCACCGGGCAGCCGCCGATCTCCGTGTCGGTCGCGGCGACCCGGGCCACCATCGTCACCGACGTCTCCCAGCGCAGCGTCTCCTCCACCGCGGCCGGCACCAGCGAACGATCGGCCAGCACCCGGGCCATCGTCTCGGGACGCTCCAGCAGAACCAACAGGCACGACCCGAAGGCCCGGTAGGTGGTCTCGGCCCCGGCCGGCAGCAGCAGCCGCAGGAACCCGTAGATCTTCTCGTCGGTGAGCCGGGCACCGTTGATCTCGGCGTGCACCAGCTCCGACAAGAGGTCGCCGGTGGGCTCGATTCGTCTGGCTTCCACCAAGGGCTCCAGGTAGTCGCGCATGGCCTGGGACGCGGCCCGTCCCTCCTCGGGGTACAGCGGCCCGTAGTTGATTCGCACGGCCCAGTCGTTGAACTGCTCGTGGTCCTCGGTGGGCACGCCCACGATCCCGCAGATCACCTGCACCGGGAACTTGCTGGTGACCTGGTCGACCAGGTCGGCCCGCCCAGCTGGGGCTATGGCTTCTAGCAGCGTCTCGATCACGGGCTCCACCAGCTCGCCCCGCCAACGCTCCAGCGTCGAGCGGCGGAAGGCGTAGGCCACCAGGTTGCGGTAGCGGCGATGCTCGTCGCCGTCGAGCCCGAGCATCAACTCCCCCATGTAGGGCCGCATGACCTCACCGTTGATCGACGCCGAGAACGATCGCCAGTCCCGGAGCACCTGGTCGACGTCATCGAAGGTCGTGATCGTGAACCTGGGAAGCGCCGGATCCTCGGTGAAGCTGAACCCCTCCTCCCGGATGACGGGACAGTGCCGGCGGGCATGGTCCCACTGGCCGTAAGGCTGAGCGGAGTCCCACTCGTCATAGGGAGGCGCCGAGTAGTCCATCTCGGTTCCGATGCCCCCGATCTCCACCTCGGCGCCCACGCTGCGACCCTGGGGGCTCACAGGATGGCGCCGCGGGACTTGAGGTCGGCGATGTCGTCCCAGTCGATGCCGAGCTCGGCCAGCACCAGCTCGGTGTGCTCGCCCAGCTCCGGCGCCCGGTCCACTTCCACCGGCGTCTCGTCGAACTGGGCGGGGCTGGCCACGAGCTGAACCGGATTCCCGGCGCCGTCCTCCATGGCGGGCAGGTAGTGGTTGGCCACCACCTGGGGGTCGTCGTAGAGCTCGGCCAGGGTCTGGAACGGGGTCCACACCCCGTCGAAGTCGGCCAATCGCTCCTTCCACTCGTCGAGGGTGCGTCCAGAGAAGGCTTCGTCGATGATGTCGATGCACTCCGGCCCGTTCTTCGAGCGGGCCTCGGAGGTGTTGAACCGCTCGTCGTCCACCAGGATCGGCCGCTCCAAGCGGGCCGCGAAGTCGTCCCAGTACCGGTCGCTCTGAAGCAGGACGAGGCTGATGTAGCGGTCGTCGGCGGTGCGGAACACGCCCACCCCCGGATTGGGGTTCTTGCGCCGGTCTCCCCGGGGCAGCGACGTGAGCCCGAATAGCTTGGCCGCCACCACCAGCGGCGAGACCTGCCACATGGCGGTGGCCAGCAGTGACACGTCGATCACGCTGGGCTCGCCGGTGCGCTCCCGCTTGACCAGCGCCGCGGCGATGGCACCGGCCAGCGCCATGCCGCCCATCACGTCGCCGAAGGCCGGGGAGGGCTGACCCTGGGGCCAGCCGGCCGCGTCGGGTGGGAACACCGCGGCCACCGCGCCCCGAGCCCAGAACGAGGCCCCGTCGAAGCCGCCCTTCTCCGCGTCGGGACCGGCCGGACCCTGCCCGGTCCCCCGGGCGATGACGATGGACGGGTTGCGGGCCCGGATCGCCTCGTTGTCGATGCCCAGCCGGCGCCGCACCGGCTCCAGGTAGTTGGTGAGGAACACGTCGGCTGTCTCGACCAGCTTCATCAGGGCTTCACAGCCGTCGGGGTGGGCGATGTTGAGCGCCACTGAGCGTTTCCCCCGGTTGGGCTGCTCGACCATGAAGTTCACGGTGCCGGCGGGGATCAGCCCGGAGGTGATCAGACCCCGTTGGGGGTCGCCGCCGGCCGGGTTCTCGACCTTGATGACGTCGGCGCCCCAGTCCACCAGCACCGACCCGCCCGAGGGAACGAACATCCAGGACGCGACCTCGACGACCCTGACACCCTCCAAGGGCCTCGACATGTCCGACACCTCAGGCTCGCGACTCGGTCAGACCGCCAGCAGTTCCTTCAGATTGCCACCCATGATCTTGGCCGCGTCGGCGGACGACAGCGAGGACGGCAAGTCGTCGTAGAAGCTCACGGGGTCGCCCAGGCCCTCCGGATGGGGGTAGTCGGAGCCGAACAAGATCCGGTCGGGGCTCATGACGTCGATCAGCCCCTCCAGCCCGTCCTCCCAGAACGGGTTGACGTAGACGTTGCGCCGGAATGCGTCCAGGGGATGCTCACCGAAGTCCTGGGGCAGCTTCTTGTAGACGCCCTCAAGCTTCTCCAGGAGGGGCTTCACCCAAGTGCCGCCGTTCTCGATGGTGGCGATGCGCAGGTCCGGGAACCGGGTGAAGGCCCCGTGGCAGATCATGGCGGTCATCATGTCGCTGATGGCCCGGTTCTGCATCACCAGCAGGCGCAGCGGGTTGGGCTTGAACGGCAGGAACTCGGTCCTCCCTTCCCAGATCGACGCCAAATCGGCGTAGCCGGAGTCCGACGAGTGCATGCCCACCAGCACGCCGGCCTCCTGCACCCGGGCCCAGAACGGATCGAACTCGGGCAGGCCGGGTGACCGCGGCCCCCGCAGGCCCCAGGCCGGGGCCGGCCGGATCAGGATGCAGCGGGCGCCCCGCTCCAGGCACCACTCCAGCTCCTCGATGGCCTTCTCCACGATGGGCAGGGTGATGATGGGGGTGGCGAAGATCCGGTCGCGGTAGTTGAACGTCCACTCGTCGTGGATCCACTCATTGAGCGAGTGGACGACGACGTGGGTCAGGTCGGGATCGTCCCGCATCCGCTCCTCGAGCAGGCTGGCCAGCGTCGGGAACATCAGCGAGCCCCGGATCCCGAGCTCGTCCAGATGGGGCAGCCGAGCCTCGGCGTTGCGGGCCCATTCAGGGCAGCGGATGGGCTTGCCGAAGATCTCCCTCAGGGACTTGCCGTCAGGATTGCCGTGCCGGTAGTACGCCTCCTGCGCGCCCGGCGGGGCCACCACCTCGAAGGTGGGGTTGGGGATGTACTCCGATATCAGGCCCTTGATGGCGATCTTGGTGCGGCCGTCGACCTGCACGTAGCGGATAGCGCCCTTGTACTCGGCCGGGAGGTGCCGGGTGAAGGCGTCCTCCGTCTCGTACATGTGGTTGTCGGAGTCGTATACCGGAAAACCGAGGTCGCGCGCCACGACGGTTCCCCTCCTTGCCGCCTGGGTGACTACGCCTACCCTACCGTTGCTCGCCCCGTGCGAGATCACGTTGTCACGGCCGGCGGTTTCGCTTCGTCCCGGCCAGCGGGATCGTGTTGTCCGGCCGGTGGTTTCGCTTCGTCCCGGCCAGCGGGATCGTGTTGTCCGGCCGGCGGGTCCTGTCACGGGCGCGGCCTGGCGCCTGACCGGCGCCATTCCTTGCCCCCGTGCCACCCCCCGGCCTTGCCGGTGGTGCCGCTTCGTCCCGGCGTTGGCGTGCTTCGTCCCGGCCTGGACGGCCGTGCCGGGTCCGCACGGTTGATGGTTCTACGATCGTGGGCGTGATGCAGCGTGACCAGCACGCCGAACGGGGGTTTCGGGAGCCTGGTTACTTGCCTACTGCGGAGCGGCTTGTGCGGCATGTTGCTGGTGAGTGGGGGGACCGCGACCTGGCTTTGCTGGGTCAGAGGCGGATGAGCTACCGGGAGCTGGAGGTTGAGTCGCGGCGTTTGGGACGGGCCTTGCTGGCCTGCGGGGTCGCTCGGGGCAGCCGGGTGGGGCTGCTGGCCCCCAACGGGCCCGAGTGGATCGTGGCGTGGCTGGCTGCGGCCCGGATCGGGGCCCTCGTGGTGCTGCTAAACACGTTCCATCAGGCTCGCGAGCTGGGCTGGGCGCTGGCCCACTGTGAAGCCGACGTCCTGCTCACCGTGGACCGGTACCTGAACCACGACTACGCCGCCCGGCTCACCCACGCCGTCGACGGCCTCGGCGAGCAGCGGCACGGTGCCGTCGACTCCGGCAGCCATCCGAGCCTGCGGGCGGTGTGGATGTGGAGCGATACCGGGTCCACGCCTTCCTGGGCCGGATCGATGGACGACCTGCTGGCCCGGTCGGACGGGGTCTCCGACGAGCAGTTCGAGACGGCAGCCGATGCCGTCGAGCCGCAGGATCCGATGGTCGTCATCTACACCTCAGGCAGCACCTCCGAGCCCAAGGGCGTGGTCCACTCCCAGGCCGCGGTGATCGTCCACCCGTTCAACCTGCTCCAGTTCCGGGACCTGGCCCCCGGCGACGTGCTCTACACACCGATGCCGCTGTTCTGGGTCGGCGGGCTGTCCTACGTGCTGGTGAGCGCCATGCACACCGGGGCGGCCGTCGTGTTCGAGGAGCGCTTCGAGCCCGGAGGCACGCTGGACCTGATCGAGCGCCACCGGGTGACGCATGTGGTCGGCTGGCCCCACATCGCCAAAGCGCTCGTCGAGCACCCGTCCTTCGGTGAGCGGGACCTGTCCTCGATCCGGGGCGGCAGCTTCGACGAGCTGCTCCCGGTGCACCTCCGGGTCGGCGACCTCCGCAGGAAGGCCACATCTCTGGGCATGAGCGAGTCTCTCGGACCCCACTCGATCGAGCCGTTGCACCTCGAGTTGCCCGAGGGCAAGGAGAACTCGTTCGGCCGCAGCGTTCCCGGCATCGAGCACCGCATAGTCGATCCCGGCACCGGCGACGAGCTGCCGGCCGGCCAGGCCGGGGAGATCTGGATCCGGGGCTACTCGCTCATGCTGGGACTGCTGGGCCGGGATCAGGCGGACGTCTTCGAGCCCGGGGGCTGGTACCGCACCGGTGACCGCGGCCTCCTCGACGCCGACGGCCACCTGTACTTCCAGGGCCGGCTGGGCACCGTGATCAAGGCCGGGGGCACCAATGTGGCGCCCCGCGAAGTAGAGCTCGCGATCGAGTCGCAGCCCGGCGTGATGCACGCCTTTGTGGTGGGCGTGCCCGCCTCCGACGGCCGGGGCGAGGACGTGGCCGCCGCGGTGGTGGCCAGGCCGGGCACCGGCATCGAACCGGCGGACTTGCAGGCCCACCTCCGCCGCGAGATGGCTAGCTACAAGGTCCCCCGCCATGTGGCCGTGTTCGCCGAGCAGCAGGACCTGCCCTGGTTGGAGTCGGGCAAGATCGACCTGCAGGCCCTCCGCCGCCTACTCATCGACCGCTTCACCAACGAGCCCGCATAGCGCGTTTCCTCTAGTGGTAGGAGATGGCCTCCAGCAGATCGAGGCGGTTGGCCCGGCGGGCCGGGACGAGAGCAGCCAGCAGGCCGGCAACTGCCGCCACGATCAGGTAGACCACCATGGTCGACCACGGCACGGCCACAGAGGAGATGAGCGCGCCGGGGAGCGACGCGGCCGCAATCAGGCCGGTCACCGCCCCCGTGACGACGCCGACAAGCCCGCCGAAGACGGCCACGATCATGCCCTCCAGGAGGATCGCGGCCCGGATCTGACGTCGGGACATGCCCACGGCTCGCAGCAGCCCGATCTCACGGGTCCGCTCGAACACCGACAGCGCCATAGTGTTGGAGAAGCCCATCACCGCGATAAGCAGTGCGATGAGCAGGAACACGTTGATCACGGCCAGCAGCGAGTCGACCTGCAGGGCCCTGCTCTCGCGGTACTCGGCCTGGTCGCGCACCTCGATCTGCGGGAAGTCGGCCAGTGACGCCTCCAGCGCGGCCCGGGCGTCGTCGGGGCCGATTCCCGCCGCGGTGACTGCGGTGACCAGGCTCAACTGGTTGCCGACGATGTAGCGATCCCAGTCCTGGAGGTCGATGACCCAGGACCCCACCACCGAGTCCTCAATGTGTAGAGCGACCACGTTGAAGGTGCCCTCTCGCAGGCTGGAGAACTCCAGGTCCACCTGATCGCCCACGGCCAGGCCGAGTTCGTCGGCGTCGTCGACATGCACCATCACGTCGCCGGGACCGGCCCCGGCCAGGCTGCCCCACACAACGCCCGGCTCCACGTGGCTCGAGAACGAGGCGAGGTCGGCGGACGCGAGCACATGTTCGTTCCCGTCGGCGGTGCGCACCCCGCCGGTCCGGAACCGGAAGGCCTCCACCGACTCCAGTTCGGGCAGCTGGGCCATCGCCTGCAGGGCCTCCGGACTGAAGACCAGTTCGAGGTTCTCGCAGGTGCCGGAACACATCATCCAGTCGGCCTGAACCGACTCCTCCAACTGGTCGTCGAGGGTCTGCTTGAACGAGGTGCCGAGCACGGTGACCAGAGACACCATGGCCAGCCCGATCATCAGTGCCGAGGCGGTGGTCGCGGTGCGGCGGGGGTTGCGGGCCGCGTTCAGCCGGGCGAGGCGCCCGTTCAACGTGAAGATCCGGGCGGCCGGCCACCCCAGTACCTCCGAGAGGGGTCCGGCGACGGCAGGGCTACAGATGTTGACGCCCACCAGCATGCACAGCGCTCCCAGGCCGATGAGCAGGATGATCCCGGATGTGGGGAGCTCCGCCAGCAGGCCCACCGACAGCAGCACCAACCCCGTCACCCCGACCACCGATCCGACGATGATCGACCGGCGCCGGCTGTAGGTGTCGATCTCGGCGCCGTGGGCCAGCGCCACCATGGGCGTCACCCGGCGGGCCCGCATCGCCGGCCACATGGCGGAGACCAGGGTCAAGCCGATGCCGAGCACCAGCGCGGCAACGACCGTCCCGCCGCTGACGACCAGCTCCGGCTTGATCACGCCGGCGCCTGCCAGTGACAGCACGCCGGTGATGGCCCTGGACACCAGCAGGCCGAGGCCGAACCCGGCAACGGTGGCCACCACGCCCATCACCAGGGCCTCCAACCCCACCGAGACGACAACCTGCCGCCGGTCGGCTCCCAGCACCCGGAGCAGGGCGAGCTCCTTGATGCGCTGGCCCGTCACCAGGGTGAACGTGTTGTAGGTGATGAACGCCGAGATGACCAGCAC
Source organism: Candidatus Aldehydirespirator sp. (assembly GCA_965205155.1). Lineage (GTDB taxonomy): Bacteria > Actinomycetota > Acidimicrobiia > Acidimicrobiales > Aldehydirespiratoraceae > Aldehydirespirator. The sequence goes on along the minus strand of OZ242033.1, from coordinate 742,959 downwards.
GATGACGGCGAAGGCCACCAGCGCGTTGCGGAAGAGGTCCACGAGCTCGCTGAACTCCCGGTCGCGGGCTTCCACCTGCTCCTGCTGGTCGAGGACCACGATGGAGGGGCCGAGGGCCCGTTCGATCGATGCCGTGACCTCCGCCTGCGAGGCACCCGGCGAGAGCCGCACGTCGATCAGGTCGTAGCCGCCCCCGCCGTGCAGGACCTCCCGGGCGGTGCCCATCTCCCAGGCGACGAGCTGGAACCCGAGCGCCACATCGGGTTCCATGAAGTAGAAATGGCCGACCAGCTCGAAGGAGTGGGTGCCGCTGGGGGTGGAGACCCGGTACCGCTCGCCGATCCGGAAGTCGAAGTCGGCCGCGGTCTGGTGATCCATGACGAACTCGTCGGGCCCCGAGGGCCGGCGGCTGGCGCCGTCGTCGAGCAGGAAGACCCTGCCCAGCGACTCGTCCTCCGGCCAGCCCATCCCGGCTTGCTGGCTGAACCCGGAGTCGAGCGCGTTGCCGTCGGCGTCGATAGCCACAACGCTGAACTCGGACACCGCGCCGGCCACGGCCTCCACACCATCGATGGCCGCCAGCTCGTCCTTCAACGAGGGGTCGAGCAGGGGCAGATCCTGCCACTGGTCGGCGTCCTCCGAACTGGACTGCGAGCGGATCGAGAGGTCGACGTGGTCATACAGCCTCTCGGACAGGCCGCTCAGGGAGGAGTGGAGCCCGTCGGTGTTGATCAGGACGCCGACGGTGAGGGCCACCCCGGCCACCACCGCGAGCGTGGTCAGCGCGAATCGGACCTTCGTTCCGGCGATGTTGCGGAGGCTGTAGCGCAGCAGGATCATGGGCCCGCTACTGCGGCGTCCTTCCCGCTCTGGTTCGCTTCGCTCATGGGCCGCTCGGGCCACGGCCTCGCAAGCTCGGCCTCTGGGTCACTCTTCCAGTTCTTCGAAGAACTCGAGGACCTGGTCCATCGTGGCCCCCTCGGGGATGCCCCGGATGAACTGTCCCACCTGCAGGATCTTCATGTAGTCGAGTACCTGCTCGGCAGTGGGATTGATCAGCTCGCCCTTGAGGCTGCCGTCGGACAGGAACACGGTCCGGTCGGCGAACGACGCCGCCCTGGCGTCGTGGGTGACCATCACGATGGTCTGGCCCAGGTCGTCCACTGCTTTGCGCATGAACCGCAGCACATCGGTGCCCGACCGGGAGTCGAGGTTGCCGGTGGGCTCATCGGCGAATATGACTTCCGGCTTGCTGGCCAGCGCCCTCGACACCGCCACCCGCTGCTGCTGGCCGCCGGAGAGCTCGTTGGGCCGGTGAGCCAGGCGGTCGCCCAGGCCGACCGTCGCGATCACGCTGTCCACCCACTCCTGGTCGGGCTCTCGCCGGGCCAGCTGGATGGGCAGGGTGATGTTCTCGATGGCGGTCAGGGTGGGCACCAGGTTGAAGGCCTGGAAGATGAACCCCACCCGGTCGCGGCGCAGCCTGGTCAGCTCCTTGTCGGACAGGGTGCTCAGGTCGGTGCCGCCGATGTAGGCCCGGCCCTCAGTGAGGTCGTCGAGGGCGGCCATGCAGTGCATGAGCGTGGACTTTCCGGACCCCGACGGACCCATGATGGCGGTGAATCGGCCCTGCTCGAAGGTGATGCTCACCCCGTCGAGGGCCCGGACCTCGGTCACGCCCGAGCCGTAGATCTTGACGGCGTCCACCGCGCGGGCCGCGGCAACCATCTCGGGTGACTCGACGGCAGCGTTGCTCATGGGCGCTCGTACCTCGCTCAGTCTTGTTGCCGCTCGCCCAGAGTAGCCAACATCAGATGAGACTCATCCCCGGGGCAGGTCCAGGAGACGTTCGGCGATGATGGTCCGCTGGATTTCGTCGGTGCCGCCGGCTATGGAGCCCGCCTTCGACCACAGCCACTGGCGCTGCCAGGTTCCCGCGGTCAGCTCGCCGTTGGGCGACGGCCACAGAGTTGCCTCCTCGCCGAGCATTGCCAGCGCCACCGACGACAGCCGGCGGGTCATCGAGGAGTGGATGAGCTTCGTCACGCTCGAGTCGGGCCCGGGCTCGATCCCGCGGCCCAGACTCGACAGTGTGCGGTAGTTCCGCAGCCGCAGGAGCCGCAGCGCCACATAGGCGTCCACCAATTCGTCGGCGATGACCGGGTCGCTCAAAGCGGCGCCGGCTCGCTCGTCGGCCATGATCTCTTCGAAGTAGATCTCATGGACCACCTGTTCCTTGAACGGGTAGGCCGTGCCCCGCTCGTGGGCCAGGGTGGTGCTGGCCACCGACCATCCCCGGTGCAGCCCGCCGACCAGGCAGTCGGCGGGCACGAAGACCTCGTGGAGGCCCACCTGGTTGAACTCGGACTCGCCGGTGATCTGGTGCAGGGGGCGGACCTCCACTCCCGGCGCCTCCATGTCGATCACCATGCAGGAGATCCCGCTGTGGCGGCCTCCCTCGGCCTCGGGATCGGTGCGCACGAGGGCGATCCCCCACTTGGCGAATCCCGCGTACGAGGTCCACACCTTCTCGCCGGTGACCAGCCATCCGCCGGCTGCCGGGTCGGCACGGGTCCTGAGCGACGCCAGGTCCGATCCGGCACCGGGTTCGCTGAAGAGCTGGCACCAGATCTCGCTGGCGTCGAGGATCGACGGCAGCCACCTCCGCTGCTGGTCGGGCGAGCCGTGGACCAGCAGGGTCGGACCGGCCAGGTTGATGCCCACCCTGTTGACCGGCTGGGGCGCGCCGGCTCGGGCGTACTCCATGTTGTAGAGCGCCACTTCGACCGGGGTCGCGCCCCGGCCGCCCACCGCCTCCGGCCACGAGATGGCCACCATCCGGGCCCCGGCCAGCTTGGCCTGCCAGCGCCGGCCCCAGTCGACCGCCTCTTCGGCACTGAGAGCGGTCTCGGGACGCTCGGTGTTGCGGGCGAGCCAGGCCCGCACCTCTAGTGCGAACGCCCTCTCGTCGGCCGACAGCGCCAAGTCCATGCGTCGCGGACCCTACCGCCCCCCAACGGGGGCAGCGCCCGACTCCAGACGGGTAGCGTGAGGTATGGACAACACCGCGCACGACCTGGATGCGGCTGCGGCGACGGATGCGATCCGGCTGCTGCTGGACACGGCCGCGATCCGCCGGCTGCTGGCCGCCTGCTGCCATACCCTCGACGACGGCCACTTCGACGAGTGGGTCAAGCTGTACACCGACGACTGCAAGTTCGCGGTGATGGGGAGCCGAACCCAAGGGCGTGAGGAGATGCGGGCCATGATCGAGCCCTTCCAGACGATCGAGCTCAGGGGCAAGCACATGATCAGCGAGCCCCGGATCAACGTCCACGGCGACGAGGCCAACGCCACTACGGACTTCGCCTTCGTGGCCAGGGACAACAAGATCCTGCAGACCGGCCGCTACCACGACGTTCTTCGCCGGGAACCCGACGGCTGGCTGGTGTCCGGGCGGGAGATCGTGTTCACCGGCCACGAGCCCATCGGTCTCGACGACTGAGGGCGCAGACCGCCCGTGGTCCTCGACAAGCTGCTGTCGGGAGCGTCGGCCCGCGACGACCTGGTCGTGGACCCCAGCGGCCGGTTCTCGTCCGCCGATGTGGAGGGCCGGGTCAGGACGGTTGCGGCCGCGCTGGCGGGGCGAGGCGTCAAACCCGGCGACCGGGTGGCGTTCCGGCTTCCGACCGGCCTCGACAGCGTGGTGGCCTACCGGGCCTGTTGGCGCATCGGGGCGGTGGCGGTGGCGCTCCATCCGGCGGCCGGTTCGCACGATCTGGAGCAGGCCCTGGCCCAGGCTGGCCCGGTCGTGACCATCGCGGCCCCAGAACTGCCGCCGCTGCCCGCCGCCCAGCCCCTGGCGCTGGACGAGTTGACGGCGGGAGCGAACGACGCCGCCGCCCATACCGGGAGACCGGACACCCCTGAAGGCGCCGATGCGGCCGTGCTGTTCACCTCAGGGTCCACGGGCACGCCCCGGGGTGTGGTCTACACCCACGCGAGCCTGGTCTACAAGGTGCGCCAACTGCCGGAGGTTCACGGCCTGACCGGCGACGACTGCGCGCTGGTGCCGTCCCCGCTGGCCCATTCCGCGGGGCTCCTCTACGGTGTGCTGATACCGGGAGCGAGGGGCGCCAAGACGGTGCTGATGCCCCGCTGGGATCCCGAAGCGGCCTTGGGGCTGATCGAACGGGAGTCGGTCACCTACATGGTGGGGCCGCCGACGCTGTTCGTGACACTCATGGACTGCGATGCCTTCGACGCCGCCCGCACTGCGACCCTGCGGTTGATCTCCTGTGGTGGGACAGGGGTAACGCCCGCGTTCTGCGAGCGGGCCGCGACCACGCTGGAGGTCGTCGTGAAGCGCTCCTACGGCTCCACCGAGGCGCCCACCATCGCCACCTCCCGGTTCGACGACCCGATCGACAGGATGATTCACACCGACGGACGGGCGTTCGGGGATGCGCGGATGCGGGTGGACGCCGGCGGTGAACTGTGGGTGTCCGGTCCGGAGTTGGCCCGCGGCTATCTCGATCCGGCCGACACCCGGGTCGCGTTCGTGGACGGCTGGTTCCGCACCGGTGACCTGGCCACCATCGACGACGGCTGGGTCACCATCACCGGCCGGTTGGGCGACCGGATCATTCGCAGTGGCGAGAACATCTCCGCGACCGAGGTGGAGCAGCACCTGGAGGCCCACCCGGCCGTGCTCCAGGCCGCGGCCGTGGCCGAGCCGGACGAGCGTCTCGGCGAGCGGGTGGCTGCATTCGTGGTGGCCCCCGAGGGCTTCGATCTGGCCCTTTGCCGGGCATGGTTCGCCCAGCGGGGGGCGCCCCGCTACATCACCCCTGAGCGGATCGAGGTGGTGGAGGGGCTTCCGGTTCTTGCTTCTGGCAAAGTGGACCGGATGAAGCTGCAAGCTCGCCTGGCAGATCCGTCCGGCGAACCCTCCGAGGGCTACCGGTGACACCCGCGGCGAGCACCATGACCGCCGCCGTCTACCGGCGACCGGGCGAGTTGGACATCACCGAGGTGCCCCTGCCGGAGCTGGGCCCCGACGACGCCCTGGTGGAGGTGGCCTACTGCGGAGTGTGCGGCACCGACCTTCACATGGTGCTCGACGGCTGGGGTACGCCCGACACGATCTTCGGCCACGAATGGTCGGGCCGGGTGGTCGCCGCGAGCGCCGAAGCCCGGATCGACGAGGGCGCCACGGTGGTGGGCAGGGGCTGGGTGGAGTGCGGCCGTTGCCGGCACTGCCGGGCGGGACAGCCCGGGCTGTGCACCAAGCGCCCCCTCGCCGGAATGGACGACGGCCACTCGGGCGCCTTCGCCCGATACCTGGTCACCGACTATCGCAACCTCACCGCCGTTCCCGAAGGGGTGGGGCTCAGGGAGGCCGCCTACGCCGAGCCGTTGGCGGTGGCCATGCATGCCGTCACCCAGGGCTCCTATGTGCCCGGCGGTAGGGCGATGGTGTTCGGCTGCGGACCGATCGGAGCCGCGGTAGTGGCTGTGCTGATCGCCCGCGGTGGGGATGTGACCGTGGTCGAGCCGTCGGAGCCGCGCCAGAACCTGGCCCGGCGCTTGGGCGCCACCGTCCGCTCGACTGACGAACTCGAGACGCCGGGCCACCCCGGCCGGGTCCCTTCCGACGCGGTCGGCTGGGTGTTCGAGACCTCCGGGGCCCGCCAGGCGGCTCAGGCCGGCCTCACCCAGTTGGCCGGGGGCGGGACGATGGTGATCGTGGGCATCGGCATGGACTATCCGGAGCTCGACACCAGCCGGGTGATCCTCAACGAGCTCGTGGTCACCGGCGCATACGAGTACGACCCGGACGGTTTGACCGCCGCGCTCGATCTCATTGCGTCGGGCGCGCTGCCGATGGACGTCCTGCTCGAGCCGGACCCGGTCGGCCTGGACGGCATTCTCGAAATCATGGGTCGCCTGCGCTCGGGCGAGGTGGCCGGAAAGGTATTGGTGCAGCCATGAGCCTCGTGGCCGGAAAGGTACTGGTGCAACCGTGAGCCTCACAGACTTCAAGGGCCCCGCCCGCTTCAACCATGTGGCCATGAGCGTCCCCGCGGAGGTGCTCGACGCCGGCGGGCGGGCGGCGATCACCCGCTTCTACGGCGAGGTGTTCGGCTGGCGGGAGCACCCCACCATGACCGAGGACCGCAAGCGGCTGGTGATGGGAGTGCACTCCTATGACCAGTTCGTGTTCGTGATCGCCGACGACAGCCCCATGCAGGCACCAAGGGGCGATCATTTCGGTATGGCCGTCGACAGTCTGGAGGAGCTCAAGGAGGTCCTGCGCCGGGCCGAGGCCTTCGCCGCCGACGACGACCGGGTCGACGTGCTCGGTTACGAGGTCGAGGACTTCGGCGTGCTGAAGTTGCACAGCTTCTACGTCCGCTACCTGCTGCCGATGATGGTGGAGGTCCAGTACTTCGAGGTGGTCGCCTGAGCGGCCCCGCTACTGGTCGGGCCAGATGCCGGCTCCCGACTCCGCCCTGTCCCGCAGCACGGCCGCTAGGCGGGCCCGATGATGGCGGGCGTCACCGAAGGACACACTGTCGAGCTGGGCCCGCTTGAGGTACAGGTGCACGTCGGCCTCCCAGGTGAAGCCGATCCCGCCGTGGACCTGGAGGGCCGACTCGGCCACCCGCACCCCGGCGTCGCTGCACCAGATCTTGGCCACCGCCGCGGTCTCGGCCCCCTCGCTCCCGCTGGTCCCGAGCGCCCAGGCCGCGTGGTAGGCGGCCGATCGCATGCTCTCGACATCCACCAGCATGTCGGCGCAGCGGTGCTTGACCGCCTGGAAGCTGCCGATGGGCCGGCCGAACTGCTCCCGGACCTTGGCGTACTCGACGGCCAGGTTCATCACTGCCTCGGCTCCGCCCAGCATCTCGGCCGCATGGAACACCGCGCCCCGATCGAGGTGGGCGGCCACCTCATCGGCGCCGCCCACCGTCATGGCTGCGGCGCCGTCGAGATCGATCCAGGCCAGCTCCCGGGTCTGGTCCATGGCCGGTTCCGGCGACCGGGCCACCCGGGCCAGGTCAACCGCCACCAGCTCGTCCCCGGCCGGAGCCACCAGGACGTCGGCTCTCGCCCCGTAGATCACCGGCTCGGTCCGGCCCGATACCGAGCCGTCGCCGGCCCGCTCCAGCGGGGTCCGGGCCACGCAGGCGACCGCCTCACCGGCCAGTAGGCGACCGGACCACGGCCCGTCGGCCAGCACCGCCAGCGCCACCAGCTGTTGCAGCAGCGGCACCGGGGCGAGATGGGCCCCGGTCTGCTCGAGCAGCACCGCGGCCTCGACCGTCCCCATCCCGACCCCGCCCAGCGCTTCGGGCACCGCTATTCCGGTCCAGCCCTGATCGACCATCGCCGCCCACAGATCGGTGTCGAATCCGCCGTTCTCGCAGGCCCGGCGCACCGTCGCGATGTCGCAACGGTCGTCCAGCAACGCCCCGGCTGCATCCCGCAGAGCCATCTGGTCAGCCGACAGATCGAAGTCCACCGCCCCCAATCTACGAAATCGGAGTAGTAGGAGACGCATAGGGTCCTCAGCTACTGGGATTTCGTAGATTGGACGTGTGGACCTGACGCCGACCGCCGAGCAGCGGGCGTTCCGGGCCGAGTGCCGGGCATGGCTGCGAGACAACTTGCCCTGGGACTACGGCACCGGCCTCCCGCCCCTGTTCGACGACCTCGCCGAGGAGGTCGAGTTCGGCCGCCGCTGGCAGCGCAGCCTCGCCGACGCCGGCTACGTGGGCGTCACCTGGCCGGCCGCCTACGGCGGCCGGGGCGCTGACGCGGTGTTCAGCTTCATCGTGCAGGAGGAGCTGGCCCGGGCTCGGGCGCCCGAGCTGGTGGGCCGCATCGGCGTCAACCTGGTGGGACCGTGCCTGCTGGCCCACGGCACAAGCGACCAGAAGCAGCGCTGGCTGCCGACCATCCTCGGAGCCGAGCAACTGTTCTGCCAGCTGTTCAGCGAGCCCGACGCGGGCAGCGACCTGGCTTCGCTTCGCACCCGTGCCGAGCCCGACGGCGACGGCTGGCGTCTGCGCGGCCGCAAGGTGTGGACCTCCTACGCCCAGTTCGCCGACTGGGGCCTGTGCCTGGCCCGCACCGACCCCGAGGCTTCCAAGCGGGCCGGCATCACCGTCTTCATGGTCGACATGCGCGTCCCCGGAGTGGAGGTGCGGCCGCTGCGCCAGATGACCGGCGAGTCCGACTTCAACGAGGTCGTCTTCGACGGCGCCTTCGTGACCGGCGACCAGGTGATCGGCACGGTCAACGACGGCTGGAGTGTGGCCGGATCGGTCCTGGCCGGCGAGCGGGGCACCAACCCACGGCAGCTGGTGATCCACGCCCAGCTCTTGGATGAGCTCGTGCGCCTCGCCTCGCAGCAGGGTCTGTCCGACGATCCTCGCGCCGCCCAGGGCCTGGCCCAGGCCTTCGTCGAGGTGCGCCTGTTCCAGCTTCAGAATTGGCGCACCCTGTCCAAGCAGGCCCACGGACGCCTGCCGGGACCCGAGACGGCCACCGCCAAGCTGTACTGGAGCGAGATGAGCCAGCGCCTGCACGCCATCGCCATGCGGGTGCTGGGCGACGCTGCCCCGTTGTGGCGCGACGCGCATGACAATCCGGCCAGGGGGCGCTGGCAGCGGTCGTGGCTCTACTACCGGGCCGCCTCGATCTTCGCGGGCACCAACGAGATCCAGCGCAACATCATCGGCGAGCGGACCCTGGGCCTCCCCCGGGAGCCTCGCGGCTGAAACCGTAAGCTTGTTGCCATGGCTGAGTTCTCGACCATCGTCTACGAGCTCACCGAGCACGTGGCCACGATCACCATGGACCGGCCCCAGGTGGCCAACGCCCAGGACACCCGGATGATCGACGAGCTCGATGCTGCGTTCGACCTCGCCGACGAGGACGACGAAGTGCGGGTGGTGGTACTGGCCGCCAACGGCAAGCACTTCTCGGCCGGCCACGACCTCAAGGCCCTCGTGGGAGACGTGGAACCCGACAAGTGGCGCCTGATGCGCGACACCCCCGAGGGCAAGTGGCACCACGAGAAGGTGATGTACTTCGACCGCTGCCTGCGCATCCGCGACTTCCGCAAGCCGACCATCGCCGCGGTGCAGGGCAAGTGTGTTGCCGCCGGCGTGATGCTGGCCTGCATGGCCGACATCATCGTGGCCAGCGACGACGCCGCCTTCCAGAACCCGGTGCTGCGCATGACCGGCGCCGCGGTCGAGATCCTGGTCGAGCCGTGGGAGATGCCGGCCCGCAAGGCCAAGGAGTTCCTGCTGACCGCCGAGACCATCAGCGCGGCCGAGGCCGAGCGGCTCGGGATGGTCAACCGGGTGGTCCCCCGCGACGAACTGGCCGACGCGGTGCGCGAGCTGGCCGGCAAGATCGCGCTGGTGCCGCCGGCCACCGCGCAGGTGGTCAAGCGCTCGATCAACAAGACCCTCGACCTCCAGGGCCAGCGCGACGCCTGGGACTACCACTTCCAGGCCCACCACTGGATGCACAACACCGCCACCGCCCTGGGCGCGCTGGAGCGACGCATGCAGAAGGGCTCGATGAAGGAAGTCTTCGCCGAGCACCGCGACCCGCAGACCCAGAGGCCGAGCGAATAGGGAGCGACCTGTGGACGATGTCGCGAGGCGCCGAGCGAGGCCGTGGCCCGAGCGGCCCGTGAGCGCAGCGAACAAGAGCGGGAATGACATCGCTGCGACGCGGCGGGCTCTCACCTGCTTGCAGGCGCTATAAGTGAGGCAGCCCCTGGCCGGGATCAGGGTGCTGGACCTAGGCACCCGGATCGCGGCCCCGTTCTGCGCCGGGATCCTGGGCGAGCAGGGCGCGGAGGTCATCAAGATCGAGGACCCCGGCCACGGCGATATGACCCGCCTGAACGGACCCTTCACCACCGACGACGAAGGCAACCACTACTCCCTGTACTGGTCGGTGGAGGGCCGGGGCCGCAAGTCGGTGACCATCGACCTGCGCGACCCGCAGGGCCAGGATCTGTTCCGGCGCCTCGCTGCGGTGTCCGACGTGGTGTGCGAGAACTTCCGGCCCGGCACGCTCGAGCGCTGGAACATCGACCCGTCCCAACTCGACCAGCGCCTGGTAACCGCCCGCATCAGCGCCTTCGGCCAGGACGGGCCCAAGTCGCTGCACCACGGTTTCGACCACAACGCTGTCGCCTTCGCGGGGCTGACCCACATCACCGGGCATGCCGACCGGCCTCCGGCACGTCCGGGCCTTCCCGTCTCCGACTACCTCACCGCCGTGTTCGCGGCCCAGGCCGTGACCAGCCTGCTGTATGAGCGCGACGCCAGGGGCACCGGGACCGGCGGCGTGGTCGACGCCTACCTGTACGGCTCGGTGCTGCGGATCATGGAGTGGACCATCGCGGGCTACGACCGGCTGGGCTCGGTGCGCCAGCGTTCGGGCAACATGTCGAGGGGCGCCGCGCCCCTCGACAACTACCTGAGCCGGGACGGCCGGTACGTGTGCATCGTGGCCGTGCGCCAGTCAGTATTCGAACGGCTCTGCGAGGCGATGGACCGGACCGAGTTGCCGACCGATGAGCGCTTCGTCAGCCCGGCGTCCCGCCGGCTCAACCGCGACGAGGTCAACCGGACCGTGGCCGAATGGGCGGCCGGACTGGACGCAGCCACCATCGAGGAGCGCTGCCTGCGTCACGGGGTGCCGGTCGGCATCGTCTACGACGTGGCCGACCTGGCCGCCGACGAGCATGTGCGGGCCCGGGGCGACCTCTACACCGTCGACGACCCCGTCATCGGCCCGGTGCGCCAGCAGGCCCCCTTCCCCCGCTTCGACGACGGCATGCCTCCGGTCCCGGCCGGCGCGCCCCGCCTGGGCGAGCACACCGACGAGGTGCTCTCGAGTCTGCTGGGCCTGTCCGGCACCGAGCTGGAAGCGCTCAGAGCCGACGGAGTGATCTGACGCTCAGTTGACGCGTTGGATGAGGGTGCCGGTGCCCAGGCCGCCGCCGCAGCACATCGACACCAGGCCGTAGTCGCCATCACTGCGTTCCAGTTCGTGCACCGCCTTGGTGGTGAGGATGCAGCCGGTGCCGCCCAGCGGATGGCCCAGCGCGATGGCTCCGCCGTTGGGGTTGGCCCTGGCCGGGTCGGCGCCGACGGTGCGCTGCCAGGCGATCACCACCGACGCGAAGGCCTCGTTGACCTCGAACACGTCGATGTCGTCGATGGCTATCCCCTCGCGTTCGAGCACCCGCTCGGTGGCCGGTATCGGACCTTCCAGCATCAGCACCGGGTCGCAGCCCACCAGCGCGGTCTGGGCCACCCGGGCCATCGGCTTGAGCCCCAGTTCAGCCGCCTTGTCAGCCGACATGAGCAGTACCGCAGCCGCGCCGTCGGCGATCTGCGACGACGTGCCGGCCGTGTGGATGCCATCGTCGCGGGCCACCGGCTTGAGCGCGGCCAGAGCCTCCAGGCTGGTGTCTCGGGGCACCTCGTCGCGGGAGAACTCGACGGTCTCACCGGTCTTGCGGCCGTCCTCGTCCACCAGCACCGCGTCTATGGGCACGATCTGGGTCTCGAAGCGGCCCTCCTGCTGGGCGGTGGCCGCCCGCAACTGAGACTCCAGTCCAAGGTCGTCGGTGTCCTGACGGGAGATTCCGTAGGCAGTGGCGACGCGCTCGGCCCCCTCGAACTGGCTGGTGAACTCGTAGTGCCGGAAGTAGCTGCGCGACATGGGCTTGCCCGGACCGTTCATCACGTTGGCCGCCAGGGGAACCATCGACATCGACTCCACGCCGCAGGCCAGCACCGTGTCCTCCGCGCCCGAGGCGATCAGGCTGTAGGCCAGGTTCACGGCGTGCTGGGACGATCCGCACTGGGAGTCGACCGTGGAGCATGCCGTGGTCTGGTCGCCGCCGTGGGACAGCCAGGCGGTGCGGGTGATGTTCATCCCCTGGGCGCCGACCTGGTCGATGCAGCCGCCCACCACCTGATCGACCTCGCCGCTGGTGATGCCGGCCCGGCTCAGGCACTCCATCTGGACCGGGCCGAGGATGTCAGCCGGGTGGGTGTGGGCCAGCGTCCCGTTGCGCTTCCCAACCGCTGAGCGCACTGCCTCGACGATCACTACCTCGGTCATGGCGTGTCCTTCCTTGAGATCGAGCGTCAGCCTACGCCCTCCCGTTGCTGGTGGTTCCGCGAGTGGTTCCACCCGGCCGGCGGGTCCTGTCACGGGCGCGGCCTGGCGCCTGACCGGCGCCATTCCTTGCCCCCGTGCCACCCCCCGGCCTTCCGGGTCGCGCCTTCTGCCGGGTCAAGGGGCTGCGGCTATGACGATCCAATCGAGAATGTGGTCGGGCTCATCGCCACGATGGGCGAAGCCTTCTACGTGCACCGCGAATACCCGGCCGGAAGCGGCTGGGGCTGTGTCTAGGAGGGTGTGGCGGAACGACACTTGGTCGCCCTCGAAGGCGGGGCCGGTGTGGTCGCAGCCGTGCCATCCCACCACGGTCGCCATGCCGGGCAGCACCCTCGACAGCGACGCCTGGGCCAGCCCGACGATGTGCCCCCCGTACAGCAGTCGCTGCGGGTAGGGCGACTCCTCCGCGTCGCGGTGGACCATGGCCAGGTTGTTGGTGAGGCGCACGAGCAGGAGCGCGTTCTCGACGACGTCCCGGGCCGGGTCCGACAGGGTGGTGCCCGGCCGCCAGTCCGTTCCGGGACCCAGCGGGGCAAAGTCCCAGTGAGCCGGCACCAGTTCGACATAGGAGCCAAGATCCAATGGCGGCGCAGTCCCGAGGTCATCTTCATGACCGGGCTGCTCGTCGGTGGCCTGGGGCAGCAGGGGGGCTCGCTGGTAGGTGACGGCGGGCTCTCCGTCGGCAGTGGTGACGATGTCCACCAGCGCCTTGCCTCGATGGGGGCGTCCGGGACGGGGTCGGCTGTCGGCGAGTGCGACAACGGTGACGGTGGTGGCCAGGGACTGCCCGATGAACACCGGTCTCACGAACCGCAGATCGCGGTAGAAGAGGTTGGCGATCACCCGCCTCGTGAGGGTGGTGCTGTGCCCGGTCGACAGGTGCATGACCAGCGCGGCGCTGACCAGACGGCCGGGCTGTCCGGTGACGGCTTGACAGACTGCCGGGTCCATCGCCATCGGCAGCCGCTCTCCCACCATCGACTGGTAGAGGGCGGCCATGCCGTCGTCGATCACCACCGACGGCTGGCGGGGCAGCACCTGACCGATGCTCAAGTCCTCGTAGTAGGGGCTTTCGAGCGGGATCACGAACACGAAGGCTACGGCCGGGGCGCGCAGCCGCAGGGGCCCGGCGGCGTTGACGGGCGTTCTTGACGTAGTTGACCCGCCATATCGAGCACAACTACGTCAGGTTCGGCTGGCACAGCCCGCCACACCCTCATCGTCGCTGCGACAGCACGACCGGACCGCCCTCGGTGACGTGCACGACGTCGCGGCGGTCGCCGTCGGCAACACTGAGGACCATGCCGGCTTCGAGCCGCTCACCGGCCCCGATCCGGGGACCGATCACCGGACGCTCGAAGCCCATGCCCAGACCTCGCACCAGCCACTCGCCGGTGGTCGCGGCTGCGGACAGGTCGGCATGGGTCGCGCCCACCCGGCAGGCATCTACGAGCGCGGCGGAGCCGGAGCGGCGGCTGTCGACGAACACCCCGCCTACTCCCCCCTCGTATAAGTCGTAGATCACGCCGACGTCGATGCACAGTTCGTGGCCGCGACGCTCCACCTTCACCCCCGACGACGGAATGGTGACCCCGAGCGCGGCCATGGCCTTGATGGCCGCACCGGCTGGATCAGCGCTCGTGATAGCAGCCAGCGCGGCGTCCACCCCGGCCCAGGCCGCCGCGCAGGCCTCGGAGATGGCCTCGACCTCTTCGGGCAGCTTGTGGAGGCGGATCCGAGCCATGAGGTCATCGGCCGGAACGATCTCCGCCCGGGGAGCGAAGCCGGCCGCGGCCCGGCGGAACGACGGCGTCAGCTCGTCCACCCCGATCCGGCCGGCCCCGGCAAGGCCGTCGATCCCGGCCATGGACGCAGCCATGATGCGAGGATTCCAAGTGAGGGGGTAGAGGTCGTCGAAGGTCATGGGAGGCTCGATGCCGTCCTCCCAACTCGACAGGGCGTGGACCCGCTGCGTGGAAGCAACCACGATGCAGCCCGCCCCGAACGGCCGGGTGCCCGCGGTCCACAGCCGGCGCATCCCGCACGCGTACCCGGCGTTGTCCTGGCGTCCCAGCACCAGCACGTCAATGCCGTCCGAGGCCATGGCATCCAGCACCCGGTCGCGGCGGGCAAGGACCAGATCGTTGCTCATGATCGGAACGGCTCGTAGCGGTGGCCGCCGCCCAGCAGGCACCAGCCGTCGTCGGTCACGGCCACGACCTCCTCGGCCCGGTAGCCGCCGACGCCGTCGGTCCAGACGACCGGCTCGAACACCAGCACCATGCCCGGCTCCAGCACGTAGGCGTCGTCGAAGGCCGGGCCGAGATCGGTGCCGATCATGGGCATCTCGGCGCTCTCCAGGCCGGTTCCGTGGGCCAGGTAGAACTGCGGCAGCCACGGCGTCTCGTCCGGCTCGACCGTCCGGGCGGCCCGGCCGACATCACCGAGGGTGGCACCGGCTCGCACCGCGGTCAAGGAGGCCTCCAGTACCGCCATCCAGCGGTCGAACAGCTCCCGTTCAGCAGCGGTGGGAGCGCGCCCCACGACCCAGGTGCGCCCGAAGTCCGACATGTAGCCGTGGTGGCCCACTCCCGCATCGACCCAGACGAGGTCGCCCTCGGCGAGGACCGGGTTGTCGACCCCGGTGGGGAAGGCGACATGGCCCGTGGATGTGCGGGGACCGCCGTGACGGTGGGTCGGCATGGGCTGGAAGATGGGATCGATCCCGTTGCGATAGCTGAGGCCGGGCCCCGGGTCGCCGTCCCGGAGGGCGGCCAGGAACGCCCCGGCGACCTCGGTCCGGGTGGCGCCGGGAACGCACGCGGCCCGGGCCGCCTCCATGGCCCGCTCGGTGTGCCGTTGGGACTGATCGATGCAGGCCAGTTCGTCTTCGGTCTTCACCACCCGGGCCGGCACCAGCACCCGGCCGGCGTCGACCAGCTCGGCCCCGGCGAGGACACCGGCGCGGGTCATGGCTCCGGTCACCCCGTCCACTGCCAGCCGGCGTCCGGTCACATCCCCGAGCACGTCGGCGATTGCCTCTCCCAGGGCGGTCGCGCCATCGTCGAGTTCGGGCCAAAGCGGATCGCCCACCTCGGCGCAGATGGACGCAGCCTCGCCGGCTGGATCGTGGGCATGGAGCCGGGCCGGTCCGTCCGCCGCGCCGACAATGGCCACGGCCCGGCGGTGGTTGGCATGGCCGGCGTCAACCGCTTCGGGAACATGTCCGGTGGCGTAGATCACATGGGGACCGTGCATCAGCACCGCCCCGTCCACGCCCTGCGCCCGCATCTGGTCACGTAGCCGTGCCAGCCGTTCCACGCCCATCCGGCCCAGATCAACCACGGCCGGACGCTACCGAATCCCCGCGATCGGCGGGGTCAGCCGACTATGAGAGTTTCCTCGCCCATGATGGCGCGGCCCGATGTCTCGCGCTGGTCCTGGTGGTTGTCGGCCAGTTCCGTTGCGGGATCGCCGGCGATGCGGGTGTGCCACATGATCCGGGGCTCGGTCATGTCGAAGGGCGTGCCCCGGTGCATCAGGCGGCGGTTGTCCCACAGCGCCGCGTCGCCTGCGGACCACTGGTGATGGTGGATCCGCGGCGGCCGGCAGGCCTCGGCGTTCAGTTCGTCGAGGAAGGCCTCCGACTCGCTCTCGGACATCCCCGCGATCCCGTGGGCGTGCCGCCCGATCAGCAGGTTGGGCCGGCCGGTCTCGGGATGCACCTTCACCAGCGGTCGCAGCGACGGCTCGAGGTCGTGGAAGCCGTACATGTCGTAGCCGCCGCCCTCGGTCTTGGTCGGCATGTATCCGGACCGGCCCTGGCTGTAGTAGAGCGAGTGGTAGGCGCGCATGCCGGCCAGTCGCTGCTGGGTCTCCGGGTCCAGCGCCTCGTAGGCGGCCCGCATGTCGGCCCACCCGGTGGCCCCGCCCCGGCTGGTCACCACCTCGGCGGTGAACACCGAGCCCTTGGCCTGGAGCGGCATGTAGGTGCTGTCGTGGTGCCAGCCCTCGTTGCCCCGCAGCGACTTCACCACGTCATGGTCGGGGTCGTTGAGGACCTTGCCGTCGGCATCCACGTTGCTGAAGGCCACCGCGGTGAACTCCAGCGGGCCGAACCGCAGGGCGAAGGCGTCCTGCTCGGCCCTGGTCAAGAACTGCCCCGGGAATATCAGCATGGCGTGCTCCAGCCAAACCTCGTGGAGCGCCTCGAAGGCAGCCTCGCTGATGGACCGCAGCTCCACCCCCGTGACTACCGCGCCGAACGTGGCGTCGAGCGGTTCTACATCGAACGGATCATCTGCCATGGCTCTGCCGAGTTGGCCCTCGCGAGGTCTCATCTCGCAGGATACCGAGCAGAGAAGTGCCTGATCCTGGCTTGGCTTCTGCAGAAAAGTTAACCAGATGCATTACATGCTTGTGGTTTTAACTTCTCAAGTGATGTCCTTGTAGAACGCTATCGCATTACGGTTGTTCGACTAGAGAAGTTAAGAGCAAGTCCCGCCAAGCGCCTCGCTTTTCTTTTGGGGTCTAAGAAGTTAAGCTGAGTTCGATGTCGAGCACTGGCTTTACCTTCTTCGACCCGCCGAGCCGCGAAGATGAGATCATCAGGGTGCTAACCGCCCTAGCCGAAGGCAACTTCAGACCAGAGGATCTGGAATCGACCGCAGTCGATCTCAAGGAAGAGGCAGGACGCCGTGAGGGATCTCGCATTCTCTCCGGCCAAGAACAGAGCGAAACCGTTGCGAGGCAGATTGCTGAGGAAGCGGCATGCATGGCCAACACCAGAGGCGGCGGGGCCCTCATCGTTGGTGTCGACGACAAGACGGGGCAGCTCATTGGGTCCGACACGGACGTCGATTGGCTGCGACGACGCCTCTACGAACTCACCGAGCAAAAGCTCAGCACAGAGATCCGGCCGGCGGACGTCGCTGGAGCGCGGCTACTGGTCGTCAGCGTTCCCCAAGCTGTTGAGCCCGTGCCGTTCAACGGCCGGTACCGGCACCGCGTGGGCCGGTCTTGTGTGCCTGTCACCAGCACCGAATTACTCCAAGGCTTGTTCGCGGACGCCGCGGCTGATCCATCGCACCACCGCTCCGGGCATTCCATGTCCGACATCCCAGAGGGAGCAGTCGCGAGCCTGAGGCGCCGGATGGCTGTGGTCGACCGCTCCAAGGCGTCCCTCGACCTACGCGATCTGCTCTCTCGGCTCGGACTGCTCCACGACAACAGCGATTCTCTGAACATGGCGGGGGAGATCCTCCTGATCCAGCGGGATCAGCCCTCCGTTGACTACACGCGCCGCGCCGCTCCCGGCGCGCAGTCGACCGCCCGGATACACGAGCCGGGACTGTCGCTGCTTGAGGAACTCGATCTCGTGGAAGCAGAAGCCGCCCGCAACAACCCCGTTACGGAGGTCTCGGACGGGTTCGGTGTAACGCGGATCCGAGCCATTCCAGAGCGCTCCCTCCGTGAGGCCATCCTCAACGGCGTGTGTCATAGGGACTGGAACCGGCGAGATCCGACCGTAGTGGAACACGTCGGAAACGAACTTCGAGTCACGTCACCTGGTGGCTTCATCGGCGACGTCACGGCAGACAACATCATCACCCATCCCTCTCAGCCTCGGTATCGGACGCTCATGGGCGCTGTCCGCCAGCTGGGACTTGTCGAGCAAGAGGGCGTAGGCGTCGACATGATGGTCGGCGACTTGATCCGAATCGGCAGCGAGCAGCCACTGATCGAGTCCACCGACAGCCCAGCGGTGCGCGTCGTGCTTGGTGGAAGACCGGTCGACGCGAACCGGTACCGGTTCTTCACAACTCTCGAACCCGTGGAGGCTCGTGACGACACCGATGCCGCACTACTCGTCTGGCGGGCCACGAACCCCGCAACGCCGTTCTTCACGGCAGAATCGTGCCACCGTCTCCTCCAGAGAACCCGGAACGATGCACAGAACGCGCTGCTAAGAGTGTCAACGTACTCGATAGCAGGTGGCGCACCGCTCCTGACACCCATTGCGATTCCCGACGCCGGACCCGTGGCTTGGCGTCTGTCCCGATCGGCACGCCGCCGGCTCGGGATTACCCAGCCGGGGCTTGCCGCGGCCACCGAATGGGTGCGGGAGCATCGCCGCATTTCCACTGCCGAATACCGGGCACTCACTGATGTAAGCAACCCAACTGCTGTAGCGCACCTCAAAGCCCTCGCCCAGGAAGAGGGTCTCGTACCGAGCCGTCCATCGGGTCGGGGTCCCGGCTTCCATTACCGGTATCCACAGGTTGGCTAGGTGCAACCAACCTCGGGTATCCGGCAGTCCTTCGACTACTGCTGCTTCGTGGCGTCGACCATTGCCGAGGCGATGGTGCGGATGTCGGACACGCTCGACACGTAGGGCGGCATGGTGTAGAGGAGCCGGCCGAACGGTCTGAGCCACACGCCTCGCTCGATGAGCGCCGCCTGGGTTCTGGCGACGGGTACCGGCGTCTCCATCTCGACGACTCCGATGGC
This sequence comes from Candidatus Aldehydirespirator sp., assembly GCA_965205155.1. GTDB lineage: Bacteria > Actinomycetota > Acidimicrobiia > Acidimicrobiales > Aldehydirespiratoraceae > Aldehydirespirator. Next base: position 724,215 of record OZ242033.1, on the reverse strand, counting down.
TCCGAGGACGCGAACATCTCGCACCCCTCGAAGCGAAGCGGCCGGCGCCAGCCCCGCGGTCAGCTCCGACTCGATTCGCTGCACCTCGGATCGCCAGTCCCGCGACAGCAGCAGCTTGATGCTGGCCAAAGACACCGCGGCAGCGAGCGGGTTGCCCATGTACGTCGGCCCGTGCATGAGCGCGCCCGACTCGGCCGCGTTCACTCCTTGTGCGATCTCGGGTGTGCACAGCACCGCGGCCATAGTGAGGTAGCCGCCCGTCAGCGCCTTGCCGACGCACATGATGTCGGGGGAGACACCGGCGTGATCGCATCCGAACAGCGCGCCGGAGCGGCCGAACCCCGTGGCGATCTCGTCCGCGATCAACGGAACCCGGTGCTCGTCGCAGAGGTGCCGCACGGCGCGCAGGTAGTCCGGCGAGTAGAACCTCATGCCCCCCGCACCCTGCACCACCGGCTCGATGATGACGGCTGCGATCTCATCCGAGTGCGCCGCCAGCAGGTCGGCTAACTCGGCGATGTGGCTGTCGTCGAACCGCTCGGCGAAGACCGGGCTGGGCACGGGAGCGAAGAACTGCTCGGGCAGCATGCCGGTGAACATCGAGTGCATCCCGTTGACGGGATCGCACACCGACATGCAACCCAGGGTGTCGCCGTGGTAGCCGCCGCGGACGGTGAGCAGGCGACGACGACCGGGACGGCCCACACCCCGGGCGAACTGCAGCGCCATCTTGATCGCGACCTCCACCGAGACCGAGCCCGAGTCGGCCAGAAAGACGTGCTCGAGCCCCGCGGGCGCGATGTCGACCAGCGTCTCCGCGAGCTCGACTGCGGGGTGATGGGTCACCCCGCCGAACATCACGTGGGCCATCTCCCCCAACTGGCTGCGGACGGCCTCGTCGAGCACCGGGTGGCGGTACCCGTGGATGGCCGCCCACCACGACGACATGCCGTCGATCACTTCCGAGCCGTCCGACAGGGTCAGCCTGACTCCTTGGGCCGACGTCACCACGATCGGGTCGTTCGCCGCCGGCATCGGGGCGTAGGGGTGCCAGACCCGCTGCCGGTCGCGCTCAAGCAGCCCCTCCCCCGTCACGCGATCAGTCTCGACACTGACTTCCGCCAAGAAGCGCGGCTCCACAAACCCAAGGCCTATCACGGTGAGTCCCCGCATTTTGGGAGCGCCTACAGTTGACGCCGTGCGCACCGGGGTGTTCCTGTTCGGCGGGGTCGAGATGGACGATGCCGGTGCGGGGCTGCCTGTTCCTACCGACCGCCGCTACGACCCCAAGGAGGTGTGGCGGGCGACGGAGCGGATCATCGATATGGGGGTGGTGTGTGACCGGTTGGGGTTCGACTCGTTCTGGTTGACCGAGCACCATTTCCAGTACGAGGGCTACGAGGTCATCCCCAACGGGATCCTGGTGGGGACCATCCTGGCGGAGCGCACCGAGAGCATCCGGATCGGGATGGCGTTCAACATCGTGCCGCAGTGGCATCCGCTGCGCCTCGCCGAGGATTTCGCGACGCTGCACAACGTCTCGGGCGGCCGCGGCATTCTGGGCGTCGGCCGGGGCACGGTGCCGCGTGAGGCTGAGACGCTGGGCACCCAGATCGGCAGTTTCGACAATCCCGACAAGGCCGCCGCCGACGAGTTGAACCGCAAGCAGTTCGACGAGGCCATGGAAGTCGTCCTCCGAGCATTGAACAACGACACGTTCAGCTTCCATGGCGAGGTGTATGACCTCCCGCCGGCGGGGATCCCCGACCGGGGCGGGTTCGTGACCGAGCTGTCGCTGGTGCCCCGGCCGCTGTACCCCTACGAGATCTGGCAGGCCGCCAAGTCGCCGGCCACGCTCGAGCAGATCCCCCGATGCGGCTGGGGCGGGGTGTTCTGGAACTACCACCACTCCATCGTCAAGCAGCGCTGGGAGCAGTTCGCCGAGCGATACCTAGCCCATCACGGGCGCGAGCTGGGTTGCGGCGAGCACCGCATGCTCGTGCAGAACGTCCGGGTCGAGGACACCCGCGAGCAGGCCATGGCGTCGGTGCGCGACGGCCACGACGAGCTGTGGAAGTTCCTCGGCCCCTACGGCTGGAGCAAGGGCTACCTCGGCCCCGACGGCCATCCGGCCAAGCCGGGGCTGATCCCCACTCTGGAGCAGTCCATCGACCAGAAGGTCTGGGCGGTGGGAAGCCCCACCGATGTGGCTGAGGCCATCAGCACCTACGACGAGCAGATCGGGATCGAGAACCTCCTGCTGTTCCCGGCTATGCCCGGCGACCCCTACGAGAAGGTGGAGGAGCAGTTGCACCGCATCGCCGAGGAAGTCCTGCCCCTGCTTTCTTAGCCGAGCCTTTCCGGCCGGCGGGTCCTGTCGTCGAGGCCGTCCGACCGACGGGGCTTCGCCCCATTGTCGGTCGGCCGTTCCTCGCCGCCACCCCCCGGCCTGCCGGTTCGCGGTCGGGAGCCGTAGGGTCTGACTGCTCCTTCCGCCGATGCAGGAGGCTAAGAATGCTGGGACTTTCGGCCGACGAGCTGCTGACTACAACCCGGGCCGTTCGCAGGCGCCTGGACTTCGACCGCCCGGTCGATCCCGGGCTGATAACCGAGTGCCTGGACATCGCGCTCCAGGCGCCCAGCGGCGGCAATCGCCAGGACTGGGTGTGGATGGTGGTTGCCGACCCAGCCAAGAAGGCGGCGCTGGCCGGGTTCTACCGCCAGGCGTGGGCCGCCTATCGCGAGTCGCCCTACTTCCCCACCAATGAACCACCTCATGAAGACCCAGCCGTTCAGGCCTCCTTCGAACGGATCGCGGATTCGGCCCAGTACCTCTCCGACAACCTTGAGCGGGCTCCGCTGTTCCTGATCCCGTGCCTGGCCATAAGTCGCGTCGACCGACCGTCGTGGGGCGGCGCGGCATCAAGGCTCGGATCGGTCATACAAGCGTCGTGGAGCTTCATGCTCGCTGCCCGGGAACGGGGACTGGGGACATGCTGGACCACCTTGCACCTGGCCTACGAGCATCAGGCCGCTGAGATCCTGGGAATCCCGTACGACGAGTGCACGCAGGTCGCACTCATCCCCATCGCCCACACCATCGGCACCGACTTCCGCCCCGGTATGCGAGAGCCGCTGGCCAGGGTGCTGCACTGGGACGAGTGGAAGGGCGCCGCGCCGTCCTGACCGGCAGCAGTCCATGAGCGGCAGCGACGGCGTCCAGCGGCCGGACACAGAGACGTGACCGGGAGCGACTGGGACGGCATCGCGACGGCCGCTCTGGACGCCGTCGTGGCCGCCAACCAGCTGCGCCAACCCCGGGATCTCGACGGCGGAGGCCCCCGCACGGCGCTGTCGGCGACGGGACAGCCCGTGGTGTCGTTCGCCTCCAACGACTATCTCGGACTCACGCAGCACCCCGCCGTGCGGGCCGCGGCCCGGACCGCGATCGACGACTACGGCACCGGCTCGGGATCGGCCCGGCTGATCGTGGGGTCGCGTCCAGTGCACAGCCGCCTCGAGGAGCGCATCGCAGCCTGGCGCGGCGCGGAGGCCGCCGTGCTGTTCACCACCGGGTACGCGGCCAACCTGGGCGCCATCGCCACCATGGGACGGTGGGCGTCGGTGCTCTGCTCCGACGAGCTCAACCACGCGTCGATCATCGACGGCTGCCGTCTGGCCCGGGCGCCGACGCGCGTCTACCCCCACTGCGACCCGGCCGCAGTGGACGACTTGCTGGGCGGCTCCGATGGCCCCGGCATGGTGGTCACCGACTCGGTCTTCTCCATGGACGGCGACCTCGCGCCGATCGGCGAGCTGTCGGCCGTGTGTGCGGCCCACGGGGCGCTGCTCGTGCTCGACGACGCCCATCTCGTCCTGGACCATCCCGAGCCGCTGCACCCGAACTGCCGCCTATTGCGGGTGGGGACCCTGTCCAAGGCAGTCGGCGCGCTGGGCGGCTTCGTGACCGGACCCCGGACGTTCATGGACCTGCTCGTCAATGCGGCCCGCTCCTACATCTTCACCACGGCGGCCGCTCCAGCCGCGGCCGCAGCCGCGGCGGCCGCCATCGATGTGATCGACTCCACCGACGGCGACGAGCTCAGGAGGCGGCTGCGGACCAACATCGATCGCATCCGGCCCGGCCACCCGAGCCCCATCATCCCCATCATCGTCGGCGCCGAGGACAGGGCATTGGCCGTCTCCGACACCCTGGCGAGGCAGGGCATCCTGGTCCCCGCCATCCGGCCCCCTACGGTGCCGGCCGGAACGTCACGGCTCCGGGTCACTGTCTCGGCAGCCCACTGTGACGCCGACCTCGACCGGCTGATCGACGCGCTCCGCCGGGCAGGGATCGATGCCTGATCCACCGGCTATGCCTGTGGACCGACGCCGCAGCCGCACCGGCATGGTGTTCGTCGCCGGCACCGGCACCGAGGTGGGCAAGACCTGGGTGGCGGCCGAGTTGGCCCGGGTTCTGCGGGACAGGGGGTGCATGGTCGCGGCATGCAAGCCCGTCCAGTCCTTCGACCCGGATGAGGCCGGCCCGACCGACGCGGCTGCGCTGGCCGCGGCCACCGGCCAGCACCCCGACGACGTCTGCCCGCCCGAGCACACCTATCCGGTGCCGCTGGCCCCGCCCATGGCCGCCCGCAAGCTCGGTCGGATCTGCCCCACCGTCGACGAGATGGCCGCCGGATGCCGCTTCGGCGCAACGGTCGACATCGGGTTGGTTGAGGGCGTGGGCGGCCTCTACTCGCCGCTGGCGTCGGACGGGCACAACCTGGACCTGATCGAGCGGATCGAACCTGACCTGGTCATCGTGGTGGCGTCGGCCGCTCTCGGCGGCATCCACGACTCCATGGCCTGCACGTTGCCGCTGTCCGCCTACCGCCACGCGGTGTTTCTCAACCGCTTCGATCCCCGGATCGAGGTCCACGCCCTGAACCTGCAGTGGTTGCACGACGGGGGCTTGGCCGTCGCGACCAATCTGTCCGAACTGGCCGACATCGTCGGCACGGCCCTCCCTGAACGATCTTGCGGCGACGCTTGATCTATTCTGCGGTGTGAAATGAGCTTGCAAGTCAGCGACAAGCTCCAAGGGCTTAGAGGAGACATCTTCGGGGGGATGACCGCGGCCGTGGTAGCCCTGCCGCTGTCGCTGGCCTTCGGAGTCGCTTCAGGGCTCGGAGCTATCGAGGGTCTGTACAGCGCCGTCGTGGTGGGCATGCTCGCCGCGCTGCTGGGCGGATCGAGGACCCAGATCTCGGGACCCACCGCCCCGCTGTCGGTCGCGATGGCGGTCGTGTTCGTCGACTACGCCGACGGTGAACTGAGCAAGGCCCTGGCCATCGTGGCAATGGCAGGGATCATCCAGGTGCTGCTCGGCGCGCTGCGGCTCGGCACCTTCGTCGCCTACACGCCCTATGCGGTGGTGTCGGGGTTCACCAGCGCGGTCGGCCTGATCATCATCATCGTCCAGGTGCTGCCGTTCTTCGGCGCCGAGGTGGCCCTCGGCGGCGCGCTCAAGTCTCTGCGCGAGTGGCCGGATGCAGTCACCAGCGTCGACCCGAGCGCGCTCACGCTGGGGCTCATCACCCTGGCGGTGTGCATCTTCTGGCCGGGACGGCTGCAGCGATTCCTGCCACCGTCGGTGGCCGCGTTGATCATCGGAACGATGGTGGGCGTGTTGTGGCTGAGCGACGCCCCGACGATCGGGGAGGTGCCCACCGGCCTCCCCGACCTGATGGTGCCCGAGCTCAGCTTCGGTGATCTGGGGAGCGCGCTGCCGGCTGCGGTCACCATCGCCCTGCTCGGCTCCATCAACAGCCTCCTCACCGCCAGGGTGGCCGACTCGCTGACCCGCCAGGACCATGACCCCAGCCGTGAGCTGATGGGCGCCGGGGTGGCCAATGTGGTGGTGGCGTTCATCGGCGGTGTTCCGGGCGCGGGGGCCACGTCGTGCACGGTGGCCAACGTGAAGGCCGGCGGTCGCTCCAGGGTCTCCGGAGTGCTGTGCGCCACGATCCTGGCCGCCCTGGTCCTGGGACTGGGGCGCTACGTCGACGCCATACCCCACGCCGTGCTGGCCGGCATCCTCATCAAGATCGGGTTCAACATCATCGACTGGCGCTACCTGGCCCACATCCATCGCGTCCCACGGGAGAACGTGGTGGTGCTGGCAATGACTCTCGGTCTGTCCATCGTCTCGGACCTGGTGATCGCGGTGGCCGTAGGCCTGGTGATGGCGGCGCTGACCGGGGCCCGCCAGGTGGAGCGCCTGGAACTCGACAAGGTGATCTCGACCCCGCTGCTCGACATGACCTTCCTGGCCGACCCCGAAGCAACCGACGACGCAGGGTTCGACCTGGACTCGGACGACGACCCCTTCGCGGCCCGGGTCGGCCTGCTGTCGCTGCGGGGCAGCTTCACTGCGGCCTCGTCCACCAGGCTCTTCAAGACCATCAACCACGACATGAACGAGCACGAAGTGGTGATCTTCGACTTCACCGACACCGTCCACGTGGACGACAGCGCCGCTCTAACCATCGGCCAGCTGGCCGACACGGCGCGCGACGCCGACACCCAGTGCATCGTCCTGGGCATGTCCGGCATGACCAAGACCAGCGTCCACGCGCTGAACGTGCTGCGGGAGATCCCCGAGGAGAACTTCGTCGAGAATCTCGACGAAGCCCGGATAGTCGCCCGCCGCCTGCTCGACGACTAGGAGCCACGCCAAGAACGTGCGCGGGTAGGCGCAACCCGTCACGTTGCTAGGGGGTGTCTCCCGCTCTTGTTCGCTGCGCTCACGGGCCGCTCGGGCCACGGCCTCGCCCGCATGAGCCGGATTCGCGTACCTACTCGCTCGGCCTCTAGGTCAGGTGAGAACCCCGACCCTGTCCCTGGGGTGCACGGGGTGGTCGAACGGCCGCACACCGAAGCGGCGGGCCAACTCGAAGTAGCCGCGGTAGAGCCCCGCCCCGGCCGCGGCCTCCTCGTAGCCGCCGGTGGCGTCGGCGTGAGCCGACAGCCGGTACCAGGCCACACCCGGATCGGCGTGGTGCACATGGTGGAGGTTGTTGTAGAGGTACAGCAGGCTGAAGAAGCGTCCCGATCGGACGACCGCGGAGCGGGTGGCTCCCTCCACCCAGCGGTGCTCGCAGTACGACCTCATCAGGGTCAGGGAGTTCCCCAAGTACGTGGCGCCCAGCAGGTACTGCCACCAGGGCACCCCCATGACCATCACCACGAAGGCGACCAGCGCGGCCGCGGCGACCATATGCGCCGCCCACCAGCGGGCCAGCTCCCGATCGCCCCGGCGGATCTCGCGGGCCTGGTGGACCAGCACCCCCGCGATGTACCGGGGCGGTCCCAGTACCAGGCGGCCGAGCAGGGTGTGATGGGCCAGCAGGAAGGCCCGGCCCAAGCGGCCCTTGGACTCCCACTGCCCGGCGCTCACGTAGAAGCTCTCGCTGTCCTCGGTCGGATCGGTCAGCTCGGGGCAGTCGTGATGATCCCAGTGGTAGCGCCGGTACACCAGGTAGGGCAGGTGCAGCGACAGGGGCAGCGAGCCCAGCAGGGCATTCAGCCGCCGGCTTCGGAACGGGTGGCCGTGGATCGTCTCATGCTGGAGCGAGCCGTGCCAGGCCGCGAGCAGGCCCAGCGCTGCGACGGTCACCGGCCAGGGTGTCACGCCGTGGAGGGCCAACACCGCCAGCCATAGGCCGTGCACCGCGACCGCGACCGCGAGCGTGCGCCACTCGACGCCCGATCCGGTCGTGTCGGAAGCCATCGCACCTCCGGTCCTGCGGCAGATCCGGGACTAGTCCCCCTGTCCCTGGCCACAAGCGTAAGTAGAGCGGGCCTCTGGCGCGTGATGAGTTGCGCACAATTCGTAGCACTTTCGCACAAAGCGCAAGATATGTGGCGCTTACGCATCATTCATTGTAGAATTACTACACAATGGCCACCCAAACCGAGTTGGTGAACCGATTCCGAGACCGGCTCGGCGAGTTGGTGGCCGACACTGGGCGGTCGCGATCGGACTTCGCCCTCGACTCGGGGATAGACCGGTCCACGCTCTCGCAGCTCCTGTCCAACCGCAACCGTCGCCTGCCCCGAGTGGAAACCCTGACGGCCATCGCCGAGGCGTCCGGGGTCTCCGTCGACTGGCTCCTGGGCCTGGCCCACGGCGGTCCGTCGCGGGCCGACATCGTCCACGAGGAGTTCGCCCTGAACCTCGACGAGCTGACCCCGTTCGACGAGACCTGGATCGATTGGCACGAACAGACGGCCGGTTCGAAGGTCCGCACCCTGCCCGCCTCGCTGCCCGACCTGCTCAAGACGGAAGCCGTGATCCGCCACGAGGTTCAGCGCTACGCCACGATCAGGCCCGAGCAGCGCATCGAGACGGCCACCGCGCCACTGGAACTCGCCCGGGCCGCGGGCACCGACCTGGAGTGCTGCAACTCCATCCAGGCCATCGAGGGCTTCGCCCGGGGCTGGGACGTCTGGGGATCGCTAGAGCACAGGCACCGGGTGGCGGCGCTCGACCACATGATCGAGCTGTGCGAGGAGCTCTACCCGACGTTCCGCTGGTTCCTCTACGACGGCCGGCAGCGCTACTCGACGGCCGTCACCGTCTTCGGCCTGGAACGGGCCGTGCTGTACCTGGGCCAGATGCACCTCGTGCTCAACAACCGCAACCATGTGATGACCTTCGTCCGGCACTTCGACGACTTGATCAGGGTGTCGGTAGTGCAGCCGCCGGGCGTCCCCGACCTCCTACGGAAGCTCCGGTCCGAGATCACCTGAGAGCGTCCGCGAATAGGTGCAGGTCCCGAGTGTCGCAGCGGCGTCACACCCGCTCTTGTTCGCTTCGCTCACGGGCCGCTCGGGCCACGGCCTCGCCCGTATGGGGCGGATTGGCTCACCCGTTCGCTCGGCCTCTGAGGTGCCTCGCCGTTAGGATTCGCAGTCGTGACCGCCGCCGATCGCACCGTGTCGTTCGAGCCGGAGCGATTCGAGACGATCCGGGTCGACATCTCCGATCACGTGTGCCGCGTCACCCTCGACCGGCCCGAGGTGCTGAACGCCTTCAACGACCGGATGCGCCAGGAGATCCGCTCCACCTGGAGGGCGCTGCGCAGGATGGACGAGGTGCGGGTCGTAGTGGTGACCGGAACGGGCGAGAGGGCCTTCTGCGTGGGTGTCGACCGGTCCGACGCGCTCGTGGCCCTCGAGGGTGTCGGGGGCAAGCTCTACGGCACATCGAACAACTACATGTACGACGACCCCGGCGACGACATAGGCCCCAAGGCGTGCGACCTGTGGAAGCCGGTGATCGCGGCGGTCAACGGCATCTGCTGCGCGGGCGCCTTCTACCTGGTGGCGGAATCCGACATCATCATCGCCGCCGAGAACGCCACCTTCTTCGACTCGCACGTGACCTACGGAATGGCCGCGGTGTACGAGCCGATGAAGCTGGTGCCGCGCATGCCGCTGGGGGAGGTCCTACGGCTCGCTCTGGTCGGCAATCACGAACGGATGACCGCGCCGACGGCGCAGCGCATCGGGCTGGTGTCGGAGGTAGTGCCCCTCGACGAGTTGCAGGACGCCGCCAACCGGCTGGCAGAGATCATCGCCTCTCAGCCTCCCGAGGCGGTCCAGGGCACCCTGCGAGCCATCTGGGCCGCCAGTGACATGGGCCGGCTCGATGCGCTGGCGATGGCCCCGTCGATCCTCACCACCGGGACCAGCGTCGACGCCATGGCCGAGGGCCAGGCGACGTTCTCAGAGGGCAAGCGAATCGAGCCCCGCCGGCGCTAACCCGGCTTAGATGGGGAGGGTGCGCCACTGCTAGGTTGATCCTGCCAGTTGATGCTGCCGGCCTGCGGAGCGCGCCATGACCGAGCCCTACCCGAACACCCTGATCTTCGTCGACCTGCCCACCAACGAGCCCGACAGAGCCGAGCAGTTCTACCACGAGGTGTTCGGCTGGAAGATCAATCCGAGGCCCGCCGGGTCGTTCTACCAGGTCGTGCCGGGCCAGAACTTCAAGCTCCCCGACGGCACCCAGGGCCCCACCGGCAACCTGCACCTCGGCATCACCAACGTCGCCAACCGCCGTCCCCACCCCTCCGACGAGGGCCTCGAGCCCCGGCACCTCTGCCGCGACGGCCACTCGATACGCCTCTGGATCCTCGTGTCGCCCGACGACGACATGGACGCCATCTCGGACCGGGCGGTCGCCCGCGGCGCCACCGACCTGTGGCGGCACCACTACTTCGGAGAGTTCAACGGCTACAACAACGCCATCAGGGATCCTTGGGGCAACACGCTGGTGCTGTGGACCTACGGCGGCGACGAGCCCCAGATCCCCGACGACTTCACCCGGGAGTGACCTGCGCCATGACCGAACCGCCCGACACCTACGCCGTCCATCCGCCCCACGCCCGCTGGACCCATGTGGCCCTCCGGGTCAGCGACATCGATGCCAGCATCGACTGGTACACCACCCACACCCCGATCAAGCTGCTGGAAAAGCGCGAGGATGACGACGGCTACGGCGCCTGGCTGGGCCACGACGACTCCCCCGACAAGCCCTTCATCCTGGTGCTGGCCCAGTTCTTCCCCGAGTCCGACCCGTTCAAGGACTCCCCCATCGCCACGCTGGCGCCCTTCGCCCACCTGGGTGTGGAGGTCACCAGCCGGGAGGAGCTCGACGCGGCCGCCGAGCGGGCCAAGGCCGAGGGCTGCCTGGCCATGCCGCCCACGGAGATGCCCCCGCCCATCGGCTACATCTGCATGATCAGTGATCCCGACGGCAACATGATCGAGCTCAGCTATGACCAGGGCGTCTACGCGCACGCCCAGAAGGTGATGCGCTGAGCGCCTCCGAACCCATCAGCGAGACTGCCACCACCACTCGGGCCGTCGCGGCTTCGTACCTGGCCTCGTTCGCCTCCGGCGATCCGGCCGCGGTGGCCGCCCATGTGAGCGAGGACTTCTCCAACGTGCACACCAGCGCGCTGGCATCGCCCAGCCGGGGCAAGGCCGCCTACCAGGAGCGCTTGGCCGACTTCCTGGCCACGTTCGCCGGGCTCGCCTATGAGGTCTCCGAGATCATCGTCGAGGGTGAGCAGGCCGCGGCGGCCTACGTGATGCGGGCCCGGGTGGACGGATCGGAGATCGAGATCCAGGGGGTCATGCGCCTTACCGTGCGCGGCGGCCTGATCGAGCGCCGGGTCGACTACTTCGACAGCCTGACCTTCCTGCGCCAGACCGGCCAGGCCTAGCCAGGCAACCCGTTCAAGCCATCCACTCCTAGGCTGCACGCAGTGCTCCCCCGGCTGAGGCCGATCATCCTGGTTGCCGCGCTGCTTGTATCCGCCTGCGGCGACACGGCGAGCAACGAGTCGGCAGACGCCGGCCCGGCGACCTCGCTCGCGACCACCACAACCGCCCCGACCACAACCACAACCGCGCCGGCCACAACCACATCCACCACCGAGCCGACGATGTCAACCACCACAACCTCCCCGACCACAACCACGTCCACCACGACGACGGTGCCGCCAACCGAGGCCGAGGGGCTGGGCGACAGCTTCTACCCGTTCCTGGGCAACGGCGGATACGACGCGCTGCACTACGAGATCGAGCTTGATGTCGACCCGGAGACCAACACCATCTCGGCGCTGACCTCGATCACCGCTCAGGCCACCGAGGACCTCGAGACGTTCAACCTGGACCTATTGGGGCTGGAAGTCCATTCGGTGACCGTCGACGGCACCGAGGCCGAGTTCTCTCGATCGGGCCACGAGGTGGCCGTCCAGCCTGCGAGCCCGCTCGCGGCGGACTCGCAGTTCGAGACGGAGATCCTCTACTCGGGCTCGCCCGAGGCGCTCGACGATCCCGGTGTGCCGTTCTCCCAGCTGGGCTGGCTCCAACAGGACGAGGTGATCTACACGCTGGGCGAGCCGTCCGGTTCGATGACGTGGTTCCCGTCCAACAACCACCCCACCGACAAGGCCACCTACGAGATCGAGATCATCGTGCCCGAGGGCGTCACGGCCGCCTCCAACGGGCTCCTCGTCGACGAGACCACCACGGACGAAAAGACCACCTACACGTGGCGCATGGACGACCCGATGGCCACCTACCTGGCCGCGGTCTACATCGGCGACTTCGAGCGCATCGACCACGGACCGCTCTACGACGGCGGCCCGATCATCCGCGACTACCTGCCCCGCGACGCCCCGGCCGAGATGGCCCAGGCACTGTCGGTCACCCCGGACGTGATCGCCTTCCTGGAGGAGCGCCTGGGCCCCTACCCGTTCGACGCCTACGGGACCATCGTGACGCCGTTCCCGCTCGGTCTGGCGCTCGAGAACCAGACCCTCTCCATCCACGGGCCGGCCACCATCGGGCCCGGCATCATCGCCCACGAAGCCGCCCACCAGTGGCTGGGCAACTCCGTGTCGCCCGACGACTGGAGCGAGATCTGGCTCAACGAAGGCTTCGCCACCTACCTGCATCTCATGTTCGAAGCCGAGCATTTCGGAGTGGACTTCAACGACACCATGACCGAGGTGCAAGCATGGCTGTCCGCCAACGGAATCGGACCGCCGAAGGACATTGAGATCCAGGACCTGTTCGGCGCCACGGTCTATGACCGCGGCGCGGCGACCCTTCACGCCCTGCGGCTCCACGCCGGCGACGACGCGTTCTACGAGATCCTGAGGACCCATTACGACCGGTCGGCCGGTGGCACCACCAACACCGACGAGTTCCTCGGGATAGTCGAGGAGTTCGCCGGACCGGATGCGGTGGACCTGGTCGAGTCCTGGCTGTACGACGAGACAGTCCCGGCCTTTCCGTGACGGGCACGGAGCGCTACACGCACGGCTATCACGAGGTCATCCTCGAGTTCTACCGGCGACGAACGGCCGAGGTGTGCGCTGCCTTCCTGCTGCCGCGACTGGAGCCCGACGCCGCGGTGCTGGACATGGGGTGCGGCCCCGGCACCATCACCGTCGGGCTGGCCCGCCGGGTGAGGACGGTCGTCGGTGTGGACACCTCAGCCGAGGTGGTCGAGTCGGCCCGCCGCCGGGCCCGCGAGGAGGACGTCGACAACGCCAGCTTCGAGTTGGGCTCCGCCTACGACCTCCCGTTCGATGACGACAGCTACGACGTGGTCTACGCCCACCAGCTGATGCAGCACCTGTCCGACCCGGTCCGGGCGTTGCGGGAGGCCCGGCGGGTGCTGCGCCCCGGCGGTCTGGTGGCAGTGCGCGACTCCGACTACCAGACGATGGTCCATGCGCCGGTCGAATCAGCCCTGAAGCACTGGCTTCGCCTGTACCACGAGGTGGCCGGGGCCAACGGCGGCGAGCCCGACGCCGGGCGCTTCCTTCCGGGGTGGGTGCGGGCCGCCGGCTTTGTGGACCCGGTGGTCACCACCAGCACCACCACCTACGCCGACGCGGCAGGCCGCGAGCTCTGGGGAGGCATGTGGGCCGTCCGGGTGACGGACAGCGACTTCGCCGACCACGCCGTGGAGGGCGGATTCGCCATGCGAGGCGACCTGGTGGCGATCTCGGCCGCCTTCCGCCGCTGGGCCGACAACCCGAGCGGCTTCTGGGCCTGGCTCAACGGCGAGGTGGTCGCGATCAAGCCGGGTTAGCGGCAGGCGTCGATCACGGACGCGAAACCGTCGATGGTCTCGGCGTAGCCCTCGACCGCCGTCGACCGCAGTACCGCGGCCAGATTGAGGCTGGCGCTGGTGAAGCCGAGGGCTGTCACCTCTCTGACCTGCTCGGGGATCTCCGAGGGCGCCCCAGCCATGGCGTAGCGACGGATCCAGTCCTCGGTGACCAGGTCGAAGAGCTCCGGCGGGTCGTAGCGGTCCAGGTCGAAGTACCAGCCGGTCGCCCGGCCCAGTGCCTCGTCGATGGCCGCGAGCCGGTCGGGATCGATCTCCGCAGGGCGGATTATGGCCAGATAGTGGGCCACGTAGCGCACCACCGACCGGCGGGCCAGATCCCCGTCGGAGGACACGCACAGCGTCAGGCGGGGCGCGATGTCGATCTCGGCGACGTCGCGGCCCGCCCGGGCCGCGCCCTCGGCCAGCCACCCGTAGTACTGCTGGGCGATCTCGGCGGTGAAATGGCGGGCCCCGACCAGGGCGATGTCGGCCAGCTCGCCCGCCAGGCGCATCACCTGCGGGCTGCGGGTTCCCACCGAGATCGGCACCGGCACTTCGGGCGGGCGCACCAGCCGGCCGCCGACGATGGGGAACATCTCGCCCTCGAGTCGCACAGTCTCGCCGGCCAGAAGGCCCCGGATGCCGGTGATGGCCTCTCTCAGCGCCCGCACCGGCCGGGGGTAGTCGATTCGCAGATCCTCCAGACCGGCGCCGACGCCGATGCCGAGGAACATCCGCCCGCCGGAGAGCTCCTGGAGAGAGGCCACCGCGCCGGCCAGCATCGCGGGATGGCGGGAGTAGGGGTTGGTGACCATCGAACCGACGTGGATCCTGTTGGTGGCCTGCGCGACCAGCGCCTGCAGCACGAAGCAGTCGGGCCAGAACACCACGTCGGACACGCCGAACCGGTCGAACCCGGCCTGCTCGCAGCGGACGGCCAGCTCGACGAAGTCGCCCGGGCCCATGCCCGGGCTGATCTCAGCTTCCAACGTGACCGTCATAGAGCCATCCGGCTCCGGTTCGCCCGCGTCATGATCACCGACGATAATCAGCGACCCCAGCGGCGACCCATCGGGAGCGACAGTGAGTTCGACAAGCACAGGCGGCCGGGTAGTGATGTTGTCGGGGGCCAACCGGGGCATCGGGGCTGCCATCGCCGGGCGGCTGGCCAACGACGGCTACCGGCTCAGCCTCGGGGCGCGCCGGGTGGATGCGTTGGCTGGGAGCGCTCCCGACATCGGGTCCGACCGGATGCTGCTCAACTACCACGAGGCCACCGACCTGGAATCGGCCCGTCGCTGGGTCGATGCGACCGTCGACCGCTTCGGCTGCATCGACGTGCTCATCAATTGCGCCGGAATCGTCGACCGTACCGGGTTGGAGAGCATGGACGAGGACGTGCTCGACGACATGTGGGCGGTGAACGTGAAGGGGCCGCTCCGGCTCACCCGGCTGGCTCTGCCCCATCTGCGACAGTCGGGTTCGGGCCGGGTGATCAACATGGCCTCACTGTCGGCCAAGCGGGTCAAGGGCGACGCCATCGTGGGCTATTCCATGACCAAGTACGCGCTGCTGGCGCTGTCCCACGCCATCCGCCAGATCGGCTGGGACGACGGCATCCGGGTGACCGCCGTCTGCCCCGGTCCGGTGGCCACCGACATGATGGATCCCGACGACGAGACCATCACCCAGCCGGAGGACGTGGCCGACCTGGTGGCCACCATGATCGCCCTACCCAACACCGCCTCGGTGTCGGAGTTGCTGATCGGCTGCCGGATGGAGGCCTGGGCCTGAGACGCCGGGGTCAGGCAGCTCTTGCCCGCGACCCCTTGCCGGGACTGTCCGGCTGCGGTCGCCTGTTGTTGCGTCGCCGACGCCGTGAATGGTTGTTGGTGCCCGCACGCCCATTCTTGCGATGTCGCGGCTTGGGGCCTGAGCGTCGTGGCTCAGCATCGCCGCGCCGCGGCTTCGGATCCGCGGCAGGCTGACGGCTCGAGTCGGACACCACCGCGGGCTCCACGGCGCGGGTCTTGTGGCTGTCCAGCATCCGAATGGCGGTCAGGTCGACGTCAGTGATCGCCTGCTGCATACCCAGCTCATGTTGCATTTGACGCAGTTCCTTGGCCTGGTGAGGCTGCACGAGCGACACCACGACCCCGCCGCGGCCGGCCCGCGCCGTGCGACCCGAGCGGTGGAGATAAGTCTTGTGGCCGGCAGGAGCGTCGTAGTGGATGACCGCGCTGACATCCTCCACGTGGATGCCCCGAGCGGCCACGTCGGTCGCGATCAGGGCATCCACCCGGCCGGCCGCGAAGGCCTGCAGCGCCCGGGTGCGCTGGTTCTGGCTGCGGCCCCCGTGGATGGCAGCGGCGCGGACGCCGATGCGATCGAATCGGCGGGCCAGCCGGTCGCAGCCGTGACGGGTCCGGCAGAACACGATGGCGGAGCCGGCCGCGGCGACCGTGTCGGCGGCGACCTCGGTGCGATCGGTGCTGGACACGTTCCAGAACAGATGGTCGGCCGGGACGACGTCCGTGGTCTCCTTGCCGACCTCGCAGCGAACAGGACGGTGCTGGTAGTCGCGGGTGAGCGACGCCACGTCGGTGTCGAGGGTGGCCGAGAACAGCATCGTCTGCGGCTCGGGCGCGATCTGGTCGAGCAGGCGACGCACCGCGGGGATGAACCCCATGTCGGCCATGCGGTCGGCCTCATCAATGACGACCCTGTCCACTGCGGACAGATCGACTGAGCCCTGATCGAGCAGGTCCTCGAGCCGGCCCGGACAAGCCACCAGGATGTCGACGCCTCTGCGCAGCGCCCGGCGTTGGGCGTCGTAACCCACGCCGCCGTATACGACCGCGACGCGGACATCTCCGGCGAATGACTGCAACTCGGTGCTGATCTGGTCGGCGAGCTCGCGTGTGGGGGCAAGCACCAGCGCCCTCGGCTCATGCGGCCGGGCCCGGCCGACACTGGCCACGAGCGGGATGCCGAAGGCCAGGGTCTTCCCTGATCCGGTGGGAGCTCGGCCGCAGATGTCTCGCCCGTCGAGGGCGTCGGCCAACACGGCCGCTTGGATCTCGAACGGCTGGGTAATGCCGCGCCCCGCCAGGGCGCGGCATATGGATTCGGGTACGCCCAACTGGGCGAAAGTGGGGGACATTCTTTCTCCTTGCCCGCGTGACGCAGGCGGGTACAGGTTCAGTGGCGCCTCAATGAAGCAGGAGGCCTTGCAGCTGTCGGGTGGGTTCACGATGACCGGAAGAACCAACACCCGTCTGCGAACCCGCCAGCCGGACGTCCCGACTGGTTATCCCCAGGCTACCGGCGGAGGCTTCCCGATCCTCGGCCGCTGTCAGGAGCGGCCGGGCCGCTCCTGATTGTCAGCCGCTCCAAAGGCCCTCGCGCTCGAGGCCGGCCATGACCTCTTCGATACCGGCCCGCAGCGTGTCGACCAGCCAGTCGATCTGGTCCGTGGTCAGCACCAGCGGCGGCGACAGCACGTTGAGGCGTCCGATGGGACGCACCAGCAGGCCCCGGGCGTCGCAGGCGTCGGAGATGCGCCGGCCGATCTCCACCTCCGGGGGGAACATCTCCCTGGTGCCGGTGTCGGCCACGTTCTCCAGGCACATCATGAAGCACTTGCCGCGGATGTCGCCCACGATGGGCAGGTCGCCGAGGGTGCGCAGGCGCTCCTCGAAGTAGGGACCGACCCGGCGCACGTGACCGCAGATGTCCTCACGCTCGAAGATGTCGATGTTGGCCAGCGCGGCCGCGCACGACACCGGGTGCCCCGAGTAGGTGTAGCCATGGGCGAACTCGGCCCCGGCCGCCTGGGGCACGGCAATCACTTCGTAGATCTCGTCGGACAGCAAGGTGGCCGACAGCGGCGCGTAGCCGGACGTGAGTCCCTTGGCGGAGCTGATGATGTCGGGCTGGATGTCGAACACGTCCTTGCTGGCGAAGAAGTGCCCGAGCCGGCCGAAGGCGGTGACCACTTCGTCGGAGACGTAGAGGATCCCGTACTGGTGGCAGGCTTCACGCATCCTGGGCAGGTAGCCGGGCGGCGGCACCAGCACCCCGCCCGCCCCCATGATGGGCTCGGCGAAGAAGGCGGCCACGTTCTCCGCGCCCAGCTCCTCGACCTTGGCCCTGAACTCGTCGACGAGGTGGTCGGTGTACTCGGTGGGCGTCATGCCGTCGGATCGCCGGTAGATGTCGGGGCCCTCCACCCGGGTGATGAGGGGCTCGCCGATGATGTCGAAGCCGATGTGGTCGTGGGCCACGCCCGTGAGCGACATGGCCAGGTAGCTGGAGCCGTGGTAGCCGTTGACCCGGGTGATGATGGTCTTCTTGTCGGGCTGGCCGAGACGGTTGAAGTAGAAGTGGATGATCCGCACTGCAGTGTCGTTGGCGTCCGACCCTGACAGGCCGAAGAACACATGGTTGAGGTCTCCCGGAGCCAGCGAGGCCAGCTTGTGGGCCAGGGTGGCCCCCGGCACCGAGGTGGTGTTGGTGAAAGGCGAGTAGTAGGCCAGCTTGCGGGCTTGGGTGGCCATGGCGTCGGCGATCTCGGCCCGGCCGTAGCCGGCGTTCACGCACCACAGCCCTCCCTGGGCGTCGAGGTAGCGCCGGCCGTCGGAGTCGTAGACGTAGGCGCCCTCGGACTCGGCCATCACTAGGGCGCCCTCCTCGGACCAGACGGCGAAGTCGGTGAAGGGGTGGATGTAGTGGTCCACGTCCTTGCGCCAGAGCTCCTGCGTGTCGTAGGCGTCGAACCGGCTGGGCGCCTGCTGGACCACCGCAGGCACGCCGTCGGTGAACATGGTCTCAGTCATCGCTCTCCTCCCGAGCCCCTCATCAGAGGGCGGCCACGACCTCGGTCATGAAGCGCTCGATGATCTCAGGGGTCTGCTTGGGCGCGAGGTTGAAGTCGGGGATGATCAGCTCGTCGGCGCCGGCCGCGGCGTAGTCGGCCACCTGCTCAACGAGCTGGGCGGGAGTGCCCACCAGTTCGGGGCGCCCCGCCGCGCCGACCCGCGGACCGGCCGCCTCAGCCTCGGATTCGCACAGGCGCAGCGTCACCGCGACCGATCGGGCGATGGTGGCCGGGTCGCGGCCCGCGGCGTCGCAGAGCCGGTCGATGAGCGCGTTGTAGTAGCGCAGGTCCTCGACGGAGCACCATCCGTTCCATTCGTGGCCCCAGCGCACCAGGGTGGGGATGGTGCGGCGCTCGCCCCGGCCGCCGATCATGATGGGCAGCGGATCCTGGAGGGGCTTGGGCACCAGCGGCGCGCCCTGCAGCCGGTAGTGGGCGCCGTCGAAGTCGGTGCGCTCGTCGGCGAACAGGCCGGCGATCACCGCGCAGGCCTCGTCCAGCATGTCGGCCCGGTCGCGCACCGTTCCGAAGGCGATGCCGTAGCGGCGGTGCTCGTTCTCCTGCCAGCCGGCGCCCAGGCCGAGCACCAGCCGCCCGCCGCTGATGTGGTCGACGGTGGCGGCCTGCTTGGCCAGAACCGCCGGATGGCGGTAGGTGTTCCCGGTCACCATCGCGCCGAGGCGCACCCGGGGAACGGCCGCGGCCAGCCCGGCCAGCAGCATCCAGCATTCGTGGGTGGGCAGCAGCTCGGGGTCGGCGCCGGGGCGCTCGTAGCCGTAGCCCCCCTCGGGCGGCATGAAGTGGTCGGGCACCCACAGGCCGTCCCACCCGCAGGCCTCCGCCGTCCGGCCGACGGCCAGGATGTGCTCCCATTTCCTGCCGCTCGACGGCCAGAATCCGAATCTCATGGTGCAGCTTTCTATCCCTGATGGGCCACCACTTCAAAGAGGATGATCCTCAAGCCGTCGGGCCCGGCCACCTCAAGGCTCTTGTGACCCCAGGGCTGCAGCTGCGGCGGGCGCACGATGGTGGCGCCCGCTGCCACCAGCCGAGCGTGCTCGGCGTCGGCGTCGGCGATCTGCCATGACACCGACACGCCCGCCACACCGGGCGCATCCCATCCGGCGCCGTCCTCGATGACCTCTATACGGCCGTCGGCGGCCAGCAGGAGCGTCCCCCTGAAGATCTCACCGAAGGACCGCTCCACCTCCAGGCCCATCACGTCGGTGAAGAACCCCACAGTGGCGTCGTAGTCGTTGGCGACGAAGATGACCCTGAACTCAGCCATGGTCCGACCCTACCGCTCCCGCATCGCGACCAATCCGCTCGGCATCTAGGTTGGCTCCTGTGGCAAAGGCAGGAACGAGCGAGCTGCTGCGCTCCGAGGACTGGGTCTCGGTGTGGCTGGGCATCGCGATGATCGCGCTGGTCGTGGTCGGCGTCCGGCCGGAGGCGGCCGGCCTGTCGTGCAGCGACGGCCTCAGCGGGCTGTTCGGGCCCGGCAGCCTGGCGACCACGCTCGGGGTGGGGGCCGCGCTGCTGGTGCTGTGCCTGGTGGGAGTCCGGCTGATGGAAGGGGCTGTTGGCGGCTTCGCGGCGGCCTTCGGCGCGGTGTTCGCGCTGGCCTGGGCGGCGCGGGCCATCGCGTGCAACTCCACGCTCAGCGAGCGCGGCGTCAACTACGCGATCACCGCGCTGGCTCTCGGCCTGTTCGTCTCCAACGTGCTCGGAGTGCCCGGCTGGCTACGGGCCGCCATGCGCACCGAGTACTACATCAAGACCGGGCTGGTGATCCTGGGAACGAACGTCCTGTTCGGTCAGGTCCTGGAGGCCGGCATGTACGGCATGGTGCAAGCGGCCGCGGTGATCGCCGTCATCTGGTACCTGTGCTTTTGGATCTCCCGCAAGCTGCGAGTGGACGAGGAGTTCTCGGCCATGCTGGCCACCGCCGTCTCGATCTGCGGGGTGTCGGCGGCCATCGCGGCCTGCGGCGCCATCTCCGGGGACCGCAAGAAGCTCTCCTACGTAACGTCGCTGGTGCTGGTAGTGGCCGCGCCGATGATGATCGTGATGCCGCTGGCCGTGGACTGGCTCGATCTGTCGGACATCGTCGGCGGAGCCTGGGTCGGCGGCACCATCGACACCACCGGCGCAGTCGTAGTGGCGGGCGAGAGCATCGGCGAATCGGCCACCAACGCGGCCACCATCGTCAAGCTGTCCCAGAACGCTCTGCTCGGTGTGGCCGCCTTCGCCCTGTCGGTCTGGTGGACGGTGCGGGGCGGGGCCAGCCGCACCGATCAGCAGCCGGTGTCGGCGTCGGTGATCTGGGAGCGCTTCCCCAAGTTCGTGCTCGGCTTCCTGGCGACCTCGCTGGTGTTCTCCTTTGTGCTGACCGACGGGCTGGTCGACGCCACCGGAAGCGTGCTCAAGGGCTTGCGCACTTGGCTGTTCGCACTGGCCTTCGTCTGCATAGGGCTGGAGACCCGGCTGCGCGACCTGCTGTCCATGGAGGGCGGCCGGCCCGCCGCCGCCTTCGTGATCGCGCAGGTCGCCAACGTGCTCTGGACGCTGCTGCTCGCCTGGGTGCTGTTCGGCGGCTCGATCTTCGCCGTGCCCGACCTGTAGCGAGAGCATGCCGACAGCTACAGCATGGGGAACTTGGCCTTGTCGGGGAGGCCGGAGCGGGCGGTGATGGCCTCTCCCGCGGCCTGGCAGCGGCCGTAGAAGGTGTCCTCGTCGATGGTGGTCATGCGGCCGGCATCGACCACCTTGGCGCCGTCCACGAACACGGTGTGCACTCCCCTCCCGTCGGCCGACCACACCAGCTGGTTCATCACGTTGAGCAGGGGGCGCCATTCGGGCCGGTCGGTGTCGTGCAGCACTACGTCGGCCTTCTTGCCGGGCTCCAGCGAACCGATCTCATCGGACATGAGCATGGTGCGGGCCCCTCCCAGGGTGGCCATCTCGTAGGCCTTCTCGGCCGGGAACATCTGGGGGTCCATGCGGGCGTCCTTGAACAGCCCGGCCACCAGGTAGGTGGCCCGGTGCATGTCGGCGTAGTTGGAGGCGTTGTTGCCGTCGATGCCGATGCTGACGTTGATGCCCCGCATCACCATCTCGGGGATCTTGCCCACCTGGGTCACGCCGTAGCTGACCTTGAGCGCGGTGGTGGGGCAGTGCTCCACCGAGCAGCCGGCTGCGGCCATCACGTCGAGTTCGCTGTCGTCCACCCGCACGCAGTGGGTCATGGCGGTGTCGGGGCCGAGCACGCCCAGCTCGTTCAGGTGGATCATTGGTCGCTGCCCGAACTCGGCGATGAACCCGTCGGGATCGAGGTCGGCCGGGCTCATGTGGAAGTTCAGGCCCACGCCGTGGTGGTCGGCGGCCTCCCGGGCGGCCCGCCACAGCGGATCCGAACAGGTCGTGTGGCCCACCACCATCGACCACGCCTCCAGCCGCCCGCCGGCGGTGCCCCGGTGCATGTCGATGGTGTCGTTGATGTTGGCGATGGCGGTGTCGGTGTCCTGGCGGTAAACATCGGGCTCGGGGGGCAGGTCCCACACCCACTTGCCGATGCGGCCCCGGATGCCGGAGGTGATCAGGCCGTCCATCACCTCGTCGGTGAAGCGGATCGTGCCCGCCTCCAGGAAGGTGGTGGTGCCCGACTTGAGCATCTCCACCGCGGCCAGCTGGGCCGAGAGCCGCTCCTCCTCGGGCGTGTACACGGAGTAGAGCGGGCACAGCCACATGAAGACGTTCTCCTCGAACGGAGTGTCGTCGGGGACGTAGCCGCGGGTGAGGGGCTCGCCGGTGATGTGGATGTGGGTATTGACCAGGCCGGGGGTCACCACGAACCGGTCGCCGCCCACCGTCTCGGCCGCTTCGTAGGCCGCCTCCAGGTCCGACGCCTTGCCCACGGCCACGATCTCGCTGCCCCGCACCGCCACTGCGCCGTGGCGGATGATGTCTCGGGTCGGGTTCATGGTCACCACGTACCAGCCCTTGATCAGCGTGTCGATGCGCTCCCGCTCGCTCATGTCGGTCTCCTGCCTGCGGAGGTCTTGTGGTTCAGTCTCTGGGCTTGGAGGCCGCGTAGGCGAATTGGAAGCCGATGGGCTCGATGAGGCGGATGGCCTCGAAGCCGGCTTCCCGCAGCCAGGCGGTGGCCGCGTCGGTGGTGACCCCGAAGCCGTTGACGGTGCTGGCCATCATGGTCATGCCCATCAGAACGGCGTGGGGGTTGGTCTTGTGGTTGGGGCCGATGAAGTAGTCGGCCAACACCAATCGCCCCTCGGGACGCAGGGCCGCGTAGGCCCGCTCCACCAGGTGGCGGGCGCCGTCGGGACCCTCAGTGCGACAGACGTGGCCCAGCACGACGATGTCGTAGTGGGCGTTCTCGACCGGGATTGCGTGGAAGTCGCCGGGGCGGAACTCGCAGCGGTCGGCCACGCCGTGCTCAGCCGCTTTGCGCCGGGCCACATCGATCACACCGTCGAGGTCGTTGATGGTGGCCCGGCCGTTGCCGCAGGCCTCCAGCATGGCAATCGACCAGGGCGCCCCGCCCGCACCGAGGTCGAGGATCCGGGGTGCGGCCAGCGCGCTGTAGCGCATCCGGAGGTCGGCCCGGGTGGCACAACGCCACATGGTGGTGAACGTCCCCTCCACAAGCGGCACGTAGAAGGCGGCCGGATCGTCATCGATCGGGGTGGCGGGCCGGCCCGAGCGCACGGTGCCGGCCAGGCGGGTCCAGTTCTCGTGCGGGCCGGGCGCCACCGGGATCAGACCGGCCATCGAGGCCGCCCCGTCGACGAGCAGGTAGCGGCGCGCGGCGTCGTTGAGTTTGAAGTGGCCCACCACCCGGTCGAGCAGGCCGAGGGCCACCACCGAGTCCAGCAGCGCCTCCAGGTGCAGCACCGGAAGGCCCAGCCGCTCAGCCAGCACCTCGACCGTGACTCCGACGTCGACCGAAGCCTCGCCCAGAACCTCGAACACCCCGAGCTCCAGCGCGGCCAGCAGCACGTGGTAGCGGCCCAATCCCTCGATCACCGCCCACACTGGCGCGGCCGCGGGCGGCTTGTAGTCCGTGAACGGCCGGCCCACATGGGCCATCGTGTGGGTCTTCTTCAACTCCGGATAAGGAGCATCCCGAGAACTATCAGACATGGCCTTTGATGTTTGTAGTTTGCCATTTAACATTCACAGTCAGTATGCTATTTATCCAATAACAAATATGAGAGGCAGAGCGTGATGGTTGAATGGCAGCCACAGCCCAGTGATTACCACAGGGTCTACACGGAACAGAATCCCTGGCATCCGTCCGGCACCGTTCCGACAGCCCTAGCACCCGCCACCGAGCGGTTCCTGGCACGCGTCCTGTGGAAGCGCCTCGTCAACAATGAGCCCCGAAGGCACCAAGTGATCCTGGGGCCCCGCAGAGTCGGCAAGACGACCGTGCTGTACCAGACCGTGCGACACCTGATCAACAACGGCGTCGCCCCCAGCCGGATCTGGTGGCTCCGCCTCGATCACCCGCTGCTAATGGAAGTCGCCCTCGGCGACCTCGTGAGGGGAGTTCTTCGCGACTCGGGTGCCAATGAGCAGGACCCTCTGTTCCTGATGCTCGACGAGATCGTCTACGCCGAGGATTGGGATCTGTGGCTCAAGACGTTTCACGACGAGGGCTGGCCGGTGCGGATCACGGCCACCTCCAGCAGCACGACGGCACTTCGAAAGCAACGTCACGAGAGCGGCGTGGGCCGCTGGGAGGAACATCATCTGATGCCCTGCCCACTCGACGAGTACCTCGGTCTCGCCGCCATTCCCAACCTTGGCGCGGTCATGCTCCGTGGCTCCGACACCCAGGACTCCGCTGCCGGCGAAACGTTGGGCGACACTCTGGCCGCACTGCCCCGCGGCGGGTCACCCTCTGCCTTCGTCGAGACGTACCGAGTGATGCTGATGTCGGTAGGCGGCTTCCCCGAACTGCTACTGAGAACGCTCGCCCGAGGGCCCTACTCAAGCGACGGTGGCGGCACCAGTGATCCCTTCGATTTCCATGATTCCGCCGTGGTCGAGAACCGCATCCTCGAATCGCAGCGGGTGCTCCGCAGCGACGCGGTGGAGCGCGCCATCTACAAGGACATCCCTCAAGCGGCCGGCGTCGACAACCCGATGATGCTGGAGCGGCTCTTGTACGTGCTCGCCGGTCAGGTGACCGGCGTCCTTTCACCGACCGGCATCGGCCAACAGCTGGGCATCCAGCAGCCCACGTTCGACCGGTACCTGTCGTACCTGGAGCAGGCCTACCTGGTGTTCACGCTGACGAACTACTCGGGCTCCGAGTCAGCGGTCCAGCGTCGTGGCCGCAAGCTGTACTTTGTGGACAGCGCAGTCCGCAACGCAGCGCTGCACCGCGGCCTCGCTCCCCGCAACGATCCTGTCGAGCAGGGCACCTTGCTGGAGAACCTCGTAGCCGCGACGGTCAATACCCTCGCCGCGCACGCAGGGGTGCGCCTTCACCACTGGCGGGACGGCAACAGCGAGGTCGACCTCATCTACGACGATCCCCAGCAGCCGCTCGCCTTCGAGATTGCATCGTCGCCGAACCACAGCCTTAGCGGCCTCGAGGCCCTTGTCGAACGCAACTACCGCTTCCATGGCCATAGCTACCTCGTGGCTCCCCAGGCCGCGGTCATCCACCCCGCAGAAGACCGCAGAGGCATCGGCATGCTGCCCCTCGACACCTTCCTGCTCGCAGTGGGCGCTCAAGCCCACCAAGCCATGCTCACCCGCCTCGGAGTATCAAGCCTGAATCGATAGAGGAACTCTGGTCAGCGGCAGTCCATCGCGACGGCGAGGGCCGCGCATACTTGCTGCATCCTGAGACCGCTCAGCCGGCCAAGGCGCGAGGTGAGGCTGGCCAGCGAGGCATTGAAGACGGAGTCCATCTGCACAACGCAGGGGCTTCGCACCGGGTCGTCGGCTGGTTCGAGGCGCACTTCCGTCATGAGATCGCGGTCAACCGTGCTGCACGGCGCCACAACGACACGCCGCAGGCCCGGGATCGCGGCGCTCCGGGACAGAACGACCACGGGGCGCCGGTGCTTGTCTGGTACCTCGCACCACCAGATCTCGCCTCGCTGCGGCAGCTCGTTCACGCCGAGCCGGCTGCTTCCAGGAACTCCGCCAAGTTGCCCCATTCATCCTCGGTGTCGAGCGGGACATCAACGAACACCCGGTACGAGCGGTCGATCTCGGCAGCTCGGTGCTCGGCGCAGAGGGCGGCCAGCGCTCGGTCCATCAGGGAGGCGTCATTGAGGTCGGGCAGGGCGTTCCGAGCCTGGTTCAACAGGTCGTCGCTGACCGTGGTACTGATTCTGATCCTTGCCATGGCATGACTATAGCATGAGTATGCCACCCATAGTACACTCACTCAGCTTCCGCCAGGAGGCTGGCAGCCAGCCGGGCGGAGCTGTTCAGAACGCTGCCTTGTCCGTCATTGCACGCGACCAGCACGGCGCTCCGACGCTCGCCGTCGATGAGAGCCGTGGCCGACCACATTGTGTTGGAGCCTTGCATGGCGTATGCGACGCCCGGCATGAAGACCGCAGGCACACGGTGCCGCTGCACGAACCGTCGTAGGCGCTCGTCCATTTCTTTGCCCCTGGGATCACGGATGACCGCGGCCATGAGAGAATCTCGTTCATGACCAACGTACATACCGATTCGGAGCGGCTGTGGTCGCGGCTGATGGACATGGCTGAGGTGGGGGCTACCCCGGCGGGGGGCTCCAACCGCCAGGCGCTGTCCGACGACGACAAGGCGGGCCGGGACCTGTTCGTGGGCTGGGTCGAGGGGGCGGGCTGCTCCATCGAGCTCGATCCGGTGGGCAACCTCTTTGCCCGCCGCTCCGGGACCGGCGCCGACGCGCCGCCGGTGGTGCTGGGCAGCCACCTCGACACCCAGCCCACCGGCGGCCGTTTCGACGGGGTGTACGGCGTGTTGGGCGGGCTCGAGGTGGTCGAGGCCCTCAACGATCACGGGATCAGCACCCAGGCCCCCGTCGAAGTGGCGGTGTGGACCAACGAGGAGGGATCCCGCTTCCCGGTGTCAATGATGGGCTCCTCGGTCTGGGCCGGGGTGCTGCCCCTCGACGAGGTCCGGGCCATCACCGACCGCGCCGGGATCAGCGTCGGCGCCGAACTCGACCGCCTGGGCTGGGCCGGCACCGCTCCCTTCGCCAGGCCGCTGCGGGCCTACCTGGAGCTGCACATCGAGCAGGGCCCGATCCTGGAGGCCAGCGGCTCGTCAATAGGGGTGGTCATCGGCGTGCAGGGCATCCGCTGGTTCAGGGTGACCATCGAGGGCTTCCCCGCCCACGCCGGCACCACTCCCATGGACCGGCGCCGCGATCCCTCCCGATCACTGGCGGTCGCTCTCAGCGGGCTCCATGAGATGGCGGCGGCCCACGCCCCGCAGGTGCGCCTGACCCCGGCGATGTTCGCGTCCGAGCCGGTGTCGCCCAACACGGTGCCGGACCACATCACCTTCACCGTCGACATGCGCCACCCCGATGCCGGCACGCTGGAGAGCCTCGACGCCGAGTTGCGCAGCCTGGTGGCCGCCGCGGCCGAGGCCCACGGCTGCGGGCACCGGGTCGAGGTCATCAACGACTGCGCGCCCGTAGTGTTCGACGACGAGTGCGTGCAAGCGGTCGAGTCGGCCGCGCGGCACTGCGGCTTCGCCTACGAGCGCATCGGCTCCGGCGCGGGTCACGACGCCTGCCACGTGGCCCTCAAGGCTCCCACCGGCATGATCTTCGTCCCCTGCGAGGACGGTCTCTCTCACAACGAGGCTGAGTCGATCGAGCCCGACGCAGCCGGCCGCGGCGCCGAAGTCCTGCTCCACGCCGCCCTGCAACTGGCGGGCACGGCGACCTGAAGCCCTGTCAGGGGCGGAGCAGGATCTTTCCGAAGAAGTCGCTCTCCAGCATCTTCTGCTGGGCCGCAGCCGCCTCCGAAAGCGGGAACTCCGAGTCGATCACCGCGGTGAACTCTCCCGAGCCGACGCCCTCGCAGAAGGTGTCCCACAGCGGCCCCATCTCGTCGGGCCGGTACGGGTCGGATCCCATGATCCTCAGGCCGTTGTGGAACAGGTGGCCCAGCGACCCGATGGTGGCGGTGTCGCCCGACGCGTTGCCGCAGTTGACCAACCGACCCCCGATGGCCAGCGAGAACAGCGACTGGGTGAACAGGGCGGTGCCCACATGGTCGAACACCATGTCCACTCCCCGACCTCCGGTCACCTCCATGGCCCAGCCGGTCACGTCACCGGTGCGGTTGTTGAGCACATGGTCGGCGCCGATGGCGGTGGCCCGCTCGCACTTGGCGTCGGTGCCCGCGGTGGCCAGCACGGTGGCGCCGGCGTGCTTGGCCAGCTGGATCCCAGCCACCGACACCCCCGAGCCGGCCGCGTGGATCAGCACCGTCTCGCCCTCAGAGAGCCCGCCGGTGGCGAACAGGGCGTGACCGGCGGTCAGCCACACCGTCGGGAACGTGGTCGCCTGCCCCAGCGACACGTGGTCGGGCACCCGGTAGCAGTGCGAGGCCGGCACCAGGCACTTCTCGGCATAGCCCCCGTCGAGGGTGCCGCCCAGGATGCCGAGCTCGCCGTAGAGATCGCCCATGCCCGCCAGCTTGGAGTTCTCGGGCACGCCGGCCATGGACGGGTCGGCCACCACCCGGTCGCCGGGATGCCACTCGGTGACCGCGGCGCCCACCTCCGACACCACCCCTGCGATGTCCATGCCCGCGATGTGGGGGTAGGTGAATCCCGGCATGTGGTACCACCCGTTGCGTTGCAGCAGGTCGAGCCGGTTGAGCGCAGTGGCCGCGACATCGACCACGACATCGCCGTCACCGGGTACCGGGTCGGCAACATCGGTGAACTCCAGCACCTCGGGTCCGCCCGAAGCGCGGTACAGCATCGCCTTCATCGGTCCTCTCCTCGCGAGCCGGGCCGGAACAGGCTCACCGAGGCCGGCGACGGACCGGCGCAGCCAACGCCGGCGGGGTCCAGTAGGTGTCGGCCTGGTTGATGGTCACTCCGGGCGGGACCACCGCGTCGATGGCGTCCAGGGTGTCGTCATCCAGGCGCAGGTCGCCGAGGGCCAGGAGTTCGTCGAGCTGCTCCTCGGTGCGAGGCCCGATGATGGCCGCGGTTACTGCGGGATGCTCCAGCACCCAGGCCAGAGCCATGTGCAGCACCGGCACACCGGCCTCTGCCGCTATCGGCACCAGCCGCTCCACGGCATCGAACTTGGCCTGGTTGCCGCCGTCGAAGTGGTCGGGGTTGGTGGCGCCCCGGCTGCCTGGCGGGGCCGGCTCAGCTCGGGTGTACTTGCCGGTCAGCCATCCCCCCGACAGTGGGCTCCAGGTGATGACGCCCATGCCGTAACGGGTGCACACATCAAGGACATCGCTCTCGATTCCGCGGCACATGATCGAGTAGGGCGGCTGCTCGCAGTGGGGACCGATCGCTGCGGAGCGCTGGGCGGCCCAATGGGTCTCCACGATCTCATGGGCCGGGAACGTCGAAGTGCCCCAGGCTCTGATCTTGCCGGCTCGCACCAGGTCGCTCATCGCCTCGACGGTCTCAGCGATGTCAGTGTGCGGGTCGGGCCGGTGCACCTGATACAGGTCGATGTAGTCGGTGCCGAGCCGGCGAAGGCTGTCCTCCACGGCCCTCATCATCCACCGGCGGGAGTTGCCCTGACGGTTGGGGTCGTCGTGGTCGCCGACCGGGTTCTGGAACTTGGTGGCCAGCACCACATCGTCTCGGCGGCCCTTCAACGCCGGGCCGATGATCGCCTCGGTGGCCCCGTCGCCGTAGGCGTCCGCAGTGTCGACCAGGTTCAGTCCCGCATCGAGGGCGCGTTGAACGATGCGGCGGCAGGCGTCGGTATCGGTGTTGCCCCAGGGGCCGAGCACCATGGTGCCCAGCGCGAGGGGGTTCACCCGGATGCCGCTGCGTCCGATGGTGCGGAACTCCATGGCCGCCGGTGCCGTCGCCTCTCAGGGCTGGCTCAGCGCCTGCCCGCGGCGAGCGCTGCCGTCAAGCGTTGCGTCAGCCGTGGCCCTCGTCGGGGGTGGCCCCCCACTCGATGATCTGCAACATGTTGCCGTCGGGATCGGCCACGGTGCCGATGAGCCCGAAGGGCATCTGCTCCACCTCGCGCACCCAGGTCACACCCTGTCCATTGAGGTGCGCCTCCAGCCCGCGGCAGTCGCCCACGTCGAGATTGAGGATGATCCGGTGCCCGTTCTCGTTCGATCCCGACACTTCGCTGTGCGCCTCGACGAAGAGCTGGACCCCGCCGAAGACGAACGCGCCCATCTCGTTCTCCTCGGGGCTGAAGCAGGCCCGGTACCAGTCCTTCATGGCGTCGACCTGCGACGACCCCACCAGGATGCTGCCCAGATTGGGTGCTGACATTGGATTCCTCCTCAACTCACGAACCGCTGGCCGGACCGTACGCCCAACCGGCAATCCGGACCAAATCCGCCCGGCGAGGTTCCGGCCAGGCTGTGTTCCCCGCTCTTGTTCGCTGCGCTCACAGGCCGCTCAGGCCACGGCCTCGTCGAACGTCTTCCGAATCCCACGGTCCTCCATATGCCCGCCTGGCCTCCGGCAAGTAATGTCAGCCCGACAGGGGGTAGCCATGACCGAGACCGCTTCGCCTGCAGCCGCGGTGCCTGCGGACCAGCCGCCGCCGTCGCTGCTCACCCACATCGCGCTGCCCGTGCGCAGCCTCGACGACACCCTCGCCTTCTACGAGAAGTTCACCACCCTGGTGAAGATCTCGGAGCGCTTCGACGACGAGACCAGGATGCGGACCGCGTGGCTGGCCAACGAGCGCGACATCACCACCCCCGGGGCAGCCCGCTTCGTGATCGTGCTGATGGAAGGCGCGCTGCCCAAGCAGATCACCGGCGACATCGTCGAGGAGTACGGGTTCCTCACCTCCATAGCCCACCTCGGCATCTCCCTCGACACCCGCGACGAGGTGGACGAGGTTGCCCGCCTGGCCGCTGAGGACGGCTGTCTCGTCCTCGGGCCGATGTACCGCAACCCCGACGTGGGCTACATCTGCCTGATCAAGGACCCCGACGGCAACAATGTCGAGTTCTCGGTGGAGCAGGTCCTGGGCTGAGGGTGGACCGGGTCTCTCAGGCGTTCTTCTCGGAGGCCGATCCGGGAACGTAGGTGCCCTTGTTGCGCCA
Source organism: Candidatus Aldehydirespirator sp. (assembly GCA_965205155.1). GTDB lineage: Bacteria > Actinomycetota > Acidimicrobiia > Acidimicrobiales > Aldehydirespiratoraceae > Aldehydirespirator. The sequence goes on along the minus strand of OZ242033.1, from coordinate 693,350 downwards.
CAGCACCACCTCGTTGCCCCACGGATCGCGGAAGGCTGCGTGGCGGGCGTCGAACTCCTCCCAGTAGTACTCGTCCCACATCTTGGTGGCGCCCATTTCCATGGCCAGAGCGAGTCGGTCGGGCGGATCGTCCACCATCACGTAGATACGGGGCACCGGCCCGGTCACCGGCTCGGTCTCCAGGTGGATGCCGAGGTTGGGCTTGACGCCCGGCAGCACCTCGTGGAACTCACCGGCCGGGCGCCGCTTGTACTTCCAGTCGAACAGCGTCTCGTAGAACTGCGAGGTGGCCTCCGGGTCGGGGGTGGGCAGGTCCACGAAGATGAGAGGGTTCACCATGCCGGTCGCTCCTTGATGACGGTCGATGGATGGCAGTCGACGCCTAAGGCCACGCTAGACCAGTACGCCTAGCCGGGCGACAGCGGCGTCACCGAGTTCCACGAACCGCTCGTAGTTGGCCCGGTAGGCATCGTCGGGTTCCGGCTCGATCCGGGTCATGGCGGCCAGCGGCCAGGAGTCCATGCCGGCCGCGCCGACGCCCTCCCACCAGTCCAGCGCCGCGCCCGCGGCCAGAGCGCAGCCGTGGGCCGAGAGCTGCTCGGGCCTCTCGGGCACATCGACGGCCACCTCCAGTACGGACGCCTTGATCGAGCACCACAGGCGGCTGAGTCCGGGAGACCCGCCGCAGCACATCACATCCATCTCCACCCCGGAGCTCCGGAGCTCCTCGTGCACGTGCCGCAGGCCGTAGCCGGCCGCCTCAAGCACAGCCCGGGCGATCTCGGCCACGCCGGTGTCGAACGTCAGGCCGTGGATCTCACCCCGCAGGCGGGACTCCCACCGCGGTGCCCGCTCACCGTCATGATAGGGCAGCACCACTAGGCCGCCCGCGCCCGGGGCCACGCTCCCGGCCAGCGCCAACAGCTCCTCGATGGATCGGCCCGACGTGCCCGACCACCACTCCAGCAGCTGCCCGTGCCCGTTGGTGGGGCCGCCGACCACCTCCACACCGGCCACCGGGCTGAAGTACCCGGGGATCCCGACTGGACGCTGCGCCGCCTCCACCGCCACGCCCAGCCCGCCGGTGCGGCCACCGGGGTCATGGCCCCGGCGGGGAGTGCCCAGGCCCCCCGCCCAGAAGCTCATGTAGGCGTCGTTGGACGCGCTCACCAGCGGCGTGCCGGCGGGCAGGCCCAGCGACCCGTCGCAGTGCCCGATGACCGTCCCCACCTCCACCCGCTCGCCGTATCCCGGAACGGTCTCCTCGTCGGGCCACAGTCCCTGGATGTCGCCCGCGCCCAGGCAGCGCAGCGCCCAGTCCCAGATCTGCGCTCCGGCCAGCGGGCGGCCCGCCTCGTGACTGAGAAACTCCAGTTGGGCCAGGTGCTGACCGGTCCGGTCCAGGCCGATGCCGGCCGGATGCCGGCAGGTCGCGGCCCACCCGACCGGGTCCCTGCTCCGGTCGTCCCGCAGCGGGACGGTGGTGGGACTCTGACCGCCCACGCCCACGGCTGCGATCTCCAGGCCGGCCTCGTCCACCCTGGCCAGGAGCCGGCCCAGACCGGCGAGCCAGGCAGCAGGGTCGGCCCGGCCCGGAGGCCACGATGAGGCCCCCTCGAAGGGCTCGTACATCCAGAGGCTCACGCTCCCGCTGCGAGCCAGTGCCACCGCGCGGGCCCCGCCGGTCCCGAGGTCGACGCCGACGACGACCGAGTTCACCGGGACCGTCCTCCTGCCAGTCAGGTTGTGGTGTCTCCCGCTCTTGTTCGCTGCGCTCACGGGCCGCTCGGGCCCAGGCACCCGACCATGACCCGGTAGACGGGCTGCGACACCGCCAGCGTCATGGCGTCGGCGACCTCGTCCAGGCGGTAGCGGGCAGTCACCAGACGGTCGAGGTCGGTGGCCAGCGCGCCGGACTCCAACAGCCCGGCGGCCGTCCGCCAATCCTCCGGTTCGTGGCTGAAGACCCCGATGATCGACAGTTCGTGATGATGGATGCGGTCCGCGCCGACCGACGCCATGACGTCCTTGGGGAAGGCCCCGTACAGGACCACTGCCCCAGCGTCGTCGCACAGGTCCAGGGCCAACTCGACCGCGCCGGGCGCACCCGCGGTCACGAACACCGCATCGTGCTGGCCGTGCCGGCCGGCCAGGTCGTCGGGTCCGGCCACCCAGCCCGCTCCGGCCTCGGCCGCCTCGGCCCGGCGCTGACCGTCCACGTCGACCATGCCGACCCGTGAAGCACCCCAGGCCCGGCACAGAGACAGGTGCATGCGGCCCATATAGCCCGCACCGATCACGGCCACACGGTCTCCGGCCCGGAAGCCGCTCAACCGGACCGAGTGCACCACGCAGGCCAGCGGCTCGCCCATCGCGGCGTGCTCGACCGGGATCTCGCCGACCCGGTAGGTCTGGGCCGCGGCCACCCTGACCACCTCGGCGAGGCCGGCGCCCATAGAGATGGTTCCGTCGCTGAGGGCCCCGCCCTGGGGTCGCTTGCACAGGGCGCTGCGGCCTCGCCGGCACATGTGGCAGGTGCCGCACCGGGTCAGAAGGTCCATGGTGACCAGGTCTCCGACCTGGGGAGTTCCCGGCAGGGACGCAACGGCCTCACCGACCTCGATCACCCGGCCGGCGGCCTCGTGGCCCGGCGCGACGGGATAGACCGGCTTGGTCCCATCGAAAAGGCGCCGCTCCATGGTGCACAGGCCGCAGGCATCCACTGCCACGAGAACATCGTCGGGGCCGGCCGCGGGCCGGGGCTCCTCGCGCAGCTCGACCGCTCCCGGTCCGGTGACGACGGCAACCTGCATGATGCTCCTAGTTCACGGATAGAGGCCGGTAACAGGCTAGGGACAGGGGATGTGGGGCCATCGATGCGGTATCTCCAGACCGGCTCTCGACAGCAGCGACCTCTGGGCCTCGGCGGCCTCGGCGCGGAGGGCGGCGAGGTCGACGGTGACGCAGGTGCCGTCGCGCACCACGGGCCGGCCGGCCACCACCACGTCGCGGACGGATCGCCCGTCGGTGCCCCAGACGAGCTGGAGGACCGTTTCGCCCCGGGGGTTCCAGGCCACCGAGGAGGTGTCGTGCACCACGATGTCGGCCTGCTTGCCGGCTTCGAGGCTGCCGATCCGGTCGCCCATGCCGATTGCGGCCGCGCCCGCGATGGTGGCCAGCTCGAATGCGGTGTGGGCTCCGAAGCGCTCGGGATCGACGCGGGTGTCTCGGGCCAGGCCGGCGGCCAGCGCCGCCACCCGCAGGATGTCCGAAGTGTCGCCCGCATTGGAGGCGTCGCAGCCCAGCGCCACCCGCCCGCCCCGCTCCACGATCTCGGCGTGGCGACCCTGACCGGCCACACCCTGGCCCAGCCGCAGGTAGGCCCACGGGCAGTAGGCGATGGCCGTCGACGTGCCCAGCACCAGCTCCACCTCGGCGTCGTCCAGCCACACCCCGTGGGCCACCAGCAGGTGGGGTCCGAGCACGTCCAGCGCGTCGAGGTGGACCAGGGGACGGCGCCCGGTGCGGGTCAGGTACCGCTCGGGATCCGACGAGGTGGGCGACATGTGCATGGTGAGGCCGGTGCATCTGTCCCGGGCCAGCTCGGCCGCCCCGGCCAGCAGCTCGTCGGAGGCCAGGTCGTGGCCCACCAGCGTCACCCACCCTTCGATGAGCCCGCCGGATCCCAGGACGTCCACCACCTCGCGCTGGCGTTCTATCACCTCGTCCGCGGGCCCGGTGAAGGGGCCCTCCTCGATGTCCCACCCCCAGGTGCCCATCGTGCCGCGGATGCCGGCCCGGCGCATCCCGGCCGCGGCCCGGTGCGGGTTGGCCACGGTGCCCGCCTCCACCACGGTGGTCACGCCGTTGGCGAGGTTCTCGACCGAGGACAGAACCGCGGAGAGCTCGTCGTCGTCGCCGGTGTGGGCCCCGTGGGCGGGCACCGACCATTCGAAGATCGAGGCGCCCGGGGGCAGGAGATCGGGAATGCAGCTGCGGATGAGGGGATCGCCCGTCAGGTGCTGGTGGGCGTTGATCATTCCCGGCGTGACCACGCATCCGGTGGCGTCGATCACCTCGGCCTCGGGATAGCGACCGGCCAGCTCGGTGCTGGAACCGACCGCGGCGATCACATCACCGGCAACGGCCACCGCACCCCCGACCAGCACCTCCCGGGCCGTGTTCATGGTCACGACGTCGCCGCCCGACACCAGCAGCGTCGCGGCGGCCGCCGGCACGGCCCTCATCGCGGTCTCGGCCCCCATCGCGACCGAGCATACGCGCCGGGGCTCGCGCGAGAATCAGCGGGTGAGGCAGCCGCGTTGATTCTGAATCCGGGCCAGGGCCGTATCGACGGCGAGCACTACCTCCCGGTCACCCCGGAGACCTGCCGGTGGGGCTGGTGGCCGAACCGGCTGGCCAGCCCGGTGCTGTCGGTGGCCGGCGGCGCGGTGGTCACGGTCGACACCCTGTCGCACGAGGGGATCCTCGAGGACCAGGGCCGCGATCCGGCCGCCTTCTTCGGAGCCCGGGGCGTTGCCCCCCGCGACGTGCTGGCCGATGCGGTGGAGATGGCCCGCGACGTGCCCCACACCTTCGGAGTCGACGGCCCCCACGTGGTGACCGGACCGATCGAGGTCCGGGGAGCCGAGCCCGGCGATCTGCTGCAGGTCGACATGCTGGGCTTCGATCTGCGGGTGCCCTACGGCGTCACCTCGAACCGCCACGGTCTCGGCGCGCTGGGCGGCGAGATGCCCGACGGGACCGCGCCGGCGGACACGCTCACGCCCGGCGCTCCCGGCGGCACCGTGTCGGTGTTCACGTCGGTCGAGGGCCATGCCGGCGCGGGCACGGCGGTGCTGCGCCACACCGGTGGCCGCGCCGTGCGGTATCCGATCGGCCCGTTCCTGGGAATGGTGGGCGTCGCGCCCGACACGGACCAACCGGTCGCCACCCGCCCCCCGGGGCGCCACGGCGGCAATCTGGACGTCAAGCACCTCGTGAGCGGCACGACCCTGTACCTGCCGGTCCAGACCGCCGGAGCCGGCTTCGCGGTGGGCGACCCGCACTTCGCGCAGGGCAACGGGGAGGTGGCGCTCACCGCGCTGGAGGGCTCGCTGCGGGCCGACCTGCGCCTGTCGCTGCTACGCGGCCCCGAGGCCCGCCGGGTCTGCGGGCTGATCGAGAACCCCCTGGGCGAGACCGCAGACCACTGGGTACCGATCGGCCTTCACACCGATCTCGACGAGGCGATGCGGGAGGCGGTCCGCGAGGCCCTGCGCTTCTGCGAGAGCCGGCTCGGCCTGCCCCGCCACATCGCCTACACCTATTTGAGCTGCGCGGCCGACTTCGAGGTGACCCAGGTGGTGAACGACGTGAAGGGCGTCCACTGCATGATCCCCAAGCGAGACTTCCCCGGCGCCTGACGGCACTCGCTGAGAACGTGCGCTGGTAGGGACAAGCCCGTCGCGATGCGGCGGTGTGTCTCCCGCTCTTGTTCGCTGCGCTCACGGGCCGCTCGGGCCACGGCCTCGCCCGTATGAGCCGGATTCGCTCACCTGCTCGCTCGACCTCTAGCGGCGGCTGCCCTCCACGTTGAGGTTGGGCAGGATCCGGTCGAGCCAGCCCGGCAGCCACCAGTTGCGGGCGCCGAGCAGTTCCATGGTGGAGGGCACGATCAGCATTCGCACCAGGCTGGCGTCGGCGGCGACGGCGGCGGCCAGGCCGATGCCGAACATCTTGATGGCCCGCTGGTCCTCGAACACGAAGCTCCCGAACACGAAGACCATGATGAGCGCGGCGGCCGTGATGACGCGGGCGGTGGCGGCCAGGCCGTCGGCAACGGAGTTGACTGCGTCGCCGGTGCGCTCGAACTCCTCCTTCATGCGCGACAACAGGAAGACCTCGTAGTCCATCGACAGCCCGAACAGCACCGCGAACAGCATCATCGGCATGAACGGCTCGATCGGGCCCGGCTCGATCCCCACGACGCTGCCGAGCCAGCCCCACTGGAACACGGCCACCAGCACGCCGTAGGCCGCACCGATCGAGAGCATGTTCATGATGACGGCCTTGATCGGCACAACCAGCGAGCGGAACACTGCCATCAGCAGCAGGAAGGAGGCGCCGAGCACCGCCACGAAGAACACCGCGGTGCGCGATTTCAAGAAGTCGCTGACATCAGTCTTCACCGCGACCAGGCCGGTGATCTGAGGCTCGAGGTCGGTCCCAGCGATCGCCGCGGGAATGACTGAGCTGCGAAGGTGCTTGACGAGGGCCTCGGTCTCGGCCGCTTGAGGTCCGGTGGTCGGTCGCACCTCGATGGCGGCAGCCGTGGGCGCTATCGGGCTGTTGGGGATGGGCGGGCTGACGAAGCTGACGCCGTCGGTAGCCGCCATGGCCTGTGCCAGGCGGTTGAGTTCGGCCATCTGAGAGGTTTCCGACACTTCGGTAACCACCACCAGCGGACCGTTGGCGCCCGCCCCGAAGCCGTCGACGAGAAGTTCGTAGGCCTGGCGAGTGGTGGTCTCGGGGCCGTAGTTGCTCTCATCGGCGAAGCCGAACCGCAGCACGAGCACCGGAGCAGCCAGCAGAAGCAGGAGCAGGGTGCCGCCGACCGCGAACGCCCATGGTCGGGCTTGCACCGCCCGGCTGAGCCGGTACCAGCCGGTCTCTCGCAGCGGCCGCTCCCGGCGCGGCCGCAGCCTTCGCCGCAGCGGGTTGCGGTCCCGTCCGAACAGTCCGGCCACCAGCACGATCACAGCAACAGGCACGGCTCCGGCCGCCAGTGGTTCGATGCCGGCCCCGAAGCCGAAGAGGGCCACGCTGAACAGCACCGCGGCGACGATGCCTCGTACCCGTGTGGTGGTGATCCGGTCACCGAGCAGCGCGATGAGCGACGGCAGCAACGTCACCGAGCCGATCATGACGACCGCCACCGTGGCCGCGGCGGCCACACCGAAGCCGGTCACGAACGGGATCCCGATGAACAGCATTCCCAGCAGCGACACGACAACCGTCGCTCCCGCGAATATGACAGACCGGCCCGCAGAGTCGAGGGCCACCACCAGGGCCTGCTCACGTCCGAGGCCCTCGCTCAGAGCGTCCCGGTAGCGGGTGATGATGAACAGGGCGTAGTCAATGCCGACTCCCAGCCCGATCATGAGGCCGATGGCCGGCGCGAAGTCCGGCACCGTCATGAAGTTGCTGAAGACGATGATGAAAGCCGCGCCGATCCCGACGGTCACCAGAGCCGCAGCCACGGTGGCCCCCATGGCCATCACCGAACCCAGCACTGCGATCAGCACGAAGATGGCGAATGCGAGGCCGATCGCCTCTGACTCGGGCGGCCGCAACTCGGCGAACCAGATCCCGCCGACCTCCACTTCCAGGCCCTCGATGGAGTTCAGGTCCAACTCCTCGATCAGACCCTCGATGGTCCGGCCCATGTCTTGGGCCTCGGTGCCGCTGGTGCCGGGTGGGAGGCTCACGTCGGCGTAGGCGATCCGGCCCGCGTCGGGGCCATCGGGCGCGATGCGCAGCGGGCCGACCAACGGGTCGTAGGGGGTGATGACGCCGGTGTCCTCGAGGGCCCTCACCCGAGCGAAGAGCTCGCCCATGGCCGATCGCACGACCGGGTCGTCGACACCTTGGTCGGCCCGGAACACGATCGTTCCCGCGGGGCCCGCACCGGCCCCTGAGAAGTGACGCTGGAGAATGGCGTTCCCGTCGTGGCTCTCAGTGCCTGCGATGGCCAGGTCCCCGCTGTAGGCCTCCCCCAGATTCTGCGAAGCGCCCAGCGTCAGGAAGAGGATGACGAGCCAGACGACGACACCACGCCACGGATGGCGGAAACACCATCGAGCCAGCGACGAGTACATCGAGGCAGAACCTTAGTGAAGTCTCCGGCCGCGTCCAGAAGCGACCCGCCGGCACCGGGATCAATCCGGCCGCGGTTGCGGCGCGTCCGGTCCCGAGACCGGCACCGTGCCCCTGATGCGCAGCCAGCCCGCCACTACCAGCACCAGCACGGCCAGGCCGACCGCGGCCCAGGTCGGCCCGGACCCGGAACTCTCGTACATCCAAGCGGCGGGGAGCGCGGAGATGGCGGCCCCCGCCACCTCGGACGCGCCCATCAGGCCCAGGGCGGCCGCCTGGCGTCGCTCGGGCACGGCTCGAGCCACCACCGCGTGAGCCGCGGTGAACCCGTAGCCGTCCGCGAAGCCCACCAGCGTCATCACCCCCGCTATCGGGATCACACCGGGGATGAAACCGAAGGTCATCGTGCTCACGCTCACCGCGACGAGCCCGGCCATCGTCACCCGCACCGGTCCCACCCGGTCGGCCAGCCGCCCCGCCCGGGTGCCCACCAGCATGATCGGCAGCGCGACCATCGTGAAGGCGATGCCGGTCAGAGCAGCGCCGGCGCCCCGGTCGGCGAACATCACCGGCAGCACCGACTCCCAGGCGCCGACCATCATGAAGTAGCCGCCGACGATGATCAGCGCTCCCTGCAGGCGCCGCCCCCGCAGGAGGTCGAACGACGTCGCCCGTCCCGAGCTGTCGAGGAGGCCGCGGTCGGGAGGCAGGCGCACGGCCACCGGCAGGAAAAGCAGCATGGCCGCCGCGAACACGGCGAAGGGCAGGCGGATCCCTCCCAGCCACACCAGCAGAGCGGTCAAGGAGGGACCGAAGATGAACCCCGTGGTCTCGGCCACCACCATGCGGCCGAGGTTCTCCCCGGCCCGGACCGGGTCGTGGACCGAGGCGGCCCGGCGCACGCCGGGCAGGATGAGCCCCCCGGCGAATCCCAGCGCAGCCCGGCTCAGTATCCACAACTCCAGGTCGACGGCGAAGACCATCATCAGCATGGCGACTGCGCTTAGCGCGATGCCGAGGGTTGCCATCACCCGGGAGTGGCCCACATCGGCCAGCCGGGCCAGAGTCACCTGCGACAGGAAGGCGGCCACGAAGCCGCTGGCCACCATGATGCCGATTCCCGACCCGCTGAAGCCCAACTCGTCGCGCAGTTCGCCGAGGACGGTGACGATCCCGCCGATGCCGCCGGCGGTCACGCCCATCAGCAACTGGAAGGGCAGCAGGTCGCGATCAGCACCCCGGCGCGGCGACGCGCCGGGCCGGCGGGCCAAGGGTTCAGACCTCTTTCAGCAGCAGGTCGCTGGTCTGGCCGGAAACGAACAGCTCGCTGCCGGCCTTGAGGATCTCCCGGTATCCCTCCTCGGTAGGAAGGCGCTCCAGGAACTCGTCGAGCACGGCCAGGCTCGGCGCGTCGATCATCCAGTACACCTTGCCGTAGGCGCCGTAGGCCTCCATCCAGGAGGTCACCGTCACCTGCTCGGGATCGGCCGCGGCCATGTAGCCGGTGTAGCGCTCGATCCACTGCCTCACCCTGGCCCCGTCGCTGGAATCGACCTGGGCCTTCCGCACCATCCTCACCATCGCAGCTATTCCCCTTCCCGAACTTCCAGCCCCAGGCGCTTCGGCTCGCCGCCATTGGACGCGGACGTCTCGCTGGGGCAGGCCGACACTGCGGCCAGCACGTCGATCTCGGCTCGCAGGTCGATGTAGTCGCCAGCAGCCGCGGGCGACTCCCGGAACACCAGACGCCGCTCGTCCTCCACATCGGTGTACATGAACACGTTGAACACGTCCGGTATCAGGTCCGGGTCCACGCCCCAGGGCCTGACGGCCTCCTCCAGGTTGCCCTGGCAGGTCCGGTGACCCGATTCGATGCCGTCGCGGACGGAGTAGACGCCCGCCGAGCAGCGGCCGCCGTTCCAGGCGAAGTGAACGCCGACCGGGTCGTCGATCACGGTCAGCATGGGCCGCTCGTAGGGCGGGCGCGACCACAGCGTGGTGATCCGCCGCATGGTCCCCGTCCCGGCCAGCATGTTGAGGGCCACCGTCTGGCCGGCGTGATAGCCCTCGCGGGGGTTGTCGAGAGCCAGGAACGTCGAGTCGGCCACCTGCGGGCCGTCCAGCGCCACGATCCTGAGCACCTGCCCGGCCCGCACCTCGACCGCCCGGCCCTCGCAGCGGGGCACGACCACCTCCTGCAGGACCCGCCCGAGAGGCGTCATGCGGCCTTCTCGAAGCTGGCCTCGCCGGCCCGGGCCGTGGTTAGCTTCGCGTCGGCCGACATCAACTCCAGCCACGCCCGCAGGTAGCCCCGCATCGGGCCCTCGTGGGTGACCGGCGCCCGCCTCACCCCGTCGGCGGTCACCTCCTCGGCCCCGTGCCCGAGCCCCTTGCTCATGTCCACCCACTCCACCTCCGGTATGGCCAGACCCTCCTGGCAGCGCTCGAATATCTCCAGGTCGTCAGGGTTGCCGAGGCTGGGGAAGTCCTCGGCGATCCGCATGCGCAGGACGTTCACCTCGTCGGGCGCTCCCTCCGCGGCCGCGACCCAGGTGTGCAGCCGGGTCTCGCCCACGCTCACCGGGTCCACCGTCTCGAGGGTGTTGCCCTTGATGAGCAGGTTCGGGAAGATCGAGAGGTTCACCATCGAGCCCGGCGCCATCTCCAGCACGCCGGACGCGTCGTCACCGAAGCGTTCCGAGATGCGGTCCGCATACCACTCCCGTCCCGGCACCGGCCGCTGCGTCTCCCAGAAGGACTGCTGCAGGCCGGGACGCTGGTCCACGAACATGTGGCCGTGGCCCAGGTCGAGGCCGTACATGCCGGTGTCGTCGGGGCTGGCCTTGAACTGCGACAGCGAGCGGGCGCCCCCGTGCTGGCGCTCGTTGAGCACCAGGAAGCTGCGATGGGCGAAAGTGGGGTGCAGCCCGTCGCCGGCGTTGTCCCAGGCCAGCTTCCAGTTGCCGCGATAGATCATCCGCTGGCAGTTGCGCACCTCTATGCGTCCCGCCGGCGAGCGGTCCACGAACTCGTCGATCAGCGGGCCGGCCGGGCCGAGCCACTCGGCCAGGGTGGGCGCGTCGAGGTTGAGCGTGCCGAAGATCAGGCCGCGGTAGGTGCCCAGGCGCGGCAGGAGGGCCAGGCCGTGGTCGGACTTGTCGAACTCCGGCGGGTAGCCCTCGACGAAGGGCACGTTGACCAGCTCGCCCCGGTTCGAGTAGGTCCACCCGTGGTAGGAGCACTGGAAGCGCCGCGCCGACCCGCACTCGGACTGGCAGACGGTCGAAGCCCGGTGGGCGCAGCGGTTGAACAGCCCGTGCAGCCCGCCGTCGGAGTCGCGGGTGAGGATCAGGGGGCGCAGGCCCATCCGGGCCGTGATGAAGTCGTTCGGTTCGGGCAGCTGGCTCTCGTGGGCGAGATAGACCCAGGCGCCCCCGAAGATCCTCTCCATCTCGGTGACGAAGATGTCGCTGTCGGTGTAGAGCGAGCGATGGACCCGGTGGGGCTGGATCAGAGCGTCGAGATCGTTCATGGCTTCACGTGACCCACCTATAGCACGAACGAGAACTTGCGGACATCGCCGGCGCGGTCCACGAGGCGAACGATCTTGTACCTGATGGCCCAGCCGTCTCCCAGCGAGGCCAGCACATAGTCGTTGCGACTCGCGAACGGGGTCAGCCGGTCCTTGCGGTGCTCCCACACCACCGTCGAGCAGCGGGCCAGAGTGTCGCCGTCACCGGTGGGCCAGGCCTCCACGTTCGACACGGTGCGGGAGGTCCTCGACGGCGGCTCCTGGGCGTGGGCCCATCCGGTCTCCAGCAGTCCGATGCGGTCGGCCATGCGGCGGCGGTCATCGAGGAAGTAGGAGACTCTCGTGCGGGGATCGGTGACCGGATCGAGGGGGACCCAGTAGACGCAGTCGTCGGTGAACCGCTCCAGCCACCCCCGGTAGTCGCGGTCGTCCAGCAGCCGGGCCTCGTGGTAGAGGGCCTGCTCCACCGCGGGACGCAGATCGGTGTGGCCGGGACCCCGGTCGGGCGAGTCGGCCGAGTCGGCCGATACGAGATCGGTTAGGCGCTGGTACAGGCGGTCATCGAGCGCCGACGCCGGGGGCGCGCCCATCAGCCCGTCCCCGCACCGTGAACGGCTTCCATCAGGCGTCCCACCAGTGCAGCCGGGTCGTCGGAGCCCCAGACGTTGCGGCCGAAGGCCACGCCCGCGCCTCCGGCGGTGACCACGCCGCGGGCCAGCGCCACGACCTGGTCCTCGTCGTCGACCTTGGGGCCGCCCAGCGCGACCACCGGTGCAGGGCAGGCCTCGGCCACCGCGGCGAACTCCTCGGCGGGGCCGGGACAGACCGTCTTGACGATGTCGGCTCCGAGCTCGACCGCGATCCGGGCTCCCCGACCGACGTTCTCGGCATTCCATTCGACCGCCCGGGGCCAACCGCCCGGGATCGACTCGGCCATGACGGGCAGGCCGAGCTGCTCGCACTCGGCCGCGAGGCGGGCCAGCCGCCCCAGCGAGCGCTCCTCGTCGGGCGTGCCGGGGAACACCATGATCACCACCGCGTCGGCTCCGAGCACCAGCGCCTGCTCGGCCGAGTACAGCAGCGATGTGGTGTCGGAGGCGGGGGGCTCGCCCAAATCGGAGATCCCGCCGTCCACCCTGAGTATCAGGCCCGAGGTGGCGAAGGCCTCGGGGCGGGACCGGGCCAGCTGCCAGGTGGCCAGGATGGCGTCGGGTCGGGCCGAGGCGATGGCGCCGGCCGCGGCCGGGCCGACTCCCGCGCCCATGTAGGCGGGATGGTCCATGGCCACGAACACGGCCCTGCCGTCGGCGCCCAACAGATGCCGGGCCCGGCGCAGCTTGCCGGCCGCCACTGCGGAGGCCATCGGGGTCGGGCTAGTCATCGGGGAGCCAGAGGCCGAGCGGATGGTCCGCGGCTGATGGGCATCCAGCGAGGCCCTGAGCGAGGCCGTGGCCCGGGCGGCCCGTGAGCGCAGCGAACAAGAGCGGGAGTGACACCGCTGCGACGCGAGGGACTCATTACCTATCCGCGCTCGCTGTCAGCCGTCGACCGGACCGTCGAACTCGTCGTCGGCCAGCGGGGTGGCCACGTCGGCCCGCACCAGCTTCATCACATGGGCGGCCCGGCCCTCCCAGGTCGAGGCCGGCCCGACCCGGTAGAAGGGCGAGCGCAGGTTCTTCATCAGCTCGGTCACCATGTTGGTGTCCTCGAGGTTGGTGGTGGCCAGACGGTCCAGCTCGAAGTCCTGCTCCTCCGCCGACTTGTCGACGCCGTAGATGCGGCTGAACAGCCGGGTGCGGTCACAGGCGATGGGGTCGGCCCGCACCAGGATCAGCTGCGTCGGGTAGGGCAGCGGCGTGAGGTTCGGGTAGATGAAGTCGGCGTAGTGGCCGAGGAGCTGCTCATCGGTGAGGTCGGTGCGCCCGCCGGTGGCGTCCTCGGCCTCGGAGTGGGGTTTGAAGCCGCTGCAGGTGCGGCCCTCGAAGCGCACGATGGTGTCCATCTGCTTGCGGAAGCGGTTGAGGCGCCGGTGCACGAAGCGAACGTGGTAGTCGTCGTTGGAGTTCTCCGCGAAGGCCTTCCAGTTGATGGGATAGGTCTCGTCCAGCTCCCGGTAGTAGCGGGTGAAGTTGCCGAACCGGTAGAGGTCGTAACGCTGGGCCAGCGGCGCGATCCACTCCCGGAACGTTGGCGCCCTGCGGGACAGGCAGCCGAAGACGAGCTTGTCCCAGGCCACCTCGATCCGTATCGGCACCAGCCCGTAGTTCTCGTCGGGAAGGTCGTCGGGGTACATGCGGGCCCGGTCGGGGATGCCGATCAGGCGCCCGTCGATGTTGTAGGCCCAGTTGTGGTAGGGGCAGGTCATGGTCTTGCCGCAGTTGCCGGCCGGCTCGTACAGGAGCCCCGAGGCCCGGTGGCGGCAGTTGTTGAGGAATCCCCGGACCGAGCCGTCCTCCTGGCGGACGACCATCACCGGCTGGTAGCCGATGGTCCCGGTTATGAAGTCGCCGGGCTCGACGAGGTCCTCGGTGTCGCCCAGCCACACCCAGGACCGGGCGTAGACCCGCACCATCTCGAGGTCGAACAGGTCCTGGTCGTAGACCTCGTAGGGCTGCAGCATCGGGCTGTCGAGCGGGGCGTCGACCAGCCCGCCCGTCTCGCCCACGGCGCGCCGCAGACGCTCCACCACCGGCTCGTGCTCCAGGTCCGCGATCACACCGCGACCCTACCGGAGCCCCCCGAAGCGAGTCCAAGCCCGCACCGGAGCCCAGAGCTGTTCACGGCTCCAGCAGTTCGACCTTGCAGCGGATGCCGGGCGCCTGTGCCAGTCGCTGGTCGGAGGTCAACAACGTGGCACCGGTCGCCTCGGCGAGGGCCACATAGGCCGCGTCGTACACGGTGAGGTTGTCGCGCAGTTCCCAGCACCGCTCCAGAAGCGGCTCATGAGGGACGCGAGCGATCGGCAGCACCGCCAGATGCCGCAGCCCGCTGCGAGCGATCGGCTCCGCAAGCTCCCCACGCCGTACGAGCCCCCTGAGCGCCGAAGCCACCTCGAGGTCAAGGACATGCGGCGCCAGTGCGGCCTCACCAGTGATACGGCTCAGCGCTCTCAGATTGCGCTCGCTCGATCCAGCCACCGCCTCCGTGGCCACGCTGGCGTCGACGACGATCAATGAGACTCGCGATCGGCCCGGATGACCTCCACGACGACGCTCGGGTCCAGGTGCGTCTCACCGTAAGTGAGAGCCTCGACCCGCTTTCGAGCGAGTATCTCCTCGGCACTGGCGAGGTCCGCCTGTCGACAGATCGCGTCGAGCATGTACTGCTGCAACGATTGGCCGGCGGCGGCGGCCCGGATCCTGAGCTTGCGATGGACGTCCTCGGGCACATGCTTGATCTGGATGGTGGCCATTCCTACAGAGTAACGCCAAACTGACGCTATCAACGCTGAATCAGAGCCAGCCCCGGATCCCGTTCGTGTCGCGGTAGTAGCGCGAGACTGGGAGACGCCGATGACGTCACCCGCCGAACAGGCCATCCGGTACGAGCCCGACGAGATCTGCCCCGTGCCGGTGTCGGTCGTCGTGGGACTTCAGGGCGCCGTCCTCGGGCTGGCACCGCTGGTGCTCTTCGTGGTCATCACCGGCGTGGCGGGCGGGCAGGACCAGAGCTACCTGGAGTGGGCGGTCTTCGCGGCCCTGATCATCTCGGGTTGCCTGACCGCGCTCCAGGCCACCCGGTTCTGGCGGTTCGGCGCCGGCCACATCCTGATCATGGGCACCACCCCCAACTTCGTGGCCATCTCGGTCCTGGCCCTCACCGAAGGCGGGCCCCCGCTGCTGGCCAGCCTGACCGTCGCGGCGTCGCTCTTCTACGTCGCGCTGGCGCTGTGGCTGCCGCGGATCCGCAAAGTCCTGACACCGGTGGTCTCGGGCACGGTCCTCATGCTGCTCGGCGTCACCATCCTGCCCGTCACCTTCGACCGCGTACGGGAGGTGCCCGACGGAGCCGCCGATGGGGCCGGGCCCTTGCTCATGCTGGTGACGCTGGCGGTGACGGCCGCCATGGCGCTGCGAGCCTCGGGACGGTGGCGATTGTGGTCACCGGTGATCGGAGTCGCCGCCGGCTGCATCGTCGCGATCCCGCTCGGCGCCTACGACGCGGGGCCGGTAGCCGACGCGCCCTGGGCAGGACTCCCCGGCGCCGGCTTCCCCGGGATCGACCTGAGTCCCGGCGTCGACTTCTGGACGCTCCTGCCCGCCTTCGTGGTGGTAACCCTGGTGAGCGGCATAAAGAACCTGGGCGACTGCGTAGCCGTGCAGCAGGCCAGCCGCCGCCGGCCGCGGGTGACCGATTTCCGGGTCGTTCAGGGATCGCTGAACACCAACGGGCTCGGCATCCTGCTCGCCGGCCTCGCCGGGACGCCGCCCACCACCGTCTACTCGGCGACCAGCGTGTCGCTGGCCAGCCTCACCGGGGTCGCGTCCCGCCGCGTCGGGTACGCCGTCGGGTCCACGCTGCTGGCGCTGGCCTTCCTCCCCAAGGTCACGGCCGTCCTGCTCACCATCCCCAAACCAGTGATGGGTGCCTACGTGCTCGTCACCCTTGCGCTGATCTTCGTGGGCGGGGTCCGGACGGTCGTGCAGGACGGGCTCGACCGCCAGAAGGCGCTGGTGGCCGGAATGGCGTTCGCGATCGGCGCGGGCCTCGACCAGCAGACCATCGTCACCGACGTCTTCGGGGGCACCTGGGGCAAGCTGCTCGACAACGGCCTGCTGGCCGGCGCGATCGTCGCGGTGGTGATGACCGTGTTCCTGAACCTCACCAGCGGCCACCGACGTGGGCGGCTGGATGTCGAGCTGGACCCGGCCTCGCTCCCCGAGATCCAAGAGTTCCTCCGGAGGGTGGCATCCGCCGCGGGTTGGAACGACGCCTCGGCGCAACGCCTGGACGCGGCGGCCGAGGAGACGCTGATGAGCCTGCTGCAGGGCAGTGAGGACCGGGTCGATCGCGGCAAGTCCGGTGAGGCGCCCCGCTTGATCATCGGAGCGCGACCCGGGGGCTCGATGGTTGAACTGGAGTTCATGGCCGTGTTCGACGACGAGAACCTGGAGGATCGGCTGGCGTACTTGAGCGAGGAAGCCGAGGGCGCGGGCGGACTCGGCGAGGGAGAGATATCGCTCCGCCTGCTGCGGCACTACGCGTCCTCGGTCCACCACCAGAAGTTCCACGGACTGGACATCGTCACGGTCCAGGTCAAGGCCTCCGGCTAATCTCTCTGCCAATCGAGGTGGTGGAATGCCATAACGTCGGCCGTAGTCCGCGACAGCGCGACAATGAGGGGCCTCGATGACATCACCGGAAGCCAACCAGTCCATCCGTTACGAGCCGGACGAGCCCTGCCCCGCGCCGGTGTCGGTGGCGGTGGGCCTTCAGGGCGCCGTTCTCGGACTGGCACCACTGGTGCTGATTGTGGCGGTCACCGCCCGGGCGGGCGGCCAGGATCAGAGCTATCTCGAGTGGGCCGTCTTTGCTGCGTTGATCATCTCGGGCGCCCTGACGGCTCTCCAGGCCACCCGGTTCTGGAGGTTCGGCGCAGGCCACATCCTGATCATGGGCACAACTCCCAACTTCGTAGCCATCTCGGTCCTGGCCTTGAATGAGGGCGGACCGCCGCTGCTGGCCAGCCTGACCGTGGCTGCGGCGCTCTTCTACGTAGCTCTGGCGCTGTGGCTGCCGCTGCTCCGCAGGGTCATCACTCCGGTGGTGTCGGGCACGGTCCTCATGCTGATCGCGGTGACGATCCTGCCCGTCGCCTACGACCGGGTCCGAGAGATACCCGAGGGCGCGGCCGATGCCGCCGGTCCGGCGATCACCCTCGTCTCCCTGGCCGTGACAGTGGCGATGGCGCTGCGGGCTTCCGGCCCTTGGCGGCTCTGGTCGCCAGTGGTCGGCATAGCTGCGGGCTGCGCGGCGGCGGTCCCTCTCGGCGCCTACGACGCAGGGCCGGTAACCGAAGCGCCCTGGGCCGGAATTCCCGGCGCCGGCCTCCCCGGGATCGACCTGACCCCCGGCGTCGGCTTCTGGACACTGCTGCCCGTCTTTGTGGTGGTCACACTGGTGGGCGGCATCAAGAACATGGGCGACTGCGTGGCCGTACAGCAGGCCAGCCTGCGCAGGCCTCGGGCCACCGACTTCCGCGTCGTGCAGGGATCCCTGAACACCAACGGCCTCGGCATCCTGCTCTCCGGCCTCGCGGGAGCACCGCCCACCACCGTCTACTCGGCGACCAGTGTGTCGCTCACAAGCCTCACCGGCGTCGCATCCCGGCGTGCCGGGTACGTCATCGGCGCGACCCTGCTGGCGCTGGCGTTCCTCCCCAAGGTGACGGCCGTCCTGCTCACCATCCCCAGCCCGGTGATGGGGGCCTACGTGCTCACCGCGATCGCCCTGATCTTCGTCGGAGGGGTCCGAACAGTGGTGCAGGACGGACTCGACCGCCACAAGGCGCTGATTGCGGGAATGGCGTTCGCGATCGGGGCGGGCCTCGACCAGCAGACCATCATCGCCGACGCGCTGGGGGGAGCTTGGGGAAAGCTGCTCGACAACGGCCTGCTGGCCGGCACGATCGCCGCTGTGGTGATGACCCTGTTCCTCAACCTGACCAGCCCGCGAGGGCGGGGACGGCTCGAAGTGGATCTGGACCTCGCCTCGCTGCCCCAGATCCGGCAGTTCCTCCAGAGAGTGGCAGCCGCCGCGGGCTGGAACGACGTCTCGGTGCAACGGCTGAACGCGGCCGCCGAGGAGACGCTGATCAGCCTGCTGCGGAGTCACGATCAGCCGGGTGACGGGCAGGTCGCAGACCACGCTCCCCGCCTGATCGTAGAGGCGCGTCCCAGCGGGTCAGTGGTGGAGTTGGAGTTCCTGGCCGTGTTTGACGACGAGAACCTTGAGGACCGGCTGGCCTACCTCAACGAGGAGGCGCAGGGTGCCGAGGGCCTAGAGGGCGGCGAAATATCTCTGCGGCTGCTGCGCCACTACGCATCGTCGGTGCACCACCAGAGATTCCACGGACTCGACATCGTCACGGTTCAAGTCAGGTCCACGAACCGGCCCGGCCGATAGGGATCGGACCTACGTCCGTTACCATCGCATCGATGGTGTCAGAAGCCGTCTGGGCCGTACCCGTGCCTCTGTCCGCCCACGAGGTCCGGATGGGCGACGAGGCGGTCATCACTGTGCGCCGTCACGGCAACCCGGACGGCACCCGGCTCATACTGTGCCACGGCAATGGCCTGTCGATAGACCTCTACTACCCGTTCTGGTCGCAACTGATCGACGACTTCGACATTGTGGTCTATGACCTGAGAAGCCACGGCTGGAACGCGGTAAGTCCTCTGGCGAACCACACCGTGCCGACCTTCGTGGAGGACCATGACCTGATCCTCGACGCGATCGACGACCACTACGGCTCCAAGCCGCAGGTGGGCGTGTTCCACTCGGTCTCGTCGTTCGCTCCCCTGCTGTCGCCCACCGAGGGGAGCCGGTTCTCGGCCCTGATCCTGTTCGATCCTCCCCTGCGCAAACCGGGCGCGACCACCAACGAATTCGACGAGGCGGCCGAACGGACAGCCAGGATGGCGGAGCGACGAGCGCCGAACTTCAAGACCAGAGAGGACTTCATTAGTCTTCTCGGCTTCCTGCCCACATTCAAGCACACCGTGCCCGGTGTGATGGACTTGATGGCGACGACGACTTTGCGTGAGACTGCGGACGGCTCCGGCTTCGAGTTGCGATGCCCGCGGGCGCATGAGGCGCAGATCATTGCCCATGCGCGGATCTTCGCGGTGCTCGTCGATTTCGAGACCCTGAAGTGCCCCACGAAGGTGATCGGAGCCGACCCGACGCTGCCGTACTCGTACCTTCCGACTCTGGACCTGAGCGACATGATGACCGTGGACTACGACTTCCTCCCGGACGCCACGCACTTCCTCCAGTTGGAGCAGCCTGTGGAGTGCGTGGCGGCCATGCGCGACTTCCTGGAGCCGGCCGGCCTTGCCTGATCCTGCGCCGGGCGCGGGCCGTTCGCCCATCGCAGTGGTGGGGATGGCGTGCCGGTTCCCCGGCGCGCCGGATGTCGAGGCGTTCTGGCGGCTGCTGGACTCCGGAACCAGCGCCGTCACCGAGGGGCTGCCCGGCTCGGGCGTGGGCCGGGTGGGCCAGCTGTTCGCCGACCGGGCCGTCCAGAACGACGCCTGCCGGTTCGGGGCCTTCATCGACGGGATCGACCAGTTCGACGCGGCGTTCTTCCGGATCTCGCCGGTGGAGGCGCAACTGCTCGATCCCCAGCAGCGACTGATGCTGGAAGTGAGCTGGCAGGCGCTCGAGGACGCTTGTATCGATCCCGACCGGCTCAAGGGCAGCCGCACCGGGGTGTACGCCGGGATAAGCAACAACGACTACCGGGGCCTGGTCCTGGAGGGCAACGACACCGCGGAGCCCGCGACCAGCCTGTACTCGGTTGCCGGCACCTCCTTCAACACCGCGATCGGCCGGGTCGCGTTCGCGCTCGGGCTGCAGGGGCCGGCCCTCGCAGTCGACACTGCGTGCTCTTCGTCACTGGCAGCGGTGCACCAGGCGGTGGCCGGGCTGCAACGAGGCGAGTCAGATCTTGCCCTGGCCGGCGGCGTGCACATCGTCTTGTCGGGGAGGCTGTTCGAGTTGCGGGGCAACGCCGGGATGCTGGCGCCCGACGGGCGCTGCAAGACCTTCGACGCCGCCGCCAACGGCTACGTCCGGGGCGAGGGCTGCGGGATCCTGGTGCTGAAGCGGCTGGCCGACGCGGAGGCCGACGGCGACCGGATCTGGGGAGTGATCCGGGGAACGGCACTGAACCAGGACGGCGCGAGCCAGGGGCTCACGGTCCCGAGCGGCGAGGCCCAAGAGCGGGTCATAGCCGACGCCTTGGCCTGGGCGGGAGTCGAGCCGGCGGACGTCGACTACGTGGAAGCCCACGGAACCGGCACACCGGTCGGGGATCCGATCGAGGCCGAAGCCACCGGGAACGCCTACCGCGCCGGGCGGGATCTTGACCAGCCCCTGCTGATCGGGTCGGTCAAGACCAACATCGGCCACCTGGAGTCGGCCGCGGGTGCAGCCGCATTGATCAAGGTCCTGCTGGCGCTGAGGCGGGGCGTCATCCCCAAGCATCTCAACTTCCGCGACCCCAACCCTGAGATCCCATGGGAGCGACTGCCGCTCCAAGTCACCGCGGAGCCCATGCCCTGGCCCCGCCAGCCCGACCGCCAGCCGCTGGCCGGCGTGAGCGGGTTCGGCTGGTCGGGCACCAACGCCCACATTCTGGTGGAAGGGTACGGAGCACCCGATGCCTCAAGCGAAGCATCCGATCCGCGACGGTGGCTATCGGGGCCGCCCATGAGGGTCGCTATCGGCGGGCCCGAGGGAACTGCGAGCTCGACGGCGGCGGTGCCCGTGGCCCGCTCAGCCCGCCTGCTTCCCCTGTCGGCCAAGACCGGCAAGGCCCTGCGAGAGACGGCCGCGGGATACCTGGAGTGGCTCGAGGAGAACTTCGAGGATGCGCATGGTGACCGGGACGCAGACGAACTGTTGTCCGACGCGGCATGGACCGCGGGGGTGGGGCGGAGCCATCTGGCGCATCGCGCCGGTGTTGTCTTCTCGAACATCGGGTCGCTGAAGGAGTCGCTGGAGGCGCTGGCCAACCGTGACGAGGATCCGTCGAGCCGGACCGCCGCCAGAGTCGCCTTCGCCTACACCGGCCAGGCCAGCCAGTGGGTAGGCATGGGCCGCGCCCTCTACGAGAGCGAGCCCGTCTTCCGGGCTGTTCTCGACCGCTGCGACGACCTGCTCCGCCGGGAGCGGGGGGTGTCGCTGCTCGACGTGATGCTCGGCTCCGGCGACGCCGACGGCGAGCTGGACGACCCGGCCTGGACCCAGCCCTGCATCTACGCGATCGAGTGCGCTCTCACCGCGCTGTGGGCGAGCGTCGGTGTCCGTCCCGATGTGGTGGTCGGTCACAGCCTCGGGGAGATCGCGGCCGCACAGGCCGCCGGGGCGTTCAGCCTCGAGGACGGCCTGCGGTTTGCCGCCGCCCGCGGCGCCCTCATGGGCGCGTTGGGTGAGGACGGCGCCATGGCCGCTGTGTTCGCCACTCCAGAGCGGGTTGCGGCCGCGGTCGACGGGCTCAACGCCTCGAATGGAGGCTCGCCGGTGAGCGTGGCCGCCGACAACGGGATGCACCAGGTCATCAGCGGCCCGGCCGAGGCGGTCGAGAGCCTGCTGGAAGTCTTCGAGTCCGAGAAGGTGTGGGTTCGCCGCTTGCGCAAGAGCCCCGCCTACCACAGCGCGCTGGTGGAGCCGGCTCTGGACGATCTGGAGGCCGTGGTCGACAGCATCGAGACCGCGGTCCCGCAGGTCGCCTACGTGAGCAGCATGACCGGTCGGGCGTTGGAGGATGGGGCAACCCTCGACGGCCGGTACTGGCGGCGCCAGGCCCGCGCTCCGGTGGCCTTCCGCAGGTGCGTCGAGACACTGGCCTCCATGGCCGTGGACGCAGTGGTCGAGGTCGGTCCCGACGCCGTCCTGGGCCCCACCGTTGCCACCGCCTGGCCGCAGCGAGCCGGCGCGATCGAGCCGGTCATCACCTCCAGCATGCGCCAGCCCACGGCCGGCAAGCCGGATCCAGCCGACGGCAGCGGCTTCCTCGACGCGCTCGCAGCCGCCTACCGCGCCGGCATCGACGTGTCGTTCGAGGGCCTGTTCGCGGGCGAGGCCCGGCGCCGCGTCGCCCTCCCCGGCTACCCCTTCCAGCACCAGCGACACTGGGTGGAGCAGCCGCGCCGGCGCAGGCGGGAATCGGGCCATCCGCTGCTGGGCACACGCCACGACTCGGTGAGGGGCGAGACCCTGCATACCACCGAGATGTTTGTCACCGACCCGGCATGGCTCCACGACCACCGGGTGTACGGGCGAGTCATCACGCCGGGCGCGCTGTACGGCTCCATGGCCGCGGCGGCTTGCAGGCCGGAGGGCGGCTCCGGGTCGGTGGCCGTGGAGGACCTGCAGCTCCACAGCCCGATGATCTTCGACGATCACGACCCGCAGGACGCCGGGGAGGTCCCGGGCCGCCAGGTGCAGCTCATACTCGACGGCCCCGTCACCACCGAACCTCGCCGGTTCGAGATCTTCAGCCGGGCCGACGGCGCCGACGACTGGACCCAGCACGCCGAGGGCGCGCTGTCGCCGGACCTCGGCTCCCCGGCGAGTCCCGAGCGGCGGGACCTGGAGGAGCTCAGAGCCGGCCTGGCCCCGGTCGACCTGGTCGACTTCTACCGGGCCCGGGCCGATGCGGGAGTCGAGCTCGGCTACTCGTTCCGGACGCTGCGGTCGCTGTGGGCCCGCGACGGGGAGGCCCTGGGAGAGGTGGCCCTGCCCGACGGCACCGACAGCGGGGGCGCAGAGCTGCACCCCCTGCTGCTCGACGGCTGCTTCCAGGTGATGGCCGCGGCCCGCGGCGCCGCCGGACTCGAGGACGGCTCGCCGTACCTGCCGTTCGGATGGGAGCGGCTGTGGCTCGCCGGCCCGCTCGGGGACCGGCTGGTCTGCCACGCTGTGCTGCGCGAGCCGAGCAGGGAGGGAGACGGGCCCCGCGAGGTCATCTCCGCCGACCTGCGGTTCTACACCGACGACGGCGCCGAGCTGGGCGGCCTGGACTCCTACACGGTCAAACGAGCCACCCGGGCGGCGCTGCTGCCGCCGGATGAGGGCATCGACGACTTACTCTACGAGGTGGTCTGGAGGGACCGCCCGCTGGCCCCGGGCGTGGTGCCCGCCGACTTCATGCCGCATCCGGGGGCGGTGGCCGCTCACTCGAGGACGTTCGCGACGTACCTCCAGGATGTGGGCATCGACAGGGGCGGCCGGGCGGACCTACTGACCGACTTGGAGCGGCTGTCGTGGTCCTACGCGCAGCGGGCGCTGGAGCGGCTGGGCTGGCAGGGCACTGCGGGCGCGGTGGTCGAGCCGGAGGGGCTGCGCGAGCAGCTGGGGGTGCTCCCCGAGCACAGCCGCCTCTTCCGGCGGCTCTTCGAGATGCTGGTCCGAGCCGATCTGGCCGCCGCCGACGGTGACCGGTTCGTCATCGCATCGGACGGTCCCTCCGATCCCGGAATCCAGGCACTGCTCGACGATCCCGAGGGGTTCGCCTCGCAGATGGCCGACCGCTACTGGCACGGCTCGGCCGAGATCGGCCTGTTCCGTCGCAGCGCGGGCGCGCTGGCTGATGTCCTGACAGGCGACGCCGACCCCTTGACGCTGCTGTTCGGCAGCGGCGAGCCCACCGCTGCAGACCTGTACCTGAAGTCTCTGGTGTGGACCGCGGCCAGCCGGATGCTCGGCGACGCGGTGGCAGCCCTGCTGGAACCGATGCCGGAGGATCGAAAGCTGCGAGTGATCGAGGTGGGCGCAGGCACGGGGTCGGCCACCGCCGCAGTGCTGCCGGAACTGCCGGAAGGGCGCTTCGACTACACCTACACCGACATCTCGGCAGGCTTCTTCGCCGAGGCCGAGGGGCGTTTCGGCGGACCGGAGGCGTCGATCGACTACCGGGCCCTCGACGTCGAAAGGGATCCGGCCGCCCAGGGCTTCGACTACCACAGCTACGACCTGGTCATCGCGTCCAACGTGCTGCACGCCACCCGCCACCTGTCCGAGACGCTGGAGCACTGCCGGAATCTTCTGGCCCCCTCGGGATGCCTCGTGGCCCTCGAGACCCTCCGGGGACAGGGCTGGCTGGACCTGACCTTCGGAGGTCTCGACGGCTGGTGGCGCTTCGCCGACGCCTCCCGGCCCCACCACGCACTGGCCGGTCCGGACGTGTGGCGGCAGGAGCTGGCCGGCGCCGGCTTCGAGGGGATCGAGATCCTGGGTATCGACGAGACCGACCCCGCCCAGGAACCGGATCGGGGCATAATCCTGGCGCAGGGCCCGGCCGAGGTGACCGAGCCGGAGGGACAGTGGATCCTGGCCGCCGACCGGGGTGGGGTGGCCCGCGATCTGGCGGCGCGGCTGGCGGCCCGCAACCAGACGGTGACGCTGGTCGCCGGCCAGGCCCAACCGGTATCGGAGCCGGCGCCGTCATCGGCCCGCGTCTCCACCGCGGTGATCGACAGGGAGCGCCGCGAGGACTGGCTCACACTGTTCGAGAGCCTTCCGCCCGACGTTCCCCTCAACGGCGTGGTCCACCTCGCGGCGGTCGACGACCAGCGGGCGGATGCCCCCACCGGGGAGCTGGCGGCAAGCGTGCGGCAGGCGGCCGCCACCGCGCTGGCGCTGATGCAGGGACTCACCGACGCCGACGCGGCCACCTCCAAGGGGGTGTGGTTCGTCACCCGGGGCGGCCAGGTGCTCGAGCACGAGCGAGCCGGCGGTCTGGCCGGTTCGGTGCTGTGGGGCTTCGGGAAGGTCACAGCCCGGGAGGCGGCCCATCTGGAACCGAGGATGATCGACCTGGACCCGGCGGCCACGGCGGGCCTGCCCGACCTCGCCGAGGAGTTCCTGTATCCCGACTCCGAGACCCATATCGCCTACCGGGACGGGCACCGCCAGGCCGCCCGCCTGGTCCGGGCCGGTTCGAGAGCCGAGCGCCTGGAGCTGCCCGAGCCGGCCGGCGAGTCGGAATGGCTGCTCGAGCCCGACGAGGGCAGCGGGTTGGTGCGGGTGGAAGGCGTGCCGCCGGGGCGGCTGGAGGCCCGGGACGTTCGGGTGGCCGTCGAAGCCACCGGACTCAACTTCCTGGACATGTTCCGGTCGCTGGGGGTGGTCGACGAGGGCCTGCTGGGCTGCGAGTTCTGCGGCCGGGTGGTCGAGATCGGACCGGGCGTGACGACCGTGCAGGAGGGCGACCGGGTGGTCGGCCTGGCCTTCGGCACCTTCGGATCCTCAGCGGTCGCCCACGAGGAGCTACTGGCGCCCGCACCCGAGGGGACCTCGGCGACCGCGCTGGCGACGATCCCGACCGCGTTCGCGTCGGCCCTGATGTCGTTCGACTGCTCGGGACTGCAAGCCAGCGAGCGGGTCCTCATCCACGCCGGCGCGGGCGGAGTGGGCCTGGCCGCCATCCAGCTGGCCCAGGCGGCGGGCGCCGAGGTGTTCGCCACCGCCAGCGCGCCCAAGCGCGCCTACCTGCGCTCTCTGGGCGTGGAGCAGGTCTTCGACAGCCGCTCGGTGAAGTTCGGGGAGCAGATCCTGGAGGCCACCGGGGGCGCCGGCGTCGACGTGGTCCTCAACAGCCTTACCGGTCCCGGCTTCATCGACGCCAGCCTGTCGTGCCTGGCCAGGGGCGGCCGGTTCGTGGAACTGGCCAGGGTGGACATCCTGAGCCCCGACGAGATGGCCGCGGCCCGGCCCGACGTGGGCTACTGGATCCTGGAGCTGGACGGACTGAAGGAGCGCGACCCCGGCCAGCCCGGATCCGCCCTCCGGCGGGTCATGCAGCGGGTGACGGCCGGCCAGCTGCGGCCCCTGGTCCACACCCGCTGGTCGCTGGCCGAGGCCGGGCCGGCCATAAGGTTCATGCAGCGGGCCCGCCACACCGGCAAGATCGTGTTCGCGGCGTCGCCGCTCGAGACGGGAAGGCTGCGGGGCGACCGGACTTACCTTGTGACGGGCGGCCTGGGCGGGATCGGCTGCAGGGTGGCCCGGTGGCTGGCCGACCGCGGGGCGGGGGCCATCGTCCTCAACGGTCGCCGGGACCCGGACCCGGATGCGGCCGCGGCCATAGCCGAGCTGCGTGACCAGGGCGCCACGGTGAGCGTGGAGTTGGCCGACATGACCGACACGGCCGCGGTGGACGCCATGCTGGCCCGCATCTCCGGGACGCTGCCGCCGCTGGCCGGCGTCGTGCACAGCGTGGGCGTGCTGTCCGACGCCGCGCTGACCAACCAGACCTGGCAGAGCTTCGAGCAGGTGCTGTGGCCCAAGGTGCTCGGAGCCTGGCAGCTGCACCGGGCCACTGAGAACCTCGATCTCGACCTGTTCGTGCTCTTCTCGAGCGTGGCCGGCGTGATGGGCAATCCGGGCCAGGCGAACCATGCGGCCGCCAACGCCTTCCTGGACGTGCTGGCCGCCCACCGCCGGTCGAGAGGCCTGGCCGGACAGTCGATCGCGTGGGGAGCCTGGTCGGAGCTCGGCGAAGCCGAGGAGCATCGGGAGCGCATCGCCGGGCGGCTGGAGGCCGCCGGGACGGGCTGGATCACCCCTGAGCAGGGCATGAGGGCCTTCGGCCGCCTGGTGCGCCAGGACGTGCTCGCGCCCGTGGTGGCGGCCAAGGACTGGCAGGTGGTCTCGGAGGGCCAGCAACATGGCTCACCCTTCGTGGAGGATCTGGTGGCCGAGGCCTCCAGCGGGTCCGGCGGAGATCAGGACTCTCAGGCGGACCTGCCGACGCTGCTCGGCCAGTCGCCTCCGGCCGAGCACGAGCAGATTCTCAGCAGTTTCCTTCAGCGGGAGGTACAGGCGGTGACCCGCCTGCCGACCCTGCCGGCACCCTCGGCCGAGTTCGCCGACCTCGGCATGGACTCGCTCATGGCGGTGGAGTTGAGGAACCGCATCAATCGCGGCTTCGCGGGCGCGTACTCGGCGAGCAACACCGCGGCCTTCGACTATCCCAGCATCGGTAGCCTGGCCGCCCACCTGGCGTCGGAGCTGGCCGAGGCGGGCGGCATCGAGGCCTTCGACGGCGGAGCCGATGGGCGTTTCGCCATACAGGCGCCCGCAGCGACCACGCCGCCCGCGCCGAGCGAGGCAGGCGGGGCCGTGGCTCCGGAGACAGAGCGGCCGGACGAGTCGGCGCGTCCCGCGGCGCGGGCGCCGGCCACCGGCCCGCCCGCGAGCAGCGGCATCGCCATAGTGGGGATGGCGTGCCGGTTCCCCGGCGCACCGGATCTGCACAGCTTCTGGCGCCAGCTGGAGGCGGGCGGGAACGCGGTCACCGACGGGCGCCCGGACCCCGGCCCCTGGAATGGGGCTTTCGGGGATCCGGCCAACCCCGATCCCAGCAGCCGGGTGGGAGCATTCGTCGAGGGCATCGACCGGTTCGACGCGGGCTTCTTCCGGATCCGGCCGATCGAGGCCCGCATGATGGACCCCCAGCAACGCATGCTGCTGGAGACGAGCTGGCAGGCGCTCGAGGACGGCGGAATCGATCCGGCCAGCCTGAAGGGAAGCCGCACCGGGGTATACGCCGGGATCGGCGGCAGCAGCGAGTACCGCAAGACCATCGCCGACGCCGGCCGGGGCGACAGCTACTTCGGCACCTCCCCGAGCGTGGCCGTAGGGCGGATCGCGTTCACTCTCGGCCTGGCCGGCCCGGCCGTGCCCTTCGACCTGGCCTGCGCGGCGTCGCTGGTCGCCATACACCATGCCGTGACCGCGCTACAGCAGCACGAGGTGGATCTGGCCCTGGCCGGGGGCGCCAATGCGGTCCTGTCCCCGTCGATCGCCAAGTTCCTCGCGGAGACGGGAATGCTGTCGGCCGGCGGGCAGTGCCGCGCCTTCGACGCGGGGGCGGACGGCTACGTCCGGGGCGAGGGCTGCGGCATGGTGGCGCTCAAGCGGCTGGACGATGCCATAGCCGCCGGCGACCGCATCTGGGCCGTCATACGCGGCACGGCCGTCAACCAGAACGCGACCGGCCTGGGTCTCATCCAGCCCAACGGTCCGGCGCAGATGCAGGCGATGGAGCAAGCACTCGACCGGGCTGCGGTCGTGCCCGCGGAGGTGGACTACCTGGAGGCGCACGGGCCGGGCTCCGCCCTTGGCGACGCGGTCGAGATGAACGCGGCCGCGACCGTCTACGGCACCGGCCGGGACCGCGACCGTCCGTTACTGGTCGGCTCGGTCAAGACCAACATCGGCCACCTGGAATGCGCATCGGCTGTGGCCGGCCTCATCAAGACGGTGCTGGCCATGAACCGGGGGAAGATCCCCAAGCACCTGCACTTGAGCGAGCCGAGCGAACAGATCGACTGGGACCGGCTGCTCGTCCGGGTGACGGCCGGAATGACCGACTGGCCCACAACCCCTGGTCGGCCCCGGCTCGCCGCCGTGAACTCCTTCGCCATCTCGGGTGCCAACGCGCACCTCGTCCTGGAGGGGTACGACGCACCGCCGGGCGACGCTTCCCCATCCGCCGGCGACACACGGCCGGAGAGCTGGACGCGGCTACTGCCGCTGTCGGCTCATTCGGACCAGGCCCTACAGGAGCTTGCCGAGCGGTACCTCGCATGGCTCGACGAGCGAGCCGGGGAGCTGTCGGACTCCGATGGTGCCGCGGCCGGGTTGCTGGCCGACATGGCCTGGACGGCGAGCATGGGGCGCAGCCACTTCGAGTGCCGGGCCGCGGTCCTGTTCAGCGATGTCGAATCGCTCCGGGACGGGTTGCTGGACGTGGCCGGCGGCAACCGGCGAGCGGGCCTGCCGCCGCCCGCAGCCGACGATGACGGTGCTCAGGTCGAAGCGGTCGCAGCCGAGTACGCGGCCGGTGGCGACGCGTCCTTCCCCATGCTGTTCGAAGGTGAGACCCGGCGCCGGGTTGCCCTGCCGGGCTATCCGTTCCAGCGTCGCCGCTACTGGGTGCAGCCGTTGCAAGCGAAGTGACCGGTTGACGCGATATCGATGGCTCCCTAGGCTGCCGCGGTCTCCCAAGACGTAACAGAAAGGAACCCCTCCGATGTCCTCCACCGAAGAACGCATTCGAGCGCTTGTGGACGCCAACCTGCAGATCGAGGGCAGGTCCGAAGGTCAGCCGATAAGACTGGACCTCAACATCATCGATGCGGGCGTCAGCTCCGCCGATGTTGTGGCGTTCTGGCGGCTCGTATGCGAGGAGTTCGGCATCGACATTCCGGCCGACGAGTTCGCCGGGCTGCTCACGCCGGGAGATCTGATCGCGTACCTCGACGCCAACTCGGGCTGACCCGCAGACCTTCGGGCTCCTCTCCGTCCGGAGAGTACCCTCGCGCCCATTCCTGTGAAGGCGCGAGAGCCAGACGACTGGTGCAGCCAGTTCCGCGCCATCGATGAGATCCGGGTACTGCACGTAGACCTGTCGCCCGGCGGCGGGCACGAGGACGGCGCCTTACGGTGGCTGGACCGCGACGAACAGCAGCGGCGGGACCGGTTCGTGCACGACAGCCCCAGGCGGCGGTTCACGCTGTGTCGGGCCGTGCTCCGGTCGGTGCTGTGCCACAGGCTCGATTGCCGTAACGAGCATCTCGCCTTCGAGGCCTCCGAGCACAACAAGCCGTCGGCCACCGTACGCGGCCGGCCGGCCCCGATCAGCTTCAACGTGAGCCATAGCGGTCGCCACGGCTTGATCGCGCTCTCGCCCGGAGGAGAGATAGGCGTCGACGTCGAGGAGAGGATCCCCCATCCCAATGTCGCAGAGTTGATCGCGGCCGTGTTCGGGCCCAACGAGCAGAGCGAGCTGGCCGCAGTGCGGGGACAGCGCCGACTAGAGCTGTTCTTCGATCTGTGGACGATGAAGGAAGCGCTGAGCAAGGCCCACGGTATGGGCCTGTCATTGGATGTCGCCCGCTTCGAGATCCCGCCGGCCATGCGCGACGGTGCCGCGAGCGGCTGCTTCCGGTTCGCTGACCTGCCCGACGTCGCTTGGAGACTCCACAACATCGGCACCGACGAGTTCGCGGCCGCGGTCGCTTACGAGGATGCCGGTCGGTGACCGCGGCGGCCGACAGTTGGCCGGTCACGGACGGAAGCGCCGAGATCCCCGCGGAGATCCTGGCTGCAGCCGCGGCGTCCCAGGCCACCCTGGGCGACAAGCTTGCCGGGCTGCGCTCGCTGAGCGAGCCGTTCCCCGACACTGTCGGTCCCGCGGCGGCCGACCGCTGGTTGTCCGATGCCGATCCGGATTCCGGCGGGCTCCAACCTCGAAGTGGCGAGGCCGCAGGATCACCGCCGAAGTTCGGCGGTGGGGACCTGTCCGACCTCAGCGCGGCGGCGCTGCTGGAGGGTTACCGGACCGGCGCGTTCGACCCGGTCGAGGTGATCGACGCCTGTCTGGCCCGGATCAACGGCGACGGCGCCGCCATCGGAGCGGTGGTCACCCTTGACGGCACCGCCCGGGACCAGGCGGCGCGCTCGGCCAGTCGCTGGCGAGAGGGCAGCGCCGGGCCGCTGGAGGGCGTCCCCATCGGAGTGAAGGACATCATCAACACCCGGGGGCTGCGCACCGCGGCCGGATCGACACTGTTCGCCGACCATGTTCCGGCATCCGACGCCACCGTCGTGGCTCGTCTCCGGGATGCGGGCGCGATCATCGTGGGAAAGACCACCACGCCGGAGTTCGCCTTCGGCGACGAGACCGGCAACGGCGTGAGAAACCCGAGCGCGCCCGGCCGCTGGGCAGGAGGAAGCTCCTCGGGCTCCGCCGCCGGACTGGCGGCCGGGTTCTTCTGTGTGGCACTCGGCACCGATACCGGCGGCTCGATCCGGGTGCCGTCGTCGTACTGCGGTGTGAATGGGCTGAAGCCGACGTTCGGTCGGGTGCCCCGCGACGGCGTCTTCGGGGTGTCCTGGACGCTGGACCATGCGGGTCCCATGGCCCGCACCGTCGAGGATCTGGGGTTGGTGCTGAGCGTTGTCGCAGGCGGCAACCAGGCCGACCCGTACTCGTCGGACAGCGCGGTACCCGACTACCGGGCCATCGGGCCTCCGGTGCAGGGTCTGCGCGTCGGGGTCCCCGCCGGATGGCTGCCCGAGGGCTCCTCACCGAGGGTGGCCCAGGCCCTGTCAGATGCGCTCGCCCAACTCGAGGACCTCGGCTGCACCGTCGTGCCTGTCCCGTTCCCTCACGCCGAGCTGGCCGGCATCATCGCCTGGGTCATCACGGTGGTGGAGTTCGCCGCGCATCACACCGGCAACCTTCACCGCATCGAAGAGTTCACTCCCTCAGCCGCCTGCCGGCTCGCAGCCGGGGCACGAACCAGCGCCTCCGACTACTTGCGGGCGCTTCGGGCTCGCAGTCTGGTGCAGGCCGATCTCGACGCGGTGTTCGATCGGGTGGACGTACTGGTCAGCGCGGCCACGCCGACCTCCGCGCCCGACCCGGCCACCTTCTTCGATGACGGCGACCGGCTCTGGCTCGACAAGGTCGCCCGCAACTTCCTTCCGTTCAACGTCACCGGCAACCCCGCGCTGGTTGTGCCGGCCGGACTCGACGAGGGCCGCCCCGCGGCCGTCCAGATAGTCGCCCCGCCCCACGCTGACGCCCTGTGCCTGCAGATCGGCACGGCCCTCCAGGAGGCTACGACTTCCAACATCGATTGAGCTACGAATACATTTTCATGATTCATGTTATATTACCATCTAAACTGACCAACATGAGCATTGATCACCACGAGTCTGAGAGGGGTTGATGAGATGGCAGCCGCAGACATGCCCTCGCCGGCCGTGCCGACGGACACGCTGGCCACAACCAAGGACTTGCAGGTGCTGGAGTCGAGACTGATCGCCGAACTGCACAAGGAGATTGCGGAGCTGACCAAGACGATGATGAGGGTCGCGCTGATAATGGTCGCGGCGTTCGCAGGAGCGCTGGTCACCGTCGCCCTAGTCGTCTAGGCAGAAGCCCACCTCTCCCCAACTCGACATGCGGGCCAGCGCTCCCGATATATGGCGGCTTGAGCCGACGAACTAGGTTCAGCGGCAAGGGACATCATCCCGCCACGCGCTCAGACCTAGCGGAGACACGAGCCATGACAGTGCTGACCGGCGACCTTCTGGACAGCTTCGGCTCCTCCGTGGGGCCGGTGGACGAGGCCCGGCTGCTGCCGCCCGTCCTGTACACGTCGGCGGAGTTCTACGAGTTCGAGCGGCGGGCCATCTTCCAGCGGGAGTGGCTGTGCGTGGGCCGGATCGACCAGCTGCCCGAGCCGGGGGACTTCCGCTGCATCACCATCGCGGGCGAGCCGCTGATAGCCGCCCGGGACTCCGACGGCGAGCTGCGGGTGATGTCGGCCGTGTGCCGCCACCGGGGCATGGTGATCGCGGAGGGGTCCGGCAACTGCCGCCGCTTCACCTGCCCCTACCACCACTGGTCCTACGGACTGGACGGCGCTCTGCTGGGCGCGCCGGCCATGGACCGGGCCGCCGGCTTCGACCGGACCGATCATCCGCTCCCGCAACTCAAGGTGGAGATCTGGCAGGGGTTCATCATGGCCAACTTCGACCGCAACGCCCGGCCGTTCGGTCCGACCATGACCAAGATCGACGCCATGCTCACCAACTACGGCCTGGAGTCGACCACAACATTGGAGGGCAAGACGATTCCCGACCTGCCGTGGAACTGGAAGGTCATGATGGAGAACTTCAACGACCCCTACCACGCCAGCCGGCTCCACGGGCCGCTGCAGACCTTCGCCCCCAGCCACATGAACGACTTCCTGCCCTGGGACGACACCGACGGCGCCATCGGCCGGATCCAGCACTTCACCGACATCGACAGCTCCTTCAATCCCACCCAGCGCTGCATCCTCCCCGTGTTCTCGAATCTCACCGAAGAGCAGCGCAAGCGGGGCGGCTTCGTGCTGATCCCGCCCACCCTGGCTCTGGCCATCGTCCCCGACGAGGTGGCCTACTTCATCATCAGCCCGCAGGACGCCGGCCACATCACCATCCAGATCGGCTACTGCCTGGAGCCGTCGGCGCTGGAGGATCCCCTCTTCGACTACCTGTTCAAGGCGGCCGAGGAGGGCGTCAACAACTTCAACCAGCAGGACATCTACGTGGACGCCATGACCCAGATGGGGCTCAACTCCCATCTCGCCCCGCGCGGCCGCTACTCGTGGCAGGAGGAGACCCTGGTCCAGTTCAACCGCTGGCTGGTGAAGCGCTACCGCGAGCACTGGCCCGCCAACGGCGCCTGATCAGCCCCCGCCTCACCGACGGCGCCACGAGACGAGGACTGCGACCAGCACCCGTGGACCCTGAGCGCACCGTCGTCTTCGACCCGGCCGAGCACCCGCCGATGGAGCGGCAGTACATGCTGTCGCAACTGGTGGTGCCCCGCCCCATCGCCATGGTCTCGACCCGCAGCCCCGAAGGGGTCAACAACATCGCGCCCATGAGCTACTACCTGCCCATCACCGGCGATCCCATGCTGGTGGGCATCACCATGGGCCTGCGCGAGAGCGGGGAGCTCAAGGACACCTACACCAACGCCATGGCCAGCGGCGACTTCGTCATCAACGTCACCACTGAGGCATTCCGCGACCGGATCGAGACGGTCGCCATGGAGGCTCCCAGCGAGGTCGACGAGTTCGAGCTGGCCGGGTGGACCCCCGTGCCGGCCACAAGGGTGACATCGCCGGCCATCGGCGAAGCGCTGGCCCGGCTGGAGTGCGAAGTGCGCCAGGTGGTGGACTTAGGCACGCCGGGCCTGCCGTTCGGAGAGGTCCATCTGGTGATCGCCGAAGTGGTGTGGGCGGCCTACGACGCGGCCGTCTGCGACGAGAGGGGCCGCATCGACGCTCTGAGGCTCGGACCCATCGGTCGGCTCGGCTTGCGTACCTTCCTCCGCACGGTGGACGATGGCGCCTACCACCTGCCCCGCATCCCCTGGGCGGAGTTCATCGCCAACACGAAGGAGACTTAGTGGACACGTCGACGCTGACGGGCCTGTACCGCGACATGTGGCTGATACGGGCCTTCGAGCAGGGACTCGAGCGGGAGTTCGAGCAGGGCAACGTGCCCGGGATGCTGCACACCGGGCTGGGCCAGGAGGCCACCCAGGCCGCGCTGGCCTGGCACCTCGAGGCCACCGACACGTTCTTCCCCGACCATCGCTGCCACGGCATCAACGCCCTGGCCCAGCAGCGCCACGGCGGCAACGGCGAGAGGATCATGGCCGAGCTGTTCGGGCGGGCCACCGGGGTGTGCAGCGGCAAGGGGGGCAGCCTGCACTCGGCCGACCCGACCGTGGGGAACTTCGGCGACAACGCGGTGGAGGGCTCCTACATGGCCACCGTGCTGGGAGTGGCGCTGGCCGCCAAGATGCGGGACCGGCCCAACGTGGCCTGCGCCATCATCGGTGACGGCACCGTGGGGCGAGGCGAGTTCCACGAGAGCCTAAACATGGCCGCCATCTGGAACCTTCCTGTGCTGTACGCCTGCATCAACAACGGCTACGCCATCTCCATGCCGGTGGGCGAGGGCCACGCCTCGGCCGACATCGTCGACATGGTGCAGGGCTACGGATTCGGCAGCCGTCAGGTCGACGGCAACGACATCGTCGAGGCCTGGACCGCGGTGGGCGCGGCGGTCGAGCACGTCCGCTCCGGGGCGGGCCCGTACTTCCTGGAGTTCAAGACCTGGCGCTGGCAGGGGATCTTCGCCGGGGAGTTCCGGCCCGAGGCGGAAGTCAAGTACTGGAAGGAGGAGCGCGACCCGATCATGCTGGCCGGCGAGGCGCTGGCCGAGCGGGCCGTTGACCAGGCCGAGCTCGACGCCATCGAGCAGGAGACCCGGCACCTGATCGAGGAGTGGATCACCTTCGCCAAGGACAGCCCTGCACCCGATCCGGCCAAGGCCACCGCCGACGTCTATGTCGGCTGGGAGGTGGACTCGCGATGAGTGCCACCGACGCCGCCGCGACCAAGCCGGCCCGCACCGCCCGCACACCCCGCAAACCCAGGGACAGGGTTCGCAAGGCCAGCTTCACCCAGGCTCTGAACAACGCCCTGGACCTGGCCATGGAGAAGCACCCGGAGATGTTCCTCATCGGCGAGGACATCGCCGAGATGGGCGGGGACTTCGGCGTGACCAAGGGACTGCTGGCCAAGTACGGGCCCGAGCGGGTCCGGGACACTCCCCTGTCGGAGGCGGCCATCATCGGCACCTGCGCGGGCGCGGCCATGGTCGGCATGCGTCCGGTGGCCGAGATCATGTTCGCCGACTTCATCGCCGAGTGCTACGACCAGGTGGTCAACAACGTGGCCAAGCTCCACTACATGTTCGACGGGCAGTTCAAGGCCCCGCTGGTGATCCGCACCGCCTGCGGGGGCGGCTTCGGCGGCGGTCCGCACCACTCCCAGAGCGTGGAGGGCTGGTTCCTGAACGTGCCCGGCATCGTGATCGCGGCTCCGTCGAACCCGGTCGACGCCAAAGGCCTGCTGCTGGCGTCGATCGACAGCGACGACCCCGTGCTGTTCCTGGAGCACAAGGCGCTGTACCGCAGCCGGGCCGAGGTGCCGCCGGAGTACTACACCACCCCGCTGGGGGAGGCTGCGGTCGCCCGCGAGGGCAGCGACGTGACGGTGGTGGCGGCCATGCGGATGGTGCCCATGGCGCTGGACGCCGCGGCGCGGGCCGCCGACGACGGCATCTCGGTCGAGGTGGTCGACCTGCGGACGATCCGGCCCTACGACGCGGCCGCCGTGCTGGCATCGGCATCCAAGACCGGCCGGGTAGTGGTGGCCAACGAGGCCCCCCGCATCGGCGGGCTGGGCGCGGAGCTGAGCGCCCGCATCAGCGAGGCGTGCTTCAGCGAGCTGCGAGGCCCGGTGGTGCGGGTCGACGGCCTCGACACCCCCATCCCCTTCTCGGTGCCCCTGGAGAACATCGTGCTGCCCGGCCCCGACGACATCGCCGCCGCCATCAAGACCGCCGCCCAGTACTGACCACACGATGCACGAGGAGATCTGAATGGCCACTGATGTGATCCTGCCCAAGTGGGGGCTGACGATGGAGGACGGCACCGTCGTGGCCTGGTACGTCGACGAGGGCGAACACGTCGTGGAGGGCGAGGTGATCGCGGAGGTGGAGACCGAGAAGGTGGAGAACGAGCTGGAGGCGCCGTGCGCCGGCGTGGTGGCCCGGATACTCGTAGACGAGGACGAGACCGTCGACGTCGGCACAGTGCTGGCCGTCATCGCCGACAACGAGGCCGAGGCTGCGGCCATCGGAGGGGGATGATCGTGAGACCCGACCGCTTCGAAGGCGACACCGTCCTGGTGACCGGCTCATCCAGGGGCATCGGCGCGGCCACCGCTCGAGCCTTCGCGGCCGAGGGCGCCCGGGTCGCGGTCAACTACCGCAGCGACGCCGACGGAGCTGACGCCACCCGGCAGGCCATCGCCGATGCCGGCGGGACGGCCGAGGTGTTCCAGGCCGACATCGGCAACGAGGCCGACGTCGGCCGGCTCGCTTCCGATGTCGAGGCCTCGCTGGGAGCGGTGTCGATCCTGGTCAACAACGCCGCCCTCATCGACCGCTCCTCGATGTTCGACCTGTCCCTCGAGGCCTTCGACACGGTCTGGCGGGCCAACGTGAGGGGTCTGCTGCAGCTGAGCCGGCTGGTGGCACCGGGCATGGTCGAGCGGGGCCGCGGCGCCATCGTTCACGTCAGCTCGATCCTGGCCCGGCTGGCGGTGGTCAACCGCTGTGCCTACATCGCGTCGAAGGGTGCGGTCGAGGGGCTGACCCGGGCCATGGCCCTGGAGTTGGGCCCCAAGGGCGTGAGGGTCAACGCGGTGGCGCCCGGGCTCATAGCCACCGAGGCCCTGCTGGCCGGGATGCGTGACCCCGACCTGCAGACCGCCATCCAGCGCCACATCCCCGAGGGACGCTTCGGGCGGCCGGAGGAGGTCACCGCGGCCATCCTGTTCGCGGCCTCGCCCGAGGCCAGCTACCTCAACGGCGCCATCCTCCCGGTCGACGCAGCCCTGGGCGCCCGCGAGTCCACCCCCGCCTGAGGCAGACCCGCACCGGCAGCAGGAGGCAGCCATGATCAGCGTCAACCGCGAGGCCATGAAGACGGTGCGGCTCATCCTGGACGAGGCCGACGCGCTGGGCGTGTCCGTGGACCGGCTCCACAACGGAGCCACCGTCATCGACATGGGCCTCGAGGCCAGGGGAGGCTGGCGGGCCGCCCAGCTCTACACCCTGGTCAGCCTGGGGGGGCTGGGCATCGTCAGCTACGAACCCTTCGATCTGGACGGGCGGATGCTCACTGCGGTGCGGGTGATGATCGACCACCCCATCGAGGCCTGCGTGGCGTCGCAGATCGCGGGCTGGCGCCTGCAGGCGCCCGGCACCGAGCACGCCGCCATCCTGGCCGGACCGGGACGGGCCCTGAACCGCGACAGCCTGGACCACTACTTCGAGTGGATCGACTACCGCGACGACCATCACGAGTCGGTGGTGGCCATCCAGACCTCCGAGCCGATCCCGGTGGCCATAGCCGACATGATCGCCTCGGCGTGCCGGGTAGCCCCCAGCGACCTCTACGTGCTGTTCGCGCCGAACCGGAGCCTCGTGACCGCGGTGCAGGTGGCGGCCCGCATCGTGGAGCAGTCCATACACCGCCTCGCCGAGGAGGGCATGGACCTGCGCGGCCTGCGCTGCGCCTACGGCCTGGGGGTGGTGCCGCCCCTGGTGGACGACGACCTGATCTCGATGGGCCGCATCAACGACAGCCTGCTGTACGGCGGCATCTCCAACGTGACCGTCGACGGCGACGACGCCCAGTGCGCCGAGATCGTCGACCGGGTGGTGTCGATGGCCAGCTCCGCCTACGGACGCCCCTTCATCGAGATCTACGAGGACGCCGGGCGGGACTTCTACGAGATCCCCATAGAGCTGCACTCCCCCGCCGAGATCCACCTCACCAACCTGGCCAGCGGCCGGACCTTCAGCGCGGGGTTCATCAACCATGAGGTGCTCACCGCCTCCTTCTTCGGGTGAGCCACCCATGACGGACACCGGCACCGAACCAGTGGCGATCGTCACCGGGGGCGGCACCGGCATCGGCGCGGCCTGCGCATCCGCCCTGTCGGCCCGGGGCACCCGCTGTGTGCTTGTCGGACGGCGGGAGGACCGGCTGAAGGCTGCTGTCGAGAGGCTGGGCGCGCCTGCGGTGGCCTTGGCCGCGGACTTGACCGAACCCGGCGAGCCTGAGCGGGTCGTTGCGGAGACCCTCGATGCGCACGGCCGCCTCGACGTGATCGTTCACAGCGCGGGCACCTTCGAGAAGGCAACCGTGCCCGAGGCCAGCGCGGACCACTGGCGCCGCGTCATCAACATCAACCTGAGCGCGGTCATGGCCCTCACCAGCGCCGGTTGGGAACCGCTGGCTGCGGCCGGCGGGCAGATCGTGCTGATCAGCAGTATCGCCGCGGTCCAGGCCTTCGAGGGCAACGCCGCCTACGCCGCATCCAAGGGTGGGATGAACGCGCTCGGCGAGGTTCTCCGGCTGGAGGGGCGGGATCGGGGCATAAGGGTCATCACCGTCTGCCCCGCGCAGATCGATACGGGACTGTGGGACCGCAAGGCGCCCGCGCCAGTGCGGGCTCGCATGATGCCCGCCGACGGCGTGGGCGAACTGGTGGCCGACTTGGTCGAGACCGACCGGCGCATCGACATTGGCCCCGTCGTCATCCGGCCGATTCGCGACCCCTGGCAGGACACCGCGCCGTGACCGCAGAGGGCATCTCCCTCGGTCTGCAGATCGTGCCGACGATGGGCTCGGCGGAGCTGATCGACACCATCGTGGCCGCCGAGGAACTCGGCTACTCGTACTGCATGGTGGCCGACGAGGGCCTGATGCTGGACGTCTACGCGGTTCTCGGCGCGGCGGCCCGGGCCACCAGCACCATCCGCCTGGGGGCGGTCACCAACCCCTACACCCGCCACCCGGCCGCCACCGCGGCCGCGGTCGCCACCGTCGACGAGATGAGCGGGGGCCGGGCCTTCGTGACGCTGGTGGCCGGCGGCACCATGGTGCTGCGTCCGATCGGCCTCGAGCGTTCCGACCCGCTGGCGCGGATGGCCGACACCATCGAGGCGCTCCGGCTGCTGTGGCGGGGAGAGCCCGTCACCTGGGAGGGACGGAGACTCTCGCTGGAAGGGGCGCAACTCACCACCGGCACCCATTCGATCCCGATCTGGGTCGCGGCCCGGGGCGAGAGGATGCTGGCCCTGGCCGGCACCAACGCCGACGGCCTGGTGCTGATGGTCAAGTCCGACCTCGGCGACGCGTTCGGCCTTGCCGACCAAGCCCGAACGGAGGCGAGCGCCCCGCTCACGCGCGTCTACCTCGACCGCTTGGCCTACAAGCCCGAGATGATCGAGGAGGCCAAGCACCTCTACGGCTACGCCATCATGGACAGCCCGCCCCGGATCCTCAAGAACCTCGGCCTCGACGAAGCCGAGATCGCCGGGCTGAAGCGGGCCTTCGACGAGGGCGGCCCCGAAGCCGTCGGCCGGCTCGTCACCGACGAGCTGGTGGCCGAATACCAGATCGCGGGCACACCCGCGGAGTGCCGCCGCCAGCTCCAGGGCCTGATCGGCGCGCACCGCCTCGACGCCTTCTTCGTGAACATCATCTCGCCCGGCCCGACTGCCAACCGCGAGCTGTTGACCGAGGTAGTCGCCATCGCCGCCAGCTTGCTCTAGGAGCGACAAGACCCGATCAACGGGGCAGGTCGGCCAGCGCCGTCTTGACCAGGAAGTCGTCCGCGGTGCCCCGACGGTCCGGATCGTTGGGGAACTCCAGTCTCACCAGGCCGACCAGCCGGACCTCCGAGTCGACCGGCTGCCCGGTCACATCGATGGCGAACCGGGCCGACGAGCCGTCCAGCCAGCCTTCACAGGCCTCGGGTCCCAACTGCTCGGTGGAGAAGCGGAATTCGAGGGCATAGGCCACCGCCTCGGTCCCGGACTCGCCA
This sequence comes from Candidatus Aldehydirespirator sp., assembly GCA_965205155.1. Classification (GTDB taxonomy): domain Bacteria; phylum Actinomycetota; class Acidimicrobiia; order Acidimicrobiales; family Aldehydirespiratoraceae; genus Aldehydirespirator. The sequence goes on along the minus strand of OZ242033.1, from coordinate 653,159 downwards.
CCGTCGACCGCGTTGGACAGCCCGCAGATGATGCCCTGCTCGGTGAAGGCGTTCTGTGTCTCCGCGAAGAACTCGGCCGTCCATTCCACGTCCGGCCCGAGATCCGGGGCCTCGGCCAGCTCCAACTCGGCCATGAGGATCCGGTGGCCCACTCGCCACACGGTGATGGTGGAGATGTCGGCCGCGGCGTCGCACCCCTCGCCCCAATCCCGGCCCGCCTCCCGGCAGTCGTCGGACTCGTCGGTCACCACCAGCCTGGTGGCGTCCCGGCCCGAGAACAGGTAGGGAACCTCGATCGCGCCGAGCCCGGACATCACCCACAGCACGGCCACCGCCGCCACGACGACCGCCAGCACGATCCGGGACCGAAAGCTCCTCGCGTCGTCGCTGCCGCCGCCCCCCGGCCTCATGTATGCACTCCCGCCAGGTCTGCCAAGAGGCCGAGCGAATGGGCGGGCGTATCCGGCCCATACGGGCGAGGCCGCGGCCCGAGCGGCCCGTGAGCGCAGCGAACAAGAGCGGGAGTGACACTGCTGCGACGCGAGACGCTCATGGTCAATTCACGCTCGCTCTAGGTCAGACCCCGTACGAATGGTTGGGCCAGAGCGGCCGGCTGGCGGGTCCGGTGGGCGAACACGGCCACCGTCGCGATGGTGACCACGAACGGCAGTGCCTGCAGCACCTCCGCGGTCACCTCGTAGCCGACCGTGGGCAGGCTGAGCCTGAACGAGTCCACCGCGCCGAACAGCAGGCAGCCGGCCACCGCGCCCCGCAGCGTCCAGCCGCCGAAGATCAACGCCGCGATGGCGATGAATCCCCGGCCGCCCACAATCTGCTCCTCGAACAGTCCCACCTGACCCAGCAGGAGGTAGCCGCCGCCCAGCCCGCTGGTGATCCCGCTCAGGTAGACACCCTGGCGCCGGCGCTTGTTGACGTCGATGCCCGACACGTCGGCGGCCTGCGGGTTCTCGCCCACGGCTCGCACCTCCAGCCCCCAGCGGGTGCGGTACAGCAGCCAGAACGACAGCGGGATCAGCGGGTAGATGAGATAGAAGGGCCACGACTGCCCGAAAAGGGCCGGGCCCACGAGCGGGATATCCGACAGGATCGGAACCTCGAACACATGGGCCCGCTTCGAGTGAGGCTCGAGGTTCCGGTTCAAGAAGGTGGCCAGGCCCAGGACCAGGATGTTGAGGGTCAGCCCCACCACGAACGTGTTGGCCGTGAGCCGGTGGCTCAGGTTGGCGTGGACGATGGCGACCACCAGCCCGGCGGCCATCGCGAACATCAACCCGATGGTGACCCGGTCGGTCATGTCGAACCCGACCGCGGCCGCGAACGCCCCGGCCAGGATCATGGCCTCGGTGGAGATGTTCAGCGTGCCGGCCCGCTCCGCGATGGTCTCGCCCAGAGCGCAGAAGGCCAGCAGTACGGCGAAGCGGGCCGCGCTCGAATAGGTGACGTCGGTGCCGAAGACGTCGGCCAGCGCGCTGAAGAGGGCTTCCACCGCTCAGGTCCTCGCGGTCATGGCGGCCAGGGCCCGGCGCCGCTCGCGTATGAAGAGGATGGCCGGAGGGACCAGCAGGGCCAGAACCAGCAGCGACTGGACGATCTGGGTGATCTCCCGCTCCACGCCGGTGGCGGCCAGGAACCCCGACCCGGTCCTGAGACCGGCGAACACCAGGGCCAGCGGCACCACGAGCAGGGGTCTCTGCCGGGCCACCAGCGCCACCAGCAGCCCGTCGAATCCGATGTTCACCGCGAAGCCGGGAACCAGCCGGAAGTTGCCGAAGTCGCCGCCGGCCACCATCACCGACCCCGCCAGGCCGGCAAAGCCCCCCGACAGCAGCAGCCCGGCCATGCCGTAGCGCCACTCCGACACCCCGGCTCGCTGGGCGGTCCGGGCGCTGCGGCCCAGCATCCGCAGCTTGAACCCCCAGACCGTGCGACCCAGCACCACCGCCACCACGATCACGAACGCGAGGGCGAAGAACACGCTGATGGGGAATTCGTTTCCGAACAGCTCGATCCGGCCGATGCGCCGACTCGGGTCGAGCTGCTCGCTGACGATATTGCGGGACGAGCGGCCCTCGATGGGCGCGAGCAGGATCCAGGACCGCTGCAGCCCGAAGCCCACTACCTGCGCGGCCACGGTGACCAGCAGCAGCGTGGTCAGCACCTCGGGTACTCGCCTCCAGTACAGCAGCACGCCCGCGATGCCGGCCCAGAACGCTCCGGCGGCCAGGCCGATCAGGAGCATGCCCACCAGGGCGAACGGGCCGGGACCGAACAGGTTGAGACCGGCGTACATGGCCACGGCCGCGCCGAAGGTGAGCTGGCCCTCCTGGCCGATGTTGATGAGCCCGGCTCGGCCGCCGATGACCGTGCCCACGCCGACGAAGATCAGAGGCACAGCCACGCCCAGGGTGTCGCCCCACCGGCCGGGCGCCCTCAGGCTGCCGTCCAGCAGAGCTGAGAAGACCTCCCGCCACGAACCTCCGGTGACCGCCACCAGTGCGGCCGACATGATCAGGGCCACGGCCACGCTGCCGATGTACAGCCCGGCCACCACGCCTGCTTCCCTGGCCTTGGAGTACATCACGGCGCGGCCGCCGGTCGATGTGCCCGCCGAGTTCATCCCGGCTTCTGTCTCTTCGGACGCCATCAGCGCGCCTCGACCTCTGAGGCTCCGCCCATGAGCATTCCCAGACGCTCCAGATCGACCTCGTCGCGGGCCATCTGCCCGACGATCCTGCCCCTGTACAGCACGACGATGTTGTCGGCCAGATGCAGCAGCTCCTCCAGTTCGCTCGATATGAGCAGCACACCCACGCCATCGTCGGCCACCTTGCGGAGCCGGTCGCTGATGTACTCGATGGCGCCCACATCGAGACCGTGGGTCGGCTGGTCGGCAAGGAGTACCTGCGGGTCGGCGCTCAGCTCCCGGGCCAGCACCACCCGCTGCTGGTTGCCCCCCGAGAGGGTGAAGAAGGGCGCACCCGGACCGGAGGTCTGGATCTCGAACTCGTCGATCAGCTCCTGGGCCTTGCGGTTGATGCCGGCTTGTTCATAGAACCCCATGTTGGCCACCCGTTCGATGTCGATCAGGAACAGGTTCTCGGCGACCGTCATGTCCAGCACGCAGCCCGAATCGTGGCGGTCGGCCGGGATGACGGCCACTCCGGCTCGAGCCATGGCTCCGGCCCGACCGGTGACCACGGGCTTGCCGGCGACCTCGATGGTGCCCTCGGCGATCGGCCTCAGGCTCGACAGGACCTCGGTCAACGCAGCCTGACCGTTGCCCTCCACACCGGCCACACCCACGATCGTGCCCGCAGGAACCTCCAGTGTCAGCCCGTCGAGGGCCATCGAGCCGTCGGACCCGCGAACGACCACGTCCGCCATCGACAGGGCCGGAACGGCATCGGACGACCCGTCGGCGTGATGCTCGGCGAAGGCTTCGATCTCCTCCACCAGCCCCAGGGCCGCGGCCTCCGAGCGCAGCGACACCTCGCGGCCGACCATGGCCCGAGCCAGGCCGGCCGCGGTGGCCTCGGAGGTCTCCAGGTGTGCGACCACGCTTCCAGCTCGCATGATGGTTATCTCGTCGGTGGAGTGCAGGACCTCGTCGAGCTTGTGACTGATGAGGGCGACTGCCTTGTCCTCGTCCCGCACCGCGGTGCGAAGCACCGCGAACAGTTGCTCTGACTCGGCCGGGGTCAACACCGATGTGGGCTCGTCGAAGATGATGATGTCGGGATCGCGGCGGAGGCACTTGATGATCTCCACCCGCTGGCGTACGCCAGCCGGGAGGTTGGCCACCCGGGCGTCCGGGTCGACCCCGAGTCCGTAGTGCTCGCTGATGTCCATCACCCGCTGGCGAGCCGCCTTGCGGTCGAGCGACCCGCCCTCCCCGAGGATCACGTTCTCCCACACCGTCAGAGCCTCCACCAGGCTGAAGTGCTGGTGGACCATTCCTATGCCGTGCGTTGCCGCGTCGAGTGGATCGCGGATGAACTGCCGGGTGCCGTCGATGTAGACCTCGCCCCCGTCAGGGGTGACCAGCCCGATGACGATCTTCATCAGGGTCGACTTGCCCGCCCCGTTCTCACCCAGAATGCCGTGGATGCGGCCTCGCTGCAGACGCAGCTCGACCTTGTCGCACGCGACGATGGCGCCGAAGCGCTTGTCGATACCGCGCAGATGGATGGCGGGCGCCGGATCGGCTCCGGCGCCCGCCGCGTCCAATGTGTCGCTCACCGCTGGGCTGCGAGAGTCGACGGCGTGCCGCCGCTGGAAGGGTCAGCCGCCGTAGGCGATGGCCCTGATCTCGTTGAACTGGTCCTCGAAGACACCCGTGCCGACCTTCTCGATCTCGGCCTCCATGCGCTCGGCCTGCTCAGGGGTGGGATCGCAGATCTCGGCGCCGGCCACCGAGCCGGGCTCGACGGTGAATATGAACCGCTCACCCTCCTGCAACCGGCCCTGCTGGATCAGCGGGAACACTGCCCTGATGTAGTCGCCGCCGTCGAACTTGATGGCGAGATCCCATTGGAGGTCGCCCTCACGGGTGCACACGTCCGAGGCGCCCGCGCTCATGGTGAGGAGGCCCTCCTCGTTGGCCAGGGCGATCACCGGGTTGTGGGCACCGCCCAGGTACGGGTAGATGGCGTCCGCGCCCGCGGCCACCGCGTTGTGGAAGGCCTCGGACGCTCCGGCCACATTGTCGAAGTCGAAGGGGTGGGCGCCGGTGGGCACGTAGTGAATCTCGTAGGCCTCGTCCACCGCCTTCAGACCCATCCGGAACGAGAGCTCCGTCTCGACTTCGAATGCGGCCCCGTGGGCGCCGAGCATGTAGACGCTCTCGCCGCCCCGCTCCTGCAGCAGCAGCCCGGCCGCGAAGCCGGCAATGTACTCGATGGCCGCGCTGTTGTCGGACGACTGGGCCAGTCCGGGCAGGTCGGGGAAGGTGTCCTCGCACCGGCAGTACCAGAAGATCTCCGGATACTCCTCGGTCAGGTCGGGCAGAGGCTCCGAGATCTCGCCGGCCGCGATGACGATGATGTCCAGCCCCTGATCGGCCAGGTTGCGCAACTCGGTGGCCGCCTCGGCCTGGTCGATCTTGTCGATATAGAGCGGCTCGGGATAGCCGTTGGCTGCGGCGAACTCCCTGGCCCCGTCCACGGAGGCCTGGTAGTACGCGCCGTCGTTGGCGTCCCCGGGCACGGCCACGCCGATGCGCACCACGCCGTCGCCGTTGTAGTCCATCGGATCGGCTTCAGGCTCCTCTTCAGCCATCGGCTCTTCCTCGGCCATCGGCTCCTCTTCAGCCATCGGCTCCTCTTCGGCCATCGGCTCCTCTTCGGCCATTTCCTCTTCCTCAGCGGCCGTAGGCGCCTCGTCGGCCGGCTCGGGGGCGGCCTCGGTCACTGCGGCAGCACCGTCGTCAGCGTCGTCATCGTCGCCGCAGGACGAGGCGACCAGCCCGAACACCGCCATCACGGCTGCGAACCAGATAATCGTGCGTCGCTTCATGTTTCCTCCAGGTTGTTGAACCGCGTTGCATGCCGTTGTCTGACAATCAGACCCGTCGACGGGCGGACGTTACCACTCGCCCATCTTTACTGTCTCACCGGGCCGGCGGTACTTTCTCCCGCATCGGCGACTGGAGGCACCCGGCATGAGACCAATGCGCAGCCCGATCCCGCTGGAGTTGATGGAGCCCGCTGCCCGCCCGGTGAACGAAGCCGTCGGCCTTCCCCCAGCCTGCTATACCGACGCCGATTTCTACGCCTTCGAGAAGGCTGCGGTGTTCGACACCGAATGGCTGTGCGTGGGCCGTTCCAGCCAGGTACCCGAGCCCGGCGACTACTTCACCGTCACGCTGCTGGGCAACGAGCCCGTGATCGTCGTGCGCAACCGCGACGGCCGGATCAACGTGATGTCCTCGATCTGCCAGCACCGTGCCATGTGCATCACCGCTCCGGCCGATCGGCCCAAGGACCAGTGGTTCGATCCGCCCGGTGAATGCAGCGGCTCAACCAGGAACTTCCGCTGCCCGTACCACTGGTGGACCTACGACCTCGACGGTCGTCTCATCGGCGCGCCGGAGATGCATCAGCGTCCCGGCTTCGTTCGCTCGGACATCTCACTGCACCAACTGGCCACCGAGGAATGGCAGGGCTTCGTCTTCTGCTCGTTCGCCGCAGATCCCGCGCCACTGGGACCGAGGCTCACCGAATTCGATGAGATGCTCGACAACTACTGCATCGACGAGATGGTCACCACCGAGCCGGAGCTCCTGCCGATGCCGTTCAACTGGAAGGTCTTCGCCGAGAACTTCATGGACGCATACCACTCGCTGCGGCTGCATGCCTCGCTCTACGACTTCACCGAGGCCGACACCAGCAACGAGACCCTGCTGGCCGGCACCTTCCCGCCGCTGGAACCGGGCTCCATCGGGATCGGGGGCAGAGGCCGGACCGGCTTCAAGGATCGGGGCATGAACCCCACGCAGGCCACGCTGTTCCCTGCCATACCGACCCTGAACGAAGACGACCGCTGGAACGTCGTCTACCTGTACGTGGCGCCCTCCCTGCTGATCGGTGCCTACAGCGACTCGGTCAAATGGCTGGCCGTGCAGCCGGTCTCGGTCGACCAATCGCTCGGCAGGCTCGGATACCTGTTCCCGGAGCCCACCACCAAGCTCAAGCTCTTCGACCAGCTCCTGGAGCAGCACCAGCGAGGCGTCGAGCTCTTCTACGACCAGGACATGCCGGTGGCGGTGGCCAGCCAGCGGGGCATGGGATCGCGCTTCGCTCCCCAGGGCCCGCTCAGCGGCCAGGACTTCTTCCGATCCCAGCTCGCGGAGTGGCTTCTGGAGCGCTACCGTGCCGCCGACTCGGCGGCTGCTCCTGCCGATGAGTAGCACCGGAGCGCACCGTTGATCGTTCGACTGGTTGTCAACGGGTCGCCGGCAACCATCGACACCACACCGGGGACCAGGCTCCTGGACCTGCTGCGAGATCGCCTGGGGCTCATCGGCACCAAGGAGGCCTGTGGCCGGGGTGACTGCGGAGCGTGCACGGTGCTGGTCGGCGACCGGGCCGTGCCGTCGTGCCTGGTGCTGGCTGCCCGCGTGGACGCGCCGGTGCGAACCGTGGAGGGCTTGGCCGCCGACGCCTCGGCCCTGCGGGAGGCCTTCGCCGACGTGGGCGGGTTGCAGTGCGGGTACTGCACGCCCGGACTGGTGGTGCGGGCCCACCGGCTCATCGAATCGGGCGACTGCGACCCCTCCGATCCTGACGATGTCCGGCGGGCACTGGCCGGGAACTTCTGCCGGTGCACCGGCTACAACGGCGTGGTGGCCGCGGTGCAGCACGCCTCCGGCGGCGCGGTGCCGGACGGGGCTTGAGAGGCGAAGAGCCTTGACGGTTCTCGGCCGGCGGGTACGGCCCGACCAGTGGGACGAGCGGACCTCGGGGACGGCCGTCTACACCACCGACGTGGTGCTGCCCGGGATGCTCGAGGCCCGCATCCTGCGCAGCCCCCACCCCCATGCCGACATCCGCAGCATCGACACGTCCCGGGCCGAAGCCCTCCGTGGCGTAGCCGCGGTGATCACCGCCGGCGACCTGCCCGACCGTACCTACCTGCACCTGGGTGAGCCGTTCAGCGACCGGTCCGCGTTGGCGCGGGGACGGGTCCGCTTCATCGGCGAGGAGGTGGCCGCGGTCGCGGCCAGCAGCCGGGCCGACGTCGATGCGGCCCTCGACCTGATCGATGTGGACTACAAGCCGCGAGCCAGCGTGGTCACCGCTCAGTTCGCCCGCGTCGGTGAGGCCCCTGTCGTCCACGACGACGCCGCAGGCAATCTCTCCATGCAGGCGGTCCGCAGCTACGGCGACCCCGACACCGCACGCTCGGAGGCTGAGGTGGTTGTCAGCGGCAACTATGCCTACAAGCCCGCAGCCCATGTGTGCCTGGAGCCGCACTCCGTGATCGCCCGCTGGAACTCAGCCCGGCAGCAGCTCGATCTTTGGGTGTCCACCCAAGCGCCCTACTTCGTGCGCAAAGAGGTCGCCCACATGCTCGACCTCGACATGGACCAGGTGCGCACCCACCCCGTGGCCGTCGGAGGCGGCTTCGGGGCCAAGGCCAAGGCCGGCTGCCACGAGGTGATCGCGGCCGCGCTGTCAATCAGGGCGAAGCGGCCGGTGCGTCTCGTGCTTGACCGGAACGAGGAGTTCGCGACGACGGCAGTCCGTCACGCCTTCTACGTGGACCTCGCCACGGGCGCCCGGCGCGACGGCACGCTCACGCACCGCGACGGATACGTGACGGTGGACAACGGCGCCTACAACCACGCCGGGCCGTCGGTAGCCATCTACGCCACCATGCTGGCCGCGGGGCCGTACCGGCTCGGCGGGTGCGAGACGGCGGTGTCACTGGTCTACACCAACAAGCAGCCGGGAGCGTCGTTCCGGGGCTACGGCAACCCGCAGATGACCTTCGCGATGGAGTCGCAGATCGACGAACTGGCCGAGAAGCTGGGCATCGACCCGATCGAACTGCGGCTCTTGAATGCCCCCCGCCGCGGCGACGTGACCCTCACCGGCTGGCGCCTGGGTTCGGCCCGCCTCGACGAGTGCCTCCAGCGGGCCCGCGCCGAGATCGATTGGGATGCCAAGCGAGACCTGGCCGGCAGCGGGCGCGGGGTGGGCGTGGCCGCCGCGGTTCACGTCTCGGGAGCCAACGCCTTCGAGCACTCCGAGCTGAGCGAGGCCGCGGTGGAGGTCCATGAGGACGGCACGGCGCGCGTCTGCTTCGCCGGCGCCGACGCCGGAACGGGCCAGGCCGCAATGCTGCGCCAGATCGCAGCGGACGAGTTGGGGCTCGCCTTCGACGATGTCACGGTGACCATGATGGACAGCCACGACGCACCCCGGGACCTCGGGGCGTGGTCGTCGCGGGGCACGATGTGGAGCGGCCACGCCGCCGCCGACGCGGCCCGGGGCGCGGCCCGAGCCCTCAAGGCGGCCGCGGCGGCCAAGTTCGGTACCGAGTCCGCCCACGTCGCGCTCACGGACGGCGAGGCCCGCTCCGGCGCCGACGCCGTGCCCATAGGCGACCTCGTGGCGCTCGCCGAGGGAGCAGCCGACGGATGCCTGCGGGTGCAGGGCAGCTATCTCACCGATGTCGACAAGATGGACAAGGTGCACGGCCGGGGCCACTTCTCGCCCGCGTACTCCTTCTGCGTGCAGGCGGTGGAAGTGGAGGTCGACTACGCCACCGGCCAGGTGCAGGTGATCGACGCGGTGACGGTGCACGACTCGGGGGCCGCGCTCAACCCGGCCGCGGCCGAAGGCCAGGCCGTCGGGGCCATGGCCATGGGACTGGGTGCTGCGCTCGGTGAGGAACTCGTCTACGAGCAGGGCCGTCTCGTGAACCCCAGCTTGCTGGACTACGCCGCGCCGCGGGCTTCGGACCTGCCGCCGATCCGGGCCGTCCTGCTCGACGGGCACGATCCGGCGGGACCCTACGGAGCCAAGGGAATCGGCGAGATAGGGGTGGTGCCCACCCCGGCTGCGGTGGCCAACGCGGTGGCCCACGCCACCGGCGTTCGAGCGCGGGAGCTGCCCCTCACCCCCGAGAAGCTCCTGCCGCTGCTAAAGCCGCACAGTTCGGCCGCGCGCGCCAGCCGCGGCCGGCCTGAGCCCGGCGCCCTGGGCTGGGAGATGATCTGGATCAACCTCATGCGCAGTCTCTACGGGCGCGGTCTCTTCAAGCTCCTCGACCGGCGGGCCCGCAGACGCGGAGGCAGGCAGAGCCCGCTGGCACCTGTTCCCGACATCGAGGCCATCGCTCGACCCGAGACCGTGGAGGCCGCCGTGGAGGCCGGTGCCGTCCAGCCCGCGGACTCGGCCTTCCTGGGGGGAGGCACCGATCTGCTGGTGGCCCGGCAGCAGGGGCTTGCCGCGCCGGTCCGCCTCATCGACACGACCTCCGTCCGTGAACTGCGCCGACTCGATGAGACGCCCGACGGCGACTTGTGCATCGGTGCAGCCGTCACTCTGGAGGATCTCCGCCGACGGGTGTCGGCGCCGGATGCCCAGCCGGGCGACTCGATGCTGTCCGACCTGCTCGATGAGCTCGCCACCCACCAGATCCGTGAACTGGCCACGGTCGGCGGCAACCTCCTGCAGGAGAAGCGCTGCGCCTTCTACCGCAACGGCTTTCCCTGCTACAAGCGCAGCGGATGGGCCAGCCCCTGCTACGCCGTGCTTGGCGATCATCGGTTCCACCACGCAGTCCTCGGCGGGCACCGCTGCCAGGCCGTCACCCCGTCGGACCTGGCTACCGGACTGCTGGCCCTCAACGCCGTCGCCGAGAGTGTGCCGCCCAGGTCGGGGCCGTCCCGCCAACGGACGATCGACGAGCTCTACAAGGGACCCGGGGAGCCCGACCTGGCCGAAGCTGAACTGCTCACGCAGGTGAGAGTGCCGGCGGTGGCGCGCTCCCGCCCCGCGGCGTTCGAGAAGCTGAGGCTCTACGCCGGCGACTTCGCGGTGTGCTCCGCGGCGGTGTCTCTGGCGTTGGACGACGACGGTGCCACTATCGCCGACGCACGCGTATCGCTCGGCGCGGTGGCACCCAAGCCGTACCGCGCCGAGCGCACCGAGGAGCGGCTGCTCGGCGCCAGCCTCCACGACACCGAGGCGCTCAGGGAGGCGTCGTGGGCATGGGTATACGACACCCAGCCGCTGCCCGGCAATGTATGGAAGGTCGAGGCCACCTGCGGCCTCCTGTACCGGGCCCTGAACCGCATCGCTGCCGTCTACGAACTCCAGTGATTTTCATGTTATCTAGTTGTTCCTCTTGAATGACCCGGATACAGTGCGTGCGGCAAGAAGGACGAAAGACACTGGGAGGCACACGATGACAACAACTGGTACGAGCGATACGTCCAGCAGCCGGCCGCCCGCCAGTGACTCCGTTGCCGAGCGGACCACCGCGCTGTTCGCGGACGCCCGAGCCCTGCACGACGCCGCGTTGGCCCGCCTGGAAGCCGGCGACATCCGCGACGCCGCCGAGAAGGCCTGGTGCGCCACCAAGCGGGCCGCCGACGGCCTCATCCTGGCCCGCACCGGCAACGAGCCCGCAAAGTCCCCTCACACGACACGGGAACTGAACCGTCTCGCCATCGCCAACCAGGACATCCGGCGCCTAGCGGATCGGTACCACATCGTCAAGGACGCGCTGCACGGCGACTGCTTCTACCTCGGATTCTGCGAGCCGGCCGAACACATCGAGCGCCTCATCCACGAAACCGTCGACTACATCCGCGAAGCCGAGCGCCTCGCTGTCCAGCAATGAGCCGTACGGGGCGGCAGCCCCCAGCCGACATGGCGACAGATCGCGCCGCGCTCTTCGCCGACGCCCGGGCCCTGCACGACGCGGCGCTGGCCCGGCTGGAGGCCGGCGACATCCGCGACGCCGCCGAGAAGGCCTGGTGCGCCACCAAGCGCGCCGCCGACGCCCTCATCTTGACCCGCACCGGCGAGGAGCCCGCCAAGTCCCCCATCACCACGCAAGAACTACGGCGCTTGGCGCGCGCCGATGACGGCGTCGGCCGGCTGACCGATCACTACCACACCGCCCGGGACGTGCTGCACGGCGACTGCTTCTACCTGGGCCTCTGCGAGCCAGCCGACATCAAGATGCTCATCCACGAGACCGTCGACTACATCGACGAAGCCGAGCGCCTCGCCGCCGCCTAACCGCCCTGTGGCGCCTCGTCGGCAGCTTGCTCGGCTAGCAGGAATTTGCGTATCTTGCCGACGCTGGTTCGGGGCAGCTCGTCAATCAGGGTGACGGCAGCGGGGCGCTTGGCCTTGGCCAGGCGCTCGGCGCACCAGGCGTCGAGCTCGGATACGGACGGCGGGGCCGACGGGTCGGCGGCGACCACGAACGCCACCGGCACCTCGTCGCGGATCTCGTCGGGGCGGCCCACCACCGCGGCTTCCAGCACCGCCGGATGCTCGGCCAGGGTGGACTCGACCTCGACTATCGAGACGTTCTCACCCGACACCTTGAGCACGTCAGAGCGACGGCCGTCGAAGTAGTGGCGTCCGGTGTCGTCGCGCACCGCCCGGTCACCGGTACAGAACCATCCGTCCCGGAAGCTGGCCGCGGTGATGTCCGGGGCATCGAGGTACCCCGCGAACAGGGTGATGCCCGGCTCGCCCCCTACGACCACCTCGCCCACAACGCCCGGCTTCACCGAACCCCCGGCCGCGTCCTGCACATCCACCGCGCAGCCGGGCGAGACCCGGCCCATCGAGGCGTGGTGCGGGTCGGCCGACTCGTCGGTGAGGACCGCGGGGATGGTCTCGGTCATGCCGTAGAGCTGGCGGGGCCGGCAACCGAACCATCGAGCCACCGTGGAGTACTGGTCGGCGGCGATGTTCTGCGCATACCAGCAGTGACGCAGCTGCAGACCGCCGACGGGTCCGCCCCGGGCCAGGATCATGCGTATCGGCGCCGCGAACAGGCTGGCGCAGGTCGCCGAGTGGCGGGCCGCCGCAGGCAGGAACCCCGACGCCGAGAAGGACGGCATCAGGGCCACGCTGGCCCCGACCCAGATCGCCGACGCGAACGAGTAGTACTGCGCGTTGGCGTGGAACAGGGGCAGCACCACCAGCTGGCGGTCATCGGGCGCCAGCTGGGCCGCCTCCGCCATGACCTTGCCCGCGAACGCGTAGTTGGCCTGGGTCACCTCCACACCCTTGGGCCGTCCCGTGGTGCCCGACGTGAACATCACCGCGGCCCTGTCCCGCAGCCCGGCCTCTGGTCGCTCGGCGGCGGCCAGAGGCGCGGCGTCGAACGGCGCCAGCGCGGTGTCGGCCTCGTCGATCTCGATCACACCCAGATCGTCCCGGCCCGCCTCGGCCACTGCGGCCCGGTAAGTGCCAGCCCTCGCGCCGGCGCAGAGCCCCACCGCGGGACGGGTGCGCTCGATGTGGCCGGCCAACTCGGGGGTGCGCCCCATCGGATCCGACGGCACGATCCACGCGCCCAGCCGGGATGCGGCCAGCCACGCCGCCACGAACGTCGGCGAGTTGGTGAGGGCGAGGTGTACGGCCGCGCCGGGCCCGGCGCCCAGCGCGGTCAGCGTCCCGGCCACCCGGTCCACCGCCTCGTCGAAGTCCCCGTAGCTCCAGCGAGCTGCATCCCCCGACGGCGTCTCGAACACCAGGAACGTCTCGTCGGCGCGGCCGGCCACCGCCCGATCCCACGCCGAAGCGAAGGAGACGGGCTCAGCCCAGGCGGTCACGACGCGACCGGGTGATCCTGATCCTGCACATCCGGTGCCGGGCGGCCGTAGCCGCCTCCGCCGGGCAGCTCCAGGCGCACGGTGTCGCCGGGCTGGAGCGTGATGCGAGTCTGGGTAGTGACCGGTTCGCCGTTCACCTGGAACGACCCGGACGCGCCCGGCTCTCCCCCGAAGATGCCCTGGGGCGGCTCGGTGAGGCGGCTGGTCACCGCGTTGAGCTGCCAGGGCCGGGCCGTGTCCACTTCGAACTCGATCACCTGGCCCAGCCCGCCGGCCTGGGATCCGGTGCCCCCCGAGCCGGGTCGCAGCGCCTTGCGCAGGAACCGGACCGGAGCCGACGCCTCCACTACCTCGATGGGCACCGCCGAAACCCCGGTGGGATAAGAGCAGGCGTCGAGACCGGGCTTGGTGGCCCGGGCGCCCACGCCGCCCGCGTAGGTGAACATGGCGGTGATGAAGGGGGAGCCGTCTTCGTGGTGGCCGTTCACCTGCATGGTCCACACCGCGCCCGCGCCCTCGGCCATGGCACCGGCGGGCTTCACCTGAGCCAGGGCCTTGAGCAGCGCATTGGGCAGGAACATCCCCACCACATGGCGGGCCGTGCCCGGCTGCGGGGGCACGGCATGCACCACCGACCCCTCCGGAGCTCGCATCCTGATGGGGGCCAGGCTGCCGTGATTGTTGGGAATATCGGGGTTGAGCACCGACCGGACCGTGAAGGTGGTGTAGGCGTGGGTGTAGTTGCGAACCACGTTGATGCCCCACGGGCTGGCCTCGCTGGAGCCCGCATAGTCCACCGTGATCTCCCCGGCGTCGGGATCGACATGCATGGAGCACACGATGTCCACCCGGCTCCCGTCGGCGAGATCGAGCACGGCTGACGCGTCGTAGGTGCCTTCATCCAGCTCGCGGATGGTGGCCCGGGTGGCAGCCTCGGACCGCTCGATGATCTCGTCGGCCAGGGCCTCTATGTCGTCAAGGCTGTGGGTGTCGCACAACGTGGCCAGCCGCTGCGCCCCCACCTCGCCCGAGGCCATCTGGGCGTGGAGGTCGCCGGCCATGTGATCCGGCTGGCGGACATTGGAGAGGATGAACTTCCAGACGTCGGCGTTGCGCTCCGAGCCCCCGGAGCCGTCACCGGACATCAGCCTGCAGATGGGGATCCAGAGCCCTTCCTCGAAGCAGTCCCGGCCGCCGGCGCCGATGCCGTAGCCGCCCACGTCGGTGTGGTGGATCGTGGAGCCGAACAGGGCGATGAGACGGGGCTTGCCCCCGCCGGCGGGCACCCGCCAGGCCGGCACCAGCACGGTGACGTCGAGGAGCTGGCCCGCAGTCTTGTACGGATCGTTGGTGATGAGCACGTCACCGGGCACCAGCGACCCGACCGGGTACTCCTCGAGCATGGCGGCCGCACCCAGGGCCAGGCTGTTGATGTGACCCGGTGTGCCCGTCACCGCCTGGGCCACCATGCGGCCCCGCCGGTCGAAGACCGCGTTGGCCAGGTCCCCCGCCTCGCGCACAATCGGGCTGAACGCCGCCCGCTGCAGGGCTCGGGCCTGCTCGTTGACCGTGGAGATCAGCGACTGCCACAAGATCTCCAACTCGACCGGGTCGAAAGCGCGAGCGCCGCTCATGATCGACTCCTGGTGGCTACGAGGCTGCCGTCGGATGCCACCTCGGCATGCCAGCCCGGCCGGATCACCGTTGTGGTCTCCCGCTCCTCCACGATGGCCGGGCCCGTGAACTCCGCTCCCACGCCCAGATCCTGCCGCCGGTACACGGGCACATCAACCGCGTCGGCGCCGCGCCCGAACACCACCGGACGCCGCGTCGCCGGCTCAGCCGCTCCGGCCGCGCCGGTGGCGCCGGTGTCCGGTCGCACCTGCACCTTCTCGGCGTAGGCCGACAGCCGCCAGGTCACCGCCTCGACGGCCACGTCGGGGATCGTCATGCCGTAGATCCGCCGGTACTCCGACTCGAAGGCCGACCGCACGTCGGCCTGGCTCGCCGGCCATGCCTCGCCCGTGCCCACCCAGACCGTGATCTCGTTGCCCTGGCCCGAGTATCGGGCGTCGAGCCCGTAGCGGAAGCGCACGTCGCCCGCCGGTACCCCGGCGGCGGAGAGCACCCTGCGTCCCTCGCTCCGCAGTTCGTCGAGCAACCCGTCCCGCTCGGCGACGTCGGTGTGGTCGAGCAGCCGGGGCATGGAACGGGCCAGGTCGATGCGCACCGGCGACACCAGGGTCCCGAACGCGGAGAGCACGCTGGCGTTGACGGGGAAGATCACCCGGTCGCTCTCCAGGAGATCGGCCACACCGCAGGCGTGCACCGGGCCGGCACCGCCGAAGGCCAGGATGGTGACCCCTCGCAGGTCCACCCCCTGCTCCACCCCGTGCATGCTGGCAGCGGCGGCCATGTTCTGGTTCACGACCTCGTGGATCCCCGCCGCGGTGTCCACCGGTGACAGCCCCAAGCCCTCCGCCGGACGAGCCGTCGCGGCGGAGGCTGCGGCCGCATCGAGGGGCATGTCTCCGCCGAGGAAGGCGTCGGGGTCGAGCAGTCCGAGCACAACGTCGGCGTCGGTCACCGCCGCGGTGGTGCCGCCCCGGCCGTAGGAGGCCGGTCCGGGATCGGCCCCGGCCGACTCCGGCCCCACCTTGAGCAGGCCGAAACGGTCGAGGTGGGCCAGGGACCCCCCGCCGGCACCGATCTCGACCAGGTCGACCGACGGCACCGACACCGGGAATCCCGAGCCCTTCTTGAACCGGTAGATCCTGGCCACCTCGAAGGTGTTCGTGAGGGCGGGCTCGCCGTTCTCGATCAGGCAGGCCTTGGCTGTGGTCCCGCCCATGTCGAAACACAGCAGCCGCTCCGAACCGAGGCGCTGCGCGTACCAGGTGCCCGCCAGGGCGCCCGCGGCCGGACCCGACTCCACCAGGCGGATCGGGCCGCGGGCCGCGTCGTCGGCCGACACCACGCCGCCGTTGGACAGCATCATCAGCACCGCGCCGCCGAACCCCTCCGCCGACAGCCACTTCTGCAACTCGTCGAGGTAGGGACCGATCACCGGCATGGTGGCCGCGTTGCAGGCCGCGGTGATCATGCGGGGGTACTCGCGGATCTGCGGGGAGATCTCGGCGGAGATGCATACCGGCACTCCGAGCTGTCCGCGAAGGTGCTCGGCCACGGCCTGCTCGTTGGCCGGGTTGACGTAGGAGTTGAGTAGGCACACGGCCACCGACTCCACTGCCGCGTCGGCCAGCTGCACCGACAGCCGGGTCAGGTCGGCTGCCGTCGGCACGGCCAGCACGGCGCCGGTAGCCGAGGTGCGTTCGTCGATCTCGAAGGTGAGATCCCGTCCGATGGGGGGGTCGGGGAACTCGATCTGCAGGTCGTACATGTCGTAGCGATGCTCATCGCGGATCAGCAGCGTGTCACCGAAACCCACCGTCGTCACCAGTCCGGCCCGGCCGGTGCGGCCCTCGATCAGGGCGTTGGTGATGAGGGTGGTGGCGTGGACGATGGGCGCGGTGATCTCCGCCGGTGTGACCTGTGCCTTGGACAGGAGTTGGCTGACACCGGCTCGCACCCCCTCCAGCGGCGCGGCCGGGGTGGTGAGGGTCTTGTCCACCACCACCCGTCCCGAGGAGGTGTCGAGCAGCACCACGTCGGTGAACGTCCCGCCAATGTCGACCGCGAGCCGCCAATCAGCCATGTCAGCGCATGTCCGCCGGCGGTCAGCCCGTGTCGGCCAGGTCAGCGCGGGGCGGGGCGAACACGTCGAGGATCCAGCACTCGCCGTAGGCGTCGTCGCCAATGAACACCGAGTCGCCGTGCCATACCGAGCGGGGCGCCAGGTATGAGTCGCCCTCGCTGAGCACGATGCGCTCGTCGTTGGCCCCTTCGGGACCGATGCGGAAGTCGAGCTTGCCCCGCATGATGACGCCGAGTTGCTCGTTCTCGGTGTGGTTGTGGAGCACCGAGCCCGCCGACCCCCCGGCGATGCGCCAGAAGCAGAGTTGCAGGTGCTCGCCGGTGATCACCCGGTGCCTGAAGCCTGGACGGGCGGTCTCGACGAAGGCGTCGTCGTCGAGGAAGTAGCAATACGGGTTGCCGAGACTCTCGGCGATGCTCATGGGCGCTGCTCCTTGTCGTCTCCCGCCCTCGACGTCGGTTGGATCCGGCCCGGCGGATCAGCTGAGCGCGGCGAACCGTGCCCTGTCGGCGTCGAGGTCGAGCGGGCGGATGATGGCCTGGTGCTCCTCGTCTCCCCAATGCTCCCGCGGCACCAGCCACATCACCTCGAACTCCAAGCCGTCGGGATCCTTGGCGTAGAGGCTCTTGTTGGGACCGTGGTCGCTCTGACCGACCAGGGCTCCGGCTGCGATCAGCCGCTCGCGCATCTCGACCAGCTCGTCGAGGGTGCCGACCTCCCAGGCGATGTGATACAGGCCGACCGTGCTCCGGCCGGCCTGAGAGGCGCCGGCATCCTCACCGATCGAGAAGAACACGATGTCGTGGTGGTTCTCCGAGTGCGGCGCCCGCATGAAGACGTAGGCACCGGGTCCGTCGATCACGGTGGCGAAACCGAGCACGTCGGCGTAGAACCTCTGGTGGCGGCGGGCATCGCGCACATAGAGAACCGCGTGGTTCATTCCTGAGATCATCGTTGCGCAGTCTCCTCCGAGGCCGGAGCCTCCGATACGGGCTCGACGATAGGTCCGGACGGCAGCAGTTAGCCAATGTGGCGGGCCGGGCACCGGTTGAAGGCCCGGCCGGCCGCGGCCCACACCGGCTCTGGCGGCCCGAGTATTTCTGAACCCGTCGCGGTCTGGCATTATCTTCGGAATGGCCCTAGCGGACGCCACCCAATCCGGTCCCGACGGCGACAGCATCGACCGGGACCTCGCCGACGCCCTGGGAGCCTCGGTCTCCACCGAGGAGGTGTGTCGTGTGGTGGGAAGCCGGGTCCGCGAGTTCCGCCGGTCGCTGAACATGACGATGTCGGCATTCGCGGCCGGCGCCGAGATCTCCCTCGGGATGCTCTCCAAGATCGAGCACGGCCAGAGCGCTCCGAGCCTGTCGACGCTCGTGCGCCTCGCGGCCACCGCCCGGGTCCCGGTCACCGCGCTGTTCCGCGGCCTGGACGAGGAGCACGACCTGGTGATCGTGAAGGCCGGTGAGGGCCATGAGATCCACCACCAGGGAGGAGGTCCGGGGCGGCTGTACCAGGATCTCGGCACCCTTCGCGGTCCCAACCGGGTTATCGAGCCGATGATCACCACCATCACCGAGCGGGGCGGGGTGTTCCCCCTCTACCAGCATCCCGGCGTGGAGTTCATCCATGTTCTGGAGGGATCGATCGACTACGGCTACGGAGGCAGGGCCTACCGCCTCGATGCGGGCGACACCATGCAGATCCACGGCGAGGTGGCCCACGGCCCGGTCGAGCTCGTCGAGTTGCCGATACGTTTCATCTCCATCAAGGTGTACCCGGCCAGCGAGCCGCGGCCCGCGACAGGAGGATGACGCCATGGGCCTGCTGATCATCCTCGATTGGTTCAGCGAGGGCAACGCCGTCCGCCAGAGCCTCGTGCTGTGGATCCTGCTCGCCGGCGCGGTGGGCCTCACGGTCTGGGAGTGCCGCGAGCGCGGCTACCGGATTCACGTGATGCTGTGGTGGGTTAGCATCGTGGCCATCACGCACGTGCTGGGATACATAATTCTGCGCTTCTTCGTCCGCCCTCCCGACAAGGCCTGACCCCGCCTCCCGACGCGCCGGAACCGCAATCATGACCGACCCGACGCCCGACCCGACGCCCGCAGGTCTGCCGGGCCGACTCCGCGCTATGCAGGGACGCACCAGGCTGCTGATCGCGGTCGGATTGCTGCTGGTGGGCGTCTCCGTCTTCGCTCCCCAGAGCTGCGGCGGCAGGCAGGTGGACGAGGAGCAGGCCGTCGCGACTGCCTCGACGGCGCTGGCCGCCGAGCCCGACGCCTTCGCCCCGGAGAAGACAGAGGCCAAGCTGCTGCGCCAGGGCTTCCCGGCCAAGTTGATGTGGGTGGTGGTCTTCAGCGTGGCCGACCCCGAGGGCGGCCCCGAGGACTTCCTCCACAAGGCCGACATCTGGGTCAACGCCAATACCGGCGAGCTCGAGCAAGTCATCGTCCACCAGCCGGACGAGGAGTAGTCGCTCCGCCGCGAACCCTGAGAAAGACTCGCGAACTCTGGGAAAGGTTCGCGAACCCTCGGAAAGAGCCCGATGGGAACGGCGGCAAGGTGTGTGCTATTGTCGGCGGGTCCGGCCGATCGGTCGGAGCGGACAAGAAGAATTGGGGGTGAGTCAATGAACACAGCAATTGTGTTCACCGAGGCTTACTACTTCTTCACCGTCGCCATTATGTGGCTGCTGCACGTGGGGTTCATGACCTACGAAGCCGGCGTCAGCCGCCGCAAGAACATCATGTCGACGGCGATGAAGAACATCATGACGATTGCCGTGGTGACGCCGACGTTCTACTACCTCGGCTGGTACGTGTACTTCTGCATGCAGGAGGGTCTGAAGTTCACAGTCTCAGCCGATGGAGCAAGCCCCGCAGGTCTGACGGGGCTTTACTTCTGCGGTGACGGCTACGGCCTGGCGTGGGACGGCTCCGCGGGACCGCACCTCGGCGACAACATCACCGGCGTCTTCTGGGCGGCCTTCGTGCTGTTCTCCTGGACGACGGGATCGATCATGTCCGGCGCGGTGATCGAGCGCATCCGAATCTCGGCCTACCTGTGGCTGACCGCCCTGATGGGCGGCCTGGTATGGGTCGTCGCCGCGGCTTGGGGATGGAGCTACGGAGGCTGGCTGGGCGTGCACTTCGGCTACCACGACTTCGCGGCTTCGATGGTGGTCCACGGTGTGGCCGGCATCTTCGCCCTGGGCGTGCTGTACAACCTCGGTCCGAGGATCGGCAGGTACGACAGCAACGGCGGCACGAGGGCTTTCAAGCCCCACAACCTGCACCTCACGCTGATGGGGCTGATGATCATCTTCACCGCGTTCTACGCCTTCTACGCGGCGTGCCTCGCCATCACAGCCGACACCACTCCGGGCTGGGCCAACATCTACTTCAACCCGGCCACGCTGTCGGCCATCACCTACACCATCACGATGGGCTTCGCGGGCGGTTTCGCCGGCGGGTACATCTTCTCCAAGGGTGATCCGTTCTGGACCATCTCCGGAGGCCTGGCCGGCGTGGTGGCGGTATCGGCGGGCGCCGACATCTACAGCCCCAACCTGGTGCTGATCCTGGCCTTCTTCTCGGCCGGAGCCTGCTACTACATCGGCGGCTGGCTGGAGAGCAAGGCCCGTGTCGACGACGCGGTCGGCGCGGTGTCGGTCCACGGCTTCATGGGAATGTGGGGCGCGCTGGCCGTTGGCATCTTCGCCAGCGGGTACCCGACGGGCCCCGCCGGCGTGGAGACCAGCTTCCTGGGCCAGCTTGTGGGCGTC
This sequence comes from Candidatus Aldehydirespirator sp., assembly GCA_965205155.1. Classification (GTDB taxonomy): domain Bacteria; phylum Actinomycetota; class Acidimicrobiia; order Acidimicrobiales; family Aldehydirespiratoraceae; genus Aldehydirespirator. The sequence continues at coordinate 632,321 of OZ242033.1, read as the reverse complement.
ACCTCGATCTTCGCGCTGTCGTTCGTCACTGGCTACGTAGCGTCCTGGATCCTCAAGAAGCTGAACCTGCTGAGGGTCCCGCCCGAGGTGGAGGTCGAGGGCCTCGACATGGCCGAATTCGAGACGGACTTCTATCCGGAGTTCGGCCGGGCCGACGAGCCCATCATCCATGCCGACGGCTCCACGGAATCGGCCAAAGCCACGCTGCGGGCGGACCTGGCCGCCAACCGCTAGTCGGTGTCTGCCTCATGGCTGCAGCTCATCGGCGCCCTTGCCGTCATGTACCTGGTGGTCGCAGCCGCCGGGTACTGGGGCAAGCGCCGGCGAGCGCAGCTGGAGGTACAGGATCATCGACACGACCACTAACAACGTTCAGAACTAAGGAGGACTGAATGAACAGCTTCCCCTTCGACAGTTGGGAACAGGGCGTCGAGTTGGCTGGCGCGTACTTCACGTGGGCCGAAGGCCCCGTATTCGGTGCAGGCCCCTCGATCGTCCTCTCCATCATCGGGATCGCGGTTTCGGTAGTCTCGGCACTGCTCGTGACCGTTCGCGAGGACAAGCTGCTGAACCACGCAGCCGACCGGCTCGCCGACAAGTACAGCTCGGAGGACTGACATGGCTCGTCGTAAGCAAATCGAGTTCCAGGGCAAGCAGGGACACGACAAGGGCATCGAGATGGCGTTCATCGTCTTCACGATCGCCTGCATCGTCTTCACCATCATCGCCATCCAGGCTTTCTGACACCTGGCTCACCCCATTCAAGGCGGCTGGCGCCGCGCCGCACTGGCGGTGCGGCGCCAGCCCCTGCACTTGGGCCTCTAGCCTGACGCCGTGAGGATCCCTCGCAAGCGGATCGCGCAGGTCTGCGCGGCCGTTGCGGCCGCGGTGATGTTCCTGCCGTGGCATACCACCGCAGCCGATGGTGGGACGGAGTCGGTGCGGGGAGTCGCCGTCAATGACGGCCAGTTGGTCCTGGTCGTGAGCCTGATCACCGTAGGGCTGATCCAGGTGGGCTGGCGACCGGCCTGGATCGGCGCCGGCTTCGCCGGGGCCATCACCATCCGGAAGATCCTCGACGGCGAGACCGATCCCGCATCGGGACTCTGGATAGCGGCCGCGGTCTCCCTCGTGGCCGTCGTCCTGCTGATCTGGGACATGTTCGCCGGAGTGTCCGCATCCGGCGGTGAAGGCAAACCTCCAGGGCACGGACTCGCTGGGCCCTTGGGTAGACGGAGGCGTTGACGCCATGACTACGACTCTCTCCGGGCAGCCCATAGGGCTGGTGCCGCCGCTGTTGCTGCTCGGACCAGGAGTGGAGCGCTACCGGGTGACCGGCGGCGGCGCCACCGTCCTGGCCCTCGACGCGGGCGACGAGCTGGAGATTGTCGATCCCGAGGGTCGCCAGCCTTGCGAGCTGGTGGCATTCGACGCCGGCGGCCGATCCGATCCCAGCCTCCTCGGCCCCGCGGACGCTTCGGGGAACGGCAACGGCAGTCGGGCTCGACCTACCGAGGATCCGGCCGCGGTAGGCATCCTCTCCGCGGGGCTTCAGGACGCCCGCCGGGTGCGGGTCGGGCTCGAACGCGTCGGGGTGGATCTGGCCGCGTTGCGGGCCGCGACTCCATTGAGGGTCCTGGGCGACGACACCGCACCCGGCGCCCGGGCCAGGATGGTGGCCCATGCCGACGTCGCCTGCGTGATCGTCGCGCCCGGCGAGTCGATGCCGGCCCACGGCGGTTCTCCCCCCACCGACCTGATCGCCTTCGTGCACCGCCGCGATGCAACCCGCGCCTCCACCGAGCCTCTGCTGCCCGCACCGCTGGCCGATCCCAGCCAGGACTTCATCGTGAAGCACAGCACCGCCAGGGCCTACGAGGTTGCCAAGGGCGACTGGTTCCAGGTCGTCGATGTGGAAGGGCGGCAATGCTCCGACTTCCAGTGCTTCGCGGTTGCCGATCTCGACGCCGGCGCCGACGTGAGCCTCGACGCCACCATCACCCGCTCCCTCATGGGAGCGACCTGCCCGGCGCCCGGCCTCTACTCCAAGTTCTACAACGCCAGGATGCAGCCCCTGGTCGAGGTGATCCAGGACACCGTCGGCCGCCATGACACCTTCAACACCGCCTGCAACGCCCGCTACTACGAGGAGTTGGGCTACCCCGGCCACATCAACTGCACCGACAACATCAACGACGTCCTCGACCCCTACGGAGTGGCCCGCCGCCGGGGCTGGGAGGCCATCAACTTCTTCTACAACACCAACCTCGACGACCACAACCAGATCTACCTCGACGAGCCGTGGTCCCGTCCGGGCGACTACGTCCTGCTGCGAGCTCTGGAGGACCTGGTGTGCGTGTCCACCTCATGCCCCGACGACATCGACGCGGCCAACGCCTGGAACCCGACCGACATCGCGGTGCGGGTCTATCCCTCTGCCAACCGGTTCAAGAAAGCGACGGCGATCCGCATGACCGCAGACTCCGAGGCACAGCTGACCAAGGAGACGGGGTTCCATCCCCGCACCTCCGGGTTGACCCGCAGCTTCAGCGAGTACTGCGGCTACTGGCTGGCCGATTCCTACACCGCCCACGGCCCCATCGAGGAGTACTGGGCCTGCCGGCAGGCCGCGGCGGCCATAGACCTCTCCCCGCTGCGCAAGTACGAGGTCACCGGCCCCGACGCCGAGTTGCTGATGCAGACCTGCGTCACCCGCAACGTCCGCAAGCTCTCCGACGGCCAGGTGTCGTACACCGCCATGTGCCTCGACACCGGCGGCATGATCGACGACGGCACGGTGTTCCGGCTCGGGCGCGAGAACTTCCGCTGGATCGGCGGCCAGCTGGGCTACAGCGGCGTGTGGCTACGAGAGCAGGCCACCCGTCTGGGGTTGCAGGTCTGGGTGCGCAGCTCCACCGAGCAGCTCCACAACCTCCAGGTCCAGGGGCCCAACAGCCGCCGGATCCTCGATCAGGTGATCTGGACCCGTCCCGACCAGCCGACGATCGCGGAGCTGGGATGGTTCCGGTTCGCCATCGCCCGCATCGGTGACTACGACGGGATCCCGCTGGTGGTGTCTCGCACCGGCTACACCGGCGAGCTCGGCTTCGAAGTGTTCTGCCACCCCTCGGACGCACCCGCGGTGTGGGACGCCATCTTCGAGGCCGGCGCCGAGCACGGCCTGGTGCCCATGGGCCTGGCCGCGCTCGACATGCTGCGCATCGAGGCCGGCCTCATCTTCGCCGGGTACGAGTTCTGCGACCAGACCGACCCCTACGAGGCCGGGATCGGCTTCACGGTGCCGCTCAAGACCAAGGAGGACGACTTCATCGGCCGTGACGCCCTCCTGAAGCGCCGTGACAACCCGCAGCGACGGCTGGTGGGCCTGGAGGTGGCCGGGGGCGAACCCGCCGCCCACGGCGACGGTGTGTACGCCGGTCGCAATCAGGTGGGCGTGATCACCAGCGGCACTGTCTCGCCCATACTGCGCAAGAACATCGCCCTGTGCCGCATGGCGGTCGAGCACGCCGAGATCGGCACCGCGGTAGAGATCGGCAAGCTCGACGGCCACGAGAAGCGGATCGCGGCCGAGGTGGTGCGGTACCCGTTCTACGACCCCGACAAGACCCGGGTCCGCGGCTAGACCTAGCGGCGCAGAACCTTCGGGACGGTGGTTCCGAAGTCGGAAGGCAGCTTGACGATCTTCACCCCGCACTCCCGCATGAGCTGCACCTTCTCGGCCGCCGACTCCCCGACGGTGGAGACGATGGCGCCGGCATGGCCCATCGTGCGCCCCTTGGGCGCGGTCAGCCCGGCGATGTAGCCCACCACCGGCTTGTGCATGTGGTCGCGGGCGTACTGCGCGGCCTGGGCCTCCTGAAGCCCCCCGATCTCGCCGATCATCACGATCGCCTCGGTCTCGCCGTCCGCTTCGAAGCGCTTGAGGTGGTCGAGGAACGAGCTGCCGTTGATCGGGTCGCCGCCGATCCCGACGCTGGTGCTCACCCCGATTCCGACCGCCTTGAGCTGCGAGGCAGCCTCGTATCCGAGCGTTCCCGACCGGCTGACGATGCCCACCGGGCCCCGCTCGTAGATGTGCGGGGGCATGATGCCCATCATGGCCCGGCCCGGGCTGATCACCCCGGCACAGTTGGGGCCGATCAAGCACATCCGGCCGGCGTGCTGGTAGCGGCGCTGGTAGCGCTTCACCTTGATCATGTCCTGGACCGGAATCCCCTCGGTGATGCACACGCAGTACTCGATCCCGGCGTCGGCCGCCTCCATGATGGCGTCGGCCGCGAACGGGGGCGGCACGAAGACGACGCTGGCGGTGGCCTCGGTGGCCGCCACCGCCTGCTTCATGGTGTCGAACACCGGCACTCCGCAGTGGGTGTCACCACCCCGGCCAGGGGTGACCCCGCCCACCACGTTGGTCCCGTACTCGAGCATCTCGGTGGTGTGGAAGGTGGCTATGCGGCCGGTGACACCCTGCACCAGCACCGGCGTGGTCGAGTCGAGGATGATGCTCATCAGGCCGCGCTCCTCGCCACGGCCGAGGCCGCCTTGGTGCCGGCCTCGGCCAGCGAGTCGGCGGTTATCACCCCGACATCGGCATCGGCCAGGATGCGCCGTCCCTCCTCGACGTTGGTTCCCGACAGCCGCACCACCACCGGTATCGAGAGGTCAAGCTGCTGCAGGGCCTGAACCACACCCTCGGCCACCCAGTCGCAGCGGTTGATGCCCGCGAAGATGTTCACCAGCACGGCCTCCACGTTCTCGTCGGAGAGCACCAACCGGAACGCCTTCAGCACCCGCTCGGGGGAGGCGCCCCCGCCGATGTCGAGGAAGTTGGCCGGCTCGCCGCCGGCGTGCTTGATCATGTCCATGGTGGCCATGGCCAGACCGGCACCGTTGATGATGCAACCGATGTTGCCGTCGAGGCCCACGTAGCTGAGGCCGCGATCGATGGCCGTCCGTTCCCGTGGATCCTCCTGGGACTTGTCCCGCAGCTCCGACACGTCCTGATGGCGGAACAGGGCGTTGTCGTCGAAGGTCATCTTGGCATCCAGCGCCAGCAGGCGACCGTCGGCGGTGACCGCCAGCGGGTTGATCTCCAGCATGGTGGCGTCGAGATCGTCGAAGACCCGGAAGCAGGAGGTCATCATCTGGACCGCCTGGGGAACCAGGGTCGACTCGAGGCCCACCGCGAAGGCGATCTCACGGGCCTCGAAGGCCTGGAGCCCGACGGCCGGCTCCACGTTCACCCGCACGATGGCACCCGGATCGCGGGCCGCGATGTCCTCGATGGCCATGCCGCCGGAGGCCGAGGCCACGACCATCACCCGCTCGGCCGACCGGTCGAGCACGAACCCCAGGTAGATCTCACGCTCGGCGGGCACGGCCGCCTCCACGTACAGCCGGTACACGCCCCTGCCTCGCTCCCCGGTCTGGTGGGTGACGAGTCGCTTGCCGAGCAGGTCGTCGGCCGCGTCCCATACCTCCCGCTCGCTGCTGCAGAACTTGATGCCTCCAGCCTGACCCCGGGCCCCGGAATGGATCTGGGCCTTCACCACCCAATGCTGGCCGCCGATCTCGGAGGCCCGGTAGGTCGCCTGCTCGGGACTGTAGGCCAAGCCTCCCTCGGGTATGGCCGCGCCATAGTCGGCCAGGATGGCCTTGGCTTGGTACTCGTGAATCTCCATGAACGCCCCTCCTGCGCCTTCTCCGCTCGGCCCCGATTCCGGGTTACGACCCCCTGCTGGTGATGGCCTCGGCCGTCTCGACCACGTTCAGCGCCATCCGAGCCGACGCAGCGTCGATCATGCGCCCGTCGAGCTGGGCCGCGCCCCGGCCGGCTGCCTCAGCCTCCTCCAGGGCTCTCAGCATCCGGCGGGCCTGATCCACCTCGGACTCCGGCGGGGTGAACACCTCGTTGGCCAGATCGACCTGCGAGGGGTGGATGGCCCATTTGCCCTCGTAGCCGAGGGCAGCAGCCCGGCGGGCCCCGGCCATGAACCCGTCCGGGTCGCCGAAGTCACCGAACGGGCCGTCAATGGCCCGCAGACCGTTGGCGCGGCAAGCCACCAGCATGCGGGACAGCGCCGAGTGCCACTGGTCGCCCGGGTAGTCGGGGTTGAGCCCGCCGATGGCGATGGTCCTAGCTCTGCAGGAGGCTGCATAGTCGGCCACTCCGAAGTGCAGCGCCTCCAGCCGCGGGCTCGAGGCCGCCACCGCCTCGACATTGGCCATGCCCAGGGCGGTCTCCACCAGAGCCTCGACCCCGATCCGGTGGCTGAGGCCCATGGCCTGCTCGAGCTGGGTGAGGAGGGCGTCCACGGTGTAGATGTCGCCGGGCACGCCCACCTTGGGAATGAGGATCGTGTCGACGTGCGCACCCGCCTGCTCGACCACGTCGATCAGGTCGCGGTACATGTAATGGGTGTCGAGCCCGTTTATCCGCACCGAGATCGTCTTGTTGGAACCGCGCCAGTCGATGTCGCCGAGGGCCTCGATGACATTGCTTCGGGCCGTCTCCTTCTCGTCGGGGGCCACTGCGTCCTCGAGATCCAGGAACACGTAGTCGGCCCGGCCGGCTGCCGCCTTCTCGAACAGTTCGGGCCGCGACCCCGGCACAGCCAACTCGCTGCGGTGCAGCCGGCGTCTCGCCTCGGTGATCTGATGATGGCTCATAATGGCTCCTGCGGGGGATTCTTGGCAGAATCGTCTCGGGCGGTCGTTCCTGCGGGCACCTTCCAACAGAATTCTCTGCGTTGTTGCTCACACAGACGAGTTCTTGCAGATTTGTCACGTGCTCTCGCCTATGCGGGATGGTTCAAGCGGGATGGATTCTCCTATGCTCTCGGTGACCAGATCACTAATCTGGCGGAAGGTAGCACTACTTCTATGAAAAATCAAGGGGACTTGGGTCAGCCGAGCCGGCCGGTCGAACGGATTCTGATGGGTCCCGGCCCGTCCAATCCCTACCCCGAGGTGATCGAGGCCTTCACCCGGCCGGTAATGGGCCATCTCGACGGCGCGTTCCTCGACCTGCTCGATGAGACCTGCGACCGCCTGAGAGCCGTGTTCCGCACCGACAACGCGCTCACCTTCCCGGTGTCGGGCACCGGCTCGGCCGGGATGGAGGCCGCGTTCGTGAACGTGGTCTCCGAGGGTCAGACGGTCGTGGTGGGGGTGAACGGCGTGTTCGGCGAGCGCATGTGCGATGTCGCGGCCCGGTGCGGCGCCGACGTCGTGCGGGTGGACGCCGACTGGGGCACACCCCTCGACCCGCAGCGCATTCTGGACGCCCACCCCGCCCCCGCGGTGATCGCGGTCGTCCACGCCGAGACCTCCACCGGCGTTCGCAACGACTTGGCCGAGCTGGGCTCGGCCAAGGGAGACGCTCTGCTGCTGGCGGACTGCGTCACCTCGCTCGGCGGCATCGACGTGAGGCTCGACGACTGGGGTGTCGACATCGCCTACAGCGGAACCCAGAAGTGTCTCGGGGTCCCGCCGGGGCTGGCACCGGTAAGCGTCTCGCCCCGGGCGATGGAACGGTTCCGCTGCCGGCCGCAGTCGTGGTACTTCGACATGGGGATGATCGCCGACTACGTCGCGGCGAGAGGCGCTCGGGCCTACCATCACACCGCTCCCATCTCGATGATCTACGCCCTTCACGCAGGACTGGGGGTGGTGCTCGACGAAGGGCTGGAGGCAGCCCACCGGCGCCACCAGCACTGCGGCGACCTGCTTCAGGCAGGGCTGGAGGCCCGCGGCCTCACGCTGGTGCCGCCGGCCGGGGCGCGCCTGCCCCAGCTCACCTCGGTGAGGGTGCCCGAATCGCGGCTGCCGCGGGGCATGGGCGAGACCGATATCCGTCGAGCGCTGCTCGACCACTACGGCATCGAGATCGGTGGAGGCCTGGGGCCCTGGGCAGGCCAGTGCTGGCGGATCGGCAGCATGGGCCACACCGCTCGACGCCGCAACGTGACGCTCGTCCTGGCCGCTCTCGACGAAGTGCTCTGCTAGCGGCTATTTTCCCTCTGACCTTGCCAAGAGGCTACGCTAGGTTTTACTGTAGATATAGACACACCTAATCACAGGGGGGGTCACGATCATGACACGAGTGGCTGTCATCGGCGCTGGGCCGTGCGGCCTGGCACAGTTGCACGCCTTCGCCAGCGATTCGGGGGCGGGCAGCCCGGCGGCGCCTGAAATCGTCTGCTACGAGAAGCAGGACGACTGGGGCGGGCTCTGGAACTACGACTGGCGCACCGGGCTCGACGAGCACGGCGAGCCCTGCCACGCCAGCATGTACCGCTACCTGTGGTCGAACGGGCCCAAGGAGTGCCTGGAGTTCGCCGACTACGGCTTCGAGGAGCACTTCGGCAAGCCGATCGCGTCGTTCCCGCCCCGCGAGGTGCTGTACGACTACATCATCGGGCGGGCCAAGCGCAGCGGCTTCCGCGATCAGATCCGCTTCAACCACCCGGTGCGCCGCGTCAGCCGCTCCGCCGGCGGCGACTTCACCGTCACCGCCCACGATCAGGCCAACGACACCGACACCAGCGAGGACTTCGACCACGTGGTGGTGTCCACCGGGCACTTCTCCATTCCCAACATGCCCCACTACCCGGGCTACGAGACCTTCGGCGGAACGCTGATGCACGCCCACGACTTCCGCGACGCCGTGCAGTTCAGCGACCGGAACGTGCTCGTGATCGGATCGAGCTACTCGGCCGAGGACATCGCCTCGCAGCTCTGGAAGTACGGAGCCCGCTCGGTGATCTGCACGTCGCGCAGCGGACCCATGGGCTTCGACTGGCCCGACGGCATCACCGAGAGACCCATCCTCACCCATGTCGACGGCCGTACCGTGCACTTCACCGACGGCTCGACCGCAGAGGTGGACGCCATCGTCTCGTGCACCGGCTACCTGCACTACTTCCCATTCATGGACGACGAGCTGCGCCTGGTGACCGCCAACCGCCTGGCCACCTCGATGCTCTACCGCGGGGTGGTGTTCCAGCCCGAGAACCGGATCCTCTACCTGGGGATGCAGGACCAGTGGTACACGTTCAACATGTTCGACGCCCAGGCCTGGTACGCCCGAGACGTGATCCTGGGCCGCATCTCCCTTCCCGGCGCAGCGGAACAGGCCCGCTGGATAGAGGCGGCCCAAGCCGAGGAGGACGCGTTGGCAGACGACTACGCGTGCATCGACTTCCAGGGCGCCTACACCCAGGACCTGGTGGACCAGACCGACTATCCCGACTTCAACACGCCGCTGGTCAACCAGATGTTCTACGACTGGAAGAAGCACAAGAAGCAGTCGATAATCGGCTACCGCGACCATGGCCACACCTCCCCGCTCACCGGCACGGTGGCACCCATACACCACACCGCCTGGGATGAAGCGCTGGACGACTCGCTGGAGTCCTACCTGGCCGACTCCGCCTGACACCAAAGGGGACACCAGCCCGAGCGCGACCCCCAGAGGCCGAGCGCCGTGAGGCCCCTGGGCTCTGCGGCCCGTGAGCGAAGCGAACAAGAGCGGAAGGCACGGCCCGAGCGGCCCGTGAGCGAAGCGAACAAGAGCGGGATTGCCAGGCCACCATGGACGATGTGATCATCGTCGGGGGCGGTGTCGGCGGCCTCACCCTGGCCCTGATGCTCCACGACCGGGGCATCCCCGCCCGCGTCTACGAGGCCGCCCCGGAGATCAGGCCCATAGGCGTCGGGATCAGCCTGCTGCCCCATGCCAGCAAGGAACTGGGGCTGCTGGGCCTCACCGATGCGCTCGGCGACGTGGCCGTGACCACCAAGGAGTCCTGCTTCTTCAACCGCTTCGGCCAGTTCGTCTACTCGGAGCCCGTCGGACGCTATGCGGGCTACGACTGGCCCCAGTTCCAGATCCATCGGGGAGACCTCCAGCAGGTGCTCCACCGCGCCTTCCTCGACCGTGTGGCCGGCGGTGCCGAGCGCGTGCTGACCGGACACCGCTGCACCGGCACCGACTCCGGCGCCCGGCGCGCCACAGCCCACTTCGTCGACTCCGGCACCGGACGCGCCCTCCCGTCCGCGGTGGGAGCAGCGGTCATCGGCTGCGACGGGATCCACTCGGTGGTACGGAGGCAGTTCTTTCCCGATGAGGGCCCGCCCGTGTACTCGGGCGTGAACATGTGGCGGGGCACGACCACCTGGGAGCCCTTCCTCAGCGGTTCCACCTACTTGCGGGCCGGGTGGCTGACGGTGGGCAAGATGGTGATCTACCCCATTCGCCACAACGTCGACGGCCGGGGCCGCCAGATGGTCAACTGGGTGGCCGAGGTGCAGACCGACCGGTACAACGAGCAGGACTGGAACCGGGTCGGCCGCCTGGAGGACTTCCACCCCGTCTTCGCCGACTGGACCTTCGACTGGCTCGACGTGGCCGGGCTCATACGGGGTGCGGAGCAGATCCTCGAGTACCCGATGGTGGACCGTGACCCTCTGCCCCGCTGGACCCACGGCCGGGTCACGCTCCTCGGCGACGCCGCCCATCCCATGTACCCGCGGGGTTCCAACGGCGCGGGCCAGGCCATCCTCGACGCGCGATCTCTGGCCGACTGCCTGAGTTCGCACCGGTCGGTGGATGAAGCGCTCCAGGCCTACGAGGAGCAGCGGCTCGCGGCCACCTCGGCGGTAGTGCACGCCAGCCGGTCCGCGCCCCCGGACGTGATCCTCAAGACGGTCCACGAACGCACCGGCGACCGGCCCTTCGGGCGCATCACCGAAGTGATCACAGCCGAGGAGATGGCCTCGCTGTCCGACAGCTACAAGCGCGTGGCCGGCTACGACCGCGAGTCCCTCTCCGGTGGCGCACGCCAATAGCCAGGTGGCGATTGCAAGGATTTGGAACGGTCGATGCAGCGTGATTTGCTAAGAGGCCGAGCGGATGAGGAGCGATTCATGCGGAACTACGCGAAGCGCGTAGCGAGGCCTCTGGGCCCAGCGGCCCGTGAGCGCAGCGAACAAGAGCGGGAGGCACGGCCCGAGCGGCCCGTGAGCGAAGCGAACAAGAGCGAAATGCGGGCGCATGCGTGCCGGATCGCTTGATATCGCCCCCCCGCTCTACGAGTTCATCGCAATCGAGGCCCTGCCGGGAACGGGTGTTCAGATCGAGGAGTTCTGGGGGGCTCTCGAGTCCATCCTGACCGACCTCGGGCCTCGCAACGCCGCCCTGATGGCCCGGCGCGACGCGCTTCAGGCCCAGATCGACGACTGGCATCGAGCCTCCCGGGCCGGCGGACGCGCCCACGACGGTGAGGCCTACGCCAATTTCCTGCGCGACATCGGGTACCTGCGCTACCTGGACGGCACGGTGACGGCCACGACCGCCAATGTCGACCCCGAGATCGCGGAGGTGGCCGGGCCGCAGCTGGTGGTGCCCGTCGACAATGCCCGCTATGCGTTGAACGCGGCCAATGCCCGCTGGGGAAGCCTGTACGACGCGCTCTACGGGACCGACGTGATCAGCGAGGCGGACGGTTGCAGCCGCGGCGGCTCCTACAACCCGATCAGGGGCGACCGGGTGATCGCGGCGGGGCGCGAGTTCCTCGACACGCACTTCACCCTGGACTCTGCTAGCCACGCCTGGGCAACCGGCTACTCGGTGCAGGACGGAGTGCTCAGAGCTGCCAGCGGTGACGGCACGGTGAGCACGCTGCTGCGGCCCGAGCAGTTCGCCGGCTACAACGGCGGTGAGGACGCGCCCACATCGGTGGTGCTGCGCAAGAACGGCCTGCACTGCGAACTGCTCATCGACACCGACCATCCGGTGGGGCGCCGGGACCACGCCGGCATCTTCGACATCCGCCTGGAGTCGGCCATCACGACCATCATGGACTTCGAGGACTCGGTGTCGGCCGTGGACGCGGACGACAAGGTGGCGGTGTACCGGAACTGGCTCGGGCTCATGCGGGGCACGCTGGAGACGACATTCGTGCGTGACGGCGCGACGGTGAACCGGGCCCTGAATCCAGACCGCAGCTTCACCGGTCCCGACGGCTCTCCGATCACGCTGCCGGGACGCTCATTGATGCTGGTCCGCAATGTGGGACACCATCTCACCACCGACATGGTGAGGATCGGCGGCGAACCCGTCTACGAGACCATGGTCGACGCCATGGTGACCGCGCTGGGCGCGCTCCACGACGTACGGGGGATGGGGCGGGTGGGCGGCCGGCCCATTCGCAACTCGGCAACCGGCTCGATCTACGTCGTCAAGCCCAAGATGCACGGGCCGGACGAGGTCGGCCTGGCCTGTGAGATGTTCAGCCGGATCGAGGCCGCGCTGGGTCTGGTGCAGCGCACCCTCAAGATGGGGATCATGGACGAGGAGCGGCGCACATCCCTGGGCCTGAAGGAGTGCATCTCGCGGGCCCGGGACCGGGTGGTGTTCATCAACACCGGCTTCCTGGATCGCACGGGCGACGAGATCCACACCGACATGGAGGCGGGACCGGTGATCCCGAAAACCGAGATGAGGGCGGCGGCCTGGCTCGGCGCCTACGAGAACTCCAACGTCGACACCGGACTGGCCTGCGGGCTGCGGGGACGGGCCCAGATCGGCAAGGGCATGTGGACCATGCCCGGCGAGATGGCGGCCATGGTCAAGGCCAAGATCCAGCACCCGATAGCCGGCGCCAGCACCGCCTGGGTGCCCTCCCCAACGGCGGCGACCCTGCATGCCATGCACTACTTCCTGGTGGATGTGGCCGATCGCCAGAGCGACCTGGCCGACCGCGCACCGGGCCGCCTCGCCAGCCTGATCGACATCCCGGTGCTGCCGGTGGGCCGGGAGCTCAGCTCGAACGAGATGCAGCGAGAGCTGGACAACAATGTCCAGGGCATCCTCGGATACCTGGTTCGCTGGGTGGGGCAGGGAGTGGGCTGCTCCACCGTGCCCGACATCGGCGATGTCGGCCTGATGGAGGACCTGGCCACTCTGCGCATCTCCAGCCAGCACATCGCCAACTGGCTTCATCACGGGCTCGTGTCCGCGGATGCGGTGCGGGAGACCATGCGCCGCATGGCCAACCTGGTCGACCAGCAGAACAGTGGCGACCCCGCCTACGAGCCCATGGCGCCCGACTACGACTCCAGCATTCCGTTCCAGGCGGCCGTCGAGCTTGTGTTCTCGGCCCGGGATGAACCCAACGGCTACACGGAGCGAATCCTGCGCAAGCACCGCCGAGCCCAGAAGGCCCGCCGCTGAGCGACGAGACCACGGACGCTGCATCGACGGCGCAATAGTGCTGTGTCCTCCGAAATGGCTAGGGCGGCGCAGGAGGTCGCAGTCCACTTCCGCAGCAGATCCAGGTGACCCGGCCAAATCCGCGGCGACCAATGGATGACGAGGCCGAGGGCGGTCTGAGAGTACGATCCGCGCATGCGAGCGGTGCCGGCCGAGGTCGATGTGGTCGTGATCGGCGCGGGAGTGACCGGCGCCAGCATCGGCTTCCAGCTCGCCCGCCACACCGACCGGCGGGTGGCCGTCATCGACGCCCGGTCGCCGGTCGGGGGCATCTCGGGCCGTACATTCGGCCAAATCCGCCAGCACTACTCCAACGAGTTGATGGTGCGCATCGCCCAGCGGGGATTCGGTTGCATCCGCAACTGGTCCGCGGAGGTGGGCTACGGCGATCCCGGCTATGCACGCTTCGGCTACATGCTGCTGGTCACCGAGGACCAGGTGGACGGGCTGCGCCGCAACATCGAACTCGGCCGCAGCCTGGGGGTGGACACCCGCTTCGTGCGAGGCGGCGAGATCACCGAGATCGAGCCGCTGGTGAACGCCGACGGCCTGGCGGGCGGCGCCTACGAGCCCGACGGCGGCTACATCGACGTCACCAAGATGGTGCTGAGCTGGCTGGTGGCAGCCACCAGCAACGGTGCAGCGGTGCTGGCGCCCCTGGAGGTGACCGAGATCACCACAAACGGCGGCGCGGTGACCGGGGTGGCCACCAGCGCCGGAGAGATCTCCGCGCCGGTCGTGGTGACAGCCACCGGCGCCTGGGCCCGCGACCTGCTCGACCCCCTCGGCGTGGACGTGCCCGTGCAGCGGCGTCGCCTCGACATGGCCATGCTCGAGCAGCCCCCCGGGGCCCGGGCGCTGCACACGTGCATCACCGACGGCAACTCCAACCTGGTGATCCGTCCCGACATGGGCCGGCACGTGCTCGCAGTGGCCTACCCGCCGGAGATGCCCCCCGTCACCGACCCGCTGGCCGACGGGTCGGCCGCCGACCACCGGGCCCACTCCGCGCGCATCGGCGCGGCCATGGCCGAGCGGCTCCCGGCCATGTCGGTGGCGGCCACGGTGTGGACGACCAGCGGGGCCTACGACATCTCACCCGACTACCACCCGATCCTGGGCTGGGCTTCGGAGATCGCGCCGGTGTCAGGTCTGTACCTGGCGGTGGGCCTGTCGGGGCACGGGCTCAAGCTCTCCCCCGCCCTGGGCGAGATCGCGGCCGCGCACCTGACCGGAGTCGAGCAGGTCGGCGGCGCCCCCGCCATCGACGCCGGCGCGCTCAGACCCAGCCGGTTCGCCGATGGTGATCTCATGCACCTGACCTACGGCCCCAGCGCCCGCGCATGAGCCACACCACAGCCCGCGGGGTAGTATCCCCTCCGACCATGAGAGACATTGACTGAGGAGCATCGCGATGGAGATCAGCGCCGAGAGAGAGAGCGGTGCCGTCATTGCCAGGGCCACCGGCCGCATCGACAGTTCCAACTCTCGGGAGTTCCATTCGGGCATGGAGGCGGTTGTCACCGATGATGACCCTGCCGTTGTATTGAACTTCGAGGACGTCTCCTACATCAGCAGCGCTGGGATGAGAGTGATCCTTATTACAGCCAAGAGTCTCCAGAGTAACGGCGTGAAGTTTGTCCTTTGCTCAATGAACGAGTCGATTCGTGAAGTCTTCAAGATCAGTGGATTCGACAAGATTATTCCGATCCATGGCTCCCAGTCCGAGGCGCTCACGGCAGTCAGCGCATAAGTGACCGTCTCCAATCGCTAGAGAGGACTCTCATGACAATGACTGAGTCGCCGCAGAAGCACAAGATCCTCGTGGTCGACGATGAGCCCGATCTCGAACCCCTCATGCTGCAGCGCATGCGCCGCTACATCAGGACTGGCGTCTATGAGTTCGTCTTCGCCCACGATGGCGTCGAGGCACTTGAAGCGCTGGACGCGGACGAGAGCATCGACATGGTCCTGTCGGACATCAACATGCCCAAGATGGACGGCCTCACACTCCTTGACAGGATTCCGGACGTCGCACCGGATATACGGGCCGTCATCATCTCCGCTTACGGCGACATGAAGAACATCCGGATCGCCATGAACCGGGGAGCATTCGATTTTGTCACAAAGCCAGTCGATTTCGACGATCTGAAGTTCACAATCGATCGAACTCTGCAACATATACGTGAATGGAAGGAAGCGCTCAGCGCTCGAGACAAGCTCGTAGTGCTTCAGAACGAACTCAACGTTGCGAGCATGATGCAACAGTCCATTCTGCCAAACAAGTTCGCTCGCAATGACAACTACAAGCTATTCGGCACAATGCAGCCGGCCCGAAACGTGGGGGGCGACTTCTTCGATGTGATCGGTCTCGCCGGCGAGAAAGTGGGCTTGGCCATCGCGGACGTGTCCGGAAAGGGCGTGCCGGCCGCGTTGTTCATGATGTCCAGCCGCACGCTGCTGAAGGGCGCAGCCATGAGGGCCAACGGACCTGGAGAGGCCCTCTCAGAAGTGAACGACGTGCTCAACGAGGACAATGACGCCTGCATGTTCGTCACCATGATCTATGCCGTGTACGACCCCGAGACCGGTGTGCTGACCTACGCCGACGGGGGCCACGATCCGCCTCTCGTCATACACGCTGACGGCAGCAGCACCCAGTTGCCGGTGACCGAGGGACTGGCTCTCGGCGTGCTGCCAGGCTTCGACTTCCACCAACACTCCCACGAGCTGGCACCGGGTGAGACCGTTGTCCTCTACACCGACGGCGTGACTGAGGCGATCAACGCTGAGGAGGAGCAGTTGGGCTTGACCCGCTTGCGTGAGGCCTTCGCGGCCAACCCGCCGGGCGATGCAGAGGACGCCGGCCACCGCGTCATTGACCTGGTCAATGAGTTCGCCGGCGATGTACCGCAGTTCGACGACACGACGTGTCTCGTGCTGCGTCGGGAGAACTGACCGCCGTCATGCTGTTCCTGACCACCAACACCAACGGCGAGGTGAGCCGGTCCAGCTACGAGGACCTGCCCGATCTGGTCGCGGCCGTCGAGGCCCTGGGTGAACGGGACGGCTGGCCGGGAGAACTGACTTTCCGGGTCAGTCTCGTGATCGACGAGTTGGCCCAGAACGTCGTGGACTACTCCTACGAGGACCGGTCCGGCGATGTCGAGGTGGAGGTGACGTCGCACGAAGAGGACATCACCATCGAGATCATCGACGAGGGCATGCCGTTCGATCCCCTGACCGAGGCGCCGCCGCCGGACTTGACGTCTGCGATCGAGGACCGGCCGATCGGCGGTCTGGGCGTGCACTTCACCAAGACCCTGATGGACGACGTGGAGTACTGCAGGGAATCGGGAAAGAACCGCCTCAAGATCGTCACCCGCAAGGTGAGATGACCCAGCACCGCAGGCCGCGTCACCGATGGACTGCCGGCCTCTGGTGGACGGTAGCAGCCGCAATGCTGCTGGCGGCGTGCTCTACCGATGACCAGACCGTAGACGCCCCCGAACTGGGCGAATCAGAGTCGCCCGCGCGGGTCGATGAATCGGACACGTCCTCCCTGGGTCTATCGGAGGAACGGATCGTGTTCGGGCAGTCCGCGGCGCTCAGCGGACCGGCCAAGGAGCTGGGCCGGAATATGAGGCTGGGGATCCTGGCCGCTTTCGACGAGGTGAACGCGACCGGTGGTGTCCACGGGCGCATCCTGGAACTGCAGTCCCTCGACGACGCGTACGAGCCCGAGGACGCGATAGTGATGACGCGCCACCTCATCGAGCAGGAGCAGGTGTTCGCGCTGATCGGCGCGGTGGGCACCCCGACCTCGCGCTCTGCCACCCCGATCGCCCGCGACGCCGGGGTTCCCTACATCGCACCCTTCACCGGCGCGGCCTTCCTCCGCGACGACGAGTGGGACAACATCATCAACCTGCGAGCCTCCTACAACCAGGAGACCGAGGAGATGGTGGCCCGCCTCACGGAGGACCTCGGGATCACCCGGATCAGCGTCATGTACCAGAACGACTCCTTCGGACGGGCCGGGTTCCGGGGCACGGTCGCGGCTCTCGAGCGACGGGACATGGAGCTCACCTCGATCGGCATCTACCCCCGCAACACCACCGCGGTCAAGACGGCCCTGCTCGACCTGCGGCAGGGCGACCCCGAAGCAGTGATCATGATCGGCGCCTACGAGCCGGTCGCGAGGCTGATCCTGTGGGCCCGCCGCACTGGCATGGACGCGGTCTTCATGACGGTCTCCTTCGTGGGTAGCAACGCCCTGGCCCAGGAGCTCGGGCCCGACGGCGCAGGGGTGCTGGTGACCCAGGTCGTCCCGTTCCCGGAGGATGACTCCCTGCCCGTCGTCCTGTCGTACCTGGACGCCCTGGCGAGCCACGACCCGGAGGCAGAGCCCGGGTTCGTGTCGCTCGAGGGCTATCTGGCGGGACGGATGGTGATCGCGGCTCTCGATGAGTGCGGGGCGGAGGTCGACCGATCCTGCCTGCTCGACCAGTTGATCGACCGCGGCGACTTCGACATAGACGGGTTCAAGCTCCAGTTCGGCGACGGCGACAACCAGGGCTCCGACCAGGTGTTCTTGACGGTGATCGGCTCCGACGGCAACTACCACCCGGTGCACACCCTGCACGAGACCGTTCTCTGGGTGACTCGGTGAGCTCCCCGCTCGACGACCCGCCGGTGGATGAGACCATGACATCCCGCCCCGGCGAAATCGCGGACGACGACTCCGCAGCACCGGCGCCCGGCGAAATCGCGGACGACGACTCCGCAGCACCGGCGCCCGACGATCCGGGCACGGACGGCTCGACGAGACCTTCGCTCGGGTTCTGGTCCCGGATCTCCACCAAGCTCTACGTGGGCATCGGCGGAGCGGTGGCCCTGACGCTCGCCGCCAGCTTGGTCGGATGGTTCTCCTTCAACCGTGTCGGCGATGCCCAGAGGCGGGTCAATGAGGGAAGCGTCCCCGAGCTGGCCGCCGCGTTCGGCGTCGCGCAGTACGGCGGGATCCTCGCCAACGCCGCGCCCACGCTGGCCGCCGCGGCCACGTCCATGGAGCTGTTCCAGCAGAGCCAGCAGATAGACGAGACCGTCCTGACGTTCGAGGAGCAGATGGCGGTCCTGGAGCAGAGCGACAGCGACGACGCCAGCGTGGCCCGCATCCGCGAGAGTGCCGACACCCTGATCGCCAACATCGCCGGGATCCGGCGCGAGGTCTCGGAGAGGTTCGACATCGCCGAGCAGCGAACGGTGCAACAGGCGGAGCTCGTGAACCTGAGGGCTCAGGTGAGCGATGTCCTGGTCCCTGCCTTGGACGACCAGCTCTTCTACACCCTCACCGGCCACTCCGAGCTCGATACGTCCCCGGTTCCGAGATCCGAGCACTTCTCGGAGGACGAGGTCTTCCGGTACCGGCGCCTGGCCGAGCTCGAGGCCGATGCCAACATCACCTCCGACCTCCTGGCCAGCGCCTTCGCCCTGGACGATCAGAGCCTGCTGGAGCCGCTGCGGGAGCGCTTCGAAGCGGCTGCCGGCCGGATCGACAGGAACCTTCTGACGTTGCAGGGAACGCAGTTCCATGCCGACGCGGCCCCGATCTTCTCCCGCTTGCGGGAGCTGGGACTCGGCGCGGAGAACTCGTTCGACCTCGCGGCCAGCGAATTCACGATCATCGAGCACCACCAGGAGCTCCTGGACCAGAACAGCCAGCTCTCGCTCGCGCTGGTCTCCGAGGTCGACAGCCTGGTGCGCGCCTCCCAGGACCGGGCCGCGGAGGCCACCACCGCGTCCGAGCAGGCCATCAGCACCGCCCGAACCCTGCTGCTGGCGATCAGCGCGTTCAGCATCGTGGGCGCCCTGTTCATCATCTGGTTCTTCGTGGGCAAGGCCCTGGTGCGGCGCATCGCGTTGCTGTCGGACTGGATGAGACGCATGGCCGGCGGCGACCTCGAGGTCACCGTCCCGATCACCGGCCGGGACGAGGTCGCGGACATGGCCGCGACCTTGGAGGTGTTCCGGCGCCACGCCCTGGAGGTCCAGCGCCTCAACCTGGTCGAGCAGCTCGCCTCGGAGCTGCAGGGCAAGAACGAGCAGCTCGAAGGGGTCCTGGCCGAACTGCAGAAGGCTCAGGACCAGATCGTCACCCGTGAGAAGCTGGCCGCTCTGGGCGAGCTCACCGCAGGCGTCGCCCACGAGATCAAGAACCCCTTGAACTTCGTGAAGAACTTCGCCGAGGCCTCCGAGGAACTCATCGACGAGCTCAAGGAACTGCTGGAGGACATCGGCGACAACATCAGCGACGACAACAAGGACTATGTCAACGAGATCGCCAGCGACCTGACCGGCAACATCGAACGCATCCGCTCCCACGGCGAACGGGCCGACCGCATCGTGCGCGACATGCTGATGATGGGACGCGACTCCGGCGAGTGGCAGCTGACCGACATCAACGACCTGCTGGAGCAGCACGCCCAACTGTCATTCCACAGCGCCCGGGCCCTGGACTCGGACTTCCAACTCGACATCCAGCAGGACCTCGACCCGGATGTGGGCTCGCTGAAGGTGATCGCCCAGGATCTGGGGCGGGTGTTCCTGAACATGGTGACCAACGCGGGCCACGCCACCAACGACCGCCACCGGGCCGAGATCGCGGCCGGCAACGCCGGCTTCCAGCCGACGCTGTGGCTCTCCACGACGCGGTCCAACGATCACGTCGAGGTCCGCATCCGTGACAACGGCACGGGCATGCCCCCCGATGTGATCGAGAAGATCTTCAACCCCTTCTTCACCACCAAGCCGACCAACCAGGGCACCGGTCTCGGCCTGTCCATCTCCAGCGACATCATCCGCCGTCACGGCGGCAACATCGCAGTCGAGTCCGCGCCCGGCGAGTTCACCGAGATGTGCATCACCCTGCCGTTGGAGGCGCCACTGGAGGCTGAGCAGGCCGACGCGGGCGACTCCTGGGTCTAAGAGGCCGAGCGGTAGGCGAGCGAATCCGGCCCATACGGGCGAGGCCGTGGCCCGAGCGGCCCGTGAGCGCAGCGAACAAGAGCGGGAGGCACCCCCTGGCAACGCGACAGGCTTGCGCCTACCCGCTCGGCCCCTAGGTCCTCACCACCGCCGGGACTCCTCGGCGTGGACATGGTCGGGAAGCTTGTAGTCGATGTTCAGCCCTTGCAGGGCCGAGACTTCGAGCAGCGTGTTGAACGCGGTGAAGTTCGACTCCCTGCTCAGCCTCGGGAGCCGACTGTTGAGGAAGCGGTGGTAGCGCCGCTGCATGCGGAACCACGGCAGCACGCCGGCGGTGCGACCGGACGGATACTGGAGTTTGTCAGCCACTGAGCCGCCAATCATGGCGCGAGACACCGTGAAGATGTACCTGGCGAGCTTCCGGCGCTCAGCCGGAACGGTGATCCCTGCGACGACAGGGGCGGAGTTGACCAGCGAGCTGGCCATGACGATCGACTCCATGCCCGGCTCGGGCTCGCACAGCCCGCCGATCCTGAACAGCTCCAAGGCGTCGGCGTAGTCGTCGTAGAGGATCGTCTCGGGGACTCCCATCAAGTGCCCCGAGTACCGCCAGACCGCCATGAAGCTGTCGCGCTCGTCGTCGTCGTAGGCGGCGCCGAGGCTCTTCATGTGCTGGAGCATCCTTGCTGAGAAGGCGGTCAGCGCAAAGCCGACATGGGCTGCGCTGATCGGCACTCCCCATGCCGGGGTGTCCCATTCATCGGAATAGTCGAAGAGTTGCCTGACCTTGGCGTGCACCAGCCGGATCCGCACCGACAGCCTCCAGCCGTCGCCCCGGGTCTCCAGGCCTCCCGGCAGCAGGATCTCGATCATGTGGCGGTTGTTCTGCCGCAGGCGCCTGACCCCCTGGTCGCGCAGCCGTCCCGTGATGAAGAAAGACTTGGCGATGGTGGTCGTGAACCCCTCGACCAGCACACCGCCGAGCATCGCGGCCAGACACGCCGACGAGTCGCGGTGGAATGTGCGGATGCCGCCGACGAAACCGTCGAAGTCGACCCAGTCGGGGATGGTCTCCAACTCCTCGATGAAGGCGTGCACCGCAGGCGGAGCGTCCTTGAGAGCCGGATCGTCGGGGTCCTCGATAGCAGCCCAGATCAGCCGGTCCGCTTCCCGCTCCGGAACGGCGGCGAGCTGTGACATCATCTCGTCGCACACCGGGTCCGCGACCATCGTGTGAACGATGTAGTTCCGAGCCCGGTCGGGATCGATGGCTCGAGCCCTTTCGTAGGACACGGCGTAGTCGGAGGGGACTACCAGTGGCGCAGTGCCCTCAGGCCCTCCGGTGCTGGACTCGGCTTTCTGATCATCCTGCACTATCGAGGACGCGCCTTTCGGACGTTGCATCTACACAACCCCGTGAAGCGTATCCGCTACCTGCCAGCCGGCATGTAGCGGACCCGGGCGGACTCAGCTCCAGGGGTAGGGCGAGTTGCTTACGGGGTGGAGCTTGCCCTCGGCGTAGCGCGACCACCGGAACGGCTCCAGCAATGCCTGGGGCTCGCCCAGCAGTTCGGAGGCCACCAGCGTGCCGACGCCGATCATCTTGTAGCCGTGGTTGGAGTCGGCGATGAAGTACACGTTGTCGCAGAACGTGTCGAACACCGGGAAGTTGTCGGGCGAGAAGCTGCCGATGCCGCCGGAGGGCTCGGTGCTCATGAGATGGGACTTGCCCTCGAAGCGCTTCTGGCAGTGGGCCAGCGCCGCGGTCCATGTGCGGTAGAAGTCCTCGCCCACGATGAAGTCGGGGGAGTCGGGCCCGTAGGGGTCGACGGCCACCTCGTCCGCCGGCTTGTCCACCACGTAGGGCACGTAGCCGCCCTGCACGCCGCCGAAGCTGAAGTCGGGCTTGTAGTAGATGCCCCACGGGCCCTCGGTGACCAGCCCGGCCTCGTCGTAGAGATCGACGTCGGTGTCGACGTGGACCACGGGCGGCATGTTGCCCCCGTTGTCGGTGAGGTAGCCGGGATCGACGCCGAGCGTGCCCTCCTGCAGGCACATGTACGTCCAGGTGGGCCGGCGATGGCGGCGGCCGTCGCCGCCCAGCACGTCGACGCTGAACGGCAGGTCGAGCATGGCCCATATCTGCTGCACCCACGGACCGACCGCCACCACGACCTGCTCGCAGGCGACCGGACCCTGGTCGGTGAGCACCGCGGTGACCGCTCCGGCTGCGTCGCGTTCGAAGCCGGTCACGGTGACACCGCCCACGACGGCGACTCCCTGGGCCTCGGCCTTCTCGAGCAGCCCCTTGAGCGACGCCATGTTGTTGGCGTAGCCGCCGCGGTGCTCATGCAGCACGCTGGTGATGCCCCGGGCCTGCCAGTCGTCGAAGATCCCGCGCATGTAGCGAGCCGACTCGGTGGCACCCTCGATGAAGGTCGACGAATAGCCGATGGCCTTCTGCTGCTCGTGGATCGAGGCCACGTCGGACCGCATGGCCTCGTGGCTTATCTGCAGGTAGCCCACCGGATGGTAGGAGAAGGCCTCCGGGTCGCTCTCCCAGACGTCCACGCAGTGGGACATCAGCTCGCGCATGGCCGGCTGGAAGTAGTTGTTGCGAACGACGCCGCAAGCGATGCCTGAGGCACCTGCGCCGACGCCGGTCTTGTCGATCACGACGACATCGTCGCCCGACCCGCGGCCGGACGACTTGAGGTCCCGAGCCAGGCTCCAGGCGGTCGACAGACCGTGGATGCCGGCGCCGATGATCACATAGCGCGCTGCGGCGGGAAGTCCCATGACTGCTGACCCTCCTTGCCTGTTCGACCTGCGACCGGCTGCCTAATGGCCGGCGGGGGCGGTCCAACCCTCCAGCACCGGCTGCTTCCAGTCGGTGCCCACGATCGGTGAGTCCTCCACCCACGGTCCCAGCTCCACCTGCGGGAACTTGCAGTGGATGTCCTTGAGAGTAATCCCGTAGGAGTTGCCGTCGGTGAGATGCCTGATGAGCACCTTGCGGGCGATCTCGTCCTCACGCCCTGCGGGGATGTCGAAGTAGATCTTCAGGAACGAGTTCGAGTAGCGGTCGAACACCGCTGGAACCCCGTCCTCCTCCAGCAGGGTGATGTCCTCCAGCCAGTTGATGTCCTGTCCGGGAGTGGCGGCCAGCAGGTCGATGTCCTCGACCAGGGACACGTCCTCCTGGTAGGCGAAGCGCTTGCCCGCCAACACCTCGGCATCGATGGCAACCGTTCGGGTCTCGCGCGAGCTCTCGCCCGTGCTCGCCGATCCAGCCATTCTCACATACCTCCGTCGATCACGTGCTTGTCGAACAGGTCCCGGATCTCGGCGAGGGTGCGCTCCTCGGTGACGCCGGGTATGTAGTTGGTTCCGGCCAGCGGCACCTTGGCCATGGCCGCGGCCTCGTGGGTGAGGGCGGCCAGGTCCTCGGGCTCCAGCGAGTGGATGTCGGTCTTGCCGCAGGCCCGGGCCAGCATCTGCACTTCCATGGTCAGGGTGATCAGGAAGTTGTAGACCCGCAGGGCGGCCTCGTCGACGTCGAGGCGCTTGCGCAGCTCCACGTCCTGGGTGGCCACGCCCACCGGGCAGCGACCGGTGTGGCAGTGGTAGCACTCACCGGCGGGGACGCCGATGGTGCCCTCGTAGTCGGTGACGCCGGGGATCTCCTTGTTGCAGTTGAGCGCCATCAGCGCGGCGGTGCCCAGCGCCACCGCGTTGGCCCCCAGGGCCAGGCACTTGGCCACGTCGCCGCCGTTGCGGATGCCGCCCGCCACCACCAGGTCGATGTCGTCGGCCAGACCCACGTCCTCGAGGGCCCGGCGGGCCTCGGGGATGGCCGCCATCAGCGGGATCCCCGTCTCCTCGGTGGCGAGGTGGGGCCCCGCGCCGGTGCCTCCCTCGGCGCCGTCGAGGTAGATCACGTCCGGGCCGCACTTGGCCGCCATGCGCACGTCGTCGTAGACCCGGGCCGAGCCCAACTTGAGCTGGATGGGGATCTGGTAGTCGGTGGCCTCCCGGATCTCCTGGATCTTGAGCGACAGATCGTCGGGGCCGAGCCAGTCGGGATGGCGGGCCGGGGAGCGCTGGTCGATGCCCGCTGGCAGCGAGCGCATCTCGGCCACCTGCTCGGTGACCTTCTGGCCCATGAGGTGACCGCCCAGGCCGACCTTGCAGCCCTGGCCGATGAAGAACTCCACCGCGTCGGCCAGCATCAGGTGGTGGGGGTTGAAGCCGTAGCGGCTCTGGATGATCTGGTAGTACCACTTGGTGGACAGGTCGCGCTCGGGCGGGATCATCCCTCCCTCGCCCGAGCAAGTCGCGGTGCCGGCCATGGAGGCGCCCTTGGCCAGGGCC
Source organism: Candidatus Aldehydirespirator sp. (assembly GCA_965205155.1). Lineage (GTDB taxonomy): Bacteria > Actinomycetota > Acidimicrobiia > Acidimicrobiales > Aldehydirespiratoraceae > Aldehydirespirator. Next base: position 607,663 of record OZ242033.1, on the reverse strand, counting down.
ATCTTGGCCTCCAGCGACAACGCGCCGAAGCTCATCCCGGTGATGTACACGGGGACTTCGAGCTCCAGCGGCTTGGCCGCGAAGCGCGACCCGATCACCGTCCTGGTCTCGCACTTCTCGCGGTAGCCCTCGATCACGAACCGGGTGAGCGTTCCGGGCAGGAACACCAGCTCGTCCCAGTGGGGGATCTTCTTGAAGATCGAGAAGCCCCTCATCCGGTACCGGCCCAGCTCGGACTTCACGTGGATGTCGTTGATGACCTCCGGGGTGAAGATCCGGCTCTTGCCGAGGACGTCCGTGCTCTTGTTTACCTCTGTCATGTTCAGTCCCTTAGTGAATTACGAGCTTGCGCTCGGAGGGCTCCAGCGCGTCGTAGTTGTGGAGTTGCTTGCCGCAAACGAACTTCTGGAACTCGGGCGGGTCCCCGAGCCCGTGGATGCGGAACTTGCGCTCGATCAGCTCGGTGTCGGCATCGTCCCACTCGCCGGGCACGCAGTCGACACCCAGGGAGCGCACTTTGCCGGCCACGTAGATGGAGCCGTCGTACATCGAATCGCCCAGGTTCATCCCCGCGTTGCCGCAGATGATCTGGCGGCCCCGCTGCATCATGAACCCGGTGTTGATGCCGACGTCGCCCGTGACGATGATCGTGCCACCCTTCTGGTCGATGCCGGTGCGGGCCCCGACGTCGCCCTTGACGATGAGGTCGCCGCCCCGTATGGCCGCACCGGTGAGCGACCCCGCACTGCGCTCGATGGTCACCACGCCCGACATCATGTTCTCGGCCACCGACCAGCCCACCCGGCCGTTGATGGTGACCTCGGGACCGTCGATGAGCCCGCAGGCGAACCAGCCCGGGCTGCCCTCGAAGTGGATCCGGCAGCGCTTGAGAATGCCCACCGCCAGCGAGTGCTTGGACGCCGGGTTGAGCACCGTCACGTCACCGACGCCGTCGTTGTAGATGAGTTGGCGCAACGCCATGTTGATCTGGCGGATCGTCAAGTCGGCCGCATCGAAGCGAGCCCGATCACCATCGACCTCGATGTTGTCGGGCATGTCGGCATGGGGCTCCACCAGACCCCGGGCGTCGTAGCTGACGCCGCTGCGCGAACCTGAACCTGGCATCAGATCTCTCCTCTCCGGGTGTGGTGGGTGATCAGACCTGCCACACCAGCACCTCTCGCTCGTAGGGATCGCGGGTCTCCACCTCGCGCTTGACCAGCGACCGGATGGCGACCTCCTCGGTGGCCACCGCCACCAGGGGGTCGGACTCGAACAGCACCAGCGGCTTGGCCGCCATCTCGTCCTTGGCGATCCCGAGTTCGTTGCCGGTGACGCAGACGTAGGTGAACACGCCGTCGAGGTCGTCGAGGCTGTGCTTCATGGCCGTCTCCAGTGACAGGCCCCGGGCCATGTACTCGGCCAGGTACACCGCGATGATCTCGGAGTCGCACTCGCTCTGGAAGCGATGGCCGTGCTGCTCCAGGCGCCGGCGCCACTGGTGGTAGTTGGTGAGCTGGCCGTTGTGGACCACGGCCACGTCCGCGAACGGGTAGGCCCAGTACGGATGGGCGCTGGCCAGGTCGACCTCGGACTCGGTGGCCATGCGCACATGGCCGATGCCGTGGGTGCCCCGGAACGAGCCCAGCTTGTACTGGCCGCTGACCGTCTCGGCGTCGCCGAGATCCTTGATGATCTCCAGCGAGCTGCCCAGCGACAGCACCTCGCAGCCGGGAACGTCCTCCAGGTAGTCGGCCAGAGCCTTGAGGTCCCCTCCGTAGCGGATGGTGGCCCGGAAGGCGTAGCCGGTGTCGCTGCTTACCGTGGCCACCTCGGCTCCGATCTTGGCCAGGCGCGACTCGACCTCGGCCCGGTTGCGCTCCAGGCGCTCCTCCATGCCGAAGCCGGTGCTCTTGTTGGGCTCGGCCAGCACGAACCGGATCACGACGAGGTCGTCGGCCGGTCCGTACACCGCGTAGCCGGTGGAGTCCGGCCCGCGGTGCTTCATCGACTGGAGCATGGCCGTGAGCTCGGCCCCGACATCGGCGGTGCCGTCCCGGTGTATCACGCCGGCTATGCCGCACATGGTGCTACCCCCTTGGTTGGTGTGGTTGTTCTGTTGCCCCTAGGGCTGTTGCCCGCTAGGGAAGGACGTCCAGGTACTCCTCGACGTCCCAGTCCGTCACGGTGGCCAGGAACCGCTCCCACTCGTCGCCCTTGTAGTGGAAGAATACGTTGCTCATCTCGCCCGGCAGCGCCCGCATGACGACCTCGTCGTTACGCAACGCGTCGAGGGCCTCGCCCAGGGTGAGCGGGATCTTCTTCACGTCCTTGCCGGCCTCCATGGCCTCGTAGATGTTGCGCTCCTCGGGCTCGCCCGGGTCGAGGCCGCGGTCCAGACCGTCGTCCATGGCCTGCAGCAGGCCCGCGAACGACAGGTGCGGGTTGACCGCGCTGTCCACCGAGCGGTACTCGAAGCGGCCCGGGGCGCTGACCCGCAGGGCGGTGGTGCGGTTCTGGAAGCCCCAGTCCGCGAACACCGGCGCCCAGAAGCCTGTGTCCCACAGCCGGCGGTACGAGTTGACCGTCGGCGAGGTCAGGCAGGTGAGGGCCTGCACGTGCTCCAGGATCCCGCCGATGGCCTTCATGCCGACGGGGCCGGGCAGCTGCGGGTTGTCGCCCTCGGGCATGAACTTGTTGTTGCCGTCGGCGTCCCACAGCGAGATGTTGTGGTGGCAGCCGTTGGCCGACACCCCCATGAACGGCTTGGGCATGAAGCACGGGAAGGCCCCCAGCTCGCGGCCGACCTGCTTGCAGACCTGGCGGTAGGTGGTGAGCCGGTCGGCGGTGAGCTCGGCCCGGTCGAAGTTGAAGTTCAGCTCCAGCTGGCCGGGGGCGTCCTCGTGGTCGCCCTGGATCATGTCCAGGCCCATGGCCTCGCAGTACTCGATCACCCTGTGGATGAGGGGCTGCAGCTCGGCGAACTGGTCGATGTGGTAGCAGTTGGGCTTGGTCATGCCCTCGACGGTGGGCTTGCCGTCGGCGTCGGCCTTGAGCCACATCATCTCGGGCTCGCAGCCGGCCCGCAGGTGCAGCCCGTGCTTGGCCTCGAACTCGGCGTGGAGGCGCCTGAGGTTGCCCCGGCAGTCGGAGGTCAGGTAGGCGCCGCCGTCGACCTCTTCCTCGCGGCCCCTGAACAGGGTGCACCACACCCGGGCCGTCCTCGAGTCCCAGGGCAGCGGCATGAAGGTCTCGGGCTCGCCGATGCCGACCAGCTCGCGGGCCTCGGGGCCGTAGCCGATGTAGTTGCCATGGCGGTCGATGAAGAGGTTGGCGGTGGAGCCGTACACCAGCTGGAAGCCCTTGCGGGCGATCATGCCGAAGTGCTTGGCCGGTATGCCCTTGCCCATGATCCGCCCCGTCACCGAGACGAACTGGCAGTACAGGTAGCGGATGTCGTCGGCCTCGATGCGAGCCTCCACCTCTCGGATCTGCTCCTCGCGTCCGTCGGCGTTGACAAACCGCTCTAGGTCAGTGGCCATTTTTCCCCCTATCGGGTGAGCTTGTGTGTGCGGCGAAACCGTAGCGTCCTAGGCGCGAGCCTTGCCAACGTGCCTCACGTCGGGTCCAACCCTACCACGACGTTCGCCCCGATGTCTAATCAGAGTAGAGACATTTTCCTGACATTAGAGACTCGGATCAGGGGCCGGACGCGCCGCCATAGAGTGCTGCGCCATGGAACGGGTCTCGCGGTCGGCCTGGCTGACGCTCGCGGTCGTCTCGGTAGCCGTGTTCATGGTGGCGATGGAACTCACGATCATCGCGTTGGCGCTGCCCGAGATCCGCACCGCGCTGTCGGGTACCACTCCGGCCGCGCTCTCGTGGGTGGTGAACGCCTACTCGATCGTGGTGGCCGCGCTGCTGCTGCTCTCGGGCTGGCTGGCCGACCGCTACGGCCGGCGACGGATCTTCCGCCTCGGACTGGTGATCTTCGCACTGGGGTCGATAGCCGCGGGCGCCTCCAGCAGCATCGGCATGCTCATCGCGGCGCGAGCCCTGCAGGCGGTGGGCGGATCGATGCAGTACCCCGCCGGACTCGCCCTGCTGCTCACCGCCTTCCCTCGCGGGCGCCACCAGATGGCCATCGGAACCTGGGGCGCCATGGGTGGGCTGGCCGCAGCTCTGGGGCCGACCCTGGGGGCCCTGCTGATCGATGCCTTCGGCTGGCGGGCCGTGTTCTACGTGAATGTGCCCGTGGCGGTGGCGTCGCTGCTGCTGGGAGCCCGCATCCTCCCCGAGAGCCGGGGCGATCGCACCCGGGGCAGGGTCGACATGATCGGAGTGCCATTGGCGTCGTTCGGGGTGGGGGCCATCATCCTCGGGATCGTGCAGGGCGAGGCCTGGGGATGGGCCAGCCCGTCCACCCTCGTCGCGTTCTCAGCCGGAGCAGCCATGATCGCGGCCTTCGTGGCTCGCAGCCTCCGGCATCCGGCCCCCCTGTTCGACTTGGGGCTGATGCGGATCCGCACCTTCGTGCTGGGCAACCTGGGCTCGCTCTTCTTCTCGATCGGATTCTTCGCCCTGCTGGTGCCGCTGCCGTCGTTCATCCAGGACCTGTGGGACTGGTCCGTCGTCGAGACCGGCCTCGCCTACGCAGTCGGGCCAGTCGTGTCCTTCCTGGTCGCGCCCCAGGCCGGCCGTCTTGCCGACCGGATCGGCAATGCTCCCCTTCTCACGGCCGGATCGGTCTGCGGCGTGGCCGGTGTGCTGTGGCTCACGTTCACCATCTCGGCCGAACCCACGCTGGGGCCGCTGCTGGTGGGCACCGTGCTGGTGGGCGTCTCGGCCGGCACCGGCTTCTCGCAGCTGGTGGGGGCGGCGCTGCGGGACATTCCCGCGGAGCGCTACGCCATGGCCACCGCGGGGCGCACCACCTTCTTCCAGCTGTCGGTGGCGTTCGCCATCGCGCTGGCGTTCACGGTCATCGGCCAGCCCGTCGACCTCGCCGGCGAACTGGAGGCCTACAGGACGACGTGGATACTGTGCGCGGGTGCGTACTTCTGCAACCTGGTGCTGTTCGGCATCATCTACCCCCGGCGGCCGGTGCGTGGACTGACGTGGTCGCGATGAGACCGGCCCGCACTGGCGGCTTTGGGCCCGCATCCGTCTAGCGTCCATGCCGTGAAGTTCGGGATCTTCTACGAACACCAGCTGCCCCGGCCCTGGGGTGAAGGCGACGAGCAGCGGCTCTTCAACGAGGCGCTGGAACAGGTGGAGCTCGCCGACCGGCTCGGCTTCGACTACGCCTGGGAGGTGGAGCACCACTTCCTGGAGGAGTACTCGCACTCCTCCGCGCCGGAGGTGTTCCTGGCCGCATGCAGCCAGCGCACCCGGCGCATCCGGCTGGGCCACGGCATCGTGCTGATGCCCCCCGGCTACAACCACCCGGCCCGGGTGGCTGAGCGGATCGCCACCCTGGACCTGGTGTCGGGTGGTCGCGTGGACTTCGGCACCGGGGAGTCGTCGTCGATCCTGGAGCTGGGGGGCTTCGGCGTCGATGTCGACGACAAGCGCCCCGCTTGGCAGGAAGCCGTCGAGCAGTGCTGCAACATGATGGCCATGGACCCCTACCCGGGCTACCAGGGCGACTTCTTCTCGATGCCGTGCCGGAACGTGGTGCCCAAGCCGGTGCAGAAGCCCCATCCCCCGCTGTGGGTGGCCTGCTCGAACCGGGAGACGATCAAGCTGGCGGCCAGGCTGGGCATGGGCGCGCTCACCTTCTCCTTCGTCGACCCCAGCGACGCGGCCGCATGGGTGCAGGACTACTACCGGATCCTGGAGACCGAGTGCGTGCCCATCGGCCACGCGGTCAACCCCAACATCGCCATGGTCACCGGCCTGTCGATCCACCCCGACGCCGGTGAGGCCAAGCGTCGCGGCCTGGACGGCTTCCAGTTCTTCGGCTACGGCCTCGGCCACCACTACATCTTCGGGCGTCACAAGCCGGGCCGGACCGACATCTGGGCCGACTACCTGGCCGCCCGCCCAACCATCGCGGACAGGGGCGAGCAGAGCGGCATCGGCACCCCCGAGCAGGTCCGCAGGCATCTCCGAGGCTTCGCGGAGGCCGGCGTCGACCAGGTGGTGTTCATCCAGCAGGGCGGCAACAACCGCCACGACCACATCTGCGAGACCCTCGAACTGTTCGCGGCCGAGGTGATGGGCGAGTTCGCCGAGGCCGCCGCGGCCGGGGAGCGGGCCAAGCTCGAGCGCCTGGCCCCCGCCATCGACGCGGCCATGGAACGCAAGACGCCGATGCAGGCCCTCGACGACGACGAGATCCCGGTGTTCGAGGCGCTGGGACGCAGCATCGTCGCCACCCTCCCGCCCGAGGAGGCGTCCCAGGTGGCGAAGACGGTCAAGGAGTGGGCCGAGACGGACATGCCGATCCACGTGCCCGACGACTTCGGCACGTAGCTGCCCGACTGCCCGTTGGACCTCTAGCCGATCTCGCCGAGCCAGGCCCGCAGATCGGCTTCCGGCGCTGGAGTCATCGCGCCAGCAGGTCGGGAGTGGGGTTGTCCATACCGAGCAACGCCGCCAGGGCGGCGGTGACCTGATTGCCCACGGCAGGGTTCCGCTCGGGCGGAACGAAGCCGGCCGCGGTGAGACGGTCCCCCAGGCGGATGAAGATGGTGCAGAAGCGCATTGCCCCGAACACCTCCCAGTAGTGCGGCTCCCGCACGGTTCGGCCCGAGATGTGCTCGTAGCGAGCAATCATCTCATCCCGGGTCGGGTAGCCCTCGAGTCGTGCGATGCCCATGTCGTCGAAGGACATCCGGTCGAACATCAGCCACCACCCCATGTCGGCCTCCGTCGGGCTCAGGGCGCACACCTCCCAGTCGAGCACCGCCGCGGTCCGGTAGTCCTGAAGGATGATGTTGCCCAGCCGGGCGTCGCCCCATGTCAGCCCGATGCGCTCGTCGCCGGGGTCGTCGGCCTCCAGCCAGTCGAGCGCGGCGTGAAGCACCGGATGCTCCCGTCCCGCCAGCTCCGAGATGACATGGCGGCGGTAGAGGTCGATCTGCAGTGCGGTCGTCGGTTGACCGGTGCCGCTGGGGTCCAGCCAGTCCAGGCCGGCGGCGCGCCAATCCAGGCTGTGGATGCCGGCGATGGTGTCAATGGCTGACAGCACCATGCGCCGGCGCTCCCCCGGGGTCGCCTCGTCCACCACGAAGCCCGCCTCGGTGTAGCGGGGCACATCGGCTGGGATCCGTCCATCGACGAATCCCATCAGGAAGAACGGTGCGCCCAGCACCGCTGGGTCGGGCTCGTAGCCGAACAGCGGCGGCACCGGGGCCACACCGGCGTCCGCCACTGTCTTCATCGCCCGGTACTGGAGTTCGACCGACACCTCGCAGCGAGGCGTCTGGGGTGGGAACATGCCGCCGTCAGCGGGCTCGATCCTTGCCGCGTAGCGTTCTTCGCGATCGGAGCCGTCCTCGACCCAGGCGGCGTCGAGGATGACCGTCTCGTTGGAGAATCCGGTGCTGACCGGGACTTCAATGTCGACTACGACCAGGTCCTGCCTGGCCGGAAAGGCCCGTCGCATCCACTGCTGGAGGGCAGCCTGATAGTGGCTGCGATCGGTGCGGAACTTCGGGGCGTTGGGCAGCGGGCTCCCCGCCGGGTCGTTGGACACACCGCGTAGTGTGCCGCAGAAACGCGGGCGCGTCACGGTTGGTGGCCCTGCTCAGGACCAAGCACACGAGTTGAGGTCAGCGACTCCCTGGACGCTGACCGGGATCAGGTGCGGGTCAGATCTGGGTCTGCTGGCTGAGGAACGACCGCTCGGCCAGACCGTGCCACTCCGAGATGCCGTCGCGGAACTCGCGCCACGGCCCGAGAATCCGGGCGAAGTGCTCGTCGTCGGCGGCCACGCCGTCAAGCACGTTCTCGGTCTCGGCCTTGAACGCCGCCATCAGGTCGGGCGAGAACTCGCGGATCTCCGCGAACTGCTTGACCCTCTGGAGGTCCGCCTGGTTGAGCACGTCGTAAGTGGCCATGGTCCTCATATTGGCGTCGGCCGCGGCAGTCTGGATGACGGCCTGGTACTCCGGCGGCAGCTGGTTCCACCTCTCCAGGGAGATCTGGACCTCGAGCGCAGTGCCCGGCTCCCACCAGCCCGGGTGGTAGTAGTACAGCTGGCCCTCGAACTGGTCCAGGCCGAGGATGAGGTCGTCGGTCGGGCCCACGAACTCGGCCCCGTCGATGGCCCCGGTCTGGATGGCCTGAAGGATCTCGCCGCCGGCCAGCGTCACCTGCTCGCCGCCGAGGTTCTCCAGCACCCGGCCGGCCAGGCCGGGGATGCGCATCTTGAGCCCGTTCAGGTCGTCGGTGGAGTTGATCTCCTGGGTGAACCATCCGCCCATCTGGCAGCCGGTGGCACCGCCGGGGAAGGCGATGATGCCGTGCTCAGCCGCGTAGAACTCGTTGAGCATGTCGATGCCGCTCTGCCTGCCATCGTTGTCGAAGGTCCCGTACAGCCAGGCGTTCTGCTGGCGCTGGTTGAGCCCGAACGGGACCGCGGTGCCGAACTGCTGCACCGGGCTGATGCCGACGTAGTAGTAGGAAGCGGTGTGACCCATCTCCACACCGAGGTCGCGCACCGTCTGGAGCACCTCGAGGCCACCGACGATCTCGCCTGCGGGGCGAGCGTGGATGACGAAGCGCCCGCCGGTGAGCTCACTCACCCTCCGGGCGAAGTACTGCGCCGAACCGAACAGCGTCACCAGGGCCGTGGGCCAGCTGGTGGCCATCTGCCACTCGAGTTCGGGACCCTGCGCGGTCACAGCCACCGTGTCGGTGGGCTCGGGGGCTGCCGTCGTGGTGGTCTCGGCAACATCGGGCTCATCGGCCGCGGTGGGCGCCGGGGCCTCCTCGTCGTCGCCGCACGCGGCGAGTATCGCAGTGGCCGCGGCGAACCCGGCCACCCCGAGACCGCCCTTGATGAACCCTCTCCTGGCCAGGCCCGAAGAATCCGCTTCATCGAGGATCATGTCCACGGCCGATCCATCGGCCTGGGTCGAGTCGTCTTGAGTCACTTTGTCCCTCCATGGTTGACGTCATTGACTGTGCCGTGGGACGCCTGCCCGGAAAACCAGAACTCCCGAGCAGGCCGGCACACGCGATATTACACCAGCAACTACGAGCGTGCCCGGCGACCGCAGCAGCGCGCGGTCAACCGAACTTGAACGCCTCGATCGACGTGTAGGTGATGGCGGGGAAGATGGCCAGGATCACCAGCGCCAGCGCCTGGAGGCCCATGAACGGGAAGGCGCCCTTGTGGATGTCGGCCGTCTTCACCTCCGGCGGCGCCACGCTCTGCAGGTAGAACAGCGAGAACCCGACCGGCGGCGAGATGAACGCCATGTTCAGGTTCACCGCCATCAGCACCGCGAACCAGATCTTCTCGTCGGCGGTGAACCCGAGGACGTCCATGGCCGGCACGAAGATCGGCACCACGATGAAGGTGATCTCCAGGAACTCCAGATTGATGCCGAGGAGGAACACCGCGACCATGGCGATGACGACGAAGCCCCACTTGCCGCCGCCGATCGCGGTCAGCCACTCGGAGGTCTGGTCCGACCCGCCGAGCTGGAAGAACATGGCGCTGAAGAACGTCGAGCAGAACAGCAGCGTCATGACCAGCACCACCACGTTGGTGGTGGAGCGGGCCGCGTCCTTCACCGCCTGCCAGTCGAGCCGCCAGCCCTTGGTTATGTGGGTGGCGCCCTCCTTGACCAGCAGATCGTCGAACAGCCAGTTCAGCACGGTCAGCACCAGCGCCCCGAACACTCCCACCGCGCCCGACTCCGACGGGGTGGCGATCCCCGCGAAGATGGACAGCAGCACCCCGAAGATCAGCGTCAGTATGGGCACGATGGCCACCATGACCTCGGCGGCCAGCATCCGGGTGCTCACCAGGATGGCGAGGAACACGACGAAGTGGATCACGACCATCACGAGCGGCGACCACCCGCTGGCCAGGAAACCCATGCCGCTGGCCCGGGCCAGCAGCGTCACCGCCCCCACCATCAGCGCCAGGATCACCGCGAGCAGCAGCTTGGTTCGCAGCGACGGGTTGCCCGAGAGCGTGCGCTGCTCCTTGGGCATGGCCGGACCGGTCCTGGGCCTGAGCCACGCCAGGATCAGCACGTAGGCCACGTAGAGCCCGCTGAGCAGCAGGCCGGGCAGCAGCGCGCCGGCGAACAGCCCGAGGATGCCCACGCCCAGCTGCTGGGCCAGCAGGATCAGCACGATGCTGGGCGGCAGCAGCTGGGCCAGCGTGCCCGAGGCGATGATGGCGCCGGTGGAGAGCTTGTTGTCGTACCCGAGTCGGACCATGGCGGGCAGCGACAGCAGGCCCATCACGATCACCGTGGCGGCCACCACACCGGTGGCGGCGGCCAGCAGGGTGCCGACCAGCACGACTGCGGCCGCGACCCCGCCCCGCAGCCGGCCCATGAGCATCCCGAACGCGTTGAGCAGCCGTTCGGCCATGCCCGAGCGTTCGAGGATGGCGCCCATCAGCACGAACAGGGGCACGGCCAGCAGCGTCGGGTCGCTCACCGCCTTGTACCACCGTCCCGGCAGCGTGTTGAGCGTGTTGGGGTCGAACACGTCCAGCCAGTCGCCGATGAAGCTGAAGAACAGCGCGGTGGCCGCGAACGAGAAGGCGACGTTGTAGCCCGACAGGATCACCAGCATGAAGACCGCGAACATGGCCAGGGCCAGGAACACCCCCGCGTCCATGCCGAGGATCGTCTCCAGCGCGAGCAGCATCGTCGTCTACTCGATCCTCTGCGGGCTTCTCACGGCCGCGCCTACTCGATCCTCTGCGGGATATCGCGCTCGACGATGTCGCCGTAGTCGTCCCGGCCGATCAGCACGAACCCGGTCTTGATGACCTCAGCCAGGATCTGCAGGCCGAACAGGAAGAAGCCCACCAGCAGCATCGTCTTGATCGGTCCCACCGCGAGACCGCCCGCATCCACGGCCTCCTCCCAGCTCTGCCACACCCGCCAGCCGGCGGGCCACTCGCCGTTGTGGCGGCGGCCGAGGGCGGCCGCCACATAGTGCTGGAGGATGCGGACGCTCATGAAGACGAAGGGGAGCAGCAGCACCGTGTGCATGGCGAAGTCGAGGGCCGCCTTGGTCTTGTTGCGGAAGTTCGCCCACCAGAAGTCGATGCGGGGGTTGACGCCGTCGCGCACGCCGACGTTGATGGCCATCAGGAACATGAGCCCGAAGGACTGCCAGGCCAGGCTGACCACCTCGCCGATGAGGATGTCCTGTTCCACGTACTCGTTGCTGTAGCGGGTGATCACGTTGAAGAACTGCAGGATGAACACGGCCCAGGCCAGGATCATCGCCAGCTTCAGCGTGACTTTCGGGATGGCTTCGATCCCCAGACGCAGCCGGTGAAGCCCGTCATGCCACGCCGCCAGCGCCACGCCGACGACGAGAATGATCCACCACCACCACTCGAAGTGGCCGATCAGGTAGGACGTGTCGACGAGCAGGTGCGCGACGAGGGCTCCCAGCAGTGTCGCCACCGCGACCCACCCAGACGGATGCAGCGTCCTCCAGGCCAGCACCCGCTGACCGGACTCGGGCGCGGTTGCGACCGGCATGGTTCGCGACACTAGTGGTCGGCCGGGCAGACTGCCTAGTACGGACTCAACGACCGGACCGCGGGGCGAGTCCTGCGGCCGTAGGGTTGGAGGGTGGCGAGACACGCCTGCACGATCCGGGAATCCGACGTCATCGAAGCTCTCAGGGCCGTGGACGACCCCGAGTATCCCGGCGTGAGCGTGGTTGACATGGGCATGATCGGTGCAGTCGAACTCGCCGGAGAACGGGTCGAGATCGAGTTGATGACCACCTTCAGCGGCTGTCCCGCCCTTGAAGTCATCTCATCGGACATCGCCGACGCAGTCGGAGCGCTCGAGGGCGTCACCGACGTTGAGGTGCGCCGCAGCGCCCAGGGCTGGGACACTTCGAGGCTCAGCCAGCATGCTCGGGCCGTGATGGCCCGCGACTTCACGGTGGCGGTCGCCGTGCCCGGCAAGCCGTCCGAGTGCCCCCGCTGCGGAGTCGCCGCGCTGGTTGAGCAGTCGCCGTTCGGTCCGGCCCGGTGCCGGGCCGTGCACCGCTGCACCTACTGCTCCGAAGTGGTGGAGGTGCTACGAGCCTGAACGCGAGCGGCTGGTGCCGCAGTTGCGGCACTTCGCCGTCCAGCCTGCGGGAGTGACTGAGGTGGCCAGCCAGGCCCCGCACCGGCCGCAGTAGCGGGGAGGGTCCAGCTCGGGCAGGCAACTGGAACAATCGCGGCGACCGCAGCCGCGACAGTACGACTCCGGCTCGTTCAATCCGTGGCCGTCGCTCAAACCGCGGCCGTCATCCAAACCGCGACGGTCATTCAAACCGCGGCGGACAGGCTGCCGATGGGCATGCGCAGGTCGGCGAGCATGTCCAGATCCTGCTGGGGCGACCGTCCCAGAGTGGTCAGGTAGTTGCCCACGATCAAGGCGTTGATCCCGGACGTCATTCCCATGGCCTGGAGGTCGCGCAGCGTGATCTCCCGGCCGCCGGCGTAGCGCAGGATCACCGACGGCAGGGCCAGCCGGAACATGGCGATCCAGCGGATGGCCTCCAGGGCTCCCACCGGCTTGCGGATCTGCAGCGGTGTGCCCGGACGGGGGTTCAGGAAGTTGATGGGCACCTCGCAGGGCCTTACCTCCCTGACCTGCTCGATCAGCTCCAGTCGCTGCTCGACGGTCTCGCCCATTCCCAGCAGCACCCCGCAGCACAGCTCCATGCCCGCCTCCCGCACGTAGGTGCAGGTGTCCACCCGCTCGTCGAAGCTGTGGGTGGTCACTACTCGCGGGAAGAAGGACCGGCTGGTCTCCAGGTTGTGGTTGTAGCGGTGCACTCCGGCCGCGGCCAGCTCGAAGGCCTGATCGCGGGTGAGGATGCCGGCACTCACCGCGACGTTCAGCCCGGTGGAGGCCGACACCAGCGCGGTCAGCTCGATGAGCCGATCCATGGTGCGGCGATCCGGGCCGCGCACCGCCAGCACCATGCAGAACTCGCTGGCCCCCAGCGCCTCGGTCTCGCGGGCCGCGGCCAGCACCTCGCCGGTGTCGAGGAACGGCGTGGCCTTGACCTGCGTGTCGAATGCGGCCGACTGGCTGCAGAAGTGGCAGTCCTCCGGGCAGCCCCCGGTCTTGGCCGACAGGATGCCCTCGACCTCGACAACCGGGCCGGCCCAGGCCAGCCGGACCTCGTGGGCGAGGGCGGCGAGCGAGGGCACCGCCGAGTCGTCGACCACGGCCAGCTCGGCCAGCTCGTCGGCAGTGAGTTGGCGGCGCCCATCGAGCAGCGCTACCGACGCGCGCCCTATGGCAGGCCAGTCGATCATGAGGCCTTGAAGCAGGGCTCGTACTCCCAGCTCAAGGCGGTCTCGGAGGCGTAGGGCCCCTTGATGAGGGTGAAGCCGTTGTTGCTTCCCTCCTCCGACACCGTCACACCCGGCGTGTACCGCGAGAGATCGACGTCGTACAGGTAGGTCTCACGCACGACGTTGTTGTTGGGGTTGCCGCGCCAACTCTGGTCCGGCGAGAGGCCCCTGAGGTCGGCGGTGATCTGGTTGGCCGCCGCCAGCACGCCGGCCCTGGTGAGGTTGCCGTTGCTGATGGCCTGGTCCAAGATCTGGTGGGCGATGTAGCCCAGGATCCAGCTGACGATGTAGACGTCATCGAACGGCGCGTCCGGGCGGTACTCGCGCATACCGCTGATCATGTCCTGCATGCCCTCCGAGTCTTCGGCGTCCCACAGCACGGCGTAGGTGGAATGGGTGTAGACGGCGTCGGCCAGTTCCGCGAAGCCTTCGACGCCGAGCAGAGCCGGGTTCCAGCTGGGGGCGTTGCCCGCCCACTGGCCGGTGAAGCCCGCTTGTGCGGCGCCGCCCATCAGGTTCGCCGTCGTGCTGGGGCTCGTGGCGAGCCACACCCAGTCGGCGCCGGACTCGACGATGCTGGTGATGACCGGCGTCAAGTCGGCGCCGGGGATCACTTGGGCTTGGCCGTCATAGACGATGTTGAGGCCCAGTGCCTCCGCCGCGATCTTCGCACCCTCGGCGCCGTCCTCGCCGTAGTCGCCGGGGAAGCTGGCGATAGCGAAGTCGGGGCCGTAGGTCTCCGACATGTACGTCACGCCGTTCATGGCCTCGATGCAGTAGTTGGGCCCCACCTCGAATACGTTCTTGCCGATCTGGGGGTCGGCCCACCCCGAGTACCACGAGATCGGGACGGCGACCAGATTGTCCTCGATGAGCGATTCGGTGGTGGCCGCGGTATGGGGCGAGCCGACGGACATGCTGAACATCACCACGCTCTGGCCGCCGTCGCCCGCCATGGCCTCATAGTTCTCCAGATGTCTGGGAACGTCGTAGCCGTTGTCCAGCACGACGGGCTCGACTGACCAGCCTTGGATCCCGCCGGTGTCGTTGACCCGTTCCCAGTAGGCCAGGTGTCCGTCGGTGATCTTGGTGATCAACGGGGCGAAGATGCCGGTCAGGTCGGTGTTCAGCCCCACCCGGATCGTCCTCGACTCTATGTCCACGCCGAGATCGTGAGCTATCGCGCCCTCGGCCGCGGCCAACGCCTCCTGGGCTGCGGCAGCTTCCCCCGCGGCCGCGTCGGCCTCGGCTTGGGCTGCTTCCAGCGCGGCCTGCGCCGCGTCGGCCTCGGCTTGGGCTGCTTCCAGCGCGGCCTGCGCCTCGGCCTGCTGTTCAGCGCTCGCCTCCGCAGCGGACGCCTCGGCCGCGGCCAACCTTGCCGCCGCTTCCTCGGCCGCGGCTTGGGCCTCATCGGCGTCGGCTTGCGCCGCGGCCCTCTCCGCTTCGGCCGCCGCGGCGGCGTCGGCTGCCGCCGTGTCCGGCTCGTCGTCGCCGCAGGCCGAGGCAACCAGGGACAGGGCACAGACGACCACCAGCGTCCATTTCATTGGTTTCACAGTCGCCTCCTCTCTCGGCGAACGCTACACGTTGCGCGCGAGCACCGGCCGGATTCGTGCGCCTACCCGCCCGACCTCCGGGGCCGGTTCTCAGGCGGCCGGCTCACTCGGTTGCAGCGGTGTCCAACTCCGTGCTGCCCAGGTAGGCCGCGATCACGTTGGGATCGCGCTGCACCTCTGCCGGAGACCCCTCTGAGATCCGTCGACCGAAGTCCAGGACCATCACCCGGTCCGCGATGTCCATCACCAGGCCCATGTCGTGCTCCACCATGAGCAGGGTGATGCCGAGCTCGCGGCGGATGTCGAGGATGAAGCGGGCCATGTCCTCGGTCTCCTCCAGGTTCATACCCGCGACCGGCTCGTCGAGCATGAGCATCTCGGGATCCATGGCCAGCGCCCGGCCGAGCTCTACTCGCTTCTGGATCCCGTAGGGCAGCAGGGCCACCGGGTGCTTCCGCCACCCCTCGATCTCCAGGAAGTCGATGATGTCCTCCACCTTGCGGCGGTGCTCGATCTCCTCCCGCTTGGCCTTGCCCACCCACAGCGCTCCGGCAAGGAAGGAGCCGCTCATGCGGATATGGCGACCGGTCAGCAGGTTGTCGAGCACAGTCATGTGGGAGAAGAGCTCGATGTTCTGGAACGTGCGAGCCACCCCCAGTTGGGCTACCCGGTCGGGACGCGTGCCCATGATCGAAGAGCCCTTCCAGCGGATGTCGCCAGACTGCGGTCGATACACCTGCGAGATCGAGTTGAAGATCGAGGTCTTTCCCGCCCCGTTGGGTCCGATGATGGAGAACAGCTCGCCCGGGCGGACCTCGAACGAGACCGAGTCGATGGCAGTCACCCCGCCGAAGCGCAAGGAGATGTCGTCCACCTCGAGCAGCGCGGGAGCCGACTCTCCGGACGGGCTCACGACAGTCGCCTGAGTGGTCTCAGGACTCTCGCTCATGACAGCCAGCGCTTGCGGCGCTTGTAGTGCTTGACGTCGCGGAACGACTTGCGCTCCCCCTCGGCGTGCAGGCCCAGATAGAACTCCTGCACGTCCTCGTCGGCCAAGAGCTTCTTGGGATCGCCGTCCATGACCACCTTGCCCGACTCCATGACGTAGCCGTAGTGGGCGATGGACAGGGCCATGACCGCATTCTGCTCGATCAGCAGCACGCTCGTGCCCAGGGCATTGATGTCCACGATGATGTCCCGTATCTGCTGGATGAGCATCGGCGCGAGCCCCAGTGAGGGCTCGTCGAGGATCAGCAGCTTCGGATCGGCCATCAGCGCCCGCCCGATGGCCAGCATCTGCTGCTCGCCGCCGGACAGGTACCCGGCCGTGTCCCGCCGTCGACCCTGCAGGAGCGGGAACAGTTCCATCACCCGCTCGTAGGCCTCCTCGTTCTCCTTCCGGTCGCGCACGGTGAAGGCACCTGTGTTGAGATTCTCGTCCACCGTCAACTCGGCAAAGATCCGCCGGCCCTCCATCACCTGGGTGATGCCGGCCTCGACGATGCGAGACGGCTTGAAGTTGGAGATGTCGGTGCCGTTCCAGACGATGGAGCCCTTGGTGATGTCGCCCTCATGGACATCGAGGAGTCCGGTGATGGCCCGCACCGCGGTCGTCTTGCCCGCTCCGTTGGCGCCGAGCACCGCGACGATGCTGCCGTCGGGAACATCGATGGACAGACCGCGCAGCACAAGGACAACCTCGTTGTAGACGACCTCAAGGTTGGCGACTTCGAGCATCTAGCAGTCTTGTGGGCGGGCAGGCCCGGCGGGGCGGCCTGCGCTTGCAGTGCCGCCCCGCCGACGGGCCTTAACGGACTAGGAAGCCACGAAGCAGGGCTCGTACTCCCAGTTCAGGGCCGTCTCGGAGGCATAGGGCCCCTTGATCAGCGAGAAGCCGCTGTTGGCCCTCTCATCCGAGATGGTGGCCCCCGGCGTGTACAGGGACAGGTCAACGTCATACAGGTACGTCTCGCGCACGACGTTGTCGTTGGGGTTGCCCACCCAGGACTGGTTGGGCGCCAGACCGTTCAGGTCGGCCGTGACCTGATTGGCCGCGGCCAACACCCCGGCCCGAGTGATGTTGCCGTTGCTGATGGCTTGGTCGAGGATCTGGTGCACGACATAGCCCTGGATCCAGCTGATGATGTAGAAGTCATCCCAGCTGGCGTCGGGGCGGTACTCGCGCATCACGTCGAGCAGCTCCTGCATGCCTGCAGCCTCTCCTACCGCGCCAGCGCCCGCGCCCTCGCCCAGAAGCACCGTGTAGGTGGAATGGGTGTAGAACGCGTCGGCCAACTCCTTGAAGCCGTCGACGAGCAGCAGAGCCGGGTTCCAGCTCGGCGCACTGCCTATCCACTGACCGGTGTAGCCCGCCGCGGCCGAGCCGCCCAGGAGCTGTGCTGTCGTGCTGGGGTTGAGCGTGACCCACACCCAGTCTGCTCCGGACTCGACAATGCCGGTTATGACCGGGGTCTGGTCTGCGCCGGGGATGACCGCGCCCTCGCCGTCGTAGACAACGTTGAGGCCCAGTGCCTCGGCCGCGATCTTCACGCCCCGGGCCGCGTCCTGGCCGTAATCGCCGGGAAAGGTGGCGATGGCCACGTTCGGACCGTAGGTCTCGGCCATATAGGTCGTGCCGTTCATGGCCTCGATGCAGTAGTTGGTCTGCACCTCGAACAGGTTCTTGCCGATCGATGGGTCGGCCCAGCCCGAGTACCACGACAGCGGGATGGCGGCCATGTTGTCCTCGATGAGTAGTTCGGCGGTCGCCGCGGAGTGAGGCGAGCCGGTCGACGTGGCGAACATCACCACGCTCTCGGGACCGTCACCCGAGAAGACCTCGTAGTTCTCGAGGTGTGTGGGCACGTCGTAGGCGTTGTCGAGCACGACCGGCTCGATCGTCCAGCCCTGGATCCCGCCGTTGTCGTTGACCCACTCCCAGTAGACCAGGTGGGCGTCGGTGATCTTGGTGGTTAGCGGAGCGAAGATGCCGGTCAGGTCGGTGTTGAGACCCACCCGGATCGTCTGCGTCTCTATGTCTACGCCGATGTCGTGAGCTATGGCTCCTTCGGCCGCGGCCAGCGCCTCCTGGGCCGCGGCGGCTTCACTGGCTGCCGTATCCGCCTCGGCTTGGGCCGCCTCGGCCGCGGCCTGGGCAGCCTCGGCCTCAGCCTGGGCTGCCTCCAGCGCGGCCTGTGCCTCAGCCTGCTGTTCAGCGCTCGCCTCCGCGGCGGCCGCCTCGGCTTCTGCCAGCCTCGCCGCGGCTTCCTCTGCCTCCGCTTGGGCTGCCTCGGCCGCGGCTTGCGCCGCGTCGGCATCAGCCTGCGCGGCGGCTCTCTCCGCTTCGGCCGCGGCGGCTTCCGCTTCGGCCGCGGCCGCTTCTGCCACCGCCGCGGCAGCCGCGTCGTCGGCTGCCGCCGTATCCGGCTCGTCGTCGCCACAGGCCGAGGCGACCAGGGCCAGGGCGCAGAGCACGGCGATCATCCATCTCATTGGTTTCACGGTCTGTTCCTCCAAGGGGTTGTCTAGTGGGCTAGGAGCACCCTGATGGCGCTCATATCTTGACTTGAAGACGGTGGTTTATCAATAGCTGAACGGCCACCTCTTCCAGTAGTTGCGAACTCGAACCCATATGCCGAAGATTCCGAGCGGCTCGACGATCAGGAACACGACGATGAGCGCGCCGAACAGAACGATGTTCCAATCGAACACGCTCAGCGTCCATCCGGGCGTCTGGATGGCGGTGTTGATGATGCCGAAGTCGTCCCCCTCGGTGAGCAGGAACCGGGCCAGCAGCTCGGTGAGTCCGCCCTCGGCACGGTCGAGCCACTTGGTGAACTCCTCCACGAACTGAGGCGCCATCACCACGAAGAAGGTGCCGATCAGAGTGCCGGATGTGGTCCCGGCCCCGCCGATCAGCAGGATGGCGATGAACTCCACCGACAGGAACAGGCCGAAGTCGGTGGCCAGGATCCGCTGCGACAGGGCCGAGAACAGGGCTCCGGCGACGCCCGCGAAGAACGACGACACCGCGAAGGCGATCACCTTGTAGCGGAATTCGGGCACTCCCATGACCTCGGCCGCGATGTCGCGGTCCCTGATGGCCTGCAAGGCTCTGCCGGTGCGGGTGCGGGTCAGGTTCTTGGCCACGAGCGTGAACACGATGGTGAGCACCAGCAGGAACAGGTAGCGCTTCTGGAGATCGGTGACCTCGAACCAGAGCCAGTGGCCGTCATCCTCCACATTGATGAACGGGGTCTCCTCCTTCCACAGCCGCACGTCCAGGCCGGGAAACTCCCGTCCCAGCGCGGGCGGCCCGGCGATCTTGCGGCCCCAGCTGGTGTTGCCGAAATGGATGCCCAGGAAGACCAGGCCCAGGGTGACGATGGCCAGATAGAGGCCCCGGAGCCTCACCGCCACCGGGGACACGGCCACCCCCACCAGGGCCGCGACGACGCCTGCGCCGGGAAGCCAGATCCAGATCGGCAGCGAATGGCCCCAGGTCGCCTCGCCGCTGCTTCCTCCGAGGTACACCGCGGTGCATGCGCCCACGCCCATGAAGAAGGCGTGGCCCAGCGACACCTGACCGGCCACACCGGCCAGCAGGTTGAGGCCGAGGGCGGCGATGGCCAGCACCATCAGGAGTGCCATGGGTCGCATCCAGTCGCTGTCGCCCAGGAAGCGCACGAGGGGGATATGGCTGATGACCGGCAGGTCGAAGGGCAGCAGGAACAGCACCGCCACGAACAGCGTGCACACCACCTTCTGGGTCCACGTCGGGAGCAGCTGAGCCTCCTGACGGTATGCGGTGTACAAGCGGGGCCGACCGAGCACTGCTCGTCACACCCTCTCGATCTCAGGTGTGCCGAACAGGCCGTAGGGCCGCACCAGCAGACCGATGATCATCACGATGTAGGGAACGATCAGCGGGTATCCGGCTCCGAGCCACGAGGTGTTGGCCGCCGCGTACTGCCCGGCGTAGATCTCGGCCACGCCCACTATCAGACCGCCCAGCAGAGCCCCGGTCACCGAGTCGAGTCCTCCCAGGATCACGGCGGGAAGAGCCCGGAAGGCGATGTTGGCCGTGCCCTGGTCGACGGAGACCGTCTGCTCAATCGGTGGCTGGGTGGCGAAGATCCCCCCGATGGCGGCCAGGACTGCGCCCGCGGCCCAGGCGATGGCGAAGACCCGGCCGACGTTGATCCCCTGGGCCATGGCCGCTTCCTGGTCGAAGGCAACGGCCCGCATGGCTATGCCGAGCCGCGACCGGTAGAAGAAGTACACCGCCACGAAAGCGGCCGCGGCCGTGATAATGGCGGCCACGAAGCTCCAGTTGATCAGCGCGCCGCCCACCTTGAACCCGCTTATCTCCCAGGGCACGCCGATGGGGCGCAGTTCGATCTCGACCGCGTCGTTGTTGAAGACCCGGAACATGATCTCGAGGCCGAGGGTGATCACCGCCACCGAGAAGAGAGGCTCGCCGATCATGGGTCGTATCGCCAATCGCTCGACCACGAGTCCAACCAGCGCAGCGAACGCGAGGGCGATGATCACGCTGAGCGACCAGTGCACCCACTGCGGGCCGCCCAGGCTGTCGAGTGGGTTGGCGATGTTGGTGAAGGGGATGTGGCCGTCGCGCTCGATCACGCTCTCGCCCTCGGAGAAGACGCTGCGCTTCTGCACCAGGAACGCCAGGAACAGCGCGCCGGTGGCGGCGAGGGCGCCCTGGGCGAAGTTGACGGTCTGGGTGGCCTTGAAGATGAGCACGAAGCCGAGCGCGATCAAGGCATACACAGAGCCCAGTCCCAGCGACTTCATCAGCGTCTGGAAGAACAACGCCGGATCGTTGGCCAGCTGCACGATGCCGAAGATCAACGACGCGCCCAGCGCGCCCACCAGGAAGCCCATCGGCGCGCCCCGACGCAAGTCGATCGTCGAGAGCCTCGCTCCGACGGCTCCCCCCATCAGCGCGTCGACCTCCCAGCTTGCAGGCTCGCGCCGACCATCAGTACATCGACTCCACGAGGTCGCGGAACATGTCCTCCATGGCGCTGCGCTTGAGCTTCTGGGTGGCGGTCAGCTCGCCGTCCTCGTGATCGAGCTCCTTGGGCAGCATCTTGAACTTCTTGATCTGCTCCACCCGGGCGAACTTGCTGTTGGTCCCGTCCACCACCTTGGAGATGAGCTCGAGCACCTCCTCCTTCTCCGACAGGTCCCGGTAGGTGGTGTAGGGGATGTTGTTGCGCTGGGCCCAGTCTCCCACCGTCTCCAGTTCGATGCCGATGAGGGCGGTGACGTACCTGCGGCCGTCACCGATGACCATGGCCTCCTTCACGTAGGGCGAGGTCTTGAGGCTGTTCTCGATCTCCGACGGGGAGATGTTCTTGCCGCCGGAGGTAATGATGATGTGCTTGATGCGGTCGACGATCTTCACGTGGGTGCCGTCCACCCACACCCCGACGTCGCCGGTCATCAGCCAACCGTCGTCGGTGAACGTCTCCGCGGTCTTGTCGGGTTTGTTCCAGTAGCCCACGAACACCCCGGGATGCTTGGTCTGGATCTCGCCGGTCGTCTCGTCGATGCGCAGGCCGATGTCGGAGTAGGGCTCCCCCACCGTGCCCAGCTTCATGCGCCCCGCGAAGTTGCAGGTGGCCACGGCCGAGTTCTCGGTCATGCCGTAGAGCTCGTACACCGGCACGCCGAGGCCGATGAAGAACTCGAGCACCTCGGGTGCGATGGCGGCCGCGCCCGAACCGGCGTGGCGGCAGCGGCGCAGGCCGATCCGCTCCTTCAGGGCCCGGAACACGAGAGGCTGGCCCACCGCGTAGAGCAGGCGGGTCACCAGCGTGTGGCTGCCGCCGTTGGCCACCTTCTTCCGTCCGATGATGCCGGCGAGGGCCATCGTGAAGCGCAGGAAGAGCCGCTTGAACGGTGTCGCATCGTTGCCCTTGATGGTGACCAGGGCGTGCAGGCGCTCCCAGATCCTCGGCACCGCGAAGAACAGCGTCGGCTGAACCTCGCGCAGGTTCTCTGTGACGGTCTCGATCGACTCCGCGAAGTTCAGAGACGGACCCGCGCCGACGAGCGTCCATGTGGAGAAGATCCGTTCAGCCACGTGGCACAGCGGCAGGTAGGTGACGATGAGGTCCTTGGGGCTGGGGCCGGTGCCGTCGGGGAAGCGGTCGACCTCGTTGACGATCTTGTCGATGCAGTAGGCCGCGTTGGAGTTGGCCAGCATGGCGCCCTTGGGCGGACCGGTAGTGCCCGAGGTGTACACCAGCGTCATCACATCGGCATCGGTGGCAGACGCCATCCGCTCGGCCACCGCCCCCGGGTGGGCCTCGCGGTGACGGCGGCCCATCTCGAGGAAGGTGTCCCAGAACAACAGGCGGGGATCGTCGTAGTCGCCGAAACCCCTCGGCTCGGTGAAGATGATGCGCCGGACCGAGGCGGCCGTCTCCGCCGGGACCTCCAGGACCTTGTCGGCCTGCTCCTGGTCCTCGGCGAAGAACACCGTCGGAGCGCAGTCCCCGATGAGGTACTCGACCTCGGCGGTGGGATTGGTCGGGTACAGCCCCACGGTGATGCCTCGCACGGCCACCGTGGCCAGATCGAGGATGACCCACTCCGGCCGGTCCTCCGAGTGGATGGCCACGCGGTCGCCGACCTCGACGCCCAACTCCAGAAGGCCGTGGGCCGCGGTCTCGATCAGGTCCCAGGTCTGTTCCCAGGTGTACTCCTGCCAGATGCCGAAGTCCTTCTCCCGCATGGCGACCTGCTGGGGGCTGCGGCGGGCCCAGTCCCGGGCCAACGATGCCACCGTGGAGGCGCCGGGCTCGCCGTCGACTGGCAGCGGCACCTCCGGGGTGGGTCGTTCCGAAGTAACCGTCACGCGTCGGCCTCCTTCACGCTTCTGCAAGCGGTCTCTGCCCGGCGAACGCTACTTCATTCAGGGGCCACGCGGGCAGGTGAGCGCGCTTCGCGTCGAAAGGAGGCGTCTCCCGCTCATGTTCGCTGCGCTCACGGGCCGCTCGGGCCACGGCCTCGCCCGTATGGGGAGGACTCGCTCGCCTATTCGCTCGGCCTCTTGCGGGCGAGCTGTCTCTGCCGTGCCTCCTCGGCCGGGTCATCGAGTCCCTCGTGCGCCGCCAACTCCGCCCGGCCCACCACGAACCAGTGCACCTCGTCGGGGCCGTCGGCCAGACGGAGGGTTCGCTGGTTGGTGTACATCTGGGCCAGCGGCGTCCACTGCGACACCCCGGCGGCGCCGTGCATCTGGATGGCCTGGTCGATGATGTGGCAGACCCGTTCGGGGACCAGGGCCTTCACCGCGCTCACCCAGATGCGGGCCTCGGCGTTGCCCAGGGTGTCCATGGCCTTGGCCGCCCGCAGCACCATGAGCCGCATGGCCTCGATCTCCACCCGGGTCCGGGCGATGATCTCCATGTTGCCGCCGAGCTGGGCCAACGGGCGCCCGAAGGCTTCCCGGCTCAGGCCCCGGCGCACCATCAGGTTCAGAGCCTTCTCGGCCGCGCCGATGGAGCGCATGCAGTGGTGGATGCGGCCCGGTCCGAGGCGCAACTGGGAGATCTCGAAGCCTCGGCCCTCGCCCAGCAGGATGTTCGACGCCGGCACCCGCACATCGTTGAGGCGGATGTGCATGTGACCGTGAGGCGCGTCGTCCTCGCCGAACACGTGCATCGGGCCGATCACTTCCATGCCCGGCGTGTCCATCGGTACCAGGATCTGGGACTGGCGGCGATGCGGGGGGCCGTCGGGGTTGGTCTGAACCATGCAGATCATGATCTTGCAGCGCGGGTCCCCGGCTCCCGAGATGAAGAACTTCTCACCGCTTATAACCCACTCCTCGCCATCGAGCACGGCCCGGGTGGCGATGTTCTTGGCGTCCGAGGACGCCAGCGTGGGCTCGGTCATGGCGTAGCAGGACCTGATCTCCCCGGCCAGGAGCGGCTCAAGCCATCGCTTCTTCTGTTCGGGCGTGCCCACCCGTTCGAGCACTTCCATGTTGCCCGTGTCGGGCGCGCTGCAGTTGAGGCACTCCGGCGCGATGGGGTTCTTGCCCAGCTCGGCCGCGATGTAGGCGTAGTCGAGGTTGCTGAGGCCGTCGGTGCTCTCGGCGTCGGGCAGGAAGAAGTTCCACAGCCCGGCCTCCTTGGCCCGCGCCTTGAGGCCGTCCAGCAACTCGAGCTGACCGGGGCCGTAGCCCCAGCGCTCGGCCCGGCCCTCGCCGAGCCTGAAGAACTCGGCCGTGACCGGCTCCACCTCCGCGGCCACGAAGTCGACCACCCGGTCATACAGCGACCGGGCCTGGGACGACATCGCGAGGTCGAGCCCGGCAGGATCCACGTTGCCGATCAAGGCTGACGGTGTCATGCAGGCGGCCTCTCATTCCCGCTCTGGTTCGCTGCGCTCACGGGCCGCTCGGGCCACGTTCCCCGCTCCTGTTCGCTGCGCTCACGGGCCGCTCGGGCCCGGGGCCTCGCTCGGTGCATCGTGAAGTTCCCCATGAATCGCTCCCGGTCCGCTCGGCCTCTCGGTGGTCATGCCGACAGCAGTGATGCTACGGCCCACAAGGCAGCCACCGAACCGACGACGATGTAGAGAATGCTGCGACCCAGCGGCGCGCGCTCCAGATCCGATGGGTCCCGGCGCTGCGGTCTCGGTCGCAGCAGAGCCGCGAGGTTGCCGGCGGCCATCGACGCGCCGAGGGCCAGAACCAGCCACGCCAGGAGGTTCTGGCCGAGAAACATCTCAGGGTCTCCCGCTCTTGTTCGCTGCGCTCACGGGCCGCTCGGGCCGTGCCTCCCGCTCTTGTTCGCTGCGCTCACGGGCCGCTGGGCCCAGGGCCCTCGCTCCGTGTCTCATGAGGACTCGCATGAACTACGGTCCATCCGCTCGGCCTCTCAGATGCCCTGCCGGGCCGCGAAGTTGGCGAACGTGGTGAACCGCGACAGGAAGGCCAGCGTGGTCGTGGCAGTCGGACCGTTGCGGTTCTTGGCCACGATCACCTCGGCCGTACCCGCGGTGTCGGTGTTGTCGGGGTTGTAGACCTCGTCTCGGTAGATGAACATCACCACGTCGGCATCTTGCTCGATGGCACCGGACTCTCGCAGGTCGGCGAGAATGGGGCGCTTCTGCTGGCGCATCTCGAGGTTGCGGGAGAGCTGTGACAGCGCCACGACCGGGCATTCGAGCTCGCGGGCGAGAATCTTCAGGCCACGCGAGATCTCGGCCACCTCAACCTGACGGTTGTCGGCGCTCTGGCGGCCCGTCATCAACTGCAGGTAGTCCACGACGACCATGGCGAGATCGCCGACCTGGCTCTTGAGACGGCGAGCGCGGGCCCTGATCTCCATGACCGTCACGTTCGGGTTGTCGTCGATCCAGATGGGTGCTTCGGCCAGCCGTCCGATGGCCGCGTTGATCCCGTTCCAGTCGTCGTCGTCGAGGCGACCGTCGCGCATCTTGGTGGAGTCGACCCTGGCCTCGGAGCAGAGCAGGCGCTGGGTCAACTCCATGTGGCCCATCTCCAGCGAGAAGACGAGCACCGGCCGCTGGCCCCGTATGGCGGCATGCGCGGCGATACCCAGCGCGAACGAGGTCTTGCCCATGGACGGTCGGCCGCCGACGACGTACAACGAGGACGGCTGCAGGCCTGACAGCAGCTTGTCGAGGTCCTTGTAACCAGTGGCGGTACCGGTGATCGTCCCGCCGCGCTCGTAGAGCTCCTCGAGCCTGTCCAGCGTGCCGTCCAGCAGTTCCGAGAGTTGGACCGTGTTGTCGCCCACCTGCCCCTGGGCCACCTGGTACATCAGGTTCTCGGCCCAGTCCACGGCCTTGGTCACGTCGTCGGGGCGGCCGTAGCCCAGCTCCGCGATCTCGCCCGCCACCTCGATGAGGCGGCGCAACGTGTGATTCTCCCGCACGATGCGGGCGTAAGAGGCCGCGTTCGAGGTGGCCGGGGTGTTCATCTGCAACGAGAGCAGACCGTCCAGGCCTCCGATGGCCTCCAGCGTGTCGTTGCGCTCCAGGCTCTCGGCCACCGTCACCGCATCGGCCGGGTCGCCCGCGCTGTAGAGGCTGTGCACCGCCTCGAAGACCCGGGCGTGCGCGGGCCGGTAGAAGTGCTCCGCGGTCACGATCTCCAGCACGTCGGCGATGGCGTCGCGCGACAGCAGCATCGCGCCCAGCAGGGACTCCTCGGCCACCAGGTTGTGGGGCGGCACACGCACGTCACGCCGTTCCTGAACCGCGGCGGGCCCCGCGTTGTGCCACTGCACGCTGTCGGTAACGCTCACGAGTTGACGCCCATCACATCTCCCCACACCGCCATGCCCGCCATGACGTCACGACGGTACCGACCCCCTGTGACATGAGTAACTCGACACTGGGCATGGCGCTGGGGAATTCGCGCCCGCCGCGGTGGACTGGTCGGGGATTTCCTGGAGCAGATGTGGAGAGCTGTGGGTTTCCCCTCAGCCTCCCTCAGTCGGCCTGGGCCGTCACCTCGACGGTCACCGGTACTTCCACGTCGGCGTGGAGCTGGAACAGCACAGTGTGAGAGCCGGTCTCCCTGATGGGGGCGTCCAGAGCCACGGCCTTGCTGTCGACCACCGCCCCCACCTGGTCCTCCACCGCAGCCACGATGTCGGCCGGTCCCACCGAGCCGTAGAGGTGCCCGGACTCCGCAGCCCGGGCCGGTACCGTCAGAACGGCCGGCGCCAACCTCACCGCGATCTCCTCGGCGTCGGCGCGGTCGGCCGCCCTGCGCATCGCGGCGCTGCGCCGCATCGCTTCGGCCTGCCGCGCGGCGCCGGGTGAGGACTTCAGAGCCAGGCCCTTGGGAACCAGGTAGTTGCGTGCGTAGCCCGCGGCAACGTCGCAAATGTCTCCCTTGCGGCCCAGCCCGTCCACATCAGCCCGCAGCACGACCTTCATCCCCGGTCCTCCCCCGCACCGGCAGCCATGACATCGACGAGCTCCTCTGTGGCCGCATGGTCCATCTCCTCCGGCGTTGTGCCCGCAGGAGGCGGGGTCGAGGGACGCGGCACCGGACCGGCGGCGCGGCCACGGCCATCGCGGTCCTTGTTCTGGCGCTGGGTCGTGACCCTGTTCGAGTAGGGGACCAGGGCCATCTCACGGGCCAGCTTGATGGCATCGGCGACGAGCTTCTGCTGCTGGGCGTTGTTGCCGGTGACGCGCCGGGCTCGGATCTTCGCCCGCTCGGACATGAACTTCCGCAGCAGCTTCTCGTTCTTCCAGTCGACGTAGGTGATCCCCTCAGTAGTGAGGAAGCTCACCTTCTTCTTGGCGCGGCGGTTGTTGTCGCGGTTCTTGCCCCGCACTTTGCTCTTGGCCACTGGCGTCTCCTTTAGAACGGCTCGTCGTCAGGGTCGGCACGACCGGCCGAACCGCCGTCGCCGCGGCTCGGCGCGGGCCTGGGGGCGCTGTTGCCGCGGAAGCCGCCGCCGCGGCCGTAGTCGCCGCCCCCGGACCGCTCATTCTTGGTGATCGCGGCCGTAGCCCACTTCAGGCTGGGAGCCACATCATCGGCCAGTATCTCCACCTTCGAGCGGCGGTCGCCGCTGTCCGTCTCCCAACTGCGTTGCTGGAGAGTGCCGTAGATCACCACCCGGGCACCCTTGCGAATGGACTCGGCGACGTTCTCGGCGAGCTGGCGGAAGCAGGTGACATCGAAGAACGACACTTCGTCCTCCTGGTCCTGGCGCCTGCGGTTCCAAGCCACGCCGAACTGGGCGATGGCCATTCCCGACTGGGCGAATCGCAACTCGGGGTCCCGAGTGACGTTGCCTACGACTGTCACGGTGTTGTCGAATCCCATTGAAGTAAACCTCCGGATCTCAGCCGGCTGCCGCCGGCACGGCCTCCCCGAAGAGGCCGCGGCGCTCGGCCTCGGCGTCGGGAAGCCTGAAAAGCTTGTGGCGAACGATGTCGTCCGCGAGCCGCAGCCGTCGTTCGGTGTCGGGAAGACCGGCCGTCGCCGTCACGATCTCCCAGACCACGTACGTGCCCTCGGTCTTGTGGTTGATCTTGTAAGCGAACTTGCGCCTGCCCCAGTTGTCGGTGGACACGATGGTCCCGCCCTCGCCGGTGACGAGGTCGACAACTTGGGCGATCACCGAGTCCGCGTCGGCCGTGCCGACATCGGAATCGATGATGATCATCAGTTCGTAGGCCCGCAGCACGGGGCAAGCACCTCCCTCTGGACCCGGCAGAGCCGGGGCCCCTCGTCGGGGCAGGGTTGGGAATCCTGTGTTGTTGAACGGACCGGCCCCGATCAGGAGCCGGTCACACTGTCGGGCGCAGGGTATCGGCGGCCCGGCCCATCCCAACCAGGTGAGAGTCTCTCGCGTCCCAACCAGGTGAGGGCCTCTCCCGTCGGTGTTCATCCCCAGCCATCCACAAAGCCATCCCCAGACGCCCCGACGGTCTGGGCCTCGCCAGAGTCCTCCCAGTCTCGGCCGGCCGGACCGGCGTCTCAGAAGCCGGCCGCTCCGAGCGCGGCCAGTTCCGCCTCCGACAGGTGATACGACTCCTCCAGGGTGGGGAAGGACCCGGAGCGCACATCGTCGGAGAAGCGCCTCACCGCCTCCGTCGCGGCGGTGTGCAGATCCGCGTAGCGGCGCACGAACTTCGGCGCCAGCCGTTGCTCGAAGCCCAGCAGATCGTGGTAGACGAGCACCTGGCCGTCGCAGTGCGGGCCGGCGCCGATGCCGATCGTGGGAATCTCCACCGCCTCGGTGACCATCTCGGCCACCTGTACCGGAACACCCTCGAGGACGATGGCGTAGCAGCCGGCGTGCGCCAGCGACTTGGCCGCCTGCACCAGCCGGCGGGCCGCCTCAGCCTTGCGGCCCTGGACCTTGAAGCCGCCCATCGCGTGCACCGACTGGGGCGTGAGGCCGATGTGTCCCATCACCGGGATCTCGGCATCGCAGATGCGCTCGATCATCGGCAAGCGCTTGCGGCCACCCTCCAGCTTCACCGAATGGGCACCGGCCCTGATGAGCCGCGCCGCGTTCTGGACCGTCTTGGAAGGCGACATGTGGTAGCTCATCCATGGCAGGTCGCCCACGATGTGGGCATCGGGCTCGGTCCTGGCCACTGCGGCGACGTGATGGGCCATGTCCTTGACCGTTACCTGAAGGGTGTCGTCGTAGCCGAGCACCACCATGGCCAGAGAGTCGCCGACCAGGATCAGGTCGGCGCCGGCCTCGTCCACGACCCGGGCGCTCGGCGCGTCGTACGCCGTGACCATCACGAGAGGATCAGCACCATCGCGAACCTTGCGTACCCGTATGGAGGGCGCCGAGAGCGTGCCCATCGGATGCTCCTTTCCCGTCCAGCGCGCGGCGGCTGCCAGCGGTGCCCGCAGGCTATCGTCCGGCGCGCCAGGAGCGCAAACGGGACCCTTCAGGCCGAGCGCTTGCCGCCGAGGGTGTACCGGCGCACCAAGTGGTTCCAGCCGCAGTCCGTGCAGACCTCGACCACGTAGCCGGTCGAGACGCTGGCACGGTGCTGCAAACGCTGCATCTCCGCACGGGTCGTCACGCAACGGCCGTGCTTGGGCAGTCGCGAGCCGAACACATACGTGACCTCGACGAGGCCCGCGGCCGCGCACACCGGACACTCGCGGCCGGTGGGCTGACCGCAGAACTCCGCGTTGCGGTGCAGCTCACGTTGGGCGTCACAGACCTCGTGCCGGCCCAGCTGGCCCGACTTCCATGCTCTCAGAGTGGCCGCCCTCGACAGCCGGTAGTCCACGGTCGCGCCCATCGATCCGTCCGGCCCGGCCGTGCCCTCAGTGGCAGGAACCGCTCCGTCCGGCGCGGCGCTGCCGGCGGCGGCCAGGCTGAACGGATTCGGCTTCACGATCCGGCAGAGTAGTTCGTGGCCCGCCACCGCTGCAGGGCATCCACCGTGTCGGGCTTGCTGGACGGGCCGTGCTCGAAGGCTCGCTCACGCAGGAAATCAAGCGCCCGGCCGACCTCGGGACCGGGAGCTAGACCGAGCGCGGCCATGACTTCGTCACCGTCGACAGGAAGCGCGAAGTTGTCGACGTCCTCGATTCTTCGCAGCTCGGCGAGGGTGTCCGCGAAGTCGAGCAGCCGATCCTTCGACTCGCCGGACGCGGTGGCCACCGCCTCGGCGAAGGCGAGCACGGTATCCACCGGCACCCGGCATGCGTGAACGAACCGGCGCACCTCGGGGCGGCTGCTCCCGGTCTCCGCCAATCGGGCTCGAGCCGCTACCAGCCCGGCCGCAGACGAGACCAGCGCGTTCGAGCAGCGCAGCCTGCGCAAGCCGGCGGCCGCAGCCTCGGCTGAGTCGCCAACGAACAGAGAAGCCCAGCGAGAGGTCGGCTCGGCGGTCACTGCCGCGGTGATGCGGCCCATTCCCGCGACGTCTTCTAGGGTCAGATCGGCAATCACCCGCTCGATCAGGCCGGTGTGAGACAGGAAGCGGAAGCCCTCCGACGGATCGTCGAGCAGCAACAGCTTCTCAAGCTCATCGCGGACTCGCTCCACCGCCACGATGTCGAGCCGATCGACCATGGCCTGCACCGCAGCGACGAGGGCGCCATCGGGTACCAGCCCGTGGCTGGCAATGAAACGGGCCGCTCGCAGCATGCGCAAGGGATCGTCGCCGAACGAGACGGCGGGATCGAGCGGCGTGCGCAGCACTCTCGCGGCAAGGTCGTCGCGCCCGCCGTACGGGTCGATCAGGGTGCCGTCGGCGGTGTCGACGGCCATGGCGTTGACGGTGAAGTCGCGACGGGCAAGGTCACCGATCACGTCGTCGCCGAAGGCGACCACGGGCTTGCGCGAGTCCGCCTCATAGCGCTCGGCGCGGTGGGTGGTGATCTCGAAGGCCCGCCCGTCCACGACGCATCCGATGGTGCCGAATCGCTCGCCCTGGGTCCACAGCGACGTGGCCACTCGGCTGACGATCCGCCGCACTGCTGCCGGTCGGGCGTCGGTTGTGCAGTCGAGATCGGCTCCGGATCCGAAGCGACCGGCGACAGCCTCACGCACAACTCCGCCCACCAGGAACAGCCGATACCCGGCAGCATCGAAGAGCCGCTTCAGGCCGGACGCAGCAGACAGCGCGGCCGAGAGCGCGTCGCGGGCCTCTGCCCTCACTGCACCTCGTCGCCAGCCGCGAGGCGGGCCGCGGCTCGCACGACCTCCATGCCCGGGCCGGTGCTGCTGGCAGGCTCGGGCCGCAAGTCGAGGCCCAGCAATGCTCCGGCCACCGCGTAGGACGAGGCGCGTGTCGCCTCGAGGTCGTAGCCACCCTCGAGCACCGCAACCGTCCTCGACGCCAGTGGTTTCAGCCGGCGGACGAAGTCGCCGTAGTCCGACGACGAGTAGCACAGGCCGGTGAGAGGGTCGGCCCGATGTCCGTCGTAGCCCGCCGATATCAACAACCAGTCGGGGGCGAACCGCTCCACCACCGGAATGATCGCTTCGTCCAGCGCCGCCCGAGCCACCTCGCCGGTGGCACCCGGAGGCAATGGCACGTTGATCGTCCAGCCCGCGCCCGGCCCGACGCCTCGCTCTCCGAGCGCGCCAGTGCCCGGATAGAGGGGGTACTGGTGAATCGACGCATATAGAACGTCGTCGCGATGAAGGAACACGTCCTGGGTGCCGTTGCCGTGGTGAGCATCCACGTCGACGACAGCGACCCGCCGGCCGGTCGCGGCCAACGACGCCGCGGCCACGGCAACCGAGTTGAACAGGCAGAAGCCCATCGAGGTCGAGGGTGTGGCGTGGTGCCCCGGTGGCCGCACGATGCAATAGGCCTCGGCCTCTCGGCTCGCCGACCCGGCATCACCGGGCTCAGCCCCGTCCCGCGTTGAGACCCCGGACCCGAGTTGCTCCACTGCCGACAGGACCGCTCCGGCCGCGAGGAGGGCCGCATCGAAGCTGGCCGACCCCATGGGAGTGTCGGGATCCAGGTGCCCGCCGCCACGCGCCGCGATGCCGGCCACCCGGTCGATCATCTCCGGGCTGTGCACTAGCTCCAGCTCTGATCGCTCCGCTCGTCTCGGTGTGCAACTGTCCGAGAGCAACTCGGCGTCGACCGCGGCCACACCGGCCAGGGCCGCCCTCAACCGGTCGGGCCTCTCGGGATGTCGCAATCCGGTGTCATGATCGAGGAAGCGCTCGTCGGTGATCACCAGCACGGCCCGGATCGTACCTTGTGCCCCGGCGGTGAATCCGGGGGCGCGCCCGGGCAGCGGCCACAGTCAGGGCCGGCGCATATCGTTGAACTCGTGGTGTTGACCTCCTTGAGGATCGGCCCGGCGCGATTTCGCGTCGGATCCTGGCAGGGCCACCATGACGTCGCGTATCTGGCCCCCGTCACCGCCGCGCCGACTCTCGAGCCCTCGGTGCTGGCCTCCGTGCGTGACCGGCTCCAGCATCTCGGGTACCGGGCGGTCATTACTTCTGCAGTTGCCCCGTTGGCACGCGACCGGCTCGTCGCCGACGGGTTCGGCATTCGCTCTGAACTCACCGCTCTGAGCCAGGATCTGGCCACCTCCCCCAGGCTCCCCCGCCCCGGCCGGCGCACCAAGAGGGCCCGGCACCGAGACACCGACGGCGTTCTGCGGGTCGACGCCGGGGCTTTCCCGTCGTTCTGGCGACTCGACGCTGACGGCCTCCACGAGGCCCGTACCGCTACTCCGTTCAGTCGATGGCGAGTGATCCGGAGCCCGGAGGTGACGGCGTACAGCATCACCGGCCGGGCGGGATCGATGGGTTACCTGCAACGGCTGGCGGTGGCTGACCACTGCCAGGGCCTCGGCCTGGGCACTGTGCTCGTATCGGACGCGCTGGCATGGCTGCGACGGGGAGGGGCGCGAACCGCGCTGGTCAACACGCCGCCCGACAACGAGCGAGCCCTTGCTCTGTACCGGCGATGCGGCTTCCGCATCGAGCCCGACCGCCTCGCCGTCATGCACCGCGCCCTCACCTGACGGGTGCTACCTTCGATCCACAACCCGCGACACGAGGACCTGACATGACCGTTGGCATCGTCACCGACAGCTCCTGCGACCTACACGACGACGAACTCGCCGGACTCAACGTCGAGGTCGTCCCCCTGTTCATCCGCTTCGGAACCGACGAGTTCGTTGACCGCGAGCAGATCACGGTGGAGGACTTCTACCGGCGGATGGCTTCGGCCGAAGAGCTGCCGCAGACCGCAGCCCCGTCACCCGGACGGTTCGAACAGGCCTTCCGGCGGTGCCTGGATGCCGGCTGCGAGGCTGTGGTATGCATCAACCTGTCGGCGGCCATCTCGGCCACGATGCAATCCGCGGTGCAGGCCGTCAGCACCATCGACGCGGCCGGCGACAGCGCCGACATCCGGGTCCTGGACAGCCGGTCGGTCACGGCCGGACTGGGCACGCTGGTCCTGCAAGCGGCCCGCATGGCCGCCGACGGCGCCAGCGCGGACGCCATCGAGGCTTTCGTGGCGGACGCCTCGGAGCGAACCCACGTGTTCGGCACCCTCGACACGCTGGAGAACCTCCGCAAGGGGGGACGCATCGGCGGCGCCCAGGCTCTGCTGGGCTCGATGCTGTCGATCAAGCCCATCGTCGACATTTCCAGCGGCCAAGTGGAGGAGGCCGCCAAGCAGCGGACCCGTCGCAAGGCGCTCGGATGGCTGCGCGACACCCTGCGAGCCGCCGAGCCGGTGGAGCATCTCACCGTCATGCACGGCGAGGCTCCCGACGTGGGCGGCTTCTGCGAGATGCTCGCCGAAGTCCACTCCGGCGACATCCGGGTGTGCAAGGTCGGGCCGGTGGTGGGCACCCACGCCGGCCAGGGGGTGCTGGGCATGGCCTACCAGGTTCCAGTCGCGTAGGCGCGTCCGTCAGGAGCCGGGTTCGATTCGCGACGACCTCGACGACGCCAGGCTCGTCAGGGCCGCACAGGCCGGAGACCGCAGTGCGCTCGAGAAGTTGCTGCGGCTCCACCATGATCGGATCCACGCCATCTGCCGGCGCCTGGCCGGCAACGACGCCGACGGGCAGGACGCCACCCAGGAGGCGCTCATTGCCATCGTCAGGGGACTCCCCCGCTTCCACGGCAAGGCCAAGTTCTCGACCTGGGCCTACCGGGTAGCGACCAACGCCGCGCTCGACGAACTGCGGCGACGCAGCCGCCGCCCGGTGCCTACGGTGATCGAGGCAGCCGACCGCTTCGCCGGCACGCCTGCCGCCGACAGCGCGCCTGCGGTGGTGGCGAGAATCGACTTGGATGCCGCCCTGGCCCAACTGCCCGAGGAGTACCGGGCACCGGTCGTGCTTCGGGACGTGGCCGGCTGTGACTACGCCGAGATCGGATCGATCCTGCGAATCCCCCCGGGAACGGTCAGGTCCCGCATCGCGAGGGGCCGGGCCCGCCTGGCGGAGGCGATGCAAGCCAACGGCGGGAACCACGGCGGCGCGGCGGAACGTCGAACACGACGAGGCAAGCAACCATGAGTGACGAACAGCTCCGCGCCGACGAACTCGTCTCGGCCTATCTCGACGGTGAGGCGACCCCGGCCGAGATAGCCGAGGTCGAGCAGGACGACGCGCTGCTGGCCCGGGTCGAGCAGCTGCGGGCGGCTCGCGACGCGGCAGCCGTGCCGGTCGCGCCCCTGCCCGCGGAGCTGCGGGACCAGATGATCGAGGCTGCCCTCGCAGTGGCTGATGCCGAGACCGCACAACGACGGGAAGCCAGGATCGTTCCGATCCACCGGCGCCGCGAGACGCTGCTCGCGCTCTCAGTGGCCGCGGCGGCCGTCCTTATTGCCGCCGTCGTCAGTTCAGGCCTGATCACCAGCGGGGGCGGGGACGAGTCTGCCGACGTGGCTGCGGAGGCTCCAGCGGACATGGCCGGCACGAGTGCTGCGGCTCCGGCAGAGGAAGCGGCGGCCGCGACCGATGACAGCGCCGACTACGAGATGGCTGCCGAGCCCATGGCCGAGGAAGAACCCATGGCCGAGGAAGAGCCCATGGCCGAGGAAGAGCCCATGGCCGAGGAAGAGCCCATGGCCGCGGCCACTACCACTGTCTATGCCGAGATCGCCGAAGAGGAAGCCATGGCCGAGGAAGTGGTCGCGACCGCCGATGCTGCACTGACTGAGGCCGTGACGGAGTCGGCAGCAGCCGAGCCGGAAGCAGAGATGGCCGCGCCGGCCGATGATGACGCCGACGACGAACCGGCCGAGCCGGCGGTGAGCGAAGAGCGGCGTGGTGCGGACACCACCGATGAAGCAGAATCCGTGCAGGTCGTGGACCTGGGCCCGTTCAAGAGCCTCCAGTCGCTCTTCGACAACATCGCACCACGCTGGTCCGCCGCCCTGGAAGACGGGACAACGGCTGATTCCGGGACGTGCTCCGCGGCAGTGCGCGAACAGGCACTCAGGTTGAACGTCGAGACAGCACAACCCTTCGTTGCCACGGTCGGCGTCGAAGATCTGACGGCCCTCGACGGCCGGTTCGCTCGCCGGGCCGACGGCGCCGCCGTCATCATCTACGCCGCGCCGCCCGGCTGCGAGACCGCCACCTACGAGCAGACCACCTCTGACGGTTCCTGAAGCCCGGCCGTAGGCTTCACATCCATGGCCGATGCCGAGTCCGCCCCCCAAGACCGGCCCGCGTTGAGTCTGGGATCCGACGACTGGCCGGCAACCGTCGCCGACAAGATCGTCGAGGTCGTCGACGCGGTGCGGGTACAGACCACCGATCGGGCCGTGTTCCTGCTTCGGGCCGTCGTCTACTGCCTGGTGGCTGCGGTTGCCGCCATCGCGGCCGTGGTGTTGCTCGCCATCGTCGCCGTGCGCCTGGCCGACGCCTACCTGCCGATCGGTGCCGGCGTCGGTTCGGCCACATGGGCGGCCCATGGCTTCATCGGGCTGCTCGTCTCGATCGTCGGGCTCGGCGCCTGGCGAGCCCGGACCGGATCGGCGAGGCCCGTCTACGTCGCGATGGTCATCGACGCTCTCATCATCGTGGGCGTGGTGTTCTACGGCGTGATCCAGGCGGTGTCCTGAGACCACGACCACCCCTGGCGATCGATACTCGAATGATGAAAGGAGCGTGGGAGAAGATGAGCCTCGATGACCGCGCCGAGCGCGAGGTGGAGGTGGCCATCATCGGATCCGGCCCCGCCGGGCTCACCGCGGCCATCTACGCCGCCCGGGCCAACCTCCACCCGGTGGTTCTGGAGGGCGAGCCGAGTTCGACGAGTGATCAGCCGGGCGGGCAGCTGATGCTCACCACCGATGTGGAGAACTACCCCGGATTCCCCGACGGCGTGATGGGACCGGAACTCATGCAGCGATTCCGGGACCAAGCAGTCCGCTTCGGAGCCCAGGTCCACACGGTGAAGGCTTCCCGGGTGGACCTCTCGGAACAGCCCTACGGCATCTGGACCGGCGATCCCGCCGCCACCGATCCCACGCTGAGGGCCTGGACGGTGATCGTGTCGACCGGCGCCCAGTCGATCATGCTGGGACTCGACCGGGAGATCGAACTGGTCGGGCACGGGCTCTCGACCTGCGCGACCTGCGACGGCTTCTTCTTTCGCGACCAGCACATCGCGGTGGTCGGAGGGGGCGACTCAGCCATGGAGGAATCGACCTTCCTCACCCGGTTCGCGTCGCGAGTCACCATCATCCACCGCCGCGACGCCCTCCGCGCCTCCAAGATCATGCAACAGCGCGCCTTCGACAACGAGCGGATCGACTTCATGTGGAACAGCATCGTGGAGGAGTACCTCGGCGAGTCCGCCCTCACCGGCCTGCGGATCCGCGACACCCGGACGGGGGAGACATCGGTCCTGGACGTGACGGGGTGCTTCATCGCCATCGGCCACCGGCCCAACACCGACCTGTTCGTGGGCCAGCTGGAGATGAAGGAGAACGGCTACCTCATCACTGAGCCGAACTCCACCAGGACCGCGGTGGAAGGGGTGTTCGCTTGCGGAGACGTGCAGGACGACTACTACCGCCAGGCCGTCACGGCCGCCGGAACAGGATGCATGGCCGCGATCGAGGCCGAGCGGTATCTCGAGAGTCTCCACTCCCGTGCGACGTCGCTGAGTGGCGGTACCGGCCAGTAGGGTGGCCGAGCCAGGACCGCTAGACGGCAGCCAGTGATTCGTCCTCGACGATGCAGGAGAAGAAGAGGGAACAAACCGTGTCAGGACCAACCATCACCCTAAGCGCAACGACATTCGA
Organism: Candidatus Aldehydirespirator sp.; assembly: GCA_965205155.1. Classification (GTDB taxonomy): domain Bacteria; phylum Actinomycetota; class Acidimicrobiia; order Acidimicrobiales; family Aldehydirespiratoraceae; genus Aldehydirespirator. The sequence continues at coordinate 570,298 of OZ242033.1, read as the reverse complement.
CGAAGAGGTCAACGGCTCATCTACGCCCATCCTCGTGGACTTCTGGGCCGAATGGTGCGGCCCGTGCAAGATGATCGCGCCGATTCTCGAGGAGATCGCCGCCGAGCAGCAAGGCAAGCTGACGGTGGCCAAGCTCAACGTGGACGACGCTCCCGACATCGCCCGCAGGTTCGGGGTCATGAGTATCCCGACCATGATCCTCTTCGACGGTGGAGAGCCCGCCAAGCGAGTCGTGGGAGCCAAGCCGAAGGCAGCTCTTCTGGACGATCTCGCGGAGTTCCTCTAGGCCGCTGCCCTCCGGGACCAGACCGCCTCACGGGGCACCGAAGCCCCCCGGGACCAGACCGCCTCACGGGTTGCCGCTGCGCCGCGGCGATGCCGGTGACGCCGTCCGCGACCTCCAGCGCCGGCTAGCCCTGATCGGTTATGCCATCGACGGGGACTCACAGGAGTTCGGCACTGAGACCGAGGCTTCACTGCGCCGCTTCCAGAGCGACCGCGGCCTGGTGGTCGACGGGATCTGCGGTCCTCAGTCCTGGAACGCTCTGGTGGAAGCCGACCACCGCCTCGGTGACCGGCTCCTCTACTACCGCGACCCCATGATGCGGGGCGACGACGTGGCGGAGCTCCAGCGCCGGCTCGGCCAACTCGGTTTCGATCCGCACTGGGTCGACGGCATCCTCGGTCCGCGGACCCACAAGGCGATCCAGCAGTTCCAGCAGAACGTCGGGCTTCCTGACGACGGCGTGGTCGGCCGTTCCACCACTGACGCGCTGGACAGGCTCACGAGGCGAACCACCGGCCAAGTGACGATTGCTCAGGTGCGCGAGCACGAACGGCTCCGCCACCAGCCGAACCGGGTGGAAGGCAGGAGGATCGTGGTCGGAGATGCGGGCGACCTGCCCGTGATCGCCCATGCCGTTGCTCGCCGCTTGCGCCAACTCGGGGCTGACGTCCTGTCGTTCAGCAGCCCCGACCTCAGTCACCAGGCTCGCACTTCGAACCAATGGAACGGCGACATATACCTGGGCGTGACCCTGGCGGTCGACAACTTCGGCGTCTCATACTTCGCCATGAGCGGATTCGAGTCTGTCGGGGGTCGGGCACTGGCCCAGCGTTGCTCGACCGCGCTCGAGCCCCTGCTGGCTGAACCCGCCCCCACCAGGGCGATGCGACTGTCCATTCTCAGGGAGACCAAGATGCCGGCCGTGTGGTGCCGCATCGGACCGGGAGACATCGTGGTGCCTCGGGCCCCTCACATCGCACGAGCTCTCACGGATGCGATAGCCGACTGGTGCCTGGATCCAGGCATACAATAAAACAGCCTGAAATATAGTTTGCTAATATAGTTTGCTGGGTAACTGGGCTCACATAATCAGGTGATAGATCCGCTCCAGATCAGAGAGCCCGCTGAACTGGATTGTGATCCGGCCCCTGCTCTTGCCCAGCTTCACCGAGACCCGCGTCTCAAGCCTGGTTGAGAGGAGATCCTCGAGCTCGAGAATGCCAGCCTTGACCCCATTGGCGGCGGGTTCCCCATCATCACCGGCGTCCGTCGCCTCGTCCTGCTCCGGCGCCGCATGGATCTCGGCGGCTCGGCGCTCCGTCTCCCGTACCGTCAGACTCTCGCTCACAATCTCCTCGGCCAGGGCGTGCTGAGCCGCCTCGTCCTCGAGACTCAGCAGCGCTCGACCATGTCCCGCCGACAGATGGCCCTCAACTACCAAACGCTGCACTGCCGGCATCAGGTTCAGAAGCCTCACCGTGTTCGCCACCGTGGAGCGAGAACGGCCGACCCGAGCGGCAACGTCCTCCTGGGTCAGACCGAAGTCGTCCATCAACTGGCGGTAGGCGGCCGCCTCTTCGAGGGCATTCAGGTCCTGGCGATGCACATTCTCGACAACCGCAGCCTCCAACGCTCCTTTGTCGTCCGCATCGCGTACGAGTGCAGGAACATTGCGCAGGCCGGCTCGCTGTGCCGCCCGCCATCGGCGCTCCCCTGCAATAATTTCATATCCTTCCAATGATTTCCGCACAATGACCGGCTGCACAACCCCTACCTCAGCTATAGAGGAGGCCAATGAAGCCAGCGTCTCCTCGTCGAAGTGCTCCCTCGGTTGGTAGGGATTCGGAACGATATGGCTGATGTCGATCTCCTGAAAGGCCGACTCCTCCCGATCCGGATCAGTCGGAATCAGGGCTCCCAGACCCTTGCCAAGACCACTACGCCGTGCCACGGAGCACCTCCTTTGCCAAGTCGCGGAATGCTGTTGCGCCTTTGGATGACGAATCGTAGAGAATGATCGGCTGACCGAAGGACGGTGCCTCGCTGAGCCTGACGGTGCGCGGCACAACCTGCCAGCAGACCTTGTCCCCGTAATGTGCTCGAACTTCTCTAGCGACATCCCGTGAGAGGTTCGTGCGAGCGTCGTACATGGTGAGGACGAGCTTCGACAGCTCCAAGCTGGGGTTGAGGCTGCGCTGCACCATTCCGATGTTCTTGACCAGCTGAGTCAACCCCTCGAGCGCAAAGTACTCAGTCTGAATGGGAACGATGACCTCGTCAGCCGCGGTCAGGCCATTGATCGTCAACAATCCAAGCGAGGGCGGGCAGTCGATCATGATGAGGTCATAACCCGCAAGTACCTCCGACATCGCGTCTCGGAGTCTCCGTTCGCGGCTGAGGGCCGGCACAAGCTCGATTTCCGCGCCGGCAAGATCGAGATTGGAGGGCGCAATGTGCAGTCCCTTGATCACTGTCGGCTCAATGATCTCGTCGAACTCGACATTCTGAAGCAGGACGTCGTAGATCGATCCATCGAGATTCCGCGGGTCCAGTCCCACGCCGGTAGTGGCATTCGCCTGAGGATCGAGATCCACGATCAGCGTCTTGAGCCGCCTCTCAGCAAAGCACGCCGAGAGGTTCACGGTCGCGGTCGTCTTGCCCACACCGCCCTTCTGGTTGGCAACTGCGAAGACCCGGGCGCGACTTCCGTCAGCCTGTTCCTCCATGCCTACGACCTCTACTCTTCGTGCTCGCAGAGACTCCTCGGTACGGTTCCATACCGCCTTCAGAAAGTCAAGCATCCCTCACGTTTCACGTGAAACATTCGGCCTCGGAGTTCGTGCGGACAGGAGCCGATGCGCACAAGTCCGTCGCGCTGTGAAGGGATGTCTCCCGCTCTTGTTCGCTGCGCTCACGGGCCGCTCGGGCCACGGCCTCGCCCGTATGAATCGGATTCGCTCGGCTACCCGCTCGGCCTCTAGGCCAATGGAGAACGGTTTCGAGCAGGCCGACGGCGGGGAAGTCCCGGTGGAATTGGTCCCGACCGCCTGACGGACAGATAGCTGCCGTGCGGTGTCGTCCAACTCCCCGATACCTCACAGCCCGTCCGCGCCGCCAGCGACATTCGCCGCCAGTGCTGAGCAGTCGACTCAGAAACAGAGACGACAAGCGATCCACTGGCCTTCAACAGCGGCAGGGCGCACTCTGCCAGTTCTGGAACCGGACCGAATGAGCGTGCCACCGCCCCGTCAAGTCCCCCCCGGCATCCGCCGCGAGCCATCTCATCCAACGGGACATGCTCCACCGTCACTCGTTCCATGAGTTCCGCCGCAATCACCGCGCGACGTGCCATTTCGCACCGTCGATCCCTGGCATCCACCAGACACCAGCGAGAGTTCGGCAGCTCCAGAGCCAGGAGTATCCCCAACACGCCTGCCCCAGTGCCACAGTCCACGAACTGCCCTTCGGGCAGCGTCCGCCATTCATCCAGGATGTAACCGCCGGCGTGCAAGCGCAGGGCTTCGATTGAGGCACTCCCCATAACGCCGGCGGACCGCGCCCACGACCACGATCGATCCAGCCGTTCCAGAAGTTCTGGGTCTACCTCTGCCCGGTATGGCCTTGGAGTTTCCGTCACATGCTCACTCGGCAACGGCGACGATGATCACCCGGCGGTGCGGATCCTCCCCCTCGCTTCGACTCTCCACGTTGTCTATGCCAGAAATGACGTCATGGACAATCTTGCGATCCATCCGGTTCATCGGCTCGAGGGCGATCTCCGATTGCGTCTCGGCGGACTCCTCAGCGACCTTCCGAGCGAAAGTCGCCAAAGCCGCGGCCCGGCGGGCTCGAACTCCGCCCATATCCATGCGGATCTTGCCCTCCCTGGTCGTTCCGCCAGATCGCTGCAACACCGTTCTAACCAATTCGTCGATCGCCTGAGCCGTCCCGCCCCGACGACCGATCAGGATCCCGATTCCCTCTCCGTTGGCCTCAATTCGCATGATCCCGTTGTCCAGGTCATGCCGCTTGAACGTGACGGCGATGCCCAGCTCTTCCGCGATTCCTCGGACAAAGGACTCGGCCAGGTCGGCCTGCTCCATGAGTGAAGGACCTCTATTTTGATCGATTGTCATTGATTTTTCTTCCTCTTTCGTTTTGCGGGTGCCGCGGTTCTCTTCTGGGGTTCTCTCCGGAGCACGGCCCTCAGCGTTAGCAGCACCGACAGGCTGTTGACGACCTCGGGCAGCGGAGTCCTTGCGAGCAGGACGAGCCGCCGGTTCCGGCGTCGCCTCGCTGGAGGCTCGCGCCGACTCGGACCGTCTCGATGAACCCGACCGGCGGCTGCTGTGGCCCCGGCCTCTGCTGTCTTTCGGTCGCACGGGCGTGGGCAGCACGCGCGCCCTCACGCGCGCCTCTTCCTTGATCCTCCCGAACAGTCCCATCCTTGGTTCTGAAAGCACCTCGAACTCGGCGTCCGACTCATCAACGCCAAGATGAACAAGGGCCTGCTCCTTGGCGCTCTCCACCGTCGTTGCTCTGATCTCCAACCATTCCATTCCAACAAAGACTCCTTCGTGCGGCGCGAAACTCAGCGCCTCTTCTTCTTGCTACGGCTGCGGTTCTGGCTGGGACGCTTCGCACCCGAGCCGGGCGGCGTGACTCGACCGCCACCGGGGCGGTTGCCAGAGCGACCCCGCGAGGGTGCCTTGCCGGTGCGTCCCCCCCTTCCTGCGGAGCTGGCCTCAGCGGCCTTCTCCTTCCGACCCGGCGCCTTGGCAGCATTGCCCTGAGCCCGCTTGCGCGCCGGCGCCCTGGCAGCATTGCCCTGAGCCCGCTTGCGCGCCGGCGCCCTGTCTCGCCCCGGCTTGGCATCCCTCTTCGGCGTGGGAGCACCCTTGCGCTCCGTGATCGACTTGGGCGAGCGAGGCCTGGCTTCGGTCGCGTCGTCCTCGTTGGTCACAGCGGCCGCTCGCTGCTTGGCTACCTGGGCTCCGAGCGAGTCCTCGCCCCGGTAGAAGGACCGGGTGATGTAGGCCTGCTGCGCGATCCGGACCAGATTCGAGACGATGAAGTAGGTCACGACCGCGGCGGGCATCACGTATGAGAACACCGGCAGCATGTATGGGATCAGCTTCATCATCATCTGCTGCTGCGGGTTGACCGCTGCGCCGCTCTGGCGGCCCTGGATCTGGCGCTGCTGGTAGAGGCTCGTGACCAGCACGATCACCAGCATCACCAGATAGGGGAGTGCCGAAACGATGCTCTCTGAGATCACGTTGCTGGCGCTCCGGGACAGGTCGACTCCCAACGAGACCATCTCAACGTCTCTGCTCAGGTTCTCATAGAGGTCGCTGTCCCTCGACAGGAAGTCCGGATCGAACGGCAGATCGCCTCTGGCGATCGGGGTCTCGGCGTACTCGGACACCCCTCCGGACACGCTGTCGGCATAGCGGCGCGATGTGAAACCGAGCTGGGTCCCGATCTCGGTGGTGCGTCTGGTGAGCCCGTCCACGACCCGGTACATCACCAAGAAGATCGGGCCCTGGACCAGCATCGGGAGCAGGCACCCGACCGGATTGAGCCCGTGCTCCTTGTAGTAGGCCATGGTGGCCTCGTTGATGGCCTGCCGGTCGCCCTTGTGCTGGTTCTGGAGCTTCTTCACCTCCGGCATGTGCTGCTGCATCTGCAGCATGTTCCGGGTCATCTTCAACGTGAGCGGAGTCACCGCCACTACAGCGGTCAGCGTCAGCAAGGCAATTGCCATGCCGTAGGACGGCACGAGGGAGTAGAACCAGGCGAGAACCGCGGTGACGACATCGAACAGGGGATCAAACATCGGCCGTCACCCTGTGTTTCGCGGAACCGCCGGGTCCCGTGCTGTGCCGGCTGGCTGGTACCGGATCCCAGCCCATGGATCCCCACGGATGGCACCGGACCAAGCGGCGAGCGGCCAGCCATACTCCCCGCACCACGCCGTGCTGTTGAACAGCCTCGAGCGCGTAGGCAGAGCAGGACGGGGCATAGCGGCACGTCGGCGGGCGTCCGACTCGAGCCAGCTGGTACTCCCGGATCGCACGGCAGGCAAGCCGGGCCGCGAGCCCCCTCATCGCTGAACTTCCCTCAGCAGTTCGCCCACGGTCGCTCGCAGCTCGGGCGCGGACAGGGTTTCGAGCGGGGCGAAGATACCCAGGCGGTACTCCCCGCCGGCGAGCACCACCGCTCGGTCGCGGACAAGCTCGCCCAATGCCCCCCGCACACGGCGCCGGGCTCTGTTGCGCACGACCGCGGTCCCCACCGATTTCGGTACCACGAACAGCACCCGCGATGCTCCTGGGACAGCGCGATGAGACACCCTCAGGGGACCGCGTCGAGCGCTGGTAGTTCGAAGTCCGTCACTCACGCTGCGGCTGATCGCCGAGCCACTCACGCGGCCAGTCGACTTCGCCCCTTGCGGCGACGGGCGCGTATCACGGCACGCCCGCCGCGCGTCCTCATTCTGGCTCGAAAACCGTGTTTCTTATGCCTTTTTCGTATATTCGGCTGAAAAGGGCGCTTCATGAAATCCTCCTCGGCCTGCTCCGGCTCGAGCACGCCACAAGAGCCGCCATCCGGGTTGATGCTGTGGATGAACGGCGGGTCTGCGTCCACCGTAGGGCTGACCCCGTGTCGCGACAACCACGCCGCCCACCGACCCTCGGCCGGCCACCGACCGCGGCACCACCCCGCGGCCGAACAAAGAACATCAATGTAATATATCTTACATACACGTAGTTAACCCGGACGTCATCTAGTCTGAACTAGTCGTTTACCGGGCCTCCGGCGTCTGACTTGCGACCGATGTGGATGCTGCTACGTTCCGCAGGCCGCCACCGCAATCTGGTCTGGGTCCGGACCTCCTCCACTACGGGCCACAGAAAAGCTCTGTCCACAACTGTGGATCAATCTGTGGAGAAAGGAGATCGATAGGTGAACACCGACCCCGAAGCGGAACGGATCTGGACTAGCTGCGCCCAGAGCATCCGCAGCCAGGTGAGCGACGCTGTCTGGAGAACCACCTTCAGCGGTGCCCGAGCGACTGCCTTCGACCAGGGCTCCCTGACGATCGTCGTGCCGACCAGCCTGCAGAAGGCCCGCATCGAACGCCGCTATTTCAATCTCCTCACCGACGCCCTCGACGAGACCGAGCCGGACGTGATCGTCCGCATCGAGATCGACCCGGACTGGGACGGGAGCGACAGTTTCTCCGTTGCTGAGGCTGTGGCTCCATCCCCTGACGTCCCGGCGTTGCATGACACCCACCGGGAACCGGGAGCCATAGGCACCAACGGAGACACCGGGCCCGATACTCGCTTGACCTTCGAGCAGTTCGTGACCGGTACTTCCAACCGGTTCTCGCACGCCGCCGCGCTCGCAGTGGCCGAGACCCCGGCTGGGCCGTACAACCCGCTGCTCATACACGGAGACTCCGGCCTCGGAAAGACCCACCTGCTGAGGGCCATCGCCCACTACGTGAACAACCACTACCCGTCCTACAAGGTGCGCTACGTCACCAGCGAGACCTTTCTGAACGAGTTCGTTCAGGCGATCCGCAACAGCACGCAGCCAGAGTTCAAGCAGGTGTACCGGAGCAACGATGTCCTGCTGGTCGACGACATCCAGTTCATGGAGGGCAAGGACGGTCTCCAGGAAGAGTTCTTCCACACGTTCAACGACCTCCTGCAGAACGGCGCGCAGATCGTCCTTTCCTCCGATCGCTCTCCCGACGCGATGCCTACTCTCGAGGACCGGCTCCGGAGCCGGTTCAAGTCGGGCCTCATCACCGATATCCAGCCTCCCGATCTGGTGACCCGGCTGGCCATCCTGGAGAAGAAGGCCGAGTCCACAGCCATCGAGATTCCCTCCGATGTCCTCTCATTCATCGCCGAGAACGTCACCGACTCGATCCGCGAGCTCGAGGGCGCTCTAATCAAGGTCACGGCATACGCCAACATCACCGGTCAACGATGTTCCTACGAACTCGCCAAGCGGGTTCTGGCCGACCTGATCGACAACACGGTCAAGGCGCCGGTCACCGTCAGGGGCATTCTCGAAGCCACCGCCGAGCTCTTCAACTTCTCAGTGGACCAGATCACCGGAGGCAGCCGGCGACGACCGCTAGTGGACGCCCGCCAGATCGCCATGTACGTCACCCGCAACATGACCGACCTGTCCTATCCCGAGATCGGACGGGCCTTCGGCAACCGCGACCACACCACCGTCATCCACGCCGTGCGCAAGATCGAGCACCACATGACCGAACGCAAGGACATCTTCGACAAGGTTCAGGACCTTCAGAAACGGGTAGGGGAGATCTCATGAGCCCGCTCCACCGGTCCCGGGGGAGAACCATGGGGACCGTCCCATCGTCGCCTCTGGATAGCTGTGCCCAACTCCACCGAGATCAACACCCTCCCGGCAGAGCTGTACCGGTTCACTGATCGGCACGGCAAACCTGGGCATATCGAAAGCGCTGTGATTCCGGGGTGCGGTGACCCAAATCCCCAATCCACAGTGCCTAGTGTCTTCTACAACCCTTCTGAATCCGGCTAGAGGAGAAGCAAGAGAACCATGGGCATGAAGTTCCGCTGCGAGCGAGACACCCTGTCAGAGGCGGTGAAGGTGGCTGCTCGGGCCGCGGCCGGCACCGGTTCGAGCCGGGCCGCGTTGATGGGAGTGCATCTTGAGCTGACGGACGGCGTCCTGACCGTCACTGGCAGCGACCTCGATCTGACGCTGTCTGTGACGGCAGAGGTGCTGGGCACTGCCGGGGGAGCTGCGGTAATGCCGGCCCGGTTGCTCGACACGGCGGTGGGGGCCGTCCCGGCTGGCGCAGTGGAGTTCTCGGTCGCTGAGGGTGAGGCCTCGATCGTGGCCGGCGCGGTGGAGTACTCGATCCGGTTGATCCCTGAGGAGGACTATCCGCAGTTGTCCTTCACTCAGGAGGGGGGCGAGGACGGGAGTTCGGCGGCATTCAGCCCCGCGGTGACGTTCAGCGGCGCTGAGTTTCGGGGTGCTCTGAGCCAGGTTGTGAGGTCGGCGTCCTCGGATGATTCCAGGCCCATTCTCACGGGTGTGCTGATGGCCTCGGAGGGGGAGGGCCGGTTGCGTTTGGTCTCGACGGATTCCTACCGGCTCTCGGTGAGGGATTTGGACGGCTCATCGATCCTCGGTGAGCATCAGAGGGTGCTGGTGCCGGGCCGCGCCCTCCGCGAGCTTCAGCGTCTGATCGCGGGTTCGGAGGAGGTGACGTTGAAGCTGGCGGAGCACTATGCGCAGTTCACAGTGGGGGCCGTCCAGTTGACCACACGGCTGATTCCCGGCGATTTCCCCAACTACCAGGGACTGATACCCGCCGACCACCCGAATCGCTTGACCGTGGACCGTGAGCGGTTGCTCGAGGTCGTGAAACGAGTAAGCATTTTCGCCCAGGACTCGACCCCGATCCGGTTGGTCATGGGCGAGGGCAATCTCGAGGTCATTGCCATAACCCACGATGTCGGCAAGGCGAACGAGTCGATGGAGGCCAGCTACGCGGGCGAGGACCTGACTGTAGCGTTCAATCCGGGTTATCTCATCGATGGCATTGAGGCCACGACAGGCGAGGAAGTCACCCTGGAGACTGCGGACGCAGTCAAGCCGGCCCTGCTCCGTTCCGTGGGGGACGAGAGCTTTCTCTACCTGTTGATGCCGGTGCGAGTGAGCTGACCGGACCGGCGTCAGGGTCGGCCGGGGACAAAGATGCCGTGCGTGTCTGTTCGCTGTCACTTCTCGATTTCCGGTCCTACACCGAAACCGAGGTGGACTTCGCTCCAGGGCTGACTGCCGTCGTAGGGCCCAACGGCCATGGAAAGACCAATCTGCTCGAGGCGGTCGGGTTTGCTGCCGGGTTGGGTTCGTTCCGGGGCGCCGGCGACGCAGCCCTCATACGTGAGGGCGCGCCGTCGGCCGTCATCCGCTGCTCCGGGCTACAAGAGGCCGAACGTGCCGTGCTGATCGAGGTGGAACTGGCCCGGGCCCGACCGAACCGGGTGAAGGTGAACCAGCAGCCGGTGTCGCGCCGCCGGGACCTGCTCGGCGTGCTGGCCGCGACGGCCTTCTCGCCCACAGACCTCGAGTTGGTAAAGGGTGAGCCGGCGGTTCGGCGACGGTGGATGGACGACGCGCTCGCGGCGGTGCGCCCGTCCTGGGGAGCGCTGCGCGGCGAGCTGGACCGGATCCTTCGTCAACGCAACACCCTCCTGCGGCAGGCACAGGGCCGTGCTGTAGGCGACGTCGCTATCACCCTGGATGTGTGGGACGCCAAGCTCGCCGCGGTGGGCGACGAACTCCGAATGCGCCGCAGGGATCTGCTGGCCGCAATGGAACTGGAGATCCGCCGCCACTACACCCGCATCTCCCAGGGTCAGGACGACGCCGGCGTCGTGTACGCGTCGTCCTGGGATGAGGAGTCGCTGGCTGCTGCACTGGCCGCAGCCCGGAGCGAGGATCTGAGGCGGTCCACGACCACCGTGGGTCCCCACCGGGACGACGTCCTGCTGGAGATCGGAGGGCTGCCGGCCCGGAGCCATGCCTCCCAGGGCGAGCAGAGGTCACTTGCCCTCGCCCTGCGGCTGGCGGTGGACTCGGAGGTGCGCGATCGCCGGGGCGTCGAGCCCGTGCTGTTGCTCGACGACGTATTCTCCGAGTTGGACGCGGGCCGTGCGGCCGCCTTGCTGGAGACGCTGCCGCCCGGCCAGCAGATCCTCACCACCGCGTCGCCTGTGCTGCCGGCCAACGTCCGGCCCGACCAACTGATCCGCGTGGCTGACGGCACGGCCCGAGTAGTCGCCGGCCCTGAGGTGTCGAGATGATGTCGGCGGGCGACGAGCCCATCGAGTTGGCCGACGCTCTGGAGCGCGTCCTGGGCTCGCTCGGCGCACCACCGGCCGACCTGCTGTCGACGGTGTTCCACCGATGGGAGGAGGTGGTGGGCGCCGATGTGGCTCGCCACTGCCGGCCGGCCGCGGTGGAGGGCGATCGCTTGGTGGTGGTGGCCTCCGATTCGACGTGGGCCAGCGAGGTGAGATGGCTCTCTGACCGGGTACTGGCGCGGGTCAACGAGTTGTCGTCCACCGATCGCCTGAGGTCGATGACGGTGCGGGTGGCACCGGTTGCGGACACCGTCGAATAGCGCGCCGGTGGCGCATGCCGGCTGGTAGAATCACGGGCGTGATCGGTGGCTCGATGAAGGGCTCTGGCCCGGTTCGGCGCCCCCGGCTCGCCCGGTCCTTGTCTGCTGTGGCCGGGTCGTGCCAGTGAGTGCTCCACCCCTGGCGGATTGCTCCCCGGCAGACCTTGTATCGGATCCAGCCCGCGACGTTCGGGGCTGTGTGAGGGAGGCCGGTTCGGCGTGACTTCCGACATGACTACCAGCGAGCGGGCAATCGAGGCGCGTCACGACATCGACCCTTCCTACGGCGCGCTGGAGATCACTGTCCTCGAGGGTCTCGAGGCCGTCCGCGAGCGGCCCAGCATGTACATCGGGTCGACCGGCCCGACCGGTCTCCACCACCTTGTCTGGGAAGTAGTGGACAACTCGGTGGACGAGGCGATGGCCGGGTACTGCACCCGGATCGACGTGACGCTTCACGAGGACGGCTCGTGCGAGGTCGTGGACGACGGCCGTGGCATTCCCACCGAACCGCATCCCCTCCACGACCAGATCCCGGCGGCCGAACTGGTGATGACGCTGCTGCACGCGGGCGGCAAGTTCGGGGGCGACGGCTACAAGATCTCAGGCGGCCTCCACGGCGTCGGCGTGTCGGTGGTCAATGCCCTTGCGGAGCGGATGGAAGTCGATATCTGCCGTTCCGGGCAGCAGCATCGGATGACCTTCGTCGATGGTGGCCAGATCGCCGACGCCCTTTCGGTTGTGGGTCCCGCCCCGGAGGTGGACGGCAGGACGAGGACGGGAACGACCATCCGCTTCTGGCCGGACGGGACTGTCCTGGAGGATGTGTCCTTCCGGTACCAGACGGTGGCCGAGCGCTTGGAGATGATGGCGTTCCTGAACCGCGGCCTGGAGATCCGGGTCCGCGATCTCAGGCCGGGTCCGCACGGGCACGCGGAGTGGACGTCCTTCCGCTACGAGGGCGGGATTGTCGACTATGTCAGCCGCCTCAACCAGTCGAAGGTGCGGCTCTTCGATGCGGTGGGTCACTTCGCCGACGCCGAGACCATCGACGGCAACCCGCATGAGGTGGAGGTGGCGTTCCAGTGGAGCACCGGCTTCAACACCGACGGTCTGCACAGCTTCGCCAATGGGATCTCCACCATCGACGGCGGCATGCATGAGCAGGGGTTCCGCTCTGCGCTGACCCGGACGGTCAACGCCTATGCCCGCGAGAAGGGGTTGCTCAAGGAGAAGGCCGAGAACCTCCACGGTGAGGACATCCGGGAGGGCCTCACCGCCATCGTCAGCGTACGGATCGGCAAGCCGCAGTTCGAGGGCCAGACGAAGGCCAAGCTCGGCAACATGTCGATGCGGTCGTTCACGGAGCGGGTCACCAATCGCCGTCTGGCCGAGTGGCTCGAGGAGCACCCGGCCGAGGCGAAGCGAGCGGTGCTGAAGGCGGTGGCGGCCTCGGCGGCCCGCGAGGCCGCAGCCCGGGTGCGCTCGGAGGTGCGCTCGAAGTCGCTGCTGGACGGGGCGGGCATGCCCGACAAGCTCAAGGACTGCTCGGCCAGCGACTCTTTCAGGCGGGAGTTGTTCATTGTGGAGGGAGACTCCGCCGGTGGCTCCGCGGTGCGGGCTCGTGATCCCGAGACCCAAGCAGTGCTGCCGATCCGGGGCAAGATCCTCAACGTTGAACGGGCTCGTATCGACCGGATGCTCAAGAACAACGAGATCCAAGCCATCATCGCGGCCATAGGCACGGGTATCGGCGACCCGGCCGGCTCCAACGGCAGCACCAACGGCACCTCGGAGACCGGCCGCGAGCCCGTGGACCACGGCTGCGACATCAGCAAGGCCCGGTACCAGAAGGTGATCGTGCTGGCCGATGCCGATGTCGACGGGAGCCACATTCGCACGTTGCTGCTCACGTTCTTCTACCGCCAGATGCGGCCGCTGGTGGAGGCCGGCTACGTGTATGTGGCCCAGCCGCCCCTGTACTCCACCAAGGTGTCGAACTCGAAGACGGTGTATCTGCTCGACGACGCCGCCAAGGATGCGTTCCTGGCCGAGAGGCCCAAGCACAACCGGGAGTTCCAGCGGCTCAAGGGACTCGGCGAGATGGACTGGGACGAGCTGCGATCCACCACCATGGACCCGCGGACGCGCAGCCTGCTGCAGGTGTCGGTCGAGGAGGCCGCTATAGCCGACCAGGTCATCTCGGTGCTCATGGGCGATGACGTGGAGCTGCGCAAGAACTTCATCGTCACGAACGCCCGAGAAGTCCGCAACCTCGACTTCTGATCCTTCAGGGAAGCACCACCATGAGCGGAGTCACAGGCGGAACCGGCGCAGCCGGCCCCGTGAGCCCGGAGCCCGATGACAACTCCGGGGTGACCGTCGTCGAGATCCAGGAGGAGATGGAGAGCTCGTTCCTGGACTACGCCATGTCCGTGATCATCAGCCGGGCGTTGCCGGACGCCCGCGATGGTCTCAAGCCGGTGCACCGCCGGATCCTCTGGTCGATGTACGACCAGGGCTTCCGTCCTGATCGCGGCCATGTGAAGTGTGCTCGGGTCGTGGGTGACGTGATGGCACGCTTCCATCCCCACGGCGATGCGGCCATCTACGACGCCCTGGCCCGGATGGCTCAGCCCTTCTCGTTGCAGCACCCCCTTATCGACTTCCACGGCAACTACGGCTCGCCCGAGGATCCCCCGGCCGCGGCCCGCTACACCGAGTGCCGCCTGGACGCGCTGGCCATGTCGATGCTGGCCGACATCGGTGAGGACACGGTCGACTTCGTCGACAACTACTCCGGCGACTTCACCGAGCCGTCCGTCCTGCCGGCCCGCCTGCCCAACCTGCTCGTGAACGGCAGCCAGGGCATCGCGGTCGGCATGGCCACCAACATCCCGCCCCACAACCTCGTCGAGGTGATCGACGCGGTAGTGGTGCTCCTCGAGAACCCCGATGCCGGTACCGAGGAGCTGATGGCGCGCGTTCATGGTCCGGACTTCCCGACCGGAGGGCAGATTCTGGGTCGCAGCGGGTTCGAGTCGGCCTACCGGACCGGGCGCGGCTCGGTCAAGATGCGCGCTGACGTGACCCTCGACGAGATCGCCGGTCGCAACGCGCTCGTCGTCACCGCGCTGCCCTACCAGGTGTCGGCCGGCGCCGTCGCTCGCAAGATCGCCGACCTGGTCAACGCCAGGGAGCTCGAGGGAATCGCCGACGTCAATGACGAGTCCTCCGGCGATGCCACCCGCTTCGTGATCAAGCTCAAGCGGGACGCCAACCCGGAGGTGGTGCTCAACAACCTCTGGAAGCACACTCCGCTGCAGTCCAGCTTCGCCATGAACATGGTGGCGTTGGTGGACGGGGTGCCCCGCACGCTCACCTTGCACGACGCGCTGGCCGCGTATGTCGCCCACCAGGTCGAGGTAGTGACTCGACGCTCGGAGTACCGCCTGGCCGCAGCCCGGGCCCGGCTCCACATCGTGGAGGGGTTGCTGCGGGCCCTGGGGGCGATCGACGAGATCATCGCCACGATCCGCGCCAGCCGGGACACCGCGGCGGCTCGGGCGGCCTTGATGGCTGAGCCGTTCGAGTTCTCTGAGGCTCAGGCCAACCACATCCTCGAGATGGCGCTGTCGCGCCTGACCCGCCTCGGACGCACCCAACTCGAGACCGAGGCCACCGAGAAGCGCGACCTGATCGCCGAGCTGGAGGCGTTGCTGGCCGACGAGCGTCGGGTTCGGATGGTAATCCGCGACGAACTGAGGGCCGTCTCCGGGAAGTTCGGCGTCGAGCGCCGGTCGGTACTCGAAATCGATCCGGGTGAGCTCGATATCGAGGACCTGATCGACGATGACGACCTGGTGTTCACCATGTCGGCGTCGGGCTACGTCAAGACGGTGCCGACCGAAGAGTTCCGCCTTCAGGGCCGCGGCGGCCGCGGGGTGGCCGGCGCCAGGCTCAAGCAGGCCGACAGCGTCATGCACCTGATCCACACCACGGCCCACTCGTACCTGTTGTTCTTCAGCAACCGGGGCCGGGTCTACCGGCTCAAGGCCCATGAAGTGCCAGTGGCCTCGCGCACGGCTCGGGGCACCTCGATCGTGAACCTGCTGTCGTTGCAGGATGGCGAGCGGATCCAGGCCGTCATCGACACCCGGGACTACGAGATGAACCGCTACTTGTTCTTTGCGACAGCCGATGGCCAGGTCAAACGGACCAAGATGACCGCGTACGACAACTCGCGCAAGGCTGGCCTCATCGCCATCAACTTGCGCGACGACGACGAGCTTGTAGCGGTGGTGCCCACAGGCGGTGACGACGACATCTTGGTGTCGTCACAGCTTGGCAAGACCCTGCGCTTCTCGCAGGGCCAAGTGCGCGAGACAGGCAGGGCCACGCTTGGGGTCAAGGGGTTGAAGTTCAAGTACAGCGGTGATCGGCTCGTTTCCTGTGCGCTAGCCCGTCCAGGCGCAACGCTTCTGCACGTCACAACACTTGGTTACGGCAAACGCACCGCGGTAGACGACTTCAGGCGCAAAGGACGGGCCGGATGGGGCGTTCGGGGCATCAAACTCGCCGAGGACAAGGGCAGGGTGGTCGGAACGCTTGTTGTAGATCCAGACGACGAGATCCTCGTCATCACTCGCAACGGAGTGGTGATCCGGATTGCGGTCTCCACTGTCTCGGTTCAGAGCACAGCGGGCTCGGGTGTGAAGGTGATGAACCCCGATGAGGGCGACGAGGTGGTAGCCGTCGCCCTCGTCGGCGACGACATGAATGGCGATGCGACGAAGCCCGGGAGCGATCCAGAAGTCAAGCCAGACAGGCCATGACAGCCCGGGTGGGGCCCGAGCTCGGGGAGCGGGGTCAGGCCGCGCCGCTCATGGTCGTGATGCTGCTGGTGCTGATGGTGGCCGTCGTGGTGACGGTAGAGGTCGGGCAGCTGCTGGACGAGAGCGCCCGGGCCCGAACCGCAGCTGACGCCGCGGCCTTGGCCGGTGCAGCCGCGGGCCGCGAGGAGGCGGCCGCTCTGGCTGCCGCCAATGGCGGGATGCTGCTCTCCTACACCGAGCAGGAGACGGCCGGCGACGTCGACGCCCTGCTGGTGACCGTCGAAGTGCGAGTGGGCCGGGCCAGCCAGACGGCCCGGGCCGAACGGCTGGTCGAGTGGGCCGAGCCCTAGACTGAAACAGTCATCGGAGGGGCCAGGGACACCTATGAGCGAACAGTCGACGTCCGGCGCTGGTGACCAGCCCTCCGGTTCGGTCGCCACCGACGACGCACCCCCGCAGTCCGGCCCGGGTCCGAGCCCCGGCGGAGAAGCTCAACCCGGTTCCCGCCCGAGCCCGGCGCCGCGCTCCGCACTCGGTCGCGCCCTTCGGGCTCGATCCAACCGCCGTCTGCGCGCTCGCCGGGTCCGCCGGCTCGTGAGGCACATCGAGCCCTGGTCGGTGTTGAAGGTGTCGTTGATCCTCTACTTCTGCGCCTGGGTGGTCATGCTGTTTGTGGGGGTGACGTTGTGGAATCTGGCCGTGAACTCCGGCCTGGTGTCCAACGTCGAGAACTTCGTGGTGGAGCTGTTCGCGTTGGAGTCGTTCAAGATCAACGCGGACCAGATCTTCAGGATTGCGGCCGTCGGCGGTCTAGTGATGGTCCTCGCCGGCAGCGGGCTGACCGTGCTCGGCGCGGTGCTGTTCAACCTGATCAGCGATGTCACCGGGGGAGTGCGCCTGACCGTGGTCGAGGAGGAGACGGCCCGCCCGCGCCCACGCCGGGCCCGTAGGCGCGTTCTTGTGGCCGCCCCGCCTCCCGTTGTCGCCCCGCCCGAGACTGCCGGTGGCGCAGAGAGGCCGAGCGTGCGAGGCCCCAGGGCCTGAGCGGCCCGTGAGCGCAGCGAACAAGAGCGGGACGCTGGCCTGAGCGGCCCGTGAGCGCAGCGAACAGGAGCGGGACGCTGGCCTGAGCGGCCCGTGAGCGCAGCGAACAAGAGCGGGAAACCCAGGGGCCGCGGCTAGCGTGGTGCGCCACTGGGGCTATAGCTCAGTCGGTTAGAGCGCACCCCTGATAAGGGTGAGGTCGCTGGTTCGACTCCAGCTAGCCCCACACTCCAGCCCGACAGCCTGACACTGCCCGGAGGCCGTCTTGGCCGCAGGATTCATCACTCTGGTCCGCCGGACGTTCGTGGCCGTCGTCGTCGGGATGGCGGTGGCCGCGGCCATCCGGGTACGTGGCCGTGGCGGCGTACCCCCCCAGACGGGAGGCTGGCGCGAGCTGCGGGACGACGAACTCGAATAATGGCTGACCGGGCCGCCGCGAGCGTCGTCGTGTTCGGTGCCGGCGCGACCGGGGCTCGTATCGTTCGCATGCTCGCAGCCAGCCCTTGTGTCGGCTCCGTGGAGGTTCGGGACACGGACCCTGATCGGCTGCGGGAGGTAGCCGGTTCTTTCGATGGCACCGTGGAGTTCGGTCAGGGTCTGGCGGTACGGGACTCCGCGGACCTGGTGGTAGTGGCCACCACTGCCGGGACGCAGACCGCGGCAGCCCTCAGCGCGATGCGAGCGGGTGCCGGAGTCGTCACAACCACCAACGAGATCATCGAGACCCGCGACCTTCTGGCGCTCGACCAGCAGGCCAGGCGGCGCGGTGTTCCGCTGGTGGTGGGGGCCGGCTTCATGCCCGGCCTCACCTGCCTGATGGCCCGGGTCGGCGCGGCTGAGTTCGATCTGGTCGACGAGATTCACGTCGCCAAGGTGGGGACGGGGGGTCCGGCCTGCGCGCGCCAGCACCACCGTGCCCTCAGCAGCCTCGCCATTGACTGGCGGGATGGCCGCTGGACCCGCCGGCCCGGCGGATCGGGGAGGGAGCTGTGCTGGTTCCCCGATCCTGTGGCCGGCCGGGACTGTTACCGGGGCGCGCTCCCGGATGCACTGCTGCTGGTGCCGGCATTCCCCGGCGTCGACCGGGTGACGGCCCGGATGGCCGCCACCCGTCGGGACCGGTTGACGGCACCACTGCCGATGCTGCGCCCCCCTCATCCCGAAGGGGGAGTCGGAGCGGTGCGGGTCGAGTTGCGCGGCTGGCGCGACGCCGGACGTCATGTGGTGGTGCTCGGGGCCCAGGCTCGCCCGGCGGAGGGCGCCGCCGTGGTGGCCGCCTCAACCGCTCTTCACGTCCTTGCCAACGGGACCGAGCCCGGCGCGGCGGGGCTGGCGTCGATCGCCGACCCTGAGGGTCTGTTGAGGGAAGTGGCGGCTCGAAAGCTGCGGCCCTGCAGGTTCGAGGGCTTCGCGCTGTCACGGGACGCCGGCGGGTAAGCAGCCGCGCGGTGTTACTGGAAGCAGTTCAGCAGGTCGTCGTGCAGGATCCCGTTGGTGGCCACGGCTGATCCGCTTCGCCAGTCGTTCACGCCGGCGGTGTCCGAGAACCGGCCCCCGGCCTCGGCGATGATGACGGACATCGGGGCGACGTCCCAGTCGAAGCACTCGGGATCGACCATGGCCTCGGCCCGGCCGGTGGCCACCAGGGCGTAGCCGTAGGCGTCGCCCCAGGTCCGGACCCGTGCTCCCACGGCGCGGACCCTCTCCAGGGCGCGGTCCGGCCAGTACGAGAGACCGCTCGTGCACACATAGGACTCCTCGAGGCCGGTGTGGCTGCTGACGTGGCACGGCACGCCGTCCCAATTGGCTCCGCGGCCCCGGCCGGCCCAGACGCATTCGTCGAGGGCGGGCAGGCAGATCACTCCGACCGCCGGCCCGCGTTCATCGACCAGGGCCAGCAGCGTGGCGAAGAGGGGCACCCCCTGTGCGAAGGCCTTGGTACCGTCGATCGGGTCGATCACCCAGGCGCGCCCGGTACGGCCGGTCACCTCACCCTCCTCTTCACCCTGGATTGTGTCGTCGGGGTATGTCGCCGAGATTTCCGACCGCAAGAACCGTTCGGCCGCGTAGTCGGCTTCGGTGACGGGCGATCCGTCGCGCTTGGCCGTCACCGACAGGCCTCGCGACTGGTACCAGTCCAGGGTGAGGCGCCCGGCCCGGCGGGTGGCGTCCACCGCGAAGTCGACGAGGTCCTGCTCGATCATCTCCTCGGGGCCCCTTCTACTGGTCCTGCTGGTCCCTCAGCCGGCCCTCGACCGTGACATTTGTATCGCATATTGATATATTTCATTCTATGTCGACCAGCCAGCAACTCTTTCAACAGGCCACTCTCAAGGCGCTCCGGGCGGACAGGTGCCGCTCTGTTGCCGATGTACTAGACCGCCGGCGGGCCGCCTTGACGGACCGCCATGAACCGGTAGCCGCCCTGCACCATGCAGAGATCTGGCGGGGTCGGGCCGCCACCGCCAGCCGCACCAGGCTGCGCCACGTCATCGGCGCGGCACTGTATTCCCTCGGCTTCGACCTGGCGACAACCAGCCAGGCGCTGCGCAGCGAAGCCTCCAGACTCGAACAGGAGGCAGCTGCACTGCGGCGCCGGGCACGCGCCCGCTTGTCCTTGAGTTCGGGCTGACACGGACAACGGGTTCGCGTACTGTCGTGCCTATGATTATCGACACACTCAGGTCGGTTCTGCGATTCCGCCGGTTCGAGTTCAGCGCCACGAAGCGACGCCTTCAGAGGGCGGCCAGCATCGAGGACTTGCGCCGGATGGCGCGACGACGCCTCCCCGGCGGCGTGTTCGACTACATCGATGGAGGGGCCGAGGACGAGGTTGCGATGGACCGCAACACTCGCGCCTTCCGGGAGCTCGAGTTCGTGCCGAGGGTGCTGCGCGACATGGGAAACGTGGACACCACCGGCACGATTCTCGGACGGGAGGTGCCTTTCCCGCTGATCCTGGCTCCGACGGGTTTCACCCGGATAGCCCACCCGCCCGGCGAGTTGGCCGTGGCCCGTGCCGCGGAGCGAGCCGGGCTTCCCTATTCGCTGTCGACAATGGGCACGCGGTCGGTGGAGGAGGTGGCCGCGGTCAGCAGCGGCTCGAAGTGGTTCCAAGTGTACGTCTGGCGCGACAAGGGCCTGCTCAAGGACATGATCCTGCGGGCTGCCGAGGCCGGTTTCGAAGTGCTGTGCATCACGGTGGATGCAGCCATGCTGGGCCGGCGCGAGCGCGATGTGCGCCGGGGCTTCACGCTGCCGCCCAAGATGGGACTGGACATCGTTGTGGAGGGCATGATCCGGCCCAGCTGGAGCCTGCGGTTCGCGTTCTCCGAGCCGATCGAGTTCGCCAATGTCGCCGGCAACACCGACATCGACGGATCGACCGCGGTGGATCTGGCCGCGTTCATGAACGAGCAGTTCGATCCGACGCTCTCATGGGACGATGTGGAGTGGATGCGCTCGCTGTGGGACGGGCCGGTGCTGATCAAGGGCGTCCAGAGCGTGGCCGATGCGGTGATTGCCCGCGACCGGGGCCTCGACGGCATCGTGCTATCCAACCACGGCGGCCGCCAGCTTGACTCGGCGCCGGGCATCATCGACCTGGTCGCCCCGGTTGCCGAGAAGGTGGGCGGCGACCTCGACATTGTCTGCGATGGCGGCGTCCGGCGGGGCGGCGACATCGTGAAGGCGCTGGCCCTCGGAGCGACATCGTGCATGATCGGACGTCCGTACCTCTACGGGCTGGCCGCGGCCGGCGAGGAGGGCGTGGACTGGGTGATCGAGCACCTTCGCACCAGCATGAAGCGGGACATGGCTCTGGTCGGAGCGTCGAACATCGCCGACCTGAAGCCGGAGCTCGTCTACCGGCCTGCGCAGAGGCCGAGCGGGTAGGGCAGCCGCAGAACCTCGCTGCGAGCCGCAGCGCGCCCGCTTTGGGTTAGATATTCTCCTATTTTGGTTGTACTCTCTAATGAAATCCGTCTAACATCGCGCTAAAGCGCAAGGGAGGCTTGGATGGGGGACCGGGAGCGGGCCCGGAATCACCTGCTGCCGCATTTCACGCGGGGCGACGCTTGGCGTCGCGACGACCTGGTCGTAATCGACCGGGGTGAGGGCTGCTATGTGTGGGACGCGGACGGAAACCGGTACCTGGACGCCCTTGCGGGCCTGTTCTGCACCAATCTCGGTCACGGCCGCAGCGATCTCACCGCGGCTGCGTCCAAGCAGATGGACAAGCTCGCCTTCTACCCGAATTGGGGAATGGCGCACCCTTCGGCGGTACAGGCGGCATCGATGATCGCCACCGCCGCACCGGGCGACCTCGATCGGGTGTTCTTCGTCAGTTCGGGATCCGAGGCAGTTGAATCGGCCCTGAAATTCGCCCGCTGCTATCACTTGGCCAATGGCGAGGAGCGCCGCCACAAGGTGGTGGCCCGCCGGTGGGCCTATCACGGCACGACTTTGGGCGCCCTGGCGCTGACGGGCATTCCCAACTTCCGGGACCCGTTCCTGCCGATGCTCGCCGACAACGTTCTCCGTGTTCCCAACACGTTGGAATGCACCGCGTCGGCCGGCCGGCCGGCCCGGGAGTTCGACTGCGTGCAAGCGATCGAGGAGGCGATCGTCGCCGCGGGTCCCGACACCGTGGCCATGGTCATCGCCGAGCCGGTGCAGAACGGCCGGGGGGCGCTCGTGCCACCCGAGGGCTACTGGCAGGAACTGCGCCGCATCTGCGATGCCTACGGCGTGCTGCTGTGCGCCGACGAGGTCATCAACTCGTTCGGGCGGCTGGGCCATTGGTTCGGCAGTGAGCGCTTCGGTGCCCAACCCGACATGATCACCTTCGCCAAAGGGGTGACCAGCGCCTACCAGCCCCTCGGAGGGCTGGTGGTGCGCGGCCCGCTTGTGGATCGCCTGTGGGACTCGCCTCTTGCCATGTATGTCCATGGCTCCACCTTCGGCGGCCACCCGGTGGCCACTGCGGTTGCGGTGGCCAACATGACCGCCATGCGCGATGAGGACGTCTTCGGACGCGTCCTGGCCAACGAGGCTCGTCTGGGCGATGGCCTGCGGGCGCTGAGGGAGTCTCACCCCTGCGTCAAGGACGTACGGGGCACCGGCTTCTTCTATTCCGTCGAGTTGATGCGCGATCGTGCCAAAGGGGTGGACCTCAATGATGCAGAGGTCGCCGAGCTGCTTCCGGGCGGCGTGCTCGACCGGCTGGTTCGCTCCGCATGCGTGCTGGTGCGGCCCGACGGCAGGGGCGCAGTGATGCTCGCGGTGTCGCCGCCGCTGGTGGCCGACGAATCCGTGATCGACGACCTGCTCGGTCGTCTCGACCAAGTGCTCGACCGCCTGGGCGGTTGGCTGAGGACCTCGACATGAGGCTTCGACATATCCAACGAATTGGAGGGACCCCCATGAAACGACTATTGGCCTTACTGGCCGTACTGGTGCTTGTGGCCGCCGCTTGCGGCGACGATGAAGAGGCACCCGCGTCCGCCGCCGACGGCGAGGACACCACGGCTGCGGCCACCACCGACGACGATGCCGCACCAGCACCTGCTGACGAGATGATGCTGGACGAGTTGAATGTGGCGTACTTCCTGGAGTGGCCGACGGCGAACCAGGTGGCTCAGGCCCGGCAGACCTATGACGAGGCTCTGGGCTTGACGGTGAACTGGATCCCGTTCGCGTCGGGCGGTGACATGGCTCAGGCCATGGAGGCCGGCGATATCGACATCTCCTACTCGCAGGGCCTGACCCCGTTCGCGAACTTCGTAACCGGCGGCTCGGACCTGCTGATGGTGGGCATCGCCGTCAGCTACGCGGACGCCGACAACTGTGTGGCCAACCCGGATATGGGGATCACTGCGGAGAACGCGGCGGAGACCTTGGCGGGTCAGAGCATCTACACGCCGCTGGGCAACGTGACCCACTTCAAGCTGTTGAAGATGCTGGAGCATCTCGGGGTGGACACTTCCACGGTCGAGCTGATCCAGTCCGAGGGCGGTCCGGCCGCGGTGGCTGCACTGGATTCGGGTGCGGTGGCCATGGCGTGCGCGTTCGGCGGTGCGGTGAACCAGATGATCGCCAACGGCGGCAACCTGGTGATGACCGGATCCGAGCAGGAGGCCATCGGCATCCGCGTCTTCGACATCATCTCCACCACCGGCACGTTCGCCTCGGAGCATCCCGACATCGTGACCGGCTTCCTGCAGGTGACCGAGGATGCCAACGTGGCCTACAACGACGACCGCGGGCCGTTCATCGACATCATCGCGGAGGCGGCCGGCATGGACCGCGAGTCGACCATCGCGCTGCTGGACGCCTTCTCGTTCCCCGAGAAGGACGCGCAGTTGTCGGAGGCGTGGCTCGGCGGGACCGTCCAGCAGGTGATGAAGGATCAGATGGACTTCTTCGTCGCCCAGGGCGAGATCGAGTCCGCGCTGGGAAGCTACGAGGACTTCGTGGACACCAGCTTCCTCGGAGCGGTCGAGGGCCGCGCCGGTGGAAGCATGGCCGCCGCCGACGAGATGATGCTCGACGAATTGAATGTGGCCTACTTCCTGGAGTGGCCGACCGCCAATCAGGTGGCCCAGGCGGAGCAGACCTATGACGAGGCTCTCGGCTTGACGGTGAACTGGATCCCGTTCGCGTCGGGCGGTGACATGGCCCAGGCCATGGAGTCCGGCGACATCGACATCTCCTACTCGCAGGGCCTGACCCCGTTCGCGAACTTCGTGACCGGCGGCTCGGACCTGTTGCTGGTGGGCGTGGCTGTGAGCTACGCCGACGCCGACAACTGCGTGGCCAACCCGGATATGGGGATCACTGCGGACAACGCGGCGGAGACGCTGGCGGGTCAGAGCATCTACACGCCGCTGGGCAACGTGACCCACTTCAAGCTGTTGAAGATGCTGGAGCATCTCGGGGTGGACACCTCCACGGTCGAGTTGATCCAGTCCGAGGGCGGCCCGGCCGCGGTGGCCGCGCTCGATTCGGGTGCGGTGGCCATGGCGTGCGCGTTCGGCGGTGCGGTGAACCAGATGATCGCCAACGGCGGCAACCTGGTGATGACCGGATCCGAGCAGGAGGCCATCGGCATACGGGTCTTCGACATCATCTCCACCACCGGCGACTTCGCTGACGCCTACCCGAGCGTGATCACCGGGTTCCTGCAGGTGACTGAGGACGCCAACCGGGCTTACAACGACGACCGGGCACCGTTCATCGACACCATCGCCGAAGCGGCCGGCATGGACCGCGAGTCGACCATCGCGCTGCTGGATGCGTTCTCGTTCCCCGAGAGCGACGTCCAGTTGTCGGAGGCGTGGCTCGGCGGGACCGTCCAGCAGGTGATGAAGGACCAGATGGACTTCTTCGTCGCCCAGGGCGAGATCGCCTCGGCGCTGGGAAGCTACGAGGACTTCGTGGACACCAGCTTCCTCGAGGCCGTCAACTGATCCCCCGTGAGCAGCGGGCGGGCGCTTGAGTCCGGAGCGCCCGCCCGCGGCTGACGGCTTCGCAGTGACACGGACTACGTTTCGTGTCGGAGTTGAGATCCGGGCTGAAGGGGGATCCGAATGGACTCGATTGTTCAGGGCTTGGCTGATGTCTATGACGTCATCACGCTCATAGTTGCCAGGGGCGCCTACTGGGTGTCGGTGGCGCTGCTCGTGGTGGCCGCGCTCGGGTCGCTGGCGATGGTGCTGGATCTGCTGTTCCTGACACCGTCAAGCCGGTTCCGCAGCGCCGACCGTGCCGCTCAGCCCCGAGACGGCATCATCCTGATCGGCCAGATCATGGCCGGGGTGTCGCTCGCCGGCGGTGTGGTGCTGCTGTTCCGGGACACGGCGTCTCCGTGGCAGCCGGCGGTGGCGCTGGTGGGGGGTGCCGCCTTGATGGCTGTGCTGGTCCTGTACCGGCGCGCCGACGAGGAGCGGCAGGCTGCGATGGCTCGGTTTGTCTGGCTCGCGTTGGCGGTCATCTCCATCGTCGCGGTGATCTTGGCGTACATGCAGCGCAATGACTCCGCCATCCCGTACATGGGGCTGCTGGTGGCGGCGTTCGTGATGGCCCGGGCGTGGTTCACGCTGGCCCGCCCGGAAGTGAACTTCGATGCCTCCAAGATCGAGGTGACCCGCGAATCGCGCACTGAGAGCCCCCTGATCGTGGATCGTCTCGGGATGGTGTACGAGTTGCCCGACGGGGGCAGCGTGGAGGCTCTCAAGGACGTGACCTTCACGCTGGAGCCGGGCCGGCTGTTGACTCTGCTGGGGCCGTCCGGGTGCGGCAAGACCACGCTGTTGAACATCATCGCGGGGTTCCTGGCCCCGACATCGGGCGAGGTGAAGCTGGGCAGCGAACCGATCACCGGACCGGGCCAGGATCGGGGCATGGTGTTCCAGCGGGGCGCGCTGTTCGAGTGGCTCACCGTCAACGACAATGTCGGCTTCGGGGCCCGCATGAACGGCCGTTCGCGGCCGGCGTCGCGTGAGGCGGTTCAGGATCTGTTGAACATCGTCGGGTTGCAGGACTTCGGCGACAAGGCCGTCTATGAGTTGTCGGGCGGGATGCAGCAGCGGGTGGCGCTGGCCCGATGCCTGGCCAATGACCCGAAGTTGATCCTGATGGACGAGCCCCTGGGTGCGCTGGACGCGCTGACCCGGGAGAAGATGCAGGGCCTGGTGCTGAACCTGTGGAACGAGACGGGCAAGACCATCGTGCTGGTCACCCACAGCGTGGAGGAGGCTCTGTATCTGGGCGACCAGCTTTTCGTGATGGCACCCAGACCGGGGCGCATCGAGCGCACCTACGACTTGCCGTTCGCCCGCCAGGCTCTCACCGCGGACGCACGGGAGCTCAAGACCTCCTCGGAGTTCATCCGGGTCCGCGAGGAGATCCTCACGATGATCTGGGAGATGGAGGAGCAGATCATGGGAACCGCAGGAGGACACTGATGGTGGAAGGTCCGGGCGGTCACGCCCTCAAAGACAACATCGAACAGCAGAACAAGATGACGAACTGGCCGTTCAACTGGCTGTTCCGCAAGCGCGGCTCCGACGCCCGCAAGACGGTCACCTTCGGCGACGCCGCGGAGGTCAGCGGCGCTCTGCTGTGGACCGTCATCAGCCTGGTAGTGATCCTGCTGCTGTGGTTCATCTCCACCACGGTGTGGGGTCTGCCCGACGAGTGGAACCAGTACGCCGACGAGGTCCGGGCCGGGCTCTCCGAGGATGAGAGCTACGGCCAGCGCGACCTGCTGCGCGACTGCGACAACTCCGCCGACAGCCCCGGGGACTTCCCAGGGCTGCCCGAGTGCTCGTACGTGCAGTGGCTCAGCGAGGCAACGTTGCCGAGTCCGGTACAGGTGGCCGAGGCGACCTGGGACTTCGCCCGCAACGGCTACAGCGGCTTCACCGTGTGGCAGCACCTGTGGCTGAGCTTCAGCCGGCTGGCCAAGGGCCTGTTCTGGGGGGTGGCCATCGGCGTGCCCATCGGGCTGGCCATGGGGCTCTCAAGCCGGTGGCGGGGCATCTTCGACCCCATTGTCGAGCTGTTGCGTCCCATCCCGCCTCTGGCGTTGATCCCGCTGTTCATCGTGTGGTTCGGCATCGGCGAGGAGGGCAAGGTCAACCTGCTGCTGTTCGCAGCCATCTGGATCATGGTGATCGCAGCCCGATCCGGCGTGCTGGCGGTGAACACGACCAAGGTCCACGCGGCCTACTCGCTGGGCGCATCCAAGGCACAGGTCCTGCGCCACGTGATCCTGCCCAACGCGCTGCCGGAGATCTTCACCGGCCTGCGGGTCGCCATCGGGGTGTGCTGGGGAACGCTGGTGGCCGCCGAGCTGCTCGGAGCCAGCTCCGGCCTCGGCTTCACCATCTTCAAGGCCCGCCAGTTCTTCCTGCTCGACCTGATGCTCTCCGCGGTGATCCTCATCAGCATCCTGGGAGTGACCATGGACGTGGCCATGCGCATGGCCGAGAAGCGGCTCATCCCCTGGCGGGGCAAGGGGTGAACCACCCCCCGCCCGCGACGGCGGGGCAGACCACCATCGTCGACTCATGGCATCGCCGGGCCCGCGCCTGCCGGGCCCGGGTGGTGCTGGCCGACGGCCGCGACGACCGGGCCGTGGCTGCGGCCGAACGCCTGGACGCCGACGCCCTGGCCGACCCGGTGCTGGTGGAGGACGCCGGTACCTTCCGCTCGGCCGCGGTCTGCTCGCAGGCGGAGGCCTCGTCGTGGCGTGACCGCATCGATCTGGACGATCCACTCCATGTGGCCGCTCTCATGGTGGCTGCCGGCGAGGCCGATGCGTGCGTGGCGGGGGCCTCACGCCCGACGCCCGACGTGGTCCGGGCCGCTCTGTTCTGTATCGGCCAGGCCCCGGGAGTCGACCTGGTCAGCAGCTGCTTCTTCCTGGTGCTGCCCGACGGCACGCCGGTCACCTACGCCGACTGCGGGGTCGTGCCGGAGCCGGACGCGGCGCAGCTGGCCTCCATCGCGGTCGCGAGCGCGGCCACCCATCGGGAACTGGCCGGCACCGAGCCGCGGGTGGCAATGCTGTCGTATTCCACCAAGGGCAGCGCCGACGGTCCCCGGGTCGAGCTGGTCCGATCAGCCACCGAGATCGTGCGCCGCCGGGCCCCCGCGTTGATCGTGGACGGCGAATTGCAGTTCGATGCCGCCTGGGACGAGGGAGTGGCCGCGTCGAAGGCGCCCGGGTCGCGGGTTGCCGGTCGGGCCAACGTGTTCGTGTTCCCGGATCTGTCATCGGGCAATATCGCCTACAAGGTC
This sequence comes from Candidatus Aldehydirespirator sp., assembly GCA_965205155.1. Taxonomy (GTDB): domain Bacteria; phylum Actinomycetota; class Acidimicrobiia; order Acidimicrobiales; family Aldehydirespiratoraceae; genus Aldehydirespirator. The sequence continues at coordinate 542,115 of OZ242033.1, read as the reverse complement.
ACTCAGCGCCTGGCCGGCGCCCGTGCCTTCGGACCCCTGCTGCAGGGCACCGCGGGCGTGATCCACGACCTGTCGAGAGGGTGCGATGTCGAGGATGTGGTCAACGTGGCCGTCATCGCGGCCTGCCAGGCCGCAGAAAGAGACAGGCTTGTCAGTCAGACCGATTCGCTCGGCCTCTAACTCCGCGCTATACCTGCTAACTTCCGGTGACGGCGGGAGCCGGGCGACGGAACGATCTGGGAGGCATGGTGTGACTCTGCGTGACGCTAAACCGGGCTCGACCCGGCGATCGCTGGACAGCGACACCGTGATCTCTGCCGCGGCGCGGATTGCCGACGAGGAGGGGCTGGACAAGCTGACGCTGACCCGGGTGGCCGACTCGCTCGGCGTCCGCCAGCCGGCCCTCTACCGGCACGTCGGCGGCTACGACGACCTCATCCGCAGCTTGAGCCTCCTGGGCCGGGAGATCCTGGCCAAGAGGCTCTCCGACTCGGCCGTCGGGCTGGCCGGCCACGACGCGGTAGCGGCGGTGGGCCACGCCTGGCGTGCCATGGTCAGGGACCATCCCGGCATCTACGCCGCGACCGACCGCTACCCCTGCGCCGGCGATCCCGAACTGGAGGACGCGGTGGAGCAGGTGCTGGCCGTGGTCGGTCAGGCCCTCAGGTCCTACGACCTGACCGACGAGGACCGGGTCCACGCCAGCCGCACCCTGCGCAGCGCCTTCCACGGATTCAGCCACCTCGAGTCGGGTGATGGCCATCCGCTGCCCCACGATCCCGAGGAGACGTTCAGGCACCTTGTGGAGTTGCTGTGCGCCGGCATAGAGCGGCTGTCACGCAACACCTCCGCTCGCGGGGCCGCTGCCTAGAGGCCGAGCGGATGAGTGGCGATACATGACTACCTTCTCAGTGCGGCGAGCGAGGCCGTGGCCCGAGCGGCCCGTGAGCGCAGCGAACAAGAGCGGAGTGTGAGGTGACCCGGCTCGGGTTCCTTCTCGACAGCGACAGCTGCATCGGCTGTCACGCCTGCACGGTCGCGTGCAAGAGCGAGCACGACGTTCCGCTCGGCGTGAACCGCACCTGGGTCAAGTACATCGAGACCGGCACGTTCCCCAACGTCAACCGCCACTTCTCGGTGATGCGCTGCAACCACTGCGACGACGCGCCCTGCATCACCATCTGCCCCACCGGCGCGCTGTTCCGGGCCGCCAACGGCGTGGTCGACTTCGATGACAGCAACTGCATCGGCTGCAAGGGCTGCATGAACGCCTGCCCCTACGACGCCATCTACATCAACCCGGCCACCAACACCGCCAACAAGTGCAACTTCTGCAACCACCGCATCGAGCAGAACCTCGAGCCGAGCTGCGTGGTGGTGTGTCCCACCCACGCCATCAAGGTGGCCGACCTCGACGACCCCAACGACGAGACCACCCGGATCATCGCCCGCAGCGACACCGCGGTGCGGGCCCCCCAGCAGCAGACACTGCCCAAGGTGTACTACCGCGGCGCCGACCAGGCGTCGCTGGATCCGCTGCGGACCGCCATCGCGGCCGACGGCATGATCTGGGCCGACACCACACCCCAGCACCCGACGGCCGAGCCCGGGGGCCACGGCACCGTCGCCCGGACCGCCTACACCACCGCCCACCAGATGACCTGGAAGGCCAAGGTCTCCAGCTATCTCGTGACCAAGGCGATCGCCGCCGGCGTGATGGCCGTGGCCGCCCTGCTGGCCCTGCTCGGCCACGGCGACACACAGGCGGCGGTCGGAGTGATGCCGCCGGTCGTCGCGGGTGTCTTCCTTGCGATCACGGGCGGGCTTCTTGTCGGAGACCTGCGCCGGCCGGAGCGCTTCTACTACCTCCTCACCCGCGGCAACCGGCGGTCCTGGCTGGTGAAGGGCGCTTGGGTGCTGGGTGCCTTCGCCGCGGTCTGCGCGGCCTGGTTCGTGGCCGGTGCCGCCGCCTCGGCCGGTGCTCTTGTCGGCTTGGCCGTCCCCGCCGTCCTGCTGGCCGCGGCCACCGCCGGCTACACCGCCTTCCTGTTCGGCCAGTGCGAGGGCCGGGACCTGTGGCAGACGCCGCTGCTGCTGCCGACGCTGCTGGCCCAGGCCGCGGTGGCCGGGGGCGCGGCCTACTCGCTTGCCGACCTTGCCATGGAGATCCCCGCAGTGGCCGCCGTCCGCTGGACGATGCTGGGCGGCCTTCTGGCTGCTGGGGTGCTCATCGGTGCCGAGGTGACGTCGCAGGGCACCAGCCACGTCGAGGCTGCCGTGACGGCCATGACCCGGGGCCGCTACGCCCGCAGCTTCTGGGCCGGTGGGATCGTGCTGGGCCTGCTCCTGCCCGCCGTCCTGACCGCGGTCGCCCTCGCGGCCGGCACGGGCCCGGCACTGCCCGCGGTGGCGGGACTGGCCGCCCTGGCGGGCATGTGGTTCTACGAGGACAGCTTCGTGCGGGCCGGCCAGTCCGTCCCGTTGTCGTAGAGGAGTTGCGCGGTGGCCGAACTGCACAGCTATCCCCCGCACGACACCTGGCACGACGCGGTCACCCTCGACGCCAAGGCGTGGCCCCGGCGGGTCGAGCACCATCACACGCTGGTGCCCACCACCTGCTTCAACTGCGAGGCGGCCTGTGGCCTCGTGTGCCACGTCAATCACGCCACCGGCCGCATCGACCGCGTCGAGGGCAATCCGCTCCATCCGGCCAGCCGCGGCCGCAACTGCGCCAAGGGTCCCGCCACCCTCAACCAGATCGACGACCACGAGCGCATCCTGCACCCCCTTCGCCGGGCGGGGGAGCGGGGCGGCGGCCAGTGGGAACGGGTGAGCTGGGCTGAGGCTCTCGACGACATCGGCGGCCGCGTCCGCTCCGCCATCACTGAAGGCCGTGGCAACGAGGTCATGTACCACGTCGGCCGTCCCGGCGAGGACGGCTACGCCGAGCGGGTGCTGCAGTGCTGGGGGGTGGACGGCCACAACAGCCACACCAACATCTGCAGCTCCAATGCCCGCATCGGCTACCAGAGCTGGATGGGCCACGATCGCCCGTCGGCCGACTTCGCCAACGCCGAGGTGATCTTCCTGATCTCGTCGCACCTCGAGGCGGGGCACTACTTCAACCCCCACGCCCAGCGCATCATCGAGGCCCAGGGCCACGGAGCGACCGTGATCTGCGTCGATCCCCGGCTGTCCAACACCGGCGCCAAGGCCGACTTCTGGCTGCCGGCGTGGCCCGGCACCGAGCCGTTCCTGCTGCTGGCGATCGCCCGGCTGCTGCTGGCCGAGGGTATGTGGGAGCGCGACTTCGTGCGGCGCTGGACGAACTGGGAGACCTATCTGCGGCAGCGCCATCCGCAGCGCGCCGTCGAGTTCGACTCTGTGGGTCCGGCTCTGCTGGAGGACTACGCGGCCTACACGCCGGAGGAGGCCGAGCGGGTCTGCGGCGTGCCCGCGGCCCAGATCACCGAGATCGCACGCATAATCGGCGCCCACCCCACGAAGTTCGCGTCCCACAACTGGCGGGCCGCGGGCGCCGGCAACCTGGGAGGCTGGCAGACGGCCCGGTGCCTGTTCTTCCTCAACGTGCTCACCGGCTCGGTCGGCACGGTGGGCGGCACCACCGGCAACGGCTGGAACAAGTACAAGGCGCCCCACCCGCCGGGGGCGCCGCCGGTGCAGCAGTGGAACGAGCTCAACTGGCCCCGCGAGTACCCGCTGGCCTACCACGAGATGTCGATCCTGCTGCCCCACCTCCTGCACGAGGGCCGGGGCCGCCTCGACGTGTACTTCAGCCGGGTCTACAACCCGGTGTGGACCAACCCCGACGGGTTCAGCTGGCTGGAGGTCCTCAAGGATCCCGGCAAGGTGGGGTGCCATGTGGCGCTCACCCCGACCTGGTCGGAGACGGCCGTCTTCGCCGACTACGTGCTGCCCATGGGCGTGGGCGCCGAACGCCACGACGTGGCCAGCTTCGAGACCCACGCCGGCCGCTGGATCGGCTTCCGCCAGCCGGTGCTGCGCCGCTACGCCGAGATCCGCGGCGAAGCGGTCGGTCACGCCTCCCGGACCCACCAGTTCAACCCGGGCGAAGTGTGGGAGGAGAACGAGTTCTGGATCGAGCTGTCGTGGCGCATCGATCCCGACGGCTCGATGGGCATACGCCGGTGGTTCGAGAGCCCCGCGCATCCTGGGACTCCCATGTCGGTGGACGAGTACTACTCGACCATGTTCGAGGGCGTCCCCGGCCTGGCCGCCGACGCGGCCGCGGCCGGGCAGACCCCGCTGGAGTTCATGCGCGACAGGGGTGCCTACGCCCTGGATGGCGACATGTACCAGCCGTATGAGCGGGCTGTCGAGGTGGCCGCACTCCAGGACTGCGAGGTGGACGAGGCGGGCGTCTTCCGTCGCCCGGGCACACCGGGAACCTGGTCGGGAGCGCCTGAGGAGTTGAGTGCCCTGAAGCTGGCAGGGCTCGGCGACGGCTCGCCCGCGGTGGAGGTGGACGGCATCGCCCGGGAGGGGTTCCCCACCCCGTCCCGCAAGCTCGAGCTGTACTCGCAGACCCTGGCCGACTGGGGCTGGCCCGAGTACGCCACACCGGCGTGGATCCCGTCGCACGTGCACTGGGAGGACTTGGACCTCTCCGGCGATGAGCGCATCCTGCTGCCCACCTTCCGCATCCCGACGCTCATCCACACCCGCTCGGCCAACAGCAAGTGGTTGTCGGAGCTCAGTCACCGGCATCCGCTGTGGATCCACCCCACCGACGCCGAGGCTCTCGGGATTGAAGTCAACGGCCTGGTGCGGGTCACCACCCGCATCGGGCATTTCGTGATCGGCGCCTGGCGCACCGAGGGGATCCGCCCCGGCGTGGTGGCCGCATCGCATCACATGGGCCGGTGGCGGCTGGACGCGAACGCCGGCGGCTCGTGGGCCGGCGGCGATGCCGACATCACCAGCGAGGGAACGGTGTGGCGACTCCGGCGCAAGGGCCGACCTGAGCGCCATACCAGTGAGGATCCGGACACCGAGCGCATCTGGTGGAGCGACACCGGAGTGCATCAGAACCTCACGTTCTGCGTGCAGCCCGATCCGGTCTCCGGCATGCAGTGCTGGCACCAACGGGTGAGAGTGGGCCCCGCGGAGGAGGGCGACACCTACGGCGACGTGGTGGTCGACACGGCCAAGGCCCGCCAGGCCTACCGCGAATGGCTGGCCATGACCCGTCCCGCGCCCGGCCCCGGAGGTCTGCGCCGTCCCCTGTGGTACGCCCGCCCCATGAAGCCCGCCCCCGCCGCCTACGCCCTGTAGACGTGCCGATTCAGATCGGTACAGTGACTCACACCGAGCGGCGAGCTGTACGGAGGTACCGCTGATGAGCCTGAGCAACCCCACTGAAGGGGTCGACACTTCGAACGCTCCCTACGTGATCGTGTCGAGCGACACTCACGCCGGGCTCCAGTGCGAGGAGTACCGCCCGTACCTCGACTCGGCCCTGCACGGCGAGTTCGATGTCTACGTGGCCGCGCGCCACGCCCACCGGCGAGTTCAGGAGGAGGTCAACGCCGAGTTCCTGGCCGAGTGGGAGGGCGAGAACGCCGAGGGGCTGCGGGGCGCCTACGACCCGGAGGTGCGCGACAAGGAACTCGATGCCGACGGCATCGCGGGCGAGGTGATCTTCGCCGACGGCGACGCGGTGACCGGCCAGGAGTCGCCCCCATTCGGCGCGGGTCTCTCCGCGGGCCAGATAACCGATCCCCGCCAGGCCTTCGGCGGGGCACGGGCCCACAACCGCTGGCTGGTGGAGTTCTGCGCCACCAACCCGTCCCGCCGGGCCGGGGTGGGTCTGGTGCCGATCACCCATGACGTGGACGAGTCGGTGGCCGAGATCGAGTGGCTGGCCGGCAAGCCCGGCATCAAGGGGATCATGATCCCCACCATGTGGCACGGCTTCCCGCCCTACGGGAGCGACCACTACGACCGGGTGTGGGCCGCCTGCGCCGAGACCGGGTTGGTGGTGCACACCCACTCCGGCGAGGCCGACTTCGGTTCATACGGCGACAACGTCGCCATGTACGTGTCGGAGGTGCCGTTCTGGACCCACCGGGCCCTGTGGCAATTGCTGTTCTCGGGCAAGTTCGACAAGTTCGACGGCCTGCGGTACGCGGTGGTGGAGTGCGGCTCGTACTGGATCGCCGACCTCCTGTGGAAGACCGACGTGAACTTCGGGGCCAGCAACAAGATCAAGAAGATGAGCAACCGGATGAAGGGCCTGATCTCGCGCCTGCCGTCGGAGTACTTCGGCACCAACGTGTTCATCGGGGCGTCCACCATGAGCAAGGAGGAGATCCGCCGCCGCCACGTCAACGGCATCGACGCGCTGATGTGGGGCACCGACTACCCCCACCCCGAGGGCTCCTGGCCCCACACCGCCAGGCGCCTGGAGAGCGACTTCCGCGACGTGTCCATAGAGGACGCCCGGCTCCTGCTCGGCCTGAACGCGGTGGAGTGCTACAACCTCGACCTGCCGTCCCTCACGGAGATCGCCGACCGGATCGCCCCCACCCCCGAGCAGCTCCACCAGGACCCCGCCCTCCGCACCCCGCCCGACGCCAAGCGCACCGCCCGCTGGTGGATAGACGAGTACGGCTGCGAACTCCAGTACTGAGCCGGGTCCCGCCGTGAGCTACCAGCCGAGTCCGTGGCAGCCCATCGCCGACCATGTCGATCGCTACCTGGCCACTGATGGAGCCGACGGCTTCGAGTGGGAGGGCGCCCAGTGCGTGATCCTCACCACCGTGGGCCGCAAGACCGGCAGCCTGCGCCGTTCCCCGCTCATCCGCATCCGTGACGGCGAGCGCTACCTGCTGGTGGCATCGATGGGTGGCGCCCCCCGGAACCCCAGCTGGTATCTCAACTTGGTCGAGAATCCCGATGTGACCATCCAGGACCGGGCCGAGACGCATCAGCTGAGAGCCCGCACGGCGACAGTGGAGGAGAAGGCGGAGCTGTGGCCCATCGCGGTCGGCCAGTGGCCCGACTACGACGACTACCAGGCCCGCACCACCCGAGACCTCCCCCTAGTCATCTGCGAGTAACGGTCACGAAGCAGCTTCGGTGTAGAGCTCGGATACCACGTCCAGCGCTTGGGCCACCAGGGGCAGGGGCTCCCCAGCGCGGGTGAGCAGCAGCAGGGGCACCGAGGCCCATGTTTCGAGCAATCGCACGTACGCCAAGCCGGGGGGCTGGAAGGTGCGGACACTGGCCGGCACCATGGCCACTCCCTCGCCGGCGGCCACGAAACCGAGAATCGTGGCGTACTCGGTCGCCTCGATGATGGGGTCGTAGGTCACGCCTTCCGCGCCCAGCATCCCGGCCAGCACGGCGTGCAGGCTGGGCGAGACGCGCCGGTCGAATCCGATGATCGCCTTCCCGTCGAGGTCGCGCAGGTTGGCGTCCGGTGCTGCCGCCAGCCGGTGGGACGTGCCGGCCGCCACCAGCAGGGGCTCCTGCATCACCAGAGTCGCCTCGACGTGCTCGGGATCGGCCGCGGCCCGACCGATGCCCAGGTCGATGCGGCCGGCTCGGAGAGCCTCTACCTGCTCGTCGGAGCTCATGGTGTGCAGCTCGTAGTCCACCTGAGGCCAGCGGCGCCGGTACTCGCTGAGGGCTCGGGGCATGACCTCGTAGGCGGCCGAGTCCACGAATCCCACCCGCAGGGTGCCGGCCTGCCCGTGACGGCGCTGATCCATGAGCCGGTCGACACGGTCGGTTTCGGCCAGCAGGCGCACCGCCTCCGGGTACAGGAAGGCGCCGGCGTCGGTGAGGCTCACCCTGCGGGTGCTGCGGTCGAACAGCGCGGTGTCGAGCTCCCGCTCCAGGAGCCGGATCTGCTGGCTCAGCGGGGGCTGGGACATGTGCAGCCGCTGAGCCGCTCTCCCGAAGTGCAGCTCCTCAGCCACGGCCACGAAGTAGCGCAGTCGCTGCAGGTTCATCCATTGATGATATCTAGAGCGACTGAATCAATCCATGATTGATACTTGAATACGCTGAAGAGGATCGAGGAAGCGTCTACGCTGCCGTGGCAATGACCGGAATCGTGACGTCGACCGGACGGTGGCAATGACCGGAATCGGGCGCTGGCTGGGGCGCCGCCCGCCGAAGTACTCCGCAGCCGCGCTGGTCTGGCGGGGCATGCGGGGCGACCACTGGCCCCGGATATGGCGCGACACCGAGTTGAAGCGCTCCTATGACGCCGTGGTCATCGGCGGGGGCGTGCACGGCCTGGCCACCGCCTACTACCTGGCCCGCAATCACGGCATCAAGGATGTGGCGGTGCTGGACAAGGCCTATCTGGGCAGCGGCGCCTCGGGCCGCAACACCGCCATCGTGCGGGCCAACTACCTGACTCCCGAGGGGGTGGCCTTCTACGACCGGTCACTTCAGCTCTACAACTCCATGGCGCTCGACCTGAACATCAATGTGATGATGAGCGAGCGCGGCCATCTCACCCTGGCCCACAATGACAGCTCGCTGCGCACCATGAACTGGCGGGCCGAGGTCAACAAGCTCCAGGGCGTCAACTCCTGTGTGATCGGCCCCGACGAGATCAAGAAGATCGCGCCCGCCCTCGACACCTCCTCGCATCCCCGCTACCCGATCCTGGGCGCGCTCCACCACCCGCCGGGCGGGGTCGTCCGCCACGACGCGGTGGTGTGGGGCTACGCCCGGGCCGCCGACCACATGGGCGTCGAGATGCACCAGAAGACCGAGGTCCTCGACATCCTGTGCGAGGGCGGCGACGGCCCCGACGGCAAGGGTCCCGGCGGCAAGGTGGTGGGAGTGCGCACCAACCGGGGCGACATCTCCACGCCAGTGGTGATCAACTGCACGGCCGGCTGGGCCGGCCTCATCTCGGCCATGGCCGGCGTGCGCCTGCCCATCACCACCCACCCGCTTCAGGCTGCGGTCACCGAGCCGGTCAAGGTGTTCCTGCCCACGGTGGTGGTGTCGGGCTCGCTGCACGTCTACATCAGCCAGACCGACCGGGGCGAGCTCGTCTTCGGCGCCGCCGTCGATGCGGTGGCGACCTACTCGATCCGGGGCTCGCTGGAATTCACCGAGGAGCTGGCGGGCCACGTGCTCGAGCTCATGCCGAGCGTCTCCCGTATGAGGCTGCTGCGCCAGTGGTCCGGCCTGTGCGACATGACCCCCGACTACTCGCCGGTGATGGGGTTCACCCCGGTGGACGGCTTCCTGGTGGATGTGGGCTGGGGCACCTACGGGTTCAAGGCCGCCCCCGTCTCCGGCGAGCAGATGGCCGAGGCCGTCGCCACCGGCCGGACCCCGAAACTGATCGCACCCTTCGCTCTCAGCCGCTTCGACACCGGCCAGCTGGTGGGCGAAAAAGGCGCGGCATCGGTGGGTCACTAATGCTGCTGGTTCCCTGCCCGAACTGCGGGCCGCGCAACTCCACGGACCTGCGGTACGGAGGCGAGTCCCACGCTCGCCCCGACCCCGCCACTGCGACCCCCCAGCAGTGGCGGGGCTACCTCTACCTGCGCGACAACCCGGCCGGCTGGCTCCGGGAGAACTGGTACTGCCGGTCCGGCTGCCGGCGATGGTTCACCGTCGAGCGCAACACGGCCACCAACGAGTTCCGGCACCCGCCGATGCCCGGCGACAAACGAGGCGGCAAGGCATGACCATGAGCCGCCTGGGCCCCCAGGCCACCGAGGTGATCGACAGGACCGCCAAGCTGCGCTTCCGCTGGAACGGCAAGCGGTTCGACGGCTTCGAGGGCGACACCATCGCCTCGGCGCTGGCCGCGGCGGGGGAGCACGTCTTCTCGCGCTCAATGAAGTACCACCGGCCCCGGGGCATCCTCACCGCCGACTACTGGGACCCAAACCTGATGGTGCAGGTGGGCGACGACCCCAACGTGAGAGCCGGGCACCGCCTGCTGGAAGCAGGCATGGACGTGCAGGCCCAGAACGTGTGGCCGTCGCTGCACCGCGACATCAAGGCGGCCAACGGCCTGGTCGGCCGCTTCCTGACGGCCGGCTTCTACTACAAGACGTTCATGCGCCCCGCATGGCTGTGGCCCACCTACGAGCGGGTGCTGGCCACGTTCGCGCCGGGCGGAAAGATCGACCCGGACACCCCCCACCGCTACCACGACAAGCGCTACATGCACCCCGACGTGGTGGTGGCCGGGGCCGGTCCGGCCGGGATCGAGGCCGCTCTGAGCGCGGCTGCAGCCGGTGCCCGGGTGCTGCTGGTGGAGCACGAGCACACGGTGGGCGGCCATCTGCGCTACAGCAGCAGGGACTCGGACCGCGCCGTCTTGGTCGAGCTGCGGGCCGCGCTCGACGCCTCCGACGTGGAGGTGCTCACCGACTCCACCATCACCGGCCGGTACGAGGACAACTGGCTCGGGATCGTGCAGCGCAATCACCCGATCGCGGTCGAGCGGCTCATCAAGGCCCGGGCCAAGGCGCTGGTGGCCGCCCCCGGCCTGATCGAGAGGCCCTACGTGTTCGCGGGGAACGACCGGCCCGGCGTGGTCACCTCGGGCGCAGCCCGACGCCTGGTCAACCTGTGGGGAGTCAAGCCCGGCGAGCGGGCGGTGGTGTTCACCGCCAACTCCGACGGCGCCGCCGCCGCCGCCGACCTAGACCGGGTCGGCGTGGAGATCGCTGCCGTCATCGACGGCCGCGAGGGCAGGCGCGTCAGTTCGGCGCAGGGTTCGCCGAGGGCGGTGGAGGCCGTGGTCGCGGGCGGGAACCGCATCGAGGCCGACCTGCTGGTGGTGGCCGCGGGCTGGACCGCCCCCACTTCGCTGCTCAACATGGCCGGCGACCGACCGGTCTACGATCCGGCCGCGGCCCGCTTCTTCCCATCGGATCCGCCCGGCAACGTGCTGGCTGCCGGCGGCCTGGCCGGCGACGGCACCCTCGACGACTTGCGGGCCCACGGCGCGGCCACCGGACGCCTGGCCGCGCAACGGGCGGCTGCGGTGGCCCACCGCATCCAGGCGCTGACCGCCCGGGCCCGCCCGGTCGGCGGCGACGAGCCGTCCTGGGCGCCCGACGTGCGCTCACCGTTGCACCGCGACTCCCATCCCGAGCTCTACCGCTCGGACACGCACGGCATGGTCGACATGTCCGAGGACGTCGGATCCAAGGATCTGGTGGCGGCGGCCCGGGAGGGCTACGACTCCGTGGAGTTGGCCAAGCGCTTCACCACCGCCACCATGGGACCCTCGCAGGGCAAGCTCGAGACGGTCAACACCGTGGCCGCCATCGCCGAGGCCCGGGGCGAGACCATCGCCCAGGTCGGCACCACCGTGTGGCGGCCGCCCTACGCGCCGCTCACGCTGGGCGCGCTGGCCGGGCGGGTGTTCGAGCCGGTGCGGGTGTCGTCCATCCATCCCTGGCACGAGGCCAACGGGGTGAGCACCATCATCGCCGGCCAGTGGATGCGCCCCGACCACTACGGCGATCCCGCCGCGGAGGTGCGCAACGTGCGCACCAATGTGGGGCTGATCGATGTCACGCCGCTGGGCAAGCTCGACCTGCGCGGTCCCGACATCCCGAAGCTGCTCAACCTGCTCTACACCAACAAGTGGTCGAAGCTGCCGGTGGGCAAGGTGCGATACGGGATGATGTGCTCCGAGGACGGCGTGGTGCTCGACGACGGCGTCACCGGCCGCCTGGGCACCGACCACTACCTGATGACCACCACCAGCTCGGGCGCGGGCGGAGTGTGGGAGTGGGTCGAGAACTGGCTGCAGACCGAGCGCCCCGACTGGAGGGTGCACGTCACCCCGGTCACCACCGCCTACGTCAGCATCAATGTGGCCGGGCCCAAGGCGCGGGAGCTGGTCGGCCGGGTGACCGAGGGTGTGGACCTGTCGCCCGAGGCCTTCCCCTATATGGAGGTCCGGCTGGCCACCGTCGCGGGCGTGGCGGGCTGCTTCATGTGGCGCATCGGCTTCACCGGCGAGCTGTCCTTCGAGATCCACGCCCCCGCGGGCCACGGCCTCCACGTCTGGGAGGCGCTCATGGACGCGGGTCAGGACCTCGGCGTCGGGCCGTTCGGGCTGGAGGGCCAGCGCATCATGCGACTCGAGAAGGGCCATTTCATCGTGGGCCAGGACACCGACGGCCTGACCCTGGGCCCGAGCACCGGCCTGAGTCCGCTCATCAAGCTCGACAAGGACGACTTCGCGGGAATGCCCGAGCTGGCCTGGGCCGCCGACCGCCGCCTGCCCATGATCGTGGCCATACAGCCCGACGATCCCGGTGTGGTGCCCGACGAGGCCAGCCAGATCGTGCGGGGCAACACCAACGAGATACTGGGCCGCATCACCTCGGCCCGGATGTCTCCCACCCTGGGCCGGTCCATCTGTCTGGGCCAGGTGGAGCCCGAGCTGGCCGCGGGCGGTACCAGGCTGACCGTGCTGTTGACGTCCGGGGAGCGTGTCAGCGCCACCGTGATGGACCATCACGCCCACTTCGACCCGGCGGGGGAGCGTCTCCGTGGCTGAGTCGCCTGCCTTCGAGAGTCCGGTGGTGCGGAGCTACGAGACCGCCTCCTCCGGCGCCCTGATGCTGTCCGACGCCAGCGCCACGGTGAAATGGCTGGTGCGAGGCTCGGAGGACGGCGCCGTCGCTGGTCGGCTCGGCGCACCGTTCGGCTCGTCCGGGGCCACCGAGGGCGGGGCGCTCGTGCTGGGCTCGAGGCCCGGCGAGTGGATCATCCTGGGAACGGCCGGCGCGGTCGCCGAGGCGGTGGCCGGCATCGACGGGCTGGACCCGTCGGACTTCGTGACCGCTCTCGACTGGACCCACGGGCGGGCCCTGTTCCGGGTCACCGGGCCGGACGCGCCCCGGATGCTCGAGAAGGTGTGCAGCCTCGACTGGTCCGATCCGATGACCCCGGACGGCGCGGTGGCGTCCGCGTCGGTGGCCAAGGTCACCTGCGACATCGCTCGCAACGACGCCGACGGAACACCGTCCTACCTGATCTTCTGTGACCGCTCCTTCGGCCAGTACCTCTTCGATGCGCTCATCGACGCGGGCGACGAGTTCGGCCTGTCCGTCGGACCTGCCGGCGCGTAGCCAACTCCCCGCTAGACGGTCTCCCGCCTCTGGGGCAGCCAAGCGCGTTCAGACCGCCTATCCTCATGTCGCCGGGGCCCGCCGCTCCGGCGTCGTCCGGTCCGCCCCCAACCGCCGATGGAGACGCTAAGTGGTCGAGGTACCCGAGTATCTGCTCGCACGCTCGCGTGAGCGACGGGCCGAGCTGACCGGTACCCCACCCCCAGACGCCGGCGATGCCGCGCCCGCTGGTGAAGCGGCAGCACCCGCGGCGGCGCCCGCGGCTGCGGCCGTGCCCGCCCCGGCCGCTCCCGCTCCCATTCCGGAGGCCGCCCCGCCGCCTCCCCCCGAGCCGGACCCGCCCTACGTGCAGGCCGCCAATGCCCGCAAGCGGATGCCGTACTGGGCGGCGTCGGTGATGGTGTTCCTGCCCATCTGGGCCATCTTCTACGTGGGAATGCTGGAGCCGCCCGACTCCGAGGAGCTGGTGCTGGCCGACAACGGCGCCACCGTGTACAGCACGTGTGCCTCGTGCCACGGCGCCGACGGCTCGGGCGCCGCCACCGGGCGCCAGCTCAACGACGGGGAGTTGCTGCTGACGTTCGGTCCCGCCCCCGGCTTCGACGGTCTGGCCCACCACCTGTCCTGGGTGTATCTGGGCACGGCCGGCACCAAGCGCCTGGGGCTCGACTTCTACGGCAACCCGGACCGGCCCGGCGGCCAGCGCGAGGTCGACAGCTTCGCCAGCGGCATGAGCGGCTTCTCCAACCTGAGCCTCGAGGATTTGGTCTCGGTGGTGTACTACGAGCGGGTCGTCCACGGCGGTCTCGATGCCGAGACGGCCGCGCTCGAGGAGGAGATGCTGCTCGCTCTGGTGGCCGACGCCCCGACATTCGAAACCGGCTCGCCTGACGAGATCAGCGCCCTGCTAACCGAGTCCGCCGAGGGCCACGGCATCGATCTCGCCGCCGGCGAGTAGCCGGCCGGGCCACCGGAAGGCCCACCCGAATGGTCTCCAGCGACACAGTGTCGAGCGACATCACGGCCACCTCCGAGTGGGCCGCGCTGGCCCGTCACACCCGTGAGCTGCAGGCCGGCGGGGTGGATCTGGCCGGGCTGTTCGAGGCCGACCCGGCCCGGGCTGGCCGTTGCACTTCGACGGTGGGCGATCTGGTGGTCGACTGGTCCCGGCATCTGGTCACCGACGCCACTGTGGAGCTGCTGCTGGCCCTGGCCGGCCGGGCCGGCGTGGCGGAGCGGGTCGGGGCGATGATGGCGGGCGAGCCGGTCAACGTCACCGACGGCCGCGCAGTTCTGCACACCGCCCTGCGGGCCCGGCCGGGGTCGGCCGTGGTGACTGGAGGAGTGGACGTGGCGCCCGCCATTGCCGCCGAACGGGAGCGGATGGGCGCGTTCGTCCGGGATCTGCTCGCAGGGGAGTGGCGGGGGGCGACGGGGCAGCCGATCCGCACGGTGGTGAACATCGGCATCGGCGGTTCGCAGCTGGGGCCGGCCATGGCCCACGAGGCGCTGGCCGCGTTCCGCTCAGATGGCATCGAGTGCCGGTTCGTGTCCAACATCGATCCGGCCGCGCTGGCTTCGGGGCTGGACGGCCTGGACCCGGCCGAGACGCTGTTCATCGTGGTGTCCAAGGGCTTCGCCACCGCCGAGACGCTCGCCAACGCCCGCGCCGCCCGGGCCTGGGCCGCGTCGGTGCTCGGTTCTGAGGCCGCGGGCCGGCACTTCGTGGCGGTGACCGCGGATCGGGACGCGGCGGTCAGGTTCGGCCTCGAGCCTGACGATGTGTTCGCGACGTGGGACTGGGTCGGTGGCCGCTTCTCGATGGGGTCGGCCGCGGGTCTGGCCGTGATGGCAGCCATCGGGGAGGAGAACTTCGCGGCGCTGCTGGCCGGGATGCGCACCATCGACGAGCATGTGGCTGCGGGGCCGGCAGCCAGTGTCCCCATGCTGTTGGGTCTGCTGTCGGTGTGGTACCGCAACTTCTGGGGCTTCCAGACGCGGGCGGTGGTGCCGTACTCCGAGAGGCTGCGACAGTTCCCGGTCTGGCTGCAGCAGGTGATCATGGAGTCCAACGGCAAGCGGGTCCGTCTCGACGGCAGCCCGGTGGGCTGCGAGACCGCGGAGGTGGTCTGGGGCGGGGTGGGCACCGACAGCCAGCACTCCTTCCACCAGCTGCTGCACCAGGGCACCACGGTCGTGCCCACCGACTTCATCGTGCTGGCCCGCCCGGACGCGGACATCGCCGGTGCTGCCGGGGCTGCCGAACGTCACGAGGCGCTGGTGGCCAACTGCTTCGCCCAGGCCGCTGCGCTGGCCTTCGGCACCCCGACGGCGGGGGAGGACGACCCCCACCGCGAGCTGCCCGGCAACCGCCCGTCCACGGTGGTCCTGGCGCCGGAGCTGACGCCCCCGGTGCTGGGCCAGCTGGTCGCCCTATACGAGCATCAGACGGTGGTGCAGGGAGCCGTCTGGGGCATCAACAGCTTCGACCAGTTCGGCGTCGAGCGAGGCAAGACCCTGGCCGACGCCATAGTCGACGACCTGCGCGACGGTCCGACCGAATCGGAGGCGTCCCACGACCCCTCCACCACGTCACTGATAGCCCACTACCGCCGCCTGCGGGGCTTGTAGTCACCCCACGCCACGAACCTCCGGCGGTTCGGTGCGAATATTCGCCCCCAAGGCCCGGAATTTGACACCGGAATATCAGCCCGATTTCTGCCACCTACGTCGTCAAAACCGTCAAGAAGTGACGGCTACCGATGCAGAGATTAGAACCGGCTGTGGACTCGGGGAGGTCTCAGGTCGATCCGGAGCCGCTCCAGTTGCTCCTTGGTGAAGTTCCTGCCTAGTAGCTCAATCAGCTCCTCCTGGCGGGGCTGGCCGAAGGCGAGGCGATACGCAGCGAGGGTCTTGCGCAACCTCGGCAGGGCCGCCGCTTCCCGGCTGAAGGGAATGCAAGGCACAAGCCGCTCGATCCTCGCGGCACCCCGGTGGAATACCCAGTAGGGCACCATCTCGTCGTCATCGGCCCCTCTCGCGGCTACCGCAAGGTCGAAGAGTTCGCTCCAGGGGTCGGCACCGGCGGCCAGTCCCTCATCGAGCAGGCCCGGCCCCAGGGTCGTAGCGATGTTGCGCCTCACCGCATGGCTCTTGTACCGGTGGACCCGCCCCTCACGCTGCTCCAGGTCGACGGGGTTGGACGGCAGGTTCCAGTGGACGACTGCATGGCACCAGAGATGGAAGTCCAGGCCCTCTTGGCCTACGGACGTGGAAGCGAGCACGAAGGGCCAGAACGGCGAGTTGAACGCCTTGGAGACGGCTTCGATGCGTGCCTCCCCTCCCTCGTCGAGGGTCTGGTGGCCGAAGGCGACCGCGAAGCGTGAGCGCATCCGGTGGGGATGCAGCTCGACGCCGGGGCCGTCGCGCTCTCGGCCGGGGATGTCCACGCGATACGACGAGGTGCGAAGGTCTAGGGCGTCAGCGAGCTTGTAGGCGATCTCGTCCGCGGCCTCGACACGCTGATCCTCGGTGTCCAGGCTCAGGAAGCCGAGCCAGTCGCGCAGCACATGGCTGTGCTCGTCGAGCACCGCCTGAAGGTTGCCGTCGATGCAGTGTCGCAGCACCTCCTGCCAGTAGCGGGCGACACCCGCGTGGCCGGCACCGTCCTCGGGCTCCCCGCCCACGACGACCGCGGTCGTCTCGGGGGCACTGAAGAAGTTCCTGAACGCGGCGCCCACCCATGCCGCGTTCGCCAAGACGCCTTCGTGGGAGATCTCCAGACCCACTACCGAGTTGATGGACCGCAGCGCGCACTGGGCCGGCCCGCCCACGGCCAGCTGGGCCAGCACTTCGGTGAGGTCGTCGGGAGGACGGCCGAGAGCCTCCACGCCCTGGTCGAGCGCCGCTCGCGCCTCGGCCATGTGGGTGTGCAGCCCTTGTCCGTCGCTGCTGCCCCCGCCCAGGTAGTACGCGCCGTTGGGGCCGAGCAGGACTTCGACGGCTGACGGGTGGAGTTCCTTGTCGAGAAACAGGGGCGCGGCCCAATACCAACGCCGGTCGATGGCCCCGCGATCGGGCGCAGATCGGACCAAGGTCTCGACGGCGACGCCCATCCGGGCCTCGACGTCGGCGATCAGTTCGACGACTTGAGGGCGTTCCCGGTCCGCGCCGACCTCGGCGCGTCCGGGTTTTTCGGCTCTAGGCGAAGGGTGAACTCGCCGGGTGTCAATGGGTCTGGGATCACCGAGTTCGGCCAGGCTCGGACTCGGCCAGGTCAGGATGAACGCTGTCATCGCGGCCGCGCGGCGGTCCCCTGGCGCCTCTCCCGGTCTGGGTTCGGTATTGGTGCGTGCTGTGGTCCGAAGGTCCAGCCGGCCGCCGCCACGGTGCGCGTAGTCGGCCGTGTAGTTGTGGTCGCGACCGGCGAAGGCCCGTCGCTCGGCCTCGAAGCTCACCAGCGATGAGACGACTTTAGGTACTACCGTCCAGCCCGAGAAGATCAGCCGCTTGGTGAATCCGGAGGCCTCCGGCGACTCGTACACCGACCCGGTGTCGTAGTACCTCATCGATGCGGGCACCCATAGCAACTCGAAGGCGCGCCTGCGCTCTAGATCGTCGAGCAGCCAGCGCAGCCTTGCGTTCTGAGGGTCGATCCGCCGGTAGTCCTCGACATCGTCCCAGCTCAGCAGGCCGGGGCCGGGATTGAGCGACTCACCGTCGAACAGCCCCCGTTCTGCCGCCTCCGCGACGGCCTGCTTGAGCTTGTACGCCTCCATGAAGTTGACGAGGTACGGTGCCGACTTCCAGTATTCGGTCGGCTCGTGGTGTGCTACCGCCTCGGCCAAGCCACCGATGCGCACGTAGGCGCGGAGGTCGTCAGGGCTCACCGCCGTGGGGGCTTCCGTCTCGTCGAGCATGCCGTCACGGTTCGGGGTGGCTGCCAGCCGTTCGGTGCGGGCCATCACGCCGCGTAGATCAGCTTCGACGTCTCGGCAGATCGCAGTGGCCCGGGCGGGCGAGTCCCGCGACGTGAGCGCGGTACGCAGTTCTCTGAAGCGGTCCTGGAGCCGCTCGACCCGGGCTGGGTCTCCGTACAGGAACGAGCAGGTGTCGAGGAAGTCCTTGTAGTGGTCGCCCTCGAGTTCGCCCGAAGTGGTGTACATGCGGTACGGGGTCGCCGACAGCAGCAGCGTCCGCGTCGGCTCGCCGGTATCGGGGTCCTGGTAGTCGAAGAGCCGCTGGGCCAGTTCAGCCGCCAGGTTCGTGGGTTTCGGCTGCAACAAGTCCTTGAACCGCTGGAACTCGTCGAGCACCACGAGATCGGGACGGAGCGCGTCGATGCCCACAAGCGCCATGATCCGGCGGACCTCCCCGATGAACTCGCTGCGTTGCACGCGAAGTTCCCATGGGATTCTCCGCTTGTAGGCCAGCCCGTCGACCAGTTCTTCGAACACGTAACGCAGGGGAGTCTGGCCGTTCGCGGCCCGGGCTCTGTCCGCTTGTTCGAGCCGATTGCCGAAGTGTCCGAGCGATCCCTCAATCTGAGGGCGGTACCACCTCTCCCAACTTCGTACCCACCGGTCCCGGTCGCGTCGGTTGCCGGACCGCAGGCCCTCCCAGAAGATGCGCTTGACCGGGGATCGACTCATGGCGCTCGCCCCCCAATGGCCGCGCAGGAACGTGTAGGCCAGGCAGCGTTCGGGGAACGTGCCCGTGCTGCGACCGAACCGCAGCGACGTTCCCGGTGTGATCGCCAGCAGGTTGATGCCGGTGCGTGTCTCGTCCCCGTCGTCGAGTTCGGCCAGCGGCAGCATGGTGAGCCGATCGACTCTCGCTACCGGCTCGATGCCCTTGGGGGCGAGCTTGCGGAGGTTCTGCCGGGCGATGGCCCCGTTGGAGCAGACGTAGACGATGTCGTGGCGCTCGTCGCCGGAGTGGTGGAGGTGTTCGATCACCTGGGCGATCACGCCCTTGGCGACGTGGGTCTTACCCAGTCCGACCTCGTCGGCCACCAGGAACCGGAGAGCGGGATCGTCGTCGGCGAACATGCGCTCGAAGGCCCAGCGGGCGGTCCGCCGCTGGAAGTCCTTGAGGTCGGCGAGCACCGCCTCGGCGTCGATGGGCGGCAGGGTCATCGGCTCTCGGCTCCGGTCTCGGCCACGGCGTGGATCATGTCCCACATCTCGGCGAAGCCCTCTGGCAGGGCGCCGTCGGCGGCCAGGTCCGACACGAGCGGATGGAGCCCGGTCAGCTTGCCGGGGTCGCGTCGCATCGTCCTCAGCAGCTTCTCCAGCACCGGGAGACTTATGGGGCCGCCGCCGTCCGGGGCGACGGGCTCGTCGCTGATCCGCTCGATGGTGTCGAGCAGGCCGAACTCTGCAGGGTCCTCTTCGAGCAGCGCCATGAGGTAGCGGAAGAATCGCTCTGCGTTCCCGACGAGGAGCCGAAGCAGCAGACGATCACGCCGCGCGGGCACGCCGGTGAGGGCGGCCGGCACGGCGAAGCGGCTCATCGTGCCGTCGGTGTGGGCCAGCTCGAAGGCGAGGAAGCCGCTGAGGTTCTCCAGACTGGTATCGAAGCGCTCCTCCAGCGGCCTGCCTGCGGCGACGATGCGCCGGTTGCCGGCGACGGTGAGCGGCCAGCAGTGGATCGTCACGTCGGTGGGCTCGGGCATCGGCTCGGCCGTCCGGTAGGTGACCGCCCATCCGTCGCCGCTCTCAGTGACATGCCCCTCGACCGCGAGGCGTGCGACGGCGTGGCGCCAGCGATCGAGCGACGTCTCGTCGTCCGGTTCGTCGGGCTTGCCCGGACGGTAGTCGTAGAACAAGTCACGAAGGCCCGGCTCGTCGTCGGTGCCGCCGCAGAGCCGGTCGATGCCGAGCGCATCGATGGACCCTGCCATCTCCACCAGGATCTCGACGTTGCTGTTGAACGCCGGGCCGGTGGCGTTGGCCGACCCCAGGAACAGGCGGGCGCGGCCGTCGTCCTCGAAGGCGAAGACCTTGGCGTGCAGCCCGACGAGCGGCCGTCCGGGGTCGGAGTGCGACAGATCCTCCCCATCGGAGCCCAGGTCGGACGCACTGCCGTCGTCGAAGGCGTGGACCTTCTCGACCTTGGTCAGCGGGTCCGGCTCGAGGCGGTCGAGCTGCTGCGGGCTGCTGACCAACTCGTCGATGCGCACCGGGTGCACCCGGGTGAAGAAGCCGTGGCTGACGAACGGCGAAATGATCAGCGAGCGCCGGGCGCCGGACGGCAGGGGCGACCGCTTGCTAGTCAGGCCAAGGACGTGAACCTGCAGATCGTCGACGCCCGGAGGCAGAGCGAATACGGCTTCTTGGAGCGCGGTCGAGAGCGAACGCACACGCGCCCGATGGTTGGCGGTGACGCGATCTGTGGACCGTTGCAGCAGCGCCTCGAACAGCTCGCCCACAGGGGTCAGGAGCACTCGACCCGAGTCGGCGGTCTCGTCGAGGCGCACCATCGTGTCCCAGCTCGCGTCGAAGGTGAGATTGCGGCTGCCGATCAGCACCCGCAGGCGCCTCTCGGGCGGGCTGCCGTCCGGCGTGTCGTCGGCGGCCTTGTAGCGGAGCACCCACACCTTGGGGTGCACGATGCCGCCGCGGGGGGCCGTGACAGGAACGACCGTCCGCTCTAGAAAGGCGAACGCCCGGCGCGACGGAGGCAGACCGGTCTCGCCGGCCTGGCTGAACACGGTCAGCTTGCTGGCGTGAGCCCGCAGCGCATGGATGAGCTCGATGGGCTGGTACGTGTCGCCGCCGGCATCGGAGGTGCCACTGCCGGTTTCAGTGGTGTCGCCGCCGGCTTCCGGGGCGACGCTGGTTCGGCCTGATAATGCCAGGGCGGCAGGCGCGACCAGCAGCGCCCGCAGGTCGAGGGTGTACGTCACGGCCATGGCCGACTCGAAGCCGAAGCCGGCCGGCGGACGCATCGCATCGATGAGCGTGAGCCGGTTGGCGGGTTGCAGCATCAGGCTCCGGCCTCCGCAAGATCCTTGAGGTATTGCCTGGTGATGGACCACCGGTAGTCGAGCTGGCCGCTGGTGGACGCCTGGGTCCAGTCCTCCAGGGCGGCTCGGTGGGAGAGCCGGGCCCTCTTCGATTTGAGTCGCCGCTCTCGCTCGCGGATGAGCCGGTGGACATCCTGGTTCTCGCCGAACCCGGTCGGGTTGTCCACGGCGCGCCGGGCCATCTGATCCCAGAAGTGCAGCGTGCCGCGGGCGATGCGGTAATCGGTCAGCAGTTGCCAGAACTCCGGTGCGTTGCCCACCCAGGCGAACAGCGTGTCATGGCGGTTGTCGACCGATTGGCTCCAGTCCACGAGTCGGCGTGTCTGGTTCTCTTCAAGACTTTCCGTGTCCCAGCCGAGTTCCTTGCTCGCTGCCCGGGCTGCCAGCACGTTGTAGACGAGATGCGGTCCGAGGGTCAGTTCTGAGAAGCAGCGGGCGTGGTACAGAACCTCGGCGAGGCGGCTGGGGAGTTCGGGTGCGTCCACGAACCACGGGTAGTCGACGTCGATCATCACGTCGGGCATGCCTGACAGGACGGCTATCAGGGTGTGCGGATGGCGCCGCCGGATGCCGTCGGCTAGGACCTGCGCCTCGTCGGGCCGAAGCTCGAAGCCGATGTCAGATTCTAGGAAGCCGTCGGGCGGCGTTGGAATGTCTGCCCACATCCGCGTCGGCGGATCGGTGGCATTGCCGTCGTCGTCGCGCTCGGGCTGGAGCCGTCCCAACGCTGCCGCGCGCTGGCCGTACTCGGCGATGCTCAGGTCGAGTCGCCGGATGCCCCATGCCTTCATGCTTCCCCAATAGATGTCGCTCGGCATCCGCCTGAGGTTCCGGCCCGCGCGGGAGCCGATCACGCCTTCGTCCTTCCCGCGACGGAGGCAGTCGATGAGGCGGGCCTCGGCGTCCCGCAGCCTGCGAACGAAGTCAGTTGCCGGAACGCGATCGGTTTCGAGGCGTTGGAAGATCCACGGCAGGAAGACGAGGTAGCGGAGTCGGGTCTGGACGGTCGAAGTGCCCGGGGTGAGCATGTCTGAGAAGGCGTCCCGGATGGAGCCCAGGCCGAGCACGTCGAGGGTGCCGGGTTCTTCGAGCGATCGCAGCAGTGTGGCTACGCGCTCGCTGGCGGCAGCGTCAATGTCGAGCCAGCCCATCGAAGAGGCGGGCGTGTAGGAGTTCACATCTTCCAGTCAAGCACCGATGTGCGACACGGGTGCGTCCGGTGGTCGTGGATGGGTCTTGTCGTGAGGTTTCATAGGTATTGATGGGTGTTTGTCACACCCCCTGTCTAGTGTTGCCGGCATGGAATCGGGGATCGAATCGGTTGTGGCCGGGGGCGCCGGGTGTGTGGCGTGTGTGACGGGCGTGGAGGTCGCGGCTCTCAGTGACGACGAGTTGGTCGAGCGGATGACCGCGTTGGGCCGGGAGCGGTCACGGGTGGATGCGATGCTGGCCGAGACGGCTGCGGAGATGCATCGGCGTGATGGGGGCAGGGTTGTGGCGGCGATGATGCGCGAGCGGCTGCACCTGTCGGCCCGCCAGGCGACCGCGGACACTGAGTTGGCTGCTTCCTTGGGTGAGCTGCCTGCCACTGTGGAGGCTTGGCGGGCTGGGGAGATCACGATGGGCCACGCCAGGGTGATCGCTCGGGTGGCTGCTGATCCTGACCATTGCGATGAGCCGGCGCTGCTGGAGATGGCCCGCGGGTATCCGGTGGACATGTTCGCTCGCATGACCCGCAGCGTGATGAAGCCGGGCGTGTCGTCTGAGGAGCGCAACCGCCAGCACGAAAACCGGTGGGCATCGCTGGTCCAGGACCCCGACGGGTCGTGGCGGTTGTCGGCCTATCTTGATGCCGACGACGGCAAGCGTGTCAGCTTGGCCTTCAACGCCATGGTGCGCACCTACCGCACCGGCGCCACCTTCTACGGGTCCGGCCCCATCAAGGGCCTCACCTCCCAGCAGCGCCGCGCCGACGCGCTGGTCAACCTGATCACTGGTGAGGGTCCCCACCATCGTCCCAAGCCCACGCTGCTGATGATTGCCGACTACGACGCCGTTGCCCGTGAACTCAAGAACCTGCGTTACGACGACGGGCTGCCCGTCGCTGCTGATCGAATCGCCGAGCTGGCCGCCGAAGCCAGGATCCTGCCTGCCATCTTCAGCGCCGAGGGCGATCCGCTGTGGCTGGGAAGAGCCGACCGCAACGCCAGCGCCGGTCAGCGCATCGTGCTCGCGGCCCGCGACGGCGGCTGCGTCAACTGTGCCGCACCCGCCGAAGCAGGTGAACCCCACCACATCGAGTGGTTCAGCCGGGGTGGCCCCACCGACGTCGACAACCTGGCCCTGCTGTGCGAGCGCTGCCACCACCTCATACACGACGACGGCTGGCAACTGCACTCCGACAACGGTCGACTCAAACTCAGACCGCCGGAACGGCCGATGACCGAATCCCGGCCCGGCGCCGACCGCCAGAACGGGCACGACAGCCGCTCCTGGTCTGACATTCGCGCCCGGCCCGAGCGCAACCCGGTCCTACGGACCTGAGGGCGTGGTCGCGCCGGTGGGCGCGGCCGGCCGCGCGGCCCCGTGTCAGCAGGCAAGAGGGTGGGATTGCGCCCGTGGGCACCGGCGGTGCTGGGCCTGCTGTCAGCGGGTGAAGAGGAGCTGGAACTCCATGATGCCGTGGTCCTCGACCGACACGACTATGGGTGCGGTCGGGGCGGTGACGCCGTAGTCGCTGAAGACGACGTCGCTGGAGCCGACGGCCACGATGATGTCGCCCACGAGCTGGGCTTGCAGGTCGAAGGCAACCCGGTTGGTGACGCCCTTGATGGTCAGGTCGCCCTCGGCCGATCCTGAGAACGCCTCTCCGCCGGCCATGCCGGCCGGCAGCTCCACCGGCTCTGCCAGGGTGAAGGTCGCCTTGGGGAACTCGCTGGTGTTGAGGGCCCCGTAGATCCTGCCGTCGCGGAAGCTGTTGTCGGTTCGAAGCGTGGACATCGTCACCTCGACGGTTGCCGCCACCAGCGCCGTGTCGCTCAGCTCGATCGAGCCGGAGACGTCGGCGGTGCGACCCACCGCGGTGAAGTCGCCGATGTTGTTCAGCACCTCGTCCACCCGGAACCCGGCGAAGCTCACCGCCGGCTCGCCCTGCAGGTCGCCGGCGCCCTCGGCCACCTGCACGGTCCACACCCCGGCCAGCCCACCCGGGGGGTCGACCGCCTCGTCCGCGGAGGTCGACTCGGTCTCGATACCAGCGGCCACGGCTTCCATCGACGGCTCTGGCACGGTCGTCACGTTGCCGCTCCCGTCAGTTGCCGACTCGATTACCTCGGCCTCGTGATCATGACCCTCGTGATCATGATCTCCGTGATCGTCGGTGCTCTCGGTGGCGGACGGCTCGTCGGCGCTGTCGTCGGAGGTCTCGGCCGCCTCGATGCGGGCCACGGTCGTCTCCAAATCGACCGCCTCGGGGGCGTCGTCGCGTTGGAACCACCAGATCAGCCCGGCCGCGGCGACCACGACGATCACCATCACGACCGTCGCGAGGATCTTGATGGTCTTGCTCAGCCGTCCGAGCATGCCCTCATCCCTTCGTGCTCAACGCCGGTCAATAGGAAATGCCCGGCTTCCCGCCCTGACACGCCGGGCACCTGCGTTGGAAGATGTCCGAGCCGTTCGCTCCGTAGCAGTGCCCGCAGCGCAGGCACTCCAACTTGTACGCGACTTGAAGATGATCATTCCCGGAGTGGCCTCGGGTGCCGTGGTTCTTCTGGCCATTGTCATTGACACGGCCGATCCGCGTCCAGTCCCCGCCGCCGCTCCGGAAGCCGGCGTCCATGTCAGCAATCTAGCGGGAGCGTCGTTGGTCGAACTTGGGCGGAGGCGGCTGGGACTGCTCGACGGTCACCACCCGGTCGCCTTGAAGGCGAGGTCTCGGGCGGTCTCGGCCGCGGCCGCCGCAGTGGCCTCGATCTCGGCTTCGGTGTGGGCCAGCGACGGGAAGATCGCCTCGTAGGCCCCGGGCGCGAAGGCCACGCCCCGCCGGAGCATCCCGTGGAAGAAGCGGGGGTAGACCCAGCTGTCGGCAGCCCTGCGGGCCTCGTCGAAATCACGGGGGGTGGTCTCGGTGAAGAAGAGGCCGAGCAGCGGGCCGACGCGTGGCACGACCGCGGCGACAGTCGAGTCCGAGAAGGCCTCTTCGAAGGCTCCTTCGAGTCCGCTCTGGAGGCTCTCGGCGGTCGCTTCCAACCGCCGGTAGGCGTCGTCGTCGAGCAGTCCCAGCACCGCCAGCCCGGCCGCGGTGGCCAGCGGGTTGCCCGACAGTGTCCCGGCCTGGTACACGCCGCCCAGGGGCGCCAGCCCGGACATGATCTCCGTCGAGGCTCCGAAGGCGCCCACCGGCAGCCCGCCGCCGATGACCTTGCCGAAGCACCAGATGTCGGGCTGCACGCCGAACCACTCGGCGGCCCCGCCCCGGCACAGCCGGAAGCCGGTGATGACCTCGTCGAACAGCAGCAGCGCTCCGACCGCGTCGCAGGCGTCGCGCAGGCCCTGGAGGAACCCGGGCTCCGGGGCCACCAGGCCCATGTTGGCCGCCACCGGCTCCACGCACACCACCGCCACCGACTCGTCCAGCTCGGGCACCACGTTGTAGGGGGCGACGATGGTGTCGGCCACCGCCCCGGCGGTCACTCCCTCCGACCCGGCCAGGCCCTGCTGGGCCACGCCCGACCCGCCCGCCACCAGCAGTGAGTCGCTGTGGCCGTGGTAGCACCCCGCGAACTTCACCACCGTCGGGCGTCCGGTCACGCCCCGGGCCAAGCGAACCGCCGACATCACCGCCTCGGTGCCGCTGTTGGTCAGCCGCACCATCTCCAGGCCCGCCACCCGATCGCACATCTCCTCGGCCATCAGCACCTCGTCGCGGGTGGGCGCGCCGTAGCTGGTGCCCCGCCCGGCCGCCCGCCGCACGGCTTCGACCACCGCCGGGTGGGCGTGGCCGCAGATTCCCGGCCCGTAGCTCTGCACGTAGTCGATGTAGCGGCGGCCCTCCACGTCGTAGACGAACGGACCGGAGGCCTCGGCCACGAAGTAGGGCGTGCCCCCCACCGATCGGAAGGCCCGCACCGGGGAGTTCACCCCTCCGGGGATCACCCGCTGGGCCCGCTCGAACAGAGCCTCGTTGGTGGGCGCCGGGTCGCTGCTCACGGCTGTGTCTCGTTGGTGCTCACTGCATGGCCTCGGCCAGGCGGCGGGCGAAGTAGGTCAGCACCATGTCGGCGCCGGCCCGCCGGATGGCGAGCACATGCTCATGGGCCACCGCGTCAAGGTCGAGCCAGCCCCGTTCGGCCGCCGCGCACACCATGGAGTACTCGCCCGACACGTGGTAGGCGGCCAGCGGCACGTCGAAAGTGCGGCGGGCCTCCGAGATCACATCGAGGAAGGCCAGCGCGGGCTTCACCATCACCATGTCGGCGCCCTCGGCCAGGTCGAGGCGGATCTCCTCGATGGCCTCCCGGGCCCCGGCCACGTCCTGCTGGTAGGTGCGGCGGTCGCCCCCGCCCGCAATGGTCACGTCCACCGCGTCGCGGAACGGCCCGTACAGCGCGGTGGCGTACTTGGCCGCATACGCGAGGATGGCGGTCTGGGTGAAGCCCGAGTCGTCCAGGGCGCCCCTGATGGCTCCCACCTGGCCGTCCATCATCCCCGAAGGAGCCACGATGTCGGCCCCCGCGGCCGCCTGGGCCAACGCGATCCGGGCGTAGATCTCAAGGGTGGCGTCGTTGTCGACGTCGCCCCGACCGTCGAGCACGCCGCAGTGGCCGTGATCGGTGTACTCGTCCATGCACAGATCGGCGATCAACACGATGTCATCACCGAGATCGGAGCGCAGGTCGGCCAGAGCCACCTGCACGATCCCGTCGGGGTTCCAGGCCTCCGACCCGATGTGGTCCTTGTGCTCGGGCACGCCGAACAGCACCACCGCCCCGATCCCCAGGGCGTGCAGCTCGGCCACCTCGGCCCTCAGCGATCGGCGGGTGTGCTGGAACTGGCCCGGCATCGAGACGATGGGTTGCGGCTCGTCGATGCCCTCGCGCACGAACAGCGGCGCGATGAAGTCGGCGGGGTGGAGCCGGTGCTCGGCCACCAGCCGGCGAAGGGCCGGGGTCCGGCGCAGTCGACGCATGCGCCGCTGCGGGAAGTTCACCCTGCGAGGCTACCCAGCGCTGCCGGGTGCCAGCCACGAGCGGGCGTGGCCGACCAGCGCGGCGACCACTCCGTCGATGGTGTGCTCGCCGGCCTCCACCGTGACCTCCAGGCCGCGCTCGGCCGCGGTGGCCGATGTGGCCGGACCGATGGACGCCACCAGCGGCGGCACCGCGTCGGCGCCGACTTCGGCCACCAGGCGCTCGACCGTCGACGACGACGTGAACACCACCCCGTCGGAGGCGGCCACCGCCCGGCGCTGGTCGTCGTTCAGCGGCGCGGCCACGTTGCGGTAGGCGGCCACGTCCAATACCTCCCAGCCGGCGTCCCGCAGGCTGTCGGGCAGCACAGGTCGGGCCACCGCGGCTCGGGCCAGCACCACGAGGCTGCCGCGCTCGGGATCGGGAGACGGGAAGGCCTTCACCAGGCCCTCGGCGATCGAGCGGTCGGGCACCAGGCGCACGGTCAGCCCCACCGCGGCGGCCCGGGCCGCGGTGCCCGGACCGATGGCGGCCACGTTGACCCCGGCTGGCAATGGACCGGTGGCCGCGGCCGCGGCCCGCTCCGCGCCGTTGGGACTGGTGACCACCAGCCAGTCCCCCCGGCCGAGTCTCCCCAGCGCGGCCCGCAACCCGGCTCCGCCGTCCGCAGGGTCGGTGATGGTGATCACCGGCGCGCTGACGACCTCGGCGCCGGCCGCGGCCAGACCGTCGGCCAGAGGTCGAGCCTGCCCCCGGGGCCGGCACACCACGATCCTCAGCCCGGCCAGCGGCTCGGGGGAGTGATGCTCGGCGGAGTGAGGCCGCCGCGCCGGGCTCATGGGGCCGGCTCCAGCAGTTTCCGGCCGCCGCGGTGGTCCAGCAGGTGCCGGGCCACGGCCCGGCCCAGCGTCTCGGGGTCGCGGCCCCGGCGGGTGTCGCGGATCAAGACCTTGCCGTCGAGCGACGCCAGCAGGCCCGTCAGCTCCAAGCCGCCCCCGGCGGTGCCGGTGGCATGCGCCCCGGCGGGCAGGCTGCAGTCGCCTCCCAGCTCGGCCAGGAAGGCCCGCTCGGCGTCGACGGCCCGCCGGCTCGGCTCGTGCTCTATGGCCAGCAGCGTCTCCAGCACGGCTCGATCATCGGCCCGGCACTCCACCGCGATGGCTCCCTGCCCGGCCTGGGGCACGAAGACGTCCGGTTCGAGCACTTCGAGCAAGTCCGGCTCGAGCCCCAGGCGCTGCAGGGCCGCCGCAGCCATGACGATGGCGTCGAAGGCGGCGGCCTTGTTCAACCGGGTGGCGATGTTGCCCCGCAGCTCGGCGAAGGCAAGGTCGGGACGCGTCCAGGCCAGCTGGGCCCGGCGCCTGACCGAGCCCGTGGCCACCGTCGCGCCGGCCGGCAACTCAGCCAGCCGGCAGCCCACCAGGGCGTCCCGCGGGTCGCCGCGCCTGGGCACCGCGGCCAGGACCAGGCCCTCAGGCGTCGACGACGGCAGGTCTTTGGCCGAGTGAACCGCGATGTCGGCCCGGCCGTCGAGCACCGCGGCCTGCACTTCCTTCACGAACACGCCTTTGCCGCCCATGGCATGGATCGGGTCGTCGGGTTGCCGGTCACCGGTGGTGGACACCACGACCGGCTCGGGCGCCACCCCGCCGGCCTCGGCCAGCAACCCGGCCACGATGCTGGTCTGCCGGCGGGCCAGGGCACTGCCCCGGGTGGCGGCCCGCAGCGCCAAAGGGGTCATGGTCCCGGTTTCTACAGGTCGAACAGGTCGCGCAGTGCTTCGGCGAGCCGGTCGCCCCGGGCGTGTCCGGCCGCGTCCTTGAGCCTCACCGTCGGCTCGTGGAGCAGCTTGTTCACCGCACCGTGCAGCAGCGACTCCACCGCGGCCCGCTGAGCGGGCGAGAGATCGGCCAGGCGCGACGCATGGCGGTCCAGCTCGCTAGTGCTCAGGGCATCGGCCCGGGCCCGCAGCGCGGCGATCAGCGGTGCAACCTCGCGGGCTGATGCCTCGGCCAGGTAGCGCTCCACCTCGCCGTCGACGATGGCTCGCACCGAGTCGACCTCCTCGTGGCGCCCGGCCCGCTGGTGCTCGACGAAGTCGCCCAGGTCGTCCATGTCGAGCAGCGTCACGCCGGTGAGCTCCCCCGCGGCGGGGTCGACGTCGCGGGGCACGGCCACATCGATGATCACCAGCTCCGCCCCGTTGCGCCGGGTCATCACCTCGTCGAGGTTGCTGTGCTCGAGGACGATCTCGGTGGCGCCGGTCGTGGTGATGGCCACGTCGGCGGTCATGAGAGCGGAGTCGAGGTCGGCCAGGGCCACGGCCCGTCCACCGCACAGCTGCGCCGCGGCCGCGGCCCGCTCCGGCGTGCGGCTGGCCACTGCTATGTCGGCGGGACCGGCGTCGGCCAGGGACTTGAGCGTGCCCGCAGCCACCTCGCCCGCGCCCAGCACCAGCACCCGCCGGCCGGCCAGACCCCCGAGACGCTCGGCGGCCAACGCCACCGCCGCGTGGGAGAGCGAGGCGATGCCCCGGGAGATGCCGGTGTCGGCGCGGGCCCGCTTGCCGGTCTGCACCGCCCGGCGGAACAGGGGCTCGAGCACTGCGCCGACGGTGCCCTCGGTGCGGGCGGACAGCCACGCGTCGCGGACCTGGCCCAGTATCTCGTGCTCGCCCACCACCACGGAGTCGAGCCCGGCGGCGACGGTGAACAGGTGACGCACCGCCTCAGCGTCGTGGTGGGCGTACAACTCGTCGGCCACGGTCTCCGGCGGCAGGCCCGAATGCCGGGCCAGCAGTTCCCGGATGTCGGCGTAGCCACCGTGGAAGCGCTCGGCGTAGGCGTAGACCTCGATGCGGTTGCAGGTGGACAGCAGCACCGACTCGCTGAGATGCTCGGCCGCGGCGAGATCGTGCAGGGCCTTGGGCAGATCGTCGGGCGCGACGGTCATCCGCTCGAGCAGGCCGAGCGGCGTGGAGCGGTGATTGCAACCGACAACCACGAGCGACATCGGTTCGGATGCTATCGCTCCCCAACGGCCGGCGGGCAGCCCGAGTCAGGGTCAGCGGGCCAGGAAGAAGAGCTGCAGCACGCCGGCCACGACGATGATGGCCAGCAGCGCCACAATGGCGATGGTGGTTCCTGGTCTCATGGCTGGCCTCCTTGCGCCTGTGGCCCGGCGGACCCCCCGGGTCGGGGGCTGAGCCCGACCGGCGTCACAACGGTCGGGCTGCCCGTCCGGCGGTCGTCGGCTGCTGCGGTGGCGGTGGTCAGGCGCACCTCGGCTCCCTCGTGCAGCCCGAGTTCGTCGGCCGCGGACCGCTGCGGCAGGGCCAGCGACACCAGCCCGCTCGAGTCGGTGACCAGGCCGACCCGGCCCGGCCGGACATCCGCATAGGCCCGGGCCCGCTCGGCCGTCCGGAGGTCTTCGCCTGCCACGACCTGCAGCTGGGCCCCGGCTGCGGCCATCTCGTCCACCTCGGCCGGGTCGACGTTGAGCTGGCAGTTGCCGAAGCGGTCCACCCACAGCACCTCGGCCACCAGGTCGTCGCCGTCGCGCTGGCTCACCGGCAGCATGCCGGGGGTCAGCGTGGCCGGGTCGATGGCCGGGCCCAGGGCGTCCAGCGGCACCCCGCAGCAGAGATGGGCGGCCGCGGGGGCGAACACGTCACGGCCATCGAAGGTCGATCCCAGTTCGGCCCGGGTATCGAGGCGGTACGCCGCGCTGGCCAGCTCCACCGCCCGGCCGGCCCCGCCCACGAGGGCCACTGCGGGGGCCAGCAGCCCGTTGTCCGGTCCTACCAGGACCGAGGCGCCGTCGCCGACCTCCACTGCCACCGGCCGGCGGTCGGTGCCCACCCCGGGGTCGACCACGGCAAGAACGACGCCGGGCAGCAGGTACTGGGCGGCCCGGGCCAGGGCCAGCCCTCCGCCCCGCACGTTGCAGGGGGCGATGCCGTGGGTCACGTCCACCACCCGCGCATGGGGCGCGATGGCCGCGATCACCGAATGGACCACCCCGACGAACTCGTCGTGGTGGCCGTAGTCCGACAGGAACGAGATCGTGTCGTAGCCGCGGCCCGAGCCGCCGGAGCCGGCCGGCGATGACGGACTCCGGGTCACTGGCCCAGCTCGCGGGAACGGCGGGTGGCTGCGGCGACCACCCGGTCGATGAGGCCCATGAAGTCGGCCTCGTCGAGCACGGCCAGGCCCGCGGCGGTGGTGCCGCCGGGAGAGGTGACGTTCTCCCGCAGGCGGCCGGGATCCTCTCCCGACTCCGCCAGCAGCGTGGCCGACCCGAGCAGGGTCTGTCGCACCAGCGCGTCGGCCGCGGCAGGATCGAGGCCCTGGGCGACCCCGGCGGCCCGCAGCGCCTCGGCCAGCCTGAACACGTACGCGGGACCGCTGCCCGACAGGCCGGTCACCGCGTCGAGGTCGGCTTCGGCCACCACCGCCACCGTCCCCACCGCCTCGAGGATGCCGCGGGCCCATTCCAGGTCCTCGGGCCCGGCCGCCGACCCGCCGGCGATGGCGGCTGCGCCCACCCCGACCAGCGCAGGCGTGTTGGGCATGGCCCGCACCACCGGGGTCCCCGCGGGCAGGCCGGCCTCGATTGCGTCCGTGCGGACCCCTGCTGCTATGGACAGCACCCGTGCGGTTGCGGCCGCGGCCAGCCCGGGCAGCACCGCGGCCACCACGTCGGGCTTCACCGCGATGACGGCGCCGATCCCGTAGAGCGGTTCGGTGGAGACCGACACGCCGGGGGTTGCGGCCGCGACGGCCTCCTGCCGGGCCGGGTCGGGTTCCACCACGTGGAGCTGGTCCGCGTCGGCCCAGCCGCTGGACACCAGACCCCCCAGCAGGGCCTCGCCCATCTTGCCGCCGCCGATCACCTGCAACCGAGCCATGCTGTTCATGCTAAAGCTCTCGTCCTCAGCCGATGCCGGTGCTGTAGCCGGTGGTTATCTGGACGTCGCGGCGGATGACTCCGGCCAGCGCGGCGATCACGATCACCCCGCCGATCACCTGGGCGGTCTTGATCGGTTCGTCCAGGAAGAAGGCGGCCAGGACCATCGTGATCGGGGGAGCGCCCAGCAGGGCAATCGACGAGACGGTGATCCGTACATGGTTGTGGGCCCAGTTCATCAGCAGGTGGCCCGATCCCGGGACGGCGATCAGCGCCGCCACCCACAACCAGGCGGTCCTGTCGGGCAGGGACAGGCCGCCACCGGTCAGGACGGCGGGCGGCGTTACCACGACCAGGGAGACGATCCACACCACCGCTTGGAACTCCAATGCACCGATCTGCTGGCGGGCCTCCTTGGCGAACGCCATCTGCCCTGAGAACAGCACCAGGGCCAGCACGGCCAGCCCGTCGCCGCGCAGGCTCCAGGTGGGCACCGAGGCCGAGCCGAACAGCACCAGGGCCGTGCCGCCGAGGGCGGCCGCCACCAGCGCCAGCAGCCTGAGCGAGACCGGTTCGGCGAACCGGCGCATCGCCGGCCAGATCAGCACGACGGGCACCAGCGCCACGATCATGGCCACGTTGGTGACCGTCGTGGACTTGATGGCCTCGTAGAACGCGATGTACCACAGCCCGAGCATCACCGCCGACGGCAGGCAGGCCCGCAGCTGGGGCCACGTCACCCGGCCCCGCCGGGCCAGCACGATCGCCGAGTAGATGAGTGCGCTGAGCAGCAGCCGCCAGAAGGCCAGCGGTGCGGCGGCCAGGTCCACCTGGCGCACCAGGATGTTGCCGGTTCCCCAGCACGCCACCGCGCCGGTCACCGCGGCCAGGCCCAACGGATGCCAGTCGGTGGCCCGTGCCGGCATGGCGGCGGTCATGGGCGGCGGGCCACCGGTCGGGGCCGGTGTTCTCAGGAGCCGACGGCTCGTATGGCCCGGCCGGTGGTGCCGGCGGGCAGCCGCCCGGCGTGGGCCTCGGCGTCGGCTCGCAGCACGGCGTAGAGCTCTTCGCCCATGGGGGTCACCCGGTCGATGCGGGTGTCGACGTGGAGCATCATCGACTCCTGGGTGGCGGCCAGGGCCTCGTCGCCGGCCCGGCGCAGCTCGTGGAACATGTGAACCCTCTTGGGGTCGGCCCCGGCCACGGTGGTGTCCACGGCCAGGGCGGTGCCGGGGGCCAGCTCGTCGATGAAGGCGATGTGGGTCTCCACCGTGTAGAACGACCCGCGAGCGGTTGTGCGGTATTGCTCATCGAAGCCCATGCGGATCAGGTACTCGTCGCTGGCCATGCCGAACACCACTCCGTAGTAGCCCTCGTTCATGTGGCCGTTGTAGTCGATCCACTCGTCGAGGACGGCTCCGGACCAGAGCCGCAGCGCGGCGGACTCAGTCATTGATGGGAGTCTAGGGAGCCCCTGTTCGAGGGGATCAGAACAGTGTGAGGTACTGGTCGACCTCTCCGGAGGTGACCACATGGTGGTGAGCCAGGAACTCCTCGCGCTTCACCTTCACGTAGTAGTCGCGGTAGGGACCCTCGGCGGTGTCGCCCAGGCCCCGGCCGATCACGTCGTTGGATGCGAGTTGATCGGCCGCGTGCAGCAGCGTGGGCGGCAGGGCCTCGATGCCCTTGGCCGCGATCTCCTCGGCCGACAGCGTGTACAGGTTGTCCGTGTTGGGTTCGCCCGGGTCGAGGTCGCGGTCGATGCCGTCGAGGCCGCAGGCCAGCGTGGCCGCGAACATCAGGTACGGATTGGCCGCGCCGTCACCGAGACGGATCTCGATTCGGTCGGGCTCGGGCACGCGGATCATCTGGGTGCGGTTGTTGCCCCCGTACACCGCGTAGGCGGGCGCCCAGGTGGCCCCCGACGTGGGCGCGCCCACTCCCATGCGCTTGTAGGAGTTCACGATCGGGCACAGCACCGCCACCAGCGACGAGGCGTGGTCGATGATCCCGGCGGTGAACTTGTAGGCCGTGTCGCTCAGGCCGAGGCCCTTGGTGTCGGGCCCGCCGGCGCTGCCGCCGATGAACAGCGGCTCGTCGGTGTCGCCCGTCCACAGGCTGAGGTGGATGTGCAGGCCGTTGCCGGTCTTGTCGGCGAACGGCTTGGGCATGAACGTGGCGTAGCGGCCGTCACGCTGGGCCAGGGTGTGCACCATGAGCCGGAACA
Organism: Candidatus Aldehydirespirator sp.; assembly: GCA_965205155.1. Classification (GTDB taxonomy): domain Bacteria; phylum Actinomycetota; class Acidimicrobiia; order Acidimicrobiales; family Aldehydirespiratoraceae; genus Aldehydirespirator. Next base: position 507,630 of record OZ242033.1, on the reverse strand, counting down.
GGATGAGCCGGTCGGCGGTGGTCAGCGCGTCGGAGTACTGCCAGTTCTGCTCGTACTGGCCGTTGGCGTCCTCGTGGTCGTTGGCGTAGTTGCCCCAGCCCATGGCGTCGAGGTTCTTGGACACCGCGGTGAGGTGGGGCAGCATCCGGGTGAGGCCCTTGGCGTCGTAGCAGGGCAGCGACATGTCGTCGCGGTCGTCGGCCACCGAGATCGAGCCGTCGTCGTTCCGCACCACCAGCGAGTACTCGGCCTCCACGCCGCACTTGAGCACGACGTTGCGTTCGGCGGCCGCTTCGAGGGCCCGGCGCAGGATCACCCTCGGCGCGTACGGCCACAGCTCACCCTCGACCGTGGGGTCGCACTGCATGGCGGCCACGTTGGGCTGCCACGGCAGCTGCGTGTAGGACGCCGGGTCGGGCAGGGCCAGGATGTCGGGGCTGGAGGGGTCCTGGCCCATGGGGCCGGCCGCGAAGCCCGCGAACCCGGCCCCGTCGCTCATCAGCCCCTCGAGGGCGCCGACGGGCACGAGCTTGGCGCACGGCTTGCCGTGCATCTCCACGAACATGGCGTAGATGAACTCCACGCCGTCGGCCTCCACCCGGCTCCGGATCTCGTCGAGCGCGCTCATGGTTCCCCCTGTGGTCGTGCGATTGTTGGCTGGGTCGCGGCAGCCGAGAGTAGTCAACGATCATCATCCGGGGGAATCCGGCCGGGATGAGGTCGGGGGCGCGACGGGCGCTACTGTGCGGGCCGGACTCTGCCGGGCAAGAGCACTTCGGGGGCGAGCGGTATGTGCGGGATTGTTGGACTGTTCTGCAAGACGGGGACCCATCGTCACGAGCTCGGCCGGCTGACCGCGGTGATGCTGCGGGAGATGCGCGACCGGGGTCCCGACAGCGCCGGGTTCGCGTCCTATGACGCAGGAACCCCCGGAAGCACCCGCATCACCGTGCTGGCCGAGGGCATCAACGTGGACTGGGGACCGGTCGCGGCCGCGCTGGAGGACGTGCTGGGCGCGGAGGTGACGGTGCGGGCCGTGCACGACCATGCCGTGTTCTCCACCGACGGCGACGGTCGGGCCGCCCGGCAGTGGATCATCGACAATGTGGCCGGGGCCACGGTGCTGAGCTACGGATCGCAGATCGAGCTGTACAAGGCGGTCGGCGACCCCGACCTCGTCGCCGAGCGCTACGACCTTGCCTCCCGCACCGGCACCCACGCCCTGGCCCACACCCGGATGGCCACCGAGTCGGCGGTCACCACCAACGGCTCGCACCCGTTCGCCACCGGCGCCGACACCTGCCTGGTGCACAACGGGTCGCTGTCCAACCACAACCGGCTGAGGCGGTTCCTCGAGGGCCACGGCGAGTCGTTCCAGACCGAGAACGACTCCGAGGTGGCCGCCGGGTACCTGTCGTGGAGGATCCGCTCGGGCGACACGATCTCGCAGGCGCTGGAGGGTGCCCTGAGTGACCTCGACGGGTTCTACACCTTCGCCATCGGGGTGGCCGACGGGTTCGCCATCCTGCGCGACCCGATCGCCTGCAAGCCGGCGGTGGTGGCCGAGACCGACGACTGGGTGGCCATGTCGTCGGAATACCGGGCCATCGCCCGCCTGCCCGGCGCGGCCCATGCCGAGGTGTGGGAGCCTGAGCCGGCTCGCATCTACACGTGGAGCCTGGCCGCATGACCCACGTCTTCGACCTCGCCGAGGTCAGCCGGCGCGAACTCAACCAGGCGCTGCACGACGCCCCCGGCGGCCAGTCCTTCGAGGTAGTCAACCCCCGGGGGGCCCACGCGGTGGCGTGCGGCATCACCGCCGACATCGATGTGCTGGTCCGGGGCTCGGTGGGCTACTACTGCGCCGGCATGCATCAGAGGGGCCGGGTGCTGGTCGAGGGCAACGCCAGCACCGGGCTGGCCGAGAACATCATGTCGGGGTCGGTGCGCATCACCGGCAACGCCACCATGTCGGCCGGAGCCACCGGTTGCGGCGGGCTGGTGGTGGTGGGCGGCAACGCCGGCGCCCGGTGCGGGATCTCCATGAAGGGGGTCGACATTGTGGTGGGCGGCAACGTCGGGCACATGAGCGCCTTCATGGCCCAGGCCGGGAACCTCGTGGTGTGCGGCGACGCGGCGGCCGACTTGGGCGACTCCATCTACGAGGCCCAGATCTTCGTGCGGGGCGACGTGGAGTCCCTGGGCGCCGACTGCATGGAGAAGGAGATGCGTCCCACCCATGTCGAGACGCTCACCCGGCTGCTGGCCGCGGCTGCCCCGATAGGGGACGGGGTCGACGTGTCCGACTTCCGCCGCTACGGCTCGGCCCGGCGCCTCTACAACTTCACCATCGACGACGTGGACGCCCTGGAGGCCCGAGCGGCCCGTGAGCGCAGCGAACAAGAGCGGGATACACGGGTCGCCCGATGACCACGCCATCGCCTGACGGCCTTGAGCCCATCGAAGCCTCGGATCCCGACTTCTGGCACCTGCGCGAGTCGTACAGCTTCGACCGCAACGTGATCGCCGAGATCCGCCGGGCGGCCAACACCGGCATCTACCGCATCCGGGGCTGGGGGGCCAAGCGCCGCCTGCCCACCCTCGACGACCTCGTGTTCCTCGGGGCGTCGATGTCGCGCTATCCCCTGGAGGGCTATCGGGAGGCATGCGGTACCGACGTGGTGATCGGGGAGGGTCGGGCCGAGCGGCCCGTCCATCTGAAGATCCCGGTGACCATCGCGGGCATGAGCTTCGGCTCGCTGTCGGCCCAGGCCAAGGAGGCCCTCGGCCGGGGCGCGTCGGCGGCGGGGACGTCCACCACCACCGGTGACGGCGGCATGACCACCGAGGAGCGACAGCACTCCGCCACGCTGGTGTACCAGTACCTGCCGTCGCGCTACGGCATGAACCCCGACCATCTGCGGGTGGCCGACGCCATCGAGGTGGTGGTGGGCCAGGGGGCCAAGCCCGGGGGCGGCGGGATGCTGCTAGGCCAGAAGATCACCGAGCGGGTGGCCGAGATGCGCACCCTGCCCGAGGGCATCGACCAGCGCTCAGCGTGCCGCCACCCCGACTGGACCGGTCCCGACGACCTCGAGATCAAGATCGGCGAGCTGCGGGAGATCACCGACTGGCAGGTGCCGGTCTACGTGAAGGTGGGCGCGGCCCGCCCCTACTACGACACTGCGCTGGCGGTGAAGGCCGGCGCCGACGCGGTGGTCGTGGACGGCATGCAGGGCGGCACCGCAGCCACCCAGGACGTGTTCATCGAGCATGTCGGTATCCCGACGGTGGCCGCCATCGGTGAGTCGGTGCGGGCTCTGCGGGAACTCGGCGTGCATCGTCGAGAGGTGAAGCTCATCGTTGCCGGCGGAATCCGCTCCGGCGCCGACGTGGCCAAGGCGCTGGCCCTCGGGGCCGACGCGGCCTCCATCGGCACCGCCGCCCTGATCGCCATCGGCGACAACGACCCCGCCTACGAGGCCGAGTACCGGGCCCTGGGCACCTCGGCCGGGTTCTGGGAGGACTTCCAGGCGGGCAACGACCCGGCCGGGATCACCACCCAGGACCCCGACCTGTCGGCCCGCCTCGACCCGGTGCTGGCCGGTAGGCGCCTGGCCAACTACCTGCAGGTGCTGACCATCGAGACCCAGATCCTGGCCCGGGCCAACGGCAAGTCGCATGTCCTGAACCTAGAGCCCGAGGATCTGGCCGCCCTGACCGTCGAAGCCGCGGCCATGGCCAAGGTTCCCCTGGCAGGAACCGGCTGGGTGCCCGGCGTAGACTGACCCATCCTGGGCCGGGTCAGCCGGGCCAACGAATCGACGGAGGGGCTCGATGGTCCAGACGCTGCCCGACCGAGCCCAGGTTGTGGTCGTGGGCGGCGGCATCGTCGGCTGCAGCGTGGCCTACCACCTCGCCCGCCGGGGCATCGCCGATGTGGTTGTGCTCGAGCAGAACAAGCTCACCGGCGGCACCACCTGGCATGCGGCCGGGCTGGTGGCCCAGCTCAAGTCGACGTTCAGTCTCACCAAGCTGGCCACCTACTCGGCTCGCCTCTACGAGGCGCTCGAGGACGAGACCGGCCAGGCCACCGGCTGCCGCACGCCCGGGTCGATCTCGGTGGCCGCCGACGCCGAGCGCTGGGAGGAGATCAGGCGGGGCGCGGCCATGGCCATGTCGGTGGGGGTCGAGACCCGCGAGATCGGCATCGACGAGCTGCGGGAGCGCTGGCCGCTGATCCGGACCGACGACATAGTGGGCGCGCTGTACATCCCTCGAGACGGCCATACCTCCCCGGTGGACACCACCATGGCGCTGGCCAAGGGGGCCCGCAGCCGGGGAGTACGCATCATCGAGGACATCGCGGTCACCGGGCTGCGCACCCGCGACGACGCCATCGCCTCCGTCGACACCGAGCAGGGCAGTATCGAGACCGAGACCGTGGTGCTGGCCACCGGCATCTGGACCCGCCAGCTCGCGGCCCAGATCGGGGTCAACGTGCCGCTGCAGGCTTGCGAGCACTTCTACGTCGTCTCCGAGTCCCTCGGCCTCAGCGCCGACACACCGGTGCTGCGCGACCCCGGCAACTACACGTACTTCAAGGAGGAGACCGGCAAGATCATGGCCGGCTTCTTCGAGCCCCGGGGCAAGGTGTGGAACATCGACGGCGTCCCCCGCGACTTCTCGTTCGGCACGCTGGGCGAGGACTGGGACCACATCGGGCCGATCTTCGAGCGGTCCATCCACCGGGTGCCGGCACTGGGGGAGTGCGGCATCCAGCTGTTCCTCAACGGCCCGGAGGCCTTCACCCCCGACGGGGTGTACTACCTGGGCGAGGCGCCCGAGGTGGACGGGTGCTTCGTGGCGGCCGGGTTCAACTCGGTGGGCATCCAGTCCGCGGGAGGGGTGGGCTGGGCCCTGGCCGACTGGATCGCGGACCGCCACCCGCCCATGGACCTGTCGTCGGTGGACATCCGCCGGGCGTTCGAATTCCAGGCCGACCCCGCCTACCTGTCCGAGCGCATCCCCGAGAGCCTGGGGCTGCTGTACGCCATGCACTGGCCCTTCTACCAGTACCGGAGCGCCCGGGGCCGGCGGGTGTCGCCCCTGCACGACCGCCTGGACGCGGCCGGGGCGGTGTTCGGCGAGACCGCGGGCTGGGAGCGACCCAACTGGTATGCCTTCGACGGCCAGGACCGGCAGTACGAGTACAGCTACGGCAAGCAGAACTGGTGGGCCAACGCCGGCGAGGAGTGCCGGGCCGTGCGGGAGCAGGTGGCGCTGTTCGACCAGACCTCGTTCGCCAAGTTCACCGTGGACGGACCCGACTCGCTGGCCGTGCTGGACGAGCTGAGCACCGCCCGCATCGACGTGCCGGTGGGCAAGGCGGTGTACACGCAGTGGTGCAACGACCAGGGCGGCATCGAGGCCGACCTGACCGTGACCCGCCTGGGCCTGGACCGGTTCCTGGTGGTGACCGCGGCCGCGGCCCAGACCCGGGACTGGGCCCGCCTGCGCCGGGCCAGCCGGGATCGTGACGTGGACATCTCGGACATTACCGAGCACTGGGCCATGATCGGGCTGATGGGCCCCAAGGCCCGCTTCGTGCTAGCGGTGCTCACCGACGCGTCGCTCACCAACACCGACTTCCCGTTCGGCACGTCCCAGCGGATCGACATCGCCGGCATCGACGTGCTGGCCCTGCGCATGAGCTATGTGGGCGAGCTCGGCTGGGAGTTGTACCTGCCCAACGAGCACGCGGTCGAGCTCTACGACGCACTGATGGACGCGGGCGAGCCCCACGGTCTGGCCCTGGCCGGGTACCACGCCATGAACACCTTGCGGCTGGAGTCGGGGTACCGGCACTGGGGCCACGACATCACCGACGAGGACACCCCGATCGAGGCCGGACTCGGGTTCACCGTCGGCTGGGACAAGCCCAACCCCTGGAACGGCCGGGCCGCGCTGGAGAACCAGCGCGAGCGGCCCCGCAACAAGCGCCTGATCCAGTTCCGCCTAGAGCACCCCGAGCTGCTGTGCTACCACGACGACCCGATCCTGCGCAACGGCGAGCCGGTGGGCAGCACCACGTCGTCGATGTGGAGCTACGTCGAGGACCGTTGCCTGGCCATGGGCTACCTGCACCGGCCCGGCAGCGAAGGCGTGGTCCAGGAGTGGCTCGACGCCGGCACCTTCGAGATCAACGTCGGCGGCGAGTTCGTGCCGGCCACCCCGTCGATCCGCAGCTTCTACGATCCCCGCAACCAGAGAGTCCGCCTGGAAGACGGCCCCTAGCAGGACTTCAGGCGGTTGCGGCTGGGGGCAGTCTGGCTTTGTATGCCTCCATCAGGCGAGGCATCCACCGGTTCCAGAAGGCGGTCGATGTCTCTCCGAGGGAGCGGTCGATCTCGGCGGTGAAGGACTGCATCAACCGGGAGTTGTCGAACAGCTCGCTGTGCGCGCTCGCTGCCGAGTGGGCGGCCATGAACGCCTCGCGGGCCCGGCTGCCGGCCCAGCCGGCGGGGAGAAGCTCCGCCGGCAGCAGCGAGTCGTCGCGGAGGACGGCCTCTAGATCCACTGTCGCCGCGAACATGAGCGCGGCCAGCTGGTCGCCGCCGATGAGCGGGGCCTGCTCGATCACGGCTGCCAGTTGCTGCTCGACTGCGGCGTAGCGGTCAGCGAGCGCGGCCAGAGGCCACAGCCGGTTCACGATGCCGGCGTCCTGGGGGTCGTCTCCGATCCGGATCGCTCGGGTCGCGAGGCTGGCGACCGTCTCGGACACTCCTAGGTGGGCCGCGAGCTGGAGGACGAAGTCGGTGAGGTCGAAGGCGCAGACGTAGAGGCCCGACTGGACCGGCGCGGCTCCCAGCTCTACCAGGAGGTTGCGGATGGCGTCGCGGGCGCCCCGGCGTGCCTCGGGGATCTCGAACCCGGTGAGGTGCCAGTACCCGTCCCAGGGCTCGAGTCCGGCGTCGATCCGGTGGGCGAAGGCGGTCCACCCGAGATCGGCGTCGAGCGAGGCCTGGCCGGCATCGGTCACCCGGTAGCCGGCCGACTTGCCCCGCCCGCCGAGATGGTCGAGAAGGCCTTCCCTGGCGATCCGGGCCAGACAGTCCCGCATGGCCTTGTCGCTGTGGCCCAGCAGGGACGCCATCGCGAAGAGCGGTTCAGCCCTGAGGCGCCCGTCCCGGCCGATGGCGGACAGGACGAGGGCGCGGGTGGGCAGGACGCTGCCTCGGCTCGGTCCTGGGTCGGTCACCGCCGTCGCCCTACCATATGGCGTATCTTATCAACGACCGTTGGCAATATGCGCCATAACTGCTATGCTGCCGTTCATGAACAGTCCCAGCCTGGTCATCGACCCGGAGTACGCCCTTCCCAACACGGCTTACCGGGACCCGGCCGTCCTCGAATCCGAGATGGCCGGGATCTGGCACGGCGACTGGGTGTTCGTCACCACCGAGGACCACCTCGAATCCCCCGGCGACCAGCTGCCGGTCGTGGTCGGCGACCAGCCGGTGCTGCTTCTGCGCAACCAGGAGGGAGAACTCTGCGCTCTGTCGAACCTGTGCGCCCACCGGGGCACCATGCTCGTCGAGCAGCCGGCCAACGCCAAGCGCATCCAGTGTCCCTACCACGCCTGGACCTACAACGACGGCGGTCGGCTCCTGGCCGCGCCGTTCACACCGAAGGAAACCGTCGACAAGGCCGCCCACTGCCTGCCCGTGTACCGGGTCGAGTCGTGGCACGGGCTGGTCTTCGTGAGCCTCGACCCCGATGTGGAGCCGCTGGCCGAACGCTTCGCGGCGATCGAGCCCCACGCGGCGGCCCACGGGATCGACTCCATGCAGCACTGGTCCGGCTGGCAGGAGACGCAGGTCTGGGACTGCAACTGGAAGCTCGCCATCATCAACGCCATGGAGAGCTACCACCTGTTCCAGGTCCATCCCAAGACGCTGGAGCCGTACACGCCCACCCGGGACGCCTACTACGTCGCGGGCTCGGCCCGGGCCACCGCCACCGGCGGCAGGGTCGAGGGCGCCGACGACTACCTGCTCATCAGCCTGCCGCCCGGCTTTGTGGGCGTGTTCAACGCCGGCGCCTTCTACTGGCAGGCGGTGCACCCCGCCGGCGTCGACCGTTGCACCGTGCGCACCGGCGGCGCCTTCGCCTCGGCCCCACCGCGACGCCCCCGCGGCCGGCTGGCCCGGTGGCTCAGCCGGACTGCGGGCCAGGGGTACTCGCTCCCGGACTTCCTGCCCGAGGACAAGGCCATCTGCGAGCGGGGCCAGCGGGGCGCCTCCGGCGACTTCGATCCGGGGCGGCTCGTCGCCGCCGAGCGGGTAGTGGCCGACTTCGGCCACTACCTCAACTGGCGGCTCAACGGGATCGAGCCGCCCGCCGCACACAAGGAGGCGAGCCCGTGATTCCTGCCTGGAGCAGCCCTGCGACGTCGAGCGCCGTCAAGCCGTGGCTCACGTGGACGGCCCTGGCCGCGATGTGGCTGCTGACCTTCACCGGCCAGTACTGGGTCTACCCCCTGCTGTTCCTGGCGTGGGCGGCCTACGACCTGGTCACCGGCGAGAGCAGCTTCATCCAGCGCGTCACCCGCCGTGCCCAGCCGGTCACATACTGGCTCGTCGTGTCGAGCTGGATCCTGCTCGCCGTGCTGTGGGTCGCCTACCCGGCATAGACACGCCGGCTGGTGCCCGCGGGGGCCGTACCGCAACTACACTGCCCGCTCGCCGTGGCCTGTCGGTCCGGCGCAGATGCACACACCTTCGGGAGGGGCGGTGACGCAAGAGGCGCGGTGCGTGATCATCGGAGGCGGGGCCATGGGGGTCGGCCTGCTCTACTACCTCGCCCACGAGGGCTGGACCGACACCATCCTGCTGGAGAAGGGCGAGCTGACCTCGGGTTCCACCTGGCACGCGGCCGGGCTGATACCCAACTTCATCGGCGACCTGAACATGGCCAAGGTCCATGAGGAGGCGGTGGCGCTGTACCCCCGCCTCGAGGAGGAGACCGGATTGTCGGCCGGCTGGCACGGCTGCGGCGCCATCCGGCTGGCCCGCACCGACGACGAGGTCGACTGGCACCGCTACGTGCATGCCATGCTCACCCAGATCGGCATCGAGTCGCACCTGATCGGGGTGTCCGAGATCCGCGAGCGCCATCCGCTGCTGGAGGATCTCAGCGACATCCAGCTCGGGTTCTACACTCCCAACGACGGCTGGACCGACCCGTCGGGCTGTACCAACGCCATGGCCCGGGGCGCCCGCAACCTCGGCTGCGAGATCCGGCGCCACACAATGGTGACCGATATGAACCGGCTGCCCGACGGGCGCTGGGAGATCATCGCAACCCCCGGCGGCATGAGCGGCAAGGGTGCCGACAGCTACCGGATCGTGTGCGAGCACGTCGTGAACGCGGCCGGCCACTACGCCCCGCAGCTCGGGGCCATGGTCGGCCTGGACGTGCCCATCGTCTCGGTGATCCACCAGTACCTGGTCACCGAGCCCCTCCAGGCCATGATCGACCTCGGCTTTGAGCCTCCCGTGACACGCGACCCCCGGTCCTCGTGCTACTACCGCCGGGAGATCGACGGCCTGCTGGTCGGCCCCTACGAGATGTCCGACTCCAGGGTGTACGGGACCGACGGCATCGACTGGGCCGACGACTTCCACCTCACCGGCGAGAACGTCGACGTGCTCGAGGAGTGCCTGGAGTACACGGTCATGCGCATCCCCGCCTTCGCCGAGGCCGGCATCAAGCAGATCGTGTCCGGCCCGATCACCCACACCCCCGATTCCGGGTACCTGATGGGGCCCGCACCGGGGCTGCGCAACTACTGGCACTGCAACGGAGCGTCCATCGGCATCACCCAGGGTCCCGGAGCGGGGAAGTACCTGGCCCAGTGGATGATCCACGGTCAGACCGAGATCAACGTCCGGGGCATGGATCCCCGCCGCTTCGGCGATCACAGCGGGCCCCGCTCGACCTTCGCCATCGCCAAGGCCCACGACGAGTACCACGAGATGTACCAGGTGCGCCTGCCCGGCGAGTTCCGGGCCGCGGGGCGGCCCCAGAAGACCAACCCCATCTACGACCGCCTCGACCGGCTGGGTGCCCAGTGGCAGGAGGTGTACGGCTGGGAGCGGCCCCAGTACTTCTCGCCGAACGGCGCCGGGGAGCGGCACTCATTCCGCCGCTCCAACGCCTTCGATCCGGTGGCCGACGAGGTGCGGGGAGTGCGCGAGAAGGTCGGGATCGCCGACATCACCGCCTTCGCCTCCTTCGAGGTGACCGGGGCCGACGCGGCCGCCCTGCTCGATCGTCTGTCGGCCAACCGGCTGCCGGCCCGCGACGGCGGCATCCGGCTGACGCACATGCTCACCGAGCTCGGCGGCATCGAGTGCGAGATGACCATCGCCCGGCTGGCGCCCGACCGCTTCTACGCGACCTCGGCGATCATGGGCCAGAGCCACGACCTCGACTGGCTGGTGCAGCACATCGCCGATGGCGAAGATGTGGAGGTGGCCGACGTCACCGACTCCACCGGCCTTCTGGCGGTGACCGGCCCCCGGGCCCGCGACGTGCTAGCGCCGCTCACCGACGCCGACTTGAGCAACGAGGGGTTCCGGTGGCTGACCGCGGCCGAGATCACCGTGGCCGGTGTGCCGTGCCTGGCCCTGCGGGTGTCGTACGTGGGGGAGCTGGGCTGGGAGTTGCACTGCGGCATGGACCGACTGGCCGAGCTGTACGACGCGGTGGTGGCCGCTGGCGAGCCCCACGGCATGGTCCATTTCGGCAGCTACGCCATGAACGTCATGCGCATCGAGAAGAGCTACAAGGCCTGGGGCTCGGAGCTCACCACCGAGATCACCCCCATCGAGGCCCGTCTCGAGCGCTTCATCGACCTCGAGCGGCCGTTCATAGGCCGCGACGCCACCGTGGTCCGGCGCGACCAGTCCGAGCCGCTGTCGATGGTGCTGGTGTACTGCGAGGTGGACGCCACCGACAACGACGTGCGCGGCAACGAGCCCGCCTTCGACGCCGACGGCAACGTCATGGGCATCGCTACCAGCGGCACCTGGGGCCACACCGTTGGGCGCAGCCTGGCTTTCGTCTATGTGGCGCCGGAGTTCGAGGCGCCCGGATCGACGTTCGAACTCGACCTGCTGGGGGAGCGCCGGGTATGCACCGTGCTGGCCGAGCCGGCCTACGATCCGGCCAACACGGCCCCCCGCGCCTGAAGGGAGGCGAGGCGTATGGCTGACCAACCAGGAGGCCGGCGCCGCACCGGGGGCCGGGCCGGGCGCATCGCGGCCCGCCAGGCTCCGCTGGAAGTCGATGTGCGTCCGGTGCGCCCCGGACTTCCCGGCGGCAAATTCTCTCCCCTGAGCGAGTCCGACATGCAGCAGGTGTACGACACCTCGCTGGCGCTGCTCTCCGACGTCGGCATGGGCTCGCCCATCGATGAGTTCGTCGACGTGGTCACCGCGGCCGGCGGCCATGTCGACGACGCCGGTCGCCTGCGCTATCCGAAGGGCGTGGTGGAGGGAGCCATCGCCACCGCGGCCAAGGAGTGGGTCTGGCACGGCTTCGACGACGACCGGTCGATCATCGTGGGCGGCGACCGGGTCCACTTCGGCACCGCCGGCGCCGCCGTCCTCATGTACGACCATGTCACCGAGGTCTTCCGTCCCTCCACCGCGGTCGATGTCTACGACTGCGCCCGGCTGGTCGACGCCCTCGACAACATTCACTTCTTCGTCCGCACCGTGGTGGCCCGCGACATGGAGGACGCCCGGTTGCTCGACCTCAACACCGCCTATGCGGCCATGGTCGGCACCACCAAGCCCATCGGCACGTCGTGGTTCGAGCGGGAGCATGTGTACGAGACGGTGGACATGTTCGACATGGCCCTGGGCGGACCCGGCGAGTTCCGCAAGCGCCCCTTCGTGGCGGCCAACAACACGTTCGTGGTGCCGCCGCTGCGCTTCGCGGAGGAGTCGGCGAAGGCCATGGTGGCCCAGGTCGAGACGGGCATGCCCATCAACCTGCTGTCGGCCGGCCAGGCCGGGGCCACCTCGCCCGCGGCGCTGGCCGGTTCGCTGGCCCAGGCCCTGGCCGAGTGCCTCGCCGCCCTCACCGGGGTGAACCTCTTGAGCCCGGGCCACCCGTGCGTGATGGGCATGTGGCCGTTCGTGTCGGACCTGCGCACCGGCGCCATGAGCGGAGGCTCGGGCGAGGAGGGCGTCCTCAATGCGGCCGCGGCCCAGTTGCTCAACTGGATGGGCCTGCCGTCGGGCGTGGCTGCAGGCATGGCCGACTCCAAGGTGCCCGACAACCAGACCGGCTACGAGAAGGGCATAAACATCACGCTGGCCGGCCACGCCGGCGCCAACCTGGTGTACGAGTCGGCCGGGATGCTGGCCAGCATCCTGAGCTGCTCGCTGGAGGCCCTGGTGATCGACAACGACATGCTCGGCTCCATCAACCGCACCGTGCGGGGGATCGAGGTGGACGAGGAGACCCTGTCGGCCCAGCTGATCGCCGACGTGGTGTCGGGTCCGGGCCACTTCCTGGGCTCGCCGCAGACTCTGGAGCTGATGCAGCGCGATTACGTCTACCCCGAGATAGGCGACCGCGACACTCCCGACAACTGGCTCGACGCCGGGGGCAAGGACTCGCGGGCCCGGGCCCACGAGTACGTGCAGCGGGTGCTGGCCGAGCACCGCCCGGCCCACGTCAGCGCCGAGATCGACGCCCGCATCCGGGCCGCCTTCCCGATCCACCTACCGCCGAGGCCGAGCTAGCGAGGCCGTGGCCCGAGCGGCCCGTGAGCGAAGCGAACAAGAGCGGGAGAGGCAACGCTGCACCGCGAGACGCTGGCGTCTTCCCGATCCACCTACCATAAGCTTCGCCGTCAGGTGCACACGAAGGGACAGTCATGAGAGTTCGCGTCGATCAGGAGGCCTGCCAGGGCCACAACCGCTGCTACATGCTGGCGCCGGAGCTGTTCGATGTGGACGACGAGGGCACCGCCTTCGAGATCGGTGGCGGTGAGGTGCCTCCGGAGCTGGAGGAGAAGGCCCGTCTGGCCTTCGACAACTGTCCCGAGTACGCGGTCGAACTGATCGAAGACTGATCCACTCACACTTGTGTCCGCACTAGCCGTTGGCGGCGGACCGGGTTAGGGTCGGCGTCCCCATGCGTGCGCAGGCCTACCAACGGGAGGGATAGTCAGCGTGTCGTCGCAATCCATCAGAAACGTCGTCCTCGTCGGTCACAACGGCAACGGCAAGACCACCCTGGCCGAGGCGATGCTGTACCGGGCCGGTGTGGTGAGCCGGATGGGCCGCGTCGATGACGGCACAGCCCACTGCGACTACGACCCCGAGGAGAAGGCCCGCCACCAGAGCCTGAGCGTGTCGTTGGCGTCGTTCGACTGGCGCGACCACAGGATCAACGTCATCGACACCCCCGGCTACACCGACTTCGTGGGCGACGCCGTCAACGGCATGCACGCAGCCGATCTGGCGGTGTTCGTAGTGGACGCGGTGTCGGGGGTGCAGGCTCAGGACCAGGTGATGTGGCGCCATGCCGAGCGGCTGGGGCTGCCCCGGATGGTGTTCGTCAACGGTCTCGACCGGGAGCGCTCGTCCTTCGAGCGCACCCTGGACGATCTGCAGTCGCATTTCGGCGCCCGGGTCGAGGCGGTCGAGCTGCCGATGGGGGCAGAGGCGTCCTTCCACGGCATCGCCGACCTGGTGGCCGACGGCGCCCTCGACTACAGCAGCGGGAAGTCCGCGGCCGCGCCCATCCCCGACGATCTGGCCCCGGCGGCATCCGACGGCCACACCCAACTCTTGGAGGATGTCGTCGAGGGCGACGACGAACTGCTCGAGCAGTACCTGGAGGGGGTCGAGCCGACCCAGGAGCAGTTGGAGCAGCTCATCCGCGACGCGGTCGACCAGCGCAGCGTGTTCCCGGTGCTGTGCGGTTCGGCGGCCAAGCCCATCGGTGTGGACTACCTGCTCGACTTCATCAGCCGGGTCGGCCCCGCTCCGGGCGCCAACGGCCCGGTCGCCGCGGTGCGGGGCGGCGAGCCGGTCGAGCTGGAGACGGACGAGTCCGGCTCGCCGGTGGCGCTGGTGTTCAAGACCCGCATCGACGACTTCCTCGGACAGATCTCGTTCGTGAAGGTGCTGTCGGGAACCATTCGCTCCAACGACACGCTCGTCAACAGCCGGACCAGCGACAAGGAGCGGCTCCACAATCTCATGTCCTTCACCGGTGCCGACCACCAGGGCACCGCTCTGGTCGTGGCCGGCGACATCGTGGCCGTGACCAAGCTCGGTGATGTGCGCACCGGCGACACGCTGTCCAACGACGCGGCGCTCTCGGTGCCCATCACCCCGCCGCCCACGCCGGTGTACGGCGTGGCGGTCCACGCCTCGGCCCCGGCCCAGGAGGACAAGCTGGCCTCGGCGCTGCGCCGCTTCGCCACCGAGGATCCCAGCCTGGTCATCCGCCAGGACCCCACCACCCGCCAGACGGTGCTGTCAGGTGCGGGCGAGGCCCACATCCGTGTGGTGCGGTCCCGCCTGGAGCGCATGGGCATCGACTTCGAGGTCGAGGGCATGCGGGTGGCGTACCTGGAGACGCTGGCCCGGCCGGCCGACGTGGAGGCCAAGCACAAGAAGCAGAGCGGTGGCCACGGGCAGTTCGCGGTGGCCATGGTGCGCTTCGAGCCGCTGCCCCGGGGCGGCGGCTACGAGTACGACACCGAGGTCACCGGGGGCGCCATCCCCCGCAACCTGATCCCCGCGGTGGGTGCGGGCATCGAGGAGGCCATGGCCAACGGCGGCAGGCACGGGTTCCCGATGGTGGACCTGCGGGCGGTGTGCTACGACGGCAAGCACCACTCGGTGGACTCGTCGGAGATGAGCTTCAAGATCGCGGGGTCGCTGGCCCTCAAGCGGGCGGTGGAGCAGGTGGGCAGCGCGGTGCTCGAACCGATCAGCGAGATCAGCGTCGAGGTTCCCGACAGTTACCAGGGCGACGTTCTGGGCGACCTGAACTCTCGCCGGGGTCAGGTGTTCGGCACCGAGCCGGGGTCGGCGGCGGGCACCAGCGTGATCCGCGCCCACGTGCCGACGTCGGAGATCCTCAGCTACGTGATCGATCTGCGGTCGATGACCGGCGGCACCGGCACCTTCAGTGCCGAACACCACGACTACCAGCCCCTGCCCCACGCCCTGCTGTCCAAGGTCATCGTCCACGACGACTGAATGCGCCGCAGGCGGGCGGGCGGATCCAGCGCGCTCGGAGGGACTCGAACCCCCAACCTTCTGATCCGTAGTCAGATGCTCTATCCAAATTGAGCTACGAGCGCTGGGGATCGCCAGTGTACGGCGCCTCAGTATCGGGGGCTACGGCCTGGAGCCGGCCCGGCGGGGTATTCTCCGGCCGTGGACGGTCCGTCCTGCCTGCTTGCCATCGATGTGCAGTTCGGGTTCGTCTGCCCTGAGACCGAGGCGGTTCCGTCGGCTGTTCGCTCCCTCTGCGAGCGGGTGCCGTTCGAGCACCGGATCTTCACCCGGTGGATCAACCCGGGGGCGGGCGGCCCGTTCGTCGACTTCCTGGACTATCACGGCTTCCAGGGCGACTCCCCGGAGATTCCCCTCGCGCCCGAGGTCGCCGATCTGGCCACTGCGGTCATCGACAAGTACACCTACTGCCCCTTCGTCGGTACCAGTCTCGAGGAAACGTTGCGGGAGCTCGGTGTGGGCACGGTCGCAGTCTGCGGCGTCGATACGGCCGTATGCGTGCTGGCGGGTGCGGTGGGGCTGTTCGACCGCGGCTTCCTGCCCCTGCTGGTGTCCGACGCGTCCGCCAGCATGGGCGGCCCCGACATCCATCAGGCCGCGCTGGAGGTCCTCTCCAGGAGCATCCGCCCCCACAGCATCGTCACCACCGACGACCTCGCCGCCCTCTACGCGCCGTAGGCCGCGGTCAAGTCCCCCAGTGGGAGCGGCCGAAGCAGTAGCCCACCGACCTGACCGTCTGGATCAGGCCGGCGTGCTCCTCGCCGAGCTTGGCTCGCACCCGGCGGATGTGGACGTCCACCGTGCGGGCCCCGCCGTAGTAGTCGTATCCCCATACCCGGTTGAGGAGATCCTCGCGGGTGAACACCTTGTTCGGCCGGGCCGCCAGGAACCGCAGGAGCTCGTACTCCATGTAGGTGAGACCGAGCGGCCGGCCCGCGATGGCGGCCTGGTAGGTGTCCAGGTTCATCACCAGCTCGCCGAAGGTGATCGTCCGGGGGGCCGATCCGGACGGTGATCGGCGCGCCAGCAGATGGCTCAGGCGGGCTTCGAGCTCCCCGGGCACCGGCGGCCAGCCGCAGAAGTCGTCGAACAGCTCGTGATGGGACTCCAGCTCGGCGATGCCGGCCCGGCTCACCACGACCAGCACGCCCAGGGACGCCTCGTCGCCGTCGCGCAAGGTCCGGCAGAACCCCAGCGCCGACTGCCGGGCGGTGGCTCCGTCGCCCACGGCCACAACCGCCGCGGCGAACTGCCCGCCGGGGTCCGGCATGGCTCCGGGGACTTCCCCCGCGCCGCCGGCGGCCTTCCACCGGTACGCGGCCGCATCGAGAGCGCTGATCAGCTCCGCCGGGGGCGGGTCGGGGTGGATGAGCAGCAGTCGATCGGTCAAGCCGCGGTCACCAACGCGACAGGTAGCGCTTCAGCTCCCAGGGCGTGACCTGGGTCCGGTAGCTGTCCCACTCGGCCCGCTTGTTGCGCAGGAACCACTCGAAGATGTGCTCGCCCAGTGTGTCCTGCACCAGCTGCGACGTCTCCATCACTTCGAGCGCCTCGTCGAGGGAGCGGGGCAGCAACTCCACGCCGCAGCCGACCCGGTCGAAGGACGGGTCGAACAGGTTGCGAGTCGTCTCGGCGGGTAGCTCGTAGTGGTGCTCGATGCCCCGCATCCCTGCGGCCAGCAGCAGCGCGAAGGCGAGGTACGGGTTGCAGGCTGCATCCAGGGCCCGGTACTCGATGCGCACCGATTCGGGCTTGGTCCGGCGGTGCAGCGGCACACGCACCAGGGCAGAGCGGTTGTTGTGGGCCCAGACCACGTGCTGGGGCGCCTCCGATGCCTCGCCGAGGCGCTTGTAGGAGTTAACCAGCTGGTTGGTCACCGCGGTGATCTCGCGGGCATGGGCCAGCACTCCGGCCATGAACCGGCGCCCGACGCTGGAGAGCCCGGCCGGGTCGTCGGCGTCGTAGAAGGAGTTGGCTCCCTCGCTGAACAGCGACAGGTGGGTGTGCATGCCCGAACCCTGCACCCCGTTGAGCGGCTTGGGGAGGAAGGTGGCGTAGGCGCCGTGGGCCATGGCGATGCGCTTCACGACCAGCCTCAGCGTCATGACGCTGTCGGCCATCTCGAGGGCCTCGGTGTAGTGCAGGTCGATCTCGTGCTGGCTCGGACTGTCCTCGTGGAACGAGTACTCGACGCCGATGCCCATGGCCTCGAGCATGTGCAGCGTGCTCCGGCGCAGTCCGCTGGCCACGTCGAGCGTGGTGAGGTCGAAGTACGAGGCCCGGTCCAGGGGCTGGGGCCGACCGTCGACCGGGTCGTCGGAGTCGAAGTAGAAGAACTCCACCTCCGGCGCGGTCATGAACTCGTACCCTCGCTCCCGGGCCGCGCCGACGGTGCGGCGCAGGACCTGGCGCGGGTCGCCCTCGAAGGGGAGTCCTTCAACCGTCTCGATGTCGCAGAACATGCGTGCCGTCGGCTCCTGAGCGTCGGCCCACGGCAGCATCTCGAACGTGGCCGCGTCGGGCCTGGCCAGCACGTCGGCCTCGTTGACCCGGCTGAACCCGTCGATCGCGGAGCCGTCGAACTGCACGCCGTCGGCGAAGGCGGCCTCGAGTTCGGCCGGCGATATGGCCACCGACTTGAGCTGCCCGAGCACGTCGGTGAACCAGAGCCGGACGAGCCGGACGCCGCGTTCCTCCGCGGTCCGTAGCGCGTAGTCCTGCTGTCGATCCATGGTCGGATCAGCGTAAGCCCTCGGACCGGCGCCGCTGCGGCGTTAACGCACTGTTCACAATCGGGCAACAGATCCGAAACAACGGCCCGGCAGATTGCTCTGCACAGACTGCTCTGCGGACTCGCGGAGAAGCACAGCATCGAGGTGACCATCGAGCCCAAGCCGATGCTGGGCGACTGGAACGGCGCCGGCATGCACACCAACGTGTCGACCAGGGCGATGCGCAACAGCTACGAGCCGATCATCGCGGCCTGCGAGGCGCTGGGCATGGCCGGCAAGCCCGAGGAGCACCTTGCCGGCTACGGAGCCGGGATCGAGTTCCGCCTCACCGGTGAGCACGAGACCGAGCGTTATGACCAGTACTCCTACGGTGTGTCGGACCGGGGTGCGTCGGTGCGGATCCCCTGGCAGGTCGCCCGCGACGGCAAGGGCTACATCGAGGACCGCAGACCCAACGCCAACGCCGATCCCTACCACGTGACCACGCTGCTGACGAGGACCATCTGCGAGGCGCTCGTCGGCTACAACTAACCCCCAGCAGGCCGCCAGGCGGGAATACCCGTCTGCGCCGGCCTGGACCCGTCGGCGGCGCAACCGGAGCCTGGCGATCCTCAGGAGTCACGACGGCGACGCCAGTCGCCAAGCCAGGACGGTGATCGTCGCGCCGATCAGGGCGTGACGTTACAGACGTTTCACATCGCCGAAACCACGCGGAAACACGGCCCGCCCATGCTGCGACAGCTTGACGCGGGCGCCACTGGGGCGGCCGCGGCCGAAGCTTCAGGAGGGCATGGTCCGATGCGAAGAATGCACAAGAAACGCTGGGTGGGAGCGCTGGTCGTCGCCGGCGTGGTATTCATGAACACCACCCCAGCCCTGGCCCAGGACGGCGAGGTCTCGCCGGAGAGCATCGTGCTCGACAACCTCTGGGTGCTGATTGCCGGCGTGCTGGTGTTCATCATGCAGGCGGGTTTCGGCATGGTCGAGGCCGGCATGACGAGGGCCAAGAACGTCGGCAACATCATGGCCAAGAACATCGCCGACGTGTGCGTCGGCGCGCTGGCGTTCTTCGCCGTCGGCTACGGCATCGCCTACGGCACCGACGCCGGGTCGCTGATGGGTACCGACACGTTCTTCCTCAACGGCGCCGAGTTGGGGTTCAGCGCCGAGGGCGGCCTGAGCATCTTCACCGACTTCTTCTTCCAGGTGGTCTTCGCGGCAACTGCGGTGACCATCGCCTCGGGCGCCATGGCCGAGCGAACCAAGATGTCGGCCTACCTGGTGTTCAGCTTCTTCATGACCGCTGTGATCTACCCGGTGGTGGTCCATGCGTTCTGGAGCGGCGAGGGCCTCATTGCCGATCTCGCCATCGGCGACGCCAAGTTCGGCGACTTCGCCGGCTCCACCATCGTGCACAGCACCGGAGGCTGGGCCGCGATGATGGGCGCGATCTTCCTGGGACCCCGCATCGGCAAGTACGGCCGCGACGGCAGACCCCGGACGATGCCAGGCCACAGCGTGGCGTTCGTGGTAGTGGGTGTGCTGGTGCTGTGGTTCGGCTGGTTCGGGTTCAACGCGGGCTCGGAGCTCGCCGCCGACGCGGTAGTCATGCGGGTTGCGGTGACGACGATGCTCGCGGCCTCGGCGGGCGCCGTGACCGCCGGCTCGGTCGTCTGGTTGAGGACCGGCCATCTCGACGTGGCCATGACGGCCAACGGCGTGCTGGCCGGCCTTGTCGGTATCACTGCCGGCACCGCCACCATGACCCCCATCGGCGCAGTGCTGACCGGGGCCATCGCCGGCGTGATCGTCGTGGGTTCGGTGGCCTTCTTCGACCGGGTCCGCATCGACGACCCCGTGGGCGCCATCTCGGTACACGGCGTGTGCGGCCTGTGGGGCACGCTTGCGGTGGGCCTGTTCGCCCGCCACAGCGACGGCTTCGTGGCGACCGGCAACGCCGGGCTGTTCTACGGCGGCGGCACCGATCAGCTGCTGGTGCAGCTGGTCGGCTCGGCGATGGTGTTCGTGTGGGTGGTGGTAACCACCGGGATCCTGTTCGCCTTGATCAAGCGCACGGTTGGACTCCGCGTGTCGCCCGAGGTCGAGGTCGGCGGCCTCGACATCTTCGAGCACGGGCAGCCCGGCTACGTCTTCGCGGCGGCTCGAAACGGTTCCTCCTCTTTGCGTTCAGAGAGCCGTGTGTAGTGTGACTTGAACGTCGAAGTGAAGAGGGAGGCGAGTGGCGATGGCGGACACCGGCTCGGCTGTAGGCGCTTCGTGCGGCTCGGGCGTGAGGGGCTACGAGCCGGACGTGCCGATCACGGTGTCGCCGATCCTGGACTGGCCGCCGCGGCCGGCGGCAACGCTGCGCCACATCTTCTCGATGATGCTGCCCCAGGGGATGATCTGGGTGGGGATAGCCGCAGTGGCCTGGAACTTCTTCACCCCGTCGATGGCGCGCATGGCGACGCTGAGCCCGAGGTGGGTCTTGGAGATCTATGTCCGCAACGTCGTGATGTTCTCGCTGGTGGCCGGAACGCTGCACGTGGTGCTGTATGTCCGGCGGGCCCAGCGGCAGCGCTACAAGTACGAGCGCCAGTGGCTGAGCACCACCAACCGGGAGTTCCTGTGGAGCAACCAGACCCGCGACAACATGTTCTGGTGCCTGGTGAGCGGGTGCGGAGTCTGGACCGCCTATGAGGCGCTGACGCTCTGGTTCTACGCCAACGGCTGGATCCCGCAGGTGGAGTGGAGCTCCGGGTGGCTGTACCTGTCGTTCCTGACCGTGTTCACGTCGCTGTGGTCGGTGACGCACTTCTACTTCATCCACCGGGTGCTGCACACGCGCTGGGTCTACGACCACGTGCACTACCTCCATCACCGCAACGTCAACCCCGGACCCTGGAGCGGCCTGTCGATGCATCCGGTCGAGCACATGATGTACCTCAGCATGTTCCTGCTGTGGTGGGTCGTGCCCGCGCACCCGTTCATCCTGATCCTCACGCTGTCGTCCAACAGCATCGCGACCGCGGTGACCCACTCAGGGTTCGAGCGCTACGAGATCGGCAAGCGCAACGGTCCCAGCATGAAGGGCGCCGACTACTTCCACCACCTGCACCACCGGTACTTCGAGTGCAACTACGGCAACCGGCCCGTGCCGTGGGACAGGCTGTTCGGCACCTTCCACGACGGCACGCCCGAGGCCCACGCCCGTATGCGCCAACGCATGAAGGCCCGCCGCAGCGTCCGGACGCGTTAGCAGCGCTCTCGGCATTTCTGGGCTGGTCGACCGTGCCTGCGCCCCTGAAGGTTGGGCTCGTCGGCTGCGGCGCCATCAGCCGGGTCTACCTCGCGTCGGCCGCCGCCTTCGAGGGGTTCGAGATCGTCGCCTGCGCCGACCTGCGGGCTGGGGCGGCCCAGCGCACCGCGGCCGACAACGGCCTCGAAGCGCTCGGCGTGGACGAACTCGTCGCCAGCCGGTACATCGACGCCGTGCTCAACCTGACCACGCCCGACGCCCACGCGTCGATCAGCCTGGCCGCGCTCGCCGGCGGCAAGCATGTCTACTGCGAGAAGCCGCTAGCCACCAGCGTCGCCGACGGCGCCGCCGTGCTCGAGGCCGCCGGTCGTCGCGGCCTCCTGGTGGGCTCCGCGCCGGACACGTTCCTTGGCGGCAGCCATCAGACGTGCCGCCGGCTGGTGGACGACGGTGCCATCGGCGAGCCCATTGCAGCCACTGCCGTGCTGATGCACCGGGGCCACGAGGACTGGCACCCCAACCCCGAGTTCTTCTACAAGCCCGGCGGTGGCCCGCTGTTTGACATGGGTCCGTACTACCTCAGCGCGCTTGTGAACCTCATCGGGCCGATCTGCGATGTCACCGCCATGGCTGCCCGAGGCTTTGACACACGAGAGGTAGTGTCCCGGCCCCGCCGGGGCGAGCTGGTCGACGTCGAGGTCGACACCCACGTCACCGGGGCCGTCAAGTTCGTCGGCGGGGCCGTCGCCACGGTGGTCATGAGCTTCGACGTCAGTCACCACGACCTGCCCCATCTGCAGTTGCACGGCACCGAGGGCAGCCTGGCCGTCCCCGACCCCGACTACTTCGGCGGGCCGGTCGCGCTGTCGCCGGGCCGGACGGGACTCTGGGTCGACCAGCCGGTCGACCGCCCCTACGCCGACGAGGTGCGGGGCCTTGGCCTCGCCGACATGTGCGCGGCGTCCGACGGGCACAGACCGGCCCGTTGCAGCGGGCAACTGGCGTTTCACGTCCTCGAGGTGATGGCCGCCTTCGAGACCTCAGCCAGGACCCGGCAGCATGTTGCTGTGGCCAGCCGGGTGCAGCGTCCGGCAGCCTTGCCCGCCAACCTGCCTCCCGGCCGATTCGACTAGCGGCACCTCTGAGACAGCAATTCGCCAGTCTAAGCCCAGCCCTGCAATTCTGCCGACCAAGTCAAGGGGGTGGCTATTCCTGAGCATCGAGCATGGCCGTCGACTTCGCTGTGATCCAGGCACCGGACACGACGGGCTCGTATTTCGCGGGGCGATCAGGGGTGATAGTCGTGGGAATGGTCTCAATACTGGTTCTAGCGCCCGGGCGATGATCGGCAGCATGTCGAAGCAGAGCTTCTCCATCACCGCGTAGTACCGCTCTAGGACCGGGCGGAGTTCTGGTGTCGGCGGCCATGAGATCCTGCCCAGTGGCGGCCATGTAGCTGCCCGCTGGCGGCCAACAGTTCTGCCCAGCGGCGGCCAACAGAACTGCCCGCGTTGAAGTCCATTCCCGTCGGGGTCCACCGCGGCGGGGTGCTCCTCCTACTCGAATGGCCGGTCACCACAACCGTGACCATCGAGCAGGAGGAGCGAGTGAAGTCTCGCGAGGAAATCATGAACATGTTGGAAGCGTTCGACCTGTGTGGGTCGTTCCGGGATGCTGGCGAGTTGGCCGGCGTGTCTCATCACACCGTGGCCCGCTATGTGGCCAAACGCGACGAGGGCCGCCTGCCGGGCGAAGGCCCAGTGCGGCGGGAACGGATCATCGATCCGTGGATGGCGAAGATCGAGGAGTGGGTGGAACGCTCCGGCGGCAAGATCCGCGCCGACCGTTGCCGCGCCAAGCTGAAGGCGTTGGGGTTCGAGGGCTCGGAGCGCACGGTGCGCCGAGCGGTGGCGGAGGCCAAGAAGAGCTTCGCGGCGGGTCGGCGGCGGGTGTATCGGCCGTGGATTCCCGAGCCGGGCATGTGGGCGCAGTGGGACTGGGGCGCGGGCCCGGTCATCGCCGGTCGAAGGACAAGTCTGTTCTGTGCGTGGCTGGCGTGGTCGAGGTTCCGGGTGGTGATCGCGACCTGGGACCGCACTCTGCCCACGGTGATTTCCTGTGTGGATCGGGCGATGCGAGCCTTCGGCGGCGCTCCGACGTATTGGCTCACCGACAACGAGCGCACCGTCACGATCGACCACGTCGCTGGGATCGCCGTGCGCCATCCCGAGATCGTCGCGGTCGGCGGCCATTATGGGATCACGGTGGCGACGTGTGTGCCGGCGGACCCCGAGTCCAAGGGCGGGTCAGAGGCGACGGTGCGGGTCGCCAAGGCCGACTTGGTGCCAACCGACGCCAATTTGCGCGGCGACTACACCAGCTGGGCCGAGCTGGTCTGCGCTTGTGAGGCGTTCACCGCTGAGGTGAACGCCCGGGTCCATCGGGTGACCCGACGGGCGCCGGCCGAGATGCTCACCGAGGAACGCCAGCGGCTGCACGCGCTGCCCGAGGCCCCCTACACGGCCGCGCTCGGGCAGACCCGCAAAGTCTCCTGGAGCTCCACGATCAGCTTCGGCGGGGTGACCTACTCGGTCCCGCACACCCTCGCCGATGAGACGGTGTGGGTGCGCATCGACGGCGACCAGGTCGTGGTCACCCATTGCGCATCGTCAGGACCCGTCGAGGTTGCCCGCCACCAGCGCTCCACGCCCGGGCATCCGATGATCGACGACGCTCACTACCCGGCGCGCCCGGCTGGGCCGCTCGCTCGGCGTCCCAAGCCCACGAGCGCGGCCGAGGCCGAGTTCCTCGCCATCGGTGACGGCGCCCGCACCTGGCTGGTCGAAGCAGCCGCCGCAGGCACGAGCCGCCTAAAGACCAAGATGGCCCAAGCCGTCACCCTTGCCCGACTCCACGGCACCGAGCGGCTCGACTGGGCGCTCGGCCACGCCGCGACCTTCGGCCGCTTCGCAGACGGCGACCTGGCCTCAATCCTGGATGCTCACCCGCCCGGACAACGCCGACGCGCCGATGACGCGCACTCGCTGCAGCCCGGCACCGCCGCCTGGGGCCGCCTCGGAGCCGACCGATGAACCCAACACCCATCGACGAAGTCGTCGACTTGTTGCGCACCCTGCGCCTGCCGCACATGCGCGCCGCAGCACCGGAGCTGTTGGCCACCGCCAAAGCACAACGCTGGGAACCGGCCGAAGCGATGCGAGCGCTGCTGGCTGAGGAGCTCGCCGGCCGTCAAGCATCCTCAATCCGGGCCCGACGCAAAGCCGCCGGGTTCCCCACCGGCAAGACCTTCCACTCCTGGGACGAGACAGTGTCATCGATCCCGGCGCCGACCCAGCGGGCATTACGCACCCTCGAGTGGATCCACCGCCACGAGAACCTCGTCGTGTGCGGACCATCAGGCACCGGCAAGACGCACTTCCTCGAAGCGCTCGGACAGGCCGCCGTCGACGCCGGCCACAAAGTCACCTGGTTCAGCCTCGAGCACCTCGGCGCGCTCGTGCGCCGCCACAGCGCAGACGACACCACCGCCAAAGCCATCAACAAGATCATGCGCTCCGACGTCATCGTGATCGACGACATCGGCCTGTTGCCGGTCACCACCGACACCGCCGAAGCGCTCTACCGCGTCGTCGACGCCGCCTACGAGAAACGCTCCATCGCCCTCTCCAGCAACCTGCACCCGGCCGGCTTCGACGAACTCATGCCCAAGACCATCGCCAACGCCACCGTCGACCGGCTCCTGCACCACGCCCACATCGTGCTCACCGCCGGCGACAGCATCCGCCTCACCCAAGCCACCGCCGGAAAGGGGGTGACGCCACTGACCAACTGAACTGTGGGCAACTCTGCTGTCCGCCACTGGGCAGTTCTGTTGGCCACGGCTGGGCAGTTCTACTGTCCGCCACTGGGCAGATCCCACTGGCCATTGACATTCTGGGGGCCGGCCCACGTCCAAGACCTACTCGACGAGGTCTGTCTGCACTCCGTGACAACATATCAATGTTAGAACTGCAATCTCACAATGATATGCATGCAACAAAATCAATGTAGGTCTTGCAACGCCGCTGTTGCTGGCCCTGCAATAACCGAGACAACGGCCTTGGCCCCTAGTGGCCAGGGATAGCACGCCGCTACGAGGTGCTCGTTCTCGCGGCGTCGTCGATGAGCGATCGGTGCAACTCCGCTGCTCGACGATGGTCGTCGAGATCGTTCAGCACGCCCACGTCCTTGAGTCGCACGAAGGCTGGGATCCCGGAGGCTGCCTTGCGGACCACGCTGCGGCGGATGCCGTCGATGACCTTGATGACCATGTCGCTCAGATGCTGGGCTTGGGAGGAATCCAACCGGTAGCCGCGAAGCAACGCGACAATGCGCTCGGAGCGGTTCGGCAGTGCCGGCCAGTCCCGCACCAACGGGTCGTTGTCGGCGCAGATCGGACCGAACTGCCACACGGCGTGGGCGAGGTCCCACGCTGGCTCTGACACCCAGATGCCGTCCCAGTCGATGAATGCCACCGCTCGCCCATCCCTGAACACGGTGTTACGGGGCGCGATGTCACCGTGGCACACGACTTGTCCTTCCGCGAATGTCTGCGGGCCCTCTTCGAAGCTGGCTTGCGGCGCGAAACCCTGCACACTGTCGTGGTAGGCCCGTAGCAACTCACCCACTGTCTCCAGGGCGCTCGGATCGAGCTTCCAGGCCTCCGAATCTTCCGGGACCCATCCGTCTACCCAGGTGAGCACAAGGCCGCTGCCTCGTTGGGAGTCCACTACCCGGGGAGCCCCCGGGAAACCGGTCTGCTCCAAGTACATGAGCAGTCGCCGCATCGACTCGGTGTTCGCCGTTGCCGGGCGGTGCACGGTGTCCCCAACCCGGACAAACTCGGTCACCCGTCCGGCGAGTGCTTCTCCTTCGCCTGTTCCGACCTCTCCAACCACCATGCCGCCGAGCGTAATGGCGCTGCGCTGTTCGGCGAGCGCGTCACCTTGGGGCGCGAGTCGTGGCGCCAGTTCGTGTTGAGCATTGGGCATAACCGCCGGGTGTCAACGAAACCGGGTCAGCTCCACATCACATTGGCGGGATGTTAGCCACCAAGCATCTGCCGAGTTCAGCGAGGGTGTATCGCACTCCCTGCCGAGGCCATACCCCAACCAGAAGGGCGTTTATACCCCATTCGGCGTTTTGCCAGGTCAGCGGAGGTCGCGCATTTCGGTCGATGTCTCTGGTGTCACTGCGAGGGGCGGTCGTTGCTCGGTGTCAACAGCCATGCGAAGGCTTCCTTCACTTGGGTCCATAGCCCGTCAGCCTTCCCTCGATCCGTCGCCTCTCGGGTTCGACGTTCGAGAATCGACGCGGTGCTACCCATTCGAGTTGTAGGGGCCGGCCGCTGCGGATTGGGCCTACCTGTAGCGCCGCGATGCGCTCGGCGCGGCCAGAGCCGACGAGCGCATCGGCGAGGAGCACTTCGGCGGCGCCTGTGAACGAGTCTTCGTCCAGACCTATCTGGTCGATGTCTGGTAAGGGGTTGGCGATCTGGGCCATGAACGCCATGTGTCCTAGAGGGTTCGGTTCGCCGAACAGTGCGACCCGAAGCGCAAGCTCGGTCAAGTCTTCTGGCGACCGATCTGCGTAGCTGGCATCCAGGAGCAGGTCGCGCTGCTCTTGGCTCTTGGTTGCCTCGATCCGTACTAGCCGCGAGCGGCCAGCTGTTGCCTCCACGGCGACGGCGTCGATGTCGACTGCGTGCGAGCGGCCCCCACATGTGATGCGTGAAGACTGCCTGCCGTGCCAGTCGCCGGGCCGCAGGCGTTCCAGTTCGGCGACGATGTCGTCGTCGCGGACCGAGGCCTCAACAGTGATGCGGGCTCCGTCGTCGGAATGGCGGCGAGCCCGGAAGACAACATGGCCGACCTTGCACCACGGTGACATCGCCGCTGATGCGAGCTCCCGGAGGCGCCGTTGCAGGCCCTCGCTGAGTTCGTCTGGGCTGGAGTACCTGCCGGTCGTGTGGAATGTGCGGACCTCATTGAGGAAGTCGCGCTGGCGGCCGTCCATCTCCTCTGTGGTAGCCCACACGCTTATCCGTAATCCGGCCTCAACTGCGGCGTTGTACTCCGCGTGAGTGGCGGAATAGCCGGTGGCGCGGTCGGGCGTGCCGTATCGGTCGCCCAGGATGCCGACGTAGATGTCTGACGAGCGGACGCCCGCGACGTACGCGGTCTCAGCGTCATCGTCTCGCCCGCCCAGGCGCTCAAACATCGACACCCGACCATCGAGGTCCTCAACCGCGCCGCGTGCGGCTTGCCGTTCGGCGGTCATTCCTGCCATCACGCTGGACACGAACACCGTCTGATCTGACATCCAAGCTCCAAGCTCGGCGGGGGTGACGGGTTCCGGTGGTGATCGGTCGACGGTGATTGGTCGTGACGGCTCCGTTGGCATCATTGCTCCGTCCCCTCAGCGCAGGTCCAAGACGACCGTGCCGTAGCGAATATGTCGCTCGCGTGCCCCGCGCAACTCATCTTCAACGCAGGCTCTCAGCTTGGAATCGGTTGAGAACAGGGTGCACCGGCACTCTGGGCAGCAGATGTCGCTGCGGGAATTCGTGGGCCTGGCGATGGGCCTCCCCGGGTAGCACGCCAAAGGTTCCGGAACGGCCAATCCAACAGGGACGCACAGATCCCACTTGAATCCGCATCGACACAGGATCATCGTCTTGGTGTAGTTGTACTGCACGGGGTTCAGTCCCCTTCCTCGTGTTGAGAGCGCCGGGACCTTGTGCAAACATGACGATCGCAACGGTGCCGTTTCACGGCCCCGCCTGGTGGTCGGGGGTAGTCGCCTCCGGCCACCAGGACTCTCTTCCTTCAGTTGTCGCCCCTGACGTTAGATCGTTGGTGGCGACGAGTGTGTGATACCGCTAAGGACTTCAACCAACCCGGACGGTTCATGGCGTACCCCACCAGGCGCGCGCAGATGCTTACATCCGCGCGCATCTTGATGCAGATGCTCTGTCTTGTAGCCGGTATCCACCACCCGCGCGCGGGTATTGGCTACCGTCGAAGCATGCCTCGTCAACGCAACACTGAACAGCGGGTCGCGACCGCTGTGCGGCTCCCCGAGAGCCTTCACCACCAACTCCAGGACCAGGCCGAACTCCGCGACGTGTCGGTGAACTTCCTGGTCGTCAGAGCGGTGGCCAAGTACCTTCAGAGCGCTCCCGACCCTCTGGCACTGGAAGGGCCCGTGTCAAGATCGGCATGACGCCAACGTTCCGTCGTGAGGTCGAGCGCCAAGCCACGGAGCGGTGGCAGGCCCGACTCTGGAGCGGCCGCTCGCCCGGGCTGCCAAGGAATCGAGTGTCAACTACTGGCGACCCCTGGCTGGCCGTATAGCCGCCCGGTGTCAACGAAACCGGGTCAGCTCCAGGGCTCCTGAAGCGCGGAGACCAGCGGAACGATGCACGTTTTCGGGGATTGGCGATAGCTAGCGGCACCGTTGTCGTAGGATGTGAAGTAGAGTGTGAAGTATGGCAACATGGACGAAGGCTCCAGAGGCGCCGTTCGGCGCGATTCCGGAACGCATAGCCCTTAACCCTGATCCGTTGGTGAGAGTTGTCGCCCAGGTGCGGTTTGCTCCAGTCCTCCTCGTTCGGGACCTGAGCTTCGTTGCCCCGTTCCAGGATGCGATTCGACGCTCCTACCCTCTCATCGAGAAGGAGATGCAGCAGCAGGTTGCGCCTGGTCCTGGCGGCGCGCTTCAGGTGGCTGAGTCGATGCTCTGGAGATTCTGGGATGTGGAACGCAACTGGCAGGTGACGCTGGCTGAGAATTTCGTCTCACTGGCTTGCAGCGACTACAGCGATCGGGCAGATTTCCTGTTCCGCCTGGCTGAGGCTCTCGAGGCAGCCGAGGAGCACGTGCGGCCGGTACTCACGAGTCGGGTAGGTGTCCGGTACACCGACCGCTTGAGCGGGCCTGAGAAGCTGGAGCAGCTTCCAGAGTTCGTCCGTTCTGAACTGCTGGGGCTCGCAGGCGCAGACCTTGGCGAGGGAGAGGCTGTTGGCCAGCTGACGCAGGCGGAATTCAGTACCGATCGAGTGAATCTCCGAGGGCGGTGGGGTCTCCTTCCTCCGGGGGAAACGCACGACATGTCGATTGAAGCGATTAAGTCTCCAAGTTGGGTGCTTGATCTGGACGCGTACACAGAGATCACGTCGCCGTTCGATTCGCGGTTCTGCGCCGCGGAAGCGGAGCGGTATGTGGGCATCGTCTACACTTTCTTCCGATGGGCGGTGTCAGACCAGTTCTTGGCGGCCCATGGAGCGGAGTTGTGACCGACCTAGTCGCGCCTAGGCCGCTTGAGCCGGTGGATGCGGTCCTGGTGGAATCCGACGCGAACCCGTTTGCTGTTCTGCTGACGTGCGTGGTCACGAGCGCGCCAACGTCCGAGCCGCACGGATCGACAGGCGCGCAGGCGGCCGGTCCTCGGTACTTGAGTCGACGGGCGGGCATGTTCTTCGGCGGTTCTTGGAACGAGGTCGCGGCGCGGGTCGAGTCGGAAGCCTCAACTTCGTCACAGGGTTCACTAACTCGCGGGATCGACAGCGATCCTCATCCGAAGCCCGTCGCAGCCTCGCGAATCCGCCAGTTGAAGGAGGACTCGGCCCTTACATGGGATCAACTCCGGCGACTCTTTGGAGTTAGCCGACGGGCTGTTCACATGTGGGCTGGTGGGGCGCAGATGAACTCGCGAAATGAGGAACGTCTTGCCTACCTGGAGCAGATCGTGACGGCGCTGGGCTCCACTGCTGCTGAACGTCGCGACATGCTCTTGAGCTCACAGAAGGGCGGAGGGCGATCGATCTTCCAGCAGCTCGCGGCCTCTGTCAGGGGACCGCAAGTTGCGGACATCGAAGCGTTGACCGAGTCGACAGGTGCCGGGCGTACGGTCCACGGCGACTTCCTCTTCGCAGAGGTGATCGATGGTGATGAGGAAGACCGGTGATCCGTGTCCTCCGCCATCGAGTGGCTCACTGACGAGCAACGCCAACAGCTAAGCGAATGTCGACAGGGGGACGTAGTTCGCTCGCTGCGGCATCAGGTATGGCTCGCTCATGGCGATCTGCCCACCACCGAGCACGCTCACCAGAACGCCCAAGAAGGACAGCTGTCGGGAATCTACGAGACTGCCCCTCATGGCCACGCGATCCTTACGCAAACCTGTGACCTCGTACCTCGGCCTGGACGCGACCGGCCGTTTGTGGCCCTCGCTCCCTTGGTGCAGCTTCATGGCGAAGCTGCGATCTTGGGCCGCCGAGGTCGGATGACACGGTACGCGCATGTCCCCGCATTCGGGGATGGGTCGTACTTCGCCGACCTAGATCGAATCACTACGATCGAAACCGGTGCCCTATTGCTGCAGGAGCGCACTGCCGGACTCTCCGATGACGAGGAACGGAACGCTTTCGCACGCGCTGTTGCTCGCAAGTTCGGGCGATTCGCGTTTCCCGACGACTTGTCCAGATCGCTCGCCAAGTGGCGCGACCACGTGGTGGCAAAGCACGACAAGGAGCACAGCCCTGAGGGCACCTTGTATCGGAAGGCAGAGGATGTGCGCATCTCAGCGATCCCGGCATGGGACGCAGACACCATTTCCGTAGCTGTGACCGTCCTGTTTCCACCGGGATTCCTGCCGCCAACTGATCCTGAAGCCGATCCAGAGGTTGGCGATGTCAATGAGGTCAGCGGTCTCCCGGCTGCAGTAATCGCTCAACAACTGTGTGACGGCGTCGCCGATACGGGTCGTGGCGTGCTCTTGTGTGAGCGCCTTCAGGTCCTGTGGTCTGAGCAGTGCGATTGTGTGGGGACGATCGATTCGATCGACTTCGAGCTCGTAGGCACTGACGAGATGACCGTTGATGCCTACCTGAGCTCGTTCTCCTTTGACCTAGAGTTCCTGTCTCCTGCCTGATTGCTCGATGGCACCGAGTGGCTGTTGTTGGTGGTGGGTAGAGGATTGCCAGCGCATGGTGTTCCCGACTTCTGGTGTGGCGGTCCTGAGGCCAAGGGTTCGGTCAATCAACATCGGTGACCGTGGTCTGCATGTTCGATGCCTGGGCCTTGGTGTCGATATCGTTCGCGGCTGTGGTTGCCATGGTGGCCTGCACCCTTAGGTGCATCCATGAGACGACGCCTTCGTCGACGCTGTTGCGGAGGGCGTCAAGCACCACCCGGATCGGGTCCTTGTTCTCGAGGTTGATTGTGCGAATGACGGTCACGGTCACCTTCTTCTCGCCTGCCGTGGGCTGGCTGGTTTCGTTGCCGCCATGGTCGGATGGGCCGCCACCCTTGGGGTCCACCGGTTCGCTTGGGTCCTCGGCGGTCTTGCGGTCGAGCCGCTGGATGTCCGATGACAGGTTTATGTCGGAGTCGCTGTGCGCTTCGCGGGGGGCGCCTTCGCTGTCGACGATAATCAGTTCACCGGCGTTGATTGCTTCCCAGATGGCGTTGCGGAGGTCTTTCTCGCCGTTGGGTAGCAGCGGCAGCCGCGGAACTCGCCAGAAGTCGTCGCGCAGTTCAGAGAGTGGCTTGCCGTAGTCGCGGTCTTGGAGATTGTGGGTCAGTGCCTTCGCGTTGAACTCGCCGACACCGAAGGCTTTGTCGGCTGCTTCGAGCACCTTCCAGACGTGTGATCCGTTGAGTGCTGTCTCGAGGTCGCCCTCGAAGCGGTGGTCTGCCCAGTCTCTTTGTCCGTCGCCGGTGTCGGCGAGCCAGACCACGTGCTGGTATGCGGCGCGGAGCTGCTTGTCGAACTCTTTCGAGGCTCGGTCGAGTTCCTCCTCTGCTTGTGCCTGGAGATCGGGGTCGTTCTTGACTGCTTCTCTTGATGCGACGCGTTCGGCCGCGAGGCGTTCCCCGGCCGCGTGGAGTGCGTTGCGGCGGCGGTAGGTGTTGACGACGGCGAACACGGCTGAGGACGCCCAGTTGACAGCGAGCTTGTTCTTGCCGAGTCCCATCGCGGCTTCGATGGCGTCGCGGGTGTCGGTGTCGGTTCCGTTGAGCAGCGTGAACACGCGGGGGTCGAGGATGACGAGCCGGTTCTTGCGGATGTCGTCGATGGATGCGGCCGAGATCGTCTCAAGGGGCGAAGCGTTGGCTTGGGGCCGCTCGACGAAGACCGGGGCGGCGAAGGGTCCGCTAACGACGAGTTGCTCGCTGCGCCGCCAGAGCTCGTCGTCGCGTTCTTGGTCCGATACTGCGTTGTTGGCGTCACGCAAGAACATCCCGAAGGTCTTCTTGGTCGACAAGTACAAGCGTGGTGGCTGTCCTCCCTTGCCTGGTATCTGCTCTAGGGATGCGAGGCCTCGCTGGGGATCCCTTAGCGATTCGAGAACTACTTCGGCGTCGCCGTAGCCGTAGGAGAGGCCGGCGGTGTGGCTGGCTGCGAGC
Source organism: Candidatus Aldehydirespirator sp. (assembly GCA_965205155.1). Classification (GTDB taxonomy): domain Bacteria; phylum Actinomycetota; class Acidimicrobiia; order Acidimicrobiales; family Aldehydirespiratoraceae; genus Aldehydirespirator. The sequence continues at coordinate 474,827 of OZ242033.1, read as the reverse complement.
ACCTCTGGCACCGACGCGCCCTGGCCGCCCTGGGGTCTATCGCTGATCGAATAAAGCAGCGCCGCGGTCGCGGCCCGCTCAGCAGCTCGAGGGTTGTCGGCCCGGCCGGGATTGCCCTGCGCGGCCAGATCGATCGCTCGGGCGTTGCCGCTGGTGTCGTCTTCGTCGACGATGTCGGTCGTAATGACCTGGCGGTAGTTCTGTGATGTCGTGGGGTCGATGATGAGCCCGGAGTCCAGCAACGCTTCGCGTACATCGGCGTCGGACAGCACGACATCGCCGGGACCGATCAACAAAGGGGCCCATGCCCCGTCACCGAGCGCGTCGGGATCGTCTTGCGCGTCTTGCACCGAAAGTCCGGCCGCGTCGGCAAGGCGACGCAGGTGGGCGTACACCGTCGACGCGAACACGCGGATGGTCGATCGGACTCGCTGGAATCCGGCCACCTGTGACCATTCCTGCTCGGCGAGATGAATCAGCGCCGGATGGAACGGATAGCTGCGCTGCACCTGGGCGGCGAAGTCCCCGGCGTCGGACCATTTGAGCCGGCCGAACACCTCCTTGTTCCAGCGGTTGTCTTGCATCGTCGTAGCGAGCGCCTGGGTCGTGGCCTTCATCGTCGCGGCTTGCGGGGTGGTCTTGAACAGGCGCCGTCGGATGATGTTGGCGAAGTCGTTGGGGGAGGTGACGGCGTCGGTGGTGACCTCTCCCCTGGCGGCCTCGGCCTCAAGTTCGTTGCGACACTGCTCACCGAACTCAGACAGGGCGATGGGGTCCTTGTCCGAGTCGATCATCACCATGACTGCCACGCAGCGTGGGACTTCGTTGGTGTGTCGCATGATGTCGATGAGGAACGACTGGTCGTTGACGGCACGTTCGGTCGGGCCGCCGGCGGTGGAGTTGCGGACGAAGTGCATCACCTCGTCGAACAGCACCAACACCGGTCGTTCAACGCTGCGGAGAGCGTCCTGATAGCTGATCGCGTCCTTGTTCGCGACCCACATGTCGTGATCGCCGCCGTAGAGACGGAACAGGAATCGCTCCCTCAGCGTGCTGGCTCCGCCGAAGATGTCCGGGTCGGGACGGTCGGGGTCCATCTGGTCGCCGGGCAGAGCGACCACGATCGGATCGCCCAGGCTGGGATCGATCGTGCCGCTTCCGACGAGCTTCGTGGCTTCGGCCATGATCTCGTTGCCGACATCGGTGTTAGCGAAGGCGACCGGGTCGGTTGCCATGTGCCACAAGGCGACGAGGGCGTGCGATTTGCCGCCGCCCATGCCCTGATCGAATCGCCATGCCGGTTTCGCGGCTGCGGCTTGCCCCCCGTCGCCGCCCAGGCGCATCGCGATGTCAGCGGCGATGCGGCGCAAGCTCGGCGACGGGTGCGTGATCTGCCCGAAGTAGTCAACTGATCGGTACGGCGGCAACTCCCCGGAGGATCCATAGGCGACCCCGCGGAGGTTCATCTGAATGTCGCCCACCGCTCCTGACGTCTCCACTAGTTCGTCTCTGAGGCGGAGCTCGTTCCACCACGGTGTCGGCTGCGTCGTCATTGATGGGCTCCCTACTCGAAAATCGTCGGCTGATATCCTGCCTCAGCCGCCCGCCGTTGCTCGGTCGCTCTGATCGTTTCGACGTTCGCTGCGGCGTTGCAGATCGCTCGGCGGCTGCGTGTCAGCCACGTGAAGACATCTCCATCGGGGTCGGCTTCAGCGAGTTGACCACCCAGCTCAGAGATCGTTGACCATAGGTACTCGTCGTCGGCCCGGCCGGATGCGTCGAGGACTTCGGCCGCGTCTGCCACTCCTTTGCCTGCCCTGGCGAGAGCGAACGCCACATCAATGATCGACGTGTCCCGATCGATGACAGTGTCGGTCTCGGACCCGTATGCAAGGCGGACGCCGCTCTTGGCCTTCTTGACGATCCCGTCGAGGTCAAGCTCTGTGCCGGCTACCGCCTGAGCGGTGAGCCGTTGCCAACGCTCCTGGGCTGCGTCAGAGACATCGCGGCGGTGCTGGCGAACCCATGACAGCGCGAAGCGGGTGCGGGCATCGAAGGTCCCAAGCGGTAGCCCGTCGATGCGGATGTCAGCTGCGTCCTCGACTGCCTGCCGCGCGATTAGCAGGAACTTCTCGGGGTCCTCCGGTTGAGCCCTGTTGTTGAGGATCTGCCGGTAGCGGCCGACGATCTCCATGGCCGGTCCGTACGCCGCCATCTGCTGATCCGGCAACGCCAGACCGGCCTGTTCCCACAGCGGGATCCGCTCAGCTACCTCTCTACGCACAGCTGCAGAGACTTCGTTGCTGCGCCCGACGGGGCGATCCGATGGAGCGGCGCGGCAGCCGAGGGTCATGGTGGTGACGATGTTCGCAGACCCGGCGCCGCCGCCCTTTTCCGTGAGAGCGGGCCATGTCCCGGTGAGCACCAGACCGGCCTCTATGATGATCTGCAACAGGCCACGCCAAACCTCTGGGTCGTTGTGACCGAACACGATCGTGACGACACCATCGGAGGATGTCACCCGGCGAGCCTCAGCCAAGGCCGCCGTGAGCTTCTCGTCGTAGTGATCGCGGTCTCGAGGGTCACCGACGGCAGTTCCGCCACGTTTGACGATGATCTCCTCGGCCTTCTCTTGAACCCCCGCTGGGTGAGCGGTAATGGCGAATGCCGGATGTGTCCGATGCAGCGCCCGCTTGAGCCAGACGTAGAACAGGTCCGAGGCGTCGGTGTAGTCGATCATCGCGTTGTAGGGCGGATCCGTGACCACGGCATCGAGAGACCCGTCCCTGAAGGGCAGAGCCAGAGCAGATCCGCGTTCCACGCGAGCAGCAACGCCGTTCGGGCGGGCGAGTTGGTTACGTAGCGATGACACTAAGTCTTTGGCGACCGACCTCCAGGTCCCCGGGCCATACCCGCACCCCGACTCGAAGTAGTCATAGCCGAACCCGATGCTCGACTCGTTGACAAACAGGTCCCCGACACGCGGCGTTCCCGTAGTTTGCAGGCGAGCGCCTCGAGTGGCTCGACGGAACCTCCGGACCATGACTGAAGATGCGTACCCGACGAGGGCCGAGGCGTATTCGCCGCTGGCACCAAGTTGAAGCGCCTCGTCTCCTATGTCGGCAATGATGCGGCAGAGTCGTGTGAACCCGAGGGTCTGGCGGTCGTTGCACAGCTCGCCGTAGGTTCGGTAGCCGTACTTGGAGGGTCGCACGGTGTCGTGGTTCCCGTCGGGAATCTCTTCATCGGGAAGCGAGGGCAACCCGGGCGCCAACGCCGCTTCTACGCCGAGTTCAGCACTGGCGGCCTCTACGGCGCGTTGCTCCTCAGTTGTTGGTGTTCGAAATGCTTTGCCGACATCGTCGTCAAGATCGGCTACGACCATTAGACGGTCGCGTCCCAAGCCAGCGTTCATGAGCCTGGTGTGAACGTCGATTGAGTGGACATGCTGACAATTCACGAACGGACACACCGCTGAACTGCCGCGTTGACCGGGGACGGTCACGAGTGTCGGCTTCGAATCCGGTGGCCCTTCGTGCACCATGATGTCAAAGTTCCCCGTGTCAGGATGGGTGATTATGCGGTAGGACTGTCCTGGGTCGTTCTTCTTGGGAAGCGCGCTGCGCAGAACGAGCGACCCCACAACGGGGAACCGGTTGTCACATTCCTGACAGGGCAGCGTGATTGCCCACAGATAGCCCCACGGTCGTTTTTTGTGGACCTTGGGATAGAACGCGTGCATGGCTTCTTCGTAGCGGTCACCGACGACTCCGAGCACGGCCTCGATATCTCGGAGCAGTCGTGGTGAATCGTTGACTTCCAGATCTAGCTGGTCATCGTCGCAGCCGTCGGTGCCGAAGGGGAGGGGCGGCTCGTTGTCCCACTCTCGCAGGGGGTAATCAGCCAGCAGGGTGCCTGCGATGGTCGCAACGGGAGAGTAGTCAATGCCGGTCGCGCGCACGCCGAGGCGGGCCGCCTCGAGGGGGATCATCGCCCGTCCAGAGAACGGGTCGAGCATGGAGGCGCCGTCGGCGTAGTGCTTGTTGAGTTCGGCGACGAGTTCGTCGTGGGCGGCGTCCCGGCCTTCGGGATCATTGGAGTCCGGGAACGCAGAGCGGACCAGCGCTTGAAGGCGGCGCTGCTCGCTGGGGTCTTCGGGCCATGGGAGCAGGCTGGTAATCACTGCGGCCTTCGCTTGGGCGAGGGGGCGCTTTGCGAACCAGGTGAACAGGTTGGCCTCGCTGTTGCCGGAGCCCCAGCCCTTGGCCGAGTTGGCGGATACCTCCTCGCAGGGGAACCAGCGTTCGATCATGCGCGGCCGGGTGGTCATGCTGACCGCTCCTTGGCGGCGACGAGGTCGGATCCGTTGATACGGAGCGCGGGGATGTCTTTGGTGGCGTCTGCGAAGACCGTGGCGGGGTCAGGCCAGGCAGCGAAGAGCTCCCCGGTTCCGTCCGCGCAGTGGTCGACGACATACAGCCAGTAGTCGGGTCCGTGCATGCCTGCTGTCGCCAGTTCGGCGCCCTCAAGCTTGATCCCGGATGACGCGGCGGAACCCTTGATGCCCTTGACCTCGACCGCTCTGACTTTGGAACCTCTGGTTGCCTTGAGGTCGTAGCCCAGCTTCTCGGTGTGTACATCCGCGACGGCCCAGCCCTCGGAGTTGAGCAACGACGTGACGTGGCGCATGGCGACGATCTCGGAGTCGGGGTCCTCGTCAGCTGCGTCAGGTGTGGCCGTGGCTGTCACATGCGCCCAACCGCTCGGCTGCATGTCGCCCAACTCGAAGTGGACCGCCGCCTTGAGCGCCTCAATACGCTCGTCGATGGCCGCCGTGACACGCTGCCGTGCGGCGGTGCGGTCGTCGGGGTCTTCGATGTCGTCAGTGAGGTCATTGGGGAGCTTCTGAAGTTGGACACGGGCGTGATTCAGCCAGTCGTCCAGTTCGGAGCGTCGTGCTGTCTCATCTCTCGCGGCGGCATGTCGAGCTTGGGCCTCGGCGTTGGTCAGTTCAGCCGGGTGCGGCACCCGCCCGACTGGGGAGTCCGCCGAATCGAGGTTGGCGAGGGTCTCCCACGGGACCACGCGGGTGCCTGCCGCGTCGACCTTTACGAGGTAGGACCAGCGCGTTTGGTGCCGCCACGTCGAGGGCTGCGCTGTGGTGCGTCCCTGGCGTACCGACACAACGAAGCAGTAGAGCCGGTAGTCCGTTATGGAGGTCGGATCGTGCAGCGCCCCACCTTGGTACAGATCGGGATGCAGCTCCTGCGCTGCTTTGGTAGCGAGGTCTCTGAAGGCCTCGTCGTTGGGGCCGAGCGGGATGGCTCGTTCAGCGGAAATCGCGCCCTGGCAGACGGCATCTCGCTTGGCGTCGCCGCTCGTGGCGATCAGCGCTCCACTCGCAGTGCCGAACGGCAGAGGGCCGAGACCGGCGCCAGCGATGTTCCACAGGCCGCGGTCGGCCACCGTAGAAGGCGCCAGTTTGATCAGCTCGGCGCGATCGAGACGGGTCAGGTAGCGCTCCACGATGTGTGGGTTGATCTTGTCGAGGCGCTGCTGGTTGATGCCGGCGATGGAGCGACCGATATCGACTTTGGTCGCGAGGGTCTCGTCCTCGGCTTGGATGTTGTCGTGGACTTGTCGGATGCGTTCTTTCGTCATGGCTCGCACCGCGGAAATCACCGCAGCCTGGTCTGCGTCGCGCTGGTAGAGCCGCGACAGAAAGTCCTCCAGCCGCTCGACGCCCGCAGCCTCTGACATGACCCGCTCGCCGACCAGCGCCAGGCTGTCGAACATCTTGCCGTCGAGTTCGTTGGCGGCCGCGACGAGATTGTTGAGCAGCGTCGCATGGGCGTCTCCTTCGCGGGTTTCCACCGCTATGAGGTTGAACAGGTCGACGTCTCGTGTCTGGCCCACCCGGTGGATGCGGCCGAGACGCTGCTCCAAGGTCACCAGCGACCAGGGCACATCCCAGTTCACCAGCACCCGCGCCGACTGCAAGTCGATGCCCTCGTTGCCTGCATCGGTGGAGACGATCACCTGGAAATCGCCTGCGACGAACCGCGCACGGATCTGCTCTCGTTCGGTATGCGTCTGCCTCCCCGAGTACATCTCGGTCCGGTATCCGGCTTCCTGGAACTGCTTCGTCAGCCAGTCGGCGGTGTCGGCGTACTCGGTGAACACCACCAACTGCTCGCCGCCGCCGGGAGCGACACCGTTCGGGGCGAGCACCTCATTCCTGAGACGCGGCCACTTCGACGCCGGGACCTCATCCTTCGCCAGCTCCTGATCGATCAGGGCCACCAGCTGCGCGATCCTGCGCCGTTCTTGACGCGACGCCCGAGACTCGATATGCGTGATTTGGATCAACTCCCGCTCATCGGCGTCCTCCTCGTCAACGCTGTCAGTCTCATCGGGGTGCACCGGTGTACCCATGTTCACGGTCCGGCGTTTCAGCGTCTCACGCAGCGCGTACAGGGACGACGCGGCCCGCTTGCCGTACACCATCCGACCCAACCCGACTGCGTTTGCGGGGAAGTACTCGTCGACCAGGGCCAGGGCCTCGTCGTAGATGACCTTCTCCGCCAGGCTCAGCGGCACCGGGATGTTGTGAGCTGTCCGCTTCTTGAACAGGCGTGTCCGTCCGTCGACGTTGAGGAGCCCTTCCTTCATGCGCCGCAGGAAGTGCACCGACCCGGGGCGCAAACGCCGCAGAGCTCCGTGATCGTGCGGCTCCTCCGCAAGCGGGAACACCTGCGGATCGGTGAGGTGCATCAGCGACCTGAACAGCCACTCCGACCCCCGATGAGGCGTCGCGGTCATCAGCAGCGCCCTCGGCGCCTTGGCGACAGCCGTAAGCCCTACCTGGAAGAACGTCGTTGCAGTCGGAGTCAGCCGGTGTGCCTCGTCGGCTATCACCAGGTCCCATCCGGCTACCTCTGGATCGATCGCTTCGCGCACCTGCGGGTTGGAGGCCGCAAGGTGCAACGACACGATCCACAGCGGATGAGGGCTCGCTTCGAGCGCATGCTCGCTAATCGTGTCCCCGGTGATTCGTCGTAACTCGCGGCCGAAGAACCGGGAGAAGTCGTCCTGCCACTTGCCGACAAGGTGAGCCGGACACACTACGAGTGCCCGATTCACAATTCCGAGCCGGCTCGCTTCGGTGAGATAGAGGCCGGCCATGATGGTTTTGCCCGTGCCCGGTTCGTCAGCGAGAAGGAATCGAAGCATGGGCTGCGGGAGCATGGCCCCGTAGACCGCGTCGTGCTGGTGCAGGTAGTCCTTCAGCGGCGCCGACCCCAGCGCGGTCCCCGAAACGCTCTCAGCGGCCTGGAGCATCCACCGGCTCCACAGAGCGGCCAGCGTTCGGTCAGGATCGGCAGCACCGTCCTGCGACAACACCACGACCTCATTGGCTGCCGCCGCGGTCAGATCGACGCGGCGCGCTTTGCCGCCGTCGAGCACGTACAGATCGACTCCGCCATCGGGACGATGCTGCGCCATGTCGACGGTGACGAATACGCTCTCGCCTGGCAGCCGGACCCGGTCGCCCCGATCAAGGCTCATCGTCGCCGATGCCTTCTGTGTGGTCCGCGGGGCGAGGGGGCGGATACGAGTTCATCGAACGTTCTCGTGGGTCGTAGAGCGGTTGCAGGAGGGGTCATCTCGCAGTCGGCTGAGGTAGTCGAGTCGGTCACTTGGGAACTCCGGGGCGCCGCCAGGCACGTCGTGGCTCGGACATTATGGCCCGCCCGAACCTGGCGCCCGGACTGCCAGCACACTCCGATACTCCGTTGCTGTGGCTGGGGGTCTGGCCGAGCACACTGGGTTGTGGGGATCGTGTGGCGCTGGGTGTGCTGACAGCGCTAGGTGCCTTCGTCGTCCTCGCATGCGGCGTGGGCTACCTCACGGCGTCGGCCGGCGTCGATCCAACTAACCAATCTCTCAACTGGGATCACGATGAGCGTGCCTTCGTCGTCGTTCGCCATGGCCACGTATACGGAATCGTGCGGAGCTAGGTGAACTCGTCTCATCAGTTCGGCTGGGAGCGTTATTTGGCGGTTGGCTCCGATCTTCAATGGTCCGTGCGGAGGCTGCACCTGCTCAGGCTACACATGTCCCACCTTTACTACGAAATCTTGTAGATTTCGTAGTAATGGCTGATCTTGGGAAGCTCATGGCGGAGGCACGTTCGATCGACGTAGGGCAGGTTTCGTGGCTGCTGGAGGCGTCGACTCTGTCACGAGCGATCTGCGAAACCGTGCTTAGCGATCCCATGGAGTTGGCAAGTGTTCAGCACGCGGTCAAGGAGGCGGCGGCACAGGCGGGCTGCGACTGGATCGTGGGGGCGAGTTCCGCAGCGGATCGGATAGTTCGTGAGCTGAACCTCCAGAGCGAGCACGAGCCGTCAAGGGCCTTGTTGTTCGAACTCGTGCGCGTAACGGGTGCCACCTTCGCTAAAGCCCAACAGGAGCTTCGCCATGTGGATGTGGTTCCGGCCGTGTATTTCGATGTGAACCCGTCGTCGCGTCCCGCTGGTGTCCTAGAAGTGGGAGGCATCGAGTCGCAGACGCTCGGCGGCTAGCGCGGCTGCGGTTGCCTCCCTGTGTTGCTGCGATAGCAGTCCAGTCGCGCGCTCATCGATCTGGGCCTTCGATGTGCCGCATCTCTCGCCGATGGCCTTGCCCGTCAAGCAAACGACCTTGTCGACGTGGGCTCGTGCAGTCGAGAGAAGAACCCCCTCGCCGCGTAACCGGAGGACGACATGCTCCGCGAGGGAGCGAGCCGCGTGGTGATCCGCAGTTCGTACTACGACACTCGCTACCTCAAGATCCTTGAGACGTGTGTCGAGAGCGTTGCTCAACGATCGCAGTTGAAGCGCCAAGTCCTCCCCACGCGCAGCCGCAAAATGAAACACCTCCTCGGCCACGCCATCACGCAGCAGGACACCGCGTACCATGATGCGCCTGTTCCTCACGTTGCAACTGAATCCCAAGGCTGGCATCCACGAGACCGTACCTTGTGGCTGTGAGGTATTGGGCCGACCGTTACGAGATCCTCGGTGAACTCAGCACTCGAGGCAGCAGCGTGGTGTACCGGGTTCGGGATGACAAGATCGGCCGACCCCTCGCGCTCAAACTCCTCAGCGACGCCGAGGAGATGCTCGTGGTACGCGAGGCGCACGCGTTGACCGCCTTGGAGAGTCCTCACATCCTGAAGGTGTTCAACGCGGGCATCTATGAGGACGTGCCGTTTATTGCCACAGACATCGCTCCCATGGGATCCGCCGAAGATCAGATGACGGAAGGGGTTGGCGTTGCGCCTGAGCTTGCGGTCCGGTGGGTCCGCCAAGCACTAGTCGGGCTCGGTCTGTGTCACCGGGGGAACATCCTCCACCGCGACATCACGCCCGCGAACATCTTCTTGGACTCGCAAGACCACGCGCTGCTCGGCGACTTCGGAAGCGCCGCGAACATCGACACCGAAGGTACAGCCGCGCCAGCCGGCAACCAGAGGTGCCGAGCCCCGGAGGGATACGATGGCCGCCTAACCACTAGATCCGACCTGTTCGCGGCAGGTGTGACTCTGTGGCGGCTGCTGACCGGAGGCTGGCCGTTTGACGCCAGCACCGAGGACGATCTGGTAGCCCTGATGCGCAAAGGCCCACCGCGCTTGCGTGAGATGGCGCCCCACGTTCACGACTCGATCGCTCGAGTGGTCCAGAAGGCCCTCGACCCGAACCCTGAGATCCGCCCATCGACCGCCGATGAGATGGCACACCTCCTCTCACGAACGCAGACGCACCCAAGGAACTGGATCCGGCACTCGGCCAACGGGCACACCGTCGAGTACCGAACCACAGCGGGCAACTCGCCCATGGCGTTGATCGTCACCAGCACCGGGCAACGACGCACCATCGAAACCCGCTACATCGTCTCCGACAGGCGTGTCCTCGACGGGTGCTTCGAAACAACACAACGCCGACTCGGCGTAGAACTTCGCAGACTCTTCGACAAAGTGATCGTCTGAAGAAGGAGTGAACCGCCCGGCGGTGCGAGACGCCACCTGTCACTGTTACTCAGGCGGGCGGTTCGACCGGGTCGGGCGGCTCGTCTGTCTCGGGCGGTTCGACCGGGTCGGGAGAGTGTTTGTGGGCGCTGCCCCAGATTTTGCGTCGGAGAGCGCGCTCTAGCGAGGCGATGGTGGAGAGTTCGGGCCAGACCTTGCCGCCAAGGAGGTGGTAGATGGTCTGGCGTGTCATGCCTGCGCTCTTGGCCAGCGCTGTGATCGAGATGTTCTTGTCCTCTTTCGCCTTCGTGAGTCTCTTGACGATGTCGAGGATCAGATAGACCTCGGGCGGAGCGTTGGAATGCACGGCGGCTTCATCTGGCCACCCGTCGACGTACTCGCGGGGCGGCTTCCTTGGGTTGCGAGGCGGCATGACGCACAACAGTAGCCCTATGGCTCACCGAGTTCGGTCGGTCGTTCCGGGCCCAAGCAATTCGTATGACTTATTAGACGTTTAACGGCTATGCGGGCGGCAGCGGCTGCTGAGCTGTCACAACGCGCCGCCGTGACCGCTGCCGGAGACGCCAGGCCTGCCAGTTCCAACTTTGGGGCAGATTCTGAGCACAATTCCAAAAAATTTGGTGTATGATCTAATAGACACAAGCGTGATTGTCCGGGTAGCGCGAAATAGCATATGACCAGCAGAATCGTCGTTGCAGTGCAGGGCCCTCGGGGCCTGAGTTTCTTGCTCTACCGGGTTGCGCTATTTTTGGTGTTCGATGGCGGGGTTGCCGACGGCCGGGGCGTCGCTCAGTCCTGTGTCGCCCGTTGCGCCGAATCGGGTGGCGGGCCGTTGAAACGTGGCCGCGGCCGCTACGGTGCCACCGTCCAAAGAAGCGAACAAGCCGTGCACCCCCAGCCTTGGCAGGAAACGGGGCGCACGGCTCATTCAGGAGTGAAATGAATCATACCGTTCCCACGGGCGTGGCGCATTTGGTTGCCGCGCCACAACTAGGCGGCCCGTTCCCGTCAGCGTCGAGGAGTCTGCTCCGAGAGCCTGACGCGGGTCACCTAGACCTGGACCGCTGCGAACGGGCCGACGTTCGCAGCGGCTCGGCCCAAGACATGCATCGAGGCGCCCCCGCCCTGGCAGACGATCAGGCGCCCCGATGTGAATCGACACCCATCAAAGGAGCGATTCACCGTGAAGGCTAGCACAGGCCCCCAACAGCCCGACCCGGGCAAGCTCACGGAGGGTGACGGGTCGCACATCGGGAACCCGGAGACAGCGAAGGCCGCCGAACACCTCGCTGAGTGGCTGCCCGTCAGCGCCAGAGGACTCAAGCCGGACACCCTCGCGAAGATCGAGCCTGCGGCCCGTTCCGCGGTGAGGGCCGCAGCCCCCCGCACCGTCGCAGATGTGCACCGGATGCTGCGAGCCAGTTTCGGCATCAACGCATGGGCACTCAACGAAGTCGGGTTCCTGGCCGACGAGACGACCTGGCACCCTGACAGCGTCCAGCGGTTCGTCGACGAGTTCAACGCCCATCAATCGGTGGACTGGCGCCAGGAGGCCGGCCGGACGTTGACCCAGATCGGCCGGGCAGCGAACCCCAGATTCTGGCCCACCCCGACTGAGACGCTCACCAGGACGGGACCTGCCGACCCCTACAGCCTCCAGATGGAGGAGTCCCTGGCGCACGCGGCGACGCTGTTGAGTGAGCCGGGCCGGCCCGCGGAGGCCGCCACGGCGAGTCTCAGCCTGGGCGTCGGGCTGGACGCGCCCCGCATCGCCGCGGCGGGACCCGGCGATGTGATCGAACTCGGGGACGGACGCCTCGGCATTCATGTGCGAGGGCCTCACCAGCGCGTGGTTCCGGTCCGCGGCGCCTACACCGACCTGGTCCGGCGAGCCGTGGAGTGCGCCGACAGCGACCTGTTCGTGACGGCCCGCAACCGCAACGGCGTGTACAGCGCCGCGGAGCGGGTCGTGGTGCACGGCGTCGGGCATCTGGAACTGGCCCGCGCCCGCTCCACATGGCTGAAGGCGCACCTCGTGGCCGGGACGCCGTTGGCGGCGCTGCGTGTCATCGCCGGCCCGTTGTCGCTCGACACCCTCAACAGCCTGCTCGGTGCTGCCGCCGAGGAGTTCACTGCTGAGGCTGCTGCTGTAGAGGGGTTGCGGGCATGAGCCGCCACGAGCGCCGCCGAGCCGACCGACGCCGCGACAAGCCGCTGACGGCGACTGAGATCGTGCGCCTCAACCGCCAGCGGACCCTGCCGCCTGATCATCCCAGCGCCGACAAGGACTACTACGACCCGCCGCCCCTTGAACTGGTGTGGCACGCCATCGACGCGATCGAGCAGACCGGCGTACTGCCCTATCTGCAGCGGCGACTGAGGACCCATCCCGGCAAGAGGTCAGACCTGCCGCTGTTGGCGCTGCTGGTCGCGATCGTGGTCACCGCGTTCCGGGGGCCAAGCTACAGACGGGCCGACGTCTGCGCGACGCTGCACGGATTCGAGGCCGAAGCCGCCTACAGCCTGGGGCTGTGCAGCCGCGTCGCCCGCCGCCTGTTCAGCTACAACCTCATCGTCAAACAATGCCTGCGGCTGGAGCGGGCGCTCGAACAGGGCTGGGTGGACCCCGACGGCACAGTGTGTGACCCCAACTGGTTCGCCCACAGCCTGCTGAAAGCCAACATCGCACCGGAGCTGGCCGAACAGATCACCTCCGTCGCGCTCGACAGCACCTTCCTGTTGGCCTGGGCGGTGCCCCACAGCTACCCCGAAGGCGAACAACCGCCCGCCGGGCGGCGCAGCGCCGACCCGGACGCGAAGTTCGGTCACCGCTCCGCCACCTCCAAACGCAAGGCCGGGCTGCGGCTGGGCTTCGACCTTCATGTGGTGTGCGGCGTGCGCGGCGCCAAGAAATGGGCCGGCGACCCCACAAACGCCAACCTCGAGGACGAGCCGGTCCCGCTAGTTCCGCTGCACATGAAGCTCGTGCCCGCCGACCCCAACGTCGCCCCCATCGCACGGGAGTGCCTCGAATGGTCAACCAAGATCGCCCCCAACATCTCCGAAGTGATCGCCGATCCGATCTACACCATGAAATACGAGAAACTGAACCGCCGCCTGCACCAGGAAGCGGTCCGTGTCGTCATGAAGCTGGACCAGAAGGAACTCACCAAGGTCCGGGAGCTGATGCTCGGCCGCAACCAGCACCGCCTGATCGAGCACTGCGGCACGTTCCTGCCGTGGTGGCTGCCCGAAGAGCAACACATGCCGGATCCCGAGCTCAAAGGCAACGAGCGCCGCGAGTGGTACGACAGCCGCGCCAAGTACCGGTACTCCATTGACGAGATCCTCCCCGACGGCAGCATCAGGATGATGTGCCCACAATGCGCCGGACGCATCCGCAGCAACCTGAAGACACGCAACCCCAAAGCCAAGCCCCGCGCCGGCGCCCCGTTCATCACCCGAACAGACGACGCGGAGTACTGCTGCCCGGGCCGTGTCACCATCCCCGTTAAGTATCTCGACCGCTACCAGTCGATCCCCTACGGCACCACAGCCCACTACGAGTCCTGCGGCCGCCGCAACCAGATCGAGAACCTCAACGGCATCCTGCGCAACAAAGGCGGCCTCGAGGACCGATGGTGTCACGCTCTCGGGGCCGCCGCGCGGTTCGTCGGATCGGTCATGATGGGTCTCGCCTACCTGCTGCGCGAAACCAAACTGGCGTGGCTCGCCGCCAACGAAGGCGACGAGGACCACGACACCGCCGGCCGCACCAGAGACGGGCCTGACTAGCCGCTAGGGCTCCCCGGCTGAGCCGACGGTCCAAACCCGGGACCGTCGGCCTCGACGCGTTCCCGAACGGATGCCAGCGCCCCCACCGCTCCCACGACGGGGGCGCACAAGCTCCGCTGGGCCGCGAACACGCCCCAACAGCACCCCAAAAGCCAGAGACAGCCCCGCTGGTGCCTGGTGGCTAACAAAATGGACCTTAAATGGATAAGATCCCTTGGCGGAGACGGTGGGATTCGAACCCACGAACGACTTGCATCGTTACTTCCTTAGCAGGGAAGCGCCTTCAACCGGACTCGGCCACGTCTCCGGAAGATCTGAGCGTACCGGCGTGCCGGCTATGAGCAGTCCACGCAGGTCACGTCGTCGACATCGGTGCCGCCCAGGAACGCGGTGAGCCAGTCGAGGAAGGCCACCCCCTCGACCTCCAGGCCGTACATCCTGTCAGATTGGAGGATCCCGTGGGTCTGCCCGGGCGCGGTGTAGCTGGCCTGGTTCACACCGGCGGCCTCGATGCTGGCCTCGTTGAGCGCCATCAGCTCGTTGATGCGGCTGGCGTCGTAACCGACCAGTTCGGCGTAGAACTCCTGGATGCTGTCAAAGGCGTTGTCGTAGCGGCCGAAGCGGATACGGGGCGCGTGGAGACCGGCCTGGATGAACAGTGCCTGCGGGCCCCAGTCCGCGGCCGTCATCCCTTCGTTGACCGGCCAGTCCGGGAGGACCGTGGCGGCCCCGTACAGCGCATTGAAGGCGACGTTGATGCCCGGCACGCTGGGGTAGGCACCCGACGCGTCGGCCAGCACCGTGATGCTGGCATCACCGAAGGCGTCGGCGGCCAGCCCGCCGTACAGCGGCGCCGCCGCCGAGCCTGCGCTGGTCCCGGCGACTACGACCTCGGTAGCCCCGCCGAAACGGTCCACCGCCTCGGCTAGGGCCGTGTTGGCGTTGACGAAGCCGTTGTGGCGTATCACCATCCCGTCGCCGTAGTCGGTAGTGGCGTTGCCGAGGTGACCGTCGCCGGTGCAGTAGGGCACAGCCACGAACGAGTGGTCGCGCAACGGGTTGAGCGCGTTGTCGAAGTTGAAGATCCCGCCGAAGTTGTTGGGGTCCTCCCGGGGGTCGTTGGGATCGACGTCCGGGTCGTAGGTGCCGTCGGTGAACGAGCAGCTCTCGGCACTGAAGCACGCGCCGCCGCCCTCCAGGAAGAACACGACCTTGGTGGGGTCCGCCTCCCGCACCCAGAAGACGTAGTCGCTGCCGTCGGCGCAGACACAGTCCTCCGTGCCGGGCACTATCTCCCACTCCGGTTCCGGCTCCGGTGCTGGGGCCTCCGTCGTGGGCGGTGCTTCGGTGGTGGGGGATGTCGTCGTTGGTACGGCTGTCGTGGGCGGTGCTTCGGTGGTGGGTGGTGCCGTCGTAGGCGGCGCGGTGGTGGCCGGCGCGGCCGCGGTGGTTGTCGGCGCCGTGGTTGGCGCGGCCGCATCGTCACGGTCGGCGTCCCCGTCGTCCCTGCCACAGGCTGCGGCCAACACAGCGACGACGGCCAGGGCGGCCAACAAGCGCATGCGGGTCATGGCGTCCCCCTCACCACGATCCACACTTGGGACTTGCCGGGACTCCCTTCGTGACCCGGCCACTTGGCTGGCCGTGGTGCGCCTCTGAGCGTACCGGCGTGCCGGCTATGAGCAGTCCACGCAGGTCACGTCCTCGACATCGGTGCCGCCCAGGAACGCGGTGAGCCAGTCGAGGAAGGCCACCCCCTCAACTTCCTGGGTGTAGACGAGGTCCCGGGTCAGGATCGTGTGGTCCCTGCCGGGGGCCATGTAGCTGGCCTGGTTCACCCCGGCGGCCTCGATCTGGGCCTCGTTCTGGTACATGAGCTGGTCGATGCTGCTGGCGTCGAATCCGGCCAATGCCGCGAAGAACTCCTGCGTGCTGTCGAAGGCGTTGTCGTAGCGGGCGAACCGGGCTCGGGGCGCGTGCAGGCCCGCACGGATGAACAGCTCGGGCAGGCCCCACTCGGCCGGGGTGACCCCCTCGTTGACCGGCCAGTCCGGTATCACCCTCATCGCGCCCCACAGGCCGCCGATGTAGGTGTTGATGCCGGGGTCGCTCGGGTAGGCGCCCGAGGCGTCGGCCACCACCGCGACGCTCGCATCTCCGAACAGGTCGGCGGCCAGCCCGCCGTACAGCGCGGCCGAGGCCGAGCCGGCACTCGAGCCGGCCACCACCACCTCGGTGGCGCCGCCGAAGCGCTCGACGGCTGCGTCCAGCGCGGTGTTGGCGTTGACGAAGCCGTTGTGTTGCACGATCAGGCCGCCCCCGTAGTCGTTGACCCGGTCGCCGATGTGCACGTCGCCGGTGCAGTACAGCGCCACCACGAACGAGTGGTCCCTCACCGGGTTGAGCGGGTTGTCGAAGTCGAAGATGCCGTCCCACGCATCGGGGTTGTCGACAGGTGAGGTGACGTCGGTGGTGACGTCGTACGAGTTCCCCTCGCCGGTGAACGCGCAGTTGTCACGGCTGAAGCACGCCCCGCCGCCCTGCAGGTAGAAGACCAGCTTCTCGGGGTCGCCCTCGCGCACCCAGTAGTGGTAGTCGCTGCCATCGGCGCAAGTGCACTCGTCGCCGCCGTTGAAGGCCATCCATTCCCCGGCGGTCGCTACCGGCTCTGCGGCGGACGGCCCTTCGACTGTTAGCTGAGTCGCCGTCGTGGTCGGTGCTGCGGTGGTGGTGGGCGCGGCCGTCGTCGTGGGTGCTGCGGTGGTGGTGGGCGCGGCCGTCGTCGTGGGTGCTGCGGTGGTGGTGGGCGCGGCCGTCGTGGTGGGTGCTGCGGTGGTGGCGGGCGTCTCGGTGGTGGGCGCGGCGGTCGTTGCCGGTTCCGTCGTGGGTACGGCTGCCTCCTCGCCGTCGTCGGAGCCGCAGGCTGCGGCCACGAGGGCGACGGCGATCAGAGTGGCCAGCAAGCGGATACGGATCATGGGTGGCTCCTCCAGGTGACGTGTTGGCAGGCTAGGCCCGAAGGGTCCAGCCGGACGCCGCACGCGGAGGGAGGGGGATTCGAACCCCCGGGACCCGTGAAGGCCCAACGGTTTTCAAGACCGTCGCAATCGTCCGCTCTGCCATCCCTCCGCAGCCAAGGATAGGCGGGACGGGGTCCGGCCCTGCGGCCGGAACATCCCCGAGCGTTACCGCAGGATGCGGCCTCTGAGGTCGTCTATCCAGGCGGCCGCCTTGCGCACCTCGACCTGGTTCATCACGTGGTCGTGGTGGTCGGCCGAGGCCGACGGGTAGGAGCCGAGGAACTTCACCCGGCTGGTCTTCATGTTGAGGTTGCGCAGGGCGTCGGCCACCACCTCGTCGGCGATGTGGCCCTCGCAGTCCAGCAGAAAACAGTACTGGCCCAGGCTGGCCTTGGTGGGGCGGCTCTGGAGGCTGGTCAGGTTGATGGCCCGGGCCGCGAACTCACCGAGGATGCCGATGAGCGAGCCCGGCACGTCAGAGCGCTGGTAGACGACCATGCTCGTCTTGTCGTGGCCGGTCGGCGCCGCGATGACGTCGGCCCCGACCAGCACGAAGCGGGTCTGGTTGTCGGCGTGGTCGGCGATGTCGGCGGCCAGCACGTCCAGCCCGTACACCTCCGCCGAGCGCAGCGGCGCGATGGCCGCGGTGGTGCGGTCGCCCACCTCGGCCAGGCTGCGGGCCGCGTCAGCGGTCGAGTTGGCCGCCTCGAACACTGCGCCACCGAGATGGGTGGCCAGGTACTCGCGGCACTGGGCGTGGGCCACCGGATAGGACCGGATCCGCTCCACCGACTCCAGCGCCATGCCGGGAAGGCCCAGCAGGTTGAGGTTGACGTCGATTATCACCTCGCGCTGGATGAACAGGTCGGTGTCGAAGGCCAGCGCGTCGAGGGTGGCCGTCACCGACCCCTCGATCATGTTCTCGATGGCCACCAGGCCCAGGTCGACCTCGCCGCTGCCGACCGCCCTCAGCACGTCGATGATCGAGTTGATGGGGCGGTGGTTCATGGCGGCCAGGTCGGGCTGGGAATAGATGGCCTGCTCGGTGAACGTCCCAGGCGGACCCAGGTAACCGACCGTCAGATTGCGCGACTCTCCGAGCTGCCCCATCCACGGCAGGGTACGGCCCGACGAAGGGATCAGCGCCATTTCAGTTGCCCGTTAGAGGCCGAGCCGTGCGAGGCCGTGGCCCGAGCGGCCCGGGAGCGCAGCGAACAAGAGCGGGACATAGGGTGATGGACCGTGGACGACCGGCTCTACTTCCGCCAGCTGCTTTCGGGGCGCGACTTCGCAGCCGGCGACGGCCTGGCCCAACAGATGGTGAACTTCGTCTACGCCATCGGCGACCGCCAGACCGGCCAGGCCGTGCTCGTCGACCCCGCCTACGACACTCATGGACTCATCGACCTGCTCGAGGCCGACGGCATGGCTTGCACCGGCGTGCTGGCCACCCACTACCACCCCGACCACGTGGGCGGCCACATGATGGGGATAACCATCGAGGGCATCAGCCGGCTGCTGGAGCGGGTGTCGGTGCCGATCCACGTACAGGCCGAGGAGGCCGATCTCGTCAAGAAGGTGACCGGCGTGGACGACGACTGCCTGGTCAGTCACGCCTCCGGCGACGTGGTGATGGTGGGGGCCATCGCCGTCGAGCTCATCGCCACGCCGGGGCACACCCCCGGCAGCCAGTGCTTCCTGGTGGACGGCCGCCTGGTGGCCGGCGACACGCTCTTCCTCGAGGGATGCGGTCGCATGGACCTACCGGGCTCGGACCCGGCCCAGATGTACGAGAGCCTCACCTCCCGGCTGGCCCGCGTGCCCGACGACGCGGTGCTGTACCCCGGGCACCGCTACTCGCTGGAGTCGTCGGCCACCATGGGCATCACCCGCGAGCGCAACTACGTGTTCCGGCCCACCAGCCGCGAGCAGTGGCTGGCTGCCTTCGCCTGACCGCTGAGCCCGGCCTCTGACGCCCGCTCTTGTTCGCTTCGCTCACGGGCCGCTCGGGCCACGGCCTCGCTGCGCTCGGCCTCTCTCTGACGCCCGCTCTTGTTCGCTTCGCTCACGGGCCGCTCGGGCCACGGCCTCGCTGCGCTCGGCCTCTGACGCCCGCTCTTGTTCGCTTCGCTCACGGGCCGCTCGGGCCACGGCCTCGCTGCGCTCGGCCTCTGACGCCCGCTCTTGTTCGCTTCGCTCACGGGCCGCTCGGGCCACGGCCTCGCTGCGCTCGGCCTCTGACGCCCGCTCTTGTTCGCTTCGCTCACGGGCCGCTCGGGCCACGGCCTCGCTGCGCTCGGCCTCTGACGCCCGCTCTTGTTCGCTTCGCTCACGGGCCGCTCGGGCCACGGCCTCGCTGCGCTCGGCCTCTAGACCCAGGGGCAGTTCGAGTTGCGGTCGCCGAAGGTGGCGCCGGTGCGGTAGCGGTTGAGGGTGAACGGCTTGAGCTCGTCGGGCTTGTCGCCGTGCACCATCATCCGGGCGGTCAGCTTGCCCACGCCGATCATCTTGAACCCGTGGTTGGAGTCGGCGATCACCCAGGCGTTGTCGCCCAGGTAGTCGAACACGGGCACGTTGTCGGGCGTGAACGCCCCGATCCCGCCGTTGCGGCGCTCCTTGAAGAACGGCCGCAGGTTCTCCAGGCGCTTGAACAGCATGCCCAGCGTGGCGCAGTAGTAGTCGGCGAACCACTCCTCGGCCTGGTACTGGTCGTTGAGGTGGCCGTACGGCTCCACCGCGGCCCTCGGCCCGATCTTCACCGGGATCGTCCCGCCCTGCAGGCCGGGCGCGCCGACCCGCTCCGCGGCGTAGCGGACGTAGGAGTAGAAGTGGTCCTTGAGGAACCGGCCGTCCTCGGAGTACACCGGCGTGTTCATCAGCTCCACGTGCAGCACCGGCGAGTCCCGGTGCTGGGCGGTGCGGAAGTCGACGCCCTCCGGCAGGAGCACCTCGCCCTCCAGCAGCCGCCAGTAGGTCCACATGTCCATCTGCTCTTCGACGTGGCCGTCGGGGTAGAGCACGTCGAGGTGGGAGGGGCCGCCCAGCCACTCCCAGTGCTCGGGTGTCCACGCGCCCGCGCCCACCACTACCTGTTCGCAGGAGATGGAACCCTGGTCGGTCTCGACCGCGGTGACCGAGCCAGAGGCGTCGAGGGTGTAGCCGGTGACGGTGGCGCCGTACACCCGCTGCACGCCCCACTGCCGGCACTTCTGGTCCAGTCCCCACACCGCCATGTGGGTGCCCGCGTACCCGGAGCGGTGCTCGTGCAGCACTACGTCGCAGTTCTCGGTCTTGAAGTCGGGCCACAGGTTGGT
Organism: Candidatus Aldehydirespirator sp.; assembly: GCA_965205155.1. Taxonomy (GTDB): domain Bacteria; phylum Actinomycetota; class Acidimicrobiia; order Acidimicrobiales; family Aldehydirespiratoraceae; genus Aldehydirespirator. The sequence continues at coordinate 454,666 of OZ242033.1, read as the reverse complement.
GAGGAAGGCGTGCGCCTCGGTGCCCGTGTACACGTCGGACGGGTAGCCGCTGGCCGCCTGCGACGCCTGGAGCTTGAGGTAGTCCTCGGTCTGGTTCGACTCGCCCACCGACACGTACCCGACCTGCTGGAAGCCGAAGTTCACCGGGTCGGACTCCCACACCTCGACGCTGGCCCGCAGGATGGCGTGCAGCGGGCCGGTCATGTACAGGTTGCGGATGCAGCCGCAGGCCAGCCCGGTGGCGCCCGCGCCCGGGCCCTGCTTGTCGATCAGCACGACGTCGGAGCCCGAGCCCTTGCCGGTGCGCTCCAGGTACATGGCCAGGTGGTAGGCGCTCGACAGCCCGTGCACGCCCGCGCCGACCACCACGAAGCGGGCGCTCGGCGGCAGGCGCACCGCGTCGAACACCGGGATGACGGCCGGGTTCACCGCCTGGCCGGCCACCTCGGGGGGCAGGGGCCGGTTGGCGAACGGGTACCACTGGTTGTGCTCGGTGGGGTTGGGGATGTCGATGGTCATTGCTTCTCCTATGGGTTCGGGTCTAAGTCTGGCTGCCGGCGGGCTGGAGGCGGTAGTCGGTCCCCAGGGTCCGCCAGATCAATGGGACGCCCGGCCGGTAGGCGAGGTGGTGCCGGCTGGGAGCGTCGAGGATGGTCATGTGCGCGGGAGCGCCGGGAGTGATCCGCCCCACGTCGTCGCGGCGCAACGCGGCCGCGCCGCCGGTGGTGACCGCGGCCACGGCCTCGTCGATGGTCATGCCCATGTCGCGCACGGCCAGCGCCATGCAGAACGACAGCGAGCTGGTGTAGCTCGACCCGGGGTTGCAGTTCGAGGCGATGGCCACCCGGACGCCCGCGTCCAGGGCCCGCCGCGCGTTGGGGTAGGGCTGGCGGGTAGAGAAGTCGGTGGCCGGCAGGAACGTGGCCACGGTGTCGCTGGAGGCCAGGGCCTCGATGTCGTCATCCGACAGGTAGGTGCAGTGGTCCACCGAGGCGCAGCCCATCTCCACCCCGAGTTGCACGCCCGGCCCGTGTCCGAGCTGGTTGGCGTGGAGCCGCAGGCCCAGCCCGGCGTCCCGGCCGGCGGTGAGCACGGCCCGGGACTGGTCGGCGTCGAAGGCTCCGGTCTCGCAGAACACGTCGATCCAGCGGACGCGGTCGCGGACCGCGGCGAGCATCGGCCCGCACACCAGCTCGACGTAGTCGTCGGCCCGCCCCTGGTACTCACTGGGCACCAGGTGGGCGCCCAGGAAGGTGGCCTCCGGGGTGGCCTCGGCGGCCAGCGAGGCCAGTTCGACCTCGGAGTCCACCGACAACCCGTAGCCGGTCTTGATCTCCACCGTGGTGCTGCCGGCCCGGTGCACCTCGGTCAGGCGATCGTCGAGCGCCGACTGCAGCGTGTTGCGTCCTGCCGTCCGGGTGGCGTCGGTGGTGACCCGGATGCCGCCCCCGTCGTAGGGCTCGCCGGCCATTCGCCGGCTGAACTCCTCGGCCCGGTCGCCCGCGAACACCAGGTGGGTGTGTGAGTCCACGAACCCGGGCAGCACGCACCGGCCGCCGGCGTCGAAACGCTCGTCGGCGACAGCCCCGGCCGGACCCACCGCCACCACGGTGTCGCCGTCCACCACCACCGACGCGTCGTCGACGACCCCGAGCGGACCCGTTCCGAGCGCGGGGTCGTTGGTGACCAGCTCGGAGATGTTGTCGATCACCAGCGTCACGACACGACCTCGCTCACCGCGGCCCGCAGCTCCGAGGCTGCGTTGATGGATGTGTGGGCTCCGCCGCGGACGATCGCCCTCCCGCCCACCACCAGGTGGCGCACATCGGCGGCCGCAGCCGCGAAGACCACCGCGGCCAGCGCGCCGCCGTCGTCGGTGCCGGCCAGGCGGACCGAGTCGAGGCCGACGGTGGCGAAGTCGGCCAGCGCGCCAGCCTCCAGGGCGCCGCCGTCGGGCCAGCCCAGGGACCGGTAGCCGGCGGTGGTGGCCATGCGGGCCAGTTCCGCCACCGCGAATACGCCCCGGTCGCCGGACGTGGCCCGCTGGTCGAGCTCGACCGCTCTGACCTCCTCGAACAGGTCGATCACCGCGTGCGAGTCCGAGCCCACGCACAGCCGGGCACCGGACCGGACGAGCGCCTCGGCCGGCCCCACGCCGTCGGCGAGGTCGTGCTCGGTGGTCGGGCAGAAGCAGCAATGGGCCCCGGCCTCGCCGATGAGGGCCCAGTCCTGCTCGGTGGCGTGGGTCGCGTGGACCAGGGTCGTGTCGGGGCCCAGCCCGCCGGCCTGCGCGATCACCTCGATCGGGGTCCGGCCGTGCACGGCGAGGCAGTGCTCGTTCTCGGTCGGCTGCTCCGAAGCGTGGAAGTGCAGGGGGACGCCCCGGTCCCGGGCCCAGTCGACGGCCACCCTGACGGAGGCCGGGTCGACGGCCCGCACCGAGTGCGCCGCCGCGCCCACCCTCACTTCCGGCCCGGATACGGCCGCGGCTAGGTCCCCGGCCCGCTCGGCCCAGCGTTCGGCGCTGCCGTCGCTGAAGCGGGCCTGCTCAGGCCGGAGCGGGCCGTAGCCACGGGCGGTGCCGGCGTCCAGGCCGCCGTGCAGGTACAGGGTGTCGAGCAGGGTCAGCCGGAGGCCGGCGTCGCGGGCCGCGGCGACCAGCGCCGCGCCCATCGCGTTGGGATCGTCGTAGGCGTCGCCCTCGGGCCGGTGGTGGACGTAGTGGAACTCGCCCACGGTGCCGATGCCGGCCAGCGCCATCTCCGCGAACACCGCTCGGGCCAGCCGGTAGTAGCGGTCGGGATCCAGGCGGGCCGCCACCCGGTACATGAGGTCGCGCCAGGTCCAGAAGTTTCCCCGCCCGCAGTGGGTCCGGCCCCGCAGGGCCCGGTGGAAGGCGTGGCTGTGAGCGTTGGCCAGCGCCGGCAGGGTGAGGCCCGCGAGGGGCACGGCGTCCTCGGGACGGGTGCGCACCCCGGCAGCCACCCGGCCGATGCGGTCGCCCTCCACTTCGATCACCACCCCGGTGTCGGCTCGGGGTCCTCCCAGCCACGCCCGCTCGCACCAGTACCGGGCTGTCATGATCCGACCAGTTCCACGAATCTCGAGATGCGCTCGATGAAGGCGTCGCGGTGGTGCCGCTCGAACTCGTCCCAGGTGGCCAGCGTGGCCGGGTCGGCCCGGTCGGTGATCAGGACGCCGTCGAGGTGGTCGCACTCGTGCTGCCAGGTTCCCGCGGTCAGGCCCCGGGCCTGGACTCGGTGCTCGGTGCCATGGCGGTCGACGTAGCGGACCCGCAGGTTGACCCAGCGGACCACGTCGCCGCGCAGTGGCACCGAGAGGCACCCCTCGTTGATGACCACGGTCTCGTCGCCGAGCACCTCCAGCTCGGGGTTGATGGCGACGGTCAGCGGGATGGGCGGCTTGTAGGGGTAGCGGGGGTTTTCGTTCACCTCGAGGACGACGATCCGATCCGTCTCGCCGATCTGGTTGGCGGCCAGGCCGGCGCCATTGGCGTGGTGCATCGTGTCGATGAGGTCGTCGACGATGCCTTGCACCCGCTCCCCGGTGATCTCGGACGGCGGCACGGCCGCAGCCGGGGTGCGCAACGCCGGGTGGCCGATCGAGAGGATGTCCCGCACCGTCATCGTTCATCCAGCCGGGTGTGCCGGCGCCGGTATGTGCACGCCGCGGTCGGCGGCCACCTCCCAGGCTCTGTCGTAGCCGGCGTCGGCGTGGCGCATCACCCCGGTGGCCGGGTCGTTGGACAGGACCCGCTCCAGTTTCTGCGCGGCAAGGTCGGTCCCGTCGGCCACACTCACCTGACCGGCGTGTATCGACCGGCCGATGCCGACGCCGCCGCCGTGGTGGATGCTCACCCATGACGCGCCCGACGACGTGTTGACCAGTGCGTTGAGCAGGGGCCAGTCGGCGATGGCGTCGCTGCCGTCGAGCATGTCCTCGGTCTCGCGGTAGGGCGACGCCACCGAGCCCGAGTCGAGGTGGTCGCGTCCGATGACGATGGGTGCGGCCAGCTCGCCGGAGCGGACCATCTCGTTGAACCTCAATCCCAGCCGGTGGCGCTCCCCGTAGCCGAGCCAGCAGATCCGGGCCGGCAGGCCCTGGAACTCGACCCGCTCCGCGGCCAGGGTGATCCAGCGCTTGAGGCCCTCGTCGGTGGGGAACTCCTCGAGGACGGCCCGGTCGGTGGCCGCGATGTCGGCCGGGTCGCCCGAGAGGGCCACCCAGCGGAACGGCCCCTTGCCCTCGCAGAACAGCGGCCGGATGTAGGCGGGCAGGAAGCCCGGATAGGCGAAGGCCCGCTCGCAGCCTCCCAGGAGGGCTTCGGCTCGCAGGCTGTTGCCGTAGTCGAACACCTCGGCACCGGCGTCGAGGAAGCCGACCATGGCCTCCACATGGGAGGCCATGGCGGCTCGGGACCGGCGGATGAACTCCTCTGGTTGGCTTCGGCGCAGCTCGTCGGCGGCTTCGGGTGACAGGTCGTTGGGAATGTAGGTCAGGGGGTCGTGGGCGGAGGTCTGGTCGGTGACGATGTCGGCAGCCAAGCCGTCGGCCAGCAGGCGGGGCACTACGTCGGCCGCGTTGCCGACCAGTCCCACCGACAGCGGCAGGCGAGCCCGGCGCGCCTCGGTGCAGCGGTGCAACGCGTCGCGATAGTCGTCGGCGACCACATCGAGGTAGCGGGTCTCGACCCGGCGGGCGGCCCGCTCAGGGTCGACCTCGATGCACAGGGCGACCCCCTCGTTCATGGTGATGGCCATGGGCTGGGCGCCGCCCATCCCGCCCAGTCCGGCCGTCACGGTCAGCGTTCCCGCCAGCGAGCCGCCGAATCGCTTGCGGGCAATCGCGGCGAAGCACTCGTAGGTGCCCTGCAGGATCCCCTGGGTGCCGATGTAGATCCACGAGCCCGCCGTCATCTGCCCGAACATGGTCAACCCGAGATGCTCGAGCCGCCTGAACTCGTCCCATGTGCCCCATTCGGGGACGAGGTTGGAGTTGGCGATGAGGACTCTGGGCGCCCACTCGTGGGTTCGCAGCACCCCGACCGGCTTGCCCGACTGCACCAGCAGGGTCTCGTCGCCGGCGAGGCCGGTCAGGGCACCGATCATGGCGTGGTACGCATCCCAGGATCTGGCGGCCCGTCCCGTGCCGCCGTAGACCACGAGGTCGTCGGGGCGCTCGGCCACGTCTGGGTCGAGGTTGTTCTGCAACATCCGGAAGGCGGCCTCCTGGGGCCAACCCCGGCAGGTCAGCGCGGTGCCGGTGGGGGCTCGCACCCCGCCTGGAGGAGCGCTCGATCTGTGCTGGGGGGAGGCGGGCATCGCGAACCTCGTCTGGTAGGGGCGGGTCGCCGGTTGCACGGTACCGACTCCGGGCCTATTCTGTCAATATGCAGCAAGACCTTTCAGAAACTGAAAAACAACCGTCTGAGGGCCAGACCGCCTCGCCGCTGCACAGATCGCGCTCCGCGGGGCGGGTGCTGGATCTGCTGGACACCGTGATCACCGAGGGCGCGCTCAGCCTCACCGCGGCTGCGAGCCGGACGGGCATGCCGGCAAGCACGGCTCTGCGCCACCTGCGGGTCCTGACCGAACGCGGCTATCTCGTCAAGGACGGCATCGGGATCTACTCCGTCGGGCCCTCGTTCGTGCGCACCGCCCTGGCCTCGCTGCAGTCGGGCCCCTACGCAAGGCTGACCGCGGCGGCCCGCCCCGAACTCGAGCGTCTGGTAGAGGCCACCGAGGAGTCCGCCTACCTGGCCGTGCGCGACGGCGACGAGGCGGTCTACATCGACACCGTCGAGGGCCGCCGGGCCATCCGCCACGTCGGGTGGGTGGGCCGGTCGGTCCCGATCGGTGGCACGGCCGTCGGCGAGGCCCTGTCCGCCGCCGCGCCGGTACCGCCCACCCGCCCCGCGCCCATCTTCAACACCGGAGCCATCGAGCCCGACGTGACCGCGGTCTGCGCGCCGGTCCACGGCCCAGCGGGTCCGATCGCGGCCCTGTCGGTGCTCGGCCCGGCCAACCGGCTCACCGGCCGCCGCCTCCAGGCCGCCGCCGCCGCCGTAGTGGAGGCAGCCGTCGTGACGGCGCGGGGCCTGTCGTCGCCAGAGGCCGAGCGGGCGGGCGCAACAGCATGAGCGTCTTGGTCCTGCCCTCAGCGAGGCCGTGGCCCGAGCGGCCCGTGAGCGCAGCGAACAGGAGCGGGACACCAGAGGTGGCCCTGGCGTGACCGTCGAGCTCGACGGCGCGGGCGTCACCATCTCCGACGTCGTCGCCGTCGCCCGCCACCGCGAGCCGGTCCGGCTCACCGATGACGCCGTGGCCCGCATGGCCGCGGCCCGCGGCGTCGTCGAGGAGCTGGCCGAGGGGGAGCCCGCCTACGGGATCTCCACCGGCTTCGGGGCCCTGGCCAACACGATCGTCCCCGCCGACCGCCGGGCCGTGCTCCAGCAGTCCCTGATCCGGTCCCATGCGGCCGGGATGGGACCGGCGGTGGAGGCCGAGGTGGTCAGGGCCATGATGTTCCTCAGGGCCCGCACGCTCGCCCTCGGGGCGTCGGGGGCGCGGCCGCAGGTGGCCGAGGGGCTGGTGCGGCTGATCAACGCGGGGGTGGTGCCGGCCGTGCCCGAGCACGGCTCCCTGGGGGCCAGCGGCGACCTCGCGCCCCTGGCCCATGCTGCGCTCGCGCTGATCGGCGAGGGCGAGGTGCTGGCCGGCGGCGGGGGAACGATCGCCGCGGCCGCAGCCCTGGCCCAAGCGGGCATCGAGCCCCTGGAACCCCTGGAACTGGCGGCCAAGGAGGGCCTGGCCCTCACCAACGGCACCGACGGGATCCTCGGGATGCTGTGCCTCGCGGTCCACGACGTCGGGAGGCTCATGACGGTCGCCGACATCGTGGCCGCCTGTAGCGTCGAGGCGCTGCTGGCCACCGACCGGGCCTTCGCCGCCGACCTGCTGGCGCTGCGGCCCCATCCCGGCCAGCAGGCCAGCGGGGCCAACCTGAGAGTCGTGCTGGCCGGCTCGCCCATCGTCGCCAGCCACCGCAGCGACGACGACCGTGTGCAGGACGCCTACTCGATCCGGTGCACCCCCCAGGTGCACGGCGCGGCCCGCGACACGCTGGACTTCGCGGCCGGGGTCGCCGACGGGGAGCTGGCCTCGGCCATCGACAATCCGATGGTGCTGCCCGACGGCCGCGTCGAGTCGTGCGGGAACTTCCACGGAGCACCGGTCGCACTGGCGGCCGACTACCTGGCCATCGCAGCCGCCGAGGTCGGGGCCATAGCCGAGCGCCGCATCGACCGGCTGCTTGATGCCGGCCGGTCCCATGGTCTGCCCCCGTTCCTGGCCGACGATCCGGGCGTCGACAGCGGCCTGATGATCGGCCAGTACACCGCGGCCGCCCTGTGCGCCGAGAACCGGCGCCTGGCCGCCCCGGCCTCGGTCGACTCGCTGCCTACGTCCGCCATGCAGGAGGACCATGTGTCGATGGGCTGGGGTGCGGCCCGCAAGCTGCGCCGGGTGGTCGACAACCTGCGCCGCATCCTGGCCGTCGAGTGGGTTGCGGCCGCACGGGGCATCGAGCTGCGGGCCCCCCTGCAGCCCGCAGCGGGGACCGCGGCAGCCATCGGACTGCTGCGGACCCGGGTCCCCGGTCCGGGACCCGACCGCTGGCTGTCCCCCGAACTGGCCGCCGCTGAACAGATGCTCACCGGCGAGGCTCTGGTGCCCGCGGTAGAGGCGGCCTCGGCCGCTCTCAGGTGATATTCACCTGATGCCTGGTGCGCGAGGGGGGACTTGAACCCCCACGTCCTTTCGGACACAGGAACCTGAATCCTGCGCGTCTGCCAAATTCCGCCACTCGCGCGTGGCCCCGACCCGCGGGCGGACCGGGGCCACGAGACTAGCGGCCCGCCGGTCGAATCGGGGCCTGTGTTGGGAGCGAGCGCGGACGGTTGCGAAGTCTGTCGCGTCGCATCGGTGTCATTCCCGCTCTCGTTCGCTGCGCTCACGGGCCGCTCGGGCCACGGCCTCGCTCGACGCCTCGCGAAGGTCCGCACGAATCGCTCCCAATCCGCTCGGCCTCTAGGCCGCAATCGGGCGGCCACTAGCATCGCCGGCGTGCGCCTGGACTACGGGGCCGCCACCCATGTGGGCCTGCATCGCAACGAGAATCAGGATCGCTATCTCGCCCATCGCGCCCTCTTCGCGGTGGCGGACGGGCTCGGGAGCCACTGGGGAGGGGGCACCGCGGCGGGCATAGCCACCGAGGTCCTCTCCCGCGTCGAGCGCGTCGAATCCCTGGAGCAGCTCATCGCTCTCGTGGGCGCGGTCAACCAGGCGATACTCGAGGCCGCCAGGGACGACCCGCGCCTGTTCGAGATGTCGACGACACTGTGCGTGCTGGCCGGCATCGGCAGCGCCGGGAACTTGTCGCGGCTGGCCGCCTGCAACGTCGGCGACTCCCGGCTGTACGCGCTCGATCGGGACTGCCTGAGCCAGGTGACCGTCGACCACACCATCTCGGAGAACCTGGTCCGTGACGGTGTCATATCCGCCGCCGAGGCGGCCACCCACGTCGACCGGCACACCCTCACCCGAGCGGTCGGATTCGAGCCCCGGGTGCACGTCGACGGCTGGGAGCTGGCCGCGTTCGGGGGAACCCGCTTCCTGTTGTGCAGCGACGGGCTGACCAACGAGGTGCCGGAACTGGAGATCGCCGAGATCCTGCGGTCCGTCGAGGATCCTTCAACCGCGGCCAGCAGCCTGGTGGAGCGAGCGGTGCAGCCCGGATGTGGCCGCGACAACGTGACCACCGTCGTGGTCGATGTCGTGGGCGACTCCGAGTGCCAGCCGGGCCGTGGAGACCAGTTGGTGATCGGGTTCCAGCCCGCCGTCCTGACCTGATCGCGGCCCGGGGCACCGGAGAGGCTGACCCCGATCGCCGGAGCCTCGGCCAGAGTCGCGATTCACGGTCATATTTCCGGGTCAAGGGCGCCCGTTACAATGGCTGATGGTGTCGGATGAGGGCCTGACCGTATTCAACGGCCGCTACGAGTTGCTCCGCCGCATTGCGCGCGGCGGGATGGCCGATGTCTACCTGGCCCGGGACGCGTCGCTCGACCGGCAGGTGGCGGTGAAAGTCCTGTTCCCGGAGTTCGCCAATGATCCGAGCTTCGTCGAGCGCTTCCGCCGGGAGGCCAAGGCCGCGGCCAACCTGAACCACCCCAACATCGTCGGCATCTACGACTGGGGACAGGAGCAGGGCACCTACTACATCGTCATGGAGTACGTCGTGGGCCGCAACATGGCCGACGTGCTGCGTTCCACCGGTCGTCTCAGCCCCGACCGGGCCGCGGAGATCGCGGCGGACGTGGCTGAGGCTCTCAGCAGTGCCCACAACGCCGGCCTCGTGCACCGTGACATAAAGCTCGGCAACATCATCGTGAGCGATGACGGCCAGGTGAAGGTGGCCGACTTCGGCATAGCCACCGCCCTGGCCCGAAGGACCGGCGACAACCTCACCCATATCGGGTCGGTCATGGGCACGGCCACGTACTTCTCGCCCGAGCAGGCCCAGGGCAAGGCTCTCGACGGTCGCAGCGACCTGTACTCGCTGGGGGTCGTGCTCTACGAGATGATCGTGGGCAAGCCCCCCTTCACCGCTGAGACCTCGACCGCGGTGGCCGTCAAGCACGTGCAGGAGCGTCCCCTGGCGCCGTCGCTGCTGGGCGTGAGCATCGTGGAGTCCCTCGAGGCCATCATCCTCAAGCTGCTGGCCAAGAACCCGGCCAACCGGTACCCCAAGGCCGACGATCTCCGCGCCGACCTCCAGCGCTACCTGGCCGGGGCGCACAGCATCCCGGCCCGGACCGGCGAGTCTCCCCGGACCAGGACCGCCGAGCGTCCCGCGACCAGGCCACCGGCCCCGCCGGCCGCGACTCCGGACCGGCCGCGCACCGGTCCCGTGGCCACTGCTCCGCCGTCCCGTGGCGGACCGCCCACCGGCCCCGGCGCCCAGGTGCCGGCTGCGCCCGGACCAGGGTCGGGCCAGGGGCCTCCCCAGCAGTACGTGCCACCACCGGCCTACTACTACGAGGAGGTCCACCGTTCCGACGGCTGGAAGCGGGCCGTGCTCATGTTCCTGGGCCTCGCGGTCCTCGTCGTCGCCCTCGGCTTCCTGGCATGGACCTTCTACGATTCGCTCGGCCTGGGCGACGACAACGGGCCCGCAGAGCCGACTACCGCCGACAATGCCGCCCTGATCGACGTGCCCGACGTGTTGGGGCTGAGCTACGGGGAGGCGGACGCCCAGCTGAGGTCGGTCGGCCTGGTGCCGGAACCCAGCTACCAGGTCAATACCGGGCAGCCTGAGAACACCGTGTTCGCCCAGAGCCCGCCGGCCGGCCAGCGGATCGAGGAGGGCGCAACGGTCGCGCTCACCGTGAGCCAGGGCGAGACCCCCAGGGTCCCGCCGGTGCGCGGCCGCAACCTCGTCGATGCCACTGAGATTCTCAGGAGCGCGGGTTACGAGGTCATCCCGATCGAGGGCACCAGCCAGGCCGAGGCGGGGATAGTGGTGGGCCAGGAGCCGTCCTCGAACACCGAGCTCGCGCCGGGCGAGGCGGTGACCATCACCGTCTCCACCGGGCCCGGGCAGATCTTCGTGCCCGACGTTCGGGGCGAGACCTTGAGCCAGGCCTTCCAGACCCTGATCGGGCAGGGCTTCCGTGTCGGGGAGCGGCGCGAGCCCTCAGCCACGGTCCCGGAGGGACAGATCATCGACACCGATCCGCCTCACGGATTCCCGGTGTCGGCCGGGCTGGAGGTGTTCGTCATCATCTCCGACGGTCCCCCGCTGGTGGCCATCCCCGACGTCCAGGGCCTGCTGTTCGACACCGGGAAGCTGGCAATCGAGCGGTCCGGACTGGTCATCGGCATAGTGACGTTCGAGCCCGTGGAGCCGGGGTCGGCCGACGTGGGCCGGATCCTGGCCCAGACACCGCCGCCCAACCTCGAGGTGTCGGCCGAGACCCCGGTGGATGTGGTGGTGGGCGAGTCGTCCGAGAACGAAGGCGATCAGATCGGGCCCGAGCCACCGGAGGGCGAGGGCGGCGAGACCGAAGGCATCGACCAGAGCGGCTAGAGGCCGAGCAGGAAGGCGAGCGAATCCCGTTCATACGGGCGAGGCCGTGGCCCGAGCGGCCCGTGAGCGCAGCGAACAAGAGCGGGCATGACACCGCTGCAACGCAACAGCTTTGAACCTGCTCGCGCTCGCGGCTAGCTACAGCGGGCCAGGAAGTTGCCGAGCAGGTCCCGGCCCGCTTCGGTGAGCACCGACTCCGGATGGAACTGGACCCCCTCAGTCGGGTGGCGCCGGTGCCGCAAACCCATCACCAGGCCCTGATCGCAGGTGGCGGTGACCTCCAGGACGGAAGGGACCGAGGCGCGCTCGACGATCAGGGAGTGGTAGCGGGTGGCGGTGAAGGGATTGGGCAGGCCGTCGAACACCCCCGAGGAGTCGTGTTCGATGACCGACGTCTTGCCGTGCATCACCTCCGGAGCCCGGATCACGGCCCCTCCGAACACCTGCCCGATGCACTGCATCCCCAGGCACACCCCGAAGATGGGCACCTCGCCGCTCAGCGTGGCCAGCAGGTCGTTGCTGACGCCGGCGTCGTCCGGCGTGCCCGGCCCCGGACTGATCAAGATCCCGTCGGGCTCCAGCGCCCGGACCTCGTCGGCACTGACGGCGTCGTGCCGGTACACCAACGGCTCGGCCCCCAATTCCCCCAGGTACTGCACCAGGATGTAGACGAACGAGTCGTAGTTGTCGACAACCGCAATCCGAGGCCCCACCCCCGGAAAGCTACCGGTTGGTTACAGCCGCACCGGCCAGGCCGGCCGGAAATGCCTAGCTTCGAGAGTTGGCAGTAGAGGAGTCCCGGGCCTCCACGGCCTCCAGAACGTGCAGCGCGATGTCGGCGACCTGGACCTCGTCGTCCTCTACTCCCGCAGCCCGCACCCCGTCGTCCATCATGATGTAGCAGAACGGGCAGGCGGTGGCGATGCGCGACGCACCGGTGTCGAGCAGCTCCCGGGACCGCTCGTCGTTCACCTTGGTGCCGATCGTCTCCTCCATCCACATGCGGGCCCCGCCCGCGCCGCAGCACATCCCCTTGGTGCCGTTGCGGGGGGCCTCCACCAGGTCGATGCCGCCGAGCGAGCCGAGCACCCGCCGGGGCGCCAGGTACACGTCGTTGTGACGGCCCAGGTAGCAGCTGTCGTGGTAGACGACCCTCTCGGCGAGGGTGGCCCCTTCGAGGTCCAGGCGGCCCTCGGCTACCAGCGCCTCCAGGAACTGGCTGTGGTGGATCACCTCGTAGTGCCCGCCGAGTTGCGGGTACTCGTTGGCCAGCGTGTTGAAGCAGTGGGGGCACTGGGTGACGATCTTGCGCACGCCCATGGAGTTGAGCGTCTCGATGTTGGCCGACGCCAGCATCTGGAACAGGTACTCGTTGCCGGAGCGGCGGGCCGAGTCGCCGGTGCAGTTCTCGGCCGGCCCGAGAATGGCGAAGTCCACGCCGGCCCGCTCCATGAGCTGGGCCATGGCCCGGGCCACCTTCTTGTTCTTGTCGTCGAACGACCCGGCGCACCCGACCCAGTACAGGTACTCGGCGTCCAGGGGGTCGCCGCCGGACAGGACCCGCACCCCGTCGAGGTCCCGGGCCCAGTCGGCCCGCTCGGTCTGGCTCAACGACCACGGGTTGGACGAGTTCTCCATGCCCCGGAAGGCCTGGCCCAGCTCCGAGGGGAAGTCGCTCTCCATCAGGGTGAGGTAGCGGCGCATGTCGAGGATCTTGTCGAGGATCTCGATGTTGACCGGGCAGACCTCGTCGCAGGCCCGGCACGACGTGCAGGCCCACAACTCCTCGGTGCTGATGCGCTCGAACATCCAGTTGGCCGGCACCTCGACTTCTGTTCCCCCGCTGCTGAGGGGCGGCGACGTCGGAGGGCTGCCGGTGAGGGCCATGACCTCGCCCGTCTTGAGCACGATCTCGCGGGGGTCGAGGGGCTTGCCGGTGGCGTGGGCCGGGCACACCGACGTGCAGCGGCCGCACATGGTGCACGCATCGGTGTCGAGCAGCTGCTTCCACGAGAAGTCCTCGATCACCGACGCGCCGAACGTCTCCAGTTCGGTGTCGCCCTCCACTAGGTCGGGCATGGGCCGCATGGCGCCCTTGGGCCGGTCCCGGTGGCGCAGGTACATGTTCAGCGGCGATGTGAACATGTGGCGCAGCATCGTCGTCGGCAGGATCACCAGGAAGGCCACGAAGGCGACGACGTGGGCCACCCACCATGCCTGGTGCCACCCGTGCACTGAGCCCGAGCCGTCGACGAGGGTGGCCAGCGGGTAGCCGATGAAGCTCCAGCGCTCGTGGTCGGGAAGGCCGTCGGCTGCGATGCGGAAGGCTTCGGCGCCGAAGCCGGTGATGCCGATGGCCAGAAGCACCCCGCCTATGACCGCGTGCTCGGGCCGGGTCTTGATGCGGATGCGGTAGGGCCGCCACATCGGGGGCCCGAAGCGGCGCAGGATGGCCCACAGCATCCCGACCACGAACACCAACCCGGCCGCGTCGCCCACCGCGGAGTAGGCCCGGTACACGTCGCCGTGCAGGAACTTGACTCCGTCGGGGAGCTGGTGGTCGACCTCCAGGGTGGTGGTCACCCCCAGCAGCACCAGGAAGCTGAAGTAGATGAGTGAGTGCATCACCCCGGCGCCGGGCTCCCGAAGCAGGGTCTGCATGTACACGCCGGCCCGGAAGTCGGCCATCCGGTGGTGGACGTTCTTGGGTGTGGTGCGGCGGTTGTCGGGCCGTCCCCGCTCCCAGTTCTTGACCCGGTTGGCGAACAGGACCGCCCCGTACACCAGCAGTATCGGGATGACGGTGTAGAAGGCGGCCTTCAGCGGCGCCGGAATGTTGCCGAAGACCTCGCGGGTGATCGGGCTGTCGCTGTGGAAGCCGGTGATCCCGGCGACGATGCCGGAGAGGGCCGTGAACAGCGCGATGGCGACACCGAGAACGACGACAATGTGGTGGGGCTTGATCCGCATGGCGGCCGCGACACTACCCGTCGCGGCCGCCTCAGGTCGGGGAGGGGCCTGCCGCTTGGGCGGCTACTTCGGCGGCTGCGGCGGCTGCGGCGGCTGGATCGAGGGCCCGCTCCAGGGGGTGCTTGGGCTCGGTCGGGAACATGTCGGAACCCAGCACGTAGTGCAGGGGCATCCCGGTGGGGATGTTGAGGGCACCGATGTCGTCGTCGGAGATCCGGTCCAGGTGCTTGGCCAGGGCGCGGAGGCTGTTTCCGTGGGCTGAGACCATCACGGTGTGGCCCCGGCGCAGGTCACCGACGATGGCGTCCTGCCAGTAGGGCAGCAGCCTGGCCAGCACGTCGGCGAGGCTCTCGGTCAGCGGTACGAGCCCGGGCGCGAGGTCCGCGTAGATCGGCGAGCCGTTGGGGTTGAACTCGTTGTCGGCGCGGATGGGGGGCGGCGGGGTGTCGTATCCCCGGCGCCACCGCTGGAGCTGCTCGTCGCCGTGGGCCCTGCGGGTGGCCGCCTTGTCCAGCCCGGTCAGGTCGCCGTAGTGGCGCTCGTTGAGCCGCCAGCTCCTGCGAACCTCCAGCGAGCCGAGGCCGAGGTCGTCGAGCACGATTCTGGTCGTCTCCGTGGCCCGTCGCAGGACCGATGTGTGCACCGCGGTGGGCATCAGGCCGGCCCCGGCCAGCATCTCGGCGGCCCGGTGGGCCTCGGCTCGACCGGCTTCGTTCAATCCGCAGTCGTACCAGCCGGTGAAGAGGTTCTTGTCGTTCCAGGTGCTACGGCCGTGGCGCAGGAGGATCAGGTCGTGAGCCATGGCTGCCAAAGGTACCCGGCCCGGCTCCGAGAAAGTTGATAAAGATAGACTCAAGTTTTTGTTGTAGTCAGGAATGAACTTCGCTACTCTGTGCGTTCTAGGTTAGGCAAGACATAAGCGAAAGGAAGCCTCACCATGCCAAAGGCCGTCGGTATCGATCTCGGTACCACGAATTCTGTCGTAAGCGTCCTCGAGGGCGGCGACCCCGTTGTCATCCCCAACGCGGAGGGATCGCGTACGACTCCCTCCGTCGTGGCCTTCAGCAACGACGGCGAGGTGCTCGTGGGCGAGGTCGCCAAGCGCCAGGCCATCACCAACCCTGATCGCACCATCCGCTCGGTGAAGCGGCACATGGGCACAGCCAAGAAGTTCAAGGTCGACGACAAGGGCTACGCCGCCCAGGAGATATCGGCCCGGGTGCTGATGAAGCTCAAGCGCGACGCCGAGGAGTACCTCGGCGACACCGTCACGCAGGCGGTCATCACCGTGCCCGCCTACTTCGACGACGCCCAGCGCACCGCCACCAACGAGGCCGGCAAGGTAGCCGGGCTCGAGGTGCTGCGCATCATCAACGAGCCCACCGCAGCCGCCCTCGCCTACGGGCTCGACAAGGAGTCCGCCGACCAGACCATCCTCGTGTTCGACCTCGGCGGCGGCACCTTCGACGTGTCGGTGCTGGAGCTCGGCGACGGCGTGTTCGAGGTGAAGTCCACCTCCGGCGACACCAAGCTCGGCGGCGACGACTGGGACGAGGCCGTGATCGACTGGCTGGTGGCGTCCTTCAAGGGCGACCACGGCGTGGACCTGTCCACGGACGCCATGGCCATGCAGCGACTCAAGGAAGCTGCCGAGAAGGCCAAGATCGAGCTGTCCCAGACGCCGTCCTCGCAGATCAATCTGCCCTTCGTGACCGCCACCGACAAGGGTCCGCTGCACCTCGACTACACGCTGAGCAGGGCCAAGTTCCAGGAGTTGACCGCGCATTTGCTGGACCGCTGCCGCGGCCCCTTCGAGCGGGCCATCTCCGACGCCGGCATCGCCAAGGGCGACATCCACCACGTTGTCCTGGTGGGCGGGTCGACCCGCATGCCGGCGGTGGCCGAGCTGGTGCAGGAGATGACCGGCCGCGAGCCCAACAAGACGGTCAACCCCGACGAGGTGGTGGCCATCGGCGCGGCCATCCAGGCCGGTGTGCTCAAGGGCGAGGTCAAGGACGTGCTGCTGCTCGACGTGACCCCGCTGTCGCTGGGCATCGAGACCAAGGGCGGCGTGATGACCACCCTCATCGAGCGCAACACCACCATCCCCACCCGCAAGAGCGAGATCTTCACCACCGCCGAGGACGGCCAGCCGTCGGTCGAGATCCACGTGCTCCAGGGTGAGCGGCAGATGGCCGCCTACAACAAGACCCTGGGCAAGTTCCAGCTCGTCGACCTGCCGCCGGCACCGCGGGGGATGCCCCAGATCGAGGTGACCTTCGACATCGACGCCAACGGCATCGTCCACGTCAGCGCGCAGGACAAGGCCACCGGCAAGGAGCAGTCGATGACGATCACGGGACAGTCGTCGCTCGACTCCGACGTCATCGACCAGATGGTCTCCGACGCCGAGGCCCACGCCGAGGAGGACCGCCAGCGGCGCGAGGAGGCCGAGATCCGCAACGCGGCCGACACCCTCGTGTACCAGACCGAGAAGCTGCTGAAGGATCAGGCCGAGGCGGTGTCCGACGACGAGAAGGAGACGATCAACTCGAAGCTCGCCGATCTGCGCAGTGCGCTGGAGGGCGACGACATCGAGGCGGTCAAGTCGGCCACCGAGGCGCTCATGACGGCCAGCCAGGAGTTCGGCCAGAGGCTGTACGACGCGGCCGCGGCGGCCGAGCGCGAGCCGGGCGCGGCCGGCGATGCCTCCGACGATGACGACGTGGTCGAGGCGGAGATCGTCGACGACGACCGCGAGACGGCGTGAGCGCATCGTCCCCCGACACCAGCGAGCTGGCGGCTGTCTCCGACGAGCCCGACGCCGGCACCGGCGAGGCGGTCGAGTCCGTGACCGTTGAGCCCGAGCCGGCCGAGGCCCGACCCGATCCGGACGGGGAGCTCGACCTGGCCGCGGCCATCGCAGAGCGTGACGCCTTCCTCGAGGACCTCCAGAGGGTCACCGCGGAGTTCACCAACTTCCGGCGCCAGACGATGAAGCGGAACACCGAGCTGGTGGCGCAGGCGGCCTCGCGGCTGGCCAGGGAGCTGCTGCCCGTGCTCGACGCCTGCGAGGCCGCGGTGAGCCAGGGCGTCGAAGGCATCGACGCCGTCCAGGCGCAGTTGCTGGGCGTGCTGACCGGTGAGGGTCTCGCGGTGCTCGGCTCGGTCGACGAGCCCTTCGATCCCGGCTTCCACGAGGCGGTCATGAGCGAGGAGTCCACAGATGACGGCCAGGACGCTCCGGTCGTGTCCGAGGTGCTGCGCACCGGGTATGCATGGAACGGCCGGGTGCTGCGGCCGGCCATGGTGAAGGTGCGCAGCTGACCGGAGGCCGAGCTTGCGAGGCCGTGGCCCGAGCGGCCCCGTGAGCGCAGCGAACAAGAGCGGGCGATGAACAGGAGGTGAGCGTGGAGCCCCAGCGGGAGTGGTTCGAGAAGGACTACTACAAGATCCTCGGCGTGGCTGAGGACGCCTCAGCCTCCGGCATCACCAAGGCCTATCGCAAGCTGGCCAAGAAGCTGCACCCCGACGCCAGTCCGGGCGACGAGGCCGTCGAGGAGCGCTTCAAGGAGGTGGCATCGGCCTACGACGTGCTCGGCGACGCCTCCAAGCGCAAGTCCTACGACGAGGTGCGACGGCTCGGTCCCATGGCCGGGGCGTTCGGGCCCGGCGGTCCGGGCCCGGCGGGCGGCTTCAACCTGAACTTCGAGCAGGTGGGTGATCTCGGCAACCTCTTCGGGGGTCTGTTCGGACGTCGCCGCGGCGGTGCTGCCCAGCGGGGCGTCGACGTCGAGACCGAGGTGAAGCTCGACTTCGCCGATGCGGTGTCGGGAACGACGATCGCGGTGCCCGTGACCGGCGAGGCCCGCTGCCGGAAGTGTGAGGGCCTGGGCGCCGAACCGCCGGCCAAGCCCCGACCGTGCCCGACCTGCTCCGGCACAGGAGTGAATGACGAGAACCAGGGGCTGTTCTCCTTCAGCCGGCCCTGCACGGCCTGCGCGGGCCGCGGCACCGTCATCGACGACCCCTGCGGGGCCTGCGGCGGCCGGGGCGTGGAGCACCGGCGCCGCGAGGTCAAGGCCCGCATACCCGCCGGGGTGACCGACGGGCAGCGGATCAAGCTCTCCGGCCGGGGCGCACCCGGTCAAGGGTTGGGCAGCAAGCCCGGCGATCTGTACGTGCGCATCCACGTCAAGCCGCACCGGCTGTTCGGGCGGGACGGCAAGAACCTCACACTGACCGTGCCGGTCACCTTCTCGGAGGCCGCGCTGGGTGCTGAGGTCCCGGTGCCCACCCTCGACGGCTCGACGGTGACCATCCGCATACCATCCGGCACCAAGACCGGCCGGCGCCTTCGCATCCCGGCGAGTCCCTCCACCGGAGGAGCGGACCTCATCGCTGAAGTCGAGGTGGTCGTTCCCCGGAACCTGTCCGACGAGCAGCGGGCTGCGGTGGAGGCCTTTGCGGCCGCCGATGGCGAGGATCCGCGGGCCCACCTGAAGACATGAACGCAACCACTCGCAAGCACGGAGACAACCTCACCCACGGAGACACTCTCAAACACGGAGAAGGACGATGACCGACGACCGTTTCAATCGAGCCGTATACGTGATATCGGTGGCCGCCGAGTTGGCGGGGGTCCACCCTCAGACGCTTCGCATCTACGAGCGCAGGGGCCTGCTCGCCCCGGCACGAACAGCAGGCGGCAGCCGCCGCTACAGCGATGCCGACCTCGCCCTGCTGGAGCGCATAGCCGAGCTCACCGACGAGGGTCTCAACCTCGCCGGGGTGCAGCGCGTCCTGGAACTCGAGCGGACCGTGGCAGAGCTGAAGATCCAGCTCGACGAGGCCCGCCGGGCCCATCAGCGCCATCTGGACGAGCTGACCGCACGCGGCTTCAACCCCGGTGGCCTGGTACCGGCCGTGCCCGCCACCAGATCAGTGACCCTGTACCGCGCCACCCGTGGACCGGCCTCCGTGGTTGAACCGGTCTTGCAAGCCGACGCCGCGAGAGGCGGGTGACTATGGCTCTGGACCCCAACCGCTGGACGCTGAAGACGACCGAGGCGTTCGCGGCCGCCACCGAGGCGGCCAGGGCCGCCTCCCACGCCGAGGTCACGCCCGACCACCTGCTGATCGCCCTGCTGGCCCAGGCCGAGGGTCTGGTGCTGCCGATGCTGCACTCCGCGGGCGTCGACCACTCAGCCGTGCTGGAGCAGGCCCAGCAGGCGGTGGCCATGCTGCCGCGCGCCTACGGGTCCGACGTCGGGATCTCCCGCGAGCTGCATGACGTACTCACCGAGGCCGACAAGCTGCGAGCCGACCTTGCCGACGACTACCTGTCCACCGAACACCTGATCCTCGCCCTCGGCGGTCGCATGGACCTCGACCGCGAACTTCTCCTGAAGGTGCTGCACGACGTGCGGGGCAGCCATCGGGTGACGACCAAGGCACCCGAGGATCAGTACCAGGCCCTGGAACGCTACGGCCGGGACCTCACCTCCGAGGCCCGGGCGGGCAGCCTCGACCCGGTGATCGGCCGCGACGACGAGATCCGTAGGGTGATCAGGGTCCTGGCCCGGCGCCGCAAGAACAACCCGGTGCTGATCGGCGAGCCCGGCGTGGGCAAGACCGCCATCGTGGAGGGCCTGGCCCAGCGCATCGTCGACGGCGACGTCCCCGACAGCCTGGCCGGCAAGCGCCTCGTGGTGCTCGACCTGGCCGCCATGGTGGCCGGCGCCAAGTACCGGGGCGAGTTCGAGGAGCGCCTCCAAGCGGTGCTGGCCGAGATCGAGGAGGCCGGCGGCGAGATCGTCACCTTCATCGACGAGCTGCACACCATGGTTGGCGCAGGCGGCGCGGAGGGGGCGATGGACGCCGGCAACATGCTCAAGCCCATGCTGGCCCGCGGGGCGCTGCGGATGGTCGGCGCCACCACTCTCGACGAGTACCGCAAGCACCTGGAGAGCGACGCGGCCCTGGAGCGCCGCTTCCAGCCGGTGCTCGTGGAGCCGCCCTCCGTGGAGGCCACGGTGGCCATCCTGCGAGGTCTGCGGGAGCGCTACGAGGTCCATCACGGCGTGCGCATCAAGGACTCTGCCCTGATCGC
This sequence comes from Candidatus Aldehydirespirator sp., assembly GCA_965205155.1. Lineage (GTDB taxonomy): Bacteria > Actinomycetota > Acidimicrobiia > Acidimicrobiales > Aldehydirespiratoraceae > Aldehydirespirator. Next base: position 434,415 of record OZ242033.1, on the reverse strand, counting down.
CGCGGCCGAGCTGTCGGACCGCTACATCACCGGTCGGTTCCTTCCCGACAAGGCCATCGACCTGATAGATGAGGCCGCCAGCTCCCTGCGCATCGAGATCGACTCGGTGCCCACCGAGATCGACGTGGTGGAGCGCCGGCTGCGCCAGCTCGAGATGGAGCGGGTCGCCCTCTCCGCCGAGAGCGACGACACGTCGCGGGCCCGCCTCGACGACCTGGAGCGCGAGATCGCCGACCTCACCGAGGAGTCTTCCTCCCTCACCGCCCGCTGGCAGGCCGAGAAGGAGGCCATCGGAGTCATCCGATCCCTCAAGGAGGAACTCGAGACCCAGCGGTCCGACCTGGATCGTGAGCCCGACCTGGAGCGGGCCGCCGAGATCCGCTTCGGGATCATCCCGGACCTGGAGCGTCGCATCGACGAGGCCACCGGTCGCCTGTCGGGACTGCAGCGCGACTCCTCGATGCTCACCGAGGAGGTTGACGCCGACCACATCGCGGCCGTTGTCAGCCGGTCGACCGGAGTGCCGGTGTCGCGCCTGATGGAGGGCGAGGCAGCCAAGCTGATCCGGCTGGAGGAGCATCTCCATGAGAGGGTCGTGGGCCAGGACGAGGCGGTGAGCGTGGTGGCCAACGCCATCCGTCGCAGTCGCGTCGGCCTCGGCGACCCCCACCGCCCCATCGGCAGCTTCCTGTTCCTCGGCCCCACCGGCGTGGGCAAGACAGAGCTGGCCCGGTCCCTGGCCGCGTTCCTGTTCGACGACGAGCAGGCCATGGTGCGCATCGACATGTCGGAGTACCTCGAGAAGCACTCCGTGTCCCGCCTGATCGGGGCGCCGCCCGGATATGTGGGCCACGACTCAGGCGGCCAGCTCACCGAGGCCGTCCGGCGCCGCCCCTATGCGGTCGTGCTGCTCGACGAGGTGGAGAAGGCTCACGCCGAGGTGTTCGGGGTGCTGCTGCAACTGCTCGACGACGGCCGCCTCACCGACGGGCAGGGACGCACCGTGGACTTCACCAACGTCGTGCTGATCATGACGTCCAACCTCCAGGGCGAGCCCGGCAACTTCTTCCGGCCCGAGTTCGTGAACCGCATCGATGACATCGTCCGGTTCCGCCCCCTGGAGCCGGACGACCTCGTGTCCATCGTCGACATCCAGCTCAAGCAGCTGGAGGACCGCCTGCAGGCCCGGCGTCTCGGGCTGGAGGTCAGCGACGAGGCCAAGGCGCATCTGGCCCGGGCCGGCTACGACCCCGCCTTCGGGGCTCGGCCCCTCAAGCGCCTCATACAGCGCGCCATCGGAGATCCTCTCGCGGTGGCCATGCTGGAAGGCCGCTACGGGTCCGACGAAGTGGTGATCGTGGATGTGGACCGCCCCGACGACTCGGACGAGTCGATCATCCTGGTCTAACCAGAGGCCGAGCTTGCGAGGCCGTGGCCCGAGCGGCCCGTGAGCGCAGCGAACAAGAGCGGAAAACCAGTACAATCGCACGGTAACGCCCGCCCCCTGAAGGAGAGCGCCGTGCCTGCGACCGTTGTCGTCGGTACCCAGTGGGGCGACGAGGGGAAGGGGAAGTTCACCGACCTCGTCGCTGCCGAGATGGACATGGTTGTCCGCTACCAGGGCGGTCACAACGCCGGACACACGCTGGTGGTGGGCGGTGAGACCTTCGCACTCCAGCTGATACCCAGCGGAGTGCTCTACACCCACATCACTCCGGTGATCGGCAACGGCGTCGTCGTCGATCCCAGGGTCCTCATCGCCGAGATGGACGCGCTGGAGGCCCGGGGCGTCGACTGCAGCTCTCTGCGGCTGTCGGGCAACGCCCATCTGATCATGCCCTACCACCAGGAGCTCGACGCGCTGCACGAGCGCCATCTGGGCGACGCCAAGCTGGGTACCACCAAGCGGGGCATCGGGCCGGCCTATGCCGACAAGTCGATGCGCATCGGGCTGCGGGTGCAGGACCTGCTCGATCCACCGATCTTCCGGGCCAAGCTCGACGTGTCCCTGGGCCACACCAACAAGGTGCTGGCCAAGGTCTTCAACCGTCTGCCCCTGCGGGCCGACGACATCGTCGCCGAGTACCTGGACGAGTGCGCGCCCCGGCTCGAGGCCCATATCTGCGATGCGGTGGCCCTGCTGCACGAGGCCCTCGAGTCCGGCCGGCAAGTGCTCTTCGAAGGGGCCCAGGCAACCTTCCTCGACCTCGATCACGGCACCTACCCCTTCGTCACGTCGTCCAATCCGGTAGCGGGCGGCGTCAGCATCGGCGCGGGGATCGGTCCCCGCCACGTCGATCGGGTCATCGGCGTCGCCAAGGCCTACGTGACCCGGGTCGGGTCGGGGCCGTTCGTCACAGAGCTGTTCGACGAAGTCGGGGACCACCTCGTCACCGTTGGCGGCGAATTCGGGACGAACACCGGTCGCCGCCGCCGCACCGGATGGTTCGACCTGGTGATGCTGCGCCACGCGGTGCGGCTCAACTCCCTGACCGAGGTCGCCCTCACCAAGCTCGACGTGCTCGACGGGCTCGACCGCCTCAAGGTGTGCGTCGCCTACGAAATGGACGGTGAGCGCTACGAGCACATGCCCTACCACCAGTCGGTGATCCACAAGGCGGTGCCGGTGTACGCCGAGCTCGACGGTTGGAGCACCGACCTGAGCGGCATCACGTCGTCGGCCGAGCTGCCGGCCGCGGCCGCCGACTACATCGCCTTCCTGGAGGAGGGCATCGGCGTGCCTATCCGGCTGGTCGGGGTCGGTCCGGGACGCAGCCAGTACCTCTACTGGCAGGAAGCTGCCTGAGGCCGAGCGGATGCGTTACGCCCCACCAGGTTCTCGCGGGGGGCCGAGCGAGGCCGTGGCCCGAGCGGCGCGTGAGCGCAGCGAACAAGAGCGGGATTGGCAATGAGTGTTGGCGGGTCGCCCAACGTGCTGGCGGGCCGTTACGCCAGCGAGCGGATGCGGGCGCTGTGGTCCCCCGAGCGCCGCGTGGTGCTGGAGCGCCGGCTGTGGCTGGCGGTGCTGGATGCTCAGCGCGAACTCGGACTTGATGTCGATCAAGCCGTCGTCGATGCCTATCAGGCGGTGTTGGAGGTTGTAGACCTCGAGTCGATAGCCGCCCGGGAGGCCGTCACTCGCCACGACGTGAAGGCCCGGATCGAGGAGTTCTGCGCCCTCGCGGGCCATGAGTCCATCCATCTGGGCATGACGTCCCGTGACGTCACCGAGAACACCGAACAGCTGCTGATCCACGATTCGCTGAAGGTCATCCGCGACGACCTGGTGGCGGTGATCGCCCGGCTGGCCGACCTGGCCGAGGCCCACGGCTCGACGGTGATGGTGGCCCGCACCCACAACGTGGCCGCGCAGGCCACGACGCTGGGCAAGCGCTTCGCCGACGCGGCGGCCGAGACGATGATCGGATACACCCGGGTTGCGGAGCTGCTGGACCGGTACCCGCTGCGCGGCATCAAGGGACCGGTCGGCACCCGTCTCGACCAGCTCGACCTGCTCGGCTCGGCGGAGGCGGTCGACGGATTGGAGCGCCTCGTGGCCGAGCATCTCGGTTTCGGCGGCGTGCTCGACTCCTCGGGCCAGACCTACCCGCGCTCGTTGGACCTCGACGTCGTGGCCGCGTTGGTGCAGGCCGTGTCCGGCCCGGCCTCCCTGGCGACGACGCTGCGGCTCATGGCCGGGCATGGCCTCGTGTCGGAGGGGTTCCGCGACGGCCAGGTCGCCTCCTCGGCGATGCCTCACAAGGCCAACGCCCGCTCCTCGGAGCGCATCGGCGCCCTGGTGGCTGTACTCGATGGCCATCTCGCCATGGCGGCCTCGCTGGCGGGACGCCAGTGGAACGAGGGCGATGTGAGCTGCTCGGCCGTCCGGCGCGTCATGCTCCCCGACGCCTTCTGCGCGGCCGACGGCCTGCTGCACACCGCACTGGGCGTGTTGGAGGAGCTACAGATCGACGAGGCTGCCCTGAAGGCCGAGTTCGAGCGCTTCCTGCCTCTGCTGGCGACCACCCGTCTGCTCACTGCCCTGGTCCGGGCCGGGATGGGACGGGAGGCGGCCCATGAGGTGTTGGCCGAACCCACCCGGCGGGCCGCGCAGCAGGCGGCCGGCGACGATCCCGTCGACCTTGACGGTCTGCTGGATCAACTGGCAGCCGATGGGCGGGTACCGCTGGGCCGCGCCGACCTGGCCCGACTCATGGCCGACCATGAGCGCTTCGCGGGAACGGCGCCAGAGCAGACTGCCCGAGTGGTTGAGGCCGTCCGTGAGGTGGTGGCCCGCCACCCGCGGGCTGCGGTCCAGCCCCCCGAAGTTCGGTTGTGACTCTTGTCGCCGCGACGGCGACAAGAACAGCCGAGGTGTCAGGTGCCGCCGCGGGAGATTCCGGCTCGCCTGAGAGTGGCAGCGGGAACTCCGACCTCTCGCCAGGCCGCGTAGGTGATTCCCTTTCGGCCGCTGTAGGAAACGGCAACGGCCACGAATGCGTCCTCGAGTTCGCTGATGTCGACCGTCTCCGAGGGTGCGCTGAGGGCCCGCTCAAGATCGATTCGCTCCTGGATCAACTGGACCCGTCGTATCGGTGTTGCCGACTCGAGCGCTTCGCTGATTGCTTCCATCCGCTTCTGGATGGATTCAGCAGTGCGCCTGCGACCCGGTCGTGGCCGGTTCGATTCCAAGCCTTCAAGATACGCGCCTACAGCCCGATTCTCGGCACGAGCCTTGGCATTGGCAGCCTTGTGTTCGTCTGACATGTGTCTTACCACTAGTCCGCTTCCTTTCAACGGTTCAAAGTAGTGAAGGCGAATGATAGTGACACCACGAACCGGCCACAACTACTTGAATCGGCCAGGCTGTTTCTCGGTATTTGTGGATAAGGTCCCCCGTCATGGTCTGCACCGCTGGACCGTTGTTGTCAGACAATAAAGGACAGTGCTCTGCGAACAACTATCTTCCGCACGTGTAGGGGAAGTTGAATTGGCCACACCGACTCCAGCCTATTCGATCACGATCAAGGTGTCGCTGGGCAACCGCCCGGGGACGCTCGGCCGTTTCGCGACCGCCATCGGTGACGCGGGGGGCAACATCGCCGCAATCCCGGGCTTCGAGGCCAAGGGTCCGGTCATCATGCGGGAGATCGACGTACTGGCCGAGTCTCCCGACCATGCTCGTCGCATAGTTGCCGCCGTCAGCGACCTCGACGGTGTCACCGTGCTCGACTGGTGGGACCGCACGTTCCGTCTCCATGAGGGCGGAAAGATAGAGGTCAACGCCCTTTGTCCGGTAGGCGACGCCCACGACCTGGCTATGGCGTACACACCGGGGGTGGCCCGTGTGTGCACTGCGATCCAGCGTGAGCCGATGCTGCGCCACACCCACACGATGGTCAAGAACATCGTCGCCATCGTCACCGACGGAACGGCCGTTCTGGGGTTGGGAGACATCGGCCCTGCCGCGGCCCTGCCGGTCATGGAAGGCAAAGCCCTGCTGTTCAAGGAGTTCGGAGGGGTCGACGCTTTCCCGGTCTGTCTCGATGTGGCCACTCCCGATGAACTTGTCGAGACTGTCGTGCGCATGTCCCCCTCGTTCGGTGGGATCAATCTGGAGGACATAGCCGCGCCTGCGGCCTTCGAGATCGAGGAGAGGCTTATCGAGGCACTTGACATTCCTGTGTTTCACGACGACCAGCACGGCACAGCCATCGTCACCATAGCTGCACTCTGGAATGCTCTAAGGATTGTCGACAAACAGTTCGCCGACATCTCAGTTGTTGTCTCGGGAACGGGCGCGGCTGGTCTGGCGGTCGCAAAGATGCTTCATGATGCGGGAGTCGGTGAGATTGTCGGCGTTGACCGTGCCGGTGCCATCCATCCGGGTCGAAGCGATCTGAACTTTGCCAAGCAGTGGTTCGTGCACAACAGCAATCCCGACGGAAAGACCGGGTCGCTCTCAGAAGTCATTGGAGGGGCGGATGTATTCGTGGGTCTGTCGGCTCCCGGACTTCTCAGTGCAGATGATGTGCGCTCCATGGCACCTGATCCCGTCGTCTTTGCGATGGCCAATCCCGATCCGGAGATACGCCCTGAGGAGGTCGACGGCCTGGCCGCGGTGATGGCCACCGGCCGGTCCGACTTTCCCAATCAGATCAACAACGTGCTGGCGTTTCCAGGAGTGTTCCGGGGGGCTCTGGATGCTGGCGCGACGTGCATTTCTGAACGGATGAAGGCTGCGGCCGCCAGAGCCATCGCTGAAGTGGTCGATGACGAGGATCTGGACCCCAACTACATCGTGCCGTCGGTCTTCGATCGAAGGGTTGCCGCCCGGGTGGCGACTGATGTTGCGGCGTGTGCCGTCGCCGAGGGTTGCGTGCGTCCTTCCGCCCCGGCCGTCCCGTCCGACCGGCTCTGACTCCCCGACCGGCTCTAGCGCGAGCGCGGCTAAGTGAGCCGGTCGACGTCGCGCACCGCGCCCTTGTCGGCGGACGTGGCCATGGCGGCGTAGGCCCGCAGCGCGGCTGAGACCTGGCGCTGGCGGATCCCGGGCCTCCAGCCGTCTTCACGGGCGTCCTCCTCGGCTCGGCGCCGGCCGAGCTCGGCGCCGTCCACCCTGAGGTTCACCGTGCGGTTCGGAATGTCGATGTCGATGATGTCGCCGTCGCGGATCAGTGCTATCGCTCCGCCCTCGGCCGCTTCGGGCGATGCGTGGCCGATCGACAGGCCCGACGTCCCGCCCGAGAACCGGCCGTCGGTGAACAGCGCGCACTGCTTGCCCAGCCCGCGGGACTTGATGTACGACGTCGGGTAGAGCATCTCCTGCATGCCGGGGCCGCCCCGGGGGCCCTCGTAACGCACGACCACCACATCGCCGGCCCGGATCCCGTGCTCCTCGTCGAGGATCCCGTCGCACGCCTCGTCCTGGCTCTCGAACACCCTGGCCGGGCCGGAGAACCTGAAGATCGACTCGTCCACGCCGGCGGTCTTGATGATGCAGCCGTCGACGGCGATGTTGCCGTAGAGCACGGCCAGCCCGCCGTCGGCGTTGTAGGGGTTGGCCACCGAGCGGATGCAGCCGTTGTCGCGGTCGGTGTCGAGCGTCGGCCACCGGGTGGACTGGCTGAACGCCTCCTGGGTGGGGATGCCGGCCGGTCCGGCCCGGAAGAACTCGACCACCTCGCTGGACGGGCCCCGCATAACGTCCCACACCTCGAGCGCGTCGGCCAGCGTGGCCGAGTGCACCGTCGGGACCGACGTCTCGAGCAGCCCGCCCCGGTCGAGCTCTCCCAGGATGCCCATGATCCCCCCGGCCCGGTGCACGTCCTCGACGTGGTACTCGGCGGTGGACGGGGCCACCTTGCAGATGTTGGGGGTGCTTCGGCTGAGCCGGTCGATGTCGGCCATGGTGAAGTCCACCTCGCCCTCGCGGGCCGCAGCCAGGATGTGGAGCACGGTGTTGGTGGAGCCGCCCATGGCGATGTCCAGGCGCATGGCGTTCTCGAAGGCGGTCTTGGTGGCGATGGAGCGGGGCAGGACCGAATCGTCGTCCTTCTCGTAGCAGCGGCGGGCCAGGTCGACCACCCGCCGGCCGGCCTCGCAGAACAGCTCCCGGCGGTCGGAGTGGGTGGCCAGCACCGTGCCGTTGCCGGGCAGCGACAGCCCCAGCGCCTCGGTGAGGCAGTTCATGGAGTTGGCGGTGAACATGCCCGAGCAGGACCCGCAGGTGGGGCAGGCCGAGCGCTCCATCTCCAGGAGGTCCTCGTCGCTGACCGAGGAGTCGCCGGCGGAGATCATTGGGTTTATCAGGTCGAGCTTCACGCTCACCCCGGCCAGCTTGGTCTTGCCGGCCTCCATCGGCCCGCCCGACACGAACACGGTAGGGACGTTGAGCCGCATGGCCGCGATCAGCATGCCCGGGGTGATCTTGTCGCAGTTGGAGATGCACACCAGCGCGTCGGCGCAGTGGGCGTTCACCATGTACTCGACCGAGTCGGCGATGAGGTCCCGGCTGGGGAGGCTGTAGAGCATCCCGTCGTGGCCCATGGCGATGCCGTCGTCCACCGCGATGGTGTTGAACTCCTTGGCCACCCCGCCCGCGGCCGCGATCTCGCCGGCCACGAGCTGGCCGAGATCCTTCAGGTGCACGTGGCCGGGCACGAACTGGGTGAAGGAGTTGGCCACCGCCACGATGGGCTTGCTGAAGTCGTCGTCGGTCATGCCGGTGGCTCGCCACAGGGCGCGGGCTCCGGCCTGGTTCCGGCCCTGCGTGGTGGTGTGTGATCGAAGCTGCCCCATAGTTCTCAGGCTACCGAACTCTGCCGTGGTGGGGAACGGCGGGCGCTGCAGGTGTCCGCCTGCTCGCACGGGCTTCGCCCTACTCGCTCGCAAGTCGAACACCCGCATCCCCCGCCTGGCGTCCGCCGCTGATCCTGGATTGTGATTGTGTCTCGTGTCGCGGTACGATTGTCATATGGCTGCAATTGGTGAGTTTTCAGATGATTTCCCGCAATACATGGCCAACACCGCACGTGAGTTGGCAGAGATGGCAAGGCGCACCGAGAGGACGATAGAGAGAAAGAGCGTCATCGTCGCAGGCCTCCAGCGAGAGTCCAGGGTGGCCGCGGAAGCTCTGCGCACGGTCGCGTCCGGGCTCCACGACTTCTCCGAGACGTCCTACGAGGCCACCAACCGGGCCACGGAGGCTCTGGTCGAGGCCTGCGAGCAGTCCAAGGGCGAAATGAGGCGCCTGGCGGAGTTGAGCGACATGCTGGCGGCCTACCTGTCGGCGTCCCAAGACGAGGAGCCCGAGCCGGGAGACGAGGCCCCCGAGTAGCTGCCCCGCCCTGCCGGGGGCGCGCCGGGCGGCCTAGGGGCGGAGTTCCTCTGCGTCCGTCATGGCAGGCGGTACCAGGCCCGGGCGGTGTCTGCGAATATGTGCTGCTGCTCCACGGGACTGAGGCTCTCCACCAGGGTCTCGGCGACCCGGGCGACCTGCTCGTAGGAGGCGGCCAGCAGGCACACCGGCCAGTCGGAGCCGAACATGACTCTCCGGGGTCCGAAGCACTCCAGCACGGCCTCGGCGACCGGTGCCAGCTCAGCGGGCGTCCAGCGCCGCCAGTCGGCCTCCGTGACCAGCCCTGACAGCTTGCAGGCGACGTGGTCCATGCGGGCCAACTCGCGCACGGAGGCGACCCATTTGCTGAGGTCGGAGCCGATTGGGGGCTTCCCGCAGTGGTCAAGCACGAGGCGTGTCGTCGATTCGGTGCGTCGAGCCAAGTCGATCGCCGCCGGGAGTTGATGCGGCCTCACCAGCAGGTCGCAGGCGAGGCCGCGCTGGCCGAGGACCCGTACCGACGAGACGACCGCCTCCCGGCTGAGCCAGCCGGGGTCGGGCTCGTTCTCGGCCTGGTGGCGCACGCCGACTAGCCATCGCACCGGATGCGAGGCCGCCAGGTGGTCGAGTTGGTTCTGCACATCGGCTTCGAGGTCGAGCCAGCCCACCACCCCCTCGACCAGCGGATCCAACGCGGCCAGGCTGAGCAGTTCGGCCGTCTCGTCGAGGCTGGAGGCCGTCTGCACCGCGACGGTGGCGCCGACCTGCGTGCCCGCCACGGCCTCGCGCAGATCCCGAGGGCCGAAGGCGCGGTTGATGGGCCACTCGGGATCCATCCAGGGTTGGGACCGCTGAGCCGGATCCCAGAGGTGGTGGTGGGCGTCGATCCACATCGTTCACCCCACCCCCTCGTCGTGGAGCGCATCCTCCAGGGCGGGCCACAGTTCCTCGGGCAGGTCGCGGTGCAGGCGCGACCAGTTCTGCACCGCCTCTGCGGGGCTGCGGGCCCCGACCACCACGGTGTCGACTGCCTCGCACTGGACTACGAAGCGCACCGCTGCGGCCGCCAACGAGACGCCGTGTGCCTCGCACACCGCTGCCAGCTTGTGGGCGCGTTCGAGGATCCGCCTCGGGGCGGCCGCGTAATCGAAGTGCGGCTCCTGTTCGACGCCGGTGAGTATGCCCGAGTTGTAGACCCCGGCGGCCGCCACATGAACGCCACGGGCCTCGGTCGCGGCGAACAGCTCCGGCTGAGCGGACCGGTCGAGCAGCGTGTAGCGGCCCGCGATCAGGACCGCGTCGATATCGGTCTCGGCCACGAATCTGGCCGGAAGCCCGGGCTCGTTCATTCCCACGCCGATCGCGCCGATCGTCCCCTCCGAGCGCAGTCGCTCCAGCGCGGGGTAGGCCTCATCAAGGGCTTGGCGAGCGTGCTCGTCGGGGTCGTGAATATAGACGACATCGACGAAGCTGCGGCCCAGCCGTTCCAGGCTCGCATCCAGCGACCGGCGGACCCCGTCGGCTGAGAAGTCCCACGACGCCGCGCCGGCGGCGACCGCGTACATGTCGTCCGGTGCCGGGGGAGCGTCCTCGTTGATCATGCGGCCGACCTTGGTGGATACGGCGACCTCGTCGGCATCGGTGCTCAGGGCGATCCCGAGCGCCCGCTCAGCGGCGCCGTATCCGTACAGGGGCGCGGTGTCGAAGTACCGGTAGCCGGCATCGACCGCGGCCTGGACCGTCGCGACCGCATCGTCGAGGGCCACCTCGGTGTACAGCCCTCCGAGCGGCGCCGTTCCTAGGCCCACAGCGGGGAGAGGGGCCCGTTCCCGCGCCCCGCACCGGTCGGGTTCGCTCAATATTGAACCCGTACGCGCAGATTCGCTCACAAGGCAGGACCTTAGCGATTAGCGTGAGCCCGATGGGCACCATCTCAGGAGCGGCCGTTACCGATCTGCGGTTCCCGACCAGCAGGAGCCTCGACGGTTCCGACGCCATAAATCTCGACCCCGACTACTCGGCCGCCTACCTGGAGCTGCTCACCTCCGACGACGGGCTCAAGGGGTGCGGGTTCGTGTTCACGATCGGTCGCGGCAACGATGTCCAGGCCGCGGCCGTCCGGGCGGTGGCCGAGCGGCTCGAAGGCCGCGATGTGGACGCGCTCGTGGAGGATCCCGCCGCGGTGCACCGCGAGCTCACCGGCGACAGCCAGCTGCGCTGGCTCGGGCCGGACAAGGGCGTGATGCACATGGCCATCGGTGCGGTGGTCAATGCCGTGTGGGATCTGAGGGCCAAGCGCGAGGGTCGGCCGCTGTGGAGGACGCTGGCGCGGCTCGAGCCGCGCCGGGTGGTGGATCTTGTGGACTGGACCTACCTGCGGGACTTTCTGGATCCCGGACAGGCCCGCGAGATCCTTGAGGAGCGCAGCCCAGAGCGTGCCGCCAGGATCGACGCGCTGAGCCGCAACGGCATGGCGGCCTACGCCACGTCGCCGGGCTGGCTCGGATACGACGACGCCAAGCTCGCCCGCCTGTGCCGCGAGGCTGTCTCGGCCGGCTTCGACACCATCAAGCTCAAGGTGGGCGCCGACACCGACGCCGACCGCAGGCGACTCCATCTGGCCCGCGAGGCGGTGGGGCCCGGCATCGCCATCGCGGTGGACGCCAACCAGCGCTGGGGAGTGGGCGAGGCCATCGCCGCCATCGGACGGCTCGCCGGGTTCGGCCTGCGATGGGTGGAGGAGCCGACCCATCCCGACGACGTGGCCGGCCACGCCGCCATTGCGGAGGCGGTGCATCCGGTGCCGGTGGCCACCGGCGAGCATCTGGCCAACCCGGTGCTGGCCAAGCAGCTTCTCCAGCTCAAGGGCGCGAGCATCCTCCAGATCGATGCCACCAGGGTCGCGGGAGTGAGTGACATCGTGGCCATGATCCTGCTGGCGGCCCACGCGGGCATCGATGTCATCCCCCACGCCGGAGGTGTCGGCCTGTGCGAGGCGGTCCAGCACTTCGCCTTCTTCAACGCCATCAGCGTCGCCGCCGATCCGGACCGGCTCACGCTCGAGTACGTCGATCATCTCCACGAGCACATGGCCGACCCCGTGACGGTCAGCGCCGGCCGCTACCGTCTGCCTGCTCGACCCGGCGCCAGCACCGCCTTCGCAGCCGGCATCGAGCGGGCCTTCGCCCACCCCCACGGCACGGAATGGCATCCGGACGCGACATCCCGCAGCACGCCGCGCCTCGTTGACCGGCAGGCCCGGCAATGAGGATCACGAACGTGGAGTTGCACGTCCTGCGCCGCGACGGCATCGCGCCCGTCCGCTGGCGGGACGGCCTGCCCTTCCACGACGGTCCGATCTGGGACGGGTGGCTGCAGGTGAGCACCGACGACGGCCCCGACGGTTGGAGCCCAGTCGGCTACCAGGGCCGGGCTGTGCAGGCCTACCTCGACCAGATACGCCGGCTCGCGCTCGGCGCCGACCCGCTGCGCAAGGAGCTGCTGTGGCATCGAGCCTGGGAGCACGACCGCGTCGAGCAGTTCCCGCTGCACGTCTTCGGTGCGCTGGACGTGGCCTGCTGGGACATCACCGCCAAGGTCGCGGGGCTGCCGCTGTTCGAGGTGCTCGGCGGCTACCGGTCGAAGGTGCCCGCGTACGCCAGCACGGCCACGTTCGCCTCCGTTCCGGAGTACCTCGACGTGGCCGACCAGTGCCTGGAGGCCGGGTTCGGCGCCATCAAGCTGCACGCCTGGGGCGACTGGCGCCGCGACGTCCGACTGGCCCAGGAGCTGCGCGCCCACGTGGGCGACGGGGTGGAGTTGATGTTCGACGCCTCGGGCGGGTTCCGCTACCACGAGGCGCTGGCGCTGGGCCGGGCCCTTGAGGAGGCCGCGTACCTCTGGTACGAGGAGCCGATGATCGAGTTCGCCATCGAGCCGTACCGTCGCCTGACCGCCGACCTGGACATTCCGGTGCTGGGTGCCGAGGTCATTGACGGAGCCCACTACGCGGCCACCGAATGGCTCCACACCGGAGCCTGCGACCTGATCCGGACCGGGTATCACCTGTACGGCGGCGTGACCGGCGCTATGCGCATCGCCCACATCGCCGACGGGTTCGGCACAACTGCCGAGGTGCACGCCGGGGGGATCCTCAACCTCCAGCTGTGCGCGGCCATACCCAACTGCACCTACTACGAGTCGTTCGTGCTGCAGAACCCGGCGGTGTTCGATCCGCTGGTGGGCCCGGACGGTGCCGCGACAGTGCCGGACGGACCGGGCATCGGGTTCGAGCCCCAGCTGCTGGAGCTGGGCCTGCTGTAGGGCGAACACCTGCTGGTGGTGCTGCCAGCTGGTCATGCAGGGCCCACAGGACGCCTCCGGCCGTGTCGTAGACGCCTTGCGGGTCCGTCTGGCGCAGCCAGCGGCGCCTCTATCCCGGCAGGACGCGGGTGGCGTGGAGCGCGGCGCCGACGATGCCGCTGTGGGCTCCGTGGGCCGCGCCGACGATCGGCGGCGACGCCCGCAACTCTCGCAGCAGTTCGCCGACGCGGGGCCCGATGGCTGCCAGCAGGGCGTCCCCGGCGGCAGGCACTCCTCCGCCCAGCACCACGATCTCGGGGTCCTGCAGGCACACCGCCGCGGCCACGCCTTGGGCCAGCGCGCCCATGGCCGTGTCGGTGGCCCGGGCCGCGGCCGGGTCACGGCCGGCGGCTGCGATGATCTCAGAAGCCCTGAGCGTCCGTCCGGTCGCGGCCCGATAGGCCGCCTTGATCGCAGTGCCCGAGGCGGCGTGCTCTAGAGGGCGCGCCTGCGGCCCGAGGGCGATGAAGCCCATCTCGCCTGCGAGGCTGGCGCTGCCTCGGTCGGTGCCGGCGTCGTGTGTGAACAGTCGCGAGGCCACGCCGGTGCCGACCGACACGTACAGCATCGACGCCGCGCCGACTCCGGCGCCTGTCTCCCATTCGGCCAGCGCCGCGAGGTACACGTCGTGTTCCAAGGCGACTGGAACACCGAGGTTCCGACCCAGCCCGCTGGCCACATCGACGTCCCGCCACCGCAGGTTCGTAGCGTCGACGACCCTGCCGGTCGCGGGCTCGACGATCCCGGGGCAGGCAATTCCCAGGCAGTGGATCTCGGTCTGGGCGTCGGCTGCCAGGCGGTCGATCGCCTCCCGCACCTCCGCGAGCACCTGTCCCGCCAGCCTGTCCTTGCCCGTGGCGCCGCGGCGCACCGGCCCCAGGACGGCACCGTCGAATACGGCCGCCTTGAAGGTCGTCCCCCCGATGTCCACGCCGATGGCGGCCGGCAGAGTGTGGGTGGAGTCACTGCGGCGCGGTCGCGCCTCCCGGGCGCTGGTACGGACCCCTGCGACAGTCGCCCCAGGGCCCGGCTCCCGCGTCTTCTGTACGGGGCTTGCCGGGGCGGTGGCGGCCGCGGCCACGCGGTCTCGACGGCGCCAGGCGACCACGCCCTCGATGATGGTGGCGACCGGCTGCAGCCGCGCGTCGACCACGGCGAGGTCCGCCCGACGTCCGGGCAGAAACGCTCCCCGGCCGGAGTCGCCGAGCAGGCGGGCCTGGTTGGCCGCTGTGGCCGCGGCGAGGTCGTCCCAGGAAGCTCCTGTGACGGCTCGCAGCCGCCGAGCCGCTTCGGGCATTGTGAGCAGCGATCCGGCCAGCCCGCCGTTGGAGTTGCGGGCCGTCTCGCTGCACTCCACGCTCACGTCGCCGATGCGGTAGGTGCCCGCGGGCGCGGCCATGCCGGCCACCGCGTCGGTTATCAGGCACACCCGCCCGGGCCCTGCGAGACGCCAGGCCAGCAGGAGGGCCTCGTCGCTGAGGTGGTGCCCGTCGGCGATCAACGACACCGCCGCGGCCGGGTGCAGCAGCGCGGCGCCGGCTGCGCCGACCTCTCGATGGTGCAGCGGGGCCATGGCGTTGAACAGGTGAGTGAACGCGGCCGCTCCGGCCTCCAGGGCGGTTCGTGTCTGCTCGGCAGTGGCGCTGGTGTGTCCGAGCGACACCGCGACGCCGGCCTGGACGAGCCGTGAGATCGCGCCGGGAGCGGTCTCCGTCTCGGGGGCGAGCGTCACCAGTGTGACGGCATCCCGTTCGGCCAGGATCTCGTCGGCGAACTCGTCGGCGTCTCGAACCAGCCGCCCGGGCGGGTGCGTCCCCGGGAAGCTCGGCGACAGCGCAGGGCCCTCGACGTGGAGGCCGACCGGCTCGGCTCCGCGGTAACCGGGCGGCCGGGACCGGATCGCCCCGTATGCGGCTTGGCGTCGGGCCGGTGCGGAGGTCACGACCGTCGGCAGGAAGGCGGTCACTCCGTGCTCGGCGAGCCGGGCGCCGATGGCCCACATGCTCGACGGGTCGGCGGTGATGTCGTGCCCGAAGGCGCCGTTCACCTGAAGGTCGATGAACCCGGGTAGCGCCACATGGGGGGTGAAGTCCAGGTCCTCCTTGGCGGCGGGGCCGCCGCTCCGGTACCCGGACACATCGGCGATCCGGCCGTCGCTGACGGCGATGCGGGCCCGGTACAGCCCGCCGCGCCCATTCGGCACCGTGGCGATGATACCCATGAGGCCTCAGCGCGATTCTGAGGGGTTGCGCCTCGGCGGGGTCACGCCCTTGCGCAGGATCACGTTTGCGTAGGTCGCGGTCTCGCCGGTGGCCACGACCACCTGGGCGTCGGCAGCCTCGTTGTAGAAGCCCTGCCGGTTGAGCAGCCGCACCTCTGATCCCGTCGGCGACCAGGGACTGATCACATCGATCAGACCCCGCCGGAACACCGTGTCCAACTCGTCGCCCGGTTCGGGCGCCATGAGCGTCACCGGCGAAGGACCGTAGGTGTCCAGCACGACGAGTTCCAACACTGCGGCCGCGAGCTCCGCCACGCCGATGGCGTCGAGCCGGTGCTCGCGCCCGCGGGCCACACGCGCCGCGGGGAAGTGGGCGTCGCACAACACGATGGAGTCGCCGTGGCCCATGCGCCACATCGCGGCGAGCAGATCCGGCGTGAGCACAGGCGGGACTCCCCTCAGCATGGCTGCACCGCGGCGCAGGCCGCCGCTTCGAAGGCGTCGATCACTTCCAGGTAGTTGTCGCCCACCGCTCGCCGAGCCTGTGCGGGCGTGATCTCCTCACGGGTCAGGGCCTCCAGCGGGGCCCACCAGATCGAGCGGCCCACCGCGAAGCCCCGGAACTGATCGATCCCCGCGCACGGAGCGAACGCCGCCGGAAGTTCGCTGACCGGTGCTCCCCCGCCGAGCACCAGCACGGCCGCGTCCGGGTCGGCCGATGCGACGAGAGCCGCGAAGGCCCGAGCGGACTCGGCGTCGCGGGGCCCTTCGATCTTCCACACAGCCGGAACGATCCCAGAGACGAGGATGTCCTCCGCGGCGCGCAGCACCGGGTCAGGCTGCTCGGCGCCCTCCCGTTCGCCACGCTCGGACTTCGTGTCGGCGTTCTGGTGCGGGTCGGCGGGCACCAGCAGCTCGAGCAGCAGTTCCGTCCCTGCCCCCCGGACGGCGTCGTCGAGCTCGCGAAGAGCCACTAGCTGCCGGCGCTTGTGGGAGGCCGAGTCGTGCGGGTGCCAGCGGACCAGCACCTTGCCGTAGGCCGCTCCGAGCGCCCGCAGATCCTCGGCCAGCCTCGACGGCGCTGCCTCGGCGCGCAGGCTCCGCTGTCCGGACGCCTCGACCGCCATCGCCACTCTCATGCCGCCCGCGGCCACCTCATCGGCGATACGGCGCTGTCCCCGGTCGACCAAGACCGCGGCCTCGGAGTCCGACCGCCCGTTGATGCGCCCGTCCAGCACTTGCTGGACGCCCTGCCAGACGAGGTACTTGAGCTCAGAGCGGCGCGCCGTGCCGGAGTCCGCTCCGAGGCGCTCCAGAGCCCGCACGAGACTGCCGCGGTGGTCGAGCGCCACCATGTAGCAGCGGCCCAGGGCTGCACGAGTCTGCGTGTTTCTGCCCATTGCTGTAGGGTAGCGTTGGTGCCTAGGAGAGGCGCAGTGAGGCTCGTATCGGTCTGCCCCAATCCTGCCATCGATCACACGATGGTCCTGACGAGTCTGTCCGGCGCTGAGACCCAGCGAGCATCGGTCAGCTTGACCACCGCTGGTGGCAAGGGGCTCAACGTCGCCCGCTTCGCCCAGGGGTTCGGAGCGGAAGCTACCGCCGTCGCCTGGCTCGGCGAGACGGGCGCGGAATCGATGTTGGCTCTCGCGAGGCGAGACGGTCTGGATCTGCGGGCCACGATCGCGCCCGGCCGGCCCGTGCGGATCTGCCCGGTGCTCGTCTCGGAGTCCGACGGCCGCGTCCTGGTCGCGTCCGATCCGGCACCCCTGCTGGATCGTTCCACTTGGCGGGACTTCGTCGAGCTGGCCGGGTGCGCCGCCTCCGACGCCGATGTTGTGTGCGTGGCCGGCAGCTTCCCCCGGGTCGAGGGCGAGGACGCGGCGACATCGCTGCTGGGTGCGCTGGGCTCCGAGCGCCCGCCGTGGGTCGACACCTCCGGCGGTGCCCTGGCGTCGGCTGCCGGTTTGGAGACGCTGTCGCTGAAGGTCAACCTCACCGAGGCACTCGGGCTCCTGGGCGACTGCTCGCGAGGGGGCCCCTCGCCGCGCGGGTCCGCGCTTGCCGCCGCTGCAGCGCTGGCGGGCGACCGTCGAGACGTGGTGGTCACCGCGGGGCCTGCCGGGGCTGCGTCGTCGACCGCGGCGGGCCTGCGCTGGCAGGACGCGCCTGCCGTGGCGGCCGGCAATCCCACCGCCAGCGGCGACGCCTTCATGGCCGCCTACCTGTGCGCCGGCCGCGGAGCGCTTCGCGATGTGACCGACCCGTTGCAGGCGGGCGTGCTAGCGGGTGCTGCCAACGCCGGCTCGTGGTGGCCCTCGGCGCCGCCCGAATCGGTGCTTGCCCTAGCCGGCGGCTGCGATTAGCCCTATCAGATCAGGACGTATGCGGGCACCCCGGAGGGGGTGTCGGGGTTCAGGCCCTTGGCGATGCCGCGGCTGAGACCGGCGAGCTGGCATACGACCAACCGGGCGACCGCGGTCGCCCGGGCCGAAGCGTCGGCGGGCGTCTCGAGCGTGCAGCGCGGGTCCGGTCCCACCGTGGCCACGTAGGCGCCCCGGGCGGCTATCTCCTCCGCCACCGCCAGCTCGTAGGGCAGGCCCGTCCCGCACAGCACCAGAGCCGCGCTCCGGTCGTTCACCAGCGAGATCGGGCCGTGCCGGAAGTCCAGCACCGGCATGGCCTCGCAGAACGTGCTGGACATTTCCTTGATCTTCAGCGCGCCCTCGCAAGCCAGGCCGTAGTCGAGGCCGCTCCCGAGCACGTAGACGACCTCCAGGCCGGGGTTGCTCAAACGCTCGACCACCGGCGCGGCGGCGGCCATCAAGGACTCGCCCAGTTCGTCGACGCCTTCGAACGTCGGCTCGGCGTCGCGGCCGGCGGCGCCGCACTGCGCGGCCAGGCCGGCCAGCATCATGCTGGTGAACGACCGCGTCTGGACCACGGACTTCTCGGCCGCGAAGTCGAGCGCAACCGCGTGGTCGGCCACCTCGATCAGATTGCCGCCGGAGTTCGTCGTGATGACGGCCACCCGCAGGCCGGCCCGCCGGGCCCGCAGGCAGGCGTGGATCGTTTCGGAGGTCTCGCCCGAGCGGGACACTGCCACGACCGTGTCTGCGGGCGGACCTCCCGAACCGGGCGCGAGCCACACCTCGGAAGCGGCCTCCGCCCATGCGGCGCGGCGGAGACGCTGCCGGTGGGTGAAGGCCAGCGCCCGGGCGAGATGAGCCGTCGATCCGCAGCCTGTGTACAGCGTGACGCCGGACGCGAGCCGCTGGTGCAGCCAGGTCGCGGCAGTTCCGGCCTTCACCGCTCTCGGCCACATGTCAGGCTGGGACGCGATCTCGCCCGCGGTGACGCCGCCGGGGTCGGAATGGGTGCTCACACCATGTTCCCGGCGGGGTGAGGGTGCGCGACGGAGACACCGGCGTCAACGAGGCGCGCCAACTCGGCGTCGTCGGGTTCGGCGTCAGTGATGAGGAGGTCGGCCGCGCTGGCTGGGCCGATGGGGATCGGAGCGACGCGGCCGATCTTGTAGGCCTCGGCCATGACTACCAGGCGTGGCGCCATCTCGACGACCACCCGGTCGGTGGCCGCCTCGGGAGCGAACGTGTTCGAGAGGCCGGCGTCGGCGGAGACGCCGTGGACGCTGATGAACGCCACCTCGAAGCGGACCTGTCGTAGCGTGTTCTCGGCGATGGGGCCGATGAGCGACATCTCTCCCTTGCGGAACGCGCCGCCCGTCATGATGATGCTGATTCCCGGTGTCGAGGCCAGCTCGTGCGCGACGTTGGAGGCGTTGGTCACTACTGTCAGCTCGGCCCGGCCCGACAAGCACTCCGCCAGGCAGGCGGTGGTCGAGCCGCTGCCGATGAACACGGTCGCGTCGGGCTGGATTTCCTCGGCTGCCCGTCGCGCCAGGGCCATCTTGGTTTCGGCGTTCTTGCGGCGTCGCGTCACCACCGGCGGCTCGACGTCCTCCATCAGGGCCGCGCCTCCGTGCATCCGCTCGAGTCCGGCTGCGCCGCTGAGTTCCTGCAGGTCCCGCCGTATGGTGGCCTCGCTCACCTCCAGACGCTCCGACAGTTCCTTGACCGTCATCTGCCCGTGCTGTCGCAGCAGGTCCTGCAGCGATCTCTGGCGTATTCGCTTCATCGAAGGCTCCGTCCTTGTTCCGATCCGGCGGGTGGCGCTGCTCGCGATGCACCCGACCATCCTGCGGCTGCTGCGGGACCGGACTCGCTCAGCGGATCTCGGGGGTCGATCACCCGGTGCTCCAGGCGGGCGCGCTCAATGGCGAAGGCCACTTGGTGGCTGAGCAGGGCCTCGCCGAAGGCGAGCCGCCCGGACTCGGTGGGCGCCGTGATCTCGCTTAGGAAGTAGTCGATGAGCGCGCCGTCGCCGCCCGCGTGGCCGGCATCGATCCCGGCTCCGTTCCCGCTCGGGGAGTCCAGCCCGGAGGGATAGAAGCGCCTGCGCCGGTTGCGGAACGAGTACAGGGACACGCCCTCGTCGGTCACCGTGGCCTCCGCACGCGTCCCGGCGATCACGGAGTGGCGGCCGCGCGCCTCGGTGAAGGCGCTGACCGTGATGGTGGCCGTCTCGCCGCCCTCGAACAGCAGCGACGCCACCTGCGTGTCGACCGCATCGTTGTCGCAGCCGTAGACGCAACGTCCGTGGGGACCGTGCGCCAATGCGTGCTCGACCGCGGCGACGGTGGACTCCTCCACGATCGTCGAGACCGGGAACGAGAAGTCCCCGGCTTCCGCCATGTCGAGATAGATCCTCTTGGCGTCGTAGTCGCAGGCGACACCGCAGTCCATGCATCGATCGGCCGCACCGACGGGCCGCATCTCAGGGCGGAAGTGCTTCAGGGAGCCGAAGGACGCCACCGCGACGCACTCCGATCCGATCAGGTGCGTGACCCAGTCCACATCGTGGCAGGCCTTGCTCACCATGAACGGCGCGGCCGTCGCGGTGGAACTCCAGTTGCCCCTGGTGAACGAGTGGGCGAAGTGCCAGAATCCGACCGGCTCCAAGTGGTGGATGTTGATTATCTCGCCCACCGCTCCCTCCGCGATCAGGCTGCGCAGCACCCGGGTGTAGGGCGCGTAGCGCAGGACGTGGGCGACGAGTACGGGTGGAGCGTTCTCCGGCAGTCCGTCCCGGAGCCGGACGCATTCGTCCCATGTCGGGCCGATGGGCTTCTCCAGGAGCATGGGCACACCGAGTTGTGAGAACCGTAGCCCAGGATCCACATGGAGGTCGTCCATCGTCGTGATCACCAAGCCGTCGACATCGTCTGCGGCGAGTTCCAGAGTGTCCCAGCTCCGGCTCTGGCGGGCGCCCGGAATGCGGTAGCGTTCGCTCAAGCGCCTGCGCCTGGCGTCGTCGGGCTCGGCCACTGCGACGATCGCCGCACCCATGTCCGCGGCCAGCGACGCGTAGGTCTGGCCACGGTCGCCGGCGCCGATGACCGCCAGGCGGGGAGGCACCGCGCGCCGGCTCATCCCTTGAGCCCCGTGAGCGTGATGCCGCGGATCAGGTGCTTCTGGGCGATCGCGAAGACCACAAGCAGCGGCACGATCGAGACCGTCGCGGCGGCCATCATCAGCCCCCACTCCTCCTGGCGGTTGTCCGCCTGGAAGAGGTAGATGCCGACGCTGATCACCCGCCGGTCGTCATTGGTGGCCGCCACCAGCGACCACAGGAACTCGTTCCAGGAGTAGAGGGCGACCAGCAGCCCGAAGGCGGCGATGTGGGACCGGGCCGCGGGCAGCCCGACATGCCAGAACACCCGCCAGGGGCGGCAGCCGTCTAGCTTGGCCGCGTCGATCAGGTCTCTGGGCAGCGTGAGGAAGAACTGCCGGAACAAGAAGACGCCGAACGCCGACCAGATGGTCGGCACGACCAGCCCGGCGTAGGTGTTCACCCATCCGAGGCGCCGAATGATCACGAAGTTGGGGACCAGCGTGATCGGCGGGGGCACCATGAGGATCACGAGCACCGCGATGAACAGCAGGGTGCGGCCCTTGAACCTGAACCGGGCGAAGGCATATCCGGCAGTCGCGGCCAGGGCGAGCTGCGCGACGACCCGCAGGACCGTGACCACGATGGTGTTCCAATAGAACTTGGCGAACGGGACACGCTCGAACACCTCGACATAGTTCTCCCAGCGGATCTCGTCGGGTATGAGACTGACCCCCGTCCCCAGGTATTCCGCCGGCCCTTTGAGCGACGTCGAGATCATCCAAAGGAACGGCATGACGTACAAGAATGCCAGCGCCAGCAGCAGGACGTGGAGCGCGCCCCGGGGGCCGTGACGCCCGACAAGGCCCAATGCGCCCTCCAGGGCCCGCCGCGTCGCTGACACCGCCGATGACGCCGGGGCCGCGCCCCGCTGGACAGTCACTCGTAGTGGACCCATCGCCTCTGCATCCTGAACTGCACTGCGGTCACGGCCAGGATCACTGCCAGCAGCAGCAGCGACGCGGCGGAGGCTCGGCCCATGCGCAGGCTCTCGAAGGCGCTGCCGTGGATGTCGAACACCACGGTGCGAGTGGAGTTCAGAGGCCCCCCGCCCGGAGTGAGCACGAGGACCGCGTCGAAGGTCTGGAACGCGGCGATGGAGCCGGTCACGGCCAGGAAGAACAGCGACGGCGATAGCAGGGGCAGCGTCACATAGCGGAAGCGCTGCCAGGCATTGGCGCCGTCCACTGTGGCCGCTTCGTAGTACACCTGCGGGATGTTCTGAAGGCCGGCGAGCACGATGAGCAGGAACAGGCCACTCTGGCGCCACACCTCCATCGCCAGCACCGCCCACAGCGCCGTGCCGGGCCGGGACAGCCACTCCACCCGGTCGACGCCCAGCGGGCCGAGGAGCTGATCAAAGAGCCCGGTGTCGGGGGAGTACATCCACCGCCAAACGATCGCCGAGGCCACCGGCATTGTGACCAGTGGCAGGAAGAACACCAGCCGGTAGGCGCTCTGGAACCGGATCTTCGAGTTCAACGCCAGGCCCAGCCCGATGACGAGCACGATGGTGGCTGGCACGCCGACTACGGTCAGCTTGGCAGTGTTCCATAGCGCCTTGCGGAAGATGTCGCTCTCGATTAGGAACCGGTAGTTGTCGAGCCCCAGCCACATCGGAGGCCTGAGCAGGGAGTAGCGGGTGAAGCTGAAGTACCACGACGCGACGATGGCGATGTAGTAGAACACCGCGATCCCGACGATGAAGGGCGCTAGGAAGTTGAACGCCCAGATGCCTTCACCGCGGGAGGCGACATCGCGCCGGCGCCGGGGGGCGCGGACGGACTTGGAGTCGCCGGTAGCCCGGTCAGATACTCCGATGGCGCTCATCATGGCTGGAACTGACCCGCTAGGTTCCTTGACAGTAGGTTCCTCGACAGGTTCTCTGACCGTCCCCCGCCGACGGCCTTTGGCGGCGACAGGAATCGTACAAGTCCGTGATGGACCTGGAACCCCGGCCAGGCTCGTGCGCCGGTCAGGCGAGCCGACGGCGCACGAGCCCGTGCGGGGGCCGGCGGGAAGGCGACTAGCTGTCGAACCGGTTCGCCTCGATGTAGGCGTCGGCGGCTTGGGCGATCTGGTCACAGGCCTCAGGGAACTGGAGATTGCCTCGGAAGGCGTCCTGGATCGCGGCGCGGGCCGCCTCCCAGTACCAGCCCACTGGAGCGACGGCCGTGGGGAACGGCTCGGCGAACTCGGCCTGGTCTAGGAAGACCTGCACGTTCATCTCGCCTCCGAACCCGTCAACCCACTTAGCGGCGAGTCCCTCGTAGCTGGGGATCACGGCGCCGGTCTCGGCCTGAATGGCGTGGGCCTCTTCGGTAGCCAGGAACTTCAGGAACTCCCAGGCCTCGTCCGGGTGGTCGGTGCCGGACAGGATCACCCAAGCCAAGCCGTGAATGGTGTTGGCTCGCTGCTTGCCCATCGGCAGCGCCGCGACGTCGATGTCGAACTCGCTGTCTAGGTAGCCGCGCGAAGCCCATGAGCCGTCCTGCATCATCGCAACCCTGCCCTCGGCGAACAGGCCCCAGTGATGGGTCGCGTCCTGGGTCACCTGGTCGGGGGCGGTGCCGTCGGTGTGGAAGCTGTACAGGAACTGGATCGCCTCGCAGGCCTCGGGCTCGCCGAAGAGGGTGTGGGTTCCGTCCGCAGAAACCAGTTGGCCGCCGTTCTGGCGCACCAGGTTGAGCTCGAATTCTTGCACGGAGGTGCCGGCGGCATAGCCCCACACCTTGTTGTCCGGGTCGGACACGTCGGTGAGAGCCGCAGCCGCGGCCTTCAGATCGTCCCAGGTCCAGGTCTCGTCGGGATAGTCCAGTCCCGCCGCGTCGAACAGGTCGACCCGGTAGAAGAGGCCGACGGTGTCATAGTCCTTGGAGATGCCGTACAACTCGCCGTCGATGGTGTAGGAGTCGACCAGGCCCTGCGGAAACACCGATAGGTCGACGCCGTCGCGCTCGACGAGATCCGTAATGGGAAGAAGGGCGCCGTTGAGCACGTAGTCCCCGAGGTTCGGAACGTTCATCCAGATGATGTCGGGCGGGTCGCCCCCGGCTATCCGCGTCTTGACGACGGTCTGGAACTCGGTGTCGGGAATCTGCTCGACTTCGACTGCGATCTCCGGGTTGTGGGCGTGGAAGGCCTCGGCCATCTTCTCGTGTACCTCGATCTGCCTCGGGTCCCACAGCGCCAGGGTGAGCGTGACCTCGGCCTCTTCGGTGGCTGCCGGTTCGGCCTCTTCGGTGGCTGCCGGTTCGGCCTCTTCGGTGGCTGCCGGTTCGGCCTCTTCGGTGGCTGCCGGTTCGGCCTCTTCGATGGCTGCCGGTTCGGGCGCCTCGTCCTCGTCGTCCCCGCCGCAGGCCGCGGCCAGAAGCGTGAAGGCGCAGAGCAGTGCGGCCGCTGTTCGGAGCCTTCGTGTCTTGGTTGTCATGTTTCCCTCCTTCGGGTGTCGCTGCTTCCCTCGCTGGGACGGCAAGCGGGATCGACAATACCTAAACACACATATATGTGCAAATTCAATCATAAAATGAGCAATCTAGAGGCAAAGGAGGTCCGAATGGCCTTGCAGCAGGTAGACCCGGTTCACCGGCAGCTGGTCCCGCTGAGAGGCCGGGCCTGAGCGGGCTACCCGCCCCGCCCTCGGCTAAGCTCCAGTAAGACTCAGTAATAGAACTGGAAGTGAGGTCGAGAATGCCGCGGAACACCGAGACCATCACCTTCTCGCTCCCACCCGATCTGGCCCGGCAGGTGGACAGGATGACGAGGCAGCAGAGACGCACGCGAAGCGAGCTTCTGCGGGAGGCGCTACTGCGGTACCTGGAGGAATGCGAGTGGACGGAACTGCTGCAGTATGGTGAGCGGAGAGCAAGGGAGTTGGGGATCGGCCCCGAGGATGTGGGCGCCCTGGTGGAGGAGTACCGAACCGAGGCCGGTCCCTCCCGCGTATGAGGGGCGGCCCTCAGTGACACTGCCCGAACCCGCCGCAGTCGCCGGTCCCTCCCGCGTATGAGGGTCGTCCTGGACACCAATGTCATTGTCTCAGGCTTGAACTTCCCGGGAAACGAGCGCATGGTTCTCGACCTCGCCCGGAGAGGGCGATTCGAGCTGTACCTCTCGCCGTTCATCCTGGAAGAGGTCGCCGGCGTCCTGGAGCGCAAGTTCGGCTGGACCGCGGACAGCATCGACCGAGCCTTGCAAGCCCTTCAGGATCGGGCCACTGTGGTCGAGCCCCCGCGGCGACCTGAGGTGATCGAGGGCGGCCATGCGGACAATCGCGTCCTCGAGTGCGCGGCGGAGGCCCGCGCCAGCTGGCTGATCACGGGCGACCGGCGCCATCTCCTGCCCTTGGGAGAGCACTTGGGAACGCGGATCGTCAACGCACCGCGATTCCTGTCGACCCTCGCGGTGTAGCGCCGCCGCTGTGGCTAGGCCGCTCCCGTCGGCTTGGTCGGGGTGAACTCGGCGGGGAGGTGCTTGATGCCGTGGATGAAGGCCGACGCCAGCAGGTCGGGCTCGCCGGTGGTGTGGATGTCGCCGATGCGGGTGAACAGCTCGCGGAACATCACCTTGATCTCGCGCCGGGCCAGGTGGGCGCCGAGGCAGTAGTGCGGACCGGGGCCGCCGTAGCCGACGTGGGGGTTGGGGTCGCGGAGCACGTCGAACGCGAGCGGGTCGTCGAACACCGACTCGTCCCGGTTGGCGCACAGGTAGTTCATCACCACCTGGTCGCCCTCGTCGATCCTGGTGCCCTCCAGCTCGGTGTCGCACAGCGCGGTCCGGCGCATGTAGGTGACCGGGCTGGCGATCCGCACGATCTCCTCCACCGCGCCGTGGGCGATGCCCTCGAAGTCGTCGGCCCAGATGCGGCGCTGGTCGGGGTTCTCGGTGAGGTACACCAGGCCCCAGCTGATGGCGTTGCGGGTGGTCTCGTTGCCGGCCACCACCAGCAGGATGAAGAAGCTGGCCAGCTCGGCCCGGGTCAGCCGCTCCCCGTCGACCTCCGCGTTGACCAGGATGCTGGTCAGGTCGTCGGAGTCCACGCCGACCTTGGACTCGGCCACATCGTCCATGAGATGGGTCAGGGCCTCGCCCGCGGTGAGGATGGCGGTGATCAGGTCGCCGACCTCGGGGACGTACTCCTCGTCGGCCGCGCCCAGGATGATGTTGGACTGGTCGAACACGAAGTCGTGGTGGGAGTCGGGGATCCCCATCAGGTCGCACACGATGCGCAGCGGCAGGCGGGCGGCCACGTCGGTGACGAAGTCGCACTCGCCCCGCTCGCAGACCTCGTCCACGATCAGCGAGGCCTGGTCCTTCACCGAGTTCTCCAGCCGGGCCAGCATCCGGGGGGTGAATCCCGCCGACACCAGCCGCCGCAGCCGGGCGTGGCGGGGGTCGTCCATGGAGATGATGGAGTTGAAGTACTCGTTGAACTCGGGCGGGAAGTCGTTGATGGTGACCCCGGAGGCCGAGGAGAAGACCCTCGGGTTGCGCGACACCTCCAGGATGGGGGCGTGGCGGGCGACGACCCAGGCGCCGGGCGTCCGGATGCTGTCCAGCTCGCCCGAGAACTTGAATCCGGGGAAGAACGTGAGCGGCTGGGAGCGCAGCCTCCTCAGGTCCTCCTCCACCTCGCTGCGGTGCCGAACCCAGAACCGGTTGTGGATGGGATTGTGAGGGTTCGGCTCGGTCGCCGGAGGAGGCTTGGTGGAGTGTCCGGGCGTGACGACGGTCATGGCATCCAGATGGGGTCGGGTTGCTGGCCGGGAGACCTGCGCTGTCACTGTAGTGGTCGGGCGCGGCGTCGATCCGCGGACCTTCCGCTTTTCAGGCGGACGCTCTGCCAACTGAGCTACCCGACCGGGGTTGTCGCCGGCCCCCGGAGGGGCGGCAACGCGGTCCTGACGGGATTTGAACCCGCGGCCTCCACCTTGACAGGGTGGCGATCACTCCAGACTGATCTACAGGACCGGGTGCACGACGGGCGTGCGGACCCGGAACGCTAGCGAGCCGTGCCGCTGCTCGCACCCCCAACGGGATTCGAACCCGTGTTACCGGCGTGAAAGGCCGGCGTCCTAGGCCGCTGGACGATGGGGGCCCGCCGGCCGTCGCCGACCCGCTCAGGCTACCGGCCCGAGGTTGCCGTCTACCCGTCTGCTCGATGAGACCGTCGCCCCTGCCTCCTCTGCTACGCAGAGCCTTGCTGCGTATACTTCTCTCGGTGCATGAGTTGTCGCTGATGCACGGAATTCGAGTCGCTACGATTCGCCCGACGCGACGCCGGGAGCACAGCCGTTGAGTTCAGGACAAGGCGTGATGACGAGGTCGTTGACGCTGGTCGACGAGCTTGTCCTGACGCTCCTCAACGAGGAGAGCGGCTACTTCCGCCAGGTACCCAGGTGGAACCTGAACTGTGCCATCGTCGGTGCGGCCCTCGCCGAACTGTCGCTTGCGTCTCGCATCGACACGGACATGGAGTCTCTGATCCTCCTGGACGGGACCGCAACCGGCGACCCCGCGCTCGACCCCGTCCTCTACAAGATCGCCGCCTCGCCGGAGCGACGCAACGCCCAGTACTGGATCGAGAGGCTCGCTCCAGAGGCGGAGTCGATCATTGACATGACGCTTGATCGTCTGGTCAACTTCAAGATACTGCAGCATCACGACGGCGACTTCTGGTCTCTGGCCGGGTCCGCCTGGAGGATGGGCGTGCACACCGGCTCCGAGGTGGGCACCGCGGTCGAGTTCGTCAAGACCCGCATCAGCAGGGCCATCTTCGACGAAGAGATCCCTGAACCGAGAGACGTCATCATCATCTGTCTCATCGACACCTGCGACGTCCTGCGCTATATCTTCGAGCTCGACGAGGAGTCCGAGCAGCGTGTCGAGGACATCCTCAAGATGGACTTGATCGGCCGGGCCATCGCTGATGCGGTCGGGCACAACATCGCCGGGCCGCTGTTGCGGCGATCCGCCCTGGCCAAGCAGATTCCCATTGTCAAGCTGCGGAAGCTGCTGCGGAGCAAGCATCTTCGCAGCGGCAACCTTCCTGCAGTCTTTGCGGAGCTTCATGAAGAGCACGGCCCGGTGTTCGAGGTTCGCCCGCCCTTCAGGGAGCCCATGATCTGCCTCGCCGGACCCGACACGAATCACTGGGTGCACCGGCACGGCCGCATGCACCTGAGAGCGAGGGACTATCTGGAGGACTTCGAGAAGGTCTACGGCGGAGTGGGACTGCTGCCCGCGCTCGACGGCGCCGATCACTTCCGGTACCGGAAGTCCATCCAGCCCGCCTATTCGCGCACCAGGCTGGCAGACCAGCTGGATGAGTTCCTTGCTCATTCGCGGAGCTGCATGGCGACCTGGGGTGTCGGAGAAGCACAGCAAGCGGTGGGAATGTGCCGGAAGTTGATCAACGCGGTGATGTCGCCGCTGACTGTCGGCATCGACTCGCAGGACATCCTCGACGACATGCACAAGTTCAAGGACCGCGCCCTCAAGACGTACCTCGCCAAGACCATGCCCAGGTTCATGCTGAAGACTCCGGGCATGAGGCGCCGGGCGAGGCTGGTCGACGAGGTGACGGATCGGGTCCTCAGTCTCCATACCCCCGCCCAGAGGGCCGGATGTCCTCGGGATCTCGCCGACGACCTGCTGGGCATGCACACCAGCGATCGGCAGTTCCTCCCGGAGTCGAATCTGCGGTTCGTGCTCTCGGCGCCGTTGATCGCCAGCATGTATGTCGGCGATCAGCTCAGCTTCGTCGCCTACGCGATGCTCTCGCAGCCCGAGTTCCACGAGAAGATCCGGGCCGAGGCCGATGCCGTGTTCGCCGACGGCGATCCGGATGGCGAGATGCTCACCGGAGCGGCTACCGACGTGACTCGCCGCTTCATCATGGAGTGCATGCGCATGTACCCGATCGTCCCGCTGTCGCTTCGCAACGTGATGAATACCTGCGAGGTCGAGGGCTACGAGTTGCCGGAGGGTGTCCGGGTCTTGATCGCCACGACCGCCACGCATTACATGGAGGATCTGTTCCCCGACCCCTTCCAGTTCGACATCGACCGCTACCAGGCTCCGCGCAAGGAACACCTCGGCACCGGGTACGCCCCGTACGGCCTGGGCACCCACACCTGCCTCGGCGCCCGGTTGACGGAACTGTACTTGGCGACCAACCTGCTGATGATGGCGCACTACTTCACGCTGGAGATCGCTCCCAAGAACTACAAGCTCAAGATCAGCCCGTTCCCGTCGATGTCACCGAACAGGAAGCTGAAGTTCGTGGTGGCGGAGAAGAGGCGCGAGCTACCCGTCTGACGCACGGTGACAACCCGACCGGCTACGATTTGCCGGATGGTGCGCAAAGGACGGGACTGATGTCCCAGGCCGGCCGCGGTGTCATGACCAGGTCGTTGACCCTGGTCGATGAACTCGTCCTGACGCTCCTCAATGAGGAGAGCGGCTACTTCCGCCAGGTGCCCGGGTGGAACCTGAACTGCGCCATCGTCGGTGCGGCCCTCGCCGAGCTGTCGCTCATGTCTCGCGTCGACACGGACATGGAGTCTCTGATCCTCCTGGACGGGACCGCAACCGGCGACCCCGCGCTCGACCCCATCCTCTACAGGATCGCCGCCTCGCGGGAGCGGCGGAATGCCCAGTACTGGATCGAGAGGCTCGCTCCCGAAGCGGAGTCGATCATCGACATGACCTTGGACCACTTGGTCGACCTGAAGATACTGCAGCACCACGACGGCGACTTCTGGTCGCTGGCCGGGTCCGCCTGGAGGATGGGCGTGCACACCGGCTCCGAGGTCGGCACCGCGGTCGAGTTCGTCAAGACCCGCATCAGCAGGGCCATCTTCAACAACGAGATCCCGGACCCGAGAGACATCGTCATCATCGGTCTCATCCACACCTGCGACGTCCTGAGGTTCATCTTCGAGCTCGACGAGGAGTCCGAGGAGCGCGTCGAGCAGATCTGCAAGATGGACCTGATCGGCCGGGCCATCGCCGAAGCGGTCGGGCACAACATCGCCGGGCCACTGTTCCGGCGATCCGCCCTGACCAAGCAGATTCCGGTGGCAAAGATGCGGAAGATTCTGGGCAGCAAGCATCTTCGCACCGGCAACATGCCCGCGCTCTTCGCGGAGCTCGCCGAGGAGTACGGTCCGGTGTTCCAGATCCGGCCGCCCTTCAAGGAGCCCATGATCTTCATCGCCGGGCCCGAGACCAATCACTGGGTCCATCGGCACGGTCGCATGTACCTGAGGGCCAGGGACTATTTCGAGGACATGGAGAAGGTCTACGGCGGGGTCGGACTGCTGCCCGGATTGGACGGCGCCGACCATTTCCGGTACCGGAAGTCCGTTCAGTCGGGGTATTCGCGCGCCAGGCTGGAAGAGCGGCTGGACGAGGTCTTCTCGCACGCACGGAACCATCTGGCGACCTGGGCCGTCGGACAGGAGCTCCGCGCCGTGCGAGAGTGCCGGTTGCTGGTCAACTCGCAGATATCGCCGCTGTCGGTCAGCATCGAGTCACAGGACATCGTCGAGGACCTGCAGGTGTTCAAGGAGCGGGCACTCAAGGCGTACCTCGCCAAGACCATGCCCAGGTTCATGCTGAAGACCCCGGGCATGAAGCGTCGAGCGAAGCTGATCGACGAGGTCGTGGATCGGGTTCAGAGCGTCCACACCCCCGCTCAGCGGGCCGGGTGTCCCGGGATCTCGCCGACGATCTGCTGAGCATCCACTCGAATGATCGGCAGTTCCTTCCGGAGTCGAATCTGCGGTTCGTGCTCTCGACTCCCCTGCTGGCCAGCATGTACGTCGGCGACGAGCTCAGCTTCATCGTCTACGCCATGCTGACGCAGCCGGAGTTCGGTGACATGATCCGGGCCGAGGCCGATGCCGTGTTCGCCGACGGCGACCCGGATCCCAAGACGCTCACCGGACCGGCCACCGACGTCACTCGCCGCTTCATCATGGAGTGCCTGCGTCTCTGGCCGACCGTGCCGATGTCGGTCCGCAACGTCATGAACGCGTGCGTGGTCGAGGGCTACGAGCTGCCGGAGGGGGTCCGGGTCCACATCGCCACCACCTCGACCCACTACATGAAGGAGCTCTTCCCCGACCCCTTCAAATTCGACATCGACCGCTACGCGGAGCCGCGCAAGGAGCATCTCGGCAGCAGTTACGCCCCGTACGGCCTGGGCACGCACACGTGTCTCGGCGCCCGGATGGTGGAGATGCAGATGGCGATGAACCTGCTGCTTATCGCCCACCACTTCAGGCTCGAGATCGCACCCAAGAACTACAAGCTCAGGATCAGCCCGTTCGCGTCGATGTGCCCGAGCAAGAAGCTGAAGTTCGCCGTCGTGGAGAAGAGGCGCGAGCTGCCGGTCTGACCGAGTTGCCCGTCTGACCGAGCTAACTATCTGACCGAGCCAACTATCTGAGCGGGCTAGCCGTCTGGCGCGCCGTGCTCCTGCGCATGGCGCTGGTAGACCTCCTCGGCCGCCACGTCGATGTCGTCCCACAGGCGCTGGACGGTCGAGCGCAGGCGCATGTTCTCGTAGGCGCCCCACACGGTCATCGCCGGGGGGACCACCAGGACCGAGACGAGCAGGGAGTACCCGATCGTTATGGCGGCGGTGATGCCGAACTGCCGGGACCCGTCCAGCGGCGAGAACGCCAGCACACCGAACCCGAACGCCGTCGTCAGCGCGGAGCCCAGCAGCGCCGACCCCGTGGTCGCGAGGGTCCGGATTGCCGCCGTCTCCGGCTTGCGCACATGGGAGAACTCCTCCCGGTAGCGATGGATCACGTGGATCGTGTAGTCCACGCCGATCCCGATCGACAGCGCGGTGATGATCGAGGTGATCAGCGAGTAGGGAATGTCCAGCAGCGCCATCGTGCCCAGGACCCAGATGAGGACGAGCACGATCGGCCCGACCGCGATGATCGACAGGGTGGGCCGGCGCAGCGTCACCCAGAAGAAGATGGCGAGGATGCCGAGGGCGACCGCGACGGTCGTGCTGATCGACGCGGTCTGCCCGTCGGTGATCTGGTCCGTGATGGCGACCGCCAGAACGCTCTCCGCCGTGGCGGTGATGGCTCCGTCGTCGCCGGCCCAGAGCGCCTCGATCTCCTCCTGGATCACCGCGGTTGCCCTGGGGTCGTCGGTATAGGTCGGGAACTGGAGCAGGATCGCGTCCGTTCCGTCGGGGTTGTTGACCAGGACGCGTGCCACGCCGGGATCCACTGCCTCGAGCCGGTCGAGGAACTCCTGCATCAGTGCCGGATCGAGCTGAACGTCGGCGGAGGCTTCCTCGAAGAGGGCGGCGAGATCGGGATCGTACTTGTCATCAGGCGCCCCGCTGTCGTGGGTCCAGTCGCGGGCCAGCGACTCGTACGTTGCCTCCATGGGCCCGGCGGCCGCCTGCGGGCGGCGCTGCTCGTCCTCGAAGGCGTCCGTGAGATCCCGCACGTTCAGCAGCGTGCGGGTCTCGGTCGCCTCGGCCTTCACGAGCACGCGGGCCTGCTCCGTCGAGCCGCCGACGGCTGCCTCGAGAGTCTCCATGTCGTTCAGCACGGTCCCGCCCCGGGGCAGGACGTCGCGGATGCTGAACACCGAGTGGAGTCCCGTGGCCGCGAAGCCGAACGCCACCGTCACGGCTAGGACGGCGATGAGATAGGGAGCCGGCCGGCGGGCCACCGCCGCCCCGAACAACTCGGCCGCCCGTTCGATGCCGGGCAGCGCACCCGAGACGGGCCGCGGCTCCTTCAACCTGCCCCGTGCCTCGCGCCGCCGGTCGATGATCGTCCGGCCGGCCGGGACCAGCGACAGCATCACGATCAGGCTCAAGGCCACGCCCAGCGCCGCGACGACGCCGAAGTCGCCGATCACACCGATGGGGGAGAACAGGATCGACAGGAAGCTGGCGATGGTCGTGACCGCGGCCAGCACGATCGGGACACCGACGTTGTGCAGTCCCGTCCGGACCGCCTCGAGCACCGGCTCGCCCTCGAGCCGCCGCTCCCGGTAGTGCGAGACGGCCTGGATCGCATAGTCCACCGTGAGGCTGATCACGATGATCGGCACCATCGTCGAGACCGAACTCGGAGGACCGATCCAACCCAGCCCGTTCGGCCCGAGCCAGCCCTCCGCCCCGACGATCCACATTATTGAGAAGACCAGGCCGGCGAGGGTGAGCACCAGATCGGAGAAGGTGCGCAGGAACAGCAGGATCAGTCCCGCGATCAGTACCAGGGCGAGCCCGACCAGCGGTGCCATCCCCGTCTCGGTGGCGTGCTTGTACTCGTCCTCGATCACGATGGGCGACACGCTGCTCACTCGCAGAGGGCCGTCGCTGGCGATGGCCGCATCGTTGATGGTCCGCTCGGCGTCCCAGACTCTGTCGTCGCCGGTGTCGCTCAGGCGGACGGTGGCGATGGCGACCGGTGTGCCGTCGGTGTCGTGCCCGGTCAGGGCGGCGAGCGCCCCACCGATCTCGGGGATGCCACCGATGGAGTCGATCTCTGCCTGTGTGACCGACGCAGCATCGATACCACCCGCGGCCTCGATCAGCAGAGAGGGGGCGATGATCGGGTCGGCCGGCACCAGCCGCTGGGCCACACCCGGGTCACTGAGGATGTCGTCGAAGAGGGCGTCCATCTGGGCGAGCCCGCCGGGTGTGAGTGCCTCGCCCCGGAAGACCAGGGTCACCACATTGGCGTCGCTGAACTCCCCGAAGAATTCGTCGAGCTCCACCAGCGCAGCGCGGATGGCGCTGTCGGGGGGAAGGTACGCCACGTCGGTGCCCTCAGTGGGGGGCGCCCGCCGCGTCGTCCCCGCGGCCAGCACCACCGTCAGGAGGATGAGCACGACGATCGTGATGACCGGTCGGGCCGTAACCAGCCGGCTGAACCTATCGAGCAGACGGCTCATGGCGCGTTCACTGTACCTTCCAGGCGCGGCCTGCTAGTTCCAGGTCACGTCCAGGGGGAGGTGCTCGTGGCGGCGCACGAACATGCTTCTCTCCCAGCGGGGCGGGTCGTCGTCGGCCAGACTGAACCACGAGGTGTCCTGCAGCAGGCGCTCCAGCGAGCAGAGGGTCTCCAGGCGGGCCAGCGGAGCGCCGACGCAGTGGTGGATGCCCCGTCCGAAGGCCAGGTGACTGCGGGGTATGCGGCGGTCCAGAACCACTTCGTCGGGCCGGTCGAACTCGGCCGGGTCGCGGTTGGCCGATGACCACAGCAAGAAAGCGGTGGTGCCGGCAGTGAGGGTGACGCCCCCCAGTTCGCAGTCGCGCCTCACCTGGCGGTAGTGGCCCCGAAACGGCGATTCGAGCCGTACGGCCTCCTCGATGAAGCGCTCGATGAGGCCGTGGTCGGCCCGGACCTGCTCCTGGAGGGAGGGGTCGCCGGCCAGGACCCGCACCGCGTTCCCGATCAGCGATGCCGTGGATTCTCCGCCGGCGCCGAGCAGCACGGTGAGGGTGCCGATGGCGTCGCCCACCTCCAGATCGCCGCTGGCGACCGCTCTGGCGCAGACCCCCAGGAGGTCGTCGCCGGGATCGTTCCCGGCCTCGCTCAGCTTGGCGTACAGGAACCCGTTCGCCTCGCTCGGCCGATCGATCAAGGCGCGCATGTCCTGCCGGGTGAGCAAGCCTGCCAGCACCCTGCTGCCGCCGAGGGCCCACTCCATTACCCGGGGCCAGTCCTCGTCGGGCAGGCCGATGAGCCGTCCGATGACCCGGGCGGGCACAGGCTGGGCCACGGTGCCGGCCCACTCCACCCTGGCCCCCTGGGATCGGGCGACGGCCAGCCGCTCGTCGATGAAGACCTCGATCTCGGGCCGCATGGCCTCCATGCGGCGGGCGACCAACTCGGGGAATACCAGGCCGCGGTGAACGGTGTGCTCGGGCGGGTCGGCGGTGGCCAGGGTGGTGGTGCCCTCGCCGAACTCCTCGGTGTGGAACAGGTCGGGGCTGCCGTCGTCGCCGGTGATGACCAGCATGTCGAGGTGGTTGGAGAAGTCGTCGATCCGGCGGAGGGCGTCCACGATCAGATCGTGGGTGGCGACATAGGCCAGATCGAGTCCCGGCACCAGCCACACGGGACGCTCCCGGCGGAGTCTCTCATAGAACGGATAGGGATCGGCCCAGACCGCCGGATCGAGCACCGTTCGAGCCTCCAAGGCCGGCCTCCGGCCACGACCGCCTTCATCGTGCACCCTGTCGATCGCGCCGCCAGTCATCCGAGTTCGCCCACTCCTTCTACCCGTCGGCTGCTGCTCGCAGGTCGACGACGGTCTCGGTGTCGCCGGCCGCAGCCGGCGGGTCGGGATAGAACTGGGCGCAATAGGCGCGGTACCGCATGATCTCTCCGTCTGAGCGGGCCAGGCGGGGGTGGGACCGGTAGCTCTTGGTGCTCCAGATCGGCACGTCCTGCAGCACGTCCCGCCGCTCGAAGGACGCCATGATCCGGTTCATGATGGGGGCGCGCAGCCTCACCGGGAGGAATCCCAGCCCCGCGATCCAGCGGTTCGGACTGCGCACCTCGCCCATCTGCGAGACCACCGACAGGTCGATGAGCGTGCCGTCGACCGGCGTCGCCAGTATCCATAGGCGCATGTCCAGGCCGATGGTGTGCTCGCGTATCTCCACGAACGAGTAGCCCAGGCCGACGACGAGTGTCCTGGCGGAGACTTCGAGGTCGATGGAGGCGAATCGGGTGATGTTCCGGGTGCTGGCGAAGTCGAAGTCGCTCACGAGAATGGGCCCGTCCACCGACATCGAGCCGACGCGGCTCACGCTGTCGTAGCCGTGCACGTAGCGCAGGTGGGCCAGGTCCACCGAGTTCTCGGTGGTCTCCTGGGGATGGCCGGCGAAGCGAGAGGTCCAGATGTGCAGGTCGCTCCAGCCGGTCTGGTCCGGCTGCTCGGTGGGCAGGTGCCATTGCGGTTGCCGCCCACCGATCCCCCACCAGGCGAAGACCAGACCGGCGATCTGGTGGCTCTCGAATACTCGCAGCCGCGCCGCCTTCGGCGCGGGCGCGAAGGGGGTGGCCACGCACTGGCCGGCGGTGTCGTACTCGAAACCATGGAAGGGACAGACGAGCCGGCCGTCGCGCACCCGCCCGCCGACCGCGGGGCCCAGGTCGGAACCCAGATGCGGGCAGTAGGCCTCGGCTACGCAGACGTGCCCGTCCTCGTCGGACCAGGCGACGATCTCGGTTCCCATCCAGGTCTTGCGGACGATCCTGGCCTTCTCCAGGTCCTTGCGGCTGGCGACGAAGTACCAGCCCTCGGGAAAGGCCGAGGGAAGCGGGGCATTCGTGGGCTCCATGCGTTGGACCGGCATCGTTTCGAGGCTACTCGTCAGGACTTCGGTTCTCAGTCGTCGGTGCCGGGCGGGAGGGTTCCGGCTGCGGTGGCGACCAGCTGGTCGAGCAGGCCGCCCAACCATTCGTAGAGCATGTAGCGGGCGGCTTCCTGGGGCTGGTCGCCCGGTCGGGGCGGGTCGAACGTCGCCGCTCCGACCTCGAGCGTGTTGCCCAGGTAGAGGCGCAGGCTGTTGAGGGTCTGTATCCAGGCCGAGACTGCTTCGTCGTCCAGAGCGGCACCCGCCAGCCCGGCCTCCACGATGTCGAGGGCTTCCAGCCGGTGCTGCAGCAGGGGCCCCGCGGCCATATCCCAGAACTCGTCGGAGGCCTTGTGGTCGTGGATGTGCACCGGCGGCTGGAAGCGCAGCATCGACGCATCCGTGCCCTCCAGGAGCAGCTGCCGGAACTGCTCGAGCACCGCCGCGAGCCCCGATCGCTCGCCGTCTCGCAGCGTCAGCCTGATGCCGTCGGGGCCGAGCCGGAACCTGCCGCGTGCCATCAATCCTGCTCGAGGATGGCCCACAGGCCGTGCTCGTGGAGCCGATACACGTCGAACTCGGCCTTCTCCCGCTGGCCCGACGCCACCACGGCCTTGCCCTCGGTGTGGACCTGCATCATCAGGCGGTGCGCCTTCTGCTGCGAGTAGCCGAACAGCTTGCGGAACACGTAGGTGACATACGACATCAGGTTGACCGGGTCGTCGAGAACGATCACCTTCCAGGGCAGGTCGGGCCTCCGGTCGGTCTCGTCCACCGGATCCAGGACCGGCGAGGTAATCGGAGAGGTCATGGCCGCGCTCCGACTATCGGCATGCCGTCGACCGGGTCTCGCTCCACCCGTCTCGCAGCCCCGGTCGCCGGATCGTGGGCGGCCTTGACGATCTCGATCCAGGTGATCGACGCCAGGGTCACGTGAACTCCTACGAGCAGCACGGGCACACCGGTGAAGTACTGCGTGTAGCCCACCGCGCCCTGCACGGCGAGCAGCACCGCAATCCGTCCCATCCGGACGTGCCCTGTCGAGCCCGATGCCCGCAGCCGCCACCACGTCCACACCACCATCCCTAGCAGGATCAGCGCGACGATGCTGTGGATTCGGGCGACTTCGCGCACCAGCAGCGGGAGCCGCTCGGCCCGGGTGTCGCCGGCATGGGGTCCCGCCCCGGTGACCAGGGTGCCGGTGACCAGCAACGCCCCGCCGACCACCAGCACGGCCCACAGCATCAGCCGGGTCGTCCCGTCGTGCGGCCGCTCACCGGGCGCCGTGCCGTCGGGCCTCCCGGCCGTGCCTGCGGTGACGGTGTCACTGCGGGCTCTGACGTCGAGCACGGCCGCATTCCACAGCAGCACCATCGACAGCAGGAAGTGCCCCATGGTGAAGCGGGGATCGAGTTCGGACAGCACCAGCAGGGCCCCCAGCCCGACCTGGGCCAGCACCCCCGCCACCAGGCCCAGAGACAACACGATGAGGTCGGTTCGCCGGGGTCGCCGCCTCCAGGAGCCGAGCACGGCCGCGATCACCGCGATCGCCACAACCCCGGTGAACAGCCGGTTCACGAACTCCACCAGAGCGTGGTACTCGAGGTCGGCTACGAAGCGGTCCTCCGAGCAGGTGGGCCAGTCCTCGCAGCCCAGACCCGACCCGGTGAGGCGGACCGATACGCCGGTTACGACGATTGCCGCGAGCGCCCACAGGGCGAACCGGGTTAGCCGGGCGTAGGCGGGTGGTGCCACACATCGATGGTACGGCCAAACGGGTGGCGTGAGTTTCGACCCGCCGGCTGTCGTATGGGCCGCTCAACGTCCTAGCCTGCGGGGGTGACCGGAACCGTGACCGGCGGGGTACGCGCGCCTCGCCGAGCCCGCGCCGCGGCTTTCGTGGCCCTGACCAAGCCCCGCATCATCGAGTTGCTGCTGGTCACCACCGTCCCGTCGATGATCCTGGCCGAGCAGGGCCTGCCCTCGTTGTGGCTGATCGCGGCCACCGTGGTCGGGGGAGCGATGGCCGCAGGCGGTGCCAACGCGCTGAACATGTACGTCGATCGCGACATCGACCGGCTCATGCACCGGACCCGCAACCGGCCGCTGGTCACCGGCGCCGTCCGTCCCACCGAGGCGGTCGTGTTCGCGACCGCGCTCACGGTCGGCTCCTTCGTGTGGCTGTGGGCCTTCGTGAACCTGCTGTCGGCCGCTCTGGCCACGGCCGCGGCGGCGTTCTACGTGTTCGTCTACTCGCTGTGGCTCAAGCGCACGTCCATCAGGAACATCGTGATCGGCGGCGCGGCCGGAGCGGTGCCGACCCTGGTGGGCTGGACCGCGGTCACGGGCTCGCTCGACTGGCCGCCGGTGGTGCTCTTCGCGGTGATCTTCTACTGGACTCCACCCCACTTCTGGGCTCTGGCGATCCGCTACCGCAGCGACTACCGGGCCGCCGACGTTCCCATGCTTCCCGCGGTGGCCGGACTGCGGGCCACCGCCCGCCGCATCGTTGCCTACACGGTCGTTCTGGTGGCGTTCACGCTGCTGCTCGTGCCGGTGGCCCAGATGGGCGTCCTCTATCTGGTGGCCGCGGTCGTCGGTGGAGCCTGCTTCCTCGGCTTGGCGCTCGATGTGCTGCGCCGCCCCGATCCGACCCGGTCGATACGATTGTTCGGCTGGTCCAACGCCTATGTGATGCTCCTCTTCGGAGCAGTCGCGGCTGACGTGCTGATCCGCAACGGCCTGTAGAGACGACGGAGATCTGAATTGGTGACGTTTCCGACCTCACAGGGCCACAACCCGCTCCGACCTCGCCCGCGTCGATTGTCGGTGGCGCTGGTGGCAATGTGTAGCATCGCCTCCCGATGACGCTGACCGAACCGGCCGTCGCGGACTCGGAGGCTGCCCCTGCAGCCGGTGGCGCAGCCGCGTCGGAGTCCTCGGTGGAACCGTCCGCGGCGTCCCGGATCCTGGCCCAGCCCTTCGCCACCAGCGACGGGACAGAAGTCGGCCGGCTCTTCGTCGTGGTTTCGCTGCTGCTGGGGCTGGGTACTTCCGTCATCGGGGTGCTGCTCTCGTTCGGGCGGACCGAGGCCGTCGCCCCCGCCGACATGTTCGCCGGTCTCAACGCCTATTTCCGCATGTGGACCCTGTACCGGGTGTCCTTCCTGTTGCTCGTGGTGCTGCCCCTGCTGCTCGGCGTGGCCATGGCCGTGGTGCCGTCCCAGGTCGGGGCGGGCAACCTCGCCTTCCCCCGGGCTGCGCTGGCGTCGTTCTGGTCGTGGTTGATCGGGGCGCTGATCATCGTGATGTCGGTGTTCGCCGGCGGCGGCTGGGGCGCCGTCGACGGCGTGACCGGCAACGAGAACGACGCCATGGCTCTCACGCTGCTCGGCACCGGCATGGTGATCGTGGCGCTGCTCGTGGGCGCGGTGTCGGTGGCCACGACCGTGATCTCGCTGCGCCAGACGGGCATGAGCCTGCTGGACGTGCCGCCCTTCTCGTGGTCGATGCTGGTGGCCGCCGCGGTATGGCTGTTCACGCTGCCCGTCGCCATTGCCAACATCGCTCTGATCTACGCGGACCTGCGGGGCCGGCCGGCCATCGCCTTCGGCCGGGCCGAGGGCCCCGACATCTGGCTCCAGCTCGACTGGCTGGTGGAGCAACCCGCCGTCTACATCATGGCCGTGCCGGTGCTCGGCATTGCCATCGAGGCGGTCGGCGCCGCGGTCGGGGCCCGCTCCAGCCTTCCGGAGGCCATCACGGTCATCGTGGGATTGTTCGGGCTGCTGGCCGTGGGCGGCTGGTCGCAGGACTACTTCACCGCCCCCCAGGACCTCCGCGACGGGCTGGTCTACGTGGCTTTCGGTCTCGCCGCGGTCCTGCCGCTGGTGGCGCTGGCCGGCGGTGCGGCGGAGCTGGTGTTGAGGGGCACCAAGACGCTGGACCGGCTCCTCGACCCCAGGATGCTGGGCGCGGGCGCGGCGTTGAAACTCCTGGGTGCCGCGACCCTGGTGGGCGCTCTGCGAGTCATCGAGCCTCTCGATCTGCTCGAGACCACCGTCACCTGGGCCGTGTTCCACGGCGTTGTGGGCGCGGGCCTCGTCGCCGGCGTGGCCGCGCTGGTGAACTGGTCTGACCGGCTGCTGTTCCGCCCCATCTCCCAGATGGTGGGCCGGGGCTCGATCCTGCTGCTGGGCGCCGGCGCCGGTCTGCTGGTGATCTCCGATCTGATCTCGGGGTTCGTATCCGACGACCGCGACCTCATGGCCCTGGCGCTGGACGGCAACGTGGTGCTCAACCTGGTCAACTTCATCGGATCCCTTCTGGTCGCGGCCGGGCTGGCCGGAGCCCTGGCCGGGATCGCCTCCGCTCTGCGGACCCCCGCTACCGGGAGCGAGGCACCATGAGAACGACGGCTCTTCCCGCCGCCGAGGCGACCCGGCCTCGCACCGTGGTGGTCGGCGCCCTGCTGGCCACGGGAGCGGTCTTCATGGCCTTCGCCGCTCTCGTGGCGGTATACGTCCAGCAGCGTCAATCGGCCCAGGCCGCGGGCCAGGAGTGGTTCCCGGAAGGCAGCGTCGAGCTCGGTCCGGCCGGGATGATGATGATGACGCTGGTGCTGTCGATGGTGACCGTCCAGTGGGCGGTTCAGGCCGCCCGGACCGAGGACCGGCCCCACGGGTTCATCGCGCTCGGGGTCACCCTGATGTTCGGCGCAGCGGTCATCAACCAGTTCTGGTTCGTCTACCAGGACACCGCCTTCGCCATCGACGGCGGGCGGGCCGAGCTGCTGTTCTACGCAGTGACGGGCTCGTTCATTGCCATGCTCATCGGAGGGATGGCCATGCTGGCCGTCACCACCATCCGCTCGCTGATGGGACCTTTCGGCCGGGAGCTGGCCCACGGAGTGCAGGCTGCGGCCGCCTACTGGCACATGTTGGTGTTGTGCTACTTCCTGATCTGGTACGTCGTCTTCATAACGAAGTAGTCGGAGCAGAGGCTGAGCGGATGGAAGCAAGTTCATGATCGAGAGCGCCATGCACACAGCGAGGCCGTGGCCCGAGCGGCCCGTGAGCGCAGCGAACAAGAGCGGGAATGACACTGCCGCACGGCGAGGCATTGGCATGGACCTGCGGGGCTTCTGATGTTCACTACCGGATTCAAGTTCTTCTTCGGACTGTTCGCCGCGTTCTGCGTGGCCGCTCTCGCCTACGGCTACACCACCGGCGGCAATCACGTCGGACCCCTGTCGCTGGGATGGAAGGGCGGTGTCGGCGACCACATCGGCTACGGCCTGCTGGTGGCCCTGGCCGCCGTCTCGTTGACCATCAGCCTGGTGCTGGTGTCGTTCCGGGATGCCGACGCGGCCGCCCAGGCCCATCTTCAGAACCTGGCCGAAGTGATGACCGACCAGCCGGTGGCCGCCAGCTTCTGGCCGGTGGTGGCCTCCTTCGGCGTGGGCGCGGCGGTGGTGGGGCTGGTGCTGCATCCCATGGTCTTCGTGCTCGGCCTAGCCCTGGTCACCCTGTCGCTGGTGGAGTGGACTATGGACGCCTGGGCCGACCGCGCCACCGGCGACGCCGCGGCCAACCGTGAGCTGCGCAACCGGATCATGGCCCCCATCGAGATTCCCGTCGTGGGAGCACTCGCGGTCGGCGTGATCGTGCTGGCGGCATCACGGATCCTGCTGACCGTGTCCAAGCTGGAAGCGGTAGCCGTCGCCGGGGTCGTGTCCGCCCTGATCCTGGTCGGCGCCTGGATCTACGTGGCCCGGCCCGGACTCGGCCGCCGACTTGTCCGTGTCCTTGGGACGGTCGCCGCACTGCTGCTGCTGGTAGGCGGGGTGCTCTCGGCGGTTGTCGGCGAGCGGGAATTCCACCACCCCACCGACGACACCCACGACGAGTCTCATGAGGAGTCCGAGCCTGCCGGTGGTGAGCACGGTGGCTGATTCGCGAAAGACTGCACTGCGCCGCCTCATCACGTGGGTGCTGGTCCTGCTGGGCGCGGTTCTGGCCACCGGCTGCGCATCCGACGCCGAACTCGACACGTTCGCGCCGCAGGGTCCGATCGCCAGGGAACTGCACAGCCGGGGCGTGTTGCCGGTGTTCTGGATCGCGGCGGTGGTGTTCGTGGGCATAACCATCGCCATGGTCTGGCTCATCTGGAAGAACCGGGTCAAGACCTACGAAGGCGACGAGGACTGGCCCGCGCAGACCCACGGCCACGTCCCGCTGGAGGTCGGCTGGACCGTCGGATTCCTGGTGACCATGGTTGCGGTGGCGGGCATCATGCTGTGGTCCCTTCCCACCGTGGACGCCACCGAGGCCAACACCATGAACGTCGTCGTCGACGAGCGGAGCGTCGAGTGGGAGCCGATCGTGGTGGTGGTGGGCAACCAGTGGTGGTGGGAGTTCCGCTACTACTTCTCCGATCAGGTCGACCTGGCCGACCTGAGGGCCCACGGCGACGCCAAGACGCTGCCCCCCGCCGACATCGTGACGTCAGGACAGATGGTGATCCCCACCGGCGAGGAGATCGAGCTGATCATCACCTCGCGCGATGTGATCCATTCCTTCTGGATCCCGGCGCTCAACGGCAAGCGCGACGCCGTTCCCAATCGCTTCTCACCCTGGAAGATCGAGGCGTCCGACCCCGGGGTCTACTTCGGGCAGTGCACCGAGTTCTGCGGCCTGTCGCACTCGCGCATGAGGATGCAGACGGTGTCGCTCAGCCCGGCCGACTTCCAGGCATGGGTGGACCGCACCAGCGTCGACGCGGTCGAACCGACCGACCCGGAGGCGCTGGCCGGCATGGAGGTGTTCTCGGGCATCTGCACCTCCTGCCACCTCGTCGAGGGGGTGAACGACGACGTGTACGAGGGCGCCGACCAGGCCTCGGGAGCCGCACCGAATCTGACCCACTTCGCCGAACGCAGCACCTTCGCGGGCGGGATCTTCAACACCTACAACGCCGACGGGTCGCTCAACCGCACCGACCTGGAGGCCTGGCTGCGCGACCCCGGCGCTCTCAAGGAGAATTACACCGTGCCCGGCGAGCAGTACCGGGGCATGCCCGACCTCGACCTCAGCGAGCAGCAGATCGACGACTTGGTGGCCTACCTTTCAGGCTTGGGTGCCAGGCCCGCCGACTGGATAATCGAAGCGACCCAGGTGGAGTGACATGGCTATAACTGAGAAGCCGCCGCTCGAACTCGGCCCCGGCGACGCCACCCGCTACGCCGAGAGGCCTCTCGGCGTCTTCACCCGCCCCCAGCAGGGCCGGGGTTGGCGAGACTGGCTCAGCACCGTCGACCACAAGCGCATCGGGATCCTCTACGGCGTCTCGGCCATGTTCTTCTTCCTGGTCGGCGGGGTAGAGGCGCTGCTGATCCGCCTTCAGCTCGCCGCCCCCGACGGTGCGGTGCTCAGCGCCGA
This sequence comes from Candidatus Aldehydirespirator sp., assembly GCA_965205155.1. Classification (GTDB taxonomy): domain Bacteria; phylum Actinomycetota; class Acidimicrobiia; order Acidimicrobiales; family Aldehydirespiratoraceae; genus Aldehydirespirator. The sequence continues at coordinate 390,661 of OZ242033.1, read as the reverse complement.
CGTCTACAACCAGGTGTACACCATGCACGGCGTCACCATGGTGTTCCTGTTCATCATGCCGCTGGCCGCGGCCTTCGCGAACTACTTCATCCCCCTGCAGATCGGGGCACGCGACGTCGCCTTCCCCCGCCTCAACGCGCTGTCGTTCTGGATCTGGCTGTCGGGCGCCATCTTCTTGAACACGTCGTGGATGGTGGGTGGCGGCGGGGCCGACTGCGGCTGGTTCTGCTACTCGACCAACAGCGGTGTGGCCTTCTCGCCCAGCCACGGCGTGGACTTCTACGCCATCGGCCTGCAGATCCTGGGCATCGCCTCGCTGGTGTCGTCGGTGAACCTGATCGTCACCTGCCTCAACATGCGGGCGCCCGGCATGACGCTGATGCGCATGCCGGTGCTCACCTGGATGCTGCTGATCACCCAGTTCCTGCTGCTGTTCGCGCTGCCGGTGATCACCGTGGCGCTGTTCCTGCTGATGTTCGACCGGCTCTTCGACGCCCAGTTCTTCAACCCCGACGCCGGCGCCGACCCGCTGTTATGGCAGCACCTGTTCTGGATCTTCGGCCATCCCGAGGTGTACATCATCATCCTGCCCGCGTTCGGGGTGGTGTCCGAGGTGATCCCCACCTTCAGCCGCAAGCCCCTGTTCGGCTACGAGTTCATGGTGTTCTCGGGCATCGCCATCGGATTCATGGGCTGGGGTGTGTGGGCCCACCACATGTTCGTGTCGGGCATGGGCCCCATCTCGGTGGCCGCCTTCTCCTTATCGACCATGTTCATAGCGGTGCCGACGGGGGTGAAGGTCCTCAATTGGCTTGCCACGATGTGGGGCGGGAAGCTCAAGTTCACGGTGGCCATGAAGTTCGCAGTGGCCACGGTGGCCATGTTCACCATCGGCGGCCTGTCCGGCGTGACCCACTCGGTGGCGCCGGCCGACACCCAGCAGACCGACACCTACTACATCGTGGCCCACTTCCACTATGTGATCTTCGGCGGCGGAGTGCTCGGCCTGTTCGCCGGCATCTACTTCTGGTGGCCCAAGATATGGGGGCACTTCCTCAACGAGCGCCTCGGCAACTGGCACTTCTGGATAATGCTGGTGGGCTTCAACCTCACCTTCGGCCCGATGCACATCCTGGGCCTGCAGGGCATGTCGCGCCGCATCGACACCTACGCGAGGGGATACGGCTTCGAGTTCTGGAACATGGCGGCCACGGTCGGCTCGCTGCTGATCGCGGTGGCGGTGGTGCTGTTCCTGTGGAACGTGGTGAAGTCGAAGCGCGACGCCCCCCACCTGCCGTCGCCGGGGCCGGACCCCTGGGACGGCCGCACCCTCGAATGGTCGATCCCGTCGCCGGTGCCCGTGCACAACTTCGACACGGTGCCGCAGGTGCACGGCCGCGACGAGTGGTGGCACACCAAGTACGCCGAGAACGACGAGGGCAAGGTGGTGCGGGTCGCCACCGTGGAGGAGGCCGCCCAGACCGGTGAGGCGACCGGCGTGCACCTGCCGTCGCCGTCGTTCTGGCCCCTGGCCGTGGCCGTCGGGCTGCCCCTCATCGGCTACGGCCTGATCTTCAACCTCTGGCTGGCTCTAATCGGTGCCCTGTTGACGATCGCATCGCTCTATTCGTGGGCACTGGAACCGGTAGACGACCCCGACGCCGCCCACGACCACCACGAAGAAGATCAAGAAGAAGCCCACGAGGCCGACAACGACGGAGATGAGCAATGAGCGCTGGCGCACCCGCCGGCCGGGGAGCCCAGCCATGAGCGCAGAAGCTGTTGTCGCCGATCACGGCCACGACGAGCACGCCACCACCACCGGCCTGTCGCACACCAAGCTGGCCATGTGGGTGTTCCTGGGCTCGGAGTGCCTGCTGTTCGGCGGGTTGATCTCCACTTACCTGCTGTACAAGACCCGCGGCAACGGCCGCACGCTGCCCACCGACGTGTTCGACATCCCGTTCACCTCGGTGAGCTCCTTCGTGCTGCTGATGAGCTCGCTCACGATGGTGCTGGCCCTGTCCGCCGTGACCCGGGGCGAGGACGAGGCCGGCCGCACCTGGCTTCTGGCCACCGCCCTGCTGGGCGGTGTGTTCATCGGCGGGCAGGTGTACGAGTTCACCAGCTTCGTCCGCGAGGGCGTGGCCTTCACCACCAATCCGGCCAGCAGCGCCTTTTTCACCCTTACCGGCTTCCACGGCGTGCACGTGAGCCTCGGCATCGTGATGCTGATGTCGCTGTTCGTGGCCTCGGTGAAGGGCAATCTGACGCAGCGCAACGCCGAGACGGTGGAGATCGTCGGCCTCTACTGGCACTTCGTGGACATCGTGTGGATCTTCATCTTCACCGTCATCTACCTGATCCCCGCCGACTGATCCCATGAGCGACATTGCTCCTATGAGCTACCCCATCCCATGAGCGACATTGCTCCCGTGAGCTACCCCATCCCATGAGCGACATTGCTCCCGTGAGCTACCCCATCCCATGAGCGACATTGCTCCCGTGAGCTACCCCATCCCATGAGCGACATTGCTCCCGTGAGCTACCCCATCCCATGAGCGACACCACTACTTCCGAGCACTCCGAGCCCGAAGCCGACGAGGCTGCCGAGCACCACACCGACGGCCACGACGGGGGCCACGCCCATCCCTCGGACTGGGCCTACGTCAAGATCGCCGTGGTGCTGGCCGTCATCACCGCGCTCGAGGTGTTCACCTACTTCGAGACGGTGCTCGACTGGGGCGTGGCCCTGGTGCCCTCGCTCATCTTCATGATGATCGTCAAGTTCTATTTGGTGGCCACCTGGTTCATGCACCTGCGCTTCGACAGCAAGCTGTTCGGCCGGATGTTCACGGCCGGTTTGACCCTTGCCGTCGGCGTGTACCTGGTGACGCTGACCGTCTTCGAGTTCTGGGTATAGGCCCATGAGGCCGAGCGGGTAGACAGTATCCATGCGAGTATCGCGGCCAATTCAGCGAGGCCGTGGCCCGAGCGGCCCGTGAGCGCAGCGAACAAGAGCGGGAGTGACCACGCCGCATCGCGAGCAGGCGTCACCAACCCGCGCGGGGTCTAGCCATGGGCGCGCTGGCCGCGACCGACGCTTGGCGCTTCCAGTTCCACCCTGAGGTGTGGCTGATGGTCGCCGCGGTCGTCGGCCTCGGCTTCTACGTGGTCCGGGTGGTCGCTCCCGCGGCCGGCCCGGCGGGCGCCGCCCCGGTCACCGGCCGTCAACGGCTGTGCTTCGTGGCCGGTGCGGCCCTGCTGTGGGTCTCGGCGGACTGGCCCATGCACGACATCGCCGAGGAGTACCTCTACTCGGTGCACATGGTGCAGCACCTGCTCATCAGCTTCGTGGTGCCGCCGCTGCTGCTGATGGCCGTGCCCGAGTGGCTGGCCCGGCTCATCGTGGTCGACGGCTCGCGCTCAGCCAGGATCATCCGCCGTTTGGTCCATCCGCTGGTGGCCGGGGTGGCCTTCAACGCCCTGCAGGCACTGATGCACTGGAACACCGTGGTGGAGCTGTCGGTCCGCAGCGGCCCCTTCCACTACGCCATGCACCTGCTGATGTTCGCCAGCGCGCTGGCCATGTGGACGCCGGTGGTCGGCCCGCTGAGGGAGCTGCACCTGTCCGAGCCGATGAAGATGGTCTACCTGTTCACCATGTCGATCATTCCCACCGTGCCGGCCGCCTGGCTGACCTTCGCCGAGGGCTCGGTGTACCCGGTCTACGACCACGCCCAGCGCCTGTTCGGGATCTCGGTGGCCGCCGACCAGCAGGCCGCCGGCGCGGTGATGAAGGTGCTCGGCGGCCTCTACCTGTGGACCCTGATCGCCATCCGGTTCTTCCGCTTCTCGGCCGCCCAGCGCCACGCCGACGCCGAGGAGCGCCGCCGGCGCTTCGCGGCCGACACCCTCACCACCGAGGACGTCGAGGCCGAGTTCGAACGCCTCGGCCCCCCGCCGTCGGAGCCCCGCATCCAGTAGTCCCCCACCTAGAAGCCCGCATCCGGTAGCCCCGCATCTAGGATTGCGCACGTGAGCAAGCTGTCACGGGTCTTGACCGGGCTGAGGGCCGCGGACCGGGTCGAGGGTGGGGTCGCCCGCCGGATACGGCGCCTCGACGGATGGCTCGACCGAGCCGCCGCGCAGGATGCCGAGGCGGAGGGCTACGACCACACTGCGACCGTCAAGGAGTACTACGACATCAGCAACGATCTGATGGAATGGGGTTGGGGCGAGTCCCTGCACTTCGCGCCGCTGTCGCCCAGCGAGAGCGTGGAGGACTCCAAGATCCGGCATCAGCGGCTGATGATCGACAAGCTGGAGCTGCGCGAGGGCATGACGGTGGTCGATGTCGGTTGCGGGTTCGGAGGCCCGATGCGCCGGGTTGCGTCGGAGGCCGGAGTCAGGGTCGTCGGGGTCAACATCAATGAGATCCAGATGGACAGGGCGAAGTCGTTGAACACCGCGGCCGGGCTCGACCACATGGTCGACTACCTGCTGTGCAGCTTCATGGACATGTCGGCCGTCGCGGACGGCACGTTCGACCGCGGCTACGCAATCGAGTCGACGTGCCATGCGCCGGACAAGGCGGGCGCCTTCGCCGAGATCTACCGCGTGCTGAAGCCCGGAGCCCTCTTCTGGGGTCAGGAGATGTGCCTGACGGACAGGTTCGATCCCGACGATGAACGGCATCGGGCCATGAAGCAGGACCTCATGCACGGCATCGCGCTCAAGGGCATCGCAACGACTGTCGAGGTGGACCGGACGCTCGAATCGGTGGGGTTCGAGCTCATCGAGGGGATGGATCGGGGCGCTGAGGAGAACGGCTGCGCCACGCCGTGGTATCAGCCCCTGGAGACATGGAGCAGGACGTTGGGCAATTCGCTGCAGGGGGTTCCACTGGGCCGCAAGACGGCCGGCGGGGGAGCCAGGCTGGCCGAGGTGCTGAGGATCTTGCCGAAGGGCTCCGCTGATGTAGTCAAGATGCTGGATCAGACCGCCAGCGCCTACGCCGCCGGCGGCCGATCGGGGATCTTCACGCCGCTGTACTGCTTCCTGGCCCGCAAACCCCTGTAGGACGCCACCGGCGCCTGGTGGGGCGAATCCCGGAAAAGTTGATCGGATTGGTCGGGTTTTAGCTCGCGAGCCTCTACATTGCAACTGTCACCGCCGTCAACACAGGAGGCAGCAACCCGATGACCAGTGCAAACGTCGACAACGGCGTGAACGTCGAACACCTGCTGGGTGCCCGCAACGCCCTCACCGAGGCACGCGAGGCGGCCCAGTTCACCTGGAAGGCCACCAATGAGTGGTTGAACGGCACTCACAGCCGCTCCTCGGTCGACAGCTACCACGGGCTCGGCGAGGAGCACCAGCATCGCTCGACCTTCACCTTCGAGGCCGATCATCCCCTGGTGTTCGGGGCCGAGGACAACGCGGCGACGCCGGTCGAACTGGTCCTGGCCGGCCTGGCCAGCTGTCTCACTGCCGGGGTGGCCGCGGTGGCCCAGAACCGGGAGATCCAGCTGCGATCGGTCAAGGCCACGCTGCAGGGCAGCATGGACATCCTGGGCATCCTCGGCGGCGACCCTGACGTCCGCAACGGGTTCAACGACGTGAAGGTCTCCTACGACATCGATGCCGACGCCACCCCCGACGAGATCAGGGCGCTGGTGGCCCAGTCCCAGAAGCGGTCGGCCGTCTACGACATCATCACCAACCCGACCAACGTGACCGTCGAGGTCCACTAGGCCCCTCACCTCGTGAGGGACTGCTAGACCTCTCAGAGGTCGTCCGGCGGATTCATGAAGACGACGACTGTAGTGGTGGGGGCCGGGCACTCCGGCCTGGCCGTGAGCAGGCGCCTCACCGAGCGCTCCATCGACCACGTCGTGATCGAGCGGGGTGAGGTGGCCAACTCCTGGCGCACCCAGCGCTGGGATTCGCTGCGGCTGCTCACCCCGAACTGGCAGAGCCGGCTGCCCGGCTATGACTACGGGGCCCACGGCGGTGACGACCCCGACGGCTTCATGTCGATGCCGGAGGTCATCCGGTTCATATCGGACTACGCCCGGCTGGTCGACGCCCCGATCCGGGCCGGCACGACGGTCACTTCGGTGCGGGCCTCCGGCGCGGGCTACATCGTCGACACCGACCGGGGCCGCTGGGAGTGCGAGACGGTGGTGCTGGCCTCGGGCGGGTTCAACCAGGCCAAAGTGCCGGAGTTGGGCGGTTCGCCGCCCGCGCCCATCACCGCTCTCAGCGCCTTCGAGTACCGCAATCCTGACCGGCTGGCTCCCGGGGGTGTGCTGGTGGTGGGCGCCTCGGCCACGGGCGTGCAGATCGCCGACGAGGTGCACCGCTCCGGTCGCCCCGTCACCGTGGCGGTGGGCGAGCATGTGCGCATGCCCCGCCTGTACCGGGGCCGCGACATCCTGTGGTGGATGGAGCGCTCCGGCCTCTTCGACGAGCGCTACGACGAAGTCGACGACGTCGTGCGGGTGCGCCGCACCCCGTCCCCTCAGCTGGTGGGTACTCCCGAACGGACCACGCTCGATCTCAACGCCCTCACCGATCAGGGCGTGCATCTCGTGGGCCGGCTGGCGGCCCTGCGCGGCACCGAGGCGCTGCTGTCGGGATCGCTGGCCAACAAGTGCGAGCTGGCCGACCTCAAGCAGGGCCGCCTCCTGGACACGTTCGACGAGTGGGCCGCCGAGAGCGGTCTCGACGAGGTTGGACCACCGGAGCGGTTCGAGCCCACCCGGGTTCCGCCGTCTCCGCCTCTGAGGCTGGACCTGGCCGGCGGGGAGATCCGCACCATCATCTGGGCTACCGGCTTCAAACCCGACTATTCGTGGCTCGACGTGCCCGTGCTCGACCACAAGGGCCAGATCCGTCACGACGGCGGCGTGGTGTCCGGGTCCGGTGGCCTGTACGTCATCGGGTTGAACTTCTTGCGCCGGCGCAAGTCGAGCTTCATCCACGGCGCCGGTGACGACAGCTGGGACCTGGTCTCACATCTGGCCAGTCACCTCGACTCGCTGGTTCCGGCCTGAGCCCCGGACGTCCAGTCCCCGCTCCTGTTCGCTTCGCTCACGGGCCGCTCGGGCCCGTCCAGTCCCCGCTCCTGTTCGCTTCGCTCACGGGCCGCTCGGGCCCGTCCAGTCCCCGCTCCTGTTCGCTTCGCTCACGGGCCGCTCGGGCCCGTCCAGTCCCCGCTCCTGTTCGCTTCGCTCACGGGCCGCTCGGGCCCGTCCAGTCCCCGCTCCTGTTCGCTTCGCTCACGGGCCGCTCGGGCCCGTCCAGTCCCCGCTCCTGTTCGCTTCGCTCACGGGCCGCTCGGGCCCGTCCAGTCCCCGCTCCTGTTCGCTTCGCTCACGGGCCGCTCGGGCCCGTCCAGTCCCCGCTCCTGTTCGCTTCGCTCACGGGCCGCTCGGGCCCGTCCAGTCCCCGCTCCTGTTCGCTTCGCTCACGGGCCGCTCGGGCCCGTCCAGTCCCCGCTCCTGTTCGCTTCGCTCACGGGCCGCTCGGGCCCGTCCAGTCCCCGCTCCTGTTCGCTTCGCTCACGGGCCGCTCGGGCCCGTGGCCGGGTGCGCCGTCAGTTCGGTGAGGCTTGGGGCTTGGTCGCGGTGCGGTGCTTGTGGATCTCCTCGTCGCGGCGGCGCTGTGCCGGTGTGCGGCGAGCCGTGGCCGCGGTGGTTGAGCCCTCCCGGGCGACGGGTATCCGCACCCGCTGGGGCCTCTGGAAGTTGAACAGGCCGGCCTCGTCCACGATGACCCTGTCGTCGTAGTCGTCGAACCACAGAGCCTCGGGGTTGCGCCCGACGATGGCCGTCTTGCCCCGGTCGCCTGCATCGGCCGGGCTGCGGAGCACCTTGAACACCACCACCCCGTTCTCGGCGCCGGGCAGGCCCGGGATCGGTGCGTCGGTGACCGTGGCGACCTCTGTCTTGCCCTTGAAGTGAACCAGGGTCAGCCGGGCGTGGGCCTCCACCCCCGAGAGCCCCTGCTGGGACTCGTTGAGGATGCGCCAGGCGGTCTCGACGGGCACGTTGAACGCCTTGTAGGCGACGATGTTGCGCCCGCCGAAGAAGTAGTGGTTCTCGATGCGGGCCGCCTTGAGAGTCCGCTGCAGGATCCTGAGGGCGTCGGGGTCGTCGTTGACGCCCCGGATAATCGGCGACTGGTTCTCGATGCAGATCCAGCCCCTGGAGGTGACCGCGTCCACGGCCCGTCTGACGTCGGGATGCCACTGGTACTGGCCGTTCTCGCCCTTGACGTAGTCGCCGTCGCTCGCCTTGAGCAGGAGCTCGTCGGGATGGTTGAAGTGGACCATCAGCCGGAGGGCGACGTCCGGGTAGACCTCGTGGAACCGGTCGAGCATCGACATGAACGCGTCGTCGAACCGGTCGGGATGGAAGGCCAGCTCCTTGGTGCCGACGCGGATCACCTCCGCGCCGGCTTCGGCCAGCGCGGTGAACCAGCCGGCCAGCTTGGAGTTGGGCAGCACCATCGGATCGCCGCCCGAGAGCAGGATCTCGCGCAGCTTGGGCCGCCCGGTCTCCGGGTGCTTGCCCCCGTTGGTCTCGACCGCGGCGTTGTGGGCCCTGATGTACTCCGTCACCTCCTTGAGCTGGGCGAGGCCCTTCTTCTTCACGGTGCCGTCGGCCCGCGTGATGTCCTTCCGGGCGATCAGCTCCTCGCGATAGCAGAACCGGCAGTGGGCCGAGCAGGTGGAGATCACGTACAGCAGGGCCATCTCGTACTTGTGGAGGAGGCCCTCGACCGGGCTGTAGTCCATCTGTCCGGCGGGGTCCTCGTCACCCTCGAGGTCGTCGGTCTCGTCGGCCGAGGCCTTGACGAGCCTCTGGAGGGCCGGGCTGGCCTTGGCCATCTCGAAGTAGTGGCGGGTGATCTTCACCGGCATCCGGGCCTCGACGTCCCGGTCGGTGCCGCGAAGCTCCCCCAGTTCAGCCAGTTCCTCCGGGGTGTAGAAGCCCTTCATGTCGTCGGGCGCGCCCTCGTCGATGAACGGGTCCAGGCCGTTGACGATCTGGCGGTCGTAGCGCGGGTTCTCGACCTGATCGAGGACTAATCGCTCCCGGTCGGTGGGTTCGTACTTTGGTCGGCGGGTCTTGGTCTGGTCTGTGCGTGTCATGTTTCTTCTCTGGTCCCTGTAGCGGGCTCCGGGGCCGTCCACCGTGCGAGCCGGCTCCGCAGCGCGGCCGCAGGTGTCGGTGCCGTCTCTGGCGCCTATCGGGGACCAACCATCATGGCAGCTAATCCACAGATGTGCAAAACGCTGAGCTTACGAACACCTGCCGGCGGGCGGTGACGCGTCGCGGTGCAGGTTGTGTCTCCCGCTCTTGTTCGCTGCGCTCACGGGCCGCTCGGGCCACGGCCTCGCCCGTATGGGCCGGGTTCGCTCGCCTGCCCGCTCGGCCTCTGGCGAACACACAAACGCGGGATGAAGTTCTCGCGAAGGGGTTGAGCCGGTACCGTCTCCGGCGTGCTCGACCTACGCCTGCTGAGGACCGAGCCCGACACCGTCAAGGCTGCCGTCGCCCGGAGGGGCGAGCCCACCTCGCCCCTGGACCAGGTCATCGCTCACGACGAGCGCCGCCGGAGCGTGGTCAGCGAGGCCGACGGGTTGAGGGCAGAGGTCAAGCGGATCTCGGCGTCCGTCGGCGCCCTGTTCCGCGATGGCCGAGCGGGCGAGGCTGAGGAGTTGCGGGCTCGGAGCCGCGAGCTGGGCGGCCGCATCGACGAGCTGGCCGCCGAGGCCGACCAGCTGTCTGAGTGGATCCGCCGGATCCTGTTGTTCGTGCCCAACATGCCGGCCGAGGACTGTCCCGACGGATCCGGCCCCGACGACAACGTTGTGGTGCGCACCGTCGGCTACGACCCGGACTCCTACGGCGAGCACCAGCGGGTGCCGCACTGGGACATCGGCGACGAGCTCGGCATCCTCGACGTGGACCGGGCCGTGCGCATGTCGGGCGCCATGTTCGCCATGTACCGCGGGCTGGGAGCCCGGCTGGTGCGGGCCCTCATCGACTACGGGCTGGACCGCAACCGCGACCTGTACGAGGAGATCCGGCCGCCGACGCTGGTGCGCACCGAGACCATGACCAGCACCGGCCATCTGCCCAAGTTCTCCGACGACGCCTACCACCTCGAGCGCGACGGGCTGTGGGCCATTCCCACCGCCGAGGTTCCGTTGACGTCACTGCTGTCGGGTGAGATCGTCGACGAGGACGCCTTGCCGGTCAGGTTGATGGGCCACACGTCGTGCTTCCGGCGCGAGGCGGGGTCGGCCGGCCGCGACACCCGCGGGCTGTTGCGGGTGCACGAGTTCGACAAGGTGGAGCTGTACGGGTTCTGCACTCCCGAACAGGCCCACGACCTGCACGCCGAGATCCTCGACCGGGCCGAGCGGGCCATCGCCGACCTGGGGCTGGCCCACCGGGTGCTCGACCTGTGCACCGCCGACCTGGGCGATGCCTCGGCCCGGACCTTCGACATCGAGGTGTACGCCCCGGGCGCCGACCGCTGGCTGGAGGTGTCGAGCGTGTCGTGGTGCCGCGACTACCAGACCCGCCGTGCCGATGTCCGCTACCGCCCCGCCGCCGGGGGACGCACGCAGATGGCGCACAGCCTCAACGGCTCGGGCCTGGCCGTGCCCCGGGTGTGGGCCGGGCTGGTGGAGACCTGCCGGCAGCCCGACGGCTCGATCGCGGTGCCAGAGGCGCTGCATCCGTACATGGGCGGCGTCACTTCTATCGAGCCGGGCTGAGTCGGGGCGTGGACCTGGCCCGGATGCGCGAGCACTACTCCGAAGTGGGGCTCAGCGAGGCCGACGTCGCCGACGATCCGATCGTTCAGTTCAGGCGCTGGTTCGAGGAGTGGCTGGCGACGAAGCCCTACGACGCCAACGCCTTCATCGTGGCGACCGCTGACGCCGACGGCTGGCCCTCGGCTCGGGCGGTGCTCCTCAAGGGGTTGGACGAGCGGGGCTTCGTGTTCCACACCAACCGTCGCTCGGCCAAGGGGCTGGACCTGGAGACCTCCGGTCGGGCCGCGCTGTGCTTCCTGTGGCATCCCGTCGAGCGCCAGGTGCGGGTGGTGGGCATGGTCGAGCACCTGCCCGACGACGAGAGCGACGCCTACTTCGCATCACGGCCCCGCGGCGCCCAGATCGCGGCCAGCGCTTCGCCGCAGTCAGAGGTGATCTCCGGCCGAGCCGAGCTGGAACACCTCACCGCCGAGACCGAGGCTCGCTTCGCGGCCACCGAGGCAGTGCCGAGGCCCTCGCACTGGGGTGGCTACCTGGTGCGGCCCCACACCGTGGAGTTCTGGCAGGGCCGGCGCAGCCGTCTCCACGACCGGCTGCGCTACCGCAGGGAGGACTCTGCAGGCGGCGCGGGCTGGCTGATCGAGCGCCTCGCCCCCTGACTCCTGTCAAGTCCCCGTAGGCGGGACCTGGCGTGCCCTCAACTACAGGAATCTCGGCGAGGAAGGGCGGGCCAGGCGTCGACGGCGTCGACCAGGGCGTCGATCAGGGTGCTGACCTGGGAGGCCCGGGGAGTTCCGTCATGGTCCGACCAGTTGCGGGCCTGCTTGTTCCAGCGGATCGTCGGCGGCAGCTCCAACTGCACCCCGGCGTTGGGGGGGAGGTTCACCGGGTTGGCCTCGTGCAGGCCCCTCAGCCCGCGCGGGATCTCCTCGAGGTCGTCCACAACCCCGAACGCATCCGGAAGGGCGGACCGCAGATGCTCGGCCAGATGGCTGGCCAGCACCCGATTGCGTCCGCCCAGGAGCACATTCCAGAACTGGGTCTCCCGGCCGTAGCCGTGCACCGCGATCACCGTGTGGATGTGGTCGAGGAACTGCTCGAGCCGGGCCGAGTGCTCGGGCCGGATGGTGATGGACGGCACGTGCTCCCGCAGCGGCGCATGCTGGATCACGGCGTACAGCGAGGCCCCGCTGCGATGGGCGACCTCATGGGCGATCACGTCGGTGGTGCGCTCCAGGTTGCCGCCGTGGAACGCCATCAGCCCGAACCGGCCCCGCAGCTCACACACCTCATCCACCCCGGGATGGGCGAGCAGGGCGCCGAACCCGCCGGTCAACTCGGCTGACTCAACTCGGCCGGCGCCGGGCGCTGACGGCTCCGGAGCCGCCGGATCAGGCGCCAGGCGATCCAGACCACCAGGGTCGTGAACAGGATCTCCAGCGGGACCCCGAACCGGGCCGGATCGGTGAACCAGTGGCCGACCCGCAGCGGCCAGCCCGCCACGAACCGCAGCACCGGCAGGACCACGAAGTCGCCCCGGTTGAAGTAGAACTCCACCACCAGGTAGAGCGCCGCATAGATCGTGGTCACGGCACGGCGCCAGAACACGCTGGTCGCTCCCTGGCGCCAGCCGAACACCAGGGCGCCGAGCACCCCCAGCGCGCACAGCACGCCGAGACGCTCCGCGGTGGCATGGTCGATCCAGTTCGTCACCGCGCTCTGGAACTCGGTGAACTTCTCGACGAGCACGTTGCTGGCGGTGGGATCGTCTATGACTTGAAGCTCCCACCAGCCGTAGTTGGCTACGTAGACCCCCGACGCGATCAGCACCAGGCCCGAGATCGGGTTGATCCAGCGGAACATCTTGCGCATCGCGCCGACCACGCTGGTTCGGGCCAGGGCCAGTGCGAGCGTCAGGAACGTGATGACTGCGCCCATCCCGACGCCGTAGGCAATGAAGTTGGCGGTGCCGTCAGCCACGCCGTCGGCCGAGAAGCTGGCCGCGACCGCTGCGATGAACAGCCCGATCGTGCAGGACAGCGACACCACCGCGTAGCTGACGCCGAACATGAACACCGACCCCAGGCCGCGGCTCCCGGTGCCCCGGTTCATCTTCGGCAGGCGCAGGTTGATGACCCGTCCGGTCAGCAGCCACACGCCCAACAGGGCCATGATCACACCGATGGCGATGGTCACGTAGCCGATGCGGTCGAGCACGGTGCCCTGGCTGAGCACGGTCTCGAACAGCGCCCCGAAGGCTCCGAAGACGATCACGAAGCCGGCGGTGAGGGTCAGCGCCACCACCATGGCCCGCAACATCGCGCCCAGCGCCTTCGCGCCCGAGGTCGGCTGGTCGGTGGGCTCCACGCCGATGAAGTAGCCCAGGTAGGCGGGCAGCAGGGCGAAGCCGCAGGGGTTGAACGCCGCCACCAGCCCCAGGGAGAAGGGGTAGGCGAGAGTGGCCCAGTCCACGTTTCTACCGCCTCTCTGCCGGTTGGAGGTCCATGCGCACTACTCCCCGGCCGTCACGCCGAGCGCATTCTCGATGCGCTCGGCCAGTGACTCGGTGTCGAGCACCCCGGCGAAGGTGTCGAGCAGTTCGCCGGAGGGCGACACGAACGCGGTGGTGGGCATGGCGATACTCCCGGTTTCCTTGTAGACCTCGAGGTCGAGATCCCAGCCCACGTCGTAGGTTACGCCGGTGATCTCCACCAGGTCGAGGGCGTCCTGAGCGGATTGGTCCTGCGAGAGCCCGAGGAACGCCACCTGCCCGTCGAGTCTCTCGAAGACTTCCTGGAACTCCGGCATCTCCCTCACGCAGGGCGGGCACCACGACGCGAAGAAGTTCACCACCAGCGGTGTGCCTGCGTAGTCGGCCAGGGTGCCGGTGCCGCCGTCGAAGGTGTCGAAGGTCAGGTCGGACAGGTCGGGGCCGTCGGGAACCTCGGGGGCCTCGGGGGAGAGCACGGCCCCCGCCACGAAAGCGACCGCGGTCGCGGCAAGAACGACGGCCAGGCCGATCACGATGCGGGCTCGGATGCCGCCCAGCAGGTCTGGCTTGGCTCTCATGGCACGGCCATCGCCGGCGGCACCCGTGTCTCCGTGGTCAGGCACGCGGTGAGGATCCTGCTCGTTCGAGTGTCCGCAGTTGGTAGTGGAGCAGGCCGTCTGGGTCGCGACTGCTGTCGGCCTCGCCGATCACCCGCAGGTGCTCCAGATGGGCGAACGTCTCGCTGGCGGCCATGTCGCCCCAGGCTCGTTCGGCGAACAGCTCCTTCATGTAGGCCGCCACCGGAGCGCGGCCCAGTCCGGCGGCCGCCGCCCGGAGCCGGTCGAGCCGCTCGCCGTGGTGGCGGCGGATGCTGGCCGTGCGCCCCCGCAGGTCGGTGAAGGGATGACCGTGGGCGGGCAGGCACACGTTGACGCCCTCGAACGCGCCCACCCGCTCCAGGGACTCGAAGAAGGCCGCCAGCGGGTCGTCGAGGTCGGTCGAGCCCGCGATGTGGGGCGTGATGGTGGGCAGCACGTGGTCGCCCGACAGCAGCACGCCCTCGGCCGGATCCCACAGGCACAGGTGGTCGGTGGTGTGGCCGGGAGTGTGAACCGCGAACCAGTCCCGCCCGGCCAGCCGCACTCGGTCGCCGTCGGCCACGCGGATGGTCGGCTCCGGCACCCTGAAGCGGGGCAGACTGCCGGCCACATCGGTCTGGATGAAGAGCCTGATGGCTTCGTCGGGCGGCGGCTCGCGCCGGGTTCCCCAGGGGGTGCTGCCCCGGTCCTGCAGCTTCTCCTTCCACAGATCGATCAACGCGTCCGGATCCAATTCCAGCAACTCCAGGTCGATGTCGGCGTTGGCGTCGTCGGCCGCCGGGCTGGAGGTGAAGTCGGCGTGGGCCAGCAGTTCGGCGCCGGTCTCCTCGCGCAGTTGGTGGCTGCCCCCGTAGTGGTCGGGATGGGAGTGGGTGACGATCGTGGTGTGCACCCGCCGCAGCGGGATGCGGGCCTGCTTGAGCCGGTCGCCCAGCGCCGACCACGACTCGTCGCCCGGCAGCCCGGGATCCACCAGCGCGGCGCCGTCGGAGTCGACGAGGGCGTAGCAGTTCACGTGGCCGAGGCCCGGCATGTTGATGGGCAGCTGCAGTCGCAGCACCCCCGGCGCCACCTCGGTCACCTCCGAGGATGCGGGCTCCTGCTCCTGCTTGGTGAACGTCCCGGTCGTCATGGCCGTTCTGGCGGGCCGGCGCCGACGAATCCGGCCCGGCGGTACCAGCGCAGCTCCTTGAGGCTCTCCCGTATGTCGTCGAGGGCCCGGTGGCCCCCGGTCTTGTCCGGCGCGCCCTCATACACCGATGGTTGCCAGCGGCGGGCCAGCTCTTTCACGGTCGACACGTCGACAGACCGGTAGTGGAGGAATTCCTCGATCTCCGGGAGGTGCCGGGCCAGGAACCGGCGGTCGGTGCCGATGGAGTTCCCGCACAGCGGGACGGTGCGGGGCTCGTCGATGTGCTCCTGCAGGAAGGCGAGCACCGCCGCGCCGGCCTCGGCCAGGGTGACGGTCGAGGACTTGATCTCGTCCAGCAGCCCGCTGTCGGTGTGCATGGCCCGAACGGTGTCGTCCATCCGGTCCAGCACCTCGGCCGGCTGATGGATGACGAGGTCGGGTCCGGTGGCCACCAACTCCAGGTCGTCGCCGGTGATCAGGACGGCAATCTCGACGATGGAGTGGAGTTCGGGATCGAGTCCGGTCATCTCCAAGTCCATCCACGCGAGCACCGGAGCAGGATAACGACGCCCGCCGCCCGCGACCCATGTGCTCGCTCCCTGCAGATACCTGCCTAGAAGTGCCTGATCTCTCGGAAGGTCTGTCGTCGTGGTTGGATGGTGTCTCTGATGCTGTCCGGGCGCCGCTACTCTCGGCCGGTGCTCGACGTTCCCATACTGCGGCTCGACCCGGACCTGCCCCTTCCGGGCTATGCCCGGCCCGGCGATGCCGGCATCGACTTGATGTCACGGATCGGCACGGTGATCCAGCCCGATGGAGGCCGGGCGCTGGTACCGACCGGCGTGGCCGTGTCGTTGCCGGAGGGCTGCGCCGGCTTCGTCCTCCCCCGCAGCGGGCTCGCCCTCAAGCATGGTGTGACCTGTCTCAATACCCCCGGTCTCATCGATTCCGGCTACCGGGGCGAGCTGAAGGTGATACTGGTGAACACCGACCCGTTGCAGCCGTTCGCGCTGGAGCGGGGCGAGCGCATCGCCCAGCTGGTGGTGATGGCGGTGGAGCAGGTGCGCCTGGTGGAGGTGGACAGCCTCGAGCCGTCGACGCGCGGCGACCAGGGCTTCGGATCGACCGGCCGCTGAACCCGTCAGGCTGCGGGGCGGCTGCCGGGGCGGCCGACGGGTTTGCGCATCAGCAGCCAGCCCCGGTCGGACTCCACGGTGGCGGTGACGTTGGAGGCGTCGACCATCTTCTTGAACCGGGCCGCGGCCGTCGCCGCCACGCGGGCTTCGTCGGTGCGCCGCGCCTCCACCTCCAGGCATCCGCCGTTCGCCCGGAACACGCACTCGATGGCCGCGCCGTCCCCGGCCGGCTGCGCGAGCAGCAGCTCGGTGGCTTCGTCCATGGCTGCCCGGAGTTCGTCGATCTCGGTGAACGACATTCCCTGCCGGAGGGCCACCGCGGCGGCGCCGACCCGCACGACTCGGGCGTAGTCGGCCGACGCCGGGACCCTCAGGACGATCTCGTCGATGGCGAGCGCTTCGCTCACATCCCAAGATTGCCACGATTTGCACGGTTTTCTGCGGCATCTTCGCTGTGGATATCGCGGGCCGGGCTGTCCGGGAGGCGCCGGTAGCCTGATCAGCCGTGGCATTCGTCGTAGAGAAGTTCGGTGGCACCTCGGTGGCCGGCCCCGACCGCATCCGGGTCGTGGCCGACCATGTGGCGCGCCGCCGCAACCATGGCGACGAGATCGTGCTGGTTGTCTCAGCCATGGGCAGCGAGACCGACGATCTGCTGCGGATGGCCTCCGACGTGGCCGCGGACCCGCCCGGTCGCGAGGTCGACATGCTTATCACCGGCGGCGAGCGCAAGGCTTGTGCCCTCATGGCCATGGCGCTCAGCGACCTGGGAGTGGCCGCGGCGTCGTTCACCGGCAGCCAGGCCGGTTTCCGCACCGACTCCTCCCACACCGCCGCCAAGATCGTCGGGATCACCCCCAGGCGCATCACCGAGGCGCTGGACCGCGGCCTCGTGCCGGTGGTGGGCGGCTCGCAGGGGGTGTCAGGCGACGGCGATGTGACGTTCTTCGGCCGGGGCGGCTCCGACACCACCGCGGTGGCCCTGGCCCACGTCCTCGGTGCCGACTACTGCGAGATCTACACCGATGTTCCCGGGGTCTTCAGCGCCGACCCCCGCATAGTGCCCGAAGCGCGGCGCATGGATGTGATCTCATTCGATGAACTGCTCGAGATGACCGCCAGCGGCTGCCCGAAGCCGGCCATGCGGGCAGTGGAGCTGGCCAGGACCTACGGCGTGGAACTGCACGTTCGGTCCGCCTTCAGCTGGATGCCGGGTACGACCGTTACCGGGGAGGAAGCCATGGAACACGCCATCATCTCTGCCGTCACTCACGACGCCAGCGAAGCGAAGATGACCGTCACCGGGGTCGCCGACAAGCCCGGCGTGGCCGGCCGGCTGTTCCGCGCGCTGGCCGACAGCGACGTGAACGTGGACATGATCGTTCAGAACGTGTCGAGCCAGGGCGTCACCGACATCAGTTTCACCGTTCCCCGTTTGCAGCTCGAAGCGGCCCGGGCCGTCGCTCGGGGACTGATCGATGAACTGGGGGCCGACGACGTCTCCGCCGACGACGGCATCGCCCGGGTGAGCCTCATCGGCGCGGGCATGCAGACCAACCCGGGCGTGGCCGCCCGGATGTTCGAGACGCTGGCCTCCGCCGGGATCAACATCGAGATGATCTCCACCTCCGCGATCCGCATCTCGTGCGTGATCCGGGCCGGCGACATGGAGCAGGCCGTCGGCGCGCTGCACCAGTCGTTCGAGCTCGCCAAGGACCCCGCCGACCGCGCCAGCGTCTACTGACCGGGCGCCGGTAGCCTGCGGCCTCATGGACGTAGGAGTCGTCGGCGCAACCGGACAGGTGGGCGGGGTCATGCGTGCCCTGCTGGACGAGCGCGACTTCCCGGTGCACGGGCTGCGCTTCTTCGCCTCGTCGCGCTCGGCCGGGCGCATCCTGCATTGGCGGGACCGGGCCATCGTGGTGGAGGACGCCGCGCTCGCCGACTTCGCCGGCCTGGACGTGTGCCTGTTCTCCGCCGGAGCCACCACCAGCCGGGCCCTGGCCGAGCGGGTGGCCGCGGCCGGCGCGGTCGTGATCGACAACTCCTCGGCCTGGCGGCGCGACCCCGACGTTCCCCTGGTGGTGTCCGAGGTCAACCCCCACGCGCTGGACTCGATCCCCAAGGGCATCGTGGCCAACCCCAACTGCACGACCATGGTGGCCATGCCCCCGCTCAAGCGCCTAGACGCCGAGGCAGGCCTGGTCGCCATGGTGGTCTCCACCTACCAGACGGTCTCCGGCGCCGGCCTGGCCGGGGTGGACGAGCTGCACGAGCAGGTGCAGAAGGCGGGCGACGACGCGCCGTCGCTGACCTTCGACGGCGGCGCGGTCGGCTTGCAGGCGGGCGAGAAGTTCCCTGAGCCCATCGCCTTCAACGTGATCCCGCTGGCCGGCTCGATGGTCGACGACGGCACCGGCGAGACCGACGAGGAGCAGAAGCTCACCCACGAGAGCCGCAAGATCCTCGAGCTTCCCGACCTGACGGTGGCCGCCACCTGCGTCCGGGTGCCGGTGTATTGCGGCCATGCCCTGTCGATCAGCGCGTCGTTCGAGCGCCCGATCGGCCCCGAGACGGCGGTCGAGGTGCTGTCCGGCGCGCCCGGCGTGGTCCTCAGCGACGTTCCCACCCCGCTGAAGGCGGCCGGCGCCGACCCCTCCTATGTGGGCCGCATCCGCCGCGACCCGACCCGCCCCAACGGCCTGTCGCTGTTCGTGGCCGGCGACAACCTCCGCAAGGGCGCCGCCCTCAACGCCATCCAGGTCGCGGAGGTCATGGTTGACCGCGGCCTGCTGCAGTCACGCTGAGGGGGCGGATCCCTTGAAGGGATCGTCGACGGCGCGGCTCAGCGCCGTCGGGATGGTCGGGACTATTGTCGGCCGGACTGTCAGCGCCGTCGCAGGAGAGTTCGGGGAGCGGGCGGATGAGCGGACCGAAGTGCGCCTCGTACTGGACTGACCCAGTGATAGTGGCTGCGGCCCGCCAACGGGCCGCAGCCAGATCAGAACGGGAGAGCCTGGCAGAGCGGCTCGAGGAGCTTCAACTGGTGGGCGAGGCCAGGCGTCGAAACGGCTTGAGCCAGGTGTTCCACCTCGAGATTCCCAAGGATCCGGCCAGCGATGCCACCGAGGATCTCGAATCTTGGAACAGCCTGGCGCGGGAAGCGGTGACCGGAGCGGAGCACAGCTTGGCCCGCGCTGAGCAGCAGGAGTTCCAGCAGGAGATTCGAGCCAAGATCTCCTCGGTGGCTTCGAGCGAGGCGGCACAGGCCATACTGCGCCGCGCCGCCACCGAGGCGACCCGTGCCCCGACTGCCCGGCGGTATAGAACAGAGCAGAGTGCGGGCGGTGCGGGCACGGGCACCGATCGGGAGTCCGCTATCGCCGGGTTGCTCGAGGCCCTGCCGGAGGGCATCTCGCCTTCGGAGCGCGACCGCCTCGAACAGCAGGTACTCGGATTGGCGGGGGCGTCACCAGCCGAGTTCGACTCGTGTCTGGTGGCCGCCAAGGCCGAGATGCAGCGGATCGAACGCGCCGCGGCGGAGCGATCCGAGTCGCGCCGCCGGGCCCGGGAGCTGCTGGCAACGCTGCACGGTCTCGAGGGGGAAGCAGTTGATGCCTGCCGCTCCCTGCTGCACCGTGCGGTCACCGGGGAGACGCCCTTGCTGAGCACAGACACGGCGACCGTGGCCCGGGTCCGGAAGGCGGCGGAGACAGACTACGAGAGGAGCTTTGTTGCATCCCGGATCGAGGCCGCCTTCCGCGAGTCCGGGCTCCAGGTAGGACCCGGGTTCACCACTAAGGTTCTCAGCGGCGAGGAGGCGTACGTCGCGGCGCGCGGCTCCGACGAGCACGCAGTGGGCGTGCGGGTGCGCGACGGACTCGTCGACCTGAGGCTGGTCAGGGCCGAGGGCGCCCCCGACGCCCGGCTCGACGCTGATGCCGAAGTGAGTTTCTGCAAGGACTTCGGCCGGGTGAGCGCGCACCTGCAGAGCCAGGGAGTGGGACTGGAACTGGTCAGCCACCAACGGCCGGGAGCGGTGGCGGTCGATGTGGTGCCTCAGGCTCGCCAGGCGGTCGCGGCCCGCCGGCGCCGTCGCGGCGAGTCCCGGGCAAGGTCTCGGCCCCGGTGAGCGGTTCGCCGATCGACGCGTCGTGGCCGTCCTGGCTCCGGGAGGTCGAGTCGCTTCTGGCCGTCCACCCCCAGTTCGTTCTGTCGGGAAATGTGCGCGACCGCTATCGCCTTCCCCTGGAGGACCTGCCTCTGGCCGACACCATCGTCGACGCGCTGGCGGTGACCTTGCGCCATGCGGGGTTCGACGCCCTGCTCGTGCACGACGTGGTCGACGGGTACCGGGTCGTGTCGGATGACGCCGAAGCGGCGTGGGTCGATGCCCGCGAGCTGACCGGCATGAACCTGCGCTCCGAGCGAGCCGACGATCTGAGCACTCTGGCCGAAGTGGTGCGCCGGTTCGCGGCGGGTGGCAGCCCGCGCATGGGCCTGGTGCTCGACTACGCGAGCCAGTTGGCCGGCCGTGCCAACGAGTTGGGACCGCACGAGCACGCCTTCTTCGCGTCGTGTCTGAAGCTGTCCCATGAGGCTGCGCCCCGCGTCGACCCCGACGCCGACCGGCGAGCGCTGTACAACCCCGTGTTCTGGGTCGTGGAGCGGGAGCACGACCTTCCCGCCTGGCTCACGGCAGGAAACCGGGGCATCCGGTCCATTCCCGTCCCATGGCCGAGTCTGGCCGACCGTGAGGACACCGCAGCCCTGCTCACCGGCGCCGGCCGGAGCGAGGACCGTCAGCAGGCTGCCGAGCACATCGCAGCCCGGACCGAGGGGATGGCCACCGCCAGCCTGTTCGACATCGCAGCACTGTTCGCCGATCAGCAGATCCCGTACGCCGAGGCTGAGGACGCGGTCCGGGTCTACACCCTTGGCGCGGCGGAGAGCCCCTGGAGGCGCGGCGCTCTGGCGGAGCGACTGCGGTCCCACGACATAGAGGCGACCCTCTCGACGCGGGTGCTCGGCCAGCCCGCGGCCGTGACCAAGGCTGCCGACATCCTGCGAAGGGCGGTGTTGGGCCTGTCCGGCGCCCAGACCACTGCGGGCTCGAGCCGCCCGCGGGGAGTGCTCTTCTTCGCTGGGCCGAGCGGCGTGGGCAAGACGGAGCTCGCCAAGGCCCTGACGGAGCTCGTGTTCGGCAGTGAGGACTCCTATGTGCGTTTCGACATGAGCGAGTTCACATCGGAGCACGCCGGCGACCGGCTCGTGGGCGCGCCGCCGGGCTATGTCGGATTCGAAGGGGGAGGCGAGCTGACCAATGCCGTCCGCGGCAAGCCGTACGCGTTGCTGCTGTTCGATGAGATCGAGAAGGCTCATCCACGAATTCTGGACAAGTTCCTGCAACTGCTCGACGACGGGCGGCTGACCGACGGCCGGGGCACCACGGTCCACTTCTCCGACACGCTGGTGGTGTTCACATCCAATCTGGGCATGACCAGACTCGACCCCCACGGGCGGGGATCGAGGGTCGCGACGGTCACCCCCGAGGATTCCTACGACGTCATTGAGGCCCGCGTCACCGAGGAGATCCGCCGGCATTTCACCGAGGAGCTCAACCGCCCCGAGCTTCTGAATCGTGTGGGCGACAACCTGGTCGTCTTCGACTTCATCAGGCCGGACGTCGCGGCCGATATCGCGGACGTGATGCTCAGCAACATCGCGGCCCGGGTCG
This sequence comes from Candidatus Aldehydirespirator sp., assembly GCA_965205155.1. Classification (GTDB taxonomy): domain Bacteria; phylum Actinomycetota; class Acidimicrobiia; order Acidimicrobiales; family Aldehydirespiratoraceae; genus Aldehydirespirator. The sequence goes on along the minus strand of OZ242033.1, from coordinate 368,765 downwards.
CTGATTCGGCGGGTATCGCCGTCGAGCTGTCCGCCGACGCCCATGCCCAGCTCCACGAGCTCGCCACCGCCGACCTCTCCTTCGGGGGACGGGGCATCGGCAACGTCTTGGAGTCGCGCTTCGTCAACCCCTTGGCCCGAGCTCTCTTCGAGTACCAGGCCGCGGCGGGAAGCACGGTCGAGGTGGCTCAGGTGGCCTCCGAGGGCGTGCCCGAGGTGGTCCTGAGATGACTCGGGTGGCCGTCAATCGCCTTCACTGGCCCGTGACGGTGCTCGGCCCGGGGCGACGGGTGGGCATCTGGTTCCAGGGATGCTCGATCGAATGCCCGGGATGCGTGTCGCGCGACACCTGGGCTGCGCCCGGACCCGGCGACTACACCCCTGTCGGCGATCTCGTCGCTCGCATCGATGCACTCACCAACGGCGGCGCCGACGGTCCGGTCGACGGGGTGACGGTGACCGGCGGCGAGCCCTTCGAGCAGGCTGAGGCCCTCGAGGCTCTGTTGCCGGCGCTGAGGGAGTGGCTCGATTCGAGGGGAGCGTCCTCAGCCGACCTGCTGGTGTACACCGGCTACGACGAGGCCGCCGCCCGCCGGCTCGGCCCCGGGGCGTTCGCGCTGGCCGACGCGGTGATTGCCGGACCGTTCCGGGTGGCCGAGCCGACCGCGCAGTGGTGGGGATCCGGCAACCAGCGCCTGATCGTGCGCGATGAACGGGTCGCCGACCGGTACGAGGCGGCCCTGCGCAGCACCCGGCCGGAGGTGCAGGTCTCGGTGGAGAACGGCCGGGTGTTCATCATCGGCATCCCGCCGAGGCGAGCCCTGGCGGAGTTCGAGTCCCGCCTGGCCGGTTCCGGTGTGCGGCTCGGGGGTGTCTCGTGGCGACCGTGACCTGCCTCGGCGCCGGCTGCGGGTCGGAGCTGGGGCCCGCCGATCTGCTGTGCCCCGATTGCGGGAGTCCCAGGCCCCGAGCGTCTCTGCTCGCCCCCGCTCGGGCCGGGGACCGCGATGACCGGGATCCGGGCGGGGTCGACATGGCGGATGCGCCGGCCGGCGCGCCCCCGGCCGCTGATCCTCAGCCCCCGTCCGCGGCCGGCGGGTGCGACCATCTCAGCAGCCCGCCCGGAGCCTTGACCTGCCCGTCCTGCGGTGACCCGGTCGCGGCGGCTGGATCGTCGGGGCGGCCCCCGTCTCCGAGGTTCCGGTTGGTGATGCCCTGGGGTGAGCATGTGCTCGACTCGGACCACACCGAGGTGGGGCGGGATGTCGGGCCCTTCGCGCCCGACCTCAGGGGGCACATGACCGTTTCCCGGCGTCACGCGTCGTTCCGGGTGACCAGCTCGGGGCGGCTCCATGTGATGGATTACGGCTCGGCCAACGGCACCTTCAAGAACGAGAGCCGGATCGAGCCCAACGTCCCGGTCGAGCTGCGCAGCGGCGACACGGTGGGCTTCTCGACCAGGCTGAGCTTCACCGTGCAGGAGATCGACGGCGAGCTGTGAAGGTGGCGGCCCTCACCCATCCCGGTCTCCACCGGTCCGAGAACCAGGACAGAGTGGTGGTCGACGGTGTGGTGCTGGCCAGCGGCCGCGCCGAGACGGTCGAGTTCGATGCCGGTCCGGACGTGTTGGTGGCTGTGGTGGACGGCATGGGCGGCCATCCGGCCGGGGGAGTGGCCGCCGCGGTTGCCGCCGATGTCGTGGCGTCGGGCCACCGCCGGCTCGGCTCGGCCTCCGACGTGAGGGATCTCGTGGTGGAGGCCAACGACGAGATCTACGCCATGATGCGCAGGGTTCCGGGGTTGGCCGGCATGGGCGCGACGATCGCGGGAGTGGCCGCCATCGCCGATGAGCTGGTCGTATTCAACGTGGGGGACGCCCGCGTGTACCTCCAGGCCAGCGGGTACCTGATCCAGGCCAGCATCGACGACCGCCGTCCGGGGGCGGCTTCCGGGGCGATTACTCAATCTCTGGGGGGACGTCCATCCCACACGGCGGTGGACGTGCACCTGAGCCGCGAGCCGCGCCAGGCCGGGAGGATCCTGGTGGCGAGCGACGGACTCTTCGCGCGAGGCGTCCACGAGGGTCTGGCCGCTGCGATGGACGGACCCTTCGGTGCCTCAGCGGGAGCGCTGCTGAGGGTCGCGCTCGATGCAGGAGGCGACGACAATGTCTCGATGGCGCTGCTCGAGCTCCCTGAGGGCGATCGATGAGCGAGAGCCCCGACACTCAGGCCTCCCAGGCGCCCGAAGATGCGGGTGGGAGTGCGCCGACGCATCGTGAGGATGCCGGTGGGAGTGCGCCCACCGATCGCGAGGATGCCGGCAGGAGCGCACCCACGCACCGCGAGGACGCCGGGTCCGGCGGGTCGGAGACGGTTCGGGAAGAGGTGGGGGCCGGTGCGGCCCCGCACGCGCAGCCTGCGTCGCTTCAGTTGCCCGACGAACTCCAGGACCGGTACCGGTTCGTCCGGCAGAGCGCGCAGTCCGGGGCCGAGGGAACGCTGTTCGACGTCGCCGAGGTCGACACGGGCATGGCCCGCGTGCTCAAGCTCTACCACGGCCATGTCAGCCTGCGGGCCGATGCGCTGCGGCGCATCCAGGCCGTCGACTCGGCCCACGCGGTCGAGCTGATCGAGTTCGGGCAGTTGGCCGATGGACGCTGGTACGAGGTCCAGGAACGGATTGGTGGCGGCGACCTGATCGAGTACCGCGATCGGATGGAGGGATCCCTGACCCCCGACCAGCTTCATCGCGTGGCCTCCGAGCTCTCGGCCGCTATCGCCGCGTTCCACGAGGCCGGGCTGGCCCACCACGACATCAAGCCCGAGAACATCCTCGTGCGGACCCTCGATCCCCTGGATCTGGTGCTGAGCGACTTCGGCCTCGCAGTCGTGGCCGGGAACCGGACGTACTACGCCACCAACCGGAACGCGACCATCGCCTATCAGGCTCCCGAGACGATGCGGCAGGTCGGGGGCGAGCCCCGGGACTACTGGGCGCTGGGGCTGACGATCGCCATGCTGGCAACCGGAGAGGTGCCCTACGCGGGCATCAACGACCACGGGATCCTGGACCAGCACCACAACCGGGTTCCCCCGCCCATCGTCGAGTCGATCCCCGACGGTCGCGTGAAGCAGCTCTGCCGGGGCCTGACCCGCTACAACCCCGAGGCACGCTGGACGAGCCACGAGATCAGCGGCTGGCTGCACGGCGCCGATCCCGACGTGGCCCCCGAGGGCCCGTCGGAGCTGGTGGACGCGAGAAGGGTCGTGCGGTTCAACCAGTCGGTGTTCTCGGACGGGTCCGAGCTGGCCGACGAGATGGTCAGGTGCTGGTCGCTCACCGCGCAGACGATCGCGGTCGAGAGCCGGAGGTCCCCGTTCATGGACGAGCTGATCCTGGCCATGGGCTCCGAGTCGCTCGCCCGGCTCGCCGACCGGTGGGTCGCGGCGCCGCCGGCGCGCGACGAGATCGATTCGGCCATCGTCGAACTCGTATTGACGCTCGACCCATCCCAGGAAGCCCAGTTCCGGGGCCGCCGGCTCACTCGCGATCTCGTCGCGGCCGCAGCCATCAGTGGCTCCGACGAAGATCGCGGCTACGTGGTCGAGTTGCACAACCGCGACATCCTGGCGGCATGGGGCCGGAGTCCCCGCTACCGAGATCTTGCCGGCGTCGCCGAGCGGTGGCACGCCGCTATGCAGCGGGCCTCCGAGATCAGCACTGAGGTCGACGGCAAGGGGGCGCGACCGCCCGACACCGACGACTGGGCCGTGCCCCTTCTGGCTATCAGCGCCCGCGAGGAGCTGATCGAGGACTGGGTCCAGCAGCGCCGAGACGCCCGCCTCAAGGGCGAGTTCGTCCCGGAGTGGCACACGGAGCTCGTCACCGGCGACGACCCCGTCGATGCGGTCGCGGCGGTGCTGCTGGCGGGGGAGGCCCAGCGCATCCGGCGCCGGGATCAGGAGGCCGCTAGGAGGGCCAAGACCGCGGCCGGGGAGCGGCGCCGGGAGAGGCTGTATCGCGGTGTGCTCCGGGCGCTGGGGTGGCTGGCGGCCGTGGCGCTGCTGGCCGGCCCCGCCCTGGAGTGGGCGGCCGCGGGCCAGTTCGACGCCGGCCTGCCGCCCGGCGCCCTGCTTCTGCGGGGCCAGGTCCCCCTGGTGATGCTGACGCTGGCGCTGCTGTGTCAAGCGCACTACTCCGACACCTCTCGCCGCAAGGCGGAGGCCCTGAGCCTGGTCGCGCTGGCTTCGATCGGGTACTGGATCGTCTCGCGCGACGACAGCGTCCTCAGCGTGGATCCGGGCGCCGAGGTCGAGCAGCTGCTGTCGCTGGCAGAGACCTCCTACGGGGTGGCCGCGCTCATTGCGGTCGTCTGGGCGGCGGTGTCATGGCTGTACCGCCGCAACGAGGACCCGCCGAACGACGAAGGGATCGCCGCGCTTCGCCGGAGCGACCGCAGCGACATCAAGGCGACCGCCTGGTTCACGCTGACGTGCGTCGTGCCGGTGAGCGCCGGCCTGCTGCTCATCCTCGCACCGGCGGGCGAGGGCCTTCCCCCGGAGGAGCTCGGCCGCCTGTTCGAGGTGTCGCCGTGGGACGTCGGGTGGGCGGCTTTGGCGGCCGGTGTCTGGCTGCCGCTGGTCTTCGGGGGCCTCGGACTGTTGGCCCGGGGCCGATGGCAGCACCGGCGGGCCGGCACCATCTGGGCGCTGGCGCTGCTCGCGTCGGGGACCGTCGCCTGGTTCGCGGGCCAAGCCATCTCCGACGGCCGGCTCGACGCCGCCCGAGCGCTGCTGCCGTAGAGGCCGAGCGAATAGGTACCCGAGTCCGGGCCGCGATCCGGCCGGTGCCGGGCTCGGGCCTCTTTGAGGGGTGGCTATGAGGTGGCGATCAAGTCTTCGATCATCGACTGGCCCGTGAACCACGCCATGGTGGCGACAACCAGCAGCACGACGGCCCACACTGCGCCCGCGGGCCGGCACGCCCAACGCCCGCGGACGAGCAGGCTGAAGCCGCCAGCGAGCGGCGGGAGCCACAGGCCGCGCATCACGATCGCCACCACTGTCTCCATGCCCGACACCACGAGCAGGCGCCCGAATCCGATGACCCCCAGACCGTCCCCAAGCGATGACACGATGAGGATGGTTCCGACCATCGCGGGAATGACACCCGTCATGGATGCCCAGCATGTCCGCCTGAGGGTGCGCCGGTCGGCGTAGCGCAGGCCCTGCACTTCTTGAGGGGTCGGGGGGCCGTCGTTCCAACGATGCAGGAATGACAGGAGCGACCACGCCAGCGACAGCGTTCCTGCCACCTTGTAGGCGTCCTGTGAGACCGGCAAGGGGTCGGACCAGTCGCCTCCGAGCAGGTGGACGGGCGCGGGCAGGAGGCCGTTGGCCCCGCACCAGTAGATGACCGAGGCCGCGGCCGCCATTCCGTACGCCTCGGCCCGGCGAGGGTCCGAGCCCGAGTTGCTCCACTGGCGGAACAGCGCGAAGGCCAGCAGCACCAGAGCGAGGTTCCCGTGCCACAGCATCGGATGGCCCATCAGGTGCACGCGCTGCAACTCCAGAACGGCGCCGCCCACGAACGCGGCCGCGGCCGCGCAACCGGCGATGGTCCGGATGATCCGGTACTGCCCGGTTCGGCGCTCCCGTCGGGTGGCGGCTCTCTGGGTGCGGCGCGTCTCGAGATCGTTGCGCTGGACTCTCTCGGCCTCGGGGGCCAGCAGCACCGAACCGATCACCTCGGCCGGGTTGGGGCCGCCAGCGATCGGCTGGTACCAGCCGGGCACGAGGTCGCCCTTCGGGCGGGAGCTGCGCTGCTGTCGCTTCCATTCGTCCAGCAGTTCGCCCCGAGCGCACACTGCGAGCAGCGGCCCGGCCCAGGTCTCGATGGGCGGGGCCTGAGCCCCGGCGGCCGCGACATTCTCGATGATGCTCTCAGCCCGGCGCAGCTCCTCCTGCCAGCGCTCGTTGATTGTGCCCAGTTCTGCGTTGTCGGGGCAGCCGGCCCACGCTTCGAGCACGGCGCGGCTGCGCAGGTCCTCGACGAATCGCGTGTCGGCGTCGGTGTTGCCGAGCGCGGCCGCGGCCAGGGAGTCGGCGGTGAGGGGCCGGCCCCCGTAGGTGGCGGACGTGCTGTCGTCGAGCGCGAGGACCAGTTCGACGACGGCCGCGTCGATGCAGTTGCGTGATGGCGGCTCGGCACTCCACCGCTCCGACAGTCGGGCCAGGGGCTCGGTTCCGAAGGCGAGGATGAGCTCGTCCATGAACGGCTCACGCCGGCTCTTTACGCCTACACACTCGGCCGCCAGCGCCCAGCACTCCACGATCTCGCCGGCGAGCCCACGGGGCCCGGAGAACCGCTTGTTGTTGAAGGTCACGGCCCGAGCCGCGGCTTCCGGTCGGGGCCTCTCGGACGCCACCGGCGGGTCCTCGCCCGCCAGCCAGTCGCGGACCTCGCCCTCGGACCAGCGGGACTTGGGGTCGTACCGGGTCAGTCCCCGGCACAGCTGCTTGAGCCGTCCCGGCTCCATCGACTCGACGATGGCCGGCGGGAGCTGCTTGTAGTGCAGGTCGAGGATGGCGTGCTCGTTGAGCCCCGCATACGGGGCCTCGCCGGTGGCGAGCATGGCGATGGTCAGTCCGAGGGCCCAGTAGTCCCGTGCCTCGCCGCCGACCTGTCGCATGGTCTCGGGCGCCTGATAGGCGATGGTGGCGTTCCGGTTGGTCGCGTAGTAGGTGCTGTTGTTGGATACCACCGCCAGCCCGAAGTCGCCGAGGACCAGATCGAGCGGTGAGGTGTCGCGCACCAGCAGGTTCTCGGGCTTGATGTCGTGGTGCGCGAGTCCGGCCCGGTGGAACGCCGAGATCGCTCCGGCCAGCTGGGCCACGATGGACGGGATGTCGCCGGTGGTGAAGCGGTCGCTCGCCCGGTAGCTGATCAGATTCCCGGCGGCGACCCGCTCCTGCACCTCGTACCAGCGTCCGTCGGTCAGCTGACCGAAGTCCGTCAGCCTCACCACGTGGGAGGAGTCGATCGCCTGGATGCGGCGGAGCGCCTCTCCGCTCAACCCGATGTGCCGGTGGTACAGCTTCAGCACACGGGTCTGGTGGGTGGCGACCTCGGCCACCTCGAAGAGGACGGCCTCCCCGCCCCCGGCGAGCTGGCGGAGCAGGCTGTAGGCCCCGGCCAGCTCGTCGGGCAGCAAGGCTGATCCGGCGGGAGCCGGTCCATGAGCGCTTGAGCCGGACTCGAGCACGGTCACGGTGCTGTCAGGCGCAACGATCTCGCGAACAGTTGCCGGCTCCACGGCAGCCGATGGCTCGATGATGGTCATGCGCGCCATCACTTGCGGAGGTCGTTGGATCGGACGCCGTCGACCACTACGTGGATGGTGTGGCCGCTGCCGCGGTAGTAGCAGCCCGATTCGGGGTTGCCGTACCAGCGGCCGCGCCAGGGGTCGTGTCCCTCGCCGAGGCATTCGAGGTCATAGGGGGCGGTGTCGAAGTCGCCGCTGAAGTGGTAGGTGAGGTTGCGGCAGTTGGCGCTGGGCGGGCAGTTGTTGCCGCGGCCGGTGGCGTCGCTGCCCCACGCGATCTGCACCTCGCGGGGCTCGGGCTCGGGTGCGGGGGGTCCGACGAGGTCGTTGGAGCGGACGCCGTCTATGACTAGGTGGATGGTGTGGCCGCTGCCGCGGTAGTAGCAGCCTGATTCGGGGTTGCCGTGCCAGCGGCCGCGCCAGGGGTCGTGTCCCTCGCCGAGGCATTCGAGGTCGTAGGGGGCGGTGTCGAAGTCGCCGCTGAAGTGGTAGGTGAGGTTGCGGCAGTTGGCGCTGGGCGGGCAGTTGTTGCCGCGGCCGGTGGCGTCGCTGCCCCACGCGATCCGCACCTCGCGTGCTGCCGGTACCGGCTCGGGCTCGAACTTGGGCTCGGGCTTGGGCTCGGGCTCGGGGACGGGCTCGGGCTCGGGCTTGGGCTCGGGCTCGGGCTTGGGCTCGAACTTGGGCTCGGGCTTGGGCTCGGGCTTGGGCTCGGGCTCGGGCTCGGGCTCGGGGATGGGCTCGGGCTCCGGTTCGGGGATGGGCTCGGGCTCTGGTTCGGTGATGTGGCCGGGGTCGGTGATGGGCGCGCCGCGGCAGCCGTCGAGGTCGAATCCCTTGATGTAGCGCTGACGGCAGTTGATGTAGGAGTGCGCGAACTCGTAGACGCCGGGCTTGCCGGGCGCGTCGGGGAGCTTGTGGGACATCAGCGACTCGTCGTCGGGGTCATAGACGTGGTCGTCGTGGTAGGTCTGGAACGCGGCCTTGTCGTAGTGGTGTCCGTGCACAGTCTCCCCGCCGCGGACCGCGCACTCGCCGGCGTTGCCCGGGTCGTTGACGGGCTGGCTGGTCTGGTGGGGGTGGCACAGCCTCAGCACGGAGTGCCCCAACTCGTGTGCCGCCGTTCTCAGGAACCGGTTCAGGTCTGCGTTCTTGTGGTTGTTCTGGGTCAGCGCGATGGCGGGGCCGCCGTAGTATGCGTAGCCGTTGGAGCCGTTGGCTGGATCGGTGCTGGCCGGCATGTCGGCCAGCACCAGGATGTTGTCGGTGCTGTAGGTGTTGAGGTCCCGGGCCTCGGAGACGCACGGGTTGTTGTAGGGGGTCTTGGTGCGCCGCACCTCGTCGTGCTGTTGGCCCAGGGAGGTGGTGCTCCAGTCGATCCCGGCTGGTGAGATGACCTCGGCCGCGACGAACTCCAGGTTCAGCGCATCCGAGGACTCCCGCGCGAAGAACGGTGCCACACGCTCCTGCAGCACGGCGACCTGCTCGGTGAGGTAGTCGTCGCCGTGTCGATCCTCCGGAGCGCAGACATACACGGGGATGGTGGCGGTGTGTGAACCCGATGACGCGGCCTCTGATTCGTCGAGCGGCGGCACGGGCATGTTGCTGAACGCGTACTCCACGACGAAGGCGTCGTCGGCGAGCTGAATGACGGTGGTGGCGGCCTCCTCGCTGTCGACGAGCGCGGCGGCGACAGAGACCGTCGCCGGGGCTGCATCCGCCTGGGGCGCTTCCAGAACCGGCATCTCGGGTCCGGTCTCGCCGAGGCTGCCAGAAGGCGCCCGCGCTTCAACGGCGGTGGCCTCCTGGACGGTGGCTGGGCCGGGTGCGATGGCGTCGCCGTCGAACCCGTCCAGCGCACTGGAGACCAGCGACGCCAGCGCCATGCCAGCGGCAACCACCACCAGCAACGCTATGAGCGCAAGATAGAAGAATAGCTTGAAAATACTGCCTATCATGATATTATCCTCCTTTATGGATAGTTTCAGATTTCCTGATAGGTCCATCTGATTTTTCTTTGTGCATCCGCCTCGCCCGGGTTGGCGGACGCGGGTCGCCCGTGGCTCTCACGGGCGGCACTGCTCCGGGCAGCGCGTCTGCAGAGCGCCCCTGGGGAGCGATCCGGCCTCTTGGAGGCGCGCTCCGCTCCCCTCTCGGGACGACTGCGAACGGTCAGTGATCAGGACGAGCAGGCAGCGTCGCCCTACGGACTAGTGCCTCTTCAGCAAAATCAGTCCGGTATGTTCCGTGCCCCATCCTCCCAAGGCAGGGAATCCCAGTCCGAAGTCGACTCCCAGTCATACGGAGAGTCCTCGTGCATTCGCTGCGGAGGCAGCGGAGGATCTCCGAGCGACGGACGGCCAACGCACCGTGACCGGAGTCCCGCCGAGGGGTCGTGATCCCGGCTCGCGGCCGCGAACGCGGTCCGGTCGTCGGGATCGACCATCGGAGGAGCCGTCGGGCCTATGAGTTCCTGCTCCCCGTCGGTGACGGCCGCCCAGTGGCGCTTGAGCTGGGTGAGCGCACCTGCGGGAATGGCCGGGAACATGGGATCGAGATACACGGCCTCCTTCGGGCCGGTCCGGAAGGTTCCCAAGGCGCCGGCGTTGGTGAGAAGCGCGTCACGCGCTCCGACATCCAGCTGGTGGGGGCTCTGGGTCGCGACGCGAAGCCGGAGCCCGAACTTGCGCCCCTCGGCCAACATCTCCTTGAGCGCGTGGGCTGGGATGCGGTGGACCTCGTCAACGAACACGTCGAAGACGCGGGATGGCTGCGGCCGGCGCCGGACGAGGTGCCATACCTGCGTCAGCAGCGTGCCGGCCATGAGTGATGCGCCCTCATCGCCCAGGGCTGAGGCCGGCGCGGACACAACGAGCGACTCGCCCTCCAGCAGCCTGCTCAGATCGACTGAGCTCCGACGGTCACCGATCACGCGCCGCATACGGTCATCCGAGGTGAAGTGCTCCAGCTTGGCGGTCACCCAGAGGCCGAGGAAGCCCTGTGAGTCGTTCTCGACGGCTCGGTGCAACTCCCGCACCTCGGCCATGAGTTGATCGTCACCGATGCGCAGCAGCGCCTGCCCCCACCTGTCCTGCAACGGCGGGAGCATGACGCTGGGCAGCTCGGTCAGGGGATGCGCGCCCAGAGGGTCGCGAGTCAGCACTGACAAGGCAACCCGCATGCTCTTGTTCCACACCGGGCCGAAGAACTCCTCGGGCATGTCACGCCACGCGGCCCGAACGACGCCAACGAGTTCAGCCGCCCATTGTGTGGGGGAAACGCCGGGCGGGGGCGTGCACAGGTTCCAGCGGGGACAGTGCTGCGAGTCGGCAAAGTCCAGAGCGGTGAACGGGGCATCACCACGCAGCGCGAGGCTGGCAGCACGGCTGGCCAGGTCGCCGTGAGGACACACGACGACCACGGTGCTGCCGGCAGCCATGCTGCTGTCGATCAGATGCTCCATGAGGGTGGTCTTTCCCTGGCCGGAGCCACCGAACAGCGCGGCGTGCGGTGGCGTCGCCTGCTGGACCATCTCGATGATCCGGCCTGGCCGCGGTACGGGATGGGAGGGCCACGCGTCACGGATGCGGGCCGGGGAGCCGACCAGGTGCGCAGCCATCTCCAGCGGCAGGATCAGCTCCGGAGGCTGATCATCGGAAGGCCCTCGTGGACGAGCCTCTAGACGTATCGGGCCGGGAGGATCGACGGCCAGCAGCGTGGCGATCATCGCCGTAGCCGGTCCGTGCCCGTTGAGGGCGACCGTGCAACGGACCGCTGGACGGTCCGCTTCGGGATCGCTGCCCCGCAACTCGAGGACCATGGCCGTTGGTTGCTCTTGCTGCATGGCCAGCACCCACGGCGCGGAGAGCGCGCTGAAGATCTCCCGACCAGGCCCGGCGGCCACGTTCAAGTCGAACGTGTAGCGGCCGGGAGTGGGCTCCTGATACGTGACCGGCTCGCCCAGGCCCTGCCAAGTGTTGAGAGCGTCAGCGGTGGACCTGATCAATCGGGCAGCATCGAACGCCGAATCGGCGTCGATCGCTCGAACGACAAGACCACCGCTGATTCCTTCGGCGGGGTCGGCTCGGAGAACGAAGGCCAGGCTCACTGGCGCCGGAAGGGCCAGCACGGCCTCCAGGAACGCCCCCGCGGCGACCCAGCTCTCCTCGGCCCGGTCTGAGGCCTGCCACTCGATGGGCAGCAGGACGGCGCCTCCGGGCGCAATCTGGTGGTTTGTGTGATGATCCATGGGACTCCTATATGACGGTGGTTCGGGCAGGACGGGTAGGGAGCACGGCATCGAAGTCGGAGCGGCGGGTTCCGCTCACGCCCCGGTCTCCTGCTGGTCGGGCACCGCTTCCAGGCTTCCGAGCCTCGTGCGACGACCGGGGCGGCCGCGCCGAGAATGAGTGCGCTCGACGCCGCGGCAGCCGCTCGACGGCCATCGACGAACGGTCGGCGCTCCCGACACGCCCGGCACGGCTGGTCGCCGCAGGGACGGACCGGAGTTCGTGCACCGTGTCAGCCGCTTCACTGAGGCTGTGAGCGATGGTGCCGCCATTGGCAACGACGCTCACGTGGAGGCCACTCGCTGAGGCGCGCTTGGCCAGCCCGGTGAAGGCGTGGTCCCCGGATCCGATCCCGACACCGTCGAACGTGTCGAGATCGAGCCCGGCGGCGCATTCGAGCAGCGCCCGATCGGCGCCGTGCCGACCGGCGGGCGGAACGATGTAGCGGTGAGGGATCGTCAAGCTCCAGGCGAGCCGATTCCACAACCTGGCATTGGATGCGATGGTGACGAGATCCCCTGGCTGCCAGGCAGCGTCCAAGTACTGCTTGAGACGCTCCTGTGCGATGCCGTGAGCATCAAGAGGGTCACAGGCGAGGTTCTCGATATCGATTAGGTGAAGCCTTCTGGCCATGATTTTCTTCCTTTCGGTTTGGTTCGACCGGCCGTTCCTGGCCGGACTTGCAGCAGGTGCCGAACTGACGGCACTGCCGACCCGCCGGTCCATCACCAGCGGATTGAGAACCCTTCTGCAAAATCAGTCAGCTATACTGCTCCAAGCTCGTTTCACCAGGCAGGACACGCTCCACGCAGGACGCCGCGGCGGCGCGCGACGCGGCGATCTTCACGCCGGACACCCGAGAGCCGAATCGCCTGTTCAAGACGGATTGGGAACCCCCCCGGGGGGTCTTTCCTGCTGGGATTCGTCCACTCGCATCCGGCAGGATCAAACCCGGCCCTCGGCAGGCGACAGCGGACACGCGAGGGACCTGGAGGCGCCACCGGCGCTCGATCGGCTCCAGTTGCCCATCGTGCAGTCCGCTGCGGACGGTCCCGTTAGTCTCCGGGGCTTCGCGGTCTCCAGCCGGGGCGAGCCTGCCCGCGGTCCATCGAACTCAGATTTGGATACTCATCTCCCAGCCGCCGGTCCCCACCCCGAACACAGAGGCGTTCTCCCGCGTAGGGGACGCTTACGACTTGGCCTGCTCGCGAGCACCCGCGTCGTGATCGTCGGGGCGGGCGGTGCGGCGGCCGACGCGCCGAGCACCTCGCCAGGTGCGCGGTGGGCGAGATCGTCCTCATCGACCCCGACACCGTCGAAGCCCCCAACGTCGCCACCCATGAGACCTACCTCTCGGACGTCGGCAGGCCCAAGTCGACGCCACCGCCTACCGGCTGACGGACATCAGCCCCCTCGTGGAGGTGGCCACCGTTGCAGGCCCGGTTCGAGGAACTCCACCCGGCCACATTTCACCAGCTGCTGCACCGGCCCCTGCGCAGCGGCGCCAGCGCTTCCCGCGCCACACCCTGCTGTGCGCCTTCACCGACGACTCCTGAATCCGAGCCGAAGTCGCCAGAGTCGCACTGCAGGAAGGCGTCCTGCTGCTCGCAGCCCAGGTGTAGTCCGGTAGCCGGCACCGGCCTGGTGATCATCGGGGCGGACGGTCCGGCCCCTTACAACCGCGCATCTCGGAACCGAACCCGATCAGCTCGGGTCAGGCCTCCTCGGGGCTGCTACTTCCGGAGCCTTCGCGGATTTGTGGGGACCGGGATGGTTGAGGGTCCCTGAGTAGGGGTCGAGGCCTCGCTGGGATCGGTGATGTCAACGTCAACGATCCAGGAGGGCCTCGATGGCTTCCGATGTTATGCGGGTGCGGCAGAAACTGCCTGGCGAGCGTGCAGTGTCTCAACCGCCGATACGACTTGAGTTCCGTGGGATCGGGCCCGTACTCGCTGAAGTGCTGCTGACGGCCGCAACACCTGATCAGGCACCTGATCCGGTCGGGAGACCACCGGCTGCCACCGGACAGCCGACAAGCGGGTCCACCCAGTCGTCAACGGTTTCAAGTTGAACGAACTGATCGGGCAAAGTCAATTGAAGAAAACGAGACGCTCCGTCTACCAGAATTCTCTCGTGTCCACCATTTCGACTTTCGTCATAAATCGTCTTTCCGGCACAATTGCTTGCAGCTTGTCGACAATTATGTCAGCAAGTCGCGGCAATCGTGGAATCATCTGTTGAAAGAGCTCGCTACTATCATCAGCTGAAAAATCAAGGTCCAGTGCCAGTCGATCAATCACATCATCCAACTTAGATCCCTTGAATTGTTTCAACACAAAATCCGAGTCTAGCAGGTGCTGGTCTAGTCCCATATTGAAGACAGATTTCATGAATTCCTCTAGCACAACGACTTGCATTCCTTCGTCGAGACCGTCAATGTTGTTTCCGGTCAAATCCAACCAGCGCATCCCAGTACTCGTTACAGGGCTGAACCAGACTGATCCCTGAAGTCTGTTGTTACTGAGATCGACGTATGCATAGGAACTGTAAAGTAGATCACCTGGAAGTATGCCTTCGAATTGATTGTCGCTGAGATCCAAGTGTTTGCTATTGCCTACCAATACATCAAACAAGGCACCGGAATCTCCTTCGAATCGATTGTGACTTAAGTCAAGATGTCTCAGGTGGGAAAAGGTCGAAGTCTTATTCAGCTCTGCCTCGAACTCGTTCAATTCTACCTCGCTAAGTCTATTCATCGCTTCCGACGCGCCGTCCGCTAGCACGGTATCCTCAACGGAAAGGACTTCACCAGATAGACCATTATTGCTCAGATCAAGATATTCTATGTTTGTCAACTGACCTATGTTGGAGTCAATGCAGCCAACAAGTTGGTTGTGACCAAGATTCAAATGACGAAGGGAAGGAACAAAGAAATCTGTAGGCATTTGACCGCACAGGTTGTTGTTGCTGAGATCAACATACTGAGCCTCAGTAGGCCAAACAGGTTTCCATATACGTCTATAATGTTTCTGTGCAGCTTCCTTTATATCGCTGCTGATCCGATCGTACTCCTCCCAGAGACGCTGGTTCTCTTCGTCGTCACTGACCCATTCGAAGGAGTGACCGCCGTTGACAACGAGAGACGGGTAGCGCTTTCCGAGATCAAAGCCCCGATCAAAAAGAATGTAGTTAGATCCAGTTAGACGCGCACCATGCGAATGACGATCATGAGACCATGAGCAACTCACAAGTCCACTGGGGATCGGGCACGCAAGTTGGTTGTGGCTGAGATCCAAATACTCAATCTGATTCTGACTTGGATCGAAAGATAGCTTCAGATCAAACTCCGAAAGTTCGTTGTGACTCAGATCAAGGCAGGTCAGTCGGCCCTGAAATAACTCCGAGGGTATGGAGCCGCTGAGGTTGTTGTCACTTAGGCTGAGTCTCTCAAGATGTGCGAGATCTGCGAGACTAGCGAGTCCAACGGGGATGGGTCCTTCGAACTCGTTGCTGCTCAAGTCAATGAGCTGAAGGTTAAAGAGGCTTTCGAATTCTTCGCTTAGATTTCCTTCAAGACTGTTGCTATCGAGATATAGCGTACGGAGCATCACCAAATCAAAGAGCTTATCGGGAATGGAACCAGATAGATCATTCTCTCCAAGATCGAGGGTTTGTAGTTCCGAGAGGTCACCGATTGTGTCCGGTATGCTACCTTGCAGCTGGTTGCCTCGAAGAATGAGGTGTTTAAGATGCGAAAGCCCTGATATGTCCGGCGGTAGTGTCCCAGAGAGGTTATTGAACGGTAGGTCAAGTTCTTCGACGAAGCCGTCCTCATTGGTCTTAATGCCGTACCAAGAGCAGACCGGTGCCATAACGCACCAGTTTGTGTTAAGTTCACGGTTCGGCTGGTCTGTATTGTCGATGGATGTCTCACCTGCTTCAGTGTTTCCTGATACCCAATTCTTGCCGTTTGTTGCTTCGTAGAGCGAAATCAATACTCGTCGCTCCTTCATCAACCCGAGATCAGGACCGGCTAGTTCTCGTGGCATCGAGTCGTCGAATCTATTTCCGGAAAGCACCTCGATATGCTCAATGTCTCTGAGATTGACAAGTTCTCTGGGGATCGATCCGGAGAGCTTGTTGTTGGCTAGGTTGAGGACTTTGAGTTGATTGAGCTTGCCGATTCTTGAATCAATGGTACCAGAAAATTCATTGTTGCTGAGATCCAATCTCTCAAGTGCTCTCAATGTTGGTATCTGTGGAATAGGGCCAGCCAAATGGTTGTAGCCTAGGTTGAGCGTCGTTAGGTTGTTAAGCGCACCAAGCGAGGGGACTCTTTCTGATAGTTGATTATCAGTGAGATCAAGTTTGGTCAACTTTCGCAGCTGGCTGATGGAAGGCGAAATTGCACCTGACAGTCTATTATAGCTGAGGTCCAGCGCCTCCAACTCGGAAAGCGCATGAAGATCTGGTATGGATCCTGTCAGGTCGTTAGCGCTCAAATCAATGTACCTTAGATTCTCTAGCTTTCCAAGTCCCTCCGGAATCGGCCCCCATAGTCGGTTGTTGTTCAATTCCAATCGCTCAAGATATTGTAGATTGGCCAGTTCCTCGGGGAGTTGTCCATCCATATTTATGTCAGACAGGCATAGCTTAATCACTCTACCGTCACTGTCTCGAGTGACCCCAGACCATTCACCGATATCAGCGCCCGACCGGAACTTCCAGTCCTTGTCGACTTTCCAACCCGGACCGTTCGTTGCGTCATAGAGTGCCTTCAATGCTTCTTCCTGGGCCGAGAGGTACTCGGCTTGCTTGCCGTCGTTCCAACGGAGCGTCTCAGAGCGTAGACTCATGACCACTGGCACCTGGACAGAACAAAGTCGCTTGCGTTTGTACGATTGTTGGATCGTTATGGAGGTTCATGATGACCTGCACTCGTATAGGACGTTGCCTAGAATGACACCGTACGCGTCACCAGCTCTGAGTATCGGCCGGCCTGACCGCTCCGATATGCGATCGAGGTCGCGATGATCCCTCACTGCCACTGAGGCTTCGACGGCTGGAAACTCTACGACGTTCACGACATTGCGCTCCGAGTCCGGTCGAAAGCTCGGATAGGCAGGAATGTCCAAGTCGTGAGGAATAATCACGCGGCAATTTTCTCCGGAATTTCGGCGGCGTGCTGATTGCAACGCCCGATGCACTATGGACTCCAACTCCCTGACATTGCCATCTCTATATTCGTATGACGTGAGCATCGCGGTGGCATCTGGCGAAATTTCCTTGATCCGTCGTTGACCGTCTTTAGCTTCCTTGGGGTTTTCGTCGGGATGTTGAGCGGCCATGTCAATCAGTTCCAGGATCTCCTTACGAGATCTCTCATGGAGTGATGGAATGCGAACCTGGCGAGCGAATCTCTGAACGAGGTCGTTTCTGAACTCGGTGGCACGGATCAGTGACGCCAGATCTCGATTGGTCGCCGCTACGACATAGGAGAAGGAGAAGAACGGTGGTATCTCTCCTTTGGGCCGAATCATCAGGTCATCCAAGTAGGTCAAGAAGACTGGTTGACAACTTCGCGGCATATCTCCGAACTCATCAAGGAATGCTGTTCCGTAGGATGCGCGGGCCAACGTTCCGACTGATGTCGATACATCCGTATACCTTTCGCTCGTAGCACCAAACAACTCGAACTCAAGATTGGACTCGCTCCTAGCTCCGCAATTGACCCTTTCAAACGGTCGGTGTTTAGCGACCACATCTGCATAGAGAACTTCATGAGCGAGTCTAGCTACCAGAGATTTTCCGGTGCCACTCTCTCCTGTCACAAGAAGATGAATACGACGCCCGTGCCAGTTCGCCTCCTTTATTCTTCGCTCCATCGTGTCGCTATTGGTATTGCCCAACAACTTTTGAGCATTTGAGCGAGTTATTGCCGGTCC
Source organism: Candidatus Aldehydirespirator sp. (assembly GCA_965205155.1). Lineage (GTDB taxonomy): Bacteria > Actinomycetota > Acidimicrobiia > Acidimicrobiales > Aldehydirespiratoraceae > Aldehydirespirator. The sequence continues at coordinate 351,205 of OZ242033.1, read as the reverse complement.
ATTCTTGCTTCGCGGCTGTGGCTTGTTGTGCAGAAATGTATCGAATATTTGAGACAAGGATGGCGTGTCAGCATCTTCCTCGTCTACGGTGTACGGTTTCCAAGGCATCTTGGGTCGTGGTAGTTTCTTTCCTCTCATTGTCAGAAGCACATTGCGGAGATCCTCAACGAAGTGATGCTTAGAGTGAAGGACTAGTGAGTGGAGCCGTCTCTCATCATAGTCGGCTATCTTGTCCGGCCATTCCGTTCCGATCTTTAGACCCTTGTCTGCTGTGAGCCTGAAGGTCGATACGATGATTGACTCGACAGCTGGATACCTGAAGATGACCTTAGCAATTTGATCCAAGCTGAGGTTCCGGAATCTCACAGCGATACGCACGTGCTTCTCCGACATAGTCCCTAGGAACTTCGAATAGTCGCTCTTTGGATTATCTAAATCCTCCTGTGAATCATCCCAGATCATTGTCGTGGATGGAACGGGAATATCGTTCTCTAGGCAATTCGTGATCTTCATATGCGCAGTCTCAAGGTCATCGGGTGTCACAATCATGAGGGGTGTCGCATCAGTCATCGCGTTGATCCCTCTACTAGATACCAGTCTTTCCCGCGCTCTGGCTCCCATCCAGCTATGGCGAACCGCGTTAGTTCCTTTCCTCTCTCAAACTGCTGCGATAGTCCGTGGAATTTCAACGCGCGATCATGCCAGTCTCGATAGCAACGCTGTAGTGCTGCTATTCGGAAACGTTGCCCATCCACCAGTTCCTTGACAACCTTTACCGATGGCGCAAGGGCCTCAACCGCTGTCTTTTGCAACTCCGATTCCCGCGCGGCCCAGGTTTGGTCAGTTCTCAATGACATCTTTGCCAAGAATGTACTGTCACGCGATACGACCTGCGTAGGATCAGTAGGTCGTCGAGAGTCCTCCAAGAACTGTACGTAGTCAGTGTACGATCTCTTGCCTATTGTGATCCTGGTTTCAAGAGGAGGCGCGTTGTCATCTTTGTCGTCTTCGAGAGCCTCTAGTCGCTCTCGACTGGATGAGTCCTGACCGTTACTGTGTACGTAACAGAATCTCGCTAGAATGAGGTTAAAGAGCTCATTGTATACGTCGATCTTATCGTATAAGTCGATTCTGACATATTTCTCAATCTCCTTGTTCCAGACCCTTGTTGGGTCCGGCGCCCATTGCACAAAGAAGTGGAATGGTACGGTCCCCCAAGGACAAGAGATCAACTCCGAATTGTATCGTGATATCCAGCTAGAGTCGCGTTCTTCCTGCAGCGATTTGATTCGATTCTTGACTTGCTTGATTGTGGTGTATTCCATGCATCGGTATGCTCTTCTCGAATCAGGAGCACTTATCGCCTCAGACTGGTTCCGAATAAGATATTCTGCCAAGAGATGAAGGCGTTGTTCGCGACGCAACACTGGGCTCAGTTGGTATCTGCCTTTCGGGTGAGGGTCCACAAGGTGTGGCATATTCAATTGCACCCACGTACTTCTATGAGTCAGTCGATAGTCCAATTTGCCGGTGGTCGTTCTGAAGAAATAGATACTCGGGCGTCGTCGGCCAAGCATCGCGGTACTAGGATCATCTCCCCAATCACTTGTGGGCTGGACCGGGTCATATTCGGCATCTTCCCATCCGTCAGGCCAAAGATCGCTGATCGGAGGCTCGGTATCATCATCCTCTGAAGGATGTACGTCATGGTCGGGCTCGGCTTCGACGTCCTCAATGATCTCATGCTGTGCCTGTCTATTTGTCATGGGCTTTGTGAGGTCTCTTGCCTTTGATCCCGGATCTGGTGTCGGCTCTCCGGTCTCTGAGGCTCGGCCGTGGCCCGTAGCGCCCTCGCGAGTAACCACGCTCATGTCGATGCGTCCTGGTCATCGTGGTAGACCTGAGTTGCCTGCAGGCCGCTGGCTCTGGTTGCCTCCCGGCCGGCGGCGTCAAGCAGCACGGTGAGCTCGCCTAGGATTGTGGCATCTACGAGTGGGTCTCCCTTGAGCGCGAGGAGTGTCAGAGGCCTGTCAGTGGTGTTGGCTTTCAGCAGATGACGCAACACGAGACACACCAGCTTACGGTCAACCTTGAGACTGTCCTCGACCTGATCCGCGATTTCGTGAAGACGGGATCGGATTGTCGGTAGACAATCCGAGTTGACGGCGTCCTCAAAGGACAGGCATCCCGGGATCGGGTGTCGTCGGCGTTCACCGAACGCTGCGTTCAGTTCCTTGATGGCCTGATCGACAGCGTTGTTGGTGCCGCCGCTATGGAATGTGTCCATTGCTCCCTGGGTGCAGTGCTCACCGATCAACATGGCCGCCCGTAGCCCGATGTGCTCGCCCACGTCGGGAATCCTCCCTGAACGCAGTTCGCCGATGCAATCTGGACAGCAACCTTCCTTGGCTTGGCAGTCGAGCACGGTGCGGGTTTCGGCCTGGCTGCCGCACGGCTGATCTGCGACCGTGACCTCATACATGGCGTCGGCGAGACGCTTCGTGAGGACGCCCGCGAAGGGGGTCACCAGTTTCTTCTGCGCGAGCTTCTCGAGAGCGGCGGGGGCTGTCTTGAACAGTTCGTCGGAGGATAGGCCGTCCAGGAAGCATGCTTCGATGTCGGAGTCGGAGTGCTCGTCGCCAGCCAGAGTCCGCAGCTTGCCACGCTGCACCAGCAGTTGCCTCACCCCGCCGGGCTCGCCTGCCACCCCTGCCCGCAGCGCCTCCTTAAGCCATGCTGGCGGGGCCGCCGCGTCCCGGTCAGCGGTGCTCCCGCTGCCTCCCCTCTTTCTGTCCGGTCCCCCGTTCACCGCGTCGAGGAAGTCATCGAACTGCGTCCCCTCCATGCGTTCGAGTTTGAGCAGGGACGCGGACCAGCCGACGCACGCGCTCGTGGCCATTTCGAACAAGCTGTGGATCTGCGTGGCGCCGTCGGCCTGGCGCATCATTCTTCGATACCAGCGCCTGACGAGATCCTTCGCTTGCTCGCCCGTCACGGCTTCGGGAACATGAACATCCTTTCCGAGAAACTCGATTAATCGGGCCCGACTCTCGCTGTCCTGCGAGAGGAGATGAAGACCCAGCGCCACATCCAGGTCGGGCTTCATGATCGGCTCGCCGTTGGCGTCGCTCAGCAGGGCGGCTGTGGGGCGGAGCTGTTTCCAGGCTTCTTCTGCTGCCTTCTCCGACACCGGACGATGAAGCGTGACCTCGTCGCCGTCGAAGTCACCGGCGAGTTGCTTCGCCATCAGGGGGTGCAGCGCCACATGGTTGCCGTCATGCTCATAGGCCCGAAGCGCCACCACGTTGGATGGACGCAGTGTCGGCTGGCGGTTGACCACGACAACCTCGTCCCCCGTCAACCCGAGTTCGGCCATGGTCGCAGCCGGGAGTCCTACCTGCTCCAATCCGAGGCTGGTATTGGGCGCGATCACGCTGCGGGCGACACTGTTGTTGTGGCGGCCGCGCAGGCCTCGACGCAGCAGGCCCATCTTCGAATTGAGGCGCCCCGAGATCGTCTGCGCGTCGGGTCGGTCGTACCGGCCGCCCAGAACGCCGCGGACTGCCTCGGCCAGCATCGGCGCGTCTCCCGCTCCGGTGGAAATGAGGTTGATCGTGCGGAAGAGCTCCCGGTACCGGCGGTCGATCCAATCGCGGGCGAACACGCGATATGCGGGCGGAAGGATCGGGACCACATGGAGCATCGGGATGCAGTCGCATCGGCCGATCTCGGGACCCCACAACACCGGCCAGCCGCGCTCGGACAGCGTGATCAGCTTGGCTCGATCGGCGCCTCGGCTCGGGTTGGCAATCCACTCGCGAACGAACTCGCCGGTGTTGAGGTCCAGCTCAGCGACCTCTCCCTCCCGCCCATCGGGCGCCAGCACAAAGGCTCGCTTCCGGTCCTCGTCGACCTCTAGATCGACAGCGTCGTCGAGCCGGGTTCCGCTTATCGGCAGAGGCCCGACACCATCCGACGTCCAGATCTCCTCGTCGTTGAGGGCCACGATCAAGCCGTCATCGAGTCTCCATCCCAATGTGGCCTCGAACTCCGCCTGCCGGGCGGCCTTCACGGCCTGCTCCGCTCGCTCCTTCCGGTTATCCGCATCTTCCGTGGGGAAGGGCTCCTGCCGGGCGCTCTTCTCGTCGGCTCGTCTCCATACGAACCACGGATGCCACACGGGAACGTCGAGCCGGACGTGGAAGCGCACTTCGCTTCGCTCGGGTGACTCCGGGCGGCGGGCGACATCTCCGCACCGTTCACAGCGGTGCCCGTCCTGGCTCTCCTGGCCGCATGTGCACTCGACAACATCGTCCTCGGTTCCATGAATGTCTGCTGCGTACAGCACGTCGCTGTCCCTGTCAGCCACATGGCCGTAGGTCCTCGGACTCGCAAGCCGATCGATGGGCTCATCAGGCACCGGATCGGTGTCTCTGGTGTCGAGAAGGCGGATCTCGCCGCTCTGCGGGTCGACGCCTATCTGGCCCACGGCAAGGTGAGCCTTCACCGATTCGAGAGTTGCGTTCCCATGCCGGGACAGCCTGCTGCGCTCGGTGAGGGTCTCGTCCAGGAAGGCGTGGGCACCGCTGGCCAGCAGCGCCCAGATTTCCATCTCTCCGGTCCGGAGCGCGCCGCCGCGACGTCGACCTCCCTGCCAGCGCCTGCCTTTGGCGGGCTGGCGGTCCCGCGGGCTCGGAGCAATGCTCCGCCGCTCGTTGCGCTTGTCGATCGCAAGGTGGTCGAGCTTGATCATGTACTGCCAGCCGACCACCACCCCGCCGTGGCGCTCTAGCACCGTGCCGTCGGCGCACTTGAGCTTCAGCCGCCCGCCCGCTGCGCCCTGTTCGGACAGCTCGGCCGCCAGCTCCTTCCGTTGTTCGGGGCCGAACTGTCTTCCCACGACGCGCGGCCGTGTCTCCTGTGCCATGTAGCAATCGCGCAGGCTGAGGTGAGTCTCAAGGAGCTGGCCCACGTTGAGCCGCCTGATCACGCCGATCGGGTTGAGGAGCATCTCGACCTTGCGGCCGTCAGGAAGCGCCGGCATGTCCGATGCGGGCAGAATCTGCGACACGATGCACTTTCCGCCATGGCGGTTGGTCAGCTTGTCGCCCACGGCCAGCGGACGGCGGGTCCGTAGCCGGATCGTGATCCCGTCGCAGTCCTGTTCATCAATGAACTCGACTTTGCCGTCCTCCGGAGCTGTCACGGTTCGGAGCCTCTCCCCTTCCATGGACAGGATCAACGCCAAAGCCTCTCCCTCCTTCACCCGTTTGCCCTCCGGGACAAGGGCGTGGACCAGCTCTGATCGGGAACGGAGTTGCTCGTTGATGCTGAGAATGTGCGTGGACGTGAAATCCTTCACGATTGAGTCGCTCACGACGACCGCATCCTCGTAGTTCATGCCCTTCCATGGCGTGTACGCCACCAGCACGTCTCTGCCCAGCGTCAGGACCGGGGTGCCGTCGTCCTCGATCACCACGTCGCGGGCATGCGCAACCAGATCCCCCTTTTTGAGACGGTCACCCTCCTTGACCAGTGGCTTCCAGCGGCCGTCGGCCCAGAAGCTGGTCGGGCCGGGCGGGCCGAACAGCACGCAGAACTCCTCGCCCTCCTCGTCGCCGGCCCTGGCTACCACCCGGTCCTCCAGCACCTGTGTGACTACTGCGTCGACGTCGTGTTCCAGCCGGGCAACGCCGTGCGCCTCGGCGATCAAGGATTCGGTGCCTGAACGCACGCGCGGTCCACTAGCGCCCTCGATGGCGAGAGCCTGCTTCAGGTTCTTGGAACCGATCGATGAGCGGGCCGGGTCGTTGTGATTGACGAACGGGATCAACGATGCGGCCGCGCTGAGATCCCGCATGTCGTCGGGCACTCCGTCGTCGGGTACCCGGTCACCAGCTTCTTCGGCTTCCTTGCTCTGATTGCCCAGAGCAAGGAAGCGGACGTAGCCGATGTCCTCCGACTCGGGGGTCTGCAGCGGGCAGAGCCGGTTCCGGTCGTTACCGTGAATGCCTCTTGTCCAACGCCAGTGGTTGGTGTCAGTGCCAATCTCGGCGCTGTATCGGGTGACCTTGCGGCGCTGTTCCAGGTCGGCGAGGGTGTTGCGGTCGTCGATGCCGACCACGAGCGCCGGGTAGCGCGTCCCCGCGTGCTCTCCGCCCCTTCGCATGTGCTGGTACCTGCGATCGAATTGTCTGCTGATTCGCTTCGCGAGTTCGACTGCTTTGGCGAGTTCCGGATTCTGGTCCTTGTATGGCAGAAGAATATGCTTGTCCAACTCGTGGAACTCCCGCACCGGGGCGAGAATCGATTCGATCACCACCTCGGCGAGCAGATCGCCGTAGTCCTTGGTTGCCAGAACCTGGTCCGAGAGTTCGTGACTCAGATCCGGCAGCGGCCCATCGCCGCTCCGGCCCGGTTTGACCAACCGCCAGTAGTCGTTCAGCTCCGAATCTGCCGGGAGCTTGCCTAGGATCTTCTCGACTTGTCTCGCGGTTTTGGCCGAGAAGTACGCGGTTGGAGGGCCGTCGCGTCCGATGAGGCGTTTGAAGTGTTTGAGGAAGTCTTGCCGCTGCTCCTCGTCGTGCTCCTCGTCCTCGTCGTGCTGGTCACTTGGATCTTCTTCAGTGGAGACCTTGAAGGTTACGGCTGGTCTGCGGTTGCCGGACATGGGAAGGAATCGGCCGAGAATGGTCGCCCTGTACCGCTGCTTCGCCTGCGGATGAATGAGCAGGCTCGGCCCCGCGTCGGGTACCAGCACGAGCCGGCGCTTTCCGGCGCTGCTGTCGCTGCGAATGATGTGGAGACCGGGCTTGTATGACCGCTGTCGCAGCGGCACCAGCGGCCGGCCGTCCATGAGGCTGCCAGGGCCTAGGCGCACTCCGGGCGTCAGCCGCTGGCCCGCGGCCGCCGCATCGCTGTCGAGTGGCCACAGCAGCGACAACGAAACCTTCGGCCAAGCGTCGTCGAGGGCCACATCTCTGGGCTCGTAGCGGTCCACGGAGACGACGAACTCGAGCGTGCGGATCCAGCGAAGCTCGTCAGGCGGACCGATCCAGCCCGGATCCTTCCAATCGAGCTGGTCGATGCGAACCCGTCCGTTATCCGTCTTCGAATTGAACGCCTGGAACGGCTCCTTCAACAGCCCGCTCCAGCGCTCAAAGGTCTCGTCCCATTCGCCTACCAAGCCCTTGAGGGAGTCGGCATGGTGCTGATCAAGACGGCGTATGGCCGTCATGCGACGCGCTCCTGAAGCGGATCCCACATAAGGGCTACACAGAATACCTGGCTCGGGCTGGGACAAGCATGCTGGCGGGTCACTGCGGGGACGGGGCCGCACCGACGGGCTGGGTGCCGTTGCCCGCGCAGTCGTAGTCGCCACCGGCACCGGCCGGGGCCGGTTCGCCATGACCGTCGAGGCGGGTCACGATGCTCGCCACGTCGTCGTCCAGCGACGGGGCCGGCTCGGCGCCGACTGCGCCCGCGGGAAGGGCTTGGCCGTGGACGGCGGCTGCGATGATGTCGCAGTCCCGGATTGCCTCGATCATGTAGCGGCGTCCCTGGGCGCGGTCGATCCCGAGCCGCACGAGCTGGGCCTCGGCACGAAGAGCCGTCCTGCGCATGTCGTAGCTGGACTCGGCGTCGAGGCGGTCCTTGGCCTGCTCCAGGCGATCAAGGGCGCGCTGTGCTGAGACGAGACGCTTCTGGGCCCGACGCTGGGCCCGGCTGCGCTTTTCCGCCTGGATCTGCTCGACGGTTGGGCCGAGGGTCATCACCGCGGCCGCTCCCAGAGCGGGCGAGATCGACAGGACGAGCCAGGCCCAGATGCTTCCGAGACGCAGGATCATCAGCGAGGCGCCGAAGACTGCGAGGCCCGCGAACACACCGAAGAGCACCTTGCCGAGCCGGTGCTGGCTCGAGCGGCCTATCCATTCACGGGCGTGGTGGCCGAGGAACTTCCCGCTCACGAACAGGGCGGTGGCCAGCGCCGTCGCCGAGAGCAGCGCCAGCCCGGCGGGCGTCCGTGCGTTCTCGGTGAGGATGGCGGCCGTTATGACCACCAGGTCGCCGGTGAAGAGCAACAGGTAGAGCAGCTTCAGCGGGCGACCCGACAACGCGGGCGGACGCTGGCCCTCCGCCGCGTTCCGGGCAGCGTGAAGGGTCGCGTCGGCGTCGCGAAGGTTCTGATCCGCCTGGGTGACGCGGGTCTGGCAGTGGCGCAGACGGCTGGCAAGCGCAGCGATGCGCCCCCGGGTCTTGCGTCCCTGGCCGGTCATGGCGTCGGCCACGATCTGGTCTGCGGTCATGCGGACCCAATCGTCGGAGGTACCGACGTTGTGCTCGGCCGGCTCGAGTTTGCCGGCCTTCTTGAACCCGACGTTCCGGGTCTGCCCGCTGAGGCGGTTTGCAGCCAGCAGGGCGAGCCCGACGAGGGCGGAGGCGGCGGTGAGGATGAGGGTGAGTGTGGTTATGGACATGGTTCAAGTCCTTTCTGTTGTTGGTTGGTTGTGGGTTGGGTTGGTTGGTCTGTTGGGTGTGGTCAGACGCTGAGAGCCGGGCAGTTCACGAATACCTCGACGCGGCGGTTCTGGCGCCGGCCTTCGGGTGTCTCGTTCGTCGCGGTCGGCTGGGTGTCGGCCTTGCCAGTGACCTCGACGATCGAAGAGGGCGGCAGGCCCGCGTTGATCATGGCTTCGGCCACCGCCTGGGCCCGCAACTCCGAGAGCTGCTGGTTGCCCATCCGGGCGGGAATGTCGTCGGTGTGCCCCACCACGACCACCTCGGCTTCGGCCGGGATGAGAGTCACCAGAGCCTCGAAGCTGGCCGCAGCTGCAGAGGTGATCTCGGCTGACCCGCTCTCAAAGAGCAGGTCCTCGATGCGGTAGCCCTCGCACTTGGGGGCAGCCGGCTCAGGCGCCGGTGCTGTAGTCGTAGGTGCTGTGGTGGTGGTCGGTGCTGTGGTGGTTGGTGCCGTGGTGACGGGTGCCGATGCTTGCTCCGGCATCGTGGTGGTGGTCGGCCCCGGTTCCGATTCCGGCGGCGCGGGTTCGGGCGCCGGCTCGATGGGTTCCGATGCCTGCACCGGGTCGGCCAGCGCGACGATGCCGGGTATCTCGCGATCGATGTCGCTGGCTACGGGAAGCTCGTGGCCCAGTCCGGAACCCGTCTCGGGCAGGCTGTTCCTGCCACTGGCGATCGCCTCGAGGCCGGTGTCCACCTCCCGGGGTTCGGTGCCGCCGTTGTCACAGGCTGCGAGCGCGGTGACGGCGATGAGTGCGAGGATTCCGCGAAGTGCGGCCTTGCGGGTGGAGTTGAAGTCGATGGTCATGGGTTTCTCCTTTGGTCTTGGATTGGCGGTCATGTCCGGGCCGACCCGCTAGGGGCGGAGTTCGGTGCCGCGGCATCAAGCCGCGAGGACCCCACGGCTTCGACCAGCGCGGCGGCGACTGCACCCTTGGGGACATCTGCGAGCACGGTGACGCTGTCGAACCATCGATCGAATCGTTCGTCGTGGTGGCCGAGCGCAATCAGGTGCAGGTGGCTGACCGTCATCGTCGCCAGACGCCGGTCGAGCTCGTCCGGCGTGTTCCCCTCCATGTCCGACAGCAACACCGCGGTCACGTCGGCCTCCGGATGCCGGTCGGCTACCTGCTGGACAAGATCGACGGCGCGCACGATGTCGGTGCCTTCGCCGATCTCATCGGTGGGGGGACGCACGAGATTGCGGTCGATGATCGATTGCGACGAGACGAGGGTGGGTGGCATCTCGACCGCCTCGCTGGCGAAGATGACGGCGCCGAACCGATCGTCGCGGCTGCAGGCCGCCTGGTTCAGAGCCCGAGCCAGGAGTCGAGTCTCATTGAAGCTGCGCCCGCGCGGATCGGCGCCATTGCCGCTGATCACGGAGCTGGACACGTCCAGCACCGCGATGGTCACCTGCGGCCTGCCAGTGCTGCACGGCGGCAGGGCCCGGGCTTCGGCGTCGCCGCCTTGGAATGGACTGAGCGAGCCCCAGTCGATCCTCGGCGCCACGGCCAGGAGAAGCACCCCGATCAGCGAGGCGACGAGGAACGGTGTGGCCGGAGGCCACCGCCGCGGCCCGACCGGAGCGGGCCGCGAGACGGAGGGATTGTTGAGTGCTGACGCCATCGCTCAGCCCTCCAGGGTCATGAGCACTGCGGCGTCGGTGGCCAGGATGCACTCCTGGAACTGCCAGGCCACGCAAGCGGCCTCCCACAGTTCAGTCACGGCGTCGGTGAACTCGATCGTCGGGGTGGTCTCGGTTCCGGTGAAGTCCGCCACGCCGATCACCACGAGGTCGGTGTCGGGTGCCGTGAGGACGGGGATCGTGTGAGTTAGTTCGGCCACCTGCTGGTAGTCGGCCACCAGGTTCAGCTCCGAGGTCTGATGGACCCCACCGCCGGTGATGAGCACGATCTGGTCAGGCGCCAACCGGCCGGCAGCGGTGCGGTCTATCGCGCCGAAGAGGTCGGCACCGGAGCCCGTGTAGGTGAAGTCGGCCAGTTCAGCTCGCACGATGCCGGTGACGGCCTCGGCGTTTCGCTCGGCTTCCTCGTTGCGGCCGGGCCCGTTGCTGGCCTCGCGGCGCAGATCGCCGTCGTTCACCGAGGAAAGATCAACGTCGCGCAGGCTGCTCGCGTTTCCGCCGTCGACCAGGCGGATCGAGAGCCGGTGACCGGCTCCCGCACTGTCCTCGACGACGGCCTCGGTCGTCTTGAGCACACGATCCAACGGCTGGTAGCCGGGGTCGATGATGACCGTTCGCCGGAGCCCGGGATCTTCGGGCAGACCGGTGAAGGCCTCTTCGACACCGCCCGCCGCCGACGACGCAACCTCGCCGGCGGTCGCGCAGCCCATGCAGAGCAGAGCGAAGACCGCGGCGAGGGCTATTGCGCCCAGGGGGAATGAGATGTTTGATGGGTTGGGGTTTTCGTTGGGCATGGTTGTCTCCTTTATTCAGGGGTTGGGGTTGGGGTTGGGGTTGGGTTCGGTCGTCGACCGGCGGAAGCGGTCGCAACGTCCTCATGGCTGCTCGCTCAGAAGGACGTTCAAGACCTCTTCTGCAAAATGCGTCAGGAATGTTCGACGCGTGGGTCAGACAGCTCAGGATTGGGTTCTGGGTTCACGGCTGTCCTCTCGTCCGACCGCGACGGCTTTCGCCACGGTCATGACGTAGACAGCAAATTCAGTCAGCAATAGGATCTTGGGGCTGGAAGCCTTCACCGGATGACTTGACCGGATACTCAGCATGGGAGAAGGCGGCTCGGATAACGGGCCACCCAAGACACTGACAGCAGAGACTCCTGCCGGTGGCGGTGCTACGGCGCTAGTCGCTTCAACCGGGGCCTGTTGGCGGCGATGGCCGCCACCACTAAGCCGATGCCGAGCAGTTCCTGGCCGCTGGGTACCTGGGCCAGGGCGGCCAGCCCCACGATCGTGGCCGTCACCGGCAGCAGGGCCTGCAGCAGGGCGAAGCGGTGCGGGTCGATCCGGCGCATCACCGCCTGGTCGAGCCGGTAGGGGATCACGTTGGACAGGATTCCGGTGGCCAGGCCGAGGGCGAGCACCAGTGGGGCATCCAGCGCCCCACCCACCGCGGACACGCCGAAGGGCGTGATGGCCACCGCCCCGACCAGCATGCCGATTCCCAGCCCGTCCACCGAGAACGGGCTGCGGGCCACCCGATGGCCCAGCAGGATGTAGCCGGCCCAGAACGCCCCGGCCAGCAGCGCGAAGGTCACCCCCCGGGCGGTGCCCTCGGCCTCCACTCCGGCCAGCACCAGCACACCGGCGACGGCCAGCACCAGCGCCCCCGCTGAACGCAGGGTGCGAGCTCCGACCGCGGCCACCACCACGGGTCCGGTGAACTCGACGGCCACCGCGTTGCCCAGCGGCAGCTTGTCCATGGCCAGGTAGAAGCACAGGTTCATGGCGGCCAGTGACACGCCGAAGGCCGCGGCTCTCCCCAGCACGGCCCGCTCCCAGCGACGACGCCACGAGCGTCGCAGCAGCACGATCATGGCACCCGCGCCCAGCACCCGGAGCACAGCCACCCCGCTCGGCGCCAGCTCGTCGAACAGCGTCGCGGCGACGGCTGCGCCCAGGTACTGCGAGATCGCTCCGATCATGAACAGAGCTTCGGGAGGGAGCGCCCGGGGGCGCATCACGACCCCGGATAGGGTGAGGTCATGGCACTCGACGACCAGCTCGTGAACCGGCTCACCTGGAAGATCCCCAACGCTCTGGCGCTGATCGGGTCGCGCTCAGGGGAGGAGCGCAACGGTATGACCGCAAGCTGGATCACGCAGCTGTCGATGGAGCCGGTCCTCATAGGTGTCGGGGTGGACAATACGGCAGTGACGCACCGGCTCATCTCCGAGGGGGGCTCCTTCACCGTCAATCTCTGGAACGCGGAGGACACCCGGGTGTTCGTGAAGTTCTCCAAACCGGCCACCTACGCCGACGGGACCCTCAACGGCCGGGCGGTGCGGGAGGCGACCACCGGCGCGCCGGTGTTCACCGAGGCCATCGCCTGGATGGACTGCGAGGTGCGCCACGCCGTCGACCTGGGCACCCACACCCTGTTCGTGGGCGAGCTGGTGGACGGCGACATCCAGGTCGACGAGGCCCGCTCCGCCTCGATGAGCGACACCCGCATGAAGTACGGAGGCGTCAAACGCCACTGAAGCTATACAGCTCAGAATGTAAACTTATCCTCCTAAGTCAGGCTAGATGCCAAATACTTCTAGTAGTAAATATCTCAAAATGTAAAAGTTATCTGCTAATGGGCCGGTAGTGTAAATTAATGGCTCGATCCTTTGCCACGCCATGGCCGACTGGGCCCCGGTCGATCTTCTTTGATGACGTTGCTTCCCGGCCGATGCTGGCAAGGGCTGTCCGAGAGGGCCGGATACGCCAGCTCGCACCGAAGGTCTACACCGCCGACCTGGTGAGCCCGCCCTCTGAGGTCATCGTCGATAACCGGTGGCGCGTGCTGGCGAAGGTGCTGCCAGGAGCCGTCATAGCCGACCGGTCCGCCGCGGAGGACGGTCGGGTGGTGTCGGGCCGGCTCTTCGTGGTGTCCGATCTCCCCCGCAAGTCGATTCGGCTGCCCGGGCTTGAGATCCGAGTGCGGTGGGGCCATCCAATTGAGGCGCCTGTGCCCGACCTGCCGTGGGCCGACGGGCTGAGGATGTCGAGCCCGGCGCGGACGCTTCTCGACAATCTCGCAGAGTCGCGAAGCCGGGACGGGCGGGCAGGACGCACCCTCACCCTGCCGGAACTGGAGGATTGGCTGGCGCGCAAGTCCCTCGCCTGGGGTGCCGAGCGACTAGAGAGGTTGTGCCAAGACACCGTCGCGCTGGCTGAAGCCCTCGGCGCAACGCGCCACTTGGACGCGGTGGGGCGTCTGTTCGACCAAGCATCAGGGCGCTCGCCGCCTCGTCCTCAGGCGGGACCGCTGCTGGTCGCCCTGACTCGAGGCCGGGCCTGGGATGAGCGCCGGGTGGTCATGTTCGATCGTGCAGCTGGGGAGGCGACCCGACTCGACCCGAGCTTGGTGCCCGAATGGCTTCCACCGCCCGAGACTCTCGGAGAGTTGCCGTTCTACGAGAGCTACTTCTCCAACTACATCGAGGGCACCGAGTTCACCATCGAGGAGGCCCGTCGCATCGTCGAGACCCAGCGGCCGCCAGCGGCCCGACCCGCTGATGGGCATGACATCCTCGGAACATACCGGTGCGTCTCCGATCCGATCGGGCGCAGCACCACGTCGGATGACCCCGATGAACTGGTTGGGTACCTGATCGATCGCCACCGCACGATCCTGGCCGGTCGTCCCGATCAGGAGCCAGGTTGCTGGAAGACGGAAGCGAATCGCGTCGGAGCGTACGACTTCGTGGCGCCGGAGCAAGTGGAGGGCACCTTGCGCAAGGGACTCGCGCTGGTGTCGCACATTCCGCCCGGTATCGGTCGGGCCCTCTACATGATGTTCGTCGTGCTGGAGGTGCATCCCTTCCGTGACGGCAATGGCCGCGTGGCGCGAGTCATGATGAACGCCGAAATGTCGGCCGCGGGCGCATCGCGGATCGTGATTCCGAGCGTGTATCGCGACGAGTACATCTCCGGCTTGCGGCGCGCATCGGTGAACGCCGGCGACCTGAGCGGGCTTGTCCGGGTGATGACCCACGCCTGGCGATGGACAGCGGCCATGTCGTGGGCCGACCGGGCCGCCGTCGAAGGCCAACTCGAGGCCACCAACGCCCTGCAGGATCCTGTCATCGCCCGCGAAGCAGGCCTCCGTCTTGAACTGCCCTGATCGCAGTTGTTCAACCACCCCGTCGTGGGGCGTGACCGCTCGCGCTACACACTTGCCGTGATCGCGGATGCTCTGGGAGGCGTCGCAGCGCCAGCCGGCCTCAGCGGGGACCTGTCGGATCTGAGGGCCTGGGATGTCTTCGTTGGATACTTGATCTTGGACGCCGTCATTGGGAACACCGATCGGTACGAGGAGAACTGGGCCGTCATTGTCCACGGAGACGACCGCAGCCTCGCTCCGACCTTCGACCATGCCTCCTGCCTGGGGTTCATGCTCGACGACGACCAGCGGCTGTCGCGCCTGAGAACACGCGACCGGGGCTTCACGACCGAGGTTCGGATGTCGGCGTGACCGCCGAGCACATCAATCCCGAAACATCGCCGCCACACATGCGGCTGCTGTGCCGGCTTCGGGCACCGTGGCCCGACGGCTACGAGCCTCTGACAGGACCCGAGTACCAGCCCATTGCTGCTTGACACCGCTTGAAGGCGTGTTGTGCGCGCGACCGTCCAACCGCTTGGAGTCAAGCGCCACTGAGTTGGCTGGAACCGCTCAAGCGGGTCCGGGCGACGGCCGCGAGGCCGAGCAGGGCGCAGGCGGCGGTGAAGATCCCCACTGTGATCAAGGCGACCCGGCTGCCGAAGTCGTCCGCCATCCATCCCAGGATCGGGCCGCCGACGGCGCGGGCCCCCACGAAGACGACCCCGTACGCCGCGGACACCCGTCCCTGCAGACGGGGATCGGCTGCGGTCTGCACCGATCCGTTGGACAGGCTCAGGAACCCGCCGCCGAACGTGCCCACGACGAAGATGGCCGCTATCCCGGCCACGAGGAAGTTCACGGCAGACAGCGAGACCAGGGTCGCGCTGAACACAGCCAGCAGGAGGGCCAGGCTGCGCGGCCCCTCGAGTTTGGACGCGGCCATCATCACCGAGCCGATCAGGCTGCCGATGGCCATGGCCAGGGCCAGGACCGCGAATGTGCCTCCCTCGCTTGACAGCTGCTTGTCGGCGACGACCGGAAGCAGCACGGCCAGGTTCCAGCCGAACAGGGTGAACGAGCACAGCAGGGCCATGGGTATGGTCACCGCCGGGGTGCGCAGCAAATAGCCGAGCACCCGCCCCCCGGCCGCTCGGGCGTCGGCCGAGGTGGTAGCGGTGGTGGGCACCACCCGGAGCACCAGAGTGGCGGCGAGCAGCGAGGTCGCGCCGTTCACTGCGAAGCAGGCCCATGAAGCGGACAGGCTCAGGAGGAGCCAGGCCGCGCCGCTTCCGAGGAACCGGCCCACCGACATCACCGAGGTGTGCAGCCGGGCCGCCCTGTCGATCCGGTCGGCCATGACGACATCGCGCACGAAGGCCCGCCGCAGCGGAGTGTCGATGGCGCCGATCACACCCAGCACCGCGACCGCTCCGAACAGCACCGCCAGCGGCAGGTCCCTTCCCATCGCCAGCGCGAGGAGTGCCAGCGTGCCGGCCACCACGGCCTTCGAGGCCTGGGTGGAGGCCAGCAGCCGGCGCCGGTCCATCCGGTCGGCCAGAGTCCCCGCCACCGGCGCGAGGACGACGGCCGAGCCCGACCGGACCGCGACGGTGAGCCCCACCGCGAAGGCGCTGCCGGTGATCTCGTACACCAGCCACACCTCGGCCAGGTGGTGGGCCCACATCCCCGCGCCGTGCAGGAACTGGGCTCCGGCGTAGCGGCGGAAGTTGGGGTTGCTCAGCGTGCCGGCCAGCCGGCCCAGCGCAAGCTTCACGCGATCCTCACACCGACAGTTTGACAGCGCAGGCAGGTTGTCAGACAATCTGCCACGAAGGCAGGCCTCGTGCCGGGCCGCCCTCGCGCTCTCTTGGAGGATGAATGCGCACAGGTGATCGCTACGTCCAGTCGCTGCGGGACGGGCGCAACGTGATCCTCGACGGCGAGCACGTCGAAGACGTGACCACCCACCCGGCCTTCGCCGCCGGCGTGCGCAGCGTGGCCCGGCTCTACGACTTCTCGTCCGATCCCGCCAACCGGGAGGTCATGACGTACGAGTCGCCGACCAGTGGTCAACCTGTGAACCTCAGCTGGCTGGTGCCCCGCTCGGTCGAGGACCTGCGCCGCCGCCGGCTGGCCATCGAGGCCTGGTCGGAGCTGAGCTTCGGCTATCTGGGCCGGTCCCCCGACCATGTGGCCTCGTTCTTCGCCGGCTTCTCGGGCTCCCTCGACACCTTCGCCAAGGCGGGCGACCGCTACGCCGAGAACGTGCAGCGCTTCTACGAGCGGGCCCGGGACGAGGACCTCTACGTCACCTACACCATCATCCACCCCCAGATCGACCGGTCGAGGGGCCCCCACGAGCAGTACGAGCCCAATCTCTACGCCTCGATCGCCCGCTCCAGCGACGACGGCGTGGTGGTGAGGGGCGCGCAGATGCTCGGGACCGGCACGCTGATGTCGGACTACCTGTTCGTCAGCTCCATCCAGCCCCTGCCCCCCGGCGCCGACGACTACGGACTGTCGGTTGCCATCCCGGTGAACCACCCCCGGCTGCGCATCTACCCCCGCCGGCCCTACGGCCGCGACGTCACTGCCGCGGGCGACTACCCGCTGTCGGCCGTCTACGACGAGACCGACGCGCTGGTGGTCTTCGACGACGTGGACGTGCCCCCCGAGCACGTGTTCGTCGACCGCGACCGGGACATCACCTTCGCCCAGTTCAACCGCACTCCCGCCCACGTCCTGGGCAACACCCAGGCTCAGATCCGCTATGCGGTGAAGATGAGGTTCCTGGCCGGGCTGGCGTCGCAGCTGGCCGAATGGTCGGGCCAGGCCGCCGACCGGAACTTCCAGCTGGCGCTGGCCCGGGTGGCCGCCGACGCATCGGTCCCCTACGGGATGGTGCTGGCGGGGGAGTACAACGCCACGATCGACGGCAACGGCGTGGCCCGGCCCGATCCCGAGATGCTGTACGCGGCCATGACGCTGCAGCCCGCGCTGTACCGGGACGTCACCTACGCCCTGCGGGAGATGACCGGCGGGACCACGATCCAGGTGCCGTCGTCGGTGAGCGCCTGGGACGACCCGGTGACCCGGGCCGACCTCGAGCGGTTCGTGCGCTGGCCGGAGGTGGACGCCGAGCATCGGGTGGCGCTGCTGAAGCTGGTGTGGGACGCCATCGGATCGGAGTTCGCCAGCCGACACTTCCAGTACGAGATGTTCTACGCCGGATCGGGGTCGGTGGTCCAGGGCCGCCTGTACCGCAACTACGACTGGGAGCGGGCCCGCTCCATGGTGCTGCGCTGCCTGGCCGAGACGCCCGGCCCCCACCGACCAGAGGCCGAGCGGGCAGGCGACGGCCCGTGACCGCACCCGGGCCCATCGGCGTGCTCGACACCGGATTCCGCACCGCGCTGCGCCGCCTGGACCAGGCCGGACTGCTGGCCAGGGTGTCGCGCACCGTCGACTTCGACCTCGAGGTCGCGGCCATCATGAAGCACCACGACGCCGGGGCCACCCTGCTCTTCGAGACGGTCAAGGACCACCAGATCCCCGTGATCGGCAACGTGTTCGCCACCCCGGAGTCGTCGGAGGCCGCCATGGGCCTCGACGTTCACCGGCTGCGGGCCGCGCTGCGGAGGGGCATCCACACCGACATCGAACCCGAACCGGTGAGTGACCCGCCCGCCCAGCAGCAGGTGTGGCGTTCCGGCGAGATCGACCTCGGTGCGCAGCTTCCCGTGCTCAAGCACGCCCCCGGCGACGGCGGGCGCTTCGTCACCGCCGGCGTCCTCCTCGTGCGGGACCCCCTGACCGGGGTGCGCAACGCGTCCTTCCACCGGCTCCAGCTGACCGGGCCCGACCGGGTGGCGGTGAAGATCGACCACGGACGCCACCTCGGACGGGCCCTCGACCACGCGGCCGAGATGGGTCAGGACCTGCCGGTGGCCGTCTGCATCGGCACCGACGTGGCCCTGATCTACGCCGCCTCCACCATGGGGGCGCTCATGCCCGAGAGCCGCGACGAGCTGTGCGCCGCCGGCGGCTGCCGCGGGGCGCCCCTGCCGGTGGCGCCTGGAGTGTCACAGGACGTTGAGGTTCCCGCCGACACCGAGATCGTGCTGGAAGGGGTCATCCGGGCCGGCGAGACGGTGACGGAAGGTCCCTTCGGCGAGTTCGTGGGGTATGCCTCGCCGGCCGGACCGGCCCCGACGATGCACGTGACCGCGTTGACCAGCCGTCACGAGCCCGTCTACCACGCCATCAACGGCGCCGGTCGCGAGACGATCGTGCTGCGCAAGCACGTGCTGGAGGTGGCCGCGCTGGAGGCGGTCCGGCCGGTGACTCCGATCGTCAGTGACGTGTGCATGCCCCCGGGGGGACTCCACCGGTTCCATCTGGTGATGGCTCTGTCCAAGCGGTCCGAGCGCGACAACGGGATGGGTCGCAACGCCGCGCTGGCCGCCTTCGGGGCGCTCAAGGACCTCAACATGATCGTGCTGGTCGACGACGACATCGATCTGCACGATCCCGACGACGTCGCCTACGCGCTGGCCACCCGCTTCGACGCCGCGGCCGACCTCGTGATCATGCCCGGGATGCGGGGCCACGAGTACGTCCGCACGTCGCAGGCCGGGGTGGGCACGAAGGCCATCCTGGACGCGTCGGTGCCCTACGAGAGCCGCGCCGACTTCGAGCGCATCTCGTTCGCGGCGCCTCCTGGGTCCGGCACCCAGCTCGACGCGGCCTACTCCGGTACGACGGTGTTGAGCTGGCTAGGAGGGAAACGCGCGTGAAGCTCAGCCGCGAGACGCTCGCCGACCGGCTGCAGGAGCAGCTCAAGCGTCAGATGCTGTCGGGTCGCCTGGCTCCGGGCGCGGTGATGCCGTCGGAGCGGGAGCTGCGAGAGGTGTTCGGCGTGGGCCGCACCACGGTGCGCGAGGCGCTCCAGGGCCTGGTGTCGTCCGGGTTCCTGACCCGCGAGTCGGGCCGGCTGATCGTGCAGCACCCCACCGACATCAGCCCCCGGATGCTGGACCTCGCGGCCCGGGCCTCCGACGCTTCGGTCCAGCAGGTGTTCGACGTGCGCAAGCTGCTGGAGATCCACGCGGCCGGCCTGGCCGCCGACAACCGCACCGCCGACGACCTCGCGGAGATCGCCGGATGCCTCGGGCGGATGGACACCCAGGACGAAGCCCAGTACCACACCGCCGATCGCAGCTTCCATTGCGCGGTGGTGCGGGCGTCCCACAACACCGTCCTGGCCGAGCTCTACGAGGCGGGTATCGGGCTCTTCTTCCGCAAGCCCGCCTTCTGGCGGGTGTTCACCCGCGCCCCCGAGCAGCGCCTCCGGGTGGGCTCGGGGTACGAGGGCCACTTGCAGATCTACGACGCCATCGCTCGCCCGGACGCCGACCTGGCCCGGGAGCAGATGCGCCGCCATCTTCAGCAGGTTGAGCAGAGCCTTCTGGCGGTGATGCAGGCGACCCTGGACGGGGCCCACGACACGCCCGTCGTGATGCACGAGACGTTCGGTGCGGGCGAGGATCCGCCGCCGGAACCGTCCCCCACGTCGTCCCCCGCAGAGGAGACAGAAAGGAAGCCATGAGACAGGGATACCGGGTGATCGACGCCGACACCCACGTCACCCCATCGGTCGAAGTGCTCGTAGACTACGGCGACCGCGAGCTGAAGGACCGCGCCGACGAGCTCACCCCCTACATCCGGGTGACGAAACCGACGGCGGGCCGGGGCCATCCCACCCATCCCTACGGCGTGGTGCGAGTCAACCCCCAGCCCTACAGCCGGGTGGCCGGTCACAAGCCCGACGCTTCCGTCGACACCCGCGGCGCGGGGGCCAAGGGCGCGCTCGAGGGCCGGGTCCAGAACCTGGCCGTCAAGCCGATCGCCGACGGCATCCAGCACACCAACTCCGAGGGCCGCCTGGCCAACATGGACGTGGAGGGGGTGGACATCAACTTCATCATTCCCGGCACCTGGGCGCCGGGAAGCACCGCACTGGACCTGAGCCTGGCCAAGGCCATGTACCGCTCCTACCACCGCTACATGGCCGACTACTGCTCGGCCGACCCCCGCCGCCTGAAGGGGCTGCTGCTCGCGCCGGGCGCCGATCCGCAGTGGGCCGCCGACACCATCCGCGAGCACGCCGGCGACGAGTGGCTGGCCGCGGTGTGGCCGGTGCTGCCCGAGGGGCTGCCGGTCGACGATCCCGACCTGGAGCCGATCTGGCAGGCGATGGACGAGGCCGACCTGCCCATCATGCACCACAGCTTCTTCTACGAGGCCCCCTACTTCCCCGGCTACCGCGACATCTGGGGCAACGTGGCTGTGGCCCGCACCGCCGCCCACGTCTGGGGGGCCCAGAGGCTGATGGCCTACGTGCTGGTGTCGGGGATGCTGGACCGGTACCCCAACCTGCGGGTGGCCACGGTGGAGACCGGCCACGGCTGGCTGCCCCACTGGATCATCCGGCTCACCAGCCAGATCGACTACGTGAAGGGCGCGGTGCCCGCCGACCTGAAGCACACGCCGCTCGAGTACGTCCAGATGGGCCGGGTGTTCTGCGCCATCGAGCAGCACGAGGGACCGGAGATGACCAAGGCGGTGATCGACATCCTCGGCGACGGCGTGCTGATGTACGAGTCGGACTTCCCCCACCCCGAGTGCTACTACCCGAACAGCACCGACAACGTGATCTCCTGGGGACCCGTGATCGGCGAGGAGGCCCTGCGCAAGCTGATGGCCGGCAATGCGGCCCGCTATCTGCGCCTGCTGTCGGATCCTTGGGGGGACGACGGCACCGGCAGCAACGGGCAGGGCGACAATGGACGTTGAGCAGGCTCTCGAGCTGGTGCAGGTGGCCCGGGCCATCGGGGCCGAACGGGGCATCAACGCCACCGTGGCCGTGCACGACGACGCCGGCCATCCGCTGGTGGTCGTGCGGGGCAAGCGCTGGCACGGCCCCTACATGGCCATGGGCAAGGCCCGGCTGGCGGCCGCCTTCGCCAAGCCCACCAAGGATCTAGTGGCGCAGTGGGCCGATCGGCCCCTGTTCCCAACCAGTCTCGTGGAGATCATCCCCGGAGGCGTCACCGTCAACCCCGGCGGTGTGCCGCTCTTCGAGGGAGAGGTGTGCGTGGGCGCCATCGGCGTGGGCGGCGGCTCGCCCCAGATCGACCACGAGATCGCGGCCGCGGCCGCAGACCAATTCCACCAGTGGAAGCCAGAGGCCGAGCGGTTGGGGAGCGACCCATGAACGATTCTGCGAGAAGCGGAGCGAGGCCGTGGCCCGAGCGGCCCGTGAGCGAAGCGAACAAGAGCGGGAATGACCCCGCCGCATCGCGAGACGCCTGCCAACAATCCGTGCAGTGGAAGCAGGCAGAGATCTGATGAAGATGATTCACAGAGCCAAAGGAGGAAACAACAACATGAGACACATCTGGCAACAACTGAGGGTGCCGCTCGCGGCGCTCTTCGTGCTAGCGCTGGTAGCCGCGGGCTGCGGCGACGACGAGGCGGACGCCCCCGCCGCGCCGGTGGTCGACACGGCCGCCGTCGAGGCGGCCCAGGCCGAGGCCGACGCGGCCGCCGCGGACGCTGACACCGCCCGGGCCGAAGCCGAAGCGGCTGCTGCTGCCGCCGCCGACGCCGAGGCGGCCCTGGCCGAAGCCGAAGCGGCTGCCGCTGCGGCCAGCGCCGAACAGCAGGCTGAAGCGCAGGCCGCACTGGAAGCGGCCCAGGCTGAGGCTGAGGCGGCTCTGGCTGATGCTGAGGCGGCCCAGGAGGCCGCGGCCGCGGCCGAGACTGCGGCCGATGAGGCTGCCGCCGCCCTGGCGGAGGCCACCGCCCCGCCTGAGGAGGAAATGGCTGCGCCTACAGGAGACCCCGGCAGGGTCACCATCGCCGTCACCACCGAGCCCTCCACGCTCGATCCGCAGGCCGTCAACGACCGCAGCTCGCGGGTGGTGACCGCCAACCTGTTCGAGTCCCTGCTGGGACGGGACCCCTCGACCGCACTGGTACCGGTGCTGGCCACCAGCTGGCCCGAGGTGGTGGACGACGACACCTGGCGCTTCGCGGTGCGTGAGGGTGTGACCTTCCACGACGGTCAGGACCTCAATGCCCAGGCCGTGGCGGACGCCCTTAACCGCATGCTGGACCCGGACTACTCGACCCAGCGAGACTCGTACATCCGAGGCATCACCAGCGTCGAGGCAGTGGATGCCTACACCGTCGACATCCACACCGACGGGGTCAACGCCACGCTGCCGCTGCAGATCGCGCAGCTCCCCATCTTCGCGCCCGGCACGGCCGACACGGTGGGTGAGAACCCGGTGGGGACCGGTCCCTACATGTTCGAGTCCTGGGAGCGCGGCCAGCAGATCACCGCGGTGCGGAACGCGAACTACTGGGGCGAGGCGCCGTCGATCGACGCCTTCACGGTGCGGTTCATCCCCGACAAGCAGACGTCGCTGGCCGCACTGCGGGCCGGTGAGGTCGACCTGGTGCTCGACATCCTGCCCGAGCAGGTTCCGCTGGTGCCCCAGGCGCTCAGCGTGCCCGCCACCGAGTACAGCTACCTCGCGCTCAACGCCCTGCGTCCCGATCTGGCCCCGCCCGAGATCCGCGTCGCCATGAACCTGGCGGTGGACAAGGAGCTGATCGCCGAGACGCTCTACGAGGGCTACGCGCGGCCCAACGACGCCCAGCACCTGTCGCCGGGGATGCTCGGCTACAACCCCGACATCGGCCCGTTCCCGTACGACCCGGATCAGGCCCGCGAGATCATGGAATCGTACGGATGGAACGAGGACAACCCCTTGCCGCTCGAGATCTACGCGCCGATCGGCCGGTACCTGCGCGGCGTGGAGACGACCCAGGCGGTGGCCACGATGCTGAACGACGTCGGCTTCGACACTGAGGTGCGGCTCACTGAGTGGACCCGCTTCCGCGCCGGCAGCCGGATCAAGGGCGACCAGCCCGGCGCCTACGACATACGCTACGGCTGGAACTCCAACGAGTGGTTCGACGGGGCCCGCACCCGCAACTTCCTGGTGTGCGGCGGCTCGTCCTCCAAGCTGTGCGACGAGTACGTGACCGAGCAGTTCGAAATGGCCGGCTCGACGACCGACCAGGACCTGCGCAACATCCTCTACCAGAGGGCGTGGGCCCGGCTGCACGAGAACCCGCACGCCATCTACCTGCTTCAGCAGGACCTGATCTACGGCGCCACGGAGCGTCTCGACTGGAAGCCCCGGCTCGACGACGAGTACCTCGTGTCGGAGATGAGCCTCAACTAGGGCATCCACGCCAGGGTGTCCTGTTGTTGACCTGCCGGCCCGGCTCGGCTCACAATCTGGGCCGAGCCGGGCCCCGGCAGGGCTGAGCGTCCATAGGAATCGGTAGACATGACGACGACAACAGCAACGGCGTCGTCACAGCGGTCGCGCCGCGGCCGGCTGCTGCGATGGCTGCGCGACCTGCAGCCCGGGGCCGATCGCCTCGCCTCCAGAGGGTCGCTGCTCGGCCTGCTGCTGCGACGGCTGCGGGACGGCGTCATCGTGCTGCTGCTCGTGGTGACGGTGATCTTCTTCCTGGCCCACGTCGTCGGGAACCCGGCGCTGGTGTTCGCCCCGGTCGACGCCACCGACGAGCACATAGCCGAGATCCACCGCCAGTTCGGTCTGGACCGCCCGGTCGCCGAACGCTACTGGGAGTACCTGGTCGGCCTGGTCCAACTCGACTTCGGGGAGTCGACCTGGCAGAACCGGCCCGCCATCGACGCGGTCACCGAGGCGCTGCCCTCCACCATCTATCTGACCGTCGTGGGCCTGGGAGCGGCCGCGGTGCTCGGGGTGATACCGGGGATCGTGGCCGGGGCGCGGGCCCGCAAGCCCTTCGACAAGGCCTCGAACCTGGCGTCGGTGACCGCGCTGTCGGTGCCGAACTTCTGGCTGGGACTGCTGCTGATCCTGCTGTTCGGGGTGCAGCTCGGCTGGCTGCCCACGTCGGGGCGCTTCGAGACGGCGAGCATCGTGATGCCCGCGGCCACTCTGGGCATCGTCCACGGCGGCCGCATCTTCCAGCTCGTGCGCTCGGCCACCTTCGAGGAGATGTCCAAGCCGTACGTCACCGTGGCCCGCAGCAAGGGGCTCACCGAGTGGAACATCCTGCGCCGCCACGTGGTCCGCAACTCCGGGGTCACCACCGCCACCGTCGTCGGCTGGGAGTACGTGCGAATGTGGGGCGGCGCGGTGTTCGCCATCGAGTACGTCTTCGCCTGGCCGGGGATCGGCCTGCTGACCATCGACGCCGCCCACCGCCAGGACTTCTTCGTTCTCCAGGCCGCGGTCATCATCGCCGGCGCCTTCGTGATCTTCAGCAACCTTCTGATCGACATGGGCTACCAGTTCATCGACCGCAGGATCACGGCCACCTGATGAGCATCGCAGTGGCCAAGCGCACGGGCGAGGGCCCGGCCGGCACGTCGCAGCACCGCGTCTGGGGTCGCCTCATCGACATGATGGGCCGCCGGGGCTGGGTCCTGCTGGCGCTCTTCCTGCTGCTGCTGGTGGCGGCCTCGATCGTGCCCGACGTGTTCGCCCCGCACGACCATGAGGCCCAGAACCTGCGGGCCCGCCTGCTCGGGCCCGGAGAGTCCTCCCCGGAGGGCCTCCACCTGCTGGGAACCGACAGCCTGGGTCGGGACCTGTTCTCCCGCATGGTGGTCGGAACCCGCCTCACCCTGTTCATAGCGGTCGCCGGCACCCTGATCGGTGCGGTCGTGGGCGTGCTGTTCGGCCTGCTGGGCGGCTACTTCGGAGGGCGCACCGACCGCCTGCTCATGCGGCTGGGCGAGGCCCAGACGGCCATGCCCATGTTCCTGGTGGCCATCCTGCTGCTCAGCCTGCTCGGACCGAGCGTGATCATCCTGCTCGTGGTGCTGCCGTGCCTGGTGTGGCCGATCTTCGCCCGGGTGGTGCGGGCCGAGGCGCTGAGGCTGCGGGAGGAGACCTTCATCGAGGCCTCCATCGCCACCGGCTGCTCCACCACGACCATTCTGGGCCGCCACCTGCTGCCCAACGTGGCGCCCCGCATCCTGGTGCTGTGCGTGGTGGAGATCGGGCATGTGATGCTCTCGGAGGCCGGTCTCAGCTTCCTGGGGGTTGGCGTGCAGCCCCCCGACACCACCTGGGGGCTGTTGATCTCCGAGGGACGGCCCCTGCTGGCGGTGGCCTGGTGGCTCACGATCCTGCCCGGTGTGCTGCTGGGCATCACGGTGCTGGTGCTCAACCTGCTGGGCCGCTACTGGGAGGCCCGCTCGGGGGCGGCCGGATGAGGGCCCTTCCCGCTTGCCGAAGGGGCGGCCGGATGAGGCCGCGGTCCCCTTCTTCGCGAGCAGCCCGATGAGCTTGCCCCTGCTCGAGGTGGAGGACCTCCACGTCACGTTCCGCACCGCCTCGGGTCCAGTGCACGCCGTGGACGGCGCCAGCTTCACGATGGCGCCCGGCGCCTCCCTGGGCGTGGTGGGCGAGAGCGGCAGCGGCAAGAGCGTGACCGCCCGGGCCCTGCTGCGCCTGTTCGCCATCACCGACGACGTGCACATCTCCGGGTCCGTCCACTTCGACGGCGTGGATCTGTTGCGCATCGACGAGCGCAGGCTGCGGGATGTGCGGGGCGGGCAGATCGGCATGATCTTCCAGGATCCGCTCACGTCGCTCAATCCCCTGATGGCGGTGGGCGAGCAGATCGCCGAGTCGCTGCGGCTGCACCGGGGAATGAGCCGATCCGAGGCCGCTGCCGAAGCGGTCGAGTTGCTGGCCCGGGTCGGCATCGCCGATCCCGAGCAGCGGGCCACAGAACTGCCCGACAGCTTCAGCGGGGGAATGCGCCAGAGGGTGATGATCTCGCTGGCCATCGCCTGCCGGCCCCGCCTGCTCATCGCGGACGAGCCCACCACCGCTCTCGACGTGACCGTGCAGGCCGAGATCCTGCTGCTGCTCGACGAGCTGCGCCGATCCGAGGGCATGGCGCTGATGCTCATCACCCACGACTTCGGGGTGGTGGCCGCCACCTGCGAGGACGTGCAGGTCATGTACGCGGGCAAGCTGGTGGAGAAGGCCTCGATGGCCCATCTCTTCGATCGGGCCAACCACCCCTACACCGAGGGGCTCCTCCGGCTGGTGCCCCGCTTCGAGGACGCCCACACCGGACGGTTGCACCCGATTCCCGGCCAGCCGCCCATTACCGGCGGGGGCGGCTCGTCGTGCGCCTTCGCGCCGCGGTGCGGCTACGCCATCGATCGCTGCCGGTCCGAGGTGCCGCCCGAGGTGGCGGTGGGTCCCCAGCATCTCAGCGCCTGCTGGCTGGCGGCCGACCGGGCCAAGGACGCCACCGAGACGGGACGCCCCTGGAGGCGGGCCCCATGAGCGAGGCGGCGGTCGTGCCCGCGATGCCCGAGTCGGGTCCGGCTGATGCGGCCGCGGCGCCGCAGTCCGTGCTCGAGGTGGAGGACGTCGTCGTGGAGTTCGACACCGACGGGGGCCGCATCACCGCGGTGGACGGGGTGTCCATGCATCTGGCCACCGGTGAGACGCTCGGCCTGGTGGGTGAGAGCGGGTGCGGCAAGTCCACCCTGGCCCGGGCCATCATGCAACTGGTGCGGATGACGCGAGGCTCGGTGCGCCTCGAGGACACCGACCTCGGCTCGCTGTCGTCGCGGGAACTGCGCCGCATGCGCCACCGCATCCAGATGGTGTTCCAGGACCCCCGGGGCTCGCTCGACCCCCGCATGAACGTGTCTGCTCTCATCGGGGAGCCATTGAGGGTTCACGGCATCGGCGACCGGGCCGGCCGGGCCCGGGCGGTGGCTGAGGCCATGGAACTGGTGGGACTGCCCGCCGCGGTGGCCGACCGCCTTCCCAGCGAGCTCAGCGGGGGGCAGCAGCAGCGGGTCGGCATCGCCCGGGCCATCGTGACCGATCCGGCGGTGCTGGTCTGCGACGAGCCGGTGTCCGCGCTGGACGTGTCGATCCAGGCTCAGATCATCAACGTCCTCGACGAGCTGCGCGACGAGCTGGACCTGGCCATGCTGTTCATCGCCCACGACCTGTCGGTGGTGCGCCATCTCAGCGACCGGGTGGCGGTCATGTATCTCGGCCAGATCGTCGAGACGGGCACTGCGTCGGAGGTGTTCGGCGAGCCCCGCCATCCCTACACCCAGGGCCTGATCACGTCGGTTCCCCGAGCCGACGCCGAGAGCGCGGCCCGGTTGCAGACCGCTCGCCGCCTGGTGCTGGGCGAGCTGCCGAGCCTGCTCGACCCGCCGTCGGGGTGCCGTTACCGCACTCGCTGTCCCTACGCCACCGCCCAGTGCGTCGAGGCCGAGCCGTCACCCGAGCCGGTCGGTCCGGCCGGCGGGCTGCACTCGGTTCGCTGCCACCACCACTCCGCCATCACCGCAGGCGAGCACCGACCGTCCTCCAACAGTTCCAACAGTCAGGAGCAATCACAATGAGCGATCGCACCGCCATCAGCACCGACGGGGCGCCCACCCCCACCGGCCCCTTCAGCCAGGCCATCCGGGTCGGGAACCTCGTGTTCACCGCAGGCCAGGCCGGGCGCAACCGCGACACTCAGGAGATGGGCGACATCGGCGAGCAGGCCGACTGGGCGCTGCGCAACATCAGCAACATCCTGGCCGCCGCCGGCGCCTCGATGGCCGACGTGGTCAAGACCACCGTCTACCTCAAGGAGGGCACCCCGACCGGCCCCCTCAACGAGCAGTGGGTCAAGCACTTCCCCGAGCCGCTGCCCGCCCGCTCGTCGGTGTTCGTGGCCCGGCTCAAGAACCCCGAGATGCTCATCGAGGTCGAGGCGGTCGCGGTTGTCTGACCGGGCTGTTCCGGGCGCGGTGATAAGCGCTGGCTGCCAGCAGGGCGCCGACGCGGGCGCGGCCGTGCTGGCGTCGGGCGGCAACGCGGTGGACGCGGCCATCGCGGCCTCGGCGGTGCAGTGCGTGCGCGAGCTGCCGTGGTGCGGCCTGGGCGGCGACGCTTTCGCGCTGGTGTCGAGCCCCGACGGCTGCGTCGAGGCGCTCAACGGCGCCGGCGCGGTGCCCCGAGCCCTGGCCACGGCTTCGATCCCCGGCGGCACCCTGCCCCGCTTCGGTCCGCTGTCGATCTCGACTCCCGGCTTGGTGGACGCCTGGCGGCGGCTGTGGGAGAGCTACGGCACCCGGCCGTTCGCCTCGTTGCTGGAACCGGCCGCGGCCCTTGCCGACGACGGGTTCGCCCTCGACGAGGCGTTCGTGCGGGCCCTCGACCGGGCCCGGGCCGGGGTCGGTGCCGACGATCCGTTCGTGGCCGAGTTCTGCGAGCACAACCAGTCGGCGGTGGGACAGCGCTTCCGGCTGCCCGCGTTGGCCCGCACCCTGCGCGAGATAGGCGTCGGCGGGCCGGACGGGTTCTACCGCGGTCGCCTGGCCCGAGCCATCGCCGAGGTCGTGGGCGGGCTCGGCGGCCTGCTCTCGGTCGATGATCTCGCCGCGCACTCCTGCGGATTCGAGGCGCCGATGGTGGCCCGCTACGGCTCGGCCGAGGTGTCGGTGACGCCGCCGGTGTCGATGGGCTGGCTGCTGCTGCAGATGCTGGCGCTGTACGAGCGGCTCGACGGCCGGTTGATCGACGACGACGCCGACCGGATCGACCTGATGGTGCGCTGCAAGCACGCCGCCTTCACCGATCTCGCCGGGTTGCCTGGCTGGCAGGAGGCGTCCGATGTGATGCCGGTCCTCAGCGACGGCTCGCTCGACCGCTGGTGCTCGCGCATCGACGAGGAGCGCCGGTCGGTGCTGGCCCCCGCGGGCGCCCCCGCGCCTCCGGCTGGGGCCTCCGGCCGCGACACGACTTGCCTGTCGGTGGTCGACGGCCGGGGCCTGATGGTGACGTTCATCCACAGCCTCTTCAACGAGTTCGGATCGCGGGTGGTGGTGCCGGGCACCGGGATCGTGCTCAACGACCGGCTGGCCAAGCAACCGGCCCGGGTCGACCGGGCCGAGGGATCGGCCCGGCCGCGACGCCCGCTGCACACCCTGGTCGGCTACCACGTCGCTGACCGCGACCGCCGGCTGGTGGGGGCCACTCCCGGCGGCCGGGGCCAGGTCCAGACCAACTTCCAGGTGCTGCGGGCCATCATCGACGACGGGGCCGGCCCGCAGGCCGCGGTCGATGGATCCCGCTGGCTGTCGGGCGCTCCCCGGCTGCCCGACGCCGACGACCTGCTGTTCCTGGAGCCCGGGTTCGGATCCGATCTTGGTTCGGAGCTGGCCCGGCGCGGCCACATGATGGCCGCCGACGGCGCGGCCTCGGGCAGCGACCTGTTCGGAAGCTGCACCATCGCCGGATCGGGTCTGCAGCGCTCGGAGACGTTCGGTGCGGCCGACCACCGCCGGGGGGCGGCCCTGGTGCGCGTCGATCCGCCCGCCGGCACCGGCGACGCCGGTTCCGCCAACGACGACGCGGCCCCTCAATCGCCGGGTCACCGAGGAGAGGAGACTCCATGACCGATGTGATGTCCGCCCCCAAGTTCGGCCCTAGGGCCATCACTTACCCTCACCCGATCAATCACGACTGGTATGACTGGCCGACGTTCTCGGATGCCGAGTTCGAGCGGCGCCACGGGTTGGTGCGCGGCTTCATGGCCGAGCGCGACCTCGACTGCCTGCTCGTGGCCGGCGCCGCCCACCTGTGGGACCGGGGCTGGGCCAATGTGCGCTGGATCAGCAACTACATGGGCACCATGGAGCTCGACAGCTTCGTGATCTTCCCCGCTGAGGGCGAGCCGACCCTGGCCATCCTCGGGCTCAACGCCCGCCTGCCCGACCGGGTAACCCGCTCGATCTTCGGTGACGTCCGGGGTGCCCTCAACACCCGCACCATCCTGGTCGACCGGCTCAGCGAGCTGGGTTTGAGCCGCGGCCGGGTGGGGATCATCAACCCCACCCCGTACCTGTCGGTGTCGAGGGACCACTGGAAGGCTCTCACCGAGACATTCCCCGACCTGGTGTTCGAGGAGTATTCCGACGAGTTCTGGCAGATGCGGCTGGTGCTGTCCGACGAGGAGGTCGCCTGCCTGGAGGAGGCGGCCCGCATCGGCGACGCCACCCAGGTGGCGGTGATGGAGCAGTTGCGCCCGGGCATGACCGAGCACGACCTGTTCCGGATCATCTACTCCACCATCGCCGTCGAGCGGGGTGAGATCCCCTGCATGGTGCTGGCCGGCAGCGAGTCGATGAGCAACCCCACCAGCGGCTTCCAGCGGCCCCGGCCCATCGGCCGCACGATCACCTCCGACGACGTGCTGCTCATGGAGGTGGGGGCCCGCGACGGGCACGGGTACGAGGCCCAGACGGGCAAGGCGATGGTGTTCTCCAAGCCGCCGCCCGACTACGCCGACCTGCTGGACGTGATGCTCGAGGCCTACCACCGGATAGTGGCCGAGCTGAAGCCGGGCTGCACCGCCAAGGAGCTGCGGGCCGCGGGCAGCATCATCAACGAGCGGGGCTACACCATCGTCGCTCCGCTGGTGCACGGAGTGTTCAACCCCATCGACGCCGGGCCGTTCGTGGGCACGTCGCACCGGCCCGACAAGGACGTGGTGCTGGAGCCCAACATGGCGCTGTGCGTGGAGATCCACCCCTGCACCACCGACATCATCAAGGGTGTGTTCATGGGCGACACCTACGTGATCACCACCGACGGCGCCCGCAACATCAACCACCGGCTTGAGCCGATGGTCTACGAGCTGGGATAGGAGCCATGGCCGAGAAACCTGAACTGGAATTCCACATCCCCGACGGGCAGTGGCGACCCGCGGGCGGCCCGGTGGAGGGCATCGACGAGATGGTCCTGTCCACCGACGGCCAGCCCGACGGGCCCTACACCCGGCTGATGCGCTTCGCGCCCGGGGTGGACTCCTCGCCCAACGGCGTGCTCACCCACCACTTCTGGGAGGAGGTGTACATCGTGGAGGGCGACCTCACCGACCTGCGCCTGGGCGAGACCTTCACCGCCGGAATGTACGCCTGCCGGCCTCCGGGCATGCCCCATGGCCCGTGGCGCACCGAGTCGGGCGTGCTGATGGTGGAGTTCCGCACCGGCGGCTACAACCCGTAGAGGCCGAGCGGGCATGCGGCAGCTGATGAAGCTCCTCGCGTCGCTCAGAGCGAGGCCGTGGCCCGAGCGGCCCGTGAGCGCAGCGAACAAGAGCGGGAATCAAGGGCCGAGCGCGCGATGAGGTTGAGCATCGATGGCGTTGAGCGGGCCTTCGAGCCCGCCGCCCTGGTCGTGATCGGCTACGCGGGCCGGGACCGGGCCGCGGTCGACCACCACATCGACGAGCTGGCCGAGTTGGGCGTGCCCCGGCCGGCCAGCATCCCGCTGTTCATGGTGTATCCGCCCGGCTTGATCGCGCAGGGGCCGTCGGTCGCGGTTACCGGTCCGAACACTTCCGGCGAGGCCGAGATCGTGGTGGTGGTCGACGGCGACGAGGCCTTCGTGACGGTCGGGTCCGACCACACCGACCGCGACCTGGAAGCGGTCCACATGATCGCCTCCAAGGCGGTGTGCCCCAAACCGGTGGCCCTGTCGGGCTGGTCGTCGGCCGAGGTGGGGGACCGCTGGAACGACCTCGCGCTGCGCAGCCGCATCGACGGCGACGTGCTGTACCAGGACGGATCGGCGGCCACGAACCTGCATCCGCTCGAGCTGGTGGCGGCCATACCTTGGGCCGCCCGCCCGCCGGGATGCTTCGTGGCCTTCACCGGCACTGTTCCCGTGATCGGCGGCATCCGGCCCAGCACCGGCTTCCGGGCCGAGCTGTCCGGTCCCGGCCTGTCACCGATCGAGTTGAGCTACCGGGTGGAGACGGTCCCGGGGCTGGCGGACTGAGACACCGCGCCGTCGGCGGGCGCGACCCGGCCCTGTTCGTTATAGGTGGCTGCCGGGGGCGTTGTCCTGTGACGATCGTCGGGCGTCGATCCACTCCCTGGCCTCCCGGACCCGCTGCTGCACGACGTCGATGGGATCGTCCAGTCCCTGCTCCCTGCGCCTGGCCATCCAGCGGGCGCCGAGACTGGCGGCCACTGCTCCCGCGGCCAGCGCGACGAGCGCCACTACCAGGGTTGTGACCGCGGCGAAGCTGAGTGCGGCCATGATCCGGCGCAGCCCGAAAATCCTCGAGATACTTGTCGGCCCCAGTGACAGTGTCCTTCCCCGCTCTGACCTCTCCGAGCGCCAGGACACCCGACCCTCGAGCAGCAGTTCCCTCACGCAGCCGTCCTCCGTGCGTTGAATGCTTCGGCTGGAGGTTACTGCCTGATCGGGGTGCGCCGAGTGGGGCCGCGGCGTTTCGGTTGAGGCCGCCGTCGGCGGGGTGCTGTCCGATCAGGGTGCGGTGTGTGCGGCCGCGGTAGCGTCGTCGGATGCGATTGCTCGTGCTCCAGCACATCGACTGCGAGCATCCTGGCCGCCTGCGTGACTTCCTGAGGGACGACGGCGTCGAGTGGACCGCGGTCGAGCTCGACGAGGGCGAGCCCATCCCACCGCTGGAGGACTACGACGCCATGTGGGTCATGGGCGGTCCGATGGACGTGTGGGACGTGGAGGAGCACCCGTGGCTGGTGCCCGAGAAGCAGGCCATCCGCCGCTGGGTGCGCGAGCTTCAGCGCCCGTTCCTGGGGGTGTGCCTCGGCCACCAGCTTCTGGCCGACGCCCTGGGCGGCACGTGCGGGCCGCAGCGCCCGCCCGAGATAGGGGTGCTGCCGGTCGAGCTCACGCCCGAGGGCCGGGCCGACCCGATCTTCGACCAGATGGCCCAGCAACAGCACGCGCTGCAGTGGCATTCGGTGGCCGTGGCCCAGCCGCCGGAGGACGCAGTGGTGCTGGCCAGCTCCCCGGTGTGCCGAGTCCAGGCCATGCGGGTGGGCGAGCGGGCCTGGTCGATGCAGTACCACGTGGAGGTCGAGGACGACACCGTCCGCAACTGGGGCGAGATCCCCGCCTACCGCCAGGCGCTGGAGTCGACCCTGGGCCCCGGCTCCATCGAACCTCTCGCAGCCGACGCCGACCGCCACATGGACGGCTTCGTCTCCGACGCCCAACAGCTCTACCGCAACTTCATGTCCGCCGCCGCGTAGCCGTCCGGTCTGATGGTGGTGACGCGGCTCGAACGCATCGACCGCGACGAGGGCCGAAAAGATCGGCGCGTGTACGGACATGAGTCAGGTATCGGTGGAGTTTCCGACGGGCGCCGGGTCCCGTCAGGGAGGTGTTCAGATGGCAGCCGTGATGACTTCGAGGCCTATTCTCCGACGAGCGGGGGTCGGAGCCCTGACCCTGCTCGCCGTCGTTGTGTTTGTCTGGTCCTTCGTCCCGTCCGGCGTCGCCGCGGAGGAGCCGCCCATCCTGATGGTCGGCGGCAGCAAAGCACACCCCGACGACAACTACGTTCAGGTTCAGGAGGGGGATGCGGGCACGAGCCGCGCCGTTCAGGTCACTTTCACCCTCAGTTCTCCCCTGGAGACCGACACCGCATTCGCGTACTACTACCAGAGCAAGGGAGAGCCCGAGTCGTCGGTCTACTCCACGGCCACTCGCGGCGAGGACTTCAGGATCGGCACGACCAACTCCGTGTGCAGTTGGCATCAGCGGTACGGGACGATGGCCTGCACGAGTGTCATCCCCGCCGGAGAGACCGAGGTCGCCGAGAGCGTCACCGTCGTGGGCGACGACATCGACGAAGGCGAGCGGGAGAGACTGGAGATCAACCTCTTGCCGGACGAGAGGACCGCCAAGTACCGGCTCATGGCGACGATGGCCGCCGCGAAGCAGAATCGCCTGAGCGACGGGCGGCCGACCTATTCCGGGCTCGTCATCCTGATAATGGACGACGACGATGTTCCGGCTGGGGCGGACGGCCCGACCTGCACCTGTCCGGCGCCCCAACAGGCGCGGGAGGCCGCCCCGGCCGCCGAGTCCCCGAACCGCCTGGAGGCCCAGCAGGCGCGTGAGGGCGCCCTCATGCGTTGGAGTCCCCCCACCCTCGAGTTCGTCAAGTCGGATGTGGCTGTCCGGGAGAGGCGGGGCGGGAACTCCCGCGACCTGATCGTCAGGCTCAGCGAGTATGCCCAGGTCGACACTGTGGTCCAGTACACCGTCCACTCCGCCGGCAGCGTGGCCGTCGGACTTCCCCCCGATGCGGACAGGCGGGCCACGCAGGGCGCGGACTTCCGCACGGCTGGACTCTGCGAGGTGCATGCCGTCGGCATATGCAGGGGGACTGTCACGATCCCGCAGGGGCTTGACCGTGCGGCCATAGGGGTCGCAATCGTGGACGACGATCTGGTCGAGCGGCGCGAGGTGTTCAAGATTCGGATCGACCCGGGCACCCACTACGTCCCCGCGTCCGGCAACAGAACGATTCGCATCGAAATCCGGGACAACGGCCAGCCATAAGGGCCACGGATACGGCCACCTAGCCAGCGGGCCTTCCGGACTACTCAGTCGCTTTGGCCGGTCCGCTGCCAACGTAGACGTTCTCGCGGTGCCACTTCAGGTAGGCGCTGTCCGGCGCGATCGCGCCGCTCGGTAGCACAAGCTTGGTGCGGAGGACCTGCCCGAAGTAGCGATCCACGCCGGGGTCGTCACGCGCGCTGATCTCCAGCCGCTGTGCACGGTGCACGCGTAGCCCGCCGTTCACCATGATGAGCCCGGTGTCGAAGGCGGCGTCGTGCACCCCGCATGCCGCTACGCCGTTGCGCTCGTCCAAGCGCTCTTTGTCGTTGCAGACGGCCCACGGCTTGATGTGAGAGGCCACCAGCAGTTTGTGTCTGGGAAGTGATCGGGGCGCGAACCCGCAGAATGCGCAGCTGTTGCCGTAGTTGGCCAGGACGTTCCTCGCGAATCGGTGCTGTCCTAGACGCACCTCATGTTCCGCCAACCGCGTGGTGGAGGCGTCGTCGGCCAATAGCCGAGCACGGTGTCTCGCGGCCCGGATCGCGACAACTTCATCCAGGGTGTGTCGGGCCAGTTCTTCTTGGCCGAGAAGGTCGAAGTCACCGGAACCCTCCAACGCGAGGAAGTCAGGCAGGCGCTCCGGTCCAATCCCCATGTCTCGCGCTGCGAGCAGCACGCGGTCGTACAGCCTGGGAAACGGACGGACGTCGACGGACATCTCGGCGAAGAATCGCCACTCATTCGCGCCCGAGTGGGACAGCGAGCCGTCGAGGTTCTTCATCTTGCTGGTGATGGACCCGGGCGTCCGCTTGAACAGGCTGGACAACGTGTGCACGATCGGCGGCGCCTGGTCGGCTGAGCTTCCGCGGTAGCGGTGCGGATCAACCAGCCTGAACAGCCCGTAGCACAAGATGACCTCCACCGGCGTGAACGGCTCCTGACGAGGCCTCCGTTGTCGTCGCAAGACCTTGCCCCATTGCGACCGCGCCTGCGCCTCCGTGAGGTCGACAAGATCGCTCAGCGATCGCAC
Organism: Candidatus Aldehydirespirator sp.; assembly: GCA_965205155.1. Classification (GTDB taxonomy): domain Bacteria; phylum Actinomycetota; class Acidimicrobiia; order Acidimicrobiales; family Aldehydirespiratoraceae; genus Aldehydirespirator. Next base: position 315,321 of record OZ242033.1, on the reverse strand, counting down.
GACGCCAACCTATCCGGTCAGTGTCCCAGGAATTCCCGACCTACATCGGCCGCCCCCGCGGCCCGACCGCGCCGCGGGGGCGGTTCGTTGTTGCGTGATTGTCGCAGAGGCCGGATAAGTCTTAGCGAGCGAGTTGCGCCAGCGAAGGCAGCGGTGTGTTGGGGTTGTTGGCCACAGCTCGCCTTACCCGTTCGTCGGGGTCCGAGGCCAGTTCGTTGAGCAGTTCGGGTCGACACCACGGGCTGGCAGCGCCGCGCCGGCGCACATCAACAGACCAGCTCTCGGCGAGTTCCTCTCGCATCTCCGGCGGGCAGCTGGGGTTGGCGAACAGCGCGAACCGGATGTCCTCGTCCTCATCGAACTGGTACATCTCCATGACATCCTCGGGACAGTTGGGGTGCCCGGCGATAACGGCGTGAACCTCCCACCGGTAGGGCTCGTTTGACAGTTCGCGCAGCGTGCCTGCGGCACACGAGGGGTCAGCCGCCGCGGCCGGGCGACCGCTCAGCCCACGGACGAACGCGTTGGGATGCACGAAGCGATGAGGCTGGCGGTCGTGCAGGCTATGGTTTGTGGATTATAGTCCATATCCTTTCGTGCAATGTAGCAGTTGGTCCGTGGCGTCACTCCCTTTTCTTGCAGTGGCTTGGGCGAAGGCGGACGCGGTCGCCGGCGGTGAGCACCGCCATCTAGGGCTAGGTGTTCATTCTGCGGTATAGATCGAGTATTATTTGCGGTATCACTCGGGTATAATCTGCGGTATGGAGATGGGGTGCGAGGTGCCGGACGGATACAGGCCTCGGGTTGTGGACCAGCAGATGGTGGACTCTTTGAGGTCGTCTCCCGCGGTAGCGGTGGAAGGCCCCAGGGCGTGCGGCAAGACGTGGACGGGCAGGCGCTTCGCCAACAGCGTCGTGCGGTTCGACGAACTCCCATCGACGAGCATCAGGCTGGAGGCCGACCCCGCCGCGTTCTTGGTGGGCGACACCCCCCGGCTGCTGGACGAGTGGCACCTTGCCGACGGGGTCTGGAACGCGATGCGCCACGCCTGCGACGACCGGGCCCTCAACGGGCAGTTCATCCTGGCCGGATCGATCCGCCCGACCTACACCATCACCGACCACAGCGGCGCGGGCCGGGTGGCGCGGCTGCGGATGCGCCCGATGTCGCTGTTCGAGTCGGGAGACTCGACCGGACGCATCTCTCTCAGCGGTCTGCTGGGCGGCGGGCCGTGCCGTGCCGATCCTGCGGAATCCGATCTGCTGCGAGTAGCCGAGTTGGTGTGCCGGGGCGGGTTCCCTCGCTTCACCGCGCTGGATCCCGCCGATGCGGGCGCCCGTCTGGGCGACTATCTGCGGGACGTGGCGATGGTGGATCTCCGGGGTGGCGAGGTCACCCACGATCCGCCGAAGATGCTGGCCCTGATCTATTCTCTGGCCCGCAACGAGGGCACTTCGGCCTCGGCGAGGACCCTGATAGCCGACACGGCCAACACGGGCGGACCGTCGGACCGGGACACCGTGAGAAGGTACCTGGAACGCCTGGAGGAGGTGTTCGTGATCGAGCCGCTGCCCGCGTGGTCCACCCACCTGCGCAGCAGCGCGACGCTTCGGTCGACGCCCAAGCGCTACTTCGCCGATCCGTCGCTGGCGGCGGCCGCGCTGCGGGCCTCTCCCGCGGGTCTTCGGACCGACCTCGCCGCCCTGGGGCTGCTGTTCGAGTCTCTGGCGGTGCGCGACCTGCGGGTCTACGCGCAAACGGCGGGAGCGGAAGTTCGCTACTACCGCGACTCCAAGAACCTCGAGGCCGACGCCATCATCACTCGTGGCGCTGGCGACTGGGCGGCGGTGGAGATCAAGCTCGGCGGCACCGACGCCATAGCCTCAGCCGTCGAGTCCCTGCGCCGGGTTCGCAGCAAGGTGGACACCCAGCAGGCCGGCGAGCCCTCGCGCCTGATCGTGCTGACTGCGGCGGGGCGAGCCTTCGAGACGGTCGACGACATAGCCGTCGTGCCCGTCACCCTCCTGGGTCCCTGACCGGGCGCCACGCGAGCGGGCCTTGGAGCTGACCACAGCCCGGACTGCGTGCCGTGCAGCCATCCCGCGTCGGTGCTGGAAACTGTGGTGGCTTCGTGAGTAGCCCTGACCTCGACGTTTGCTGCCCCTCAAGAATTGTTGCCTATGAATCTCTGGCTGGTTGCCTAATTCTGGAAGCGTTCTCAGCGATCCCGGAGCATCGAACGCGCTCGTGGCGGCGCGCAGTGAGGTGCCGGAGGTATGGCCTGGCCTATGGCTGTTCTCGGCATAGGTGGCCCCGCCGGAGCGGGTTTGGGCCTTCTTGCCAGAGAACGCCTTGCACCGGACCGGAGGGAGCCATGGCGAGGCCCCACCCGCGGTGGGTTCCAGTTGCTAAACGGGATTGGCGAATCCCGACGTTCTCTGGCGGCGGGCACCGTAGCTGCGGCCGTCACCGGGAGCAAGTTCCTCGGCCGCTCAGCGGCCTCGGCGAGGGCGGTGGTGCTGGTGCGCTGCCATGAACGTTGCGGGTCTGGCCGCGCACCTACTAGATGGCCGGGAGGGACGGTCGCTTTCGCGCGTGTGGTGGCCACGCCTGCGGACTAGCATCACAAGGATGTCATTCGTGGTTTGCACAGCATGAAGTAGAGGCAGGGCTTGCTGATGTATGTGAGACGACTACAACTCAGGAATTACGGGCCAATCGACAACATCGATCTAGCGTTTCCGTTCAGCGATGCAGATGTTCCTAAGCCTGTCGTGCTTGTAGGCGAGAACGGGTCTGGCAAGACAGTTCTCTTGTCACACATCGTCAATGGACTGCTTGAGGCTAGAGATGCCGCATATCCAGAAAGCAGAGAAGTCGAAGAAGGCAAGGTCTATAAGCTCCGAAGCGGGACATATATTCGATCATTCTGTGACTACTACTTTGCCCGTGCTGACTTTGATGCCGGATTCTACACGCAGGAGCTGCGCCTTGGCCGAGACAAGCAGAACTACTCAGAAGCTCCTGACGCCGTGCGTGAGAACGACGCGGAACCACTATGGGAGCAACTCGCTCCGGACGGAGTCGACAGCTATCAGTCATATGTGACCAGCAATCCTGGAAATCCGGAGGTGATCTCACAAGTTAAGGCTGCATACGACAAGGGGTGCGCGCTGTATTTTCCATCTGATCGGTATGAGGATCCAGCGTGGTTGAATCTAGACAATCTTGTTGGGCATGCTCGACACCTTGAAGTCGCGCGGTTGATTGGAGCCACTAATCGGAGAATCGTGTCCTTGTCGACGTTACACGAGAATAGAGATTGGCTGTACGACGTGCTCTATGATCGAGCAGCCTATGAATTACGAACTGTCAATTGGAATATGCCTGCCGAGGGTGACAGTACCGTACCCGTTGCCATATTTGCTGGGTTCTCTGGTGACGCGACGACTCTATATGAGTCAGTAATCCAAGTGCTCCGAACCCTGTTGCAACGGGACGATGCCCGTTTCGGGATCGGCAGGCGCAATAACAGGCTGGTTTCGATTCAATCGGACTCAGGACAACTAGTTCCAAACGTCTTCCAACTCTCTAGTGGCCAAGTCGCACTATTGAATTTCTGCCTTTCGATTCTGCGCGATAACGACCTCTCTAGTTCTATGTCTTCGAACACAGAAGATATCCGTGGCATAGTCGTGGTAGATGAGGTCGACCTTCACCTGCATGCAGTTCACCAATACGAGATTCTTCCTGCGTTGATTAAACTGTTTCCCAAGGTGCAATTCATCATAACGACCCATGCGCCACTGGTGGTGCTCGGTATGGCGAAGACCCTCGGATCAGACGCATTCGAACTGTATAGGCTTCCTGAGGCACAACGCATCAGTCCTGAAGAATTCAGCGAATTTGGCAGCGCGTATGCTGCCTTCACTCAGACCCAGATGTTCTCGCGAGACATACGTGCAGCGATTGACAACGTGTCGATACCGACCGTGTTTGTTGAGGGTGTGACTGACGTGCGATATGTTCATAGGGCTGCTCAACTGCTGGGACGCGAAGAAATCCTGCAGAGAATCGACATTAGAGATGCGGGAGGCGCAGGCAGACTCTCGAACACCTGGAAGCATCTGCAACCACCACTAAGCGACCTACTTCCTATGAAGATATTGTGCCTCTTCGATTGTGACCAGAATCGTGATCCGGTTGATCGAGGAAGAGCCTTCCAGCGGCAACTCCCACTCCTAGAGGATTCGCCCGTGAGACGAGGCATCGAGAATCTGTTCGGCAAGGCTGCGTTGGAACAAGCACGCGATCATGATGTGGCGCTTTTTGATGTTGACAAGGCGCACACTAAGATCGTGCAAGGAACAGAACATGAGATTCCGGATGTTTGGACGATCCATGACGATCAGAAGAAGGCGAACCTCTGCGATTGGATGTGCACCAACGGCACTCGCGAGGACTTCGAGGAGTTCAAGGTCGTCTTTGACATTCTTGACGAGGTCTTCGGCAATGACCAACCGGACGACGAACGCGCCGACGCTACGGTGGATTGAAGCCCGATCAGCACAGTCTCGTAGCCCATGCCAGTTCTGGTAGGCGTGCAGCTCTCCGGGGCTAGCATCGGGCGCTGGGATGGTGATGAGGTCTGCGAGGTCGGCTCCAGTGAGGTCCGTAGCATCCACCTCGGCTCGTGTCAGGTTGGCCCTGCGCAGGCATAGCTCTGCGGCCATCCGATTGGACGCGTCGACCTTGTAGGGCGCACGAGCTTCGCTGTTTGAACCTGCGTTGGACACCAACCCCTATCGTTCAGTTTCCCAGCGCAATCGGCGCAGCTGTGGCAGGGATGCAGGTCCAATCGGTGCTGCTACGCGTCGTTCTGCGCAGGCGGGTCGTCGTCCTCTGACACAACTCGCAGCAGCTCGGGCCACAAGCCGAGCATCCTGCGGCATATGTCCGTGTACAGACGCTCGGTCGCGCCGCCTCCAAAGGCGGCATCTGGTGCGACGTCGAACGCGTAGTGCAGCAGCGTCGGCGTATCCGTCTCGATCACCATGTCGATGACCAACGGGTTGGGTGAGACGCCTCTCGTGTGATCGGTGTCGAATACGAGAATCCAGGCCGTCGCTTCGTCGGTTAGCCCGACGCCCTTCGGACGAAGCAATGATCGGAGTGTCGGATCATGAGGATCATCCTGCAGCTCCGGTCGACCGAGATGTGGCTGCCAGGAGTTCCACACCGCACGCGGAAGGGCCAACACGGTTCCTGCGCAGTCCTTGTGTAGGCCTAGCTGGAACTTGAAGATCATCTGATAGAAGGTCCGCTTGAACGTGTCGGCGATGCTTGGCCCCTGGATTGCCCTTGCCGCCCACTCAGGGTTGTTGCCGACTTGATCGGCGAAGTTCAATGGGTGCAGGTCGAGCGCGTTTCGCAGCGCTGTCGTCGCCTTTCCGTACGAACCGTGGAACTCCATCGTCTGCACTTCCACGATGGCGTACCGACCGATCTTGGGAGCGCTCGAACCCGGCAGCAGTTCAACCATCGTGATATCGAACGAGAACTCCGGCGATCGGTCGGTCGGGCTCAACGAGATTTCCCCGCCAAGGCGTGCACGGAAGTAGACGAACACCGGTGCGCCGGCAGTGAGCTCATCTCGAATGCGCGACCGTGTCGGCGGTTTGTCAAGAGTCACAGCGGCGACGATCAGCGCATCATCGGCGACGTCGAACAGGTGACGCGCAACCCTATTGAGCAACCCGTGGTCGAGCGTGCGATATGGGCAGACCAGCCAGTCGATCGAACCACCGTCCACGCCATACCGCCGCGCGTCCTTGCTGGTGATCGTGCACACGCCTTGGGAACGCTCTGCCTTGATGCACTCCTGGTCCTCTTCGACCGCGGCGGTTAGGAACGGACACAGATGATTCTGCATCGCTCTCAGCGACGTGTCGCCGAGTTGCACTTCGGGGTAGATGCGCTGTCCGAACCACTCTCCCACGTAGTGGTTCGGCCGGCGCGAGCTACGTCGAGACACCAGATTGAGTGCTGATCGCGGTCGCCAAGTCCTGCGCTGCTACTTCTGCGAACGATTCGGCCATCTCGAAGCCGATCGCGGTGCGCCCATGCTCAGTTGCGATCGTGAGCGCACGTCCGGTGCCGCAGAACGGGTCGAGGACCACGCCGCCGACCGGCGATGACGACAGGACGCGGGGCCGAATCAGTTCTGGCGGGAATGTCGCTGAGTGCCCGTGCGCACCCGAGCGGGCGTTGATTGTCACCACGTCCCGGCCACCGGGCTCGGCTTCGTCCAAGTTGTAGAAGTAGGAGGCCCGACCCTCCCTCGGCCGATGCACGAAGTGGAACAGGTGCTCGTGGGTCAGCCGTAGGCGATCCCTCTCAGGACGGGGCGGAACGTTCGGCTTCGACCAGATGAGGTCGTTTCGCAGGATCCAGCGACGACCCTGCATCGCGATCGCGAATCGTGCCGGCACCAGCAGCAGTTGCTTCTCCTGTCGGTAGTCCCCCATCGGCGTTCGCCGTCTGACCCGGCGCGTGTCGCCGAGACCCTGCCGTCCCTCGGGGCGGATACTCGCCCAACGCGCGAAGTAGGTATCGCCGATGTTGACCCAGACGTTCCCGTCGGGCTTCAGGACAGGGCGTGCTCGGTCGAACCACTCGGCCAGGTGGGCTACGTACCAGTCGGGCGTCGGTTCAAGGCCCAACATGCCGCCGTTCGCTCGATACCAGTCGTACGGCGGGGCAACATCGAGCGACTCGCCCTCGCGGCGCCACGCATCTTGAACCGCCCAGTTGTGGTCCTCCTGCCCTTCGTACACGCGTTGGCACCAATACGGCGGGCTCGTCACGATCAAGTCCACGGACGACTCGGGGAGCTTCTCTATCAGATCGAATGCATCGCCGCAGTAGACCTCTGAGTCTGGGGATGCCGCCGTGTCTGCGGGTCGACCACTCATGCGACCCACAATAGAGTCGGGGGGTGACGTAGTAGCGGACTGCTGTCGGCGAGCGGCAGGGCTGAGGCTGAGGCTCATCCGGGTCTGCTTGTTGTTCCTAGGTGGTCGCAAGGTCCCTCCATGTAGTTGTGATGTCGTTTTACTGGACGAAACAACAGTACATAGGGGTTGTGACAAGGAAAGGTGCTCATAGAGTTCCCGGCCGGGCATAACAAGAACATGCCAATCCGATCCCGGCATCCCGAACCAGTGGTCTCTGGACCGACCGGGTCCAAGAACCTCGAGGCCGACGCCATCATCACTCGTGGCGCAGGCGACTGGGCGGCGGTGGAGATCAAGCTCGGCGGCACCGACGCCATCGCCTCAGCCGTGGAGTCGCTGCGCCGTGTCCGTAGCAAGGTGGACACCCAGCAGGCCGGCGAGCCCTCGCGCCTGATCGTGGTGACTGCGGCGGGACGAGCCTTCGAGACCGTCGATGACATAGCCGTCGTGCCCGTCACCCTCCTGGGTCCCTGACCGGGTGCCAGGCGAGCGGGCCTCGGAGCGGACCACAGCCCGGACTGCGTGCCGTGCAGCCTTCCCGCGTCGGTGCGGGAAAATGTCGGGCAGGCGGGATTTGAACCCACGACCTCCTCGTCCCGAACGAGGCGCGCTACCAAGCTGCGCCACTGCCCGTGTTGCAGCGCGGAAGAGGCTAGCCGAGGTAGATGCGGCCCACGCCCTCAGGCGGGCGCCGATGCCTCGGCCAGGGTGGATGCCACCAGGCGGGCCAGGTGCATCGGGTTGATGGGCTTCACCAGCCAGGCGTCGGCCTCGCTGCGGCGGGCCAGGAACTCGTCGGCGTCGCGGTCGAGCAGCATGATGACCGGCCGCGGCTCCAGCCGGCCCATGCCCTCCTCCTGGCGGACGGCCAGGCACGCGGCCATGCCGCCCATGTTGCCGACCTGCAGGTCGAGCAGCACCAGATCGGGCTCGACCAGCTCGATCGCCTCCAGCGTGTCCGCGCCCCGTCTCACCCGGTGCAGCCGGTGGTCGCCGCCCAGCGCGGCCTCGCACTGCTGCGCGATCCAGTCGGCGTCGGTCACCAGCAGCACCTCGGGCACAGCGCAGATCGTACCGCTTCCCGTCCCCTCCCGATCCCGCCGGAAGCGGGCTAACCTCCTGCCCGTGCTGGACATCGAGTCGTTCCACAACGAGGCAGGGTCGTACCATCTGCTTCGCCCCACCGGGGAACTCGATGCCTATACCGTGGCCCAGTTCCGCGAGGCGCTTGCCGAACACGCCAACGCGGGGCGCCTGGTGGTCGACCTCTGCGGCGTGCCCTTCATCGACTCGGCCGGTCTCGGCGCCCTCATCGGCGGGATCCGCCGCATCCGCGAGAACGAGGGCCGGGTCGTCGTGTACTGCAACGGCGCCACGCTGCTCCGCCTGCTGCACACCACCGGCTTCGACCGCATCGTGCCCGTCGAGGAGACCCTCGAGGCCGCCGTCGGTGCGCTCGACCGGGATCCGGGCATCTAGCGCCCGCGGCCCCTCTCCCTGTTGCTGCGCCATCCGATGAGGCTCACCCGGCGGGTCGCGGGCTGCATCGCGATAGTGCTGGGGTCGGGGTCTGCGCTGGCGTTGAGCCTGGCCGGCTCGGCTGCGGCCGACGGCACCACCGATCTCGTCGCTCAGGCGGAGCCGGGAGTGGTGGACGTCGTCGAGGTCTCCGGCTACCTCGATCCGATCATGGCCGACTTCATCGAGCGGTCCATCGACAAGGCCTCGGCCGACGGCTCCCTCGGGCTGGTGCTGCAGGTCAACAGCCCCCGGGCCACCATCGACGACCGGCGGCTGCGGGAGCTGGCCGATCACATCCGCGCCTCGGACGTGCCCGTCACGATGTGGGTGGGCCCGTCGGGCGCGGTGGCCGCCGGCGGCGTGGGGCAGCTGGCCGGTCTGGTTCCGGACCTGGCCCTGGCTCCCGGATCCGAACTGGGCGACCTCGGAGCGCTGGTCCTGCCGGCCGGGCAGCTGACCGAGCCGTTCGCCCGGGCCTACCCGCGCCTGCAGTCCCAGAGGGTCTCCTTCTCCGGGGCGATCGAGCTGGGACTGGCCCGGGAGGCCCCCACCCTGCCCTTCTTCGTGCTGGACCTGCCCGGCTTCCAGTACGAGATAGACGACTCCGGCGATGAGCCCGTGCGGGTCCCGGTGAGCCGTGTGCGCTTCGCCAAGCTCGCTCTGCTCGATCAGTTCATGCACGTCGCGGCCAGCCCCGCGGTCGCCTACCTGCTGCTGCTGGCGGGGGCCGGGCTGCTCGTCTTCGAGCTGTACACGGCGGGTGTCGGCATCGCGGGAGGGATCGGCGCGATCACGTTCCTGCTCGGGTGCTACGGGTTGGCGGCCCTGCCGGCGCGGGGCTGGGCGGTGGCGCTGCTACTGGTGGCCATGTTCGGCTACGCGGTGGACATACAGATCGGTGTGCCCAGGGCGTGGACCGTGATCGCCACGGTGTGCCTGATCGCTGGATCGCTGACACTGTTCGACGGCGTGCTGCTGTCATGGATCACCCTGCTGGCCGGGATCGTCGGCGTGTTCGCCGGGATGGTGGCCGGCATGCCGGCCATGGTGCGGACCCGCTTCGGCACGCCCACCATCGGGCGCGACTGGATGATCGGAGCACTCGGTGTCGCCCGGGACGCGGTGGACCCCGAGGGCGTGGTGGTCATCGACGGCGCCCCCTGGAGGGCTCGAACCCAGCGGGCCACGCCCATCTCCGAGGGCGACCCCGTCCGGGTGATGGCGCTGGAAGGGCTGGTCCTCACGGTGGAGCCCGCCGACGAGGGCGACGACGCCGGCGAGACGGACTCTCCCTGACGCGGCCGGCGCGGCAACATCGCACGCGCTCGCTCTACGTCAAGAAGCTCCAAAAAGCTCCTGAGCGGCCTTGTATCCGGCGATGGGCGTGTGGTAGTTCGTCAGGTGGGAGGAGAGTTGCCGATATGAGGTTTGCTTCGCAGGAACGGGTTGAGTGGCAGTTGCGAGCCGCCTGCCGGGGACCCCACGCCTCGGTGTTCTTCCCTCCCCCCTACGTGGAGAAGCGCGACGAGAAGCGGCGGCGCGAGCTGCGGGCCAAGGACATCTGCGCCTCCTGCTCGGTCCAGCCCGACTGCCTGCAGTACGCGCTGGACATAGGCGAACAGCACGGCATCTGGGGCGGCCTCAACGAGATCGAGCGGCGCGACCTCCTGCTGCGCACAGCCCGAACCTGATCTACGGCTCCTCGCGTCCGTACGGAGGACTAGATTTGAGGTAGCCGGGGACCGGCGATACGCAGATCCTCACGTCTGCGGGTGACACCGGTGCTGTCGAGCCGGGCCAGCAGGGCCAGGGTGTACTTGCGGGTCGTGCCCCAGGCGTCACGGACCTCGGCCACCGTCACCCCTTCGGGTTTGCCGGCCAGCAGCCGAGCCACGGCCTCGGCCGCCTCGGTGATCGCGGTGGCCGCGAAGTGGATGCCGCCGCTCTCCACCAGCCGGCCCTGCCTGACCAGCAGGCGCAGCTCGTCGCCGGGCACGTCGCTGGGTGCGGGCGGCGCGAACGGGGCGGCCTCGGCCGCTTTGACGAAGTGGTGGTCGGCCAGGGGATCTCCACCGCCGGCGGGACGGATCCGCCCGTCGACCGAGTCCATGCCCTCGACGGTCTCGATCACGGCCCGCTCGAAGTCGTCGAGGGTGGCCAGGTCGAGACCCAGCGCCCCGGCCGCGTTCACCGCCCCGGTCAGCCGTTCAATGGTCCTCTCCAGGTGCTCGGGCGCGACCGCCCACCGGCCCACCTCCGCCGGGCGGGACGTGCCGGTCAGCCTCTCCAGGTGGGCGGCGTCTATGCGGCCCCGCTCCGCGATGATCCGCTCGACCGAGCGGTCGGGCCGGGCTCTGGCCGCGGGCAGGACCGGTTCGACGTCCAGGACCTCGCCGCCGCCGACCGTCTCCGAGCGCCCCGACTCGCGCAGGATGAAGCGGTCGCCCATGCAGAGCGGCAACCGCAGCGGCAGGTGCAGGCGGACGAGCCCGCTCGCCCCCGGCTCGATGGCGGCCGGCCCCAGAACCCGCAGCCGCACCGGATGCTCGCCCGATCCGATGTAGGCCACGTAGGCACCCCTGCGGGTGACCGGATGGTCGAGGGAGGCCAGCACCGACAGCTCGGCATCGATGGTGTCGGTGGCGTGCCATTGCCCGGTCCGCACCAGCGCGTCTCCCCGGGCCACGTCCCGGTGGCCCGCCCCGACGAGGTTGACCGCCACCCGGTTGCCCGGGCCGATCCGGTCGCATTGCCGGTGCAGGCTCTGGAGGGCCCGCACCCGCACGGCGCGCCCGGCCGGAAGCAGGGCCAGGGTGTCGTCGGCGGCCAGCCGCCCGCCGGTCAGGGTTCCGGTCACCACCGTGCCCGAGCCCTTGATGGGGAAGGCCCGATCCACCCACAGCCGGGGCCGGCTGCGATCGGCTGCGGTGGGGGTGAGGGCCAGCAGGCCGTCCAGCTCGGCGACCAGGTCGTCGATGCCGGTCCCGGTCACCGCGTCGGTGGCCACGATCGGCGCATCGGCCAGGAACGTGCCCGCGACGTGCTCCGACACGTCGAGGCGGGCCAGCTCCACCAGATCCTCGTCGGCCTCGCCGGCCTTGGTGAGGGCCACCATTCCGTGGTCCAGGCCGAGGAGTTGCAGGATTCGCAGATGCTCCTCGGATTGCGGCTTCCATCCCTCGGTGACGTCGACCACGAACACGCAGGCGTCCACCCCGCTCACCCCGGCCAGCATGTTCTTGAGGAAGCGGACATGGCCGGGCACGTCGATGAAGGCGATCTGGCGTCCCGACGGCAGCGGCATCGACGCGAAGCCCAAGTCGATGGTGAGGCCCCGTTCCTTCTCCTCGGCCAGCCGGTCGGGGTCGGTGCCGGTGAGGGCCCGCACCAGCGTGCTCTTGCCGTGGTCGACGTGGCCGGCGGTGGCGACTACGTGCATTCTCGGCCGCTCAGCCCACAGGCCCAGCCACTTCGCGCAGCGCCGCGGCCACCTCGGCGTCGTCGTCGGGATGGACGGTGCGAAGGTCGACGATGGTCGCACCGTCGATGACCCGGGCGATGATCGAGCGGGGGAGCGACCTCAGCCGGCTCGTGTGGTCGCCGGGCACGGCCACCCCCACCGACTCGATCTCGACGGTGGGCAGGGTGCCCCCTCCCGGCGTGGCCGCGGTGGCCACCTCCTGCAGGCCGTCGTAGAGGCCGAGGCGTCGACGGAGTTGGTCGGGGGTGAGCGCGGCCATGCGCCAGAAGTCGATGGCCGCGCCGTCCTGGTGCAGGTAGGCCAGCGCGGTGTGCTGCAGCGCGGCCAGTACCAGCGAGCCGGGCCGCAGGGCCCGAGCCAGCCGGTGCCGCCGGCAGGCGTCGACCAGGTCGGCCCTACCGGCGATGATGCCGGCCTGAGGCCCGCCTAGGAGCTTGTCACCGGAGAAGGTGACCAGGGCCGCGCCGGCCTCCAGACTCTGGCGGGCGGCCGGCTCGGAGTCCAGCCAGGGCGGCGGCCCGCCGTCCAGCCACGGGCAGCGGCTGTCGAGCAGCCCCGAGCCGATGTCGGCCACCAGGGGCGGGCCGAGGTCGGCCAGCTCGGCCGTGCGGGGGGCCTCGGTGTAGCCCACCACCCGGAAGTTCGACTGGTGGACCTGCACCACTACGGCGACGTCGTTGCCGGGGTCGGCCACCGCCGCCGCGAAGTCGCTCCGGCGGGTGCGGTTGGTGGTCCCGACCTCCACCAGCTTGGCCCCCGACCACGCCATGACGTCGGGAACTCTGAAGCCGCCGCCGATCTCCACCAGCTCGCCCCGGGAGACCACCGCGCCGCGGCCCTCGGCCAGCGCGGCCAGCACCAGCATCACCGCGGCCGCGCAGTTGTTCACCACCATTGCCGCCTCGGCCCCGCAGGCCCGGGCCAGCAGCGCGGGCGCGCCGGCCTGGCGGTCGCCCCGCTCGCCGGTGGTGAGATCCAGCTCCAGGTTCGAGTAGTCGGCGCTCTGCGTCCAGGCCACCGGCGCCCGCCCCAGGTTGGTGTGCAGCAGCACGCCGGTCCCGTTGATCACCGGCGCCAGCAGCCGCCGCCGGATTCTTCGGGCCCGATCGGTGGCTGAGTCGGGGTCGCCGGCCGCGATCGCGGCCCGGGCCGCGTCCACCAGCAGCGGCGGGGGCAGGTCGATGCCGGCCAGCGAGCGGGCTAGCCGGTCTACGGAGGGTGGTCGATCCTGTGGCGCCACGACGGTCACAAGGCTACGTTCCCGCTCATACGCTGGGGGCGTGTTCGTCGTGCTGCTCCTGCTACTGCTCTGCGTGCCGCTGCTGGAGCTGTATGTGATCATCCGGGTGGCCGGCGGGATGGGGACCGGGCAGACCATCCTGCTGCTGATCGGTGTGTCGGTGGTGGGGGCGTGGATGGTGCGCCGCTCGGGGCTGGGCGTGCTCAACCAGATCCGCAACCGCCTGAACCTCGGTCAGCTTCCCGCCGCGGAGCTGGTGGACGGGCTGCTGATCCTGCTCGCGGGTGCGTTGATGCTCACCCCCGGGTTCATCACCGACGCGGTGGGGCTGCTGCTGCTGTTCCTGCCCACCCGGGTGCTGGTCAGGTCGCTGCTGATGCGCCACTTCGCCAAGAAGATCACGGTCGGGCAATGGCCGTCGGGACCCGGCGGTCGCGGCGGCTTCGGGTTCGGCTACAGCTCGGGCGGCGTCCGGGGCCCGGAAGGAGGGTCCGGCGGGCCCGGTGCGGGCGGAGATGTCCGCGACGTGGACGGAGTGCGAGAGATCCGTGACAGTCGGCAAGGCAATGAGGACTCAGATGGAGATTGACCCCGGCACGACCGCAACTGTGGACGAGGTGCTCACCACCACCCGCGCCGTGCGGCGGCGCCTCGACCTCGAGCGCGACGTGGACGACGAGATCATCCTGGACTGCATCGACGTCGCCGAGCAGGCCCCCACCGGAGGCAACCAGGGCAGCCGGCGCTGGCTCATCGTGCGTGATCCTGAACTCAAGCAGAGGCTGGCCGACCTCTACCGCGACGTGATCGGCAATCGCATGATCGAGGCTCGCGACCGTCTGGCCGGCACCGGCGACCCGAGGGAGCGGGCCATGCTCTCCTCAGCCCATCTGGCCGAGCATCTGGGTGAGGTGCCGGTCATCGTCATCCCGGTGATCCTCGGCCGCCACGACGGCAGCGGTCGTCCCGGCCTGTTCGACTCGGTGATCCAGAGCGGCTGGAGCTTCTGCCTGGCCCTGCGGGCCAGGGGCCTCGGCACCGCCTGGACGACCGCCGGTCTGGTCAAGGCCCCCGAGATCAAGGAACTGCTCGGCATCCCCGACGACGTGACCGAGATCGCCATGTTCCCGGTGGCCTGGACGGTCGGCACCGACTTCAAGCCGGCCCGGCGGCTCCCGGCCCGCGAGATCGCCTACTTCGACGGCTACGCCCGCACCTACGAGCGGGGACCCAGCGACCCGGTGCGCATCGCCGACGGCCCCGGCACCGTCGTCGAGGTGGACATCCGGGCCGACCCGGCCGCAGTTTGGGCCGCGGTAACCGACATCAACCTGCCAGCGCGGTTCTCCGAGGAGTTCCAGGGGGCCGAATGGGCCGACGGCTGCGACGGCGCGGCGCTGAGCGCCCGCTTCGTGGGCCGCAATCATCACCCGGCCCGGGGGGACTGGGAGGCTCAATGCTTCGTGGACGTGTTCGAGGAGCAGGCCGCGTTCGGCTGGTGCACCAGCGATATCGGCAACCCCGGCGCCCGCTGGCGCTTCGAGCTCGAGCCCGTAGTGGGCGGCACCCGGCTGCACTTCCGGGGCATCCTCGGTCCCGGCCCGTCCGGGCTCGACGAGATCATCTCGGCCCGCCCCGACCTGGAGCCTCGCATCATCGACCGCCGGGTGGCCGAGCACCGAGCCAACATGCAGCGGGTGACGGAGGGGATCAAGGCCCACATCGAGCAGGCCGCCGCGGGCTCTTGACCGCATGAGGACGTCGGTCCAGATCACTGCCGACGCCGGCTCGTGGTCCGAGATGGTGGACTTCGTGACCGGGGCCGAGGGCCTGGGCGTCGACGCGGTGTGGGTGGCCGAGGCGTGGGGGTCCGACGCGGCTTCCCCGCTGGGATACCTCGCAGCTCGAACGGAGCGGGTGACGCTGGGCGCGTCCGTGTTCCAGGTGGGGGCCCGCTCGGCGGTGATGACGGCTCAGACCGCGCTCACCCTCAACGAGCTGTCGCAGGGACGGTTCGTGCTCGGTCTGGGGGTGTCGGGCCCGCAGGTGATGGAGGGTCTGCACGGGGTGGACTTCGCCGACCCGGTGGGCCGCATGGCGGAGACGCTCGACGTGATAGCGCAGGCCTTCGCCGCTGAGCGCATCGCCTATGCGGGCCGTCACCTGCGACTGCCCCTGCCCGGCGGGGAGGGCAAGTCGCTGCGCCTGTCGATCCGGCCGGAGACGGCCCCGCCCGTCTATCTGGCCTCGATGCTGCCGAGGATGCTGGAACTGACCGGCGAGCGGGCCGACGGCTGGCTCGGCACCAGCTTCGTCCCCGAGGGCGCCGACGCCTACTTCCGGCCCCTGCGGGCGGGCGCGGCCCGGGCCGGGCGGACCCTCGATGACATCGACGTCTGCCAGGGGGCCGAGGTCGCCTTCGCCCGCGACGAGGACGAGCTGGACGGCATGATCGACGCTCGCCGTCCCGGGCTGGCCTTCAGCCTGGGCGGCATGGGCTCGGGGCGGTCCAATTTCTTCAACTCGGCCTATTCCCGCCAGGGCTTCGCCGAGGTGGCGGCCGAGTCGCAGCGCCTGTGGCTGGCCGGCGACCGCAGCGCCGCCGCGGCGGCGATCCCCGACGAGATGGTGCTGGCCACCACCCTCATCGGCACCGTCGAGATGGTGCGGGACCGCCTGGCTGCGTGGGCCGCGGCCGGGGTCGACACCGTGCGCCTGTACCCGGCCGGCGACACCGTCACCGAACGCCTCGACACCCTCGGCCGGGCCCTGGACCTCATCGCCTGACAGGGCGGGGGCCGGCGAGCCGGTTGGAGATGGCTGGCCGGCGAGTCGCCATCGAGTTGCCATCGAGTCGCCATCGAGTTGCCATCGAGTTGTGGCCGAGGTCACCGATCATGGGTCGCCACCCTGCAATACTCGGGTGCCATGAGTGTCGAGCCATGAGTTTCGAGCCATGAGTGTCGAGCCATGAGTGAACAAGGGCCGTTGAGGCGGCCGGTCCCGCCCGCCTTGGCAATGGCCAGGCGGGCAATGGTCATCGCCGCGGTCTCGACGGTCGTCGCCGCTCTTGCGTTTGCGATCGCGCTCCTGCGCGATCCCCCGAGCGACCCGGCCGAGGGGGCGGACGTCCAGCAGGTCGGCGCCGAGGTCGCCGCAGCCCGAGCCGAGTCCGACGAGGCCGTCGCTACGGCTGATGCGGCCATGTTCGTCGCCGAGGAGGCCGCCGCAAGGGCGACGCGGGTGGAGGAGGCGCTCGCCGCGGCTCTGGCCGAGCCCGGCGAAACGGTGGCCCCTGACGTGATCGCCCGGATCGAGGCCGAGCTGGACGAGGTTCGGGACCTCGCGGCCGCCGCTCTGGTCGCCGCCGATGCGTCGTCCAGTGCCGGGGACCCGCCCGTCGCGGGGGACGAGACCGCCGACGATGGCTCCGCCGGGTCGGAGGAGGAGCCCGCGCCTGAGGAGGAGCCCGCGCCCGGTTCCGGGGACGCGTCCGGGGAGGAGCCCATGGCCGAGGACGACGGGGAGGAGCCCGCATCCGGTTCCGGGGACGCGTCCGGGGAGGAGCCCGCATCCGGTTCCGGGGACGCGTCCGGGGAGGAGCCCATGGCCGAGGATGACGAGGCTGCTGACCTTCCCGGCGAGCCCTACGAGTTCGGTCCACCCGCGGGAGCGGAGCTCGCAGTGGTCGGTGTCTCCCATGACAGCGTGCTGAACGTCCGCGACATGCCCGCGGGGGAGATCGTCGCCCGGCTGGACAACGTTATGAACGCGGGCAGCGAGCCGGTCGTATACGTACGCCAGCCGGGCTCCGACGAGCTCATCGCCACGCTAGACCTGAATCGGGGGTTGATCGCCACCGGCAACACCCGCAAGCTGCCCACCACGATCTGGCATGAGATCCGCATGGCCGATGCGGTGGGATGGGCCAGCAGCGCCTTCCTGTCGCCGTTGGGCGCAACCTCTGACGCCACCGCCGAGATCGTCGCCGTCCTGGGTGAGACGCCCACCGCGCCGACGCTGGCCGAGCTGGCCCGGGCTATCGCGGACGCGGTGGCCTCCGACGAGCCGCCGTCGCGCATCGTCGTGTCGGGCGCCCCCGTCACCGGCGATCTCGGCGAGATCACGGTCGACGTTCTGGGCCTGCCCGACGACGCGGTCCGCGGCTTCAGGCTGCACATCCTCGCCCATCAGGATTCCGATTCGGATCCGTTTGCGCTCAGGACCGTGGAGAGCACAACGATCTGCGACAGCCACCGAGGCGTCAGCGAAGAAGGCCTCTGCAACTAGTGGTGGCGGCAACCGGGGTCGGCGGCGGGCCTTCGGATCCGGTGACTCCTGCTCATGGCGACCGACGTCCTGCCCTCGTCGATGCTGGTGCCCATCCTGCAGCGCCGCGTCGACGACGAGTTGGGCCCCGGACTGGAAGTGGTCCTCGACGATCCCCGGGATCAAGAGGACCGGACGCGCTAGCCCGCCTCTGGGACCTCGCCCGAGGTGCTGGCCGGGATCAGGCTTCGGCCGCGTCCACCGCGTCGAGTGCGGCCATCGCGGCGTCGAGCATCCGGGCGCTGCAGCCGGCCATCTCCACCGGTGGCACGTGCTCTTGTGACAGGACCCGGGCAACCGCCTTGAGGGCGTCAGCCCCCGCGCCCGAGCCGAGGACCGCCGGCTCGCCCGTGTCGAACCCGTCGGCCACGGCCGCGTCCAGTGGGATGCTCCCGAGCAGCGGCGCGCCGGTCTCGGCGGCCAGCGCCTCACCGCCGCCCGAGCCGAACACCGCGTGGCGCTCGTCGTCGGCGGTCAACAGGTAGCTCATGTTCTCGACGACGCCCACCACCCGCAGATAGTTCTTGCGGCCCATGTCCACCACTCTGGCGGCCACCTTCTGGGCGGCTGTCGCCGGGGTGGTCACGATGATCATCTCGGCTCGGGGCAGCATCTTGGCCAGGCCCATCTGCACGTCACCGGTGCCCGGCGGCATGTCGATCAGCAGGTAGTCGAGGTCGTCGCTCCAGCGGACGTCCTCACAGAAGTGCTGCACGGCCCGGTTGAGCATCAGGCCGCGCCACATGAGGGCCGAGTCCTCCCGGTCCACCAGGAAC
The DNA here is from genome assembly GCA_965205155.1 of Candidatus Aldehydirespirator sp. Classification (GTDB taxonomy): domain Bacteria; phylum Actinomycetota; class Acidimicrobiia; order Acidimicrobiales; family Aldehydirespiratoraceae; genus Aldehydirespirator. The sequence goes on along the minus strand of OZ242033.1, from coordinate 296,958 downwards.
CCCATCGACACCACTTCCAGGCGTCCCTCGCCGATCCGGCGCGCCAGCGGCACGATCTTGCCGTCGAGGGAGCGCAGCTTGTCGTCCACGCCCAGCATCCGGGGCATCGAATATCCCCAGATGTCGGCGTCCATGACCCCGACGTTGAACCCCTCGGCGGCCAGGGCCGCAGCCAGGTTGGCGGTCACCGTGGACTTGCCCACGCCTCCCTTGCCGCTGGCCACCATCAGCACCTTGGTGGTGGGCGGGATAGCGGTGTCGGGGGCTCGCTGGGACACGTTGAAGCGGGCCTTGGCCATGGCCGCGGCCTTCTCGTCGGCGGTGAGCTCGGCCCACACGATGCGCACCTTGGTCACGCCGGGGAGGGACTCCAGCCGGGCCTTCACGTCGCGCTGGATCTGGGCCCGCAGCGGGCAGCCCGCGGTTGTCAACGCGATCTCGATCCGCACCTCCCCGTCCTCGGACACCTGCGCGCCCCGGGCCATGCCCAGCTCCACCAGGTTGCTGCCCAACTCAGGATCGACCACACCACGCATGAGATCCATCACGGCCTCGGCCGTCGGCGCGGTCGTGGTCACAATCCGATGCTACCGTGGTGCCTGTCGGGCCGATCCGGCCTTCCGGTAGCCGCACCGGCCACCGCTCGCTAGGTTGGCACCAACCCAGTCGCCCGTACCCACCAGCGCACGGGGAGCCATCATGATCACACTCACCGAGAAGGCGTCGGCCAAGGTGTCGGAGCTCATCAAGTCCGAGGGAGAGGACGGCCTCGCTCTGCGAGTGGCCGTTCGCCCAGGCGGTTGCTCGGGATTCTCCTACGAGATGTACTTCGACACCGACATAGTCGATGGAGACACCAAGGCGACCTTCGGTGAAGTTCAGGTGGTGGTGGACCCGTCGTCGGCCATGTTGCTCGACGGGGCCACGCTCGACTACTCCGATGGGCTGCAGCAGGCCGGGTTCTCGATCGACAACCCCAACGCCCAGCGCAGCTGCGGCTGCGGTCAGAGCTTCAGCTAGCCGACCGCTCGGGCCGGTGGGCCCAAGCCCCGAAAATTGATGACGTTTCAGCCCTCTGAGGCACAGCATTCGCACCAGTTTCGGGAGAGCCTTGAGATAGTGGTGGACGGCGCGGCGGTGGTCGTCGCAGATGATGGGCTGACGCTGCTGGACGTGCTGCGCGACCAGCTCGGGGTGCGTTCAGTGAAGGACGGGTGCAGCCCCCAGGGCCAGTGCGGCTGCTGCACCGTGCTGGTGGACGGTCAGCCCCGGGTGGCCTGCGTCACCCCGGCCCGGCGGGTGGCAGGCCGGGCCATCACCACCCTCGAAGGGCTGGACGCCGAGGTGCGTGACGGCTGGGCCCGGACGTTCGCGGCCACCGGCGGCAGCCAGTGCGGGTTCTGCACGCCCGGGATCATCTGCCGCTTCGCCGGGCTGCACGATCGGGGTGCCGACCACGACGACCGTGGCGTCGCGGCCCGGGCTCTGGCCGCCCACCTGTGCCGGTGCACCGGTTGGCAGCCCATCCTGGACGCCTGGGTGGCCTATCCCAGCCTGGAAGCCGAGCCCGCCGGTGCAGACCCGGACCACCGGGCGGGCGCCGACTTGAGGGCCAGCATCGAAGGCCGCTCACCGCAGTCGACCGGGCCTCATGCGTCCCTCGGTGGAGGCGGATTCGCCGATGACACCGCGCCGGCAGGTGCCCTGGTGGCGGTGCGGGCCGGCGAGGGCTGCGAATCCGCCGACGAGTACGGCTGGGTGGTGGCCGAGACCCCGGTTGAGGCTCGGCGGCTGGCCGGACGCGTTCCCGGTCGGCGCACCACCGCCAGTTGGGAACCGCCGTTGGCCGTGCCGCCCGGTGACTGGGCCGTCACCCTGCGCACCAGCTGGATCGATCCCGGCTATCTCGAGACCGACGCGGCCTGGTGCGAGCCGGGGGGCGCGCCGGCCTCCCCGCTCGGCAACGGCGGCGCGTTCGGGGGGAAGATCCATTCGCCGGTGGCCGAGGCCGCTCGCCTTCTCGCCGCTCGGCACGGACGACCGGTGCGGGTGCTGTGGTCGCGTCCCGATACGGCCGCGCTCGGTCCCAAGCGGCCGCCGATCGCCGCGGGGGTTCGCTCCGATGGCACCGGCGAGATGCTCGTGGCCCGAACTCCGGGCATTGTCGAGGCGATCAGGTCGTATGCGCCGGGTCTGGCCGTCACGGAAGTCGACCTGCCCAGACCGCCCACGTCGTCGCGGTTACGGGGTGCAGGCTGGGCCGAGGCCGCAGTGCTACTGGCCGCGGCCCGGGGCGAGCCGGGTTGGATCGCAGCGCCCGATGGAGGATCGGCTGCTGCATCGGTCGAGTCTGACGGCACGATCAGCGTGAGGGTGCGGGCGGGCCGCGTGCTCGATGAGACCGTGCTGCGCTCCTACTGTGCCGGTGCGGCCCACATGGCCTATTCGTGGGTGACCAGCGAGTGCCTCGGCGTGGATTCCGAAGGCACCGTCCACGACCTGACCGTCCGGTCGTTCGGGATAGTCAGCGCAGTCAACATGCCGGCCGTGAAGATCGAGGTGCTGGACGACGGCTCCGAGCCCGTCAACGGCAGCGACGCCGTGTTCGCCGCGGTGGCCGCCGCGGTGTGGATCGACCGGGGACTGCCGCCTACCTGGCCGACCGGATCCTCGACTGGAGCTTAGAACGCAGCGTCGGCGGCTCGGGCCGGTGCGGGTAGCCGGTCTCGGTTTCCTTGCGGGCCAGTTCCAGGTACTCGTTGGGGCCGTCTTCGCCGCGGTTGGCCGCGTCGGAGTCGACTTTCAGGAAGCTGCCCAGCGCCGCGGCCAGGATCCCGCTGCCCACCAGCACTACTACCGGGAACACCACCACCAGCACGATCACCATCACCACCGCTCCGGCCACGCCCCGAGCATACGCGTTTAGGGTTTGTCCGTGCATCAACTCATCGGGGGACGCCGCCGACCGGGGCGGGGACAGCAGCCGCTCGCCGTGGTCGAGCCGGCCACTGGTGCGGTGCTGGCCGAGATCGACACCGCTGCGCCTGCCGACGTTGAAGACGCCGTCGCCGCGGCCAACGAGGCCGCGCCGGAGTTGGAGCGGCTGAGCTTCTTCGAGCGGGCCGATCTGCTTTGCGCCGTTGCCGACCGCCTCGAAGCGGATGCCTCGCCTCTCGCCGAGCAACTGGCTCGGGAGTCGGGCAAGGCTCTGGCCGCGGAGGCCGTCGACGAGTTGGCCGAGTCGGCCGACATCTTCCGGCTGGCCGCCGAGGAGATCAAGCGGCTCGAGACCCATGTGCTGCCCAGCGTCGATCCCCGCAAGCGGGTGTTCACCCACCGCAAGCCAAACGGCGTGTACGCGCTGGTCACCCCGTGGAACTTCCCCATGAACATCCCCGCCGAGCTGCTGGCCGCCGCGCTGGCCGCCGGCAATCCGGCGGTGGTGAAACCATCGGAGAACACCCCGCTCTCCTCGCTGGCCCTGGCCGAGGCGGTGAACAGCGCCGGTTTCCCACCCGGCGCCGTGTCGGTGGTAATGGGCCGGGGTGACGTCGGCCAGGCCCTGGTCTCCCATCCCGGTGTCCACGGTGTGGGGTTCGTCGGCTCGCAGGCCACTGCGGCAGCCATCGTGGCTGCGGCGGGCATGAAGCGCACCATCATCGAGGCCTCCGGCAACGGCCCCCAGATCGTGTTCGATGATGCCGACCTGGAGGCCGCGGCCGACGCGGCCGTATTCGGCGCCCACTTCGTGTCGGGCCAGTGCTGTGTGGCCACCGAGCGCCTGCTGGTGCACGACTCGGTGCACGGTGGGCTGGTCGACCTGCTGGTGGACCGGGCCGCCTCCGTCACTCTCGGCGATCCCCTCGACGACGCCACCCTGATGGGTCCGCTCAACAACGAGGTGGTGGCCGCCCGTATGGACGCCCATGCAGCCGACGCGTCGGCGCGGGGCGCCCGAGTCCTGCTCGGAGGACGCCGCCAACCGGACCGTCCGACCGGGCTCTTCTACGAGATGACCGTCATCGACGATGTGACCCCGGCCATGGACGTATTCCGCCACGAGAGCTTCGGGCCGGTCATACCCATCACCCGCTTCGGCTCGGACGACGAGGCCTTCGCGCTGGCCAACGACTCCGACTTGGGCTTGCAAGCGTCGGTGTTCACCGCGTCGCTGAGCAGGGCCTACCGGGCCATCGACGAATTGCGCACCGGCACGGTGCTCGTCAACGAGGGCACCGCCTTCTGGGAGCAGCACCCTCCCTTCGGCGGGGCGTCTCGCACCGGCACGGGCTGGGGCCGCATCGGCGGCAAGTACACCATCCTGGACATGACCGACCTGCGCACGGCCATCATCGACACCGGTCGCTAGCTAACTGTCGGGGGGCGCGATCGTGTCGGCGATCAGGGCGTGGACGACGGCCGTGAGGGCCTCGTCCTCGGTGGCGCCCTCCTCGAGCGCGCCGCGGTACACGGCGAGCTGGCGATCCGCCGAGGTGCCTCGCTCGCAGATCGTGCGGGTGTGCTCGATCTCCGCCACGCAGTTGAGGGCCTCGGCATCGGGCCTGACCAGCTCGATCAGTTCCTCCAGCAGTTCCGGGAAGGGCACCAGCACACCCCGGCCGAAGTCCATCAACTCGCCGCGGACCCCGTAGCGCTGGGCCCGCCACAGGTTCTCTGACAGCAGGAAGTTGGCGTAGCTCCGCCAGCGGCGGTTCTCCAGTCTGAGCCGCCAGAGCATCCGCAGCAGGCAGACGTACATGGCGGCCACGGCGACGGTGTCCTCCATCCTGGTGGGCAGGTCGGTGACCCGCATCTCCAGGGTGGGGTAGCGCTCGGACGGGCGGATGTACCACCACACCATGGTGGAGTCCTCGATGATTCCGGCTCGCACCAGCACGTCGATGTGGCGCCTGAACTCGGACCAGGAGCCGAACTTCTCGGGGATCCCGGTGCGGGGCAGCGCCTCGCCCACCGCCATGCGGTAGCTCCTGAGGCCGGTGTCGCGCTTCTCCCAGAACGGGGACGAGGTCGACAGGGCAAGCAGATGGGGCAGGAAGTACGAGACCTGGTCCATCAGGTCGATCCGCAGGTCGCGGTCCTCGATGCCGACATGGACGTGCATCCCGGAGATGACCAGCCGCCGGATCACGCCCTGCAGGTCCGCGGCGATGGTGCGGTAGCGCTCCGCCGCGGTGTACTGCTGCTGGAGCCACCTGGCGAACGGGTGGGACGAGGCCGCGATGGGCGCCATCCCGTACTCGGCGGCAGCCTCGGCCACCGCTTGGCGCAGCGCCCAGATGTCGGCCCGGAGCTCCTTCAGGTTGGAGCAGACGTCCGTGCCGATCTCTATCTGGGAGTCGAACAGCTCCCGGGCGACCAGACCGTGGCGCACGTTGGACACGGTCTCCAGCACGCCGGGAGGCTGCTTGGTGATCAGCGCACCCGTCTCGCGCTCCACGAGCAGGTACTCCTCCTCGACGCCCATGGTCCACGCCGGCTCGTCCATTTCACCCGCTCCCGTCAGACAGTCGCCGCGAGACTAGCCCTAGAGGCCGAGCGGGTAGGCGAGCGAATCCGGCCCATACGGGCGAGGCCGTGGCCCGAGCGGCCCATGAGCGCAGCGAACAAGAGCGGGAGACACCCCGCCGCAACGTGACCCGGTTGCGCCTACCGTCGCACCCTGCTGATGCCTCAGCCCGCGAAGACGGCTTCGGTGGTGAAGGTGATGCCCCGCTCCAGGGTCTTGTGCACCGGGCAGCGGCGGGCGATTTCGGCCAGTCGGGAGCGCTGGTCGTCGTCGAAGTCGCCCTCGATGAAGATCTGGCTACGGACCCGGTCTATGTAGCCCGACGCCTCGTTCTCGCAGTCGTCGCAGTCGTTGGCGTGCACGCGGTCGTGGGTGTAGCTGGCCGATACCGAGTGCAGGTTCCACCCCTTGCGCCGGCAGTACATCGACACGGTGATGCAGGTGCAGGCGGCCACTGAGGACAGCAGCAACTCGTAGGGGTTGGGGCCGGTGTCGGCCCCGCCGACGTCGGCGGGCTCGTCGGCGCGCCACAGGTGCGAGCCGGATCTCAGCTCCACCGAGAACTCCGTGCCGGGCTCGATCTTGACATCCGCAGTGATGGTGGTCATGGCGCCAGGGTAGGAGTGCGATGCTGCGATACTGCGGTCCATGACTTCTCCAGCGGCCACCTACGAGCGCGACGGCCACGTCGCCACCATCACCTACAACCGTCCCGAGGCCCTCAACGCGGTCAACGGGGCCATGCGCCGGGCCCTGGACGAGGCGTGGGTGACCTTCCGTGAGGACACCGAGGCCTGGGTGGCCATCGTCACCGGGGCGGGCCGGGCCTTCTGCGCGGGTGCCGACCTCAAGGACCCCGAGGGCTCGACGGGGGAGTGGCCGGGGTCGTTCTGGGAATGGCCCACCATCACCACCTTCGAGTCGGGCATGGAGATCTGGAAGCCCACCATCGCCGCGGTCAACGGCCCCTGCATCGGCTACGGCCTCACCGCGGTGCTGGCCTGCGACTTCGTGCTGGCCAGCGACCGGGCCACCTTCGCCTACCCCGAGGTCCGCATCGGCGTGCCCACCATCGTGGGTGCCCTGCGCCTGCCCGACCGCGTGGCCTGGCCCGACGCCCTGGAGCTGCTGCTCACCGGTGAGACCATCGGAGCGGCGCGGGCCAGGGAGACAGGCCTCGCGTGGAAGGTCATACCCCACGACGACCTCATGACCGAGGCCCGGACCCTGGCCGACCGGCTGTGCGCGGGCGCGCCCTTGGCCGCGAGAGCAACCAACGAGATGGCCCGCCGGGGCCGCATCCTGCCCTGGGCCGAGGCGGTCCGCATGGGCGAGACCATGCGCCGGGTGGCGTCCAGCACCGCTGACGCAGCCGAGGGAATAGCCGCCTGGAAGGAAGGCCGCCCCCCGAACTGGCAGGCCCGCTAGCGCGCCGACCGGGACACCCCTCTTGCAGGGATGTCCCGGCCGGATCGAGCTTGAGGGCTAGCTCTTGGCCTGGGTGTGCATGTCCTGGATCAGCAGGGCCATGTCGCCTGCGTGGGGGATCAGCTCGAGCCGGGCGTCGATCTCCGGCGGCGGGTAGATGCCCGGGTCCTCCAGGATCTCGCTGTCGATGTACGGCGTGGACGCTGAATTGGGGCTGGCGTAGAAGGTCCAGTTGGTCAGCGTGGCGCCGTTCTCGGCGTCGGTGAGGAAGTTGATCATGGCATGCGCCGAGCAGATGTTGTCGGCGTTGTGGGGTATGGCCATGTTGTCAACCCAGCGGACCCCGCCCTCGGCCGGGATGGTGTAGACGTGGGTCTCGTAGGCGTCGGCCTCGTCGATCGACAGGGCGAACCCGCCGCTCCACCCGTGGGCCACGTCCACCTCGCCGTTGACTAGGTCGTCGCCGAAGGTGACCGAGTCGTACTTGAGCAGCCGGTCGTTGGTGGCCCTCAGCAGCTCGCCGGCCTCGCGCACCGCGTCCTCGTTCCGGTTGTTGATCACGTCCTCGATGCTGTAGCCGAGGTACTTGAGCGCGGCCGACACGGTCTCGGGGGCGTCGTCGAGCATCGAGATGCTCCCGGGCACCAGTGCAGCGGTCTCGGGATCGAAGATCACCGCCCAGGTGGACTCGCCCAGCATGTCCAGCACCTCGTAGCTCATGCCGATGCCGGTGGTGCCCCACTGGTAGGCCACGCTGTACTTGTGTTCGGGGTCGAAGGGCGGGTTGGCGAACTCGGGGGCGATGTTGGCCGCGTTGGGTATGGCGTCGAAGTTCAGCTCCAGCAGCAGCCCCTCACGGCGCATCGTGTCGACCATGTAGTCCGAGGGCACCACCAGGTCGAAGATGGCCGCACCCGACTCGACCTTCGTGAGCATCTCCTCGTTGGACTCGTAGGTCGTGTACTCGACGTTGATGCCGGTCTCCTCCTCGAACGCGGCGAGCAGCTCGTCGTCGATGTACTCGGCCCAGTTGTAGAAGGCCAGGTCGCCGTCGGTCTCACCGGGACCGCAGGCCGCCGCTCCAGTCAGTTCTTCGGCCGGGGCTGCGGTGGTGGCCGGCTCCTCGGCCGGGGCTGCGGTGGTGGCCGGTGCTTCGGCCGCGGTCGGGGTGTCCGGTTCGTCGTCACCGCAGGCTGCGGCCAGCAGGCCGGCGACACCGACGATCGCCGCCGTCAGGATGAGGCGGCTTCTGCGTGGCTGCCACCTTGGGGTGGCGCTTCTTGCTCTAGTCATGGGTTCCTCCCCTCGAGAACTCCGTCATGGAGCCTAGCATCTGATAGGTACTATAGAATCTGGGTCTGTTGCGATGCGCTGGCTCGGCGGCGTTGCATGGCCAACGACGCCAGCACCAGCGCGATCGACGCAGTGAGCATAAGCGTGGAGATGGCGTTCAGCTCGGGCGTTACGCCCCGGCGGATGCTGCTGAACACGTACACCGGAAGGGTGGTCGAGCCCGGACCGGACACGAAGGCCGAGATCACGACATCGTCGAGTGACAGGGTCAGCGCCAGCAGTCCGCCGGCCGCGACGCCGGGCATGATCAGCGGCAGGGTGACCCTCCTGAACGTCTGCCACCCCGTCGCGTACAGGTCGCGGGCGGCCTCCTCCAGTGTCCGGTCGAACTGGTCGAGCCTGGCCCGCACCACCACGCACACGAACGAGATGTTGAACGCGATGTGCGACAGGGCGACGGTCGAGATGCCGAGCGTGAACCTCGGCCCGAAGGAGTCGATGAACTTGAACGCCTCGGCGAAGAACACCAGCAGCATCACCGCCATCGTGATGTCCGGGATCACGATGGGCAGATAAACGGTGCCGTCGAGGGCGCGGCGGCCCCGGAACCGGTAGCGGTCGAGAGCGAGGGCCACCGCGGTGCCCAGCACCACCGACACGACGGTGGACACCAGGGCCACGATGAGCGACACCCGTATGGCCGAGGTGATCACGTCGTTGCGCAGCGCCTCTCCGTACCACTGGAAGGAGAAGCCTCCCCAGATGTTCACCCGCGCCGAGGCGTTGAACGAGAACACCACCAGCACGACGATGGGCACGTACAGGAAGGCGAAGACCATCCAGGCCCAACCGGCCAGCCAGCGCCGGGTACGCCGCCCGAGACCGGTCTCGACGAGGCCGCTCACGACGCCACCGCCGCCGCGGCGGGCTCGGCCTCGTCAGCGGCGCCCTCCCGCCTTCGGGCGCGCGGACGACCGGAGTCCTCGGCGCCGCTGCCCGATCTCTGGTTCAGGGCGACGGCCACCAGCATGGCAACGATCAGCAGCACGCTGAGCGCCGCCCCGAGCGGCCAGTTGCGGGCGTCGCGGAACTGGCGGGCGATGTACGAGCCGATCAGCAGGGTCTTGGCCCCGCCCAGGATGTCGGGGACCACGTAGGAGCCGAAGCTGGGAACGAAGACCAGCACGCATCCGGCCACGATCCCCGACTTGGTGAGGGGCAGGGTGACCTTCCAGAACGCCTTCGCGCCGCTGGCGTACAGATCCCGGGCCGCCTCGGTGAGGCTCCAGTCCATTCGCTCCAGCGCCACGTACAGGGGCAGCACCATGAACGTGAGGAAGCTGTAGACCATCCCGATCGTCACTGCGGTGGGTGTGAACAGGATCCGGAACGTCCCGAAGCCCAGGCTCTCGCTGAGCGCGGAGGCGGGCCCGTTCGACCCGAGGAGGAAGCGGATGGCGAAGACCCTCACCAGCGCGTTGGTCCAGAACGGGATCATCACCAGCACCAGCAACACGGCCCGCACGTGCCGCGGCCGGGTCGCGATGTAGTAAGCGAAGGGATACCCCACCGCCACGCACAGCACGGTGGTGAGGGTGGCCAGCCACGCCGACCGTCCGATGATGCCCAGGATGATCTCGTCGCCGATGGCCTCGTAGGACTCGACATTCCAGCCGCTCAGCGATGTCCGGCCGGTGGAGGTGCGGGTGGCGAAGGAGTAGACCGAGATCAGGCCGAGCGGGATCACGAAGAAGATCAGCAGGTACAGGGCTCCGGGAGAGGCGAGGAACATCCCCTGCCGGCGTCGCGCCTGCGCGGCAGCCGCCTCTCCGGAGGCTGGGGCACCCACCGAGGATCGGCCGCTGGTCGGCATTCTCGACTATTCCGCGATCACCGCGGCGGCGCCGTGGTCCCAGCTGACGGTCACCTCGTCACCTACCGCGAAGGGCTCGCCGATCTCGCCCTCGCTGCGCACCTCGATGGATGTCGGGCCCGCCGTGACCGAGTACACCACGGCGTGGCCGAGGTAGGTGACGTCGCCCACCTTGCCGTCGAGGCTGCCGCCGTCCGCGCCCGTCGCGCCCCGAGGCTGCACGCGGATGCGCTCGGGCCGGAGGCTGACGGCGACTCCGGAGCCTGACGGGGCTGAGGTGTCCGCCTCGATTACCACGCCGTTGGCGAGACGCACCGTGCCCGCTGACTCCACTGTGGCCTCGATGAGGTTGGTACGTCCGATGAAGTCGGCCACGAACCGGCTGGACGGCCGCTCGTAGATCTCCCGGGGGGTGCCGACCTGAAGCAGGCGGCCCTCCGACATCACCCCGATCCGCTCGCTCATGGCGAGGGCCTCCTCCTGGTCGTGGGTGACGAACACGAAGGTGATGCCGACGGTGCGCTGCAGGGCCTTCAACTCCTGTTGCATCTCCTGGCGAAGCTTGAGGTCGAGCGCCCCGAGAGGCTCGTCCAGCAGCAGCACCTTGGGTTGATTGACCAGCGCCCTGGCCAGGGCCACCCGCTGCTGCTGGCCGCCGGAGAGCTGGTCGGGCCTGCGGTCCTCCATCCCTGCGAGACGCACCATTCCGATGGCCTCGGCCACCCGCTCCGAGAGTTGGGGATCCTTCACCCGCCGCATGCGTAGACCGAACTCGATGTTCTGGCGGACCGTCATGTGGGGGAACAGGGCGTAGGCCTGGAACACCGTGTTGACCGGCCTCCGGTCGGGCGGTGCCGTCCCGACCTCCTCACCGAAGATGCGCAGGCTGCCCTCGCTCGGCAGGTCGAGCCCGGCGATCATGCGCAGGGTGGTGGTCTTGCCGCAGCCCGAGGGCCCGAGCAGGGCGAAGAACTCCCCGTCGTCGATGGCGAGGTCGACGTTGTCGACCGCGACCACGTCGTCGAATCGCTTGGTGACGCCGTCGATCTCTACCGCCGCTACCGGCTCAGTCATACGGTCCTCCCCGACGCCGAATTATGCCCCACTGGACCCGGCTAGGCCGCGGCTAGGGCGGCTACCACGTTGCCCAGCAGGCTGGAGGCGCCGAAGCGGAGGCGTTCGGGGGTGAGCCACTCGGTGCCCAGCACGGAGCGCACCAGGTCGACGTACCCGATGGCCTCGTCGGCGGTGCGCACACCCCCGGCAATCTTCAGGCCCACCGGGCGCCCTCCGGCGGCGCGGTGCTCGGCAACGGTCTGGGCCATTGTCAGCACAGCCTCGGGTGATGCGCCCGAAGCGCCCTTGCCGGTGGAGGTCTTGACCATGTCGGCTCCGGCGTCTACGGCCAGCCGGGTCGCTTCGGCGATCGCGCCGGCCGAGCCGAGTTCGCAGACCTCGAGGATCACCTTGAAGTGGGCTCGGCCCGCCGCCTCCTTCAGGGCCCGCAGCTCCGCCGCGGCCACATCGGGGCGGCCGGAGAGGAAGGCGGAGCGGTTCAGCACGGTGTCGATCTCGGTGGCGCCGGCGGCCACCGCGGCCCGGACTTCGGCCACCTTCACCTCCAGGGGCGACAGGCCGCTCGGGAAGGCTCCGGCCACGCTGGCCACCGCCACCGGGGTGCCCGCCAGCAGCTCGGCGGCCAGCGGGGCCAGCGCGGGGTACACGCACACCGCGGCCACCGGCCCCACGGTCGGATCGGCCGGATCGGGGCGCAGCGCCTGCGAGCAGAGCGCCCGGATGCGCCCCGGTGTGTCGTCGCCCTCGAGGGTGGTCAGGTCGGTGCAGCCCACCACCAGCCGCAGGTCGTCCGCCCTCGGCAGGTCGTCCACCAGCCGCAGGTCGTCCGCCCTCGGCAGGTCGTCCGCCGTCCGCAGGTCGCCGATCCTGGACTCTTCGGAGGGTTCTGCGCCACGCATCAGGGGGGCAGTCTTGCCTGTGACCGGCGCGGCTGCTGCCGTCGCGACGCGGTCGGGCCCGTGCCGCTCGGGATCGGCCACATGCCGCACGGTGGCGTCGAGGAGCTCCGCGATCCGTGTCCGGGCCTCTACCCGCGCGGCGCGCAACCGGCCACCACCGTCCGCTCCGGTCGACTCGACGACGGCCTCGGCATACACCTTCATCTTCGGCTCTGTCCCGCTGGGCCTGACGATCACCCTGGCTTCGGCTCCGTAGAGCTCGAGCACCACCACGTCGGCCGGCGGCAGGTGCTCCGTTCCGCCGGAGAGGTCATGTACCGCGGTCACCGCGGCTCCGGCCAGCTCCGGCGGTGGAGCCGTGCGCAGGGCGTCCATGGCCCGGGCCATCGGCCGGTCGTCGGCCGAGGTCGACTCGAAGCGGATCGAGCGCTGCCCGGTGGCGTGCGCGCCATGGCGGCGGTGCAGGTCGTCGAGCAGGTCGAGCAGAGTCCTTCCCCCGGTCTTCAGGTGGGCGACGAGCTCGGCCATGGCCAGGGCCGCGCCGATGCCGTCCTTGTCGCCGACCGCCTCGCCCACGGCGTAGCCGAGAGCATCCTCATAGCCCAGCACCAGGTCGTGGCCGGGCCGCTGCGAGTGGGCCTTCATGATCCACTTGAAGCCGGTGAGCGTCTCGGTCCAGTCGGCGCGGTGACTGGCGGCGATCCGGGGCAGGAGGCGAGACGACACCACCGTGTTGATGACCAGTCTTCGCCTCCGGGTGTCCGGGTCGGTACCGGTGCCCGGGTCCGGCCGGCTGAGCAGGTGCTCGGCCAGCAGGCAGCCCGTCTCGTCGCCGGTCAGCAGCCGCCACCGCCGTTGATCGGGCACGGCCACCGCCAGCCGGTCGGCGTCGGGATCGTGGGCCAGGGCGACATCCGCACCCGTGTCCGCGGCCAGTTGCAGCAGCCGGTCGAGGACACCGGTCTCCTCGGGGTTGGGGAACGGCGTGGTGGGGAAGTCGGGGTCGGGTTCGGCCTGGTCGGCCACGAGCTGCGGCGGGTCGAACCCCGCTCGGGACAGAGCCCGCAGGAAGGTGTCGGCCCCCACCCCGTGAAGCGGTGTGTAGGCCATGCGGACCGAGCGAGGCCCTCCCGGCGCCAGCAGACCCGCCACCGCGTCGAGGTAGGCCTCCACCACCTCGCCTCCGGCGGTCACGATGAGGGGGTCGCCGGCGGGGGCCAGTTCGGCGGGGGCTGGCGGGGCGGCGCCGTCGATGATCCGGCTGATCTCGCGGTCGACCGGTGCGGCCAGCAGGCTGCCGCCCCGCCAGTAGACCTTGTAGCCGTTGTCGGAGCGCGGGTTGTGGCTGGCGGTCACCATCACGCCGGCCGCCGCGTCGAGATGCTTGACCGCGAAGGCCAGCACCGGGGTGGGCAAGGGTTCCGGCAGCATCCTCACCTCGATGCCGTGCCCGGCCAGCACCCGGGCCGCGTCGTTGGCGAAGTCCCGGCTGCGGTGGCGCGCGTCGTATCCCACGATCACGCCCCCGTCCGGTCGCCCGTCCTGCAGCAGTCGCTGGGCCACGGCCGAGGTCACCATTCTCACCAGCACGCGGTTCATGCGGGCCGGGCCCGCGCCCATCGGGCCCCGGATGCCGGCCGTCCCGAAGGCGAGCCGTCCGCTGAAGCGACGCCCTAGTTCAGCCGGATCGCCGTCCAGCAGGCCTCGCAGTTCGGCCGCGGTGTCGGGGTCGGGGTCGGCGGCCAGCCACCGCCCGGCCTCATCTCGGATGCGGGCTGCGAGCGGCCGTCTCGTCAACTACGGGGTTGCCGCGGTCGGCTCGAGGGCCATCTGGAACGACTCCAGCGCGTTCATGATGTGCCTGCGGCTCATCTCACGGGCCCGGGGGGCGTCGCCGGCTGCGATGGCGTTGTAGATGTCCTCGTGCTCTTCCCAGGTGATGTCGCCGCGGCTGTCGGTCACCACCGAGAACACCAGCTCCGTCTGCTGGCGGAGCGGGTCGAGCACCTGCTGTAGGAAGGGGATTCCGGCCGCCCTTTCCACCGCGATGTGGAAATCCCGGTGGCATACGGCCGCGGTGACCGCATCGCCCCGCTCGGTGGCCTGGCGACCCTCCTCCATGCACTGGCGGATCCGTTCGATGGCGTCGGGATCCTGGATCGTGGCGGCCTGCTCGACGGCGTACCCCTCCACCAGGATCCTGATCTGCTGGATGTGGTGGACCTCGCACTTGTCGATGGCGCTCACGTGGGCGCCCCGCCTGGGCACCACCTCGATCAGGCCGGTCGCCTCCAGCGAGCGCATGGCCTCGCGCACCGGGTTGCGGCTCACCCCCAGCCGCTCCGCGAGATGGCCTTCGACCAGCCGCTGACCCGGCTTCAACTCGCCGTCGAGAATCATCAAACGAAGCTTGCCTGCCACCACCTCTCGCAGAGGCTGCTCGCCGTCGTTGTCGCTCAAGATCGATTCCTCCGTTCTGGCGGGCCGATGCTACAGGTTCGACGATCCCGATAGGAAGCTGAGCAATCGGGAGTAGCCGCCGTGCTGGTGCGATGCCGGCACGGACCGCGGTTCCGATAAGAGGCTCCGCAATCGGGCCGGGTAGACAGTCGGGCGCGCTCCGCACCCCCGCGGGTACAGGAAGGAACTGAGCGATGACCACCCTGATCACCGGCGCCGGGATGATCGGCTCGCTGGCTGCTGCCCGCATCGTCGCCGAACGGGGTGAGCGGCCTGTCCTCTACGACGTCGCCTTCAGCGAGCGGAACCTGGCCGAGCGGCTGGACACCGGTTCGGTGGAGCTGGTCAAGGGCGACATCGGTGACATCGGCGACCTGCTTCGTGCCGTCGAGGCCCATGGCGTCGACCGGATCATCCACACTGCGTCGCTACTGACCCGGGACCTGATCCCCCGCCCGGTGGCCGGTGTGAGGGTGAACGTCATGGGCACCATCAACGTCTTGGAGGCGGCGCGGATGGCGGGCCTCCAGCGGGTGGTGTTCTGCAGCTCGACGGTGGTGACGATGGGCCGCCGCCGCGTGGCCCCCACTGACGACACGGTGGAGGACTTCACTCTCGGAGTGGTGAGCGAGTACCCGCCGTCGCTGTACGCCTCGATGAAGCTGGCCTCGGAGTGGCTGTGTCACAACTACACCGACTCCTACGGGCTCGACACCGCGGTGGTCCGCTTCGGCGGCGTGTTCGGTCCCTGGCACGGCGTGCCCGGGGGCGGTCCGAGCAAGCTCCTCAAGCAGCTCATCGAGTGCGCCCACTTCTCCCGCCCCTACCGCATCGCCGAGCAGGACCTGCACCGCCAGGGCATGGACTACACCTACTCGGTCGACGGCGCCCAGGCCCTGGTCAGAGCGGCCTTCGCGCCCCAGGTTCCCAACCGGGTCTACAACGCCACCATGGGCGAGCTCCACACCATCGCGGCCGTCATCTCGCTCATCGAGCAGGCCGCGGGCCGCCCGATCGACCTCGAGGTCACCCAAGAGGACTCGATGACCAAGTACGGCAACCCGACCAGCCCCATGGACTTGACCGCGTCGCGCCGCGACCTCTCCTACAAGGTGGAGTACCCGATGGGCCGGGCCGTGGCCGACTACTTGGAATGGCTGGCCCGGTGAGGGTGATCGAGCGTCTCTACGGACTCGCGACGCGCTGACTGATCAGGCGGCCGGCCACCGCCATCACCGCGGCGGCCGCCCCCGATGTGATAGCCGCGAAGCTCCAGGCCCAGCCGTAGCTCGTCGCCTCCACCAGCACACCGAACAGCAGCGGGCCGCACACCGCTCCGGTGAAGTTGCCCGTCATGGTGATGCCGGTGGCCGCGCCCGGCGCCGACGGGTTGGTGCGCAGCATGGCCAGATGGAACAGGCCCGGCCACGCGAACGAGGTCGCGAAGGCGAACGGCATGGCCGTGTACAGCATCGCCCTGGACCCGGTCGACAGTCCCACGAAGGCCAGCGCGGCAACCGCGAACATCGCGGTGAGCATGTGGAACGGGCTGAGAGACGCCCGGTCCGCGCTGGCTCCCATGGCCAGCCTCGAAGCGATCCCGACCACGCTTCCCGCCATCAGCAGGATCCCGGCGGCGGCCTCGTCTACGCCGTTTTCCACGCTCGACAGCACGAAGAACGAGCTGAGCGCCATGGAGCCCATGGCGGCCAGGCCAGTGGAGCAGGTCACCGCCACCAGCAGCCGCATGGCGACGTCGGGACGGGGCCGGACCGTCGTTCTCTCCGTGGCTGCACCGTTGCGACCCACGGCCGGCGGAGTCCCGCCGACGGTCGGCACGCCCAGTGACACCCCGAATGCGAGCAGCCCGCCCAGCACGAAGGCCCAGCTCCAGCCGATCGTCAACCCGACCGTCGGGATGGCCAGCCCGGCCAGGAGCGACGCGGCCGGGATTCCCGACTTCTGGATGCCGAGGGCGAGTCCCTGGCGCCGGCTCGAGACCCCCCTGGCCACGTACAGGTTGGCCGCGGGCTGGCCCCACGAGTTGGCCAGGCCGGCCAAACCTACGAGGACCATCAGCGCCGGCCAGGACCGGCCCAGCGCGCCGGTGACGACCAGGACGACGCCGGCGGCCGCGGTGGAGAGGCGCAGCCCCGCGGTGGGCCCGATCCGCTCCACCATCCGTCCGGACAATGCTGAGGTCAATGCGCCCACGAAGAAGAAGGCGCTCACCGTCATGCCGATCTCGGCCTCCCCGATGCCGAGGTCGTCCTGGATCTGGACCGCCAGGGCGCTCACCAGCGTCGGGCTGAGGTTGGCGGCCGCGGTCACCAGCAGGGAGGCCGTCACCAGGGCGGTGAACCCGGCTCCATGGCCCGGACTCCCCACGAGGCTGCCTCGGCCCAGTCCGGAGCGATCGTGCACTCGATGTTCTCCGCTCTAGTTCGCTTCGCTCACGGGCCGCTCGGGCCGGCTGTCCGCTCTTGTTCGCTGCGCTCACGGGCCGCTCGGGCCCACGGGCCTCGCTGAAGGCTTCTCGGTGTCCTCATGAAGTGTTGCCCGCCCGCTCGGCCTCTGGCGTCCTCTCGTTGGCAAGTCTCGAACCGGTCGGCCTAGGGTATACAGCGACCTGTATACAAAACGCGGTCGTGCGCGGCGCGCTCGCCTCGCGGGTGGTGCGCACGCTGGTGGAGGCACACCCATGACGTTGATCCCCGCTCGCATCACCGTGGACGGCAGCGGCGATGCCGACGAGGTCGGCATCCTGATCGACGGCGCAATCAGGCCCGGCTCGGGCCCCGAGCAGAAGCTGGTGAGCCGCAGCGACGGCCGGGTGCTGGCCGCGGTGCGCAGCGCCGGTCCCGGCGATGTGCGTACCGCCTACGAGGTGGCCGCCCGGACCGCGCCGGACTGGGCCGCGCTGGGTCCCGCAGCCCGGGCCGAGGTGCTGCACCGCGCCGCCGGGCTGTTCCGGGATCGGGCCGACGAACTGGCCCCGATCATCTCGGCCGACATGGGCAAGCCGGCGTCGGAGGCCAGGGTCGAGGTGGCCAAGGGAGCGGCCGTGCTCGACTACTACGCCGAACTCGGCTACCGGCGCCTGGGCACCACGTTCAAGACCGACTTCGACGAGGACATCTTCACCCTCATCGAGCCGCTGGGAGTGGTGGCCCTCATCACCCCCTGGAACTTCCCGTTCACGATCCCGATCCGCAAGCTCTCGGCCGCGCTGGCCGCGGGCAATGCGGTGGTGTTCAAGCCGTCCACCAACGCCGGCATCACCGGCCTGATGATCGCGGTCACCCTGCTCGACGCCGGCCTGCCTGCGGGCCTGCTGCAGGCCACCATCGGCCGGAGCTCGGTCATCGAGGAGGCCCTGCTGTCCGCTCCCGAGCTGGACGGCGTGAGCCTCACCGGCTCCTACGAGGCCGCGGTGGCGATCCGCAGCCGGCTGCCGATGCAGGTGCCGTTCCAGGCCGAGTTGGGCGGCAAGAACACCATCGTGGTTTGGGCCGACGCCGACCTCGACAAGGCGGCCGACATCATCGTGGCCTCGAGTTTCCGCAACAACGGCCAGATCTGCACCGCGGCGGGACGGCTGCTGGTGCACACCGACATATATGACGATCTGCTGGCCCTGCTGACGGCCCGTCTGGGGGGCATGACCGACACGTCGGGGAGCGACGAGCTGGGGATCCTGGTCAGCGACGGCGAGGCCGGCCGGGTCGAGGAGTACGTGTCGCTGGCTGAGCACCAGGCCCGCGGCGTGGTGCGTCCCGAGCCCGGCGGCTGGCGCGACGGCAGGGTGGCGCCCGCCCTGCTGGTGGATCCTGCGACCGGTCCCCTGACCACGGAGGAGATCTTCGGCCCGGTGGTCACGTTCGAGGCGGTCAGCGACATCGACGAGGCCGTGACCATGGCCAACTCCACCGCCTACGGCCTCACCTCGGGCATCGTCACCGGCGACATCGCGGTCGCCCGCCGCTTCTGGAAGGGCTCGCACGCCGGCACCGTGAAGGTCAACTCGCCGCTCACCGGCGTTCCCTTCCATGTGCCCTTCGAGGGCTACGGGCACTCCGGCGCGGGCTGGGCCGAGGGCGGGGAGTCGTCGCTCGATTTCTTCACCCGGACCAAGACCGTGTACCTGCGCTCCTAACCCAACTCGAACCACAACAGAAAGGCTCCCAATGCTCGGACCCACCGAATACCGCACGGCCCTGGAGGCCGCCCGCGACGAGTGGCACTCCAAGAACCATCCGTTCTTCAAGACCTGGGCCAAGGGCGAGCTGCCCAACGCGGCCATGAGGGCTTACTGCCAGCAGCACTACAACTTCGTGAGCAACGCGTCCCGCTACTCGGGGATCATGTACGGGCTGTGCGACTGGCACGACGCCCGGGAGCTGCTGCTGGAGAACCTCAACGAGGAGGAAGATCCCGACGAGCGCCATGTCGATCTGCTCTCCCGCTTCGGCATGGCGCTGGGCATGACCTTCGAGGAGGGACGGTCGGCTCCCGACTTGCCCACCACCGCCGCGCTCAAGGACTTCATCATCAACACGCTGATGATGAAGAGCGTGCTGGAGGGCATCGCCACCCTCACCATCGGGCTGGAGTCGCAGGTGCCTGAGCTGTACGCGCCGCTGATCGACCCGCTGCGCAACGTCTACGGGTTCACCGACACCGACATCGAGTTCTTCACCCTGCACGTTGTGGCCGACGTTGAGCACGGCGACGCCGGCTTCGAGATCATCACCAACCACTCCGTCGACGAGCGGGATCAGCGGATGGTGATCGAGCAGGTGCGCCAGGCCGCCATGAAGCGCTGGTTCTACATGGACGGGCTGTGGCTGCAGTACGTGGAGGGCCGCCAGTGGTATCCCGCCGCCGGCGCCCAGGCCGCCGCCTGACCCCACAGGCCAGCATCAGACGTTCCGCCCTCGCGCTGTATATCGCGGATTCTTGCCGTATATGCAACCAATCGCGATATACAGCCGAAGGTAGGCCGTCATGACGCTTACCGACCTGCTCGACCTGCCGTCCGGCGCGGCGGCCGTCACCGATGTCGGTATGTGGGTCGACGGCCGGGCGGTCGCATCGGCCGACGGCGACGGAGCCGCACGCGACGACGTGTGCCCGTCCACCGGCTCGGTGCTGGCCCGGGTGCACCAGGCGTCGGCCGCCGACGTGGACCGGGCCGTGGCCGCCGCAGCCCGGGCCCAGCCGGCCTGGGCCGCGATGGGCGTGCACGAGCGGGCCGCCCGGCTGGCCGAATGGGGTCGGCGGGTCGACGAGGCCGCGCCGCGGCTGGGCTTGCTAGACGCCCGCGACGGCGGCACCGCGGTGGCCTCCATGGCGGCCAGCGCGGCCAAGGGCGGCAAGTTCCTCCAGACCATCGCCGGGGTGGCTCCCGAGATTCACGGCCGGACCATCCCGGCCACCCCTACCGGCCTGCACTTCACCGAGCCCGCGCCGTGGGGCGTGGTGGGTGCCCTGTGCGCCTACAACCATCCGACTCTGTTCGCCTGCATGAAGGCAGCTCCGGCACTGGCCGCGGGCAACTCGGTGGTGCTCAAGCCGGCCGAGCAGACCCCTCTCTCGCCGCTGGTGATCGCCTCGCTGGCCGCGGACCTGCTGCCCCCGGGGGTGCTGAACGTGGTTCCGGGGGGCGCGGCCGCGGGCGAGGCGCTGGTCGGGCACCCCGATGTGCCCCGGGTGTCGTTCACCGGCTCGCTGCGAACCGGGTTGGCCGTCCAGGCCCGGGCCGGTGCCTCGGGTGTGCTCAAGAGCCTCACGCTGGAGCTCGGGGGCAAGAACCCCATCCTGATCTTTGACGATGTCGATAGTGACATAGCCGCGGCCGCGGTGGTCAAGGGCTCGAACTTCGCCCGAGTCGGCGGGCAGAGCTGCGGCGCCACCAGCCGCTTGCTCATACACGCCGACCTGCGCGAGGCAGTGCTGGAGCGAGTCGTGGAGCAGACCGAGCAGATCCGCATCGGCATGCCCGACGACCCGTCGTCGGACATGGGCTGCATGGTGTCGCACTCCCACCGCGACCGCATCCTGGGATTCGTCGACGCGGGCAGGGCCGACGGTGGGCGGCTGCTGACCGGCGGCACGCCTCCGGCCGATCCGCAGTTGGCGGCCGGGGCCTTCGTCCGGCCGGCGGTGTTCGACGGCGTGGCCCATGGAGCCACTCTCGCCTCCGAGGAGATCTTCGGTCCTGTCCTGGCCGTCACGTCCTTCACCGACGGGGCCGAGGCCGTGGCCATGGCCAACGACACCCCCTACGGGCTGACCGCCAGCATCTGGAGCAACGATGTCAACCGGGCCCTGGGCGCGGCCCGGGCCATCGATGCCGGCTACGTGTGGGTCAACGACGTGGAGGTGCGGTACCCGGGACTGCCCTTCGGCGGCTGGAAGCAGTCGGGCATCGGCAAGGAGCTCGGGCTCGTCGACGACATCTTGAGCCATACCCGTTCCAAGGCGATAAGCGTCGCCATCACGCCGGCGCGTGACTGACGGCGCGGCGTCCGGCGGCGCCGCGCCGGTGCCGCCCACCCGCCGCGAGGCGGTCGGCCTGTACACGGGCGCGCTGCTCTTCTCGGTCAGCCTGGGCATCACCCTGGTGGCCTACCCGCTGTTCGTGGTGGGTGAGGGCTGGTCGAAGACCACAGCCGGCGTGCTCATCGGGCTGTCGGCTGCGGTGCAGGTGCTGACCCGGTGGCGGCTCGGATGGCTGATGCGCCTGGTGTCCAACTCCCACGTGATCACCGCCGCGGCCGCGCTCATGGGTCTGGGCGTCGGGCTTCTGGTGGTCGATTCCGGTCTGGCTGCCCTGGTGGTTTCAGCGGTGGTCCAGGGGGTCGCCCGGGCGTGCTTCTGGACGGGCAACCAGGTGCAGATCGTGCGCTCGTCCCGCCCGACTCCCAAGGCCATCGCCACGCTCAACATGGCGGCCACGGTCGGGATGCTCGTGGGTCCGGCACTGGGCGGCGTCCTTGCGCAGAGTTCGTTCCGCGCCGCGTTCGCGGTTGCGGCCGCGGTGGCATTCGCCGGGGTGGTGCCCACCCTGGCTGTGGTTCGCCTGCCGCCGTTCGCTCGGGTGGGCGGTCACAGCTACCTGAAGCTGCTGGCCAGCCGGGGTGTCCGGGTCGGCGTGTGGGCCAGCGTGGCGGTCGGCGCCTGGCGCGGGTTGCTGGGCTCCTACGTTCCCATCGGGCTCGACGCGGCCGGTAGCAGCGAGACCCTCATCGGGGTGGTGGTGGCCGTGGCCAACGGCGCGGCCGCGGTCAGCGGGTACTTGGCCGTGGACATGGAGGGTTCCCGGGTGGCTCCCGGGGTGGCCCGCTGGGGCGCGGTCACGCTGGTCGCCACGGTGTTCGTCGGCTTCGACCTGCCCGTTGCGGCGGTCACGGCTGCGCTGGTCGCCGGCGGGGTGGCCACCGGGCTGTTGCAGGTGCTGGCCATCACCGCGGTGAGCGAGGGGGTGCGGGACGAACTTCAGGGCGACGCGGTGACCATCGCCGGCGTCGCCCGCGGGATGACGCTGTCCGGCGCGCCGCTCGGGGTCGCCGCCCTGCTGGTGGTGGGGCTGGGCCCGGCCGTATTGGTGGTGACGACCGTGCTGGTGGGACCGGCGGCGTTGTTCTGCCGGACTCGCTCCGGCCGGCGCTGATCGGACTGCGGAGCCCGGCCCAACAGCCTGTATACAACAATTTGCACGGGTTGCCTAGGGCGGTATACCGTGAGCAGTCCGGCTGTGGATCCGTATGCCGCAGCTGTCCTCGACCACGGATTCACTTGGGGGTATGTCCAGATGCTCAAGAAGTTCACGTTCATGCAGCGGCTCCTGGCTGCTCTATTCGTCTTGACCCTGGCGGCAACGGCGTGCAGCGGCAGCAGCGATGAGCCCGCTGCCGAAGATCGCGTATCGATAACGATCGCGATCCTCGAAGGCCCAGGTCGGATTGATCCTCACTACCAGGACGGCGAGATGCGCCGCACGATGGAGAACGTCTACGAGCGACTCGTCGAGCGGGACCTCGACGATCCGTCCATCTTCGTGCCCCGTCTGGCCGCGTCGCTTCCCACGCTGGTCGACGAGACGACTTGGGAACTGAAGCTGCGCGAGGGGATCAGCTTCCACAATGGAGCGCCCTTCAACGCTGCCGCCGCAAAGTACTCGATCGAGCGGGTGCTCAGCCCCGAGGTCGACTCCGACCTCAAGGAACAGATCGAGAAGATCACCAGCGTGGATGTCGTGGACGACTACACGATCCGGATCAACACCGCCGGACCGGATCCGGTCCTTCCGGCCCGCCTCTACATGGTGCAGATGGTGGAGCCCGGCGCGGCTGCCGACGGTCTTGAGGACGAGGCGGTGGGCACCGGCCCCTACCAGTTCGTGGAGTGGGTGCCGGGCGACTCGCTGACCCTTGTCCGCAACGACAGCTACTGGGGTGATCTGCCTCAGATCCAGGATGTGGTGTTCCGCTTCCTGCCCGACGAGCAGTCCCGCGTGGCCGCCGTGCAGGCCGGCGACGTGCATCTCGCCGTGGGTTTGTCGGCTGACTCGGCTGGTCAGGTGTCCAAGCTGTTCGTGCGCGATGAGGGCATCGAGTACCCGTACTTGCGGCTGAAGAACTACGAGGGCCCGCTGGGCGACTATCCCGAGCTCCGGGTGGCCATCGCCCACGCTCTCAACGTGGACGACTACGTCGAGTTCATCTACGAGGGTCAGGCCAGCCGGGCCAACTGCCACATCTTCGGCTCGGGCGTGTTCGGCTGGAACCCCCTCATCACCGATCGGCCCTACGATCCGGACCTGGCCCGCCAGATCATCGCCGACTCCGGCTATGCGGGCGAGGAGATCTCGTTCCTGGCCAACGGCACCCGTTGGACCAAGTTCGACGAGCTGTCCGAGGCCATCGCGGCTGACATGGAGGCCGTCGGGCTGAACATCGACTTCCAGCTGCTGGCCTGGGAGGTTTGGCTCTTCGACGAGTTCCTCAAGCCGATCGGCGAGGTCGGAGGCGACATCTTCCTGTCGTCGTCGTCCAACGAGTTGCAGGACGGCGCTCGGCTCGGCTCCTACATCGGCGTCGACAACGTCACATCGTCGTATGACGATCCCGTGCTGGTCAGCATGCTGGTGGCCGCGGCCAGCGAGTTGGATCCGAAGCGTCGTGAGGCTATGTATCACGAGATCATGAAGTACAACTGCGACAACGTCGGCATCCTGCCGGTACTCACCTACCTCAGCGTGAACGGCGGCGCCGAGAACTTGTCGTGGACACCGCGCTACGACGACACGGCTCGCGTGGAGGACATGACGCTGAGCTGATCGTCGAGGCCTAACCGTTCCCCTCCACCTGCGAGGGAGCACGACCTGATGAGGACCGGTCGTGCTCCCTCGTGGGCTTCCCTGGGGCCCGAGCGGCCCGTGAGCGAAGCGAGCAAGAGCGGGAAACGGGGGCCCGAGCGGCCCGTGAGCGAAGCGAGCAAGAGCGGGCATCACAGGGTTGCTGGCGGGACGAGCCAGAGGGTGATCCTCTGATGTACCCCTGGCACGATGCCATACCCCCCGACGACACGGCCCGCTACCTCGCGGCCGGATACGGGGACACCTTCAGCGGCGACGAGTTCCGGGCCATCAGCGCGGGCACCTCGCCGGCGCTGGTCGTGGTCGACATGACGCTGGCCTTCGTGGACGGCCGCTGGCCCACCGGCTGCCCCGAGACGGCATGGCCCGCAGTGGACGCCAATGCCCGGCTGCTGGACGAGATGCGCCGACTCGGCCGTCCGGTGTACTTCACCAAGCTGTACGCCGACCCGGGCCACGTTCCCTTCCCGGGCCAGAAGGGACGCTGGAAGACGGTGGGCCGCCGCCCGCCCGACCCGGACCTGCCCCCCGGCGATGTGATCGTGGACGAGCTGGCCCCCAAGCCCGACGAGTTGGTGATCTGCAAGAGCCACAAGCCCAGCGGCTTCTTCGGCACCGAGCTGGCCGCCCTGCTGGTCTACGACAAGGTCGACACGGTGGTGGTCACCGGCCTGACCACCAGCGGCTGCGTGCGGGCCACCGCGGTGGACGCCTTCCAGTACAACTTCGACGTGGTCATCCCCTTCGAGTGCGTGGCCGACCGCAGCCAGATCTCCCACAAGGTCAACCTGCTCGACCTGCACATGAAGTACGCCGACGTGGCCCCCCTGGACCACGTCATCGACTGGCTGAACAGCCTGCCGAGGTAGCGTATTCTATACTGCAATGCGTTTTGCTATGCTTAAGGCATGGCGCAGCTAGTTACGAGAGTGGACGATGACCTCGTCGCCCAGTTGGATGAGATTGTCGACAACGGCGAGGCGGAGTCGCGCTCGGATGCGGTGAGGCTCGCTCTGGAGGCGATGATCGAGCAGCGCCGGCGCCGGCTCATCGGGGAGGCCATCGCGGACGCCTACCGCCGCATTCCCGAGACGGCCGAAGAGCTGCGATGGGCCGATGAGAGCACCCGGTCCATGATCGCTGAGGAGCCGTGGGAGCAGTGGTGACAATGGTCCAGGGCGACATCTGGTGGGCGGAGAGCGAAGCGGGGCGCCGCCCGGTGCTGGTGGTCACCCGCAACGAGGCGGTCCCGGTGCTGAACCGGGTCGTGGTGGCTCCGATAACCAGAACGGTCCGGGGGATTGCCAGCGAGGTGTCGCTGGATGTCGATGACGGTCTGGCCCATCCGTGCGCCGCCTCCTTCGACAACCTGCGAGTCGTTCTCAAGGCGAATCTGACTGAGCGTGTCGGGTCGATATCGCATCGCCGCTCAGAGATCTGCGCTGCCCTGGCCGCGATGGCCGACTGCTGACATCACAGCACGGTCACCATCGAGGTGCCGTCTCGGCGGGGGTCGCTGGCTGCGGTGAGGGTGTCTCCAGCTCGCAGGACGGCTTGAGCGCCGCCGAAGCCTCCGATCACGTCGGCTGTGTCCACCAGCTTGTAGCCGGCCGCGCCGATGGCGGCTCGCCATTGCGGCTCGAGGCTGGCTTCTGTGGTGACTCGTCCTTCACCGATCAGGCGGAACCGGGCGGCGTTCACGGCCGAGGGGAGACCCGCTCCGCCGAGCACCCGGTGCAGGATCTGCAGCTGTCCCTGGGGCTGCATGATCCCACCCACGACGCCCATGCCGAGCACGGGACGGCCGTTCTCCAGCACCAGCGTGGGAACGATGGTGTGATAGGGCCGCTTGGCCGGCGCCACTGCGTTCGGGTGGCGCAGGTCGGTGGAGAAGCCCCGGCCCCGGCTCTGCAGCACGAACCCGCCCTCGGGCACGGTCACCCCCGAGCCGAACCGGTCGCACACGCTGGAGGTCAGCACCACCGCCTGGTCCGCGGTGAAGACCACGGTGAACACCGTCCCGGGCCCGAGCGGCATCGGTCCGTGCCGGGGCGCGACAGCCATCCGGGCTCGCATCTCGTCGTAGTGGGGAACGTCGGCGGCGTCGGGGTCGGCCAGGCAGTCGAGGGCCACCGCGAAGGCTCGGTCGAGCGCCTCGACCATGGCCGCGGCGGCCTCGCCCCCTGCGTCGCCGTCGGTGGCGCCGAGCAGGCCCCGGTCGTGGACCGACTGGGCGGCCAGGGCGGCCACCGTCCCCTGGCACGGTGGGGGCACCGTGATCAGCTCCCGGTTGCCCAGGGTCGCCCGCAGCGGCTCCACCCATTCGCTGCGGTGGTCCGCCAGGTCGTCGACGCCGAGCGACCCTCCTGCCTTCGCAGCTGCCTTGGTGATTGCCTGGGCCAGCGGGCCCTCATACAACACGTCGGATCCTTGGGCCGCGATCGCCCGCAGCGCCGCAGCGAGGGCCGGGTTGCGCCAGCGAGCACCGGGCGCGGGGCCGACGCCGTCCGGGAAGTAGAGCCGCTCGCCGGCCGCGTCGAGCCGGTTCCGGGCACCGGTCCACAGTTGGCTGCCGGTAGCGCCGACGGCGGCGCCTTCAGCGGCGGCCGCAATGGCAGGCTCGAACAGCGCCGGCCAAGGCATACGGCCGAACCGGCGGTGCAGGTCCCCCCACGCGGCCACCGCCCCCGGGACGGTCACCGCGCGGCCTCCGACCGAGGGCACGAAGCCGTGGCCGTTGTCGGGCACCGACTCCGGGTCGGTGCGCCGCCCCGACCGGCCGCTGCCGTTGAGCACTGCGATGCCCTCGCCCGTGGCGACCACCGCCATCAGATCGCCGCCTACGCCGGTGCCGGTGGGCTCCACCACCCCCATGACCGCGTCGGCCCCGATGGCGGCGTCCACCGCCGACCCCCCGGCCCGAAGCAGACGAACGGCCGCCTCTGTTGCGCCCGTATGCCCGGCGGCCACTGCGGCCTGGGATCTGCTGGGGGCGACGTCGCGGGTGAGCAAGACGCCTAGTGTCGCGCCTCGCGGAACAAGCCGCGAATCGGCGGCAGCGGCGGTCTGGTCCCGTCTACCTCAGGAAGTAGGGCGAGGGCACCACTTCGTGCTTCCAGGGATCCACGGTCAACAAGAGCGCTTGGAGCGTGTGAGCCCCAAGCAGGGGGCGGGCGTCCTCGTCGCCGAAGACCACCCAGGTCGTGGCACTGTGCCCGCTCACCGTGGCCCGGGCCTCGCCCATGTCGTAGATGGCGGTCCGTCCGTCGGCCAGTTCCATCTCGACCTTCATCTTGGGCGCGACACCCAGACGGCCGAGCAGGCTGGCCGGCGCGGATGTGAAGCTGCTGCCGGTGTCGACCAGGGCGTCCAACTGCAGGGACCTCTCACCATCCATGCTGTCGAACTGGATCGGCCAGTTGAATGTGCCCACCGGTCCCTCCCAGTCCTTGAAGGGCAGCCACATGCGCCCTCTAGTCCTTGTCATTGCATTTCATGTTATTGGATGTTCGATTGGGTTGCAACCTTGCCGATCGATGCAATAGAGATCACCGGGCAGCCGCATCCGCAGGCACTTCTGAGCGCACGCGGTCCGATGTGATGTCGTTCGCAGCGACTGTATACAGTCGGTCGCCGTGGCTGCCCAGCTTCGACACATCGCCATTGCCGTGCCCGACGTGGCCAAGGCCCAAGCCTTCTTCGAGGAGGCCTTCGGCATGACTAAGGCCGGCGACGCTGGCCGCGGCGTGTACATGACCGACGGGGTGATGAACGTCGCCTTGCTCCACTTCGGCCACGACCACGTTCCCGGCATCACCGGTGCAGAGGGCTCGTCGGAGCCCTTCTCGGGCCTGTACCACTTCGGTATGTGGGTGGACGACCTGGAGGAGGCTTCCGCCCGGGTGGAGGATGCCGGCGCCGAGCATGTGCGGGGTCGGCGCCCCGACGAGTCCAACCGCTACTACGAAGTCAAGTACCGCTCGCCCGACGGTCTGGTGTTCGATCTCACCACCTCCGGCTGGGTGGGTGCCGTCCGCTGCCCGGAGACCGCACCTTCAGAGGACGAGGGTGACGAAGGCTGACAGTCGGGTTCTGATCGCCGGTGCCGGCCCGGTGGGGCTGGTGCTGGCGCTGTCGCTGGCCCGCCGCGGCCACCGGGTGACCGTGGTCGAGAAGCTGGTCGACCTCCTCGATCAGGTTCGCCGGGCCGGCACCATCCACGCGGCCACGCTGGAGATGCTCGACGACATCGGCCTCTACGGCCGCCTGGAAGGTCGTGGACTCGTGGCTCCCCTGGTGCATTACTGGGACCGCGGCGACCCTGAGCCCATAGCGGTGTTCGACCACGCCGTGCTGGCCGGCGACACCCGCTTCCCCCACGCCCTGCAGTGCGACCGCCTGAAGCTGATCGAAGAGGCCCTGAAGATGGCTTCGGACACCGACCTGATCGAGGTCCGTGTCGGGACCGAACTCGTCGGCTTCGCCCAGCGGGACGATTCGGTCACCGCGGTCACCGAGACCGCCGACGGCGAGCGGGAGGAACTGCGGGGCACCCATCTCGTGGGGTGCGAAGGGGCCCACAGCGTGGTGCGCAAACAGCTCGGCATCGACTTCGAGGGCTTCGCCTTCCCCGACCGCACCATGACGCTCAGCGTGGTGTTCGACTTCGACTCGCTGCAGCCCTACGGCCTGCGCAACTACATCCTCGACCCGGTGGAGTGGGCCAACCTGTTCAGGTGGACCGACTTCTGGCGGGTGGTGCTGCCGGCCGACGTCCAGGCCGCCCCCGACACCCTTCTCGATGACGATGTCATCGAGGCCGGGCTGCAGCGGTTCCATCCGATCGGCGAGCCCTACGAAGTGGTGTCCAAGTCGCTCTACACCGTGCACCAGCGGGTGGCTGAGACGTTCCGGGCAGGACGGGTGCTGCTGGCCGGCGATGCGGCCCACGTCAACAGCCCCATCGGCGCCATGGGCATGAACAGCGGCATCCACGACGCGGTGAACCTGGCCGCCAAGCTGTCATCGGTGCTGAGGGGCGACGCCGGCGACGAGGCGCTCGACCGGTACGTCCGCCAGCGTCGACACGTGGCCGTGGCCCATGTTCAGGCCATCACCATCCGCAACAAGAAGCTGATGGCCGAGGCCGACCCGCAGACCCGGCGGCGCAACCGCGACGAGCTGCGGCGGGCCGCCGACGATCCTGCCCTGGCCCGGGAGTTCCTGCTGCGGGCTTCGCTCATCTCCAGCGTGCGCGAAGCCGAGGAGATCCGCTGATGCCGGCCGGCGAGATCGAGGCGCGGCTGGCCGCGATGGGGCTCACGCTGCCCGAGCCGCGCCGGTTCCCCAGCGAGAACCGCCAGGGTTGCGTTCTGGTCGGCAACGTGATGTTCGTGTCGGGCCACGGTCCGCACCATCCCGGCATGGACATCGTGCGCCGGGGCAAGCTCGGCGCCGAGCTGTCCGTCGAGCAGGGCTACGAGGTGGCCCAGGCCTGCGGGCTGTCCATCCTGGCCACCCTGCGGGACGCGCTGGGCGACCTCGACAGGGTCAACCGGGTGGTGCGGTTGCTGGGCATGGTGAACTGCACCCCGACCTTCGAGCTGATGCCCAAAGTGGTCGACGGGGCCTCGGATCTGTTCTTCGAGCTGTTCGGCCCCGAGCGGGGCCGGCACGCGAGAGCCGCGGTGGGCATGGCCAGCCTGCCCCGCCAGCAGCCGGTGGAGGTCAGCGGGGAGTTCGAGGTGTCGGGCCCATGACCACGCTGGTGACCGGAACCGGACTGGTGGGCACGTCCTTCGCCCGCTGCGCCCTCCAGAGGGGCGAGCCGGTCGTCTTCCTGGACATGCAGTCCCGGGACGAGTACCTGCGAGAGCGTCTAGGGCCGATCGCGGCCGACATCCCCACCGTGAGGGCCGACATCCGCGACCTGTCCGCGGTGATAACGGCCATGCGGGAGCACAACGTGGAGACGGTCGTGCACACCGCCGGGCTGATCGGCGACAGCGTGTCGCGGCCGCTCTACACCGGGCTCGAGGTCAACGTCACCGGCACTATCAATGTCCTGGAGGCGGTGCGGCTGGCGCGGGTGCGCCGGCTGGTCCACATCAGCAGCTTCGCGGTGTACGACCGCCGCCGGGCCCGGGGTGCGCCCATCACCGAGGACGCGCCCCGGGGGCCGGGACGGGCCTACGGCAACTCGAAGGCCATCAAGGAGCTGGCCGCCGAGAGCTACCAGAAGGAGTTCGGCTTCGAGCTGGCCATCCTGCGGCCGGCCAACGCCTACGGCTACGGGCACTTCGAGGGTGGATCCTTCGGATCCAAGATCCAGGCCTTGCTCCAGGCCGGTATCGACGGCCAGACCGCCTTCGTCAAGCAGGAACACACCATGGACTTCGAGTACGTGTACGACCTCGACGTGGGCCGGGCCGTCGACCTGGCCGCCACCGTGGACCTGCCCGACAAGCCCATCTTCAACGTCGGCACCGGCACCATCACCTCCTTCGACGATCTGGTGACCGCCGCTCGGCGGATCGTCGGAGACCTCAAGGTGCAGGTGATCCCGGGGGCGCCTCCAGCGGTGTCGGCCGGCGACCCGCTCGACCTGTCCCACACCGAGGCCGGACTGGGCTGGAAGCCCACGTTCGACATGGAGGCCGGGTTGAGCCACTACGCCTACGAGCTCAGAAGCCGGAACTCAGGAGGCTGAGCGGATCGATGCGGGCGAGAGAGGCCAGGTGTTTAGTGAAGCCGTGGCCCGAGCGGCCCGTGAGCGAAGCGAACAAGAGCGGGAAACCAGGAGGGCGAGCCGGATGATCGACCTGCTGGTTCGCAACGCCGACTGGCTCATCACCATGGACCCGGAGCGCCGCATGGTGCGCGACGGCGCGCTGGCCGTGGACGGCGGCGAGATCAAAGCAGTCGGTCCCACTGCCGATGTGGAGGCCGCCGGCTACCGGGAGGCGGTCCGCACCATCGACGCCCGCGGCCGGCTGATCACCCCCGGTTTCGTCGACAACCACCAGCATCTGGCCCCGTTCTTCGTGCGGGGCCTCGGCGACGATGTTCCCCTGAAGGTCTTCCTCCACGACCGCTGCTACCCCATGGAGGCCGGCGTCACCGACGAGGAGGCCTACCTGGCCGCGATGTGCGCCCTGCTCGAGTCGGTCCGCCACGGAACCACCACGGTGTGCGACCCGGGCTCGCAGAATCCCGAGAACTCGGTCCGGGCCGCCGATGAGATCGGCTGCCGGGCGGTGCTGGCCCGCTCGCTCACCGACATGGCCGGGGGCCGGGCCATGCCGGGAACGTTCGACTCCACCACCGACGACGCCATCGCCGACGGGCTGGCCTTCGTGGAGTCCCATGCGGGTGCGGCCTCCGGCCGGGTGCGGCCCTGGTTCTCGCTGCGCACCGAGCGCATGGTGTCGGACCGCCTGTGCCGGTCGATCGCGGGGCTGGCCGCCGAGCACGGCACCGGCATCGTGTCCCACATGATCTCCAACCGCGACTCGGTCGAGCATCACCAGCGGGTGTTCGACGGCGAGCGGCCCATCGCCCGCTACGAGCGCAACGGGGTGCTCGGCCCCAACGTGCAGCTGGTGCACTGCCACTTCCTCACCGACGACGAGTGCGACCTGCTGGCCCAGCGCGACGTGAAGGTGTCGATGTGCCCCACCGCCAGCGCGGTGTTCGGCTGGGGCGGGCTGCAGCGGGCCACCCACCTCAAGCTGCTGGAGCGGGGCATGACCGTGGGGGTTGGCACCGACATCGGAGCCTGCTCGCACACCACCGACATCCTGCGCATCGCCCAGTACTTCCGCGTCTACCGCGACATCTTCGAGGACGCCTCGCTCATGCCGGCCGAGACGATCCTGGAGCATCTCACCGTCGACGGCGCCCGCTCGGTGCTGTGGGACGACGAGGTCGGCTCACTGGAAGCGGGCAAGCGGGCCGACTTCCTGCTGTTCGACCTGGACCGGCCCGAGTGGGTGCCGCTTCACAACCCGCTGTCGAACCTCGGCCACGGTGTGAGCGGCGACTCGGTCGACACCGTGGTGATCGACGGCAACGTAATCGTGGAGGGCGGCGAGTTCGTCAACCTCGACGCCCGGGCCATCATGGCCCGGGGCCGCGAAGCGGCCGTGGTCGCGGCCGAGCGCACCGGCCTATCCCAGTTCGCCACCCCTCGCTGGCCCGTGATCTGAGCCCCGCCGCGCTGTATACCGTTCGGCGCGGTTTGGATGGCACACTGTCGCGGTGAGGACTTGCATAGTCGGTGCGGGCGCGATCGGCGGCATGCTGGCCGCCCGCCTGTCGGCGAACGGGCACGACGTGAGCGTCATCGCCCGGGGAGAGCACCTGGACGCCATCCGGCGCCACGGGCTCAAGCTGGTGGAGATCGACGGCTCCACCACGGTGGCGACCGGGATCGAGGCCTCCGATGACTTCGGAGCCCTGGGCCCGCACGACACGGTGATCCTGGCCCTCAAGGCCCACCAGATCGCGGCGGTGGCCCACCGGATCGAGAGCCTGTGCTCCGAGCGCACCACGGTCGTGCCGGTCCAGAACGGCATCGGCTGGTGGTACTTCGAGCGCCACGGCGGGCCCCACGACGGGCACCGGCTCAAGTCCCTGGACCCCGACGACACGATCGCGGCTGCGGTGCCGCCGGAACGCATCGTGGCCTGCATCGCCTACCCGGCCGCGGAGAAGACCGGGCCCGGCGTGATCACCCATGTCGAGGGCGACCGCTTCCCGGTGGGCGAGCTCGACGGCACCAAGTCCGACCGGGCGAGGGTGCTGGCGGACGCTCTGGCGTCGGCGGGGTTCAAGTCCCGAGTGCTGACCGACATCCGCTCGCACCTGTGGGTCAAGGCATGGGGCAACCTGGCCTTCAACCCGATCAGCGCCCTGACCGGCGCGACGCTGGCCGAGATCTGCCGCACGCCTGCCACCCGGAACCTCGCGGCGCGGATGATGACCGAGGCCGGCCACATCGCTGAGGCTCTCGGGGTGAGCATCCGCATCAGCGTGGAGCGTCGCATCGCCGGAGCCGAGGCCGTCGGGGAGCACAAGACCTCCATGCTCCAGGATGCTGAGGCCGGCCGGCCGCTCGAACTCGACCCCCTGGTCGGCGTGTTCGTCGAGCTGGGCGAGCTGACGGGCGTGCCCACCCCGGCCATCAGCACCGTCTACGGGCTGGCCTCGCTGCTCAACCGCCGCCTAGAGGCCGAGCTTGCGAGGCCCCTGGGCCCAGCGGCCCGTGAGCGCAGCGAACAAGAGCGGGAGGTACGGCCCGAGCGGCCCGTGAGCGCAGCGAACGAGAGCGGGAGACCTGAGGCGGCCGGCCCATGACCGGTCCGACGACGCTGCGAGGCCTTCTTGACGCCGGAGACGATCACGCTCCGGCGATCGTCGCGCCCGACGGCTCGGCGCTTACTCACCGTGAGCTGCGGGCCGAGGTGGACCGGCTCGCAGGCCGGCTCCGGAGTCTGGGCCTGGGCCCGGCCGATCGCATCGCCATCCTCGTTCCCAACGGCCCCGAGATGGCCGTCGCCTTCCTGGCCGCGGCCTGCGCCGGCTGCGCGGCACCGCTCAATCCCAAGTACCGCACCCCGGAACTGCGCTTCTACCTGGACGACCTGGACGCCAAGGCGCTCATCACCCGGCCCGACGAGTCAGGATCGGATGCCCGCGACGCGGCCCGCGCCGCCGATTCCGGCGTGCTGCCCGTGGCCTTGACCGGCTCGGTTGCCGGGGGCTCCGGCTCGATCGACCTGCTCGCCTCGTCACCCGACGGCGAGCCGTCGGCGGTGGGCGGGCCGTCCCCCGACGACGTGGCCCTGGTCCTGCACACCTCGGGAACCACCTCGAGACCCAAGATCGTGCCGCTTCGCCAACGGAACCTGGCCCGCTCGGCTGCCAGCATCGCCGCGTCGCTGTCCCTCATTGCTGAGGACCGGTCGTTGCAGGTGATGCCGCTGTTCCACATCCACGGACTGCTGGCCGGACTGCTGGCGCCGTTGTCCGCCGGCGGCGCGGTCGCCTGCACCGAGGGCTTCGACGCCTTCCGGTTCTTCGCCCAGCTCGATGCGCTGCGGCCCAGCTACTACACCGCGGTGCCGACCATGCATCAGATGGTGCTCTCCCGCTCCGCCCGGCACCGCGACGCGGCCCGGGCCGCCGGTCTGCGGTTCGTCCGGTCGTCCTCGGCGTCGCTCCCGACGCCGGTGCTGAACGAGCTCGGCGAGCTGTTCGGCTCTCCCGTCATCGAGGCCTACGGCATGACCGAGGCCACCCACCAGATGTGCGCCAATCCTCTTCCCCCCGCCGTGGCCAAGCCCCGGTCGGTCGGGGTTCCCACCGGAATAGAGCTGGCAGTGCTCGATGACCGGAACCGCCCGCTGCCTCCGGGCGAGCGGGGCGAGGTGTCGATCAAGGGCCCGACCGTGATCGACGGCTACGAGAACAACCCCGACGCCAACGAGGCCGCCTTCACCGACGGCTGGTTCCGCACCGGCGACGAGGGCTACCTCGACGATGACGGCTACCTGTTCCTCACCGGCCGCCTCAAGGAGCAGATCAACCGCGGCGGCGAGAAGGTCTCCCCGCTGGAAGTGGACGAGGCCCTGCTGGGCCACCCGGCGGTGGCCCAGGCGGTCACGTTCGCCATGCCGCATCCCAAGTTGGGCGAGGAGGTGGCCGCCGCGGTCGTGGCCGCCGACGGGAGTCGCGTCGACGAACGGGAGCTGCGCAGGTTCCTGGCGCAGTCGCTGGCCGCGTTCAAGGTTCCCCGGCGGATCCTGGTGCTCGACGAGCTGCCCAAGGGCGCCACCGGCAAGCTCCAGCGCATCGGCCTGGCCGAACGCTTGGGCCTCGCCCCGTCCGGCCGCGACCAAGAGGCCGAGCCAATGGGTGCGTGAGTCAGGCTCATACGGGCGAGGCCGTGGCCCGAGCGGCCCGTGAGCGCAGCGAACAAGAGCGGGAATGGCAACGTCGCGCCGCGAGTTGCTCACCAGCAATCAGCGCACGCTAAGTCGCCTGTTCCCGCGTTCCCGGCTCTCAGGGGCGTCGCATTCGTCAGACGTATTTGTGCAGGTCAGAGGCCGTGGATTGGACAATCTGGCGGGCTAGGTTGGCTCGATTCAAAACGGTCTCATAGTGCGGCTGTGTCGTACGCATCAGTTGTGGAGGGGATGATCGTGACTGATAGTCCTGCTGGTCTAGCCGGCGCGGCTCACCCGGTCGGTGACTCGATAGCGGCGCGCCATCGTCGCCGCGGGGAGCGAACCGTTCAACGGCTGGTCGACCGGTTCGAGTTGCACGTCATCGGGGAGCCCGAGGCGCTCGCCTTCGCCGCAGACGCCGGGACCCTGGCCCGGGCCGAGCTATGGCTTGCCGCCGGCCTTGCCGCGGGGGAGATCCGTAAGGCTGTGGGCTCCGCCAAGCGGGTGGTGGTCCTGCATCTGCCCGACTCCGCCGCCTGGCTGGTGATGTTCCTGGCCGTGCTGCGGGCGGGCCACATCCCGGCCAGACTGCCGGTCACCGCTGGGGTGCAGGACTTGCTGCACGTCTGCAAGCAGGTTGAGCCGGCCATGATCATCTCGGCGGCTGAGGGCCCTGAGGGGAGGCCTGCCCCCGCGGTCCGGGAGGCGGCTTCCCGTACCCAGGACGTCGCGATGGCTCTGGCCGAGGGGACGGCTGTGCATGTTCGCCACCTGGCTGAGGGCTTCCCGAGGTCGGTGTCCGTTCCTGAGGACCTTCTGCTTCTCTCGTACGTCTTGAGCGAGACGGGGCCGCCGGAGGCAGTGACCCACACCGAAGATTCTGTGGCCGCGCAGAATCGATACTTGACCGAGCGCTACGCGCCGAGCAGGCACGCTCCTGTGCTTCTGCCGTGCCCTCTCCGCGACGGCAAGACCATCGTCGACGCGGCTTGCCTGTCGATGTATGCGGGCGCGCCGATCGTCATCCGGGACGGATCGGCCCTGGAGGCTCTCGGACTCGCCGATCACAAGATGTGACCGATCCCTAGCCAGAGGCCGAGCGGACAGGAGGCGGCTCGCAAGAATCGCCGCAAGAGTCTGAGCGAGGCCGTGGCCCGAGCGGCCCGTGAGCGAAGCGAACATGAGCGGGAGTGACACCGCGGCAACGCGACGGGCTCTCGCCCCATCGGTGCGGCTCCCTAGACTGCCGCGTGTGGCCAAGATCGAGTTGCTGACGCTGGCCAATCACGCCGAGGTGCAGAACGGGCTGCTGTACCTGATGGGCGCGGGCTGGGACACAGTGACCCGGTCCTACAAGGAGGGCAAGAAGCCGCGGCCCCAGCACTTCGCCATCGCGCTGTCGGTGCTGGTTCCATGGATGGAGCACAACCAGCGCCACCAGGTGGTGATCCGTGTCGAGGACGAGGACGGCCTCAGCAAGCTGATGGAGGCCACCGCCAACATCGAGGTCGGCCGCCCGCCGGGCAAGGTTCCCGGCACCGACAGCCGCTCGCCGCTGGTGGTGACCGGCATCGTCCACTTTCCCAAGCCCGGCGGCTACCGGGTGAGGGCCACTCTGGGCGACGCGCAGCGCGACTACGCCTTCCGGGTCATCGACAAGGTGAGCTGAGTTGGCAATGGCCAGAGATCTGCTCAACCTGCCCAGGGCCACCTGGCCGCGGGCCGCGCTGTTCGGGGCCATCGCCGCGGTGCTCATCGCGGTGCCCTCGGACCTGATCGACACCCCCATATTCGGCCGTCCTGTCGCGGTGCGTTGGATCGACTACGTGATCCTGGCGGTCACGTCGGCACTGATCGGCCTGATCTTCGCCATCCGCCCCGAGCCGGCCGCTTCGACCGAACTGGCGGCGGCCACCGAGCGCCAGGGCACCGGGTCCATCTGGGGCGGGTTCGTGTCGTTCCTGGCCGTGGGCTGCCCGGTGTGCAACCAGGCTGTGGTCGCCCTGGTCGGCGTGTCCGGCGCGCTGTCGTGGTGGGCGCCGGTGCAGCCCTTCGTGGGCCTGCTGGCCGTGGCGCTGCTGCTCTACACCCTGCGCAAGCGCCTCAACACCTACAAGCTCACCGCTTGCCCCGTCCCGGCGTAGAGGCCAGGCGGCTCACGGCGCGTCTGGCGCCGCCGGGGTCACCGCCCGGTGCATGGCGGCGGCTACCAGCGCGGGCAGGGCCAGTGCGGCCGGCATCAGCGCGAACAGGGGCACGCCCAGGCTCAGCAGGCCGCTGACGATCGCCGACAGCAGGGCGGCCGAGCCGAGCAGGGCGGCCCGGAAGGTGCCGATGCCCCAGCCCGACTGGGGCGGCAGGGCTGCCACCAGCATGGCGTTGGCCACCGGCAGCACCGACACCGCCATCCCTACGAACGGCACCAGCAGCCACACGCCGGCGTCGGCCGGCAGCAACAGCATCGGCAGTCCCAGCGCCGTAGTGCTCACCATCATCAAGCGGGCCGTCCACGGTCCGCCGCGCCGGTCGTACAGGGCCCCGCCCACCAGCTTCACCGGGGCCGACAGGATCCGGCCCCCGGCCAGCAGCACGCCAACCAGCCACAGGTTCACACCCCGAGACTCGAAGAACGTCGGCGAGAAGCCGATCACCACGAAGTGCATGGACACCCCGCCGAAGCTGGCCCAGAAGGCCAGCCGGTAGGTGTGCTTGCGGGCGTACTGGACCAGTTGGGCCAGCAGCGGCATCGGCGCCCGGTCGCCGGCGGGCTCGACCCATCGGGGCACGTAGGCGATGGCCAGCAGCGGGGGCACGGCGCAGCCGACATACACCCAGCGCCAGCCGTCCCCTGCGAAGACGCTCAGGGCGGCCGCGGCCAGACCGAACGAATAGGCCTGGCCCCACACCGCGATGGCCTTGCCCTCCGAGCCCGGGTAGAGCCGGGCCACGCTGGCCAGCCCGGGCGGGAAGTAGATCCCGAAGGCGACACCCAGCAGGGTCTGGCCCATCAGCAGCATCCAGAAGCTCGGGGCTGCCGCCGACAGCATCATTCCGGCCGCCAGCGCCACCGCCGAAGCCCGGACCAGGGCCCGGTTGCTGAGCCAGCGGCTGCTGATGCCGCCGAGAATGTTGAATGAGGCGATGCCGGCCGACACCGCGGCCAGGATGGCGGCCAGGTTGCTCTCGGTGATGTTCAGGTCGGGCTGCACCAGCGGGAACAGCGGCGACATCATCGTCTCGGCGCCGCCCAGGATGAAGTACAGCGTGAACAGGTACGTGAAGGTCGCCCGACGCGGCGTGAGCCTTCCGCCGGCGCTGGTGACGGGTTCGCTCAATTCACCCAGCAGGCCACGTAGTGGCCGCTGGAGCGTTCCTCCAGCGGCGGGCGCTCGTGCCGGCAGCGCTCCTCCACCAGAGGGCAGCGGGTGTTGAACCGGCATCCCTTGGGCGGGTCCATGGGGCTGGGGAGGTCGCCCTTGAGGGGCTCGTGGTTGCCCCTGGTGGTCGGGTCGGGCACGGGCACCGCCGACAGCAGGGCCTGGGAGTAGGGATGGGTCGGGTTCTCGTAGATGTCGTGGTGGCTCCCGATCTCCATCAGGTGGCCCAGGTACATGATGGCCACCCGGTCCGACACGTGGCGCACGACGGCGAGGTTGTGGGAGATGAACAGGTACGACAGGCCCACGGTGTCCTTGAGCTCGACCAGCAGGTTCACGATCTGGGCCTGGATCGACACATCGAGGGCGGCGGTGGCCTCGTCGGCAACCACGAATCCGGGATGCAGCGCCAGGGCTCGGGCGATCACGATGCGCTGGCGCTGGCCGCCGGAGAAGGCGTGGGGGTACTTGTCGGCCGCGCTGGCCGTCATCCCCACCGTCTCCAGCAGCTCGGTCACGGCCGCTTCGAGTTCCGCGCCCCGCTTGCGGGTGTGCACCAGGAAGGGCTCGGCGATGCTGTCGCGGATCTTGATTTTGGGGTTGAGCGCCGAGTAGGGATCCTGGAAGATCATCTGGACCTGCTTGCGCATGGCCCGCCAGTTCCGCCGGTTCAGGTCGGTCACGTCCTTGCCCTCGAAGAAGACCTGGCCCTTGGTCGGCTTCACCGCTCCCAGCAGCGCCCGGCCCGCGGTCGATTTGCCGCAACCCGACTCGCCCACCAGGCCGACGGTCTCGCCGGGGGCCACCGCGATGCTGAAGTCGTCCAGCGCGTAGACGGTCCGCCTTCTGCTGCCGACCCAGCGGCTGAAGTGGACGCTGACGTCCCGGCTCTCGACCAGCGGTACCGCTTGCTCGCTCACGTCGATCCTTCTCCGGGCCGGTTGTAGCAGGCCACCCAGCGCCGCTTCGCGATCTTGACCAGCGGCGGCGCCGATCGGCGGCAGG
The DNA here is from genome assembly GCA_965205155.1 of Candidatus Aldehydirespirator sp. Taxonomy (GTDB): domain Bacteria; phylum Actinomycetota; class Acidimicrobiia; order Acidimicrobiales; family Aldehydirespiratoraceae; genus Aldehydirespirator. Next base: position 257,688 of record OZ242033.1, on the reverse strand, counting down.
CGTCGTGGGCCTCCACGCATCGGGGCTCGAAGGCGCAGCCCGGGGGGAACTGGGCCCGGTCCAGCGGCTCGCCCGGTATCCCGGCCAGCTCGCTCTCATCGCGGTCCACTCTGGGCACGGACTGGAGCAGGCCCAGCGAGTAGGGGTGCTGGGGATCGGCGAACATCTCCGCGATCGGGGCCCGCTCCACGATGCGGCCCGCGTACATCACCTGCACCCGGTCGCAGAACTGGGCCACGACCCCCAGGTCGTGGGTGATCATCAGCACCGACACCCCCAGCTCGGTCGATAGGTCGTGCAGCAGGGTGAGGATCTGGTCCTGGATGGTCACGTCGAGCCCCGTGGTGGGCTCGTCCGCGATGAGCAGCGTCGGTTCGCAGGCCAGGGCGGTGGCGATCATCACCCTCTGGCGCATCCCGCCCGACAGCTCGAACGCGTACGACTTGAGCCGGTCCTCCGGGTTGGCGATCCCCACCATGTCGAGCAGCTCGAGCGAGCGCTGCCTGACGCCGGTGCCCTCCAGGCCGGCCCGGTGCCTCAGCAGTTCGCGCAGCTGCGCGCCCACGGTCTTGAGCGGGTTGAGCGACACCATCGGATCCTGGAAGATCATGGCGATCTCCCGGCCCCGGACCCGGTTGGCCACTGCCTCGTCCAGCACGTTCTCGCCCCGCCACCGCACCGAGCCCCCCATGATGCGGCCCGGCGGCAGCACCATCCCCAGGATGGCCAGTCCCATGACGCTCTTGCCCGAACCGGACTCGCCGACCACGCCCAGCCGCTCGTGTGAGCCGACATTGAGGGTCAGGCCGTCGACGCCCAGCACCACCCCGTCGCGGGTGGGGAAGCCCACCGTGAGGTCCTTGATCTCCAGCAGCCGCTCCTGGCGGGAGTCACCGTTCGAGTTCGCGCCGCTCACGCGCCCGGCCTCTCCAGGATTATCTGCTCGCGCTCGGCCACATCGTTGAAGGACTGCAGCCACAGCGACAGCAGGTTGACGCCCAGCACCACGATGGAGATGGCCAGGCCCGCGAAGGTGACGATCCACCATCCGTCGGTGATGTAGTTCCGGCCCTGCTGGATCATCAGCCCCCACGACGAGCGGGGCGGCTGCACACCGAAGCCGAGGAAGGCGAACGCCGACTCCGACAGGATGGCCGCGGCCAGCTCCAGCACGCTCAGCGTGATCAGGGAGCTGACCAGGTTGGGCAGCAGGTGGCGCCACATGACCCGTCTCGACGATGCGCCGGACAGTTCCGACGCCTCGACGAACAGCGAGGTCTTGAGGGTGAACACCAGGCCGCGGCCGACCCTGGTGAACACCATCCAGCTCGAGATGGCGATGACGATGATGACCAGCCAGACGCTGGGCCCGAATGCGGCCACCAGGATCAGGCCGGCCAGCACCCCCGGGAAGGCCATCTGCACGTCGGCGGCCGAGATGATGAGGGTGTCGATCCTGCCGCCGATGTAGCCCGCGATCAGGCCGAGGGCGGTGCCGAGGATGGCCGCGATGATGACCGCGACCACGCTCACCAGCAGCGAGATGCGGGCGCCGTCGATGAGCCGGGCCAGGATGTCGCGCCCGAGTTGGTCGGTGCCGAGTGGGTGGGCCCAGGTGCCGCCCCAGCCCACCGGGGGCGTGAGCTTGTCGGGCAGGCTCTGCTTGGCCGGGTCGGGCAGGAACGGCAGCCACGGTCCGACGATGGCCACCAGCGCGAACAGCGAGCAGACGATGATGCCCGAGATGCCTGCCTTGGACTTGCGAAGATGCGAGCGCAGGTCGGCCAGGACGGTGACGCTCTCGGGCGGCGCGGCATCGCTCCCGCCGGCGTCTGGGTTCGGTCCCGGCGCGCCGGCGCCCGTTCCTGCCGGGCTCTCGGTGGCGGTCATGTCAGATCCACCCGGGGGTCGATCATCCGGCGAGCGATGTCCACCAGCAGGTTGGTGGTCACTACCAGCGTGGCCAGCACCACCACCGCGGCCTGCACCAGGATGAGGTCGCGGTTGTCGATGGCGTGGATGGCGAGGCGGCCCACCCCGGGCCAGGCGAACACCACCTCGATCACCACTGTGTAGCCGGTGAACATGCGGGTCAGCTCCCAACCGGTCATGGTCACGAAGCCCGTGGCCACGTTGCGGAAGGTGTGGTGAACGATCGTGTAGGACCGCGAGAAGCCCCTCGACAGCGCGGTGACCGCGTAGGGCTTGCGCAGTTCCTCCACGATGCCGCGCCGGGTCATCTGCGCGAGGCGGCCCGCGCTGGCGAGACCTATCGCGAACGACGGCAGGATCAGCGAGACGAACCCTCGCGAGCCGAACGTCGGAACCCACCCGAGCTGCACCGCGAAGACGATGATGAGCAGGTAGCCGATCCAGAACGGCGGCGCGCTGATGGCCGCCATCGAGAAGCCGAGCACGGCGTGGTCGGCGAAGCGGCGCTCCCACCACGCGGCCAGCATCCCCATGGGCGCGGCCAGCAGCACCGTGACCACGGTCGCCCCGGCCACCAGCTTGAGGGTGGCCGGCAGGCGCTCCAGCACGAGCTTCGACGCGGGCTGGCTCTGCCAGAACGACTCGCCCAGATCACCGACCACCAGGCCCGAGATGAAGTCCCAGTACTGGACGCTGAGAGGCCGGTCCAGGCCGAGCACGGCCCGGCGGTCGGCCCGGTGCTCCTCGGTGGCCTCCAGGGGAAGCGACACGGTGGCCGGGTCGGTGAAGATGTGGGTGACAACGAATACCAGGGAGGTGACGACGAACACCACCAGCGCGGCGGCGATGATGCGCTTGGCGAGCCACCGAAGCAACGCGCTCCCTCCCGTCCGGGCCACAATGGGCCCGGGTGCCGGGCCGCGCTGTATACCGTACCCGGTCCTGCGAGTCCCTCCGAATCAGGCAGCCGGGTTGTGGGCCGCCGACCGTTGCTGGATCAGGCGGCCCAGGAGGCAGAGGCTGGCGGCAGCGAAGGTCCACACTGCCGCAACGACCAGCGCCACCGACGACGACGCCGCGTCGCTGATCGCGCCGAAGGCGGCCGGACCCACCACCGCGCCGAGGTTCAGGCCGCCCACCGCGAACGAGCTGGCCAGGCCGGGCGCGTGGAGGTTCATGCGCACCAGGGCCAGCACCATCAGGCCCGGCCATGACCATCCCAGGATGATGGCGATCTGGCCTCCCAGCGCGTACAGCCACGGGATGTCGGCCGCCATCAGCGCGTAGCCGCCCGCGCTGGCGACCAGCAGCACCGCCACCGTGAGGATGTCTCCGGTGCGGCCCCGGTCGGCCATCACCCCCAGCAGGATGCGGGCGACGATCACCCCCGCGCTGGTCGCCGACAGCAGCAGCCCGGCAGAGTCCTCCGAGATGCCGGCCGACTCGCTGTTGACCACGAAGAACGCCGCCGCGCTGAACACCGCCGAGGACGCCAGGGTGGCCGACGCGCCGAACGCGAACAGCGGCGCCAGCCGGACATGGGCGAAGCGACCCGGCGCAGCCGGCTCTCTTGCCGCCGGGGGTTCCGGTGCCCGCATCTCGGCCGGGAGCATCAGTATCCCCACCACCGCCAGCACCGCCCCGCCGACGAATGCCCAGCGCCAGCCTGATGTGCCGCCCACCAGCGGGACGGTCAGACCGGCCAGCAGCGGGGCCAGCGGGATGGCCGACATGTGCACCGCGAAGGCGACGCCGTGGCGCCCGGTCGACACGTGCTGGGCCACCAGCACCTTGGCCGCGGGCCCGGCCAGGGTCAGGCCCGCGCCGGCCACGGCCATCGATATCAGGAACGTCGGGAACGACCGGGCCAGTGCGGCCACGGCCAGGTAGCCCGCCACCGTCACCCACATCGACAGCAGCAGGCTGCGGCGGGCGCCCATCCGGTCGGACAACTCGCCGGCGTGTATCGACGCCACACCGGAGATCAGGTAGGTCGCGGCCAGCGTCATCCCCAGGCCGGTGTCGCCGATGGCGAACTCGTCCTTGATGTCGCTGCCCAGCGCGCCGGCCAGGAACCCCGGCATGACGCTGGCGGTGAGGCAGGCGATGGAAGCGGCCACGGCCCGCACCGGGACCGCGCCGGGATTCTGGGGCAGCGCGGCGGGCGCGGCCGGTGCAGCGTCTGCCACGGTCGCCGCGCTAGTTCGCCGGCTTGCTCGTGAGCGCCACCGGTCGGGCGTCGGGGCTGAGGATGCTCCTTGCCTGCTGGTGGAAGCGCTCGACGCCGGCCAGCTTCACGTCCTCGTAGCCCCGGATCACGTCGGGGAGGCCGGCCAGTTTCACCGCTCGCTCGTATCTCTCGGGCGTAAGGCCGTCCAGTTCGGCCTCCATGAGGGTCCGGTACTCGACAATCAACTCCCGTTCGATCCGGCGGACCTTGGCGTGGCCGAACAGGTCGAGGGGCGTGCCCCGCAACCGGCGCATGGCCTTCAACAGCCCCAGGGCCGGCTGCTGGAAGGGTCCCAGGGAGATCTTGCGCTTGAGCCCCAGGGCCCGCAGCACCGGCGGATGGAGCAGGATGCGGTAGCCGGCGTGGTCGCCCACCGCGTCGCGCATGGCGTCTTGCACGCCGGGGCGCAGGTGCAGCCTGGCCACCTCGTACTCGTCCTTGTAGGCGGTCAGCTTGTAGAGGTAGCGGGCCACCGCTTCGGCCAGCTCGGTCCGGTCGCCCATCACCTCGCGCTCCCGGGCCGATGCCGCGTCCACGAAGTCCACGTACGCGGCGGCGAGGGCCGTCGACTGGTAGTCGACCAGGTCGGCCGCCCGCCGCTCCACCAGCTCGGCCAGAGCCGTGCCTGCCTCGCTGTTCACCTGGGCCAGCCCCGACTTCTGGACCAGCGACTTGGCTGTGACCTTCGCCCTGGCCGGGACCGCGTCCGGGCCCATGCCGGGCCCGGACGCAGACTCATCCGGCGATGTGGCCGCGGGCGCCACCCCGGCCAGGCTCACCAGGCCGTCGGCGCCCTCGCGCACGTACACCCGCCCCCACCGGAAGGCGGCGATGTTGGCCTTGACCGCGACCCCGTTCAACTCGATGGCCCGCTCGATGGAAGCGGCCGACACCGGGATCCCGCCGGCCTGGTAGGCGGCCCCGAGGGCGAGCACGTTGGCGGGCATGGCCGTGCCCAGCAGCGCGTCGGCCATCCGGTCGGCGTCGAGGCGGATGCCGGCGCCGGCCCGGGTGGCGCCGTCGATGGTCGCCAGCATGCCGTCGATCTCGGGATAGGTCTCGTCGACGTGGGCGACCATGTCGCCGGTGGGCAGCTTGCTGGTCGACACCACCGCCAGCGTGCGTTCGGGGTCGGCCCTGGTCAGGTTCTTGGGGTCGGCCGCCACCAGCAGGTCCAGGCCCAGGTAGCAGTCGGCGTCGCCCGCGCCGATCAGGTTGGCGCCGGAGGCCTCGCCGGCGAAGAAGCGCAGGTGCGACACGACGGGCCCGCCCTTCTGGCTGAGGCCGGTCTGGTCGAGGCCCAGGATGTCGAGGCCGTCCATAAGGGCCGCGGTGGCCAGCACCTGGCTGACGGTCACCACGCCGGTGCCGCCCACGCCGGCCATGAACACCGCGTACCCGTCGGGGCCGGGCACGGGCCGGTCCGGCTCCGCGATGTCGGCGGGAGGCTGGGCCCGCACGTTCCGGACCGCGCCGGCCGCCGGTGCCTTGGCCCCGGCCGGCCGGGACTTGGCTGCCCGGGTCTTGACCCGGATGAACGACGGGCAGTCGCCCTCGATGCAGGTGTAGTCGAAGTTGCACGACGACTGGTGTATGCGGGTCTTGGTGCCCAGCTCGGTGTCGACCGGCTGCACCGACAGGCAGTGGCTCTTGGCCCCGCAGTCGCCGCATCCCTCGCACACCGCCTCGTTGATGAAGATGCGCCTGGTCGGCGTGGGGCGCAGGCCCCGCTTGCGCTCCCGGCGCTTCTCGGCCGCGCACTGCTGGTCGTAGATGAGCACGGTCACGCCGGGCGTGTCCCGCAGCAGGAGCTGCGCCTCGTCGAGCCGGTCGCGGCCCCAGACCTCGGCTCCGGTGGCCAGCGGCCCGCCGCCGGTGTGGCGGTCCGGGTCGTCGCTGCACACGATGATGCGGGTGACGCCCTCGGCGGCCATCGACTGGGTCAACTCGGGCACGCCGATGGCCCCGGCCACGTCCTGGCCCCCGGTCATGGCTACTGCGCCGTTGTAGAGGATCTTGTAGGTGATGTCGATGCCGGCGGCCACCGCGGCCCGCACCGCCAGGCTGGCCGAGTGGAAGAACGTGCCGTCGCCGACGTTCTGGAACATGTGGGCCCGGCCGGTGAACGGTGCCCGGCCGATCCAGGTGGCTCCCTCGCCGCCCATCTGGTGAACGACCCCGGCCCGCTCGTCTATCCAGAGGGCCATGGCGTGGCAGCCCACGCCGGCCGCCGCGAACGAGCCGTCGGGCACCGCGGTGGAGCGGTTGTGGGGGCAGCCGCTGCACCAGTACGGCGATCGGGCCACCTCCGCGGCTCCGGCCTTCGAGGCCGCCTCGATGAGCGCCACCCGGGCCTCGACCGCCACCGGCAGTGCTCCCAACTCGCCGCCGAGCACGCCCGAGCGGAACCGGTCGGCCACTGCGGCCGCGATCCGGTCGGCTGTCAGCTCGCCGTCGGCGGGCACGAGCCGCCGGCCGAGCTCGTCTGTCTTGCCCACCACCCGGGGTGCGCCGGCCCGGCCGTAGAGAATGTCCTTCACGAGCAGTTCGATGAAGGCCCGCTTCTCGTCCAGCACCAGGATCTCGTCGAGGCCCCGGGCGAAGCGGCCCACGATGCCGGGCTCCATGGGCCAGACCATGCCCAGCCGCAGCAGGCGGATTCCGAAGCGGCGCAGGTCGTCGTCGTCGAGGCCCAGGTCGGCGAGGGCTTGGCGCAGTTCGGCGAATGTCCGTCCCGCGGCCGCGATGCCGAGGCGGGCCGCTCCGGTGGCGCCGCTGATCTCGTTGAGGCCGTTGGCCGCGGCGTAGGCCACCGCCGCGTCGATGCGCCCGTAGGCGATGTCCTTCTCCTGTTCGAGGCTCATCGGCGTCACCAGGCCGGGTCGTTGCTCGTGGCGCCAGGGCCTGCCGTCGATCTCGAGCTGGGGGTGGACCGGGACGACCCGGTCGGGGGCGACCTCGGCGATGCCGAACCCGTCGGCGATGGTGGTGACCACCTTGAACGCGACCCACAGGCCCGAGTACCGGGAGAGCGCGATGCCGTGCAGGCCGAGGTCGATGACCTCCTGTATCGAGCCGGGGTAGAGGATGGGGATCTGGGCGTCGTAGAAGGCGGGCTCGACCTGGGTGGGCAGGGTCGACGACTTTGCCATCGGGTCGTCCCCGGCCAGCACCAGAACCCCGCCGTTGGGCGCGGTGCCCTTGAAGTTGCCGTGCTTGAACACGTCGCCGCAGCGGTCCACGCCCGGGCCCTTGCCGTACCACATGCCCACCACGCCGTCGTGGCGGTCGAGGGGTCCGAGCAGCGGCTCCTGGCTGCCCCACACCGCGGTGGCGGCCAGCTCCTCGTTCACGCCCGGCACCCACACCACGTCGTGGGCGTCGAGCAGGGCCATGTTGCGCTCGATGGTCAGGTCGACCGTGCCCAGCGGCGAGCCCTGGTAGCCGGAGATGAAGGTGGCCGTGTTGAGGCCCCGGGCCGCGTCCGCCCTGTGCTGGTCGATGGGCAGGCGCACCACCGCCTGGACCCCGGTCAGCAGCACTCGCCCCCGTTCCAGCGTGAACTTCTGATCAAGATCGAAGTCCTCGGCTTGCGGCAACGCGTCAGTTGCAACCACGAGTCCCTACCCGTACAGGTACACGAGGTCCGACTCGCTATGTCCGAGCGCCTTCAGCAATCGCACAGCGCGCTTCTTGACATCCTGCGCATTCAGGTTCACGTCCACATAGAACCCGGACGGCGTTTGCCTAACGACGGGATCCTTGTCCAGGCGCAGAACCGCAAATCGACGCTTCGGAGGCAGGCCCTGCTCTCGCGGGAGGTATAGCCACCACGTCAGACCGTCGGTGAGGACGCAGATGTCCACACCTTCGTAGAACGCATAGTTCAGGACCTGCTCGATGTGCTGCTTCAGGTCGGCGCCAGGTGCCTTGGCTTCGACGATCGCTCGGATGGAGCCGTCAGCTGTCAGTGCAATGTCCGCTTTGCCTCCGCTCTTCTTGCCGCCAACCGGATACTCCCAGAGGACCTCTTTGCCAGCTGGATCCCATTCCAGCTCGGCCAGGATCGGCGCCAAGATCCGGAACTTCGAGGTTTCCTCGTTGCTCGGAGGCGGACTTGAGCGAATCCTCTCAAGCGTGTCGCGCAGGGACATGGTGCTCAAGGCTACTCCGAGGGCGCTGACCCCCTAAGGGTCGGGCGGGCATCTATACCTAGAGCCTCGGAGCGCTTGAGGAGTGATACCACGGGCCGGCTGTAACGCTCTCCAGCCCTCACCGTTGAACCGCACAACGCCACAAGGTTCCCCGCTCCTGTTCGCTGCGCTCACGAGCCGCTCAGGCCCATGGGCCTCGCTCAAGAAACTCGCCAGGTCCACCGGACGCGCTTAGATCGCTCGGCCTCAGTAGCCGATCACTGCGCCGCCGTCGACGCGCACCACCGATCCGGTGACGAAGCTGGCCCGGGCGCTGCACAGGAACGTCACCACATCGGCCAGCTCCTCAGCCCGGCCGAACCGGCCCAGCGGTATCGACGCCCGGTGGCGTTCCCGCACCGCCTCGGCCGTGGTGCCCTCGGCCGCAGCCCGGGCCTCCTGCGAGCGGGCCAGCGCCCCGGTGCCGAACTGGCCGGGCACTACCACGTTCACCAGCACCTCGGGCGCTAGCTCGATGGCCAGTGAGCGGGCCGCGGCCGACACCCCGCTGCGGAACACCCCCGACAGGGCCAACTCGGGCGACGCCTCCACGACCGACCGGGCGGTGATGTACACCAAGCGCCCGCCGCCTCCGGCACACAAGTGTGGGATCGCGGCCCTCGTGACCGCCAGCGCGGGCTTCAGCATCCGCTCGTAGGCGGCCACCTCGTCGGCCGCCGACACCTCCGTTATGCCTCCCGGGGGTCCGCCGCCGGTATTGACCACGCAGATGTCGAGGCCGCCGAGCAGCGACGCGGCCTCGTCCACCATGCGGGCAGGCTCGCCGTCGACGGTCAGATCGCCCGTGACGGCCACTGCACCGGGCAGCGACGCCGCGATCTCGGCGGCCAGCTCGGCCCGGCGCCCTGAGACGGCCACCAAGGCGCCCTCGGCCGCGAGGGTCTCCGCGGTGGCCTGCCCCAGTCCCGCGGTGGAGCCGAACACGATCGCCCGCCGCCCGGCCAAGCCTAGATCCACGATGGCGGAAGCTAGCGGCCGGGTCTGGCTCGGCCCGAGTCGGCGGGGGACGATGATCGAACGGCGTTTTGCTGCACGAGTCCAAAGTTCATTGGGTTACGATCATTTAACCCAAAGAAATCGGCCTTTTCTTTGTATCATAAGGTCATGGATCCAAAGAAGTTTGATGCTCCAGACTTCGGCCGAGCCGTCAAAACGCCTGGACCACACGGCTACTGGGCATATCACCCCGAACCCCTGCCGAAGTCCCTTGGCCTGCAACCCAGCACCATAATGCTGCTCTCGGACGCCGACCGCGCGCTGGGCCGGCTCGCTGGAGCAGGTCGGCTGCTGCCGAATCCACACCTACTGATCAGTCCATTCATTTCTCGCGAGGCGCTTGCCAGCAGCCGGATCGAAGGCACTCAAGCGTCTCTTTCTGATGTCTTCGACGCGCAGGCTCGCAGCATCTCAGCGGGCCCGATTCTTGAGGTGACCAACTACATCGCCGCACTCGAACACGGCCTACAGCGTCTCACTACCCTGCCCGTCTCCAGGCGACTCCTATGCGAGGTCCACTCGATCCTCCTCACCAACGTGCGCGGCCAGGAGAAGCGGCCCGGCGAGATTCGCTCATCACAGAACTGGATCGGCTCATCAGACAACCGACCCGAGTCCGCAGTATTCGTGCCACCGCCCGCCGACGAGATGAAGAACTCGTTCGACCTGCTCGAGCGATACATACATGGACAGTCACAGCTTCCACCCCTCCTTGAGGTCGGCTTGATTCACTACCAGTTCGAGACGATCCATCCATTCCTCGACGGCAACGGACGGCTCGGACGGCTCCTAGTCGCGTTCCTTCTCGTTGAACGCGAACTCTTGCCTCAGCCGCTTCTCTACTTGAGCGACTACTTCGAGCGCCATCGCAGCGACTACTACGACCGGTTGCAGGCGGTCCGTGAACGAGGTGAGATGGCTCAGTGGCTCGACTTCTTCCTCTCGGGCGTCAGCGAGCAGGCAGTTGAGGCCGTCCGCTGCGCCGAGGAACTTGCCGATCTGCGCGAGACGTACCGGGCCCGACTATCTGGCGATCGATCGCGAGCCATAGAGGTCGTCGACCTGCTCTTTCAGAATCCCGTGCTGATAGCCGGTCGCGTCGCCGATGAACTGCAAGTGACAACCCAGAGCGCCATCAACCATCTACGACGGTTACAGCAAGAGAACATTGTCGGCGAAATCTCCGATTTCCCCGGTAGGTCTAAGGGATGGGTGGCGCTGGAGATTCTCAAGGTTCTTGACCCGACTGCCCAAATGGCGGTCGATTAGCAGATGGTTGCCCGAGGGAGTACCCCGTCGCCGAGTCGGCCAGACACGGAACGGGCGCGGTAGGGTCGGTATACAAGAATTGGCCGGACGATCACGGGAGGAATCGACATGTCCTACGAGCGGGCGGCCCGCGACGCCGGCGTCGATCTCGACATGCCCCTGCTGCGAGCGGGCAACTTCGACACGGTGGCCCAGGTCCACGACGTGCTGTTCGTGTCGGGCTCGATCGCGCTGGCCCCCGGAGGCGGGGGGATCACGTACGTGGGCCGCCTCGGCGGCGACATGGACATCGAGACCGGGCAAGCGAGCGCCCGGGGCGCGGCCGAGGCCATCCTGGCGTCGGTGCACCAGCACCTGGGCAGCCTCGACGAGGTGCTCCGGGTGGTGCGCCTGACCGGGTACGTGGCCAGCGACCCCGGCTTCAACGCCCAGCCCAAGGTGATCAACGGCGCCAGCGACCTGATGATCGAGGTGTTCGGCGAGGCCGGGCGGCACGCCCGATCCGCCATCGGCGTGGCCGAGCTGCCCCTGGGCGCCTCGGTAGAGGTCGAAGCCATCTTCCAGATCAAGCACTGAGCGGTCTCCCAGCCGATCCGCCCCATCAAGCACTCCCCCCCAAACCCCAATCCAGGAGCAATCCATGAACACGATGAGCGTTGAGACCCTCACCCTCTCCGGCGCCAAGCTGGCCGCCGACACCGCCCTGTCCACCGCAGCCGACGAAGGTCTGGCCGTGTGCGTGGCGGTGGTGAACGCCACCGGCAACCTGGTGCTGGTGCACCGCATGGACGGCGTGGTGGAGATCGCCCTCGAGAACGCCATCGCCAAGGCCGTGGCCGCGCTGACGTTCAAGCGCGACACCGGTGCGCTGTCGGACTACTTCCAGACGGACAAGTCGCTCGGCCCGCCCATGACCGCCCGCCACCACATCCTGGCCGTGGAGGGCGGCGAGCCCCTGACCACATCGGGCGGCACCGTCGTGGGCGCGCTGGGCATCTCCGGCGCCAAGCACGCCGAGGACGTGGTGTGCTCCCAGGCCGCGGCCGCGGCCTTCACCGCCGCAACCTGAAGGGCCCCAGATGGCAGACGACCACGTCAACCCGATACTTAAGGACCTGCCCGAGGGGTCGTTCGCGTTCCACTACACGCTGCAGGCCAAACCGGGCCGGGCCCAGGACTTCATCGACGCCTTCGAAGCCTGGGACCACAGCGACGAGAACATCGTCCACACCACGCCGGGCATAGTGCACGAGGGCCTGCTGTACCAGAGCGAGGACGACCCGGATCGGTTCTACCTCATCGGCACCTGGAACAACCGGGAGAACCACCGCAACGTCGTGGCCCGGCTGATCGAGATGCGCCCGGCATGGATGGACATGCTGACCGAGGACATCGTTCCCGAGTACTGCCAGATCATCGGCTGAACCACAACTAGACGCAGGGGCAAGGAAAAGGGACCCCGTGCGTTCCGGGGTCCCCGACACCTGGGGCGTACGGTCGTGTTCAGCCGAGAAGCCTACTAACCGGCGCGTTGGTGCCCGGTAGTAGCGCTGGACGGCTCGGACGGTATACAGGGCGCCGTGAGAATTGCCGTCCTGGTCAAGCAGATCCCGGCCCCGGTCGAGTTCCGGATGCATGAGGGGCGCCTGGTTCGGGACGGGGTGCCGCTGGAGGTCAACGCCTACTGCCGCCGGGCCAACGCCAAGGCGGTGGAACTGGCCGGCCCCGGCGGCGAGGTCGTGGTGTTCACCATGGGGCCGCCCGCGGCCGCCGACGCACTCCGCGAGATGATCGCTTGCGGCGCCCACCGTGGCGTTCACCTCTGCGATCCGGCCTTCGCGGGCAGCGACACGCTGGCCACCGCAGTGGCGCTGGCTGCGGCCATCCGGCGCGAGGGGCCTTTCGACCTGGTGCTGGCCGGGCTCAACTCGCTCGACTCCGACACCGGCCAGGTGCCCGTCGAGGTGGCCGAACTGCTGGACCTGCCCTTCGCGGCCGGGGTCCGGGACCTCGACGTGGACGGCCGCGCCTTCACCGCTCGTCTGGAGACCGACGACGGCTACCGCACCGTCGCCGGCGACCTGCCCGTCGCGCTGTCCGCAGCCGAGCGGCTGTGCGCGCCCTCCAAGGCTCCGCCGGAGGAATACGCCAAGGTGGCCGACGACCTCCTCGTACGGCTGACCGCGGCCGATCTGGACGTGCCCGCCGAACAGCTCGGCGCAATGGGCTCGCCCACCTCGGTCGGTCCGGTTCGGGTGCTGACCGCCACCCGCAAGGCGCTGCGGGCGTCATCGGTGGCGGAGGCGGTGGATCTGCTGGAGGAGTTCGGCGCGTTCGCTGACGATCCGTCTGAGGAAAGCGCTCCGGAGCCGGCCAGCTCGACCCTGCTGGCCAGCGGGCCCGACGGGACCAGCCCCACCCCGGGCGAGAACTCCGTCTGGTGCTTCTTCACCGAGCCGGGGGTCGGCTCCGAGTTGCTGGGCGAGGCCGCCGAGCTGGCCGCCTGGATCTCGGGCACGGTGACCGCCGTCACCAATGTCGTGGACGAGTCGGCATGGTCCGGGCTGGCCGCGGCCGGCGCCGACCGCCTGCTGGTGATCCCCGCCGCGGCCGAACCGTCCGAGCAGGCCGAGGCCCTTGCCGCCGTCGCGACCGAGCGGCTTCCCTGGGCGCTGCTGGTGGAGGGCACCCGATCGGGCCGGGTGGTGGCCTCAATTGTGGCTGCTCGCTGCGGCTGGGGGCTCACCGGCGACGCCGTCGGGCTGGAGGTCGGTCCCGACGGCCGCCTAGTGGCCTGGAAGCCCGCATTCGGCGGTCGGCTCCAGGTGCCGATCCTGTCGCGCTCGCCGGTGCAGATGGCCACTGTCCGGCCCGGCGTGCTGGCCGCCCGACCGCCCCGCCACGACCCTCCCCGCCTCGAGGCCAAGGTGCTCGGTGCCCCTGCGCCGTCGAGGCTGCGCACGGTTGCGGTGGTGCGCGACGACGATGACTCGGGCGAGCTGCGCCGAGCCCGCACGGTTGTGGCCGTGGGTGTCGGGGTGGAGCCCGACGGCTACGGGGTGATCGACGAGCTGAGGTCCGCCCTTGGGGATGCCGCGCTGGGCGCCACCCGCAGGGTCACCGACCAGGGCTGGGTGCCCCGCGGCCGCCAGATCGGCGTCACCGGCCACGCGGTGTCGCCCCGCCTGCTGGTGGCGGTCGGCTCCAGCGGCCGCTTCAACCACACCGTCGGGATCCGCAACGCCGGGGTCATCCTGGCCGTCAACTCGAACCCGGAGGCCGAGATCTTCGATCAGGTCGACGTGGGCCTGGTGGGCGAGTGGCAGGCGGTCGTCCCCGAGCTGACCGCCGAACTGAACAGGCGGGGCGTTGGCGACTGGATACGTTCATCCGACGCTGCCGCCGGGGTCGTCGCATGATGATCGGCGCGAAGTCGGGGGGACTGGCAAGGGATCGGGCCCGCATGTTCGCCGAGGGCGCCTACCGCAGCGCTGCGGACGTGACCGCCGCGGTGCGGGACTTCGCCGCCATCGGCGTGGACGAGTACGTCTTCATTCCCACTATGGCCGGTCTGGATCAGGTGGATCGCCTGGCCGACGCCGCCCTGGCTCCCGGAGGCCGAGCGGGTAGGGGAGCGAATCCGAAGGCTCTCAGGTAAGAGCCCGCTCTCGTAATCGCGCCGCGAATGCGGTTGAATGGGTGTATGAGGCTCCGTTCGTGGGTGCGCGTCGTTCCGCTGGTGCTGGTGGCGACGGCAATCCTCGTAGCGGGGTGCGGGCGGTCGGGGTACGACTACGTCGAGAACGATGACGAGACCGTCTTCCTGAAGATTCCCGAGGACTGGCAGGTCGTGTCGGAGGGCAACGTGGACTATGCCATCACGCCGGACGGCAACTATCCGCAGATCCTCCCCGGCGAGGACGTCCTGGCTTGGCGGGCCCAGTTCGATGCTGCCCCCGACATCAACTCGCTCGACTACGTGGCCGGGTTCGTCGAGGTCCAGCCGGTGGACCGGCGCATGCGCTCGGAGCTGAACCTTGCCCAGTTCTTCCCCGTCGATCTGAGCGCCGGAGAGGTCGATGTCGTGCGCCATGACCTGGTCACCGCGGGCGACATCTCCGGGCACCGGATCGCCTGGAGGCAGATCACCCCGGACGGTCTCGAGATCATGGGTGACCGGCTGGTGATGACCAACAGCCTCAACAGTGTGGTCTATACCGTCGGTGTGGGCTGCACCATCGGCTGCTACCAGGCCAACGCCGCAGCGATCGACGAGGTCATGCGGACCTTCACGGTGGAGGACTGAAGAGCCGTGCGGCTGTGGCCCAAGCGCACCAAGTCGGCATCGGCGGCTGAGCCGGTGATGACTCTCGGCTCGACCGCTTCCCGGCCCCGGGACGCCGATCGCAGGACCCGCCGGCGCCTGGACCCGTGGGACCGGTCCAAGTACCTGATCCTCGGCTCGGTGCTGTTCGGGTTCTTCTGGTGGCAGAAGCTCAACTCCAACCCGATCAAGTCGGTGGTCGACGGGTTCTGGGAGACCATCGACAAGCAGGCCTGGGTCTGGATCCTGCTGGGGCTGGAGGTGCTGCGCCAGCTCCATTTCGTGGTGGCCGAGCACTGGTCGGGCTACTACCGGTTCTGGAAGTTCACGGTGTTCGGGAGGGTCGAGAACCGCAAGTCCCGCATGGATCCCTGGGTGCGGTTCCGCATCGGGCGGGTGCTGCGGATCCTGTTCTGGCTGCTGCTGTTCGGGGTGATCATCGGCCAGTTCACCGACCAGAATCCGGTGGCCGCTCTCATCGGCCTGCCCGGGCTGCTCAACAGCTGGCTGCCTTGGGCGGCCCGGCTGATCATCTACCCGCTGCTGCTGATCAGCCAGTTCGTGCTGCTGTTCTGGTTCCTGTCGCGGGGCGGCGTGGAGACGTACTTCCCCGACGACATCGACACCCGCTTCGACGACGTGTGGGGCCAGGATCCGGTGAGGGAGCGGGTCCGGGAGAACCTGATCTTCCTGGAGAACCCCGAGTCCATCGAGGAGGTCGGCGGCTATGCCCCCGGCGGCATCCTGCTGTACGGCCCGCCCGGCACCGGCAAGACGCTGCTGGCCGAGGCCGCCGCGGGCGAAACCGGCAAGCCGTTCGTGTTCGTGGAGCCCGGCGCGTTCATGAACATGTTCTTCGGGGTGGGCATCCTCAAGGTGAAGGGCCTGTTCCGCAAGCTGCGCAAGCTGGCCCTGCGCTACGGGGGCGTGGTGGCATTCTTCGACGAAGCAGACGCGCTGGGGAACCGGGGCGCGGCGGTGGGCGGCGACGGCGGCTTCCGCTCGGAGAGGTTCGCCACCTTCCTGCGCGACGCCACCGAGCCGGGATCGTCCTACCCGTACCTGTCGCCGGGCGCTCAGAGGGCGCTCCAGGCGGCCGCGTTCGGCGGTTACGACCGGGCCGGCTCGCTGGGCGCGTACGGCTCCGGGGAGGGCTGGGGGGACCCGTGGGCCGGTCCCCGGCGGGAGTCGATCATGATGATGGGCGGCGGCGGTGGCGGCATGGGCACCCTGCAGGCTCTGCTGGCCGAGCTGTCGGGCCTCAAGAAGCCTCGGGGCTTCTTCAACCGGATCGTGCGCAAGATGCTGGGGATGCGGCCCAAGCCGCCTCCGAAGTACCGGATCCTGGTGATGATGGCCTCCAACCTGCCCGAGGCGTTGGATCCGGCCATGCTGCGGCCGGGCCGCATCGACCGGATCTACAAGGTGGGCTATCCCACCCAGGAGGGCCGCAAGCGCACCTACGAGGGGTACCTGGACAAGGTCGACCATGTGCTGACCGACGACGACATCACCAAGCTGGCCACCATCACCCCCTACGCCACCGGGGCCACCATCAAGGACATGGTCAACGAGGCGTTGATCACCGCCATCCGCGACGGCCGGCGGGTCATCACCTGGGCCGACATGATCAAGGCCAAGCAGCTCAAGGAGCACGGCCTGGCCGACGACTTCGACTACGTGGAGCACGAGCGCCACGCCCTGGCCATCCACGAGGCCTGCCATGCGGTGGCCCTGCACCGGGTGAGCCGGCACCGCATGATCGACCTGGCCACCATCGAGCGGCGGGGCAATGTCGGGGGCTTCGTGTCGCACATACCGCCCGAGGACCGCTTCACCCACTGGCGCTCGGAGTACGAGGCCGACCTGGAGGTGTCGCTGGCGTCGCTGGCCGGTGAGCGCATGTTCTTCGGCGACGACAACTCGTCGGGGGTGGGCGGCGACCTGCGCAACGCCACCCATCTGGCTGCGATGATGGCCGGCTACTGGGGTATGGGCGAGACCTTCGCCAGCCACGCCGTTCAGCAACAGTTCGGGATCGGCGGCGGGCAGCGCAAGGGCGACGACGACGACCCCGAGCGGGATCTGCTGCGCACCGGGCTCGGCGACCAGATCGAGCAGCGCCTGACCGACCGCTACAACGCGGCCCGGGCTCTGCTGGAGGCGAACCGGGTCGAGGTTCTGGCTGTGGCCCACGCCCTGGAGACCCACAAGACGATCACCGGCGAGGATGTGAGCGCAATCGTGGACCGCGAGGTGGGTCCCTTCCTGGACGGCCGGGGCTATTACAGGCCCGACGCGGTCAGGGCCCTCGAGGACTATCACGCCGCGGTGCTGGAGCTGCGCCGTATCGGCGGGATGCAGCTGCCGCCGTTGCCCAGGATCAGCGGCATCACCGGTCGCCTGGTCGAGGCCGTCGCCGTCCCGGTGGGCGCCGGCGCCGCAGCCGGCTCCGAGTCCCCCACCTCCAACGGCTCCTCCGACCAGGACGGCTAAGTCCGCCCGCCCGGCCGGGATTCGTGCGTGACATTTTGTTTGTGCGTTGAGTTCCGCATGAACTCAACAATTTCGTGCGGACGGTTCTTTGCTCGTGACAGCTTCGTGTGGAGCGGGGTCCGTCCGTGAAATTGTTCTGTGCGTTTAGTTCTGCATGAACTAAACAACTTCGCCAGGACGTTCTGTGTGTCCTAGGTTCTGCATGAACTCTTCGTGAAATTGTTCTGTGCGTTTAGTTCTGCATGAACTAGACAACTTTGCTCGGCTACTTTGATATACTTCACTCCATGGGAGAGGATTCTGGAGCCGCTGGGCTGCGGGGTAGAGGTCGACCGTCCCATCGTGAGGTGTACGCGAGGCTCCGAATCCAAGTCGATGAGTTGAGGGATCGTATGGGCGGTCTGCCGTTGCCCGAGGAGGCTGAGGGCATCTGGCGTTCGATCTGGTACGAGGAGGCGCATCACTCCACCGCCATCGAGGGCAACACGCTGGTGCTCAAGCAGGTGGAGCGGCTCCTCGATGAGGGCCGGGCCGTCGGCAACAAGGAGTTGAGCGACTACCTGGAGGTGAAGGGCTATGCGGACGCTGCCGACTGGGTGTACCGGCAGGCGAGCAGCGCCAAGGGGCTCTCAGGTCACGGCAAGGTCCTCACCCTGTTCGAGGTGCGCGAGATACACCGCATCGCGATGGCTCCCGTGTGGGAGGCATCACCCCATCCTCAGGCGGCCGACAGCGAAGCGCCCGGCAGCTACCGTCGCCATGACATCGAGCCGTTCCCGGGCGGGATGGTCCCCGTGTCGTGGCCGCTTGTCGACACTGAACTCTCTGTTTGGGAACAGGAGGTCAATTCCCTGGAGGGAGACGCACTGACGTTCCCCGAGGCGCTGGCGGAGGTTCACTGCCGCTTCGAGCAGATCCATCCTTTCCTCGACGGCAACGGCCGCACGGGCCGGCTTGTGCTGAACCTGATCCTTGTGCGGCTCGGCTACCCGCCCGCCGTGATCTACAAGCGGGACCGGTCCAGATACCTCCAGGCGTTGCGCAAAGCCGACTCCGGCTCGGCCGGCCCGCTCGGCGAGATGCTCGCCCGAGCGGTGCTCGCCAGCCTCTACCGGTTCGTGCTGCCCGCGGTGGCCGGTCCGGCTCGCCTGGTGCCGCTCGAAGCCCTGGCGACCCCTGAGTTGGGCGCCGCGGCCCTCCGGGCTGCAGCCGGCCGGGGCAGGCTCCAGGCCACGAGGGGTAGTGACGGTCGCTGGCGCAGTTCGCGTGTCTGGCTGGACGAGTACGTGAAGTCCCGGTACCGCAGGTACTCGTAGAGCCAGTTCGCCTGCTTCGTGCGCCGGAGGTGTCCAGGTCGAACACCAGGCCGTCAACGGTGAAGTCCATAGGTCTGTTCTATACCTATGGGCTCCCGCCTCGGTCTAGGTTGGGTGGTGATGCTGTCGGCTGAGGGCTCGGTGCAGGTGGCGGCCACTCCGCGGGAGGTGCTGGAGTTCGCCTGCGACCTTCGGGCCTACATGGCGCTCGACGGCAAGATCGTCAACGTGTACGAGAACCCGTCGATCGACTCCGACGGCGACGGCTTCGCGGTCATCCGGGGGTCGGTGCGGGGGATCCGCAGTCCCCGGCAGCGGCTGGCCGTCAAGCTCGACCGGTGGTGGTCGGTCACCTTCGAGAGCGCCGGCCCCTGGCTGGCCGACCGTCTGATGTGGTTTAGGGGAGGCTTCGTGGCCCAGCCGTCCCATGGCGGGTCGTGGGTCACGCACTCCTACCGCTTCCGGTTCAAGGGCCCGCTCGGACCGGTGATCGAGCGCTACCTACGCGACTGGCTCGAGAAGGACGTCCATGACGAGCTCCAGCGGATAAGGACGTACTTCGACCGGCGGGCCGCTGGGCTGCCGCCGCTCGAGCTTCGACCCGGCCGCAACAAGAGCCAGCAGACCCGGGCCGGCGCCTGGAAGGACTTCATCGGCGGGGGTGGTGTGGGCTAGCCGTCGAGATGCAACGGTCAGGGGTTGGCGCCCATGCGGATCAGGCGTCGGCGGCCGGCGTCGGCGGCCAGGGCGGCCAGCAGGGCGCAGGCCGCGATCATCAGGAACCCGGCGGTGTAGGACACCCGGTCGGCCAGCAGGCCGAACACGAACGGCCCGACCACGCCGCCCACGTTGAGCCCTCCCGAGGTCATGCCGGTGGCCGCGCCGGGCGAGTCCCGGTAGGCCCGCACCACGGTGTGCACGATCAGGCCGCTCCACGCCCATCCCACCCCCAGCGCGAACATAGCGCCCACCGGCACTAGGACCTTCGTGCCGGTGGCCGCGCCCAGGTAGCCCAGCGTGCTCACTCCCAGCAGGAGCGACACGAACTTGAGATGCCCGGTCTCGTAGTGGTCGGCGACGTAGCCCCCGGCGATCCTGGTGAGGATCACCAGCGCGCTGGCTGCGGCCAGCAGGTGGCCGGCCAGCCCCTCGCCGATCCCGGCGTCGGTGGCGGCCGACACGAAGAAGGCGGCCATGGTGGTGGCCGCGGCCGAGCCCAGCGCGGCGGTCAGCATCAGCATGTTCAGCGGCCCGTAGTCGATCTCGCTGAGGCCCCGGGACGCGCCTTCGGTGCGCACCCCCCGGCCGGGCCGGGCCCGGTACGGCGGGGCCAGCGCGAAGCCGACCAGCGGCACCACCAGCGCGATCCCGAAGGCCCAGCGCCATCCCAGGGTGAGCCCGATGGCCGGCACGGCCAGCCCGGCCAGGAACACCGAGAGTGGCACGGCCGCGGCCTGGATGCCGAACGCGAACCCGTGGCGGTGCAGCGCCACGCCCCGGGCCACCATCGTCTTGGTGCCCGGTCCGGCGACGGTCAGCCCGATCGCCCCCACCGCCAGCGCGGCCAGCAGGACCCAGTAGGAGCGGGCGGCCACCGCGATGCCGCCCAGGGACACCACGCTGAGCGCGTTGGCCGCCCTCAGCGAGCGCTGCGGTCCGAGCCGGTCGGTGAGGGTCCCGGCGTGGGGCGAGGTGACTGCGGCCAGCAGGAAGAAGAAGGCCACCGCGGTCCCCAGGCCGGCCTCTCCGAAGCCGAGGTCGTCGCCCATCTGCAGGGCCAGTGCGCCCAGCCCGAAGGCGGGCAGCATGGCTGCCGTCTGCGACGACACCGACGAGACCAGCGAGGCGACGGGCCGGGCCCGCTCATCGCCGTACCGGGCTCGTTCATCGCCGGACCCGCCTGTAGTGGGGGCGTCCACCTCTGGGCTCGGCCTCTAGCTGGTGCCGAAGTTGTCGTGCAGCACCATCCCTGCTTCGGCGATGGCACCGAGGTCGGTGGCGTCGTGCATGTTGAAGATCAGCCCGTCGAGCCCGGCGTCGAACAGTGCGGCCACCTGCTCGCATACCCCGTCGTGATCGCCCTCGAGGGCGTAGCCCCGGTACTTCTCCATGCTCATGTTCCGCCGGGCCCGCATGTCGGCGCCGAGGCGGGCCGCTTCGGCGGCGGTGTCGGCCATCACCAGTGCGCCCAGCCGGGTCTTGGCGATCTCGGCCGGGTCCCGCCCGGCTCGCTCGCAGTGGGATTCGAGGACGTTCAGCTTGTGGCGGATTCCGGCCGGGTCGCCGAAGATGTTGCAGGCGTCGGCGTGGCGGGCCGCGATGGCCAGGGTGCGCTGCTCGCCGCCCCCGCCCACCAGTATCGGCGGCCCGCCCGGGTTGATCGGCCGGGGCCGGTTGAGAGCTCCGTCGATGCGGTGGCGCTTGCCTGCCAGCGTGGCCGGCCCACCGTCGAACATGGCCCGGCAGATCTGCACCGCGTCCTCCAGCCGGTGCATGCGCTCGCCCACCGGCAGAAACTCGTAGCCGTAGGCCACGTGCTCGGCCTCGAACCACGCCGCGCCGATGCCGAGCACCGCCCGCCCGCCCGACACGATGTCGAGAGTGGTGACCGTCTTGGCCAGTAGGGCCGGGTTGCGGTAGGTCACGCCGGTCACCAGCGCCCCCAGCCGGGCGGTGCGGGTCCAGGGGGCCAGCGCGGCCAGCAGGGTGTAGGGCTCCAGCATGGGCTCGTGGTCCGCGCCCATGGGCGGGATCTGGTGGAAGTGGTCCATCACCCACAGAGAGTCGAACCCGCTGTTCTCGGCGGTCGCGGCGGCCGCGCAGACTGCGCTGAACATGTCTGAGTCGTCCACGCCGGGGTAGCTGAAGCTGGGAATGTTGAACCCGAACCGGGTAAGCGTCATGATGCCTGTATACCGCATCTACCTCTACGACATCGACGCCTGAGCGGATCCGGCCCATGAACGCGGAGCCGCAGACACTCGATCAGCTCCCGACGCCGAGCCTGGTGGTGGAGCGCAGCCTGTTCGACGCCAACGTGGCGGCCATGTCCGAGGCCTGGCCCGGTTCCTCGCTGCGACCCCATGTGAAGGCGTTCAAGTCCAGCGCCATCGCCCGGATCCTCTCCGGCGCCGGCCATGAGAACTTCTGCGCTGCCACCGTCCGGGAGCTGGAGGGCTTGGCCGCGGCCGGGCTCGGGCGCGACCTGCTGCTGGCCAACGAGGTGCTGGACGCGTCGCGTCTTGGACGGCTCGTAGAGGCCGGCCATCGGGTCACCGTGGCCGTCGATTCCGGCGCCACCGTCGCGGCTGCAGCCGCCGGCGGCGTTACCGAGGTGTTGATCGACGTGAACGTGGGACTGCCGCGCTGCGGGTGCGATCCGGCCGACGCCGGACGTCTCGCCGGCGCGGCCCGGGCCGCTGGTCTGGAGGTGCGGGGCGTGATGGGCTACGAGGGGCATCTGATGATGGCCGGCGCGGCCGGCAAGCCCGCCGCGGTGCAGGCCTCGATGGAGCTGCTGCTGGAGGCCCACGCCGAGGTGGGGGGTGACGTGATCTCGGGCGGTGGCACCGGCACGTACGCGGTCAACCGCTGGGTGACCGAGCTCCAGGCCGGTTCTTACTGCCTGCTCGACACCGACTACGCCCGCCTCGACAGCCCGTTCGACATCGCGGTGTCGGTCCTGGCCACGGTGGTGTCGGTGAGCCGCCGGGGCTGGGCGGTGGCCGACGCCGGCCTCAAGGCCTTCGGCATGGATCACGGGCCGCCGTCATGGCCCGGCGGCGAGGTGGCGTTCTGTTCCGACGAGCACACCACCCTGAAGGATCCCTCCGGCGCGCTGGGGGTCGGGGACCGGGTCCGGCTGCTGCCCGGGCATCTCGATCCGACCGTGGCCCGCCACGAGCGGTTCTGGGTGGTTGACGGGGATGCCGTGGTGGACTGCTGGCCCGTCGACCTGCGCCACTGGTGACGTCGATGAACTTCTCCCGCGCTCGCCGCGCCACGTTCCGCAACTGGGCCGGCAACCAGGTCTGCGTGCCGCAGGAGATTCTCCGGCCGGGCTCGCCCGCCGCGGTGGCGGCCATCGTCGGGCGGGCCGCCGCCGGCGGGCTGACCGTGAAGGCGGTCGGGTCAGGCCATTCCTTCACCGACGCGGCCTGCACCCACGGGATTCTGATGTCTCTGGACCGCCTGGCCGCGGTCGAGGCCGTCGACACCGCCCGCGGCCGGGTCACCGTGCAGGCCGGCATACGCCTCGACGCCCTCAACCGCCGGCTGGACGAGGCCGGTCTGGCCATGCCCAACCTGGGTGACATCGACCGCCAGTCGCTGGCCGGGGCCACTGCCACCGCCACCCACGGCACCGGCATGGGCCTCGGCAATCTGGCGACCACCATCGTCGGGATGGAGATGGTCGACGGGCGGGGGGAGCTGGTCCGCTGCGACGAGCAGGAGCGGCCCGATCTGCTCCGGGTGGCCCGGGTGGGGGTCGGGGCGCTGGGAATCGTCACCCGGCTGACCCTGCAGTGCGTCCCCTCCTTCGACCTGCACGCGGTGGAGACCATCGAACCCCTCGACGGTCTCCTCGATCATTTCGAGCAGCACATGGCCGGCCACGACCACATGGAGTTCTTCTGGATTCCCGGAGCCCGGCGTGCCCACGTCAAGCGCAACAACCGCACCGGCGAGCCCCGGCGCCCCCAGAAGCGTCTGGCCGGAGCCCGAGACAAGATGCTCTACGAGAACGTCGTGTTCGGGCTGGCCAACCGCACGGTGCGGCGCTTCCCGTCGCTGGCTCCGGTGGTGGCCCGGGCGACCAGCGGGGCGGCGAGCCGGCGGGACTTCATCGACGCCAGCCACCGGGTTTTCGTGTCGAGGCGCCTGGTGCGCTTCTACGAGATGGAGTACGGGGTGCCCGTCGCCGCGGTGCCCGAGGCCGTGCGCCGCATCGGGGCCCTGGTCCGGAGCCTGCCGTCGCCGGTGACCTTCCCCGTCGAGGTCCGGGTGTCGGCCGCCGACGACATCGCGCTGTCCACTGCTCATGGCCGTGACACCGGCTGGTTCGCCGTCCACGTCTATGCCGGCACCCCGTACCTGGCCTACTTCCAGGGGGTGGAGGCCATCGCGGCCGACTATGGGGGCCGCCCCCACTGGGGCAAGCTCCATTTCCACGACCACCGGTCTCTGGCCCCGCTCTATCCCGAGTGGGACCGGTTCCAGCGGGCCCGTTCCGAGCTGGACCCGGCCGGGACGTTCTCGAACAGCTACACCGACCGGGTCCTCGGACCCGTCGCCTGACAGAAGCACGCAACCCAAGCCAAGGAGCCCGACCATGAACGCCCCAGCCCCGGCCGAGGCCTCGTCCGCCGACGAACCGTCCCTACAGGAGTGGGTGGACCGGTTCTCCGGCCATGTGGCCAACCTCCGCTACGACGAGGCCGCGGCCATGATGGACCCCGAGGTGAACAGCTTCAGCACCTGGACCGACGTGGTGGTGGGGGTGGATCACTTCGTCGACGGGCAGTGGCGCAACGTCTGGCCCACCATGACCGATTTCGTGCTGCTGACCGACAGGATGCGGGCCCGGGTCTCCGGTGACCGGCTGATGGCCGCCGTGATGGTGACCTGGACCTCGACCGGCTACGCGCAGGACGGCACGCCCTTCGACCGCCCCGGCCGCTGCTCGTTCGTCCTGGTGCGGGACTCCCTCGACGGTCCGTGGCGAGGGGTTCAGGGCCATTTCTCGCTGATGCGGGGCGTCCCCCAGCAGTCCTTCGGCTCCCGGAGCTAGCCAACTCCTCCTAAATATCGCTGTATATCGCGAAAACATGTCAATATCACAAGTTTTCGCGATATACACCTACTAGGTCTGGGACCGCTGGTGGGCGAGGGTGGCGATCACCACGTCCTGGAGGGCCACGCCCTGGGACTCGAACAGCACGATGCCTGTGCCGGGCTGGGGCGGGGTGACCGTGCCCGCGATCACGTCGGCCAGGTCGGCGAGGCCGTCCCAGTCGAAGACGCCCTCGGCGGCGGCGTGGACCAGGTCGCCGGCCTCGGTGCGGGCTCCCTCGGCGCTGTCGCTCACCACGAACCCGGCCCGCTGCACGGTGGTGCTGTCGACCTCCTGGCGGTCGGCCTTGGTGGAGCCCACCGCACACACCAGCGCGGCCGGATCGAGACGGTCGCCGTCGAAGAGCGGGGTGTAGCTGGACGTCACCGTGGCCACCACCAGGGCGCCGTCCACCGCCGCGTCCGCGTCGGCGACGGCCCGGGCCGGGATCCCCTGGGCCCTTCCCCACTCGGCGACGGCCTCGGCCTTGTCATGGCTGCGGCCCCATACCCGCAGGTCCTTCAGCGGCAGTTCCTGGGCCAAGGCCTCCAGGTGCGGCCTGCTCTGGATGCCGGTGCCGCACACGGCCGCGACCGAGGCACCCGGCGGCGCCAGGTGGCGTACCGCCAGCGCAGTGGCGGCTGCGGTGCGGATGGCGGTGAGGCCCAGCCCGTCGAAGGTGGCCACCAGCCCGGCGTCGGGGCTGAACAGCCCCACCAGGAAGGCGAACCCGTCGGGGTGGGTGAGGTAGAGCTTGCCGCCCACTACCTGATGCCTGGGCCATGAGGCGGCCATGGCGCTGCCCATCAGCCCGCTGGCCGCAGCCCGCACCCTGAGCGTGGTGGCCGCCTCGCCCGCGCCCAGGTCGCGCCAGGCCCGCTCCAGCCAGTCGGTGACCGTCTCCAGGTCACACAGCTCCGCTATCTGCTCCTCGGTGAAGTGGGGGACGGGGCTCATGGCGGTTCCTCGGTGAAGTGGGGGACGGGGCTCACAGCAGTTCCTCGGTGAAGTGGGGGACGGGGCTCACAGCAGTTCCTTGAGGCGGGAGAGGGCACGGGCGTTAACGGCCGCGGCGAAGCTCCCGGTTGAGGCCGGTTGGGTGCCTGTGGGGGCCAGATCGTAGGTGAGCGGTCCGGCTTGCAGAGCCTCCGACAGGGCCTCGGTCACCGGCGGACCCAGCTCGGCCGTCTCTTCGAACCACTCCAGCAGCGCGGCCAGCGCCAGGTAGGCCCCCGACGGGTTGACCTTCCCCTTTCCGGTATGACGGGGCGCGGAGCCGTGGACCGGCTCGAACAGGCCCACGCAGTTGCCCTGCACCGGTGGCCCCGGGTTGACGCTGGCCGAGCCGCACAGCGCGATCGACCCGGCCCGTCCCGCGGCCAAGTCGCTGAGCATGTCGCCGAAGATGCCCTCGGTCAGCACCACCGTGTCGGCCACCACGTCGTCGTGAGCCAGCTCGAAGGCCATCCGATCGATGTAGGTGTGGCGCAGCGGCACGCCCCGGGCTTCGGCCACCTGGCCGGTGATCGACCGCCACAGCCGGCTGGTGGCCATCAGGTTGGCCTTGTCCGCCGACACGATGCTCGACGCCAGGCCCTGCTCGACCAGGTCGCAGGCCATCTCGGCCAGCTCGGCGATCTGCGCCGGCGTGAGGATCACCTCGTCGCCGGCGGCGTTCGAGCCGTCGCTCTCGGTGCGGGTGTCGGCCGCGCCGTAGGCCCCGCCCAGCAGGTTGCGCAGCACGATCAGCGGCCGCCCGCTGCGCTCGCCGGCCCTGACGATGTTGCGGATGCTGACCCTCAGGTCGTAGCGCTGGCGCAGGCCGATGATGGAGTGCTCGGGCCGGTAGGCGTCCAGCGACACGCCCGGGTGCTCCCCGGCCGCGCCGAAGAACATGGCATCGCAGTCGTCGCAGGCGGCCAGCGTGTCGGCGGGCAGGCCGGTGCCGAGTTCCCCGAAGGCCGAGGCTCCCACCGGCCAGGGACCGGTCAGCTCGATGCGGCCGGCCTCGGCGATGGCTTCCAGCAGCTCGACCGGTCCGGCCACCACCTCGGCTCCCACCCCGTCGCCCGGCAGCACCGCGATCCGGCGGCGCGTCATGCCAGGATGTCCTCGGCGGTGGTGCGGGCCACCAGCTCCAGGCCGCGATCGCCCAGGATCGGGTCGAGACGCTCGACCCACTCCCGGATGCCCTCCGCGATGGCGGGGAAGTTGGTGTGGCCGAGGTCGCTGCCGAACACCAGCAACTCGTGCGGGTAAGCGGCCACCAGGTCCTCGGTAGTGGGTCCGGCGTCGCCGACCAGCATGTCGGCCAGCACGCCGATCTCCAGGTGCGCGCCCAGGGCCCGGAACTGCTCCCGGTGCTCGTCGCGCCAGCCGAGGAAGGGCAGGCCCGGATGGTTCACCAGCAGCCGGTGGACTCCCCGGCGCCGGGCCGTGTCCAGGGCCACCACGGCCTCGTCCATGGTGAGGTGGCCCGAGGCCAGCACCATGCCGGCTCGGGCGGCCTCGTCGATGACGTCCAGCCACTCCGGGCGCACCGCGCCGTCCTCCACCACCGGCACTTCCCGGAACGAGATGCCTCGATGGGCGGAGAGCTCCGGGTTGTGGCTGGCCGCGATGTGGGCCGGTGACGAGATGGTCGGCAGCCACACCACCCTCGCTCCGAGGGCGGCGGCCACGGCCACCGCGTCGGGATTGGCCCCGCCTACCGGCGAGTTGAGCACTACGCCCCCGACCACTTCGTCGCCGAGCAGTTGGGCCCGCTCGGCTGAGGATCCCTCGTGGGCCTTGAGCACGAACTTGGCCACTCCCGCGGCCCGGGCGTCCTCCAGGGTGTGCGGATCGTGGCTGTGGCGCGGGGCCAGGCTGGGGGCCGAGTGCACATGGAAGTCGACCATCCCGTCGATCACGGTCATATCGATGCCCCGGTCATGTGTCGGTCGGGGTCATCCCGGCGCCTCCGCCAGGTCCGCCCATTCGAGCACGGTTGCGTCGTCGAGCAGCCGTCGCCGCACTTTGCCCACTCCGGAGTCGCGGGGAATCTCGGCCAGCCGGGCCGCGGCCGCGGGCCGCATGAACACGGGGAGCTCGTCGCTCACCGCCGAGATCGCCTCGGTCGGGATGGCGTCGCCGACTACGTACAGCACGATCTCGTCGTCGACCAGGTCACTGCTCCGCCGCCACACGGCCACATCGTGGAGGGTGTCCACGGAGGCGAACCGCTGCTCCACGTAGCCGATGGGCACGAACTCGCCCTTGACCCGGATCGACTCGCTGGCCCGCTCGATGAACACCAGGTTGCCGGCGTCGTCGACCCGGCCCAGGTCGCCGGTGGCGAACCAGCCGTCGTCGTCGAAGGGCTGCACCAGTCCGTCGGCTCGCCGGTAGCCGGAGAACAGCACGCCGGGCCGGTCGGCCCGCACCTCGATCTCGCCCGCGCCGCCGCCGGCTCCGGTCGTGCCGTTGACCCGCCACTGCACCTCGTGGCGGGCTCGCCCCCCGTAGCGGGACATGCCCTCGGGATGGTCCGGCCGCTCGCCCCGGCGCCACGTCCAGATATGGCACAGGCCGCCGGCCTCGGTGGAGCCGTAGGCCGAGAAGCCCAGCGGGACACCGAACGTCTCCAGGAAGTCGGGGTCCGAGAAGAACACCCGGCTCACCCGGTGCCCGGCCGCGTCGGCGCCGCTGGTGGCCCGCTTGAGGATCTCCACCGGCGGGGCGTGCAGGATCAGCGCCGTGACCCCCGCGGAGCGCACCAGCGGCCAGAACCCGCTGGCCGAGAACCGTTCGAGGCCCAGCACCTCGGTGCCTCCGGTGAGCCCGCCGACGACGCCGTACCCGAGCGGGTTGATGTGGAACATGGGCAGCGGGGCCAGCACCGTGTCGGCCTCCGAGAAGCACATCGAGTCGGCAATGAACCGGCCCAGGCGCAGGAAGTACTCGTGGGTCTGCTCGCAGAACTTGGGCACGCCGGTCGTGCCCGACGTGTGCATCCAGCCGGCCACGTCGAAGCGGTCCCGCCCCAGCCCGGGCGCATCGGCCAGAGCAGCGGTTGCCAGCTCGCCCCCGTCGAGGCGGCCGGCGTTGAGATGGCCGGCGTCGAGATGGGCTGCGCCGGGCGCCACCGACTCCGCGGCCTCCCGACCCGACCAGACCACCGCGTCGGGCGAGAGCTGCTCGAGCATCTGGGCCAGCAGCTCGTCGGGGTAGGCGGGGTTCACCAGGGCCACCTCGGCCCCGGCCAGCACCAGGGCGAGCCAGGCTGTGAGGTAGGCGTCCGAGGTGGTGCCGATCAGGGCCACCCGCCGCCCGAGGCCCGCGCCCGCCTCCTCCAGCACCCCGACCGCACCCAGTGCCCGGCCCGCGACCTGCTCCAGCGTGGGCGTGGCCTCGCCGGTCATGCCGAAGCGGGCCTCGGGCCGCCGCCCCACCCGGTCGCAGACCAGCTCAGCCAGGTTCCTCACGGCGCGCCCGCCTCCTCCTCGGTGGAGAGGTTGGCTCAACCCAGGCCCTCGTAGTCGTCGGCCCGCAACACCCGGCGGGCCACGTAGTTGCGCAGCACCTCCAGGGAGCCTCCCGCCACCCGCAGCACCTTCATGTCGTGCAGGATCTGTCCGTAGTCGGTGTCGGTGTACAGGCCGTGGCCTCCGGTCAGGGCGAACGCCTCGTTGACGGCGTGCTCCGACGCACTGATGGCCATCTTCTTGGCCAGCGTGGTGGCCAGGGCCACGTCGCGGCCGGCGTCGTGGAGGTTGGCGGCGTGGTCGCGGGCCAGCGAGGCACCGTAGAGGTCGCTGTAGCAGTCGGCCACGGTCCACTGGATGCCCTGGAAGTCGGTGACCATCGAGTCGCCCACCTCCCGGCCCGATCCGTAGCCGATGGCGTCGGCCAGTGCCCGGCGCCCGAACCCGATCAGCTCCGAGGCGTTGCCCAGCCGGCTCATGTTGAACGTGGAGAAGAAGGTGTCCATGCCCCGCCCGGCCTCGCCCAGCACTGCCGTTCCCGGCACCCTGACGTTGTCCAGCGTCACGTCGGCGGTCGGGATGAGGCGCAGGCCGATCGGGTCGGTGTGACGGGTCGACACGCCGGGCAGGTCGGTGTCCACCAGGAAGGCGGTGATCCCCTCGGGGGCGATCGCGTACACCAGGGTGACCTCGCTCTCGGCTCCCAGGTTCACGTGGGTCTTGGCTCCGTTGATGATCCAGTCGTCGCCGTCGCGCTCGGCGGTGGTGCGCATCAGCTTCATGGACGAGCCCACGCCCGGTTCGGAGATCGACTCGGAGAAGATGAGCGTGCCGCGGGCGATCCCCGGCAGGTAGCGCTCCCGTTGCTCTGGCGTGGCCCAGTCGATCAGCCACCGCTGGCCCTGGATCGAGATCTGCGGTGACACCAGCCCCAGCCGGCCCACCTCCTCCTCGATCAGGCAGTACTCGGCCACGCCGAGCCCGCTGCCGCCCTCGGATTCAGGCGTGAACGGGCCGACCCATCCCCGGCTGCCCATGGCCGCGTAGATGTCGGCCGGGAACCGGGCGGCCCGCTGGCACGACCTCAGCTCGTCGCGGTGTCCGGCGGCGAAGTCGGCCATGGCCGCGATGGTGGACTGGGGCCAGTCCGGGTCCTTGAAGGTCAGATTCACGTACATGGCTCGTCCTGGGGCGGATTCGGCCCATGTTGTATACCAACCTCTGGGCAGAAGCGGGAAAGCGCGCCTGGTCCTGGTGCGCGGGGCGGCTCACTCGGGCGCCCCGGTCTCGTGTGCCTCCGATCCGGGCGCCTCGGTCTCGGGTTGGATGTCTCAGTCGGGGCCGAGGATCTGTTCGAGGATCCTCAGGGCCTCGGGGCTGTGGGACGACGGCAGTGCGTCGATGTCGACAGGATCGAGTCTTCGCAACTCCTCCATGAGATCGACCTCCTCTGCGGCGCCGTCGTGGTCGTTGTCCGGTTGTTCGTCAGCAGTCATGGCGCCTGCCCGCGTCCTCTTCCATTGCCGATACCCCCCATTGGTTCGGTTTCAGTTGATGCTGTACTCGGCGAGCCTGTCGATCCGGTCGGCGAGACGCTTGCGGGCCCGGTGGACCCGGATGGCGACTGCGTTGGGCGTGATGCCCATGGCCTGTGCGATCTCGGCATGCGACAACTCCTCCCAGGCCACCAGCATCAGCAGTTCGCGGTCTTCTTCACGCAGCTCCCGCAGGGCAGGCAGCAGCGCGTCGGCACGGTCCGACACATCGGGCCGCCCGTCGGTCCAGGGAGGACGGGTCGCGCCGCGGAGCTTGCCGTTGAGTGCGTTGCGGCGCCGGGCGGACCGGGCCGCGGTGAGGATCGTGTTGCGGGCCACTCCGAAGAGCCAGGCCCGCTCGTAGCCTTCGGGCACCTCGTCCCGCCGGCGCCACGCCACCAGGAGCGTGTCAGCCACCACTTCGTCGGCTGTCTGCTCATCCACACGTCTCCTGGCGTAGGCCAACAGCATCCGGTAGCTGTCGCGATAGAGGCTGGTGAACCAGTCCCTGTCTCGGCTGCTCACCGTCTCGACACCTATCACTCCTTGCTTGTCCACCTTCCTCTCATCCTTTCTCCCCCCATTCGCGGCAGGTGCGCCGGCAGCCGGCGCAACCGGAGCGAGCTTGCGTAGGCGAGAACTCGTCGCGTTGCGAAGGGGTGTTTCCCGCTCTTGTTCGCTGCGCTCACGGGCCGCTCGGGCCACGGCCTCGCCCGTATGAATCGGATTCTCTCGCCTACCTGCTCGGCCTCTCAGTCGACGTTCTGCGAAGGGTTCCCGCGCGCCCAGAGCCGTAGTTGTCGGGCCGCGGCACTCGCCCGGCTCCCGGAAGCAACGTCGAGAGAGGCGTGTGTCTTGCGTGCCCCTCAGTCTTTCGGCTTGTCAACCCTCTGTAAACGTGCCATTGGTCACACCCCCGAAACGGGTGTCAGGTGGCTGTCAAATGCTCGATCGTCAGTCCGTAGCCAGGGCTGCGCCTGCGGAGCGTGGGTCGCTGGCCAGCTCCGCCATCCTGCGCCGGCTGCGCCCCGGGCCGTCCCCGCCGGCCACCACCTGCAGCCCACCCCCCACGTTGGCGGTGGTCCTGACTTCGTAGCCGGCCAGATCGCGATCGTCGTGCCAGGCGATGCCCGGCTCGGCGAAGGCGTACCACGGCTCGCCGATGCCGGCGGGCACGCCGAAGCGGTCGCCGGTGGGGCATACGAACCAGCGGGCCCCGGCCGCGATGTCGGCGGCGGCCGCGCCCCGCCGGAAGCGCTGGATGGCCTGGGCCAGCCACTGCACCTGCCGGTCGCCGCCCGGGGTGGCTGCTGTCATCCAGCCCGGCCCGTGACGGCGCCGCACGTGGGCCGCGCTGAGAGTGTGGGGCAGCACCGCCCCGCCCCTCAGGTTGCACCCGGGCAGGTCCGGTCGGTCCGACAGGGCGGTGCCTACCCGGTTGCTGAACGCCACTCCGGTGCCGCCGGCCACCCAGCCGGTGCCGAACTGCACTCCGGCCAGGCTGTGGACCACGGTCACCGACAGGCCGTGGTGGTCGAGCGCGGTGGCCACCGCCGTTCCGGCCGGGAGGGCCGGGCCGCGGGCGCAGAACTCTGTGAGCTGCTGCTCGGTGAGCGGGGCCACGGCTTCGGCGAAGTCCCGTGAGGCCGGGTCGGCGCCGGGCGCCACGGCCGCCAGCAGCGCCGTCGTGATGACGGCCTGGCTGGGAGCTCCCGTGACCCATACCGCGATGTCGTCGAGCTCGAATCGCGGGGCCGGCTCGACGGTGGCCTCGACCGCGGCCAGATCGTCGTGGCGCAGTGCGGCCCCCTCCTCGGAGGCCGCGGCCACCAGCCGATCGGCCAGCCGGCCGAGGTAGAAGGCGTCGGGTCCCTGCCATGCGACCGTTTCGAGGGTGGTGGCCAGGTCCGGCATGCGGATGGTCGCGCCCGCCGGTGGGGCACTGGAGCGGCCCAGCATGCGCCGCAGGGCGTCGGTGTGGCCCCGGCTCTCGACCCGCTCGTACACCTCCGCCATGCGCGGGGTCACGGTGTGGCCGGCCGCGGCCGCCAGCGCACCGGAGAAGAGGCTGGCCCAGTCGAGCCTCCCGTGGGCCTTCCACGCCGCCTCCGCACCCCTCAGCGAGCCGGGCACAACCGCGTTGCGGGGACCGCTGGTCGGGGGCCAGCCCGCCTGGGTATCGCCGCCGCCGCTGCTGGAGGCCGCGCCGTCGCCGGTTCCGGCCGCCCGCGGCGCCCTGGACCACCCGCCGTACACGTGAACACCGTCGCCCGCGCCGTTGCCGCCTGCACCGGCGACCAGGGCCACCATCTCGCCGCCGGGACCGGACTGGGGGGCGTTCACCACCCATTGGGTGAATGCCGCGGCCAGAGCCGCGTCCACCGCGGTGCCACCCGCCCTGAGCGCCTCGATCCCGGCCTCGGTGGCCAGCCGGTGGCCGCTGGCCACCCCCGCCGACCCGGTTACCGACCCGGCGATCTTCATGGCGCTCCTACAGCCGGGTGATGGCCGGCATGGCCTCCACCAGGTCGTCGAAGCCCATCGGGCGGTCCTCCCACGCGGCCCGGCCGGCCGCCTCGGCCACCAGCATCACGATGTCCGCCGCGCTCCAGCCGCCCGTGCCGTCGGCCAGCTCGGCGGCCAGGTCCTCCTCGAGCTCCAGCCCGTGGGCGGCGGCCAGCGATGCGATCAGCGCACCGCGGCGGGGGCCGTCGGGGTTGGCCACCTCGAGGTGCACTCCCAGGCGTCCTGAGCGCAGCACGGCCTCATCGATCAGCTCGGGACGGTTCGACGCCCCCACCACGAACACCTGGCCCTCGGCCAGCACATCGTCGAGTGACGCCAGCAGGGCCGACACCACCCGCTCGTCGGTGCGCTCGCCGCTACCTGTGGCCCGCACCGGGGCCAGGGCGTCGAGATGGTCGAGCATCACCAGCGACGGCCGGGCCTCTCCCGCCCGCCGGAACAGGGCCCGCACCGCTTCCTCGGACTCGCCCAGCCACTGGTTGTAGACCTTGCTGCCCTCGATGGCCACGAAGTTCACGCCCAGCTCGGAGGCCAACGCGTGCACCAATGCGCTCTTGCCCGACCCGGCCGGGCCGTGCAGCAGCACGCCCTGCCCGCCGCCGTCGGGTGCCACCGCCCGGCGACCCAACTCCCGCAGGCGGGCCTTCAGGTCGCCGAGCCCCACGATCCGGCCCCAGGTGATCCGGTCGGTCCTGGTCACCACATCCCGCAGCACGCTGGGCCGCACCGTCCGCAGCGCGGCCTCGAGGTCGCCGGGCTCCACCGCCAGTTCGGTGCCCTCCAGCGAGTCGGCCAGCTCGAAGCCCTCGCGGCCGGAGGCCAGCCGGTCGCCGGCCTCAAGACCGGCCGAGCGGGCCAGGTGCATCAGGTCGGCCCCGGTGAAGCCGCCGGTCTCGGCGGCCACTGCGGCTATGGCGTCCTGCGCCTTGGCGGTGAGGGGCATCTCCCGGGTGTGGATGGACAGGATCTCGGCCCGGGCCTCCTCGTTGGGTGGGCCGACGAAGATCTCCTCCTCGAAGCGTCCCGGCCGCCTGAAGGCCGGGTCGATGGCCTGGATGCGGTTGGTGGTGGCCATCAGGATCAGGCCGTCCACCTCCTCCAGCCCGTCCATCAGGGTCAGCAGCTGGCTGGCCGCCCGCACGTCGCTCTGCGACGCCAGGCGCTCCCGGTTGGTGGCGATCACGTCGAACTCGTCGATCATCACCAGCGACGGGGCGTGGGCCAGCGCCCGCGAGAACAGCAGCCGCAGGTTGGCCTCGGTCTCGCCCTGCACGCTGCCCACCAGCTCGGTGGCCGACATGCGGTAGGCGGTGACGCCCAGCTCGTTGGCCAGCGCCTTGCAGATGAGCGTCTTGCCCGTGCCGGGCGGGCCGTGGAGCAGCACCCCCTTGGGGGGGCGCACTCCCAGCCGGCGGTAGAACGCGGGGCGCAGCAGCGGCAGCTCCACCAGCTCCCGCAGGCGCCTGATGATCTGGTCGCACCCGCCCACGTCGGCCAGCGTGATCAGCCTCTCCGACACGCTGACGTCGGCCCGGTGCAGCTCGACCTCGGTGCTGTCGCCCATCCGCGACGGCGAGGGCGACGCCAGATCGATGCGCACCAGCATACCCGCGCCGCCGGGGTAGATCTCGGCCAGCACCCGGTTGCCGGGATACAGCGGCGTGCCGTCGTCGCGCAGTCGCTCCAGCAGCCGCTGGTGCAGGTTGAACGTCAGGTTGTAGGGCGGGGTGATCCGGGCGCTCCGGGCGGCGGGCAGCTCACCCTCGGCCGCCACCTCGACCGGCTCGCCGGGGCGGACGGCCAACTGGGGCCACAGCATGCGCCCCAGCCGCACCAGCCTGTCGTTGTGGTCGTGGGTCCGGACCACCGCCCAGGCGCGGTGATCGCCGTTTCGCAGCGCCACCGCGCCCCCTTCGGCCAGGCCCAGCTCCTGGAGGCCGGCCGCCGACAGGCTGGCCTCCGACGGCCCCAGCTTCGATCCCGGCGCGGGCCGGGCCGCCAGGCGGATCAGCTGTGCTGGGCCTGCCACTCCGGGCACGGCTCCAGTACTTCCATGGCCACCCCTCCCTCGGGGCTGATGGCCGAGTCGAGGTTGGCCCAGCACACCAGCATCCTGGTCGGTCCCACGCCGGTGTTGAAGTGCTGGTAGGTCACCCCCGACTCCCTGATCGGGATGGCGATCACGTCGCCCTCCTCCCATTCGTGGGCCCGGCCGTCGAGCACGGTGTGGCCGCTGCCGGACATCACGAAGTGGATGATCCCGCCCTGGCAGTACAGCTTGCCGCTGTTGGAGCCCTGGGGGATCTCCAACTCGTGAAAGTACAGGGCCCTGGTGCTGGGCGTCTCCAGGTGGGGGTGCAGGTACCAGCGCATGGTCCCCATGCGGTTCAGCTCGGGCTCGCAGTCCTCCCGCCCGATGAGGTTCCTGGCCTGGGACCGGCGGTCGCGCTCGGCCCGCGACTCGGCGAAGGTGAGGTCGTAGAGGGTCTGGTCAGGGAGGGTCTGCCCGGAGAGGGTCTGGTCAGACATCGCCGGCCCTCTCGCCGATGATCCGGGTCACGGCCACGATGGGATCCTCGTCGGCTTCGCCGTCGTCGCCCGCCGCGTCGTCGCCGGTGTCCTTGGCCGCCACCTCCCGCCAGTTCGACTGCTCCTTGACCTGGGCCAGCATCGAGCCGGTCTGGAACAGGAACGGGATGTAGATGAAGGCGATCCACTGCGAGCTCTGGGAGTCGTCGTAGTTGAAGTGCTGGTGCTCGACGCCGCCGGGCTTCACCGGCAGGATCAGCAGGTCGCCGGGCTTCCAGTGGTACTCCACCCCGTCGAACACGCTGTAGCCCGCGCCCCGGGTGACGTAGATCACCAGCCCGCCCTGATGGGTGTGGGCCCCCGACTCGGTCTGGATGTCCTTGCGGAACACCATCCAGTCCTGCACCGCCCGGTTCTCGGCCCTCATGTGCAGGTAGTACTTGCTGCGGCCCTGGCGGGACTGCTGCCAGGGCAGGTCCTTGCCCTTGATCACCACCTGGCCGCTGTCGGCCAGGTTGCGCCGCTCGGCGAACGTGGAGAAGAAGACCTCGTAGGGGTGCCGGTCCTCCTCGCTGCGATCACGCTCTCTCAGCCGGGTCTGCTCTCGTTCGACCATGATCAGTCCTCTGTCAGTAGGTCTTCGCGTCGTGGGGATCCACCGTCGCGGGCTCTCGTTCGACCATCGTCCGTCCTTCTGGGTCCTGTCTGTTGAGTCTGGCGTGCCCCGGCCGCGCCGCTCGGCTGCTGCGACGGTCAGGCCGCCATGCGCAGGAACCGGGTGGCGTTGCCCGAGAACAGTCTCTCGCGTTTGGCGCCGTCTTCAATGCCCCATGCCAGCGCCGCGCCCGGCGAGTCGGGGAAACGGCACTGGGCGTGGGGGAAGTCCGACTGGTACATGAGCACCCCGTCGCCCAGGACGCTGTCGACGTAGTCGTAGATCTTGCGGCCCTCGTAGAGCTCGATGCCGCAGTAGACGTGACCGGCCCGGGCGTACTCCGACGGCAGCATCGAGAGCTGCGGCCCCTCGCTCTTGAGGTGCCTGGACTGGCCGTCGAGGCGCAGCAGCCATTCGGGCAGCCAGCCGCAGCCGGTCTCGGAGAAGCCCACCCGGAAGTTGGGGTGGCGGTCGAACACGCCCGACAGCAGCAGGTAGGCCAGCCGCAGCTGCGCCCCCCACGGGTGGGCCGCGGTGCGGGCCACCACGATGTTGTCCCACACGTCGCGGTAGCCGGGGAAGTAGGGCGGCTCGTAGAAGAACGAGTGGTGCAGCAGCGGCAGGTCGGCGGCGGCCAGCGCGGCCCAGATCGGCTCCAGGTCGGGGTCGTCGATGGGGTAGCCCTCGGCCAGCGCGAGCATGGCTCCGGCCACCGACGGCCGATCGCCGCACTCCTCTATATGGCGCACCGACCATTCGATGTCCTCGCCGGTGAGCATCAGCAGGCTCTTGAGCCGGCCGGTGTCTATCGAGCAGAAGTCGGCCATGTAGCGGGCGTAGGACTCGTACAGGCCGGTGGCCACGTCGGTGGGGCACACCGTCACCGACTGGGGCCACGTGCCGGGGATGAGCAGGTGCACGTCGGCGCCCTCGCGGTCCATGTCGGCGATGCGACCCTCGGCGTTGTCGTGGCCGACGCCGTAGCGGGGGGAGTCCTCGGTGACCACCAGGCCCCGGATCTTGCCCTCCAGCGCGGCCCGGCCGCCCGCGCCCAACTCCTCCTCGAGGTGGGACTTCTCGCCGATCTCCCGCAGGTAGCCGCGGGGCTCGATGCTGAGGTTGGTCCAGGGGCCGTCGGGGTCGCCGTAGGTGAGGGGCAGTTCCACCCGGCGCTCGTACTGGGCCAGCTCGACGTCCCAGCGGTCCAGCAGTTCCCGGTCGGCGTAGCGCTTGAGCACCTCCACCGACGGCCACACATGGGTGTCGGTGTCGA
The DNA here is from genome assembly GCA_965205155.1 of Candidatus Aldehydirespirator sp. Lineage (GTDB taxonomy): Bacteria > Actinomycetota > Acidimicrobiia > Acidimicrobiales > Aldehydirespiratoraceae > Aldehydirespirator. The sequence goes on along the minus strand of OZ242033.1, from coordinate 220,094 downwards.
TGATGGTCAGTCCGTCGCGCACGCTGCTCCTCCGTTCGGGACCGCCCGAGCAGCGCTCGACCGATACGCGATTCCAGATTGTATACCGTTCACTGTATACCGTTGCCTGACGGGCCTCTAATCGGGGAGGTTCGGTGACTCGCGGGTGGCAGGCTGGCGTGATGCAGGTGGCGGTGATCGGGGCCGGGATCGCGGGGGCGTCGGCGGCCTGGCACCTGGCCGGCCACGCCTCCGTGGTGATGGTGGAGCGGGAGGCTCATCCCGGTGCCCATGCCACCGGCCGGTCCGCCGCCCTCCACACCGAGACCTCGGGCGCGCCGGTGGTGAGCGCGCTGGCCGCGGCCAGCCGCCCGTTCCTGGTCGAGCCGCCCGGGGGGTTCGCCGACCATGCGCTGCTGTCGCCCCGGGGCCTGCTGTGGATCGCCCGGGCGGCCGAGCGGGACCGCCTGGAGGACAAGGCGGCCGCCGCCGAGGCTCACGGTGTCGAGGTCCGTCGCCTCGACTCGTCCCAGTGCTGCGAACTGGTCGGCGTGCTTCGCCCCGATGCCGCCGACGCGGGTGTCTTCGAGCCCCATGCCATGAACATCGATGTGGACGGGCTGCTGCAGGGGTTCCTGCGGGGTGCGCGCCTCCGGGGGGCCGAACTGCACTTGGACGCCGGGGTGACCGCCCTCACGGCCCGGGCCGGCGGCTGGCGGGTCACGGCCGGCGATCGGCACTGGGACTGCGACGTGGTCGTCAACGCGGCCGGGGCGTGGTGCGATCCGGTGGCCGGGTTGGCCGGGGTGGCGCCGCTGGGGCTCAGGCCGCTGCGCCGCTCGGTGTTCGTGTTCCCCCCGCCCGAGGGCATGTCCGTCGGGGGGTGGCCCATGGTTTGGGACATCGGCAACCGGTTCTACTTCGAGCCCGAGGGTCCCATGCTGCTGGTGTCGCCCGTGGACGAGACGCCCAGCGAGCCGTGCGATGCCCGGCCGGAGACGGAGGACATCGCGCTGGGAGTGGAGGGGCTGGAGGAGGCCACCACCCTGAGGGTCCGGGGCGTGCGCCGCACCTGGGCCGGCTTGCGCACCTTCGCCCCCGACAGCGTCCCCGCCGCGGGCTTCGACCCCGACCATCCGGGCTTCTTCTGGCTGGCCGGCCAGGGCGGCTACGGCATCAAGACCTCGCCGGCCCTCGGGCGCCTCGCTGCCGCCCTGATCACCGGCCGGTGCGAGCCGCCTCCCCTGACGCCGGAGTTCGTCGACGCCCTGAGCCCGGCCCGGTTCCGGGCCCGACTCCCCGGCCCGGCGACCCGGGCCTGACTCCCCGAGCGTGGCTCTCCGGGCCTGACTCCCCGAGCCTGCGGCGCGGCCTAGCCGGGATCTATCGGCAGGGCGGTCACGTCGGCCGGGTCGTGCTCGGTGACGTCGTGCCGGCGGCCGCCGGTGATCAGCGATCTCTTGATCGCCTTGGCCGCCAGCTCCTCCAGGTCGTCCCGGCGCGGGTCGGTCAGGTAGGCGTCGACCGCGGCGGTGTTCGGGAACGACAGCACCAGTACCGCGTCGGGGCGGCCCGGACCGCCCTTCACCTCGGCCGCCCGGCGCTCGGCCCGGCCGTCCTGGCGAGCGGCCAGCTTGAGCAGCCGGTTGACGTACCGCTCGAACTGGCGCTTCGACCCGCCCCGCCAGAGGCGTAGCGTCAGCTCTATGCGCTGCTCGGGCTCTTCGGGTTCCGTGTGCTCGGCGGGCAGGTCGTCCACGTCAGCACCGTACTTCAATCCGGCGAGAGGCGGATCTCGCCCGGCGACACACCCGCACCGCGGCTCGACCCTCTGATTCCGGGTGCGAGCCGCCCCCGCTCATCCGTGCGTAGCGGCCTCTCGTTGTGTCTCATCCCACACGTCCAGCAGCGCGGGGCCGAGCACTTCGGAAGCGAACACGATCGAGTTCTGGAAGTCGATGTGGGCGCCGTCGGAGCGGGCGTAGCGCCCGTCATAGCCGGAGGCGTTCAACCCTCGGGCCGTGTCGATCACGACAGGATCCGGCTCACCGTCGGGACCGGCGCCGGCGAGTTCCTCGACCACGGCCCGGACGATCCGGTTGTAGGCGTCGGCCCGGGCCGGATCGGCGGCCGGGGGCGCTGGACCGGGTTCGTCGGGGCCCGGCAGCAAGCGGGGCATGGTGGCGAACACCACCGTGGCACCGGCCCCCCGCGCGTCCTCCACCAACTCCCGGTATGAGTCGAACAGGTCGGCCGCCAGGTCGTCGTCCAGCACGGAGGCCCACGAACCGTCGTGTCGGAGGTGGTCGAACAACGGCATCACGTGGTCGACCACCAGCACCAGCGATGAGTTCGGCTCGATGTACACGTACCGGCAGGGCTCCTCCCGTTCCACCACGTTGCGCGGGTTGGTGTCGTCGCCGGTCCGCACGACCCGCCAGGGGTGATCCGCAGTGACGACCGGCGAGCATGCGGCTACAGCCCGGTCGACGACGGCCATGGCTCGATTGGCGTCGCCCCATTGGCGGAGCCCGTCGGCCACGTGGATGGCCGCGGAATCGCCGATGACCGTCACTATGGGAGCGTCGCCCGGCCCCTCTTGGGGCGGCTGCAACTGCTCGGCGGGCTGTCCATCCGCGGTGTCGAGTGCAGCCGGGTCGAGTGCGGTGGTGTCCGTCGCGGTGGCGTCGAGCGCAACCGTGTCGGTCGCGGTGGTGTCGGGTGCGGCGGTGTCCGTCGCGGTGGATTCGGTCGCGGTGGTGTCCGTCGCGGTGGTGTCCGTCGCGGTGGGTTCGGGTTCAGTGGTGTCGGGCGTCGTGGCATCGGGCCGTCGCTCCGGAGCCGGCGTTTCCGGTGCAGCCGGAGTCGTCTGCTCGGTCGCGTCCGCCGTGGACCCTTGGGGGTCCATCCATTCAGGCAGCGCCGTGACCCCCGCGGCGCGCTCCCCCGCGCCTCGGGCCGGTGACGAGGCGGCTGCCACAACCGCCGTCCCCGACGCCACTGCGATCAAGGCTCCGACCAGCATCAGCACGGCCCGGCGTCCTGTGCCGCGGCGCACCGGCATCTCGATGAGCCGGTAGGACGCTTCCGCCGCCATCAGCGTGACGGCGATCACCGGCAGCGCGCCCCAGTCGGTCAGCTCGATCAGGGGCCAATGGAACAGGTAGATCGCGTATGAGCGGGTACCCAGCCACCGGAGGGGTGCCAGCGACATGAGCGGCGCCAGCGGGCCGCCGGGGAGGGAGCCGGCCAGCAGCACCACCCAGCAGGCCGCCATGAGCTGCGGAGCACCCCGGAACACGGTTCCGTGGCCGGGACCCAGAAGCACGACCGCAAGCTCTGACACGGCCAGCACCGCCACGAGCAGGCCCAACGAGACAGTTCGCTCGGTCCGGGACCCGTCCCATCGCAGGAGGCGCCTGACCGCCTCCGAGCGGGCCCCGGCCAGGGCCAGACCGGCGCCGGCCGCTATCTCCAGCGCTCGAACCGGCGTGGCCACGTAGGCGTCGCTCGATCCCCACCACAGCGCCACGCCACCGAGACCGGCGACGACCATGGCCGTCACTACCGCCACCGGTCGCCGGGTCAGCGCCATCGCGGCCGGTACCACCAGATAGAACTGCTCCTCGATCGCAAGCGACCAGAAGTGCTCGAGGGGCGACGCCGTGACCTCGAAGATGGCCGCATAGCCGCCCGGGTCGGTGGCGGCCCGCCAGTTGAACACGTTGAGCGCGGCGGTGAGAGCGTCGAGCCCCACGCTTCGCAGGGCGTCGTCGGTGAGGGCCGCGGTGAGGGCCACCGACGCGGAGATCGTCACCAGCGCGGCGGGCATCAGGCGCCGGACTCGTCGCGCCATGAACCGTCCGAGCCGGAGCCGTCCCGTTGCCGACACCTCGGTATCGATCAGGCCGATGATCAGGTATCCCGACAGCGTGAAGAACAGTCCCACGCCCAGCCACCCGCCCCTCACCGTCTCGGGCCACAGGTGGAAGGCCACAACCCAGGCGACGGCCACGCCCCGCAGCCCGTCGAGTCCTGGCACTCGGGTGGCGGCGGATCCCGTCCGGGCCGCGTCGAGACGGTCGCCGGGGACGGCCACGGGCGAACGGGGTCCGGTCATGGCCCGGTCGCCGGCCCTGCCTCGGTCACGTGGAACTCGCGTACGCCGTCGCGGTTGCTGGTGAAGGCGATGCGGGTGCCGTCGGGTGACCAGACCGGGTTCCAGTCGTCGGTGTCGTTGTCGGTCAGTTGGTGGGTGTCGGTGCCGTCGGCGTTGATGGTGTAGATGTCGTTGTCGCCGTCGCGGTTGCTGGTGAAGGCGATGCGGGTGCCGTCGGGTGACCAGACCGGGTTCCAGTCGTCGGTGTCGTTGTCGGTCAGTTGGTGGGTGTCGGTGCCGTCGGCGTTGATGGTGTAGATGTCGTTGTCGCCGTCGCGGTTGGAGACGAAGGCGATGCGGGCGTCCTGCGGTGACCACACCGCGTTCCCGTCGTAGCTGCTCGTTTCGGTCACCTTCCTCGGGTCGGTGCCGTCGAAGGAGATCGTCCAGATGTCGGTGTTCCCGGCGCCCCTCTGGAACGAGACGCGGCTGCCGTCTGCCGACCATGCCGGATTGCGTTGCCGGTGGGGGAGGTTCGTCAGCTGCACGGCGCCCGTGCCGTCCGCCCTCATGGTGAAGATCTCGTAGCTGCCGTCGCGGTCGGTCTCGAAGGCGATATGGGTGCCGTCGGGAGACCAGACCGGATTCGAGTACCAGTGACCGTCATTGGTCAGCTGGCGGATGCCGGATCCGTGCGCGGTCGCGGTGACGATGGCATAGCCGGTGGCCCTGTCCCCGATGAACACGACCCGGCTGCAGTCGGGTGACCAGCCATGCTGGAACAACCTCTGCGTCCCGGCCGGCACCGCCGGCTCCGGCTGGCCGCTGTGCCTGAGCAACGTCTCATCCAGGGACGCGCAGTCGGGCGACGGAGCGGGGACCTGTTCAGCATCTCCCGAGACGGTGGGTGGGTCCGGCGGGTCTGCGTCGGCGGCGGCATGCCGACGGATGCTCCGGTCCAGAGCCTGGTAGATGACGTGGCTTCCGTCGGGCCACCAGGCCGGCTCCCAGGCGCCGTCCCCGCCACGGGCCAGCAGGCGGACGCCGGTGCCGTCGGCGTTCATGGTGTAGATCTGGTGGTCGCCGTCGCGGTTGCTGGCGAAGGCGATGCGGGTGCCGTCGGGTGACCAGACCGGGTCCCAGTCCAGACCGGTCGTGTTGTCGGTGAGCCGGCGGACGTCGGTGCCGTCGGCGTTCATGGTGTAGATCTCGTCGTTGCCGTCGCGGTTGCTGGTGAAGGCGATGCGGGTGCCGTCGGGTGACCAGTGCGGGTCCCAGTCCATGGTGACGGTGCGGACCCCTTCCGGGTCCCAGTCCGGCTTCCGGTCCAGACTGGTCGTGTTGTCGGTGAGCCGGCGGACGTCGGTGCCGTCGGCGTTCATGGTGTAGATCTCGTCGTTGCCGTCGCGGTTGCTGGTGAAGGCGATGCGGGTGCCGTCGGGTGACCAGTCCGGGTCGGTGTTGCGGGAGCGGTAGCCCGGCACGGGGCTCTCGGCGGTGTTGCTGCCGGTGAGTTGCCGGGTGCCGGTACCGTCGATGTCCATCACCCATATCTCCGGTCCGCTGGTGAAGGCGATGCGGGTGCCGTCGGGCGAGAACCTGGGATCCCGGCCGCTCAGGGCGAGGTCGGTGAGTTGCCGCAAGCTGGATCCGTCCAGGTTCGCCATGAAGATCTGCGAGTCGGCGGTGAAGGCGATCAGGCTGCAGTCGGGCGACCAGTCGAGGTCGACCGTGCCCAGGGCGTTGATCGACGAGATCCATGCGGCCACGCTGGCCGCGGTGGCAGGCTCATCAGCAGTAGAGCAGCCGGCGGTCGCCAGTTCCCCGGGTGGCTCGGTGGTCGGCGCCTGGGTTTGGGTGGTCGGCGCCTGGGTTTGGGTGGTCGGGGTTTGCGTTTGGGTGGTCGGGTCGTCTGGCTGGGTGGATGGAGCGTCAGGTCCTGTGGTTGCACCAACAGGTTTCTGGGCCTGTTCGCGGCGCCGTTCGCCTTCTTCGCCGGTGGCGGCGCCGTCCGGGTCTTCTGCGGCGGGGCGTGGATCCCCGATACCAGCCTGCACACGGGGCTCGGCCGGAGCGTCGTCGCCGGTGTAGAGGCGGTGGGCCAGCCAGGCCGCCAGGGCAAGAGCTACAGACAGTGAGACGACCAGGACCGATCGGGTCACGTTGCGGACGGCTCTTGCTGGGAGCCGGCCCTGCGCCGAGCGCCCGCTCGTTCCTGTTCGAACCGCTCCGGGTCGAGGCGCCGGCCTAGTTCCTCGATGCGCAGGCCGCTGGTCTCGATGGGGGCGACCCCCGCGTCGGCCAGGCCCTGGTAGCGGGCGGCCAGAGCTTCCTTCTTACGCACCTGGTGCGGCTGGCAGTCGTCGAGTTCCGCGGGCGTCATCGCGTCGGTCACCAGCAGGTCGCCCGCAGCCACCGCCGAGGTCACCAGGTCCTCGCCTGCCGCGGTGCGCACGATGATCCCGTTGAACCCCTCGTCCTCGCCGGTGGGGGCGCCGCCGGGCCAGATGTCGGCCGAGGCGACGTCGGCGGCCTCGCCCAGCGCGTCGGGGCAGAACTTGCAGCGGGTCTCGACTTGCCAGCCCGACTCGTCCTCCCACATCTCGAGGTAGGGCTTGGTGAAACGGCGCCCGTCGAGGGTCTCCACCACGGTCGGTCCGGGATTCCCGTGCCCCCGGTAGCGGAACAGCGCGACCTCGGTCTCGTCCAGGCCGAACTCGTCCAGCACGGCCTGCGACTTGGTGAGCCGGGACTGCCCCCCGCACACCAGCACCAGCCGGACGACGCACAGCTCGTCGATGCGGGGGTCCTTCCTGGAGAGCGAATGAACCGCTCCGAGGTCGCACGGCTTGGCGATGAGGGCGAAGGGCTGACCGCGGTCCAGCGCCGCGGCCAGGCCGGCCAGCGGGGCGGTCGGCCCGTAGCGCGACGCGGTGTTGGCCCTGACCGACTCTTCGCTCTCTGAGACGACCCAGCGGCTGCGCATGGGCCGCTCGGGGTCGGCGCCGACGTGCAGCACGAAGTCCACCCGGCCCGTGCGCAGCGCATGGATGCCCAGCGCGGTCAGCACTCCGCCGGTGGCGCCCTCGTATCGCACCTCCGGGTGGCCGGCCCAGGCCCTGGCCATGTACCGGTAGGCGCCCCAGACCGGGTCGGTGCGGGGGCCGTCGGCGGGGCGGGCCTCGGCCACCGCGCCCGGACAGGCGGCGGTGAGCTGAGCCTCTTCGGTGGGAGTGAACCCGTCGACCGGGGACGGTCGCAGCGACCCGGCCGGGGTCATGACCATCTTGACCCGTCCCCCGGTGAGCGCCTCACACAGCCCGCAGCCGATGCACATGTCGTCGGCGACGATCTCCGCGATGGTGCGGGCGCGGGTCATCCCAGCGTCGACAGGAGGTGTCCGTAGCCGGGCCTGGCCGCCAGTCCGAGGTGCTTGAGCATGGCCCAGTAGAGCGCCCCGTCCGAGGCCACCAGCGGCTTGCCCGTCTGGCTCTCGACCATGTCGAGGACGCGCACCATCCGCATGCCGGCCCCGGTCTGCACGATGGCGTCGGCCTGCGGTGCCCGGGCGTGGGCGTCGACCGCGGCGGCGAACATCATGTGGTCGGGGTAGTCCCACAGGGTCTCGTCCTCGTGGCGCAGCATCTCGTCGTGGTCGGCGAGGAAGCCCTGGTCGATGATGTTGCCGGCCCACAGCACCCGGAAGCCGGCCGCCTCCAGGTAGGCGTTTATCCCCGCGGACCAGTCGGGCCGGAAGTACCCGTTGGCGATGGTGATGGTCTCGGCGCCGATCTCGCGCAGCCCCTCCACGATGGCCTGGCCGGCCATCACGAACTCCGCTCCGGCTTCGGCCGAGATGTCGGCGCAGATGCGCTCGATGTCGGTGGGGCTGGTGCCGGTGCAGTGCACCCAGTTGGTGCCGACCTGGCCGATGACCTGGCAGTGGGACCTTCCCAGGCAGATCGCCGACTCCTCGAGCACCTCGAAGTTGCTGGCCCGGTCGTCCAGTGTGTACTCGTAGCCGTCGATGTGGTTGACCCGCTGGATGATGCCCACTCCGGGCGGTGCCACCTTCACGAACTGGGTGGGGGAGTCGTCGAAGAATTGGGGCGTGGTCACGAACCCCGCGTACGCCCGGTACTGCCGACGCACCGACTGGACCATGGCCGGCTCCTCCTGCTCAGCGCATTCAGTTGTGGAGCACGCTAGCCGCGGGAGTTCTTCTACTCCGGCGCGTCGGGGCCTCGCTTGGCGGGGAGCTCCAGGAAGATCCGGCCGTCGCGCACTTCCAGCGAGTAGCGGGGCTGGTAGCGCTCCCGGGCCCTGCAGTAGCCGGTGGTGACCTCGTAGGCCCACTGGTGGCCGGCGCACACCAGCCGGGTGCCCAGCATCGCGCCCTCGTTGAGCTTGCGGCCCCGGTGGATGCACACGTTGGACAGGGCCACCGGCTCGCCGTCGTTCCACAGCAGCAGGACTTCGTGGCGGTGCAACTGCACGACCAGCTTGCCCGCCGCGGCCAGCTGGTCCGCGGTGGCCTCCACCTCGAACCATCCCTTCGGCGCGGCCACAGCTCAGCCCCGTCCGACCGCTCGACCGCTCAGCCGGTGCCGGCCCAGCCGGTGCGGTACCCGCCGCCGGCGCCGTCCTCGTCGTCGAGGCCCACCTGGTCGGGGTCCCAGCTGAAGGTCACGTCGCCCCGGGTGTAGGTCTGGCAGGCCAGGCGGTAGCCCTCGTCCACCAGCTCGCCCAGCCGGGCCCGCTCCCGGCGCCGGGGCGGGTCGAGGTTCTCGGCCCCCTCCTCCACCACCAGGCGGTCGGTGCCGCAGTTGCCGCTGGCGCATTGCCACGGCACGTCGATGTCCTCCCGGATGGCCATCCGCAGCACGTTGACCTCGTCGCCCTCGACGAACTCGACGTACCGGTCGGCCGTCTTGAAGTAGATGCGCGGCACGCGGGCCTACATCCTCGACCGTCCCGCCGCCGGCGGTATGGGATCAGCCGACCAGCGCGGGCTCGCGCTCGTCCTCCTCGACCCAGGGGCCGAGGTCGGGCTGCACGTAGGTCTCGTACAGCGCCTTGGTGTAGGCGAAGCGCATATCGGCCGCCTCCCGCACGTAGTGCAGGCAGCGCTGCTGGAGCTCGGGCGTGTCGGCGTACTTGAGCACGATCTGGTAGCCCCGCTCGCCGTGGATCTCGTCGGAGGTGATGTGCAGGTCGAAGAACTCCGCCTCCCACTCCGAGAAGCCGTACTTGTTGATCAGCGTCGGGTACTGGGTGCGGTAGATGGACGGCACCTGCGACTCGAGGCCGACGATCAGCGCGGCCGACGACACCACGAAGTTCTCCCGGCCGGACACGTAGTACATCCAGCCCTGCATGCCCTTGGCGAACGGCATGGCGTTGTTGCGGTCCTGCACGTAGGCCCGGGTGCCGCCGCACGCCTCGGCGAAGCGGATCAGCAGGTCGGTGTGGCGGTCGTCGCTCAGCTCCTCCTCGTACATGTTCTGCAGCAGGAAGTCCTTGGCGTCGCGAGCGTGGTCGGGCGTGTTGGCGTACATGAGGCCGAGGTAGTCGCCGAACGGGCCGATGTAGTGGTAGTGGTTCGTCGCCCAGTGGACGAAGTGCTGCTTGTGGAGCTTGCCCGTGGCCCAGGCCCGGCTGAAGGAGGCGTCCTTGGCCATGGTGCCCGAGAACGCCTGCTCCAGGGCCACTCTGAACTCGCTCGGTGACATCAACTCAGCCATGTGCCTGCTCCTACGGTGTCGGATTCCTCGGTTCGGGGCCTGAAATGGAAGGGGCGCCGGGGAGAGGTCGGAATCCCCGGCGCCCGCCATTGTATACAATAGTGAGCCTACTGATCGGGCTCAAATCGGGCGGGCTCGGCAGAGGGAAAACGGCCGTGCACGAAACCGAGGTTGCCTTCTTCAGTGAGGGCGTCGAGCTCAAGGGCCTGCTGCGCTCGCCGGCTGGAGTCACCGATCCGGTCCCGGCCATCGTCCAGGGACCGGGCTGGCTCGGGCTCAAGGACGACCGGGATAAGCCCGGTTGCACTACAATGAATCTGAGGCTATTCTGATCTACTAGCTTCGCCACCGGGCCATCCAGCGGTGCGCCAGTATTCTTCGTTTGGGTACGACATGCACCTGCATTCGTGCCGCTGGGCCCTAGGAGAAGCCCCATGACATCAGTAGCCCCCGCCCACCGGGCCGAACCGCCGATGACTCACACCCCCGATCCGGTCACATCGCAAGCTCAGACCGTCGATCACGCCGTCGCGGAGCGGCCGGCAAGGCCCCGGTTGCGAGACCAGATCGCCGAGAACCCACTGGCGAGCCTCGGCGTCGGGCTCGCGCTGGCCTTGTTCACGCTTCTTGGCACCGTGGTAGTGGCGCTGCTCTTGTTCGCTCTCAACGGCTTCAACGACCGCTTCGACCGCCTGGAGGCCAGGATGGACCGCCTGGAAGCAAAGGTGGACGCCGGCTTCGCCGAGCAGGGCGCGCGGATCACCGAGCTCGACGCGAGGCTGACAGCCCAGATCGCTGAGCTCGACGCGAGGCTGACAGCCCAGATCGCTGAGCTCGACGCGAGGCTGACAGCCCAGATCGCTGAGCTCGACGCGAGGCTGACAGCCCAGATCGCTGAGCTCGACGCGAGGCTGACAGCCCAGATCGCTGAGCTCGACGCGAGGCTGACAGCCCAGATCGCTGAGCTCGAGCGGAAGCTCACCGCCCTGATCGCTCATCTGAACGCCACTGCGGTGGTCGATGCTGCGCTCGAACACAGATTGCTGGTTCCGGCCGCGGGCGCCCTGGAGCCCGACGACGAGCCGCCCAGCTGAAACCCCTTGCCCTAGGCTCCGGCCGGCGAGGGCTTGATGTGAAGGAAGCAGTTGACCGGGAGTTCGTGGTTGAGGCGGTCCGCGGCGACGTTTGGCCTCGGCTGCTCGACGTGCAGGCGGTGGCGTCGTGGCTGCCGATCATGCACTCGGTGACCGAGGTGTCGTCGGGAGGCTCCGGGATCGACGGGTCCAGTTTCCAGGCCGCCTTCGAGGACAAGGTCGGCCCGTTCTCCCTGCGAGCCGATCTGCACATCGAAGTGTCTGGCGTGCATGACGGCGAGGAGGTGTCGATCCGGGCCCGCGGCGAGGACCGCCAGATCCGCTCCCGCATCATGATCGACGCCGCGGCCCGGCTGTCCGATGCTGGCCCCGGCCAGACCCGGGTCCGCCTCAGAGGCTCCTACGAGATAACCGGCCGGGTCGCCACCCTCGGCGCCGGCGTCATCCGCTCCAAGGCCACCAAGCTCATAGACACCTTCTGCACCAACGCCGCCACCGCCCTGTCGGCAGCAGCTGGCTGACCCTCCCTCCCAACCCTCTCGCTGGAAGGAGCGTCGCGGCCGGCTCTCACCTATCTTCGCTCGCTCTAGGGTCCGAGGGCGGTGATGGGCGCGACTTGGACTCCGTCTGGGCGGCGGTAGGCGGGGCCGGTGGAGGTGACCACCATCAGGGCGGCCATGTCCTCCAACTGCGGGCGCGCCATCTTGTTGCGCAGCCGCAGGAGTGACCTCGCGGCCTTGTCCACGACTCCGGCCGCGGGGCTGAGCTTGATCTCGACAGCCATCCAGGCGCCGTCGTCGCGTTCGACTATCGCGTCGGCCTCCAAGCCGGTGTCATCGCGGTAGTGGAAGACCTCGCCGCGGTCCGGTTGGCTGTAGATGCGCAGGTCGCGCACGACCAGCGACTCGAACAGCAGTCCGAGTGTCTCGTGGTCGGCCATCAGCCGCTCGGGGGAGGCCCGCAGCATGAAGGCGGCCAGCGACGGGTCGACGAAGTGGCGCTTGGGAGCCCTTCTCAGGGTCGCCCGCGACCGCAGGCGCGCCGACCAGGCGGGCTGGTCCTCCACCACGAAGACGCGCTCCAGCGCGTCCAGGTAGGCCGCGACGGTGCTGCGGCTGAGCCGGCCGTCGCCGCCCGCGTCGGCGGCCAGGGTCGTCGCCTTCGCCTCCGTGGCCACATGACGGGCGATGGAGCGGAGCAGGCGCCGCACTGAGCCCGGCCGGTGCTGGACGCCGCTCGCGGCGGGGATGTCGGCCCGGGCGAGCTCGCTCAGGTAGTCGCCGACGGCGAGGCGGCCCTTGGCCGCGTCCAAGTTCAGGCTGGCGGGCCAACCGCCGACGCAGATCAGCGTCGCCAGGTCCCGCAGCCCGACGTCGGAACGGGGCAGGGCGGACACGGCCCCGCCCTCGAACAGGCGGCGCAGCGACACGGCGCCGGAGGAGCGGCCCATCTCGTTGAGCGACATGGGCCGCATCAACACCCGGCTGATGCGACCCGCGCCGGTGTGGCGGGTGATGTCGTCGTGGGGGGATGCCGAGCCGGTGAGGATGAACTGTCCCGGTCTGGCCCGGTCGTCGCATTCCCGGCGCACCCGGTTCCACAGTCCGGGAGCGTTCTGCCACTCGTCCAGCAGCCGGGGCGTGGGTCCTCTGAGAACGGCGTCGGGATCAGACGCGGCCAGCAGCAGCATCCTCTCGTCGTCGAGGCGGGCCTCGCTGCGGGCGAAGCGCCGCGCCGTCCAGGTCTTGCCGCACCCCCGGCAGCCCTCGATCAGGACAGCCCCCCGTCGCTGAAGGGCAGCGTCGACGTTGCGGCCGACGATGCGTGGAAGGTACCCCGGCATTGTGAGCGACTGCGGCGAGTTGTTGTCAGGATCCAAACCTTGGCTCCCGGAGATCGAAGAGACGCATTCTGGGAATGGGTTGCAACGCGTTCTGGGAATTCGTCATAACGCGTTCTGGGAATAGATTGTAACGCGTTTTGAGAAAAGGTTGTAGCACGTTCTGGGAATAGATTATTACGCGTTCTGGGAATTGAGTTGCGAGCGACGCCGGCGCCACGCCGTTCGAGTGGACCACCGGCGCCAGCCGCACCACCACCATCGTCGGCCTGGCCGTCCAGGCCGCCTGCGACGACCTGTGGGACAACCTGCGGGGACGGGCCGCCGAGTCGGCCGGCATCTCCGTCGAGCAGGTCGAGGTCCGCGACGGCCTGATCCACGTACCGGTGGCGTCGGCCGGCGGGAGCGACTCTGGCTCTGAGCCGCACGGCGTGTCGGCCCTGACGCCTTCGGAGGTGATCCGGCAGTGGTTCGGCGCCGACGGGGGCGAGGTGGTGGGCGTGGGTGTGATCCGCCGCGACGGCACCACTGCGATCCTGCCCCCGTTTCTGGGAGATCGGCGCGGTCGGGGTGGAGGTGTCGGTGGACGCCGCCACCGGCGAGGTGACCGTCGAGCATCTGGTCACCGTGGGCGACGTCGGCCACGCCCGCCCAGGGTCTGGTCCCTCCTCCAGCAAGCCAAATCCCGAAATTGATGCGGATTCGGCCCCTATATCTTCAATCTCGGCATCAATCTCGGCTGGGGTCCCGGTCGAGCAGAGCCAAGGCGGCGTCCAGGTACTGCTCGGCGGCCTGGGTCATGCGGATCAGCCCGTAGGTGTCCAGCACGGCCCGCTTGACCCGCTCGGGGCTGGCCCGCCGAATTGCGGCCTGCTGGATCACGCCGGCCACTGCGTGGGCGGGCTGATCGCCGGCACCGGCGCGGCCCAGCAGCTCCCGCCGCTTGTGCCCCATCAGTTCGGCGATCTCGTTGAGGGGCACCTCGTACAGCGAGCGCTCACCAAGCTCGCGCACCGCCACCGCCAGGGTCCCGGACAGGCGCAGCACCTGCTGGGGCTCGCCTGCGTTGTCGAATTCGTCGATGTCGACCTGGCCCCGCAGCCTCAGCCGGCCCAGGGCCTGCTCCATCGGGGCCCGGGCCCGCTGGGTGACCTTCGACGACCCCGCTCCCCGGATGTAGAGCCGGTAGGCCCGGTCAGCAGTCACCGGCCCCTCGACGGTCACGATGTCCAGCAGGTGGGTCGCGATCTGGGACACAGGGGCGGTGCGGGGGTCGGGAAGCCCTCTGCCCTGCCACGCCGTATAGGGCCGCGGCCCCGCGACCGGATCGTAGGTGAGGGCGGGCGTCCCGTCTCCGCCGTCGTCCCGCCCGGCGGCGGCGTCGGCCACTTCGGTCCCGCCCGGCACGGGGCGAAGCTCCATCCAGCCCTCCGGCGAGGGCGGCTCGGTGAACCCGAACGGCCGGTACAGCTCCTGCGCATCGCCGGTCTTCAGCAGTAGCCGCTTGATCCCGGCCACCGCCGGGTGCTCGCAGGCCGCGGCCACCACCGCCCGGCCCAGCCCCAGGCCCCGGTGCTCGGCCAGTACATACACGTCGGTGAGCCAGCCGAAGGTGGCCCGGTCGGTCACGACCCGGGCTCCGCCCACCATCGACCCATCCGGTGCGTACACGCCGAGCACCGCGCTGTTGGCCGCGCCCTCCGCGGTCTGCTCCCGGGTCCGCCCGGTCGCCCAGTACCCCTCGACCTCCAGGAAGTCGTGCAGCGCGTCGGCGTCGAACCGCGCCGGGTCGTCGGAGATCACATACTCCCCGCACCGCCACTCGCACGGGCCCCCTTCGCTCACGCGGCAGACGCTACCCCTTGCGTCGATCCCCGAGGTCTCGCAAGGTTGCCAAGGTCATTAGCATGTTGTTGTAGGACGACCGGTGGAGGCAGAGATGCTCGTCAGTGAGATTCCTGCTCTGAGGGAGTTCTGGTACCCGGTCGTGTACTCGGCCGAGCTGACCGACAAGCCCCATCAGGCGGTGCTCTTCGGCGAGGAGTATGTGGTGTGGCGCACCGCCGACGGCACGGTGCACGCCGCCTTCGACCTGTGCCCCCACCGGGGTGCCCGGCTGTCGCAGGGCTGGTTGACCGGCGATCGTCTGGTGTGCGGCTACCACGGCTGGCAGTACGACGCCTCCGGCCGCTGCGTGTGCATCCCCCAGAACGACCCGTCCACGCCGATCCCCCGGCGGGCCCGCCTGCAGCCGGTTCACGCCGACGAGCGCTACGAGATGGTGTGGATCTGCATAGCGGAGGAGCCCCGGGCCCCGATCCCGGACCTGCCCGAGTTGAACGATCCCGACTACGTGCTGATCCACGAGATGATGGAGGTCTGGGACGCGGCCGCCCCCCGGGTGGTGGACAACGCCCTCGACGTGAGCCACCTGTCGTTCGTGCACCGGGGCAGCATCGGCGACGCCGGCGCGCCCCAGATGTCCGACTACGACCTGGAGCGTGACGGCTGGA
This sequence comes from Candidatus Aldehydirespirator sp., assembly GCA_965205155.1. Taxonomy (GTDB): domain Bacteria; phylum Actinomycetota; class Acidimicrobiia; order Acidimicrobiales; family Aldehydirespiratoraceae; genus Aldehydirespirator. The sequence continues at coordinate 204,825 of OZ242033.1, read as the reverse complement.
ACCTCAGCTTCACCATCTCCTACCAGTCGAGGGTCACCGAGCAGCAGAAGCGCAACACCGGCATAACCGACGATTTCATCACCCGCACCACCCACGCCGAGCTGGTGCAGCCCATGGTGTTCCGGGGCGTGCTGGAGTACCCCAACGACCTGCGCCACGTGCTGTACAAGACCTGCGCTCCCGTGGACGACCACCGCACGCTGTTCTGCCAGTTCGTGGCCCGCAACGACCGCCCCGACGACGAGAAGGCCCAGGGCATCATCGGCGTCGACCGCACCGTGCAGTGCGAGGACCGGGCCCTGCTGGAGCGGATGCCCTCGGACTTCCCGGCCGAGATCACCACCGAGGTCCATACCAAGGGCGACCGCATGACCTTGGAGTACCGCAGGATCCTGGCCGATCTGGCCGCCGAGAGCGGGCCGCTGCGTCCCGATGCCACTTGGGCGGGAGGCCGCTGGGGCGGCTAGAGGCCGAGCGGACAGGGAGCGACCCATGTGGAATTGCGTGAGGCGCCTAGCGAGGCCGTGGCCCGAGCGGCCCGTGAGCGCAGCGAACAAGAGCGGGAGACACAACGCTGCCAAGCGACCGGTCTCGATCTATCCGCGCCCGTTCTCCGGGTAGTGGGCCGAGCGAACGAGCAGGGGTCCGAGGCGGGCGAGCACTCCGCGCCCGTGCACTCCGCGCCCGTGGACCCGTCTCAAGCCGGCGTGACGGTCGCCATCGACGGCGTGAGCCGGCGCTTCCGGACCGGGTTCCTGGCGCTGACCGAGGTTGATCTCACCATCGGGGCGGGGGAGATGGTGGCCGTCGTCGGCCCGTCCGGATGCGGCAAGTCCACGCTCCTCAAGATCATCGCCGGCCTGTTGACCCCGACGGACGGCGTGGTGGACTTCGGCGGCGACCGTCCGGAGACCGGCTACGTGTTCCAGGACGCGCACCTGTTGCCGTGGCGGACCACCATCCGCAACGTCGAGCTGTTCCTCGAGGTCGACGGGGTCCGCAAGCAGGAGCGCCGCGACCGGGCCCGGGCCGCCGTCCGGCTCGTCGGGCTGACCGACTTCGAGGGCAGCTACCCGGCCGAGCTGAGCGGCGGCATGAAGATGCGGGTCAGCCTGGCCCGGACCCTGGCCACCGACCCCCAGTTGATGCTGTTCGACGAGCCTTTCGCCGCGCTCGACGAGATCACCCGCAATCGCCTGAACAACGACCTGATCCGGCTCCAGCGGGATCGGGGCGTGACCGGGGTGTTCGTGACCCACTCCATCGGCGAAGCCGTCTTCCTCGCCGACCGGGTGGCGGTGATGAGTCCCGCGCCGGGCCGGATCGTCGGCATCGTCGAGGTGCCCTTCGGCGACGATCGCCGCGCCGAGCTCAGGACCAGCGCCGAGTTCGCGGCGGTGGCCCGCGATGTCAGCGAGATCATGGCCGCCCACGAGGTCGCCGAGGGGCACGAGACCATGGGGGCACACGAATGAGGGCGCGGCTGCGATCCGTCGTCACCAGCGTGGCGCCGCAGTTGATCGTGCTGGCCGTCTTCCTCTTCGTGTGGTGGGCGGCGGTGCGGATCCTGGATCCGAAGCCCTTCGTCTTTCCGTCGCCGGGCCGGGTCCTGGACACGACCGTCACCGACTTCGACCGCCTGTGGATCGGGTTCAAGAACACGCTGTACGCGTCGGTCGTCGGATTCTTGTTCGCCACCGCGGTGGGTGTGGGCGCGGCCCTGTTCCTCAGCCTGAGTCGCATGCTCGAGCGGGCTTTCTTCCCCTGGGCGGTGCTGCTGCAGACCGTCCCGGCTGTGGCCGTTGCCCCGCTGTACGTCCTGTGGTGGGGACCCGGGCGCCAGTCGGTGATGCTGGTGGCCTTCACCATCACCCTGTTCCCGATCCTGGCCAACAGCCTCGCCGGGCTGCGCTCGGCCGACGCCGCCCTGGTCGACCTGATCCGGCTCCGCGGCCGCCGGCAGAACTCATGGTTCACCTTCTCGAAGATCCGCATCCCCAGCTCGCTCCCGTACCTGTTCACCGGTCTGCGGATCTCGGCCGGCCTGGCCGTCATCGGAGCGATCGTGGGCGAGATCGTGGTCGGCCGCGGCGGCGACGAGGCCGGGCTCGGCTACTGGGTCACGTTCGGCAGCACCCAGTTGAAGACCGACTTCGTGTTCGCCGCCATCGCGGTCTCGTCCGCGCTGGGCATCACCTTCTTCCTGCTCGTCTCATGGACGGGGAATCGTGTGCTGAGGCACTGGCACGAGTCGGCCCGCGTCGCCGAGACCTGACCCAGATCCGTTCGGCGCTCGCCCGCGTTCGCATCGTCGACTCGCCTCTGAGAGAATCGGAACGACGACCTCCTTCCCCGCTGTCCGTCCTTACCGAGGAGCACCCCATGTCCACCCGTTTCTTCCGGAAGCCCATGCGCGCCGCTTTTGCGCTGCTGGCGGTGCTTGCACTCGTCGCAGCCGCCTGCGGCGACGATGCTGACGACGTCGCCGAGCCCGCCGCACCCGCAGCCCCGGAGGTGGACACAGCCGCGGTCGAGGCTGCCGAGGCCGAGGCCGACACCGCCCGGGCCGAGGCCGACACCGCCCGGGCCGAGGCCGACGCCGCGGCGGCGGCTGCGGCTGAGGCCGCGGCGGCTCTGGAGGCGGCCGCCTCCGACGCGGCCGTCTCCGACGAGGAGATGGCCGAGCTCGAAGCACAGCTTGCGGCTGCGCAGGAGGCCGCTTCGGCCGCCGAGTCGAGAGCCGCCGAGGCCGAGGCGGCCGCCGAGGAAGCCGAGATGGCCGTCGAGGAGGCCGCCATGGCCGGCGCCATGACGGTGCTGCCGGAGATGACCTCGGTGTCGATACAGACCGACTGGTTCCCCTCGACCGACCACGCCGCGCTCTACGCCGCCGACCTGCTCGGCTTCTTCGAGGAGCGCAACCTCGATGTCGAGATCCGCCCCGGCGGTCCCGGCATCCGCGCCGCCAACGACATCGTGACCGGCAACGTCACCTTCGGCATGGCCCTCGCGGAGAACGTTGTGCTCGCCACGGCCGGGGGCGCCGATCTGGTCACGTTCTTCGCCACCTATCAGGAGTCGCCGCTCGGTCTCATGGTGCACGCCGCCTCGGGAATCGGCGGCGTGGACGATCTTGGCGAGGTGCAGGTCTTCCCGGGCCAGGTCTTCTGGGAGGTGTTGAAGAGGGAGAACAGCCTCGTGGTCGAGGAGATCGCCTTCGACGGCAACCTGGCCGCCTGGGGCGAGAACGAGGGATGGGCCGTCCAGTCGATGGCCACGACCAGCCCCCACTTCGCCCGGTTGGCCGGCGCCGACCCTGCGATGCTGACCGCCACCACCCTCGGGTTCCCCTCCTACGCCACCACGCTGTTCACCTCCGACGCGTACGCCGCGGCCAACCCCGACGTCGTTCGAGCCTTCGCCGAGGCGGCCCAGGCCGGCCTCCAGGCGTTCCTCGACGACCCGGGTCCGGTCATCGCCTACATCAACGAGATCTGGCCCGACTTCGAGATCAGCGTCGGCGAGGCCGCGTACGAGGTCATGAAGAACCTGGTCGTCAGCGACACCACCGAGCGGCTCGGCCTCGGCGCCATGGAAGGCTCTGTGTGGGGCGGCGTCGCCGGCCGGATGTTCGACGCCGGCGTCATCAGCACCGCGGTCAACAGCGCCGACCTCTGGACCAACGCGTTCCTGCCGGGCGGTACCGGCGTGGACATGACCGGCTTCCGCTGGGTGATGGTCACCGACCAGGCCGGTCTCGGCGACGAGGGCTTCAACGACCTCGCCTGGGCCGGCATCAGCCAGGCCGCCTCACAGCTCGGCGGCTCCGGCGACGTGATCGAGTCGAGCGAGCAGGCCCAGTACGTGCCCAACCTCCAGCAGTCGGTCGACGCCGGCGCCAACCTCACCGTGGGCGTGGGCTTCCTCATCACCGACGCCATCGAGGAGGTCGCCGAGGCCAACCCCGACTCCAACTTCGTGCTGATCGACGCGGTTGCCGACAGCGCCCGCGGCTTCGATCCGGGCGATCCGCTGCCCAACGTGCAGAGCGTGCTGTACGCCGAGCATGAGGCCGCCTACCTGGCGGGCATCATCGCCGGCATGACCACCCAGGCCGACAAGCTCGCCTATGTCGGCGGCATCGAGATCCCCCCGACGGTGCGCTTCCTGAGCGGGTTCCAGCAGGGCGTGGCCTCGGTGAACCCCGCGGCCGAGGTGACCGTGTCGTGGGTGGGCGCCTTCGACGATCCCACCACCGGCCGGGAGCTGACCTCGGCTGCCTACGACGACGGTGCCGACATCGTCTTCGAGGTGGCCGGACTGTCCGGCCTCGGCTCCTACGAGGAGGCCAAGGACCGCGGTGCCGGCCACTGGGTGCTCGGCACCGACACCTGCAAGGACCACCTGGCTCCCGACAACTACCTCACCTCGGCCACCAAGGATGTGGCCGGGTCGGTGTTCCGGGCCGCCCAGCAGGTGGCCAACGGCACCTTCGCCGGCGGTGTGCAGGTGCTGGATCTCAAGGGCGGCTACGTCGGCGTCTGCGAGAAGACGTTCGGCGACCTGTCGGCCGAGATCCAGGAAGCGGTCAACGCCGCGGTCGAAGGGATCAAGTCGGGTTCGATCATCGTCGATCCGGGCGTGTAGGGCTTAGCTCCTGTCGGGGAGAACTCGCTGCCCCCAGATGACTCCGCGCTAGACGCACGGCCGGCCGGGCCGCCGGCCGTGCGCATGCGCGGCATCACCAAGCGCTACCCGGGCGTGGTGGCCAACGACGCCGTGGATTTCACGGTCGAGGCGGCCAGTATCCACGGCCTGCTCGGCGAGAACGGCGCCGGGAAGTCCACCTTGATGAAGGTGCTGTTCGGCCTGACCACGCCCGCGGCGGGCACCGTTGAGATTGCCGGCCGGCAGGTGGTGGTCGACTCCGCCCGCGACGCTCTCGACCTCGGCATCGGCATGGTGCAGCAGCACTTCAGCCTGATCGGCGACTTCACCGTGGCCGAGAACCTGGTGCTGGGGCGGGAGCCGCTGCGCCGGGGCGGCCTGCTCGACCTCGACCGGGCCGTGGCCGACATCGCCGAGCTGTCGGAGCGCTACGGCTTCCGCATCGACCCCCGCAGCCGGGTCGGGGACCTGGCGGTGGGGGCCCGCCAGCGGGTGGAGATCCTCAAGGCCCTCTACCGGGGCGCCGAGGTGCTGATCCTCGACGAGCCCACCGCCGCGCTGGCCCCCACCGAGGTGGCCGAGCTGGTCGCTCTGCTGCGGCGCCTGCGGGACCAGGGCCGGACGGTGGTGTTCATCAGCCACAAGCTGTCCGAGGTCATCGACCTGTGCGGCCGGGTGACGGTGCTGCGGGGCGGACGGGTGGAGGGCCATCGTGAGATCGGCGACGCCGAGCGGGACGACCCGGACCGGCGGGAGGCTCTGGCCGCCGAGCTGGCCCGGATGATGGTGGGCCACGAGCTGCCCGAGCCGCCCGAGCGAACCGGCGGTGGTGTGCGAGCCGGCTTGCCGGCGCTGCGGCTGGAGGCTGCGGGTGACGGGCGCCGGCTGGGGCCGATCGACTTGGAGGTGCGGCCCGGCGAGATCGTGGGCGTGGCCGGGGTGGAGGGCAACGGCCAGACCGAGCTGGTCGAGATGGTGGTGGGTGTGCGGCGCTGCCGCACCGGCTCGGTGCGTCTGGGCGGCACCGACGTGACCCGCTGGAGTGTGCGCCGCCGCCTGAACACGGGGGTGGCCCACATCGCCGAGGACCGCCACGGAGCCGCGGTGGCCGACGATCTCGATCTGGCCCACAACACCACGCTCGGGTTCCAGGGCCGGTCGCCGTTCTCGTGGCGGGGGTTGTGGCTGTCGCTGGTGCAGATGCGCCGCCTGGCCCGGGGCGTGGTGAACCGCTTCGGCGTGCAGGCTGTGGCGGTGACCGACCCGCTGCGGAGCCTGTCGGGCGGCAACCAGCAGAAGCTGGTGGTGGGCCGGGAGCTGAGCCGCGGCCCGGAGCTGTTCGTGGCCGCCCAGCCCACCCGGGGCCTGGACGTGGCTGCGGCCGCGTTCGTGCATTCCGAGCTGGCTGCGCTGCGCCGCCGGGGCGCGGGCGTGCTGCTGGTGAGCCTGGAGCTGACCGAGATCCTGGCGCTGGCCGATCGGATCGTGGTGATGTCGGGCGGGCAGGTCGCGGGGGAGACGACCCCCGGCGAGGTGGACGTCACCACGCTGGGCCGCTGGATGACGGGCGGTGGCGCGGCCGGCACGCCCGAGACGCCCGAGACGGTCGGAGCCGGGCCGTGACTGGGACCGACCCTCGCCCGGACGAACCGCGGTCCACCGCGGACTCGCAGTCCGGAGCGCAGTCCACTGCGGAACCGCGGTCCACCGCGGACCCGCAGTCCACGGCGGAATCTCGCCGCAACATGACCGCCGAGTTGCAGCGCACCCTCGACAGCGCCGGTAGTGCGGTCGCCCGGGCCGCGGCCGCCGACCTGGCTCAGGGCGTGGGCCGGGCCGCGTTCATCTTCGTGGCCACGGTTCTGGCCGCCCTGGTGCTGGCCGCGCCGCTGATCATCGCGGCCGGCTCCGACCCGATCACCGCCTACACCGCCCTCTACAACGGCAGCCTCGGGGGCCAGCGCCCGTTCGCCGAGACGCTGGTGTCGATGACGCCGCTGCTGTTCGGCGGGTTGGCGGTGGCCATCGCCTTCCAGGCCGGTCTGTTCAACATCGGCGTCGAGGGCCAGCTGGTGGCCGGGGGCCTGGCCGCGGGCGTGGTCGGCATCAAGATGACCACCTGGGCGCCGGTCCATGTGCTCCTCGCGCTGCTGGCCGGTGCCGCCGCGGGAGCGCTGTGGGCCCTGGTGCCGGCCGCGCTGAAGGCCTGGCGGGGCGTGCACGAGGTGATCACCACCATCATGATGAACTTCGTCGCCTTCAGCGTCTCGCAGTTCCTGGTGAAACCGGGCGGGGCGCTGGTGGGCGAGATCCCCACCGGCACCGAGCCGGTCGAGCCCACCGCCGAGCTGCCCCGCATCTGGGATCCCACCCGGCTGCATCTCGGGATCATCGTGGCCCTGATCGTGGCCGCGATGTGCTGGTACTTCATCTACCGGACGCCGGGCGGCTACCGGTTCCGGCTGGTGGGGGCCAACCCGGGGGCGGCCCGCTTCAACGGCATCTCGTCGAGCCGGGTGATCGTGGAGGCCATGCTGCTGTCGGGGGCGCTGGGCGGGCTCACCGGCGCGGTGGAGGTGCTCGGCACCCATCGCCGGTTCCTGGACGCCTTCTCGCCCGGCTACGGCTTCGACTCGATCGCGGTGGCGCTGCTGGGGGCGCTGCATCCGGTGGGCGTGGCCGCGGCGTCGTTCTTCTTCGGTCTGCTGCGGGCCGGCTCGACCCAGCTCCAGCTCGAGGCCGAGATAACCCGGGACATGATCACCGTCATCTCCGGTCTGGTGGTGGCCTGCGTGGCCGCCCGGCTGCTGCTGTCGCGCCGGGCCGCCCGGGCTACCCGGCGGGGGGACTGAGCCGATGCCCGAGATGCTCGAGATCATCGACATGAACTGGGTGGCCCAGGGCATCCGGTTGTCGGTGCCGCTGATCTTCGCCGCGCTGGGCGGCCTGCTGAGCGAGCGGGCCGGGGTCATCAACATCGCCCTGGAGGGCAAGATGCTGTTCGGCGCGTTCGCCGGGGTGGCCGTCACCTGGTGGACCGGCACCAACGTGGTAGGCCTGATCGCCGCCCTGGCCGTGGGGGCCGCCATCGGCTGGGTCCACGCCTGGTTCTCGATCACGGTGCGGGCCGACCAGATCGTGTCGGCCACCGCCATCAACCTGTTCGCCCTGGGGGTGACCGCCGCGCTGATCCCGGCCATCTGGGAGGGCGGCCGGGCCAACACCCCCGGCGTCGAGCGCTTCCGCCACTTCGATGTACCGGTGCTGGCCGACCTGCCGCTGGTGGGGACGGTGTTCTCCCGTCTGAGCTGGTTCGACTACGCCGCGCTGGTTCTGGCGCCGGTGGTTTGGCTGGTGCTGTGGCGCAGCCCGTTCGGCCTGCGGCTGCGGTCGTGCGGCGAGTCGCCCGAGGCGGCCGCGTCGGTGGGGGTGAACGTGATCCGCACCCGCTACACCGCGGTGATGCTGTCGGGCGTGTTCGCGGCCGCCGGCGGCGTGTACCTGTCGCTGGTGCAGAACGGCCTGTTCCAGCGGGGCATCACCAACGGCCGGGGGTTCCTCGCTCTGGCGGCCATGATCTTCGGCAAGTGGCGCCCGATCCCGGTGCTGGGAGCGTGCCTGCTGTTCGGGATGGCCGACTCGTACCAGCTCCGGGCCCAGTCCAAGTCCGACCTGCCGGTGGAGCTGTTCCAGGCGTTGCCGTATGTGGTGGGCCTGATAACTCTGGTGTTCGTGGGCCGGGCGGTGGCTCCCGCCGCCATAGGCCGCGCCTACGTCAAGGACTAGACCACTAGTCCCCTCCTCGTACCCCCAGTACCCCTCGACCCCCGACCCCAAGGAGACGGCCAATGGAGATCGCGGTTCAGACACCGCCGGAGCACACCGACTACTCCCGGCTGGTCGACATCTGGCAGACGGCCGACGGGCTGGGGTTCGCGGCCGGGTTCACGTTCGACCACTTCGTGCCCCTCAATCCCGGCGCCCGGCCGTCCGCGCCCGGCGGGGTTCCCGACGGCCCCCAGTTCGAGGGCTGGATCACCCTGGCCGCGCTGGGGGCGGCCACCAGCCGCCTGGACGTGGGCACGCTGGTGACCGGGGTCACCTACCGCCATCCGGTGCTGCTGGCCAAGATGGCCGTGACCCTCGACCACGTCACCGGCGGCCGGGCCCTGCTGGGGCTGGGCGCGGCCTGGCACGAGGCCGAGCACCTCATGTACGGCTTCGACTACCCCGGCGTGGGCGACCGCATGACGCTGCTGGACGAGACGCTGGAGGCCTTCTCGCTGCTATGCACCGCCGATGGTGTGGTCGACTACGAGGGGCGCTTCGTTCAGCTGGCCGGCGCCTGCTTCGACCCCAAGCCGGTGCGGCCGGGCGGGGTGCCGGTGCTGGTGGGCGGCAGCGGCGAGCGGCTGCGACGGATCGCGGCCCGCCGGGGCGACTGGTACAACGGCTTCTGGGCCCCGTGGGAGTGGCCCGAGGTGAACGACGGTCTCGACGGGCTGCTGGCCCGCAACGGGCGCAGCCCCGGCGACCTCAAGCGCACCGCCTTCGTGTTCAGCGAGCTGGCCAACGATCCCGACACCACCGACGGCCTGGTCCGGACGTTCCAGGCCACCCGGGGCGGCACCGCCGAGCAGGTCCGGGCCCGGATCGTGGCCGGATCGCCCGAGCAGATGGTGGCGGTGCTGGAGTCGTACGCGGCCGCGGGGGTCGACCTGGCCATCCTCAACATCCGCCCCGACCAGGGCGCGGCCGAGGTGGAGCGGTTCGGCGAGCAGGTCCTGCCCGCCTTCGACCGCCGGACATCATGACCGGACCATCGATTCTTGACGTAGTTGACCTTCTCCAGTGCGGTCAACTACGTCAAGAAAAGCGGCCCGAGCCGGCGGCGGTGAGTCATGAGTGACGGCCAGACCGTCGACCTGCTGGTGATGGGCGGCACGGTGGTGCCCTGCGACGGGTCGCGCCGCGCCTTCGTCGGCGATGTGGCCGTGCGCGAGGGCCGGATCGTCGCGGTCACGCCGGCCGGCTCGGGTGACGAGGCCGCGGCGCCGGCCGCGGACCGGGTGATCGACGCCTCCGACTGCGCGGTGATCCCCGGCTTCGTCAACTCCCACACCCACGAGGTGCTGGAGCGGGGCGTGTTCGAGGACATGGACTTCTTCACCTGGCTGGAGGACTTCGCCCTGCCCAAGGACATGGCCTACGAGCCCCGCCACCAGCGGGCCGGGTCGCTGCTGTGCCAGGCCGAGATGATCGCCAACGGCACCACCAGCTTCATCGACATCTTCCGGTTCCCGGCCGAGTCCGCGGCGGTGGCGGTCGACTCCGGGATGCGGGCCACCATCAGCCCCCAGGCCGTCGACACCCCGGCCGGCGCGGGTGAGACCCTGGAGTCCAGCGAGGCCTTCATCGACGCCTGGCACGGCCGCCACCCGAGGGTGCGGGCCTGGTTCGGGCCCCATTCGCTGTACACGGTGGACGCGGCCACCTACACCACCATGCGGGAGCGGGCCGACCAGCTCGGCGTCGGCATCCACACCCATCTGGCCGAGACCCGGGGTGAGGTCGAGCGGGTGGCCGAGCTGTCGGGCGGGCTCACCCCGGCGGCCTGGCTGGACCGCTTGATCGGCCTAGGCCCCGACGTGGTGGCCGCCCACTGCATCGAGCTCACCGACGACGACCTGGCCCTGGTGGCCTCCACCGGTGTCGGGGTGGCCCACTGCCCCACGTCCAACATGAAGCTCGGCCACCGGGCCGCCCGCATCCCCGAGCTGCTGGCGGCCGGGGCGGTGGTCGGCTTGGGCACCGACTCGATCATGACCAACAACAACCTCGACCCGTTCGAGGAGATGCGCCAGGCCGGGCTGCTGGCCCGGTTCAGCACCGGTGATCCGGCCGTGCTGCCCTGCGCCGAGATCCTGGAGCTGGCCACCATGGGCGGGGCCCGGGTGCTGGGCCTCGATGACGTCGTTGGCTCCATCGAGGTCGGCAAGCGGGCCGACCTGGCCGTGGTGGGTCTGGACCGGCCCCACACCTGGCCGGTGCTGAGCGACGGCGACGGCGGCAACGTGATCGAGCAACTGGTGTGGTCGTGCTCGGGGTCCGATGTTCGCTACACCATCGTCGACGGCGAGGTCCTGCTCGACGACCGGCGGCTCACCACCCTGGACCTGGCCGAGATAGCCGATCTGGTGCCCCGCGAGGCCCGCCACCTGCTGTCCAAGGCCGGGGTCCTGGACCATGTGCTCGACAAGTACCGAGGAGGCGGCGATGCGTGAGGAAGCGCTGAGTGACGAAGCGGCCGACCAGTACCGAGGTGAAGGCGATGCCTGAGGAAGCGACACCCGGGGAGGCGACCGACCAGTGCCGAGGTGAAGGCGATGCGCGGGAGGCGACCGAGGACACTTCGAGCTGGATGACGGAGCGCTACATGCGCCTGCCCGACGGGTCGTTCCCCCATCTGGGTATCCGGGGCGGCGGCGATGTGGCCGAGGTCGCGCTGCTGTCGGGCAGCCCCGAGCGGGTGGAGATGATGGCCTCGATGCTCGATGGTGCCGAGCGGGTCGGCGACCGCCGAGGCTACGCAGTGTTCACCGGCACCCTCGACGGTGCCCGGCTCACGGTGGCCACCAGCGGCGTGGGCTCGCCGTCGATGGCCATCGCGGTGGAGGAGCTGGCCGCCTGCGGGACGTCGTGCTTCATCCGGGTGGGCAGCTGCGCGGCCCTGTCGCCGGCGATGCCGGTGGGCGGTATCGGGGTGGCCACCGGCGCGGTCAGCGACGAGGGCACCAGCCGCTACTACGCGCCCGAGAACTTCCCTCCGGTGGCCACCCACCGGGTGGTGGCCGCGCTGGTGGCCGCCGCGGCCCGTCTCGGCACCGAGGTCGAGGTGGGCGTGACCCGCTCGACCGACAGCTTCTACGAGGGCGAGCGCACCGTGGAGGTCATCAGCCAGTGGAAGCGGTTGGGCGTGATCGCCTTCGAGATGGAGACGTCGTGCCTGTTCACCGTGGCCGCCGCGCTGGGCTGTGAGGCCGGCTCGGTGCTGTGCGCCGGCACCAACCTGCTGTCCGGGGAGGCCACCTACCAGGGCCAGCGCCTCGACGAGTACGCCGCCGGCCAGCAGGCCATGCTGGAGTTCGCCCTGGCCGCCGCCGCCGACCTGGCCCGCGGCTAGGGCACGATGGCGGGGGCCGTGCGGTCGGTGTCCCGGCCCGGCTGAGCTAGGAGCGCGGGCGGTGACCGATCTGGTGGTGCGGGGCGGGATCGTCGTCCCGAGCGCCGACGCCGAGCCGTTCGTGGGCGACGTAGTGGTGGAGGGCGACCGGATCGCCGCGGTCGTCCCGACTGCTGCCGGGTCGGGTCCGGTGGCAGCCACCGAGGAGATCGACGCCTCCGGCTGCCTGGTGATCCCCGGTCTGGTGCAGGCCCACGTGCACCTGTGCCAGACGCTGCTGCGGGGCCTGGCCGACGACATGGACGTGATCGAGTGGCTGCGCCTGCGGGTGTGGCCCCTGGAGCAGGCCCACGACCACCGGTCGCTGCACGCTTCGGCCATGCTGGCGGTGGCCGAGCTGCTCACAGGCGGCACCACCGCAGTGCTCACGATCGAGTCGGACCGCCACACCGGCGCGGCCTTCGAGGCGGCCGAGCGGCTCGGGATCCGGGCCACCATCGGCAAGGCCCTGATGGACCGCTACGAGCCCGGCACCGAGATGGAGGTCCCCGACTCCGATGTCGCCTGGGCCGACCAGATGGACCTGTTCGAGACCTGGCACGGCGCCGCCGGCGGCCGGCTGAGGGTGGCGCTGTCGCCCCGCGGCCCCCGCAACGCCACCGTCGACACCTGGCGCCGGTGCGTGGCCCTGGCCGACGAGGCCGATCTGCGGCTGCACACCCATGTGAACGAGAACCGGGCCCAGGCCGACCTGCTGGGCGCCTCGCCCGAGGGTCGCGACCTTGAGGCGTTGGCGTCGTGGGGGGCGCTGTCGCCGAGGCTGGTGATGGCCCACGCGGTGTGGTTGAGCGACCACGAGCGGGAGTTGGCCCGCCGGCACCGGCCCCACATCTGCCACTGCCCGTCGACCAACCTCAAGCTGGCCTCGGGGTTCGCCCCGGTGCCCGGCTACCTGGCCGACGGCCTCAACGTGGCTCTGGGTGCCGACGGTGCGCCGGCCAACAACCGCCTCGACGGCTTCGAGGAGATGCGTCTGGCCGCGTTGATCCACAAGCCTGCGGCCGGGCCGAGGGCCATTCCGGCTCGCACCGCCTTCGACATGGCCACCATGGGCGGGGCCCGGGCACTTGCCCTGGAGCGCGAGATAGGTAGTCTTGAGCCGGGTAAGCGGGCCGATCTGGCCGTAGTCCGGCGCGACCGTCTGCACACCACCCCGGCTGGCGGCGCCGATGTGTTCTCCGAGTTGGTCTACGCCCACCGAGCCTCTGATGTCGACACCGTGGTGGTCGACGGCCGGATAGTGGTAGCCGACGGCCGCCTCCAGACCGGCGACGAGCCCGCCATCCGAGTCGAAGCCGAAACCCAGCAAACCGCCCTGCTGTCCCGCGCTGCCGGCTGACCGGAGTAGTTGCAGTCTATTACTAATTCAGGCAAGATTAGTAGCAACATCGCTGTGGATGGGAAGGGGCAAGGTTGAAGAAACCCCTGTCACCGCCCGACTTAGGACGGTTGGTGGATGAGATCAATGCCGAGAGTCCGCAGCTCCTGTTCGAGGTGATCACGAGCGGCCGGCCAGTCGACCCAAAGGGTCGCTACCTGCATTGGGATCAGATGCGGCACCGGACGCCTCCTCAGGGTCTCACTTTGGAGCAGTGGTGGGTCGGAACTGCCGCGAGCCGGGTCAACCAAGCGCGGACGCTGCCCTTTGAGGGCATCGACGGCAATCCCTTCCGGTTCACCAACATCGACCCGATCCAGGAGATGGTCCACCGCATCGACCAGCAGGCCAGCGGGCGCATCCAGACTGAAGACAGCGTCGCCAATGTCGGGTCCCGCAACCGCTACCTGGTGTCGTCGCTGGTCGAAGAGGCCATTACGTCCAGCCTCCTGGAGGGAGCGGCAACTACTCGCCGCGTCGCCAAGGAACTCCTGAGGACGCGCCGTGAGCCGCGCGACACGAGCGAGCGCATGATCCTCAACAACTACTTGGCCATGCGAAGGGTCGAGGACCTGGCTGGAACTGAGGAGCCATTGACTCCGGACCATGTCCTGGAACTGCATCGGATCGTCACCGATGGAACGCTGGACGACCAGTCCGAGGCTGGCCGGCTTCAGCAGCCGGATGATGATCGGGTCTTCGTGGACTGGAACGGACAACTGTTGCATCGGCCTCCGCCTGCCGAGCAGCTACCGGCCCGGCTCGAGCGACTCTGCGCCTTCGCCAATGGAGAAGTGGGTGAGGGCTTTCTGCACCCAGTGGTGAGGGCGATCCTGCTCCACTTCTGGATCGGCTATGACCACCCCTTCGCTGACGGCAACGGGCGCACGGCCCGCGCCCTGTTCTATTGGTCGATGCTTCGTTCCGGGTATTGGCTGGCTCAGTACATTTCCATCTCGTCGATCCTGCGAAACGCACTGCGCGAGTACGTCCTGTCGTACCTGCACACCGAGACCGACTCCAACGACGTCACGTACTTCGTCATCCATCAACTCGAGGTGCTGGAGCTTGCGATCGAGGAGTTGCGGGACTACCTGACCCGCCGAGCCTCGGAGGTCTCGGAGGTGGAGCGGCTGCTGCGGGGCGTCTCGAACCTCAATCATCGTCAGTTGGCGGTCATCGGAGAGGCCTTGCGTGACCCCGACGCTTACTTCACAATCGCCGGACACGAGCGCCTGCACCGGGTGGCCTATCAGTCTGCTCGCACTGACTTGCTGGGCTTGGAGGATCTCGGCGTGTTCCGAAGGGTGCAGTCCGGCAAGAAGTTCGAGTTCTGGCCTGTAGACGATCTCTCGGATCGTCTCCGGGCATTGGCCGCAGAATCACACCGGTGAAATACTAGTTTGCTACTAATATCTACTAGATTAGTAGTTGAAGCTGGCTACAACGTGGGCAGCAGTTCGTCGAAGAGGGCGCTGAAGCGCTCGGAGGCGGCCGCTGCGGTTTCGATGACCTCGGTGTGCGACAGGGGCTGGTCGGATATTCCGGCGGCCAGGTTGGTGCACAGCGAGATGCCCAGCACCTGAGCGCCCATGTGACGGGCTGCGGTGGCCTCCGGCACCGTCGACATGCCCACCATCGACCCGCCCAGCGCCTGGGCCAGGCGGATCTCGGCCGGAGTCTCGAACATCGGGCCGCGGAACCAGAAGTAGACGCCCTCCCGCAGTGTCTGCCCCAGCCGGGCCGCGGCCGCGTGGGCCTTGGCCTGGAGCTCGGGCGTGTAGACGTCGGTCATGTCGGTGAACCTCGGTCCGATGCGCTCGTCGTTGGGGCCGGCCAGGGCGCTGATCCCGGCCAGGTTCACGTGGTCGGTGATGACGGCCAGGTCGCCGGCGGCCATGCCCTCGCCGCAGGCGCCGGCCGCGTTGGTGAGCACCACCATGCGGCATCCGGCCGTGACCGCGGTCCGCACCGCGAACGTGATGGCCTCCGGGCCGTGGCCCTCGTAGGCGTGGGCCCGCCCCGACAGCATCAGCACCCGGTTGCCGCCCATCTGCGTCGAGTAGGCGGTGCCGGCGTGGCCGATCGCGGTGGGGATGGGGAACCCGGGCAGGTCCCGGTACGACACCGCCGCCTTGTCGCCGATCCGGTCGGGGTAGCCGCCCAGCCCCGACCCCAGCACCACGCACACGTCGTGCCGCTCGCACCCGGTCCGCTCGGCCAGCACCCCGGCCGCCTCCTGCAGCCGCTCATACAGCTCGGTCATAGGATCCTCCGCTCGGTGATCAGATGGCGTCCCAGTCCTCGGTCGAGAAAGAAGACTGGGGGAGGTGCGTCAGGCCGCTGCCTTCTCTGGCCAGACGGCACAGAGAGCTTCCCTTATGTCTTCGATGGGCGTCCCGTAGTCGGCTGCGATGGACTCGATGGGTTCGCCCGCGTATGCACGAGACTGAACGGCCGAGAGTGGTGCACCGCCGTCCACGAACAGGGCGTCACCCCCAGCAATGTCCGGCACGACCCGCAACAGATGCCGCCTGGTCACCGGAAGTATCAGCTCAGTGGCCCACTCATCGCCGAAGTGGATCCGCTTGAGGTACTCGTCGATGACTTCGTGAAACACCCGCTGGCCGGTTTGAACCACCGTCAGCAGCCTGAGCTGCTTGTCGTGGTGCTTCTGGGCGTAGTCGTACAGCACGTTCGCGCCGTCGCTGTGCAGCTGGCGAGAGGCCAGAGCATGTTGGAGTTCGCCCTCGCTCGCGAGGACCTCAAGCGCTTTGCGGATTCGCTGCATGGGCAGACCCGTGTTGCGAAATGCTTGGACGACAGTTGCTTCGACCAGCCCGACGAAGGGAATCGATCGCGAATCGTGAGAAGCACCGTTCAGCGAGGTGATGACCGGGCCTTGTGTCACTGCTGGGCGATCCTTGAAGGTATTCGTGTAGCCGTGCGACCACGTGCGCAGGGTCGATGGGCTCATGCCCACTAGACGCGCCGCTCCTGAGACTGTGTATAGCCGTCGGGTGAATCGCTCGTCCTCGATGACATCCCTCCGTGGCGAATGGCCGGGTTCTTTCGTGACAGCCATGGTAACCCTGCGGTGTCTCATCATTGCGGTCTGTGCCGGCGCGGCCGGGGACGGCTGTCGTCACCAGGTGGGGCGGGTTAGGACCCCGCCGTCCACGACCAGGTCGGCGCCGGTGATCCAGCGGGCTAGGTCGGAGCACAGGAAGACGCAGGCGTCGCCCACGTCCTCGGGGGTGCCCATCCGGCCCAGCGGTGCGGCGGCGTGCCACCGGTCCACGCCTTCGGGCCAGTCGTCGGCCAGGCCGGGCCGGTCGATCAGCCCGGGCGACACGCTGTTGACCCTGATGCCGTGCGGCCCCAGGGCGCCGGCCGCAGCCCTCGCGTGCATGATCAGGCCGGCTTTGGCGGTGGCGTAGTGGCCGTGGAAGTCGGTGGGCTGGCGTCCCTCGATGGACGCCACATGCACGATCGACCCGCCGGTGCCCTGCGCCCGCATGGCCTCGGCCGCGGCCGCGGTCAGCCGGTGGACGGCGGTCAGGTTGGTGTCGATCATCTCGGTCCACTGGGCTTCGCTCATCTCGGTGAAGTGGACGACGGGCTGGATGCCGGCGTTGTTGACCAGCCCGTCGATGCGCCCGCAGTCCAGCGCGGCCTGGACGACACGCTCGGCGGCGTCCGGGTCGGTCAGGTCGGCAGTCACCGACACCACCGGCTCGCCGCTGGCGCCGAGGTGCTCCACCGGCGAGGATCGGGTGTGGGCCACCACCGTCGCGCCCGCGGCCATCAGCCGGCGGGCGATCCCGCCTCCGATGCCGCCGCCCGCGCCGGTCACCACGATGACCCGCCCGTCGAGGCGGATCATCTGGCTCGGTGAAGGCAGTTCGGTCACGGCGAACTCCGGGTGAAGCGGGATCGTCCGGGTCGGATCATCTTGTCGGAGGTCGGCAGCACCCTCACGGCAAGCTCCGGGTGTCTGCCGGTTCGGATCGGCTCGTCGGGCGCTGGCAGCGTGGTCATGGCGTGCTCCGGGTGAAGCGGGCGATGTCGGCGGCCGCTTCGGGGTATGCCTCGGTCAGTTCGCCGGCGTCGCCCAGTTCGAAGCCGTCCTCGTCGTAGGGGGGTGCCAGGGTGGCGCCGGTCAGCGACCAGTCGCCGGTGGTGCCCGCCGCCATCCACACTCCGGCGGGCACGGCCACCATGGGGCGCTGGCCTCGGGCCAGGTCGTCGCCCAGGATGGGCCGTCGCACGGCGCCGCCCGGTTCCAGCAGCAGCATCTCCACCGGCGCGCCCGCGTAGTGGTGCCACAGCTCGGCGCCGGAGAGCCGGTGCAGGGCCGAGAAGTCGCCCGGTCTCATCAGGTAGTAGATGGCCGACGAGTGCTCGTCCCGCCAGGTGGGGGCCAGCATCCCGCCCTCGTCCTCCAGGGGCTCCAGCCCCAGCAGCTCGATCACCTCGTCGGCGTTCACTGGGCCAGTCTCCGGGGGCAGGTCACCGGGGCCGCCTCGTCGGCGTTCACTGGGCCAGTCTCCGGGCTCGGGTCTGGGCCTCGGCCACTGCTTCGGCCACGTCCAGGGTCAGTACCCGGCCGTGGTCGACCACTCTGCGCCCGGCCACCCACACCCCGGCGATGGCGCCGGGGGAGCCCGACCACACGATCCGTGACAGGGGGTCGTCCTCGGCCTCGATCACCGGGTGCAGCGCCGGCTCCGACGGCGACAGCGCGATCATGTCGGCCCAGCACCCCGGCGCCAGCCGGCCCAGCTCGCCACCCCGGCCGATCACCTCGGCTGCTCCTGCGGTGGTCTTCCGCAGCGCTTCGGCCGGCCCGAGCGTCTGGGCGTCGCCCGAGCGGACCCGGGCGGTGCGGATGGCGGTGCGCATCTCCTCGAACAGGTCGAGGCGGTGGTGCGACGCCGGGCCGTCGGTCCCTATCGCCAGCCGCAGCCCGGCGGCCTGCATCTCGGTGACCGGTGCCACCCCGGAGGCGTGCTTGGCGTTGGAGCACGGGCAGTGCACCACTGCGGTGTCGTTGCGGGCCAGCACGTCGATGTCGTCGGGGGTCAGCCACACGCCGTGGGCCGCGATCACGTCGCCGTCGAGCAGCCCGAGCGTCTCCAGGTACTCGGGCGCGGCCAGCCCCCCGGACCGCTCCCGCACCGCGGCGTCCTCCCACTGCTGCTCGGCCAGATGGATGTGCACGGCCATGCCGGCTTCGGCGGCCCGCTCGGCGATGGCGGTCAGGCATTCCCGCGACACCGAGTAGGCGGCATGGGCGGCCATCCCGACGTCGATCAGGTCGCTGCCGGACCAGCGGTCCCGGAGGGCCACCATCTCGTCGATCTGGTCGGGCCACGGTCCGGTCAGGGTGAAGTCGGGGTCCTCGATCACGCCCGGAGTCACGAGGCAGCGCATCCCGGCCTGCTCGGCGGCTTCGGCCATGGCCTGCCCGGCGAAGTACATCTCCACCGAGGCGGTGATGCCGTTGGCCAGCATCTCGGCCGCTCCCAGCAGCATCCCGGCCCGCACGTCGCCGGGGGTGAGCTTGGACTCCCGGGGCCACATCACCTCGTGCAGCCAGCGGTCCACCGGCAGCCCCTCGCCCGCGCCCCGCAGCAGCACCATGGGCGTGTGGCAGTGGGCGTTGATGAGGCTCGGCATGAGGATGCCGGTCCGGTGGGTGGCGGTGGGGGCCACCTCGGGCGCGTCGGAGGCGGGGCCGCACCAGGCGATCCGTCCGTCGTCGTCCACGTCCAATGCGCCGTCGATGATGGGAGTACCCCCGGCGGGCCCGTCCATGGTGACGAGCACGTCGCACAGGTACCGGTCCATGGCGCCCCACCCTAGATAGCCGCGGGCTCCCGTCCCGAACCCACCCGTCATGAACTTCCGGCGAAAAAGGTCGATTGTTGCCCCTCATCGCCGGAAGTTGGGGGGACGCCGCTTGGTACGCTGCTCGGGTTCGCACATTGCCCTTGGACGACCGGGATTTCGGGACGGCGACGGCGACAACTAGCCTCGACGGCCCATGGACGGCGGCAGTTTGCGGACGCTGGACTGGGCCGGTGGGCCCGACGGCGCGGTGGAGATGGTCGACCAGACCGCCCTGCCCGCCGTCTACGACGTGCTGCGCATCGACACCGTGCCCGACATGGTGGCCGCCATCCAGCGCCTGTCGGTGCGGGGCGCGCCCGCCATCGGTGTGGCCGGCGCGTTCGGGGTGGCGCTGGCGGTGCGGGCCCACGGCCCCGGTCCCGGGTTCGACCGCGCTGTCGCGTCCCTGCGCGAGGCCCGGCCCACCGCGGTGAATCTGGCCCGCATGGTTGACCGGGCCGCGGCCCGGGCGTCGGAGGGCTTCGACGCGGTGCTGGCCGAGGCCGCCGCCATCCGCGACGAGGAGCTGGCCGCCTCGCACGCCATGGGCAATCTCGGCGCCGACCTGGTGCTCGACCTGGTGGGCCGGGCCGATGTGAGGGCCATGACGATCTGCAACACCGGCGGGTTGGCCGCGGTGGAGCGGGGCACGGCCCTGGCCGTGATCCAGACCCTGCACGAGCGGGGCGAGCTGGCCGAGGCCTTGGCCCTGGAGACGAGGCCGTTGCTGCAGGGTGCCCGCCTCACCGCCTGGGAGCTGGAGCGGATGGGCGCTCCGCACCGCTTGCTGGTCGACTCGGCCGGTCCGTTCATGCTGGCCAGGGGTCAGGCCGACGTTGTGCTCACCGGCGCCGACCGCATCGCCGCCAACGGCGACACCGCCAACAAGATCGGCACGTTCTCGCTGGCGCTGGGCGCCCGCCACGCCGGTGTGCCGTTCATAGTGGTCGCCCCCGAGTCCACCGTCGACGCCGACACCCCCGACGGCGCCGGCATCGCCATCGAGGACCGGGGCACCGACGAGGTGGTGTCGCTGGCCGGGGTGGCCACCGCCCCCGACGGCACCGCGGCCGCCAACCCCGCCTTCGACGTAACCCCCGCCGAGCTCATCACCGCAGTGGTCACCGACCAGCGAGTAGTCCGCCTAGACCAGAACCAAACCCCCGCGTAGGAGTTCAAGAGGCACCGCAGGGTGCTCAGCTAGCGCACCTGTCCTCCAAAGGCTCAGCCGTCAGCTCAAGTTCCAGTGCCCCGGCCAGGACCACAACCGTTGAGAGGGTCGGATTGGGGCTCGTCGCCGTGAACAGCCGACGGATCACCTCAGGGCGGAGGTCAGCCCGACGGGCGAGTTCCGCCTTGCTCAGATTCAGGCTGCATCGACGCTCGTCCAGTGCGCGGATCAGCGTGTCGATCTGATCGATGCGACGTCTCGCTGCGGTGTAGGCGCGGTCGTAGTCCGGATCTTCCCGGCGGTGCTTGAGGTATCGCTCGGCCCCGGTGAGTTCAGCCATACGTTCAGCATAACGTAACATAAGTGTTACGGCTAGGGCTGGCACCGGATATTCTGCTTGGTCGTGGTTGCGAAGGTCACGTCTCCAACGTTGATGGTCCCCCGGGTAGCGGCAATGAAGGAGTTGCGACCGTGAGGTACGCGTTTGTGGACTTGCCGACCCGGGTGGACGCCGCCGTGGCCAACGCGGGCCGGGCCGAGGCGGCCGGCCTCGACCGCTATATGGTCCCCCAGGTCGAGCGGGCCGACCCGATCGCGGTGCTGGCGGTGGTGGCCGACCGGGTGCCTCGCATCGAGCTGGCCACCAGCGTGATCGTCATCCAGTCGACGCTGCCCCAGCACCTGGCCCAGCAGGTCCGCACCGTCAACCAGATCAGCGGCGGCCGGTTCACGCTCGGCCTCGGCGTGTGCCACCAGCCCATTGTCACCGAGGTGTTCGGGCTGGAGTGGAGCCGGCCCTACAGCCACATGGTCCAGTACCTCGACGCCCTGCTCCCGCTGCTCGACGGCCAGACTGTGGATGCCAGCGGCGACCTGGTGTCGGCCCGGACCGCCATCGAGGTGCCCGGACCCGCCCCCCGGGTGATGCTGGCGGCGATGGGGCCGAGGATGCTGGCCCTGGCCGCGGCCCGCACCGAGGGCACGATCCTGGCCTGGACCGGACCCCGCACCATCGCCGAGCACGTGCGCCCGATCATCGGCGACGGGCTGATCTCAGCGGTCGTGTGGGTGTGTGTGACTGATGATCCCGACGGCGCCCGGGCCCGCCTCGGCAGGCAGCTGGCCGGCTACCGCACGCTGCCGTCATATCAGGCCATGAGCGAGCGCGAGCGGGTGGCCGACATGATGGATCTCCTCGTCATCGGCAACGCCGACGAGGTCAGGGCCGAGTTCGCCCGCTACGGGGCGGCGTCGGCCGACGAGATCGCCATCATCCTGCAGGGCACGCGCGCCGAGCGTGAACTCGGCTGGGCGATGATCGAGGAAGGCCTGGACTGACCCGCCACTACCCGCTGGTGGATGGCCGGTCATCAGATCAGATCAGAGCGGATGACGAGGATCGAACTCGCATTCTCAGCTTGGGAAGCTGATGTTCTGCCATTGAACTACACCCGCGAAGGCGCACGAGCGTAGCCAGGTCGCTAGCTGTAGCGCACGAAGACGGGGCGGTCGGTGTCGGACCGCTCGGGGTCGAACCCGTAGCCGAGCCCGTCGAAGTCCCGCAGCCCTCGCACCGACTTCACCCGGTTGCGGATGATCCAGCCCGCCATCGACCCCCGGGCCCGCTTGGCGAAGAACGAGATCATCTTGGGCTCCTTGTCGCCCCGGGCGTCCAGGAAGGCGGGCGTCACCAGCCGACCGTCCAGCCGCGCCGTGTCCACCGAGCGGAAGTACTCGTGCGACGCCAGGTTCACCACCACGGCCGGCCCCGGGCTGGCGGCCAGGTCGGCGTTCAGCGCCTCGGTGATGCGTTCGCCCCAGTAGGCGTACAGGTCGCGCCCCCGGTCGGTGGCCAGCTTGGACCCCATCTCCAGCCGGTAGGGCTGCATCAGGTCGAGCGGCCGCAGCACTCCGTACAGCCCCGACAGGATGCGCAGCACCTTCTGGGCGTGGGTGTAGTCCCGTTCGGTGAAGGTGGCCGCGGCGTCCATGCCCTGGTACACGTCGCCGGCGAAGGCCAGCAGCGCGGGCCGGGCGTCGTCGGTGGTGAACGGCGCCTCCCAGTCGGCGTAGCGGTCGAAGTTGAGCTCGGCCAGCTCGGCCGAGATGCCCATCAGTTTGGCGATCTCGTCGGGCGTCTTCTGGCGCATGACGTCCACCAGCGGCTCGGCCCCGTCGAGCATCCGGGGCTGGGAGTGCTTGCGGGTGGGCAGCTTGGAGCTGTAGTCGAGCGCCTTGGCCGGAGAGACGACGATCAGCATGTCCCCGTCAGGCTGCGGTGGCCTTGTCGGCCGGCTCCTCGGCCGCGGGCTCGCCGGACGTCACGGCCTCCGGCTCTCCGGCACCGGCACCGGCACCGGGCTCGAGCTCGGGCAGGCAGCGGCGGAGGTTGCGGATCCCCTGGTTGATGCGCTGGCGGTTCTCGATGAGGGCGAACCGCACGTGCCCCTCGCCGCCGGGCCCGAACCCCACGCCGGGCGACACCGCCACGTGAGCCTCCCGCACCAGCTTCGACGCGAACTCGATCGAGTCCATGTGCCGGTACGGCTCGGGGATCCTGGCCCACACGAACATCGTCCCTTTGGGCGGCTCGACCTCCCAGCCGATGCGGTTGAGGCCCTCGCACAGGGCGTCCCGGCGCCGCTCGTACACCGCGCACGCCTCCAGCGGGTAGTCGGGCTGCTCCCGCAGCGTGACCGCGGCCGCGATCTGGATCGGCTGGAATGACCCGTAGTCGAGGTAGCTCTTGAGCTTGGCCAGCGCGGCCACCACCTCGGCGTTGCCCAGCATGAACGCCATCCGCCAGCCCGCCATCGAGAACGACTTGGTGCACGAGTAGAACTCGACCGCGCAGTCGGCGGCCCCGTCCACCTGCAGGATCGACGGCGGCTGGTACCCGTCGAAGCCGAGGTCGGCGTAGGCGTTGTCGTGCACGACCAGCATGTCGTGCTCCCGGGCCCAGTTGACCACCTTCCGCATGAAGTCGAGGTCGACGCAGGTGGTGGTGGGGTTGTGCGGGAACGAGATGACCGCCACCCGGGGCTTGGGCCGGCTGTAGCGCCAGCTGAGCTGCATCCGGTGGACGAACTCGTCGCCGTCGGCCAGGGGCACCTCCCGGATCTGGGCGCCGGCGAACAGCGGCCCGTAGATGTGGATCGGGTAGCTGGGGGTGGGCACCAGGCAGGTGTCGCCGGGCTGGAGCATCACCCACATGAGGTGGCTGAACCCCTCCTTGGCCCCGATGGTGTTGATGACCTGGGTGTCGGGGTCGAGCTCCACCCCGAAGCGCTGCTGGTAGAGGGCGGCGATGTTGCGGCGCAGGGCGGGCAGGCCCCGGCTGGACGAGTACCGGTGGTTGCGGGGGTTGCGGGCCGCCTCGCACAGCTTGTCCACCGCGATGTCCGGCGACGGCAGGTCGGGGTTGCCGAACCCGAGGTCGATGATGTCGGCGCCCTCCTGGCGGAGCTGGATCTTCAGGTCGTTGATGATCGTGAAGACGTAGGGGGGCAGGCCGTTGATCCGGCGGAAGTCCATCGGACCGAAGGTAACAGGCCGGCCGACCCGAACAAGTGACATTTGTCACGCTCCCGGCGGCGGGATAGAACCGCACCGTGATCCTGTCGGACCGCTCGATCCGTGAGGCGCTGGCCGCGGGCCGCATCGTGATCGACCCGCTGGACGACGACGCGGTGCAGCCGTCGTCGGTGGACCTGCGCCTGGGGTCCAGCTTCAGGGTGTTCCGCAACCACACGCTGGGCCACATCGACGTGAAGCAGGACCTGTCGGAGCTGACCTCGCTGGTGGAGGCCGGCGACGACGACCCGTTCATCCTGCACCCGGGCGAGTTCGTGCTGGGCGCCACCCTGGAGCGGGTGGCGCTGCCCGACGACCTGGTGGCCCGCCTGGAGGGCAAGTCGTCGCTGGGGCGGCTGGGGCTGTTGATCCATTCGACGGCCGGCTTCGTCGATCCCGGCTTCGACGGTCAGCTCACCCTGGAGCTGTCGAACGTGGCCAACCTGCCGATCACGCTGTATCCGGGGATGCGGATCGGCCAGATCAGCTTCCAGCGGATGACCACCGCGGCCGACACCCCGTACGGGTCGAGCGAGCTCGGCTCGAAGTACCACGGCCAGCGGGGGCCGGTGCCGTCCCGCTACTGGGAGAACTTCAAGTAGAGCCCGGGGGTCAACCGGTGACCACCGGCAGGCTCTCCCAGCCCCGCACGGTGGATGTGCGGGCCTGGACCGCGCTGTCCCAGTCGACGTCCCATTCGGGCCAGCGCTTGAGCACCTCGTCGAGGGCGGTGCGGCCCTCGATGCGGGCCAGCGCCGCGCCCAGGCAGAAGTGGATGCCGTAGCCGAAGGCGAGGTGGAAGTCGATGGTGCGGTGGATGTCGAAGGTGTCGCCGTGGGCGAACTTGCGGTCGTCGCGGTTGGCGGCGCCGTTGAGCAGCAGCATGACGCTGCCGGCGGGGACGGTCCGGCCGTAGTGCGCGACGTCGGCGGTCACCCAGCGGGCCTGGACGGGGGAGGGCGTCTCGTAGCGGAGGATCTCCTCGATGGCCTGCGGTATGAGCCGGCGGTCCTCGACCAGGTCCTGCCGCTGGTCGGGATGCTCGGCCAGGAGCTTGCCGGTCCAGCCGATGAGGCGGGTGGTGGTCTCGTTGCCGGCCCCGTTGAGCAGGGTCACGAAGTTCAGGACCTCGCTGCGGGTGAGCCGGCGCGGGGTGCCGGTCTCGTCCTCGAACTCGGCGTGGAGCAGCTCGGTCATGAGGTCGTCGGTCGGGTGCTCGGTCCGCCAGTCGATGTACTCGCGGAGCAGGTCGACCGAGTTCTCGTCGCCGGCGCCCTGGAAGCTGAAGTCGGGCATGGTGCCGTCGTCGAGCTTGAGGCTGTCGTCGACCCGGTCGCGCAGCGTGTTCTGGTCCTGCTCGGGGATGCCGAGCAGCATGCCGATGGCCCGCATGGGCATCTGGGCGCCGAGGTCGGCGATGAAGTCGAAGCGGCCGGTGCCCACGTGCGGGTCGAGGCTGCGGGCGCAGAACTCCCGCAGCTTGGACTCCAGGGCGTTCATCTTCTTGGGGGTGAACACCCTCGATACGAGGCCGCGGTGGTAGTCGTGCTGGGGCGGGTCCTCGAAGATGACCATTCCTGGGGGGACGCGCAGCCCGCTCTTGATGATCTCGAGGACGGTGCCTCTGGCCGAGCTGAAGGTCCGCCAGTCCTTGAAGGCCTGCGCGACGTCGTCGAACCGGCTGAGGGCGTAGAAGTCGTACCGGTCGTTGCGGTACAGCGGCGCGCCGTCGCGCAGCTGTCTCCAGGTTGGGTAGGGGTCGGCGTCGATCTCGAAGTCGAACGGGTCGTAGTACGGGGGTTCGCTGCTAGACATTGCCCCGATCACGCTAGGCAGGAGGTTTGTTCCTGGCAATGTCGGCAATGTCGCTGGCTGATGGTTTCCGGTTCGACGGCAAGCGGGTGCTGGTGGTGGGCGGCGCCACCGGGATGGGCGCGGCCGCGGCCGAGCTGGCCCTCGATCTGGGGGCCGAGGTCGTGGTGATGGACCGGGCCGAGGTTGCCCTGGGCGGTGTGACCGCGATCGGCCTGGACCTGGCGTCGCAGGCGTCGATCGACGCCGCGGCGGACGCCTGCGGCGGCCCGGTGCACGCCCTGCTGGCCTGCGCGGGGGTGGCCGACGGCACGCCGGGCATCGAGCGGATCAACTTCGTGGGCCACCGCTACCTGATCGACCGGATGCTGGACGCCGGGATGCTGCCGGCGGGCTCGGCCATCGGCTTCATCTCGTCGACGGCCGGGCTCGGCTGGGAGTCGAACCTGGAGGAGTTCGGCGAGGTGCTGGCTATGTCGGACTTCGACGAGGCTGCGGCGTGGTTCGTCGACCATCGCAAGGCCGACTACTTCCACACCAAGCAGGCGGTGTGCGCCTATGTGGCCACCAGTGCCTATCCGCTGTTGCGGCGGGGGGTCCGTGTCAACGCCATCTGCCCGGGCCCGACGGTGACCCCGCTGGCTCTGGCCAACAAGGAGATGTGGCTGGAGTTCGGCGCCGACTACCGCTCCGACGCCGGTGTGGAGGCGTCCACGCCGATGGAGCAGGCCTACCCGCTGCTGTTCCTGTGCGGCGACGCCGCGGCCTATGTCACGGGCGTGACGCTGATCGCCGATGCCGGCTACATGAGCTCGGGGATCACCGGCGCGTACCCGGCGGCCACCGACGCGGCCAAGTTCCTGATGGGCCGCTTCTAGCGGGAACCTCTATCCTCGGGACTATGCCAAGACCCACGAAGCGCCGGGTGCCGGCCGGCCGGGTGACCGCCAAGGGCACCCGACCCGAGAACTACAAGCCCGACCGGCAGACCCACACCGGTTTCGACGAGCAGCCTCCGAGCCCGATCTGGGTGCCGATCACGATGTTCGGCCTGCTGGGGTTGGGGGTCGCGACGATCATCGTCAACTACCTGGGCGTGGTCTGGGACACGTCGAACGTGGTCCTGCTGGTGGGATTGGCCTTCATCCTGGCCGGGATCGTCACCGCCACCCAGTACCGGTAACTCCGTATCACACTCTTGTAATTATCCCCCGAGTTATCCACAGCTGTGGATAACAGGAGGTCACTCGATCGGAGTCACTCGGTCGGGGTCACGAGGTCGGGGTCATTCGATTGGCGTCACGAGGTCCATCTCGTCCTGGCAGTGCCGGGGCGGCTCGGGGTCCTCGTCGGGGGCGACCGTCATGCGGACCTCGGCTCCGCAGATGCTGCACCGGTACTCGATCTTGACCTTGCGCAGGATGCCGGGGTCCGGCGGCTCGGGCAGCGGCCGGGCCAGGTTGCGCAGCATGGCCAGACCCAGTCGCAGTACCCCGTAGCCGATCACCACCGCGATCAGCACCTTGAAGAGGTCGGCCAGGATGGATCCCACCACCAGGCCGCCCAGCGCCAGCACGAGCAACCCGATGTTGACGGCCCGGTCTCTGTTCATCCGTGCGCCAGCCTTCCGCCACCGACTACTTCGATGCTACGCGACCGCCTAGGCAATCTTTCGACCATCGCCGAGCCTGGCCACCGCTGTTGCGGGTCCTAGCAGGGTCGACCATCGCCGAGCCTGGCCATCGCTGTTGCGGGTCCCGGCAGCGTCGGCCGGCTGGTGAGTCGGCCGACGTCGCTGTGGGCTCGAACGACTCGGCCACCGTCGGGCTAGGCGGGTGCCGCCGTTGGTCCAAGCGGATCGACTGGTGGGGGTCGGAAGGGTTGATCCGACGGCTGACCACCGGTCGCGGGTGGTGCCCGGGGAAGGTCAGCGATCTCAGAGGGCGGCGCAGCCTGGAACGATCCATCTGCTGGCGCGTCGGTCAGTCCTGGCGCTGGCTCCGGTGACTGGGTAGTAGCCGCGGATTCGGGCCGCGGGGCAGCGGTACCGGGCACGGGAGGCGGCTCGGGCGCGGCAGGCCGAGTCTCGATCGGGAGCCCGGCGCGGGCCAGTGCGATGATCAAATCGTCGACCTTGCGCTCGAGCCGGTCGACCTTGCGCTCGAGTCTGTCGAACTTGTACTCGAGCCGGTCGAGGCGTCCATTGACCTCAACGAAACGTGCGTTGGTGACGATGGCCTGCTCGTTGAACCGGGACTCGACATGGTTGCGCAGGTCGCGGAAGTCCACCCGTAGCCAGCGGAAGCCCGCGCCGCACGCTGCGACGAGAGCCGCGAGAGCGACTCCCAACAGCGTGGCGAGGACTTCAACTTCCATAGAAATGAATGTATCACCCCGTTATGACATAAACAACTGAAAGTTACTTAAATATCTGTTCGCCACACAATGGCCGCCGATCCGGTGGGGCCCGCGCTGATCGCCAAGAGGCGCTCGCCAGCGGGGACTGCCAGCCCGTCGGTGATAAGGCGCAGCTCCTCGGCTGCCCCAGCGTTGCCGGTGGCCACCGCTCCGCCGGAACGGTTGATGAGCGCCCTGTCGATGTTCAGGGCCCGTCCCAACAGCATTGCTGTGGCCGCGTCGTGCTCGGCGACGGCGATGTCGTCGACCGCGTCGAGTTCGACGCCGGCTTCAGCCAGCGCCCGCTCCACCGCTGCCGACACGTTGCCGACCGGGTCGAACGGGTCGCCTGCGGCCCGCCCCATCCCGGCCACTGTCGCCAGTGGCGCCGCAGGTTCGCGCGCTGGTCCGGCGAGCACGGCTGCGGTCCCGGCCGAATGCTGGCCCTGAGGTCCAGGTTCGGACGCTCTGGCCTGCAACAGCACGGCGGCCACGCCGTCGGCCGGGGGAGCGAACGTGGCTGCGGTCAGCAGGCCCTCGTCGTCGAAGGCGGGTGGCAGTTCGCCGGTGTCGCCCCAGTCGCGCACCACGTCCGCGGCCACCGGGTCGCCCCGGTACACGCCCCGCCCCGCGGCGTCACCCGGCCGGGCCGCCACCGCCATGATGGCGGGACTCGCCGCCGCTCCCGGACTCGCCACGGTTCCCGTGCTCGCCGCAACCCGCCGGCGGCGGGACTCCTCGGCCGCGGCGTCTAGCTCGGCACGGCCGATGCCAGCGGCCCGGGCGGCCCTCTCCGACAGCCTGGGTCCCGGCAGCAGCCCCCCGTCCGCCGCGAACCGCTCGGCCACGCCGCCCCAGGGTGCTCCGTAGGTCCGGTTGAGGGCGGCCGCTCCCGGCGGCACCACCGAGCACAGCCCGAGGCCGACCACCAGCACCGTCCGGGCCTGCCCGGCCCGGATGGCCGCTACCGCAGCCTGCACGGCGGCCAGCCCGCTGGTCTCGGCCCGGTCGACCACCAGCCCGCCCACCGACACCGGCCAGCCCGCGGCCAGCACGACCGCCCGGGCCGCGTCGGCGCCGCAGGCCCCCACCGGGTCGGCGCACCCCACCACCACCTCGTCGAGCACGCCCGCATCGAGCCCGGCCCGCTCCAGCACCTCTCGGCCCACCGCCCCGGCCAACTCCACCGGGTTCCAGCCGGCCAGCTCCCCGTCCACCGTCCGCACCGCCGTCCGGGCCGCCGCCACTACCGACACCACCACGTCCGGGCCCGTCACGTCCGGGCCCGCCACGTCCGGGCCCGTCACGTCCGGGCCCGTCACGTCCGAGCCCGCCACGTCCCGCACTGCCGCGTCCGAGCCCGCTTCCACCCCCGAAGGTCTACACGGCCCCGGCTCGGTGGTGCCTACACTCGCACCACGATGGGAGGTCAACCGTGAGCAAGCGCACCGCCGACATCGTCATTAGAGCGCTCACCGCGCTGACGGTGCTCGGTCTGGTCCTGGCTGCGGCCCTGTACGAGCCGTTCGTCTGGCCGGATGTCGCCACCGAGCATCTGGGCGATGGTGAGGGCACCGGAGCGATCCACGTCTTTGCTGCCGCCGACAGCACCAGGGTGTTCGACATCGCCCTGATGATCCTGCGGGCCGCTCTCGGGATGATGATCTTCGTCCACGGCTACAACAAAGCGTTCCGGGGCGGGAAGCTCGCCGGCACCGGCCGCTGGTTCGAGTCGATGGGGATGCGACCCGGCAAGGTCCACGCCACCCTGGCCGCCGGCACCGAGATGGGCGTGGGCGTCCTGCTGGTGCTGGGCCTCCTCACGCAGCTGGCCGCGGCCGGACTGATCGCTTTGATGGTGGTGGCCTTCTGGACGGTCCACCGCAACAAGGGCTTCATGATCACCGGCGAGGGCTGGGAGTACGTGGCGTTGATCGCGGCCATGAGCCTGGTGACGGCCATCCTCGGCCCGGGCCGCATATCGCTGGACTACGAACTGGACATCGCCCACCGCCTCGACGGCACCACGGGCCTGGGCATCGCCCTGCTGCTCGGCGTAGGCGCCGGCGCGGCCCAGCTCCTGCTCTTCTTCCGCCCGCCGAAGCCCGACCCCGCCGAGGATGCCTGACGCCCAGGTGTCGCGGCGAGGCCTCTGGCGGGAGGCCTTCAGCAAGCCCGAGTTCCGGAGTCGTCACGAGAAATGGGGCTACTACATCTGCTCGGCCGGCGTGGGTATCCCGATCGTCGTTCTGGTAGCGCTCTTTGCACCGACCAATTCCGGCCTCTACAGCTTCGGCGCCGCGCTCGGCGTGATTGTCTTGCAGTCCGGCGGCTGGTTGGCTTGGCTGACTTGGGGCCGTGAGCGGTTCCCCCTGGCGCCCGCCGCTGCCGACCCCGACGAGGACTCCTAGATCCTTGGGCGGGTCCGGGGGCGCAGCCACGGTCGGCTGACCCGGCCGGCGGCCAGGTCGGCTCCGGCGTGGCCGAAGATGGCGCCCAGCACCAGCAACCCGCCGACCACCGTCGCCAGCGGCGGGGCCTCGCTCACCACGACCCACGCCAGCAGGATCGAGAACGGCGTCTCGCTGGAGCCCAGTAGCCCGGCCTCGGCGGCCGGGATGAGCCGCACCCCCTCGGTCCACAGCACCAGCGACACCGCGAACACCAGCCCGAAGAACACGATGAGCGGGAACTGGTCGGCGGCCACGCCCAGGGGGTCGGCCACCACCAGCGCCACCACGAACAGCAGCACCCCGGCCGAGCCCAGCGCCAGCACCGCGTCGGCTCCCTCGAATCGGCGGACCATCACGATCAGCAGGGCCAGCGTGATTGCGAGCACCACGGCCCGCAGGTTGCCGTCGAGGTCGCCGGGCCCGAGGTTGCCGGCCACGGTGAGGGTCACGCCGGCCATCGCCACTGCGGCCGCCACCACCGTCGAGCGCCGCAGACGCTCCCGCAGGACCAGCCACGCCAGCCCGGCGGCCAGGAACGGCACGGTGGCCGCGATCACGCTGACGTTGGCGACCTCGGTCCGCTGCAGGGCGTCGATGTAGAGGATCATCGACAGCGCGGCCGGCAGGAGCAGCAGCAGGCCCTGCGGGCCGAGGGTCGCACGGATCCGGAGGCCGGGCTGCGGGCTGCCGTTCCGGCTCCTCGCCCACACATATACGAGCGCGCCGGCTCCCCCGATCAGGCCCCGCCAGCTGGCGATCTGCCAGGCGTCGGCGTCGATGCTGCGGGAGATGGCGCCGGTGGCGCCGAACCCGAACCCCGACACGATCATCATCGTCGCCCCCAACCGCCGGGAGCGCGGTGACTTATGGCCGGTGATCGCCTCTGGGCCGGCGGTTGCCTCTGGGCCGGCTGACGCCTTGGGGCCGGCGGTTGCCTTGGGGCCGGCGGTTGCCTCTGGGCCGGCGATCGCCTCTGGGCCGGTGATCGCCTCTGGGCCGGCTGACGGCTCTGGGCCGGCCGATGCCTTGGGGCCGGCGGTTGCCTCTGCGCCGGCTGACGGCTCGTGGTCGGCCGTCAACTCAGGGTCAACTCAGGGCCGGCCGGGCGGCTAGCCGGTCGCAGCCGCAGCCGGTTCGTACCCGACCTGGCAGAAGCCGTGGTTGCAGTACCCGTACGGGTTCCGGACCAGGTACTGCTGGTGGTACTCCTCGGCGTAGTAGAAGGGCCCGGCGTCGACGATCTCGGTGGTGATCTCCCCGAACCCCTTCGCCGTCAAGGAGGCCTGGTACCTGTCCCGAGAGGCCACTGCCGTCTCCCGCTGGGCCTCGGAGTACACGTAGATCCCGCTGCGGTACTGGGTGCCGACGTCGTTGCCCTGGCGCATGCCCTGGGTGGGGTCGTGCATCTCCCAGAACACCTTCAGCAGCTGCTCGTAGGGCGCCACCGACGGGTCGTGCACCACCAGCACCACCTCGTTGTGGCCGGTGCGCCCGGTGCACACCTCCTGGTAGGTCGGGTTGGGCGTGGTGCCCCCCGAGTAGCCGACCGCGGTGGTGTGCACGCCGGACATCTGCCAGAAGAACCGCTCGGCGCCCCAGAAGCACCCCATCCCGAACATGGCCCGCTCGCAGCCATCCGGGAACGGCGGCTCCAGCGGTGTGCCCAGCACCAGGTGCGCGTAGTCCTGCACCGGCATGGGCACGTCCCGCCCGGGCAGGGCGTCGGCGGCGGCCGGCATCCGCGTCTTGTCGCGTCGCAACAGCATGCCCCGACTGTATCGCCGGCTGCCGCCGGAGGTTTCGGCCGCGCCGGGGCCGGGCCAACCCTGCCACGCAATGGCCGCGGCCAGTGTCGCCGGAGGTTTCGGCCGCGCCGGGGCCGGGCCAACCCTGCCACGGCTACCCTCTGCGCAATGCTCGACACGCTGATCACCGGGGGCACGCTGGTCGACGGCACCGGCGGCCCCGCCCGCCCCGCCGACATCGGCACAGCCGGCGGCCGGATCGTGGCCGTGGCCGACCCGGGCGAGCTCGACGGCGCCGACCCCGCCGAGACCGTCGACGCCGGCGGCCTGATCGTGTGCCCCGGCTTCATCGACCCCCACACCCACTACGACGCCCAGATCTTCTGGGACCCGAGGGCCACCCCGTCCAACCTGTTCGGCGTCACGTCGGTGGTCGGCGGCAACTGCGGCTTCTCGCTGGCCCCGCTCAGCCACCCGTCCGACGGCGAGTACCTCAAGCGCATGATGGTGAAGGTCGAGGGCATGGAGCTGGCCGCCCTCGAACAAGGCGTGCCGTGGGACTGGGAGAGCTTCGCCGACTACCTGCGGGCGGTCGAGAGCAGGGGCATCGGCGTGAACGCCGGGTTCATGGTGGGACACTGCGCGCTGCGCCGGGCCGTCATGCGCGACGACGCCGTCGGCCACGAGGCCAACCCCGACCAGATCGCCCTGATGCGGTCCCTGCTGGCCGAGTCGCTGGCCGCGGGCGGGCTGGGCTTCTCCACCGGCCGCAGCTACACCCACAACGACTGGGACGGCCGGCCGGTGCCGAGCCGCTGGGCCTCCGAGCACGAGGTGCTGGAGCTGTGCCGGGAGACGGCCACCCACCCCGGCACCACCCTCGAATGGGTGGCCGACGGCTGCATGAAGGGCTTCAGCGACGACGAGATCGACCTGATGACCCGCATGTCGCTGCAGGCCCAGCGCCCGCTCAACTGGAACGTGCTGACCATCGACTCGGCCCGCCCCGACGACTACCGCAACCAGATCGCCGCCTGCGAGCAGGCCGCCGACGCCGGGGCCATCGTGGTCGCCCTCACCATGCCGATCCTGGTCGGCATGAACATGAACCTGGGGACGTTCTGCGCGCTGCACATGCTGCCGGGCTGGCCCGACGTCTTCGGCCTGCCGATCCCCGAGCGCATGGAGGCCCTGCGCCGCCCCGAGACCCTCATCAGCCTCGAGAACGGCGCGGCGAGCCCGGAGGCGGGCGTGTTCAGCCGTCTCACCGGCTGGTCCGACTACGTCATCGGCGACACCTACTCGGCCGCCAACGAGGGCCTGAAGGGCCGCCGCATCGGCGATGTCGCCCGGGAGCGGGGCCGGCGGGACTTCTTCTGCCTGGTGGACATCTGCCTGGCCGACGACCTGCGCACCGTGCTGTGGCCGGCCCCCACCGACGACGATCCCGAGAGTTGGCGGCTGCGGGCCGAGGCCTGGGAGCATCCGGCGGTGATGATCGGCGGCAGCGACGCCGGAGCCCATCTCGACCGGATGGCCGGCGCCTGCTACACCACGGCCTGGATCGACGACTGCCTGCGGGGCCGCCGGCTCACCACCCTCGAGAACGCGGTGCGCCATCTGACCGAGGCGCCGGCCCGGCTGTTCGGCTTGAAGGGCCGGGGCCGCATCGCCGAGGGCTGCTTCGCCGACGTCGTGCTGTTCGATCCCGACACGGTGGGCGCGCTCGACCCGGTGCTGGTGGCCGACCTGCCCGGCGACGGCAAGCGCCTGTGGTCGGAGGCGACCGGTGTGCGCCGGGTGATGGTCAACGGCGTGACCACGGTCGTCGACGGCGAGGCCACCGACGCCCTGCCGGGCACGGTGCTGCGCTCGGGCCGCCACACCGACACCGTCCTGGCAGGCAACTAGTCCTGGCAGTCAATTAGCGCACCGTTCTGGCAGGCAACTAGTGGTATCCGACAACTAGTGGTATCCGACTAGGAGGACCGACCCATGGCCGAAGGCTCGATCGAGATCTACGAGACCGAGGACCGCACGTTCCCGCCGCCGCCGGACTTCGCGGCCGCGGCCCAGGCCGCCGACCGGTCGATGTACGACGAGGCCGCCGCCGACTTCGAGGCGTTCTGGGCCGGCCAGGCCCGCGACCTGCTCGACTGGGACACCGACTTCCACACCACGCTGGAGTGGGACCTGCCGTTCGCCGAGTGGTTCGTGGGCGGCAAGCTCAACGTCTCGTACAACTGCCTGGACCGCCACGTGGCCGCGGGCCGGGGCGACAAGGTGGCCTTCCACTGGGAGGGCGAGCCGGGCGACACCCGCACCATCACCTACTCGGGGCTGCTCGACGACGTGCAGCGCTTCGCCAACGTGCTGCTGCGGCTGGGCCTGCGCAGGGGCGACCGCATCGCGGTGTACATGCCGATGATCCCCGAGCTGGCCGTCACCATGCTGGCCTGCACCCGCATCGGGGTGGCCCATTCGGTGATCTTCGGCGGCTTCTCGCCCGACGCCATCACCGACCGCTGCGCCGACGCCGAGGCCCGGCTGGTGGTCACCGCCGACGCCGGCTACCGCCGGGGCGAGCCGTCGGCCCTCAAGCCCAATGTCGATCTGGCCCTGTCGGCGGGCGCGCCGTCGGTGGAGCACGTGGTCGTGGTGGACCGCTGCGGCACCGACCCGGTGATGGTCGAGGGCCGGGACCTGTGGTGGCACGACCTGATGGCCGAGGCCGCCCCCGACTGCCCGGCCGAGCCGATGGACTCCGAGCAGCTGCTGTACCTGCTGTACACGTCGGGCACCACCGCCAAGCCGAAGGGGATCATGCACACCACCGGCGGGTACCTGACCCAGGTGGCGTTCACCCACCGCTACGTGTTCGACCTGCGGCCCGACACCGACGTGTTCTGGTGCGCGGCCGACATCGGCTGGGTGACCGGCCACAGCTACATCGTGTACGGGCCGCTGGCCAACGGGGCCACGTCGGTGATGTACGAGGGCACGCCGGACACGCCCCGGCCCGAGGAGCGCTCCGGTGACCGGGCCGGCTGGGCCAAGGACCGCCTGTGGGACATCATCGAGCGCTACGGGGTGACCCAGCTGTACACCGCGCCGACCGCGATCCGCACGTTCATGAAGTGGGGCGAGCAGTGGCCGGCGGGCCGGGACCTGTCGAGCCTGCGGGTGCTGGGCACGGTGGGCGAGCCGATCAACCCCGAGGCATGGATGTGGTACCACCGCCACATCGGCGGCGAGCGCTGCCCGATCGTGGACACGTGGTGGCAGACCGAGACCGGCGGCCACATGATCACGCCGCTGCCGGGGTTGACCACCACCAAGCCGGGCTCGGCCACCCAGCCGCTGCCGGGGGTGTTCGCCGAGGTGGTGGACGACTCGGGGTCGGTGGTGGCCGAGGGCGGCGGGTACCTGACCATCATCCGTCCGTGGCCGTCGATGCTGAGGGGGATCTGGGGCGACCCGGAGCGCTACCACCAGACGTACTGGTCGGAGTTCGAGGGCCGGTACTTCGCGGGCGACGGTGCCCGGGTGGATGCCGACGGCTACCTGTGGCTGCTGGGCCGGGTGGACGACGTGATGAACGTGTCGGGCCACCGGATCTCGACGACCGAGGTGGAGTCGGCGCTGGTGGACCATCCGGCGGTGGCCGAGGCTGCGGTGGTGGGCGCGTCCGACGACATCACCGGCCAGGCGATCGTGGGCTACGTGATCCTGGTGGGCACGGCGGAGGCGTCGGACGGGCTGCGGGAGGAGGTCCGCCAGCATGTGTCGGTGAAGCTGGGGCCGACGGCTCGGCCGAAGGCGGTGTTCCTGGTCCCCGACCTGCCCAAGACCCGTTCGGGCAAGATCATGCGCCGCCTGCTGCGCGACGTGGCCGACGGCCGGAATCTGGGCGACACCACCACGCTGGCCGATCCGGGTGTGGTGGCCGAGATCCGGGACCGGGCCGCAGAAGCCGCCGACGAGGAGTGAATCTCCGAAATTCCTGTAGTTGGGGACCTCTCAGGTCCTTGGCGACAGGAATTTCGGGAGGACCGCTGAGATGACGCCCGTCCCCGACAACTGGTACTTCCGTGACGGCACGCCCGAAGACGGACCGGCCGACGGGCCGATGGTGATCCTCGACCTCGACGGGGTGATCTCCGACGCCACCCAGCGCCAGCACTACCTGCGCGGCGCCTTCAAGGACTTCCGGGGCTTCTTCACGGCTGCTCCCCTCGACCCGCCGTACGAGGCCGGCAGGGCCCTGGCCGCCTCGATCGCCGACGACCACACCGTGGCCATCCTGACCGCCCGCCCCCACTACATGGCCGACGGCACCCGCCGCTGGCTGGCCGCCAACGAGATCCGCCACGATCTGCTGATCCTGCGCCCGGGTCAGGGCCGGGGCAGCCGGGGCCCGTCGGCCGACTTCAAGCGCAACGAGCTGAACCGCCTGCGGGCCGCCGGCTACGAGATCACCGCGGCCGTCGACGACGACGAGCGGATCATCGAGATGTACCGCTCCGAGGGTGTCTTCGCCCTCTACGTCCATTCCGGCTACTACGAGCGACACGACGCAGCAAGGACCCTGTAGCCCAAACCGGCTCTTGCCTTCGGCCGGTAGGTTGGGGGCGCAAGCGGAGGTGACGGACGATGTTCAACGCGGCCAAGACGTTCACGCTGCTGGCCCTGCTCGGCGGCCTGTGCATAGTGATCGGCGGCGCTCTCGGAGGTCAGGGCGGCCTGGTCCTGGGCCTGATCCTGGGCATTGCCTTGGCCGGAGGGTCCTACTGGTTCAGCGACAAGCTGGCCATCGCCTCGGCCCGGGCCCAGCCGGTGACCGCGGCCGACATGCCCGAGTACTACGAGATCATGGTGAACCTGTGCATGAGGGCGCAGATGCCGATGCCGAAGCTGTACATCTCGCCGAACCCGCAGCCCAACGCCTTCGCCACGGGACGCAACCCCAACAACGCGGCGGTGTGCATCACGGCGGGGCTGACCCAGGCGATGGGCTGGGACGAGATCCGGGGGGTGCTGGCCCATGAGCTGGCCCATATCCGCAACCGTGACATCCTGATCGGCTCGGTGGCCGCGGCGGTCGGCATGGCGGTGACGTTCATCGCCAACATGGCCATGTGGGGCGCGATGTTCGCCGGCGGGCGCGACGACCGCCACGGCAACGTCTTCGGTCAGCTGGCCCTGGCCATCCTGGCCCCGATCGCGGCGGCGATGATCCAGGCGGCCATCAGCCGCAGCCGGGAGTTCCAGGCCGACGCGTCGGCGGCGAGGCTGATCGGCGACGGCCGTCCCCTGGCCCGGGCGCTGGAGCGGTTGGAGGTGTACTCGCAGCGGGTCCCGTCGGGCGTGAACCCGAGCCAGGCGTCGAACTACATCATCGACCCGCTGAAGGCCCAGGCCCGCGGCGGCGGTGGGGGAGGCGGCTTCGGCCGGTTGTTCTCGACGCACCCGCCCACCGCCGAGCGCATCCGCCGCCTAGAGTCCCGCTCCTGGGAGTAGTCCCCGAGCCGCAGCCGGTCGACTAGTCACATACCACCGGGTCTGAGAGCATTGCCAGGTCTGCGGCCAGCATCTCCGCGCCGCTCAGGAAGGTCACGCCTCGGCCAGTGGCGATGTCGGCGTCGGGGTCGGGCACATCTTGCCGCACCTACTAGTTGGTTGCGTCGGGAGGACTGACTGCTCCAAGAACCTGCTGGGTGTTTGGACGTAGCGACCGCGTCGAGCCCATTGGGCGACAGCGAAGTCGTTGGCTAGTCGCGGAAGTTGACGTATTGGAGGGGTACGTCGAAGTCGCCTTCTTTGAGCGCGGCGATCACGGCTTGGAGGTCGTCGCGCTTCTTGGACTGCACTCGCAGCTGGTCGCCCTGGGTGGACGACTGCACGCCCTTGATGCGCAGGCCCTTGATGAACTTGTTGAGCTCCCGGGCCCGGTCCGTCGAGATGCCGGCCCGCAGGGCGGCCACCTGCCGCACGGTGGCCCCGGCGGCCTCCTGGACCTTGCTGTAGTCGAGGGCCTTGAGCGACACCTTGCGCCGCACCAGCTTCTCCTCGAGCACGATGCGGGCTGCGGCCAGGCGGTCCTCGGTCGAGGAGTTCATGGTGATGAAGCCGTCGCCGAGCACGACCGAGGTGCCGGTGTTGCGGAAGTCGTAGCGGGTGTTGACCTCCCGCGCCGCCTGGTCCACGGCGTTGCGGACTTCCTGCATGTCGAGCCGGCTGACTACGTCGAAGGTGGGCATGGGGCTACTGATGGTATCGTGCTGGCCCGTCTGGGTCGGTGCCCGAGCGGCCAAAGGGAACGGGCTGTAAACCCGTCGGCAGAGCCTACGGAGGTTCGAATCCTCCCCGGCCCACACCATTCACCTAGCCAATTTCTGGCCTCCGGGCCGGCCAGTTTCGGCTGCGGGGCCTGACTGATCTAGACGAATCTTGCAGTTGTATCTAGACGTTTCTGGCATTAGCTTAGGGACGTAACTGTCAGTAGAGGGAGCCGCTGATGGGGGTTCTGCCTAGACGGCTCGAACCGATAACACTTCAGGCGCTGGCCGATTTCCGGGTCGTTGCGGTCACAGGCCCGCGCCAAGCGGGCAAGACCACCCTGGTGCGCCGTGTGCTCGGCGGTGCGGGCACATTCGAGCGTCTCGACCGCGCGGCGACATTGCAGGCCGCGCTGGCTGACCCCGACGGGTTCGCCGCGTTCGGAGAGCCTCCGCGAGCCTTCGACGAAGTCCAGCGAGCCGGCGACCCGCTGATACGAGCCATCAAGACGATCGTGGACGAAGACTCCGCTCGGGGCCAGTTCCTGTTGAACGGTTCAGCGGACTTCCTGACCGTGCCGACCATCTCAGAGTCCCTCGCTGGACGCGCTGCGTTCTTGGAGTTGTGGCCCTTCACGCAAGGCGAGATCCACCAGACGCCC
Source organism: Candidatus Aldehydirespirator sp. (assembly GCA_965205155.1). Taxonomy (GTDB): domain Bacteria; phylum Actinomycetota; class Acidimicrobiia; order Acidimicrobiales; family Aldehydirespiratoraceae; genus Aldehydirespirator. The sequence continues at coordinate 165,550 of OZ242033.1, read as the reverse complement.
GACGGGTTCCTCGAAGCAGCCTTCACAGACCCCGACCGTCTCTTGGAGGCTGCATTGCCGCCGCTGGGGCTGGCCGGCTATCTCGACCGGGTCTGCACAGGGGGCTTCCCCGAGGTGACCGCCATGGCGCCGCAGGCCCGTCAGGTGTGGTTCCGCGACTATGTGCGGACCGTCACCCAACGCGACATCAAAGATCTCTCCGGTGCTCGCCGGACCCGTGATCTCCCCAGACTGCTGAGACTGCTGGCGGCACGCACGGCCGGCGAGTTGGTGGTCGAGGGCCTGCACGACGACGCTGGGTTCGGCAGCCGGCACACGACCGAGGCATATCTCGGATACCTGCAGATGACCTATCTGCTGCTGCTGTTGCCGGCATGGTCGCGCAACCTCACCAGCAAGGCTGCCCGACGCCCGAAAATCCACATCACCGACAGCGGTCTCGCAGCGCACCTCCTCGGCAAGAACCCACAGTCGCTGGCGCGTCCCACCGACCCGGCCCGCGGCCAACTCGTCGAGTCCTTCGTCGTGAACGAACTGCACCGCCAGGCCTCCTGGCAGCGTGACAGCGTCGCGTTGCACCACTTCCGAGACCGCGGTGGCCGTGAGATAGACGTTGTCGCCGAGTCCGCCGACGGTCGCCTGGCGGCGATCGAGGTCAAGTCAGGCCCGGTCGTAGACGCAACAGACGCCCGGCACTTGCGCTGGCTGCGTGACCGGGTGCCCGACGACTTCGTTTGCGGTGTCGTCCTGCACTCCGGCGGACGCGCCTTCCGGCTCGGGGACCGCCTGTTGGCGGTGCCGATCTCGTGTCTGTGGACCACCGAGCGGCCGGCGGAGTCGTCCACAACGGGATAGTGCCGGACGGGTGAGCATCCACCGCATGACCACCAGGGCCGCTGTGGCGGGGTTCGCTCAGGCGAGCATCCGCTGCATGACCACCAGGGCCGCTGTGGCGGGGTTCGTTCAGGCGAGCATCCGCTGCATGACCACCTGGTCCATGCTGTGGCGGGGTTCGTTCAGGCGAGCATCCGCTGCATGACCACCACGTCGAGCCAGCCGCCGAACTTGCGGCCGACCTCCTGCTCGGTGCCGACGACGGTGAACCCGACGGCCTCGTGCAACTGGACCGACGCTTGGTGGCCCCCGGCGACCCGGGCGATCATGGTGTGGAAGCCCCGGGCCTGGGCCAGGCCGACCAGTTCCCGCATGAGCCGCCGGCCGACTCCCCGGCCCCGCACCTCCTCGTCGACGTAGACGCTGGACTCCACCGAGGTCCGGTAGGCGGCCCGGGGCCGGTACTCGCTCAGCGACGAGAAGCCGACCACCTGCCCGTCGAGCTCGGCCACGAGCACGCCCAGGGCGCCGGCCCGTTCCTGCAGCCAGGCCTGCTGGTCCTCGATGGTGCGGGGCACGAGGTCGAACGTGTGGGTGGTGTGCTCGACCTCGTAGTTGTAGATGCGCCGGATCGCCTCGGCGTCGTCGAGGGTGGCGAGTCGCACGACCACATCGTCCATCCCCCGAGGCTACGACCGGCTGCCTGCCACTGGGCTACACGCCGCTGTAGACCTACGACCCGCTGCCCGCCATTGGGCTGCACGCCCCTGCGGATCTATGAGGGCTCTATCCGGGTGCCGGCAGGATGGGGCGGCTGTCGTCTGGAACTCGACGCTCAGCACTCGCACACCCGGCACCGACACGGTGTGGAGCACGGTGCTGTCCGGTTGCAACGCAATAGCGAAAATAGTGACCATGATCGCAACAAGTGGTACTCTCCAGGATCTGACAGGCGCCATGTTGTGGGCCGAGGGAGGCACGCCTGAGGTGGAGATTGTGATCGAGACAGTCGACAACGAGTTGGTGGCCCTGCGCAAGGCCCTCAATTCCAAGGAGCCTCGCCGCTACCAGGACTTCCTGGCGCCCCACGCCGGCGGTCCCCACGCCGGCGGCCCCGCCGCCCTCGACGGCCACCGGCGCGCCGACGGCCTCCATGGCCCATGACCAGTGACGGCCCCCGGGGTCCCTATGACTATGGCGATGACGAGATGATCCTGGACTTCGACGAGCCCGAGGCCCCTGAGGCCGACGGGCTGAACGTCCGGGTGCTGGCCCCGACGGTGAGCGCCATCACCAACGTCACGGCCCTGGTCGGCCCGGACCTCGAGCCCCAGCGCTGCCACCTATACATACGTGACGGTGTGATCGCCGCCATCGCCCCGGCCATCGACGGCACCACCCCGCTGGCGGCCGCCCCGCCGCCCCAGGGGGACCGGATCGAGCCGCACAAGGCGATCACCATCGACGGCGAGGACATGATCGCCCTCCCCGGCATGGTCGACGCCCACGCCCGGATGCGGTCCCTCGACCCCGGCCTCCTCACCCTCGGCCCCCCACCCGAGCACCGGTTCTTCGTCCCCGCCCCCATCGCCCCCGGCCAGCCCCCCGTCCCGGCCGCCCGCATGGGTCCCGAGGAGTACGAGCTGGCCGCCCTGCAGGGCAGCCTCCAGCGCCTCAAGTGCGGCATCACCACCGTCGTCGACCACGCCTACCCGTTCGGCCGGCCCGAACTCGACGCGGCCTGCATCAGCGGCTACGAGTCGTCGGGGATCCGCTGGGCCTACGCCCGGGGGATCATGACCCGCCCCCGCTCCCCGTCGTGCGAGACCTTCGAGCAGGCCGCCAACAACATCCGGGCCCTCCTCGACCACACCCCGGTCACTCCCGAGCGCCTGTTCGTGGCCCCGGTGGGCATCGCCCACGCCACTCCCGACGATTTCGCCCGCGCCGCGGCCCTGGCCGACGAGCTCGGCGCCGGCACCTACACCTGCGTCGCGGAGACCCCGGACGACCGCGCCGCCTGGCTCGAGGAGACGAAGGCCAAGCCGATCGTGGCCCTCGACCGGGCCGGCTTCCTCACCGACCGCACCGTGCTGGCCCGTTGCGTGTTCCTCGACGGCGACGAGGTCGGGATCCTGGCCGCCCGAGGCACAAGCGTCGTCCGCTGCCCGTCCATCAACCCCGCCGCCCCTGCTACGAACCCCGCCACCCCCGCCGCCACCAACCCCACCAACCCCGCCTCCAACAAGTTCGACCGCCCCTACGTCCGAAAGCTCCTCGCCGCCGGGGTCAACGTCGCCCTTGGCGTCGGCATGATGGCCGACCTCTTCCCGGCCATGCGCGCCGAACTGCGCCCCCCACCGCTCGGTCCTGGTGGTGCTGCGGTGCTGTCGTCGCGCGACGTGCTGCGGATGGCCACCGGACGGGGCGCGGCCGCGGCGTTCCCCGGGTCGGCCGCCCCCACCGACCTGATCGACTTCGACGCCCCGCCGATCACCCTCGACGACCTAACCGCCCAAGCCCAAGCCCGGGCCCACGCCGTCCAACCCCACCGGGTCCGCTTTGGCGAGCTGTCCCCGGGGCACGCGGCCGACGTCGTGCTCATCCCGGCCCGCTCGCTGCTCCAGAACGACCCGCCACCTGCGGCCGGCCCGCCGCCCAACGGCCCGCCGCCCAACGGCCCGCCCGCCGACGACGCGACCCCCGATATCCGGCTGTCCCGGATCCTGCACGCCGTGGTGCACAACGGCCGGGGCCCGATGGTGCGCCATGTGCTGGTGGAGGGCCAGCTGGTGGTGGCCGACGGCGTCTCCACGCTGGTCGACGAGCACCAGCTCAATCACGAGGTCGGGCAGGCCTACTACTCCCTGCTCGACCAGCTCGACCTGCCCGCCGGCCCCGACGGCGTGTGGTTCCCGCCCCTGCCGCCGGTCGGCTGACAAACCCCCGGCGACGACGACCCCCAGGCGATTCGTCAGTTGGGCGGGTAGCGGTGCTGGCCGCGATGTCGCGGCGGTAGCCGGCAGTGGCGTCCGGCACGCGGCCCGTAGTGTCCGCATGTCGTGTCCGACACGGCTGTCGCGCCAGCCGGTTCTGTAGCCGGTTCTGTAGCTGGGGTAGCTGGGGTCGGTCCGGGCTGCGTGCGGGCTGCCAGCCCGCCGTCGGGGGTCATGGCGCGCAGCAGGGCGACCATTTCGGGGACGGTGTATCTGCGATTGCGGCGGCCGCCTGTGGAGTTGACGATCCCCACCTCGGCGAGCGCCGCCAGCGCGGCCCGGGCGGCTCTGGGGGTGACTCCAACATGCTGTGCAGCCGTTTCGGCGTCCAGCACCGGCATCGACGGCAGCGCCGCCAGCACTGCGGCTGCTGCGCTGTCACGGCGGAACACCGCCACGGTCTGCCATCGGTGGGCCATCGCCTCAACCGTTCGCGCTACTGACGCTGCTTGGCGCTGGGCCTCGATGCAGGCGTTGGTGAACGCCGTCAGCCAGTCGCGCAACCCGCGGCTGCGGGTCGTGGTGTCGGCGGCACCGCAGACGACTCGGGTGGCGTTGAGCGCGTCGTAGTAGCCGCGCTGGTCACGGCTGAGCGCGGAGCTGACCGGCACCGCGCCGTCAGCCAGCCCGGCGGCGTTCAACACTGTCTGGATCAGGGCGCGTCCGGTGCGGCCGTTGCCGTCGCTGAAGGGATGGATCGTCTCGAACTGGCCATGAGCGATCACTGCCCGCAGCACCGCAGGATGGTCGCTGGTGTTCAGGTAGTGCACCAGGTCGTCCATGAGCGCCGGCACCCGATCCTCGGGCGGCGCCACGAAGGTGGCGTCGTCGACCACACAGCCCGGCGGGCCGATCCAGATCGGCTCGTCGCGCAGCACGCCCCTCAGGGCGCGGTCGCGTGTCTGGGCGAAGAGCAGGCTGTGGATGCCACAGAGGTCTTCGAGCGTGCAGCTGTACCCGGTTCGCATCCGCTGTCCGAGTTCGACCGCGGCCGCGACCTGCTGTGTGGCGCCGAGGGTGAGCGCTTCGTTCTCGTCGGACACCGGCCGGCCGGCCCGGTTTTGGTACTCGGCCCAGGCGAGCCCCGACGCGGTCGCGGCGACTCCTTCGATGACGCTTGAGCGGATGCTCTCGTCGCGGGCCAGCATCCATTTCGCCAGCCCGCCGGCCAGCTCTGATCGGGGCAGGGTGCCGGCCGCGACGAGCGCCCGGTCAGCGGCAGTGACCGCGTTCACGTCTTCGGCGCCCAGGGCGGGGTCCCATCCCTCCAGCGGATGGGGCACGTAGGCGCGGTAGGGTCGGCGCCCGAACCCTGTCGGGGTCGCCATCCACCCCTCGGCGGTGATCTGCTGCCCCACACACCCATCGTATCGCGTCGTATGGGCTATTCGTGGCGGGTCAACGAACGCGAACAGCCCGCTAACTGGTCCTATGCGCTACACAATGAGGCGCAGGCATCGATCAGGCCGGCTCGCAGTAGCCGTCTTGTGAGCAGATAAGCCGTCTCAGTCGGCATGTCAACGTATAGCGACATGCCGGTGATGTCAGGATATGGTGATACGCTGGTCGTGTCGTAATATCCTGACCTTTGGAGGTGGGGGATGGCTGCCAGCACCAACCAGCCCCGGCACAACATCAGCCGACCCTATGAACTTGCGGCTGCGCTGCGAGCCATCCGCCGCGAGCAGAACCTCACCCAGGCGCAACTCGCCGGCCTCTCAGGCACCAGCAGGCAGTGGATCTCCGAGGCAGAGAACAACAAACTCCCATTCGGTGTCGCGCTGGTTTGCAGGCTTGTCTACGAACTCGGGTACCAGATCGCGCTCGTGCCGGCATCAGAGCAGGCACCGGACTTGGAGGCCCATCTCGCCGGCATGGTCGGCGAGCCGGCCGACGTCTTCGAGGAGCCGGCCGACATCTTTGAGGACGTTGTGGAGGAGGCCTAGTGATCCTCGACGTTCTCATAGGGGCCCGCCTTGCGGGGCGGCTCGACCTGACACGTCCCGAACATCCCGCGTTCACCTAGGGAGGGCCGACACCCGGCGGCATCGCCGCGACGCTGCGCAGCGTCGAGGTACCCGGCCGCACTCAGATGGTCGAGGCGTTCCGCGACATGCTCGCGTTCCAGTGGCTCATCGTCGGCAACGACGCCCACGCCAAGAACTACGGGCTGCTGCTGCAAGGCCGGGGCCGGTATCTGGCCCCGCTGTACGACGCCTGCTCGTGGATGCCGTACCGGCTGCCCGCAGAGAAGATCAGCGCCCTGCGCACGGCCATGAAGATCGGCCGCAACTACCGCATCAGCAGCGCCGACCAGCCCACCGCGATGCTGCACACGGCGGACCGGCTCGGTCTGCCCGCCGACGACTTGGCGGCTCGCTTCGGGGAGTTGGCGAGCCTGTTGCCGGACGCGCTGGACATGACCGTCGCGAGTCTCCCGCCCGCGATGGCGGACCTGCCGATCGTCGCCGACTACCTCGTTGACCAGCACCACCGCGCCGGCAGTACCGACGCAACGACGACACCCTTCACAAGATCAAGAAATGGCTGCTCATCCAGGCCATCGTCGCCTTCGTCGGCGTCTGCCTCCTCATAGGAGTGCTGCTTTCGGTATCGTGACCACATGGCCAAGGAGCAGCCCACCAACTCCCGGTCCAAGCAGCGGCCCGGAGCGATGCCCGTCAGAACCGTCAACAGAGGCTTCATCCCCGAACGCCGCAAACGACGCCAAGACAGCAACCGCTCCTCCTCCTGAACCGGCGGCGCCGACCCCTACAGTGGCGGGAGTGAACAGCACCAGCCCCAGCCGCGACGAGGCCCTCGAGCGGCTCAAGGCGATGCGCGGCAAATACACCCGAGCCGCCAAGCTCCTCGACTACGACCGCGGCGTCCAGCGCGGCTACCCGCCCGAGGAGCTCGCTGAGATCGCCGCCGGCGACTAGGGCTGCACCGCCACCACCGCCGCGGGCCGGACCGGCGGCGGTAGCCCGCCGCGGCGGCGAGGCCCCCAGCATCGACGCCGGCCACCTCACGGGCCGTCGACACCAGCCCCGCACCAGCCGCCACCGCCATCCTCGAAGGCCCCGAAGCTCTCGAAGCCTTCGGTTTGTCCTGAGACCTCGCCGGCGACGGCGTGGGTCGCGGCTAGGACAACAGGCTTCTGCGGGCGAGGGCGTCACCGAGGCGCTCAGCCAGAGCGTTCTCGCCGATTCGGCGCAGTTGGGCTGCGAGCTCCGGGCGCGACTGCGGGAAGACGCCCGCGCGGGTCAGCGCCGCCCGGGCGCGGTGAGTCAGCGCCGCGAGTTGCAGTTCGGCTGCCGCGTCGTCGTCGCCCGCGGCCGCGAGCCCGTCGCGCTGGCGCTCGGCGCGCTGTGCCCGTTCGATGGCCTCCGCGGCCGACGGCAACAGCAGCCGGTCGTTCCATTCGGCCCGCAACTTGCTCCACCACCCGCCTCGCTCAAACAGGACCCGCCCGAAGCGCACCGCCCACGACAGGTAGCTGTGACCGGCGGCCAGCCGGGCCGCCACGTCGGCTTGGTCATAGCAGCGCAGATCGGTCGAGATCGGCGGCCTACGCAACGACGGCTTCACCGCGTGGTAGATCAGCACGAGGTCCAGGTCGTCGCTGCGGTCCACGTCCCGCACCGCTGATCCGGTGGCTACCACGGCGTTGACCGTGCCGTTCTGGCGCGCGGCCTGCATCAGGTCGCGGGCCCAGTCACGCGCTTCGTCGTCGGGCCACGAGCACACGGCAGCCTCCCAACGAGCCGGCGCCACATGGGGGCGCTCCGTGGTGGCCTGCGCCGTCTGTGCCATCGCAGACCCCCGTTGCCTGAGCAGCGACCGGACCGGTCTCCCGGCTCGCGGGCATTGTACCGCGACACCTGCGACACCTACGGCGCAGTGGTGGTGGCTGGGGTGGGTCTTGTGGGGGGTGAGCTCTGGTGCCGTTCAGCGCTGCGCCGGCGGCTGCTTGGGTGGTGGGGCCTGGTTCATGTGGTGCAACCGGGCGGCGGACCATCCCTGTACGCCATGCCCCCACGGGTTACCTTGTGTTCCGTGACGGGTAGTTGCTCCGCGCGATAGGTGCGAGTACGATGTCAAGACGTGTTCGACGACGGGGCGCCGCTTCTTTGGCGTCCGGGGCAGTGGTGTCAGCTACGTTCCGAAACTGGGATGTGATCGAGGATGATTGAACGCGTTGAACAGCCCAGCGTGCTACACTCACGGCCCGTCACGGGCCCCACCATCGTGGTAGGGTTCTTCAAACGTCACGGACGAGTGATCGAAGGGGGTGCAGCCCTTGAACAGCGCGTGTAGCGTGGTACAAGTTGCATCCCGGTCGGTCTGTACGTGCGAGGCGCGTGAGTCCGTCCGGGCCGAACTTGCCACAGATGGAATCCAGGTATAGAAAGGAGGGGCACATGCCCCATTTGAAGGGGCCTGTGCCCCAAGCACAAGCAAAGGAGGGGCCGATGCCCCAGCTAGTGAAGAAGCGGCGCTCGGGTTGGGCAGTGCTGGCCGCAGGCGCCTTGGTCGCATCGCTCCTCGCGGTCGGGGCCGGCCCGGCTGCTGCGCTCGACGAGGACTCGAAGGCCAATGCCCCGGCGAAGACGTCCGCGTGCGTGGGCGACGCCGCGAGCGATCAGATGTTCCCGGACGTGTCCGAGGGGCACGCCTTCCGCGACGCCATCAACTGTCTGGCCTACTACGGGGTGACCGTCGGCTACGGCGACGGCACGTTCCGGCCGAACGTTGACGTGACCCGGTTCCAGATGGTCCTGTTCATGGAGCGGGCCGCTGGCATCGCCGGCGCGGACGCCGAGGATGTCGTGGGCGATTTCGCCGAGACAGGCTCGGACCCGGTGAACCGGGGCGACATGGCGCTTCTCATCGCGAGGCTGCTCGAGGCGTCGACCACCAAGGAGTCGATCCCGAACGTCACGACCAACGCTGACGGCACGTTCGCGGTCAGCACCGTGGAAGCGAAGGATTGGGATTACTTCGCTGACTCCCGCCGCTCGCAGAACCGCGTCCATGACAGCGCGGCCAGTGCGCTGTACGAGTTGGGTGTGGCTTCGGGGACCGGTATGGGCTACTTCTCTCCGGACGCCACGGTGACCCGTGGTGCGATGGCTGCGTTCATCACCAGGGCGCTGGCTCACACCACTGCCCGCCCGGAGGGCGTGACCATCCAGTCCGACGAACCTGGTGGCGTGCTCATCTCGGTCCGTGACGCCAACTTCCATCCGCTGGCCAACGCGGTGGTCGATGTCTTCTCAGTTCCGACTCCCAGGCTCGATGAGGCCTTCAACGCAGACGGCAGCTGCAACACGCCACGCCTCAGGGGCGAGGGCGGCGACACATCGCCGTGCGAGATCGGTGCGGTTGACGCTGTGACCGGCCTAAGCGGCGACTACGACCCCGGTGAGATCATGGGTGTGCAGCCCGGTGGCAGGACGGTGTTTGCTTGGACAGGAGACTCCGGTGACAAGGTCGAGGATGGCGCCGAAGGTCTTGCCAGCATCGGCCTCACCGAGACGGCTCCGCAGACGGCCGACTCCGCCAAGGTCACGACCGATCCGGTGTTCAGCGACACTACCTTGACGCCGCCGAGGCCGGGTGTTGAGCGGGTAGCCTTCGGCACCACCGTGACCGTCACCATCCAGTTGGTCGGCGGCGACAATGATGCGGATGCTGTGCCACCTACGGCCGGTTCGCGTTATACCGTGACGATACGTAGTGCGTCCGTCACGAATTCGAATTCGACGGACGGAAACCTGGACGCCCTTGGTACTGCGCCGACTGCAGTGTCGGCCGGCACGACGGTCGAGACCAAGACGGTCACGGTTGACGCCAGCGGTAAGGGCACCTTCACCATCACGGCTGCTGATCCCGATCCCAATGACCGGGACGATGAGGCCGACGCAACTGTCGATTACGTGACAGTGACCTATACCGTGGCGGGCGGCACGGATGGGACTGACGCGGTTGACGATGCCATCTCGCACACCACCTCGGGTGCGCAGACGATCAGGTTCTCTGACGCCGCGTCGGTGGCCAGGGGTGCTTCGGTAACGCCATCGGTGAAGTACCTTGCGGCACCCAGGACCGGCTCTGCCAGCAACGTGGTCACCGTGAAGGTGTTCGATCAGTACGGCAATGGCGTGCGTGGTCATGAGGTGGTGCTGACGGGAGATGGAAGTTCCACATTCCCGATTGCCCGTCGGACCGACTCTTCCGGCACAGTCCGGATCGGGTACAGCTATAGCGGCACAGGCGTGATAGAGACCCTGACCGCCCGTACGCACGATGCGGCGGTCGCCGATCCCGCTAGTTTGGTTGCGATCCCAGGTGGCACGGCGGCCTTCTACTGGGTCGCCACGCCGACGGTAACCGCGCCGGCGACATCGACCACAGTTACCGCCGCAGACCTCCTCGTGGCTGACGTGGAGAGGAACATTCTGGTAGTCGGAGACACCGGAAGCGTGCCGCAGATGCTCGTCTACGACGACAACGACCAGTTCGTCATCGGTACGAGTAACTCCACTCTGGCGGCCTTCGAGGAGCAGCTCGCCAAGATGGACACCGGTGCGAAGGATGATGTCGGAGCGACTGAGTACAGTCCCACGGATGCGAGCATCGTCGCTAGGTTCACGGTGACCGTGAACGCCTAACCCTTAAGGCGGGAGCGGCTCCGGGCTGGTAGGCCCGGGGCCATCCCTCCTGCCTGATTCAACCACCAACCCCGAGAAGGCCCCGGCACTATCGCCGGGGCCTCCTCGCGCCCAGGCCCCCGCAACGTGGTCCACGCCGCCCGTTCCGCTACTGCGACTCCCGGAGACAACTAGAACCCAGGGGACCTTCACCGACCGCGGCCCCCCTGAACGACGAGGCTCGGGGCGACACCTACCGACCTTCCACTTCAATCTTTATTGATGTATGCTGATAACTGACCTTGCCACCGGGTGTCAACGGTGTGCCTCGGCTCTGCCGCTTGCTCTCCGACTGGAACGAGGTTGCCGTGTCCCCATCCGCCGACTCTGCTGCTGCGCAACCACCTGCTCGTATGGCTCCATCGCCCGACCCCCCACCAACCGCACCGGCCTCCGACGAGGCGCCGGCTGCGTCGCGCCGCGGCTATGCGGGAGCATCATGGGCCAAGTTCAACGAGACCGTCATTCCGCTCCTGTTGGTGGGCGTGCTCTCAGGCCTGATGCTGTTCCACTTCAACGAGACCAGCGACCGGATCACCAGACTCGAAGAGAGAATCGACGCCCGGTTCGCCGCCGTTGACGCCCGGTTCGCCGCCGTTGACTCCCGGCTCGCCAACCTGGAGGAGAGCCAGCGGGAGATCGCCCAGACGCTGGCGAGACTGGTCGCGCTCTTCGAAGCTCACCACGAGGCGGAGCCGCCAGCCCACAAACACACAGCCCCGGCCTAGGCCGGGGCTGCTTGGCCCGGGGCTGCTCACCCGGAGGAGTTCCGCGCCACTTGTTGCTCCATGTCGCGACGATGCTGTGAATGAGCCATGAAGTCGTTGACGATGGCGGCTCTCGTGTCGCTATCGAACTGGTTCAGCAGGCCTGGCGGCGGCAGCGGCCCTGCGTAGTTCTCGCTGTACGCGACTTGCTGAACTTCCTGCTGCTGAGCTTCCTGGGGAGGCTGCTCGGGCAGATCGTTCATCAGGCGCGGCTAGCTCGACAAACGAGCGTCAAGAGCCACGCGCATCGAGTCACCTACACGCTGCCACGCCTGCGCTGCGACGACCTCATAAGGCTCGAGGCACCTGGCATCGGCCATCATCAAGACGTCGTCGGCGCCGAAGACATCGAACACCGAGCACGCACCGTCGAACGCCGTTGGAGCCTTGATCCATGACGGAAAGTCCGAGACGCGATCCGATTCACGGATCGCCGCTTCGGCTGGGAGGTAGGTAGCAGACACCCTCGTCCTTCGCTGATAGTTCCCAACAACTGTTCTGTCGGAGGTGGCCCACGCTACCGCAGATGCGCGCCGGGCGCGCATCGTCAGAGCAGCAAGCGAGATCCACGAGCCCGCGACCATCGCCATCAGCGTCAACATGTTGGAGTCCAACGAACTCGTGTCGACTTGCGAGCCTGCGCCTACTCGTTGAGCTTGCCGAGGGTGTGGGGGCGGGCTCGAAGCTCGGCGAGCTCTGCCTCCGCGGCCAGCCGGGCAGAAGCCTCCTCGGCGAGCTTCGCCTCCGCGGCCGACGCCCGGTCGCCTTGGGCGGCGAGGTCGTCGGGGTCTGGGAGCCACACGCCCTCGGCGACGTCCCACAGCCGCAGCTTGGGCGGCCGCCAGCACAGGTCCAGGCCCAGCACCTCGCTGCGGGCCCGCAGGCCGTCGTCGGCGCCGGCCGCGACCTCGATCGGTACCCAGCGCCCCGAGATGCGCCTTTCGCCCTGAAGCGGCGGATCCAGCAGGTCCCCGCCGGTGGGGTCGAGGCGCCAGTACTCGTCCACTCCCAGCGCGGCGTACTTGGCCGGTTTCACATACAGGTCGGTGCGCACCGTCGACGGCGACGCGATCTCCAACGCGAAGCACGGCGCCGCGCCCGCATCCCACACCCGGAAGGTGCCCTTGTCCTTCACCGCGGCGACGTCCACGCCGAACGCGACGGCCACATCGGGCGCCACCACCACCTTGGGGTCGCCCTGCTTGTAGTACACATTGATGTCACAGCACACCCACGCGCCGTCTATGGCGCGCCGGTCGAACCAGTGCCGCAGCGCGAGCACCAGCTCCATGCGCCGCCGCGTCTGCGAGTCCCCCTCCGGCACTTGGGGCCCCTCCGGATAGTAGACCTCCACCTCGGGAGGCTCAGTCACAACAGAACCCATAAGCGCACCTCCGATCGCCCCGCCGACACTACCCCCCAGCCCGCTGCCCCACAACCGTAGAATCACCAAAACACACGACAACTCACAACACAGCGCACGGCCTCGAAGACGGCCATCGAGGTGGGCGAGATGCTACGGCGAGCCTGATCTGGTACCGCCGGCTGGCGGGCGTCAGCCGGCTTGGCGATGGCCGGGCTCGGGTCCGCCGGAGGGCCGGTCGTCCTCGGACGGAGGGCGCCTGAGGCGTGGTCTGAAGCCCTCGGGCGCCATCAAATGGCCCTCCACTCTGCCCAGCCGCTCCCGAACGTCGGCCATGTCACGCCCCAGCGAGTCGATGCGGCCGGTGAGCTTGGTGTCGAGCGAGTCGATGCGGCCGGTGAGCTTGGTGTCGAGCGCCCCGATGCTGTCCTCGTGGCGGTTCGACTGCCGGATCATCAGGGCAGCGAGCGAGATCCACGAGCCCGCGATCATCGCCATGAGCGTCAACATGTTGGAGTCCAACGAACTTGTGTCCATTGCGAGCCTGCCTCCGTGCCTGAGGGGAATGCTTGTAGAAGGCGCGCCGGTATCGGGCTTGCGACGATGAGCCGACTCTATCAGAAGACACTCAAGAACATCAACTCAATGCCGGCCACCCTGAAATAGGCTGAGATAATGTTGCACCGGGAGGGACACGGGCGCGAGGAGGCCCCGGCGATAGTGCCGGGGCCTTCTCGGGGTTGGTGGTTGAATCAGGCAGGAGGGATGGCCCCGGGCCTACCAGCCCGGAGCCCGCTCCCGCCTTAAGGGTTAGGCGTTCACCGTCAGCGTGAACCTAGCGACCACGGTCGAATCCGTGGGATTGTACTGAGCCGCTCCGACCGTATCAGCGGTACCGGTGTCCTTCTTGGCGAGCGCCTCCTCGAAGGCCGCCATGGTGCTGTTAGCCGTCCCGATGACGAACTGGTCGTTGTCGTCGTAGACGAGCACGGACGGAGCAGTGGAGGCATCGCCACCGATGACCACAGTGTTCGTGTCCACGTCAGCCACGCGGATGTCTGCGGCGGTGACGTCGCCGGCAGCCGCCGGTGAGGCCCAGTAGAAGTTCGCCGTGCCACCCTCGAGCGGGGTGAGCGTTATGGTGTCGTCAGCGTTGGTCACGCTGGTGTTGGCAACCAGCGCCTCGACTGAACCCGTGCCTCTGTGGCTGTACCCGATCCGGACTGTGCCGGAAGAGTCAGTCCGGCGGGCAACCGGGAAGGTCGACGTGTCTGCGGTGGCGGGCGGATTGGTTGAGTGGTTGGAACTCAACTGCACCAGATGACCGCGCACGGGCTTACCGAACTGATCGACCACCGTCACGGTGACCACGTTGCTGGCTGAGCCTCCGGTGGAGGGTGCCATGAGGTAGTCGGCCGTGGTCTTCAAGGATGCAGCGGTAACCACGCCCCGCTCATCGGAGAACGTGATCGTCCCCGTGGCCGAGGAGCCATCGATGTCCGTGGCGAACGGGAGCGCACCGGTTCCCAGTGCCACTGTGTAGGTGACATTCACCCGGTCGATCTTGTCGGGTACGTCAGCGCCGTCACCAACCGGGTTGTTCCGGTCGGTGGCATCCGGATCGGAGGCCGTGATCGTGAACGTGGCCTTGCCGCTGGCATCGACCTTGAGCACCTGGGTTGTCTTGCTCGACGCACCGGCGTCATCCACAGCTGTCGGTGCGGCATCTCCCCGGATGTCCGTTTCGCTGGCACGACGGGTGGTGACCGTGTAGCTGGCACCGCCTTCAGGTGGCCCAGCATCCGCACGGTTCGCAGCTGCGTCGCCAACCAACTGGATCGTCACAGTCACGGTGCTGCCGAAGTGAGCGCGGGTCACACCCATGCCCAGATCGTTAGTGACCTTGGTGTCTGTGGCTGTCACTGGGGCCGTCTCGGTGAGGCTGATGCTGGCGAGCCCTTCGCCGCCGTCCTCGACCTTGTCCCCGGACTCTCCGGTCCAAGCAAACACTGTTCTACCGCCGGGTTGCACGTTGTCAATGCTGCCGGGGTCGATGTCACCGCTGAGGCCGGTCGGCTCGTCGAGTGCATCGATCTGGCACACCATGGCGTTGCCGCCCTCGCCGGTGAGGCGTGGCGTGTTGCAACTGCCGTCCTCCTTGAAGGCCTCATCGAGCCTGGGAGTCGAAACTGAGAAGACATCGACTGCGGCGTTGGCGACTGGATGGAAGTTGGCGTCACGGACCGAGATGAGCACCTCGCCAGGTCCGTCCGACTGGATGGTCACGCCCTCGGGACGGGCGGTGGTGTGAGCCAGCGCCCGAGTGATGAACGCAGCCATCGCACCACGGGTCACCGTGGCGTCCGGAGAGAAGTAGCCCATACCGGTCCCCGAAGCCACACCCAGCTCATACAACGTGCTGGCCGCGCTGTCATGGACGCGATTCTGCGAGCGGCGGGAGTCAGCGAAGTAGTCCCAAGCCTTCCCCGTCACGTCGTCGACCATGAACGTGCCGTCGTCCTTGTCGATCGTGACGTTGACCGCCGACTCCGCGGAGGTCGCCGCAGCGAGCAGCCTGGCAATGAGCAGCGCCATGTCGCCCCGGTTCACCGGATCCGAGCCTGTCTCGGCGAAATCGCCCACGACATCCTCAGCATCGACGCCGGCGATGCCAGCGGCCCGCTCCATGAACAGGACCATCTGGAACCGGGTCACATCAACGTTCGGCCGGAACGTGCCGTCGCCGTAGCCGACGGTCACCCCGTAGTAGGCCAGACAGTTGATGGCGTCGCGGAAGGCGTGCCCCTCGGACACGTCCGGGAACATCTGATCACTCGCGGCGTCGCCCACACACGCCGACGTTGCCGCCGGCTTGTTGACCTTCGAGTCCTCGTCGAGCGCAGCGGCCGGGCCGGCCCCGACCGCGAGGAGCGATGCGACCAAGGCGCCTGCGGCCAGCACTGCCCAACCCGTCACCGGGCTCTAGGATCACAGAACTATAGAGTCCCTTTCAATACGGTTCGCTCAGACGATCACACTGGCCGGCCAAGCGGCGCCCCGAGCGGGTATGGCTCGGGCTGCGCCGCGAAACTTCGACCTCACAAAGGGTGCGCGAACCGCAGGCCGGGACTGCGGCGCCCATCCCCAACGCAAGCAATCGTTGCACGACTGGGGGACAATTCGAGGCTCGGCCGTTCCAGCCGGCGGGACGCAGACAAGCCGCCCCGCGAATCCATCCTTTGGTCCGGTGCGGCCCGCAGGCTACCCTTATGCGATTGCCGCAGAATCACATGGCCGACGTTCGGGAGCGGCCTGGGCCGAGTGGAGCTACGCAGCTACCAGTTCGCAGATCTGGCGCGTCTGGGCCAGCATCGTGCCTGAGACGCTGCGCGTCGTCCTGCTTGGCTTGGTGGGCCAGAGCAGGCCTACGCCTTCACCCATCCGCCTGATGATGGATCCGACCTGCTGGTTCAGTTCGGGTCCAGCAACGGCATCGGCAAGAACGAAGTGGACCTCCATATCGCCCGTGCTGGCCTGACCCCATGTGCCCGGGTCCGTGATCTCGGCCTCGTTGTCGAGATGCTCGGCTATGCGGTCCATCACGTCGTGGAACTCATCGGAAGTGAGCGGTCTGGCGCCGTTCTCGTCGATACAGGTCAGCGTGCCTGTGACGCTCACCTGCACATGATCCTTGGTCATCATGCCGACTCGCCTCCGCATCGGTTGAAGTCCGCCCGGACCTTCTTGAGTGTCCCCGAGTGTCGAGGGGTGGCCGCGACCGTCACCCTGCACTCGCATGGGTACGGGCAGAGGGCACGAAAGTGCTTCTTGCCCTTGGTGACGCGCCAACCATCGTCCTCGGCCCGTTTCAGCAGCGCCTCATAGTCGCCGTGCCCGTGGCGTGGTCTGCGCCCACTCAATCAGCCTCCTTGGTCCGCCGCGGCGGGTCTCCAGTGTGCCACACCGGCTGCTCAGCGCAACTCCCAAGGGATGAAGGCGTTCAGAGACGGTCATCCTGGCAGCATCCAACAGGTCGGGTTCACGGCGGCGTGTGGCAGCGGTGGGGTGGTAGTGGTCCGGTGCGGGCCGCAAGCTAGCCTTGGCTCCACAGCCACGAAGCACGCAACCCGGTCAGACGCCATTTCTGGTGGCTGGCCCGGCGCCTGTCCCACAGTTCGTCACCCCAGCCGAATAGGCTGCACCAAAGGAGAGGACAACGGCCATGATCACGACTCCCCCCTCCGGCGAACCCGAGGCGCACGGCTCGGATGGCCGTCAGGGCGGCCGCCGCGGGCGAGATGGACGTCTACGGCGTGTGTGGGAGCGGCGCGCGTCCCGGCTGGCCGTCGGGGTGGTCGCCGCCGCTGTTGCGTTGACGGCGGCCGCCGTGGCGCTCGCACAGGGGATCGGCACGTTCCGTGACGTGCCCGACAACCATTACGCCCGCGACGCGGTGCAGTGGGCCTCTCAGAACAGCATCACGTATGGATGTCGCGACGGCACGTACTTCTGCCCCGAGAGGACGGTGAACAGAGCCGAATCGGTCACGTTCCTGCACCGCTACAACAACAACGTGGTCAGCCGTCTCGAGAACCGGGTCCGAGCGCTGGAGGGCCGGACGCCGGGCACGACCGGTGACTCCGGGTTCGGGAACCAGCCGCCATCCACGACGACGACCGCACCGCCGCGGAAGTACACCACCAGAGGCAACCAGGGCACAGTCCGCTCGTTCACCCTCGTGGCAGGCACATACGACGCTGTGTTCACGCTGGAAGCCGTCAAGGCAGCCGCAGCCCACGACCAACTCCGCAACGAGATCCCGGCCGCCTGCCAAACCCTGGACCCGGCCCAAACTCCGGCATCCGCTGAGGCTGTGACTCTGATCCGAGTCGAATACCGGGACCGCAACTCCAGCGTGTGGAGGACCCACGCGGTCAGCGAATTGGAACTCACCGGCACTCCCAACACGGCAGACGACATGACGAACCTCCCGGCGCCGGAATTTCTGGTGAGCACGCTTGCACCCCTGGGGGGAATCGAGATCATTGTCGAGGACGTGCCCGGCCGTCTCCCCCTGTCCGGTTCTCTGCGGGTCAGCGCCTACATGGACGACAACACCATCAACCGCAGCACCAGCGCCCCCTGCGACCCCGACGACGACGATGACCGCACCACCCAGTACGCTTTCGACTGGGGCCTCGTCCTCACAGAGAAGCGTGATTGAGCGCCCTCCCGGGTTGTGGTGCTGGGTGTTGCTCGGGGCGGTCACCATGGGCGGCGATAGATGTCCATGAGAATCAACACGTTCGCATCCTCTCGGAGCAGCACCGTAAAGAAGATCCGCCAATTTCCGTCGTCCGCGTATCGCACCCCCGCTATCGGCGTGCCGTCGGCGTCGGCCTGGTATGCCCTGCCAGGCAAGATGTCAACGGACGTGTCCGAGATAGCTGCTAGAGCGCGGTCAATTTCTGGGTCATGACCCCACTGTTGGAGCTTGTCGGCCAGACCCTCCCATCTCCAGCCGGACTTACCCCTCGGCACCGTTTTGGAGTGCCCGATTTCGGCGTGCTCTCTCCATCAAAGCGTCGCTGGTCATCCCCTCACGGTCAGGGTCTTCGTCGTAGAGACGATTAGTCTCCTCCCGTGCCCTCTTCGCGTCCGCCTTCAATTCGGGTGTGAGAATCGGCTGATCAGACATCTTGGCCTCCCTTCGGCGCAGAGTCCGTATCACTTACGGTACTACGTCTCTGGCGAGCGACGACCTAGCCAAAGAAATCCCAGCTCAAAGGCCATACTTGGGCTATCAAGGAGCGGCCGCACGAGGACAGCGATTACGACCGTTCGTCAGGTTGACAGTGACGCGAATCCGCCCTCTAGCACATCACCGCAGCCGGGACACGCGCGCGAAGGTTACTGGACAGCCCGCTAGCTGGTGAGGAACCAGTCGGTGCGATCGGCTTGGTTGTCGGGATCGCGTGATGCCCAGCCGAGCAGCAGGACGCTCGCGTCATCGTCCAACTCGTTGGCGAGAACGCTCTCGAAGACGTTCAGCGACACGATCCTGCCGTCGAGACGGAACCGATCGTTGCCGTCGTAGACGACCACTGCCAGGGCCCCGAAACCGACGGCCAGCTCGACGACGACCTCGTTGCGTTGGTGGTCGGCCGCGAGCACCCTGTATCTCCCGCCGCCGGTCGTCTCTTCGGAAGCGGCCGGAGGATCCGCGACCCACAGGAATTCGACGGTGTCGGTGGTGCCGTCCGCGAGGGTTGCGGTCAGGGTCTCGCGACGGCCTTCGGTGCCCGAGTGTCGATAGGCGATCCGGGCTGTCCCCGACGAGCCTGTGGTCACGTCGCTGAAGGACGTGGAAAATGTACTGTCGCTCGTGAGCGTCACACTGGCACCCCTGAACGGCTGGCCGTACTGATCGGTGACAGTGGCGACCACCACATTGCTGGACGGCTGCGATCTCGACCTCGCAACCCGCAGGTACTTGGCCTGAGTGGCCACGTCGATTGTGGTCGCAGCCGGTTTGGCGTCGGTGAAGCGCACCTCCACGTCCTCGACCGGCACGTCGAATGGGGGGCTGTCGCCGACTGGGGTGACGGTGTAGCGCCACAGGATCTCGTCGGGGGCGGTGTCTCCGGTGTCGTTGGAATCCGGATCGACCCCGTCGAGGGTGAACTCGATCTTGCCGGTGCTGTCCACTTCGAGAGTTTCTGTCCTCCTCTGCGTGAGGTCGCCGCTGGGGGTGGCCGGAGCGTCGATGCTGTTGAAGGCCTCCCTCCTGATCGTGTAGGAGGCGCCGTCCTCGGGTGGAACCGCTCGCAAGCCGTTCACGCCGACCAACTGGACGGTGACGGTGACGGTCGTGCCGAAACGGACATGGGTCGCATTCTCGGGCAGGCTGTTGCTGACCTTCGCGCCGGTCGCCTCCACGCCCTGGGTGCTCACCTCGACGCTGACGAGCCTGCCGTCCCCGCTGCGGGCCACGTCCCCGAGTGCTCCTGTCCAGGCCCATACGGTCACCTTCTGCTCGTCGGTGGCGGCGAGACCGACCGTGAAGTCTCCGTTGGGCTCTGTCACCGGGTCGAGAACATCGATCACGCAGGATGTGCTGCCCGACTCGTCGTTGACGAGGGAACTGCACGACCCGTCGCTGCGGAAAGCCCGGCCGGCGTCCGGCGAGCCGATCGAGAAGACGTCGAGCGCCGCGCCGACGACCGGGGCGAAGACCTCGTTGCGGACCGACACGGTCACCTCGCCGGGCAGGTGCTGCTGGATCGACACACCCTCGGGCCGGGCCGTGGTGTGGGCCAGGGCGCGGGTGATGAACGCGGCCATCTCCCCGCGCTTCACGGGCGCCTCCGGTGAGAAGTTGCCGCCCCCGGTACCGCTGGCCACACCCAGCTCGAACAGCGCGCTGGCCGCGCTGTCCTTGGTCCGGGGCTGACGCTGGCGCGAGTCGATGAACGAGTCGTCGGGCTCGGCCCCGCCGACGGTGAAGGTGCCGTCGGATTCCAGTACCACGTTCACGCGGGAGTCGTTGTTGGTTGCCGAGGCGAGCAGCCTGGCGATCAGCAACGCCATGTCGGCCCGGTTCACGGGGTCGGAGCCCGTCGTGGCGAAGTCGGCCACGACAGTGGCGGGGTCCGCCCCGGCGACGCGGGCCGATCGTTCCATGAACAGCACCATCTCGAACCGGGTCACATTGCGGCTCGGCCCGTATGTGCCGTCGCCGTAGCCGACGGTCACGCCGTAGTAGGCCAGGCAGTTGATCGCGTCCCGGAAGACATGCCCCTGGGACACGTCGGAGAACATCCGGTCCGTGAGAGCATCACCAATGCAGGCGGTGACCGGGGTCGCATGGTCGGCAACGGTCTCGACCGCGGCCGCCGGGCGCGCCCCAACCGCGAGAAGCGAGGCGACCAGCGCGCCCGCGGCAAGGATCGACGTGCCCGAACGCCGCTTCGTCACTGGCTGAGGCATTGGGTTCCTCCTTGGCTTGTGGCTGGAACACCTACGGTCAGGCTAGCGCCTGCCTGCGAATGCACGAGTGGCGCATCGCCTGGAGTCACTTGCGAGGAGACGCGAGGAGGCCCCGGCGATAAGTGCCGGGGCCTTCTCGGGGTTGGTGGTTGTATCAGGCGGGTGGGATGGCCCCGGGCCTTGCCGGCCCGGAGCCGCTCCCGCCCTTTGGGTTAGTTGGCCACCACGGTCAGCACGAACCTCGCGACATCCGTGGGATCGGTGCCGTCGTACGAGGACACCACGACCGTGTCGTTCCGGCCGGCCGTGCGCTGCCCGTCGGCGGTGAGCGCCTCCTCGAAGGCAGCCATGCTCGTGAGGGCCTCTTCACCGGATGCTCCTACGGCGTACTGGTCGTTGTCGTCGTAGAGGACCAACTGCGGACCGTCAGTGGTGTCCTCGACGATGATCGTGTTCCGCTCGAGGTCGGCCGCCAGAACCCTTCCACTTGCGACGTCCGGGCCTGCCGCTGGTGCTACCCAGTAGAAGTCTGCCGTGGCACCAGTGATCGGGACGAGATCCGCTGCGGCTGTCGTGTCAGAGGCCGTATTCACTGCGATCGTCTCCACTGAGCCGGCACCCTCGTAGGTGTACCCGATGCGGACCGAGCCAGAGGAGTCGGTCCGGCGGGCGACCGGGAAGGTCGACGCTCTGTCAGTGGCCGGAACGTGTGTCGAGCTCAGCCTCACCAGATGGCCGCGTACGGGCCTGCCGTACTGATCGACCACCGTCACGGTGGCCACGTTGCTGGCCTTGCCGCTCTTGGGTCGAGTCAGGAAGGAGGTCGCGGGCTTCACGGATGCACCGGCCATCACCGCCTTGGCGTCGGAGAACGTGATCGTCTGCGACCCAGCGGTAGTGTCCGAGATGTCATTGTCGACCGCCGGCCCGCCATTTGTGGTGGCTGGTGCCACTTCGTACGTGACCCTCACGCGGTCGATCTTGTCGGGCACCGCAGGATCAGTACCCGAAGCGTCGGCACCGTCCGGATTGTTCCGGTCGGTGGCATCAGGATCGGAGGCCGTGATCTCGAACGTGGCCTTGCCGGTGGCGTCGACCTTGAGCACCTGGGTTGTCTTGCTCGACGCAGTGGCGTCAGTCACAGCATCCGGCGTGCCGTCCGTCCGTGTGTTCGTGTCGGTGGCACGACGGATGGTGACCGTGTAGCTGTTGTTGCTTCCATCTGGAAGTGGCACAGCATCCGCACGGTTCGAAGCTACGTCGCCGACCAGCTGGATCGTCACGGTCACGGTGCTGCCGAAGTGAACACGGGTCACACCCCTGGCCATGTCGGTCTTGACCTTGGCGTCAGTGGCCGTCACTGGAGCTGCCTCGGTGAGGACGATGCTGGCGAGCCCCTCGCCGCCGTCCTCCACCTTGTCGCCGGACTCTCCGGTCCAAGCCCACACGGTGGTGCCGCCCGCCTTCACGTTCACAGTGATCAGGCCGGGGTCGAAGTCACCGCTGAGGTTGGTTATGGCGTCGAGCCCATCGATCTCGCACACCGTGGCGTTGCCGGCCACACCCGTGAGGCGTGGCGCGTTGCAGGTGCCGTCGTCCTTGAAGGCCTCGTCGACCCTGTCCGCACTAGCCGAGAAGATGTCGAGCTGTGCGTTGGCGGCCGGATGGAAGTTGGCGTCACGGACCGAGATGATCACCTCGCCGGGACCGTCGGACTGGATGGTCACGCCCTCGGGACGGGCAGTGGTGTGAGCCAGCGCCCTGGTGATGAACGCAGCCATCGCACCACGGGTCACCGTGGCGTCCGGAGAGAAGTAGCCCATACCGGTCCCCGAAGCCACACCCAGCTCATACAACGTGCTGGCCGCGCTGTCATGGACGCGGTTCTGCGAGCGGCGGGAGTCGGCGAAGTAGTCCCAGTCCTTGGCTGCCACGCCGTCGACCGTGAACGTGCCGTCGTCGTTGGTCTTGACGTTGACCGGCGACTCCGCGGAGGTCGCCGCGGCGAGCAGCCTGGCGATCAGCAGCGCCATGTCGCCCCGGTTCACCGGGTCCGAGCCTGTCTCGGCGAAATCGCCCACGACATCCTCAGCGTCCGCGCCGGCGATGCCAGCGGCCCGCTCCATGAACAGGACCATCTGGAACCGGGTCACATCAACGTTCGGCCGGAACGTGCCGTCGCCGTAGCCGACGGTCACCCCGTAGTAGGCCAGACAGTTGATGGCGTCGCGGAAGGCGTGCCCCTCGGACACGTCCGGGAACATCTGATCGTTCGCGGCGTCGCCCACACACGCGGACGTTGCAGCCTTCTTGTTGGCCTTCGAGTCCTCGTCGAGCGCAGCAGCCGGGCCGGCCCCGACCGCGAGGAGCGATGCGACCAAGGCGCCTGCGGCCAGCACTGCCCAACCCGAGCGGCATCCTGCCGCAATAAGTACAGGTCAGAGGGGGTGCACGGGTCCCTAAAGAGCCACTTGCCCCCGGCTTGTCCCTCAATTCGCGCTGGAGCGATGTCGCTGTGCTACGCCCGAGTTCTGAAGAAGATTCTGGGGGTTTTACGGGATGGTGCCGAAGCCGGATTCGGCGGCCTACCACGCGAGGCTGGTGTCGCCGCGGCTGTTCCAGTGGCATGGGGTGGGCCTCACTACGCCGATGGCGAATCTCTACATGGGCGCAGCTGCAAGCGTGCCGAAAAAGGCCATTTGACGTGCAGTTTTTCCATGGGTCTGGCACTTGACACCGGGTGGTGGCGTTGTGCGCATGGCGACCTTCGTTGTGGCGGCTGTCACGTCCGGGCTGAGGCTTGACCGTGGCCGACACGGTGGCACCGCCGGCTAGGTGATGTAGCGGCCCCAGGCCTCCATGACCTTCCGGCGGGCGGCCAGCAGATCGGAGCGCTGGTAGGCGCGCGCCAGAGATCCGGCCGAGTGGGCCAGCGCGGCCTCGGCGACCTCCCGGGGGACGCCGGTCTCGGCCGCCCACGACCGGAACGAGGCCCGCAGCCCGTGGGGCGTGTACCCGTAGGGCCGCGTGAGCTTCGACATGGCACCGTTGCTCAGCGCCTTGCCGGCGCGCGAGGCGAACACCGGCCCGGCGGAGCCGGCGGTGAAGAGGCGGGCCACGTCGAGGGCCTCGAGCGCCGCCGACGACAGCGGCACCACATGCTCGCGGCCGGTCTTGGTGCGCTCAGCGGGCACCGTCCAGGTCCGGGCCCCGAGGTCGATCTCGTCCCAGGTGGCGAACCGGGCCTCACCCGAGCGGGCCGCGGTGGCGGCGAGGAACCTCAGGCACGCCACCGTGGGCGGCCACACCCGCGGCAGCGCCTCGAGCTTCGAGAGGGCCGCGGAGACCTCAGGAGGGGGCAGGCTGGCGAGGTGGTTGGTCGGGACGGTGCGGCGGGGCAGCGCCGCCGCCAGGGCCGGGCCGGCGGGGTCGTCGGTGCGGTAGCCGGCGGCGATGCTCCAGCGCATCACCACCCCGAGGCGGGTCTTGAGCTTGCGAGCCGTCTCGGCCTTGGTGTGCCAGACGGGCAGCAGCACCCGCACCAGGTCGGCCGTGGTGATCAGATCGACCGGGGTGGACCCGAGAGCGGGATAGACGTAGCGCCTCAGCGACGACCGCCAGTTCTCCTCGGAGCGGCCGGTGTCCTTCCAGCCGGGACGGTACGCCTCGATGACCTGCTCCACCGCCTCCGCGAAGGTCGGGACGAGATAGTCGGGCTGCGTGGACGTCGGGTCGATCCCGGCTCGGGCCAGCTTGCGGTACCGGTAGGCGATGTCGCGGGCCTCCGCCAGCGTGGTGTACGCCACCGCTCCCAGCCCGATGTCGCGGCGCCGGCCCCGGATGGTGCCCCGCCAGATCCACTGCTTGGACCCTCCGGGCGCGACCCGCAGGATCAGCCCGTGCTGGTCGTAGTACTTGCCCGGCTTGCTGAGCGTCCGGACGGATGCAACGGTCAACTTGCCCAACGTTCGGTTCCCTTCGACAATGTGCAAGCAGGACATCTTGGCGTGTCATATTGCCCATGTCACGGCTGTGAAGTGCAAATCCTCTCGGCTCGTCCCACGCCGCCGGCCGGGCGCTTCCCCCGATAATGTATGAAATGCAGGTATTTATCACTAACATCATCTTCCGATATGCTGGAACAAGGAGGAACTGCCGTGGAGGAATACACACTCGCCTCGATCTACGAGCTGTTGGACGCGGTGGCCGCGTCCGTGAGAGAGGTGGCCGCGTCTGTGAAAGAGGTGGCCGCGTCCGTGAGCGAGTTGGCCGAGTCCGTGAGCGAGTTGGCCGCGTCCGTGAAAGAGTTGCGCGACGAGACAAACGAGCGCTTCGACAGGTTGGAGGCGAACCAGAAGACGCTCATCGAGACCGTCAATGGGATCCTGGGTGAACTGGAGAACCACGAAGAACGGATCGAGCGCCTGGAAGCTTCCGTCTAGTCGCAAACAGCGAGGAACACTCCGCTTCGGGTGATGGGACCATGCGGGCAGGTGGTTGGCTAAGGTCGGGCGGTTGGCAACTGGTGGCAGCCGACCGATCCGAAGGGCGATCAAGATGCAGCGCAGCCGGCCCGCTATCGAGTTCGTCAATCACGCCTCGTTCGTGCTCGAGTCGGCGGGGAGCAGGATCATCCACGACCCCTGGCTGTTCGGGGCGGCGTTCAACGACGGTTGGAGCCTGCTGTGCGACTCCGGCTTCGACCTGGAGCGGTTCGCTGAGATCGACTACATCTGGATATCGCACGAGCATCCCGACCACTTCTCGCCCGCAGTGCTGCGCCGCGTGCCCGAGGCCATTCGCCGCGACACCACCGTCCTGTTCCAGCAGACCAAGGATCGCAAGGTCCTCGACTTCTGCGCGGAGACCGGATTCAAGACCCGCGAGCTCCGGCACATGGAACGGGTCACGCTGGAGGACGGCCTCGAAACAGTCTGCGGCCTCGTTCCGCTGTACGACTCCTGGATCCTCTACGACTGCGCCGGGTTCAAGGTCATGAACATCAACGACTGCGCGGTGGACGGCCGGGCCCTGGAGCACATCAGGAGGGCCGTGGGACCCGTCGACGTGCTGTTCACCCAGTTCAGCTACGCCGGCTGGAAGGGAGGCCCCGGCGACACCGCCATGAGACGGGCGGCCGCCGGCGCGAAGCTGCAAGCCATGCAGGACCAGATCCGGGTGCTGGAGCCCCGCTGGACCGTGCCGTTCGCGAGCTTCTCATACTTCTCGCACCAGGAGAACCGGCACAGCAACGACAGCATCAACCGGCCCGAGGACGCGGCAGCCGCCATACAGGACGCCGGATCGGAGCCCGTCGTCATGTATCCCGGCGACACCTGGACGCCGGGCGACCCCTGGACCAACGACGCCGCCATGGAGCGGTACCGCAGTCACTACGACTTCGCCGCCAAGAGCTACCTCACCTCCCGCACCATCGAGGAGCCGACCCTGCTCGAGGCCGGCCGGGCGTACGTCGACCGGATCCGCGCCCGCAACAGCGTCGCCCTGCTGGCGCTGGTGCGGCGGGCTCCGCTGGCTGGACTGCTGCGGCCGATCACCGTCTTCGCCCGCGACCTCGACGCGGCGTACCGCTTCTCGCTGGAGCACGGCCTCCAGCGCATCGGCCCGGTGGCGAACCCCGACGTCCGGATGCACTCGAGCAGCCTCGACTACCTGCTGAGGCACGAATGGGGATTCGACACCCTCGCCATCAACGGGCGCTTCGAGGCCGACCTGGGCGGGTTCAGCAAGATGAAGAAGCTGTTCGCGGTCGGCTCGCTCAACAACGCCGGGCGCCGGCTGTCGGCCGGCCTCCTGCTCGACCGGGACATCCTGCGGATGGTCCGGGCCGCCGCGCGGCGGCTCAGACGACTAGGCACCTGAGCCTGCAACCACCGTGAATCAAACGATCGAGAAGGGATGGATGTCTCGATTTCGCCGGCGGGAGCCGTACGGCCGGGGCTCCTACTCCGACAACTCCGCGATCACGTAGGCCGGGTCCGTTAGCAGGGATGACTCGCGGTGCTCGCCCTCGCCAGCGCGTACGTTGGCGGCGTGGGCTAGAACCGTCAGGAGCACTGCGACGAGCAGCACCGCGAGCCATCCCAGGGAGCCGAGACTCACGTCCGGGTCGGCCGATGCGGTCCGTCGGGTTGTCGGTCCGCAGGACGCTGGGGACGTGTCGCCTTCGGCGGTGCGGGCCGGGTCGCCGCCTTGTGGCGCGACGAGCGATCCAGGCCCAGTCCGGCCGTGGGGGATCCGGCCGTGGGTTTCGGCGGTGAGGGTCACCGTTCCGGCGGTCGTCAGACCGCGCGGTGGTTGCGGCGGTACCGCGGCACCGCCAGCACGGCTGTGGCCGTTGCCGCCGCGACTATGGCGAGCCAACTCATGGCCGCGAAGCGCCTGCGGCTCTTGGTGTGACTGGTCGGGGAGTCGGACATGTCATCTCCTTTTTCTTTCCTCTCGTTGGCCGGTGCCCCCATCGCTGGCGGCCACCGGCGGCTGATCGACATACTGAGCTTGGCACCGCCGGCACGGGCCATGTCTGCCAATCTCTGCCAAATCCGGCCCGGTCGTGGCAGGACTCTGCCAAATTGCTGGCAGAGTCCTGCCAGAGTCGTGCCGGAGCGCCCCGGACCGGCACATCAGGCCGGGCGCGACCCGTGTTCGCCGCGGTGGTGCTTCCCCGGGCAGGCTGTGGTGCTTCCCCCGGGCAGGTCGAGTCGGTGATGGGTAATGTAGGCGCGGTGGGCGCTGAACCGAGCGAAGGTCTTGAACTCGCGCGGGTCCGTCTTGCTTGCGGTCGCTTGGTGGGGGGCGCCGGCGCCATGCTGGAGGCCTACCGGTTCGGGGTGCCGGAGGGTCCCCACCGCGAGCCCTGGACGGCCGAATACCACCGCGAGGCCGTGCGCGTCTACAGCGAGTCCCTGCCGTGGACGTACCAGCGTGACATGGCGAGGCTGTTCCGCGACAGCGAGCGCGCCATGGCCGGCCGCCTGATTCCCTCGGACCTGGCCGAGGACTGGGCGATCATCACCGCCTACATGCACGAGGCCGCCGATTCCATCGAGGAATGGCTGGCGTCCGGCGAGCCGCGGACGCAGCGATCAGGGCTGGCAGTGACTCCGGATCTGATGACCAATATTTCGATTCCGAGGGTGGTCCACTGGGACGCCCTGGCCGGGCTGACCACCCAGGACGGCACTCGCAGGCTGAAGAACGCCTGCGTCGCAGTGAAGCGGTACTTTGATGCTGAGGTGCCTCGATCCCTGGAGCCCTCCGAGCTGCTGATGCTGGAGAGGCTCGCATCCGGGGCGGCGATCGCGGACGTGGCATCCGAGATGGGCTTCTCGGAGCGCTCGATGTACCGGGAACTGGCCAAGCTCTGGGACAAGCTCGGAGTGTCGGGCCGAGCGGCCGGGGTGCACAAGGCGACCGCTGAGGGCCTGATCGACTGAGGGCCTGATCGACTGAGGGCCTGATCGACTGAGGGCCGTCACATGGGCTGAGGGCCTGATCGACTGAGGGCCGTCACATGGGCTGATTCACATACGAACTCTGTGGATCATTCCTCCGTCATAGCCATAGTCGAGCGTCATGCACTACCGGCGGTCTTGGAGACCGCCACTATGAAGTTGCCGCCCCTGTCCGACACGAACGTGACGGTGTAGCCCCGCACCACCACCTGGTCGCCCCGCTTGAGGATCGGGTAGTCGTCAACCTGGCCGTTGCCGGCATCGCCCGCGATCCTGAGGGGCAACTGGCCCGAGCCCAGCGAAGCGTCCACGGTGTACACCAATAGCCCCTCGGTCGCCAGAGCCGGGACCGTGATGACAGCGCCGTCGTCGTGGGGTCTCTCCCGCCCGGCGTCGTAGCCGACCTTGACCCGGACCTCGGCCACGAGCACCTCGGTGTCCGACAGCGGCACCGCGGCCATGACGGGCGCATCGCCCGGCTCGGCCACCGGGCTCAGCACCACCCTCGACCGGTCGGCGGTGAGGCACAGCACCTGCGACTCGTCGAGCCACCCCAGCTGCCAGCGGCTCCAGGCCAGCATCTCGGCCGCCCTCAGGTGGGAGGTGTGGCCGGTGAGCCGCCGACCGAAGGGGCGGCTACCGGTGATCTCGATGCGGCGGTCGTCGGGATGGGCCACAAAGGACGTGTACAGGCCCATGAGACCGAACTCGCTGCGCACCCATGCCCTTCCCTGCGGCGCATCCGGCAGCTCGTGGCGGGTGGCGTCGTAGGGGTAGAGGTCCGACAGCCCCAGGCTGTGGGCCAGCTCGTGCGCCGCCACCGGACCCCACGGTGCGGGGTCGCGGGGCTCGTCGAGAGCGGCCGTGTTGACCTCGGCCATCAGCCTGATCGCCTGCTCGTCGGCGTGCACCAGCCCGAAGGTGTGGTTTCCCGCCTGGAACCACGAGCTCGGCAGCACGGTCATCACGGCGTGGATCCCGGTGAAGTCGAAGGAGGGGTCGGCCAGCCGGATCGATTCGGCGCTGGGGGTGACCCGGGACTCGCCGATGGCGTACTCCAGGAGGTAGTCCTCGAAGCTGAGCTCGGCCCGCAGCCATCCGTGGAGGGGAACGAACTCGACGTCGATGCGCCCGTAGCTGGCCGCCTCCAGGTACTCCTCCGCGTACGGCAGCCCGAGGGCGGCCTCGTCCCGGGTGGTGTAGGTGGCCCGGACGTCGGGGAAGTCCATGAACAGCACCGCCACCCGCATCGTGCCGATCGACGGCGCGGCATCCTCGGGCAGCGGGAACCCGGCCGTGGTGAACGGCGTGCCCCGGGGCCGGCAGGCGGCGGTATTCGCTGTGGTTGCGGTGGTGGGCGGGTCTTGGTCTTGGCCGGGTTCGTCGTCCTGGCCGGGTTCGTCGTCCTGGCCGGGTTCGTCGTCCTGGCCGGGCTCGTCGACCCGGGCGGGCGGGTGGCCCAGGGCTGCGGT
The DNA here is from genome assembly GCA_965205155.1 of Candidatus Aldehydirespirator sp. Lineage (GTDB taxonomy): Bacteria > Actinomycetota > Acidimicrobiia > Acidimicrobiales > Aldehydirespiratoraceae > Aldehydirespirator. Next base: position 135,938 of record OZ242033.1, on the reverse strand, counting down.
CAGCCACTCGTCGGCCAGGGCGCGGTTGTCGGCGATCCACTGGGCGGCCAGGTTGGTGGGGCTCTGGCCCCCGAAGACGGCCACGTTGGCTATCGACACGTCGAGGACCGGCAGCTTGACCGCCTCGAACAGCGCTTCGGCCGCCGGGTTGGCCGCCAGGAAGTCGTTGTTGGCGGTCACTTGGATGTCGGCCGCGATCCAGCCGATCTTGCACAGGCCGTTGGGCTGGTCGGCGGCCGACGGGCACTGGTCGGCGCCGACGGACGCGTAGCCGCCGGTGCCGTCGGCGGTGCGCTGGCTGTGCGCCTCGCCGCCTTCCTGGTTGGCCGGGTTGGAGTCGTCGAGGATCTCGTCCACACCCAGCCAGTACACGTTGTCGCCGGGGCGCAGCACGGTGATGTACGTCGACGGGGTCCACGCGTAGGCCACCATCGGGATGCCCTCGTCGACGCTGTCGACCGCCTGGGCGAACATGGCGTCGTAGCCGGCGCTGATCTGGGCGATGTTGTCCCAGCCGCCGAAGGCGATCTGGTTCTCGATGATGCTGTAGCAGGTCCAGGACTCGGGACAGCCGAAGATGTCGGCGATGCCGTTGCCGGGAACGGGGTCGGTCGCGTCGAACGCGGCTAGTGCTTCGGCATTGCGGTTGAGTTCGTCCATCGTGTACACGCCGTGAGTGTCGGCGAAGGCTCTGTCGATCAGGAAGCCCTGCAGGCCGCCCGCCAGCATCTCCTCGCCCACGATGCTGATGTGGTCTCCCACCAGCGAGCCGTCGGGCAGCTCGCCGAAGTGCCATGCCAGGTGGCCCGGATACCAGCTGTTGGGCCAGTAGTCGATGTCGCCCTGGGCCATGGCGATGTAGGCGTTTTCGGGCCCGAGCTCCCGGTGGGCCGGGTCCGACACGGTGTAGCCGAGTTCCTCCAGCAGCAGCTTGTACAGCTCCGCCTGGAAGTAGCCCGAGGACCAGTTGGCCCGGCCGGCGGTGACGTGGACGCCTTCGCCTGGGAGTGGTTGTGGGTCTGCGGGCGGTTCTGCGGGCGGTTCTGGCTTGGGGACGAGGCCTAGGGCCCGGGCCAGGAATGTCGCCATCTCGGCCCGGTTGACCGGCGGGTCCGGGCAGTAGCGCGGTGGGTCGCCCTGGCAGCCGGCGGTGATGCGGGCCGCGGCCAGGGCGTCGATGTTGGCCTCGTGGGCGTTGCCCTGCGTGTCGGTGAAGCCGGCAGGGGGCGCGGGCTCGAGGTCGAGGGCCCGGGCCAGGAAGCTGGCTGTCTCGGCCCGGTTCACGGACCGGTCGGGGCAGAACCGCAGCGGGTCGACCAGGCAGCCCTTGGTGATCTCGAGCTCGGCCAGGCGCTCGATGTGGGGGAGCCAGCGGTTGGCGGCGTCCACGTCGGCGAAGCTGGACTCGGTGACGGCGGGCGGCTCGGCCTTGTCGAGGACCCGCACCAGCCACACCGCCATCGTCCAGCGCTTCATCTCGTCGCCGGGGCAGAACATGTTCTCGGCGCACTCGGTGCCGTCGAACACGCCGAGGGCGTTGAGCGCGTCGATGGCCGGCTTGTGCACGCCCCCGGTCACGTCGGCGAACCCGCCCGCCGTGTCCCCGCCGTCCTCCTGGGCGCCCGCCACCGGCGCCAACCCGACGACCGCCAACGCAGCCACCAGGGCCGCAACCACGACACGGATCACGGCACGACACTACCCAGCGGCAATCCCGCGGGCGCTCGGTCAGCTGGCGGCGGCTACCGGTTCGACGGGGTCTATGCCGAGCAGCTCGTAGGTGATCATCGGGTAGTAGCCGATCCCACGCTGCTCGAACTGGGGGCCGGCCAGGCCGCTGCGGTCCACTAGCGTCACCGCCGCCACCGTGGTGGCCCCGGTGTGGTCGACGATGTCGAGGGCCTTGAAGATCGACCCGCCCGTCGTCACCACGTCGTCCACCAGCAGCACCGTGTCGCCCGGGCCGATCTGGGCTCCCTCGACCCAGCGTCGGGTGCCCCGCTGCTTGGCCTCCTTGCGCACGAAGAACCAGCGGCAGTCGGCGACCGCGGCGATGCCGACGGCCAGGGCGTCGGCGCCCATGGTGAGCCCGCCGACCGCATCGAAGCTGTGGCCGGCCCCGGTGACGGTCTCGACGATGGCCTCGCAGGCGAGCCGCAGGTGGCGCCACTCGGCCAGAGCCTCCTTGCCGTCGATGAAGTCCGACGACATCGCCCCCGAAGCGAGCCGGATCGGCTGGTCGAGCCGTCGGTAGCCCCGCTCCTTGAGGATCTCGAGAAGCTCCTGGCGCAGCGGGGTCAGTCGCATGGTGCCCATGGTGCCGCCACCATACAACGCCCGGCCCGCCCGTAGTGTCCGGGCGCCTCGGGCTGATCGGCGCTAGCCGCGGCGGCCGGCCACCGGGCTCAGCGAGGTGACCGCCACGCCGGCGATCACCAGGCAGATCCCGGCGATCAGGCCCACCGTCGCCGGCTCGGAGAGCACCGTCATCGCCAGCGTGGCCGCCACGGCCGGCTCCAGCAGGCCCACCACCACCGCCACACTCAGGGTGAGACGCTTCAGGCCGGCCCCCCACAGCGAGTGAGCCAGCATGATGGTCACCAGACCCAGGTACAGCACCGTCGAGGTCGACGCCGTCGAGTCGAACGTGGTGTCCACCGAGGTCAACGAGATCGGCAGCATCAGAACCGAGCCCGCGGCCAGCACCGTGGCCATGGAGGTCACCAGCGGCCGGTCCCGCATCAACCGCTGGGCCGCGAACCCCTGGCACGGGATCCCGCAGCCCGCCACCACCGCCAGGGCCACACCGCTCCACACCACCTCGGCCGCGCCGCCCGACAGCAGGGCCACCCCCGCCACTGCGACCAGCATCCCGGCCAGCCAGCGGCGGTCGGGTACCTGCTTGTACGCCAGCCAGTCGATCAACCCGGCCGCAATCGGGCCGACGCCGATGGCCACCAGGGTCCCGACCGCCACACCGGTGCGGGCCATCGCCTCGAAGAACAGCAACTGGCTGACGGCCACCCCCACCGCCCCCAGAACCACCCAGCGAACCGGCAGCCGGTACCGCCACGGCGCCTGCCCCCGCAGCGTCGACAACACCAGCAACCCGGCCGCTCCGATCAGGCCCCGCCACGCCCCGGTGGCGAGCGGGTTCATCGAGTCGGGTCCGAGCTCGGCCGCAGTGCCGATGGTCCCGATCAGCGAGGTACCCAGAGCAACGGCCCCGACCCCCCACATCGTCGACCCCCGAGACTGCCGCGGATCATGCTCGATCAAGCGCACACCTCGAGACAGTTCGTTCGCAACGAGTTCAGATCGTATTGCGTCGCCTAGCCGGAATCGCGGTCGTCGTCCCCGCCGGAGGCATCCGCCGGAGGCGGGACCAACCCCAAGTGTCCCTCTATGCGGGCCAGCCTCTCCCGGACATTCACCATGTCCTCGCTCAACTTGCTGAGCTGCTCGCCGAAATGGTCGCTGAGCCTCTCGAGCTGACGGGTGGTCTCGGCCCGTATCGCGTTGCTCTCACGATGCTGGTTCCAGATCGACCCCACCATCAGCGCGGCCAGCGTCACGAACATCCCCAGGGTCAGCGAGTCGGCCGCTTCCATGGTGCGAGCTTAGGCCATCCAAGAACATGTTGCAACTCAATAATCAATGAAAATCATCAAGGATCCGGCGCGAGTCTCCCCGGCGCCTCGTTGCACCCCTGGTTGGCCCGATACCCGGTCCTGCTACGTTGACGCGCCGATATGAGTATGTCCTCGAAGCTCGCGCCCATGACCGAGCGGCTCGTCCGGCCCGACTGGGTGCGGCGCGTCAACCTCATGGCCGGCTCCGTCGGCGGCCACCCCCGCGACCTCGTGCCCATCGACGCCGGCGACCTCCTCGACACCGCCACCGCCGGCCTCGGCGGCCTGCCCGCCGGCGACCTCGGCGACCCCCTCTGGCAGGAGCGCTTCGAAGCCCTCGCCACCGCCATCGACGCCGCGCCCATGCACGTCGTCGGCCGGCTGATCACCAAGCAGGAGCTGCTGCGCTCGCTGCGGGCCCGGCTGCTGCTCACCGCGGCCATCGACGCCGCCCCCGAGATCACCCGCCAGCCCGTGCCCGCCCCGGTGGTCGTCACCGGCCCGGCCCGCTCCGGCACCACCATCCTCTTCGAGCTGCTCGCCCTCGACCCCGATCTGCGGCCCCCCACCGCCGCCGAGGCCCTCCACCCCGTGCCCCTGCCCGAAGCCGCCGACCTGCCCGAGCCGCTCGTGCTCAGCGAATGCGAGCAGGAGTTCTGGGCCGACGTCCAACCCGAGTTCCAGGCCCTCCACGAGCTGCGCTCCGACCTGCCCGTCGAGTGCGTCACCATCACCCAGGGCAGCTTCTGCGGCTTCCACTGGAGCATGATCGCCTCGCTCGACTCCTGGCTGCCCGACCCGGCCGTCAACTACGCCTACGAGCGGCAGTTCCTCCAGGTGCTCCAGCACGCCGCCGGCCCCACCCAATGGGTGCTCAAGACCCCCGGCCACCTCATGCTGCTGCCGCTTCTGTACGCCGAGTTCGGCGACGCCTGGGTGGTGCAGACCCACCGCGACCCGGTGAAGACCATGCCGTCCACCGTGAGCACCACCGCCATGATCCAGTGGCTGCGCACCGACCACGTCGACGTCGACGGCATGGCCGAGGTCATCCTGGCCGTCTTCGCCGCCGGCCTCAACGGCTCGATCGACGTGCGGGCCTCGGGCGCCGTGCCCGCCGACCGGTTCGTGGACGTGCACTTCGCCCAGCTGATGAGCGACCCGGTGGCCACCCTGCGATCCGCCTACGCCCAGATGGGCCGCGACTTCACCGACGACCACGCCGACGCCGTGCTCGACTACCTGGCCCGCAAGCCCAAGGGCAAGTTCGGCGTGCACCGCTACCAGCCCGAGGACTGGGGCTTCACCGCCGAGTCGCTCCGGGCCGCCCTGGCCCCCTACATCGACCACTACGGGGTGGCCGGTGAGTGACCAGCCCAACGACACGGCATCCCGCCGGGCGCTGCACGAGCTGATCGACCTCCTCGGCGAGGTCGACCGCCGCTGGGCGTCGCCCGAGTGGAACCTCCACACCGACGACGACATCGTCGGCGCCCACCGGGCCCTCATGCACATGCTGCAATGGGGACTGGTCGGGCTGTTCGAGCGCGACCCGGCTGCCCCCCGGTTCCATCGCATCGTCGACCCCGACCGCAAGGTCCTGGGCGACAACCCCGACGCCGTCTACTTCGACGCCCCCGTGTCGGCCGGCCACGTCTACCGGGTCAGCGGCGAGACCAAGGGCGCGGCCTACGTGTCGATTACCGTCGAGTCCGGCGAGGCCTGGGGGTCGATGAGCAACCAGACCGTCGGGGTGCTCAACGACGAGTCGTTCGACGTCGACGCCGGCGGCCGCTTCGAGATCCAGCTCGGCGGCGAGCCCCGCCCCCGCAACTGGCTGGCCCTGCCCGAGCGCTCCGGCTCGATCAGCACCCGCCACTACTTCGAGAACCCCACCTACGCGGCCGCCGACCCGGCCCGGGTCCCCGTCATGCGCATCCAGGTGATCGACGGCGACGGCAACCCGGTCAGCACGCCACCGCCCCGCCCGTCCGACGACTCCGTGGCCGCCGGCATCGGCCGGGTCGCCGGCCTGGTGCGCGAGCTCACCGTCGACCGCCCGCCCATGGCCAGCGACCAGGCCCGCACATGGGTCTCGCGGGTGCCGAACGTGTTCCCGGTGCCGGACCGGCCCGGCGACCTGGGCCTGGCCGCCTTCGACGCCGCCTACGCCATGGCCCCGTTCCTGATCGGCCCCGACGAGGCGCTGGTCATCCGGGCCCGCTGGCCGAAGTGCCGCTACGGCAACGTCTGCCTGTGGAACCGCCATCTGCAGACCTTCGACTACGCGTCGAGGTCGATCTCGCTCAACCGGGCCCAGACCGTCGCCGACGCCGACGGCCGCTTCACCGCGGTCATCGCCCACACCGACCCCGGCGTGCCCAACTGGCTCGACACCGAGGGCCGGCCCTTCGGCATCGTCTACTGGCGCTTCATGCTCCCCGAAGGCGAAATCGAGACCGCCCAAGCCGAAGTGGTCCCCTTCGCCGAGGTCGTGACCAGACTCTAATATCCCAACTCTAATATCTTTTCATGTAATTGAAGGTTGCTCCGCTCAGGAGGGTGAGCTAGGGTCGGAGCATGGACCCGACGACCGCGACCACTGTGCTGCTGGTCCTCGGGTCCGCGTTCGGGGTGATGTTCGCCACGATGACCACCCTCCTGGTCGTGTCGATACGGGTCCAGCACCGCGAGAGCCAGCAAACTCGTGACTACGTCGCCCTGCAGATCGAGAAGGCCATGGGCGCGCTGCGACTGGAATTCAACGAGCGTCTGGACTCCCGCTTCGCTGAACTCATGAGTGTCATCGAGCGCAACCACGAGATCTCTGAGCTTCAACACAAGGCCACCCAGAAGCGGCTCGACCGGCTCGAGGCAGGCTTCGCCGACCTCAGCGATCGGCTGGCCCGCATCAGCGATCGGCTGAGCGGCGTCAGCGATCGGCTGGCCCGCGTCGAGGGTCACCTCGGGATCGGCCTCCATCCGCAGGCGCCCGCAGCGTCCGACGAGAGCGACAGCGACGCCGCCTAGCCCCGGCCGGCCGGCCGTCGAGGTAGTACGTTCGAGGGCACATCACACGACCCTCGGAGGCTGAGATCCAGTGCACGGAGACAACGCGTACTACGACCTCGGGTCATACACCTGGCCAGTCACGGCCGCGAATCCCGAGGCCCAGACCTGGTTCGACCGGGGGATGGCCTGGTGCTACGGCTTCAACCACGACGAGGCCATCGCCTGCTTCGAGCAGGCCCTCGACTGCGACCCCGACCTGGCCATGGCCCACTGGGGCATCGCCTACGCCATCGGCCCCAACTACAACAAGCCCTGGGAGGACTTCGACGAGGACGACCTGTCCCAATCGCTCGAGCTGGCCCGGGCCTCCTGCGCCGCGGCCGCCGGTGCCGCCGCCGGGACCACCCCCGTCGAGCAGGCCCTGATCGGCGCGTTGGCCGAGCGCTACCCGGCCGGCCCCGGCGAGCCCTCCGGGTCCGACGAATTCTGCTCCTGGAACGACGCCTACGCCGACGCCATGCGGGCCGTCCACCAGGATCATCCCGACGACCTCGACGTGTGCGCCCTGTTCGCCGAGGCCGTCATGAACCGCACCCCCTGGGCGCTGTGGGACCTGGTCACCGGCGAACCGGCCGACGGCGCCGGCACGGTCGAGGCCACCGAGGTCCTCGAAGCCGCCTTCCGGGACCTCGACGCCGAGGGCGCCAACCAGCATCCCGGCCTGCTGCACATGTACATCCACCTCATGGAGATGTCGCCCCACCCCGAACGGGCCCTCAAGGCCGGCGACACGCTGGTCGACCTGCTCCCCGACGCCGGGCACCTGGTCCACATGCCGACCCACATCGACGTGCTCTGCGGCCACTACCAGAACGTGGTGGCCCGAAACCACGCGGCGGTCGTGGCCGACCGCAGCTACCTGGAGCGGGAGGGCCCGGCGAACTTCTACACCCTGTACCGCTGCCACAACTACCACTTCAAGGCGTACGGGGCGATGTTCCTGGGCCAGTACGGCCCGGCCGCCGAAGCGGCCACCGAGATGGTCGCCACCCTGCCCGCCGGGCTTCTCGGCCCCGACGACGCGCCGCTGGCCGACTGGCTGGAGGGCTTCGTGCCCGTCAAGCAGCACGTGCTGATCCGCTTCGGGAAGTGGCAGGAGATCCTCGACCAGCCGTTCCCCGACGACGCCGACCTCTACTGCGTCACCACCGCCATGATGCACTACGCCCGGGCGGTGGCCTACGCCTCCACCGAGCGGGTCGACGAGGCCGAGCAGGAGGCCGCGGCGTTCGCGGCCGCCCGGGACCGGGTGCCCGAGAGCCGGATGCTGTTCAACAACAGCTGCCTCGACATCCTGGCCGTGGCCGAGGCCATGATGACCGGCGAGGTCGAGTACCGGAGGGGAAACTTCGACGCCGCGTTCGAGCATCTCGGCCGGGCCGTCGAGCTCGACGACAACCTGCCCTACGACGAGCCGTGGGGCTGGATGCAGCCCACCCGCCACGCCCTGGGCGCGCTGCTGATGGAGCAGGGCCGCCTGGACGAGGCCGAGGCCGCCTACCGGGCCGACCTGGGCCTCGACGGCTGGCTGCGGCGGGCCTGCTGGCATCCCGACAACGTGTGGAGCCTGCACGGGCTCCACGAGTGCCTGACCCGCCGGGGCGAGACCGTCGAGGCCAACCACATCAAGCAGCGCCTCGACGTGGCCCAGGCCCGGGCCGACGTGCCGATCGAGTCGTCGTGCTACTGCCGCCTGGAACGAGCCGCCTGACCGAGCCTCCAGCGGAACCGGGCCTAGCGTGGTGACGTGACTCCCCGGATTCGTGTCCGCGTCCTGCTGGCGGTACTCGCGCTCGTTGCCGCCGCGTGTTCGGGTGACGACATGGATGCGACCGCGTTCACGGGCAGTGCCGCGGCCCCAGCCGCGACAACCGAGAACGACACTGCGGATGCCGCCACACCGGCGAGCGAGGCCTCCGATGCAGAGACTCCGGACGCCGCCCCCGAGGCGGACGCCGACACAGCCACAGCCGAGCCTGCCGCCGACCCGGCCCCGCTCGACCCTCGCGAGCGCGGCGTCCTGCGCAACTTCCTGGGCTACGAGTTCCCGCCCGCCCCGGCCACCCCCACCGGCCCCATCGACCAGGCCGCGGTCGACATCCTCGAGGTCATCTGGGCCGGGCTCGAACTGGGCGGGTTCGACGGTGCCCTGGTCGCAGGCCTCGGCAACACCGGCGACGCACGGCTGGCCTGGATCATGTCCGACCTGCTCCGGTTCTTCTACTTCGGCGACATCCACGACGGGTCGGTCTCCGGGTTCGAGAAGCTGACCGGCGTCAGGGTGGCCGACGACCCCGTGGCCGAGCGCAGCTCGTGGCAGTCGGTCACCGACCACCTGATCGCATGGGACCTCCCCGCCTTCCCCCGCTACGCCGAGTACAAGGGACGCCTGCTCACGCTGGTCGAGCCCCGCTGGCAGCCGTTCTTCGACGACCCCGACGCCACCATCGACTGGCGTTTCGTGAGCTGGGGCGGCGTGTACATCGACGACCGCGAGCTCGGCGACCAGCTGGGCTGCCCCCGGGGCTGCATCCCCGCGCTGGACGATCCCGCCGTCACCGACGCAGCCGGCGGCTCCTGGTACTCCGACGACGGCATCGTCTTCGCGGTCGTCATCAACGGCGAGGCCCGGGCCTACCCCCGCCACATGATGGAAGTCCACGAGATGATCAACGACACCCTCGGCGGCCGGCGGATCGGCATGCCCTACTGCACGCTGTGCGGCTCGGCCCAGGCCTACTTCACCGACGACGTGCCCGACGGCGTGGCCCAGCCGGTGCTGCGCACCTCGGGCCTGCTGTCACGGTCCAACAAGGTCATGTACGACCTGGTCACCAAGTCGGTGTTCGACACGTTCACCGGCGAGGCCGTCACCGGGCCGCTGCGCGAGCAGGGGGTCGTCCTCAACCAGGCCACCGTGGTGACCACCACCTGGGGCGAGTGGAAGGCGGCCCATCCGGACACGACGATCCTCGCCGAGGACGGCGGGATCGGCCGCAGCTACCCGCTCGACCCGCTGCGGGGCCGCGACGACGACGGGCCCATCTTCCCGATCGGCGACGCCGACGACACCCTCGGCGTCCACGACCAGGTCTTCGGCGTGGTCCTGGACGACGGCACTCCGGTGGCCTTCCCGGTCGCCTCCGCCGCGGCCGCCCTCAAGTCCGGCCGGGACGTCGAGCTCGCCGGGGTGACGCTTCGCCTCGACGGCGGCGGCGTGCGGGCCGTCGACTCAGCCGGCAACGAGATCGAGGGCCATCAAGCGTTCTGGTTCGCCTGGAGCCAGTTCATGCCCGACACCCTCCTCTGGCAGCCCTAGGAGGCCGAGCCGTCAGTTCTGGGCTCATCGGCCCCCCGCCCAGCAGGCGCTCCAGAGCGAGATGCACCGCCTGGCGCTTGGTGCGCAAGCCGAACGCTCGCATGGCCCGTTCCACAAGCTCGTCGTCGATGTCGATGTTGGTCCGACTCACCACACCATCACACACATCTAGGTGTATAGCCTGCGTCTGCTCATCCGCTGGCTGCGGCCTCGGGTGGTTCGGGCAGGCCGATGCGGAGGTAGCCCTCGATGCGGGCCAGCCGCTCCCGGGCGTCGCCTAGGCCCGCAGCGAGGTTGGTCAGCTGACGCCGAGTCTCGCGGTGGTTGCGCTCGGTGATGTCCTTGTGCTCGGCGAAGTCGGCCCGCAGCTGGTCGTGGTTCTTCTCGAAGTCGGTCCGCAGTTGGTCGTGGCTCCGCTGGAAGTCCGTCCGGAGTTGGTCGTGGTTCTTCTCGAAGTCGGTCCGCAGTTGGTCGTGGCTCCGCTGGAAGCCCGTCCGGAGTTGGTCGTGGCTCACACTCAGCCGGTCGAAGGACCGGTCGGTATGGCGCATCGACTCCTCGCGCGATCTGCGGATCTCGCGCTGGAGGTACCACGTCTGCAGCAGCATGGCTGTGAAGACAGCCAGCACGAGTTGCAGCAGCGATCCGTCCATGATCACAACATAGTGGGCTGCGAATCATGAAACAACCCAAAAAACTATGACGAGGGTGGATTTTCAGGTTGGCGACAGGATCGGGCGGCGGGAGTGGTCCCATTCGTCGCCGACCCGACAGAGCCCTGACAGAGCCCTCACGCCATCATGCTCGCTCGGTGCTCGCTGACGGTGGCCTCCCACTGCGGCCATGTGGGCCGGGCCGCCTCGGGCAGCACCGCGAACGGGACGTCACCGGCGGAGAGGCAGCCGTTCGCCACGAACTCTGCCTGCATACGCACTCTGTCGTCCAGAACGGGGCTGGACGGGGTGGGCATGTAGCGGAAGTCGACGCTCCAGCGGCAGTGCGGGGTGGTGTTCTGCTTGCTGGCGTGGACGGTGAGGTTGGTGAAGAAGAAGGCCCCGCCCACCTTCACCGGTACCGGCACCGGCGTGCCCCGGGCCTCGACGTCCTCGCTCATCCGGACGTTGCGGTCCTCGCCCCGCATCGCATCCAGCAGGCCCCAACGGTGGCTGCCCGGGATCACCCAGCAGCACCCGTTCTCCACCGTGGCCGGCACCAGCGGCACCCACACGGACACCATGTGCAGGTCCTCGGTGTGCTTCTCCATCCTCCCCACTTCGGTCTGATCGAAGTAGTGGCTGTCCTGGTGCCAGGGGAACGACGTGACCGCGCTGCTGGGAAGCTTCTGGCGCAGCGAGGGGCTGGCGATCACCGAGACCTCGCCCCCCAGCAGCAGCCCGACCACCCGCAGGAGCACCATGCGCCACCCCCGTGCGGCCGCCCCCGTGCGTCGTCACCCGGCTTGGCCAGTCCTTCAGCGATGTATATATCATGCATCGAACCGAGGCAGGGGGGTCAACACCGGGTGGGTCCTTCCCGACTAGCGCCGCTAGCGCGAAAGAACCTGAGCGAGCAGATCATCGACGCGATCCGCAACGCGATCGTGGAAGGCCGCTTCCGGCCGGGCGACAAGATCCCAGAAGCTGAGCTGGCCGACCAGCTCGGAGTGAGCCGCACCCCCGTCCGGGAAGCGTTCAAGCTGCTCGAACAGCAGGGTCTCATCGAGATCCGACCCAAGAACGGGACCTTCGTGGCCAGCATGAACCGGGCCGAGGCCGAGGACGGGCTCCACGTCAGGGCGGCTCTCGAGGTCCTTGCTGTGCGCCAGGCCCTCGAGCGCCTCTCCACCCAGGAATGGGACGAGCTCTGCGGCCGGTACGAGGCCATGCTGCAGGACGCCTGGCGGGCCTCCGACGGCCTCGACGCGGTCGCCGGTATCGAGTTCGACATCGCCTGGCACACGCTGCTGGTCGAGTCGGCCCGGAACCAGGCCCTGCTCCGCACCTGGTCGATGGCCGGCCTGTCCAACCTCATCTGGTCGTTCGAGTTCGACCTCTACCCCCTCGACGACGTGGCCTTCAAGTCGTGGGTGCTCCGCCACGTCGAGTTCCTGGACGTGCTGCGGGGCCGCGACCCGGACGCCTGCGAGGAGGCTGTCCGTTCTCACATTCTCATCAAGGTGGACGACGTGGACGACGTCGACGGCTGACGGCGTCGACGGCTGACGATGTCGACGGCTGACGAGCGGGGCATCGAGGAAGGCTGGATCACACCAGCGTCCCGGACACGTTTGGGGCCGGCTCAGCGCTTCCCCGCGCCGCGAACCACCGCCGACGTTCTCGACGAGGACCGCGGGACTACGGACCTCACGACACCTTAGCGGTGACAGTTGACTACAATGTCACCATGACTGTGCTGTCGATCCGGTTCAAGCGTCCGGGTGTCCACGAGCGGCTCAAGCGGAGCGCGGCCCAGCGGGGCGAATCGATCTCTTCGGCGGGGGAGCGACTAATCGACGAGGGCCTGCGCATGGACGCCCATCCCGGAATCGTCTTCCGCGACGGGCCTGCCGGCCGGCGGGCCGTGCTGGACACCGGGCCCGACGTTTGGGAGGTCGTCCCGCTGCTTCGGGGTCTCGAGGGAAGCCTCGAGGAGCGGATCGCGGCCACGGCTGAGCAGCTCTGGCTCACCGAGAGGCAAGTCCGCGCCGTCAGCCGGTACTACGCCGAGTTCACCGACGAGATCGACGCCGAGATCGCAGAGAACGACGAGATCGCCGACCGCGAGTTGGCCGCCTGGGAGAACGAGCGCAAGCTGCTGACCGGGTGAAGCTCCTCCTCGACGAGATGCACGCTCCCGCGGTCGCGGCCCTGCTGCGTGACTGGGGGCACGACGCCGTCGCCGTCAAGGAGCGATCAGACCTCATCGGGATGCCTGACGAGGACCTGCTTCGGGTTGCGACAGCCGAAGGCAGAGCGGTTGTCACCGAGAATGTGAAGCACTTCGCGGCGCTTCATCGGCACATCCTGGCCGCGAGGCAGCGACACTCCGGACTGATTTTTGGCCATGCCCGCCGGTTCCCTCGCTCCGCGCAGAACAGTGTGCCCGTGCTCGCCGATGCGCTCGCCGCGTTCCTCGCGGTGCGCGGCGCCATTCTCGACGATGTCGAGTCGTTCGTATGGTGGCTGGAGCGACCCGACCGCTGAGAGCCGTTAGACCTTGAGCCCTGAGAGTTCGACGACTGTGTTGTTGTCGATCCAGTCCCAGTCGAGCTCCACCCCGAGGCCTGGTCCGGGGGGCAGGTGCAAGCAGCCGTTGGCGTCGATGTCGAGGGGGGCGCCCTTGAGGGCGAAGCGGAACATCGGGTGGTGCAGCTCGAAGAACTCGCAGTTGCTCACCGAGCAGGCCACGTGCAGGTTGGCGATGTCGAGCAGCGACGAGTGCAGGGCGTGGATCTCCAGGTTCATGCCGGCCTCGTCGCACATGGCCGACGCCTTGCGCAGGCCGGTGATGCCCGCCTTGATGAACACGTCGCCCCGAGCCATGTCGATAGCCCGGCGCTCCAGGAACTGGTGCAGTTCCCCCAGGCTGACGGTCTCGGTGGCCAGGATGGGCACCTCCAGCCGGCGGGTCAGCTGCTCCAGCGCGGCGATGTCGCGGTCCGGGACGGGCTCCTCGAACCATCGGTAACCGAGACGGCCCAGCGCCTCGCCCACCTCCAGAGCCTGGTCGAAGCTGTACTCGGCCACCGCGTCCAGCATCAGCGGGAAGTCGTCGCCCACCGCCTCCCGGGCGGCCTCGGCCCGGGGGATGTCGGCGGCCGGGCCGTCGTACAGGGTCAGCTTGTAGCCCCGGTAGCCCTGCTGCTTCATGGCCGCCGCCTCGGCGAAGGTGTCGGCGGGGGTCAGGTTCCAGTGCGAACCGGTCCGGTAGGCGGGAACCTCGGTGCGGACCATCCCCAACAGCTCGGCGATGGGCACGCCGGCGGCCTTGCCCTTGATGTCCCAGAAGGCCACGTCGAGCATGCCCAGCAGGCCGTCGCTGATGGGGTACAGGTGGCGGTTGAGGCTCATGAGCTCGTGCCACAGTTCCTCGTGGCGCCGCGGGTCGCGGCCCAGGATCGCCCGCAGGTAGACGTCGTGGAGCTGGTGGGCCGAGCCGATCCCCTCGCCGTTGGCGCCGTAGCCCATCGTGTAGCCGTCTATGCCCTCATCGGTGGAGACGCAGGTGAGCGGGAAGTGCCAGACGGGGGGCACGTCGTCGGGGATGGGGCTGTCGCCGTACCAGGGCTGCGCGTCCAGCGCCAGCACCCGGGTCACCATCCCCGTGATCCTCACGACACGCCCCTCACGATCCCGCCTTCACGGCACCGCCCTCACGCCGCCGCCCTCACGCCGCCGCCCTCAGGATCCCGCCCCCGACAGGTCGATGACGTTGGGCGGCGGCTCGCCGGCCGCGTAGGCGGCCAGGTTGACCGCGAACACCTTGCACAGCTCGTCGGGGTAGTCCCAGGTGTAGCCGGCCACGTGCGGGGTCACGATCACATTCTCCATGCTCCACAGCGGGCTGTCATCCGGCAGCGGCTCGGTGGCGAACACGTCGAGACCCGCCCCGGCCAGGCTCCCGCCGGCCAGCCGCTCCACCAGGGCCTCCTCGTCGACCGACAGCCCCCGGCCGACGTTGCAGAAATAGGCGCCCGGCTTCATGGCCGCGATCACCTCCCGGCTGATCAGCCCTCTGGTGGCCGCCCCGCCCGGCAGTGCCCCCACCACATGGTCGGCTCCGGCCACCGCGGCGGCGAGCGCCTCAGGCCCGAACACCTCCGACACGTTCGGGCTGGGCCGGTCCGGATGCCGGCGCACGCCCACCACCCGCATGCCCAGCGCCGCGCACCGCCGGGCAATGGCCGACCCCAGGGTCCCCAGCCCGATCACGCACGCGGTCGAGCCCGACAACCGGTCGTGCAGGTGCCGATGGTCCCAGCCGCGCCGGGGCATGGCCGTGATGTATTCGGGCAGGCGGCGTACCAGCGCCAGCATCATGGCCACGCAGTGCTCGGCCACCCCCTCGGAGTAGGCCCCACCCGCGTTGCACACCACCAGCCCCTCCCTGGCGGCCAACTCCGGGGTCAGGTACTCCTCGTAGCCCGCGCTGGGCAGCAGCAGCAACTCGAGCGCACTAGCCGCCAGCACATCGGGGTCGGGCCAGCCGACCATGACCTCGGCTACGGCCATCGCCCGCCGGTACTCGCCGGCGGGGGCGTCCTGGCCGAGCCGGTCACAGACCGCCCGATCCCCGGCGGCCTCGCACAGGGCCTGGATGTGGCCGTCGCCGAAGGCGTCCACGGCGACGAGCAGCCCCAGAGGCCGAGCGGACCGGTGCAGATCACGACGTGACTTCACGGGGCGTCAAGCGAGGCCGTGGCCCGAGCGGCCCGTGAGCGAAGCGAACAAGAGCGGGAAACGCAACGCCGCACCGCGGGCGCTCACAACCCGTTTCGCGCTCACGCGCCGTTCCGACGATGAGGACAGGGCGAGAACCTCAGTCGAGCCGGAAGCGGGCCGTCTGCATGTACTGGATGGGCCACTCGTCCTTGGTGTACTCGTGGTAGGCGGTCACGATCGTGCAGCCCCCCGTCGGGAAGCTCCACCACATGGCCCGATCCGGTTCCGCCGGCCAGGCATCCCGCCGTGCCCGAGTCCGCGATCGGGTAGGTGCTCACCGGGATCGGGCCGTTCCACGTGTCGCCGTCGTCGGTGGACTTGTAGACCGCATAGCCGGTCTGGTGGGCCTGGACGTAGCCCATCGCCTGCTCGTCGATGCGGTTGGCGATGGCTCCGGGGGCGTTGATGAAGCCGCAGATGCGGGTGTGCATGATGATGGTGCCGTCGCTGATCTGGGCGAAGGCGCAGTCCCAGTTGCCGGTGTGCTCGGTGTAGTCCTCCACCACCACCCGGGTGCTCGGATCCCAGCTCCTGCCCCCATCGGACGACTTGATCAGGCACGACCGGCCGGTGTCGGCGTGCATCGGGCCCCGCTCCTCGTTGTAGCCCAGCAGCAGGTCGCCGTTCTGGAGCTTCACGATGCTGCCCTGGTTGCAGCAGCGATCAGGGTCGAGGTAGGCGTCGACTACTTCGGCGTCCACTCTGCGCATTGGTTGGTCCCCCTGTGGCGTCGGGATGAGGCCGCCGGGCGGGTCCGGGGCCTCCGGTTGCGATGTATACCTCATACATCACGCCGGAGGCAAAGGGGCCGGCCCCGGGCCGCTGGAGAACCGGGCCTGAGCGATGTTGTAGCTTGTTTCCAGCCGCCCGCCGGGCCCACCGAACGTCAGGAGATGGGATGAGCACAGACAACGGACTGGTCTCCGCGGACCTGATGGACAGCCTGGCCGTCACCATGAGGCGCCTCTCGGACACTCCGATGGTGCCCGCCTACCAGGGGAACTTCAGCGCCCGAGACCGCCAGACCGGCCACATCGTCATCACCCCCCACGCCTACCCGTACGAGGACATGACGGCCGACGACCTGGTGATCCTGCACGCCGACGGGCACAAGATGGCCGGTCGCCTCGACCCCTCCTACGACGCCGAGGTGCATCTCACCGTCTACGCGGAGCGTCCCGACGTCTTCTCGGTGCTCCACACCGAGCCCCCCTACATCAACGCCTTCGGCGCATTGGGCCGAGACATACTGCCGGTGACGACCACCGGCCTGAAGTCGGCCAACGGCACCGTGCCGATCATGCCGTTCCGCAAGACCCGGGGCGCGGAGTTCGCCCGGGAGATGCTCGAGATCATGGGCGACCGCCATGGCGTCGTATGGCAGAACCACGGCCTGCTGGTGGTGGCCGACACCGTCGAGCAGGCTGCCGAACGCTCCATCGGCATCGAGTTCAACGCTGAGGTGATGCTGCTGGCCCTCCAGGTGGGCGAGCCCCAGACGCTGGAGTATGTCGACGCCAAGATGGTCGTGGCCTGACCCGGTGACGCGGCCCGGCGTCGCTCACACCCCATGACGCTGCTCGGCGTTGACATCGGCACCACCGGCTGCAAGGCGGCCGTCGTCTCCACCGACGGTGCCCCGGTCGCCTGCGCCTACCGCGAGTACCCGTTGATCACCCCCCGGCCGGGCTGGGCCGAGCTCGATCCCGACGTGGTGTGGGAGGCGGCGTGCTCGGCCATCCGTGAGACGACCTCGGCCATCGGTGTCACGACCTCGGCCGGAGGTGACACGACCTCGGCCATCGGTGTCACGACCTCGGCCGGCGTCGGACCGCCCCGGGCCATGGCCGTGTCCTGCCTGGGCGAGGCGGTGACGCCCATCGACGGCCGCGGTCGACCGCTGGGGCCCTCGATCGTGTCGTTCGACCGCCGCGCCGCCGCCTGCCACGACCGCCTCGTCGAGCAGATCGGCCGCGACAGCTTCGAGAGGATCACCGGCCTGGCGCCCATGCCCCACTACTCCGCGGCCAAATGGAGCTGGCTCGCCCGCGAGGCACCCGGCACCTACCGGGCCGCGGCCAAGCTGGTGTGCTACGGCGACCTGGTGGCGGCCCGGCTCGGCCTCGAACCGGTCATGGACCACACCATGGCGACCAGGACCCTCGCCTTCGACCAGGCCGGCCGGAGCTGGGACCCCGGCATCCTCCAAGCCGCCGGCATCGACGAGGCCAAGCTGCCGGCAACGGCGCCGTCGGGAACCGTCATCGGCACGATCCCCCGCCGGCATTGCGCCGATCTCGGACTCGCCCCCGGCGCCACGCTGGTGGCGGGCGGGCTGGACCAGGCCTGCGCCGCCCACGCGGTAGGCGCCGTAGGGACCGGCGAGGCCCTGCTGTCGCTGGGAACGGTGGCGGTGCTGGCCGTAGTGCTGGCCGGGGGCCGGCCCCGGCCGCTAGCGGTGCCCACCGGCCCCCACGTCGTCGAGGGCCGGTCGCTCACCGTGGCGGGGGCACCGGCCGGCGGAGCGGTCCTGCGCTGGTACCGCGACGTGCTGGGCAGGGCCGACGCCGAGCGGGCTGAGGCCGCGGGCGCCGACTTCTACGACACCATCGTGTCGGCCGCGGCCGCCGTCGAGACCACCGCGATCGTCGTTCCCCACTTCGCCGGGTCCAGGGCCGGGTTCTCCGACCCGGATTCCCTGGCCGTCATGGCCGGTCTGACGTTCGACACCGACCGCCGCCAACTGGTCAGGGCCCTGCTCGAGGGGGTCGCCCTGGAGACGGCCGTGATGGCCGAGCGGCTCTCAGAGGCGGTCGAACCGGTCGCTGCGCTGCGGGCCGCCGGCGGCGGGTCCCGGTCGGCTCCGTGGATGCAGATCTTCGCCGACGTTCTCGGGGTCCCGGTCGAGTCGTCGGCCAGTTCCTATGCAGCCGCAGTGGGAGCGGCCCTGATCGCGGGCTCCGCCATCGAGGCCGTCGACAGGGCGGTGACCATGCCCATGGCGGCCCGGTTCGAGCCCGACGAGGCCCGGGCCGGCGGGTACCGGGCCAAGCTGGTGCTCTACCGGCGCCTCTATGAGACAATGGCCGCGGCGCGGCCCGCCGCCCGACAGGCCCAACCGGACGCGCCCGCAAGCGCAGAGGCAACCGGAAGCGCAGGATGAGGATGAGCAAGCTCAGGCTGGGGATGATCGGTGCTGGAGCCTGGTGCGTGGCGTCGCACCTGCCCCGCCTGGAGAAGCACCGCGACGCGGTGGAGTTCACCGCGGTCAACCGCCGCGACCCCGTCCTGCTCGAGACGGTGAGGTCCCGGTTCGGGTTCGCCTCGGCCCACACCGACTACCGGGGCGTGCTGGAGGCCGAGCCGGACATCGTGGTGGTGGCCAGCCCGGTCCGCTGGCATCACGAGCACGCCAAGGCCGCCCTCGAGGCCGGCGCCCATGTGCTGGTGGAGAAGCCGTTCACCGTCCACCCCGACGAGGCCCGGGACCTGGTGGCCACCGCGGCCGCCAACGACCGTCACCTGCTCATCGCGCTGGGCTGGCACTACAAGGACATCGTCATCGGGGCCAAGCGGCTCATGGAGACCGGCGGCGGCGTCGGCACGGTCGAGAGCATCTCGATCGTGATGTCGTCCACCACCCGCGAGGCCCTCCAAGGCGTGCAGCCGTCGTTCGCGTCCGACCAGGACGAAGGGGGCTTCGTCAGCGCGAAGGTCGTGCCCGAGCTGACGCCCCGGCCCGAGACCCTCGTCGATCCGGGCATCTCGGGCGGGGGTTACGCCCAGGCCCAGCTATCCCACGCCATCGGGCTGGGGCTGTGGCTGTCGGGGCTGCGCGGCGCCGAGGTCTTCGCCATGATGTCGTCGCCGCTGGACACTCCCGTGGAGTACCACGACGCCTGGTCGGTCCGGTTCGACGCCGGTGCCATCGGCAGCGTCTCGGGGGCCTCCTCCCACCTGGGACACAACGGCAACAAGCACCATCTCGAGGTGCAGATCATCGGGTCGGAGGGCCAGCTCCACGTGGATCTGTGCCGGGAGCTGGTGTCCCGGTTCCGGGGTCCCGACCAGGAGGTCGTGCTGGAACTCGAGCCCGGCGCCGGGCTGTACGACTGCAGCGGTCCGATCGACACCCTGGTCGCCCTGGCCCGGGGCGACGGCGTGGCCAACCACTCACCCGGCGAACTCGGGGCTCGGACGGTGGAGATCGTCGAGGCGGCCTACCGCAGCGCGGCCAGCGGCCGGGTGGAAGCTGTCGGCTAGCTTCGCCAAAGCGATTTTATAAAATGTAGAGTCCTGCCGATGGTCCCTGCGACTGCGGCCGTGCTCCCATGACGGACCGCCACCCCGCCCCCCTGACGTCGATCAAGGTAGTGGACGCGGCCACCATCTTCGCCGGGCCGGTCGCGGCCACGCTGCTCGCCGACTACGGCGCGGATGTGATAAAGGTCGAGCACCCTGGCGGCGACAACCTGCGAGGCCTCGGCTGGGAGAAGGACGGGGTCTCGCTCTGGTGGACCTACGCCAACCGCAACAAGCGGGGGGTCACCATCAAGCTCTCCCATCCGCGGGGCCGGGAGGCCATGCTGCGGCTGCTCGACGGCGCCGACGTGCTCATCGAGAACTTCCGGCCGGGGACACTGGAGCGGTGGGGACTGGGATGGGAGACCCTGCATGAGCGCAACCCCCGGCTGGTGGTGGCCCGGGTCACCGGCTTCGGCCAGACCGGGCCCTACCGCGACCGGGCCGGGTTCGGCACCCTGGCCGAGTCGATGTCGGGCTTCGCCCACGTCAACGGCTATCCGGACGGTCCGCCCACCCTGCCGCCGTTCGCCCTGGCCGACGGCGTGGCCGCCATGGCCACCGCCTTCGCGGTCATGACCGCCCTGCACTGGCGCGACCAGGGCGGGGGTGTCGGCCAGGAGATCGACCTGTCGATCTACGAACCCCTCTTCAGCGTGCTCGGACCGCAGAGCACCGTCTATGACCAGCTCGGCCTGGTCCAGGGCCGCACCGGCAACCGGGCGCCGTTCACCGCGCCCCGCAACCTGTACAAGAGCAGGGACGGAGTCTGGCTCGGCCTGTCGGGCAGCAGCCAGTCCACCGCGGAGCGGGCCATGCGCCTGGTCGGGCGGAGCGACATCGTCGACGAGCCGTGGTTCGCAAGCCACGCCGGGCGGATCGAGCACCAGGACGAGCTCGACGGGGCCATCGGCTCGTGGGTCTCCGAGCGCGACGCCGAGGACGTGATCGACCAGTTCGCCGAGGCCGGGGCGGCCATCGCGCCCGTCCTCGACATCGAGGCCATCTTCGAGGATCCGCAGTATCAGGCCAGGGAGACGATCACGTCGGTCGAGCATCCGGTGCTGGGCGCGGTGCGCATGCCCAACGTGGTGGCCCGCCTCTCGGAGACGCCCGGCCGGGTGGCTGCGGCCGGTCCCGCCCTCGGCGAGCACAACTCCGAGGTGCTGGGCGCGCTCGGCTACGGCCCCGACGACCTGGCGGAGCTGGCCCGAGCCGGCGTCATAGCCCAGAGGCCTCCCGCCGATTGACGGGCCGCAGAAGTGGTCTACTATTGCGGCCTATAGAAAATATTGTCCGCTCCAGGGCGGGCCGAGAGGGGAACCCTCACCAGGGGACCCGAGGGGGACAAATGAAGAAATATCTGGGCCTACTGTTCGCGGTGACGCTCATAGCCGCGTCGTGCAGCGGGGGCGCCGAGGACGAAACCAAGACGGTGGGATTCGCCAACATCCTGCGCACCGGCTGCGAGTTCTGCGTGAACGTCGAGGACGGCGTGGAAGCCGACGTGGGCGGCGCCGGCTACGAGATCTTCGCGGTGGACCACAACCTCGACGCCAACCAGATGCTGGCCAACGCCGACGCCATGGTCACCCAGGGCGTCGACCTGTACCTGAACTTCGACGGGGGCATCACCAACTACGAGGCCACCATCGACAAGATGGCCGAGGCCGGCATACCGATGATCTTCATCGACGGCGCGCTGCCGCCGGACGTGCCCGACGTCTACTGGTTCGGCGCCCACGGCGAGACCGCCGGAACGTTGATGGGCCAGTACGCCGTCGACTACGTCAACGAGAACTGGGGCGGCCAGCTCGACGGCGTGTTCGGGGTCTGGCAGGGCAACTGGCCCGACGACATCAAGGAGCGGCTGGCCTCAGCGGTGGACGTGATCTCGCAGTCGTTCCCGGAGTGGACCATGGACACCATCACACTCAGCGACGCGGTGCTGGAGGGCGAGGAGACCCAGGCGGCCGCCTCCGCCTACCTCAACGCCAACCCGGACGCGACGAACCTGCTGTTCCTCACCACCACCAACGACATCGCGGGCCTGGCCGTGGTGGCGGCCATGGAGCAGCTGGACCGGCTCGACCACGGCGTGATCCTGTCGCACGGCGGTGACTCCAACGCGGTGACGGAGATCCGCGACGAGTCCAGCCCGTTCATCATGTCGATCGGCTACTTCCCGGACCGCTACGGCGAGTTCATGCTCCCGCTGATCGACGCCATCTTCGCGGGCGAGACCCCGGCGAAGGTGACCCATGTCGACCACGAGCCCATCGACATCAACAACGTCGACGAGCTCTACCCCGAGGGGTAGCCCCCCTACCACGAGCGACAGGCGAGATGCCGGGTGAGGCGCTCCCTCCCGCCCCACCCGGCATGATCGCGGCGCTGCGGCCGCAGACGGGCCCCGGCGCGCAACCGCCGACCGGAGGAGCCACCGGAGGAGCAAGGACGTGACGGCAGACCAGCCCGGGCGCGGCCCCAAGATGGGGCTGCTGGCGAGGATGTTCACCGCCTCCCAAGGCAAGCCCGACACCGAACGGCCCCCCAGCGACGGCTCGCCGGCGTGGATGAGCCCGATCTCCACCATGGCCGAGTTCGAGGCCCGTCTCGACCTCGCGGCCGAGATCGGGGCCAAGGGCATCGAGGTCACCCAGGCCTCCCAGCCGTCGGGTACCCGCTACCTGCTCGGATCGGCCAAGGCCCGGGCCGAGTTCCTGCGGGCGTACGAGAGCCGCGGCCTCGAGATAGCCGCACTCAACTGCTCGGGCATGTCGATGCACCCGGTGACCGGGGCCGCCCACCAGCAGCTCATCCGCGACACCATCGAGCTGGCCGGTCTCCTGGGCGTCACCAACATCGTGACCATGACCGGAACCACCGGCGACGGCCCCGGATCCACCACCGTCAACTGGGTCTTCTACCCGCTGACCGGCGACAGCCTGGCCCTGCTCGAGCGCCAGTGGTCCGAGGGCATCGCGCTGTGGAGCGACATCGCCGAGCACGCCCGTAGCCGTGGCGTGGAGCGCATCGCCTTCGAGCTCCACCCGCTGCACCTGGTGTACAACGTGCCCACCCTGATGCGGATGAGAGAGGCCATCGGCCCGATCATCGGCGCCAACCTCGACCCCAGCCACATGTTCTGGCAGCGCATGGACCCGGTGGCGGTGGTGAGGGCCGTCGGGTCGGCAGTGTTCCATGTTCAGCTCAAGGACAGCGAGCTCATCGACGACCAGCTGGCCACCGTCGGGGTCCTCGACCAGCGGCCGTTCACCGACCCGGCCAACCGGGCCTGGCGGGACCGCACCATCGGCCGCGGCCACGACGCCGAGTTCTGGCAGGCCTTCATCGACGCCCTGGCCGAGGTGGGCTACAACCACTACGTGTGCATCGAGAACGAGGACCCGTTCCAGCCGTACGAGGAGGGAGTCCGGGAGGCGGGCCGGTTCCTGACACCGCTGCTGGCGGGCGGTTCGTGATCGCTCCCCTCGACCTGAACGAGATCCTGGCCCTGGATCTGGTACCGCCGCCGCTGAAGGACGACATTCCCACCGACATCCGCATCGGACTGGTGGGCGCGGGCCGCATCGTGCACAGCGGCGTCATGCCGGCCTATCGCGCCGTCGGCCTCCAGCCGGTGGCCGCGGTGGATCCCGATCCCGTCGCGCAGGAGGCCATCCGCGAGCTGTGGGGCGTGGAGCAGGTCTTCGACGACTACCGGTCGATGCTCGACGCGGTCGAGCCCGACGTGATCGACATCAACATCCGCTGGGACGTCGGCCTGTCGCCCCTGCGGGTCGAGATCGTGACCGAGGCGGCCCGGCGGGGGATCCATGTGCTCATCGCCAAGCCGGTGGCCGAGACCTGGCCGCAGTGCCTGGAGATGGTCAGGCAGGCCCGGGCCGGCGGCATCAAGTTCGGCGTCGACTTCAACACCCGCTTCGCCCCCGCCTTCTACGGGTGCCGCGCCCTCATCCACCACGGAGCTCTCGGCCCGATGATCTCGGCCAGCATCAACTACCACTCGGCGCTGGGCCGCCAGCACACCAACGCCTTCGACGCGGTCCACGATGTGTGCGTGCACGCCGTCGACGTGCTCCAGTCGTGGTACGGCGAGGCGCCCGAGCAGATCTACGGCAACTGGTCGCGCCGGGTGGACGGCATCGGGTCGGTGCTGTCGGCCTCGATGGAGTTCGCCAGTGGAGCCAACGGCACCATCCACTTCGACTTCGCCACCCGGCACCGCCGCCAGTTCGAGTTCATCGCGGTGGGGGAGCACGCCAGCGCCGACGGCCTCCAGGACCAGGAGCTCCCCGGCCCCTCCCGCATGCTGAGGGCCACCCTGCGCTACGGGCCCCACGAGCCCAGGGGCAGCGCGCTGGAGCTGCCTCTCCAGTACCCGCTGTCGCCCCAGTCCTACCTGGCCACCCGGGCCGACCTGTTGCAGTGCGTCGGCACCGACCGGCAGCCCTGGGCCAGCGGCACAAGTATTCTCCGCAGCATGAGCACCCTGTTCGCGCTCAAGCAGTCGATCGCTGAGCGCCTGCCGGTGGCGCCATCGCTCGACCCCGAGGACGCGTGAGCGAGGGTACGTGAGCGAGGACCCCGCCGTGCGCCGGTTGACGGTGGAGCGCCTCGACCGGGACGCGTTCGAGCCCTTCGGCGCGGTGATAGCCCCCGAGACCGCCGACTCGCCCCGCCTGAACCGGGCCCCGGGCCACCTGGGGTTCCTGTGGGTGCAGAAGGCCCTGGAGTTTCCCAAGCAGGCCTACATGTGCACCGTCCGCTACTACCACCGGGGCAACCGCTGCGAGTTCGTCCAGAAGCATCCCGGCAGCACGGTCACCATGATCACCCTGGGCATGACCTCCGCGGTGTTCATCGTCGCGCCCGACGCCGGCGAGGACCGCCCCGACGTCGACGCGGCCCGGGCGTTCCTGCTCACCGGGGGCACCGGCGTGGTCCTGCACCGCGGTGTGTGGGTGCGCTACGCCTATCCCGTCGGGGATTACGCCGACTTCGCCTATGTGACCCAGCGCGTCGACCCGGCCACCGCCAACGTCTCCGACGACGTGGTCCGATGCAACCTCGACACCGAGCTCGGATTCGTCTTCGACTTCGACTTCGCGCCGCCCGATGGCCCGGGCTACGAGCACGGGCCCAGTGGCGCTATCACCGCCGGCCCGCCCAGGAGTCCGCCATGGCAGTAACAGACGGCAAGCCAACCAACGGTCAGCCAACCAACGGTCAGCCAACCGACGGTCAGTCCATCCTCGAGCTGAGCGGCATCTCCCGCCGGTTCGGCCACGTGCAGGCGCTGGACCGCGTCGACCTGGACCTGCGCCAGGGCGAGATCCTGGGCATCGTCGGCGACAACGGCGCGGGCAAGACCACGTTGATGAAGACCATCGCCGGGACGGTCAAGCCCGACTCGGGAACCATCGCCGTGGCCGGCGAGGCGGTCGAGATCACCAACGCCCAGGACGCCCGCCAACTCGGGATCGAGATGATCTACCAGGACCTGGCCCTGTTCGACAATCTCGACGTGGCCGCCAACGTGTTCATCGGCCGGGAACCCACCAAGGGGCTCCCCAGCCTGCTCGGGTTCCTGGAGCGGCGCCGCATGCACCGCGAGGCGGCTGAGCTGCTGGAGCGGCTCAACATCAAGATCGACTCCACCAAGCTCCCGGTGGGCGTGCTCTCCGGCGGCCAGCGCCAGATGGTGGCCATCTCGCGGGCGGTGGCGTTCGAGGCCGCCTGCCGGATCCTGCTGATGGACGAGCCCTCGGCCGCGCTGGGCGCGGTGGAGTCCGCCACCGTGCTCGAACTCATCCGCGAGGTGCGCTCCCACGGGCTGTCGATCATGATCATCAGCCACCGGATCCCCGAGGTGCTCGGCCTGGCCGACCGGGTCGCGGTGATGAAGAACGGCGAGCTGGTGGCCGTCCTCGACGCGGCCACGACGACGGTGGAGGAGTGCGTCAACCTGATAGTGGCCGGCTCCGGCGCCAGGGCAGCAGCCCAGGACCAGCCGTGACCGTCACGGCCTCGAACGCAGGAGCCCAGGACCAGCCGTGACCGTCACGGCCTCGAACGCAGGAGCCCAGGACCAGCCGTGACCGTCACCCCGGTTCCGGTCGGCAGCGGCGCGATGGAGACCAGCGCGCAGACTGCGGCCCGGCTCCGGCGCATCCTGCTCGGCCAGAACGTCCTGCTGCTGGTCGCCCTCGGGCTGCTGGTGCTGTTCCTCACGCTGCGCCTCGACTACTTCTTCACCACCACCAACCTGCTGACCATCGTCCAGTTCAGCTCGGTGACGTTCATCGTGGCCGCCGGCTTCACCCTGGTGCTGATCGGGGGCGGGCTGGACCTCTCGATCGGGTCGGGGATGATGATGGTCGGGGTGGTCTCCGGGAAGCTGTTCGTGGCCGGGGTCCCGCTGGTGCTCGCCTTCACCATCGGCTTCCTCGTCGGCGGGGTGACCGGCCTCGCCAACGGCCTCATCATCACCAAGCTCCGCATCAACCCGCTGGTGGCCACCCTGGCGATGCTGTTCGTTCTCCAGGGCGCCGGCTTCGTCATCACCGACGGCCGCCACACCCAGGTGCGCGACGACGGCTTCCGGTTCGCCCGGGAGCGGCTCTTCGACATCCCGGTGCCGGTGTACTTCCTGGTCTTCACCGCGGTGGTGTCGATAGTGCTGCTGCGCACCACCAAGGTGGGGCGCCACCTCTTCGCGGTGGGCGGCAACCCCGAGGCCGCCCGGCAGGCGGCCATGAACGTGGACCGGTTCCGCCTGGGCATGTACATCGTGGCCGGCCTGTACACCGGGCTGGCCGGGGTGGTCCTGGCGTCGCTGCTGGGCAGCATCGCCCCCAACTCCGGCACCGGCCGCGAGTTCGCGGTGGCCACCGCGGTGTTCCTCGGAGGGGCCAGCCTCACCGGAGGCAAGGGATCGATCGTCGGAACCCTTATCGGCGTGCTGTTCGTGACCGCGCTGGCCAACGGCCTGATCCAGCTCGAGGTCGTCCCCGACTGGGTGATGGTCATCGAGGGCATCCTGCTGATTGTCGCGGTCGCCTTCGACCAGCGGCCCAAGGGTGGGTTCCGATGACCGTCACCACCGCGCAGCCCGGCACGGGCGAGGCCACCGCACTGGACCGGTTGTGGGCCGCGGTGCTCACCGACCGCGGCCAGCGGTCGACGCTCGGCGTGGTGCTCCTCATCGAGATCGTCCTGTTCTCCAGCGTGGCCCGCAACTTCATGACCACCAACAACCTGCTCAACGCGGGCCAGGCCACCGCGGTGCTGATGGTGGTGTCCGTCGGGGCCACGTTCGGGCTCATCTCGGGCGCCCTGGACATCTCGGTCGGCTCGACCATCGCCCTGTCCGGCACGGTCGGCACGAAGGTCATGGCCACCGGCATCCACCCGGTACTGGCCATCGCCATCGTGATCGGGGTGGGCGTCGCGGTCGGGCTGGTCAACGGCTTCGTGGTGGTGAGGCTGCGGGTCAACCCCATCGTGGCCACGCTCGGGATGCTGGGGATCGCCCGGGGCATCGCCTACGTCCTCGACGGCGGCAGCGGCGTCCTCGGCAATCTCGGGACCCTCGTCGACGACCCGATCTACACCGTGATGCAGCACGAGATCCTCGAGGTCAAGGTGTCGCTGATCTTCGCGGCGGTGTTCGCGGCGGGCGGATGGCTGCTGTTGAGCCGGACCCGCTTCGGGCTCTACGCGTACGCGGTGGGCGGCAACTCCGAGTCGGGCCGGGCGGCCGCCCTGCCCGTCGACCGGCTGCGGATCATGTACCTGGTGGTGAGCGGCACCTGCTCCGGCGTCGCCGGCTTCGTGCTGTCGTCGAGCCAGGGCGGCTCGGCGGCCAGCGCCGCCTTCGGCTGGGAGCTGATCATCATCACCGCGGTGATCCTCGGCGGCGTCGGCCTCACCGGCGGCACCGGCTCGATGGGCGGGACCGTGCTCGGCGTGATCATCCTCGGGCTGCTCATCAACGGCATGACCCTGGCCGGCTGGCAGACCTTCTACCAGCTGATCGCCCAGGGCGGGCTGCTGCTGATCGCGGTCGGTCTGGACGCGGCCCGAACCGGCGGGTACCGATGACCCGCCACCCCGTCAAGGTGGGAACAATCCCCCAGCCGTCAAGGAGCGTCCAGCCATGAGCACACCACCCGAAGCCAAGGTCATCTCCGGCCTGGAGGGCGTGCTGGCCTGCGGTTCGTCGGTCTGCTTCATCGACGGACCGGCCGGCACGCTGCTGTACCGGGGCTACGCCATCGGCGATTTCGTCGAGGACGCCGAATTCCTGGACGTCGTCTGGCTGTTGTGGCACGGCGACTGGCCCGACGCGGCCCAGAGCGAAGCCTTCGCGGCCGAGGTGGCGGCCCAGCGGGCCCTGCCCGAGACGGTCGGGGCGTTCCTCGCCGGCGCGCCGATCGCCACCGCCAACCCCATGGCCGTACTGCGCACTGCGGTGTCGATGCTGGGGGTCGAGGACCCCGGTGCCGACGACATCTCGGCCGAGTCCGTCCTCAGCAAGGCCACCGGGTTGGTGGCCAAGCTCCCGACGGTGGTGGCCGCCATGTCGCGGCTGGTGCGGGGCGACGATCCGGTGGCGCCGGACCCGGGCTTGGGCCACGCCGCCAACTTCATGCACATGCTCACCGGCGGGCCCCCCTCGGAGAGTGCGGCCGCGGCCCTGAACGCGGTTCTCAACACCTACGCCGAACACGAGCTGAACGCCTCGACGTTCACGGCCCGCACCACCGTGGGCACGCTGTCGGACTACTACTCGGCCATCACCTCCGCCGCCGGGGCGCTGAAAGGGGCCCTGCACGGCGGCGCGGTCGACGACGCCATGGGCGCCTTCCGCGAGATCGGGGCGCCCGAGAACGTGGCCGGCTTCGTGGACGCGGCCCTGGCGGTGAGGCGCAAGGTGCCCGGATTCGGCCACCGCGTGTACCGGACCCGCGACCCGCGGTGCGCGGCCATGGACCGCCTGGGCGGCGAGCTCGGCGAGGCTGCCGGCGAGCCCCACTGGCACGCGGTGGCCACCGGCCTCGAGCGGGAGCTTCTCGAGCGCAAGGGCCTCAGCGCCAACGTCGACTACTACTCGGCCCTGGTGCTGTACCACCTCGGCTTCCCGCTCAACATGTTCACCAGCTTCATCGCGGCCAGCCGGATCGCGGGCTGGAGCGCGCACCTCCTCGAGCAGTACGCCGACAACCGCCTGATACGGCCCCGAGCCCTCTACGAGGGCGAGACCGCCCGGCCGTACCCGCCGGGCTGACCCGGCACGCCGATGGACCGGCCCGTTCCGGCGTCGTTCTGGCGGGGCGGAACCAGCCGGGCGGTGCTGTTCACCTCCGACGACCTCGCCGGCTACGACGCCGGGCAGGTCGACGCCATCATCCTGGCCGCCCTCGGCAGCCCCGACCCCGACGGCCGGCAGATCGACGGCCTCGGCGGGGGATCGTCCTCGCTGAGCAAGGCCGCCATCGTGGGCGCCCCGCCCCCGGGCTCGCCGGCCGACATCGCCTACCGGTTCGCGCAGGTGGAGGTGTCCGCCCCCCTGGTGGACTTCACCGGCAACTGCGGCAACATCTCGGCCGCCATCGGTCCCTTCGCGGTCGACCGCGGCCTGGTCGAGCCGGCCGGCGGCGCGGCCGACGGCACGACCGAGGTGACGGTGCTCAGCGCCAACACCGGCCAACTCTGCCGGGCCCGGGTGCCCACCCGGCAGGGCCGCTACGAGCCGGCCGGCGATTTCGCCATCCAGGGTGTCCCCGGAACGGCGTCGCGCATCGCCCTCACCTACATCGACGCCGGCGGCTCGATCGGGCTGGGCCCGCTGCCGACCGGGGCGCCGTGCGAGCAGATCGGCACCGGCGACGGCCGGTCGGTGACCGCGTCCATCGTCGACCTGGCCAACCCGGCCGTGTTCGTGCGGGCCGACGAGATGGGCGCAACCGCCACCGCGCCCGCCGGGGTGCTCGACTCGAACCGGGACCTGCAGGCCCGGCTCGAGCACATGCGCTGCGAGGCCGCGGTGCGCATCGGGCTGGCCCCGTCGCTGGACGAGGCCGCCCACCAGCCCACCATCCCGAAGGTGGCCATGGTGGGTCCAGCCGCTCCCTACGGGGCCAGCAGCGGTCAGGCGGTGACCGCGGACAGCATCGACGTCGCGGTACGGCTCATCTCGATGCGCCGGACCCACCGCACCGTGGCGCTCACCGGCGCCATGGCCCTGGCCGGGGCCGCAGCCCTGCCCGGCACGGTCGTGGCCGGCGCGGTCACCGGCGGCGCCCAGCCCGATCGGACGCTCCGGATCGGCCATCCCGCGGGCGTGATCGAGGTCGGCGTCACCGCCGAGCAGGTCTCCGACGGCAGCTGGCGGTTCCCTGCGGTGAGAGTCGACCGGACCGCCCGGGAGATCATGCGGGGCTCGGTACTGGTTCCCGAGGCCGACCTGGCCGGCAACGCCTGGTACCAGGGCCACGAGGGCCGGTGACCCGGAGGCCGAGCGAACAGGCGAGCGAGTCCTCCCGTGCGGGCGAGGCCGTGGCCCGAGCGGCCCGTGAGCGCAGCGAACAGGAGCGGGAGACAAGCCTGCCCGCGGCCCGGCGGCTAGCATCGGAACCACTAGGGGGAGGACATCGAGATGGCCACATCGTTGATGGACAGGACCGATTCGCTCACCGATGAGCAGCTCGCCGACTGGGAGGCCAACGGCTACCTGATCATCCGGGGATTCGCCGACCCGGCCGACTGCCGGGCGCTGCACGACCGGGCGGTGGAACTCGCTCGGGCCGACGCAGCCGGCGGGGACATAGGCAAGGCCAAGGTGTCCAGGGAGCCGCGGCCGCACCCGGACTCGAAGCGGCCCGAGGAGCTGGTGGGCAAGATCTTCTGGCTCCACTTCTGGGATCCGCAAGTCGGCTCGTTCATCACCTCCCGCAAGCTGGTGTCGTACCTGAGCCAGCTGATCGGTCCCGACGTGAGCTGCTACGACTCGCAGTTCATCTTCAAGAACCGGGGCGCGGCCGGCCAGCCCTGGCACCAGGACACCTGGTACCACCGCCTCGAGCCCAGCGGTCAGGTGGCGGCCTGGCTGGCGATCACCGACGCCACCCCCGAGAACGGGCCGCTCTGGGTGGTGCCCGGATCCCACAAGGACCCGATCCACAACGTCGAGCCCGACCGCAGGCCGGAGGCCCGGGGTGGCTACGTCGAGATCACCGAGCGCGACACCAGCAACGAGGTCGTCGCCCTGCTCGACGCCGGCGACCTGCTGCTGTTCCACTCCAGCATCATGCACAAGTCCACCGACAACACCAGCGACGGCCCGAGAGTGGCCGTGGTGTGCCACTTCTCGGCGCCCGGCGTCAAGGAGCCGCCGCTCGACAAGCCCGACGAGCTGGCCAACACCTGGGTGTCCTCCATCAAGGGGGTGTCCGAGGCCGAGCGGGACGAGCTCATGGACCGCTACTCCACCGCCATCCGCGAGTTCTTCAGGATCCAGTGGACCCCGGTACTGCGAGACGGCGAGCCGGTCCCGTACCAGCCCGCCTAGCCGGGCATCGACGAATGCGGCGGGGGCGGCGCCAGGGCTAGATGCTCTTCTCGAGCGGTGTGTACTCGCGGCCCTCCAGCCGGGCCCGCACGAAGTCGCGGAACTGGATGGTCTCCATCGTGTTCTCCGACTTGTCGCAGTCCCAGAGGTTCATCCACACGTACTCGATGGAGAAGAACGCGTCGTACCCCTGGGCCACGAGAAGATCCACGATGCGGCCGTAGTCGATCTCGTTCTCGTTGAAGTTCACCTGCATCCGCCCCGGTGCGGCGCCGCGGCACTGGAAGTGGCCGATGTGCTCCAGGAGCGGGTCGATCTCCTCCTCGGAGAACCCCTGGTACACGAAGTGGCAGTAGTCCACGGTCAGCTTCAGGCCCGGGGTCAGGTCGACCAGGTCCAGCACCTTCGCCGGGGTGTCGGCGTTGCCGCCGACGCCGCCCTCGATCCGGACCTCGATCCCATGCCGGCCCGCGGCCTCTATCCGCCAGCTGAGTTCATCGGCGGAGCGACGGAGGGAATCGGATGTCGACTCGTCCCCGAACAACGGCCCGGTGCCCATGGTCATCCCGGGTGCATTGATCCGGCGGGCGAATTCCAGTATCTCGGAGAATCGCACCCTGCCCTCGGCCCGCTCGGCATCGTCGGGATGGTTGGTCGCCCACCGCTCCGGGTCGGTCCACGGGATGAAGAAGACGTCGGCGACACCGAGGCCGATCTGATCGAGACGCTCGCTGATCCGGCCTGCCCACATCGCCACGTCCTCCCTGACCATCTCCGGACGCAGATGCGAGCGATTGCCGAAGAGACCCAGGTCGACCGCCTCGAACTCCAGCGCCTTGGCGAGGCCCAACACCGCCTCGTGGGGCAGGAGCGGCCAGGCGTAGTCGGCCGTGGCGAGCTTGATCATCGGCTTGCCCTCACAGGATGTTGCGGCGGATGCCGGGACGGTAGACGCCCCCGAGATACTCGGCGACCTCGGTGGGAGGGAAGGTCGGCTCGTTGGGCATCACGTCGCGCAGTTGCGCCACCCGGATGATCTGTCCGGCGGAGAACTCCATGCTGCGGGTCTTGTGGAGGGCGTCCACGAGATCGACGCCCTTGGCGAACGTGCCGTGCCATTTCTCGATCACGACCTTGTTGCCGGCCAGGGCGTCGCCTATCGGCTCGGCGGCCAGGTTCCAGCCGATCAGCTTGGGCGCGGCCACCACCGGCACGGTCCGGCCCAGGATCATGATGCCGTTCTCGTCTATCGGCTCGACCTCGTCGTAGAAGAAGGACAACGTCACCGTGAGCTGCCCGTGGGCGTGGATGATGGCCTGGGCGTCGCTGCGCCGGTAGATCTCGCGGTGCACCAGCCACGCGCTGGAGGCCATGTTGGTGAACTCGTCGTCCTCTTCGATCTTGGTGCGGACGATGTCGTCGGGGCTGGGCACCGACTTGTTGACGTGGTGCTTGGTGATCAGCATGTGCCCGTCGTCGGCCCGCACGCTGATGTTGCCTCCGTGAAGCTCCAGCAGGTCCATCTTCACCAGGTCGCGCGACGCGGTCTGGATGGCGTCGATGCCGGCGCGGTGCTCAGGCGATAGGCCCACTTCGTCCTCCTGTGGTCGGCGGGTGCCGCCGCATCGAGCGCTTGCGAGAGACGCCGTAGTCTGGCGGAATCACCGAAGCGGACTATAGACGCGCTGCCCCGGCCCCAGCCAACGGAGGAACGGGCGAAGAACGGGCGCAGAACCCCCAGGAGATGGACCGGGGACGGGCATGAGCGGGGCCTCGAAGCTTGTGGCCGCCATCGATGTCGGCACCAGCGCGGTGAAGACCGGGATCTTCGACGGCAACGGGCGTCGAAGGGGCTACGGGACGGCCTCGGCCGGTGCCCCGGACCCGGCGGCGGTGTGGAGCGAACAGTCGGGAGCGCTGATCTGGCAGGCGACGATCGACGCCTGCCGCCAGGCAGTGGCCGCGGCCGGCCGGCCCGAGATCGCGGCCGTGGCCGTGACCGGTGCCCGCGGCTCGTTCGCACTCGGTGACGGTGCCGGCCGGCTGCTGGCCGACTTCATCACCTGGCAGGACCGGCGAGCGGTCCGCCACGCCGATGAGGCCGCCGCGCTCGTGGATGCCGCGTCGTTCCATCGCACAACGGGCGTGCGCATGGACGCGTCGTTGTGGCTCCCCAGGCTGCTGTGGCTGATCGAGCACCGAAGCGACGACATCGCGGCCGCGGACCGCATCGTGACCCCCCAGGCCTGGGTGGCCCGGCGGCTCGGCGCCGGCGGGTGGCTGGCCGAATGGTCGATGGCGGCCTACTCGGGGCTGTTCGACATCGCCACCCGTAGCTGGGATCCGGCGCTCGTGGAGTTGTTCGGCATCCCGGGTGACCTGCTTCCGGTCACGGTTCCACCTGGAGCCGAGGTCGGGCTGGTCTCGGCCGCGGCCGCCGGCGCGACCGGCGTCTCGCGGCGAGCGCCGGTCGTTCTGGCTGCCTCCGATGGCCCCAGCGCCGAGATCGGCTGCGGCGTGATCGAGCCGGGCCGGCTCAATTGCTACCTCGGCACCGCCGTGTCGGTGGCCGGCCCCATCGAGCAACCGGTGGAGGACCGCTCGCAGAGCCTCATGATCGCTCCGGGGTCGACGTCGACACGCCATCGGATGCTCGCGCTGGGGATGGCCGGAGCGAGCGTTCTCGACTGGTATGGCTCGCTGACGGGTCGACCGGTGCTCGATCGGCTCGACGCCCTCGTGGCCCGGTCCGAGCCGGGAGCGCGGGGCGCGCTGTTCGTCCCGGCCCTGGCCGGGGCGGGGGCACCGTACTGGTCCCCAGCGGCCCGGGGCGCGTTCGTCGGTCTCGGATTCGGCCATACCGAAGCCGACCTGGTGCGGGCCATGCTCGAGGGCGTCGCGTTCGAGTGCCTGTGGATGATCGAAGCGCTCCGGGCCTTCGGCTTCGACCCGGCCGGCCTCAGAGTCACGGGCGGCGGATCGCGCTCGGCGGGCTGGACGCAGCTCATCGCGGATGTGGTCGGTACCGAGATCGTTGTGCCCGATGAACCCGACCCCGGCCTGCGGGGTGCAGCGGCCTACGCCCTGGCCCGTGTCGGGTCGTATCCGGATGTGCTTGCCGCCGCGAGAGCGGTCGCCGGCGCCGGATCGCTCCGGGCGCCGTCACCGGCGGCCACCGAGGTTCTCCGGGACCGGGCCGACCTCTACCTAGAGGTGCGACGCGCCTTCATTAGCTCTGGCCTCGACGAGGCTCTGGCCGGTGGCTGAGGCCGGTCCGGCCAAAGCCCAGCGGGGCAGTCCGTCTGAGACGACGGACCTATTCGGGGTAGAACGTCGAGACGTTCTCGCAGGTGACGGCCTCGTGCTGGACCTTCACGAACTTCTCCACCGCATTGCCGGCGAGGATGTCGGTGATCATCGGCAGGAGGAACTCGCCGTACCTGTCGGGGAAGTAGCCCACCGACGCCTTGATCGGACTGTCGCAGTCGCGCAGTTCAGGGCGAACCTGGACGTCGGCGCCGTGGCTCACGACGATGGCGTCGCCCACCCTTCCGGTCGACTCGAGCGCAGCCACCGCGGCGAGAGCCTGCACATCGCTCGTCGGGGTGTAGATGAGGAGCTTGCCGGCATCGGGATTCGCGTTCAGGAAGGCGGTGAAGGCCAGCTGCGCCTCCTCAGCTTCGAGCTTCACGTCCACGAGCGTGATGTTGTCCATGTTCCAGCGGGAGTCGACTTCGCCGATCAGCGTCATCGCTTCGGTGACCCGGCCCAGCGAGTAGTCGTCCCAGTCGGACGTGAACGTGCTGACGATGCCGTCGATCTCTCCGTCCCAGTTGGTGGTCACGTAGTCGGCGATCCATTCGCCGGCTGCCCGGCCCGCGGTGGGGCTGTCGGCGCCGAACTGCCACACGTCGTCCCCCTCGGGTGCCAAGCCGTCCATGAAGATGGTCGGGATCGGCGGGTCCGCGTTCCTCATCTTCTGGAGAACGACCGGATACGCAGCTCCCGGTCCGAAGAAGATGTAGACGTCGACGCCCTTTGTGACCATCAGGTCCGCGTTGGCCACACTGATATCCACATCGAACTCGTTGTCGAGCACATAGAGCTCGTGCCCGGCAGCCTCCAATTCCTCTCGCATGCCGTTCTCGACGTCGGCGCAGAAGTCACAGCCGGAACTGAGCAACTGAGCGAACCCGATCACATACGAAGCCTCGGGCTCGGGCTCTGGTTCGGGAGCTTCGGGCTCGGGCTCGGGCTCTGGTTCGGGAGCTTCGGGCTCGGGCTCGGGCTCTGGTTCGGGAGCTTCGGGCTCGGGCTCGGGCTCTGGCTCGGCGGGTGCCGGCGCTTCGGGCTCCGGCGCCGGTGCAGCGTCCTCATCGTCACCGCATGCTGCGGCGATCAGAGCCAGCACCATCAGCAATCCGAGTATCTTTCGCATGTTTCCCCCAAATTGTTCTCCGGGGGTCGTCACGATGAGGGTGAGAAACCCCCCATTCGTGAGGCCCTCGGATTTTATAGGACATATTCTGCATAGCATGCGAGAGTCGGATTGTCCAGACGTGATAGTGCGGATGCGCGCCATCACAAAGCGATTCGGCCGGGTCGAGGCAGTGAAGGATGCCGATCTCGAGCTTCGCCGCGGCGAGATTCTCGGGCTCGTCGGTGACAACGGCGCCGGCAAGTCGACGCTGGTCAAGATCCTGGCCGGGATCGTCGAAGCGGATGGTGGCGAGATTCTCGTCGGTGGTTCCACCGCCCGGATCGACTCGGCTCAAAGAGCCCGCAGCTACGGCATCGAGATGATCCATCAGGATCTGGCGCTCTTCAACAACCTCGACGTTGCCGGCAATGTCTTCGTCGGCCGGGAGCTGTCGGGGCGACTGCTCGGGCTGATCCCCTACACGAAGAAGGCCGCTATGCGCCGCAGGACGGCCCAACTGCTGGAGCGGCTGCGGGTTGACATCAGCCCTGACGCCCCGGTGGGCGTTCTGTCCGGGGGTCAGCGCCAGATGGTCGCCATCGCCCGCGCCGTCGCCTTCGAGTCGGCCTCGAAGATCATCGTGATGGACGAGCCGTCGGCGTCGCTCGGCCCCGCGGAGGCGGCCACGGTTCTCGAGTTGATCAGGGGGCTGCGCGCCCACGGAGCCTCGGTGATCATGATCACTCACCGCATACCGGATGTCCTCGACGTCGCCGACCGGGTGATGGTTCTGAAGGGTGGCCGCCGAGTCGCGGTGCTGGACACCGATGCCACCACGGTCGATCAGTGCGTCCGCGTCATCGTCTCCGGGGCAGTGGAGGCGGAGGGCGGGCCACCCGCCGGTTCGACATCGTCGTCTCACCAGCCGCCGGCAGGGGCCGGGTCATCATGATCGTCGTTGACTCCCGTCACGACACCGGTGCGGTTCCCACCGGCGCACAACGCGCCCTGAGACGGCTGGCTTCCTCGCCGACCGCCCTGCTGTTCCTAACCCTCCTGGTCCTGCTCGGGGTCCTGGGGTTCATGAAGCCCACATTCCGCACGGTGCCCAACCTCCTGTCGACCGCGGCTCTGAGTTCCACGACCTTCATTGCCGCAGCAGGCTTCACCATCGCAGCCGTCACAAGGGTGTTCGACCTTTCAGTGGGCGCGACCATGATGATGAGCGGGGTTGTCTTCGGCACGCTCTATCAGGCCGGGATACCGCTTCCGCTAGCAGCCGCAGGCGCGGTGCTGGTGGGCGCCGGCATCGGGTCCGTCAACGCCTTTCTTGTCACGAAACTGGGCATCAACTCGATAATCGCCACGCTGGGCGTCTTGTTCGTCCTGCGGGGCATCGGGCTGGAAGTTGGCGGCGTGCGCAGCACTCAAGTGGTGAGCGATGCGTTCCGCTTCGCCCGGGAGGACTTCCTGGAGGTCCCCGTGCCGGTCTGGTGCTCGATCGTGGTCGTCATCACCACCCACTTCTTCCTTGCCTTCACTCCCACCGGTCAGAGGCTCCGCGCCGTCGGCGGGAATCCCGAGGGCGCCCGTGATGTGGCCCTGAACGTCAACCGGTACCGGACGATCGCACTGGTCCTGTCGGCCGTGCTGGCGGGGCTGGGCGGCGTGATACTGGCATCCCTGATCGGCGCGATCGATCCTCAGGCAGCCATCGGAAGAGAGATCTTGATCGCCACGGCCGCATTCCTGGGTGGTGCCAGCCTCGCCGGAGGTCGTGGGTCGGTTGTTGGGACCCTCATAGCGGTCTTCCTGCTGGCGAGCCTCTTCAATGCCTTCGTCCAGTTCGCGCTCCGGCCTGAATGGATCGACATCTTCTCCGGTGCCATCCTCGTGGTCGCAGTGGCCATCAACCAGCGGCCGTCCGGAGGATTCCGGTGACGGCGCCCGCAACGGCCGGCAATGGAGCGGTCCGTCGCAGATCCCTCGTCATGGCGGAAATGTCCGGGCCGACCCGCCGCGTCTACGCCCTGCTGGTGTGCATCGTGGTGGAGATGTCCGTGTTCGCGCTGCTGCTCCCCGACTTCTGGACGCTGCGGAACCTGCTCAACACGAGCCGAGCCAACTCGGTCCTGGCCATCGTTGCCGTCGGCGTGACTTTCGGGCTGATCTCCGGGGCAATCGACATCTCGGTCGGTTCAGTCATCGCCCTGTCGGGTGTGGTTGCCGGCGAACTGCTCGGGCTCGGACTCCCCGCGCCGCTGGCGGCACTCGGCGCCGTCGCCACGGGTGTGCTGGTCGGCTACAGCAACGGGTTCTTCGTGACTCGCTTCCGCGTGCACCCCCTCATTGTGACGCTCGGCATGCTCAGTGTGGCTCGGGGCCTGGCCTTTGTGCTGGCCGGGGGCGCGTCAACCATCATCGACGACGACGTCTTCAACGTCTTTCAGAATGAACTGCTCGGCGTGCCCCTTCCGGTCGTGCTCGCCGGGGTCGTCTTTCTGGCCGGTCACTATGTGCTGGCGTGGACCCCGTTCGGCAGGTACACCTACGCCGTAGGGGGCAACGATGTCGCGGCCCGGTTCGCCGCGCTTCCGGTGGACAGGCTCCGCACCCAATACCTGGTAATCAGCGGCGGTCTGGCGGGCCTCGCCGGCTGGGTGCTGGCGTCGACGGTAGGGGCGAGTGTTCCGGGTGCCGCCCGAGGAACCGAACTGGTCGTGATTACCGCCGTTCTGCTCGGGGGTGTCGGCTTCACAGGGGGCTCGGGTCATCTCCTGGGCACGTTTCTCGGTGTGGTGCTCATCGGCACCATGGTCAACGGCATGGCCCTCTACGGTCTCGGTGCATCCCACCGCCTGATCGTCCTCGGGCTCGTGTTGATCATCCCGCTCGCGCTGGAGGCCCGCAAGAAAGTGGGGTTTGGGTGAGCGCTATAGTCGGGGTCGCGGCAGGAGGGGCCGGCGGGAGGAGCAATGTCTGAATCAGGAGGCGCCGGGGCCCGTTGTCCCCGTGTGACTCCAGATGCGGACGCCGCACTCCTGTCCCCTGAGTACTTGGTGGACCCGTATCCGATCTACGCCCGGCTGCGGCGCGAGCCGCCGATGGCGTGGAGCGAGGCCCTCAACGGGTGGATCGTGACGCGCTACGCCGATGTCCGGTCGGCAATGAGAGAACCGCGGCTGTCGGCCCATGGGCGCATGCCCGCATTTCTCTCCCAACTCCCCGACGAGGGACGGGCCGCCGCGGCCCAGTTCTCGGACCACTACGAGTCCACGCTGCCGTTCATGGAGGGATCACGGCACAAGACGCTCAGGACCCTGCTGCAGGATCCGTTCTCGACGGCAGCCGCCGAGGCCCTGAGAGCCGACATCGAGCAGCTCGCCGATTCGTTCCTCGACGCCGCGGAGGGCGACGAGTTCGACCTCATGGCCCAGTATGCGAAGCCCTTCCCGGTTCACGTGATGGGCAACATGCTCGGCGTCCCCCCGCCGGATCGGGCCCAGTTCATCCCCTGGACCGACCAGATCATCGCGGTGTTCTCAACCGGTCGGGTAACGACCGATGTCATGGAAGCAGGTCGTCAGGCTCTCGTTGAGATGCGCAGCTACCTGAGCGGCCTGATCGCCAGGAGACGCCGGCAGCCGCAAGAGGATCTGATCAGTTGGCTGGTTGCGAACTCGGAGCCGGTGGGAGTACTGACTGCGGAGGAGGTGCTGGCAAACTGCGTGACGCTCTATACGGCGGGGCACGCGTCAACCAGCGGTCTCATAGGCAAGGCATTCCTGGCACTCTTCCGGCATCCTGACCAGTTGCGGAGACTGCGCGATCACCCCGAGCTGATCGACAACGCGGTGGAGGAGTTCCTGAGGTACGACACCTCGGTGCAGAGAGCCTGGCGTGTCGCCCCCGACGACGTCGAAGTCGGAGGGTGTCCCGTTCGAGGGGGGGATGCCGTCCACATGGTCTTGGGCGCGGCCAACCACGACTCAGCTCAGTTCACAGATCCGGACTCGTTCGACATCGAACGGCAGAACATCCGGCACCTGGCCTTCGGCCACGGCGTCCATCTCTGTCTTGGAGCGGCGCTGGCCCGGCTCGAGACGGCGATTGCGGTCAACACATTCCTACGGCGGTTTCCCGACGCTGAACTCACCGAGGAGGCCGTGTCCTGGGGCACCCATCTGGGCTATGCCACCAGCCTTGGCGCGCTGCAGTCGCTCCCGGTGCGACTCAGGTAGCTGACATGCCGCATCCGCAGGGCAATCAGTTGAGCGTCCGACGGTCCGTGACCTGCGGGGGGTGAGGTCCAATGCCATTGAAACGCCTGGATGAGAGGGTGGCGATCATCACGGGGGCCGGCAGCGGGTTGGGTCGGGCAACCGCAGCGCTCTTCGCGGCCGAGGGTGCCAAGGTGGTCGTGGCCGACAAGGACCCGGACGGCGCCGCCGGGACGGTCGAATTGATCAGGTCGCAGGACGGCGAGGCAGTGGCGGCGACGACCGATGTGACCAAGGCCGAGAGCGCCAAGAGCCTGGCCGCCTCTGCGCTCGAGCGTTACGGGCGGATCGACATCCTTGTGAACAACGCGGGCGTACGGGGAATGGGCAGCGTTCTCGATCTGTCCGAGCAGCAGTGGGATTCAATCCTCGATGTCAACCTCAAGGGGATGTTCCTGTGCTCGAAGTATGTCCTG
Source organism: Candidatus Aldehydirespirator sp. (assembly GCA_965205155.1). Classification (GTDB taxonomy): domain Bacteria; phylum Actinomycetota; class Acidimicrobiia; order Acidimicrobiales; family Aldehydirespiratoraceae; genus Aldehydirespirator. The sequence goes on along the minus strand of OZ242033.1, from coordinate 95,457 downwards.
CCGGCAATGGTGCGCCAGCAGCACGGCAAGATCGTCTGTGTCTCCTCGGTCTCGGGCGTCACCGGGCAGATGGGGCAGGCAGCCTACAACGCTTCAAAGCACGGGGTCATCGGGTTGGCGCGGTGCATGGCCGCGGACCATGCCTCCGATGGAATCCGGGTGAACGTGATCTGTCCCGGGCTGGTGGACACCCCGATGATGGCGGGCGTCTCCGAAGACGCCATGAAGGAGTACCACAACATGAACCTGTTCAACCGGTGGGCCGAGCCCGGCGAGATCGCCCACACGATCCTGCACCTTGCCAGCGACGAGTCATCCTTCTTGACCGGGGCTGTAATCATGGCGGACGGCGGCAGCACGTCCTCATACATCCTCTCCCTCGAGCGGAGAGCAACTGGTTGACGGCTCGAGGCTCTACGGCACCGCCACGGGAGTGTGTGATCTCGCGCTCCTGTACAGGCCATCGATGATCTCGACGACCCGCGCGCCGAGTTCGCCCGGCGACTCGTTGGGCACATCCCGGCCGGCGGCAAGATCGACGAGAGCGTCGATCGGGCCGCGGCAGTTGTACAGCCCGTCACCCGTCTCGACGGGCAGCCGGATGTCACTGTCGGGGCCTCGATAGCGCCACACGATCTCTCGCTCCACGTCCACGTGGAGCTGTCCCTCCGAGCCGATCAACCGGACCTCCTGCTGGTGCTTGTCGTTGCCTGCTCCCATGTGGCAGGAGCCGCCGGACACCGTGCCGATGGCTCCGTTCTCGAACACGATGACCGCGGCGTCATGGAACTCCACCGGCACGTCCGCCGATGGGCGCCATGTCACGCCATAGACCTCGCGGCCGCGAAGGCCGGTCAGCCAGAGAGCCAGACCGATCGCATGGGACAGCTGCGCCTGGGCGTAGCCGCCGCCGGCGAGTTCCGGTGTCGCCGACGTGTCGGGATCGGGGTGCAGTTCGGGCGCTCCTGCGGGAAGCTCGTCGAGCGCGTACGGGCGGGGGTGGCCCAGGAAGGCCTCACGGATCGCCGAGGCCATATGGATCATGACGTGCTCGACCTCGCCGATCCCGCCGCCGGTCGTCATCAGTTGCTTGGCTCCGCGAATCATCGGCTGGTAGTTGGCGCCGAACGACACCAGCAAGTGAAGGCCCAGCCGTTCCGCAGTGTTCGCCAGGTCCCAGGCGTGGGCCGGATCTATCGTGAACGGCTTCTCCACGAGAACGTGGGCGCCGGCGTCCAGAGCGGCCCGTGCATGCTCATGATGCCAGCGGGCGGGACTGGCGACCACACAGATGTCGACACCGGCCGCCAGCGCCTCGCGGTAGTCGGTGGAGGCGACCTGGAATCCATATCGCTCCCGGATCGACTCCAGGCGCTCCGGGTCGAGACTGTTGACTGCCACGAAGTCGATCTCGTCCGCTCGACGTCGGAGGTTGGGCAAGTGGGATGCCACCGTCCAGGCACCTGCTCCGATCACTCCCAGCCGCAGCTTCACGATGTCACCCTCCGAGTTCTCGGCCCTGCGCAGTGGCGTCCCGGACCTGGGATCGCAGGTGCCGGTTGGGTGATCGTGCCACAAAGCGGCCGATCGCGCCTCTCAAGCCTGCGGCCGATCGCGCCTCTCAAGCCTGGGGCCGTCGCGACGTAGGCTGTGGCGTCCGGCCCGGGCGGCCGGCAAGACGGGGGAGGACTACCAGGTGAGTGTCACGGTCGAGGCGCTGATCCGGGCGGGGGTGCCGGCCGGAGAGATCGAAGGGCCCGACCGCAACAACCCGGCCGACACCTGGCCGATGGGCCTGAAGTGCCGCCCGGTTCGCCCCGATCCCGCCGCAGTCGTCTCGGCCAAGTCGGCGGAGACCGTCGGCTCGGTGCTCCGTGCCGCGGCGGCCGCCGGCGCGACCGTGCAGGTCGAGGGCGCCCGCACCAACGTCGTGGGCTGTCTCGACGGCACCCCTGACGTGGTGCTGCGTCTCGCCATGGACCGCATCGTCGACCTCGACGCGGCCTCGCAGGTGGTCACCGCCGAGGCCGGGGTTCTCGGAGGGGTCCTCGAGGGCTACCTGAACGACCGGGGGTTCACCCTCGGGCACGACCCGCAGTCCCTGGAACACTCGACCGTCGGCGGCTGGATCGCGACCAGGGCCACCGGCACGGCCTCGGCGAGGTTCGGCGGGGTGGAGCAGATGGTGCGCGGCCTCGAGGGGGTGCTTCCCAGCGGCGACGCGTTCAGGATTCCGGTGCGGCCCCGCTCGCCCGGAGGCCTCGACGCCCTGCAACTGCTCTGCGGTGCCGAGGGCAGCCTGGCCGTGGTCACGGCTGTCTCGATGGCAGTAGCCCGGCTCATGCCCGAGATCCGGCTCAACGGCCTGGTACCCGACTTCGCCACCGGCCTGGAGGTCCAGCGGGAGCTCATCCAGCGGGCGCTGCCCGTCGGCGTGGCCCGCCTGCTCAACCCGGCCGAGACCGCCGCCATCCTGGACGACGCCCACGACCCTGCCGGCGCATGCCTGCTGGTGCTGTCGCTCGTGGGCGAGCCGGACGTCACCGACGTCGCCCACCGGGCCGCGGCCGGTGTGATCGGCGCGGCCGGCGTGGCCGTCCTCTCCTCCGCCGCCGCCGACCGCTGGTGGGACAACCGCCATGCCGGGCCGGAGCTGATCCGGGACCTCAACCGGGATGCCGGATCGTTCTTCGACACCATCGAGGTGGGCGTGCCGTGGCGGTCGGCCGCCTCGCTGGCCTCCGCGCTCCAAGCCGACGTAGGGAACTTGGCCGATCGGCTCTGGATGCACTCGTCGCACATCTACCCCACCGGCACCGGCCTGTACCTCGCGTTCTGGATCGACGGCTCCGACGACGACTCCGCCTGCGCCGCCGGCGAGGCCGTGTGGGCCCGTGTGCTCGACCTGGCCGCCGCCCACGGCGGCACTATCGGCCACCACCACGGCATCGGGGCGATCCGCAGCGCCCGCTACACCGGGTCGCCCGAGGGCCGCCTCCACCAGTCCATCAAGCGGGCGCTGGACCCCGAAGGCGTCCTGGCTGCCCGGCTCCTGGACGGATGAGCACCTCCGGCACGCTCGGGTCGCTGGCCGCGCTGGAGACTGCGGCCGGATCGGTGAGGTTCCACCGGATCGACCGGGCCTCTGATCTCGGGCTGGGCGAGGTCGACCGGCTTCCCTCGAGCCTCAAAGTGCTGCTGGAGAGCGCACTGCGCCGGGCCGGGGCGGGCCTCGCCGCCGAAGCCGACGTCGCGGCCCTGGCCGGATGGCCCGGCTCCATCGGGCCGGGACAGGAGGTGTCGTACCGCCCCGACCGCCTGATCCTGCAGGACTTCACCGGCATCCCCGCCCTCATCGGCCTGGCCGCCATGCGCAGCGCCCTGCACCGCGGCGGCACCGATCCGTCCCTGATCGACCCGGTCGTTCCCACCGTGCTGGTCATGGACCACTCCCTTCAGGTGGATGTGGCCGGCACCCCGGGGGCGCTGGCCGCCAACCTGGCCATCGAGTACGAGCGCAACGCCGAGCGGTACCGGTTCGCCCGGTGGGCCGAGCAGGCCTTCGCCAACCTGCGGGTCGTCCCGCCCGGCAAGGGGATCGTCCACCAGGTCAACATGGAGTTCCTGGCGTCGGTGGTGGCGGTGTCCAGCGGTGAAGCCGGGCCCGTCGCCCACCCCGACACCCTGGTCGGCACCGACTCGCACACCACCATGGTCAACGCCATGGGAGTCCTCGGCTGGGGCGTCGGGGGCATCGAGGCCGAGGCGGTGATGCTCGGCGAGCCCATCGGCGTGGTCGTCCCCGAGGTCGTAGGGGTCAGGCTGGCCGGAGCCCCCCGGCCCGGCGTCACCGGCACCGACCTGGTGCTGGCCATCACCCGGATGCTGCGGGCCTTCGGCGTGGTGGGCGCCTTCGTCGAGTTCTGCGGTCCCGGAGTGGACAGCCTCCCGCTGCCCGACCGGGCCACCATCGCCAACATGGCCCCCGAGTACGGCGCCACCGTCGGCTACTTCGCGGTCGACGACGAGACGCTGCGGTACCTTCGCCGCACCGGCCGGCGGCCCGACCACATCGACCTGGTCGAGCGGTACTGCCGGACCCAGGGCATGTTCCGGACCCCCGGGTCGCCCGAGCCGGCCTTCACCAGGATCCTCGACGTCGACCTCGGCGCCATCGAGCCGGTAGTGGCCGGGCCCCGCCGCCCCCACCAGACGCAGACCCTGCCGGAGGTCCCGGCCTCGTTCCGCGAGGCCCTCGCCGAGCACCGGGGGCCGGACGCCCAACTCCGGCGGACCGGCGCCCAGCGCGACGGCGACATCGCCATCGCGGCCATCACCAGCTGCACCAACACGTCCAATCCGGCCGTGATGATCGGCGCGGGCCTGCTGGCCCGCAACGCGGTCGAGCGAGGCCTCGCCGTGCCCGCTCACGTCAAGACCAGCCTCGCCCCCGGCTCGCCGGTCGTGGCCGACTACCTGGAGAGGCTGGGCCTGCTGCCGTACCTGGAGAAGCTGGGCTTCGCCATCGTCGGCTACGGCTGCACCACCTGCGCGGGCGGCAGCGGCCCCCTGCCCGTGCCGGTCGCGGCCGCGGCCGAGCGCGACGGCCTGGTGCTGGCCGCGGTCCTCTCCGGCAACCGCAACTTCGAGGGCCGCATCCATCCCCAATGCCGCCTCGCCTACCTCGCGTCGCCGCCCCTGGTGGTGGCCTACGCCCTGGCCGGCACCGTCGATGTGGACATCACGACCGAGCCTGTGGCCATCGATGTCGACGGCGCCCCGGTGCTGCTGGAGGACCTGTGGCCCGGCGACGCCGAGATCGCCGAGTTGGCCGCGGCCGCAGCCGACCCGGCCCTGTTCGACGCCCGGCGGGACGAGATCTTCGCCGGCGACGAGCAGTGGAGGTCGCTGGTCGGCGAGGCCGGCCCGCTGCACGACTGGGACCGGGCCTCCACCTACGTCCAGGCCCCGCCCTTCGCCGAGTCGGTCGCACCGGAGCCGCCACCCGTCGCCGACGTGTCCGGTGCCCGCTGCCTGCTGCTACTCGGCGACCAGACAACCACCGACCACATCTCGCCGGCCGGGTCCATCGCACCGGACAGCCCGGCCGGGGAATACCTCATCGGCCGGGGGGTGGCCCCCGCAGACTTCAGCGTCCTCGGCGCCCGCCGCGGCAACCACGGGGTGATGGTGCGGGGCACGTTCGCCAACCCCCGCCTGCGCAACCTGCTCGCCGGTGGCCGTGAAGGCGGCTGGACCGTGCACCACCCCACCGGCGAAGTGACGACCGTGTTCGAGGCGTCGCAGCGGTACCGGGCGGCCGGCACGCCGCTCATCGTGCTGGCCGGCGCCGGCTACGGGGCGGGGTCGTCGCGGGACTGGGCGGCCAAGGGCACCGCGCTGCTCGGGGTCCGCGCAGTGGTGGCGTCGAGCTTCGAGCGCCTCCACCGGCTCAACCTCATCCACATGGGCGTGCTGCCGCTCCAGTTCGAGCCGGACCGCGGCTGGAGGGAACTGAGCCTGACCGGGACCGAGTTCTTCGATGTGGGCGGTCTGGACGGCGGCATCGCGCCGGGGGCCACGCTCACGCTGTCGGCCCGCACACCGGGCGGCGGCAGCCGCGAGATGCCGGTGACGGTCCGTCTCGACAGCGAGACCGAGGTCGCCTACTACCGCCACGGCGGGATCGTCCCGTTCGTGTTCCGCCGGCTGCGGAGCCGAGCCGGCGACCGCCGCTAGCTCAGGCGCCACACCTCCTCGGCCTGGACCGGCTCGGTGGCCATCACATCGGCGAAGTACTCCGACCAGCGGGCATTCACGTCGGTGGTGCCCAGGCGCTCCAGAGCACCGTCGACGTCGGACGGATGCTCGACCAGCACCACGACCGTGTCCGCCGCGACGTACACGACGCTGCTGGTGAAGCCCTCGGCCCTGATGGCCTCCTCCAACTCGGGCCATACCGTCGCGTGGCGACGCCGGTACTCGTCCTCACGACCGGACACGAGCCGAAATGTGAGACATACTCGTTGCATGCGGACCTCCCCGCGGCACCATAGACGCCACGAAGCAAGGACGGAGCCGTGACCATGAAACTGGGGTGCGCCGACTTCACCTGGCCGCTGATGACCCACACCGACGTGGTCCGCCACATCGCGATGCTCGGGTTCGACGGCATCGATCTGGGCCTGATGGAGGGTCGCACCCAAGTCCAGCCCGGGATGGTGCGCCAGGACGTGGCCGGATGGTCGGGCGTCATCGGCGAGCGGCTCGCCACCGCCGGGCTGGAAGCAGCCGACGTGTTCTTCGTGCCGTCGTTCAATCTGACCGACCTGGCCGCCAACCATCCCGACCGTGCCCAGCGCGACGGCGGCTACGAGGCCTTCCTCGAGTTCGCCCGGCGCATCGGCGCGCCCGGCATGACCATGAACGGCGGGATCCCGATCGAGGGGCAGTCGACGGCGGACTCCATGCGGCTGTCCGCGGCCGAGTTGACCCGCAGGGTGGAGGCCGCGGCCGCCCACGACATCGAGGTCCGGGTGGAGGCCAGCGTCAACAGCAACACGCCGACCCCCGAGATGGCGCTGGAGCTGGTGGACGCGGTGCCCGGCCTGAAGCTCACCATCGACTACTGCCATTTCGTCTACCAGGACATTCCCGAGTCGGACGTCCATCCCCTGCTGGAGCACGCCGCCCACTTCCAATGCCGGGGCGCGGCCCCCGGCCGGATGCAGGTGAACTTCCAGGAGAACACCATCGACTACCGGGGCGTCCTCGAGCGGCTCATGGCCCAGGGCTATGACGCCTACTTCTCCATCGAGTACGTGTGGATCGACGTCTGGGACTGCAACCGCACCGAGAACACCATGGAGACGATCCAGTTCCGCGACTTCGTCAGGGCTGTGCTGGCCGGCGACGAGTACACACCCCGGGTGTAGCCGCCGCGATGGAGGCATACCGGACCAAGTCCGAGCTGGCTGCGGCCAAGTTGCGCGACGACATCCGTGCCGGGGTGATGAAGCCCCGGGAGCGCATCGACATCGACGCGCTCGGGGACGTGCTCCAGATGAGCGCCACCCCCATCCGGGAGGCTCTGCGCCAGCTCCAGGCCGAAGGGTTCGTCGTCAACGAGCCCCACCGGGGGGTGCGGGTCGCCGACTTCTCCCCCGAGGAGACCGCCGACCTCTACGACCTGCGGGAGCTGCTGGAGACCATGGCCACGCTGATCGCGGCCGACCACCTGACGGCGGTCGACATTGCCGAGCTCGAGCGGCTGGCTGAGGCCAACCGGGCCGCCATCGACCGCAACGACCATGCCGATGCCATGCACCTCAACGAGGCCTGGCACATGACCATCTACGCCGCGGCCCAGAACATCCCCCATCTCATGGACTTCATCCGGAGGCTGTGGAACGACCCCCGCTCGGCCACCTGGGTGGTGCCGGGCCGGCTGCCGCAGTCACGGCGCGACCACGCCGCCATCATGGAAGCCCTGTCGGCCGGCGACGGCAAGCGGGCCGCCGACCTGATGGGGGAGCACATCAGGGCGGGCAAGAACCTGGTCCTGAGGCACCTGCGCGACGGTGCCGGCAAGTGAATCCAAGCGGAAGGTGCGGACCATGACCGGGAAACTGCTGCCCACGTCGGTGGTGGGGAGCTATCCCCAGCCCGACTGGCTGATCGACCGCTCCAACCTTGGGACTCGCCTGCCGCCGAGGGTCAGAGCCAAGGAGATCTGGCGGGTCGCTCCCGAGTTCCTCGAGCAGGCCCAGGACGATGCCACCCTCCTGGCCATCCACGACATGGAGCAAGTGGGCCTCGACATCATCACCGACGGCGAGATCCGCCGCGAGAGCTACTCCAACCGGATGGCGACCGCGCTGGGGGGCATCGACACCGAACGGCACGGCACGGCCATGGACCGGACCGGCAAGCCCAATCCGGTGCCCCGCATCGTCGGCAGGATCACCCGGGACGCGCCGATCGAGGTGCGCGACGTGGAGCTGCTGCGGGCCAACAGCACCCGCCAGATCAAGATCACGCTGCCCGGGCCGTTCACCATGACCCAGCAGGCCCAGGACGACTACTACGGCGACGAGCGGGCGGCCGCGTCGGACTACGCCCAGGCGGTCAACGCCGAGATCAAGGACCTGTTCGCGGCGGGCGCCGACGTCGTGCAGCTCGACGAGCCGTACATGCAGGCCAAGCACGAGAAGGCCTCCCAGTACGCCGTGGACGTGCTCAACGAGGCTCTCGACGGGGTGGACGGCACGACTGCGCTGCACATGTGCTTCGGGTACGCGGCCATCCACGAGTGGAGGGGCATCGGCAAGCCGGACGCGTACTCGTTCCTGCCCGAGCTGAACGGCAGCCTCGTCGACCAGATCTCCATAGAGGCGGCCCAGCCCAAGATCGACCTGGACATCCTCCGCAGGCTCCCCGACAAGACCATCATCCTCGGCGTCATCGACAACGGCGATCACGAAGCGGAGACCCCGGAGGTGGTGGCGGACCGGATCCGCGACGCGCTGAAGCATGTGAGCCCCGATCGCCTGGTCGTGGCCCCCGACTGCGGGATGAAGTACATGTCGAGAGAGCTCGCCCTGGCCAAGCTCTCGGCCCTGGTCCGCGGTGCAGCCATCGTGCGCGAGGAGTTGCAGGCCTAGTTCCGGGGGTTGGTGCGGGCCGGGTGGTCAGCCCCGTTCGGTCTGGGCCAGGCGGGTGATCAGCAGCACCACCGCGAAGCCCACGACGGCGGCCACCGTGGGGGCGGCCCACTCGCCGGCGGTGGGCCAGGCCAGGCCGGTGCCGGAGATCACCTCATGCTCGTGGCGGCTGATAACGCCCACGCCGTTGGGCCACGGCCACAGCACCCGCAGCGACCCGAACATCAGCCCCACCAGCACGGCCATCACCGTGTTGCGGCCCTGATCCAGCAGCCATCCCAGCAGCGACGAGAACAGGCCCAGCCCCACCGCCGCCCCGGCCAGGAACACGGCCGCCTCGAGGTAGTGCAGATCGGTGACGATGTTGAGCACCGCCCCGTACATGCCCAGCATCAGCAGCAGGAACGCCCCGGAGATGCCGGGGAGGATCATGGCGCATATCGCTATGGCCCCGGCCCCGGCCAGCACCAGCAGCGACGGGTCGGCCACCGGGCCCGACTGCAGGCCCAGCAGGGCGAACGTGGCCACCGCGGCCACCGCCATCAACACGATCTGGACCGCGCCCCGCCACTCGAACAGCCGGCACGCCGACACCGCCGAGGCCAGCACCAGACCGCAGAACAGGCCGGCCATCGTCTCGGGTCGCTCCTCCAGCTGGGTCTCGATCACCGAGGCCAGCAGCAGGATCGTCCCCAGGATCCCGACCAGCAGCGGCACGATCAGCCACCAGTCCACCCCGGCCAGCCGCCGCCCGGCCTCCCGCCAGTCGCCCCGGAGCAGCCGCCCGGCCGCCCCGGCAAGACCCCGGATCGCGCCCAGCAGCCGCTCGTATATGCCGAGCACCACCGCGATGGTTCCGCCCGACACGCCCGGCACCACGTCGGCCGCGCCCATGGCCACCCCCCGGGCCAGCCCGAGCGCCAGTCGCCGCCCCGACCGCACCCGTCAGGCCTGCGAGGCGAGGCGGCGGTTCTTGACCTTGGCCTTCAGGTAGTCCCGGTTGAGCACCGCGATGAAGTCGAGGCTGATCTCCTTGGGGCAGGCCTCGGTGCACTCGCCGTGGTTGGTGCACGACCCGAAGAACGACTCCATCGTCTCCACCATGGCCTCGGCCCGCCGCCAGCGCTCGGGCTGGCCCTGGGGCAGCACGTTCAGATGGCCGAGCTTGGCCGCGGTGAACAGCTGGGCCGCCGAGTTGGGGCAGGCGGCCACGCACGCCCCGCAGCCGATGCAGGCCGCCGCGTCCATGGCGAAGTCGGCCACGTCCTTGGGGACCGGGATCTCGTTGGCGTCGGGGGCGGTGCCGGTGGGCGCCGAGATGTAGCCGCCCGACTCGATGATCCGGTCGAAGGCCCGCCGGTCCACCATCAGGTCCTTCACCACCGGGAACGACGCCGCCCGGAACGGCTCGATCACGATCTCGTCGCCGTCGCGGAACTTGCGCATGTGCAGCTGGCAGGTGGCGGTGGCCTTCTCGGGGCCGTGGGGACGCCCGTTGATCATCACCCCGCACGTGCCGCAGATGCCCTCCCGGCAGTCGTGGGCGAACGTGATCGGCTCGATGTCGTCGGTGATCAGGCGCTCGTTCACGATGTCGAGCATCTCCAGGAACGAGCAGTCCTCCGGGATGTCCGCCGCATCGACGTCCAGGAAGCTCCCCGGCTCGTCGGGCCCGGCCTGGCGCCAGATCCGCAGCCTCAGCCGCATCCGGACCCCGTGCCCGTTGCCTGAGCTCCCGTTGCCTGAGCTCCCGTTGCTGGCGCTCACTTGTAGCTCCTCTGGGTGAGCTTCACGTTCTCGAACTCCAGCGGCTCCTTGACCAGCTCCTGGGGCCGGTCCGGACCCTGCCAGTCCCAGGCGGCCACATAGGTGAAGTTCTCGTCGTCCCTCAGGGCCTCGCCCTCGGGGGTCTGGTGCTCCTCTCGGAAGTGCCCGCCGCAGGACTCCTCCCGGTGCAGGGCGTCGCGCACCTTCAACTCGGCCATCTCCATGAAGTCGTCCACCCGGTTGACCTGCTCCAGCGACTGGTTGGTGGTGTCGGCCGACCCCAGCACCTTCACGTTGGCCCTGAACTCCTCCCGCAGCGCCGGGATCTCGGTCAGCGCCTTCTCCAGGCCGGTGCGGTTGCGGGCCATGCCGCAGTACTCCCACACGATCTTGCCGAGTTCCCGGTGGTAGTAGTCCACCGACCGGGTGCCCCGCACCGCCAGCCAACCCCGGGTGCGGTCGTCGACCTCGGCCACCGCGGCGGTGAACGCCGGATCATCGACAGGCACCGGCGCCGACCCGAGCTTCGGCGCCAGGTAGTCGCCGATGGTGTAGGGCAGCACGAAGTAGCCGTCGGCCAGGCCCTGCATCAGCGCCGAAGCCCCGAGACGGTTGGCCCCGTGGTCCGAGAAGTTGCACTCGCCCAACGCGTAGAGCCCACCAACGTTGGTCATCAGGTTGTAGTCCACCCACAGCCCGCCCATGGTGTAGTGGGTGGCCGGGTAGATGCGCATGGGGGAGCGGTACGGGTCCTCGCCGGTGATCCGCTCGTACATGTCGAACAGGTTCCCGTACTTCTCCCGCACCACGCTCTCGCCGTCACGGGCGATCACGTCGGCGAAGTCGAGGTACACCCCGTTGCGCAGCGGCCCCACCCCGAGCCCCTGGTCCACCACCGTCTTGGCGTTGCGGGACGCCACATCCCGGGGCACCAGGTTCCCGAACGCCGGGTACTTCTCCTCCAGGAAGTAGTACCGGTCGGCGTCACCGACGTCGGCCGCGGCCCGGGACTCGTCCATGTTGCGGGGCACCCAGATGCGCCCGTCGTTGCGCAGCGACTCCGACATGAGCGTCAGCTTCGACTGGAACTCGTCGCTGGCCGGGATGCAGGTGGGGTGGATCTGGGTGTAGCACGGGTTGGCGAAGGTCGCCCCCCGCCGGTGGGCCCGCCACGCCGCGGTCACGTTGCAGTTCATGGCGTTGGTCGACAGGTAGTAGACGTTGCCGTAGCCGCCGGTGGCCAGCACCACCGCATGGCCGCTGTGGGCCCGCACCTCGCCGGTGAGCAGGTCCCTGGTGATGATCCCGCACGCCTCGCCGTCCTTGACCACGATGTCGAGCACGTCGGCCCGGTTGTGCAGGGTCACGCCGCCGGCCGCGATCTGGGCGGCCATCGCCTGGTAGGCGCCCAGCAGCAGCTGCTGGCCGGTCTGGCCCCGGGCGTAGAAGGTGCGGCTCACCTGGGCGCCGCCGAAGGACCGGTTGGCCAGCAGTCCGCCGTACTCCCGGGCGAACGGCACGCCCTGGGCCGCGCACTGGTCGATGATGTTGAGCGACACATCGGCCAGGCGGTACACGTTCGCCTCCCGGGAGCGGTAGTCGCCGCCCTTGACCGTGTCGTAGAACAGCCGGTAGACCGAGTCGCCGTCGTTGCGGTAGTTCTTGGCTGCGTTGATGCCGCCCTGGGCCGCGATGGAGTGGGCCCGGCGGGGCGAGTCGTGGAACGTGAACGCCTCCACCTTGTAGCCCAGCTCGGCCAGCGACGCCGCGGCCGACGCCCCGGCCAGCCCGGTGCCCACCACCAGGATCTTGAACCGCCGCTTGTTGGCCGGGTTGACCAGCTTCACCGAGAACTTGTGGTTGTCCCACTTGTCGGCGATGGGCCCCTCGGGGACCTTGGCGTCCAGCACGACGCTCATGCGACCACCCCCGCCTGGACCATGATCGGGAAGCTGAGGTTGCCGACCAGGATCGCCCCCGCGATCACCGTGGCCAGCCCCCGCCGCAGGTGGTTGAACCGGGGGTTGTTGACCCCCAGCGTCTGGAACGCCGACCACATGCCGTGGTAGATGTGCACCGACAGCGCCACGTTGGCCACGATGTAGATGATCGCCACCGGGATCGACGACAGCGACTCCACCACGTTGTGGTACACGTCGCCCCGGATGTAGTCGTCGCCCAGCCACCAGCCCCAGGTCAGGTCGGCCAGGTGGAACAGCACGTAGAGGCCGACGATGGGGCCGGTCCAGCGCATGGTGCGGCTGGCGAAGTTGACGGCCACGAAGTCCTGCCCGCCGGCGTAGCGCTTGTTGCCGCTGACCCAGTTGGCCCTGGGGCTGCTGCGCCGGCTGATCTCCTTGAGCGACCAGGCGCTGTGGATGTGCAGCACGAACATGGCCAGCAGCCCGATCCGCATCACCCACAGGATCACCGTGCGGGGCACCAGGTGGCCGCCCAGGTCCCGCAGCGCCTCGGCGTACTCGTTGATCTGGGTCGGGCCCTCGTACAGGTGCAGGTTGCCGATCATGTGCACGATCACGAAGGCCAGCAGCCCGACCCCGGTGACCGCCATGACGTACTTCTTGCCGACCGCGGTCTGGTAGATGTTCAGCGGCCAGGGAAGCTCCCGCCGGCGCCGTCTCAGCGGCGGCACCCGCTCAGCGGTCTCCGGGGGAACGACCGTCTGCGCCATCCCCCCAAACCTAATGGCGCTGCCAAACAGGTGCGACTACCCCCCATCCCGAAATTGGTGCGGATACTGGACCTCCCGTGGCGGTTTCGTCATCAATTCCGGTGCGGCTGCTGCGGCGTGGCCCGAGCGAGGGAGCGGGTAGCTTCGGCGGGTGGGCGGCGACACCGGACTGCGGCTGCTGGACAACCGCGAGTTCATCGAGGACCTGCACCGGGCGCTGCGCACCGCCGAGCGGCGGGTGCTGATCCAGGTGATGACCTTCGACGGCGATGCTTCCGGCCTGGCCGTGGCCGACCTGCTGGCCGCAGCCGCCGGCCGGGGCGTGGACGTGAGGCTGCTGGTTGACTGCTTCGCCCTGCGCTACGTCAGCGACCGGAAGGACACCGACCCGTCCGTGCGGGACGAGGCCGCGGAGACGAAGGCCATGTTCGACCGGATGAGGGCCGCCGGCGTGGCCATGACCTTCACCCAGCCCTTCGGACCGGTGAAGTTCTTCGGGCTCAGCCGCAACCACAAGAAGCTCTACGTGGTGGACGACCACGCCTACCTCGGCGGCATCAACATCAGCGACCACAACTTCGCCTGGCGGGACTTCATGATCCGCACCGCCGATCCCGCCATCGTCGACGCCCTGGCCCAGGACTTCGCCCGCACCGAGCAGGGCGAGCGGCACTCCGTGAGCGGCGCCATCATCACCAACGCCCAGATCGAGCCGGTGTTCAACGAGGTGGTGGGAGGGGCCACCGGCAGCCTCGTACTGGCGTCGCCCTACTCCCTCGACGTGGGCGTGGTCGACCTCCTGAAGCGCTCACCGGCCCCGGCGAAGACCGTCATCACCGCCCGCCAGAACAACTACCGATGGCTGCGAGCGGCCGAGCCCTACATCTGGAGCCGCCTGATCCGCAGCGGGGTGGAGTTGCACACCTACCCCGACTTCTTCCACGCCCGGTTCCTGCTGGCCGACGACGCCGAACTGCTCATCGGCTCGTCGAACTTCAGTCGTCACAGCTTCCGGTGCAACCAGGAGGTCTGCCTGCTGATCACCGACCGGGCGTTCATCGCCGACTTCAAGGCCCGGATGCTGGCCGACACCGAGCCCCTCGATCCCGCCCGGTCGGCGCATCGCATCCTCACCGGCGCAGCCTGGGGACGGGTGGTGGCCCGCTTCTACTTCCACGGGATCATCGGCGCGGCGCAGATCGTGGCGCCCTTCACCCCCGCCCTCGCCCGCCGCTGAGTTCGGCACTCGTAGAGACTCCGGAAGTCAGTCCTGGCGAGCCCGCGAGGCGGGGAAGATCCCGGGCATCACCTCGAAGCCGGGGATCCGCTTCACCCGGTCGGTCCAGCGCCTCAGCGCCGGGTAGTCGAGCCGGGAGATCCCGCCCTCCTCCGACAGCACCACGTCGGGGAACAGGGCGATGTCGGCGATGGTGGGGTGCGAGCCGGAGCACACCCACCCGGTGCCCGACCGCTCACGGAACCACAGGTGCTCGTCCAGCACCCGGAACAGGCGGTGGGCGCCGGCCTGGCAGGCCTCCAGGTCGAAGTCGTAGCCGAGGTTGACGCACAGCCGGGCCGCCGACGCGGTGTGGGTGGTCCCCTCCGCGAACAGCATCCACGAGGCGGTCTCGCCCAGCAGCCGGGGATCGCCGGTCGGGTACCACCGCCCGCTCGGGTCGTACTTGGCGGCCAGGTACACCAGGATGGCGTGGGCGTCCCACAGGATGTAGCCGTCGTCGTCGATGACCGGGATGTGGCCCAGCGGGTTGATCTTCTTGAACTCCTCGCCCTTGTGCTCCCAGCCCGGGTAGAAGTCCACCGGGATCGACTCGTAGGGCACGTCCAGGATGCTCATCATCAGCCGCTGCTTGTAGCAGTTGACCGACAGCACGTAGTCGTAGAGCTTGATCATCGCCCGCCGCCCAGCATCACAGGTCCAGCACGCTTCACGGGTCGCGACAGCATCACAGGTCCAGCACTAGCCGGTCGGAGCGGGACCGGGACACGCAGGTCATCATCCGGTCACCGGCGCGGTGGTCGGACTCGTTGAGGTACACGTCCTGATGGTCGGGCTCGCCCTCCAGCACGGTGGCCACGCACGTCCCGCACGCCCCCTGCTCGCACGACGACGGCAGGGGCACCCCGTGCTCCCGCAGCACTTCGAGGATCGTGGCCCCCGACGGCACGGTCACGGTCAGCGCCGAGCGGGCCAGGGCCACCTCGAAGGTCGAGGAGTCGTCGATCTCGGTCGGGTTCTTGAAGTACTCGAAGTGGACGTGGTCGTCGGGCCAGCCGGCCTCGGCCGCCTCGTGCCGGACGGCCTCCAGCATCGGGCCGGGACCGCACACGTACAGGTGGGTGAACTCGTGGTGGGCAGACACCAGCCGCCGGATCTGGTCGACGGTCTCGGCGGGCGACAGCCCCAGATGGCGCACCGCGGAGGCGCCGAGGGTGTCGACCACGTCACCGAAGGCGATGTGCCCGGCCGACTGGACGAAGCAGTGCAGCTCGAAGGGGAGCGACATGCGGTCCAGCGCCTGGGCCATGGCCAGCAGCGGGGTGATGCCGATGCCCCCGGCCAGCAGGATCGTCCGCATCGAGTCGCGCCGCAGCGGGAAGTTGTTGCGGGGCTCGGAGATGGCCAGCACGTCGCCCTCGCGCACCGTGGAGTGCAGGCAGATCGACCCGCCGGTCGAGTCGGGCTCGAGCTTGACGCCGATGCGGTAGTACGACGTCTCGCCGGGGCCGTTGGTGATCGAGTACTGGCGCACCAGCCCGTTGGGCAGGTGCACGTCGATGTGGGCCCCCGGCTGGAAGGTGGGCAGCACGCCGGTGAGCGGAACCAGCTCGAAGGCGGCGATGCCCACCGCGGGCTCCCACTTGCGGCGCACCTGCACCCGCAGGGCCGCCTGGCGGCCGCTGGGCGCCTCGGGCGCCTCGGCCAGATGCAGCGGCACCTGCTGGAGGGCCGGCACCATCGGCTCGGGCGCCGGCAGCCGGGCGGCCTCGGCCTCGATCGCTCCGACCAGCCGGTTGAGCTCGACCGCGTGGTGCCGCAGCACGGCCGGCTGCTCGCTCGCCGGAGGGGTCTCGGCCAGCACACCCCGGATCACGCAGCGTCCCGAATCCACCGGCTGCACGAAGAACACCGCGGACGAAGACGAGTCCCCGGCCCGGGAGGTCAGCGCCGCCGAGTAGTCCCCGGCCCCGTCCACCGACATCTCAGCCGACTCCGCACCGAGGCTCGCCGACGGCAGGAAGCGGTGATCCCGCAGGTGCTTCAAGGCCAGCCCGGCCGAAGCGTTGACCGGCAGGTTGCGCAGCCCGAACGGCGTGCCCGCCTCCAGCACGGGGACCGTCGGCGGCTCGCCCACCGGATCCTCCCCCGACCACACCAGCCCGTAGCGCTCCACCGACGGGAACGTGCGGTTGCAGATAGTCCGGGCCGGCGCGTCGGCGGGATGGGCCGGGATGTAGGTGCACCCGGCCGACCGGTTGGCGTAGCGCCAGCCGTGGTACTGGCAGCGCAACTCGGTGCCGTCGTTCATGCCGATCGAGAGCCGGACCCCGCGGTGCAGGCACCGGTTCTCCCACACGTTCACGTGGTCGTCGTCGGCCCGCCACACCGCCAGCTCCCGGCCCAGCAGCTGGCCGTGATGGACATGGCGGTAGGGCACGTCGTGCGCCGACGCCACCGGATGCCACAGAGTGAACGGGTCAGGGTCCATCGAGGTCATCCTTACCGATCTAGGCGATCACCGTGGTGTAGCGGTTGGTGGCCAACGTCTCGGGCCGACCGCCCGGCCCGGCGGGGCCGGTGAGGGCCAGCTCCACCGCCAGGGTGCCGACCCGGGTGACGGCGGGGACCAGCACCACCAGGCGGCCCACCAGCACGCAGTCGTCGGCGCCGGCCGTGCCGCCCCAGCGCTGACTGCGGATCACGGCGCCGTCCGGGCCTACGACCCTGGCCTGCACCTGCAGCTCGCCGGTGCCGGTCCTGGCGTCGTTCACCACATGGACGGCCAGATCGAACACCTCGCCGGCCCGCACGCTCTCCGGCGGGGGATCGGCCACGACGATCAGCGGGCGGCAGGCGTCCACCAGCGACCGCCATCCCGGCTTCGGCCGGCGCAGCCCGTCCAGCACACCGAAGCCGCCTCCGGGCGCTGCCACCGTCGCCCCGCCGCCGTGCCCGATCCCCACATCGGCCAGCGCATGGAGCAGGAAGCCGCCGGTCGGCCGGTACTTCAGGCGTCGCAGCGTCTCGATGGTGGTCTTCACCACCGCGGGCTGGTCGTCGGCCACCGGCGTCCCGAACGCCGACACGAAACGACCCATCGCCGGCACCCGGGCCAGCACCGGAGCGAGATCGGCGGCCCGGCCGCCGTGCAGGCCGAACCACAGCTCGCTGGTGGTGCCGTCCAGCAGCGGGAAGCGGGGCGGCACACCGGTGTGGGGAACGACCGGCCGGGAGCCGTCGCAGCGGCCGATCACCCGGCAGAGGCGCCGGTCGAGCACATCGCGGTTCCAGGACGGCCCCTGGCGGCGCACGATGGCCGGCGTCCGCCCGGGTCGGCCGGCCCGGGAGAACGGCTGGTCGTGCGCGCACCACACCGCCACCGAGGGACGGTGCCCCAGCAGGTCGACCGCCTCGCGGGCCTGCCGCAGGGCCTCGGGCGCCGTGCTGCGGTTCATCAGACCCCGTATCGGCAGGTCCTGCCACACCAGCACGCCCAGCTCGTCGGCCGCGTCGTACAGCTCGGGCCGGGCGATGTGGGCGACCGGCCGCACCAGATCGAGGCCGGCGTTGCGGGCCGCCCGGATGTCGTTGGCCACCTCCGACGGCGTGGCCGCGCCCGGCAGCGGGCATGCCGGCAGCAGGTTGGCACCCTTGGCGAACAGCCGCTCGCCGTTGACGTGCAGCACCCACCGCCGCATCGACACCGACCGGAACCCGATGCGGAAACTCCGGCGGTCGTGCACCTCCTCGCCGGCCACGGCCTCCATCTCCAGGTCGCACAGACGCTGATCGCCCAGAGCGTGGGGCCACCACAGCGGGGGATCGTCGACCTCGACGGTCCACTCCACCCGGTTCTCCCCCTCGGCGGCATGGTGGCTGTGGACGTGCTCGGTGCCGGCCACCCGGGTGCGGAGATCGACCGGGCCGCCGCCGGGCACGTCCAGCACCGCCCGTAACTCCAGCCGGGCCCTCGTCCCGTCCCGGCCCCCGGTTGCGACGCCGGCGCACACGGCCCGGGCGTGGCGGATGGCGATCGGTCCGCTCGAGCGCAGCCGCACCGGGCGCCACACCCCGCCCACGATCAGGTCCTCGACCCCGCACAGCTCCGGATCCTGCAGCGCGCCGGTGAGCAGGGTGCGGTTGTCGGGGTCGCCGAACCGGCGGCAGGTGGCCTCGATGGCCAGCACGTGCTCGGAGCCGGCCGCCAGCTGCTCGGTCACCTCCAGCTCGTGGGGCACGAAGTACCCGTCGGTGTGGCCCAGGTAGGAGCCGTCGAGCCAGACGTCCCCCTGCTGGGCCAGCCCCTCGAGCCGCAGCCACCACCGCGTGCCGTCGATCCCGGCACCGGACTCGGTGGCCGCGGCCGGCGGTCCCTCGAACCGGTGGCGGTACAGCACCGACTCCTCGCGGGCCAGGCTCGCAGCCTCGTCGCCGGCCGCGGCCTGGGCCCAATGGCTGGGCACCGGCATGGTCGCCCAGCGCGAGTCGTCGTGGTCGAACTCGTGGAAGGTGCGCCGTCGCCCTTCGGTGGCCGCAGCGATCCGCCACGTGCCGCCCAGGTCCACCGTCCCAAGCTACCGCCCGCAGTTGCTGTGCCCCGGCGGTTGATGCGCCCGGCGGGTGGCCGCCGGCGGTCGCTTGCTCGCACGGGCTCCGCCCTACTCACTCGCAAGCCGACCACCGCCGTCTCCCGCCTAGCCGTTTACTGCGGCCATCACGGCGCCGCTAGGGTTGCCGGCGATGTCTGGGTCGAGACCGACCACGCTCGGCGAGTTGCGAGCCTCCGGCTGGACGTCCGTGCCGGTGCGCCAGGAGCTGCGGCGCAACGCGGTGGACCGCATCCGCTCCGACCGGCCCCTCTTCGACGATGTGCTCGGCTACCACAACACCGTCATCCCCCAGGTCGAGAACGCCCTGCTGGCCGGCCACGACATGATCATGCTGGGGGAGCGGGGCCAGGCCAAGACCCGCATGATCCGCGGCCTGGTCGGCCTGCTCGACGAGTGGATGCCGATCGTCGCCGGATCGGAGATCAACGACGACCCCTACGCCCCGGTCTCGGCCCAGGCCCGGGCCCTGGTGGCCGAGCACGGCGACGGCACCCCCATCGCCTGGATCCACCGCGACGACCGCTACGGCGAGAAGCTGGCCACCCCCGACACGTCGATCGCCGACCTCATCGGCGAGGTCGACCCCATCAAGGTGGCCGAGGGCCGGTACCTGTCCGACGAGCTCACCCTCCACTACGGGCTGGTGCCCCGCACCAACCGGGGGATCTTCGCCATCAACGAGCTCCCCGACCTGGCCGAGCGCATCCAGGTGGGCCTGCTCAACGTGCTGGAGGAGCGCGATGTCCAGATCCGCGGCTACAAGGTCCGCCTGCCCCTCGACGTCGTGCTGGTGGCGTCGGCCAACCCCGAGGACTACACCAACCGGGGCCGCATCATCACGCCCCTCAAGGACCGCTTCGGAGCCCAGGTCCGCACCCACTACCCGCTCGACGCCGGCACCGAGATCGCCATCGTGGAGCAGGAGGCCTACGTCGGCTCGGGCCGGGCCGCGGCCGGGTCCGGCGACGACGAGGGCCGGGACGCGACCGGCCTGGCCGTGACCGTGCCGTCGTTCATGACCCGTATCGTGGTGGCGCTCACCCGGGCGGCCCGGTCCAGCTCCCATGTGTCGCAGCGCTCGGGAGTCTCGGTGCGCCTCAGCATCTCCAACACCGAGACGATGGTGGCCAACGCGGTGCGCCGCACCCTGCGCACCGGCTCCGACCACGCCGTCCCCCGGGTGACCGACCTCGAAGCGCTCACGTCGTCGACCGCGGGCAAGGTCGAGATCGAGACCCTGGAGGAGGGCCGCGAGGCCGAGATACTGGAGCGGCTGGTCAACTCGGCGGTGCTGTCGGTGTTCAAGGACAGCGTGCCGCCCGACCTCCACCGGGCCGTGGTGGACGCATTCGAGGAGGACCTGGTGGTGGACGTGGGCGACGACGTGGCCGACGCCGACTACGCAGGCCTGCTGGCCACCGTCCCGGCCTTGACCGCCCCCGTGCAGGCCTTGCTGGCCGACGACGGCGCGGCCGAGTCGCCCGCGGTGGTCGCCTCCGCGGTCGAACTGGTGCTGGAGGGCCTGCACCTCTCCAAGCGCCTCAACAAGGACGCCCAGGGCCCCCGGGCCCAATACCGGGCCCGCTAGCCTCTCCGGCTAGTCGGGGTCGGGGGCAACGTTCATGAAGCCGGCCGCGTTCGAGTATCACCGCCCGGAGTCCGTCGACGCCGCCGTGGGCCTGCTCGACGAGCTGGGAGACGAGGCGAAGGTCATTGCCGGCGGGCAGAGCCTCGTGCCGCTCATGAACCTCCGCCTGGCCACCCCGGCGCACCTCATCGACCTGCGTGATGTGGACGGGCTGCGAAGCGTCTCTCTCACCAACGGCGAGCTGGTCGTCGGAGCGATGGTCACCTACGCGGCGATCGAGGACGACCCCAGGATCGAGCCGGCCGTGCCGCTGCTCGCCGATGCCGTCCCCCGCATAGCCCACCGGTCGATCCGTCACCGGGGAACCATCGGAGGCAGCCTGGCCCATGCCGATCCCGCCGCGGAACTGCCGGCCGTAGCCCTCGCCCTCGGAGCCCGCATCGGTGTGGCGTCCGTCGCCGGGAACCGGGACATCGCGGCGTCCGACCTCTTCGTGGGGCCCTTCATGACCGCCCTGGAGGACAACGAGCTGATCGTCTCGGTCACCTGGCCGACGGCCGCTCCAGCCCACCGGTCCGGGATGTTCGACATAGTTCGGCGACCGGGCGACTACGCCCTGGCCGGGGTGGCCTGCTCGGCCGCGATCGACGCCGGGCGGATCCGCGACGCCAGGCTCGTCGCCTACGCCACCGGCCCCACTCCGTACCGCCTCGCCGAGACCGAGGCGGTCGTGGAGGGAGCCCGCATCACCGGCGACGTCGAGGCCGAGGCGGTGTCGGCCGCCGGCCGCGACACCGAGCGCGTCCGCTTCGACGGCGACGGGTTCGCGTACGAGCAGCACGCCACCACGGTGCTCGTCCGCAGGGCGCTGCGATGGCTCGCAGCGGGAGGCCCCCGATGACCGGCAGGGCCGGCCATGACATCGACATCCGCCTCACCGTCAACGGTCAGGCCGTCGAGAGCCGGGTCTCGGCTCGCATGCTCCTGTCCGACTACCTGAGGGGCATCCTCAAGCTCACCGGAACCCACGTCGGGTGCGAGCACGGCGTGTGCGGCGCCTGCACCGTCCGGCTCGACGGCAACACCGTGAGGTCGTGCCTGATGTTCGCGGTCCAGGCCGACGGTCGCGTCGTGGAGACCATCGAGGGCGAGGGGACTGCGGTGCAGCTGTCGGCGGTCCAGGCGGCCCTGCGGGACAGCCACGGCCTCCAGTGCGGCTTCTGCACACCCGGGTTCGTCCTGACCATCCAGGAGCTCATCGACCGCCGCGGGCCGGCCCTGACCGAACGCGAGGTCAGGGAGGGTCTGGGAGGCAACCTCTGCCGCTGCACCGGCTACCAGCACATCGTCGAGGCCGTCCTGGCCGCGGCTCGATCCGCGGCCCGAACCGCTCGGTCCGCTGCCGAAGGGGCCGACCGGTGAGCGTGTTCGACACGAACCGGTGGGTGGGCAAGCGCATCACCCGCAAGGAGGACCCCCGGCTGCTGACCGGGCAGGGCCGCTACGTGGCCGACATCCAGCTCCCCGGCATGGTCGAAGCGGCCTTCGTGCGGTCCCACCTGGCCCACGGCTCCATCGAGGGGCTCGACACCGGCGAGGCCCGCAGCTATCCCGGCGTGGTCGCGGTCTACACCTGGGCCGACATGGCCGCCACCGTCGCGCCGATGGTCGCCGGCACCGACAATCCCGGCTACCACGCCTGCCCCTACCATCCGCTGGCATCGGAGGTGGTGCGCTGGGTCGGCGAGCCGATAGCGGCGGTCGTCGCCGACGACCGGTACACCGCGGAGGACGCAGCCGAGCTCGTAGGCGTCGACATCGAAGAACTCCCGGCGGTGACCGGCATCGACTCGGCTCTGCGCGACGGCGCCCCCCAGCTGCACCCGTCGGTCCCGGACAACACCTACACCAGCCTCGCGATGGCCGACAAGGGGGACGTGGACGCCACCATGTCACGCTGCGACCATCGGCTGGAGCTGACCCTCGAGAGCCAGCGGGTGGCGCCGCTGCCTCTGGAGACCCGGGCCATCATCGCCGACACCACCGGCCGCGACGGCGAGTTGACGGTGTGGGTCACCCACCAGGCCCCCCACCTGTTCCGCACCGGACTGTCGCAGGCCCTGGGCATCCCGGAGTCCCGGATTCGAGTGATCTCGCCGGACGTCGGCGGCGGGTTCGGGTCGAAGCTGACGGTGTACCCCGAGGAAGTGGTCGTCTGTGAGGCCGCCCGCCGGCTGGGTCGCCCCGTGCGGTGGGTGAGCGACCGGCGCGAGGACCTGATGACTTCGATGCACGGCCGCCAGCAACGCCACCGGATCGAGGTCGGCTTCGACCGCGACGGTTCGATCCGCGCCGTCCGGGTGGACATCCGGGCCGACAACGGCGCCAACGCGCCGTGGCCCTACACCGCCGCCCTCGACTCCGGTCAAGCCTCGGAGAACGTGCCCGGGCCGTACGAACTCGACGCCTACGAGCGCCGCGCCCGGGCGGTGGCGACCAACAAGCCGCCCATGGGGCCGTACCGGGGAGTCGGCCGGGTGATGGCCTGCTTCACCATCGAGCGGGCCGTCGACGAGGTGGCCCGCGTGCTCGGCCTCGAGCCCCTCGACGTCCGGGAGCGCAACGTCGTTCGCAGCTACCCGTTCCGGACGCCGGTCGGCCAGGTCTTCGCCAGCGGCAGCTCCCTGGAGAGCATCCAGGTCATGCGCGACCACCTCGACCTGCCCGACCTGCGCCGCTCCCACCGCGACGCCAGGGCCCGGGGCGAGTACCTGGGCCTGGGCTTCTCGGCCGGCGTGGAACCCAACTCGCCGGGTCCTCTGGAGATGGCGAAGCGAGGCACCGGCATCGGCCTCGGGTACGAGTCCGGCTCGGTACGGGTCGAGCCCGACGGGATGGTCACCGTGCTGGTCGGCACCCACGGTCACGGGCAGGGCCACGAGACCGCGCTCGGCCAGCTGGTCGCCGATGCGCTCGGCGTGGACCTCGACGCGGTGACGGTCCGGTTCGGCGACACCGCGGTCGCTCCGTACGGTTTCGGCACCTGGGCCAGCCGGAGCATGGTGTACGGGGGCGGGGCCGTCCTGCAGGCAGCCGGCGACGTGCGCAGCAAGGCCGCGGCCGTGGCCGCCGCGGCCATGGAGGCCGCTCCGGAGGACTGCGTGTACGGCAACGGCGCCGTCTCGGTGGCGGGCTCGCCCGGCGCCAGGATGACCCTCGCCGAGATTGCCAGGGTCGCCTACCACCAGGGTCACATGCTCCCAGGGGACCTCGACCCGGGGCTGGAGGCCACCCGGCGGTATCGAGGCCCTGATCCGGGATGCTTCACGAATGCGCTCCACGCCGCCGAGGTGCGGGTGGACGCGTCGACGGGCCTGGTGGAACTGCTCCGCTTCGTGGTGGTGGAGGACTGCGGCGTGATGATCAACCCCCTGCTCGTCGACGGCCAGGTCCACGGCGGCGTCGCCCAGGGAATAGGGCATGCGCTGCTGGAGGAGATCCCCTACGACGAGTACGGGCAGCCCCTGGCGACCACCCTGATCGACTACGTCGCCCCCAGCGCCTGGGACGTGCCCACCATCGACACCATCCACCTCGAGTCGCCCGCGCCCCACACCATGGGCGCGGTCAAGGGCATGGGCGAGGGCGGAGCCATCAACTCGCCCGCGGCCATCGCCAATGCGGTCACGGACGCCCTCCAGCCCTTCGGGATCAGGGTGAATCGGACGCCGATCAGCCCCCGCTGGCTGCTCCAGCAGATCCACGAATCGAGTGCTCGGCCAGGCGCTGGGCCGAAGGCTTGACGACCCGGTCGCGGCTGATCAGCCCCCTGGGAGCGCCGAAGCCCAGGGCCCACTCGTAGCCGTCGACCCCGCTGTCGTGGAAATAGCCCCGCAGGCCCGCGGCCGCCGCGCCGGCCACCACCGCCAGGGACGCGTCCAGCAGCGTGTCCCGCCAGTCGTCGTCATCGGTGGGCACGCCGTGGGCGGCCACCACCACGCCCCGACCCGGCACCGCGTCGATGGCCCGGTAGACCGCCTCACCCAACTCGGCCGGCTCCGGGGCGAACCCCGCAACTGACTGCCTTGCCGACGCCGGCCAGCTCACCAGGCGGCCCGCCTCGGTCACCCCCACCGGGTGGTCGTGGCTCAACCCCACCAGCTCCGGTCCCTTCTCGAAGCACGGCGCGGCCACCGGCGCCCGCCCGGGCACCTCCACCGCGCCCTCCCGCAACGCCCGGGTCCACGTGCCCCACAGCAGCTCGTCCCAGCGCCGGGCCTCGGCCGACGCCGCGCCGGCGTGCTCGCGCTCGACCGGTGCGGCGTGCAGCGTGGGCGCGCCGAACACCGCCATCACCGGCTGCGGTCCCGACTCCAGCAACCGGCACGCCTCGTGCAGCGCCAGCATCGCCCCCTCGGCCGCCTCCGCGGCCGCCTCCGGGCTGCGTCGCCCCGGCGGCCGGGTGCCGAGCCCGTAGCCCCGCACGGCCCAGCCGATGGGGTCCTCGATCGGGCACCAGCCCGCCGCCCGCCCGTCGAACGCCTCGGCCATGCGGTCCACGTGCCGGGCCCACCACCGCTCCCGGGCCGTCTCGTCGGCGTGGCCGCCCTCGTCGTCGGTGTACCAGCCGGGCAACGACGTGTGGTGCAGCGTGATCCACACGCCCAGGCCCTCAGCGGCAGCCGCGTCGACGACATCTCGGTAGCGGTCGAGAGCGTCGCGGTCGGGCCGCCCGGCCCGGGGCTCCACCCTGGCCCACTCCACCGTCAATCGCAGGCTGTTGAGCCCCAGCCTGGACAGCTGGGCCAGGTCGTCGCGGAAGTCGCGGGCGAAACCCGCCCCGTCACCGGAGCGCGGCGCCCGCCCGTCGCGCTCCCACACCGACCAGTCGGACGCGGGCGCCACTCCCTCGGCCGATACCGACGACGCCCCCGCGCCCCACAGGAAGCCCACGGAAGGGGCTCAGCGGGTGGTGAACACGCCGGCGTCGAACACCACCCGGTCGCCCACCCGGGTCTGGAACAGCGTGGTGTCGCCATCCACCCACATGTGCACGTCGAGCCGCTGACCGGGCAGGACCGGCGCCTTGAAGCGCCCGGCCATCGAGCCGAACCGGGCCGGATCGCTGCCGCACCGCGTGTGCAGCAGGGCCCGGCCGGTCACCCCGAAGGTGCACAGGCCGTGCAGGATCGGGGTCTCGAACCCGGCCAGGGCCGAGAACGAGGGATCGGAGTGCAGCGGGTTGCGGTCGCCGTTGAGGCGGTAGAGCAGGGCCTGGTCGGTGCGGGTGTCATAGCCCGTCACATGGTCGGGGTCGCGGTCGGGCTGCCGCCAGGTGCTGGACGGGCCGCGGTCGCCGCCCCAGCCTCCCTCCCCGGAGATGAACAGCCCGGCCCGGCTGGTCCACATCGGCTCGCCGTCGTGGCTGCGGACGCTGGTCTCCAGCACCACCAGCGCGGCCTTGATCTTGTCGTAGATGGCGGCCACCCGGGCCTGGGCCACCGCCGATCCGGCCGCCGGCAACTCCTGGTGGAGCTCGATGTGCTGATCGCCGTGCAGCAGCGCGGCCAGGTTGAAGTCCCCGTAGTCGGGCATCCTGCCCGCTCCCAGCACCACCGCCTGGGTGGGCAGGGCCCGCTGGGGCACGTCCCGGGTGTTCTCGGTGGTGAACTCCAACTCGAAGCCGGTGGGATCCGGCGCCCCGGCCCCCACGCCGAGGGCATAGAGCAGGCTGTCCTTGGAGGTCCAGCTGATCTCGGACTCTTCTCCCACCGCGCCCACGGCATCGGGATTGATGGGCATGACACCTCCACACGTCGCCGGTCGGCGCCCACGCTAAGAGGCAACGGGGGCAGGTGCCAACGCTCAGGAGTGCGAGGGAGTGTTTCCCGCTCTTGTTCGCTTCGCTCACGGGCCGCTCGGGCCACGGCCTCGCTTGCTGCTGGCGCGGTCTCGCCATCGGTTCGTCCCGCTCGGCCTCTGACGCCGCCGTGTCACGTACCATCAAGGGCGGTGACCTCGCGCCACAACCCCGCCTTCGGTTCGCGCCGCGAGTGCGACCTGGAGACATTCGCGGCGCTGGTCGAACAGCCGATCGACCCGGCCGACTACCCGCTGGCGGTGCGGATCACCCAGGGCGTCCCCGCCTACGACGCCGCCGCGCTGGCCCACGGCCCCACCGGCGACACCGGTCACCGGAATGCGCTGCGGGCCGAGCTGGCCGCAGCCCTCGTCGACGGTCCCGGCATCGTCATGCTCGAAGGGGCGGTGCCCCCCGAGGCAGTGGACCGGGCGTCGAGCGTCTTCTGGGACCTGATCGCGGCCCAGCACGTACAGGGCGGGCACGCCGGCGACCACTTCGCCAAGCCGGGCGCCAACGACCGGGTGTGGAACGCGCTCGAGAAGCTGGCCGTGGCCGACCCCGAGGCCTTCATCGACTATCACCGCTCCGACGCGGTGGCGGTGGCCTGCGAGGCCTGGCTGGGCCCCCGCTACCAGCTGACCGAGCAGGTGAACGTGGTCAACCCGGGCGGCGAGGCCCAGCACCCCCACCGCGACTACCACATGGGCTTCCTCACCGACGACGAAGCCGAGCAGTTCCCCCTCCAGGCCCACCGGCTGTCACCGCTGCTCACCCTCCAGGGCGCCATCGCCCACTGCGACATGGGCACCGAGGCCGGCCCCACCATGTACCTGCCCCACTCCCACAAGTACGAGCTGGGCTACCTGGCGTGGCGCCGCCCCGAGTTCATCGAGTACTTCTCCCAGCACCGGGTGCAACTGCCGCTGCGCACCGGCGACGCCGTGTTCTTCAGCCCGGCCATGTTCCACGCCGCGGGCCACAACCGCACCGTCGACGTGCACCGCATCGCCAACCTGCTGCAGATCTCGTCCGCGTTCGGCCGGGCCACCGAGGCCGTCGACCGCACTCGCATGGTCAACGCCGTTTACCCGTCGCTGCGGTCGCGGGTGGCCTCCGGCCTCGACCGGGCCGCGGCGGCCAACGTGGTGGCGGCCTGCGCCGAGGGCTACGCCTTCCCCACCAACCTCGACCGCGACCAGCCGGTGGACGGCCTGGCCCCGCCGTCGCAGGCCGACCTGATGAACCGGGCCCTGGACGGGGACTGGACGCCCGAGCACCTGCGGCAGGAGCTGGACCAGCACGGCGAGCGCCACCGCAGCGCAGTGGGGGAGGACGACTGGTACCGCGTCGCCGACGCCGCCCTGGCCGGGGACGCCGCCCGAGCCGCCGAAGCCGCCCTGGCCGGGGACGCCGCCCGAGCCGCCGACGTCGCCCTGGCCGGGGACTCGCAGCGGCCCGGCGCGGCCGCGGCGCTGGTCGGCGGCACCATCGGCCAGACCGACCGGCGCCGCACGACGGTGAACGAGCTGCTGGCCGAGGCCCGCAGCGGGCTACGGCGGTTCACGCCGGCGGAACTCGCCGCCAGTCTGGAATCCGCTCCGGACCCGCCGCTGGTGATCGACATCCGGGACCGCGACGACCGTGAGCGCACCGGCATGATCCCCGGCTCGGTGAGCATCCCGCTGCTGGTACTGGAGTGGCGCTGCGATCCCACCTCGGGCCACTCCCACCCCGCGGTTCACTCGCTCGACCAGCCCCTGGTGACGGTGTGCAACGAGGGCTATACGTCGAGCTTCGCGGCCGCCTCCCTGAGGCGTCTCGGCTTCGAAGGGGCAGCCGACCTCGAAGGCGGCGTCGAGGGCTGGGCCGCATCCGGCCGGCCCCTCGTGCAGCCCCCGCTCCCGACCTAGCCCCCGCCTCCCGGCCAGCCCGCGGCGCGTGCCGGGATAAGGTCGGGGCATGGCCCTGCGCAAGCGCTGGCGCTTCCGTCTGCGGGTGCAGCCCGAGCCGGCCCACTTCGCCTACTCGCGCTGGGACGGCACCCAGTCCGGATTCGACCTCGACGCGGACCACGTCTTCGACGAGCTCGCCGACGATCTGCTCTACCACGGCGACCTGGCCAGCGCCCTGCGCCGCCTCATGGCCGAGGGCTTCCGCGACCGCTCGGGACGCATGGTTGAGGGCCTTCGAGACATGCTCGAGCGCCTCAGGGAGCGGCGCCGCGAGCTACTGGAGCAGCACGACCTCGGTGGCGTCTACGACGACATCGCCGAGGCCCTGCGGGACGTGATCCGCACCGAGCGCCAGGCCCTCGACGACCTGGACGCAGCCGCAGCCCAAGCCCGGGTCGGGGGCGACGAGCGCCGGGCCGACCTCACCGCGGTGACCGCGGCCACCAAGAACGCCCACCTCGACATGATGCCCCCCGACCTCGCCGGGCAGTTCAAGGCCCTCGACAACTACGACTTCGAGAGCGACGAGGCCCGCCAGCAGTTCGCCGAGCTGGCGGAGCGGCTCCGCGAGCAGCTCATGCAGCAGTTCCTCGACCAGATGGCGGGCGCGGTCGACGACGCCACCGGCGGGGGCTCGGCGTCGGAGGAGATGCAGCGGCTCAAGGACATGCTGGCCGAGCTCAACGCCATGCTGGCCCAGCGAGCCCGGGGCGACGAGCCCGACTTCGAGGGGTTCATGGAGCGCTACGGCGACTTCTTCCCCGAGAATCCCAAGACCCTCGACGAGCTGCTGGAGGTGATGGCCCGCCGCATGGCCGCGGCCCAGTCCCTGCTCAACTCGATGACCCCGGCCCAGCGCGACCAGCTCCAGCAGCTGTCCGAGCAGCTCCTGGCCGACATGGACCTCAACTGGCAGGTCAACGAGCTGGCCCGTCACCTGCGCGACGAGTTCCCCGACTTCGGCTGGGACCGGCGGTACGACTTCAGCGGCGTCGACCCCCTCGACTTCGGCCAGGCCTCCGACATGCTGGCCGAGCTGGGCGACATCGACCAGCTCGAGAACCTGCTGCGGGGGTCGGCCAGCCCCGGCGCCCTCGCCGAGGCCGACACCGAGGCCGTGCGCAGGCTGCTGGGCGACGACGCGGCCGAGAGCCTCGAGCGCATGGCCGAGGTGGCCCGGATGCTGGAGGAGGCCGGCCTGATCGAGAACCACGAGGGGCGCTTCGACCTGACCCCCCGGGCCATCCGCAAGATCGGCCAGGGCGCCCTGCGGGACCTGTTCGCCCGGCTCGACGCGGACAAGCTCGGCCGCCACGCCATCAACCGGGCCGGCCTCGGGCACGAGCGGGAGCCCGACACCAAGCCCTACGAGTACGGCGACCCGTTCAACCTGCACATCGGCCGCACCATCCGCAACGCCGTCACCCGCACCGGCGGCGGTGTGCCGGTGCAGCTGCATCCCGACGACTTCGAGGTGGAGCGAACCGAGCAGCAGGTCCGCTCGGCCACCGTGCTCATGCTCGACCTGTCGCTCTCGATGCCCATGCGCAACAACTTCCTGCCGGCCAAGAAGGTGGCCATGGCCCTGCACGCGCTGATCTCCAGCCAGTACCCCCGCGACTACCTGGGCCTGGTGTCGTTCAGCGAGGTGGCCCGGGAGTTCCGCGCCGAGAAGCTGCCCGAGGTGTCGTGGGACTACGTCTACGGCACCAACATGCAGCACGGCTTCATGCTCGCCCGCCGCATGCTCAATCGCCAGACCGGCACCAAGCAGATCATCATGATCACCGACGGCGAGCCCACCGCCCACATCACGCCGTCGGGGCGACCGTTCTTCAGCTACCCGCCCACCCGCGAGACGGTGGAGCTGACCCTGGCCGAGGTGGCCAACTGCACCCGCGACGGCATCCGGATCAACACGTTCATGCTGGACGCCACGTCGTACCTGACCAACTTCGTGGAGCGCATCACCGAGATGAACGGCGGGAGGGCCTTCTTCACCACCAACGAGAACCTCGGCGACTACGTGCTGGTCGACTTCGTGGAGCACAAGCGCAGCCTGGTCCACGCCCGCCGCTAGCAACGGCGGCCACCGACCGCTCCGGCGGCCACTTCACGCGGTCGACCACATCTGGTGTGGCTCACTGCTCGAAGTTCCGGCCACCGACCGCCCCGCCAGAGATTTTTTTGCCTCCGGGTTTGCAATTGTCATATAACAGTGGTGTAATTACACCGATGGCACGGGGGCGGAAACCGGGCCCGAACCCTAGCGCTGGGGCCCGGAAGGTCGTCACGGAGGAAACCCAATGGAACTACACGGCATCTTTCCGGCCGAGGACATGTCCTGGCAGCGCGAAGCCAACTGCCTGGGAGTGCATCCTGACCTCTTCTTCCCGGAGCGGGGCGCCTCCACGCGGGAGGCCAAGGAAGTCTGCAAGGGCTGCGTGGTGCGCGAGGAGTGTCTGGAGTTCGCGCTGAACAACGGAGAGAAGTTCGGTATCTGGGGCGGCATGAGCGAGAGGGAGCGCCGTCGCATCCGGCGAGCCCGCGCTCTGCAGCGCCGGGCAGTCGTCAGCGCCTGAGAACACCTACCCCGTCCCACTCCACAGCCGGGATGCGGCTGTGGAAAAGGGACGGTATGCTTCACAGCGATGCCAAACATCGGTGCACCTGAACTCCTCATCATCCTGGTGCTCGTCCTGCTGGTGTTCGGCGGGGCGAAGCTCCCGAAGCTCGCCCGCTCGCTGGGCCAGGCGCAGCGCGAGTTCAAGGACGGTCTTTCCGAGGCGGCCAAGGAGGGCGAAGCCTCCGGAGGCGGCAGCCAGGCGACCGGCGGCGACAACTCGGGCGGAGGAGCTTCGGGCAAGAACGGCTCCGCCTGAGAGCCTCGCGACGAACCGGAGACCCAGATGACGCTCGCGGGCGCCGACATCGAGTCGGTTGACGAGTCGCCGGTAGGCCAGGCCACGATCACGTATCTCGGGCCGGTCGCGCCCCACTGGGAGATCCGCGCCGTCTACGGCGACGTCGACTTCATGAACTCCTTCCAGGACCGCGTCCACGCCCGCCTGCTGCTGCTTCCCCCCCACGATCCTCAGTTCCGCCGCAACCGCGAGCGGGTCAATCGGGACGCGGAGCGCGAGCGCATCATCGTGGACTGGGACCTCGGGTACCCGGAGGAACCAGACGAGTACTCCCACCGGGAGAGGGGCTGATCGCGGGCCGGCCCGGGGCCGCCGCGCTCGTAGGACGATGATCCGCGTCGGGGGATGGTCCAAGCCTCTCACCGACTACTTCAGCCGGGAGATCTCGTGGCTGGCCTTCAACGCCCGCGTCCTCGCCCTGGCCGACGACCCCGACGTCCCCCTGCTGGAGCAGGCCAGATACCTCAGCATCTTCACCACCAACCTCGACGAGTTCTTCCAGGTCCGGGTCTCGGGTCTCGCCGACCGGGTTGCGGCCGAGCTGACCGAGCGCACCCTCGACGGGCACACCCCCGCTGAGCAACTCCACGAAGTCCGCCGGATCGCCTCGGAGCTGTGCCAGGAGCAGCAGCGCCTCTTCCTGGAGAGGGTCAAGCCGGCCCTGGAGGCCGAGGGCATACACCTGCTGACCACCGACCGGATCAGCGCAGACGAGTGCGCCTACCTGCGCGAGCACTTCGAGCAGCGGGTCTTCCCGGTGCTCACCCCCCTGGCCGTCGACCCCGGGCATCCCTTCCCGTTCATCTCGGACCTCTCGCTGAACCTGGCCGTCCTCATGCGCGACCCGGTCGACTCGGAGCGCCGCTTCGCCCGGATCAAGGTCCCCGCCACCCTCGACCGCTGGGTCCCGACCGGCGAGGGCTCCAGCCGGTTCGTGGCCCTCGAGGACGTGATCGCGGCTCACCTCGACATGCTCTTCCCGGGCATGGAGCTGCTGGAGCACTACACCTTCCGGGTAACCCGCAACGCCGACCTCACCCTCAACGACGAGGACGCCGACGACCTGCTGATCGCGGTGCAGATGGAGCTGCGCCGGCGCCGCTTCCAGTGGGCCGTCCGCCTGGAGGTGTCCGACTCGATCTCGCAGGAGGTGCTCGACCTTCTCGTGCGCGAGCTCAACCTGAACCCCGACGCGGTCGTCCGGGTCCGGGGTCCCGTCGATCTCGGCGGGCTCAACGAGATCGCGGACCTGCCCCGGCCGGAGTTGACATGGCCCTACTGGGGCGGCATCACCGAGCCGGAACTGCTGTCCGAGGACGGCCCGGCCGACTTCTTCAAGGTGCTGCGGTCCGGCGACCTCCTCGTGCACCATCCGTACTCGTCGTTCAGCCACTCGGTGGGCGCACTCATCCACCAGGCCGCGAGGGACCCGGCGGTGCTGGCCATCAAGCTCACGCTGTACCGCACCTCGGGTGACAGCCCCATCATCGACGCCCTGGTGGCCGCGGCCGAGCGGGGCAAGCAGGTGGCGGTCCTGGTGGAGCTGAAGGCACGCTTCGACGAGGCTCGCAACATCAGCTGGGCCAAGCGGTTGGAGCAGGCCGGAGCCCACGTCGCCTACGGCCTGGTCGGCCTCAAGATCCACGCCAAGATCGCCATGATCGTCCGGGAGGAGCCCGACGGGATCCGCCGCTACTGCCACATCGGCACCGGCAACTACAACGACCGCACCGCTCGCCTCTACGAGGACTTCGGCCTGCTCACCGCCGACCCGGAGGTCGGAGCGGACGTGGCCAGCCTCTTCAACCAGCTCACCGGCTACGGCCGCAGCCTCGACCACAAGCACCTGATCACCGCGCCCGAGCAGCTCCGGCCCCGACTCTCCGAACTGATCGAGCAGGAGATGCACGTGCCCGGCGGCCGCATCATCATGAAGCTGAACTCGCTGGCCGACGGGCCGATGATCGACCAGCTCTACAAGGCGTCGCAGGCCGGCGTGGAGATCGACCTGATCGTGCGGGGCCTGTGCGGTCTGCGGCCCGGGGTGGAGGGACTTTCCGAGACGATCCGGGTGCGCTCCATAGTGGGCCGGTTCCTTGAGCACTCCCGGATCTACCACTTCGCCAACGGGGACGGCCCGGGCCGTCCCGCCACCTACATCGGCTCCGCGGACATGCTCTCCCGCAACCTCGACCGG
Source organism: Candidatus Aldehydirespirator sp. (assembly GCA_965205155.1). Taxonomy (GTDB): domain Bacteria; phylum Actinomycetota; class Acidimicrobiia; order Acidimicrobiales; family Aldehydirespiratoraceae; genus Aldehydirespirator. The sequence continues at coordinate 61,961 of OZ242033.1, read as the reverse complement.
CGGGTGGAGGCTCTTGTGCGGGTGGAGGATCCGCGGCTCGCAGCCCGGGTGGCCGAGGTGGCCGAGGTGAGCCTCACCGACGAGCGCCTGGCCTGGACACTGGACTCCGACGGCGTGTGGACCCGCTGCGACCGCGGCGCCGACACCGACACCCACGTCAGGCTCCAGCAGCTCGCGTTGAACCGGGCCCGGACACCAGAACGCGTCCTACCCTGAGCCAGAGGCCGAGCTTGCGGGGCCGTGGCCCGAGCGGCCCGTGAGCGGAGCGAACAGGAGCGGGAAATGACACCGCTGCGCCGCCACTGGCGTCCTATTCGCGTCCTACCCTGAGCCGGTGGGCCAGGACGGGGTGAGCGATCAGGGCCAGCCCGTGCCCGCGTTCAGCCCGTTCCAGCGCCTGGCTCGCGTCCACGCCGCGGCCACCGCCACCGACGCGGTGATCGCGGTGGCTCTGGCCGGGTCGATCTTCTTCTCGATCAGTCCCGATGCCGCCCGCGACCGGCTAGCCCTCTACCTGGCCCTGACGGTGGCGCCGTTCGCGGTGGTCACACCGCTCATCGGCCCCGTCATAGACCGCATGCCGGGCGGGCGCCGGGCCATGATCCTGGTCACCAACCTGGGCCGGCTGGCGGTGGCTCTGCTGATGATCCGCCATCTCGACACGCTCTGGCTGTTCCCCGAGGCCTTCGCCCTGCTGGTGTTGCAGAAGTCCTACGCGGTGGCCAAGAGCGCGGTGGTGCCCCGGTACGTGACATCGAAGATCAACCTGGTGCAGGCCAACAGCCGCCTGGCCCTGATCAGCGCGGTCATGAGCCTGGTCGGGGCGGGCATCGGTGCGGCGCTGGCCTTCCTGGGAAGCCCGGCCGTGGCCGCGGGAGCGGCCACCGTCGGCTACCTGGTGGCCGCCGCGATCACCCTCCAGCTGCCGCGAATACCGGTGGCGCGGCGCCGGCCCACCGAGACCGAGCGCTCGGCGCTGCGGGCGGCCACCATCCTGCTGTCGGCATGGGTCATGGCGGTGATGCGGGGCGCGGTGGGGTTCGTCACCTTCATGCTGGCCTTCGAGCTGCGGGGCGGCGAGGAGGGGCTGGACGTGAGCGCGGCCGGCGCGGCCCTGGGCGGGGCGGTGGCGTCCGAGCGCGGCATCGACATCGTCGGCGATCCGAGCGCCCCCTTCTGGCACTACGCCGTGGTGGTGGCGGCTGCGGGCCTGGCCGCGTTCACTGGAGTGCAGATCGCCCCCATGCTGAGGCGCAGCCTGGTAGAGGAGCTGATCCTGCTCGGAGCGCTGACCGTGGTCCTGGCCGCCGCCCTGCTCGGGGCGATGTCGGGCGGGCTGATGGGCTTGACCCTGCTCTCGGCCGGGGTGGCGATCTCGGCAGCCGCGGGCAAGCTCGCCTTCGACTCGCTGGTCCAGCGAGACGCTCCCGACGCCAACCACGGAAGGTCGTTCTCCCGCTTCGAGGCCCGCTTCCAGATCGCCTGGGTGGTCGGGGCCTTCGTCCCGGTCATCCTGCCCATTCCGGCCCGGCTGGGGTCGGTGCTGGTGGCCCTGGTAACGGCCGCCGCGCTGATCTCCTTCATAATCAGCCGCCGCCGCTCAGCCACTAGCTAGTTCAAAGGCAGGACCCGCCGGCCGGGCGGAAGTGTCTGCTCAGCGGGGCAGATCTATACGAGCCAGCCAAAGCCCGGCCGCGTCGACCTCGGCGGGAGTCGGCAGGTTGTCGGGGTGGCTGAACAGGCGCTGCAGCCCCTCGGTGCCGGCCCGCTCCACCACCCCCGAGGCGAAGGCCGCCCCCCGTTCGTACTGGGTCTGGTCGAGTTCCAGGCCGAGGAGCCGCTCCACGAAACGGTCCGATGCGCTGGCCTCCGCACGGTGACGTCGCAGAGCCTCCGACAGGCGGTCGTACGAGCCGATCAGGTCCGCCCCGATGCGGTCCATGGTGTGGTCGACATAGCCGGTGATGGCCGCCACCAGCGCGGTCGTCTGCGGCAGTAGAGCCTCCTGGGCCGGCGAGCGCACCGCGCCCAGAAGGGCTTCGGGGCTGCCCAACTCCGACTGGAGCGCCGTGAAGGCCTCGGGGCCGGCGGAGACCGGATCGAAGTCGCCCAGCAGCTCCTCGATGCGCCTGGGGTTGGTCTCGAAAGCAGACGCGTGGCGCAACAGCAGGTCACTCAACGCCCGCCGGACATGGTCAACCCCGAACACCGCACAGTAGATGGCTTCATGGAGGCACACCCACAAGCGGAGGTCGTCGGGATCCAGCGACCACTGCTGGCCGAACTCGTCGACGTTGGGCAGAGCGATCAGCATCGGCTCGCCGACCGGTCGGGGCACCGGCAGCACGTAGCCGCCGAGGGCGTACTGCGCCAGTCGTCCCACCATGGCGCCGGTGGTTAGGGTCAGCATGGTGGGGCCGATCATCCTGGTGATGCCGGCCATCATGGCCGCCATGGGATCGTCGGGCCCGTCACCGGGATCCGGCTTCATGCTGGCCGCGATCGACTTGTTCAGCGCGCCGAACAACTCGTCGTAGTCGCTGACGGTGCGGTCCGACCAGCCGGCCCGGGTCACGACCTCCACCCGCAGGGCCGCCCCCCGGGACGGTTGAAGGCCGGTGGCGTCGGCCACCCGCAACTCGGCCACCCGCACGAGCTGCTCTATGGCCATGCGCGATGACGGATCGATGTTGGGCTCCGACACCCCGCCGCAGGCGATGGCCCGGGCCACCTCGCGGGCCTGGTTGGCGCCGGGGGTTGCTCCCTGAAGCATCCGCATGAGGTCCCCGATCACCGGAATGCCCCCCAAGTCGCCGAACCCGCCCGGTCCCGGTGTCTCGCCGGGGTCGTCCAGGTCGCCGAGTCCCTCCAGGTCGCCCAGACCCTCGAGTCCCTCCAGACCCTCAAGGCCCTCGAAGGGATCGTCGGGTCCGCCCTCTGTTGGCGGATCGCCGCTCATGAGGGCATCGTATGGGAATGCAGCGGCGATTGTGGAGTGTGCGGCCCGCCCGCACCCCCGGGACGATCGACCCCCCCGGGAGCGCGCCATGACCCGGGTGGTGGTGACGGGCGCCCACGGGTCCGTCGGGCGTCGGGTCGTGGCCCGGCTGGCCCAGCAGCGTCCGTCGGTGTCCGTCGTCGCCATCGACAAGGACGCCACCCTTGTTCCCTACCCATCGGTCACCACCAAACAGGTGGACCTGGCCGACGCCGACCTGGCCGCCCTGTTCTCCGGCGCCGACTCGGTGGTGCACCTCGCTTCGACGGTGACCGCCAGCACCCTCAATCCCGCCGAGGTCGAGCTGGAGGCCGCCCTGCTGCACCGGGTGCTCGACGGGCTCGACTCCGCCGGCGTCCCCCACCTGGTGGTGATGTCGTCCGCGATGGTCTACGGCGCCTGGAGGGACAACCCCGTGCCGATCACCGAGGACGCCCCGGTGCGGCCCAACCCCGACTTCGACTGGGCCCTGCAACGGCACCGGCTGGAGAGGCTGGCCCAGCAGTGGGGACTGGCCCCGGGCCGGTCGGTCACCATCCTGCGCCCCTGTGCCGTGGTGGCCGAGGACCGTCTCGGCCAGCTGGCCAACACGCTGCGGGCCGCCCGGTCGGGGGTGGCGGCCGACGGCGACCCGCCGGTGCAGTACCTGCACGCCGATGATCTGGCCGCGGCCGTGGTCACCGCGGTCAACGTCGGCTACGACGGCATCCTCAACGCCGCGCCCGACGGCTGGATCCCTCCCGACACCCTGGCCGGACTCGAAGGTCCCCGTCCCCGGCTGCGGGCGCCGTCGCATCTGGTGAGGATCCTGAGCGCGCTGCGTTGGCGCTCCGGCCTGGCGCCGACCCCGCCGGGTGTGGTGCCCTACACGACCCACCCGTGGGTAGTGGCCAACGACCGGCTGCGGGCCCTGGGCTGGAGCGCCTCCCACAGCAACGAGGAGGCGTGGGTGGTGTCGCACGAGCCCCACCCCCTCGAGTCGCTCCCGGCCCGCCGCCGCCAGGAATTGCTGCTGGCGGCGGCCGTGGTGCTGGTGGCTGGGGTCCTCGTCGGTGCCGGCCTCGTGGTCAGAGCCCTCCACCGGCGCCGCCGCTCAGGCCGCACCTGACGCGAGTTCGCACCACTACCATGTCCGGTAGTGCTGGCACCCCCTGACACCGGCGACACCTGGCTCGGCCTGTCACCCGATCCGCTGCCATCAGCGGAGGTGGCGGAGTGGGTGGTGCTGCCCGGGTGCGGCGCAGTGGTTCAGTTCAGCGGCACGGCTCGCGATCACTCCACCGATCGACCCGGCGTGGACCTCCTCCAGTACGAGGCGTACGAGGAGGTGGTCGAGCCCCGCCTGTTGACCATCGCCGCCGAGATGCGAGGCCGCTGGGACGACCTCGGGCGCATCGCCATGCTGCACCGGGTGGGACCGGTGGCCGTCGGCGAGCCCGCGGTGGTGGTGGCCGTGTCGTCTCCCCACCGGGACGCAGCCTTCGAGGCCGCCCGCTTCGCCATCGACACCCTCAAGGCCGCCGTTCCCATCTGGAAGCGGGAGCGATGGCAGGGAGGCGAGAGCTGGGGCTTGGAGGCCCAGCACATCGTCGAGGTCGATGAGAGCGAGAAGCCGGCCGTTGTCGAGGGGGTCCGGTGAGGGGCTCGGTGCTGCTGGTGGTGGCCTCGCTGGGTCTGGCCACCATCGTCTCCATGCTGCTCTGGGTGGCCCGCAAGATCACCTGGCGCCGTCCTGCCCCGTTCCTCCGGCAGCTCGAAGCCGTGTCGGGCGCCCCCGAGCGATCCGGTCCCGCCAGCGGGATCTCCAGGCTCGGTCCCATGAAGTCCGGCAACTCCGAGCACAACGGCGAGGACACAGTCGCGGACGCGCCATCGGACGCGCCCGCCGTCTCGGAGCGCTGAGTCCTGCCCCGCGATCTGGCCATCGATCTGGGCACGGCAAACACACTGGTGTACGCCCGCGGGCAGGGCGTGGTGCTCAACGAGCCGTCGGTGGTGGCGCTCAACACCAACACCAACGAACTGCTGGCGGTAGGCCACAAGGCTCGCCGGATGCTGGGACGGACGCCCGGCTACATCGTGGCCCGGCGGCCGCTGCGCAAGGGTGCCATCACCGACTTCGAGATCACCCAGGACATGATCCGGATCCTGCTCCGGCAGGTTGGGGTGAGCAGGATCAACCGGGCCCGCGTGGTGGTGTGCGTGCCGTCGGCGATCACCCCGGTCGAGCGCCGGGCGGTGATGGAGGCCGCCCGCCGGGCCGGTGCCATCGAGGTCCGGCTGATCGATCAGCCCGTGGCCGCGGCCATCGGCGCGGGACTGCCGATCGACGAGCCCGTCGGGTCGATGGTGATCGACATCGGGGGCGGCACCACCCAGACCGCCCTGCTCAGCCTGGGCGGGATCGTGGCCCTGGAGGCGGTGAGGGTGGGCTCCTTCGACATCGACGACTCCATCCAGGCCCACATGCGGCGCGAGTACGGCATGGCCGTGGGCGAGCCCACCGCGGAGCACACCAAGATCGTGGTCGGCTCGGCGGCGCCGACCCGCAGCGAGACCGCGGCCGAGATACGGGGCCGGGAGTTGATGTCGGGAATGCCCAAGACCACGGTGGTTACCCCCGACGAGATCCGCCGGGCCATCGAGGAGCCGGTGACCGCCATGGTCGACTCGGTGCTGAGCTGCCTGTCCCAGTCTCCCCCCGAGCTGGCCCAGGACCTGATTGCCCGGGGCGTCTACCTCGTCGGCGGGGGAGGGCTGCTCAGGGGAATGGACATCCGGCTGTCCCGGGAGATGTCGTTGCGGGTACGGCGGGTCGACGCCCCGCTGGAGACGGTGGTGCGGGGCGCGGGCCGGTGCCTGGAGCAGCTCGGGTTGGACTTCTCGATCTTCAGCGACGACTTCGAGTAGCCGCCGAGCCGCCGCTAGCCGAGCCGCCGCTAGCCGAGCCGCCGCTAGCCGAGCCGCCGCTACACGTTTCGCAGTTCGGCCGCGGCGGTCCGGACCTGCCGGTCCCGGTCGGTGGTCGCCCTCAGCAGCGCGGCGTCGACCTCGGGCCCGTCGAACGGGGCGAGCGCGATCACGGCCCGGCGGCGGACTTCGGGCTTGTCGTCCAGCCCGGCCAGGATCGCGGGCAGCCCGGCGGGATGGGAGATCGCGCCGAGAGCCGCGATGGCCGACTCGCGGCACAGCGGATCATCATGGGATCGGGCCACCTGCGCCAGCGCGTCGACCACGGCGGCCGTCCCGGACCCGCTGGCATGCGTGTGGCCGGCCGAGACCTTCTCGCCGCAGGTCCAGGCGGCGGCCTCCACCACCCGGCGATCGTCGTCGGCGAGCCGGTCCGCGGCTGCGGCCGTGGAGATGTCGTCGCGGCCCGCGGCGAGCTCGAGCCCGGTCAATCGAACGGCGGGCGCGGGATCCTCGAGAGCGGCCTCGAGCTCGCCGGCGGCCAGGTCCGCGGCCCTCTCCAGCGCCCGCAGCGCGCTGGATCGCACCATCGGGTCGCCGTCGCGGAGATACGACCGGGCTCCGGCGGCGTCGCCGGTGTGCCCGGCTGCGGCCGCCTCCCGCCGCCGCCCGACGGCTCCCCCCGCCCCACCTGCCGCGTCCACTAGACGTTCTCTGCCATTCCCGCTCTTGTTCGCTTCGCTCACGGGCCGCTCGGGCCACGCCCTCCGCTCCTGTTCGCTGCGCTCACGGGCCGCTCGGGCCCGGGGCCTCGCTCGGTGTCCACGTGCTTCCACACCGATCGCTCCCTTTCCGCTCGGCCTCAGGAGATGGCTTGCTCGAGCAGGAAGCCGGCCACCACGACCAGCAGGCCCACCAGGGCGGCCAGCGCGAAGCCGATGACCACCACCAGCGCGGCCAGCACCAGCAGCGAGAAGATCCGCTGCCACCACTGCGGGTAGGCCTTGGGCCCCACCACCGGGCGGGGCACTGCCCGCCGGGCCAGGCCCAGGACGCGCAGCACGTCGATGACCCGGATCCGGCGCCTGGGGCGGGCCGTCGACGCCGATCGGAGGGTCTCCCGAGCCGACCGCATGATCGCCCGGGCCGAACGGCGGGCCGAGCGGGCGATCCGGGCCCACCTGTCGTGTCCGCCCGGCGTTGCCTTGGAGCTGTCGGGAATCGCTTCGCCGGTGGTCGGGGCTGTCGCCATGGCGGTACCTTGGTGTCCGGACGCCGCGTGAATGAAACGGCGCTCGAGTGAAGACGACTGGACGGTCCGCCACGCTAGCTTCCCCCCCGCCGAGTTCCCCGGTGCCGGGATCCCTCCCGCCGGATCCCCCCCCGCCGACCTTCCCGGGGCCGGGGTCCCTCCCGCCGGGCGGGCTCTTGCCCCCGCCAGGCCCGCCGCGCCGTCGCCGGTTCGGGCGCGGGCTGGGGTTGACCCTCGTCGGCATCGTGACCGTTCTGGTCGCGGTCGGGGCCGGGTTGTACTTCGTCCCGGCCCAGTGGGCCGGTCGGCTCCTGCCGGGCGACTCCCTGGTGGACGACGACGCGGTGGCCTTCCTGCCCGGCACTGCCATCGCCACGTCCGGCCGGGTCGAAGCCGAAGGCATAGACGTGTTCGATCCCGACGGCGAGATCCTGCTGCTCACCGTCGCCATCGACAGCGACTTGACCGTGCTCGATTGGGTCAGGTCCTCAATGGACGACGCCATCGAGTTGCGCAGCCGGGAGTCGGTCTACGGCGACCGGTCGGACGTCGAGCAGCGCCGGCACAACCGTCACCTGATGGACAGCTCCAAGGACGCGGCCACGATCGTGGCCCTCGAGCACCTCGGTGTCGACGCGGCCGACTTCACCGGCGTCCTGTTCCTGGAGACGGTGTCGGGCGGTCCGGCCGACGGCCTGCTGGAGGTCGCCGACGTGATCCTGGCCATAGACGGCGAGCCGGTCACCACCGTGGCGTCGCTGCGAGCAGTGCTGTCGGAGTTGGAGCCGGGCCAGACGGTCGCGGTCACGGTGGAGAACTTCGATACCGGCGAGCGGCGCGACGTTGAGCTGACGCTCGGCACCCATCCCGACCACGGCGGCCCGTTCATCGGCGTGAGTGGGATCAGCGAGCGTGTCGAGCGGTCCCCGCTCCCGTTCGAGGTCGACATCACCCTGGGCGCGGTGGGGGGACCGTCGGCCGGGCTGGCCTTCACCCTGATCATGCTCGACGTGCTCACGCCGGGCGAGCTCACCGGGGGCAAGCGGGTCGCCGTCACCGGCTCCATACGGCTGGACGGATCGGTGGGCGATGTGGGGGGCGTCGCCCAGAAGGCGGCCACGGCCCGTGATGCGGGCGCCCAGATGATCATCGTGCCCGAGGCGTCGGTGGACGAGGCCCTAGCGGGCGCGGGTGACGTCCCGGTGGTGGGGGTGGCGACGCTGGACGACGCGCTGCAGGCCCTGGTGGGCGCCGGAGGCCAGCCCGTTGGGCGCCTGCTCGGCTGACCCGGAGGCCGAGCGAGCAGGCGCACGAACCCGGCCCATGCGGGCGAGGCCGTGGCCCGAGCGGCCCGTGAGCGCAGCGAACAGGAGCGGGAGGTGTGGCCCGAGCGGCCCGTGAGCGCAGCGAACAGGAGCGGGAACGGCCCCGTTGCAGCGCGAGACGGCAGCACCTCCCGTGCAGGCCCTATCGTATGGGCTGACTGCAACCAGCGAGCCAGCAGGAGCAAGCGCGCCGGTGGTGGCCTCGGAGGAGCCATGGACAACGGCGAGGGATCAGACCCCGGAGTGGGGTTGGAGCCTGAAGCGGTGGAAGAGACCGACTTCGCCACGGTACGCCGCGGCTACGAACCCGGACCCGTCCGCGCCCGGCTGCGCGAGGCCGCCGAGGAGATCCGCCGGCTGAACATATTGGCCGGCTCGCTGTCGAACCGGATCGCGGAGTTGGAGGCCACTCCCGCGGAGGTACTCGAGTCGCGCCGGGTGGCGGAGGCTCTGGGCGACGAGGCGACTCGCATCCTCCAGTCGGCCAGCGACGCGGCCCAGGAGAGGATCGAGCGGGCCGAGGCCGAGCACGCCCGCATCGTCGGCGAGGCTCAGGCGGCCGCGGCAGCCGCCGTCGAGGATGGCCGCGAGCAGGGCAGGAACATGCTGCTGGAGGCTCGCAACGTCCGGGAGAGGATCCTGGCCGACCTGGCCGGCAAGCGCCGCGAGTACCAGATCGAGGTGGAGCAGCTCCGGGAGATGCGCGACCGCCTGATGGAAGCGCTCGGTATCTTCCGCCAGGGAATGGAAGACTGGATCGACGAGTTGGTCCAGGCCGGTCCCCGGGCGGCCGAGGCGGCCGAGCGGGCCGGGCTGCGGGTCGCGGCTCAGCCGGAGTCCACCGTCGCCCAGATCGAGGCCGAGATCGCAACGGCTCGCCTGGCGGGGACGCCCCTCGATGGCAGGCCGGCCGACGAACCATCTGCCGGGGACCAGGCTCCAGCACCCGCCTACGCCGACGACGACGCGGAGCCGGAGTCGGAGCCCGAGAGCCCGGAAGCCGTCGACGAACCCGAAGACGTCGACGAACCGGTCGAGATCGCCGGCTTGACCCTCGAACCGTCGCCGAAGTCGCCCGGTATCCCCGCACGGCTCTACGACATCGAGGCCGAGCCCGACGTCGAGTTCGAGGCCGGAGCCGACCTGCCGCCAGGCCAAGCATCAGACGGCGCCGACGACCCGTCCGGCGCCGTGTCCGGGGAGGCCGGATCCGATGACGATGCCCCCCCGGCCTCGGACGCCGAAGCCATCTTCGCCCGGCTGCGCTCCATCACGGCCCAGCCGGTCAGCCAACCGCCGGGGCCGACCTCGACCGGACCGGGCGCCGCTGATGCCGGTGCGCCCCCGGAGCCGGCCGGAGTGGCCGGCGAACCGGCCGAGTTCGCCGATGAGTTCGCCGAAGAGTTCGCCGACGAGCACGAGGCTGCCGTCGAGCCGTCCGATCCCGACGATCTCGTCAGCGCGGCTCGGGCCGTCGCGGTGGGCGGGATCGCCCGCAGGCTCAAGCGGCTGGTGGTGGACGAGCAGGGTGATCTGCTCGACGGCATACGCCGCACCGGGGTCCGAGCGGTGCGCACCTCTATCGCCGGCGGCACCAAGGCCTACACCCGGGCCGCTCGCGTGCCCATGCAGGACTTCGCGTCCGACATCGACGTGAGCATCGACGACATCGATCTGGCCGCGTCCGGCGCCGCCATCCTGTCGGTTCTGGTCGAGCCGGTCCGGGCCCGCCTCAGCGATCTGATAGAGGAGACCGACGACACCGAGGCGCTCAGCAGCGCCGTGCGTTCGATCTACCGGGAGTCCCGATCACGCCGGGCGGACTCCGCCGCCGAAGCTGCCTTCTCCGCGGGCTGGCCCGAGCCGATAACGTGACCGTCGGTGCGCACCGTTTCCCCCTCCCCCTCCGGCGGCCGACCCCGCTTCGGCACTAGAAGAACTCGCTTCATAGCCATCCTGATAGCCGGCGGCCTGCTGGTCCTGCTGCTGTCGCTGCGCGGCATCGCCCGCTTCTACACCGACTACCTGTGGTTCGACTCCCTGGGCCGCACCGACGTGTGGGGCCGCGTGCTGCTGGCCAAGATCGTGCTGTTCCTGATCTTCGCGGCCCTCTTCTTCATCCTGATCTGGATCAACCTGCTGATAGTCGATCGCCTGAAGCCCGCAGTCCGGCCGCCCGGGCCCGAAGAGGAGATGCTCAGCCGCTTCCACGACATCCTGTCGGGCCGCACCCGGCTGGTTCGCCTGGTCGTGTCGGTGGTGTTCTCGCTGCTGGCCGCGTCCGGGGTGTCGAACCAGTGGGAGGAGTGGCTGCTCTTCGTCAACCGCAAGGACTTCGGGGTGGTCGATCCGCTGTTCGGCACCGACATCGGGTTCTACGTGTTCCGGCTCCCGTTCCTGACGTTCCTCGTGAACTGGGCCTTCGCCGCCTTCATGATCATCCTCGTAGTGATCGGCATCGCCCACTACATCAACGGCGGCATCAGGGGCCAGGTCCCCCGGGGCGCGCCCCGGGTGCAGCCCGCGGTGAAGGTGCATCTGTCGGCGATCCTGGCCGTGCTGGCCCTGGTGAAGGCGGCCGACTACTGGCTGTCGCGCTACGAGCTCACCGTGTCGGACCGGGGGGTGGTCGACGGCGCCCTGTACACCGACGTCAAGGCCAAGCTGCCCGCCCTCAACCTGCTCCTGCTGATCTCGCTGTTCGCGGTGGTGCTGCTGGTGGTCAACCTGCGCCGGAGAGGCTGGGTGCTGCCGGTGCTGGCCGTGGGCCTGTGGGCCTTCACCGCCCTGGTGATGGGCAGCATGTACCCCGCGTTCGTGCAGCGCTTCCAGGTCGATCCCAACACCACCGCCCGCGAGTCCGTCTACACCGACCGCAACATCGCCGCCACCCGGACCGCCTACTCGCTGATGCCCGGCCGCGACGTCGCCCTCGAGGTGTTCGACTATCGGGAGAACCCCACCGCCACCCAGCTGCGGGCTGCAGCCCAGACAGTCCGCAACACCCGGATCCTCGATCCGCTCACCCTCACCGACACCTTCGAGAAGGATCAGGGCGAGCGCGACTTCTACCGGTTCCCCTCCGTGCTCGACGTCGACCGCTACGAGGTGGACGGCGAGCTGACCCAGGTGGTGCTGGCCGCCCGCGAGCTCAACCTGAGCGAGCTGGGATCATGGGAGCGCCAGCATGTGGCCATCACCCACGGCTACGGGATGGCCATCGCCCGGGCCAACGTCACCGACGTGCGGGGCAGCCCGGTGTTCATCACCGGTGGCCTGCCCGTCGACGTGGACCCGGCCATTGGCTTGGAGCTCGACGAGCCCCAGATCTACGTCGGCGAGAACCTCGAGGGCTACGCGCTGGTAGGGGCGACCCGTGACGAGGTCGACTACGTGGACGGTCAGGGGCGGGAGGAGAGCTTCCGCTACGACGGCGAAGGCGGCGTCAACATGGGCTCGTTCCTGCGCCAGACCGCCTTCGCGCTGCGCTTCGGCCAGCTCGATCCGCTGATCTCCAACTTTGTGGACGGCGACACCAGCATCATCTACATCCGGGACGCCCGGGACCGGGTCAAGAGCGTGGCCCCGTTCCTGGAGTTCGACTCCGACATCTACCCGGTGGTGTTCGAAGGCCGCGTCCACTACGTGCTCGACGGCTACACCACCACCGACCGCTACCCCTACTCCCAGGGCGCCGACACCAGCGGCCTGGACACCGGCGCCGAGCTGGCCGCCGAAGGCGCCAACTACATACGCAACTCGGTCAAGGCCGTCGTCGACTCCTACGACGGCGACGTGACCCTGTACGTCATGCCGATCGCCGATCCGATCGTGGGCGCGTGGCAGGGGGCCTTCCCCGACCTGTTCAGCGACTTCTCGGAGATGCCCGAGGGCCTGCGCTCCCATCTGCGCTTCCCGACCGACCTGTTCACCGTTCAGACCAACATGTGGTCGTCGTACCAGGTGTCGGACCCCGAGGCGCTGATCATCGGCACCGAGCGCTGGGCGGTGGCCCAGGACCCGGGCCGCAGCGTCCAGGCCGGGGGCATCGCCGAGGCCGTGGTCGGGGACCGGGGCCTGCTGACCCGGCGGGAGCGGCGGGTTCCGGCCTACTACTCGCTGATCCAGCTCCCCGGCGAGGAGGAGGCGTCGTTCGTGGCCCTGCGCTCGTTCGTGCCCGTCTCCGACGACGACAGCCGCAAGGAGCTGACCGCCTTCATGGTGGGTGAGACCCGCGACGACGGGACGTCGCGCCTGGTGTCCTACGAGATGTCGAACCTGCTGGCGCCGGGTCCGGCCATCGTGGCCTCCAACATCTCCACCAACCCCGACATCAGCCGGGAGCTCACGCTGCTCAACGACCAGGGCTCGCAGGTCGACTTCGGCGACATGCTGCTGCTGCCCGTCGAGGACTCGGTGCTGTACGTGCGACCCATGTACGTGCGGGCCCAGGGGACCCAGATCCCGCTGCTGGCGGGGGTGATCGCCTCGGTGGGCAACCGCACCGCGCTGGGCAAGACGCTGGGCGAGGCCCTCGAGGACCTGTACCCGGGCACGAACTTCACCGGGGTGGTGCTGCCGCCGGTGGTGACCGACGGGGACGCTCCTGTGGTGGAGCCCGCGGAGCAGCCGGACGGGGTCGACGAGCCCTCCGTCACCGACACGCCGACCGTCGATGTCGGCGAGCTGACCCCCGCGGAGGCCCAGCAGCTTCTCGACGAGCTGGCCGATCTGCGCCGCCGCCAGGACGAGATCCTCGAACGCCTGCTGCAGCAGCTCGAGAACTAGGGCTCCTCGGCCCCGGCCGGTCGAATCAGGATCTCGGGTCTGTTCTGGGTCGTGTGGCCACCGGAATCGACCCGAGATCGCTGGCGCCCTCGGCGAAGATGCGGGCCTCGCGGGCCACTTGGCCCAGGGCGATGCGGGCGTCCCTGGCTTCGTCGGAGTAGCCGATGGCCTCGAGGATGGGCAGCAGCTCGCCGCGGCGGATCCGCATCTCCACCGCGGCCGGGTCCACCAGCGACGGATGCTCCTCGCCCATGGCCTCGGCCAGCATGCGCAGCTCCTGTCGCAGCCCGGACACATAGTTCGCCACCCGCACCGCCTTGGAGGCCGGGTCGAGCCCCCGGGTGAGCCACTTGCTCTGGGTGGCCACGCCGGTGGGGCAGCGGCCGCTGTGGCAACGCTGGGCCTGGATGCAGCCCACGGCCATCATCGCCTCCCGGCCCACGCCGATCAGGTCGACCCCCAGGGCCATGGCCACCATCGCGTCCGGCCCGAAGCCGAGCTTGCCCGACCCCACGAACACCACCGCCTCGTTCAGGTCGGCCTCCGCGAAGGCCTGGTAGACCTCGGCGAACCCGACCCGGAACGGCAGCGACACGTGGTCGGTGAACGTGAGCGGCCCCGCGCCGGTGCCGCCCTCGCCTCCGTCGACGGTGATGAAGTCGGGCCCCCGACCGGTGTCGGCCATGCGGGACGCGAGCTCGACCCAGAAGCGCCGGTCGCCCACCGCGGACTTGATCCCCACCGGGAGCCCGGAGGCGTCGGCGATGCGCTCCACGAAGTCGACGAGTCCGGCCACGTCGTCGAACTCCGGGTGGTGGTTGGGGCTCCGCACGGTCACCCCCACCGGCACGCCCCGGGCCTCGGCGATGGCCGGCGTGACCTTCGGCGCGGGCAGGACCCCGCCCAGACCGGGCTTCGCCCCCTGGCTCAGCTTCAACTCCACCGCCCTGACCGGAGCCGAGTCGAGGCTGGCCAGGAAGCTGTCCATGCAGAAGCGCCCGTCGGCAGTGCGAGCGCCGAAGTAGCCGGTGCCCAGCTGGAAGGTCAGGTCGGCGCCCTTGCGGTGGTATTCGCTGATGCCGCCCTCGCCGGTGTTGTGCAGGCATCCGGCCATGGCCGAGCCCCGGTTGAGGGCCTCCACGGCGGGGCCCGACAGCGAGCCGTAGGACATGCCCGAGATGTTCACCACCGAGCCGGGCCGGAAGGCGCCGGGCCGGTTGCGCCACGCGCCGAGCACCTTGGCCGCCCGCAGCTCGCCGGGCGGGGCGTCGCACTCCACCGGGAAGGCCGAGTGCCGGAAGAACACGTAGCCGTCGGCCTCGACCCGGTTGTCCGAGCCGAACCCGAAGTACGGGTTCTCCTTCTTGGCGGTGGCGTACACCCAGCGGCGCTGGTTGCGGTTGAAGGGCCGCTCCTCGTCGTTGTCGCTGACGATGTACTGGCGCAGTTCCGGGCCGAACGACTCCAGCAGGTAGCGCAGGTGGCCGATGATCGGGAAGTTGCGCAGGATGGCGTGGCGCTTCTGCACCACGTCGTAGACGGTCGTGACGACGAGCACGGCACCGATAGCGGCCAGCGCCCACAGCCACCAGGTCATGCCCGAACGCTAGTGGCGTGTCGCGGTATTGGCTGTGCAACGCCTCAGCCGTTCTCGGGTGACCTTTGGGCAGTGGGTGCGCAATAGTCACCCGAGATTCTCCGGGGCGCGGCTAGCCGTGCTCGATCCGCTGGCGGTGTGTTGAGCGTGGGGAGCGGGCCGGGTTAGGTTTGGGGATGGCCCGGCCGGTGGGACATACGTGAACGGGCAAGGCTCGGGCGGGGTGCTAGCCGGGCTGTCCCGCTCGCTGGGGCTGCGACATGTCTTCGTCCTGAGCACCGGCGCGATGCTCTCCTCGGGCCTGTTCCTGCTGCCGGGCCTGGCCGCGGCCGACGCCGGACCCAGCGCGGTGCTGGCCTACGCCCTGGCCGGCGTGGTGGCCGTGCCCGCCATGCTGAGCGTGGCCGAGCTCTCCACGGCCATGCCCCGGGCCGGGGGCGCCTACTACTTCCTGGTGCGGGCCTACGGGCCGGCCGTCGGAACCTTCTCGGGCATGGCCACATGGCTGTCGCTGGTGCTCAAGGACGCCTTCGCCCTGGTCGGCATGAGCGCCTACCTCAACATCGTCCTCGACGTGCCGGCCAAGCCGCTGGCGGTGCTGCTGATCGCGGGCTTCACCATCATCAACATCCTGGGCACCAGGGCCAGCGCGGGGGTGCAGATGCTGCTGGTGGGCTTCGTGCTGGCCGTGATGGGCTGGTTCATCGCGGTGGGGCTGCCCCGGGTCGGCGGCGGGGACGGCGGCGGGGACGGCGGCGACTACCTGGAGCCGTTCTTCGCCGACGGGACGGGCGGGTTGATCAGCGTCGTCGGGCTGGTGTTCGTGTCCTACGGCGGGCTGACCAAGGTGGCCAGCGCGGCCGAGGAGATCAACGACCCGTCCCGCAACATCCCGTTGGGGATGGGGCTGTCGCTGCTGGTCAGCACCGCCCTGTACACGCTCGGAGTGCTGGTGGCGGTGGCGGTGGTCCCGCCGTCGCGGCTGCACGACGACCTGGCCCCGATCTACTCGGCGGCGGAGGACGTGATGCCCACCGCGGGGGCGGTGCTGGTGGTGGTAGCCGCTCTGGCCGCCTTCTCGTCGGCCACCAACGCCGGGATCCTGGCCGCGGCCCGCTACCCGCTGGCCATGAGCCGCGACCGGCTGGTGGGCGAGAGGCTGGGCCGGCTCAACCGGTTCAACACGCCGGCCTGGGGCGTGGCGGTGACCGGCGCGGGGATGGCCGTGGTGGTGCTGACCCTCGACGTGGCCGCCATCGCCAAGGTGGCCAGCGCCTTCGTGCTGCTGACCCTGGCGCTGGTCAACTCGGCGGTGCTGGTGCTGCGGGCATCGCGGATCGCCTCGTACGCGCCGGGCTTCACCGCGCCGCTGTTCCCCTACCTGCAGCTGGCGGGGATCGCCATCGACCTGTACCTGATCGTCGAGCTGGGTGCGGTGGCGTTGCTGCTGACCGGGGCGTCGGTGGTGGTGGGGGTGTTGTGGTACGTGTTCTACGGGCGCACCCGCTCGATGCACGGAGGGGCCATCTACCACGTGTTCGAGCGCTGGGGGCGGCTGGTGGACCGGGGCCTGGACCGGGAACTGAGTGCGGCGGTGCAGAGCCACGGCGTTCGGGTCGCCGACGAGTACCCGGGGCTGATCGCCCGGGCCGCAGTGGTGAGCATCCCCCAGGGCACCGACATCAACGAGGCTGCCGTGCGGGCGTCGGAGGTGCTGTCGGGCCAGACGAACGTGGACGTGGC
Organism: Candidatus Aldehydirespirator sp.; assembly: GCA_965205155.1. Classification (GTDB taxonomy): domain Bacteria; phylum Actinomycetota; class Acidimicrobiia; order Acidimicrobiales; family Aldehydirespiratoraceae; genus Aldehydirespirator. The sequence continues at coordinate 45,348 of OZ242033.1, read as the reverse complement.
CACGGTCACCGACCGTTTCCTGGAGTCGGGCTCGCTGTGGGTCCAACCGTCGGAGCAGCATCCCACCGCCACGCCGGTGGCCTTCTTCGACACCGACGACGACTACCTGGTGATCGTGCGGGCCGCGGGCGGCATCCGCATCCCCGCGGCCTGGGGCGGCCGGGACGAGCAGGTGAAGGCCCTGTTCTTCCTGGCCGGGTGCAGCGCCGAGCCGGGCCGGGTGCTGCGCCTGGCCGGCGAGCTGGCCGCCTACCTCCACTCGGACCGGGCCGAGGCGGTGGCCGAGGCCGCCTTCGAGGCCGAGGTGAAGGAAGCCCTGCTGCCGGACCTGTCGATCGGCCAGTACCCGCTGATGCCGGAGCTGTCCACGTCGGCGCTGATCGGCCGTCGGGTGGGGGCGCTGACCATCGATGCGGGCTTCTTCCTGGAGGCGGTCAGCCGCGAGGGCCGGGTGTTGCGGGCCGAGGCCGACCTGGTGCTGGAGGCCGACGATCAGATCACCGTGCTCGGCCCACCCAATAGCCTGCCCGTGCTGGACGACGTGGTCGGCGTCCTGGCCGACTGAGTGCCGCTGGCGGGCGGGCTGTCCGTTCAACCTCCATGTGCGCATCAAGGCAGGTGAGCACCGCTCGCGACCCGGCTGGCTCTTTCTTGACGTAGTTGTACCGCTATGAGGCGCACAACTACGTCAAGAAGGAACCAGCCTCGGCATGTGTCGGTGAGGCGAGAACTGCGGGCCGTCAGCGCGGCCCCTAAGTTGTGCGGGTTGGCCGGCTCCGAGCGAAGGGGACCGACATGGAATTGGCAGGGGCTGCGGCCATTGTCACCGGCGGAGCGTCGGGCATAGGACGGGCGTGCGCGCGCCGGCTGGCCGGGCTGGGCGCCCACTGCGTGATCCTCGACATCCAGGCAGCCAAGGGCGCCGAGGCGGCCGCCGAGGTCGGCGGGGTGTTCGTGGAGGGCGACGTGGCCGAGGAGGTGCCGGTGCAGGCCGCGGTGGAGGTCGCCGGCGAGCTGGGCGCCCTGCGGGTGCTGGTCAACTCGGCCGGGATCTCCACTGCGGTGCGCACGGTCGACCGCCACGGCCAGCCCATGCCGCTGGAGCGCTTCGAGCGGGTGGTGGCCACCAACCTGATCGGCACGTTCAACTGCATCCGCCTGGCCGCGGCCGCCATGGCCGGCACGGAGCCGGTGGACGCCGACGGCCAGCGGGGCGCGATCGTCAACATGGCCTCGGTGGCGGCGTTCGACGGCCAGACCGGCCAGAACGCCTACTCGGCCTCCAAGGGCGGGGTGGTGGGCATGACCCTGCCCATAGCGAGGGACCTCGTGCCGCTGGGGGTGAGGGTCAACACCATCGCGCCGGGGCTGATCAACACGCCGATCTACGGCACCGGGGAGGCGGCCGAGGAGTTCAAGGCCCGCCTGGCCGAGGGCGTGCTGTTCCCCAAGCGTCTGGGCACCGCCGACGAGCTGGCCTCGATGGTGATGGAACTGATCACCAACGACTACATGAACGGCGAGGTCATAAGGGTCGACGCGGGCATCCGCCTGCCGCCCAAGTAGCGCTCCGGCCCCGGCGCCGAGGCGTTGCGGGCGGATCGCCGCCCCCGGTAGAATCGCTCTGCGGGGTGGAGCAGTCTGGTAGCTCGTCGGGCTCATAACCCGAAGGTCGTAGGTTCAATTCCTACCCCCGCCACCAACAAAAGCCCAGGTCAGAGCCACCGCCCCGACCTGGGCTTCGCCGCGCTCAGGCCGATCTTCTAATGGATTTTCTAATATGTGATCCCAGAAAACGGGTGTGCTGTCCCGGTACATGCTTGACGCGTTGGCTCCGGTAGGTGTGTGACACTTTGGGGACGCGGTTCCGGTAGCTAGGCGACACTGGCTCCGGTAGCTGCGTTACAGGGGGATGGTCGGTTGTGCGGGGGGCCGCCGCGGCTGCACGGGTTGATAGCAGTGCAACAGCTACCGAGGCGCCGAGACCGGTGGAGTGGCCACTCGGAGCCGTGTGCGTGCCGGACGCTAGAGTCGAGCGGTGTCTTCGAGCGCGGTGCCGGCTGACCTGTTGCAGGCGGTGGCGTCACGCAGCGGGCGGGTGGCGCTTGTGGTGGGCGCAGGCTGCTCTATCGAAGATCCCACTGGCCTAAAGTTGTCCAGCGAATACTCGCTCGAGGTTCATGGGCAGCTCGTCGCGGATAGAGTCATCCAACAGGGCGAGTTCCGAGATGTGGAGGACTTGTCGGCGCTTGCGGAGTTCGTCTTTGGGCGAACCGGGTCCAAAGAAGAAGTCGTGACCCGCCTGCCGAGACGGGATTTTCGTTTTGCCCGCCCCAACTCAGGGCATCTCGATGCCGCAGCGCTGATGATCGAGGGTGCGGTCAGCTGCGTGATCACGTTGAACTACGATCTGGCCCTGACTAACGCCCTTGTGGAACTCGGCGCCAACGACATCGATGTGATCAGCGGACCCGAGACCGTGCAGGATCTTGGATCCAAGTGCGTCATCTACCTGCACGGCAATGCTGACAGCGCCGCTGCCGACTGGATTCTGCGGAAGAGCGAATTGGAGGACGCGTGGGAGGACACTTGGATGGATCTGGTCACCATGCGCGTGTCTGCAACGCCGTTCTTGGTGTTCGCGGGCTTAGGGAGCCCTACAGCGATCTTGACTGAGAGCGTCACTCGCGTTCGCCGGATTGATCCAGGCGCACCAAACGTCTATCTCGTAGACCCCGACGACACATCGCCTTTCGCAGCTGGTCTGTCTCTGCCGGAGAGCAACGTGGTGAATCTGGCCTGGTGTGGGTTTATGGCTCTACTCGCAAAGCGCGTCGTGAGAGAATGCTGTGAGGCGATCAGAGAAGCAGCGAGGAGCCTGTGCGTCGAGCACGGCCGGACGATCGAGGACGGACGCTTTGAAGATCTTGTCAGCCGCTTGCAGGAGGCTGGCCTTCGCACACTCGGAATGTTGCGGGCTGTCTGGTTGTGTAAGTCCGATCCCTACCATCCGGACTCTGAGGCTGCTCGCGTCCCGATGGCACAGCTGTTGTTGGCGCTTGGCGAGATTCTGACTGATCCGACGCACGAATTCACTGCGGTCCGCGACGGCCGAATCCAGGTCAGCACCAGTAGTACGAGGGTGGGCTCGGTCATGGGCCTGCACGGCGCTGGAGTGAAGTTATGGGCCCAGGCTCGAGACATGATTCGCTCCGCTATCGCTGACATGTCTGATCCGCCTGATGTGGTGTTGGCAGCGGGATTCACCGGTCCGGGTATCGAGGAGCTAGCTCCCCCCGAGAGCGTCGTTCGTGGTTCTGGCGCCGACGACGACATATTCGCGGCAACCTTCACACCTCGGCTGGTCGCCATCGACGCGATCAGAGGATCGGGCTTGAGGTTCGAGGACTTGGTGGCGTGATGGTGCCGCCACTCAAGTCGTCCCAGATCATAGGAGAGGCCAGGCGCCTGCTGGAGGAGGGTGGCTTTAGAGAGGCGGATCCCATCGTCATTGTCGCGGCGAGAGAGCGCGGCGTCGGAGATGAAGACCAAGAAGAACCGTTGGCCGATGTGGGGCCATCGGGCGAGGTTCTCGTTTTTGAGGACGAGCGCAGCATTGTGGGGTTGATTCTGTACGCGAGTTGGTCTGAGCTTGAGGCCAACTGGGAACTCGCGCAGGCGGAGATGGTGGCGCGGATCTCCCAACACGTGCGGCGCATTGACCCCAAGTCCTGGGACAGCTATCTGGTACTGCTGACCCGAGATGAAACTGCCTCGGTTGAGGCTGTCGCGCGGGTGAGACATGACACCCGTCGACTGCGGAAGCTGGTAGCAACCGGTCGGGAACTCACAGCCCTCTCCGCGATCGAAGACGCGCTGTTGCCCGTGCTGCCATTCAGAATGGTCCAGTTCGAAACCGAACGTGCAACGCTGGTCGACAGGCTGCCGGAGATGCTTGAGACCAGGGGGGTCGCCCCACCGCTAGCGGCCGCAGCACTGGCGTCGTTTCGGGAGAACCGGTCGCCGATGGAGGGCATCTGGTCTTGGAGGAGAGCCCAATGAGGTTGGTGCGAATGAGTGTGGCGGGCTTTCGGGGATTCAACACAGAGGCCGTATTCGATCTCGATGCCGATGTCATTGTGCTGTCGGGTTTCAACGGCACAGGCAAGACGTCGTTCTTTGACGCCATCTTGTGGGGGTTGACCGGGTCAATCGAGCGGATAGGACACAAGGCGTCGGTGATCAACAAGTTCGCGGCTGTTGACGATGCCCGGGTAGAGATCGCTTTGAGGGCCCATGACGGCGGAGAGTTGGTGGTCGTGCGACGCCTCAGCGGTATCGAGTCCCCGACCGAGACACTCACAGTCACAGCTAATGGCCACAGCGAGAGAGGCGCCTCAGCGCGGGCGCTGCTGCTGTCAGAGCTTGCCTCGGGCGGAGACGATTCGGATGATTCTCTTGAGTCTCTGTCACGTTGGCTCACGAAGTCTGTGTACCTGGAACAGGACAGAGTGCGAGCGTTTGTGGAAGCCAGCAACGAGCAGCAGCGCTTCGAGATCGTGGGCGAACTCGTTGGTGCGGCCAGCCTCAACAGACTCAACCGTGAACTAGATAGCGCCCGAAGGGCATGGAGCGTAGCGACTAACCGCATGAAGGAGGAGATCTCGGCTGTGCGCCATACGCACAGCGGCTTGGTGAACCGACTCAACGACATCGATAGCTCCATCGACGCAGAGAAGATTCTTGGGGCAGGAGCGGATTGGTTAGAGGCCACGAGCCGAATAGTTCAGCGGGGCGAGATGAAGATGCCAGCCAAGAACGTTGGAGTGTCGGTGTGGGCCTCAACGATCGATCGAGCGGTAGGGCTGGTCGCTGCTGAGCTGCGGGCCCTAGAGGTGCTCTCCTCAGATATCACCAGAATGCATCGCACGCTGAAGCAAACTCCGACTTCCGCAGAGGATCCCAGCGCGGCGCGCGCGGCGGTCGAAGAGCTTGAGCGGATGGTGGCGCAGGCCGCTGGCGAGCTCAAGGACGCCGAGGAGGCAGCCTCGGCGACCCGCCGGAGGCAACTCGCCGAGGCCGAGGAGTCGCGGTCTCTCGCGAGCATGGCGCAGTTGGCGCTGAGGCACTTGGGCGAGCTGTGTCCCGTGTGCAATCAGCAGCACGACTCGAAAGCAACCGAGAGGCGGCTTCGAGCGCTGGTCGAGCGTGGCGACCTCCAGGTCGATTCTCTGGAGGAACTTGGTGTTGCGCAGGTAGCAGATGCTCTAGCAGGCCTCGAGTCGCGTCTGGCCGCCGAAAGGCAGCGACTCTTCGAGAGCGAGTCAGCGTTCCGTCAACTGGACGAGCGTAGAGCGCGGCTTGAGTCATCAGCGGAGACACTCGGTCTCGCTGCGATACGCGATAACCACGAGTTGTCGGGTTGGCTGGATTCGCTGGCCTCTGAGATACATGTACGGTCCGCTGAGTTACGCGCAGCGCGAGAGCACGGTATGCGAGTTTCGGCATCTTTGGCCCGTGCCGTCGAGGCAGGCGAGGCAGAACGACTGCGTGGCCAGATTGATGATCTGAATGAGACCATCGCGAAGCGGGAGTCGGAGTGCGCCTTGCGCGATGAGGCGTATGAGGATGCGCGTGCCTTGCACGAGGCGATCAGAGATCTCGAGGAGTCGTTCGTTGATGACGAGCTTGTCAGGGTTGGTGATCTGCTTCAGGCGGTTTATGCCGCTGTTGATCCCCATCCTGAGTTCAGAGCGGTCCGATTGTTGACACGTCGGCACCGCGGGCGGGGACGGCTATGGACGACACTGGAGGCTGCAGCGAACGGAGAGCCAATAGCGGTCGAGGAGCCCAAGACGGTCCTTTCCAGCTCGCAGGTGAACGTGTTGGCTGTGGCGACATTCATGGCCTTGAACCTTTCGATCAAAGACTTGCCTATAGAGGTCATGGCGCTGGATGACCCGCTACAGAGTCTCGACAATGTGAACCTACTGGGGCTTACCGATCTGCTGCGGCGCTTGCGCGGGCAGCGCCAACTCATAGTCTCAACGCACGACGATCGCCTCGTGGGACTGCTGGCGAGAAAGCTGCGGCCGCTCGCAACGTCGGAGAGGACGATGACCGTGTGGCTTGACGCTTGGGATCGATCAGGCCCGGTCGTGACCACCCGCGAGATTCCCCGGGACGACCGCAGGCTGCGTCTGGCCGTCGCGTAGGCCATGCGCTAGGTGAGGCCAGACGACGTGGATGCCGGACGGGCTGAACTGCGCGAGCGTCTCGTCCAGGGCCTTGAGGATTCGGGGTTCGTTATCTGTGGGGACCGTGTGACGCCGCCCTCTTACCCCGACAAGGAGTCCATACGCGCCATGTACCTGGATCAGCGCCGGGCGTTCGTGAAGGACAGGAGCGAGTTGCTTACCCGGCTGGAGCGGCGAGCGCTGTCCGTGTTTGCCGCGGGCGGTGAGGTCGATCCGGCTGCTGTGAGGCCTCGGATTGAGTTGGTGACCAAGCCTCGGCAGGCAGACATCTTCAGGTACGCCTGCCTGCTGTGGAGCATCCCGGTTTCGCAGGGGTATGGGCGACGGATGCGGTTCTTGGTGTTCGATGAGGCGAACGACAAGCTGATCGGAGTATTTGCGCTGGCCGATCCGGTCTATTGCCTGAATGTGAGAGATGCCTGGATCGGGTGGGACGATCAGGCCAAGCGTCAGCGTTTGTGGCACGCGATGGACGCGTACGTGTTGGGCGCCGTGCCCCCCTACAGCTACCTGCTCGGAGGCAAGCTGGTCGCACTACTTGCGACGTCCAACGAGGTCAGGGAGCATTTTGTTGCTCGCTACAGTGGCCGACGTTCAGGGATCCTAGGGTTGGTCCGCGATCCCCATCTGGTGTTGTTGACAACCACAGCGGCGCTTGGCCGGTCGTCTATGCTGAATCGGCTGAAGCGGGACGGGCAGCCGATCTGGCAGAGCTTGGGAATGACACTGGGATGGGGGCACTTCCACCTCGGCAACGGCCACTTCGAAGCGATGGCTGACTTCATGCGAGAGCAGCGCCCAGACGTGTTCGCCACCTACAAGTTCGGAGGGGGTCCCAGCTGGAAGCTCCGGGTCATTCGAGCCTGCCTGCGTGAACTTGATCTGCCTCCGACCGCTCTTCAGCATGGCATCAAACGGGAATCCTACGCCGCTGCCTTGTGCACGGACTGGCGCGAGTTCCTTCACGGTGACACCGACACGCCCGACTACCATGATCGCCCCACCGAGGATCTGATGGGGTTCTTTCGTGAGAGATGGCTCTTGCCTAGAGCTCAGCGTGACTCGCGCTACAAGGAGGTCACGCGCCTCGACATTCAACGCCTAGTTCGGGCCGGGAGCTGAGGCAGGGAGGACACACATGGCGCTCGCGAGGATGGACTACGACCTTCTGCGGCAGAAGATGGCGGAGGCTGTCAGGAAGGAGATCCCACAGGTCGACGAGTTGCGCGGTGAAGTCCGACGCCTCGCGGTCAAGCGATTGGGACATCGGCCGTGCAGGGCCATCGCTCCGATGGCAACTGATGGCGGGGAGAACCGGCTCACCTTCGAGCCGCTCAACTTGGAGATCATCCGGGTTGTCGACAGCGAGGGCCAGGACCTGGTTCAAGAGGTCATTGCAATCTCCGAGGACGATTCGGTGTTTCGCGAGATCAGCGAGCGCCTTCCGGCGATGCAGCACCTTCTTGCGAATCTTGGAATCGAGTTCGATGAACTGTCGTACCTGCTGGGCAGCAAGACGAGCCTTGAGACGCAGCGCGCGTCCGACAACCGTGGCCGCGTCCGGGCATTCCGGGACATTCTGGAATGGGCCGTGCTCCTCGGGCTCGCTTCCAAGGAATGGCCGATGGATGTTCTGTTGCTGCGGGACGGGCTGCTGCGTACCAAGACGATGAAGCGCCAGACGTTCCCGAAGCTGGATCGGGCGTTCCGGTCCGCGTTCGAGAATCAGGGATCGGCTGGGCAGCGGCGCGTGTTCCTGCTGGGCGTGGCCAAGACGTCAGCGGTGCTCAGCAAGCTGAGCCTGGCGATGAAGCTGGAAGGCACGTTCGACAGGCCCTACCCGTGCTACGCCGAGGTACCCAAGGATCTTGAGGCCAAGTGCTACAACTTCGACCGCACCTGGCTCGACACGATCTCTGATCGCCCTGAGAAGGGGAAGAAGCTCTACCAGAGCTTCGGACGCCTTCATCTCGTGAAGCTCGGGGCGTCGACTGATTCTCCCATCCTGCCAGTGGATGTGCCCGTGTGGCTGCCGGCTGACAGGAAACAGGAGGTTCTCGAGTACCTCGCCAACGACGCTTTGGACACCTTCCCGTTGCACGGCTACCCCGACTCCCTGCAGAGAGCCCATGATCACGCCGTGCTGACAGGACTTGAAATGGTCGTTCTAGGAGATCTGATGACGGCTATGTTGCAGCACCAAACCGAAGAACAGCTGCAGGAGCGAGTCTTGAGGCATGTGCATCTCGGCAGAGGTCTGATCAAGGGAGGGGCAAGAAGATGACTGCGCTCTTCGAGTCCGATCGCCTAATCGGCATGTTCAAGGGATTCACAGAAGCAGACCTTGAATTCAATGCCGAGATCGTGTCGCCATACCAGTCGAACGAGGATCTGGCTCCCCGCATCGGGCAGTTCCTGCTGGTGGAACTCGGAACACCAGACGAGTCCGCGTTGGGACGCATCACCCGATTCGTCCCCGTTGGTGTGCTAGCCGGATTCGAAGGTGAGGAATACCTCGCGGAGATGCAGCGCTCCCAGCGGGAGGTGCCCGCCCAGCTCAAGGAAGGCCGGCTCCGCTACAACGTGAAGGTGCGCCTGCTGGGCGGTCTACGCGTGGACCGCGACGGGGGCAAACCCAGCCTGCGTTTCGTGCCGACATCGCGCAAGCTCCCTCACCTCGGTGCGAGGGTCGCGCTGCCCGGGTCCGAGATACTCGAGTATCTCTGCAACCTGGGGGCTCAGACCGACACGGCCCAGACGATCGGGTTCTTCAGCCTTGGCGAGATGATCTTCAACGGCGGCAAGCCCGCGGGTGAGAGCTTCCTAGCGCCTCAGGAGCAGGCATTTCCGGTCAAGTTTGACGTGAAGAGCCTCATCTCGCGAAGGTCGTTCGTATTCGCACGAGCCGGCTACGGAAAGTCGAACCTGCTGAAGCTCCTGATTTCCCAGCTCTACTTGGACGAGGGCCCCACGGACCGCAGCGGCCGTCCCGTGGGGATGCTGGTGCTTGACCCCGAGGGCGAGTACTTCTGGCCCGATGAGGACGGACGGCCGGGCCTGTGCAACGTGCCGCATCTCAAGGACAAGATCGTGGTGTTCACCGACCGGACCGAGCCCAATCCCCACTACGGCTCGTGGAAGTCGGGCGGCGTGAAGCTGGACGTCCGCAAACTGCGCCCCTCCGATGTTGTGTCACTGTGCATTGCAGCCGAGAAGCAGAATCAGCAGAACGTCTCAAAGCTGAGGGGGCTCAAACCCGACCAGTGGAGCGAACTCGTCGATCTGGCCACAAGGGAACGGCACAACGCCGACGAGAAGCAGATTCAGAAGATCGCTGGGTTCAAGGAGGCCGAGGCCGTGGAGGCCCGGGCCATGCGCAGCAACCTGGTGACGATCGTGGATCGGTTGCACGACCCGGACGGCTCGCTGCAGACCGAGGTGCTCCGGCTGCTCCACGAGGGGATGATCGTTGTTGTCGACCTGTCGTTGCTGTCGGGGGCCGTCGGGCTTCAGATCGCCGGGTTACTCCTAAAGTCTGTCTTTGACCACAACCAGCAGAGCTTCACAGCGGCCGCGGGGGTGATGGGCATCGTGCCGACGATTGCCGTGCTGGAAGAGGCCCAGAGTGTGCTCGGACGGCGCACCAGCGAAGAGAGTCCGTTCGTTCAATGGGCCAAGGAGGGCCGCAAGTACGGCCTCGGCGCGATCATGGTCACCCAGCAGCCGGGCTCGATGGCACCTGAGTTGCTCAGTCAAGGCGACAACTTCTTCACGTTCCACCTGCTCTCCGCAGACGACCTCAAGACGCTCCAGAGACACAACGCCCACTTCTCCGACGACATCCTGGCGAGCGTGCTGAACGAGCCCATCAAGGGCAACTGCTTCTTCTGGTCCGCTCCTGACCAACCTTTCGTACTGCCGGCCCGAATCCTCGACTTCGGCGATGTGGGCACAGACTTCCCCGACGCGGATGCAGTCTCGGAAGCCGTCGATGTCAAGGCCAGCAAGGTCGAGAATGAAGCACGTAGCGCAGAGACGCAGTTGGTGCAAGCACTCATCGACACCATCACGGCCTCCGAGCGGAAGCAGGGCGTGGAGTTCTACTCTCTTCCGAACGACCGTTCTGACTTTGACGGAATGGTGGCATGTTACGGCCCTCGTCTGGCCGCACAGGTCGCGGACAAGCTGTCCGAAGCGGATCGCACCCGTTTCACCTCGGGCGATGGGACATTCGTTCAAGACAACCACTTGAAACAAGCGTTGCAGAGCAGTGGGATCGTGGAGAGTGTCCAGCAGATACAGGGCCAACGCAACGGCAGGGTAGGGAGCTACTACCTCGTGCCAGAGAGCAAGATTGAGGCCCAGCCGCGCGAGGGCCTCGACGTAACGGGGTGACCGCGGCCCACTTCTTGCGATGATGCAGCCGCCCGCATGGCACCTGGAACTGCCACTACTGCCAGATGAGTATGAGCACGGCTTCGGCGGCGCACGCGGCGAAGGCCTCGTGTGCAGCGACTGCATCAGCGATTCGTTCGTCCGCGAGGCCGTGCTTGACATGGAGTGCGAGGCCGCTTGCGACTACTGCGGCCGCTCAGTCCCGCCGTTCGCTCTGGCAGCGTCCCATCGGGTGGTTGAACCTCCCCGGGTTTCACGCAGGCTGTTTGGTTTGAGTCTCAGCCCGGTGGGCTGAGTGTTGTTGACGGTAGTGGAGGTCTTCGGCTTCGGCTGGTGGGACGCGGCCGGCGTTGTGGTGGTGGAGGCGCCGGTGGTTGAACCAGTCGACCCACACCAGGGTGGCCAACTCGAGGTCGTCGAGGCCTCGCCAGGGGCCGCGGCCCTTCGGGCTCAAGCCCTAGCTGTCTCGCAAGCCCTAGCTGTCTGCAGACGAGTCTCCGCATGAGACCAGCACTAGCACACGGCCCTGTTGATCTCGGTCACAATCCGTAGAGGATTCATGTGGATTTCGTAGCTGTTCCTGGGGAAGGACCTGGGGATTTCACGAGCAACTGTCGCTGCCCGCCTCGGGGTGTCACAGGTCTTCCCTACCGTGTGCGGCATGGGCGAACGTCTGTTCGATATCGGTGCCGGAGATCCTCCCTTGACGAGACGGGAGCGGTTAGCGTCGGAGGCGATGAAGCGCCGCGAGGAGTTGGGCTCGGCGATGCCGTATCGACGCGTGGCCTCGGTTGACGCTGAGCCCGCGGACCGGCTGGATGGTTCAGTGCTGATATGTGGGCCGGCGTTGGAGGGGCTCGACATGCTGCCTGATCGCAGCGTGCGCACGGTGGTGACGTCGCCGCCGTATTGGTCGCTTCGCGACTACGAGGCGGACGGGCAGATCGGGCGTGACGACGCGCTCGGCGATTACCTCAAGAGCATTGCGGTGACCTTCGACAAGGTGCGCCGGGTGCTCACCGACGACGGGACAGTGTGGCTCAACGTGGGCGACAGCTACACCTCCGGCAACCGCCGGTACCGGGCTCCGGATCGAAAGAACCGGGCTCGGGCTATGCGGGTTCGCCCGTCGACGCCGGAGGGGCTCAAGCCCAAGGACCTCATCGGAGTGCCCTGGCGCCTTGCGCTGGCGCTGCAGGACGCAGGGTGGTGGCTGCGTTCGGAGGTGATCTGGCACAAGCCCAACGCGCATCCCGAGTCGGTGAAGGACCGGCCCACCAAGGCTCATGAGACGGTGTTCTTGTTGTCCAAGAGCCAGGACTACTACTACGACGTGGACGCGGTGCGGGGTCCCAATGACCGGCGGCTTCGCACCGTGTGGGACATCAACACTGAGCCTCGCCGGCGCGCCGACAGCGGTGTGGACGATCACCCCGCGGTGATGCCGATGACGCTGGCCCGGCAGTGCGTGATGATCACCAGCGAGCCCGGCGATGTGGTGCTCGATCCTTACGCCGGATCGGGAACGACGTTGTTGGCTGCACGTGAGCTGGGTCGCCGCTGGGTAGGCATCGAACTGAACCCTGCCTTCGTCGACCTGATCGAGCATCGCCTGGCGCTGTGAGCGACCGGGAGGCCCTCAAGCAGAGCATCGACGACCTGTCGCCGATGGGTGTGCGGTTCGTGGCCCGCATGGTCGATTCTCTGGCCGACCCGCCCCGGGTTCAGTTTCCGGAATCAGAACCGACCTGGATTACCGCCGAGCCCGACTGGATCGAGTACTTCGGGCTGATGATCTCCGCTCACCACGGCATCACCGTGGAGGCGCTCGGACTCACGAGCTTTGAAACGGCCTTCCGGAACACATGCGGGGCCGTCGATTGGGCCTTGGACTCTCCCGGCTCGGCCACGCAGCGTTTCGTGGACCTGACTGTCGAAGCGGCCGACGGGCCCGAGCGCAGATTGTCCCTGAAGTCGACCGCGGCGAAACGGCTGTCTGAGACGACCGCGCACATCTCCAAGCTGACGGAGGCCGCCTGGATTCAAGATGTCCGTTCAGCGCGCACGCGCCAGGAACACACCCTTGAACTCTTCGAGGAGTACTGCGATGCGGTCGACGCGATCGTGATGCTGCGGGCGTTCCGCGTCGATCGGACCACGATGCCGCACCGCTACCAACTCATCGAGATCCCTACTGCCATCTTCCAGTCCCTCGCGGACGCGCCCCAATCCGCGTTCGACGCCGACGGACCCACCATCGACTGCGCGTACGGCGGGAACCCGGCGGCCGCACGGGTCTCACTGGACAGGTCCGATGCCAAGATCACGGTCAAGCAGATCCAGCTCTCCGTGTGCGACATCCACGCCGAATGGGAGCTACAGCCCTGACGGCTTCTAATGGATCTTCTAATGGACGGGGCGGCACGGGGCGTTATCCACAGGCAATCGTCCGGCACGGCGAATTCGCGAAACACCATGTCAAAAGCACTTTCTGGCACAGGCCGACACGACCCGGCACGGCCCGGGAGCAACTCATAACCCGAAGGTCGTAGGTTCAATTCCTACCCCCGCCACCAACAAAAGCCCAGGTCAGAGCACCCGCCCTGGTCTGGGCTTCACACCAACGCGATGATCACGCCTGCCGCGGGCTCAACTGCAATCTGTCGCATCCGCCAGATTGCGTAGCGTTTCGAGGTTGTCATCCACGGCGTGCCGCGCCCGGCTCTCGGACCAGTTGAAGCTGAGCCAGTCGGCAGGTCGTTCGGGGCCCCACTGGTGCAGGAGCCGGCGCGCCAGCGAACACTGTGCCTCATCCGGTAGCTCGTCGAGGCGGGCAACCAGAACGGGTGCTGCGTCACTCCCGAGCGAACCGAGGTGTTCCACGTCCACCACTCCCAACGGCGCGATCCGGTCGAGATTGTGACGGGCGACCAGACCGGCAGGATTGACGATCTGCAGCGCACCCACCAGGACGAAAGCCGTGACTAGGCCGCCGAAGGCGAAGCGGTCGCGCCGGCCGCTGAACACAGTCGCCCCGAACCAGACCACGACGACCGTCAACCACACGAGCACCGCGGTCACCACGACCCGCAATTCCGTGAGGCCGTAGGCGGTTTGGTAGGCCTGCATGCGTTGGATCGCGGAGGCGACAACGACCATGAGGAGCAGGAGGTGGACGCCCGCGAGTCCGCCGAAGACTGCCCGTGCCCTCAGACTGCGCTCACCGAGCAGGGTGTGCGTGGCGAGGAGCCAGGGAATGGCCAACGCCACCGCGGCGACGAGCTGGAAGAAGCCGGCACGGGCGTAGGCGGCGTACGTGATACCCGGAGTGACCTCGACCCAGGAACCTCCTCCGAACAGGTAACGAAACTGCACGATCACGAAGCCCAGGAACAGGAGATCCACCAGGCTCATAGCAGTGGCTACCTCGGGGATCCCAAGCGTCGGGCGGGTGAGCTTGAGGCGTCGGATTCCCTTGAGCCTCGTGCCCGACGACACGCTGACCAGGTAGCCGCAAGCGAGCCATGACAGAACGGCGATGACCACCAGATGCGAACCGAAGGCCTCCAAGTCGATGCTCGTCAAGTCTCCGACAATCGTGGCGAACACCTCATCGGCCGAAATGAAGAGTGCTCCGAAGACCACCAGCGGGACGAGCGCGAGGAGCACCCCGCCGAAGGCAATCCGGACAACGGCGTGTGCGGTCCGTCGGGGTGTGCCCGCTCCGACCTGATCCCAGTGCCCGCGGCTCATCAGTCGAGTGCTTCCGGACGCTGAGTAGAGCCCGGCTCCCGCCACGGCCTCGAAGATGTCCAAGACGCCGGACCTCATGGTCCACGCCCGTCCCGCGTCGAGAAGCGGCAGCGAGAACGCCGTGAACGCCGCGACGAGGATTCCGAAATGGAGAATGTCGGAGCCCCGCCAAAGCAGAGCGGCACTACAGAGGAGCCCCACTCCGATCCAAGACGACGCTTCCCGGCTGAGCGGAGATTCACCTCGCCGAGTCACGATCCAGACGGCGGCGGCGAGACCCACGAACAACAGGAAGATGTTGAGGCCGGGGCCCGCCGGCACCCGCAGAAGCTGGTCGCCGGCGAACCCAATTGCGATGCCGGCCGAGAGGATGGCGGCAACAGGCAGGGAGCCGTCGGGCTGGACCTTCGGAGGTGAGGCCGGCTCCGGTTGTTGGGGCCCTTGCCGTCGCGACTTCAGGGCTCTCTGTGTCACCAGGTCTCTCCCGACTAACGAAGAACTGGCCGGCGACAACACGATACAGAGGTAGATGGACAACTCCCGCCGGGTGGTGGCCGGGCCTTGCACTCGACCCACCAGCAGTTGAGCGCACCCGGACGGCTAGCAGCGTCCGGCGGCCCGCTTCCCACGTGACGGCACCGAGGCGTGGCTGGGTGCTCGCCCCGTCGCTTGGCCGGCGCTAGGGATGGAAGGACGGGTCGGCCATGCCCGGCGCCGGCGGTGGGGGGGGGGGGGGGGGGGTTCTTCGATTTCCGACGATTCGAGCACGCGCCCTCCTAGTTATTGTTGTTGGCACGACAATAACTGCCGAGCGAGCGAGCACAGCCTGCTCCTACAACGCAGGCTGCTGCTGCCGGGGCTCGGTGCCGGGTCAGCTGCTGGGAGGTGCTCCCTTTTCGATGAGCCTGGAGTTCAGCTCGTTCCAGTCGTCGGCGGAGGGAATACGGTCTTCGTCGAGACCCGCTGCCATCACCAGGTGAACGCCGATCCCGACCGCCTGGCACAGCAGCGACATGGCGGCGGTGCTCAGGTCCGGGTCGCAGAAGCCGGCCTGCTTGCCCTCCTCGATGATGCCGCTGATCTGTTCGGACTCCCTGTTGATGTATTCCTTGAGGCGGGCCGCGATCTCTTCGTTGTTACGGGCACTGCCGAACGCATGGACCATCACGTCCCGCAGTCCGGCGTCGGGCAGCAGACTGGCCGACAGCATTGCCAGCATGTCCGGTGGATGCATCCCGTCGGTCTGTGAATGCTTGAGCACGCGTTCAGGCAGTATCCGCTCGAAGGTGTACCCGAGCGCGGCGGCCAGCACCTCGGCCTTGTTGCGCCAGCGACCGTAGACGGCTCCTGACGTCAGCCCGGCGCGCCGGGCGATGTCGTTGACACGGGTCGCGTCGTAGCCGCGTTGGATGAACTCCTCAGTAGCGAACTCCAGCAGTTGCCGGGTCGTCTGATCGGGCTCTCCCGGGCTCACGAAACCCCCCTAGGGCGAAGTCTCCTGCGCTGGGCCGGACAACAATGGCTAGAGGCCCCAAGGGGTGCACAACTGGAGTTGTGCACCCCTTGACCCTGGGTACTCATTAGCTTCGCGAGCCTACAGTGGCGCGGATCGGCCATCAATGACTCGGTCCAGGAGCGGACGGTCGGTCGGTCGCGCGTCGACCCACCCGGGGCATCCGGCACTCCGGGCAACGCGCGGCACGGCGTCTTGCACTGCGAGCCGTTGCGGGCAGGCGCGATCATGGTCTAGGAGCAGGACAAGCCCTGGCTCGCGGCAGGAAGGGGCGAGCGAGGCATGGACGGCGAAACCGGCGACACCGATCTGCTGGCCGACGAGGCCGTCGAGCGCGTCGAGTGCTGGCTGGCAGCGGGCGCCGCGCCGGTGTCGAGGCGGGACCGATCGGCCGCTCGGCGCCTGGCCGAGGTGGTGAGTGACCGGCCCGGCACCGCCTTCGCCATGAGATTCGTGGACCGGGTGATACGCCCCGAGGACCCGGCCACCTCCGCTCGACAGCTCGCGTCGCTGGTGGGCCAGGACGAGCTGCCCTCGTTCCTGTCGCCGCTGGACCGGCTGCTGGTTCGCCTCGGCGCGCGCCTCGGCCCCCGGCTCCCCCGGCTGGTGATGCCGATGGCCAGGCGACGCATGCGAACGCTGGTGGGCCACCTCGTCGTCGACTCCGAGCCCGAGCGGCTGGGCACCCATATGCGGGCCCGCGCCGCTGAGGGTTTCTCGCTCAACGTCAACATGCTGGGCGAGGCCGTGCTCGGCGACGCCGAGGCCGGCCGCCGCCACACCGAGGTGCTCGACACCCTGGACCAGCCCGACGTGGACTACGTGTCGGTGAAGGTCTCGGCGGTGGTCTCGCAGCTGAACCCCTGGGACTTCGACCGGTCGCTAAAGCGGGTGGTGGAGGCCCTGCGCCCGCTGGTGCGAGCGGCCGCGGCCAGCGCGCCGCCGACGTTCATCAACCTCGACATGGAGGAGTACCACGACCTCGAGCTCACCACCGAGGCCTTCCGCGCCCTGCTCGGCGAGTCCGAGTTCGCAGCCGTCGATCTCGGCATCGCAGTGCAGGCCTACCTGCCCGACTCCTTCGAGGCTCTGCGGGGACTGGTCGACTGGCACAACCGGCTGGTCGCGGACGGGCGCCGCTCCGGCTCGATCAAGATCCGCCTGGTCAAGGGGGCCAACCTGGCCATGGAGCGGGTGGACGCGGCCATGCACGGCTGGCCTCAGGCTCCCTATGGGACCAAGGCCGAGACCGACGCCAACTACAAGCGCTGCCTCGACTGGGTGCTGACGCCGGAGCGCACCGGCTCCGTGCGCATCGGCGTCGCCAGCCACAACCTCTTCGATGTCGCCTGGGCCGACCTGCTGGCCGCACGGCGCCAAGTTCGCGACCGGGTCGAGTTCGAGCTGCTCCAGGGGATGGCTCCCACCCAGGCCCGGCTGCTGCGATCCGACGGCAGGGGAGTGCTGCTGTACACGCCGGCGGTGGCCGACGAGAACTTCGACGTGGCCATCGCTTACCTGTTCCGCCGCCTGGAGGAGAACGCCTCAGAGGAGAACTTCATCCACCACCTGTTCGGCCTGCGGCCCGGCAGCGCCGCGTTCGAGGCCGAAGCGGCCAAGTTCCGGGCTGCGGTGGCGAGCCGGTGGACGGTCGGGCGGTCCCCGCGCCGACGCCAGGACCGCCGTGAGCCGCCGCCGCCCTCCGACCCTGCCCGGGGCTTCTTCAACGAGGCCGACACCGACCCCGTGCTGGCCGCCAACCGGGACTGGGCCCGCGGGATCCTCTCCAGACAGTGGAGCGGACCCTCCACCCCGGTCACCCGCCGGACCGCCGACGTGGATCGGGTGGTCGAGGCCGCCGCGGGCGCGCAGCCGGGGTGGGCCGACCGGTCCCCCGCCGAGCGCCGCGACCTGTTGTGGCGGGTGGCCGACACCCTGGCCCGGTGCCGCGGCGATCTGGTGGCGGCCATGGTCCACGAGGGCCACAAGACCGTGGCCGAAGCCGACCCCGAGGTGTCCGAGGCCATCGACTTCGCCCGCTGGTACGGCGAGCGGGCCCTCGACCTGGCCCATCCGGGGCCGGCCGGCGCGGACCTGGCCCATCCGGGGCTGGCCGGCGCGAGCCTGGCCCGGTTCGAGCCGTTCGGAGTCGTGCTGGTGGTGCCGCCGTGGAACTTCCCGGTGGCAACACCCGCCGGGGGCCTGCTCGCAGCACTGGCCGCCGGCAACGCGGTGATTCTCAAGCCCGCGCCCGAGACGCCCGGCTGCGCCGAGATCGTGGCCGAGTGCTGCTGGGCCGCGGGCCTGCCCGAGGGTCTGGTCTCCCTCGTGCGGACTCCCGACGACAGCGTGGGCCGCCACCTGGTCACTCATCGGAGCGTGCATGCCGTGATCTTGACCGGGGCCTATGACACCGCCCGGATGTTCCTGTCGTGGAAGCCCGACTTGCGCCTGCTGGCGGAGACATCGGGCAAGAACGCCATGGTGATCACGTCCAACGCCGACATCGACCTGGCCGCGGCCGACCTCGTGTCGTCCGCGTTCGGCCACTCCGGCCAGAAGTGCTCGGCCGCCAGCCTGGCCATCTGCGTGGGCAAGGCCTACGACTCGCCCCGCCTACGCCGCCAGCTCACCGACGCGGTGACCAGCATCAAGGTCGGCGCCAGCACCGACCTGGCCACCACCATGGGTCCGACCATCAGCGAGCCCGAGGGCAAGCTGCTGCGGGCCCTCACCCGCCTCGACGACGGCGAGGAGTGGCTGGTCGAGCCCCGCCGCGTGGGCTCGCAGACCTGGACCCCCGGCGTGCGCCTGGGAGTGAGGCCCGGCTCGTGGTTCCACCTGACCGAGTGCTTCGGGCCCGTGCTGGGCGTCATGCGAGCCGACTCGCTCGACGAGGCCGTCGCCATCCAGAACTCGACCGCCTACGGCCTCACCGGCGGTATCCACACGCTCGACCCGGCCGAGATCAGCCGATGGACCGACACCGTCGAGGTGGGCAACGCCTACATCAACCGGGGCACCACCGGCGCCATCGTGCGCCGCCAGCCCTTCGGCGGCTGGAAGCGCTCCTCGGTCGGTCCCGGCACCAAGGCGGGCGGCCCCAACTACGTGGCCCGGCTAGGAACCTGGCACCCGGTCGACACCGGCCAGCCGGACGACCAGTGGCTGGCCGCGGCCCGAGCCAGCGACGAAGCCGCCTGGCAGGCAGAGTTCGGTGTCGAGCACGACCCCACCGGCTTGTTCTGCGAGTCCAACGTCCTGCGCTACCGACCCCTGCCCCGTATGGCGCTCCGCGCTGAGCCCGGCGCCGCGGCCCGTGACATCGAACGAGTCCGGACTGCAGCCGACCGCTGCGGTGCACCTCTCATAGAGTCGCTTGCCGCCGATGAAACCAGCCGCGAGTTCGCATCCCGGCTCGGCTCCCTCGAAGTCGACCGGGTGCGAGTGGTGGGAACCTGCAGCCACGAGCTGAGAGCCGCAGCCAACGAGGCCGGCATCCACGTCGCCGACGACCCCGTCACCGCCGAGGGCCGTATCGAGCTGCTCCACTACCTGCGCGAGCAGGCCATCAGCCGCACCACCCACCGCTACGGCAACGTCCTCTAGCGCGCCTCCTACGTGGGTGTCTCGAATATGTGGTCCGATTGGGTTACCTAGCAGGTAATATAGGAGAATGACTCTATATCCATTTGAAATAGTGAATGTCGATGAGGTCGAGGCTCACCGGCAGTCGGCTGCAGTGGCGGCCAGCGAGCATGCGGCCGACGATCAGGCCTACATCGACGCGCTCAGCTTCGACGGTGGATGAAGCGAGGCGAGATCTGGACGGCCGCCGTCGGGCCATGCCGACGCAGTACAGGCTCCCATACCTGCTCAAGGCACCGTCCGAGGAAACGGAGAACGTGTACCTGGCGGAGATCCCTGTGCTCCCCGGTTGCCGGGCATGGGGCGCGACGGCCGAGGAGGCCTTGTCCAACCTCGAAGGCGTCGCGGCCGACTTCATCGCATCCTGCGAAGACCACGGCGATCAACTCCCTGCCTCCGTCGTCGGCACCGGGAACTCGTCGTAGCGACTTGACCTGGATCGTGCTGGGGCACATTGCTGACAGTAGGCCTGTACTTCCAGCCAAGTGCCCACGCCCGGAGCGGGTCGGGTTCGTATAGTTCGCAGGGCCATGGGAGATGCTGCGCCCCGCTCCTTCGATGTTGTGGTCGTCGGCGGGGGCATCGCGGGAATGTCGGCGGCCTGGGCGCTGTCCCAGCGGGGACACCGTGTGGCTGTCGTCGAGCGGGAGGTGTCGCTGACCGCTCACAGCACGGGACGCTCGGCGGCCCAGTTCCTGGCCTCCTACGGCGGGCCCGCCCACCGGGTCCTGAGCGCGGCATCCCGGCCGTTCCTAGAGAGCGGCGCCGACGGCCGGGCCGACGGCGAGCTGCTGGAGCCCCGAAACGTGCTGTGGGTGGCCCCGGCCGGCTTCGAACAGGAGTTGTCGGCCCGGATTGAAGCCAACGAGACGACGGGCACGCCCTGCGAGCGCCTCGACGCATCCAGCGCGATCGGGCTGTGCGCCGCACTCGATCCGAAGTGGTTGGAATCCGCCGTGATCGAGTACGGCGGTTTCGACATCGACGTCGCTGAGCTGCACCAGGCCTTCCTGCGAGGCGCCCGCGCCCAGGGGACGACGGTGCTGCGAGAGCACGGAGTGAGAGCGCTCATCTGTCGAGACGGCTGCTGGCAGGTGGATGTCGGCGAGCGGATCCTGCGCGCCGCCGTCGTCGTCAACGCAGCCGGCGCCTGGGCCGACGAGGTGGCCCGCATGGCCGGCGTGCGCCCCATCGGCTTGCAGCCGTACCGGCGGACCGTGTTCACCTTCGCCAGCTCCTTCGACTCGGCCGGCTGGCCGCTGGTCGTCGGGGCCGACGAGAGCTTCTACTTCAAGCCCGAGGGTGCCGACCAGATCCTGGCCTCGCCCGCTGACGAATGCCCCGTCGAACCCTGCGACGTCAAGCCCCGCGAGATCGACGTGGCGACCGGGCTCGAGGCCGTCAACCGGGCCACGGTCCTCGACGTGCGCTCGATCCGATCCACCTGGGCCGGTCTGCGCACGTTCGCGCCCGACCGGGTGCCGGTCGTCGGCTTCGACCCCGAAGCCGAAGGGTTCTTCTGGTGCGCCGGGCAGGGCGGCACCGGCATCCAGACATCCCCAGCCATGGCCGCTCTAACCGCCGACCTGATCAGCGGCGAGGCTTCCCAGGAACTCCCCGGCGACATCGCCGTCGAACTCAGCCCCGCTCGCTTCCGGCGCTAGACATGGCGTGATGCGTCTCCTAGATGCGGCCGCGGTTCGGGCCGCCACGCCGTGGCCGGAACTGATCGCCGCCATCGCTGAAGTGCTGGCGGGGGAGGACCTGAACTCGCCGGAGCGGCACGTGCACCCGGTCGGCCTGCCCGACGGCGGCGAGGGCGCGCTGCTGCTGATGCCGGCCTGGATCGACCGCGAGCTGATCGGCGTGAAGACCGTCACCTACTTCCCGTCCAACGCCGGCACCGCCGTGCCCACCGTCAACGCCGCCTACCAGCTCCTCGACGGCCGCACCGGGCAACTGAGCGCGGTGCTCGACGGCGACGAGCTGACCGACCGCCGCACCGCAGCCATCTCGGCACTGGCCGTCGATCATCTGGCCCGGGCCGGCGCCCAGCGGCTCCTGGTGGTGGGAACGGGCCGGCTGGCACCCAACATGGCCCGAGCCCACGCCACGGTCCGCCCGCTCACCGGCATCGAGATCTGGGG
This sequence comes from Candidatus Aldehydirespirator sp., assembly GCA_965205155.1. Taxonomy (GTDB): domain Bacteria; phylum Actinomycetota; class Acidimicrobiia; order Acidimicrobiales; family Aldehydirespiratoraceae; genus Aldehydirespirator. The sequence goes on along the minus strand of OZ242033.1, from coordinate 23,635 downwards.
CCGCAGGCCAGAGGCCGCCGAGACCGTGGCCGAGCAGCTGCGGGCCGAGGGCCTCCCCGCCCGGGCGACCGCCGACCTCGACGCCGGTGTCCAGCAAGCCGACATCGTCTCGTGCGTGACCGGCGCCACCAGCCCATTGGTGCGGGGCGAACTCCTCGCCCCCGGTGCCCATCTCGACCTCGTCGGCAGCTTCCAGCCCGACATGCGCGAGGCCGACGACGCGGCCGTAGCCCGGGCCACCATCTTCGTCGACACCGTGGCGGGCGCCTCGTTGTCGGGCGATCTGGCCCAGCCGCTGGCCGATGGCGTCATCACCGAAGCGTCGATCACCGCCGACCTGCGCGCCCTCGCCTCCGGCGACCACCTAGGCCGCACCTCCGCCGAGGAGATCACCCTGTTCAAGTCGGCCGGCTTCGCCGCCGCCGACCTAGCCGCCGCCCGCCTCGCCCTGGGTTGAAGCAGGCCTAGGTCGGGCCGGGCTCCTCGGATTGGCCAGGTTCCTGCTTCGGCCGTGTCGCTCCAGCCGCCTTCGATGCGGCCGTCTGGGGCATGCCGATGCCCAGGAAGCCCTCGATACGCGCCAACCGCTCCCCGTTGGACGCGACCTCTGTTCTGAGCTTCTCAAAGCCTCGGTCAGTGTCGTCCCGCAGCTTGTCGATGGTCCGCTGCTGATGCCAGATGATGGCGACCACGGCCAGCGCGACGGTCAGAACCTGTAACAGCGTCTCCACGGCGCCTACGGTAGCCGTTCCTCCAACAGCCTGCAACTCAATAACATGAAAGTATCTCTAAGAGCAGCTGCGAGCCTCGCGACTCAGGGGTTCAGCAGCCGTTTCACCTCGGCGGCGGTCTCGATCTCGGTGGCGCGGTCGGGGCCGCAGGGGGTGAGGCTCAGCGCCGTCGCCCCCGCGTCCACATAGGGCTGCAGGAACCCGGCGATATCGGCCGCGGCACCGCAGGGGGTGTAGCGCTCGAAGGGCTCGAAGCTCATCTTGTAGAAGCGCTCCATGGTCTCGGCCACATGCGAGCGGCCCTCCGCCGGCGACGCGCCGACTCCGAGCCACAGCTGCAACCCGTGCTGCCAGTCAACGTCCCGCCCGGCGCCGGCCGCCTCGACCCTGGCGATCCCCTCCGCGAACCGGCGGGGCGAGCACCACGCGACCAGCCACCCGTCACCCAGCCGGCCGGCTCGCTCAAGGGCTGCGTCGCTGCGGCCCCCGACCACTATCGGCACCGGCGGATCGGGAACGGGTCGGATCTTCCCGCCCCGGAACCTGAAGAACTCGCCGTCGCCGTCGACGGTCCGGCCCTCCAGCAAGGCCCGCACGATCTCCAGCGCGGCGTCGGTGCGCCGGCCCCGGGTGGACGGATCGACATCGCACACCTCCACCTCGTGACGATCGTCGCCTCCCACGCCGATCCCGACCGTCAGCCTCCCCGGCGCGGCCTCGGCCAGGGTGGCGATCTGGCGGGCCGCCACCATCGGATGGCGCAGAGCCAGCAGGTAGACGCCAACCTGCAGGTCGAGCCTGGGCTCCAGCCCACCGACGGCGGCCAGAGTCACGAGGCCGTCCATGCCGCTTCCGTCGCGGAAGCTCACATGGTCGGCGGTGAACACGAAGTCGATCCCCAAGTCCGCAATGCCCCCCAGCAAGCCACGCTGCTCATCGGGAGCCATCCCCCAGAGCCCCCACGGGACGCTCACACCGACGGCGACCACGTCACCGCCCCATCACAGCGTGGCCGTGTCGGTGTCTAGGCCAAGGCGCATGCGGCCTGCCGTCTCCATCGTCCTGGGAGCCACCATGGCGTGCTGGGCTGCCACCGCGGTGTCCCGGAAGCAGCGCTGGATGGGGCTGGTGCGGTAGACCGCAGCCCCGCCGGCGGTCCTGAACATCGACGCGGCCACATCCGCCGCGGTCTGGGTGGCGTGCGTGGCCGCCAGCCGGATCCGGCGCCGCTGACCGACCGTGGACGGCCGCCCCGCCAGCGCGCCCTGGAAGCTGTCGTCGGTCGCGTCGAGCATCAGCGCCCATGCGGCGGCCAGCCTCGCCTCCGCCCCCGCGACCTCGGCCTGGGCCGCGGCCCGCTCGGCCAGAGTCCGGGAGCTGCCCTGAGGCTTCTTCTCGGTGGCCAGCCCCACCAACTCGTCGATCGAGCGACGGGCGATGCCCACCGCGGCAGCCGCCACCCCGCTGGCCAGCAGCCCGTAGAACGAGAACCGGGACCAGACGTTGTCCCGCACCGGACCGTCCGCGATCTGCACCCAGCGTCCCTCGGGAACGAACACGTCGCGGGCCTCGAAGTCGACCGAGCCGGTGCCGGCCAGGCCGGCCACGTCCCACGTGTCGATGAACTCGATGTCCCCGGGGTCCATGAACACGAAGGGCGCGGCCAGACCATCGACCCGCGGCTCCGGTTGCCCGTCCGCTCCGACCACCAGGCAGCCGCCCCCGATCGTCGTGCAGTGCTTGGTGCCCGACCCCCACTGCCAGCGCCCCGACACCCGCAGCCCGCCGCCGGCAGGAACGGCCCTGCCCCGGGGCATGACGAATCCCCCGCCGATGGCGCCAGGGTCGCCGAACAGCGCCCCGGCGTGCGGGTCGGGCAGGTACGACGCCAGCAGCGATGTCGTGGAGGCGATGGCCACGCACCACCCGACCGAGCCGTCGTGGTAGGCGAACTCCTCAAAGGCCTCCAGGCTCTCGACGGCGGTCACCCCCGGACCGCCGAGGTCGTCGGGGACGCACAGCCGGAAGGCCCCGGTCGGCCGGATCGCGTCGACCAGATCCGCAGGCAGCGTGCCCAGAGCCTCGATCTCCGCCGAGCGGCCGCGAATCTGTGGGCCGAGCTGCCGTGCCGCGGCCAGTACCGCATTCGTCACAGGCAATAATCTAGGACGGAGCCGGCAACCGGCCCTCAATCCCCGCCAATCCCCGCCGCGGCCCCGCGCCGAAAGAGTTCGGACTCATCGGCCATCCAACGAGCGTCAGGGAGCGGAACGAGGCGACTGACATGAACGTAGGGATCATCGGCGCGACCGGCTACGTGGGCGGGCGGCTCGCGCCGGCCCTGCTCGCCGCCGGCCATCGAGTCCGGTGCCTGGCCCGCACGCCAAGCCGGCTCGACGGCGTGCCGTGGCGGGCCAGTGTCGAGGTCGTGAAGGCCGACGTTCTCGACGGGGCGTCGCTGTCGCAGGCCTTCGAGGGACTCGACGCCGTCTACTACCTCGTCCACGCCATGGGCCACACCGAGGACTTCGAGCGGGTCGACCGCACCGGCGCCCAGAACACCCGCGTGGCGGCCGAGGAGGCCGGAGTGGGTCGTCTCGTGTATCTGGGCGGCCTCGGCGTCGACGACCCGCGGGCCCTGTCGCATCACCTGGCCAGCCGGCACGAGGTGGGCCGGATCCTCGGCTCGGGGGCCGTGCCGCTGACCGAGCTGCGGGCCGCGGTGATCCTCGGCTCGGGAAGCGCCTCCTTCGAGATGCTGCGACACCTGGTGGAGGTGCTGCCGGTGATGGTCTGCCCCCGGTGGGTGACCCGCACCCGCTGCCAGCCAATCGCCATCGCCGACGTGCTGCACTGCCTGGTGGCCGCGCTCGACTCGCCGGCCGCGGGCAGCCGGCGCATCGAGATCGGCGGACCCGACATCCTCACCTACGAAGAGATGATGCGGCGCTACGCGGCTGTGGCCGGACTACGGAGCCGCCTGATCGTCGGGGTGCCCGTGCTGACCCCACGCCTGTCGTCGCACTGGCTGAACCTGGTCACGCCCCTTCCCATCGGACTGGCCCGGCCCCTCGTCGACAGCCTTCGCAACGATGTCGTGGTCACGGATACCGCACCGCTGGCCGCGCTGCTGGGCTCCTATCGACCGACTCCCTTCGACGAAGCGCTGCGTGGCGCCCTGTCGCACATCCAGGACCTCGACGTCTCGACCAGTTGGATCGACAGCGCCCCTCGCGGAACTGCCGCCTCGCCCATGCCCCAGGATCCCTACTGGGCCGGAGGCACCGTGCTCGCCGACGTCAGAACCATGCGCACGTCCGCCTCGCCAGAGGCGGTGTTCGCCGCGGTGTCCGGCGTCGGCGGCGCCCGCGGCTGGTACTTCGCCGACTGGCTGTGGGCGGCCCGAGGATGGATCGACAAGCTCCTCGGAGGGGTCGGGATGCGGCGGGGCCGGCGCCACCCCGACGAACTGCGGGTCGGCGACGCCCTCGACTTCTTCCGGGTGGAGGTGTGCGATCCGCCCCGGCTGCTGCGCCTGCGGGCCGAGATGAAGCTGCCCGGCCAGGCCTGGCTCGAATGGCGGGCGCAAGGAGGTGAAGGAGGTGCCGGAGTGCTGGAGCAGAGCGCTCGCTTCCACCCCCGCGGCGTCGCCGGACGCCTCTACTGGTGGCTGTTGTGGCTGCCCCGCGCCATCATGTGGCGAAGGCTGCTCGCGGGTCTGGTCCGCGCTGCGCAAGAGCCGTCGAAGGAGCTGTCGCAGGAGCGGCCGAAGGAGCCGCAAGCGCCGGTGCCCACCGGGCACTGACGGATCATCCAGTCGGTGCAGCCGATGTGCGAACATCACTGGTGATGCTGCAGCGTACGGTGCACTTCGGGCCGGGCCGGTGCGCGGAAGCGGTCGAGCCCTCTGCGGACTTCCCGAGGAGGGCTGGGTGTGGATCGACATCACCGCCGGCCGCGACGATCACGACGAACTGGCCGAGCTCGTGGAGCAGATGGGGCTCGACGCCCTCGCGGTGCGGGATGCGGTGGAGGACATCGACCTGCCCAAGGTCGACGACTTCGGGACGTTCATGCTGGTGGTCCTGCACGCGCTGGGCGAGGAGCGGATCGAGACGTACGAGCTCGACTGCTTCCTGTCCGAGCGCCGGCTCGTCACCATCCACGAGCAGCGATCACCGTCGGTCGACGCGCTCTGGGACGGCGTCCTGTGCCGGCCCGAGCTGACCACCGGCGGCCCCGACGAGGCGCTGGCCCGGCTGGCCGACGTAGCCACCCGCCGGCTCGTGTGCGTGCTGGACGTGTTCGACGACCGCAACGAGGAGCTCATCGAGCGGGCCCTCACCGCCGACGCCGACTTCCTGATGGAGATCACTGCGGTGCGGGCCGATCTGGCCGAGCTGCGGCGGGCGGTCCACCCCCAGCGGGAAGCCCTCGACATCCTGCGGCATTCCATCTCGCCGCTGATCTCCGACGGGGGCCGCCGCCGGTTCTCGGACGTGTTCGACACCGCCTCCCGGGCCGCCCAGGGTGTGGACGGCGCCCGCACCGCCCTGGCTGAGACCCTCGACGCCTACCGGGGGGCCGAGGCCCGCCAGGCGACCGAGGTCACCAAGGTCCTCACCGTGTACGCGGCCATCATGCTGCCGCTGTCGCTGGTGGCGGGGTTCTTCGGCATGAACTTCGTCGACCTGCCGCTGCTAGCCAGCCCGGCCGGATGGCTCATCGTCACCGGGTTCATGGCCTTCATCGCCTTCCTGTCGTTGGGCGTGTTCGTGTCGCTGGGATGGACGCGCCGAACGTCGGGCCGCAGCGCGGGCGCGATCCTCGGCCGCGGCCTCGTTGAGGCCGCCCGGACTCCGGCACAGCTGGTGGGCGCAGTCTTCGAGATCTCGACCATGCCGATGCGCACAGTGGCCGGTTCTGTCACCGGGGCGCTCCGCACAAAGCCCGCCGAGTCGAGCGACGAGTAGCCACTCTCCCTGTTAGCGGATCAAACCGGGAGGTTCGCCGTCCGCGTCGGTTCCGTCGGCGGTCGTCGGCATGCCGATGCCGAGATGGCCCTCGATGCGGGCCATTCGCTGCCCGAGGTCCACTACGCCGTCGCGGAGCTTGTCGGTAGCGTCGCGCTGCTCCCGGAGTGCCTCGTTGAAGTCGTCGCGGAGCTTGTCGATGCTGTGCTGCTGGTGCCAGACAATGCCCACAACGGCCAGCACCGGCGTGACCACTTGCATCACGACGACTGCGTCCATGCGACCATTCTAGCGGTATTTGTCTGTAATGCAACTCAATTACATAATATTTGCTAGCCAGTGGCTGTTCCTCTGGATGAGTTCGTCACCGTGATCCAGGACAGCGCGGCGGCCGGCAGAAAGAAGAGCCCGATGGACGCAGCCCCGAGCAGGGTCAGGGCGGAGAGGACCACCGCGACCGAAATCGCTACGAACCGCCTCGGAAACACCACAGGCACGGCCGCGAGCACCACCGGCACCGCCAGAATCCCCACCGCGCCGATTCCCTCATGCTCGATCAGCGACTCGCGGCCGGTCGTACAGACCGCGGGACCGTCATCGACGGATTCGCATGATGCCGTCGAATAGATCGGCGCGAGTACCAGCACCGCGCTCGTGGCGAATGTCGACAGAAGAGTGAAACGACTCCAGCGCCGCGCTGATCCCGCCATCCCAGAGCGACCCCTACTCAGCTGCGCCCCAGGCGCCTCCGCCGGGGGTTAGGACTCGCAGTCGGTCGCCGGCTTGGACTTCTAGGGTGACCTTGCCGGGCAGCAGCTCTCGGGTGCCGGAGCGGCGGATCAGCCAGTCCTCGCCCACTGCTCCCGGGCCACCGCCCTGCAGGCCCCAGGGCTGGGTCACCCGGCGCTCGCCCATCAGGGTCACGGTGGCGTCCTCAAGGAACTCCATCTCCCGCACGATGCCCTCACCGCCGCCGAAGCGGCCCTCGCCGCCGCTGCCCGAGCGCAGCCCGTAGGCGGTGATGCGCAGCGGGTAGTGCTGGACCAGGCTCTCGATCGGGGTGTTCCTGGTGTTGGTCATGCCGGTGTGGATGCCCGACTGGCCGGCCCGGCCGCAGCGCCCACCCTGGCCGCCGCCGACCGTCTCGTAGTAAGCGAAGTCGTCCGATCCGGCCAGCACATTGTTCATGGTCCCCTGCGATGCGGCCGGCACCGCCTCCGGCGCCGCCTGCGCCAGCGCCCCCAGCAGCGCGTCGGCGATGCGCTGGGAGGTCTCCACGTTGCCGGCGGCCACCGCCGCGGGCGGCTCGGCGCTGACGAGAGAGCCCGCCGGCGACGACATGGTGATGGACCGGTAGCAGCCGCCGTTGGCGGGAATGGACGGGTCGGTGGCCACCCGCACCGCGTAGTAGAGGCACGACACCGCCACCGCCTCGACCGAGTTGAAGTTGGCCTCCACCTGGGGCGCCGACCCCGCGAAGTCGGCGTGAAGGTCCGATCCGTCGATGGTGACCCTCACCGCGATGGCGTGCAGCCCGTCCGGACCCTCCACATAGTCCTCGAAGTCGTAGTCGCCGTCGGGCAACTCCGCGATGGCGGCCCGCATCCGGCGCTCCCCGTAGTCGAGCAGGCCGTCGCAGATCGCGGTGTAGCGGCCCGGCCCGTAGGCCCGGCCCAGTTCGACCAGTCGCCTGGCGCCCACCTCGTTGGCGCCCAACTGGGCCGACAGGTCCCCCAGGCGCTCGTCGGGAGTGCGGGTCGCCTCCAGGAACGGGTCGAGGAACTCCGGCACCCACCGGCCGGCCCGGGCAGCCAGCATCGGCGACACGACGTGGCCCTCCTGATCGAGCCGGGTGGCATCGGCCGGCATCGATCCGGGCGCGTCGCCGCCCACGTCGGAGTGGTGGGCCCGGTTGGCCACCCAGCCGGCGAGGTCGCCGCCGTAGGCGACCGGCCGCACGATGGTCAAGTCGTTGAGGTGGGTGCCGCCGTGGTAGGGGTCGTTCACCGCGTACTGGGCGTCGAGCTCCAGACTGCCGCCGAAGGCGTCGATCACGGCCTGCACCGACGCCGGCATCGAGCCCAGATGCACCGGGATGTGCTCGGCCTGGGCCAGCAACTCACCGTGGGGAACGAACAACGCGGTCGAGAAGTCGGCCCGCTCCTTGATGTTGGGCGAGTATCCGGTGCGGCGCAGCACCCCGCCCATCTCATCGGCCGCGGCCGTGAAACGGTGCCGGGCCACCTCCAGGTCGATCGCGTTCAAGCCCATCTGCCCACCTCTTCGCGAATTGGCAGCTGGGAGTGCCGAAAACGGCGTCGAGCGCTGCCAATTCCTGTATGGGTCACCACTCGATCCTCAGCGCGCCGGTCTCATGGACGGTGGCCCGCTCACCTGTGGCCACATACGTGGTGCACTCGCCTTCGGCGATGATGGCCGGGCCGACCACCTCGGCTCCCACCGGCAGCGCCGGGCGCCACCACACCTGGGCCTCCGCGGCCCCGGTCGGGCCGATCACGGACCGCGCCCCCCGTCTCGGATCGTCGGGCTCGGGCTCGAACGGGGGCAGATCGGCCCAGCGCAGCGCGGCCGACCCGACCGCCTCGGCTCGCGCCGTTACCGCCTCGACCGGATCCTGCGGCCTGGAGAAGCCGTTGCGCTGGGCGTGCAACTGGTGGAACCTCTCGCACAGCCCCTCCCACGGCTCGCCCTCGGTGTACGGCACCGAGGTCTCATGGGCCTGGCCCACATAGCGCATGTCCATGATCGAAGCTGCGGTCGCGGCCGCCTGGCCGCTGTCGGCCTCGATCCGGCCGCGGGCCTCGACCAGCAGGCTCCGGGCTGCGGCCGGCAGCCGGTCGCGGTCCGCGGCGGTGACATTGACGGTCTGGGCGGCGTCGGCTCTGGGAGGGCTCAGCAGCAGGCCGAAGGCCGAGAACACGCCGGCGTAGGGCGGGACGATCACACCGTCCATCTCCAGGGCCCGGGCCAGAGCGCTGGCGTGCAGACCGCCCGCGCCCCCGAACGCCATGAGGGCCGCGTCGCGGGGGTCGGTGCCCTGCTCGACCGACACGGCCCGCACCGCATGGGTCATGTGCGACTCCACCACCGCCACTGCCCCCAGCGCCGTCTCGGCGGGCTCCAGCGACAGCTCCGACCCCAGCCGTTCGAAGGCGGCCATGGCCAGTTCGGGCTGGAGCGCCACCGTTCCGGCCAGCCTGGCCCCCGGATCGAGGCGGCCCAGCACCACGTTGGCGTCGCTGACGGTCGGCTCGGTCCCGCCCCGGCCGTAGCAGGCCGGCCCGGGGTCGGCGCCCGCAGAGCGGGGCCCCACCCGCAGCGCGCCGCCGCGGTCGGCCCAGGCCACCGACCCGCCCCCGGCGCCGACGGTGTGCACCGCGACCGACGGCATCAGGCAGGCATAACCGGTGATCTCGCGGTTGTAGGTCACCTCGGGGCGTCCCCGGCGGATGCGGCACACGTCGGTGGACGTGCCGCCCATATCGAACGAGATGAGCGTGTCGCATCCCATCAGCTCGCCCAGCGCGGCCGCGGCCACCACCCCGCCCGCCGGTCCCGACAGCAGGATCGACGCCGGGAACGCCGACGCGTGGCCGAGTGACACCAGCCCGCCCGACGAGCGCATGACCGAGATCTCGTCGATGAACCCGGCCCGCCCGGCCCGGTCGGCCAGGCTGCCCATGTAGCGGGACACCTCCGGCGACAGGAAGGCGTTGAGCACCGCGGTCGAGAACCGCTCGTACTCCCTGAACTCGGCCACGACCTCAGCGGAGGCCGACACGGGCACGCCCGCCACCCGCCGGAGCCGGTCGGCCAGCGCCCGCTCGATGCCTGGGTTCGCGTAGGAGTACATCAGGCACAGCGCGACCGCTTCGGCTCCCCGGTCGCGGGCGGCGGCGACGACCGAGGCCGCGACCGCGTCGAGTCCGCCGTCGCGGGCGGCTGCGGCCAGGTCGACGCCCAGTCGCATCCCGGGGTCTGCCAGGGGGACAGACCGGTCGGCGAACGGGTCGTACAGGGAGGGCCGGTCCTGGCGGGCGATCTCGATCAGCGACTCGAAGCCGGCGTCGGTGACCAGCAGCGTCTTCGCTCCCCTCCGCTCGAGCAGCGCATTGGTGGCCACGGTGGTCCCGTGCAGCAGGTCGGCGCGGCCACCCGCCGTCACCGCCGCCCCGGCGCCGGCCATCACCCCCTCGCTCTGATCGCGGGGCGTGGACGGCACCTTCCCGACCGTCATGGCCCTGCCGTCCCACATAGCGACGTCGGTGAACGTCCCGCCCACGTCGACGCCGAGGGTCGTCGGCGGCTGCATGCTTCCGGCACCGGTGGCTGTCTCGATGCCTCCAGAGTACGGCGGGCCCATCCGCTCGGACTCAGGGCAGGGTTAGCCTGAGAATCTTGCCTGTTTTCCTAGGAGGACTGGCCGCGGCCCTGCTCGGGATGGGCGACTTCTTCGGGGGCGTCGGCGGTCGCCGCATCAACCATCCGGGCGCGGTGGTCTCGATCGCCTGGCTGGCTTCGTGCGTGGGCGCGACGGTGGCGGGGATCTTCGTGCTGGTGTTCCGGCCCGCGGACTTCAACCGGGCGGACCTCTACTGGACACTGGTGGCGGTGGTGCTGGTGGCGACCGTCCGGCCGCTGCTGTACCTCTCCATGGAGCGGGGCCCGATGGCCGTGGTCGCTCCCGTGTTCAGCCTGGTGTCGCTGGTGATCCCCGCGGTCGTTGGCCCGTTGACCGGCGACGCCCTGGGTGGAGCGGAACTGGTCGGAGTGGTGCTGTCCATCCCGGCGGTGCTGCTGATCGTGAGCGAGGGCGGCCTGCCGACCGACAGGGCGCTGTGGTCGGGACCCGCGCTGGGCATGGGGTGCCTGGTGGGCGTGCTGTTGGGTGTGCAGAGCCTGGTCTACGGTCGGATCAGCCCGGACGCCGGGGCCATGCCGGCGTTCCTGACCCAGCTGGGCGCGGCTGTCCTCATCCCGCTGATCGCCAGACCGATCCAGCCGCTGGCACCGGTGTCACGCGACGTGAAGCGCTTCGGCCTGCTGGTCGGCCTGATCGACATCGGCGCCATCATCGCCCTGGTCATCGCCTTCCAGCGGGGCAACGTGGCGGTGGTGGCGGCCATGCTGGGCTTCGCCCCGGTCACGACCATGTTCCTGGCCTGGCGGATCTACCACGAGGTCGTGCGCCGCTGGCAATGGGTGGGCGCGGCGATGGGCGCAGTCGCCATCATCCTGTTCTCGACCGCAACCTGACCGCGCGTTCGTCTTCGACCTCATCACCGTCATCGCCACGGCGACCAAGAGCTCAGCGGTCGACGTCCCACCAGATGGTGACCCGCTCGCGCGGGAAGGGGACATCGGCAACCAGCGCGGTCACCTCGGGCTCGCGCTCGGGTGGCAGGCACAGGTTGCGGCACCACTGGGGCCCCTCGAACTCGCGGCGCACCGCCGCTCGGGGGTCCTCGGGCAGGAGCGACTCCTCGGCGACGGGGTCCAGGCCGGCTTCGGCGATGGCCTCAACCGCGGTGGCCGCGGTGGGCTCGTGGGGCCGCTCGAGGTTCCAGAAGTGACGCCACAGCATGCGGCGGCGGTCCTGGGGATGCTTGGGCGTGATCTCGATCACCACCCGGCGGCGGGCGTGGTCGTTCAGCGCGGCCACGAACGGCGGGATGTCGGTCACGTTGTAGAGCACGTTGTGGCACACGACCACGTCGGCGACCGGCACCGCGTCGGCGACCTCGGGCCACGACCCGGCATGCACCTGAGTCGGGATGCCGCGCTCGCGGGCGGTGGCCGCGAGCAGATCGAGCATGTCGGTCTGGCGGTCGGTGCCGATCACCTCGGTGGCGGGCGGCGCCACCGCGAAGGCCGCAGCCCCGCCCCCGCAGCCGACATCCAGCACCGAGCCCCCGTCATTCAAGGCCTCGGCGGCCCGGTGGTTCGACAGCGACCGCTCGAACGTCCCCGGCTCGGGCGCGGCGAAGATCTCCGGCGACAACACGAAGGGCCGGCGGGGAGCAGAGCCCAGGATCTCATCGGGGATGGCCCAGTCGGCCATCTGCCGGGCCCAACGCGCCGCGGCCGTCTCCTGCTGTGCCATGAGCGCAGAACCTACTGGAGGCCCCGGTTCGCCGGAACATGCCCATGCTTCGTTCTTGACGTAGTTGTTCGCCTCATAGCGGCACAACTACGTCAAGAACGAGTCAGCCGCGCCGCGAGATGGTCACCTATCCGCCGAGCCGCTCACCAGATGCGGCGGGCGGCGGCCCAGCGGCTCAACTCGTGGCGGTTGGACAGTTGGAGCTTGCGCAGCACCGCCGAGGCGTGGGTCTCCACCGTCTTGATCGAGATCGACAACTGGCGGGCGATCTCCTTGTAGGTGTAGCCCCGGGCCAGATGGCGCAGCACCTCCCGCTCCCGGGCGGTCAGCCGGTCGAGGTCCTCGTCGGGCTCCGCTCCGGCGACGGCCACTGAGTCGGTGGCGAAGGCGTCCAGCACGAACCCGGCCAGGCGGGGCGAGAACACCGCGTCGCCGTCCCTCACCCGGACGATGGCGTCCACCAGGTCGTCCCCGGAGATCGACTTGGTGACGTAGCCCCTGGCCCCCGCCCTGACCACCGCAATCACATCCTCAGCCGCGTCGGACACCGACAGGGCAAGGAACCGGGTCTCGACGCCGGCCGCGGTCACCGACTCGATCACCTCGCGCCCCGACCCGGAGGGAAGGTGCACGTCGAGCAGCACCACGTCGGGGCTCCAGCGCTCGATTGTCTCCACCGCGGAGCCGACGTCGTCGGCCTCGGCCACCACGGCCACCCGGTCACCGATCTCGGCCCGCACGCCGCTGCGGAACAGCCGGTGGTCGTCGACGATCACCACCCGGGGAGGAGCAGCCGCCATGACCACCACGGTACTCAGGCCCAGCCCCGGTCAGGTCCGGGCCAGGTGCAGGCGCACCTCGGTGCCCTGGCCCTTCGAGCTGATGATCTCGCAGCTCCCGCCCACCCGATCAAGCCGGCCCCGGATCGAGTCGCGTATGCCGTGACGATCGCCGTTGACCGCGTTGGGATCGAAGCCCACGCCCCGGTCGCGCACGAATATCTCCACCGCCTGCGGGCTTGCCTCGACATAGACAGAGACGGTCGGACAGCCCGACCACCGGGCTGCGTTGGTCATCGCCTCGCCTGCCGCGGCCACCAGCGATTCCGTGGCGGCGTCCAGGGGCGCGTCTCCCACCGACACAACCTCGATGACCGAGCCGTGGCGCTCCTCCACCACACCGGCCAGGCGCTCGATGGCCGCTCTGACCGTGGCCGTACCCGGTTCGGCGGCATCGCCGTAGAGCCAGCCGCGCAACTCTCGCTCCTGGCGCCGGGCCAGCGCGGTCATGCGAGCCGGGTCATCCGATCGCTGCATGAGGGCCAGGGTCTGGAGCACCGAGTCGTGCAGGTGGGCGGCCACCTCGGCCCGCTCGTCGGCCCGGATCCGTCGCTGCCGCTCCTCGCGCCGGTCCCGCAGCAGCACGGCCACCCACGGCCCCAGGATCAGCGCCAGCCCGCCCACCACCAGCCCGCCCGACAGCAGCCCGTCGCGCACGGCCGACAGCGACAGGTTGGCCGCGGCGATCACGCCGATCCCCAGCGCTAGCAGGATCGTGCCCGCCGCTATCCGCACCGCGGCCGCCCGGTCTATGCCGGCCGAGGGCTGTGCCCTCCAGACGACGATTCCGAGTCCGAGAGCCACACACAGGGCCGGCCAGATCACCGTGTCGGGCAAGGCCACGCCCAAGTGCCGGACCAGCAGCACCGTTCCGAGCACGATCAAGGCCATGCCCGCGGCCCGTCTGGTCGCCATGCGGGGCGTAGGCGCAGCGTCGGCGGGTCGCGCTCTGTCCGCGGGGAGGGCGGCCTGGGGGAGCAGGACCCATCCCAGCAGGTAGAGGGGAACTCCTACCCAGGCCAGCGCCAGCGCCACGAAGGCAATCCTCACGATGGTGGCGTCGATGCCGAGGCGCGCCCCGACACCGCCGCACACGCCCGCGATCATTCGATCGGTGCGAGATCTGACAGGCCAGCCGGCCCGGGTCGGCGCCATGCAGAGATGATGGCACGCAGGGCCCCGGACCGGCACCCGGACGAACCCCTATGTCGGCAGCGGCCCTAGGGGAGAGTTCAGGGAGATTCCCTATTGGCCGGCTCCACGTCGGGGCACACACTGGACGCCATGGCCGAAGAGCAACGTCCCGGTGCCGGCGAGTCGAGCGAGGGCGACGCCGTGGCTGGGGAGCAACGTCCCGGTGCCGGCGAGTCGAGCGAGGGCGACGCCGTGGCTGGGGAGCAACGTCCCGGTGCCGGCGAGTCGAGCGAGGGCGACGCCGTGGCTGGGGAGCAACGTCCCGGTGCCGGCGAGTCGAGCGAGGGCGACACAACCCGGGACCGCAAGCTCTGCCGCAGCTCCACCGACAAGGTGATCGCCGGAGTCGCGGGGGGCATCGGCGCCTATTTCGGGATCGACTCGGTGATCGTGAGGATCGCCTTCATCGTGCTGACCTTCCTGGGCGGCGCCGGCCCGTTCCTGTACCTGATCGGCTGGCTGGCCCTGCCCCAGGAGGACTCGCCCAGTGTCATCGCCAAAGCTCTGGGGAGCGACTCACCCCGTCGCTTCCGCAGCCTGATGGCGGTCGTGCTGATCGGCATCGGTCTGCTCATAACCGCCAGTCTCAGCGGCGAGCTGTTCGCGACGTTCATCAATGTGTGGACGATGGCTCCCTATCTTGCCCTCATCCTCATTGCCGCCGGTGTGGCCCTGGTGCTCTGGCCCGGACCCACCGGACGGTCCAAGCCCACTCCGGCCCCGTCGCCGCCGCCGTCGGCGCCCTCACCCCCAGCGCCTCATCCCTCCACGGCGGCGGCGGGCGGGCCGGGGTGGGCAGCCGCCTCGCCGGCCGGACCGGTGCCGTCCCCTGTCGTGCCGGTGCGAAGGCGCGGGCGCACGATGATCGGCTATCTCACCGTCGCAGTCCTGCTGGTGTACACCGGCGGCTCGATGGTGTTGGATCGACTCGACGCAGTTGAGGTGGACATCGGGGTCTACCTCGCCGTCGCACTGGCCATCACGGGCGTTGGGCTGCTGGTGTCGGCGTACCTCGTGTCCGCCCGAGGCCTCATCCTTCTCGGCGTTGTGCTCTCCGCGCCGCTGCTGCTGTTCGCGGGAGCCGAGCTGCCGTGGGGATCGGGGGTGGGGAAGCTCCGAGTAGACGTCATGACCGCAAGCGAGTTGCAGGACGAGTACCACCATGGCGTGGGCCAGATGGTCGTGGATCTGAGCGACCTCGAGGCCGACGGCACAGTCAACTCCCTGGACCTCAGCGTGAGCGTCGGCGAGTTGGACATCTACGTCCCCGACAACATAAAGACCACGGCCGACGTCAACGTGGGGGCGGGGAGCATCCGGGTGTGGTATGGCGGCCCCGAGACCGACAGGCAGCGGGACCTGGGGTACTCCCGGCGACTGCTCGAAGACCTACTGAGACTGCCGCTCAGCTACACGGACGGCAGTGGCTCGGACGCCGACATTGGAACGATCGAGGACTACTTGGACGACTACGAGAGATACAGGGAGGACAGGATCCCCCCACATCAGCGGGAGTCCCTGTTACGCCTCGTGGCTGAAGGATCAGGCGTCGGAGACGAGACCGATCTCCGAGAGGTGTTCCGGGTCCTGCTGGCCGAAGCCCGCTACTCCGGCTACCCCTGGGAGGGCAGAGAGGAAGGCCTCGGCCTTGCCCGCCAAGTCACCACACCAGTATGGGGAGACCCCGAGAGTGAGCTGCGCCTCGATATCGACATGGGCATCGGCTCGGTCGAGATCGTGACACTGCCCGCCATGGACCGCATAGGAGCGACGGGACAATGAGCGACGAGACGATGACCGACGAAGCACCAGACACCGGCGCTGCCGCGGAGACCGCCGCTGCGGATACCGATGCCGCTGCGGATACCGATGCCGCCGGCCAACGTGAGTCAGGCGCGGGAAAGTCCCGCCGTGTTGATCCGGTGGCGCTGGTGGCCGGGCTGATCTTCATCGCAGTGGCGGCGGCCGCACTCACCGATCGCTTCTGGGCCGACCTCGACCCGGTGCTAGTGGTCGGCGGCATCGTGATCGCGGTCGGTGTGGCCGTGATGGTCAGTGTGGCCCTCCGCCATCGACGCCGGGGGCAGCCTGACGAAGGCCCCGGTGCCTGACCTGGAGGATCCGGCCCTCGGATGCTCAGTCCTCGGGTGCGATGGTGAAGCGGTCGAGATAGTCGCCGAAGGCCGACCGGATCTCCCCGGTGGTCAGTCCGAAGGCTTCGGGCGAGTACCGGTGGCTGCCCCTGGCGCCCTTGGGTTTGGATGCCAGGTATGCCCTGACGGCGCCGGGCAAGTCCGTCGGCACGGCCCAGCCGAAGTGCTCGTAGGCCGCGCCGATGGCGGCCACCGGATTCGCGAGCAGCTCCGCGTAGGGCAGATCGAAGAAGCGGTCGTCGGGCAGGCGGCCCGAGGCCCGGTCGGCGATGGCCCGACGCTGCAGATGGGCCACCCCCGCCACGGTCGGGGCCACGAACGGCTCCATGTCGACTGAGTCGGTGCGCATCCACCGCAGCGTGCCCATGAGGCTCAGCATCGACGGCAAGGTGCGGGCCGGATCCCGGTGGAGCTGTATGACCCTGGCGTCGGGGTAGACCGCGAACAGCTCCCGCAGGGTGGCCAGGTGGCTCGGCGCCTTGAGCACCCAGCGCCGGCCATGCTCGCGCAGGCTCAACGTCTGCAGGGTGCGGCGGTGCCACTGGTAGGCGGGACGGTGGTCGGCCAGGGCCAGATGGCGGCTGTAGCTGGGCACGGTGTGGGTGCCGGCCCAGTTGTCCGACAGGAAGGTGGGCACGGTCAAGAAGATGCACTCGGTGGGGAGGTCGCCGCCGTTGTGGTGCATGGTCTCGTACTCGGGCTGCACGTCGTGCCAGAACGACACCACCGAGTCGACGCTTCGTCGCGCCGCGGCCACCGCCTCGGCGTCGCCGGTGGCGGCCGCCACCGGCCGGTGAACCTTCCAGGTGGTCGGGGTGGTGTGGGCCGGGTCGAGGGCCAGCAGCTCGTGCAGGATCGATGTGCCCGACCGGGCCGCCCCGATCACCACCAGGGGTCCGTCGACCGGCTGCTCGCCGATGTCGGGCCGGCGCCGCCACAGATCGACGAGTTCCAGCCGGTTGCGCAACGCGGCCAGGAGGTCGGTGCGGGTGAGGAGCCGGCCGGTGAGGTGAAGTTCGCCCTCCCGTTCCAGCGCCTCCATGAAGGTCTCGAAATGGGTTCGCCAGCCCGCGCCGTCGGCTCCGGCGTCGCCGAACTCGCCGGGCTGCCCGAAGTCGTCCAGTCCGGCCTCTTCGGTGGCTGCCGCGATCAGCTCGTCCGGCTCCAGCGGCACGATCAGCCGGCCGTGGCCGACGTGGTCGGCGTGGCCGTTGAGCCGGTCTACCCAGCGAGGTCGTGCCGGAGGCTGCCAGTCCATTGGAGTCGGTCCCCGACGCCGTGCTGTCCGGCTAGCGGCGGAACCTGCGGTGCACGCCCCGGCGCCGGGTGGCCATCACGCTCCTGCGCCTCTCGGGTGTGACCGCCGGATGGTCAGCGGGCAGGTGGCTGCGCAGGTCGGCCAGCGGGACCACGGTGGCGGCGGCCTCAGGCATGCTCGACGCGCCCACCCAGCGGTAGATGCACATGCCCACCGGGCGGCCCTCGGTGTCGATCCAGTTGGGCGTGCCCGGGTCCTGGTGGCTTACCACTGCCCGCACCGCGCCGTCGCGGTCGGTGTGGGCCTGGGTGTCGTTGAGGCTGGTCTGGGCGTGGGCGAGGTCGCCCGACTCGAACCAGGGCCAGGTGTGGGTCTGGATCGACCATGTGAAGGCGTCGGGCGGTTCGAACGTGATCAGCCAGGCCTCATCGTCGCCGAGGTTCCAGAACCCGCCGCCGTAGGCGATGTTGTCGGCGCCGCCCTTGGCCTGCATGGGCGGGGTCAGGACGTTGTCGCCGTTGCGCTGGCGGATCCCCTCGACGAAGCGCAGCCAGAAGGGGACCGAGGTCTCCACCCAGCCGGCGGCCTCCTCCAGCGCCTCCGCCATGCGGTCGACGGTGAGCCGCTCCGGCCGGTCGCCGGTCCGGTCGAGGCGCTCGATGTAGAAGTCGGGCACGGCGTCGGCGTTCCAGTCGCACACGTAGACCCTGATGCCGATATAGCGCACCTCACCGTTGCTGGCCATCCAGTTGACGGCGCCGGCGGGACGGTCGGGCGCAATCATCACTTCGAGGCGCCCGTCCTCGAGGCTCAGTTCACGCAGCGAGCACTCGCTGAACACGCGGTGGCGGCCGAGCTGCATGTCGCCCTCATGCAGCGAGAGGATCGCGTCGCGGCAGCCGGCCACATCGGCGGTGAGCCGGTAGAGGCCGGCCGGGTCGATGGAGCAGCGCAGGTAGTTGTTGTCGGTGTTGGGGCCTCCCCACTTGGTCACGTCGTCGTCGAAGCGATGGAAGGCCGGGAAGTCGGCGTCGCGGAACTCCACTGCGTCCTGCACCGAGAACACCAACTGCCGGCTGAGGCACCGCAGCCCCTCGGCCTGGTCGCGGGCGCCGGACACCGCCGGGTCGCCCAGCACGGCCGCCCCCGCTTCGGCGATCCGGCTGCAGAACTCCCGCCAGACGGCGGCCGGGTCGAGTGAATCGGTCATCGGCGGATCCTCCTGGGGCTCGGGGGTTTCTCGGCGGCTTCAGGCGTCGAGGGTGGATCGCCAGCCCGAGGCGATGTGCTCCAGCCACCACTGCGGGGCGTTGTCGAGCAGGTTGGCCAGGTTGGAGTAGTCCCACCAGCGGGTGATCGAGCCGTCGTCGAGTTCCATCACCGAGGTGAACGGGTGCCTGACCACCTCGCCGGTGTGGAACCACCAGACCTCGAGATGCTCGGTGACCACCACCGAGCCCTCGGCCACGACCAGGCCGGGCTCGTGCGTGTGGCGCTCCACCGGTTCCAGGCCGAGCCGCAGCCGGGCCACGATCTGGTCAGGGCCGTGGGCGCCCCCGCCCGACTCGCCCGTGCCAACGTCCACGTAGTTGGCCTCGGGCGAGAAGAACCCACCGACGGCGTCCCAGTCGTGGGCGTAGAGGGCGTCCCAGAACCTGGCCACCATCTCCTTGTTGCGTTCCTCTGTTGCGTTCACTCCAGCTTCCTCCCGCGGTCGTGACCGCGACAGGTTAGGAGGAATCGAGGTTAGGAGGAGTCGGCAGAGCGCTCGGGTTCGGGACCTGGCGGGGGCGGCGGTGCGGGAGCAGGTGCTGGAGGCTTCGTTGCCTTGTTGGGCCTAGGCCGGGCTCCGCCGCGCCGGCGCCGGCGCCACCAGATCAGGGCGGCGATCACGGCCACGAACGGCAGGAACGGGATCAGGACCCCGATGACCACCAGGACGACGCCTCCCAGCGAGCGCAGGAACCCGGCGCCGTCGGAGATCGAGTCGCGGAAGCCGGGAAGCGACTCGTCCGGGTCCACATCCACGTACACCCACGCGGACGCCGAGACCTCTTGGAGGGGCGCTCCGGAGGAGTCCACCGGAACGGCCTCGACTTCGAGGTTGATCCCGAGGCCCCGCGTGGCGATCCTGCCCGCCATCCGCCCGTCCTCGACGGGCTCGGCCAGCACCGCCACCAGCAAGTCGCCGGGCTCGATCCGGTCGAATCCGCCCTGGACCAGCTCGAACGAGCTTACGTCGAGGCGCACCTCGCGGGAGCGGACCGTTACGTCGGTCAGCGCCGAGGCGCCGGTGTTCTCCACCTCGAGGCAGAAGTACAGGGTGGTGTCGGGATCGGCGGTGAAGTGGTCAGTGCCCAGGCGGCACGGGTCGTCGGCGTCGTCCGACACCCAGGCCTGCGCCAGGATGCCGGTGTCGGGCAGCACGGTGGGCGATTGGGTGATGGTCAGGGTGATGGTGGCCAGGTCCACCTGGCCGCGCAGGGTCCGCAGCTGTCCCCGCAGGACCTCGAGCGTGGTCTCCCGGTCGAGCAGCTGGCCCTCGATCGCGGCCACGTCCTCAAGGTCGACCGCATCCTCGAGAAGGCGCCGCAGGCGGGCCACGCTGGTCTCCGCGGTGCTGATGCGGCTCTCGAGGTCGACGACCCGCTCGGTCACGTCGTCGGCGCTGATCGACTGGTCGACCAGCTTGCCCACGCCGGCCAGGCTCTCCAGCGCGGTCGAGAAGTCGGCGGGAAGCACCTTGAAGACGATCTCGGCCCAGGGCTGGGGTTCGGTGCGAGTCGTCTGGGAGAACACGATCCCGCCCAGTCCCTGGACTATGGCCACCGCCTCGTTGCTGGCCGCGGTCACGTCGTCGGCCTGCACGCCGATCGTGGCCCGGTAGATGATCTCGCGTCCGAGATCGGCGGGCGTGAGCGCGGTGGGAACGGCCAGGGAGGTCTCTTCGGTCCCGGCCTCTTCGGCCGGCGCTTCCTCTATGGCCATCTCTGCGTCCTGTGCCGGCGATCTTGTCGAGCCGCCCATATCGGAGGTGGCCTCCTCGGCCGGCTCGTCGGCAGCCGCGGCTGCGGCGGTGGTGTCGCCGTCCTCATCTCCGGCGCAGGCGACCAGCAGCGCCAGCGCCACGCCGAGCAGTGCCACCACCAGGATCCTCCAGGGTGGGCGAGGAGTCCTCAGACGGAGGTTGTTGGCATCATGCATGGGTGTCCTCCCGCGTTGGGCCTTCGACACCTATGACGATGCTACGGCCGGGTCTGGTTCCCGGCCGTAGCAGCAAGTCCGCTATGCCCCGGGCTCGCCCTCTTCCTCGTCGCAGCCGGCGGTGCAGGTGGTCGGAGGCAGGACCACGTCGGCGGAGTCGCCGCACGGTGCCCCGGGACCGGCGTACAGGCCCTCCACGATGTACCAACCCGACTCCTGGCCCAACTGGTTGAAGGACGTTGCGGCGAGCCGGAGAGGCACATTCGCCGGCAGCCCACGGGCCCGAGCGGCCCAGCGGGAGCCACCGGAGCGGGTGGTGTCGACCTGGTCGACCGTGTACTCCCCGTTGGTGATCATCGGCCCGCCGTCCACTGACACGTAGACGCGGATGTGGGCGATGTCAGATGGATTGGGAAGGGCATCGAACTCGACGAGGAGTTCGTTCTCGGCGTTGCCGGCCTGGCACCGCACGTTGCTCGGCGGCGAAGGCGGCCCCAAGGTGGTCCCGGCCTCCGGTGGCGCCGTCGTGCTGGTAGTCGACGGGGCCTCCTCGACGACGGTGGTCGTCGGGGACTCTTCCGGCGCGGTTGTCGGTGTGGTCACCCGGGGCTGCGTGGTGGTGGGACTGTCCGACTGGGTCGTGGTCGTCACCTCGTCAACCGGTTCGCCCTCGCCGTTCTCGTCGTCGCTACAAGCCGTCGCGACCAACGCCAGCGCGAAAATTGCCGTGGCGAGCCTCAGTGATCGCATGAGGGACTCCTTTCCAGGCGCCACCATACACCGCGGATTCGGCCGCGTCGCGTCACGAAACCGAACAGTGAAGTTGGATCATAGGCTGACTTCCGGTGATCATCGTGGATGCCGGGCAGACACATCGACAGGAGCTCTGCGACTTGGTCAGCGGCGCCAACCCGGCGCCCCGGCTGTGGTCGGCCATCGATCGCGGCAGGATGACCGAGATCGTTCCGGAGCTGCCGGATCTGCAGATGGAGCAGGATCCGATTCACAGGCACAAGGACGTGCTGGCCCACACCATCGCGGTCGTGGCCAAGACGCCCGACGACCTCGTAGTCAGACTGGCGGCGCTGTTCCACGACATCGGCAAGCCCCGCACCCGCAGCTACGAGCATGGCGAGGTGACCTTCCGCCACCACGAAGCGGTCGGCGCCCGGATGACCCGCAGACGGCTGGTCGAGCTCGGCTTCGATGAGGGCATGGTCGAAGACGTGAGCGAGCTGGTTCGGCTGTCGGGCCGCTTCAAGGGCTACGCGTCCGGCTGGAGCGACGCCGCGGTTCGCCGCTATGCCCGGGACGCCGGGCCGCTGCTGGGCCGTCTCAACCAACTGGTCCGGTCGGACTGCACGACCCGCAACCTCCAGCGGGAGGCCGACCTCCACCACCAGATCGACGACCTCGAACGGCGCATATCGGAGCTGGCCGAAGCCGAGCGCAAGGCGGCGGAGCGGCCCCAGATCGACGGTGACGCGGTCATGGCCCATCTCGGCCTGCCGTCCGGTCCGGAAGTGGGCAAGGCCCTCACCTGGCTGCTGGAGCTCAAGCGCTCGGAGGGGGTGCTTCCCACCGAGGAGCTGCTCCGGAGACTGGACCGCTGGTGGGCCGAGAACCGCGGGTGAGTCTCCCGCTCTTGTTCGCGCTCACGGGCCGCTCGGGCCACAGGGGCCGGTAGCCTCGTTCGCGTTCGATTTCCATTAGCCGGAACAGACACAGCAAGGAGACGATGTGACTTACCGGGCCGAGTACTTGTGGATTGACGGGGTCGAGCCGGTGGGCGAGATCCGCACCAAGACGAAGATCTTGGCCAATGATGAGGCGCCCCCGATCTGGGGTTTTGACGGCTCGTCGACGAATCAGGCCACGGGCGACAACTCCGATGTGGTGCTCAAGCCGGTGTTCACCTGTGGTGACCCGGTGCGCGGCGGCGACAACATACTGGTGCTGTGCGAGACGCTGCTGACCCACGACCTGTCGCCGCACCCCACCAACCGCCGGGCCGAGTGCGTGGCCGTGTACGAGAAGTACAAGGACCAGGATCCGTGGTTCGGTATGGAGCAGGAGTACACGCTGCTCGATGCGACCACCCGCTGGCCGGCTGGGTTCCCGCCGGCTGGGTTCCCGCCGCCGCAGGGACCGTATTACTGCGGGGTCGGCGCGGGCCGGATCTCGGGCCGTGATCTCATCGAGGAGCACACCACCGCCTGCATCCAGGCCGGCCTGACCATCGCGGGCACCAACGCCGAGGTGATGCCGGGCCAGTGGGAGTTCCAGATCGGACCCCTCGACACCGTCACCGTCGCCGACCACATGTGGGTGGCTCGCTACCTGCTGTTCCGTCTGGCCGAGAAGCACCACATCGAAGTGACCATCGAGCCCAAGCCGATGCTGGGCGACTGGAACGGCGCCGGCATGCACACCAACGTCTCGACCAAGGCCATGCGTGAGGGCTACGAGCCGATCATCGCGGCCTGCGAGGCGCTGGGCATGGCCGGCAAGCCGGAGGAGCACCTCAGCGGCTACGGCGCGGGCATCGAGTTCCGCCTGACCGGCGAGCACGAGACCGAGCGCTATGACCAGTACTCCTACGGGGTGTCGGACCGGGGTGCGTCGGTGCGGATCCCGTGGCAGGTCGCCAAGGACGGCAAGGGCTACATCGAGGACCGCCGCCCCAACGCCAACGCCGACCCCTACCACGTGACCACGCTGCTGACGAGGACCATCTGCGAGGCGCTCGTCGGCTACAACTGAGCCAGCCGGCCTGCAATGGCCGCTGACGTTGCTGGGAGGGCGGGCCCCAACCGCTTGAGAGTGGCGATCTGCCAGGTCAACCCGACCGTCGGGGACCTGGAGGCGAACGCGGCCCTGGCCGCGGAGGCGCTGGCCCGGGCCGAAGCGGCGGGCGCCGATGTCGCGGTCCTGCCCGAGCTGGCCATCACCGGCTACCCGCCCGAGGATCTGGTGTTCCGCCCGGACTTCGTCGCGGCCAGCCGCGCCGCGCTGGAGCGCTTCGCGTCGCGGACCGGTGCGTGCGCGGCGGTTGTCGGCTTCGTCGACGGAGCGGGCGAGTCCCGACGGCGGGTGCCCGACATGGCCGGGGTCGAGAGCTTCAGCGAGGCCTACAACGCGGTGGCGGTGTGCGCGGCC